>NZ_JACHNF010000001.1:5207110-7810665 GCF_014205295.1 Kribbella solani
CAACGAGCAGAAGTCCTGGCTGGTCGAGAACGCGAACGTGTCCGAGCGGCTGGAGAAGCTGATCGGCTGGGTGAAGGACCACCTCGCCGAGCTCGAGGTCTCCGAGACGATCCAGAAGGACGTCCAGGAGGGCATGGAGAAGCAGCAGCGCGAGTTCCTGCTGCGCCAGCAGATGGCGGCGATCCGCAAGGAGCTGGCCGAGCTGGACGGCAAGGCCGAGTCCGAGGAAGAGGACTACCGGGCCCGCGTCGAGGCGGCCGATCTGCCCGAGCACGTCGCGAAGGCGGCGCTGGCGGAGGTCGACAAGCTGGAGCGGACCGCCGAGCAGTCCCCCGAGGTCGGCTGGATCCGGACCTGGCTGGACACCGTGCTCGAACTGCCCTGGAACGATCGCACCGAGGACAGCTACGACATCCGCGAGGCGCGGGCCGTACTGGACGCGGACCACGCCGGGCTGGACGACGTGAAACAGCGCATCACCGAGTACCTGGCCGTACGGCGCCGTCGCGCGGACCGTGGTCTCGGCGTCGTCGGCGGTCGCCGCAGTGGCGCTGTACTCGCGCTGGTCGGGCCGCCTGGTGTCGGCAAGACGTCGCTGGGTGAGTCGGTCGCGCGGGCGATGGGACGGAAGTTCGTCCGGGTCGCGCTCGGCGGTGTCCGGGACGAGGCCGAGATCCGCGGTCACCGGCGTACGTACGTCGGCGCGCTGCCGGGCCGGATCGTCCGGGCCATCACCGAAGCCGGTTCGATGAACCCGGTGGTGTTGCTGGACGAGATCGACAAGGTCGGCGCGGACTACCGGGGCGACCCGACCGCGGCGCTGCTGGAGGTCCTCGACCCGGCGCAGAACCACACCTTCCGGGACCACTACCTGGAGGTCGAGCTGGACCTGTCCGACGTGGTTTTCCTGGCCACGGCGAACGTGCTGGATTCGATCCCGGGGCCGTTGCTGGACCGGATGGAGCTGGTGCAGCTGGACGGGTACACCGAGGACGAGAAGGTCACCATCGCCCGTGACCACCTGCTCCCGCGACAGTTGGAGCGGGCGGGCCTGACGGCGGACGAAGTGACCGTCCAGGACTCGGCGCTGCGGGTGCTCGCGGGTGAGTACACGCGGGAGGCCGGGGTCCGGCAGCTCGAGCGCTCGATCGCGCGCGTGCTGCGGAAGGTCACGGCTCAGCTGGCGCTGGGTGAGGAACTGGGTGCCCTGACGGTCGGCTCTGGTGAGCTGAAGAAGTACCTGGGGTCGCCCAAGTTCACACCGGAGTCGGCGGAGCGTACGGCGCTACCGGGCGTGGCGACCGGTCTTGCCGTGACAGGTGCCGGTGGTGACGTGCTCTTCGTCGAGGCGTCGCTGGCGGACAAGGAGACCGGCCCGACCGGGGTCACGTTGACCGGACAGCTCGGCGACGTGATGAAGGAGTCGGCGCAGATCGCCCTGTCCTACCTGCGTTCGCACGGCGCGGAGCTGGGTCTGCCGGTCGGTGATCTGGCCGAACGGAACGCCCACATCCACGTACCGGCCGGTGCTGTCCCGAAGGATGGACCATCGGCTGGTGTGACGATGACAACGGCGCTCGCGTCGCTGCTGTCCGGACGGCCGGTCCGTTCGGAGGTCGCGATGACCGGTGAGGTGTCACTGACCGGGCGGGTACTGCCGATCGGTGGCGTGAAGCAGAAGCTGCTCGCGGCGCACCGGGCCGGGCTGACCACGATCCTGATCCCGAAGCGGAACGAGCCCGACCTGGAGGACGTGCCCGCGTCCGTACTGGCCGAGCTGACCGTGCACCCGGTGAGCGACGTCCGCGAAGTACTGGACCTGGCCCTGGAACCGGCCGAGGTCGTGGCGCACCAGTACGCCGCCTGAGGTAGCTGTAGACGATAAGCCCGCGCGACACGCGCGGGCTTATCGTCCTTTCGGACGAATCCTGTCCAGCTAGTGTGACCGAACTCATAGTCATCGCCGTAACCCAAACGGGCCATCCCGTAGTCTCTATAACCATGCGCGTGCGGGAGAAAGGCGACCGGGGAGTCGTCCAATCGGTGGTTCTGTTCCTTGGGGTGAGCATGCTTTCGGGGGCTTTGGCCGCCGGTCTCGCCATCCCGTTCGCCGGTCTGGCCGGGTTCACCACCCAGAAAACCTCCGAAACGCTGCAGGATCTGCCGCAGCAGTTCGACGAGGTCCCGCTCAAGCAGAAGAGCCAGATCTTCGCCGCCGACGGCAAGCTGATCGCGACCCTCGCCGAGCAGAACCGGGTGCCGGTGAAACTCAGCCAGGTCGCGCCGATCATGCAGAAGGCGATCGTCGCGATCGAGGACGACCGGTTCTACGAGCACGGCGCGCTGGACATGAAGGGCACGCTCCGCGCGCTGCTGCAGAACCAGTCGTCCGGGTCGGTGCAGCAGGGTGGTTCGAGCATCACCCAGCAGTACGTGAAGATCAGCCTGGTCGAGAAGGCGAAGACGCCCGAAGAAGTCGCCGCGGCGACCGCCGACACGTACCAGCGCAAGGTCGCCGAGCTGCGGTACGCGGTCGCGGTCGAGAAGCAGTACTCGAAGAACGAGATCCTGGAGAAGTACCTCAACCTCGCCAACTTCGGCGACGGCGCCTGGGGCATCCAGCAGGCCGCGCAGCACTACTTCTCGGTGAACGCCTCCCAGCTCACCCTCGCCCAGGCCGCGATGCTGGCCGGCCTGGTCAAGAACCCCACCGGCTACGACCCCACCAACAACGCCAAACGCGCCAAGGACCGCCGCGACGTGGTCATCCGCCGGATGCTCGAACTCCACGTCATCTCCCTCTCCCAAGCCAACTCGGCCCTCAAAACCCCCGTCATCGACCCAGCCAAGGTCCGCCCCAACAAACTCGGCTGCGCCAACGGCCCGTACCCGTTCTACTGCGAGTACGTGGTCTCAGAGCTCGAGAACAACAAAGCCTTCGGCAAGACCCGAAGCGAGGCGTCGAACTACATCAAGACCGCCGGCCTGACGATCCGTACGTCCCTGGACCCGAAGATCCAGGCCGCCGCCCAGCGCTCGATCGACACCCACTCGAAGCCGACCGACCAGGCCGTCGCCGCGATCACGATCGTCGAACCGGGCACAGGCGTTGTGAAGGCGATGGCCCAGAGCCGCACGTACGGCAACAAGCGCGGGCAGACCGCGTACAACTACAACGTCGGGAAGAGCTACGCGGGCGGTTACGGCGGCTACCAGATCGGCTCGACGATGAAGGCCTTCACGATCGCGGCAGCGATCCAGAAGGGCCTTCCGCTGAACTACAAGATCAACTCTCCGGACACGATCGACCTCAGCGGCAAGAAGTTCAGCACTTGCGAAGGCACCACGTCCGCGCCGGACTACACGCCGAAGAACTCGACCAAGAACGTGCCGGATCCGACCATGATCCAGGCCGCGCAGAAGTCGACGAACACCTACTTCCTTCAGTTGTCTCAGCAGACTGGCCTTTGCTCGATCGCCAGGATCTCCGCCAACCTCGGCTTGTACAACGCCCAATCCGGCGAGCCGCTCCAGCAGGTACCGTCGATGACGCTCGGTATCGACTATGTGACGCCGCTCCAGCTGACCGCCGCCTACGCTGCCTTCGCTGCTCGTGGCATGTACTGCGTCCCCTGGCTGATCACGTCGATCAAGGACTCCGCCGGTAAGTCGATGTCGACACCGGGCGCGAACTGCAAGCAGGTGCTGAAGCCAGAGGTCGCCGACGGCGTCAACGCGGTCCTGCACCAGGTGATGGAGGCGGGCGGAACCGGGTCGAAGCTGAAGTTCGGCAACAGTGACCTGGCCGGCAAGACCGGAACGATCAACCAGGCCAAGGCCGTCTGGTACGCGGGTTACTCGTCGAAGCTGGCCGCGGCCGCCGTGGTGGCCGACGCCTCCCCGCCGTACCACCAGCTGATCGGCCAGACGCTGAACGGCGAGAAGATGCGGGACGCGTCGGGTTCCGGGACCGCCGGCCCGATCTGGGAAGCCGCGATGAAGTCAGCCTTGCAGGGGTACCCGACCACACGCTTCACCGCCCCGAGCTCGATCGTCGTCCGCGGCAACGTGAAGGACCTGCCGTTCGTGAACGGCATGAACCCCGACGACGCTTCGAACAAGCTCAAGCAGGCCGGTTTCGAGGCAACAGTTGCCTCCGGCACCGTCAACTCCGAAGAAGCCGCCGGCACCGTCGCGTACACCGACCCCCGTCAGCGCGACGGCGCCCCCGAGGGCTCCCTGGTCACCATCTACGTCTCCAACGGCAACAAACAAGGCCAGCAGCCGAACGAGCCACAGAACTCGACCAAACCCCCCAACGGCAAACCCGGCCGCGGCAACCGCTGACCATCACCCCTTGGAAGTTGCTGGTTCTTGCGGGTCGCCCTGCTGATCATGACCGCCGCGGCCACCAGAGGTACGCCGATCACGAGCACGATGAGTACGCTCAACCAGGTCTTTCCGTCGGCGTCATCGCCGAAGGGTGCCCAGGGAGCGTCCTGCATGCTTCCGGCGATCTGCCGGACGAGCAGGTCCCCGATCAGCGCCGGGAACCCGAGCAGCAGGCCCATTGCGGCGAGCGCCAGATAGCTCGCCCCGGCGATCCAGCCGCCATCGCGTGTGGTCGTTGACCGGCTCTGATCGCGCAACGCTTGATCTTGCACCGTGCGTCTCCGTTCGGCGCCGTTGGTGCGGCGAACGCTACCGGGGCTCGTGGGTGGGGTAAACGGCGAGCGGCCACATTGCACGTTTGTGCAATGTGGCCGGGTGGGGTGCGTGGGTCAGGCGCCTAGTTGGCGTTTTACTTCGGCGGAGACGATGGCGCCGTCGGCTTTGCCTTTGACCTTGGGCTGGAGGGCGCCCATTACCTTGCCGATGCCGCGGGGGCCCAGGTCGGCGGCGCCGGTGCTGGTGATGGCTTCGGTGACGAGGGTCTTGATCTCGTCCTCGGTGAGCTGCCCGGGCAGGTACTCGGCCAGGATGTCCGCCTCGGCCTGTTCCTTGTCGGCGAGTTCGGCGCGGCCGGCGTCGCGGTACGCGATGACCGACTCGCGGCGCTTCTTCGCCTCGGAGCTGAGTACGTCGACGATCTCGGCATCGGCGAGCTCGCGGGCCTCCTTGCCGGACACCTCGGCCTTGGTGATCGCGGTCAGCGCCATCCGCAGGGTCGACTTGCGGATCTCGTCGCGCGCCTTCAGGGCGGCGGTCATGTCGTCGTGCAGGCGCTGCTTCATTCCGGAGTTGGACATGACCATGATTGTGGCAGGCTGGAGCAATGAGCTTGCGCGGGATCGCCAGTGCCACGTTGAAGACCACGGCCGTCGCCGGTGCCGTCGGTGCCGCCTGCGTCGCGTACGCGGCCGGGATCGAGGTCCGCTGGTTCACCGTGCGCCGCTTCACCGTGCCGGTGCTCCCGGAGGGTACGGCGCCGCTCAAGGTGCTGCACCTGTCCGACCTGCACCTGATGCCGGCGCAGGAACGCAAGATCCGCTGGGTGAGTGAACTGGCCTCACTCGACCCGGACCTGGTCGTCACCACCGGCGACAACCTCGCGCATGAAGACTCGGTCCGCCCGCTGCTCCGTGCGTACGGGGATCTGCTCGATCTTCCCGGCGTGTTCGTGTTCGGCTCCAACGACTACTGGAAGCCGCATTTCAAGAACCCGGGCAAGTACCTGCTGCCGGCGACCAAGCAGCGGCACAAGCCGCACGGTCCGGATCTGCCGTACGAGGAGATGCGTCGCGCGTTCAGTGACGCCGGATGGGTCGACCTGAACAATCTGAAGGCGACGCTGAAGGTGAACGGTCTGCGCCTGGACTTCGCCGGGACCGACGATCCGCACATCAGGCGCGACCGGTACGCGGATGTGGCCGGTGAGATCGATCCGGGTGCTGACCTGTCGATCGGCGTCACGCATGCGCCGTACCAGCGGGTCCTGAACGCGTTCGTCGGGGACGGGTACCCGCTGGTGCTGGCCGGACACACGCACGGTGGGCAGTTGGCGGTGCCGTTCTACGGTGCGCTGGTGACGAACTGCGACCTCGACACGTCCCGGGTGAAGGGGCTCTCGACCTGGGGGTACGCGGGCCGGCAGGCGGCTTTGCACGTGTCGGCGGGGCTCGGTACGTCGCCGTACGCGCCGGTCCGGTTCGCGTGCCGGCCGGAGGCGACATTGCTCACTCTGGTGCCCCGGGTAAACCCGATTTCGCTCGGACGCTGAGCCCATGTAAGCTACTCGCGACTTCGGGCTGTGGCGCAGCTTGGTAGCGCGCTTCGTTCGGGACGAAGAGGTCGCAGGTTCAAATCCTGTCAGCCCGACCAACACTCAGGGCCAGTCACTACGGTGGCTGGCCCTGAGTGCGTTACCGGGCACGTCGCGGAGGTGCTGGGGTTGAGCGGGCCGGATCACTACGAGGTCCTGAACGTCGAGCGGACCGCCACGACCGCGGAGATCAAGACGGCGTACCGGAAGCTCGTCCGCCAAGTACATCCCGACCAGGGCGGGAGCGCGGCGCTGTTCCGGGTGGTGCAGGAGGCGTGGACCACCCTCTCCGACCCAACCAAACGAGCCGCCTACGACCACCACCTCACCGGCCAGACCGGTACCGCAGGCACCACAACAACCGCTGGCGGCGAAGCTGGAGCGCGTGGCGGAGCCGGCGGTGCTGGTGGCGGAGCCGGCGGTGCTGGTGGCGGAGCCGGCGGTGCTGGTGGCGGAGCCGGCCGCGGGCCGGGGTCAGCTGATGGAGCCGGCGCACGCGGTGGTGCTGGTGGCGCGACAGGCGCTGGTGGCGGAGGCGGCGCACCTGGTGGGGATGGTGGCACGCGCGGTGGAGCTGGGGCGGGTGGTCCGGGCGCGGGTGGGGCTGGTGCTGGATCTGGGGGCGCTGGTGGGGAGTGGGGTGGGGCCGGGGCTGGTGGGGATTGGAGTGGGGCGGGGGTTGGGGCTGGTGGGGATTGGAGTGGGGCGGGGGTTGGGGCTGGTGGGGAGTGGGGTGGTGGGGGTTGGGTGCCGGGGGTTGGGGCGGTTGAGGTTTGGCCGGGGTTTGGGCGGGGGCGGGGGGCTGCGTTGGGGGCGTTGGGGGTGTACGCCGTTGGCGTCGTGCTGGTTTTTCTTGGGAGCAACCTCGGCGGTGGCTGGTCCATTGCGATCGCGGTCGGTCTTGCCTCCACCGTCGTCTTGGCCGCGCCGCCGCACTGGAGCCGCCGCATCCCCCTGCACCGCCTGTTCAAGGCGTACGGCGTGGTGGTCACCCTCGGCGGCACCTGGACCCTGTTCTCCACGAACAACACCCTCAGCACACTCGACCGTACGGTGCTTGCCGCTCTGCTGGCCGGTCTTCTCGGCGTCAGCTTCCTCACCAGACGCTGGTCGAAAGTGCATGCGCTGGACACCACCATCGACCCACCCGCCGCGTACGACTTCAACCTCTGGGGCCGCCCGGGTGAACCGCTCATCGACGACGGCCGCGCGGCCTGGCTCGCCCCGGATGACGTCCTCCGCCACCGCCGTACCGCCACGGTCCTGGACGCGGTCGTTTCCATGCTCCCGGCCGCCAAGCTCGTACACGGTGCCCGCATCGGCGACCTGGCTGTCAGCCACCTGCTCCTCAACGGCCACCGGATGGCGCTGGTCGCATCTCTGATCGGACCGCCGGGTTCATACACTCTGGACGCCTACGGCTCACTGGTGTGCAACGGACGCCCAGTAGCGGGCCCCCAGCTCGACACTGCGCTGACGGCGTGGCGTACGCGGCACCCGTCGCTGGCCGTACGCGGCTTCCTGATCGTCCACCCAGTAGTGGACGGCCAGAGCGGCATCACCACCCAGTCGGCCCCGGACGCCGCCGTCACGCTCCTCCCGGCGCAGTCAGCCGCCGGCGAGCTGCTCGTGTGGCTGCAGGCGGAGGGCAACGTACTGGACCGCCGCGTGCTGTACGACATCCTGCACCTCGCCCCGTACGGGCTGGGAGCCCGATAGCCTGCCGCAATGAGCCAGGAGGACGACGACGACCGGATGCCGGATGATCTGGAAGCCGTTCTGGACGCCGCGGATGAGGCCGAGCAGCAGCGCAAGGGGCGGTACGACGCCCCGCCGCTGCCGCCGTTGCTGATCCTGGCCGTTGTCGGACTGCTCTGCGGGTTCGCGACCATCGCGCTGGTGTGGCTGAGTGAGCGCGGCTGCGAACGGTTCCGGGACACCACCAACTGCGGCGCCCTCGGGCTTCCGCTACTGGTGCTGATCGTGGTGGTCACGGTGGTGCTCGGTGGGCTGGCGTTGAGCCGGCTCGCGATGCCGCACCCGCGGCTGATCCCGTTCCTCGGGGTGGCGTTCATGGTGGCGCTGGTGGTCGCGTTCCTGACCGGTCACCTGGACTCGCCCTGGATCATCGCCGTCGTGCCGGTACTGACCGCTCTGACCTTCCTGCTCGCCAATCTCGTCGCCCGACTGCTGGAGCGTGCCGATGCCTGACCTGCCCGTCTACGAGTGCCCGCGGACCACCACCACGCCGAACCTGGACGGCACTCTGACCGATCCCGCCTGGGCGGCCGCGCCCTGGACCACCGACTTCGTCCCGATCGCCGACGGCCCGGCGCCGCGGTTCCGGACCCGGTCGAAGCTGATGTACGACGACCAGTACCTGTATGTCGGCGGTCTGCTGGAGGAGCCGCACGTCTGGTCGACCATGACCGAGCACAACAGCAGGCTGTACTTCGAGAACAACTTCGAACTGTTCCTGGACCCGGACGGCGACGGGCTGAACTACTACGAGTTCGAGATCAACCCACTCGGCACCATCTGGGAGTTGACGCTGCCGAAGCCGTACTTCGACGGTGGCGTACCGATCGACCCGTCGAACCTGCCTGGTCTGCGGACCGCGATCCACATCGACGGTTCGGTCAACGACCCGTCCGACACGGACACCGGCTGGTCGGCGGAGCTGGCTGTTCCGTGGGCCGACCTGGCCGCGTACAACAAGGGCCGGGCGACCCCACCGAACCCGGGTGACGAGTGGCGGATGAACCTGATGCGCTGCCAGTGGCCGCACGAGGTGGTCGACGGGGCGTACGTGAAGGGTGCCGCGAGCGAGTTCTGGGTCTGGTCGCCGCAGGGCGTGGAGGACATGCACCTGCCGGCGCACTGGGGCGTACTGCGGTTCTGACCCCCGGTAAGCCCAGTAACCCCAGTGACCCCCGTGACACGGTGTTAACACGAGCACGAGACAATGAGGCACGTGAACTTGGGGGACTCCGGCGACGTACACAGTCTGGAGGCGGACCAGGTCGTCAGCGCGATAGAACGCGCCTGTGAGAGCGACCTGCGTACCGCCCTCCGGCTGGTTGCGCGTTACTCGGCGTACTGGTGGTCGAACGGGCTGCAGGACGAGGCTGCCGCGGCAGCCGAGCGCGTACTGAGCATGCTCGGCCGTACTGTTCCAGTGGGGCTGGACGAGGAGTACCTGCTTGCCGTGATCCACGGAGCCGCGTCAGCTGAGCAGGAGCAGGTGGAGCTGGCGCAGCAGATCGTACTGACGACCACAGGCCCGTTCCGGTACTCCATCACCGTGCTGCTCTGGTCACTGGTGTTCGGTCCGTTCGAGCCGGCTGACGTGGTTGAGGACGTACTGAACCGCAACGAGGCCGGTGATGCGTGGACGCGGGCCGCCGTGGAGCTCTGTCGTGGTTACCCCGGTCTGACCGCTGCTGCTCCGGATGACGCGGCTCAGTCGCTGCGTACGGCGCTGGGGCGCTTTCGCATGCTGGATGACCCGTGGGGCCTGTTCCTCGTTCTCACTGCCCTCCGGCAGGTTGTCGACGACCCACTGGATGTCACCACTGAAGCACTGGAGCTCGCTGAGCAGCTGGGTCTCGTCGAACAGACCGCACTACTGCTCTGTGAGCGTGCGGACCTCTACCGGTCGCAGGGGAAGCTGGAGGACGCGCACGCGGACTACAACCGCGCACTGTCCATCGGTGAGGACGCTGACCTGCTGGAGACCGTCGCGGCCGCACGGATCGGTCTGGCTCGTGCTGCGCGGCATTCCGGCAACCTGCCGACTGCTCGTACCCACCTCTCCGCCGTACTGACGCTGCCGAACCTCGAGGACGCGCACTTCGAGGCGCTGCACGAGCTTGGCGTACTGAACGCGTCCGAGGCCTCCGCCTGAGCGGACTCGGGTTATCCCCCGGGGGATATCCCCCGGCGAATTGTGGGGTCAGCCACATCGCGGCGGGCGGCGCGGCTGGTTAGAGTCGGGAGCTAATCGGCACCGACTGCAACGGAGCAGCTGATGGACAAGACGTACGGGTCGCCGCAAGAAGCGGTGGCGGACATCGGGGACGGGGCGAGCCTCGCCGTCGGCGGGTTCGGGTTGTGCGGCAACCCGATGCAGCTGATCAGCGCGCTGCACGACAAGGGGGTGACCGGGCTCAGCGTCGTGTCGAACAACTGTGGCGTCGACGACTGGGGGCTGGGCATCCTGCTCGCGGACAAGCGGATCGCCAAGATGACCTCGTCGTACGTCGGGGAGAACAAGGAGTTCGCCCGGCAGTTCCTGAGCGGGGAGCTGGAGGTCGAGCTGACCCCACAGGGCACGCTGGCCGAGAAGCTACGGGCCGGCGGCTGCGGGATCGCCGCGTTCTTCACACTCGCCGGGGTCGGCACGCAGGTCGCCGAGGGTGGGTTGCCGCGGAAGTACAACACGGACGGTTCGGTCGCGAAGGCGTCGGAGCCCAAGGAGACCCGCGAGATCAACGGCACGACGTACGTGCTGGAGGAGTCGATCACCACCGACTTCGGGCTGGTGCACGCGCTCAAGGGCGACACGCACGGCAACCTGGTCTTCGACCGCAGCGCGCGCAACTTCAACCCGCTCGCCGCGATGGCCGGCCGGGTCACGATCGCCACGGTCGAGGAGCTGGTCCAGCCCGGAGAGCTGGACCCGGACGAAATCCACCTGCCCGGCGTGTACGTCCAGCGGGTTGTTGCGGTCGGCAAGGACATCGAGAAGCGGATCGAGAAGCGTACGGTCCAACCCCGCGAAGCCTACGAGGCCCAGCGCGAGAAGCTGGAGGCCTGAGATGCCACTCACCCGTGAGCAGATGGCCGCCCGGGCAGCGGCAGAGCTCGAGGACGGTTCGTACGTGAACCTCGGGATCGGCCTGCCGACATTGGTACCGAACTACATTCCGGACGGCGTCACGGTCGTGCTGCAGTCCGAGAACGGCATCCTCGGCGTCGGCCCGTACCCGGTCGACGGTGACGAGGATCCGGATCTGATCAACGCCGGCAAGGAAACCGTCACCACGTTGCCGGGGGCAAGTTTCTTCGACTCCGCGCTGTCCTTCGGGATGATCCGCGGCGGCGCGATCGACGCGGCCATCCTCGGCGCCATGCAGGTCTCGGCCAAGGGCGACCTGTCCAACTGGATGATCCCCGGCAAGATGGTCAAGGGGATGGGCGGCGCGATGGACCTGGTCCACGGCGCAAAGCAGGTGATCGTCCTGATGGAACACGTCGCCAAGGACGGGTCGCACAAGATCCTCGAGGAGTGCACCCTCCCGTACACCGGACGCGGCGTGGTCAACCGGATCATCACCGACCTTTCCGTCCTGGACGTGACCGACGACGGCCTGCGCCTGGTCGAGCTTGCCGATGGAGTGACCTTCGACGAACTACAGGCAAAGACCGGAGCACCGATCAAGCAGTAGTGTCGATCGCCCCCCATATCGTTTATCGTTAGTATCGAGAAACGATATGGGGGTACTTGGGATGAAACTCGGCTGGAGCCGTACTGACGGCAACACCTTGACCGGTCTGCTCGGTCTTGCCTTCGCGATCGAAGGGCTGTTCGGAGTGCTGATCCCGGCGCTACACATCGCCGGCCTGACCAGCACCCGCGCAACCCGAGAGGTCGGCGTGAGCGGCGTGGCGCAGCAGCTCGCGGAAGGTGGGGCGAGCGGTGCGGCGCAGCCGATCGCTGAGGGTGGTGGCATGACGTTGTCCGCCGCCGAATCCGCGACGCTGACCGTCGCCGACCCGAGCCTCGGTCAGCGCGTCCTGCTCGACCTGCCGACCCTCTTCGACGCGGTCCCGATCCTGCTCGGCCTCTACCTGCTGTTCCTGGTCGCGCGCACGTTCAGCACCGGCGACCCGTTCGAACCACGCAACCCGCGCCGAATCTTCGCGATCTCGATCCTGATCGCCCTCGGTTCGCTCGGCGACGGCCTGTTGACCGCCCTCACCAACCACTTCCTCGTCGTCGGCACACCGCTCGAGCAGCAGGTGCCGTTCTCCTGGCACATCTCCTTCCTCCCGCTCGGCGTCGCGGCCGTCGTCGCGGCACTCGCACAGGCGTTCCGGGTCGGCGTACGGCTCCGCGCGGACACCGAAGGGCTGGTGTGATGCCGCCGGACGACGACCACCGGATCCAGGTCAACCTCGCTCGCCTCCTGGCCGAGCGCGACATGACGCTGGCCGAGCTGGCCCGGCGCATCGACGTCACCGTGGTGAACCTGTCGATCCTGAAGAACGGCCGCGCCAAGGCGATCCGCTTCTCGACCCTGACCGCGATCTGCGACGCCCTCGACTGCCGGCCCGGCGATCTCCTCGAAATCCGATGACTCTGTGTAGCTAAACGGTTGATTGGAGTCAGCGTCGGCAGGTTAGGTGGAGTGCCGGAGATCAGTTGGCGAAAGAGGGCTGGGTTAGGAGGTGGAAGTCGGGTATTACGGGTGGGGTGGAGTTGGATGTGTTGGTGATCGGTGGGGTTGGGATCGACACGATCGTGCGAGTGCCGGAGCTGCCGTTGGCGGATCTGGACTCGATTCCGGTCGAGCCGATCGAGTCGTACTTGGCGCATACCGGGCACGGTGTCGCGCTCGGGTGCCATCTGCTTGGGCTGCAGGCGGGCCTGGTCGACGTGATCGGTGACGATCCGGAGGGCGAGCGGATTCGCCGGACGTACCAGGAGCTCGGGCTGCCGCTGCGGTTCGCGCTGCATCCGAGCGGTACGCGCCGTTCGGTGAACCTGGTCTCGCCGGACGGGCGCCGGCTCTCGCTGTACGACGGCCGCCACCCGTACGGGTTGCGCGTCGACCCGAACTTGTGGCGCCCGTTGATCCGGCGCGCCGAGCACGTACACGTCTCGATCATGGATTTCGCCCGCGACGCCCTCGGGGATGCGATCGCCGCCGATCGCTCGATCTCGACCGACCTGCACGACTGGGACGGCCGCAACGAGCATCACAAGGACTTCGCCACCGCGTCCGACATCGTTTTCGTCTCCGCCAGCTCCCTGCCGGCTGACGGCGTGGAGTGGATTCTCGCGAACGGCCGCGCCGAGGTGGTGATCGCGATGGCCGGCGCGGACGGCAGCTACCTGCACGTCCGCGGCGAACCGGTCCAGCACTTCCCCGCCATCGAGTTCAAGGACCGTCCGGTCATCGACACGAACGGCGCCGGCGACGCGTACGTCGCCGCGTTCCTGGCGCGCTACCTCGACGGAGCGACCTGGCCCGAAGCCGCCCTCGCGGGCACGCTCGCGGGCTCCTGGGCCTGCGGGTCGGCGGGCACCCACACGAACCTGATCACGGCTGAGGAGCTCGCTGTTCGAAGTAGAACGCACGGATGAAGCAGTCGCGGGGCTGACCGACCGCGAACAGCACGCAGTCGACCACCGAGTCGGCGGTCAGCTCGGCTCCGGCCACGCGCGGTCCGTCCTGAACGAAGTCCGGCGGAAAGAGCGAGATCACCCGGATCCCCTCCGGCCGCAACCGCTCGGACAGGATCTCGGCGTACCTGGCCTGCGCGTGCTTGGCGGCGTAGAAGGCGGGATGCGCGTCCGAGCGATGCTGGCCCGGCTCGCCCGCGGCGGAGATCAGGTTGACGATGTCCGGCTGGTTCGAGGCGCGGAGCAGCGGAAGCAGGCGCTCGGTGAGCAGGACCGTACCGGTCGCCGCGCCCGCGATCGTGTCGCCGATGTCCGCGGCGGTCGGGGCACCGTCGAGATAACGCGCGCCGCTGTTCACGAGTACGTCGAGGTGGTCGACGGGGAGTTGCTCGATCG
Source organism: Kribbella solani (assembly GCF_014205295.1). Classification (NCBI taxonomy): domain Bacteria; kingdom Bacillati; phylum Actinomycetota; class Actinomycetes; order Propionibacteriales; family Kribbellaceae; genus Kribbella; species Kribbella solani. The sequence goes on from NZ_JACHNF010000001.1 coordinate 5,221,180, forward strand.
AGGCCGGGTCGGAGAGATCGAGTACGGCCGCGGTCGCCGCACCGCCCGCGGCCTGGATGAGTTCGGCCGTTTGCTGGGCGGCGGCGAGAGTCCGCGCGGTGACAAGTACGTGCGCGCCGCGACCGGCGAAGGCGAGGGCGAGTTTCCGCCCGGTGTCACGGCCGGCGCCGGTGACGAGTACGTGTCGTCCTTTGAAGGTCATGTGCGCTAGGCAAACATCTCCAGTCAACTGGAGGTCAACCCGCGCGGGTCATCGGTGGGTGCAGGGTATGGGCGGTGCCGCGGTGGAAGAGCTGGGCGGGGCGGCCGCCGTCGCGGGTCGTGGTCGCGCCGGACGGCTCGACGAAGCCGGGTGTCTTGGTGACCTTGCGGTGGAAGTTGCGCGGGTCCAGCGGCGTACCCCAAACCGCTTCGTAGATCCCGCGCAGTTCGGAGATGGTGAACTCCGCCGGGCAGAACGCGGTCGCCAGCGGTGAGTACTCGAGTTTCGCCCGGGCCCGCTCCACGCCGTCACCCAGGATCCGCCGGTGATCGAAGGCCAAACCGTCATCCGCGGTGCCGGCGCGATCCTGGAGAAGGTCGGCGACATCGACCCATTCGGCTGACGAGGCATCCGATCCGGCGACCGGCGCCGGTGGATCCGGGACCAGCGCCAAGTACGCCACGCTGACCACGCGACCACGCGGATCGCGGTCCGGGGCGCCGTACGTCGCCACCTGTTCGAGATGTAGCCGCTCCGACGACAGCCCGGTCTCCTCCGCCAGCTCGCGCCGCGCGCTCGCTTCCAGGTCCTCGTCCGGCCGGACGAACCCACCAGGCAACGCCCAGCGGCCCAGGTACGGCTCGATGCCCCGCCGGATCAGCAACACCTGCAGCCGCCCGTCGCGCACGGTCAGGATGACCAGATCGGCGGCCAGCCCCACCGCCACGAAGTCAGCCCCGGCCCCCGGCCCGCGCGCCACGAAGTCGGTCCCTGCCTCCGGTCCGCGCGCCGCCGAGGCAGCCAGGCCCGGCACTCCACCATCATCGCGCTCCATCCGCACACTCTAATCGTCACCTTGACGAAAAGCCATCAACCCCCTTATCGTCATAGTGACGACAAGGAGACAAGAGCAATGGCAGACATCACCCGGTTCCGCTTCGTCAGTCACCTGCGGGCGAACCCCACCACCCACGTACGGCACCTGCGCAACGGCAAGCTCGCGCACGAAGGACCCGGCCAGGCGTTCTGGTTCCGGGCACTGAACTCGTCGCTGAGCGAGGTCCCGATCGACGACCGCGAGCAACCGCTGCTGTTCCACGGCCGGACCGCCGACTTCCAGGACGTCGCGGTCCAGGCGTCGGTCACGTACCGCGTCACCGACCCGGAGCTGGCCGCGTCCCGGCTGGACTTCGGCATCGACCCGGACACCGGACTGTGGCGGTCGACTCCGCTCGAACAGGTCGGTGGCCTGCTGACCGAGCTGGCCCAGCAGACGGCGCTGGACCTGCTCGCCCGGATGACTCTCACCCAGGCGTTGTCCGAGGGCCTGACCGCCGTCCGCCAAGCCGTCGGCGCCGGGCTGCGCGCGGACGGACGACTCAGCGGACTCGGCATCGGCGTCGAGGACGTCCGCGTGATCGCCCTCCGGGCGGAGCGTGACGTCGAGAAGGCCCTGCAGACCCCCGCGCGCGAGTCGGTGCAACAGGCCGCGGACAAGGCGACGTACGAGCGCCGCGCGATGGCCGTCGAGCGCGAACGCTCCATCGCGGAGAACGAGCTGCAGAACCAGATCGAGCTCGCCCGCCGCGAAGAGCAACTGGTCAACCAGCGCGGCCAGAACGAGCGGATGCGTGCCACCGAGGCGGCCGCGGCCGGGCAGATCGAGACCGAGGCAGCAGCGGGCCGCCAGCGCGCGCTGAGCCAGGCGGAAGCGGATGCCAAGCGCGTACTCGGCTCCGCGGAGGCCGATGCGAAGCGGGCGATGGGTGAAGCCGAGGCCGCTACCGAACAAGCGATCCTGGAGGCGTACGGACGGCTCGATGCGGCGACCGTACTTGCCCTGGCGATCAAGCAGGCCGGCCTGCCGGAGATCGGCTCGCTGAACCTGACGCCCGACCTGATCACGCCGCTGATGGCCAAGCTGGTCGCCTGATGACGCTCCCGCCGAGGGCCGTGATCGTGCACCGGGCGACCGAGCTGACCGAGCTCGTCGCCCGGCACGGGACGCGGCAGCAGGCCGGGTTCTTCCTGGCCGGCCGTGGCCGCGACCTCGCCGAGCTGGACGTACGCCACCAGGCCCAACAGGACGCACTGGCGGCGGTATCGGCGGCGATCCCGCTGGACTGGCGTCGCGCTGTTGCCGAACGCAACGATCTGGACCGGTTCGGGTTCGGCCCGGAGGATGTGGTGATCGCGGTCGGCCAGGACGGTCTGGTCGCGAACGTCGCCAAGTACCTGAACGGCCAGCCGGTGATCGGAATCAACCCCGAACCGGACCGCAACCCGGGCGTACTCGTGCCGCACGAACCGGCCGCGATCGCGGACGTTTTACGCAGCCGGGACGTGGCCGAACGGACGATGGTTGCCGCGCGCACCGATGACGGTCAGCAACTCGTCGCGCTGAACGAGGTGTACCTCGGCCACCGTACGCACCAGTCCGCCCGGTACCGGTTGAGCTCGCCGGACGGGCTGCCCGAGCGGCAGTCGTCGTCGGGAGTCCTGATCGGCACCGGGACCGGAGCGACCGGTTGGTGCCGATCGGCCTGGCAGGAGCGGCGCAGTCCGCTCGCCCTGCCCGGCCCGACCGCGCCAGTACTGTGCTGGTTCGTCCGCGAGGCGTGGCCGTCGCCCGCGACCGGCACCGACAACACCGAAGGGTTGCTCAAGGCACCGGACTCGCTGACGATCACGGCCGAGTCCGATCTGGTCGTGTTCGGCGACGGGATGGAGTCCGACACCTTGAGCATCGGCTGGGGTCAGCGCGTCGAGATCGGCGTGGCGGCGGTCAAATTGCACCTGGTGCTCTGAATGGTCGCGTGCCACGCCGAGTACAGCCGACGGGCCGAGCCGCCGATCGGGCCGACCGCGTCGAACACCGCGCCGCGACTGGCCGGCTTCGCGTTCTCGATCGCGCTGACCGCCTCTTCGGGGCTGTCGATCGTCGACGAGCAGACACCGAGGATGTAGTCCGGCACCTGCAGCTTCGGGTCCACGCAGCCGACCAGCGGTACGCCGACCGCCGCGACGATCGGGAACACTGTGCCCGGGATGCCGACCGCGCATTCCACCGTCGCCGATTCCGGCACCGATCCCAGCGAGCTGAGCTCGTAGCGATCCCACAACGCACGGTCCTCGCGCGGGTGCAGGCCGACGACAATGTGCTTGCCCGCCGCCTCCAGCTTCGCCGCGGCATCGAGCAGCAGCTGCGTACCGGGTGCCGCGTTGCCGGTCTGATCCGGATGCGTCACGCTCGTCAGCACCAGTACGCGGTCCTTCCGCGGGGCGTACTTCGGCAGCGTGTCCGTCTGCGCCGAGCCCACCATGCGTACGCGCCGGCGCCAGCCCAAGTACGCCCCGAACACCTCCGACTCGGCCGGCGATGCCGCCGTGACCAGCTCCAGACGCGGCCGGAACTCCTTCGCCCGCGGTGCCTCGACCGGCTTCAAGTACGCCAGCGAACTCGCCGCCATCGGCAGCCGGTTCAGCGCTTTCGCGACATCGGCCGGCCAGGCCTCGGCGCCGTTCACGACCAGCAGGTCGGCCTGCGGTACGTCGGTCAGCGTCGCGACCCGTACTGGATCGCCGGGCTTGATCTGGGTCAGATCCGGTACGACCTGGATCAGCTCCCAACCGCGTCGCTTCGCCTCGGTCAGCAACGGTTGCGCGTGGTACGTACCCCACGGCTCGTTGGTTGCCAACAGCACCCGAGTCCGCCGCGGCCGGGCGGCCGGCGACAACCCCGGCGTCGTGGCCAGTCCGATCCCGAGAGCCCCGGCCTTCAACAGCGTACGTCGCGTCGTGATCATGGCCGGGAGGCTACGAAACCTGGGTGAACGGGCGCTAGACCTCCTTCGAAGGCTGGATGATCAGGTGTGGGAGGTTGACGTGGCGCGGGCGGTTGATCACGTACGCGACCAGGTCCGCGACCTCGCCGACCGGAACGGCTGGGAGGGTTCTGCGGAGCTCGTCGACCATCGACTGGAGTTCCGGCGAAAAGGTGTCGGCGAGTTCGGTGTCGCCGATCATGCCGGGCTCGAGGTCGGTCACGCGGATGCCTTCGGGGGCGAGCTCGGCGCGGAGCGTACGGGTCAGGTGGCTGACGGCGGCCTTGGAGGCGCCGTACACGGCCATGCCTGGGTTGATGCGCTCACCGGCGAGCGACGAGACGTTGACCAGGTCGGTCGTACGCGTCGCCGCCGACCTGCGCAGGGCCGGCAGGAAGGCGTGCGTGACGGTGATGACGCCGGTGACGTTGACGTCGATGGTGCTTCGCCAGTCCGCCAGCGGGCCGTCGGCGAACGGGACCACCCGCATCAGGCCGGCGTTGTTGACGAGCAGATCCAGGTCGCCGAAGCGGTCCTGTACCAAGGCGGCGGCCTCGGCCACGGAGTCCGGCGAGGTGACATCGGCGGGTACCGCGAGGGCCGTACCGCCGGCTTCCGTGATCTCCGCGGCGAGCTTCTCCAGGCGGTCGCGGCGGCGGGCGAGCAGAGCAACCGAGGCGCCGTCGGCGGCGAGACGGGTGGCGATGGCGGCACCGATTCCGCTGGCGGCGCCGGTGATCAGTGCGGTGCGTGAAGTGTTCATGCTTTTACCGTCGTGCTTGGGGATCGGGCGCAGAAGAGTCGATTCGACCGTAGGTCTGGCAGTACCACCCAGGCGGTTGGGCGGGCGGGGATACTGGGCAAGTGAGTGCGCGACCGGAGTTGGGTGAGTTCCTGCAGACGCGACGGGCCCGGGTGCGGCCCGAGGACGTCGGGCTCAGACCTGGGGCTGATCGGCGCGTCGCCGGGCTGCGGCGCGAGGAGGTCGCGCTGCTGGCCAGTGTCAGCGTGGACTACTACGTACGGCTCGAGCAGGGTCGTGCCGGGAATCCATCCGTCGCGGTACTGAACGCGGTCGCCGACGCGCTGCGGATGAACCAGGCGGAGCGTGACCACCTGCGTACGCTCGCCTGCTCCGCCCCGCCCGCCGTACCGCCGAAGCCGACCGTCCGGCCGCAACTCCAGGCGATGATCCACGCGATGCGCGAACTGCCCGCGATCGTCGTCGACCGGATGAGCAACGTCCTCGCCTGGAACGACGCCGCCACCGCCGTGATCACCAACTTCGAGGACCCGTCGCGGCGGAACCTGGCCCGGTTGTACTTCCTGGACGACGACTCGCGCACGTACTACGCCGACTGGACCACCGTCGCCCAGGACGCCGTGGCACTACTCCGGCGCGCATCCGCCGAGTACGCCGATGACACCGAACTCCAGTCTTTGGTCACTGAACTCCGCGCCGCGAGCCCTGACTTCGACCGCTTCTGGACCTCCCAAGAGGTACAGAACCGATCCCACTGCCCCAAAACCCTCAACCACCCCACCGCCGGCGAACTCACCTTCACCATCGAGTCCCTCCAACTCCCCGGCGACCCCGACCAGTACGTCCTCACCTACACCCCCGCCACCCCACCCACCGCCGCCTGGCTAAACCTCCGCACCGCTGTCTCCAACCCACACGAGACGTTCACCTCCTAAACGCCCGGTTCCTGCCCCGCACACCACCGGCGAACCCGCACTTTCAGACGTGAACCCCTCAACCGGAGCGCCGCTCACACAAGCGGCCGTCCTGGTAGGCGCTGCCCTTCACCGCTTGCGGACAACACATTCACCACGCCCACACCGCAGCAACCAGCAGCTGCTCGCGCAGCGCACCCCACCCGCACCACCGCTGCAACCCACGAAACGTTCACCTCCCAAATGACCGGTTACTGCCCCGCACACCACCCGTGAACCCGCACTTTCAGACGTGAACCCCTCAACCGGAGCGCCGCTCACACAAGCGGCCGTCCTGGTAGGCGCTGCCCTTCACCGCCTGTGGACAACACATTCACCACGCCCACACCGCAGCAACCAGCAGCTGCTCGCGCAGTGCACCCCACCCCCACCACCGCTGGAACCCACGAGACGTTCACCTCTCAAGTGGCTGGTTACTGCCCCGCACACCACCGGCGAACCCGCACTTGCAGAGGTGAACCCCTCAACCGGTGCCGCTCACACGGGCGGTCGTCCGACGCCGACGATGGCGTGCAGTTGGCCTTGGTGGGTGAAGTTTTTCCCGTGTTGTTTACGGGAAGTGAGCGGGTGGGTGGGGATTGTGTTCAGATTGAGGCTTCACCTACCGCCCATAGGGGGAGATGCTCGTATGCGCAGGAACAGGATTCGGGTTGGGTTGGCGCTGGTTTTGGTGGCTGTGGTGGTGCCGGGTGCGTCGTTGTACGCGGTGGCGGCGCCCGCGGAGCCGGCGCGGCCGTTTGTTCAAGGCAGCAGTACGGTGCCGGTGTACGACTACGCGAAGGCGATCCACGAACGCGTCCAGGTCGACGTACCAAAACTCGACGGTGACGCGAACGGGATCACCGATCAGGTCACGGTCGACATCATCCGGCCGCGTGAGGCAGCCGACGCGGGGATCGACGTACCGGTGATCATCCAGGCCTCGCCGTACTACGCGAGTGACCCGGCCAACTACTTCGACGGCGTCGGCGTACGTCAGGTGTACGGCAGCTGGCTGGACAACTATTTCGTACCGCGCGGTTACGCCGTCGCGTTCGTCGACATGCCCGGTACGTTCCGCTCGACCGGATGCAGTGACGTCGGCGCCGACCTGGAGGTACTCGGCACCAAGTCAGTCATCGACTGGCTGAACAACCGCACCTCCGCCCACAAACCGGACGGCAGTGTCGCGAAAGCGGACTGGTCGACCGGCAAAGCAGGCATGATCGGCGTGTCCTGGAACGGTACGATCGCGAACTCGGTCGCCAGCACGGGCGTACGCGGTCTGCAGACGATCGTGCCGATCGCGGCGATCTCCAGCTGGTACGACTACACCCGCGGCTTCGGCGTACCGTTCTACGACGAGTACATGGGGTTCCTGCACGACTACGTCAGCAACGACGCGTCGCCGCGCTGCGCCGCGATGACGAACGAGATCGAGCAGGATTCCGACACCCGCACCGGCTCGTACAGCAGGTGGTGGGAGCCGCGGAACTACCGGCTGGACGCCTCGAAGGTGAAGGCGAGCGTGTACGTCGTGCACGGGCTCGGCGACGAGAACGTGAAGACCCGCCAGTTCGGCGAATGGTGGGACGAGCTCGCGAAGCGGAACGTGCCGCGGAAGATCTTCCTGCACCAGGGCGTGCACCTGGACGGGTTCAGTTTCCGGGACGAGTGGGTCGACAAGCTGCATCCGTGGTTCGACTACTGGCTGCAGGGCCTGAACAACGGTGTGATGCAGACTCCGCAGGCGACGGTCCAGCGGGAGGACGGCTCGTTCGTGGACGAGGCGCGCTGGCCGGCGATCGGTGCGCGGCAGACCACGCTGAAGCTGAGCAAGGCGGCCGGCGCGAAGGCCGGCGGGCTGTCGATCGCGACCGCGTCGAGCGACCCGGTCAGTTTCACCGGCACGGACAAGGAGTCGGCGGACACCGTCGTGCTCGACCCGACCACTCAGCGTACGGACCGCGCCGTGTTCCTGAGTGACCCGCTGGAGAAGGCGGTCCGGGTCAGCGGGACCGGGAAGGTGTCGGTTCGGGTCAAGGTCAATAAGGTTGCTGCAGGCATCAAAGCGCGGCTGGTCGACTACGGTACGGCGAACCGGTACGTGAACGTCACGAACGTACCCGGCACCCGCGTGTGCTGGGGTGGCGGGAACGCCCTCGACACCGGATGCTACGCGCAAACCCAGATCAATACCGCGGTGTCCGACACGTCGGTCGTTGTCCGCAGTCTGGCGGATGTCGGGCATTACAAATCCCTTTACAGCAAGGAATCTTTACGTTCCGATCGTTGGTATGACCTATCGTTTGAGCTGAATGCCGATGACGTGGTGTTTGCCGAAGGCCACCGTCTCGGGTTGGTGCTGACGGTCGAACCCGACAACCCGTCGATCCCGTTCGCGGGTGCGACGATCACCCTCGATCCGTCCCGGTCGTCTCTCACGCTTCCGCTGACGGGGTACACCGCTGCGCTTCAGACGGCGGAGGTGCCGCAGGCGCGGGTCCCGTCCACCCGCCTGGCTCAGCCCGAGCCGGAGAAGAATCCGGTCGAACTGATGAAGCAGATGGTGGAAGCCTCACGCTGAAAAGCACCGCCCGCCCCGACCTTCGGTCGGGGCGGGCGGTTCCAGTTGGAGAGGAGCACCGACAGCTGAGAGCGCGGTGCCGGCGGTCCAGCTCGCCGTAGCGGAGCGCGTGCTAGCGGTCCAGCTCGCCGTAGCGGAGCGCGTGCTAGCGGTCCAGCTCGCCGTAGGCGGTTACCAGGGTGGTGGCGTCGTGTTCCCAGTTGAGTTCGGTGGCGGCGGTGCGGACGCCGTCGGTGTAGGTGGGGTAGTTCTCGATTAGTCCGCGGACGGCGGCGGTCAGCGATTGTGCGTTGCCCGGTTCATACAGGCCGCCGAGTTTGTAGTGCGTGACGACGGCACGTAGCTCGGGCAGGTCCGCGGCGATCACCGGTACCCCGGCGCGCACGGCGTGGAACAGCTTGTTCGGCAACGCGAGCCGGTGGTTTTCGCAGGTGTTCGTCAAGGTGACCAGCGAGATGCCGTACGTGCGCAGCGTCTCGTCGACTTCCTCGATCGGGCGTTCGGCGACGGTCTCCACCGGGCCGAGATCCAGGCGATAGTTCGGATCCACCGAACCCATCAACACGGTCCGGAAGGGCGCCAGCTGACGTGCGGCCGCGACCACGGTCGGCAGATCGCGGCCCGCGCCGATCCGCCCGGCGTACAGCAATCCTTCCGGCCGGTCCGGCGCCGCCGGCACATCGTCCGCGCGCGGAAACGTGTTCCGGATGACGCGTACGTCGGCGAGCCCGCGACCGCGCAACCGCTCCGCGATCCCGTCCGACACGGTGAACACCACTCGCGCCTTGGAAGCCAGCTCGACCTCGTACCGTCGGCCGCGTGCCCGCCACAACGGCGTCGGCCGCCCCGGAAGTGCACGGTCGAACCACAGTTCATGGCTGTCGTACACCAGCGCGGCCGACCACTTCGCGGCGTACTCCGCGGCGAGCTCCAGCGTGTTGAAGTCATGCGCGTGCACTGCGTCGAACGGACCGGCCGCGGCCACCACCGGCGCCGCCGCGATCCGCCACTGCTTCTCGGTCCGGCTGCGGTGCTCCGGCAGCAACAGCCACCGGCCGAACCGCTTGACCAGCACCTTCGGCCCGTTCCGGCCGTGCCCGACTGCCAGCCCGCCGCTCCCGGTCCGCAGACCGGACGACCGCGACACCGACTCGACCGTGACACCAGGCCCAACTTCGAACCCGTCAGGGACATCCCGGCCGATCACGTGCAGCGTGTGACCGGCCGCGGCCAGCGCCGTCGCTTCCCGGAGGATGCGCGAGTCCCCGGCGATCGGGGACTGCGCGATCATCAGAATCCGCACTTACTCGCCGCCAGACCCGGACTTATGGCGGTCAAGTTCGTTGTTCAGGAACGGCAACAGCATCTCCACCGACTTCCGTCCGTCGTGCAGGTCGCGGACGTAACCTGGTCCCGAGTCGGCGATCTTGCGGGCCGTGTCGCGCTCGGCGACCAGCCGTTCGATCACCTCGGCGAGGTCGTCCGGGGTCGCCTCGGCGATCGGCAGGTCGGTCGGGAGCAGGTCGCGAACCGGGTCCGCGATGTGCCCGACGGTGACCCGGCCGGCCGCCATCGCCTCACACGCGAAGACGCCGTACGAACCGAGCAGCAACTGGTCGACCACGATGTCCGCGCTCTTGACCATCTCGGCCAGCTCGGAGTGCGGTACGCCCTGGACCCGGTTGTACTTGATCAGGCCCTTGGCATCCAGATCCTTCAGCACCGGGTCGACGTACGCGGAGCCCTTGAGCGCGCTGGCCGACGGCGCGTGCAGCACCACCGGTACCTCCCGCTCGAGCACCGGCTGAGTCGACGCGAAGCTCTCGACATCGACGGCGAGCGGCAGCCAGTACCCGTTGTCGACGAACTCCAGCAGATCCGGCGTGGTGACGAAGATCGGACCGTCGTAGTCCTCCAGGTGCCGGCGCATCAGGTTGTTCGCGGCCTGCAGACGCTCGGTCAGCTCGTCGTCCGGGTTCCGGAACGGCGAGAACTGGTACTGCCGGCGGTGCAGCTCCGGGTCGCGGATCTCGGACCCGTGGAACACCAGACCGTGCCGGATGCCGGCCTGGTCGAGCATCGGTACGTCGGTTGTCCACATCTGCCCACGCTGCTGACCGAACATCGGCCGGCCCGCCTCGAACAGCACATGCGTCACCTCGCGCAGCGCGTACGCCGTCAGCTCCAACTGCCAGCGCAGATCGGACCTGTACTGCCGGTAGGTGCCGGTGCGGTGTACGCGGAAGTCGAACGCGCCGCTGCCAGTGGTCAGCGACTCGGCCTTGACGCCAGGAACCTCACGCTCCAGAGCGGTTGCCCACAGCCACGCCTGACCCGCACTGTTGACCGGGCCGAGCAGCAGGTGCCGGCCGGTCTTGACGATCTTGCCGCCCGGACGGGTGATCTCGAGCGGACGCCCGGTCAGCTCGCCGTACAGCTGCCGCAGCTTCTTGGCCTGGCCGGACCAGGACACCTCCTCCTGGTACCCCGGGTGCACGACCCGCTCGCGGTAGTTGTCCAGGTCGCCCAGCACCGTACGGACCTTGCTGGCCAGGTCGTGCGCGTCGGCCGCGACGAAGACCTCACCGATCCGGGTGTAGTCGACGAACTCCTTCATGCTGGGCATGTCGCTGACCACCACGGGCAGCCCGGCGAACGCGTACTCGAACAGCTTGTTCGGCAGGGCCATCTCGTGGCTCGGGTAGCGCAGGATCGGGATCAGCCCGACGTCGGCGGTCCGCAGGAACGCGACCACCTCGTCCGGCTTCACCGGGTCCAGGCAGTGCAGACGGTCCTGCACCTCCAGCTCGGCGGCCTGCGCCTGCAGCTCGCGTACGGCGTCCGTCGCCACGCCAGGCACGCAGACGACCGCCAGATGCGCCTCCGGCAGGTCCACGAGTGCCTGCACCGCGGTGTGGATGCCACGCGCCCGGGTGACACCGCCGCTGTAGACCAGCAGCGGCACGTCGGAGGCGAGCCCGATCCGGCTGCGGATGTCGGACACCTCGACCGACACGTCAGCAGGGTTCGGCGTGTTCATCACCACGACCGGCTCGGTCCGCAGGTTGTGCTCCCGGCGCAGCCGGGTCGCGATCGCCGGGCTGACCGTGATGACCCGATCCGCCGAGCCGATGTACTCCCGCTCGTGGTTCGCCCAGGCGGCGATCGAACGCCGGGTCCGGGCACCGTACTGCGAGAGACCGGCGACGTACTCGTGCGCGTCGTAGACGACCTTCAGCGTCCGCCCGCGCAGCTTCGCGCGACCGGCGGCGCGGGTGGCGACACCGATCACGTGCATGTCGTGGGCGTGTACGACGTCCGGCTCGAGCCGGTCGATCAGGTCACCGAACGCGATCTCCAGGTCCAGCGCCTCCGGGTGCAGCTTGCGCCACGGCGCCGGCCAGGGCAGCCGGTGCAGCACCCCGTCGTACGCCCGCCAGCCGAACTTGAACGGGCTGTCCGCCTTGTTCCCGACACCCTTGCGGACCCAGGTGGCCCGCTCGGAGGCCTGCCAGCGGGCCCGGCGCAGCAGCCGGGTGGCGACCCCGAGCTTGAACTTGACCGGATTTCCCTGACCGCTCTTGGCCCGCGCGATCGCGTGCCCGGAGTCGGCCTTCAGCTCCTTGAGCTCGGCCTTGACCCGCTGACTGCGGGCCACGTAGGTCGAGCGGTTCTTGTAACCCACCATCGGCGGCCGCCAGTCGCGGCGAGCCTTCCGGCTTCGTTTCCGTTCCTCACGCAGTGCGAAGGGCACCGCCACCCGGACGATCAGCGCACCGTCGAGCATCTCCCTCGACGGCAGGCCGCTGGCCGAGACCCCGAGCACAGTCACCTCTGCTCCGGTCTCGGCCAATGCCGCGGCCTCCTTGCGGACCCTACTGTCGTTGGTGACGTCGTTCGCGACCATCATCACGACCCGCAGGTCGGCAGTTGTCACTGGCTGATCGACCTTCCGATCACAATCCGCCGCACGCCGGCCCACTTGGCCGCGTCGGTCCGGTCACGCCCGTCGACGAGCACCTTGACGCCCGGCAGGTCGGCAGGCGTGAGCTGCGCGTAGTCCGCGTGGTCGGCCTGCAGCACCGCCGCGTCCACCGCGGAACCCAGGGTGTACGGCGTGAAGCCGAGGCCCTGCAGTTCGGCGTCGGTGTACAGCGGGTCGTGCACGGACACTTCGGCTCCGCGCGCCTTCAACGCCTCCACGGCCGGGAAGACCCCGGAGAACGCGGTTTCCTTCACCCCACCACGGTAGGACGCGCCGAGCACCACGACCTTGGCGCCCTTGAGGTCGCCGTACGCGCCCTCGAGCAGACCGATCGTGTAGTCCGGCATGCCGGCGTTCGCCTCGCGCGCGGCGCGGACGACCGTCGCGTCCGGGTCGGTGTAGAGGTACAGCCGCGGGTACACCGGGATGCAGTGCCCGCCGACCGCGATACCGGGCCGGTGGATGTGGCTGTACGGCTGCGAGTTCGACGCCTCGATCACGGCGTGTACGTCGATGCCGTTCTGTCCCGCGAACCGGGCGAACTGGTTCGCCAGGCCGATGTTGACGTCCCGGTACGTGGTCTCGGCCAGCTTCGCCAGCTCGGCCGCCTCGGCCGAACCGAGGTCCCAGACACCGTTCGCGCGCTCCAGGTCCGGGCGCTCGTCGAAGTCCAGCACCGCCTCATAGAACGCGGTGGCGCGCTTGGCGCCCTCCTCGGACAGACCGCCGACCAGCTTCGGGTACTTGCGCAGGTCCGCGAACACGCGCCCGGTCAGCACCCGCTCCGGCGAGAACACCAGGTGGAAGTCCGTACCCTCGGTCAGGCCGGAGATCTCCTCGATCATCGGCTTCCACCGGCTCCGGGTGGTGCCGACCGGAAGGGTGGTCTCGTAGCTGACCAGAGTGCCGGGACTCAGGTGCTCGGCCAGGGAACGGGTCGCGTTCTCCATCCAGCCGAACTCGGGCTGACCGGTCTGCTCGTCCACGAACAGCGGCACGACCACGACGACCGCGTCGCTGTTCGGGATCGCGTCCGCGTAGTCCGTGGTCGCCCGCAGGCGGCCGTCGGCCACGGTCTCGGACAGCAGCTCCTGCAGGTGGGCCTCACCCGGGAACGGCTCCTGACCGGCGTTGACCAGCTCGACGAACTTCTCGTTGATGTCGACACCGACGACCTGATGACCCTTGGCCGCGAACTGGACCGCCAACGGCAGTCCGATCTTGCCTAAGGCAACAACACTGACACGCACAGCAACTCCACTAGGTAGTGATTCTTCATCGGGGGCCTCGGAGCTTCCGTTCCAGCGGGTGCTCCACGAACCGGTAGAGCAGCCACGAGGCGAAGATCGAAACGACGAGCACACCGGCGTACCAGGTCAGGTTCGCCCAGCCGATCGGGCCGGCCACACCGTGGTACTCCTTGATCGCGTACAGGATGGTGGCGTGCACCAGGTAGAACGCGTACGACCACTGGCCGAGCTTGACCAGCGGGGTGCTCCGCAGCAGTGACCGGCCGCCGCGGATGTCGCGGGCCGCGACCGCGAAGATCAGGAAGCCGTACAGCAGGGTCAGGACTTCCTTCTGGCACAGGCCCATGCTGACCGCGCCCGGGATCTCGGTCGGGTGCGAACCGGAGTACCAGAGCAGGTACAGACCGCCGCCGGTGACCAGGAACGCGAACCAGACCGGGATCTGCGGCCGCCAGCCGGACCGGAGCGCGATCGCCAGACCGATCCCGAACAGGAACGCCACCGAGTGCAGCACCGGTTGCGGCAGCACCGGCACTTCGGTCTTGTAATGGAACAGCGCCAACCGGTACGCGCACCCGATCGCGATCACCGCGAAACAGATGATCAGCCCACCGGCCACCTTCAGCCGCTGCGTGGCCCGCCAGACGAACGGGAAGTACGCGTAGAAGAACGCCTCGACCGAGAGCGTCCAGCCGGCCGGGTTGCCGCCGTACAGGATGGTCGGGTTGTTCGACCAGCCGTGCAACAGGAACGCGGACAGCACCAGCACGGTGACCGACACCGGCTTGATCCAGGACATCCCCGCCGGCGGGTCGACCCGGTAGAAGACGAAGAACGCCGCCACCAGGGTGAGGAAGTACAGCGGGAAGATCCGCGCGAACCGGCGCCGGTAGAACGTCCGGATCTTCGTACCCGGCTGGGCCGACCAGGTCAGCACGAAACCGGAGAGCACGAAGAAGAACGTGACGCCGGAGGTGCCGTACTTCAGGAAGTCGAAGATCGGCAGCGGTGCCAGGTTCGTCATGTGGTGGCAGAACACGAAGAAGGCCGCCCACCAGCGCAATCCGGTGAGCGACTCGACTCGTGGCAACCTCCCGCCGCGGGCCGGTGGACCGGTGTCCCCGACCGCGGTACTGACAGGCGCGCCGGCAGGCGGATTCGTCCCGACGCCGGCCGACCCGGGGGCTTCCTGGGTCGGCGGCGTCTGGTTCTCTTCGGCGGCCTTCGTCATGTAGGTCTACTCCGCGAGAGTGGCAACGACACGCTCGGCAGCGTGGCCGTCGCCGTAGGGCATCGGGCGTTCCCCCGTAGGAACAGGCCTGGCGGCCAACTCCGGCAGCTTACTCACGTCGGATGTCAGGACGTTCCACTCGTTGTCCAACGTCTCGACCCATTCGGTCTCGGTCCGCAGTGTGGTACACACCCGTCCGAGCAGGAAGGCCTCCTTCTGCAGACCCCCGGAGTCCGTCACCACCCCGGCCGAGCCGAGCACGGCCGCGACCATCTCCGGGTACGCGAGCGGCTCGCGGACGTGCAGCGAACCGTCCGGACGCTCCAGCTTGATGCCGTGCTCCGCGCACTTCGCGACCAGCCGCGGATGTGCCAGCAGCAGCACCGGCGCGCCCGCCGCGGCCAGACCGTCGACGATCGCGGCCAGCCGCTCCGGGTCGTCGGTGTTCTCGGCCCGGTGGATGGTGGAGACGACGTACTCACCCTGCTTGAACGGCAGGTCGAGCGGCTGGTCCTGGACCGCGTCGCGGACCCGGAAGCAGACATCCGTCATCACGTCGCCGACCAGCCGCGACTTGTCCTTCAGGCCCTCGTTCGCCAGGTGGTCCATCGCCACCTGGGTCGGCGCGAGCAGCAGGTCGGCCGCGTGGTCGGTGAGCACCCGGTTGTGCTCCTCCGGCATCAGCCGGTTGAAGGAACGCAGCCCGGCCTCCAGGTGCGCGACCGGCAGGTGCATCTTCACCGCGGACAACGTACCGGCCAGAGTGGAGTTGGTGTCGCCGTAGACGAGCACCCAGTCCGGCTTGTGCTCGTCCAGGACGGCGTCCATCGCGGCCAGCATCGCGCCGGTCTGGACGCCGTGGCTCCCGGACCCGACGCCCAGGTGGACGTCCGGGGCCGGGATCCGCAGGTCGGCGAAGAACACGTCGGACATGTTCTTGTCGTAGTGCTGCCCGGTGTGCACGATCACGTGCTGGTGCTCGGTGGCGGCGAACGCCTCCGCGACCGGCGCCAGCTTCACGAACTGCGGGCGCGCACCGACAACGCTGAGCACCTTCACTAGTGCGTCTCCCCCGCGACCGGCACCGTACGCGCCTCGGCGGCGGACTGGAGCACTGCCTCGGCGACCTTGACGGTGGCCAGACCCTGCTGCAGCGTGACGATGTCCGCCTCCTTGCCGAGTACCGCGTCCCGGAACGCCTCGTGCTCGGTCCGCAGCGGCTCCGGCTTGCTGATCGCGTACCGGATCATGTCACCCTCGCTGACACCACGGAAGTGCGCGACGTCGTCCCACGCGGTCGCGACCGTACCGTTCGAGTGGAAGGTCAGGTCGGCGAGCAGCGTGTCGGCGATGAAGGCGCCCTTCTCACCGGTGACGACGGTCAGCCGCTCCTTCATCGGGGACAGCCAGTTGACCAGGTGACTGGTGACGGTGCCGTCGGCCAGCTTGCCGGTCACCGCGATCAGGTCCTCGTACTGACGGCCGGACTTGTGCGCGCTCTGCGCGGCCACCGAGACGAACGGCGACTGGGTCACCCAGGCGGTCAGGTCGATGTCGTGGGTGGCCAGGTCGAGCACCACGCCGACGTCGGCGATCCGGGCCGGGAACGGGCCCTGGCGGCGGGTGGTGATCTGGTAGATGTCACCCAGCTCGCCGGCCTCCAGCCGGACCCGGAGCGCCTGCAGCGCCGGGTTGTACCGCTCGATGTGACCGACCGCGCCGACCAGGCCGGCCGCCTCGAACGCCTTCGCGATCTCGGTCGCCTCGGCGGTGGAACCGGCCAGCGGCTTCTCGATCATCGCGTGCACGCCGGCCTCGGCCAGCGCCTTCGCGGTCTCCGCGTGGTACTGGGTCGGGACCGCGACCATGCAGTAGTCGAGCTTCTCGGTGATCAGCTGCTCGATGGTCTCGTGCACCGGACGACCGCCGGCGACACCGAACTTGTCACCACCCGGGTCGGCCACCGCGACCAGGTCGACGCCCTCGAGGGACGCCAGTACCCGGGCGTGGTGCCGGCCCATCATGCCCAGGCCGATCAGGCCCGCACGCAGGTTCGCCATCGTCACGCACCCGCCTTCGCCACGGTGTTCACCGCGGCCACGATCCGGTTCAGGTCATCCTCGGACAGCGAGGGGTGGACCGGCAGCGAGAGCACCTCGGCCGCGGCCTTCTCGGTCTCCGGCAGGTCCAGCTCACGCTGGAACGACGGGAGCCGGTGGTTCGGGATCGGGTAGTACACGCCGCAGCCGACGCCGTACTCGGTCCGCAACGCGTTCGCGAAGCCGTCCCGGTCCTCGGTCACCCGGATCGTGTACTGGTGGTAGACGTGCGACGCCTCCGCGGCCACGGCCGGGACGCCGACACCGGCCAGGTTCGCGTCCAGGAAGGCCGCGTTCTCCTGCCGCTGCTTGGTCCAGCCGCCGACCTTGGTCAGCTGCACGCGGCCGATCGCGGCGTGCAGGTCGGTCATCCGGTTGTTCAGGCCGACGACCTCGTTCTCGTACTGCTTGAGCATGCCCTGGTTGCGGAACAGCCGCATCCGGCGCTCGAGGTCCGCGTTCGCGACCGAGTTCATGCCGCCCTCACCGGACGTCATGTTCTTGGTCGGGTACAGGCTGAACATCGCGAACTCGCCGAAGGAACCGACCGGCGCGCCGTTCCAGGTCGCGCCGTGCGCCTGCGCGGCGTCCTCGTAGATCTGGATGCCGTGCTTGTCGGCGATCTCCTGCAGCGCGGTCATGTTCGCCGGGTGACCGAACAGGTGCACCGGCATGACGGCCTTGGTCTTCTCGGTGATCGCCGCCTCGACCGCCTTCGGGTCCAGGCAGAAGTACGTCGGCTCGATGTCGACGAACACCGGGGTGGCGCCGGTCAGCGCGACGCTGTTCGCGGTCGCGGCGAAGGTGAAGGACGGGACGATCACCTCGTCACCCGGGCCGACCCCGGCGGCCAGCAGGCCGAGGTGCAGACCGGACGTACCCGAGTTGGTCGCGACGCAGGCTCGGCCGGAGACCAGCGTTGCGCCGAACTCCTGCTCGAACGCCGCCACCTCGGGGCCCTGGGCCAGCATGCCGGACTGCATCACCCGGTCGACGGCTTCGCGCTCCTCCTTCCCGATGATCGGCTTCGCGGCCGGAATCGGCTGCACCATCAGTTCTCCTCCGTTGATTCACCGGCCGGCCGCAGCCGTCCGTCGGTTTCGATGTACATCTCGCCCGTGTTCGGGCACTTCCACTCGCCGTTCCCGACCTCGAGCAACGGGACACCGGCCTTGCCAACCCACTTGAGCCGGCGCGCCGGGACACCCGCGACCAGCGCGAAGTCCGGCACGTCCTTGGTCACCACCGCGCCGGCGGCGACAGTCGCCCAGCGGCCGATGGTGACCGGAGCCACGCACACGCTGCGCGCGCCGAGCGAGCAGCCTTCCTTCATCGTCACCCCGACCGGTTCCCAGTCGTGCCCGCTCTTCGGCGAACCGTCCGGGTTCACCGCGCGCGGGAAGTAGTCGTTGGTGAGTACCACCGCCGGGCCGATGAACACGCCGTCCTCGAGGGACGCCGGCTCGTACACCAGGGCGTAGTTCTGGATCTTGCAGTTGTCGCCCATCCGGACCCCGGTACCGACGTACGCGCCGCGGCCGACGATGCAGTTCTTGCCGAGAACCGCGTTCTCGCGGATCTGGGCCAGGTGCCAGACCGACGAACCGGCGCCGATCTGGGCGCTCTCGTCGACGTCGGCGGATGGCGCGATGCGGGCCGTCACAGGGTCTCCTTCGAAATCAGCCAGGTTCTCAGTGCTTCGGCCGAGCGGCGTCCGTCGTGCAGCTCGGCCACGAAACCGGGGCCGGCGGCTGCCCGCTCGGCGGCGGCCTCGCGATCGGCGATCAGACCGGTGACGACGTCACCCAGGGTGCCGGGATCCGCCTCGACGATCGGTACCTCTCGCCCAGTCAGACTACGCACCCGCCGGCGCACGGCGTCACCGACGTACGAAACCACGATCCGCCCGGCCGCCAGCGCCTCAGCGGCCGCCACGCCGTACAGACCGATCCGGAGTTGATCGACAACGATGTCGGCGGCGCCGATCACGGCCGGCATGTCCTGATGCTGCACGCCGGTGATCCGCCGGTACTCGACCAGGCCCCGCTCGTGCAGGCCGGTCAGGACGGCGTCGATCTCCTCGGTGCCCTTGAGTTTCGCGTTCGACGGGACATGTACGACGACCGGTTTGTCCGTACTGAACAAGGGCCGCGCCGCCTGCTGCCAGCGAGTCGGGTCGATCGCGACCGGGAGCCAGGTGGCGTCCGGTACGTCCTCCAGCAGGTCGACCGTGGAAACGAAGACCGGCAGGCCGAGCGATTCGACCAGCTCGGCATGCCGGCGGGCCTGCGGCTCCAGCCGGTCGGTCAGCTCGTCGCCCGGCATGAACGGCGACCACTGCTCGCGCTTCGCGTGCCGGCTGGGCAGGCGGATGTCTGAACCGTGGAACGCGAGCGCGACGTTGATGCCGCGGTCACGCATCGCCTCGATGTCCGGCGCCGCGTCCGGGTAGCCGCGGGCGCCGAACAGCGGACGCAGCGATTCGACCATCACGTGCGTGTAGTTCGTGAGTACATGGTGCTGCTGGGCGCGCTGCCAGCGCGACTGCCCGAACCACGCCAGCGGTACGCCGTAGTCGTCGGCGAACTGGAAACGGCCCTTGCGGTGCAGGGCGAACGAGACGGCGTCGACGTCCGGCAGGGTCCCGGCGGCTTGCGCCCAGGCGTGACCCTGCCCCGCGGAGTTGGTCGGGCCGACCAGCATCCGCACCGGTGTCGTAGCGGCCGGCGGGAAGGCCGGCAGCTGCGCGTACGTGTACCGCAGCCCGCGCAGGCGCCGCCGGACCGCACCCGCGGTCCGGGCCAACGGCGCCGGCAGGCGCTCGCGGATCGTCATCGTCGTCGTGTCACCCATTACCTGCCGGAACCCTCGGTGCTCGCCGCGAGCTTCAGCTGGTCGAACTCGCGCCGCGCGGCCGGCAGACCGAGCACCACCGGGGTACTCGCCTTCCGCTGCCCGAGGTTCCAGCCGGCCCAGATCGCCCCCGCGTCCAGCGCCACGATCACGTCCGCGCCATCGATCGTCGCCAGCACGTCCCGCCGGCTCAGCACGCGGTCCCAGTAGGTCTTGCCAAGATCGTTCGAGGCCCGCTGCCCACGCAGGAACTTCACCGGCGCCGACGTCTTGATCGCCTTCGGCACCACCCGCCCCGCGACCTTCCGAGCCCGCCGAGCCCGCCACTCCACAGCCTTGACAACCCGCTTCGCCCCAGTAGGCCGAGCCTTGGCAGCAGACGGGGAGGCGGCGGCAGGTGCGGCGGCGGCCGACGCAGAAGGGGACGAGGATGGGGATGGGGATGGGGATGAAGAGGCTTGAATGCCCTCCGTCTTTTCTTCGGCGGGAGCGGGCGTCGGGGTAGCAACCTCACCCGCCGCATCGGAGCCAACGGAAGAGGAAGGCTCCTCGACCGGCTCGGCAGGCATCCGACCAGGACCGATCAAAGTGAAGGTGTTGACCTTGTCGGCCACCCACGCGGACGGCGCCACCCAGCCGACCACGTCGATGGTGATGTTCTGATCCCCCAGATCCTCCCGGACCTGGTCGAAGTACGTCGGCGGCAACCGCCGCGTGGACAGCAGGACGACCGTGTTCACGCCGCCACCCCCGTCACGGACGCGGCCAGCGACGTGATCCGCGGATCAAGCTGCAGATCCCGCCGGTACGAAGCGCCGAACTCCCGCGCCTTCGCCCGAATCCCCTCGTCAGCGGTACGAGCCGCATGGGCCGCCTCGATCAGCGCCGCCGCGATCGCCTCCGGCGTCACGTCCGCGACCGGGAACCACAACGGATGCCCACGCAGTACGTCGGACGCCGCGTTCTCCGGGTCGTGCACCGACACCACCGGAAGCCCGGTCGCGAGGTACTCGAACACCTTCCCGCTGGTCACGTAGCGTCCCTTGCCGAGCATCAACAGCTGGGCGTCGAACTCGTCGTACGCCTTCGCGATCTCCGCCTTGCCGACCGGTCCTTCGTACGAGACCCCGGCTTCGGCCGCGCTGTTGATGGTGGCGAGCATGTCGGCCCGCGGCTGCGCGTAGTACCCGAGGTATCCGTAGATCTTCGCCTTCGCGCCGGCCAGCTCCTCGGACTGTTCCTTGGCGAGCTTCCAGCCTTCGACGAAGTCCGCGAGCGGCACCTTCGGCGACACCGTGCCGACGTACCCGAAGACCAGCGGACGGCCGGCGACCGGGCCGCGGTCGTGGGTGTCCGGCACCAGGTCCGGGTCGAACCCGTTGGAGACCGTGTGCATCTTGCCGGCCTGGGCCGGGTAGAGCTTCTCGTGCCACTCCTTGATCGGGTCGTTCACGAACCAGACCTCGCGGGCGGACTCGACCAGCTTCTTCTCCCAGCGCGCGGCCCGGCTGTTCGGCTCGTGCAGCCGGTCACCGGTGAACACGTCCAGCAGCCAGGCGTCGCGGTAGTCCATCACGTACGGCACCTGGAACTTCTTGTGCAGGTGGTACGCGGCGGTGAACGCGACATGCGGGTTAGCGGTGGCGACGGTGAGGTCGACCTTGTCCGCCTGGTGGATCCGCTCGGCGGCCTTCTCGATCACCGAACGCCACGGCCCGTACCCGCTCTCCGGGAACGGGATCTGGTCCTGCTTGGTCCGCCACTTGGCCCAGACCTTCGGGTTCTGCGCGCGGCGCTTGGACCAATTGCGCAGGTCGGCCTCCAGGATCGGCCATTCGAACGGGACCCGGACCACCTCGACGGACGGGTCGACCCGTTCCTCGAGGGTCAGGTCGGCGCCGGTGAAACGGAAGAAGGTGTCGCGGTCGGCCGTCAGCACTGTCACCTTCCAGCCGAGCGCGGCGAACCGGTTGGCGGTGGCCAGGGCCCGGTAGACACCACCACCCCGGCAGGGCGGGAAGCCCCAGGCGACGTACAGCAGGTGTGGGCGGTCGGTCATGCCCGTCCTCTCATCGAGATGAGCCTCTTAGCAGGTTGAGAATCGCGTCGGCCAGGTCGTCGTAGGGCGTGTTCTTGGCCAGATGGTCGGTCGCCCATTGCAGCGCGTGGTCGCGCAGCTTCTCCAGCTCGCCCGGATCGGCGGACCAGCGTCGCAGTATGCCGGACGCCTCGGCCACCGAGTCCACCAGGACTCCGCCACCGGACTCCTCGATCACCCGGGTCTGCCTGGGCAGCCGGGTGGACAGCACGGGAAGGCCGCTGGCGAGGTACTCGTAGATCTTGGACGGCATCGCTTCGATGAACGCCGGGGTGGGCTGCAGCATCGCCAGGCTGGCCCAGGCGCCGTGCGCGATCCGCCAGGCGTCGGCGGGTGGCTGCCGTCCGTGCAGCCGGACCCGGCCGGCCAGCTCGGGCTGGGCGATCCGGTCTTCCAGCTGGTCCCGGTCGGCTTGCGCGACCGGACCGACCAGGTCGAGTGACCAGTCCGGCGCCGCGGCAACGGTTTCGACCATGTCGAACAGTCCACGGCTGGTACGCAGATCCCCGACGTACACGGCGCGTGGTGTGCCGGTCGGCGGGGACGGGGCGAGGAAACCGAGGTCTGGAAGGTTCTGTACGACCAGGCGATGTTTCGCCTGATGCGGCGCGAGATGGGAGTCGGCGACCACGGTCAGGTCGGCACCGGCCGCCAGCTTGGACCCGGCCCGGACGATCAGCCGGGCCGGCAGACCGGCCGGTCCCTGCGCCCAGGCGCGGTCGGCGAGCAGCCGCTCGTAGTCCTCGTGGACGTCGACGACGAGCTTCCGCCGCCGGATGGTGGTGACCAGGCGGGTGACCGGGATCATGTCCGGGTCGACCGTCATCACCACCTTGGCCTTGGTCCGCCACGGCAGCACCGCGGTCCGGGCCAGCCGCTGCACCAGAGTGCCGCGCGGCCCGGCGTGCACGACCGCGCCGGCCGGGCCGCCCGCCGCGTCACCGAGGCCCCACAGCTCGACCCGGAGGTCGCGGTTCCGCAGGGCCGCGGTGATCTTGTGCAGGCGCGCGTCGGCGACGTCGTGACCGGTCGTGATGATCCCCACGTCCGGCGCCGTGCTGCGTGACATTGGTCAGAGGTCCTCGAGTGAGACGGATTCCGCTTCGCCGACCTGCAGGAACTTCGTGTACGCCTGGATGACCTCGTTCGGCTCGCCGCGCATCATCAGCTCGCCCTTGTGCAGCCAGATGCAGTCGTTGCACAGCTCGCGGACGCTGCTCATCGCGTGACTGACCAGGAACATCGTCCGGCTGTTGCTGACCAGCTCGTTCATCTTGGCCGCGGCCTTGGTCTTGAACGACGCGTCGCCGGCCGACAGGGCCTCGTCGATCAGCAGGATGTCCGGGTCCATGTGCACCGCGACCGAGAACGCCAGCCGGCTGAACATGCCGGACGAGTACGTCCGCATCGGCATTTCCATGAAGTCGCCGAGCTCCGCGAAGTCGGCGATCTCCTCGTACCGGGCCTCGATCTCCTTGCGGCTCATGCCGGAGGCGAGGCCGCCGAGGACGACGTTCTCCTTGCCGGACAGGGCCGCGTTGAAGCCGACGCCGAGGGCGAGCAGGGTGGAGACCCGGCCGTGCACCTCGATCCGGCCCGAGGTCGGCGGCAGGATGCCGGCCACCGAACGCATCAGCGTCGACTTGCCGGCCCCGTTCGCGCCGATGATGCCGATGGTGGTGCCGTGGTCGACGTCGAAGGACACGTTCTGGACGGCCTTGACCTCGCGGATCGCGCGCTCGCCGCGGCCGAGCCGGACGATCGCGCTCTTGAAGGTCGGCACCCGCTCGAACGTGGTCCGGTAGGTGATGGAGACGTCCTGGACCTTGACGGCCGGGACACCGGTCCTGCTCTTCTGCATCGGCTTCTTCTCGGTCTCAGAGACGGACAACGAACTCACGCTCCCTCGACATGAAGAACAACGAGCCGACCACGAAGGCGACGAGCGCCCAGACCCCGGCACCGGCCCACATCTGCCACTTCGGGATCTCGCCGCGGACCAGTAGGTCGGTCCAGCCGCCGATCAGCGGGTAGAGCGGGTTGTACTGGATGAAGCCCTTGAACTTCGCGGGGGCCTGCTCGGCGAACCACAGCACCGGCGACATGTACAGCCAGATCCGGACGAAGTACGGCAGGAAGCTGGTGGTGTCGCGGAAGTACACCTGCAGGGCCGCGAAGACCATGCCCATGCCGGCCGCGAAGACCGTCAGCATGATCAGGAAGACCGGTGCCAGCAGCATCGGCCAGCGCAGCTTCTGACCCATCAGCACGTGGATGACCAGGTACACGACGAGGGTCGGCAGGAAGCGGAAGAACGCCGTCCGGACCGCGGACAGCGGAAGCAGCATCCGGGGGAACGACATGTTCATCAGCAGCTTGCCGCCGCCGACCACACTGGCCGCACCGGTCGTCATCGCACCGGAGAAGTAGTAAAAGGCGAAGAGACCGCCGCACATGTGTGCAAACCGCTCGCCGGCGTCGATCTTCGACCCACCACCGGCGATGATGTCGACCAGTAGGTAGTAGACCAGTGCCAGCAGCAGTGGGTTCAGCACCAGCCACACCTGGCCGAAGAAGGTGTTCGTGTGGGCGCCCCGGATGTTGGTCCGGGACATCTCCGCCGCGAACTCCCGTCGCTGCCACAACGCCTTGAAGTACGGGCGCAGCGCGGGCAGACCGACCTTGTGCGGTTCGTACACGTGCACCGACGGGTTGAACTCCTCGTCGACGCTAGTCGCGTTCATTCAGGCGATGCCTCTCTCTGCCGGAAAGTAGGGTCCACGATGACCGACTCACCTGGGGTTTCGGCGGATGCCGCCCGGGGTAACGGCGTGCCACGCAGACCGGGAAGCAGAGTAGCGGATCGGCTCGTACGCCGACGACACAGCGGTCCTCCTTAGTGAGCAACGACGTACGGACGGCTACCAAACGTCGTTCCCCGCTGCGTGCACAACACCTGCGTCGTCCTTCGCCGATCGTTATCCGGAATATACATTTGACAGCCAGCGACGGCCAAAACGCCTTCCAGCTAAGTCAAATGAAGGTCAATTCACAGGTACGACGCTACTCGCCGGGGTGAAGTTGACGTGAGCTGCCGCACCGGGGTCCGGGCACACCGGTCCGAACCGCCTGGCGGGACGGGAGTTACCGGTGGGACCCCAGGGGGTGCTTCCTGGCCGGGGCGCGCCGGGCGGCGGACGTGACACGCAACATCACATCCGCGCTCCCCATGGACAGCCTCACCATCCACGGAGCACCGTTCGGCACCTCCTGGGGTTCACCGTCGATCCGGGGCTTGCGTCCGCGCTGGGCGGGTACGGACGCGGGGCGCGCCGGATCGGTCGGCACGATGACCAGGGCGGCGGTCATCGCGCGGAGGCCGGCGGTGGACAGCGCACGACGGGATCCCTGCAAAGACGCCCGCGCGCTGGGGACGGCGCCGACACGTTCGGTGGCACACGGCTGGACCGGTCGCATCGGGCGCTCCTCCTCACGGCCTCACGATGAGAGAGATGCCACAGTTTGTACACCCTTCAGCACGGTGGGTGATGGCACGGAAGTGCGAGGGCACCGATCCGCCGGATCGAGACCCAACCGAGACAGGGTCCGCTGACGGGACCGCCGGCACAGGTCAGAATTGGGACCACGGGCCAGAATTGGAACAGCAGCCCGGCGGCGCTCAGGTGGTCCGTCGCCGGGCTGCTGGACCTCAATTCTCGCTCAGCAGCGCGCGAATAGGGTGGCCAGATGGTGACACGGCACAAGAATGCTGACAGGACAACAAATATTGCTGGCCGCAGCTACGTCGACACGGACAGTGCCGACGGCGCTGGATCGGCCCCTCTAACCTGGAGGGACGGTAGCTGACGGTGACAGTACTCGGAAGGGAGGGGGGAGTTGTGAGCCCAATGGACACGGAGCGTGCCGATCATTTGAAGGTGCTCGGACTCGACGACGACGAGATCAAGGTCTACCAGCACCTGCTGCGGACCGGACCGGCGTCGATCGCCGAACTGGACGACGCGGTTCCCGACCGCGACCGCCCGATCGACAGCACCCTCGGTGGCCTGGTCCGGGCCGGCCTGGCCCGCCGCTCCGGCTCCGACCACTCCCGGTACCTGCCGGTGCCGCCGGACGCCGGCCTGGAAGCGATGACGCTGCGGCGCGAGTCCGAGCTGAAACAGGCCCGGATCCAGGTCCTGAACGCGTATGACGAGTTCCGCCGGACCGTGCACAACGAGTCGACCACGCACCTGATCGAGGTAGTCACCGGAACCGCGATCGTGCAGCGGATCCGCCAGATCAAGAGCGGCGCCCAGCGCGAGATCCTGGCCATCGACTCCCCGCCGTACTACATCGGCGGCCCGAACCAGGAAGAGATCGACCACCTGAAACGCGGCGTCTCATACCGGGTGGTGTACTCGCCGGAGTCGGTCGAAGTGCCCGGGTACCTGACCGAGAACATCCTGCCCTGCGTGGAAGCCGGCGAGCAGGCGCGCGTACTCCCTGACGTCCCGGCGAAGCTGACGATCATCGATGGCTCGATCGCGTTCGTGTCGATGTCGGTGCGCGACACCGACGTGAACCGCTCGTTGCTGATAATCCGTCCGAGCAGTCTGCTGACCGCGCTGATGGGCATGTTCGAGCTCTGCTGGCGCAACGCGCTGCCACTGCACGCGTCGGTCGGCGCGGAGGACGACCGGCTGGAGCCGATTGAGCGCCGCCTACTGGCACTGCTAGCAACGGGTGCAGCGGACGACACCATCGCCCGTACGCTCGGTATCAGCCGCCGTACGTTCTTCCGCTACCTGGAGCGCCTGATGAACCGCACCGGCGCCAGTACGCGCTTCCAGCTCGCCCTGCACGCCGCCCGGGAGAGCTGGCTCTAGAAGGCTCTGCGTCGCGTGGCTGTGACAAGCACAGCCACGACCAGCCCGATCACTCCGGAGACACCGGCGATCCGATGCAGTCCGGCAGTGTGCGTAACAGCGCGGTCTCTGGGAAGCCGGTGCTCGGCTGTTCCGTGAAAGGACCAGTGCGGCGGCGGCTAGCAGTACGTACCCGGCAATGATCGGCCAGGCCGGACCGGACCTGTGCAGCCACCTACCGGTCCAGCGACGCGTGCTCCGGGTCAGCCGACTCGCTCACACTGCGCGCACCCATCCAGAGGATCGCCGCACCGATCGGCAGGTTGACCAGGAAGATCGCCTGCCGACCAGCCAGTGCGATCAGCAGACCGCCTGCAGTCGGCCCGACCACACCGGCGAGACCACCGGCCATTGCTGCACCGGCGATGACCCGGCCGCGTTCCCGTGGTTCGTGGAAGGTCTGAGCGTCGCCGAGTGCTCCGGCTGACAGGGACAGCGTCGCCAGACACAGCGTGTACGCGCCTATCACCCACTGCACGGTTGCCGGTGAGGCGTGCAGGTCGGTCTGTCGCCTTCATGTCAACGGTGCCGATCGGGCCCGCGGCGGCCCTGTATGAGGTGGCGACGTCCACCCTGCGCTGGTGGGAACGCGAAGGCGTACTCGGGACCGATCGCGGCGCGGACGGCCGCCGGCGGTACGGCGAGGAGGAACTGCGGCTGATCGGGTTCGCCTACCTGCGCCACGTGGTCGGGCTGATGCCGCTCGACAAGACCGCGATCGTGGTCAGCGCGGCCGTCGAGCGGGAGAAGTGGCAGCAGACGGTCACCGAGGAGATCGCGGCGCTGGCGGCCCGGATCGACGACCTGACCGCCGCCCGCGAGTACCTGCAGCACCTACTGACGTGCACCAGCGACCCACCGGTCGACTGCCCGCACCTGGACGCGGAACTCATCCGCCGCACCCCAGCAGGCTGCTTCCCGACCGCGACGAACCTGACCACCGCAGCCCACGAAGCGGCCCACTGAGACTCTCGCCCACCCAGCACTCTTTCCGACCGGCGCGCTCAGGCTTCGGCCGGGATGAACTCCTTCGCGACAACTTCCGCGATCTGAGCGGTGTTCAGCGCGGCACCCTTGCGCAGGTTGTCTCCGCAGACGAAGAGCTCCAGCGCGTTCGGGTCGTCGAGGGACTTGCGGATCCGCCCGACCCAGGTCGGATCGGTACCGACCACGTCGGCCGGCGTCGGGAACTCACCCTCGGCCGGGTTGTCGAAGAGCAGCACGCCCGGCGCATCCCGCAGTACCTCACGGGCGCCGTCCGCGTCGACCTCCTGCACGAACCGGGCATGCACCGACAACGAGTGCGTGGTGACCACCGGGACCCGGACGCAGGTCGCGGACACCTTCAGCTCCGGCAACCCGAGGATCTTCCGCGACTCGTTGCGTACCTTCAGCTCCTCCGACGACCAGCCGTCGTCCTTGAGCGAACCGGCCCATGGCACCACGTTCAGCGCCAGCGGCGCCGCGAACGGCCCGAGATCGTTCCCGACCACCCGGCGGACGTCACCCGGCGAGCTGCCCAGCTCCCGGTTGCCGGCCACCTTCGCGAGCTGGTCGTACAGCGCGTCGATCCCGGACTGCCCGGCCCCGGACGCCGCCTGGTACGAAGCGACCACCAGCTGCTCCAACTCGTACCGGTGGTGCAGCGCGCCCATCGCGACGATCATCGACAGGGTCGTGCAGTTCGGGTTCGAGATGATGCCCTTCGGCCGGTTCCGGGCCGCCTCGGCGTTCACCTCCGGGACCACCAGCGGCACGTCCGGGTCCATCCGGAACGCGCCCGAGTTGTCCACCACGACCGCGCCCTTGGCGGCCGCTACCGGCGCCCACTCCAGCGACACCTCGTCGGGTACGTCGAACATCGCCACGTCGATACCGTCGAAGGCGTCCGCGCTGATCGCGACCACCTCGACCTCCTCGCCGCGGACCTTCAGCCGCTTACCCGCGGAGCGCTCGGACGCGATCAGCCGGATCTCTCCCCAGACGTTCTGCCGGGTCGAGAGCAGGGTCAGCATCACCGACCCGACCGCACCGGTGGCGCCGACCACCGCCAGCGATGGCAGCCCCGCCCGGTCCTCGATCGTGTTGTCCACAGCGCTCACAGCGGTCACCGTCCAGTTCCTCCGTACACGACGGCCTGGGTGTGCTCGTCGTCCAGATCGAATGCGGTGTGCGCCGCGGTCACGGCAGCATCCACCAGGTTCTCGTCCACCACCACCGAGATCCGGATCTCCGAGGTGGAGATCATCTCGATGTTCACGCCAGCGTCGGCCAGCGCCGAGAAGAACTTCGCCGATACACCCGGGTGCGAGCGCATCCCGACCCCGACCACCGAGACCTTGCCGATCTGGTCGTCGTACAGCAACTGCTCGTAGCCGACCTCGTCCTTCATCCGGGCCAGCGCGGACATCGCCCGGGCGCCGTCGGAGCGGGGCAGCGTGAACGAGATATCGGTCCGGTTGGTCGCCACCGCCGACACGTTCTGCACGATCATGTCGATGTTGGTCTCGGCCCCGGCCACGGTCTCGAAGATCCGGGCCGCCTCACCCGGCTTGTCCGGTACTCCGACCACGGTGATTTTGGCCTCGCCACGGTCGTGGGCCACGCCGGAGATGATCGCCTGTTCCATCTGATCCAGTTCCTTCGCATCGACGACCCAGGTGCCTTCCTTCTGTGAGAAGGAGGAACGCACATGGACCGGTACGTTGTACCGCCGCGCGTACTCGACGCAGCGCAGGTGCAGCACCTTGGCGCCGCAGGCGGCCATCTCGAGCATCTCCTCGTAGGAGATCT
Organism: Kribbella solani; assembly: GCF_014205295.1. NCBI lineage: Bacteria > Bacillati > Actinomycetota > Actinomycetes > Propionibacteriales > Kribbellaceae > Kribbella > Kribbella solani. The sequence continues at coordinate 5,250,746 of NZ_JACHNF010000001.1, forward strand.
TCGGGATCTGTTTGGCGGCCGGCACGATCCGCGGGTCCGCGGTGAAGATGCCGTCCACGTCGGTGTAGATCTCGCAGTAGTCCGCCTCGATGGCCGCCGCCAGCGCGACCGCGGTGGTGTCCGACGCGCCGCGGCCCATCGTGGTGATGTCCTTGGTGTCCTGCGCGACCCCCTGGAACCCGGCCACGATCGCGACGTACCCGTCGCCGAGGGCGTCCTCGATCCGGCCCGGGGTGATGTCGATGATCCGGGCGTTGCCGTGCGCCGAGGTGGTGATCACGCCGGCCTGCGAGCCGGTGAAGCTGCGTGCCTCGTAGCCCAGGTTCGCGATCGCCATCGCCAGCAGCGCGGCGGAGATCCGCTCACCCGAGGTGAGCAGCATGTCGAGCTCCCGCGGCGGGGGCAGCGGGGAGACCTGCTGGGCCAGGTCCATCAATTCGTCGGTGGTGTCACCCATGGCGGAAATGACGACCACCACGTCGTTGCCGGCCTTCTTTGTCGCGACGATCCGTTGGGCCACGCGCTTGATGCAATCGGCGTCGGCGACCGAAGAACCGCCGTACTTGTGTACGACGCGTCCCACAGTTGTGTCTCCTCAAACCACTGGTTGCGGTACGCCGTGCGGCGTTGCACCAGGCGTAGTCTCTGGGCTCATTCTAGCCGTGACCTGCCTGTTGCCTACCGGCTGACCAGCACCCGGGCGGACCGTCCGGTGGATCGGCGGGCCGGCCGGAAGGTCCCTGGCCCGGGCCGGCGGCGGCCGGAAACCGTTCGGCCACTTGTTCATATAAGTCTTCGCTGAAATAATGGCCAGGTGCATGCGTTCGACATTCTCGGTGATCCCGTCCGCCGCCGGATCCTGGAACTGCTGGCCGAGGGCGAGCTGCCGGCGGGCAGCATCGCCGGCACGATCGGTGCCGAGTTCGGCATCAGCCAGCCGGCCGTTTCCCAGCATCTGCGGGTGCTCCGCGACAACGGCTTCGCGACCGTCACCGTCGACGGCACCCGCCGGCTGTACGCGGTCGACCCGGGCCCGCTGCGCGAGATCGATACCTGGCTGGACCGGTATCGCAAGTTCTGGACGAACCGCCTCGACGCGCTCGAAACCGAACTCCACCGCGGCCGCCGCGACAAGAACTGAAACCTTCCGGCAACAGGCTGCATCTGGGTTGGTAGGAGCTCAGAGGGGGTTGTGATGCGGAACATCGTGGTCCGGTTGTGCATGTCCGAGGACGGCATCGTGGAGCGGCCGGAGCGGTGGCTGCCCGGTGGCGCGCTCGCGGAGTTGACGGCGGGTACTGGGACCGTGCTGCTGGGACGTCAGACGTACGAGCGGTACGCCGACTCGCTCGACCTGGTCGGCAGCCGAGCCCTGGTCATCGCGTCACGACCTGTCAGCGCGCGCCCGGCAACCGAGCTGCTGCAGGGCGAGACCCGCCGGGTGCTGACTGCGCTGAAGTCGATTCCCGGGGAGGACCTACAGGTCATCGGCAGTCTGATGCTGGTCCGGTCGCTGCTGCGCTGGCGGTTGATCGACGAGTTCTCACTGCTCATCCACCCGGTCGCAGCGGGGCGTGGCGTACTGCTCGACCGCCGTCCGCTCCGGCTGATCTCGATGTCCGCGCGCGATGGCGGCGTACTGGAGGCGAACTACCGCGTCCGCTACGCGGCAACCGCAGCTCCGTCGACTGCACTGGTCTCAGCCGGCCGGTGGGGCGGTACACGTAGCAGGGCCAGGGTCGCCAGTACGGAGAGACCTGCGGTCAGGACCCACGCGTAGCGCACTCCACCGGCTTCCACCACTGCGCCAGCAACAGCGGAACCGACAGCTGACCCGACCATTCCACCGCTCTGCGCCCAGCCGAAGATCTCGGTGTGCGCCGACGTCGGCGTCAACGCGCCGATCCGCTCGTACACGGCGGCGATCGTCGGCGCGATCATGCAGCCGGCCGCGAACATCGCAATCGCCAGTGCGACCACGGACGACGTGACAAAGATGCACACCACGACCAGTCCGGAGAGTACGAGCATCCGGCGCCACACCGCCGACGTACGCCGGCCAGGTAGCGCTCCACCGATCACACCGCCGGTCACACTGCCCGCTGCGGCGACCGTTTCGAGTACGCCGGCGATCAGCCGGTTGCCGTGCTCGTCCGCAACCGCAACCATGCCGAGCGACATCGACGCGAATCCCATCACCAGACAGGCCCAGGCCAGCAGGATCGGCGTACGGTGCGGGTGGACGATCAGCTGCCAGGCAGTAGGACGCGGACCGGCGGAGGTGTCACGCGGTACGACGGGCTGCTGCATCAGCCCGAACCACCAGATCGCTGCAACCGCTGCGACCGCACAGACGAGCAGACCGGCCCGTGGACTCGCGAAACTGACTATGACCGCGCCGGTCATCGGTCCGAAGACGAAGAGCACCTCCTGCGCCGTCGCATCCAGTGAGTACACCGCTCGGAGCTGGGAGCCGTGCACCAGCCGTGGCCAGTTCGCACGCAGTGCTGAGGTGACTGGCGAGACAAACGCTCCGGCCAGTACGGCCGCGAGTGGGAGCAGCCGGTACCAGCTGTCCGGCAGAAGTGCGAGCACCGCCATCCAGACACCCCAGGCCATGCCCGTACCGATGACGACCTTGCGGGCGCCTCGCCGGTCGGCCATCCGGGACCAAACCACGCTGGCGACCGCCGTACCGATCGAGTAGGCACCGGCAACCACGCCGGCCCAGCCGAAGTTTCCGCCGGCGTCCTTGGCCAGGAAGGCCAGCGGGACCATTGTCGCCAGCACCGGCATCCTCGCGATCAGCGCGGCGGCCAGCAGGGCCATCACGCCTTGGATCTTCCACAGATCGCGGTATACCGACAGGTCCATGAGCGGCATTCTCTCCTGACGGTTGGCGCGCCGCCTCCGGAAATTTCCCTATCTCGTTTCGCCGATCTATTTGTCGGCGGCGTATGCGAACATGTGTTCGTGTCAGGTTCCGGCGGAGCGACCATCCTGCATGCCGATCTGGACGCGTTCTACGCGTCGGTCGAGCAGCGGGACGACCCGCGCCTGCGCGGCCGGCCGGTGATCGTCGGCGCCGGCGTGGTGCTCGCCTGCAGCTACGAGGCCAAGGCGTTCGGCGTCCGGACCGCGATGAGCGGCAGCCAGGCGCTGCGCCGCTGCCCGGGCGCGATCGTGGTCGACCCGCGGATGCCGGCGTACTCCGAGGCCAGCAAGGCGGTGTTCGAGGTCTTCGAGGACACCACGCCACTGGTCGAGGGGTTGTCGATCGACGAAGCATTCCTGGACGTCGGCGGGCTGTGGAAGATCCGCGGCACGCCGGTGCAGATCGCGCAGCGGCTGCGCGCCGAGGTGCTGTCCCGGGTCGGGCTGCCGATCACCGTCGGGGTGGCGCGGACGAAGTTCCTGGCCAAGGTGGCCAGCGGCGTCGCGAAGCCCGACGGCCTGCTCGAGGTCCCGCCGGACCGGGAGCTGGATTTCCTGCACCCGTTGGACGTTTCGCGACTGTGGGGCGTCGGCGAGGTGACGGCGGAGAAGCTCCGGAGCCGCGGACTGACCAAAGTGGGCGACGTCGCGATGATGCCCGAGGCTGCCCTGATCTCGATCCTCGGGCGCGCCTCCGGGCGGCATCTGCACGCGCTCGCGCACAACCGCGACCCCCGTCCGATCGAGGTCGGCCGCCGGCGCCGTTCGATCGGCTCGCAACGCGCGCTGGGGCGTTCACCGAAGTCACCCGCGACCCTGGACGCGGTGCTCGCCGGGCTGGTCGACCGGGTCAGCCGGCGGATGCGCGGCGCCGGGCGCTCCGGGCGGACCGTGACGCTACGGCTGCGATTCGACGACTTCAGCCGGGCGACGCGCTCACATACGTTGCCCGAGGCAACCGATCAGACGCGGGCGATTCTGCACACCGCGCGTACCTTGCTGCGGACCGCGCGACCGTTGATCGACGCCCAGGGCATCACCATGATCGGCATCTCGGTCGGCAACCTGCAGACCGAGGCGGCGATCCAGCTCGCCCTCCCGTTCGACAAGGCGGCCAACAACGAGCTGGACAGCGCCCTCGACCTGGTCAAGGACAAGTTCGGCACCAACGCCATCACCCGCGGCGTCCTCCTCGGCAAAGACCAAGGCATCCAAATGCCAATGCTCCCGGACTGACACCCCGAACCATTTGAGTGGTTAACCTCGCGGATTGCCCGTTCACCACCGGCATGCGAGGGGTGAACGGGGGCGGGGTCCAGTGGTCTAAGCAACGAGTAGTTCGGCCAGTGCTTGGGCTGGGGTTTTGAGGTTGAGTGTAGGGCGGGGTCGTTGGTTGAGGGTGGTGGCGATCTGGTCGAGGCTGGCGGCGGTGTGGGTGGACAGGTCTGTGCCTTTGGTGAGCCAGAACCGCAGGAGCCGGTTGGTGTTCTCGTTGGTGCCGCGTTGCCAGGGGGAGTGGGGGTCGCAGAAGTAGACAGGCATGTTCAGATCGAGCTGGATGCGCCGGTAGGCGGCTAGTTCGCGTCCGCGGTCCCAGGTCAGGGAGCGGCGCAGGTGGTCGGGCAGGGTGCGCATCTGGGTGATCATGGTCTCGGCCACGGTGTCGGCGTCGTGCTGGCCGGGCAGGTGCAGCAAGATGGTGAACCGGGTGGTGCGCTCGACCAGTGTGCCGACCGCGGAGCGGTTGCCGGTGCCGATGATCAGGTCGCCTTCCCAATGTCCGGGCACGGCACGGTCGGTGGCCTCGGCGGGGCGTTGACTGATCGTGAACGCTTCCCGGTACGGGTTTCGGGCCTGGCGATGGTCGCCGCCGCGGGGTTTGCGGGCCGTGCGGCGCAGGCTCAACTGCCGGTGCAGGTCTTGTCGCAGCTGGCCGCGGGTCTGCACATACAGCGCTTGGTAGATGGTTTCGTGCGACACACGAGCCATCCTCTCCTGCGCGCTGTCGCCGGGGTGATCACGGCGCAGTACTGCCGCGATCAGGCCCGGGGACCAGCCGGTGTCCATCCAGCCGGTGATCCGGGCGCACAGCCCCGGATCGGCGGCCAGCTTGAACTCCTTGGGCCGGCGCCGCCGCTCATGAGCGGCACGGTGAGCCACCGGCGCCCAATAGGACCCGTCCCGGCCGCGATTGCGGGCCACCTCACGCCAGATCACCGACTTGTCCCGCCCGATCGCCTCACCGATCCCGGCATACGACAACCCCTGCCGTAACAGCACAGCGATCACCGCCCGGTCCTCACTGGTCAACGGCCGCCGAGCTCGCGTCCCCGCGACCCCACCCGCGACCCCACCCGGGACTGCTGCTGGCACGCTGCCCGGCAACCCACCAGCTCTGTTCTGCCGCAACGATGGCTCCACAAGCCCCGATGTTCGCCACCACAACGAACCCGTATCCCACGACACGCCGACCGCCGACGCCGCTGACTGCACCGACCACCCACCACCCACCAGCGCGAAAAACTCATCCCGCACTCCGTACGGATACCTCATCGGCATACACAACACCTTCCATCAGGCGTTGCTTCGACCACTGGACCCCGCCGGGCAAACTCAGACGTTAACCCCTGAAATTGCCGGGGTGCCGAGGGCCGGGTGCCCGGGGCCCGGAGTGCCGGGGCCCGGAGTGCCGGGTGCCCGGAGTGCCGGGTGCCCGGAGTGCCGGGTGCCCGGAGTGCCGGGTGCCGAGGGCCGGGTGCCCGGAGTGCCGGGTGCCGGCGTGCGCCGGGTCAGCGGCGTTGGACTGCTTCTTCGGCTACCTCGACGAGTTCGCGGTCGGTTGCCTCGGTCTCGGCGTCATGGGCCGGCTCGAGCCGGTCATGCGCGATCAAGGACTGGATCGCGCGCAGTACCGCACTCGCCGCGGCACCCCAAGTGGACACGTACGAGAACTGCCACCACCACAGCGCCTCGACCACCCGGCCGTCCTCGTAGTGCGCGAGGCCGTGTACCAGGTCGGTCGCGATCGCGGTCAGGTCGTCGGAGAGCCGGTTCACCGTGATCTCCGGCGGCGCGGCGTACGGATCGAACACCTCGGCGTACTCGTCGAGGCCCTCGAACAGCACCGCCAACCGGGCCCGCATCGCGTCCAGATCCGGATCCGGACCGGCGTCGCTCTCGAACCGCTCCTCCGGCACGAAGTCCTCGAACGCGCCCAGCCGCCCGCCCGCGAGCAGCAACTGACTCACCTCGAGCAGCAGGTACGGCAGTGAGGCGAGGCCTTCGTCGACCCCGTCCTCGTCCGGCTGCGCGGCGATGTCGCGCACCGAGATCAGGAAGCTCCGGACCTGGTCGGCGATCTGCTCGGCGAACTCGGTCAGGTCCTCGGAGTCGGTGCCCAGCGCCCGCTCCGCAATATCGGTTGGTTCAGTCATCGATCGATCGTCGCCCTTCAAACGCCCGTCCGAGTGTGACCTCGTCGGCGTACTCGAGGTCACCGCCTACAGGAAGTCCACTAGCCAATCGGGTCACGCGCAAGCCCATGGGCCGGAGCAGGCGGCTCAGGTACGTCGCCGTCGCCTCGCCCTCGAGGTTCGGATCGGTGGCGAGAATGATCTCGGTCACCTCACCGCTGGCCAGCCGTTGCATCAGTTCCTTGATCCGCAGCTCGTCCGGCCCGATCCCCTCGATCGGCGAGATCGCCCCGCCGAGTACGTGGTACCGGCCGCGGAACTCGCGCGTACGCTCGATCGCGACCACGTCCTTGGCCTCTTCGACCACGCAGATCAGCGCCAGGTCGCGGCGCGGGTCGCGGCAGATCCGGCACTGCGTCTCCTCCGAGACGTTGCCGCAGATCTCGCAGAACTTGACCTTCTCCTTGACCTGCACCAGCACGTGCGCGAGCCGCCGGACATCGGTCTCGTCCGCCGCGAGCAGATGGAACGCGATCCGCTGCGCCGACTTCGGTCCCACCCCGGGCAACCGCCCCAGCTCGTCGATGAGATCCTGAACGGCCCCCTCGTACACGTCAGCCCGGGTTCTGACCGGAGTCGCCGGCCCCACTCCCCGGGTTCACAAACCCGACCCCCCGACCAACCTGCCCGCCATCGTGAACCTCATCGCGCGGCTGGCCACCACCTGCGGTGCCGCTGCCCGATTTCCCAGCGTCACGGTCGCTCGACTCGTTCCCGCTGCCGGATTGCCCACCGTCACGGCCGTTCAGATCGTTGTCGCTGCCCGGCGCGTCCTCACCGCCTGACTCGACCGCCGGCGGCGTCGCGCTCGGCAGCCCGAACCCGGCCGGAGCCGAACCCCCGGCACCGAACCCGGCCGGCGCTCCGCCGCCGAACCCCGGGATGCCACCTTCGCCCCCGAACGCGCCACCCAGCCCACCGGCGAGCGGCCCCATCGCGGCGGCAGCAGCCTGCTTCGCGTTCTCGGAAGCGTCCCGCACCGCCGCCACGACCAGATCGGCCAGCGTCTCGGTGTCGTCCGGGTCCACCGCTTCCTTCTTGATCGTCAGGCTGAGCAACTCCCCAGTACCCGACACCAGCGCCGTCACCAGCCCACCGCCGGCCGACCCCTCGATCTCCTGCTCCTCGAGATCAGCCTGAGCTTCCATCAGCTGGTTCTGCATCGCCTGCGCCTGCGCAAGCAGATTGGACATATCGAAGCCCCCAGCACCGCCACCGTCGAACACCGCGATCTCCTCGTCCCAACCGCTCGAACCCACCTACAGCCGGAACCACAACCCTAGCCGGTCCCCCCGACAACCCCACCAGCCCCCAGAAACCGACCGTTCTCCCCCAACTTATCCACAACCCTGTGGATATCCCCATCCACACCAACCCCACCCCCTGTGCACCCCACCCCAAACTCCCCACACCCAACCCCGACCGCCTGTGGAAAACCGGCTCTTCTATTGGCTGAGCCAGACCGTCAACGAAGCGACCGCGCCAGGCTCAGCCCTCGATCACCCTCGAAGGGGTTATCTGCTGCTGTGGTGGGTTCTCCACCGGTGTACAAGTGGAGAACCCACCACAACGGTGGATAACCACTCTCCAGCACTACGGATTCATCGGCTGCCGCCTGCTGCGCTATCTCGCCTGCACGGTGGTCGGGCGGGTGCGGTGGATTCCGGCGGGTGCTCGTGGATCGGCAGCTCTGCTCCCAGGGCTAGCGGCGAGACCTCAAACCGAACCGCACGCGGCTGTAGGCGCCAGTCGATGCGGCCTCGCCCCCAGCGGAGCTAGTTGGGCTCTTCGGTGATGATCTGTGCGCCGAGGGTCTCGCGAAGCAGGTCCGTGTGCGTCCGGAAGTCGTCTTCGAGCACGACGTCGTCTTCGCCGATCGAGGCAGCTTCCTCTTCCGGCGTCAGCGGTACGTCAGGCGCACGCGACACCACAGCCGCCTCCCGCGCCTGCTCAGCCGCGACCGCAGCCTCAGCCGCCCGCCGCTTACTCGCCGCTCGCGCCCGCCGATCCTCCGCCCCACCCCCAGCCGCAGCACCAGCTCCGGCCGCAGCACCGGCTCCGGTCGCGGACGCGGTGCCGGTCCCAGCTCGGGGCCCGGCCTGCTGAGCACCCTGCCGCCCATTCCCGCGCCCAGAACCCGTACTTCCCCCGTCTTCCCACGGATCAGGCTCCGGCGGCACGTCGTACTCAGAATCCGGCGGCTCCCGCAAATCAACCGCGGCCTCGGCCCGATCCCCCACACGCGCCGCACTACCAGTCGTCGGCGTCCCACCTGCACCCGCTGATCCACCCGCGGCATTCAAACCGCCATTTGTACCTGCGCCAGCACCCGCTCCGTACGAACCTGAGCCGCCTGCACCAGCACCATCTGCACCACCTGAGCCTGCAGCACCCGCGCCAGGAGCGCCTGCGGCGACGGCGTCATGCTCGCCTGAGAATGGAGAGTCTGCGCCCGGTACGCCTCGGCCGGCGGCGGTTCCGTCCGCGGCAGCACCCGGAGCTCCATGGGTTTGGCTGCCGAGGCCTTGCGCTCCCGATGCTTGGCCGCCGGAGTGATCGGCAGAACTCCCGCCGTGCGGACCACCCGACACCGGAGCATCAGGTACTGGGCCACCCGCGTGCGGACCGCCCGGGGCTGAACCGTCGAACTGTGGATTGCCGGACTGCGAACCGCCAGACAGCGGACCGTCGGGCGCTTGGCCGCCGGACTGCGAACTACCGGACGTCACACCATCAGATGCCGCGTTGTCAGATCCTGGACCGCCGGATTGCGCGGTCCCGGATCGCGAACCGTCGGCAGCCGGGGCGCCGGCCCCTCCATGGCCGGGCATCGAAGCGCCAGGCTGCAAGCCGCCGGGCGCTGGCGTGCCGTGCGGGGCGTCGGGCCCTGAGGTGTTGGACTGTGGGGCGCCTGACACCGGGGTGTCGGAGTGCTGACCGCCAGGTGGTCGGCTGTCGGGCTGCTGACCGCCGGGTGCCGGGAGATTGGACTGTGGGCCGCTGAAAGTCGCAGGGCCGGAGTGGGGATCGGGTGTGGTGGGGGCGCCGGAGTGGGGGGTGTTGAGTTGGGGGCCGGGGCGGTTGGTAGGGGTGCCGCCGGTGCCTGGGTCGGTGGAGGGGTCTACTACTGCTTCCACCCGGCGGTTGACGCCGATGGTGTCGATCATGGCCTGGCGGAGGATTTCGTCGCTGCCGGAGCGGGCGAAGCTCTCGCGGGCGCCGGCGTTGCCCAGGCCCAGCGTCAGGGTGTGGTCGTCGATCGCGATCACCTGAGCGTGCTGACTCAGCACGATCCAGGCGAAACGGCGCTTCGCCTTCACTGCTTCCAGTACCTCGGGCCAAAGCCGTCGAATGTCAGCCAAGCCAACAGGTCCACCGGACGCCGACCCCCCACCTGCACCGCCCGCACCGCCCGCACCGCCCGGAGCAGCCTGCGCCGCCGGAGCGGGTTGGGCGTACGCGTCGGATTGCGCGTGCGAGGTGGATTGCGCGTACGGATCGGGGTGCGCGGGCGAGCTGGACTGAGCACCCGAACCGGGCTGTGCTGCTGACGGCTCATCACCCCAAGAGCCCGTCCGCGCTCCAGCAGGTGCGCCACTGCTCGCAGATGCGGCACCGGAGCCTGGAGCGTCACGAGCCGTACGACCTGCCGCCGGACCGGTCGATGCGCTGCCGGCGGATGCGCTCCCGGCAGATGCACTGCCGGTGGACGCACTGCCAGTGGACGCACTGCCAGTGGATGCGCTGCCGGTGGTTGTGGTGTCTGCAGGTGCGTCGCCTGCCGGGCCGCCGTGGGCAGGCGAACCGGCGCTAGGCCCCGCCACCTGCCCACCGCCCACTGGTGACCCCGCGTTCTGCGAGGTGCCGGCTCCGGCGGGGGGTCCCGTGGGGGTGCCGATGGTTAGGCGGCGTTCGAGGCGGTCGAGGCGGGCTTGGATGCCGTTGGTGGAGTCGTCGGCGCCGGGGAGGAGGACCTTGGAGCAGATGAGTTCGAGTTGCAGGCGGGGAGCGGTCGCGCCGCGCATTTCCAGCAGGCCGGCCGCGACGATGTCGGCGGCTCGGGTGAGTTCGGCGGAGCCGATGCCCGCGGCCTGGGTCTGGAGGCGCTCGGCCTGGTCCTCGGCGGCCTCGATCAGGCCGGAGGTGATCGCGGTCGGTACGGCGGACAGTACGACCAGGTCGCGCAGCCGGCGAAGCAGGTCCTCGGCGAACCGCTTCGGGTCCTGGCCGGTCTCGATCACCTTCTCGATCGTCTGGAAGACCGCCGCGCTGTCATGCGCCGCGAACCCGTCCACACACGCGTCGAGCAGCGAGTCCGGCGTGAAGCCGAGCAGCGCGACGGCAAGCTCGTACGTGACGCCGGCCGGCCCCGCACCGCCGATCAGCTGGTCGAGCACGCTCAGCGAATCGCGGACCGATCCGGCACCGGCGCGTACGACCAGCGGCAGCGCGGCCGCCTCGATCGAGACGCCCTCGGACTCGCACAGTCGCGCCATGTAGTCGCCGAGCACCTTCGGCGGCACCAGCCGGAACGGGTAGTGGTGCGTACGGGACCGGATGGTGCCGATCACCTTGTCGGGTTCGGTGGTCGCGAAGATGAACTTGAGGTGCGGCGGCGGCTCCTCGACCAGCTTCAGCAGGGCGTTGAAGCCCTGCGTGGTGACCATGTGCGCCTCGTCGATGATGTAGATCTTGTACCGGCTCTCGACCGGCGCGAAGAACGCCCGCTCGCGCAGGTCACGGGCGTCGTCGACACCACCGTGCGACGCCGCGTCGATCTCGATCACGTCGATGCTGCCGGGCCCGCCGCGGGCCAGGTCGGTGCACGATTTGCACACCCCGCACGGCTCGGCGATCGGGCCCTTCTCGCAGTTGATCGCCCGGGCCAGGATGCGCGCGCTGGTGGTTTTCCCACAGCCGCGTGGCCCGGAGAACAGGTAGGCGTGATTCACCCGGTTGTTGCTCAACGCGTTCCGCAGCGGACCGGTGACATGGTCCTGCCCGATCACTTCCGCGAACGTCTCCGGGCGGTATCGGCGGTACAAGGCAAGGGGCGCTTCCACCCGGCAACCCTAGCGCCGCCCGCCGACAAATCGCCGCCCGCGCCCGGGAGCAGGCAGTTTCGACACCAGGGTGAGACGGGTGACGGCCGGCGGCGGGCGGCTGACCTGGCCGGCTCAGCCGAAGGTCGGCGTGCAGGCGGTGATCACCCGGGCGCGCGAGGTGCTGCCCGCCGACGAGCGGGTGCTGACGGTCTACCTGATCGGCAGCTACGCGACCGGCGCGGCGGATCGGTTCAGCGACGTCGACGTACACCTCGTGGTCACCGACGACAGCACAGACTGGCACGAAGAGCATTGGGCCGACGTACTACACCAGCTCACCGGACCGACCGTACTCGCGGACCGCCTGCCCGGGATGATCGGCGGCCTCGGAATCACGCCGGACTGGCTGCACGTCGATCTGATCGTGCATCCGCTGGCGTCGTTCGACCGGTTCCAGTACGACGGTGTGCAGGTGCTGTTCGACCGGGACGCGACGCTGTTCCCCGAGGGTGATATCGCGCCGAAAGGCGGTCAGCCCGACGAGCCGTACTGGCCGGCCAGTACGGTCCTATTTCAGGTGGTAGTTGGCGAACCGGGTCCGCAGGTCCTTCTTCGAGAACTTGCCCACCGACGTTTTCGGTACCTCGTCGATGAACTCGACCGCGTCCGGCAGCCACCATTTCGCCACCAGCGGACGCAGGTAGTCGAGGATGTCTTCTCCGGTCGCCGTCGAGCCTTCCTGGAGCACGATGCACGCGAGCGGCCGCTCGTCCCAGCGCGGATGCGGTACGCCGATGACCGCCGCCTCCTTGACTGCGGGATGCGCCATCAACAGGTTCTCCAACTCGACCGAGCTGATCCACTCGCCGCCGGACTTCACCAGATCCTTGGTCCGGTCAACGATTCGCACCGATCCGTACTGATCGATCGCCGCCACGTCGCCGGTCTTCATCCAGCCGTCCTCGGTGTTCAGCTGCGCGCCGTCGTCGGGACGGTAGTACTCGGCCGCGATCCACGCGCCCCGGACCTGTAGCTCACCGGTCGCCTCGTCGTCCCACGGCAATGGCGTGATCGATCCGGGCTCGACGATGCGCACCTCCACGCCAGGCAGCGACAGACCGGCGCGGGCCCGCAGGTGCGCCTGCTCCTCCTCGGGAAGTCCCTTGCTTCGCGTAGGTACGTGGGATGCCGTCGCGACCGGGCTCGTCTCAGTCATCCCCCATGCCTGCAGGATCGGCCGGCCGAGCTTGAGCCGGAACGCCTCCGACAACGCTTCCGGTACGGCCGAACCGCCGCAGGGGATGCGCCTCAGCTTCGGCAGCTCGACACCGTCCAGCAGCGGCAGCAAACCCTGCCAGATCGTCGGCACACCGGCCGACAGCGTGACCTCTTGTTCTTGAAGCAGCTTGAGGATGCCCGCCGGACTCATGTCCGGTCCAGGGAACACCAGCGACGCCCCGGCCATCGGCGCCGCGTGCGCCAGACCCCAGGCGTTCGCGTGGAACATCGGCACCACCGGCATCACGGTGTCCGTCTCGGCAAGTCCGATTCCCGAGTTCGTCAGTACGCCGATGGAGTGCAGCCACGTGGAACGGTGTGAGTACACGACGCCTTTCGGATTGCCCGTCGTACCGCTCGTGTAACACATCGCGGCCGCCTGGTTCTCGTCCTCGACGTGGAACTCGACCGGCGCGGCGGCGGCCAGCAGCTCCTCGTAGTCGTGGAACCGCGGATCGTCCGGCACCTCCGCCCCCGGAGCTCCGGCCGGCAGATCGTCCATCACGACGACATGCCGCACCTGTGGAAGCCGCTCGAGCAGTGGCAGGAACAGCCCGAGCAGTGACCGGTCGACGAACACGACCTCGTCCTCGGCGTGGTTCGCGATGTACACGACCTGGTCGGGGAAGAGTCTGATGTTCAGCGTGTGCAGGACACGCCCGGTGCAGGGCGCGGCGAAGTACAGCTCGAGGTGGCGGCCCGAGTTCCACGCGAAGGTGGCGACCCGTCCGTCCGCGCTGATCCCTAGTGTGTCGAGTACACCGCCCAGGCGTCTGGTGCGGTCGGCCCACTCGCCGTACGTCAGCGTGATCGGCGCCGGACCGCCCGTATGGACGGTCTTGTCCGGGTAGAACTGCTCCGCCCGGCGGAAGATCGTGTCCAGCGACAACTGGTAGTCCTGCATCAGACCCTTCATGCACTCACTGTGCCAGCCGCGCATCACCTTGGCCATGACCGCAACCGGACTTTCTCCGGCCCTCATCCGGAACTTTGCCTGCCCAGAGGCCGTGAGCAACTACCTCGAGCCGATTCGCGTCCGATACATGCCATGACATACGTGTCGTGTAACATATTTGCCATGAAGATCGTCGAGGAGCTTCGCTACCTCGTGCTGGCGATTCAGCGCGAGGGCAATCGGGCGCTGGCCGCGGAGCTGCGCCCGCTCGGCATCACGCCTTCCCAGGCAGAGGTTCTGCGGGTGCTGAAGGACCACGGACCGATGACGCTGAACGCGCTCGGCGGGCTGCTGGTCTGCGAGACCGGCAACAGTCCCAGCCGGCTGGTCGACCGGCTGGTCGCGCAAGGTCTGGTGAAGCGCGGGATCGATCCGGTCGACCGGCGGTACCTGACACTCAGCCTGACTCCGTCCGGCCGGGCCCTGCACCGCCGCATCATCACCGCGGAGAACCGGCTGCACCGAACCATGCACGACCTCGTCGCCGGTCAGCCGCTCGACGCGACGATCAGCACCCTCCGCACGCTCGCCGGCGCGTTCCCCGCCGGCGCCGCGCTGGCCCGCCGCCGCGGCCCCGAGCTCGCCCACCTCGCCCAGGAGAGATAGCCATGGAACAGGCCACCGAGACCATCCACGCCAGTCAGGCAGCGATCCGCCAGGTCCTGCTCGACGCGCTCGGGTTGCCGGAGTGGAACGAGGCGTTCCTCGCCGTCGAAGGTCCCCGCGAGACCAACCCGGGCACCCGGTACGGGCTGCGCGTCCGGCCGGGGTTCGCGGGCGAGCTGCAGTACACGGCCGTCGAGGCGGACCGGGTCGAGATCGTCTGGCAGGTCCCCGGTTTCCGTGAGGTCGGCACCTGGACGATCGGCGCGGACAGCCGGGTCACGCACACGTTCGAGCAGTCCGGTCCACTCGCCACGGTGCTGCGACCGGCGTACCGGAACATTGCGACCATCCGGCTGGCCCGGCTCGCCAACCGCATCCGTCAAGTACAACTGGCGCATACCGCTTGATGCGCCGCGGCCGACGACTGTTCGGCGCGGGGCGTCCGGGCCGCAGGCGGCACCGAGGAGTACCCGGCGCTGCCTGAGCTTCTCGACCGGGCTGCGGGTGATCGCTCAGCTGAAGGGCAGCGGCACGGCGCGTTTGTGCGCGGTCCGGCGATGGGTCGCGATGATCGTGCTCGCGGCCTTCTCGTCGATCTCGAGACCTTCGAGGAAGTCGTCGATCTCGTCGTACGTGACGCCCAGCACCGCCTCGTCGGGCAGGCCCGGGTTGTTCGTCTCCAGATCGGCGGTCGGGACCTTGCCCGTGATCGAGGCGTCCGCGCCGAGCCTCTCACCGACCGCCCGAACGCGCCGCTTGTTCAGCCCGGACAGTGGCGTCAGGTCGCACGCGCCGTCGCCGTACTTGGTGAAGAATCCCATCACCGCCTCGGCCGCATGATCCGTGCCGATCACCAGCAGGCCGCGGGCGCCGGCCACCAGGTACTGCGAGACCATCCGCTGGCGCGCCTTGACGTTGCCGATGTGGAAGTCCTCGCGGTCACCCAGCCCAGCGTGCCGTACTTCCTCGACCATCGCGTCGGTGGCCGGCTTGATGTTCACGTCGAGCGTCTCGTCCGGCTTGATGAACGCCAGCGCGCGCTGCGCGTCCGCCTCGTCGGCCTGGATACCGTACGGGAGCCGCATCGCGGTGAAGGTCGCCTGACCGCCCTCGGCCCGGATCCGCTCGACCGCCAACTGACCGAGGCGCCCGCCGACCGAGGAGTCGACCCCGCCGCTGATCGCGAGCACGTACCCGGACGCTTTGCTCTGCCGGAGCCGGTCGGCGAGGAATTCCACCCGCCGCTCGATCTCGCTGTCCACGTCGAACACCGCGGGAACGCCGAGCTCGGCGATGATCAGTTCCTGCAGGTACCGGATCTCGGGATTCATCTGGCTCCTCACACCCCTGGGCATAAGGATTCCCCGCGCACCCGGAAGAGCTCACTTACCCTTGCTGCCTTCCGGCCCTGGGGGGATTGGGCGAGATACCGCCACGCGGGGAACCAGCCACGAGTGTACGGGATCGGATCACCGGGCCTGAAATCCCCCTGCTCGCCAGCTCGCTCTCACTTCCGCTCCCCTGCTCGCCCGCTCTGCCCTCGCCTCGCGCGCCGCTCCGCCCCTCGCCCCGCTCGCTCTGAGCGAACAAGGGGTGCGCGGCTGCCTGCCGCGGCGCAAGCTTGATGCGTGACGAATCATCAATTCGGTCCTTTCGGGATCACGACCGGGCTCGACAGCACCTCGGAGTCGATTTCGGCGGCACAGGCGGCGGAAGAGCTCGGTTACCCGGTGGTTTGGCTGTCCGGTGGGCCGTTGCCCGGGCTGCAGACCATTGCTGACCTGATAGAAGCCACGGCGACGATCAAGTACGTCAGTGGGATCTTGGCGGTTGTGAAGTACAGCGCGGCGGAGGTGAGCGCGGCGTACGCGTCACTGGAGGCAACTGCCCCGGGACGGTTCACTGCTGGACTGGGTGGGGCACACGGGCCGCGGCCACTCGCCACGCTCAACGCGTACCTGGATGAGGTGGATGTACCCGTGGAGCGCCGGGTGCTCGCTGCACTCGGTCCACGGATGCTGAAGCTGGCAGCGGAGCGGTCCGCCGGCGCGTACCCGTTCCTGACCAGTGCAGCGTACGCAGCGGAGGCGCGGAAGGTACTTGGCCCGGACAAGCTGCTAGCGGTCAGTCACCTGGTAGTAGTCGAGCCAGACGCGGACCGGGCGCGGGCGATCGCCCGGAACACGATCAGCTTCTTCACGAACATCCCCGGGTACGTGGCCTCACTGAAACGCCAGGGCTTCACCGACCACGACCTGACCGACCTCCCCAACCACATGATCGACGCCCTGGCCGCTTGGGGAACCCCAGCCGACATCAAGTCCAAACTCACCGAACACTTGGCCGCCGGCGCAGACCACGTAGCCGTCAACGTAATCACCGGCGAAACCGGCCCACAACCGGTAGGCCAGTGGCGAACGCTGGCCCCAGTCCTACTCTCCTAGCTGCTTCTCGTAGAGGCGTGCGGTCGACTCCAGCTTGTCGTACACATACGGCCGCACCTCCCCGGTCGCCTCAAACCCCTGCCGCTCCCAGAGCCCAGCGGCAACCTGAGCGTTGGTATCCACCACAGCCAGCCGCAACGTCCCGATCTCAGGCCACGTGTCCTCAACAAACCGCTCAGCAAGCGCACAGGCAGTACGGCCGTAGCCACGCCCCTGCTGATTCGAATGCACCTGAAGCAGCCCGACAGACACCGTCCGCTCCGCCGGGTACCCCCGGATCAGATCCGCCTCGATCAACTCCGGCAGAGCCCCCACATCAGCAACCCCGACCGCCCGCACCAAGACCTCGTCCACACCCCGACCCTAGATCCCCCACCCACCCCCAAGCTCCCCGATTTCAGATTCCCCCACCCCCTTCGGTATTCTCTCCGCTTGGAGGATTCGCCTAGAGGCCTAGGGCGCACGCTTGGAAAGCGTGTTGGGGGCAACCCCTCACGAGTTCGAATCTCGTATCCTCCGCCACCCCCCCAGAGTGAAGAAACCGCAGGTCAGAGCGCGGTTTCGGACTCGGGAAGGGCAGACAACAGCCGGGGCGGCTCCCACACTTGGGAGCCGCCCCGGAGTCGTTTGGTCTCAGTTTTGGTCTCAGTTCCTCCTAGGCGGGGACTGCCTCCCGGCCGCCGTCGCTGTCCGGCTCCTCATCCTCTTCAGTGCCGGCGGGTTCACTGGGCCGCCAGAGCAGCCCTCCGAGCCGCTTGGCGATCTCCCGGCGGATGGGGTCCGTCATGTGCTGATACCGGCCCGACATCGTCGTTGACGACCACCCCATGATGTCCGCCGCCGCCCTGTCGTTGACGCCCAGAGCGAGCAGCATCGTTGCAGCCGTGTGGCGGGCGTCGTGCAGCCGCGCTTCCCGCACGCCAGCTCGGGTGAGAAGCGCCTTCCACTCGTGGTAGTCGGTGTTCGGGTTCAGCGGTTCGCCGGTCTCACTGGCGAAAACCCAGTCCCCCTCGACCCACAATTGCCGTGCTCGTGCCCGCTCCCGGCTCTGTACCTTCCTGTGCTCCTTGAGCAGGGCCACGAGTTCATCCGGCAGGCCGATCGTGCGTCGCCCCGCATTACTCTTGGTTTCCCCGAGCAGGGGATTCACCCGGACCTTCTCCGGGCAATAGCCAGGAGTTCGGCCGCACGGCTTCTTCTTGCAGCCGTGCTCGTACATCGGCCGCAACGCAGTCCACCTGACGCTGAGGTGCCCGGACTCCAGATCGATATCCGACCACCGGAGCGCCAACGCTTCACCCTGGCGAAGTCCGAGCGACAGTGCCACCGACCAGCGGGACGCGTTCCTGTCCTTTGCCGCCGCATTCATGACCCGCTGCGCTTCTTCGACCGAATACGGCTCGATTTCCGCACCAGTGATCCGTGGACCCTTTGCGATTCGTGCAACGTTCCGCTTCACGTGTCCGCGTCGCAGCGCCTCACCCAATGCGACCCGGACAGTTCGGTGTACCTGATGCGCCGTTGCGGGTTTGCTTCCTTCGGCGATCATGCGCTGATAGAAGCGCTCCAGGTGCTCAGGCTCCAGGCGATCAAGCTTGTGTGCACCAATTCCCGGAATCAGGTGGGTGTGGACAGCAGCGCGGTAGGCGGAGTAGCTCGTCTGCCGAAGGTTCGGCCTAGCGATGTTCTCCAGCCAATGCACGAGCCAGGCCGCGAGCGTCCACCGCTCCCCCGGCCGCGTCGTCACCCCTTCGTCACGCTCCTTCTCCAGCTCCTTGATTCGGGCAACAACCGCCGCCTTGCTTTTGCGGTTGATGTGGCGACGATCCGGGGTGCCGTCGTCCTTGATTCCCATCGTCACTCGACCGTGCCACCGGCCGCCGTCGTCCTTGTAGATCGTCGATCGACCATTCGGATTACGCTTCACTGGTGGTTTCTCCTCAGGCAGCAGTTGCGGTGTGGATTTGCGAACGGAGCCTCCGGACGTACTCGTCCAGGCACTCAGTGGGAATTCGGCGGAGACGACCGACCGGGACCGACTCGATCTCACCTGTCTTCAGAAGGGCATAGACACTGGTCCGACCGATGCCGAGTCGCTGTGCAGCCTGTTCGACGGTCAGGAGCAGCGGGGTCGTGGGAAGAACATCCAGCGTGGTCATGGGTTGCAAACTCCCTTGCGCAGCAGTGGATTCGTCAGACTTCGCGGCGAGATCGTTCATGCGGTCTCACATGCCGGGTGAGTGTTTGTTCCGTCGTCGTGCGACATGGGTTGCCGGCATCGGATGCAGGTGGCCTGTGCGGGCTTGGGTGGGTGATCCGTCCCATCCGTCCCAAGCGTCCCTTCCCAGGTCAGAGCGGGGACGGTTTGGTTGTTGGGACGGTTTGATCCGTCCCGGGTGGTCGATCCGTCCCCGGCGTGACCTGGGAAGGGACGGTTGGGACGGATGGGACGGATCTCCCCCTCGGGCTGGTCGTCTGGGACGGTTTCGGGGCAGTAGCGGGCCCAGGCGTCGGTGAAGTCGTCGCGGCTGTAGCCCTTGGATTGGGTGCCGTCTTGCCAGCGGTGGTTCCTCGGGGTGATGTCGAATTCCTTCAGCAGAACGGCAAGCCGCCGAACCGTCAGACCGGTCGGGCTGGGCTGCTCCTGCCACGGCAACTCATCGTCGCCCCGCAGCCGCTGCACGATGACAGCCGACGACAGCGCGCGAGCCTCACCGAACACGGTCCGGCAGTCGCTGAGCAGCCGCACCGACTGCGAAACCTCACTGGAGTCCTGCAGTTCAGCCAGCAGCGTCAACGCGGCTTCACGGGCCGCCTGTGGCCAGCGACCGCCTGCCAGATCAGCCAGCGCGATCAGCGGTTCCCAGGTGTCGGCCGCGCGGTCTTCGAGCGGCATCGCCGGTTCGGAGTCGGCCAGCTCTTCCAGATGAGCAGAGACCCACAGAGCAAGCCGTTCACGCAGGTCGGTCAGCACCGGCTTGTCCCGCCGGACCCGGTACGGGGCAACGAACTCACCGGCCGCCCGGCGACGCATCCGGATGACGGCGGCGCGGTCTTCGATGGTGTCAGGCATGACCCCGATCCCGGCCAGTGCAGCCATGGCGAAGGTTTCGATGTGCTCGACGTTGTTGGTTCCGGCGTCGTAGCGCAGGGTCGGGCGTCCGCGCTGGTGACCTGCGTTCAGCAGGCCACGTAGGGATTCGTTGTCGCCTGCCTTGGGGCCAAAGATCGTGTCGGCCTCATCGATCAGCAGCGTGGGTGGATCGGACGGCATCAGCCCGATCGACCGGTAGACCGCTGACGGGGATGCGTTGGTGGTCATCAGCGGCCGGTGCACCATGCCGTCTGCCATGTCCAGCAGCCGCGATTTCCCGCACCGCTTCTCCGGTGCCCGGATCACTAACCGGGGCGCGCAGTTCCATGCCGGAACACCATGCGTCGCAGCGATCCACAGCACCACAGCAGTCAGCGCGGCCTCGCTGGGCAGGACAACATACCGGGTGATGGTCGCTGCTACCTCGTCCAGCAGCTCAGCACCATTGATGCGCTCGGGGATGTTGGTGGGGGTGGTCATGCGGCGATCCCTTCGTCACGGAAGCCACCGGTGATTGCGGCTTGGATGTCGCGGGCGGTTTGGTCGGCTTGCTGCCCCACAGCGGTCAGTGCGGCGACGGCGTCGGCACGCTGGATGGCACCGGCGGCGACCATCCGCGCAACGCCTCGTGCGGCGCCGTAGAGGGTGGTTCGGCGCTTCCCCTGGCCTGCGTTGCGGACGGCGTCCAGGTGCGCGTCTAGCAGCCGTTCAGGGTGGGAGATGCCCCCGCCTCCGGGCTTGGAGGTAGTCCGGATCGGCCCGGCCGGGTGAGCGGGTATTTCGGCCGGCAGGGGCGGCAGGCATGCGTGGATCAGCGCGGGGGGCATCTCGTACGGTTCGCCCAGTCCTGCTCCCCACTGGTAGGGCTGGCGGGTGCGGTGGTGGATCGACGGCGGCAGCACGACGTACCCGCCATCGGCCTTCACATCGATCCCGGCACGACCCGGCATCGGCCGCGACCCGACCTCCTGCCCGGGGTGCCGGTAGTACAGGTGCACCCCGCCCGACCCGGTCTGGACCCACAGGGTGCGCGGCACCAGCTGGTGCGCCACCAGTTCGGAGAGGCTGGGCCAGCCGCCGTGGGCGGGGTCGACGTCGACCACCACCAGCCCGGACCCTCCACGCGCCACGGCGCCGGTGCGGACGGCGAGCTGCCCAGCCGGGACAGCAGCCACAATCGCGGCGACACGGTCGGGGTCGGTGGTAGCGGCGTAGAACCCGTGGCAGGTCAGGTGCCCACAGGCCGCCGGATCGTGCGCAGAGTCGTTCGCCTGGTCGCGGCAGTCGTTGCAGTTGGCAACGGGCCGCTTCGAACGTCCGAGCATGAACACTGGCCAGCCGCGTCCGGCGGCTGCGAGAGCTGCGGTGAGTACGTCGTTCATCGGGCCTCCTGTTGGGGCTAGGCGGCTAGGCCGTGGGTGGTGGCGTCGATGCAGTCGTTGCAGCGGCCGTCTGAGGTGGGGATGCAGTAGTCCTGCTCGGTGCGGCACTGTCCGCAGGTCCGGCGAGCTGCCATGGCCTTGTCCAGTGCGTTCAGCACAGCGGGAGTCGGTGTGCGCGACGGGCGGGCGAGGTCGAGTCGGTACAGCCAGGCCCACCGCTTCCCGTTCCGCCAGACCAGCAGCGCGTACGGTTCCTGACCGCCCGGCGACATGCGCATCGCGCGGAGCTGTCGGCGGGTGGCCAGCCCTGCGGGCGCCCATCGGAACCGGAACACCGGCGTCCCGTAGTAGTCCCAGCCCAGTGCCTGCCGGCCGTTCCACAGCTCGATCCAGCACGACTTGGCGGGGTGAACGCTGAGGCCTTGCAGTGCGGCGGGCATCAGCGGTCTCCTTTGCGTAGGAGGCGTCGGCCTAGTCGTTCGCGGCGGCCGGTGCCTTCGCAGCGCGGGCAGTTGCGGAACTTCTTGCCGCCCGGGGATCGGGACTTGCCCGACCCCTCGCAGCGCGGGCAGTTCGCGTACGGCCAGACCGTGCAGGCCAGCAGGTAGATCCCGGTCAGGACGAGTGCGGCGATGACCAGCACGGCGATCTGTTCGGGGCGGCTGAGGGTGTCGGCAGCGTTGGCGGCTGAGGCAAGCCCAGCCAGGACGACGCTAGAGCCGCCGAGGAGTACGGCGTGGACAGGATCAGACATCACTCGCTACTTTCTGTAGTCGAATGTGGGTGTGGCGGGCCGAGGCAGTGACCGTGGGCCGGGCTGCCTGAGGTGGTGAGGTGGGACGGTTAGGTGCCGGTGATCGGGTTAGGTTCCTAACTCGGTCCGTCCCGCGGGGCTAATGTGGCCGTGACCTGCGGAAAGTTAGCGAGTGAGCCGAGTTAACCGGGGGCCGGAAACCGCCTGATCAGGGCCTGATTCGCGGGCTTCCGGCCCCCGGTCGTGGGGCTAACTCGCCAGCTCGCCGGCGTCTCCGCTGCCGTCCTCGTCGGTCGTGATGCCCTGCTCTCGCCGCACGATTGCATCACGGACCGTGACAGGGTCGAGCGGGTAGCGGTTCCCGGTCGACGGGACTTTGATGCTGTGCTCGCGCTCCAGCAGCTCGCGCAGCGCCTTCCCAGTCAGCCCCTGGTACGGGGTCCAGGTCGGTGCATGCCGCTTGAGCAGTGCGGGCACGTCCGCGATCGGCCGGACCTCGTCACCCAGGACCTGATCCAGGTCCGAGAGCAGGTCACGGGTCTCGATCTCGACCGGCTGGGAGTCCGGGATGGTCTTGCCGAGCTTGGCGATGGCGTCCAAGGATCGCTTGATCAACGGGGTCACTTGGTCGTTGTTCTTCGACACGTCGAGGTAGTACCACTGGAGGATCTCCGAGCGTTCGCCGGTGAAGCCCTTGACGACCGACGTTCCCCGGTCGGTGCCCGGGATCAGCTCGGTGGCGCGGTGACCGGCGGCGTAGGCGCCTTGCCCGAGGAGACCGTCGTTGGCGACGTGGTCCCCCACCGCGAACGCGATGCCGTTGGAGCAGTTCCGGGTCACGTCGCGCGGCATGGAGTTCCCGGTCGGCGCCTGAGTCGAGACGATGAAGTGGATACCGCGCTTGCGGTCCAGTTTCACGATGTCGATCAGGAGTTTCGCGATCTCCTTGCCGTGCTCGGGGTGCTGGATCGCCACGTGTGCCTCTTCCAGCAGACACACCAGCGGGTGCAGCCCGACACCGGCGGAGGCGAGTTCACGAGTCACCGACGGCACCTCGTACTTGAGGAGCAGCTCACCGCGCCGCTGGACCTCTTCATGAATGTTCACGAGCTGGTCACGGATAGCTTTCATGGAATCGTCGTCGGCGCCCATGATGTAGTTGGAGCAGCGGGGCTTGAACACCTCGAAGTCGAAGTTCGTATCCGGTACCCAGATCCGCATCTCAGCGGTCGGGTCCAACGCGACCCCGGCCATGATCGCCCGGGCTGATGATGACTTGCCCTGACCGGGCATGCCACCGGTCATCGTGTTGCGTTCCATGATCGGCGCGAGCATCGCCTCACCCCGCAGCGTCCGGCCCGCCGGGACGCCCTTGAACACGTCCACCAGCCCATCGGTCAGCAACGGGTAGTCGCCCGCGCCTTCGGCCAGCGCGCCCTTGTCCGCGATCCACAGATCCAGGATTCCGGCCTCCGACCCGGTCGTCGGCCACACCTCCTTCGCGGCCCGGTGCAACCCGGTCGCGAGCTGACCACGACGGCGCGCGATCAGCTCCGCCGTGACACCGGCCGGCAGCCTCACCACGGCGTGCGTGCCGCGACCATCGACCCGGGCCGGGGTGATGAACTGGAGCTTCAGACCGGACTTCAGGTACTGCGTGATGGCAGCAATCCGCAGCGCCTGCAGAGCGTTCGCGATCGTGGTTTCATCAATCGCTGCGTCCCACTCGGTGTCGGCGGTGGTGACCAGCCATGCGGGCGGTTCCGCGCGGCGTTTGCCTTCGCGCCAGGCGGCGAGCACGATCAGGAACGGGGCCGCGATCGACACCCCGGACCAGGCCAGCGCGCCGGCCGCGATCAGGAACCCGACGAACGCGAAGAACCCCAACCACACACCGGTGAACGAGCCGTGCCCAGTCATCTTGGTGAGGATCGCGATCAGCAGCACCAGGAACGGCACCCCCACCGCCGCCGCCACGGTCACCTTCAACACACCCCAGGCCAGCTTCGGCAGGTCCATCAGCCGCTTGTGGCGGCGTTCAGTCGCGGACTCCTTCCGGTCCGTCCACTCCTTCAGCTCTTCGCGGTCCCCGACCGCTTCGGCGGCCTTGATCTGGCGCCGGTAGACACCCTGCGTGGACGCATCCCACGCCCGCTTGAACCACGACTCCAGGCCCTGCACGACGGTGAACCCCTCCCGCAGCACCACCTTGCCGGCTGTCTTGGTCCGGTCGTGCGTCGCGACCGTCTTCGATGCCCGCGCCACCACCTGACTGGTCGTCACCGCACGCCGCACGAGCGCGCCCCGGTTCGCCAGACGTTCATCCAACGCGGCCGACTCCTCATCGGACAGGATCTCGCCCTCAATCACCTCAGCGTCAACCACCTCGCCGGTGGCGTCGACCCGTACGGCCGACTCGTGAACGATGCCCTCAGCAACATCCTGCACCGAGTCCTGCACGTCGTCCTGTGGGCGGTCGCTACCGTCGTTGTCGGGGTGAAGCTTGTGCACATTACCCATGCCATCCGTGCCGTCCATGGCGTCTCGCTCCTATCGGTCAGGCCGCGACCGGGACGGTTACGTCCGGTGCGCCTGCGTCGTCAGTGCTCGTTTGAGGGGTGGAGGTGCTGGTGCGCAGATCGGCGCGGACAGCCGTCGCGACCTTCGCTGACAGGCCGGTTGAGCAACCGGTCGTGTGCCGTGCCCAGGCAGGCGTGATGTCGTCGGCCGCTGTCCCCGGCTCGACCGCCGCCAAGGCTTCGGTGACGTAGTCGGCCAGCAACTTCCGGCCCGTCGTCCGGCCGGTCTTCGGGGTCTTGGTGGGCTTCCTGCCCGGCCGTGTCGTCTTCGGCACAACCTTGGGCTTGGGTTTCGTCGCCGGGGCGGTCTCGACCGCCTCAACGGGCTTACCAGCGCCATCTGCACTGGCTGTGCCGTCGGTGCTCTTGGCGGTGTCAGTCGGGTCGGAGGTGTCGGCCGGCGGGGGCATCTCGACCGGTGCCGCAGCAACCGCGGGAGTGGTGCCGTGGTGAGATGCCCCCTCCGCCGCGACTCCTTCGGCCGCGAGCGCTGCCGTGCGTTCGGCGCGGAGGACAGCTTCGGTCAGCCGGTCCCGTAGCACCGGGGCGGTCTCGGCCGCGCAGAACACCAGCAGCGGCGGCACCGAGTGCAGCACGATCCCGGCCACATCCGCACTGATGATCGAGTGCCACGTGTTCATTGCGTACGTGGCGGCGAACGCGAACCGCTTCGTGCGGCCGATCCACCGCGTGTGGTCGCTGACCTGGTACCGGGCCGTGATCTGCTCCGCCCGCAACACCGCGATCAGCACCAGCGACACCATCGGGTCCAGCAACCACGCAGCCACCCACGGCAGCGAACCGAACACCGCGCCCTGGGCGGCGAAGGCCTGGACGTTGACCATCGTGAACGCCAGCCCCAGCACGATCCCGACCCACATACACCGGTCCACCTGCGTCCGCACCGACTCCACCCGCAACGCCACCACATCCGGATGCGTGGACAACGCCCGCACCTGCGACGCCTCGGCCGCTGCCGTGTGGAGACGCTCGACCGCGCCCGGCTTGGTCTGCCTGGTCTGTGATGCCGTGGTCATCGTCGGTCCTCCGTTCCCGGGCCGCTGCCCGTGTCGGTCCACCGCAACGGCCGCGCCGCGTCCAGCCCGGCGACCAGCTCGGCCAGCAGTTCGGCCGGCAGGACCCGCACCACGAACGCCACCAGGTAGCCGCCGGTGAACGGCGCGGCCTGATCCACGTGCCGATCAAGCGCGCGGCGCGCGTCCTCACGGAACTCCTTCTCCCCGGTCATCGCGCCGCACCCCCGGTGAGCTGGTCAGTGACCCAGTCGCCCGCATGGGGCAACGTGTCGGTGGTGTGCAAGAGGTGATCGCCGTGCCACACGATCCACGCCGTTCCCAGCGCCGTACGCGGCGACGCGACCTGGACCAGGTCGTAACCCGCGACCTTCCACCACCCGAAATCGACCCGGACGAGATCCACCACCGGCAACTCAGCCGCCTGCCCTGGCACCGGCCCGCGCACCTGCTCTGTCATCAGCGTGGTCATCGGGAACCACCGCCGTTCACGGCCTGCCCGACCCACTGCCACGCGTCCCGCAGCCGGTCGGTCGCGGCGACCGTCCGGCCGTGCCGGCGGATGACCCAGACCGGCCGACTCGAAAAGTCCGAGTGGAACCGCAGCACGTCATAGCCCTCGATCAGCCAATGACCCGGCTCAACACACGACGCCTCCAGCCCCAGCGCCTCGTAGTGCTCGCTCATGAGGCACCCCCGGACAGCAACACCGTGACCAGCGCCGCCACGAACAAGCACAGGTGGTGGAACGACTGATCCAGCGCATACCCAGCGGTCCCGAGCGACGGGTTGTCGTCATACGGCCGGCCGTCGCGGTCAACACCGGACCGAGGGACACCGAGCGCCAGGAAACCGCCCTTGCCGATCCAGCGAGCGAACCGCTCCAGATGCACCCGACGATCGGCCAGGTAGTGCGTGCCGGCCGACAACACCTGACCGGCCACGAACCCCAGCCAGGACACGTGCAGGTCCAGTACCTGCCAGACCAGCAGCCCCAGCAGCGCCGTGGTCGCGGTGTAGGTGGCGACGTGACGAAGGCAGGCCAGCCGACCCGCCCAGCCGGGCTTGCCCTTGCACAGGGCCTGGGTGTGGGTCTGAATCCAGTGGTCGCCCACCGTGTGAGCGGCCAGCAGAGCCGCGAGGTAGGCGGCGAACGCGGCGGTCATGCGACAACCTCCGTTCCCTGGTTGCGGTTGGCCAGCTCCCGACTGATCTTCTGAACGCGCTGCTCCGCGCGGCGCACCCGCCGCCGCGCCAGCTCCAGCGACTCCGGACCCGCCGAGTCCAGCGCCGTCTCGGCCGCCTGCAGCTCCATATCGGCCTGGATCAGCGGCATCTCCCGATCGATCGCCGCCAGCTCGGCCGCCGTCGGCTCATCGCCAACGACCGGCGAAAGGTGGATGATGTTCATCAGGGTTGTGCTCCTTCTACGCAATGGAAATGTGTGCGACCCCGGACGCCTCGGCGGGTGCAACCGCCGGGGCGTCACTCATGTGCGGCGATTCGTCGTCAGCGACGCCACCACGACACCTTCTGTGCGGCCTTGCTCGCAGCGCCGTTGAGCTTCAAGTACGTCGGGTCATCAGCGGACTCACAGCGGTGCGAGTGCAGCGCCTTCAGCGCCTTCTTGTACTCCGCAACCGCCTTCTGCTGCTGGGCCTTGCTCGCCTGACGGTCCTTACTCGCCATGACTACCTCCGGTGGGTTCGAAAGCTCGTACACACAGGGATTCAGAGCCAGCCGCTACGCTTCTTGGCCACCTTCTTCGCCTGCTTCGCGGCCTCCTTCTTCACGGCCTTCTTCAGCGCCTTCTCAGCAGCGTTGATCGCCGCCCACTTCGCCTGAGTCGCCCTGATGCACTGCATCCACTCCGCCTCAGAGACGTACTCAGCCTTGCCATTGCGGTACACAAGCTTCTTTCCGTTGCTCACGGTCCGGTCCTCTCATCGGCTACATCCTGTACCAACAAATCTGTACCAACAGGTGGTACTGAGAACAGTCACATGGAAACGCTCTGTGAGTCAAGCGCTACGGGTAGAGTTGTTGGTACAGATCTGTTGGCACTGATCAAAGGAGCGTCAGTTGACGACCGATGGACCAGCTCGAACTGCAGCCGGGGTGCATCTGCACGAGGCGATGGCTGCTGATCTGAGACGAGCTATCGAGACTGGCCAGCTCCCGCCCGGCGCGGCCTTACCGAGTGAGGCGGAGCTGATGCAGCGCTACGACGTGTCGAGGAACACGGTTCGTGGTGCCTTGCGCACGTTGGAGAACGCCGGACTCGTGACAAGCGTTAAGGGGCGTGGACGACGCGTCAGCCGACGCGAGCCGGTGGAGATCTGGGCGTCGCGGTCGGAGAGCCGTGCACGTCGGCGCCCGACCGGGGTGGACTCCTGGGTGGACGATGTGGAGGCCCAGGGCAGGACGGCACGAACCGACATCAAGGTTGCCGTAGTGCAGCCGCCAGCCGACGTTGCCAAGCGCTTGCAGCTCGAACCGGGCGGCCTAGCCGCAGTCCGGCAGCGCGTGCGGCTCGTCGACGGTCAGCCGTGGAACCTCAACGACTCGTACTACCCGATGGAACTCGCACAGGAGGTTCCGGCGATCCTCGATCCGGCGGACGTAGTCACGGGGCTTACAGTGCACCTCGCGGACCGTGGTCACATTCAGGTGTCTTACCTAGACGAAATCGCCAGCCGGATGCCCACCCCCGACGAGGCGAAAACCCTTGAAATTGGACCCGGCGTTCCAGTCACGGTCCAAACTCGTACCGGCAGCGCAAAAGACGGAACACCGATCCGATGCACCATCAGCGTACTGCCGGGCGATCGCCATATTTTGCTTTATGAGGTTTCAGCGTGACGAACATCCGGAGGGCCGAACCGTCTAATCTTGAAGCCTTCCTTGACGTACTAGCAACTGCGACAGCGCGTCTGCATGCACGCGGCATCCAGCAATGGCCAAAACGATTTGCGTCGACCAAGGTATTACCCGACATCGAATCCGGCAACGCATACATCGTTTGGGACGGACGAGATGCGGTCGCCACAACGATCCTCAGCCCGAACGGTGATAGAGACTTCTGGACGCCGGAGGAATTGAGCGATTCGGCGTACTACGTCAGCAAGATCTCAACCGCCGGCGGCTACGGTGGCCTCGGGTCAGCCGTACTCGACTGGTGCGGCAGGAAGGCTGCACAGCAGGGCGGGGAACTACTGCGCCTCGACGCTTGGCGTACGAACTTCGATTTGCAGAAGTACTACCTCTCGCAAGGCTTCCGTCACGTGCGGACCGTGGAACTCGGCCACCGCAACTCCGGCGCACTGTTCGAGCGGCCTGCCCGCGATATCGTCACGGGAGCAATGCTCAAGTACGGGCTCAGTGCCTAGGCCGCGAACCCTGGGTATTCATGACCCCCAACCCGCCCGATCATGGTCTCAGTTTTGGTCTCATTCATCGTCGTTCGCGACCGTTCAGAGTCGTTCGGCCACCCGCCCTGCTAAGTCGCGCTGAACGCACAAATGACCCCACGAACAGATCTCCAAGGAATTGGAAAGCGTGTTGGGGGCAACCCCTCACGAGTTCGAATCTCGTATCCTCCGCCACTCTCCGAGACAAACGGGACCACGCTTCTGCAGGTCAGAGCGTGGTTTCAGTCCTTCTGAGGGCAGACAACAGCCGGGGCGGTTCCCAGATCTGGGAACCGCCCCGAGTCGTTCAGTCTCAATCCACCGGATGGGAGTTCCCTCCAGGTGAATGAGTTCTTGGAACTCTAGGGCTCGCGACGGTTGAGGTGCGAGCCGTTGTCGTTCAGTGGAGGGTTTGGACGAGGGTGGTCATGAGGTCGACCGCCTGGGGGTTGGTTAGGGCCTGGTCTCGGCATAGCGAGCGCCAGGTGGTGAAGGATGCGGCGTGGGCGACGGCGGCTTGGCGGAGTGGGTTGGCGGGAGGTGGCCAGGCGGCGGTGAGTACGGCGAGGTGCTGCTTGGTGATTGCCTCGCGGGCGGCGCGGATCGGCTGGGGAATTGCGTGGGCGTCGCGGGCGACCAGCGTCAGCATTTGCTCGGCGTCGCGGTAGAAGCGGTAGAGGTCGGCTAGGCCGACGCGAAGTCGTTCGAGGGGGTCCTCGATCGCGCTCCATTTCTCGGGCGCAGGCAGCTTCTGCTGTGACATCCAGTGTCCGGAGCACGCCTGGAACAAGGCCGTTTCGTCTGGGAAATGCCGGTACACCGTCAGCCGGGTGACGCCGGCGCGCTCGGCGATCGCTGCGATGCTTGTCAACGCCGGGCCGGCAGTGCCGTGCAGCTCTACGGCGGCCTCGACGATGCGCCGGCGGGTCCGGCCCACATCGTCGGCACGTTTGCGCATCTCGTAGCCGCGAGATTTCGTAGTACGCGGATGTTCACTCAACTCTTGACGCCCCATGGTCACGGGTGAAAGCTATTTGAGAGAACGCCAGTGTATCGCCAAAGGGGGATCGTCATGACAGAACCGATGGCTCCACCGCTCACGATCGTTCCGCCTGGCGACGGTGGGGAGGGTTCGCTCGGCTCCATCGGGGTCGCGTTCAAGTTGTGGGGTGCCGACACCGGTGGCGCCGTTTCCGTGGTCGAGCATCCGTTCCCGGTCGGGGCGTTGGTACCGCCACATCTTCATACCCGCGAGGACGAGTACTCGATCGTCACCGCGGGCG
Organism: Kribbella solani; assembly: GCF_014205295.1. Taxonomy (NCBI): domain Bacteria; kingdom Bacillati; phylum Actinomycetota; class Actinomycetes; order Propionibacteriales; family Kribbellaceae; genus Kribbella; species Kribbella solani. The sequence goes on from NZ_JACHNF010000001.1 coordinate 5,281,017, forward strand.
AGATCGGATTCCGTTCCGGCGATCGCGAAGCGGTGCTGGGCGCCGGCGGGTACATCACCAAGCCGCGCGGAGAACTGCACACGATGTGGAATGCCGGTGCCATCCCGGCCCGGATGATCGAGATCATCACTCCGGCCGGATTCGAGCACTTCTTCCGCGAGCTGGCCGAAATGCTCGCCGACGGGCCACCGCCCACGGAGGACGCGATCCCGGCACTCGGCGCCAAGTACGGGCTCGAGTTCGGCAGGCCAGCCTGGCTCCCCGACCTGATCTCCAGGTTCGATCTGACACCGCCGCCTGGCATGTGACGCTCCAGACCAACAGAGCGCCCAGCCGTCGCAGCATGCGCGGCCTGAACGCGACGTCCGCAGGGAGTTAGGGGAGGTTTCGCAGGGCCTCGTCGAGGAAGTCGTTTCGGCGGAGGGTGGCAGTGGGGGTCCAGCAGGTGGTCGGGGTGTTCAGGGCGGCTACTGCGTCCCAGTAGGCGACGTGGGGAGCTGGGTGACCGGTGGCGTGTTGGTAGCCGGTCAGGACTTCGGTGGGGGCCTGGGGACCGAAGGTGATGGCTACCTGCTTGCGGAGTTCGGAGAGGTCTACGCCCAGGGCTCCTACGCCGGCGGTTTTCCAGTCGATGAAGGCGGTGACCTGGTGGTTGGACCAGAGCATGTTGCCGGGCCAGACGTCGCCGTGTAAGTAGACGGAGGGTTCTTCGGGAAGGCCGTGGGCTCTGATCAGGGCGTCGGCTTGCTGGAGGAGCGGCGTGGTTGGCATGCGGCCGGTGCGGCGGTCGGTGGCGAAGTCGTCTACGGCTATGGGGCGGGGGCGGAACGGCAGGTGCTCGCGCGGCGCCATGGGGATCGTGTGAAGCCGGGCCAGTGCGGCGCCGGCGGCTCGGAGGCGTTCGGGTGAGCTGTTGGGCCAGTTGGTGGTGCCTGCGACTGCGGTTTCGAGGCTGGCTGGTGTGCCGGATTGATTGCCTGCGAGGTCGGCGGCGATCAGGCGTGGGGCGGGTAGGTCGTGGTGCTCGGCTAGCTGTAGGGCGGTTGCATTTGTGGCGATCATGGATTGGTCGATGCGGGACGTTGGAGCGCGGAGGATGTACTGGCGGTTGACGCCGTTGTGTATGGCGTGCAGCCGCCATGGACCCTCGTCGCCATGCAAGGGGTTTACGGCGATAACACGACCGGTCGCAGTGGTTGCCCAGTTGATTAATTCCCTCATGGCTGAGTTTAGGTGACTGGTAGGAAGTCAGGGTGATGACTGCTGAGCGGGTTTTGGGGTTGGTGGGGGCGTTGGAGGGGCTGGGGGTTTGGGTGGATGGCGGGTGGGGGGTGGATGCGTTGGTGGGGCGGCAGACTCGGGTTCATGGGGATTTGGACTTGGGGGTGGTGCGGGATGAGCTTGAGCGGGTGGTGGGGGTGCTCAACCGGCTGGGGTACGAGGTGACCGACGCGCGCTACCCGGATGTGACGTTGCAGTTGACGCATGTGGCCGAAGGGCATCGGGTGGATTTGCATCCGAGTACGGCGGTTGATGGGGGTACGGAGCAGGTCGACTTTGATGGGGATGTTCGGGTGATTCCGCCGGCGGTTGAGGGGTGGATTGGCGGGGTGAAAGTGCGGTGTATGCCGGTTGAGGCGCAGCGGCGGGCTCGTCAGGGGTATGTGTTGCGGGCGCAGGATCACCACGATCTGCGGCTGCTTGATGCGCTTGAGCAGGACTGATTGCAGTTGCTCGGCGCTTGATCAAGGCTGGTTGCGGTCGTTCGACGCTTGAGCAGCGGTTGCTCAACGCTTGAGCATTGCGGTTGCTCGGCGCTTGAGCATTGCGGTTGCTCGGCGCTTGAGCATTGCGGGTGCTCGGGGCGTTTGAGTTGGGCTGATTTTTGGTTGCTTGGTGAGGGGTGGGTGGGGCTGACTGGGTGTATGGATGACGTGGTCGCGGGTAATCGGGTGGTTTGGGAGCAGGCTTCTGTGAAGCACGTGAGGGAGTATGGCGAGCTGTTGGAGGCGGCTCGTTCGGGTGAGTTGTTGGTGGAGCGGGAACAGCAGTTGCTCGCGCCTCTGTTGGCTGAGGGGCCGTTGGTGGTGCATTTGCAGAGTGGGCATGGGCTGGATGATGTGGGGCTCGTGAGGGCGGGGGCTCGGGTGGTTGTGGGGGTGGACTACAGCTCGGTTGCGGTGGGAGCGGCACGGCAACGGGCCGACGAGCTGCACGTTCCTTGTCGCTACGTGGTGGCCGAAGTGCCTGGTGTGCCGTTGAAGGACGACTCGGCGGACCTTGTGTACACGGGTAAGGGCGCGCTGATCTGGATGCGCGACATCGACGCCTGGGCGCGGGACGTGGCGCGGGTCGTACGGCCGGGTGGGCATTTGTTCGTGTACGAGGCGCACCCGGCCGTACCGTTGTGGAGTTGGGACGAGGATGACGTACGCGTTCGCCCGGACCGGAGCTACTTCGCCGAGTCGCACCTCAACGACACGTACCCGGCGAACGGTGCGCGTGAGTGGCAGTGGACGCTCGGGCAGATCGTCACTGCGATCACCTCGGCCGGCCTGCAGTTGCAGGTACTGGAGGAGTACGCCGAACCGTTCTGGCGTCCGCAGAACGGTACGAACGCAGCAGCGTGGTCCGGCCGGCTGCCCAACTCCTACGCACTACTGGCCCGTCAACCGTCGCAGTAAGGCCGAACGTCATCCATAGGGCCGAGCGTCATAGATAAGGCAGCAGCTCCGCCTCCTCGCGGTCCAGGTGCGCAGTGAGCTGTCCGATCAACTCGTCGACCTGTGGCAGCACATCGGCACCCGATACCTCAACCAAACGCTCCAGCTCTGCCAGTACCACTGCGATCTGGTCGTGCTCCTTCTGCAGTACGCCAACCACCTCGGTCAGCTCCGGGTGCTGTGCAACCAGTGCCGGGAACAGTCCGGTTGATTCACCGGTGTGGTGGTAGTGCAGGCCCTGGCACATCGTCAGGCAGTTGATCCGGAGCTGTGCGCCGAGTGTCCCCGAAGCCGCGACCTCGTTGCGTACGAGGGAAAGCTCGCGCCGGAACGCGTTGTGGATGGTAATGAGCATTTCGGCCAACGAACCGCCCGGTGGTGGGCCTGGTTGCCGGGTCAGTGCGACGACCGGGAGCGTACGGGTGGTGTGCTGCTGGTAATCGCCCCACCCGGAGTCGGCCTCGACGAGGCGGGCAAAGACGTCGTCACGTTCGGCGCCTTGCAGTACGACCGCCGTGGCCGTGTAAGTGAAGGCACCGTCCTCAACGGTGACTTCGGGATGCGCGAGCAGGTTGTGGTACCAGTCCGGGTGCTTCGGGCTGCCGCCGGCCGAGCCGATGATCAGTACCCGCTCGCCGTCGGGGTAGTACGCGAGCAGCACGGTCCGTTGCTGACCGGACCGTGCGCCTGTGGTTGTCAAAAGCAACAACCTGGAGTTCTCGAACTGGCCGGAGAGCCGGCCGCCGTTCGCGCGGTACTCCGCGATGAGTGCTGCGGTGAAATCGTTCAGGGTTCGCTTCTCTCTGAGTCGTGGAAAGGGACGAAACAGAGAAGCGGGCGGGGCCCGCGCGGCGCTCAGAACGCGGCCGGGTGCCCCACTCGTGAATGGCCAAAGGCCGACCCGGCAGTCACGCGGGAGATCGTACCCAACGAACCGGGCCAACCCAACCGCTGCCGACCGGCCGGGAGCGAGAACCGCACCCAGGCGGTGATTCCATTGACTACCGAGAGTAATCGTTTGCATTCAAGGCGAATAAACCTCACGAACGCTGTAACGACCGGCACACAGGCCCGATAAACGGTTGAGTGACCCAGCCGGGGGGACCGAGTGGGAAGCTCCGGTGTTTCTTCGGGACCACCGCATGGAGGGGGCCTCGCAGGTGCTCACCCGGGGCGGGGTGAGCACCTGACAGAGGATCTACCAGGTGCTTTCAGCCCTTGATCCCCACGTTCGCCATTCCTTCCACGAACCGTTTCTGCGCGAACACGAACAGTACGATCATCGGCAGTGTCGCCAGCGCGGTCCCGGCCATCAGGTACGGCCACTGGATCTCGGCCGGGTTCTGCGAGAAGATCGCCAGCCCGAGTTGCAGCGGCCGCATTTCGTCGGATGTGGTGATCATCAACGGCCAGAGGAATCCGTTCCAGGCGGCCTCGATCTGGAAGACCGCGATGGTGATCAGGGCCGGCTTGATCAGCGGCGTCATGATCCGCCAGAAGATCCCGAACTCCCCCAGCCCGTCCACCCGCGCCGCCTGCGCCAGCTGATCCGGCAGTGAGACGTAGAACTGCCGGGCCAGGAAGGTGAACAGCGGCGCCGCGCCGAGCGGGATGATCAGGCCCCACCACGAGTTGAGCCAGCCGATGCCGCCCTGGCCGACGATGTTGTTGCCGCCGAACAGTGGCACCGACTTCACGATCAGGAACAACGGCACCAGGATGATCTGGAACGGCACCGTCAGCAGCACGATGAAGTAGTTCAGCAGTGCCTTCCCGCCGCGCAGGGGCAGTTTCGCCAGCGCGTACCCGGCCGTCGTACACACCGCCAGCGTGAACAGCGTCTCGCCGACCGCGATGAACAGGCTGTTCCGGAAGTAGCGCAGGAACGGCGCGGTCTGCATCGCCTCGACGAAGTTCCGCCAGCGCAGTTCGGTCGGCAGCCAGCTGAACTTCGCGATCTCCGCGTTGCTCTTGAACGCGGTCAGCAGCATCCAGACGAAGGGCGTGATCATCAGGATCGCGCCGGCGGCGAGTACGACGTACAGCAGAATCCGGCCGCCCCGGAGCATCGGCGGTTTCGCGGCACCGGCCGCCGGCAACGAGACGCTAGTCATTGGTGTCCGCCTTCTGGAGCAGGCGCCCGGCCGCGATGAAGATCGCGATCACGATCATCATGATCACGGTTTCCGCGGACGCGTAGCCGAGTTTCAGGTTCTGGAAAGCGTTCTGGTAGATGTCCATCACCAGCACCCGGGTGGACGAACCCGGACCGCCCTGCGTCATCACGTAGACCAGATCGAACACCTGGAACGTACCGACGATCGACGTGATCAGTACGAAGAACTGAACCGGGCCGATCGCCGGCCAGGTGACGTTGACGAACTTCTGCCACCGGCCGGCGCCGTCCAGCTGCGCCGATTCGAGCAGATCCCGCGAGACGCCCTGCAACGCGGCCAGGTAGATGATGATCTTGGTACCCAGGCCCTGCCAGATGCCGACCACCATCAGCGACGGCAACGCGGTCCCCGGGTCGGCCAGCCAGCGGTTCGGCGCGAAGCCGAACAGGCTGAGGAACCCGTTCGCCAGGCCGGAACCCGGGTTGTAGATCCACAGCCAGATGGTGGCGACGGCGACCGTCGCGGTCACGGTCGGGATGTAGAACGCGGTCCGGAAGAAGCCCAGGCCGCGGATCTTCTGGTTCAGGCCGATCGCGACCGCGAGCGAGATCGCCATCGAGATCGGGATCACCACGATCGCGTACAGCACGGTGTGCCACAGCGACGCGAGGAAGTTCGGATCGCGGAACAGGTCGGTGTAGTTGGTGAAACCGACCCATTCGAACGAGTCGCCGAAGCTGTAGTCGGTCAGGCTGAGCACCAGCACCGCGATCACCGGGACGACGATGAAGATGCCGGAGTGCAGCAGCGCGGGCGTGAGCAGCGTCCAGCCGGCCCGGACCTGGCCGCGGATCAGCGTACGGTCGCCCTTGGCCGGCGCGATTTTGCCGGTGGACGCCGCCGCCGGACGTTCAAGAGTTGTACTCATCGGGACTGTCCTGCCAGGTTGTGCAGCACTTTCGCCGGGTCCTTCTGTCCGAGGACGGCCTGGGTGAGCTGGATGTCGAAGTTGCCGCGCATCTCCAGCCAGTTGGCCGGCACTTCGTTCTCGTTGGCCGCGTACACCAGGCCGTCGGCGACGAACTGGCTGAGCGGATTCGACTTCGCCGCCGGTGAGTTGCCGGCGTCCTTGTAGGCCGGGACCTTCTTGTTCAGCTTGGCGATCGCGTCCAGCGTGGCCGGTTTGGTCAGGGTCTGGATGAACGACCAGGCGGCTTCCTTGTGCCGGCTGCGTGATCCGATCGAGGCCAGGTCACCACCGACGTACTCGATCTCCTTGCCGCTGTTGAAGCGGAAGAACTTCAGGTCGTCGCAGTTCTTCTGCCCGATGCCGTCGGCGGAGCAGTCCACACCACCGTTGACGATGCCCATCGCGGCCTCACCGGTCAGTACGAGCGGCTGCTGCGCCGCGTTCGTCTGCCCGTACGGCTGGACGTTGTTGATCATCGACTTGATCCACAGCAGCGTGTCGAGGCCTGCCTTGTTGTCGAAGTTCGGTTCGCCCTTCACGTACAGCGGCGTGCCGGTCGAGGCGAGGAAGGTGACGAACGACTGCCGGAATCCGGTCGCCGAGTTGAGGTCGAACCCGGTGCGGGTGATGTTGCCGCTCTTGTCCCGCTTGGTCAGTTTCTCCGCCGCGACCTTGATCTCGGCCAGCGACGCCGGCGGCTTGTCCGGGTCCAGGCCGGCCTCGATGAACGCGCTCTTGCGGAGCGCGACGGCGCGGGCGTCGGCGATCAGCGGGTACGCGTACAGCTTGCCGTCGTACGTGGCGGCCGGGATCAGCGCGGCCGTGCTCTTCTCCTTGATCACGTCCGGCGTCACGCCGTACTTGCCGAGGTCCTCGAAGATCCGCTTCGACGCGAACGGCTGGATCCAGCCGACCCCGGTGACCACCACGTCGTACGGGATGCCGGCCGCGATCGACGTGGACAGCTTCTCGTTCAGGTTCTTGTACGTCGCGAAGTCCGGCTCGACCTTCATCTTCGGATAGGTCTGCTGGAAGTCGTCCACAACCTTCTGGAACGCGTCCCGGCCCTTCGTACTGGGCGGGAAGGACGGGATCAGGACCCGCAGCGTCCCGGTCGCCTCGGCCGGCGGTACGCCGTCGGTGTTCTTGTCGATCACCCCGTTGCCGCAACTGCCGACCAGCAGGCTGAGCGCAGCCGCCAGCACGGTCAGTCCCACACCATGTCTCACACCGCGTCTCACCGGTCTCACAGGGCAACTCCTTCGCTGACTGGTGCGCAGCCGGGCCGGTAGACCCACCCAAGTGCAGCGAAAGTATGGGAAAGGGCTTTCCTCGTCAATACCTCGGCGCTCGAATGATCACAATCGATCATTTACGGAACGAGATCGATCAGAGTTCTATCCGACGGAAATCTCAGCGGGTGACTCTTCGACCGCGCCGCAGGAGGTCCGGATGTTCAGCGTGGGCAGCAGGCTCAGGTGCTGAATCGACGCGGGACCGCCCTGCAGTTTGCGGATCAGCAGGTCGCACGCGGTTTCACCGAGGGCGTACCGCGGCGGGCAGACCGCGGTCAGCGGAACGACGGCGAGCGCGGCGGTGACGTCGTTGTACGCGATCACGGCAAGGTCCTCCGGTACGCGCAGACCGAGCTCCATCGCGCGTTCGACCAGGCGGGCGCCATGCTCGTCGGAGTGGATCAGGACCGCGCGGCTGCCGAACGCCTCGCACTCGGCCAGAAACGCGTCCAGCTGGGCGACCGCGCCGGGGTCGTCGCCGCGCATCGGCAGGTCGACGGGCGACAGGAAGATCTCGACGCCAAGTGCCTTCGCGGCGGTCTCGATACCGCGGCGCAGCCAGTACGCGGTGACCGTGGCCTGCAGGTTGATCGCGATCCGGCGATGACCGAGGGCAGCGAAATGACGGAGGGCGAGCATCGCGCCGTACGCGTGGTCCGTACGCACGTGGTCGTATTCGCGCGCGACATGGGGGAAGCCGAACGCGCGCTCCATCAGCACCACCGGTACGTCGACGTCGTCCAGCCGGGAACCGATCCGGTCCGCGGCGCCGTCGCCGAGCGCGGTGCTGATCAGCAGGCCGCCGACGCCGATCCCGAGCACCTTGTCGATCCGTTCGAGCTCGGTGGTCGCGTCGTACCCGGACACGCCGAGCACCAGGCGCGTGTCGTACCGGGCGGCCATCGCCTCGGCGCCGCGGATCACGTCGGAGTAGTACGCGGCCGCGCTCGGTACGACGATGCCGATCGTCTGCCGGCTGCCCGGCGTACCCTGCTCGGCGCCGGCGGTACCGATCGCGCCGCCGTGCACCCGGCGGAGCAGGCCGGCCGAGTCCAGTTCGGCCAGGTCGCGGCGTACGGTGATCGCGGAGACGCCGAGCTCGGTGACCAGATCGGTCACCCGAAGCCGCCCGTGCCGCCGTAGGCTGCGCAGGATCAGCTCATGGCGCTCCTGTGCAAGCATGCGGTCCCCTGCCGTGTCGACTGATCCGGTTGTGTGATTGGTTCGTGATCATACGATCAAGGCACGCCCGTACGGAACGAGGAGGTGCCCGTGCCGAACACCAGCCGGACGAACACGGTGCTGGCGAAGCTGTCGGTTGCCGGTGACCTGCTGATGCTGCAACTGGTGTTCCTGGTGATCAGCTTCGGCATCCTGACCATGTTCCCGGCCGCGTTCGCGCTCCAGCGGGTGCTGCCGGATGCGATCAGCCAGGAGCGGCCGAAGCTGTTGCGGCGGTTCTTCCGGGAGTTCCGCTGGGCGATGAAGCGGTTCTGGCTGTCCGGGTTCGGTCTGTACGCCGGCGGGCTGATGCTGGCGTTCGGCATCTCGTTCTGGGCGTACGCCTCCGGGCCGATGCGAGTTGTCGCGCTGGCTGTACTGATACCGCTGGCCGGGATGGTCCTGGGGCTCTACTTGAGCGGTCTGGCCATCCTGCCGGACGCACCGGTGGAGTCGACGCTCAAAACGCTCTTCCGGTCAGCCACTACGTTCCTGATGGGCAGACCGCTTCCGGTGGCTGGTGGAGTGGTCGTACTGCTCACCTGGTTCGCCCTGGCGTCGCAGCTGCCCACACTGCTGTTTGCCGGTTCCGGACTGGTGCCCGCACTCACGGCGTACGCGCTGGGACGGACGCGGCGCGAAAAAACTTCGGCGGACGTGTCAATCTGAGCTCTCCGAGTTCGACGTAGAGGTGTAAGGCCACTACGACGGACTGCAAGGAGAACCGGAATGTACGCGACGACCGACACCCTGGCGACCACGCCGGCCACGCAGGGCGGCCGCTCGCGCTGGCTGGCTCTCTACACGCTGTGCGCGGGCATGTTGATGATCGTGCTCGACGTGACCGTGGTGAACGTGGCCCTACCGGCCATTCAGGACGACCTCCACTTCACCAGCTCCTCCCTTGCCTGGGTGGTGAACGCGTACCTGATCGCATTCGGCGGCCTGCTCCTGCTGGCCGGCCGTCTGGGCGACCTGCTCGGCCGACGGAACGTCTTCACCGCCGGACTGATCGTTTTCACCGCCGCCTCCGTGCTGTGCGGGCTGGCGCGGACCCAGGAGCTGCTGGTGATCGCCCGGTTCATCCAGGGCGTCGGCGGTGCACTGACCTCCGCGGTCATCCTGGGCATGATCGTGACCCTGTTCCCCGAACCGCGCGAGCAGGCCAAGGCGATCGGCATGTACGCGTTCGTCGCATCGGCCGGTGGCTCGATCGGTCTGCTCGCCGGTGGCGTACTTACTCAGGCCATCAGCTGGCACTGGATCTTCTTCGTCAACCTGCCGCTCGGCGTACTGACGACCGTACTGGCCGTCAAGTTGATCGAGAAGGACAAGGGCCTCGGACTGGCGCGCGGGACCGACGTACCGGGTGCTGTGCTGATCACTGGTGCGCTGATGGTTGGTGTGTTCACCATCGTCAAGCCAGCCGCCGAGCTGGGCTGGACCGCGCCGCGTACGTTGCTGCTGGCTGCTGTGACGCTGGTGCTACTGGCCGGCTTCATCGTGCGAGAGGCCACTGCGGCCACACCGCTGGTGCCGCTGCGGATCTTCCGCTCCCGCACCCTGACCGGCGCCAACCTGATCCAGGCACTGTCCAGCTCCGGGATGTTCGGGATCTTCTTCCTCGGGTCGCTGTACCTGCAGCGCGTACTCGGCTATGACGCACTGGAGATCGGACTGGCGTTCCTGCCGACCACACTGCTGATGGGGCTGCTCTCGGTTCGGTACTCCGAGAAGCTGGTGATGCGCTTCGGCCCGCGGCGCCCGCTGATCGCCGGCCTGTCGCTGATCGTGGTCGGACTGGCACTGTTCACGCAGGCACCGGTTGGTGGCAACTACTTCATCCACGTGTTGCCCGTACTGGCTCTGCTGGGTCTTGGTGGAGGTATCTGCTTCCCCGCGCTGATGGGACTGTCGATGGCTGATGTGAAGCCCGAGGACGCCGGTTTGGCATCCGGCCTGATCGGCACCATGGGCGAGGTAGGCGCCGCCCTCGGCCTCGCCATCCTGGCCACCCTCTCAGCCACCCACACCGCCGCCAGCCCCAAGTCCCCCCTCCAGGCACTAACGGACGGCTACCACTTCTCCTTCGCCATCGCAGCCCTCATCGTCGCCGCCTCAGTAGCCATCGCCCTCACCGTAATGCGCCCAAAGCCCCAACCCGAGCCAACCACCACCGAAGACCTCATCTGCGAAGCCGCCTAACCCCGCACTACGACGAGGGGCCGCCGTCCACCTCGGACGCGCTCATGTTCCCCTCCCGGGGGGGGATGATCGCATGGGGTTGTCCACAGGGGGAGGGGATCGGGTTTCCGGGGTGGGGGTGGGATGGGGAAGGATATGGGGACTGGCCGGGACAGAATGCTCGGTGGTTGTTGTCGGTAGAGGGGAACGGACAGTGGTGGTGCAGTCGATCGAGCAGCGGATCGCCGGCGAGCTGGAGGTCGGTGACAACCAGGTACGAGCGGCGGTGGCGTTGCTCGACGAGGGGTCGACGGTCCCGTTCATCGCGCGGTACCGCAAGGAAGTCACCGGGATGCTGGACGATGCCCAGCTCCGGACCATCGAGGAACGGCTGCGGTACCTGCGGGAGCTCGAGGAGCGCCGGCAGACCGTGCTGGACTCGATCGAGAGCCAGGGCAAGCTGGATGACGCGCTGAAGGCGCAGATCCTCGCCGCGGACACGAAGTCCCGGCTGGAGGACATCTACCTGCCGTACAAACCGAAGCGCCGGACCAAGGCGATGATCGCCCGCGAGAACGGTCTGGAACCGCTCGCCGACGGCCTGATGGCGGACCCGGACGTCGAGCCGTTCGCGGCCGCGGCGGTGTTCGTGAACGCCGAGGTGCCGGACCCGCAGGCCGCGCTGGACGGCGCCCGCGCGATCCTGGTCGAGCGGTTCGCCGAGGACGCCGACCTGATCGGTGAGCTGCGTGAGCGGCTCTGGTCACAGGGCCGGCTGGCGTCCGCGGTGCGCGAGGGCAAGGAGACCGACGGCGCGAAGTTCTCGGACTACTTCGACTTCGACGAGCCGTTCACCAAGATGCCGTCGCACCGGATTCTCGCGCTGTTCCGCGGCGAGAAGGAGGACGTGCTGACGATCACCGTCGAGCCGCTGCCCGCGGGCGTGGAAGCCGACGGACCGACCGAGTACGAGTCGACCATCGCCCGCAAGGTCGGCATCGAGAACCAGGGCCGCGCCGCCGACAAGTGGCTGGTCGAGACGGTGCGCTGGGCGTGGCGTACGAAGATCCTGGTGCACCTCGGCATCGACCTGCGGATGCGGCTGCGCCAGGTCGCCGAGGACGAGGCGATCCGGGTCTTCGCGGCGAACCTGCGCGACCTGCTGCTGGCCGCGCCGGCCGGCACCCGCGCCACCATGGGCCTCGACCCGGGCTTCCGGACCGGCGTGAAGGTCGCCATCGTGGACGCGACCGGCAAGGTGGTCAACACCGGCGTCATCTACCCGCACGTCCCGCAGAACCAGTGGGACAAGTCGATCGCCACCCTGGCCGCGCTGGCGGCCGCGCACCACGTCGACCTGATTGCCATCGGCAACGGTACGGCGTCGCGCGAGACCGACAAGCTGGCCGCGGAGCTGATCGCCAAACACCCGGAGCTGAAGCTGACCAAGGCGGTCGTGTCGGAGGCCGGAGCGTCCGTGTACTCGGCGTCCGCCTTCGCGTCCCAGGAGCTGCCCGGGATGGATGTTTCGCTGCGCGGCGCAGTCTCGATCGCACGCCGGCTGCAGGATCCGCTGGCCGAGCTGGTGAAGATCGACCCGAAGTCGATCGGCGTCGGTCAGTACCAGCACGACCTCCCGGAGAACTCGCTGTCCCGCTCCCTCGACGCGGTCGTCGAGGACTGCGTGAACGCGGTCGGCGTCGACCTGAACACCGCGTCCGCGCCGCTCCTCACCCGGGTCTCCGGAATCACGCCGGGCCTGGCCGACAACATCGTCCTGCACCGCGACCAGAACGGTCCGTTCAAGTCCCGTACGGCGCTGAAGGATGTCGCCCGGCTCGGCCCGAAGGCGTTCGAGCAGGCGGCCGGGTTCCTCCGGATTCCCGACGGTGACGACCCGCTGGACGCGTCGAGCGTGCACCCGGAGTCGTACCCGGTGGTCCGCCGGATCCTGGACGCGACCGGGTCGGACGTGAAGGCGCTGGTCGGCTCGGCCGAGCTGAAGCGGCTGAAGGCGGCGGACTTCGTCGACGACATGTTCGGCCTGCCGACCGTCACCGACATCCTGGCCGAGCTCGAGAAGCCGGGCCGCGACCCCCGCCCGGCCTTCAAGACCGCCGTCTTCGCCGAAGGCGTGGACAAGATCGCCGACCTGAAACCTGGGATGCGCCTGGAAGGCCAGGTCACGAACGTTGCCGCTTTCGGGGCGTTCATCGACATCGGCGTACACCAGGACGGGTTGGCGCACGTGTCAGCCTTGTCGAAGAACTACGTGAAGGACCCCCGCGAGGTGGTCAAGCCCGGCGACATCGTGACCGTGAAGGTCCTCGAGGTCGACATCCCCCGGAACCGCATCTCCCTGACCCTCCGAATGGAAGACGAGCCCAGCACCACCTCCGGCCGCCCCAACCAGGGCAACCGCTCCCAGTCCAACCGCCCCAACCGCGGCACCGACGCACGCGGCGCGGGCGGACGCGGCGATGGACGCGGTGCCGACGGTCGCGGCGGCCGCGGGTCTGACGGCAACCGCGGCGCGGCTGGTCGCGGTGCCGACGGCAATCGTGGCGCGGGTGGCGGTACCGACGGCAATCGCGGCACGGGCGGACGCAGCTCCGACGGCGGCCGCGGCGGACGCGGCGGTTCAGGCGGCCGTGGTGGATCGGGCGGTCCGGGCGGACGCGGCTCCGGCGGCCAGTCCGACACCCCCATGGACGAAACCTCCCTCGCCGACGCCTTCCGCAAGGCAGGCTTCACCGTCCGCTAACTACACCCAGCCCGACGTCCCACCCACCACCGGGACGTCGGGCACCCCTCACCTCCAGGCCTACCAGCGCCGTACGCCCGCCTCCGCTCCGGCGCATCCGCGGAGACGTCGCGTACGCGTCAACTCAGTGCCCCACACCGGCAGCCGGCGCCAACCATTCACGCACCGCTCAGCACCCACCGGTACCAGCGGGTACTTCCGCTACGCATGCGCTTGCAGGCAAGGCGCGCCCCACTCGGCGGCCGCTGGTACGCGAAGCGCGCTTCCGCTCGGCGGCCGCGGGTGCGTACCTGAGGCCTGCTCCCGTGCCATTTGAGAGGTGAACCTCTCAAGGTGACTGTTCACCACCCGCATGCTGGTAGTGAACGGACAACGGCGCACGTTCACCTCTCAAATGGCACCGCGTGAAGGGCGCATTCACACGGCGTGGGCAGGCGCGCTTCCGGGGGCTTTGAGGGTGTAGCCGGCGGCTTCTACTGCGGTTTGGATTTTGGTGGGGGTGATGGGGCGGTCGGTGGTGATGGTTAGTTTGCCGGTGGGTAGGTCGATGGCGATCGTGGTGATGCCGGGGACGGTTTGCAGCTCTTCGGTGATGAAGCGGACGCAGTGGGCGCAGGTCATGCCCAGTACGTGGAAGGTTTTCGTCTCGGTCGTCATGCCGTGCTCGGATCGGTGGGTTGGGGTTTTAGTTCGCGGGTGGACTGGGTGGTGTGGCGGAAGCGGTTGTCGGGGGTCAGTTCGCCGAAGAGGAAGACTTCGGTGGAGATGGTTCGGGTGTGCCGTAGTTCGGCGTGGATGGTGAAGTGGGCGGCCAGTTGATCGCCGGAGCGGAGGGCCTCGTGTACCTCGTACCGGCAGCCGGTGAGGTTTTTTCGGACCGGGTGTAGGTGGTCGATCAGGCGCTGGCGGTCGAGGGTGATGCCGTCGGCGATCTGGGTGATGCCGGGGGCGAAGTACCGGTCGACGACCGTGCCGGCGTCGCCGCCCGCGACCACCTCGCGGGTGAAGGATTCGTAGAAGTCCGCGATGAACTCGGGTGCGGCGGCGTTGGGGTTGGTCGGCGTCCAGGCGCCCACTTCCGCGCCGGAACCGACCGTCGGCGGCGCCGCGGGTGCTGTCCGTGGAGGAGTTAATTTTGACATGTCGTCAAAGATAGGCAGGTGGGTTAAGGTTTACAAGGTGTCAGAGAATGGGCGTAGGCGGCGGGCGGATGCGGATCGGAGCCGGGCGGCGATCCTGGCGGCGGCGGTCACGGTGCTCGACGAGCGGGTTGATGCCGGGCTGGAGCGGGTTGCCGAGGTGGCGGGGGTGACGCGGCAGACGGTGTACGCGCACTTCCCGTCCCGCGATGCACTCGTCAACGCCGTGGTGGACGAGCTGACCCGCGAAACCGTCCAGGCGATCGACGCCCTCGATCTCGACGAAGGGCCTGCGCTGGAGTGCATTCAGAAGCTGGTCGGTCTGGGCTGGCGCGCGTTCGAGGAGCATCCGCTACTGCTGCAGTTGCCACCGTCGGGTACCTCGGATGAGCGGCATGACCCAGTGACCGATCGTTTCGAGAAGGTGATTCGTCGCGGTCAGCGCGCTGGTGAGATCACGAGTGAGCTGCCGGCCGGCTGGTTGGTCACGTCGCTGGTCGGGCTCGGGCATGCGGCAGGCGAGGCAGTAGCTGCCGGGCGGATGACGCCGAGAAAGGCCAGTTCGGTACTGCGTACGAGCATCACCCGGCTACTACGAGCCGAGTGAGCAACAACTCCCGTCGCGTAGTACAACTCGGACCTGATTCCTGCTGTCGGCGGGTGTTCGGTCTAGCGGAGGTCGGCGAGGTGGCCGCCGGGGTCGCCCAGGTGCACGGCGGTGGCTTTCGGGGCGTAGCCGAGGCGGCGGTAGACGCGGTCGGCGCCGTCGTCGCCGGGGGTCAGCCAGGCGAGGGTCGCGCCGGCGAGCGTGAAGGCCTGTTGGGTCGCGTACGCGGTGGCGAGCGCGCCGTGGCCGCGGCGGCGGTGCGAATGGATCGTGCCGACACCGGCCACCTCGGTCACGCCGTCGGCGATCGCAGTCCAGGCAGCGGTCGCGACGGGCACGTCATCGGCGTACACCAGGACCGCGCCGCCATCGACCGGGTCCGGTTTGAAGGTGAAGTCGGCGTCATCCATCTCGTACGCCGCCGCCGACACCGCGTTCGCGACCTTCTGGTCGGCGGCCGAGGCGACCACCTTCACGGTCACCCCGGACGACTCGGGTACGACGAGCTCGGCCGGCTCGACCACCAGCAGCGGGAGCTGCGAAACGATCGTCATGCCGTTGGCCTCGAGCGCCTGCGCCAGGCCAGGGTTCGCCTCGTCGACCAGCTCGGCGCTCACCCAGCGCCCTTCCGCGGCGAACGCCTGCCGGATCGTGTTGAGCGCCCACTCGACGTCGCCGGCTTCGAACGGCTGACCGGGCTCGGCGGCGAGTACGCCGGACAGGTACCAGGCATCGCTCTCGTGCAGGAGGCCGACCAACGGCCCGGCGACGATCTGCCGTTTCGACCGCGCCGCGCCGGTCAGTTGGGCAGTTGCGATCCGCGTACCGATGTCCATGCCCGGACCCTACGGTGCCCCGGTCACGCGAGTTGGAGCAGGTCGAGCAGGCGGCTCAGGTCGGCGGCGTTCGGCGGGCGGCCGAGGACCGTACCGAGCGCGTCGAGGGTCGCGATCAGATCCCGCCGGACGGCCGCGCGCGACCTGCCGTCGGCCACGGCCGCAACCACCGCGTCGACCCGC
Source organism: Kribbella solani (assembly GCF_014205295.1). NCBI lineage: Bacteria > Bacillati > Actinomycetota > Actinomycetes > Propionibacteriales > Kribbellaceae > Kribbella > Kribbella solani. Next base: position 5,297,056 of record NZ_JACHNF010000001.1, read on the forward strand.
GCGGACGCGGCCACCAGCCCGGCTGCACCCACCAGCTGAGCCCCGGCCACCAGCTCGGCTCCGACTGACGCAGGCGCCGGCGGCTCCTCGCCGATCCGCACCTCGAGCTGTGCCCCGAGCGCGGTCGCGAGCCGCTCGAGCGCCGCGAGCGTCGGATTGCCACGACCGTTCTCCAGGTTCGCGATGTACGGCACGGACAGCCCGGCGTCGACGGCGACCGACGCGATCGTCCGTCCGGCCGCCTTGCGCCGATCACGCAACACCTCACCCAACTCCATACCGACTATCTTCACAGAACAGACTTGCCGATGTCTATCTTCTGAGGATAGATTCCCGCTCCGTGAGAAACCGAGACTTCCGTCGGCTGTGGCTCAGCGGAGCAGTGTCCGGCATCGGATCGTGGCTGCTGGTGGTCGCGATCCCGTTCTATGTGTTCACGCTGACCGGCTCGACGGTCGCGACCGGACTGACGCTCGCACTGGAGGCCCTGCCCGCGCTCACCATCGGCCCCTGGGCCGGCGTCCTGCTCGACCGTTGGGATCTGGTCCGAGCAATGTGGATCGCGGACCTGGTCAGCGCGGCCGCGGTCGGACTGATCTTGTTCGCCGACCGCGACCAGCTCTGGCTGATCTACGTCGCGATCCTGCTCGAAAACACCGCCACCACCGTCTTCCGTCCGGCGGCCCGCGCCCTACGCCCGACCGTCGTCGGCACCGGCGACGAACTGGCATCGGCCAACGCCCTGACCGCGGTGACGAGCAGCGCGATCCGGCTCGCCGCACCGCCGCTCGGCGCGCTGCTGCTGGCCGGCCCTGGAATCAAGTTCGTCCTGGCTGTGGATATCGCCAGCTACCTGATCTCGGCGGTCGTCATCGCAACGATCCGTACGCGTCGACGCACGACCACCACCGAACCACCACGCGCACTCGAAGGGCTTCGCGTCGTCGTACGACACCGAGCGCTTCGCGGCGTACTCATCGGCCAAACCGCCTTCCTGACAGCGAACGCGGGCCTGACCGCGCTCCTCGTACCGTTCACCGTCGACCGCCTGCAAGCACCCGGGTACGTCGTGGGCTACCTGATCTCCGGACTCGGAGCCGGGTACTTGATCGGCGCGGCCCTCAGTACGAAGGCGAGCCGCCTGCTCGGCATCCGCGAACTACTGGCGATCACCCAACTCGCCACGGCCGCGGCGTTCTTCGCGCTCTTCAACGCCCCGAACGTCCCGATCGCCGTCGCGGCCACCGTGCTGATCGGGCTCCCCGGCAGCATCCTGCTCATCACCGCCGAAACCACCATTCAGCGATCCGCGCCGGCCGAAGTACTCGCCGGCGTCGGCGCGCTCTTCTTCGCCGCCGACTCACTCGCGCTACTCGTCGGAGCACTCGCCGCGCCCGCGACCACGCTCGCTCTCGGCCTGCCCCTGACCCTGAACGTGATCGCCGCACTCGCGTTCATCGCCGCCGGGCTGACGCTGATCGTCGTACCGCGTCACCCGGCGCACTTCACGAAGACGGCACGCTAGCGGTGTCGTACCGGGCCTGGGCCGACGCGTCGGCGTCGTACCGGGCGCGGGCCGTGGCGATCTCGGCCTGGTGGGTTTCGGTCCAGGTGACGAGTGACTGGATCGTCGCGTGCAGCGTGACGCCGAGCGGCGTGAGCTCGTAGTCGACCCGCGGCGGCACCACCGGATGTACGGTCCGCTTGACCAGACCGTCCCGCTCCAGCTGGCGCAACGTCACGGTCAGCATCCGCTGACTGATCCCGTCGATCGTGCGCTTCAGCTCGGTGAACCGCATCGACTCGCTGTCCAGCAGCGCGACGACCAGCAACGACCACTTGTCGCCGATCCGATCCAGGATCTGCCGGACGTCACAATCCTCGCGGGTGTCCCACTGGAACGCCTCCTCGGTGCAGCAGGAGTTACTCGGTTCCTTCAAAGTGCCTTCTTCCACAAGTCGCCATGGTTCCTCAAGATGGGGTCAGTTACAAGAGAGAACCGACCCTTGAAGGAGCAGTTGTGGCGGCAACCATTACCCAGGAACGGATCACCGGACGGGGCTGGGCAGTCCTGTTCGTGCTGTGCGGCGCGATCTTCCTGGAAGGCATCGACGTCTCGATGATGGGCGTCGCGCTGCCGTCCATCCGCGCCGAGCTCGGCCTCGCGACCGGCGAACTGCAGTGGATCGTCAGCGCGTACGCCCTCGGCTACGGCGGTTTCGTACTGCTCGGCGGCCGCGCCGCTGACCTGCTCGGCCGGCGGCGGATGTTCGTCGGCTGGCTGGCGATCTTCCTGATGTTCAGCGGCCTGGGCGGGTTCGCCACCGAGGGCTGGGTGCTGATCCTGGCCCGGTTCGTCACCGGAATCGCGGCGGCGTTCATGACCCCGGCCGGCCTGTCGATCATCACCACCACGTACACCGAAGGACCGCAGCGAGACCGGGCGCTGCTCGTGTACGCCGGTACCGCGGCCGGCGGCTTCTCGCTCGGCATGGTCACCGGCGGACTGCTCAGCTCGATCGACTGGCGCTGGGTGTTCTTCGCGCCGGTACTGGTGTCCGCGATCGTTCTTGCCGGCGCGCTCGCGCTGATCCCGCGTGATGTACGTACGCCCGGACCGCGCCACGGTTTCGACATCATCGGCACGCTGACGCTGACCGGAGCGATGATGCTGCTGATCAGCACGGTCGTACGCGCACCCGACGTCGCCCGCGGCCAAACCGTAGGCACCGGGATCGCCGGACTGGCCGTACTCGCACTGTTCATCCTGATCGAGCGGCGAGCGAAGTCGTCGCTGATCCGGCTCGGCATCCTCCGGAACGCCGGCCTGGTCCGCGCGAACCTCGGCGCGATCCTGCTGGTCGGTTCGTTCGTCGGATTCCAGTTCGTGGCCGTCCTGTACCTGCAGGAGCTGCGGCATTGGTCCGAGCTGGAGACCGGGCTCGCGCTGATGGTCATCGGTATCGATTCGGTGCTCGCGCCGACGCTGACGCCGTGGCTGGTGAAGCGTTTCGGCAATCCGCGGGTGGTTTTCGGCGGTTTCGCACTCGCCACACTGGCCTATGCCGCATTTCTTCCACTCAAAGCGGACTGGACCTATACCGCGATGCTGCCGGCATTCATTCTGCTCGGCCTCGCATTCGCGCTCACGTACGGGCCGCTGACGATTGCCGCCACCGATGGAGTACTGGAGAACGAGCAGGGATTGGCGAGTGGCGTACTGACGACGTCGTTCCAGTTCGGGTCCGCGCTCGGACTCGCCGTGGTCGCTGCCGTACTGACCGCGACGGATGTATTGACGGTCGATCGTTTCCGCGCCGGGCTCGTGGTTCCGCTGATCGCGGCCGTGCTCGGCTTACTGATCGCCGGTCGCGGACTCTTGGTGATCGCCCGCCCGCGTGAAGTTAGCAGGACGTCATAGATTTCGGCCCTGATCGAATAACCCGGGGCGTCGCCGAATCGTTACCGGTAAATAGCTGCAAACATTCTTGACAGCGATTCGCTTGCGGTTGCCGAAGGTTCGGTGACGCTGCGGAGACGGCGTTGACCTGCACGTTCGAAGGTTTCCCTACTCTGCGTTAGGCCTCTGTAAAGGTCCCTACCGAAGTGTTCCGAAGGCAGCCACCGGTGCGGTCTTCTATTCCTACCGGACAAAGCCGTCCGGTACCGAGACGGCCGAAGAGGAATCGCGATGACCGAGACGCTGGAGAACCCCATCACGCACCGCCGGGTGCGAGTCTGGTTCGGCGCTCATCCGATCGCGGACCACACCGCCGACGCGGAGCACGCCGTCCAGTACGAGGAAGCCATGCGCCGCCGCTTCGCCTCCCTCCGGGTGACGAGCGAGCCGGTACCGGTGAAGAGCACCCGATGACCACCCGGCCGACGTTGCTCGGGTACGTACGGGCCGACGCGCTGAGCTGCGCGGAGGAGCTGGCCGCGGCGACCGATTCACTGGTCGCCTTCGCCAGCGCCGAGGGATTCACCCTCGGCACCGTCTACACCGAACGCGACGCGGCCGAGTCCGCCGCCTTCCACGCACTGCTCGACGAGGTCAAGCGGTCCGAGGTACGCGCGGTGGTGGTCCCGACGATGAACCATCTCGGCCTCGGCGCCCCGGGCGGTACGCCGGCGGAGATGCGGCAGCACCTCGAGTTCCACCACGCGCAGGTCTGGGCGGCCAGAACCGTAGAGCACAGAACTCCATAGACAAGCGGAGCTGACGTCTTGACCCCTGCATCGGCGTCGGTTCCGCTCTCCACCTCCACAGCTGCACCGGGGATGCCCGGGCGGTAGTGGACCACCAAGGCCCCACCGGCTGCTACCGGTGGGGCCTTGTCGCGTACCCGGCCCTGTCACGTACCTGGCGCCGTGTACTCAGGCGACGATGGTGTACCCGTACTTCTTCATCACGCCGGCGACCGCGGGGTTGAAGATCCCGGTCACCTCGAGCTTGAAGTGCATTTGCACCTTCCGGATCACCCGCTGGAAGTGCAGGTGCCACGGTACGCCGGCGGCCGGCACCGTCTCCGCCTTGGTGATCGCGCCGACCCGCGGATGCGCCGCCCAGGCGACCACTCGGGCCCGATCCGCGCCCCACACCCCGGTCATCGCGTCGTGCGTGCGCGCGTACGCCATCGCCGCCAGCGAAATGGTCGAGTCCGGAACCGGTTCCTTCGGCGGATGCGCCTTCAGGTACAGCTCCCAGGTCATCCCGTAGTACCCGGGCGGGCCGTCGTCCTTGCCGCGATTGGCCAGGCCGTTGCGCTTGCGGTGGTACTCCACGACCTGCAGCGCCGCGCCGCGGGACAGGTCCTTGTCGCCGACCGCGATCGCGTGCACGTGGTACGGCCAGTTGCCCTGCGCCGGCGTCCGTAACCAGGCGGCGAACCCGACCTGGCGGAGCGCCTTCACCACCGCGACCCGCTGCGCGGCGCTCTTCGTCCGCACGTCCACGTCGACCGCGCCGCCGCCGTCATGCGTACCCGCGGACGCGTCCACGCCGCCGGCGTTGTACGACCCCTGCAGGATCGCGAACTTCGAGTGATAGAGCTGCTCGGCGGCCTCGACCATCGACACGGTGCGCTTGTTCATGGTGAACCCACGCCACCGAATCCTTGCCTCAGGCATCTTTCTGTCCAGCCACGTCCTGTCCGGTCATGTCCGGTCCGGTCACGTTCTGTCCGGCTACCGGACCGAGGATCTGCTCCGCGTCCTCGGCCGCGCCGAGCGCCTCCAGCTCGTCCAGCTGGTCCTCGGTCAGCTCCTCCGCGAACTGCTCGTCGGGCACTTCCGCCATCGCCGTTCCTTCCCCCTTGATGGATCGCCGCACCGGCCCCCGCTGGGCGAAATCGGCACCCAGCGTACGGCGGCGGATGGGTCAGATCGTGGGCGTTACAGTCCTGAACGTTCGAAGTATGTGAAGTTTTCCGGCCGAACCGCGTGCCGATAGGTGTGCGAACCCGATCCCTGGGGTACCTCTAGGTGGTCCCGCGGTTCGGTCAGTGCCATTCGGGCATGGGTGGTGTTCACCGAGCCGCGAGTTCTCCCACTGAGGGGCGGGAGAACGACCGGCCCGGCGGGTGCGTCTCTCCCAGGGTGCACCCGCCGAGTCCGTACCTCCTCAAACCCACCCCGCGATCGCCTGGCGATCGGTAGGTTGGCCGGGTGATCGAGCTACCGGCGGAGTTCTTGGCAATGCCGCGCTGGTGGAATGAAGGAGAAGGGTGGTTACGGGGGCTGCCTGCCGCGGTTGAGCGGCAGTGTGAGCGGTGGGACTTGGAGATCGTGGGAGCGGTTGCACACGGGTCGAATGCTGTCGTTGTGCCGGTATCGCGGGGCGGTGATGCCTTTGTGCTGCGGATGTCGCCGCCTGGGGGCGAGGTGGTCGAGCAGGTCTGGGCGTTGCGGTGGTGGGCGGGGCGGGGCATGGCGCTGTTGTACGACGATGATGCCGACGCCGGCGCGATGCTGCTTGAGCGGTTGTCCACACCGTTGACAAGCCGGCCGGTCGACGAGGCGGTCGCCGTCCTCGGACAACTGATGCGCCGCCTCGCCGTACCTGCCCCGGACGAAGCGCGGTCGACCGAGGACCTCGTGCGTACGCGAACCCCGGAACTCGAACCGGAATGGGAACGGCTCGGCCGCCCGTTCGACCTGGCGATCCTCCGCGAGGCGATCCGGGTCGCGCCGGACGCGACGCACTCGACCCTCGCGGTGAACGGCGACCTGCACTCGGATCAGGTCCTCGCCGGTACGCGTGAGGACTGGTTGACCGTCGATCCGGTGCTGTTCAAGGGCGATATCGAGTACGACCTCGGCCGCGTGCTGTGGACGCGCCTGGACGAGATGCCCGACATCGTCGAACACTTCGACCTCGCCGTCCACGAAGCCGGTCTGGACCGCGACCGCGCCCGCGACTGGGTCATCTGGCGAACCGTCGACTACTGGCTCTGGGGCCTGGCCGCCGGCCTGACCGAAGACCCGATTCGCTGCGCCCGCCTCGTCAACTCACTCCTCCCCTGAAAACCCAGCCGGCCCGAGAACTCAGCTGCGCTCGCCTCACCGACCCACTCCGCACCTGAAACCCCAACCGGCCCGAGAACTCAGCAGGTTTTCGTTGGGAGCTTTCCCTTCAGTAGATAGTCCGCGATGCCGTCCCGGGCGCAGGCAGAGTTGAAGTACGCGGTGTGACCGACGGCGTCGGCGGTCAGCAGGCGACTGCCGTCTATCTGCCGGTTCAGGCTGCGAGCGTTGGTAACCGGCGTCGACGGGTCGTGCAGCGTCGAAGTGATCAGAATCGGTGCCGCGCCATGCACCGGCGTCGCCTGCCACGGGTTGCTCGGCGGAATGGGCCAACCGGAACAGGCTGCGGTGAGCGCCCAGCCTTCGACCGACGCGCCGAGGCGTGGCGCGACGGACTTGGCGAGAGCGAGCCGGGCACGGGCATCGGCGTACCCGCGCAGTTCGCCGGGAAGGTCCATACAGGACACGGCCGCGTACGCGGTCTCCGGATCGCCGAGATAGCTCACGTTCGCGAAGTCGGTGCCATCGCCCTTCGCCGCCTTGGCCAGCGCGGTTGCCAGCGCGGGCCAGTTGTCCGAGACCATCGCGGTCAGGGGCAGCAGCGTCGGTACTGCCATCCGGATCACGTCGCCGGTGACCGGACCCTTCGGGCCCTTCAGCGGCGTCTTGTCGGCGGTCCGGAGCGTCGCGTCGTACACGTCCCCGACGTCCTGCCCGTGCAGCGCGCACGCTGTGTCCTTCGCGCACCAGGCGGCGAAGCGGTTGAAGCTGTCCTCCATCGTCCGCGCCTCGTCGAGCATGAACTTCAGCGCACCCTGCTTGTGGTCGACGATCCCGTCCAGGACCATCCGGCCGACCCGTTGCGGGAACTGCTGCGCGTAGATCGTGCCCAGGTACGACCCGTACGACAGGCCGATGTAGTTGAACTTCGCTTCGCCGAGCGCGCCGCGGATCGCGTCCATGTCGCGCGCGACCGAACGCGTGTCCAGGTTTCGCATCAGCTCGCCGTGCTGCTTCAGGCATTGCTCGCCGGTCGCGCGGCTGGACGCCACCATCGCGTCGTACTCCGCGGCCGACTTGGGGAACACCGGTACGCCCTGGCGCAGCACCGGTCCGCAGTCGAGTTGGCTGCTGCTCCCGGTCCCCCGCGGGTCGAAGCTGATCAGGTCGTACTTGTCCCGGAACTGCGGCAGGATCACGTCCGCGAGCCCGGCGGCGAAGATCGAGCCGCCGGCGCCACCCGGCCCGCCCGGGTTGAAGAACAGCGCGCCGAGCTTGTGTTTCTGGTCCTTCGCCGGCACCTTGGCGACGAACACGTCGGTGGTCGAACCGGCGGGTTTCGACCAGTCCAGCGGTACCTTCAAAGTCGCGCATCGCTCGATCGCGCCCGGTTTACAGGCTTTCCAGTCCAGGGTGCCCGCGGCGGCCGCCGTATTCACACCAACGGCGGCCACCAGCACGGCTCCTGCTATCGATGCCGCTGTCAACGATTTCCACATGCCTGCAACCTAGGCGGCGGCGCGGCCGGGTCGCATCCGCCGTTCGGCGACAACAAGATCAGCCGGAAGTCTGACAAGATCCCGGTACGTCGCGACGCCGGCTGTGATACCCGCTCAGTGCGCCGGCGCGAAGTCGTGGAAGCCGATCAGCTTCTGGATCTTCCCGTCGGCAGCCAGGATCACGATGTCGGTGCCGCCGGCGACCGGCTCCTGGCCCTCGGCCTTGAGGTGCCAGGTCCAGCGCAGGTACCCGTGGTGCTCGTCGATGTTCCCGACCCGGACGAACGACAACCCCGGGAACAGCTGCTGCGCGGCGCCGATCAGCTTGTTCAGTTCGTCCGGACCGGTGGCCTCGAAGCTCGGGTCCTGGAAGGTCGCGTCGGCGGTCCAGGTACTGGCGATCAGCTCTGCCCGGCGGTCGGCGTCGGCCGCGTTCCAGGTGGCGAAGTACTGGTCGGCCAGGGTGCTTGCGGTCATGGTGTTTCCTCCTCGATCGGTTCCGTTGAGCAGAACTCTGCCGCCGGACCGGCATACCGTCGATGACCTCGGAGGTAATGGCCTTGTCTATGCCACCCGCTACCGTCGGAGCATGGCAGCGACGATCGAGGAGACCTTCCAGCGCCCGGTGGGCGAGCTTCTGCGCGGCTGGCGGGAGCGCCGGCGGTTCAGTCAGCTCGAGCTGGCGAACCGGGTCGAGGTGTCCACCCGGCACGTCAGTTTCGTGGAAACCGGTCGGTCCCGGCCGAGCCGGGAGATGGTGCTGCGACTCGCCGAGCAACTCGACGTACCGCTCCGGGACCGGAACCAGCTACTGCTCGCCGGTGGTTTCGCGCCGATCTACAGCGAGGCGTCGCTGCACTCGCCGGCGATGCTCGCGATCCGTACGACCCTGCGCCGGCTGCTCAAGGCACACGAACCGTACCCGGCGCTGGTGGTGGACCGGTGGTGGAACATCGTCGAGGCGAACGCCGGGATCGGCATCTTCACCGCCGGCGTCGACGAACAGTTGCTCCAGGCACCGATCAACGCGCTCCGGCTGACCCTGCACCCGGACGGTCTGGCCCGGCGGATCGACAACATCGCGGACGTCCGCGCCGCGGCGCTCGGCGCGCTGCAACGGCAGGTGGCGAGTACCGCGGATCCGGAGCTCCAGGACTTGTACGACGAACTGTGCGCGTACGCCGCGGCTGATCAACCGACGCAACCCGGTAGCGCGGAAGTCGTGATCCCGTTCAAACTCAGGCACGACGGGAAGGAGCTGTCGTTACTGACCACGATCGCCACGTTCGGTACGCCGCTCGACGTCACCGTGTCGGAGTTGATGATCGAGTCGTTCTACCCGGCCGACGACGAGACCGCCGAGTACCTGCGGGCGGGGTCGTGAAGCCCGGGCGGGAGGTTGCCGACACGATCGAGCTGCATCTTCAGTACCTCGACCGGTACCGCGGGATCGTCGAGAACAAGCTGACCGGGTTGAGCGAGACCGAGCTGCGTACCAGCCGGATGCCGTCCGGGTGGTCGCCGTTGGAGCTGCTGAAACACCTTGTTTTCATGGAGCGCCGGTGGTTGCGGTGGGGATTCACCGCGGAGCAGGTCGAGCATCCGTGGGGCGACTCCGGCGACGACCCGGACGGGCGGTGGGAGCTCGCACCTGGTGACACGCTCGAGAGTCTGCTGGCGCAGTTGCACGCGGGTGGTGAGTACACGCGGCACGTGGTCGCGGGGGCCGACCCGGCGACGGTCGCGCCGGCCGGTGGCCGTTTCGGGACCGACGACCGGCCGACGCTGAACTGGATCCTCTTCCACGTACTTCAGGAGTACGCGCGCCACGCGGGCCACCTGGACGTGGCCCGCGAACTCGCGGATGGCGTCACCGGCGAGTAGACCCGCAGGGTTGGTCCACTCGCCGGTGACCGGAATCCCAACCGGCCGGAGGAGGGGTGGCCGGTTGGAGAACGCACTCGGAGCTACCGGTCGGGCGCGCTCGGCCTGCCGGTTGCCAGGTCGGACGGCACGCTCGGGTTCACCGGTGGGCGGGGAGGGTGGTTGGGAAGGCCGGCGTCGGGACGGTCGGCTTCGCTGACGGGAAGCTGGGGGTCGCGGCCGGGAGAGTCGGCTTGGCCGGGTGGGTGGGCTTGGCCGGGAGGGTGGGCTTGGCGGCCGGTTTGCCTGGGTCGACGGTCACCTCTACCTTGGCAGTGACGTGACCGGTCGGCTTCCCGGCGGCAGGCACGGACGGGTTCGCGGTCGGCTTGCCGGGGAGCGCCGGGAGCTGCGGTGCGGTCGGCTTCGGGGCGGACGGCTGCGCGGTCGGTACGCCTTGTACACAGTCCGGCAGCTGAACCGACGGGGCGCCGGTCGGGAGCTTGCCTGGGAGGGTCGGCTTGGCCGACGGGAGGCCCGGCTTCGCGGGCAGCGTCGGCGTACCCGGCACGTTCGGCTTCCCGGGCAGCGTCGGCTCCGGGAGGCTCGGCTTGCCGGACGGCAGCGTCGGCTTGCCCGGGAGGGTCGGCGTGGCCGGCACGTTCGGGTGACCAGGCAGGGTGGGCTTGCCGGACGGCACGCTCGGCGCTCCGGTCGGCTTACCCGGCAGCGTCGGCCGAGCCGTCGGCACGCCGGTGGGCTTGACCGAGGGCAGCGCCGGCTCGCCGGTGGGATGACCCGACGGCAGGGTCGGCTTGCCGGACGGCGGCGTCGGCATACCCGGCAGGCTCGGGTGGCTGGACGGCAGCGTCGGCTTCCCCGACGGCACGCCAGGCTTACCCGGCACACCCGGCACACCCGGCTGGCCCGGCACGGTTGGCTTGCCGGAAAGGGTCGGCTTGCCAGGCAGCGTCGGGTTGGCCGGCTTGCCCGGGAGGGTTGCGGTCGGGAAGGACGGCGTACCCGGCAGGTTCGGCTTCCCGGGCAGCGTGGGTGTGCCCGGCTTCCCTGGCAGGGTTGGGTTGTTCGGGTCGACGGTTACTGTTGCCTTGGGCAACCGAGGGACAGTTGGCAGACACGTCGGGTCGACCGACGGGCTGGCTGCCGGCACGACCGGCTTCCCGCTGCCCGCCAGCAGGTTCTTGACCTGTGCCGGTCCACCCACGGCTGCCGACACGGTCGCGACCGTCCCGGCCAGCGCGGTCACCCCGGCCGCGGCCAGGCCCCGGCGCAACCACGCCAGCCGCTTGCCGCGCCGCATCAGGTCGGCGGCGTCCGGTTGCCACGGCTCCATCTCGTACGTGAGCGCGTCGCGCACCCGCTGCTCGTCACCCATCAGTTTCCTCCAACTCCGCTGTCGATCAGATCAGGTGCCAGCCGCAACTTGGCCAGCGCGCGGGACGCCGTGCTCTTCACGGTCCCGGCCGCCATGCCAAGCAGGTCGGCGGTCTCGGCCTCGGAGAGATCCTGCGAGTAGCGCAGCGCGACCACGGCTCGTTCCCGGACGGTCAGGCCGGAGAGCGCCGCGAGCACGGCCTCCCTGGTCTGTACGTCCGCGGCGAAGTCCGCCACCGCTCGCTGGTCCCAGTCGTTGTGCACCGGGTCGCTGGGTACTTCGTTGTTCCAGCGCCGGCGGGCCTGACTGAGGAACCGGTTCACCAGCACCCGGCGGACGTACCGCAGTGGGTCGCCCTCCAGCCGGTGCCATTTCGGGTACGACCGCATCAACGCCTGCTGCACCAGATCCTCGGCGGTATGCCGATCGCCGCACAGCATCTCCGCGAACCGGAGCAAGGGGGTCGACTGCGCCACGACGAAACGCTCGAAGTCGGCGTCCGCGGTCCCGGTCATCGATTCTCCTCAGCCTCTGTCACACCGGTCCAAACCCGCTGAGCAACCGATCAGGTTCTGTTCTGTCACCAACTCCTGGGAGGAAATTTATTGACGGGCTAGCCAGAGGTGAAGTTTATGAGTCACATTGGATGCACACACCTTCACCGCCCCGGAGGTTTCCGCCCATGCGTACCACTCGTAGGTTCACCCCTGCCCTCGGTCTGACCGCGGCAGCGGCAATCCTTGCCGCGACCTTTACCCTCGCCCCACCAAGCACCGCCGCACCAAGCACCGTTGCTCCGGCGAGCACCACGGCCCCGGTCGCGGTCTCCCCGCAGCCGATCGCCGGCTCCAGCAACGTGAAACAGGACGGCAACCGGATCGTCCTCGGCGACGCCGCCGCCGCGATCGGTGCGTCCGAGCTCAAACAGCGCTCCGGCCTCGCCGAGCTGACCCCGGTCCGTTTCAGTACGCCGGCATCCAGCGTGGTCGTCGGCTACACGGCCAGTACGCCGGACGGTTCATCGGCCGAGGTTCTCGTACGCGCCTGGGTGCACGGCCGATGGTCCGAATGGACCCCGACCAAGGCCGGTACGCCGACCGCGCTGCCCGGCGCCAGCGACCAGGTGCAGCTTCGGATCATCGTCCTGGCCCCGCCGACCGGCGCGAAACCGTCGGTCGGTGACGTCAGCGTGCAGCCGGCCGACAAGGTTGCCGCCAGCAACATGACGGTCCAGGCCGCGCCGCTGAAGTCCAAGGTGTTCGCCACCCGCGAGGGCCTGGTCGGCGGTACGACGGCCAACGGCCACGTGATCGTGGACCGGGATCACTTCGTCGCCCTGCCGTCCCGGCGCGGCCTGTCCGGCAACGGCTCCGGCACGTACTCGGTCAAGGTCTGCACCGCCTCGCGCTGCGCCTTCGAACCGGTCTGGGACGTCGGGCCGTGGAACACCAAGGACGACTACTGGAACCCGAGCGCGACCCGCGAGATGTGGAAGGACCTCCCGCAGGGCAAGCCCGAGGCACAGGCCGCGTACCAGAACGGCTACAACGGCAAGAAGGACCAGTTCGGGCGTACGGTCGCCAACCCCGCGGGGATCGATCTCGCCGACGGCGTCTTCTGGGATGCGCTCAAGCTGGCCGACAACTCCTGGGTCGACGTCACGTACCTGTGGACCGGCGACGGTGGTCGCGGAACGGTGTCGATTTCGTCCGGGTACCTGAACGTACGCAACGCGCCCAACTCGGCCGGCGCGGTGGTCGGAATGGCCGGGAAGTCGGCGCAGGTCACCGTCGAGTGTCAGACCACCGGTGAGAACGTGACCGGATCACAGGGCACGAGCAACGTCTGGCTCCGGGTCAACGCCGGGATGTACGTCGCGAAGGCGTGGATCTCGGGCGGCACGTTCGGCGCCTGCTGAACCTCCAGCACTGTCCAAGTGCCACACGCATCGCAGCCGCACGCTCGCCGACGTACTCGGTGAGGTGCGGCTGCGGTGTTGTGATGGGCTGGAGATCCGCCTACTTGCCGCGCGGGGCGACGGTCGGCGTCTGCGACGGGTAGGTCGGGGTCGCCGAGGGCGGGTAACTCGGCGACGCGCTCGGCGGAAGGATCAACGGGTGGGTCGGGGATGATGCCGGCGGCGGCGGTGCGGTCGGCGGAACCATCCGCGGTGTCTGAGCGACCGGGATGCTGGTACTGATCGGGCTGGGCGTTGCTTCCGTCGGCGTCGCGCTCGTCGGTGACTGCGACGGGACCGGCGTCATCGAGGGCGGCGGCTGCACTGTCGGCGTTTGGTCAATGGGCGTCGGACTCGCGCTGGTCGGCGTCGCGGCCGGTCCGCCGTCGGAACCGTTGCTTCGAGCCATCGCCGAACCGGCGAGCGCCACGCCACCTACCGCGGCGACCGCCACCCCCGCCAGCACCATCCGCGTCAGCCGCCGCTTCCCGTGATCCTGATTCATTCGTTGCCCTCCGCACCTGTTCGATGAGCTTGTCAGGCTGAAGGACGCGGCCGGTACGGGAAAAGGTTCTGCCCGCCCGACTCCCTTTCAGACCGGCGTGCTGGTCGCCGGTGTGGCGGTCGCCGGGGCGCGGGTGGCCGGTGGGCTCTGGAATGGAGCTGAGGTTGACGGGCCGGTGGGGGTTGCGATCTCGGCTGCCGGGGTCGACCGAGCGGCGTGGGTCGGTTGCCTGGTCGGGCTGAGCGGCTGGGTTGGTGGTACCGACGGCGGGCTGGTTTCGGTCGGTGAACCGGTCGGGCTCGGTGGAACGCCGCCGCTCGATTGGATGCTGTTGCTCGGTTGGATGCTGTTGTTCGGTTGGGCGGATTGGTTCGGTCCCGTGCTGGTCGGCGGCATGGTCGGGGTTGGCGTCGTGGAAGGCAGGTCCGGGCTGCTTGGGGTGACGGATGGAACCGGGCCGGTCGGAGGCGTGTACGGCACGCTGGGGGTCTGTGGATAGGCCGGCGGGCTCGCCGGCTCGGGCGCCTCGCCGCGGAGCAGTCCGCTGCCGACGACTCCCCCGATCACGACCGCCACGGTCGCCGCCGCCGCGGCTCCCACCGCCGCCCGCTCCCGTACCCGCCGCCGACGCGCCCGAGTGATGACCCGGGCCGGATCGAGCGACCTGACCGAGTAGTCCGGCGCCAACGTGGCGCGCAGCTCCTCCTCCACCACCCGCCGTCGCTCATCACGCGACCAATCCACCCCACTACCCCCGTCCACCTCACCCGAGGCTCCCCTCGCGCCCCCCAGGCGCGGCTCACCCGGCGCACGGATCCCCTCCGGCGTTCCCGGCTCTTCGGGTGTGCTGTTCATGCGTGCCCCCTCACGCTGGTCAGTTCGGGGGCGGCCCGGAGTTTGTCGAGCGCGCGGGCGTTGGCGCTCTTCACGGTGCCGACAGCTACACCCAGTACCTCGGCAGTTTCGCGTTCGGTCAGGTCTTCCACGTAGCGAAGCACGACGACCGCGCGCTCGCGGCGGCTGAGCGCGGCCAGCGCCGCGCCCATTGCCACCTGACGATGAACGGCGCCTGCTTGGTCAGGTTCTACCGGGTCGACATACAGGTCGATCTCGGACGCGTGCCCGCTCGGGCGCTCACGCCACAGCCGGCGGCGCAACCAGGAGAGATGCTGGTTGACGACGGCTTGGCGTACGTACGCGAACGGGTCCGCCAACTCGATGCGATCCCAGCGTAGGTACGCCTTTTCGAGTGCGTTCTGGACCAGGTCCTCGGCGAGTTCGAGGTCACCGCAGAGCATCCGCGCGAAGTGCACCAGGCGGGCGGATCTGGCCAGGACAAAACCCGTGAAGTCGTCGTCGCGACTCCCCGTACCCGGCATCTGCACTCCGTTCTTGCTGGCCCCCACACTTGAAGACGCCGCCCACCCGTAAAAGGTTCTCTCCACCGAACAACCGAGGGTGACTGTTCAAGGGCGGTCGGTCGGGGTGACGCCTGAGGCGAGGGGGCGGTCCGCGGAATGCGCGGTCGGGGCGGCGATTCCCCGGTCTGCGGAATGCGCGGTGGGAGCGGTGATGCCGCGATCCGCCGGGCGGTTGGGGCCCTGGGTGGTCGGGTGCTCGGTGGTCGGGTGTGCGGTGGTCGGGTGTGCGGTGGTCGCGCGGTTGGCGTTGGGCCTGACAACCGTCGCCGCGGTGCCATCGGCTGGGGTCGGGCGATGGATGGGGTGGGATGCCAGCGACGCGATCGGGACCGTGTCGGCGGCCAGGCGGACTCGGTTTCGGCCGGCGGCTTTGGCCGCGTACATGGCTCGGTCGGCGCGGAGCAGGAGGTCGTCGACGGTGCCGCCGTCACCTGGATACACGGCGACGCCGATGCTGACGGTGAGGTGGAACGTGTCCGGGTCCAGATCGGGATCATCGAGGACGCCGGCGCACATCGCGGCGAGTGGGCTCGCGGCGACGGCGTTCCGGAGGCGGTCCGCGGTGACGGTCGCCTCGTCGATCCCGGTGTCCGGGAGCGCGATCACGAACTCCTCGCCGCCGAACCGCCCGATCACGTCCTTGACCCGGATCGCGCTGCGCAGGATCGTCGCGACCGCGCGCAGTGCCTCGTCGCCGACCAGGTGGCCGTGCCGGTCGTTGACCAGTTTGAAGTGGTCGATGTCGATCAGCAGGACCGCCATCGGTTCGCGCTGGTTCCGGGACGTACGCAGCATCTGATCGGTGCGCCGGCGCCACCAGTCGACGCGAGTCAGGCTGGTCTTCGGGTCGGTCTGCGCCTCGGTTTCGAGCTGCCCGAGGAGCAGCGAGCGTTGCGCGGTCAGCGTGATCGGGATCGCCGCGAACGCGAACCACGGGCTGATCAGGCAGGCGCTCCCGAGCAGGACGCCGAAGGTGGCGGCGGTCGCGTCGATACAGACGTCGTCCCGGCCGCCGACCGTCTCACGCCGGCTGCTGCCCGGGACGATCAGCGAAATCGCCAGCCCGCACAGCAAAGTGTCAGTCACCACGTAGGCGGCCGCGCCGCCGATCATCGACACGACCAGGCCGAGCCCACTGTCCCCGGTCAGCTGCCGAGCCGAGACGAACACCGCGTGCGCCGCGCCGACCGCGAGCACGTGGACGGCGGTGGAGAACGCCCAGCGGTACGGAATGCACTTCCCGGCGCGGATCCGCCACCAGATCCGCAGCAGCAGCGCGACCAGGATCGCCAGCGCCGGGTGCAGGATCACCGCCGCCGCGATCATCCAGGCGGGCGCCAGGTCCTTGTGCAGCGCGCCGCCGCGGCGCCGCCGGTTCTCCACCCGGCGGGCGCCCTCGACCGAGATCAGCGCCGCCACGGTCAGCGCGACCACCACATCGAGCCCGCGCCAGTCCGGCCGGCCGGCGAAAGCGTGCGCGGCGTACCCGATGGCGGCGAGGTCGACGAGCACGACGAGGGCGAACGCCGGAACCGTCAGGGTCCAGAGCGCCCAGGATCGTACCGCTCGCCTACTCTGCGCAACCATTACCTCACACGGTACGACGAGAGAGCGTCAGGTCCCAATCCGCGACGGCGCGGCTGTGGATGACGACTTGGAAACGATCGACAATCGTTCCGTATTCAGTCGTTTGATCAACTATCAGTGCGGGTTTTCCCTTGCAGCGCAGGAAAAACCCGCTTTCGGACCTACTTCCGGCGCGCCGCGCCGAACAGGCCGCGGACGATCTCCCGGCCGGCCGTCCGGGCGAACTGCTTGAACGCGGTCGACCCGATCACCTGCTCGACCATCGACTTCTCCGGCTTCTGCGCCCGTGGCCGCGACTCCGGCTCCGGCTTGGCCTGCTCCTTCGCCTGTTCCTCGGCCGCCGCCTGCTCGGCTCCGGCCTGGACCTTCGCCGCCAGGATCTCGTACGCCGACTCGCGATCGACCGTCTCCGAGTACTTGGCGTTGTTCGGCGAGGCCTGCACGGTGGCCGTGAGCTGTTCCGCGCTGGCCGGCGCCATCAGCGACTGCGGCGCCCGCAGCCGGGTCCAGGCGACCGGGGTCGGCGCGCCCGACTCGTTCATCACGGTCACGATCGCCTCGCCGATCCCGAGCTGGGTCAGCACCTCACCGAGGTCGTACGACGAGCTCGGGAACGTCGACACGGTCGCCTTCAGCGCCTTCGCGTCGTTCGGCGTGTGCGCCCGGAGCTGGTGCTGGACGCGCGAACCGAGCTGCGCCAGAACCGCGTCCGGTACGTCCTTCGGCGTCTGGGTGACGAAGAAGACGCCGACGCCCTTCGACCGGATCAGGCGGACGGTCTGCGCGATCGAGTCCAGGAACGCCTTCGACGCGTCGTTGAAGAGCAGGTGCGCCTCGTCGAAGAAGAACACCAGCTTCGGCTTGTCCACGTCGCCGACCTCGGGCAGGTCGTGGTACAGGTCCGCGAGCAGCCACATCAGGAAGGTGGAGAACAGCGCCGGCCGGTCCTGCAGGTTGGGCAGCTCGAGCAGCGAGATGACGCCCTTGCCGTCGCGCTGCTGGAGCAGGTCGGCGGTGTCGAACTCGGGCTCGCCGAAGAACGCCTCGGCACCCTGGTCGGCGAACCCGATCAGCGCCCGCAGGATGACGCCCGCGGTCGCCGCCGACAGTCCGCCGAGATCCTTCAGGTCCGCCTTGCCCTCGTCCGAGGTCAGGTGCTGGATGACGGCCCGCAGGTCCTTCAGGTCCAGCAGCGTCAGGCCGGCCTTGTCGGCGTAGTGGAAGATCAGCCCGAGCGACGATTCCTGTACGTCGTTCAGCCCGAGCACCTTGGACAGCAGCACCGGCCCGAACGAGGTGATGGTGGCTCGGATCGGGATGCCCGTACCCTGCCCGCCGAGCGCGTAGAACTCGGTCGGGAAGCCGGTGGCGGTCCAGTCCTGGCCGATCGCCTTGGTCCGGGCCAGCAGTTTGTCGCCGCCCGCGCCCGGCTGGGAGATCCCGGACAGGTCGCCCTTCACGTCGGCCGCGAAGACCGCGACGCCGGCCGCGGAGAGCTGCTCGGCCATCAGCTGCAGCGTCTTCGTCTTACCGGTACCGGTGGCGCCCGCGACCAGGCCGTGCCGGTTCATCATCCCGAGCGGGATCCGGACCGCCGCCTCCGGTTCCGGCGTACCGTCGATCAGCAGCGCGCCCAGCTCGAGCGCCGCCCCATCGAACGCGTACCCCTGCTTGACGGTCTCCACCACGTCGGCTTTCTCGGCCATCTCAGCGTGCCTTCCCCGGTTGCCTGACGGTTGTCGGACTTGTGCCTGACTTACCCGTCGGAATGTTAGTCCTCCGGCGCCGCTGGGAGACGCCTGACGGCGCCGAAAGGTTGCTTCGGGTCACCGGACTATTCCGGTGACATTGCCTACCTCTCGTACGACCTGGAACCCCGCTAGACTTCGGGGGGTGATCTTCAAGCGTGTCGGGGACGACAAGCCGTACCCGGACCACGGGCTGCGGCCGAAGGACTGGTCTTCGCTGCCGCCACGGCAGGTGCGGCTGGACGAGCTCGTCACGACCAAGGGCACCCTTGACCTGAACGCGCTGCTGGACGAGGACTCGACCTTCTACGGCGACCTGTTCGCGCATGTAGTGGAGTGGAAGGGCGACATGTACCTCGAGGACGGGCTGCACCGGGCGCTGCGCGCCGCGCTGCAGCAGCGTCAGGTCCTGCACGCCCGGGTCCTGGTAGTGGACTGACCAATGGCTGCCGCTCACGGGGGGTGGAGCAGATGACAGCGATACATCCGCAACCGAGGCCGCACTCGCGGGCCCGGTGGCGTACGCCGATCACGATGGTGATCCTGCTCGGCATCCTGGCCGGCGGCGGCTGGTGGGGCTGGAAGGCGATCAGCAGCAGCGCCGACCCGACCTGCGTCGCGCAGAAGCTGCCGAACAACCGCCTGGTGCCCAAACAGGTGGTCCTGAACGTGTACAACGGCGGCGCCCGGGCCGGATCGGCCGGCCGGGTCGCGGAGGTGCTGAAGAAGTACGGGTTCAACATCAACAAGATCTCGAACGAGCCCAAGGGCGACAAGGTCGACGTGGTGTCGCTGCGCGGCGCGAGCGCGAACGCGCCCGAGATGCTGCTGGTCGCCGGTCAGCTGAACCAGAAGGCGGTGATGGTCGCCGACGGCCGCACCGACCACACCGTCGACCTGGTGATCGGCGCCGGCTTCGGCTCGGTCAAGCTCAAGGGCATCCCGTCGGTCTCGGTCCCGGCCGGCACCGAGGTCTGCCTGCCGGTGATCCGTACCCCGCAGCCGATCCCCTCCGGCCAGAACCCGAACTGACCCTGCCCAGCACGCGCTAGTGCTGTTCCCGGCCGCGTTCACCGAACCAGCCGGCCAGGCGACCGGCCCGGGAGACGGCACGCAGGCGGCTCACGGTCTGCTCGCGGACCGGGCTCGGAGCAACCACCAGCAGTGAGTCGGCGGCCCGCAGGACGGTCCGCCGATCGGGTACGAACGTCTGCTTGTTGCGGATCACCAGCGACACCGACACGCCTGGCGGGAGCCGGAGCTCGCCGATCTCCACCCCGGCCAGTTTGGACTCGCTCGGGACGTGTACCTGGAGCATGTCCGCGCCGAGCGACTCGAGCGGCGCCACGTCGATGTCCACTTCGTGCGCCGCGTTCTCGTCCAGTACCTTCAGCCGGGCCGCCAACCAGGGCAGGGAGGGGCCTTGGAGTAGCGTGAACACCAGCACGAGCACGAACACCACGTCGAAGATCCGGTCCGCATGCGGTACGCCCTCGGCCAGCGGGATCGTCGCCAGCACGATCGGTACGGCGCCACGCAGGCCCGCCCAGGCGATGAATGTCTGTTCGCGCCACGGCAATCGGAACGGCGTGGCCGAGATCGCCACCGACGCGAACCGCCCGACCACCGTCACGGCCACACCGATGACCAGCGCGACCACCACATCGTTCAATACGAAGCGCCCTGGCGACGCCAGCAGGCCGAGCATCACGAACAACCCGATCTGAGCCAGCCAGGCGATCCCGTCGACGAACGACCGGGTCGCCATCCGGTGCGGCAGCTCCGCCCGTCCGAGTACGAGCGAGGTCACGTACACCGCCGCGAACCCGGAGACATGCAGCAGGACGGAACCACCCGCGTACGAGATGAAGGCGACCGACAGCACCGTCAGTGGGTAGAGCCCGGCCGAGCCGAGTGCCATCCGGCGGATCAGGCGGACGCTCACCCAGCCAACGGCCAGACCGAAAAGCGCGCCGACCACCAGCTCGTACAGGACCAGGCCGCTGAACGCCAGGAGGCCCTTTTCGCCGACCTCGCCCGTGCTCACGAGTGTGACGAGCAACACGGTCGGGGCGTCGTTCAGCCCGGACTCGGCTTCCAGCGCGCCGCGGAGGCGCGGCCGGATCGGCACTTTTCGGAGTACGGAGAACACCGCGGCTGCGTCCGTGGGGGAGGTGATCGCGCCGAGCAGCACGGACAGCTGCCAACTGAGCCCGAGGACGAAATGCGCTACACAGGCGACCACGCCGACGCTGACGGCGACACCGAGTGTTGCCAGTACGAGCCCAAGTGGCATCACCGGGCGTACTTCGTTCCATCTGGTGGTCAGACCGCCCTCGGTCAGGATCACCACCAGCGCGGCGAACCCCAGAGCGTGCGCGAGCTGGGCGTTCTCGAAGTCGATGTGGCCCGGGCCGGACTCGCCGAGCAGCAGGCCCATCCCGAGGTAGATCAGCAGCGACGGAAGCCCGATCCGGCCCGACAGGCGCACGGCCACCACGGCGACCAGCAGGATCGCCGCACCGGCCAGCAGAATCCGGTCGAGCTCGGCAACGTCCATGGGGGCCTCTCGTCGAGCGTCAGGTCCCGAGTCAGGTCCAGAGAGACGAAAACCCTGACGCATCACACAGCATCAGGGTCTTCGACTCTCTGCCGCCCCTAAAGGCGGTTTGGCGGTGGCGGAGGGATTTGAACCCTCGGACGGGGGTTGCCCGTCACGCGCTTTCGAGGCGCGCTCCTTCGGCCGCTCGGACACGCCACCGCCGAGGACACTATCAAGATCTGTGGCCGATGAAGAAATCGCGCAGCCTGGCACCCGCCTCGTCGGCCAGCACCCCGCCCACTACCTCGGGCCGATGGTTCAGCCGACGGTCCCGGACCACGTCCCAGAGTGATCCGACCGCGCCCGCCTTCTCGTCGTACGCGGCGAACACCAGCCGGTCCAGCCGGGACAGCACGATCGCCCCCGCACACATCGTGCACGGCTCCAAGGTGACCACGAGGGTGCAGCCGGTCAGCCGCCACTCACCGACGTGTTCGGCGGCCGCCCGGATCGCCAGCACCTCGGCGTGCGCGGTCGGGTCGCCGGTCGCCTCGCGCTCATTGTGACCGCGGCCGATGATCTCGCCCTCCTCGGTCACCACCAGCGCACCGATCGGTACGTCCGGCAGCGCCAGCTCGCCCTCCTCCAGGGCCAGCGCCATCAACCGCGACCACTCCCGCCGCAGCAATGGGCTAGCCAAGGGCTTCGAGCGCGTCGTGGAACTGGTTGCCGAACCCGAGCTCCTCGGCGATCTCCTCCAGCATCTCCTCCGGGAGCAGGTCGACGTCGTCGCAGAGCGCGCCGAGGTCCATCGCGTTCATGCCCAGGTCTGCGATGATCGTCAGGTCGCCGGCCGGGACCTGCTCGTCGTCGTCATCGGCCAGCGGGATGTCCAGCTCGTCCACGATCTGCCGGGCCAGCGGCCATTCGGTCGCCGCGGTGACGTCGGAGATCAGCAGCCGGGCGCGGCCGCCGAGCACCCGGACCAGGACGAAGAAGTCCTCGTCGACGGACACCATCCCGAGTACGCCACCCTCGCCCGGGTAGCGGCGCAGCGCCGACACCAGCGTGGAGAGGTCCGGCTCGCCGCGGAGCACGAGTGGAGTCACCGTCCAGTTCCCGTCCTCGGTGTACGCGGCAACCGCGAAGTCGAGGTCAGTGGTCCCAGCCAAGGCATCAGACACGGCCTCATCGTCCCAGACTCGGACGATCCAGGGGAGATTCCGGATCGTCAGCCCATCACAATTACATCTCGCCGCCCTGCGGGCGGACCCGCCACGACGGGGTGTCACCCACCCCAAACCGGTTTGGGGTGGGTTCTGTCCGTGGAGCGGGGAAGGTTGTACCCCTGGAATGGACCGCTAGGCGCCCCAAACCGGTTTGGGGGCTGTGGCGGCGGCGGGGGATGCTCCTATGGATGGTCAAGGGGTTTGTGGTTTGGTGAGGACGTAGTAGATCTCGCGTGCGATGAGGCGTTTGAGGCATCGGATGATGTCTTTCTTGGACAGTCCGTTGGTTGTGCGGCGTTCGAGGTAGGCGCGGGTGCGTGGGTCCCAGCGGAGTCGGCTGATGACGATGGTGTAGAGGGCTGAGTTGGCTTGGCGATCGCCGCCGCGGTTGAGTCGGTGGCGGTGGGTCTGGCCGGATGATGCGGGGATGGGGGCGACTCCGCAGAGCATCGCGAAGGCGCCTTCGGAGTGGATGCGTTCTGGGTTTTGTCCGATGGTGACCAGGAGTTGGCCGGCGACATCGGGGCCGACGCCGTTGAGGGTGAGCAGTTCGGGGTTGATCGTGTTGATGAGTTCGGTGATGAGTTGATCGAGCTCGGCGATCTCGTGCTGGGCTGCGAGGTGACGGCGGGCCAGGGAGCGTAGCGCGGTTTTGACGGCGTGTTGTGGGATCGCGATCTGATTAGGGTCGGGTCGCAGGTTGTGGCAGGTGTCGATCAGGCGCGGGTTGGTGAGGCCGCGTAGTTGCTGGCGCAGGTCGTGTGGTGCGGTGACGATCAGGGCCTTGATTCTGCGCAGGCAGTCAGCGCGCTGGCTGACGGCGCTGTTGCGGGCGATGCGCAGGTTCCGTAGTGCCTCGACCTGCCCGTCACGGTTCTTGGGGATGCCGGTGCGTACTTTGCCCAAAGCGGCTCGGGCGGCTGCTTCGGCGTCGATCGGGTCGGACTTGCCTGCTGTCCGGCGGGTTTTACGACTGGGCCGGTCGATCTCGACCACGGTCACACCCTGCCCGGTCAGGTAGCCGGTCAGGCCCGACCCGTAAGCGCCGGTGCCCTCGACACCGATCAGAACGACCGGCCCGAACGAGCCCAGCCAGGCCAGCAAAGCCGCATAGCCGGCACCAGTGGCGGGAAAGGTCTGGTGACCGAGCATCCGGCCCGTCTGGTCGATCGCAGCCGCCGTATGGGTATCGCGGTGAGTGTCGACACCACCGGTGATCTCGGCCTGGGACACGGCATCTGGCTGTGCGATGGTAGACATCGCCGTCCTTCCATTCGACACGGTCAGGGCGGCACGCACCAGCCGAGCGACGGACAAAACAGTGATGGGTGCCTGCTGGCACAGGCTCCTATGAAGTCACGAGTTCTCGCCGAGTGAGTGCAAGCGAACCCCGCAGCAGGTCGACCGACAGATCCCGTTCAAGACCCGAAGTCAGTTAGGGGCCGAGTCAGGACGACCACTGCGGGGTCCACGCCTACATCCTCACTGTTAGTGGTGGAAGGTGGCTCGGCGCATTGCTTCGCGGAGTTGGCGGACCTTGGCTCGGCGGGGGGCGATCCGGTCGCGGAGGGCGCGGGCCTCGTCGCGTTCGCGCAGGAACGCGGCACGGCGGCGCAAGCGGTCCAGCTGCTCAGGGCTCTTCTCGGCCATCGGCGTACTCCCTGGGGGGCGAGGTCAGGGCAGATTCCGGTGCAGCTCCAAGTCTGGCAGCGAGCGCTGTTTCCGGTCGCGAATCGCCGACGGTACCGTTCGGGCTTATGCAGATCCTCGTTGTGGACCACCCGCTCGTCGCTCACAAGCTCACCGCGCTACGCGACGAGCACACGGACTCACCCACGTTCCGGCGGCTGACCGAGGAACTCGTCACGCTGCTCGCCTACGAGGCGACGCGGGACGTCCGGACCGGTCCGGTCACCGTCCAGACCCCGGTCGCGGCCGCGCCGGGCGTCAAGCTGACCTCACCGAAGCCGCTGGTGGTACCCATCCTGCGCGCCGGGCTCGGCATGCTGGAGGGGATGACCCGGTTGCTGCCGACCGCCGAGGTCGGGTTCCTGGGCATGATCCGGAACGAGGAGACGCTGACCGCGTCGACGTACGCCGAGCGGTTGCCGGAGGACCTGTCCGGCCGCCAGTGCTACGTACTCGACCCGATGCTCGCCACCGGCGGCACGCTCGCGGCGGCGATCCAGTTCCTGGTCGATCGCGGCGCCGACCACATCACCGCGATCTGTCTGCTGGCCGCGCCGGAGGGCGTACAGCGGGTCGAACGCGAACTGACCGACCTGGACGTCCCGTGCAACCTGGTGGTCGCCGCGATGGACTCCCACCTGAACGAGAAGGGCTACATCGTGCCGGGGCTGGGCGACGCAGGTGACCGTTTGTATGGGGTAGCGCAGTAAGAAAAGACGGTTGGGGGGAGGGTTGGGCGACGCCGGCGATCGGCTGTACGGCGTCGCCCAGTAGGTCCAGCTAGACCAGCGTGTTGCGGTAGAAGAGGTTGGCTCGGCGGGCGCCGGTGACGCCGGAGGCGAAGCCGAAGTACAGGCGGGCGGTCGCATCGGTGGAACCGTAGACTGCCATCCCTTCAGCTTCCCGGTACGTCAGGCTCTTCCCGGCCAGGGTCAGGAACGAGTCGACGATCTCACCGGCATTGATGTCGTAGCACCACAGCTTCGAGTTCGCCTTGGTCTCGTCAGGCTCACCCGGATACGCCTCGCCTTCCCAGAAGTACGCGTACGACCCGTACAACGTCCAGCCCTGGAAGTCGATCCCCGGCGTCAGCGCGGGCTGCTTGAACGATGCGAGCACGGTGGAGAAATCACCGGCCCGCGCCGCCGCCAGCGAGTACACGTTGATGTGCATCCCGTCCGCGAGCGCATAGCGTACGCCGAGTCGCCCGAAGCGCTGATCGGTCGCGGGGGTGAAGATCGTTCCGTTCGAGACCGGCTTCCACTTGGTCACCGACGCCGTCGTCAGCGTTTTCCCGCTCTGCCAGGGGAATCGGCAGATCTGGCGGCCGCGTCCGTTCGTCGTGTCGACATCGGTCTCGGTCCAGATGTACGTCGTGCTGCCGGATGCTTCGGCGCCGATCGAGACGGCATGACCGAAGCCGGTCAGGTACATGTACCCGAGCTCGTTGCCGGCGAAGTCGAGCCGGGTCAGGGTCAGGTCGCCACCGTTGCTCACGCTGCCGCCGCGTACCTGCGCGGCGAACAGCCGGTTGTTGGGCGTGTCGAACGCGAACGACTGCATCACGGTCGCGTCGTGCAACGGCTGACTGCGAAAGAACTCGTTGGTGGTCGCGCTCATCTTGAAGCGCTTGGTCGTCGGTAGGGCGGTCGGGGACAGGTTCCGGGCGGTGGCCGTCGGCAGCCCAAAGGTGCCGGCGGCAACAACTGCCCCGGCACCCGTCAGCAACCCACGACGGGAGAGTTTGTCCATGCATTCAGACGGTAAGTGATTTACCGCGAACTGTCACCAGTTCGAACTATGTTTCCTGTGAAGATCACGGTGAGTGATGTTAAGAAGGAATCGAAGCAATCCCGTCAAACAAGTTGCCCAAGGCATCTAGAACGCGTACGGGTACGGTGACCAATCAGCCGGACGCTTTTGCAGGAAGGAATCCCGGCCCTCGGCCGCCTCGTCGGTGCCGTACGCCAACCGGGTCGCCTCGCCGGCGAACAGCTGCTGCCCGACCAGACCGTCGTCGATCAGGTTGAACGCGTACTTGAGCATCCGCTGCGCGGTCGGCGACTTCGCGCAGATCTTCTTGCCCCACTCCAGCGCCACCGTCTCCAGCTCGGCGTGCGGCACCACCTTGTTGACCATGCCCATCCGGCAGGCGTCGTCGGCCGTGTACTCGTCGCCGAGGAAGAAGATCTCCCGGGCGAACTTCTGCCCGACCTGCCGCGCCAGGTACGCCGAACCGAACCCACCGTCGAACGACGCCACGTCCGCGTCGGTCTGCTTGAACCGCGCGTGCTCCGCCGACGCCAGCGTCAGGTCCGCGACCACGTGCAGGCTGTGCCCGCCACCCGCGGCCCAGCCCGGAACGACACAGATCACCACCTTCGGCATGAAGCGGATCAGTCGCTGCACCTCAAGAATGTGCAGCCGGCCGGCGCGCGCCGGGTCGATCGTGTCAGCCGTCGTCCCCTCGGCGTACTTGTAACCGTCCTTGCCCCGAATCCGCTGATCGCCACCGGAGCAGAACGCCCAGCCGCCGTCCTTCGCGGACGGTCCGTTGCCGGTGAGCAGTACACACCCGACATCGCTCGACATCCGGGCGTGGTCCAGGACGCGGTACAACTCGTCGACCGTTTGCGGCCGGAACGCGTTCCGTACCTCGGGGCGGTTGAAAGCGATCCGTACGACGCCGGCGTCGACCGCGCGGTGGTAGGTGATGTCGGTCAGCTCGAAGCCGTCCACCTGCTTCCAGGCCGACGGGTCGAAGATCTCGGAAACAGTCACCCAGGCAGCATATTTCAGCCCACCTACTCAGCCCCGGGCGGTGCTCTCCCGCAGCACTACCTCCGCCTTGAACGTCTCGGTCGTCACGTCGCCGCCCTCGACCGCCAGTTCCAGCGCCCGGCGGCCCATCTGCTCCAGTGGCAAGCGGACCGTCGTCAGGCCGGGCCACACGTCCCGCAAGGTCGCGATGTCGTCGAAT
The DNA here is from genome assembly GCF_014205295.1 of Kribbella solani. NCBI lineage: Bacteria > Bacillati > Actinomycetota > Actinomycetes > Propionibacteriales > Kribbellaceae > Kribbella > Kribbella solani. The sequence goes on from NZ_JACHNF010000001.1 coordinate 5,323,997, forward strand.
CCGGCCACGCCCAGCTTGCCCGGTACGTCGACGCCCCGCGCGCGCAACGCGGACATCGCGCCGACCGCCATCACGTCGTTGACCGCGAACACACAGTCCAGGTCGATATGCCGGTCCAGCAGTTGTTCAGCCGCCGCGTACCCACCGTCCCGGGTGAAGTCGCCGGCCTCGACCGCCACCGGCCGCAGGCCCGACTCGGCCAGCCCGGCGACGAAACCGTCACGCCGATCCCGCGCGGTGGCGAGGCTCTCCGGACCACCGAGCACGGCGAACTTCCGCCAGCCCAGCCCGACCAGCGCGCGGGCCAGATCCGCTGAGCCGGCCCGGTTGTCCGGCTCGACCGTGTGCGCCGGCATCCCGGACTGGCTGACCAGCGCCAGACCCGCGCCGGAGTTGAGGAAACTCTCCACCTCCGCCGCCGTCCGGGACAGGCTCTCCTGGTCGGTCCGGCGGCTGCCGATCATCACCGCGGCCCGGGCCCGCTGCGCCCGCAACGACGACAGGTAGGCGATCTCACGATCCGAGTCGCGGAACGTACTGGCCATCATCACCAGCAGGTTGCGTTCGTCGGCGGCGCGCATCACGCCGTTCGCGATCGCGGCGAAGTACGGATCCTCGATGTCGTGGACCAGGATGCCGACCACGTTCGTCGACGACTTGGCCAGCGCCTGCGCCTGCGCGTTCGGCGTGTAACCGAGCTCGTCGGCCGCCGCCTTCACGCGTTCCTGCAGTTCGGGACGCGGGACCCGGTCCCCGCCGTTCAGCACCCGGGAGGCGGTCGCGACCGACACTCCCGCCCGCTGCGCGACGTCCAGCAACGTCACTGGTGCTCGCAGATTCATTGGCCTACCCTTTCGTGCGTCCCCCCGGTGGGCGGTGGCGGTCACCCTACCGAATCACCTGATCCCACCGCCGCTATCACGCTGAGTATCGGGCAGGTCGCTGCCAATCTCGGCAGAACCTGGCTTTGCGGCCCGGGAGTGACTAGCCTTCCCAGCCATGACGACCGTCCGCGCCAGGGTGACGATCCTGGTTTCGTCCGCCGTGCTCAGCCTCGCGACCGTGACCGGTCCGGCGGTGGCCGCGCCGATCCCGGACGTACCCGACGCGCCGGGCGTCAAGGCGGCCCCGGCCGCTCCCAGTGCCCCGCAGCACGTCGACACGCGTACCAAGAGCACGCAGCCGGTCTACGACTACTCCGACGCGATCCGCGAGTCGGTGTACGTCGACACCGATCTGGACACCGACTCCGACGGCAAGAACGACGTCATCGCGGTCGACATCGTCCGGCCGAGCGAGCCCGCTCTCACCGGCGTGAAGATCCCGGTCATCATGGACGCCTCGCCGTACTACTCGTGCTGCGGACGCGGCAACGAGAACGAGAAGAAGACGTACGACAGCGACGGCACGATCCGGAAGATGCCGCTGTACTACGACAACTACTTCGTACCGCGCGGGTACGCGATGGTCGGCGTCGACGTGCTCGGTACCGGGCGGTCCACCGGCTGCGGCGACGTCGGCGGTCCGGACGAGATCCAGTCCGTCGTCGACGTGATCGACTGGCTGAACGGGCGCAACACCGCGCACACCGCCGACGGGCGGCCGGTGAAGGCGACCTGGACCACCGGCGCGGTCGGCATGATCGGCAAGTCGTACGACGGCACGCTCGCGAACGGTGTCGCGGCGACCGGAGTACAAGGCCTGAAGACGATCGTGCCGATCTCCGCGATCTCGTCCTGGTACGACTACACCCGCTCCGGCGGCGTCCCGTACTCGGACGACTACATGCCCTGGCTCGGTGGGTACGTCGGCCATCAAAGCGCGGCCTGCGACGACGTACGCGGACAACTCGGCGACAACGACGAGGACGAAACCGGTGACTACACGTCGTTCTGGGCCGAACGGGACTACACCAAGAACGCGTCCAAGGTGAAGGCATCGGTCTTCATGACGCACGGGCTGAGCGACTACAACGTACAGACCAACCACTTCTCGCAGTGGTGGTCCGCGCTGTCGCGCAACAACGTGCCGCGGAAGCTGTGGCTCGGGCTCGAGGATCACGTCGACCCGTTCGAGTTCCGGCGGGACGCGTGGGTGGACGAGCTGCACAAGTGGTTCGACTACTGGCTGCAGGGTCTGCAGAACGGTGTGATGAAGGAGCCCGCGGTCTCGATCGAGACGTCGCCGGACGTATGGCAGAACTACAAGACCTGGCCGGCCGTGAACCGTCCGGTCCAGGTGCCGCTGGCGGCGGGGAAACTAGGTGCCGCCGGCAAGGGTTCGGTGACGATCACCGACGATCCCGGGCTCACCGAGGACGACATCGTCGCGGACCCGACCGAGGTGATCGCCGGCCGGCAGATGTTCCTGTCCGCGCCGCTGACCACACCGCTGCGGGTGAGCGGCACGCCGTCGGTGACGCTCCGCGTGAAGTCCGACTCCGCGACCACGCCGGTGACGGCGCGCCTGATCGAGTACGGCAACGCGGAACGGTATTCAGGCATCCGCCGGACCAGCAACAGCACATGCGAGGGCTCGAGCACCGACTACGACGACAGCTGCTACTACACGGTCGACAAGGTCACGACCCAGAGCGACCACGGCATCATCAGCCGCGGCTGGATCGACGCCGCCCACAGCAAGTCCCTGTCCAAGCCGACCCCCCTCACCCCCGGCAAGTGGACCACCGTCACCGTCCCCCTCCGCGCCCAGGACGAGATCATCCCCAAGGGCCGCGTGGTGGGCCTCGCCATCACCCTCTCCGACCCCGAATGGACCACCCCCAACGACACCGGCGCCACCGTCGACATCGACGTCTCCGCCAGCAAACTCAACATCCCCGTCACCACCGGCAAACTCACCGCCCCCACCAAACTCACCCCCATCGACGTGGACATCACCACCCCCACCCAACGCCCCAACCTCCACGACCCGAAGAACTAGCGCATGTCTCCCAATTCCCCGCCGTAGCGAGGAGATGCTGGGAGACATGCCCTAGCTCAACTGTCGGAGGACGTTCTCGCAATGGGTGCGGAGTTGTGGAAGGGTGCGGCCGGCAACCTCATCGGCACCAGGCACCTCCGCAACCGCGGCGAGGGCCGTCTCGAACGCGTCGGGATAGCGCTCGGCCAGTACGCGGACCCGGCCGATCATCAACTCGGCCGGAACATCGAGCGACCGCGCCATCTTCTCCCACTGTCTGCGCCTGATTCGGCTGAAGACGCGTTCGCCGCCGATCGACAGCGCAACTGATCTGTCCACCCGCTTGCTGTCGTACGACAGGCCGGTGGCAAGGTCGTACAACGGCGCGATCCACCGCGAACCGGTCGAATCCAGAAGTAGCGAGATGTTCTTCGAGTGTCCGTCCGGTGCGCCCGCAACGAGGTTGACGGCAGCGAAGTCGGCCAGCGCCAGCAGGTCATCCTCAGGTTCTGTCAGCTGCCGCCGGACCAGTGCGACCAGGTCGGACAGCCGAGGCCCTCCCCTGCTCTCGTACTTCGCGGCGGGCAGTCGGCCGAGGGCCTGACAGAAGTCCTCCTGATGAATCCGTCTGACTGCCGCACCGTCCACCACGCGGTCGAAACGCTCGACCACGATCGCCCACTGATCCTCGAATCGCAGCATCCGGCTGGACGCGACATCAACTGCCAGTTCCGCCGCGGCGGCCATCGTGACGTGCTCGATCAGCGCCTGGTGCAGAAGCGCCTTGATACCTGGCTTGACGATGTGCGTCGTAGCGGCCGATCCGCGCGCCTCGTACCACTGTCCGTCGATCGAGGTCAGCGCGAACTTCTCCTGCTGACCACCGAGCGACCAGTGTTCGGCGGGCATCGACCAGGTCGCGGGCTGGTCCACCAGCCGACGCAGCCGCTCGGCGATCTCCGCTTCCCCCACGGGGTGCGTCTGAGACCCTCGGTTCCGTAGTTCTTCCAGTCGCTCAGGTGCGCAGAACTGGACGGCACCAGGGCAGTCCCAACCCATTTCGGCGAGGATTCCGAAGATGTCGTCCGCTGTCGTGTTCAGGCGGTCGGCCCATTGACCGAGCGTCTGCGGGTTCTCCGGCAACAGGCCCCGGAGGTACGGTTCGACCCGGCCGGCCGGGTACGTACGCGATCCGATCGGCAGTCGAAGCGACAGCGGGATGGTTCCGGAGCCGACGTAGTCGTCGGTGTAGGTGAAGGTCGGCATGACGTCCGTGCCGGCACGCTCCAGGTGTCCGGCGACTTCGTCGTACAGCACAACCGCGAGTCGCTCAGTCATTTCCGGACGGCTCCTCGTCGCCGTACCAGGCCCGGCGCCGGTTCGCGGCGCGGAGAAGGCGGCGGTCGGTCAGATGTTGGTCCGAACCGGCTTCGGGGGCATTCGACGCGCGGAACACCATGGTCAGCCCCAGCGCGGCCAGCAGACGCATCAACTGTTCCAGCTCGACGCCGCGGTGCCCGCTCTCCACCTTTGCCAGCCAGGACCGGGAGACCCGTGCACGCGCGGCGGCCTCGGCCTGGCTGAACTCGAGCCGCAGTCGTTGCGCGCGGACCGTCGAGCCGAGCTTCGACCAGTCACCGATGACGATCTCGTCCATGGCATCCGTCCTTTGTCTACGTTCGTAGACATTCTCGCATTGTCCTCGTTCGAAGACAATCCACGTTTGTCTACGTTCGTGGACAAACGTGCCCCGGAGTACTGCGCATTGTGGAGTAGTGTGCGTGGGGGAGTTCCGGGGAGGTGGAGGGTCGATGGATACGAGTCAGTTGCTCAAGGGTGTGCTGGATCTTGCGGTGCTGGCGGTGTTGCGGGAGGGGGACGGGTATGGGTATGACGTGTTGCGGCGGTTGCGGGCGGCGGGGCTGGTGGATGTCGCGGATGCGTCGGTGTACGGGACGTTGCGGCGGCTGTTCGCGGCGGGGGTGCTGACTTCGTACGTGCAGCCGAGTGAAGAAGGGCCGCATCGGAAGTACTACGGGCTGAACCAGGACGGGCATGAGTTGCTGGCCCGGTCCACCCAGACGTGGAACCACTTCGCCGGCGCGATGTCCGTGTTGTTGCTGGCGAAGGAGGCCGCGTGAACAGCACGCCGCCGCGTTCGCCGGCCAGCAGCCAGAGCCAACTCGACGCCGGCTGGAACGCGCTGCGCTGGGGCGCGCTCGCCGGTACGGTCGGGCCGTTCTTCGTCGCGGTCGCGATCTTCGCGTGGTCACGGCAGCAGACCGCGTTCTTCGGCGTACTCGGGCTCGGCGTACTCTTCGGCGCCGGGTTCCTCGGTGTCCACTCGTTGCGCGGCAACGACCCGCGGATCGTGCTCGACACCCCGCAGGGCGCCCGCGGCGCGACGTCCGTACGCGGCTGGATCGACCAGATCCCGGCGAACCTCCGGCACGAACTGGTGACGATCGGCCAGCCGGTCTGGTGGGCTGTCCGCGGCGTGATCGGCGCGGGCGGGTTCTTCGCGCTGTTCGGCGCCACCTCGGTGACCGTGGTCGCCGCGATCGCCGGCGCCGCCGCGTCGATCTGGATCGGCCGCAAGACCCAGCAGGACCGGCGCTTGCTCTGGTACGTGGTGCCGCTGAACGTGGTCGCGGCGATCGCGGTGCCGTCGTTCCTCGCGGCCGCGTACTCGGGGGCGTCGTTCGGATTCCTGAAGAACTACAACGACTTCCGCGGCCATCCGACGAGGACGGCCCAGGCGCAGCCGGTGGACGGCTTGACGCTGAACGGGGTCACGGTCAGCAACATCTACCCATTTGATGCCCAGGGCAAGCAAATCTCGGTCCGGCTGTACGACCAGGACGGGAACCTGATCGCCCTGGATCCGCAGGACTGCGCGAACGCGTTCGGGTCGAGCCGGCGGGAGCCCAGCAACCTGTTCCCGCAGGCGGTGGTCACCCCGGACGCGAACGGCTACTCGGGGCCGGAGAACTGCAAGGAGAGCACCAAGGCTCCGTTCCCACCCCCGAAGCCCCTGCCCACAAAGGCCACCCCGCCCACACCGAAGCCGACAACGAAGCCCACCGCCAAGCCCAGTACGCCTGCCGTAACACCGACCCGGTAACTACCGCAGTCGGGCCGCGGCAACCTTTCGGTACGTGTAACCCAACCGCTCGTACACGGCCGCGTTGTCACCATCCACCATCAACGCGGCCCGCCCGTGGCGCTTCACCAGCTCGGCGGTGGCGAATCCACACACCTGCCGCGACAATCCCTTGCCCCGGGCAACCGGATTCGTCGCGACCCCGGCCAGGAAGCCGACCTCCGGCGCGCTCCACGCATCCGCCGCCACGCTCACGACGATGGCACCGAGCAGCAACTCCTCCTACCTGGCGCACCTAAGGACAGGAGGTGGTCGGGCCTGACCTAGTGCACCTGAGCGTGGACGGGGATTTGTGTACGGCGTCTCGGCGGTGCACTACCTGTTCTTCGGTACACCATCGGCGCGCTGGACGGCGTAGGGGACCAGGTGGCGGTAGCCGCGGACCGCGACGCGGCGGAGGCGGTGCAGGTTGTACGCGGGGTGGCCGTCGAGGGCGGCGGCGAGTTCGCGGTCGGCGAGGACGCGGCCGGGTTTGCATTCGGTGGTCAGGCGGGCGGCCAGGTTGACCACCTCGCCGTACACGTCGCCGAGCCGGATCAGGATCGTTCCGTACGCGAGCCCGATCCGCAGCTCGGGGAGATCCTCGTCCGCGGTCACCGCGTCCTGGAGCGCGAGCGCGACCGCCGCGCCCTGCGCCGCGGTGTCGGCGACGAACAGCACTTCGTCGCCGATCGACTTGATCACCCGGCCACCGTTCAGCGCGACCACGTCGGCGGCCGTCCCCTCGAACCGTTCGATCAGGCCGCCGAGCTCGGCCTCGGTCAGGCGGCGGGTGAGCCGGGTGTAGCTGACGATGTCGGCGAAACCGACCGCGCGTACGCCGCGGGCCAGCTCGTCCGACCCCGCGACCGCTCGGCCGGCCGCGGCGGCGAGGTGGCGGCGCCAGACGTACGTCTGCAACCGTTCCATTGCTGGAAGCAACAATCCGGCGACTTCGATCGCTTCGTCCGGCGGGAGTTGGGTACCGCCCAGGAACTCCAGGAACATGGCGGACTGCCAGGACGCCAGCCGCGACTGGGTCTGTCCGAGTTTCCGGGCCAGTGACGATTCCATCTCGGGCTCGATGAAACCGTCGTCCTCCAGCGCGGCCACCAGCCGCAGCGCCTCGACGTCGTCGTCGGTGAACGCCACCTCGTCGTCCGGTACGGTCGCGAACCCGAGCGCGTGCCACATCCGCTCGGCCCGCTCCATCGAAATCCCGGCCCGCTCGGAAACCTGTACCCGAGTGAACTTCCGCTCGCCCCCGAGCAGCGTCCGCTCGAACTCGCGCTGCACGGCACTCAGATCCACCCGCCCAGCCGCGCCGGAACCACTGTCGTTCGACTCAGGCGTGTTCATTTCGTTCAGGAGCTAACCGCGGCGTTCTTGGATGGTGGCGTCGATGGCGTCGCGGAACGCAGGCAGGCGGCGGGTGAGGTCGTCGAACTTCTCCCGGGTGAAGTGCAGCAGCTGGAGCCGCGACTTCGCCGTGACGGTTGCCGTCCGCAACGTGTTCTTCCGGACCGCGACCTCGCCGGCGATGTCACCCGGGCCGAGTTCGGCGATCTCCTGGCCCTTCTCGCGGACCGCGGCGGTACCACTGAGGATCAGGTACGCGGCGTCCGGCGGCGTCTGCTCAAGGATCAGCGACCACCCGGCCGGTACCGAAACCTCTTCGCCGGCCCGGAAGATGTCCCGGATGTCCCGCCCGGACAGATCCGCGAACAGCGGCAGATCCCGCGGGGATGTCCTACCCAGTGCCACGACGCTCCTCCTCGTCCCCCCGCCGATGTTTCCAGTCGGTAACTCTAACGGCTCCCACCCGCCACGGTCACGTACTCAGCGCGCGGGCCGCGACCAGGAGGACGGGCGGGCGGCGGCGGTGGATGGCAAGGTGGGGGTGGGCGGCTACCTGTTCCGGTGTCGGGAGTGGTTCGTCGAGCACTTCCAGCTGGAACCCATGGCGCCGGAGGGTCGCGACGATCGAGCCGATCGTCCGGTGGTACTTCACCACCCTGTCCACGAACCACGTCCGCTCCCGCCGCCCCTCGTCCGCGTAGTCGTCCACCACACCGTCCGCGGCCACCATCGGGGCGGTCATCACCGGATGCTCCACCGAGAAGACAAACACCCCGGACGACAGCCAGCTCGCTGCTCGGCTGACCAGGATGTCGAAGTCCTCGACGTAGTGGAGAGCCATGCTGCTGACGATCAGGTCCGCGGACCCTGACGGTAGGTCGAAGGTCGCGAGGTCGGCACGCTGGTACCGAACGCGCGGATGCGGGGTAGCCGCCGCGAGCATCTGTTCCGAGGCATCAACAGCCAGCACCTCAGCAGCGCCCGCCATCGCCAGCCGAACCGCGAGACCACCTTCGCCACAGCCCAGATCCACGACCCGAGCCCCGGCGACCGGCAGCGTCGCGAGGACGGCGTTCATCGCCGGGATCTCCAGTTCGTCGTTGATCCCCTGGCCGGTACGGCGCAGGTGGCGGTATCCGGCAAGGAAGTCCGGGTCGTCGTACAACCCGGCACCGTCACGCGGTCGCCCGGTCATAACCAGCGGGCCAGGTCGTGAATGTCGATCATCGGTAGCTCCCATCGGAGGGCGAACTGTTCGAGGTCGGACGCGCCGGCCATCACCCCGTCCGGGCGCATCACCTCGCAGCACACCCCGACCGGCGCCAGCCCGGCGGCCACGCACAACGCGACAGTCGCCTCGGTGTGACCGCAACGCTCGGCCAGCAAACCAGGTCGCGCGGCCAGCGGGAACACGTGCCCGGGCCGTAAGAAGTCGGACGGTACGGCATCCGCCGACGCGAGCCGCCGAATCGTCGCCGCCCGGTCGGCCGCGGACACCCCGGTCCCGTCCGACGAGGCGAGATCGATCGGCACATGCATCGCCGTACCCTGCCGGTCGCCGCCGCCCGGGATCGGCCCGATCTCCAACCGCTGCAGTACGTCGGCCGCGCACGGGATCGTCGTATGCCCGCAAGCCTGGGTCAGCAGGAACCGCATCGCCTCCGGCCGGAACCGCTCGCCCGCGAAGACCACATCGCCTTCACCTTCCGCGGTCGGGTCCCACACCACTACCCCACCACCCGCGGCGATCTGTGCGACCACCTTCTGGACGCCGGTCTCACCGCTCAGCTGTCCGGCCCACGGCAATCGCGCCACCGCCCGCTGGAACTCCGGCCCGTGTCCTTCGCGCGCCATCCGGACGAGCAAGTCGCTCTCCAGGTTGACCCGGCTGCCGGCGGTAAGCGCGCCGAGTTTCGTCTTCGCCAGCGTGGCCGGTACGAGCACGACCGAGAACCGGTCCTTCAGTACCTCGGCGACCGTGATGCTGACCCCGTCGATCGCCACCGAGGTCTTCGCCACCAGCCGGGCCAGGAGCCGCTCTGGCGGCTTGATCCAGACCCGGTGCCCGGCCGGCTCCACGTCGACCCGCAGTACCTTGCCGACGCCCTCGACGTGCCCCTGGACGAGATGTCCGTCGATCCGGTCGCCGATGGCAACCGGCAGCTGGACGTGCAGCACCGTGCCGGCGCAGATCCGGTCGAAGGTCGTACGGCGGCGGGTCTCCTCGGTGACCACGACCTCGATCTCCCCGGGCGAAATCGGTTCGGCGCTGAACCTGATCCCGTCGAGGCAGACCGCGCCACCCGGCGCGACCGTGATCTCGGTCCGGACCCGCAACAGGTCGCCCGCGATCCCGGCGACGGTGCCTACCTGCTCGATCAATCCTGTGAACATGCTTCGCTCTCCGCCACTCGTTCATGGCCAGGGACCTCAAGCGTGCCAGTTACCGGGCACTTGGTCCGAGCTGAAGCGGGGTATCACCGCGTGGCCCCGGTCGCACCGGGTTGCTCCGCCTTCCGGCAGAGTCGACGGGCCTGGACCAGGTCCAACCGTCACACCGTGGAATCGCACCAGGCGGCATTAAATCACGGCATCTGCGCGTCGCACTGTTGACCAGCTCACTGGGCCGCGCGTCGGCGGCGCCTGGTTCGGTTGGTCCGGCGGCGTACCGGGCGGCGTGGTCCGACCAGACGCGGGCCGGCCAGCCGGTCCTCCAGGCGGCGCGCTTCGCGGCGGATCGGCTGCGCCACGTACTCGCCGAGGATCAGGCCGGAGGCCAGGGCGACGCCGATGGCGACCGCGGTGGTGAGGCTGACGATGCCGAAGATGTTGCTCCGCGCCATCAGTTCGTACAGGCCGCGGTAGATGGTCAGGCCGGGCAGCAGCGGGATCGAGCCCGCGACGACCACGACCAGCGGCGGTACGCCGGTGCGCCGGCCGCTGGAGTAACCGCCCAGGCCGACGACGAAGGCTGCCGCGGCGGTCGACCAGGCCGGGCCGAAGGATGCCCGGGTCATCAGCGTGAAGACCAGCGATGCCAGCGCGCCCATCACCGCCACCGGGAGCAGCGCGCGCAGGGGCGCGTACGTCGCGTACGCGAACGCGGTCGCCATCACCGCGCCGGAGATGACCATCACCGGAAGGTTCGTCAGCTGGATCGCCTGCGGTTCGATGCCGACGTTCAGCCCGAACTTCAGTCCCAGCGTCAGACCAAGGGACACCCCGGCGATGATGCCGCCGGTGAGCAGCATCGCTTCCAGACTTCGGGCCGCGGCGGTCACGTAGTACCCGGTGATCGCGTCCTGGACCGCACCGGTGAGGGCGATTCCGGCCAGCAACATAATGATGCCTGCGGCAACTACCAGTGATGGTTTCACCGGTGCGTCCACGGCGTACAGACCGAGCGCGACCGCGGTTGCCACGAATGCGCCGGCGACCTGCTGGTAGAACGCGGGCAAGCGCTGCCGGTTGAACCAGCGGTTGTTCAGGTCGATCACGATCGCGGTCAGGACCGCCACCGCGGTGATCAGCCAGCCACCGCCGAGCAGCAGCGTCGCGCCGCCCGCCATCACGCCCCAGGCGAGCACGGCGCTCCAGCGCGGGTACGGCGGCCCGGCGGACGTCAGCCGGGCCAGCTCCCGCGAAGCCTCCTCGCGCGTCACGTCACCGCGCGCGAACCGGCGGACCAGGCGGTCGACGTCGGTCAGCCGGGAGAAGTCCTGCGACCGGTACCGGACCAGGCGGATGTGCGTCTCGGGCGCGACATCCGGCGCCTCCTGGTACGAGACGGCCATCGAGGTGAAGGTGATGTCCACCTCGCACCCGCGCAGCCCACCGGCCGCGGTCACGCCGAGGATCGTCGCGGTCGCGTCCGCCGTACCGGCGCCGCTGGACAGCAGCACCTCACCGACCCGCAAGGCCAGGTCGATGGTCGCGTAGACCTCCCGCTGCTCGTCAGGCTGCATCTAACAAACGCTGTGCCATCGCGAGGTCGGTGATCAGGATGTTGACCCAGCCGCCGAGCAGAGCGGCGCGAATGGCCGAGTACTTGCGGTCGCCACCGGCCACGCCGATCCGGCGCGGCACCGCCAGCAGCTCCTTCGCGGTCACCCCGATGACCCGTTGGTCGAACGTCGAGCGCACCAGCTTTCCCTCTTCGTCGAAGAACCGGAAACACACGTCCCCGACGGCACCGAGCCTGCGCAGCTCGTCCTGGTCGGCCTCGGCGACCGCGTTCCCGCTGCGCTGCAGCAGCGGTGACGGCTCCAGGCTGCCGATCCCGACCAGGGCGTCGGTGAGCTGTCCCCAGGTGCCCAGAACGTCCCGAACCGACACATCGTTCATCATCGCCCGCCGGACCGCGGGTGTCCCGACCAGGCCGGGCGCCGGCAGGTACACCGGCATCCCACCGGTCAGCTCGGCGAACCGCGCGGTCAGCCGGGTGGCCTGCATCTGCACCGCCGCGTCACCGAGCCCGCCGACGATCTGGACCACCTTGTCGACCACCGGCACGCTCTTGCGTGGCATCCGGTCGACGGCGCTGAGCAGCGTCTCGCTCCAGGACGAGATGCCGACCAGATGCCCGCCGGTGAGCGTCATGTCCAGGTACGCCGCCGCGCCGGAACCGAGCGCGGACAGTACGTCCTCGCCAACACCCAGCGTGTCGACGACAACCGCGTCCCGCAGTCCGTACCGGCCCTGCAGCTCGTCTTCGAGATCACTGTGGACGCCACTCGGCATGGTCACCACGGTGCGGACGATACCGACGTCGACGGCCTGCCTGAGCATCCGCGACACCCGTGCCTGGGACAGGTTCAGTTCGGTGGCGATCCGCGGCTGGCGGATGCCCTTCTCGTGGTACATCCGCGCCACCTTCGCGAGCAGCCGCAGCTCGTCCAGCCCCGGCCGGCGCACACCACGGTTGCTGTTCACGGCGCTCCTTTCGATGAACCTGGACTATAGGCAGATGTAGACCCGCGGCGCGCCACCAGGATCAGGGATCGGAGCCTGGGGCGTGTCGCGTTCCCCGGCGGCGACGATCGATCCGTCCCGCGGATCGACGATCGTGTACGCGAGCGGGACGCTGTCGTCGAACACCATCACCGGCCCGCCGTGCTCGCGGTACACGATCAGGCCCCCGGCCGGCGTACTCAGCGCGCGCCCCGAGATCACCCGGGTCCAGTCCGGCGCCAGATCGGTCGTCGGCAGGCCGGCAAGGACCTTCCCGAGCATGCCGACGTACGTCGATCCCTCGAAACCGATCGCCTCCCGCCAGCCCGCGCCTGGTGCCAGAAAGAACTCGGAGTGCCCCGGTTCGTCCGCGTGCAAACGCCATTGCCACAAGCTGCCCGCGCCGTACACGACGCCCATCGTCCCGCCCGCGCACAGGTTGCTCCACGCTTCATGCCCTTGCCACCAACCTTCGGCGACACCAGTACGGCCAGTGTGCTCGTACGTTGGCTCGCCGTTCGCGACCGCCTTGACCGGCTCGTTCCGCCACATGTCCGCGACCCGCTCGGGTACGTGCTCGCCGGTGTGCCCGGTCTGGCACCACTGGAAGTCCAGCCAGTCGGCGTCCTGGTGAGCGTTCGCCCGGATGTGCGGGCGGTAGTGGATGCCGGTCGGCTGCTCGTAGCAGTCCGCGGCGTGTACTTCCGCTCCGCCCGCGGCGATCTGTGGCTCGGTGCCCGAACCGTCAGCACCGACCAGGTAGATCGCGGGACCGGCGCCGTACCGGGCGACCAGGTAGCGGCAGTACGCCGCGTACTCGGACGCCGGGACCACTGTTCCGGCGACATCCAGGCCTTTCCAGCCGAAGCCGTGGAAGACGGGTTGCAGTACGGGTACCAGGCCATGCTCGATCAGGATGCGGATCAGGACGTCGAGGTACTGGAAGTAGTCGGCGTTCGGCTCGTTGAGATGTCCGGTGGGGAGATCCTCGAACGCGACGCCGAATCCCTCGTCCTGGGTACGGTCTCGTGGGCCGGATGCGCGCATGTCTGGCTGGACGGTCATGAGGAGGACCGCGTTGAAGCCTTTCGCTTGCCGGTCGGCGGCATACAGGCGGACCTGGTCCGGAGTTGCGCGCCACGGGAGCGCCCAGGCGGTGTCGGCGATCATCAGAGCCGGCGTACCGTCCGCGTGCACCACGCTCCGCCCACCAGGCGACATCCGCCAGAACCCGTGCCGGTAGAACGGGTTGGGCTCGTCGGCAGGTGCCGGTTGCACCTCGAACTCACCGCCGGCTGACCCGCTGGTCCATCGCCAGTGCCCCGCCTCCGGCGCCGCGAAGCGGACGCGGAAGATCCGCTCGCCATCCCAGAACGCCGGACGCCGTAGGCGTCGTCCGGACTCGTGCACAAAATCCACCCAGCGCTCAGCGGCGAAGGGTGGCTCGAGCGCCTCGGCGGCCGGAAGGGTGAGCTCGAGTTCTCGCCAGATGGGTGAGATGGACATGACACTCCTCGAGTGCTGGTTGCGGTTAAGCTGGGGACGAACACACGTGCTCTGGGGTCGGTGAAATTCCGAGCCGGCGGTGACAGTCCGCGACCCGTGACTTCGTCAGAAGAAGCGGTTGACCTGGTGGAACTCCAGGACCGACGGTAAAAGTCCGGATGGGAAGACGCACGTGGCAACCGCACGTCCGCCGGACCGGGACGTGAGGTTTGCCGTTGCCCCGGAGTGCTGTCGACAGCACCGCCGAGAGGACAACGACGATGAACCCGCTGAACACGCTGACCAGCCTGGACACGATCGACCACGCGGTTGCCGAGCTCGCCGCCGGGCGCCCGGTCGTGGTGATCGACGACGCGGACCGCGAGAACGAAGGCGATCTGACCTTCGCCGCGAGCCTGGCGACGCCCGAGCTGATGGCCCTGCTCGTCCGCCACACCAGCGGGTACGTCTGCGCGCCGGCCGCCGCGGAGATCCTGGACCGGCTCGAGCTGCCGTTGATGGTCCCGGACAACCAGGACAGCCTGCGCACCGCGTACACGATCTCGGTGGACGCGGCGACCGGCGTCGGCACCGGCATCTCGGCGGCGGACCGGGCGCGTACCGTCCGGGTGCTGGCCGATCCCTCGGCCGGGCGCACGGACCTGATCCGGCCCGGTCACATCCTGCCGCTGCGCGCGGTCGACGGAGGCGTCCGGCAGCGGCCCGGCCACACCGAAGCCACCGTCGACCTGCTGAAGCTGGCCGGCCTGCCGCTGGTCGGCGTGATCGGCGAGCTCATGAACGACGACGGCACCCTGATGACCGGCACGGATCTGCGGGGGTTCGCCGACGCTCATGGCTTCGCGCTGATCTCGATCGCCGACCTGGTCAGCTACCTGTCCTGACCAGCTTGCGGGCGGCGTCGGCGATGCCCTCGGGGGACAGGCCGTAGCGGTCCAGCAGGTAGCCGGCCGACCCCGTGGGCGCGAACTCGGGAATCCCGAGGATCGACACCCGGGCCGGATGCCGCTGCACCACGGTCTCCGCGACCGCGCCGCCGAGCCCACCGCCGGAGACCGCCTCCTCGGCGGTGACGATGCCGGCCGTCTCCCGCGCGGCCGCGACCACGGCGTCGACGTCCAGCGGCCGCACCGTCGGCATCGACAGTACGCGGGCCGAAATGCCCTCCGCGGCGAGCCGTTCCGCGGCGGCCAAGGCCCGCCACAGCACCGTCCCGTTGCTGATCACTGTCACGTCGCCGCCTTCGCGAACCGTGATCGCCTTGCCGAGCACGAACGAGTAGTCGTCGGCGTACACCTTCGGCACGCTCATCCGGCTGACCCGGATGAACACCGGCCCTTCCGAAGCGGCCGCCCAGCGCAGCGCGGCCGCGGTTTCGATCGGGTCCGCCGGGACGATGATGGTCAGCCCAGCGATCGCGCGCAGCCAGGCGATGTCCTCGATCGAATGATGCGTCGGGCCGAGTTCTCCGTACGCGACGCCGGGACTCATCCCGCAGAGTTTCACGTTCGTCTTCGAGTACGCGACGTCGGCCTTGATCTGTTCGAGCGCGCGCCCGGTGAGGAAGCAGGATGCCGCCGAGACGAACGGGATCCGGCCGCCGTTCGCCAGCCCGGACGCGACGCCGACCATGTCCTGCTCGGCGATCCCGACGTTGATCAGCCGGTCCGGGAACGCCTTCCGGAAACTGTTCAGCTTGCTCGATCCGACCGAGTCGTTGACCACGCCAACGATCCGATGATCCGCCTCGGCAAGCTGGGCCAGCGTTTCCACGTACGCGTCCCGGCAGTCGTAGCGCGGCTGATCGGCAATCGAAGCGGTCTCCAGGACTGTCATTGCAGCTCCTCCAGGGCCTGCTGGTATTCAGCGGCATCGGGTACGCGGTGGTGCCAGGCGACGTTGTTGCTCATGAACGAGATCGGGTGGCCCTTGTGCGTATGGGCGATCACGAAGGTCGGTTTGCCCGGCCGAAACGGAACAGCGGACAGTACGTCCAGCAGCTCGCCGTGATCGTGCCCGTTCACCTCGACGACCGCGAACCCGAACGCGGCCGCCTTCTCCGGCAGCGGGTCGAGATCGTTGGTCTCCTTCGTGGTCGCGCCCTGCTGCAGCCGGTTCCGGTCGACGATCACGGTCAGCCGATCCAGCTGGTACTGCGAGGCCGCCATCATCGCCTCCCAGTTCGACCCTTCCTGCAATTCACCGTCGCCGACCAGGACGTACGTACGCCGCAACGAGACGTCGAGCTTCGCGGACAGCGCGTGGCCGACCGCGACCGGCAGACCGTGCCCGAGCGGGCCGGTGTTCGCCTCGACGCCGGCCACCTTGTTCCGGTTCGGGTGCCCGTTCAGCGCGGACAGCGGCTTCAGGAAGGTCGCCAGTTCCTCGACCGGCAGGAACCCGAAGGCGGCCAGCGTGGTGTACAGCGCGCCGGCGACATGTCCCTTGCTGAGGATGAAGCGGTCCCGCTCCGGGTCGTCGACCCGCGCGGGCGAGATGTCGAGCACCGCGCCGTACAGCGTGGCCAGGATGTCGATCGCGGAGAAGTCGCCGCCGATGTGCCCGGCGCCGGCGTGATGGACCAGCTTGAGGTCCTGAATCCGGATCTGTTTCGCGGCCTCGGCGATCCACGCGACCTGCTCGGCCCGGCTGCTGTGCACCGGCAACCGCGCGCGGACGGGCATGGTCGTGTGCTCGGCTGTCAAACTCATACGATCTCCGCCATCGAACTCAGCAACACTTTCTGGACCAGCCGCTGCGCCGCCAGCGCGTCGTGCGCGGCCTGCGCCGCCGCGAGCGCCTCCTCGTCCAGTACGTCCAGCGCGTGGTGTACGGCCTTGAGAAAACGAATCGCCTGCTTGGCAGCCTCGACGCTGTCCTCCCGGAACGGGAACTGGTCGAGCTGCCAGACCCCTTCCCAGTTGTTCTTCCGCAGCGTGTGGAAGAACTCGAACGTCTCGACCAGGTGCACCGAGCCGACCACCATGTCGTCGTCCCAGCCGCGCAGGTTGTCGTTCACGTCGATCGCGAACAGCCGGTTGTAGTCGATCGCCAGCTGCGCCGCGTCGGCCGGCGTCTCCTGGCCGTACAGCGAATGCCCGAAGTCGAGCAGGATGCCCAGGTTCGGCAGCCCGATCTTCTCGATCCCGAGCAGGGTCCGGGCCACGTTCGGGAAGATGATCTTCACCCGCGGTTCACGCGGTTTGTACTCGATCACGAAGTTGATGTCCGGGTGCGCGGACACCAGTTCCTTCAGGCCGTCCAGCGCAAGGTTCCAGATGTCGTGGTAGTTCACCTGGAACGGGTAGTCCCAACCGTCCTGCCCGGGCCACAGCTTCACGTACGAGCAGCCGAGGTCCTTCGCGAGCTCGGTTGCCTGGTGCAACAGTTCGAGTGCTTGCTTACGCACCGCCGGATCCGGGTTGGTCAGCGATCCCTTGACGAAGTCGCGGGTGTAGATCTCCGGCGTGATCGCGATCGCCTTCAGCTGGTTCCGCTCCAGCGCGGCCTTCACCTCGTCGAGCGTCCCGTCGTACCCGGCGAACGGCCAGTTCAGGTCGACCACCGACAGGTCGCCGACGGCACCGGCGCGGTCGATCTGCTCGAGCAGGCCGACCGGTTCGCCGTACCCGTCGGTGGCGTAACGGTCCTTGTAGGTGGCGAAGTGCCAGATACCCGCGCCGAAGACCGGCATGTCAGTCATCTTTGTTCCTATCCTTTCAGGGAGCCGGCGGTCAGACCGCCGACGATCCAGCGCTGGAGCAGGGTGTAGGCGATCAGGATCGGGACCACGGCGATCAGAATTCCGGCCGCGAGCCCGGTGTTGTTGTTGGCGAACTGGCCCTGGAAGTTGAGCAGCCCGACCGGGATGGTCTTGTGCGCGTCCGAGTTCAGCAGGATCAGCGCGAACAGGAACTCGTTCCAGGTCGCGACCGCGTCCAGGATCGCGACGGTGACCAGGGCCGGCACCGACAACGGCAGGATCATCGTGAAGAACACCCGCCAGTCGCCGGCGCCGTCGACCTTCGCGGCCTCGATGATCTCGTCCGGGATCTGCCGGAAGAACGACTGCAGGACCAGTACCTCGAACGGGATACCGAACGCCAGGTACGGCCCGATCAGCCCGAAGATGCTGTCGGTCGCGCCGGCCGAGCGCATCATGATGAAGACCGGCACGATGGTGATGTAGATCGGGATGGTCAGTCCGAGGAAGACCGTGAACATCACCGTCCGGCGGAACCGCATCCGCAACTTCGCGAGCGCGAACCCGAGCATCGCCGAGATCAGTACGCCGACCGGCACCTTGATCAGCGCGAGCAACGCGCTGTTGCGGTACGTGGTGGCGAAGTTGCCGATCCCCCACGCGTCGGAGAAGTTCTTCCAGGTGAAGTCGGCCGGCCACGACAGCGGGCCGTTGCCGATGAAGTCGGACAGCGGGCGTACGGCGGTGATCACCAGGAGCGCCAGCGGTGAAATCCAGAAGAGAGCTATCACCGCCAGGACGAATGTCATCACCAGGCCGCGACGTCCTTTGGGCGCGGGACTGTCGGATCGGGTGGCTGCGATCGGCAGGTCCACCGGCGCTTGAGCCGTGACGGTCATGAGGCCTCCCTGGTCTGGGAGCGTACGTAGGGGATTCCGACGGCCACTGCCACCAGTGTGATCACGACGGCGATCGCGGTGCCGTAGCCGGCCTGGTAGTACTGGAAGACGTTGAAGTACATCCACGTCCCCATCACCTGCGTCGACGTACCCGGACCGCCGTACGTCATCGCGTAGATCATGTCGAACACCTTGAACGAATCGATCAGCGACAACGCCAGCACGATGTAGTGCGCCGGCCGCAAACTCGGCATCGTCACATGCCAGAACTGCTGCCATTTCGTCGCACCGTCGACGGTCGCCGCCTCGTACAACTCGTTCGGAATGCCTTGCAGCGCGGCCAGGTAGAGCAGCATCGGGAAGCCCGTACGCAGCCAGATCGCCGGCACCATCACGGCCCACAGCGCGGTCGAGTCCTGCCCGAGCCAGGCCTGCGCGAGGCCGTCCAGCCCGATCATCCGCAGGAACGAGTTGATCGCGCCGTACTGCGGGTTGTACAGCCAGCCCCAGATGCTCGCGATCGAAACCAGCGGCAGTACGGCGGGCGTGTAGAAGATCAGCCGCAGGATCGGCTTGCCGTGCACCTTGCCGTTCAGCGCGATCGCCAGCAGCAGGCCGATCACGGTCGGGACGGCGATCGTGACGACCGTCCAGATCAGGTTGTTCTGCACCGCGCTCACCACGACCGGGTCGTGCGGCAGCTTGAAGTAGTTGTCCAGACCAACGAACTTGTACGTCGCGCTGAGGCCGTCCCAGTTCGTCAGGCTGAACCACAGTGAGGACAACGCCGGGTACACCAGGAACGCGACGTACACCGCCAGCGCCGGAATGGCGAACAACCACGGCGACCAGCGGCCACCACGTTTGACCGTGCTGGGTTTGACTGCGACTGTGCCGGCCATCGACTCAGCTCTTCGCCCAGGCGGAGACGATCTCCTGCATCTTCTTCGCGGCCGCGTCCGGCTGCACCGAACCCTGCAGCAGATCGCTCTGTACGCTGAAGTACTGGTCGGCCTGCTTCTTCGGGAACGCCTGGTCCTGAATCGTGTAGAACGGGTTGCCGCCGTACTTCGTCGACCACTCCGCCGACAACGGCAGCGCCTTCGGGTCCGGCTCGGCGCCCTTCACGGTCGACGCGCTGATCTGCATCGCCTTCTGGGCCGCTGGCTGCAGGATGAAGTCGAGCAGCGCGGCCGCCTTGTCGGCGTTGCCGGTCTTCGCGTTGATCATGTAGCCCTCGACGAAGCCCGAGTGCCGGGCCGGCGTCTTGTCGGTCGGCAGCTCGAAGTTGCCGAACCCGGCCGGGCTCTTCTTCGCGGTCAGGATCGCGGCCGCCTCGGTCCACGGCCCGGTGATCGTGTACGCGGTCTTGCCCTGGACGTACCCGGGCTCGATGTCCGCGGGATCAAGACCGAGCGCGCCCTGCGGCAGCCATTTCTTGTCCTGCCACTTCTTGAACAGCGTGAACGCCTCGACCACCTCGGGACGGTCCCAGCTCTCGGCGCCCGTCAGCAGCTTGTCGTGCAGGTCCGGGCCGGCGGTGTGCTCCAGCAGGTACTCGAACAACCGCATGATGTCCCAGCCGTACTTGCCGCCGAGTCCACAAGGCGTGACGCCGACAGCCACCAGCTTGTCGTTCAGCGCCTCCAGCTCGGCGTACGTCTTCGGCGGGCCGCTGACACCGGCCTTGGCGAACAACGACTTGTTGTACCAGGCACCGATCCCGAGGGACACGAACGGAACCCCCGTCTTCACGCCGTCGAACGTCATCCCGCCGATCGCCGTGGTGCTGATCTTCGAGTCCCAGCCGTACTTGGAGTAGTACGGCGACAGGTCGAGGGCCTGCTTCGCCTTCGCGAACGGCGCCCCGATCTGGCCGCCCCAGATCCGCCAGATGTCCGGACCCTTGCCGCCGAGCAACTCCGTCCGCAGCTTGTCCGGATAGACCGCGGCACCTGAACCCGGCAGGCTGTCCACCGTCGTGGTCGTGCCGTTCTGCTCGTCGAACTTCTTGATCTGCGCCTTCAGCAGGCCGATGGTCTCGTCACCTTCGTAGGTGAACAGGCGCAGCTCGTTCGACCCGCTCTGGGTGGCTCCCCCGCCGGTCGACGCACCACCGCCCGTACACGCGGACAGACCGGCGCCGAGCGCGGCGGCGGACGTGAGACCGAGGAAACCCCGGCGGGTGAAGTTGCTCATGACATACTCCTTTGGCGGGCAAAGCGGCGGATCTTGGCGAACATGTCCGCCAGCAGGAAGCGGACGTCGACCTGCTCACAGACCTGGATCGGGTTGTCGGTACCGGGCAGGTACCAGCCGTCGACACCGAACCGCGGCGCCGGCTGGACCCGCATGTCCCCGCTGCGTGGATAGAGCATCAGCGCGATCGCCGGGGAGTCACCGAGCGAGCGCGACTCGATCGGTTCAGGGTGATGTTCCGCGTTCCACGCGACCAGCTGGTCGATCAGGTACCGGCCGAGCGGCCCGGCGTCGCCGATCTCCTCCTCGAGTTCGGCGTAGCTCACCGACACCTTCGTGTACACGTCGCTCGGCACCTGCCAGACGGTCATTCCGGACCCGAACACCACGTTGGCGGCGTGGATGTCGTTCGACAGGTTGAACTCGATCCCGGGGTACGTCGCGTACCCGCGGTAACCCCGGCCGCCGATCCAGACCACGATCACGTTCCGGTGTACGAGGTCCGGGTCGAGCAGGATCGCCGATGCCATGTCGGTCAGTGGACCGAGGAACGACACGTACAGCGGGTCGTCCGCCGTGGCGAGCTTCGACTCCTCGACGATCAACCGGGCGCCGGGTGAGTCGAGCGGGGTCTGCTCGTCCGGGATGCCGGTCGGAGCACCGTCCGCGACCGGCACCTTGCCGGTCAGGTCCATCAGGTCCAGCAGCAGGTCGATCTCCTCGCGCGACTCCGCCATGCTGCGGTTCGACCGGCGAGTACCGAAGTGCGCGGGGATCAGACCGCGGACGTCGAAGCTCGGCGACAGCAGCCCGTGCACGATCGCGAACTGATCGTCGGCCTCGTTCTTGGCATCGGTGTTGATGATCACCCGGCGTCTGGTCGGCCTCACACGCACGCTCCTACGAATAGATATTCAGTACTGCATAGCCTGTCGCCCAGAGTGTCACCATCCGGCTAGAGTCACGTCAAGACCTCGGTTGAAAGTTGGAGGGACTTGTGATGGTCCAGGCGGTGCTGGCGATCGATCAGGGCACGACGAACTCCAAGGCCGTGCTGGTCGACGCCGATGGCAACGTGCTCGGGACCGGCTCGGCACCGGTCGGGCTGTCCACGCCACGCCCGGGCTGGGTCGAGCAGGATGCCGAAGATCTCTGGCAGAGCGTGCTTCTCGCGATTGCCGGCTGCGTGCGGTCCAACGTTGAAATCGTGGGCCTCGCGCTCTCCACCCAGCGCGAATCGGTCGTCGGCTGGGATCGCTCAGGCACGCCGGTCGGGCCGGTGCTCGGCTGGCAGGACGCCCGTACCGCCGAATGGTGCCGCCAGCTTCCTGCATCCGTTGACGATCTGGTCCGGCGCCGGACCGGACTTCGGGTCGACGCGATGTTCTCCGCGCCCAAACTACGCTGGCTTCTCGACCGTACCGATGCCCTTGCCGGCACCGTCGACAGCTGGCTGGTCCATCGGCTGACTGGTTGCCGTGAGCACCTTATTGAGGCCGGCAACGCGTCGCGGACGTTGCTCTACGACACCATTGATCTCGACTGGTCGGCGGAGCTGCTGGACGCTTTCGGCGTACCCCGCTCGGCGTTGCCCGAAGTACGCCCGTCCAACGCCGGATTCGGTACGACACAAGGCGTACCTGGTCTCGCGGACGGGATTCCGATCGTCGCCGTACTCGCGGACTCGCACGCCGCGATGTACGGCCAGGGCTGCACGAGTACGGGCCTGGTCAAGGCAACGTACGGCACCGGTTCGTCGGTGATGACACCGGTGGACGGCTTCGTCCCGAGCGGATGCACGTTGGCCTGGCTGACGGATCGACCGAGGTACGCGCTCGAAGGCAACATCGTTTCGTCCGGCGCCGCGCTCGCCTGGACCGCCGACCTCCTCGGCCTCCCGGCCGTCGGCGCACTGATCGAACTGGCCGCAACCGTACCGGCGGCGGACGGCGTCACGCTCGTACCGGCCTTCTCCGGCCTCGGCGCACCACACTGGAATCGCGATGCCCGCGCGACCCTCAACGGAATGAGCAGCTCCACCACCCGCGCTCACGTCGCCCGAGCCGCGGTCGACGCGGTCGCGCACCAGATCTGCGACATCACCGACGCCCTCCCTGACCCGCTGACCACCCTCCGCGCCGACGGCGGCGGCACGGTGTCCACCCTCTTGATGCAAACCCAGGCCGACCTCCTGGGCCACCCGGTACAAGCCGCCGACCTGCCCCAGATCTCGGCCCTCGGCGCCGCCGAACTCGCCTGGACCACCCTCGGCGCACCCACCAACTGGCCCGCCGGCCGCACGTACCGCACCTTCACCCCCGCCATCACCCCGGCAGCACGCGCCCACGCCCGCGCCCACTGGTCAAACGCCGTCCAAACCATCAGCTGACGGCGTACCGAAGGGCGGGTAGCGCACCGGCGCTACACCGTTCTGACAGGCATGCCCCCGCTCAGCCGCGCCGGGCACTCGGCACCACTACCCGTTCTTGCGTACACCAGCGGGCGGAGATCGCTTTCCGTCGCGGGTTGACTGGGGGTGGGGGGCCACTTACAGTAGCGGTCACAGGGTTTGGAAAGCCCTTTCCAAGGGTCTGTGGGAGGTGTGCGTGGGTGGGTTCGGGTCCGGGGCTGTGTTGCCGGGCGGGATCGGTGTGTCGAAGGTGACCGTCTACGACGTCGCCACGCAGGCAGGGCCGCCTGGGGGTACGCCGCATGTGCACCTGGCCTGCGCCGAGGGGTACTACGTGCTCGCCGGAAGCGGAACGGTCGAGACCCTGAACACGAAGGGTTACACCGAGACCCCGCTGCAGGCCGGGACCATGGTGTGGTTCGAGCCCGGCACGATTCACCGGCTGATCAACGGTGGTGGGCTGGTGATCCTCGCGCTGATGGCGAACTCCGGTCTGCCGGAGGCGGGCGATGCCGTACTGACGCTACCGCCGCGACACCTCGCCGATCGGGAGGCGTACCAGCGTGCGACGGCGCTCAGCGGCGAAGGCGACGCCCGGACGACGGCCGCGATCGCGCGGCGAGACCTTGCCCTGCAGGGGTACGCGGACCTGCGCGAACGGTACGAATCGGACGGACCGATCGCGCTGGCCAGCTTCTTCGCGGCCGCGATCCGGATCGTCCAACCGCAACTCGCGGACTGGCGGCACCGCTGGGAACAGGGCGCCCGCCGCCTCGCCGACGCGACCGGCACCGCGCTGGACGCACTGGAGATCGGCGACGCGGCCTACCTGGAAAGAGCCGAAGTGGGCCGGCTGAATGCTCCGACCGAGAGCGGACGGCACGGGATGTGTGGGTGGCTGGACATTTACGAGACAGGCGTGACACGAGCGTGAGAGGCAAGACTGTGAACGAGCGACGCATCGGCATTGTGATGAACGGCGTCACCGGCCGGATGGGCCTGCGCCAGCACCTCGAGCGTTCGATCGTGGCCATCCGGGAGCAGGGCGGACTGCCCGCCGCGGACGGCACGATGATCATCCCGGAACCGATCCTGGTCGGGCGGAACGAGGCGAAGCTGCGCCGGATCGCCGAGCAGTACGGGCTGGAGCGGTGGACGACCGACCTGGCCGAGGCGCTCGCCCAGCCGGACGTCAAGATCTACTTCGACTCGCAGCTCACCCAGTTGCGGGAGAAGGGCGTCCGCGCCGCGGTCGAGGCCGGGAAGGCGATCTACTGCGAGAAGCCGATCGCCGAGAGCCTGGACGCCGCGGTCGACCTGGCCGCGCTGGTGGTCGGCTCCGGGCTGAAGAACGGCGTGGTGATGGACAAGCTGTCGCTGCCCGGCCTGCGCAAGCTGAAGCGGCTGGTCGACGGCGGGTTCTTCGGGAAGATCCTCTCGGTCCGCGGCGAGTTCGGGTACTGGGTGTTCGAGGGCGACTGGCAGGAAGCGCAGCGGCCGTCCTGGAACTACAAGCTCGAAGAGGGCGGCGGCATCATCCTGGACATGTTCTGCCACTGGCGGTACGTGCTCGACCAGACCTTCGGTCCGGTCAACTCGGTGTACTGCCAGGGCGCCACGCACATCCCGACCCGGGTGGACGAGAACGGCGACGCGTACGCCGCGACCGCGGACGACGCCGCGTACGGGATCTTCGAGCTGGAAGGTGGGATCGTCGCGCAGCTGAACTCGTCGTGGGCGACCCGGGTGTTCCGGGACGAGCTGGTCGAGTTCCATGTCGACGGGACCGAGGGGTCGGCGGTTGCCGGGCTGCGGGACTGCCGTGTCCAGCACCGGTCCGCGACGCCGAAGCCGGTGTGGAACCCGGACATCCCGGTGACCGAGAAGTTCCGTGAGCAGTGGGCGACGGTGCCGGACAACGAGACGTTCGACAACGGGTTCAAGGTGCAGTGGGAGATGTTCCTGCGGCATGTGGTCGACGACGCGCCGTTCACGTGGGACTTCGTCGAGGCGGCCAAGGGCGTGCAGTTGGCTGAGCTCGGTCTGCAGTCCTGGCGCGAGGGCCGCAAGCTCGAGGTGCCGCGACTGGAGCTCGAGGGCAAGTGATGGAGCTCGTACTTCCTTCTGCTGATGGGCTGACCAACTATCGACTCGTCGGCGAACCGGTTGCTCAAGGCACCTATGCGCCGACGCGGTCGCGGGTTGCGTACGCGGCGGCGCATGTTGTTGCCGATCCACTGGGTGACAACTCCCCTGGTGCGCCGGCGGTCGTCGATTGGGAACACACGCTGGAGTTCCGGCGGCACCTGTGGTCGCTCGGGTTGTCCGTTGCCGAGGCGATGGATACCGCCCAGCGCGGGATGGGGCTGGACTGGAAAGCCACTCAAGAACTGATCCGCCGCTCGGCCGCCGAAGCACCAGACGGTCGAATCGCTGTGGGCGTGGGCACAGACCAGCTTGCCTCAGGCAAACATTCTCTGGACGTGGTGGCCGAAGCGTACGAAGAGCAGCTGGCCGTGGCTGAGGATGTGGGCGCTCAGCCGATCTTGATGGCCAGTCGGGCTTTGTGTGGTGTTGCTTCCGGGCCTGATGATTATCGGACGGTGTACGACCGGTTGCTGGCGCAGTCGGCTCGGCCGGTGATCTTGCACTGGCTCGGGGACATGTTCGACCCGGCGCTGGCGGGCTACTGGGGTAGCGCTTCGGTCGACTCGGCCGCCGACACCGTCGTCGAACTGATCAAGGCCAATCTCGGCAAGGTCGACGGGATCAAGGTCTCGTTGCTCGACGCCACGAAAGAAGTTGCCCTGCGCAACCGGCTCCCCGAGGGCGTACGCCTCTACACCGGCGACGACTTCAACTACCCCGAACTCATCCGCGGCGACGAGAACCACCACAGCGACGCGCTGCTCGGAATCTTCGCCGCCATCGCCCCAGCGGCGGCGGCCGCCTTGAAAGCACTCGACGACGGCGACCTCGCGACGTACGAGAAGGTGTTCGCGCCGACCGTACCGTTGGCCAGGCAGATCTTCTCCGCGCCGACCTACTACTACAAAACCGGAATCGCCTTCCTGGCCTGGCTGAACGGGCATCAGCCCGGCTTCACCATGGTCGGCGGCCTGCAGACCGGGCGCTCCCTGCCGCATCTCGCCGACACGTTCCGCCTCGCCGACCAGGCCGGCGTACTGACGAACCCCGAACTCGCCGTCGACCGCTTCCGCCGGCTGCTCAACGTCAGCGGGATCGACGCATGAACCGATACAGCCTGAACCAGGCAACCACCAAGTACTGGCCGCTGGAGGACGTCGTCGGCGCGAGCGCGCAGGCCGGTCTGGAGTGGATCGGTCTGTGGCGCGAGCCGATCCAGGAGTACGGCGTCGACAAGGCCGCGAAACTGGTCGCGGACGCCGGCCTGAAGGTCTCGTCGCTGTGCCGCGGCGGCTTCTTCACCGCGACCGACCCGACCGAGCGTCAGGCCAAGATCGAGGACAACCGCCGCGCGATCGACGAAGCCGCGGCCCTCGGTACGTCGGTGCTGGTCCTGGTCAGCGGCGGGCTTCCGGCCGGATCCCGTGATCTCGACGGCGCGCGAGCGATGGTACGCGACGGCCTGGCGGAGCTGGCGCCGTACGCGGACGAGCGTGGCGTACGCCTCGGGATCGAGGCGCTGCATCCGATGTTCTGCTCGGACCGCTGTGTGGTGTCGTCACTCGGCGGCGCGCTCGATCTGGCCGAACAGTTCCCGGCGTCGCAAGTAGGCGTGATCGTCGACGCGTACCACCTGTGGTGGGACGCCGACGTGTACCGGCAGATCGAACGCGCCGGCGAGCGGATCTTGTCGTACCAGGTCAGCGACTGGGTGGTTCCGCTGCCCGCGGACACCCTGCTCGGGCGGGCGATGATGGGCGACGGTTCGATCGAACTGCGCCGGCTGCGCGCGGCCTGCGACGCGGCCGGGTACGACGGGCCGATCGAGGTCGAGATCTTCAACCGGCAACTGTGGGACGCGCCCGGGCAGGAGGTCTTCGACCTGGCGCTGGCGAGGTATCAGGAACACGTCATCTAGGAGGGTGTTTGTATGACTGACCGGACCATTCCCGCCGACGGCATCGGGATGCACCTCTACACCATGCGGGACGCGCTGGCCGAGGACTATCCAGGGACGCTGAAGCGGCTGGCCACGATCGGATACCGGACGGTCGGGGTGAGTGGACGGTTCGGCCATGACGCGGCCGAGCTCCGCGCGTACGCGGACGACGCCGGGCTCGGGATCGTCCTGGAGCACGTCGGGTACCAGCGGTTGACCGACGACTGGGCCGGCGCGCTGTCCGACGTCCGGACGCTTGGCGCGCGGTGGGCCGTGGTGCCGTCGATCCCGGCGGAGCTGCACTCGGTCGAGGGCTTCAAGACCGCCGCGGCCGCGTTCACCGAAGCCGGGAAGGTGGCCCGGGACGCCGGGCTGAAACTGCTTTTCCACAACCACGGCCACGACTTCGCGGAGGTCGACGGACGGGTGCTGTACGACATCCTGCTGGACGTCGATCCGGAGCTGCTCGGCTTCGAGCTGGATCTGTACTGGGCGGTCGACGGCGGGCACGACCCGGCGAAACTGTTCCAGCAGCACCCGGGCCGGTTCCCCGCGCTGCATGTGAAGGACATGGCCGCGGACGGTTCCTGGGAAGACGTCGGCGCCGGCAAACTCGATTTCGGCGCGATGTTCGCGTACGCGGAATCGGGCGGCGTGGAGCAGTACCTGGTCGAGCACGACAAGCCCACCGACGCGTGGGCGTCGGCCGAACGCAGCTACCGCGGGCTGACCGAACTCCGGTACTGAGAACAGGCCGGCAAGACCGGTTCAGCAAACGCTTAACCGGGTCAGCTGTGGATACAGCTGCTCACCCGCGGTGAAATCGGCCTATTCTCGACGCGTGCGGAACGAGCAAACGGTCCGGCTGACCGCCGTCCGTCGGCTGTACGAAGTGAGCGCGCGGATGGGCGCCGGGCGCAGCCTTGCCGAGACGCTGCAGGCGGTCGTCGAAGGTGTCGTGGACGGGCTCGGCTTCGGGATCGCCGTGCTGAACCTGCGGCACCCGGACGGCAAGTTCGAGGTGATCGCGGTGTCCGGGTCGCCGGAGGCGCGGGAGGCGTTGCTCGGAACGGTCAGTGCCGCGGACATCTTCGACGCGGAGTTCGCGATCGCGGACGCGTGGGGCAAGCTGCGGTTCGTACCGCATGAGCGGCTGCCCGAGGGTGAAGTGATCGGCTGGGTGCCGGACCTGCCGGTGTCGGACGATCCGGAGGCGTGGCATCCGCTGGACGCGCTGTTCGCGCCGCTGTACTCGTCCGACGGCGAGCTGGTCGGGATGCTCTCGGTGGACCTGCCCGAGGACCAGCGGCGGCCCGGGCCGGTGCACCGGGAGTTGCTGGAGATCTTCGCCACCCAGGCCGGGCTGGCGATCGACAAGGCCCGGCTGACCGACCGGCTGCTGGCCGAGAAGACCCGGCTGGAAGCGAGCGAGGCAACGTTCCGGCTGGTCTTCGAAGGTGCCGGGAACGGGATGGCGACGATCGGCTTCGACGGCGCCGAACGCGGCCTGATGCTGCGCGTGAACGATGCCTTCTGCCGCATCACCGGGTACCCGGCTGACCAACTGCTCGGCGCGCGGCTGGCGACCTTCCTCCGGGATGTGGAACCGGAGCAGACCCGGACCGAGCTGGAACAGCTTGCCGGCGGGACGTTGCGGTTCGAGCGGGTGTTCAGACAGCCGGGCGGAAACGACATCTGGCTGGGTGGTACGGCCGCGCTGGTCGCGCAAGGCGCCGGGCAGCCGCGGATTCTGCTGATCCAGATCGACGACGTCACCGCCCGCAAGGACGCCGAACGCGAGCTCCGGCACCACGCTGCCCACGATCCCCTCACCGGCCTCCCGAACCGCCGCCTCCTCCAGCACCGCTTCACCAAGGTCCTCGCCCGGACCAGAACAACCGGCCGCCCCGGCGCGCTGCTGTTCTGCGACCTCAACCACTTCAAACTCGTCAACGACAGCTACGGCCACGAGGCCGGCGACCGCGCGCTACGCGACATCGCCACCCGCCTGACCAACGCCGTACGCCACGGCGACACGGTCGCCCGCCTCGGCGGCGACGAGTTCGCGGTCCTGGCCGAAGACATCGCCGGCGACGACCTCGCCACCCTCATCACCCGCCTGGAATCCGCCGTCAGCCTCCCCCTGGACAACATCACCATCCAGGTCACCACCAGCGTCGGCTCCGTCCCCATCACCCCCACCACCACCGACC
Source organism: Kribbella solani (assembly GCF_014205295.1). Lineage (NCBI taxonomy): Bacteria > Bacillati > Actinomycetota > Actinomycetes > Propionibacteriales > Kribbellaceae > Kribbella > Kribbella solani. The sequence goes on from NZ_JACHNF010000001.1 coordinate 5,353,387, forward strand.
TGACCGCCCTACTCCACCAAGCCGACCAAGCCATGTACACGGCCAAGAACCGCCGGCCCTGAGCTCAGCGCTTGATGAGGTTGCGGAGGGCGACTATTACGGCGATGAGGAGGACGGCTACGGCGCCTCGGGGGGCGAGGTCTTCGCCGGGGGTGCCGGTCAGGAGGCCTGCGGCTACCAGAGTGAGGAGGATCAGGGTTACCCAGATCTCGGGTTTCTTGAGGAGGTGGGTGGTCTTGTGGCGCCAGGTCACCTGGCTTTGGGGGATGTGGTCGGGGTCGCGGGGTGGCATCGGGATCTTCAGGGTGGGCGGGATCGCGGCGTCCACGGCGGTGACGGCTTGGGGGCCGTTCTTCCAGATGGCTGGTTCCAGTCGGAGTTGGTAGCCGTCGCGGCGGATCAGTTGGCGGCCGCCGTCGGGGTACGCGACCAGGGCGGCCAGGTCTTCGTACACCGCGGAGGTGCGGCCGTTGTCGGTGTCGATGTGGGCGCTGCTCCGGCCGACGGTCAGTTCGCCCTTGACGACCGGCCAGCCGGCGGGCTTGAAGCGTTGGCCGGTCGGGACCGCCTTCGAGCTCGGTGCTTCGCCGAGCCACTCCAGCGCGGGGTCGGTGATGGCGTCGGGATCGACCGACAGCAGGAGGTTGTCCCACAGCGCGTCCGCTGCCTGTCGTACGTCGCCGACCGTGATCGCGTCGACCTCCGCGATCAGCTCGTCGCGCCCGTCGACGTCGCCGCCGAGAAGTACCTCCCGCGCGGCCGCGTACGGCATCCAGTGCTCCGCCGGTTCGGTCTTGATCCGCCGGATCTCCCGATCGAGGTCATCGCGCAGTTCGGCCGCGTCCGGACCGCGCTGCCGCAGCCGGCGCAGTACCTCGACGGTCTGCGCGACCACCGCCGGCCGTGCCTCGGGCAGCATGTCGATCCCCGCGGTGATCATCGCGTTCGCGCCGTCCACCAGCTCGTAGGACGACCACGCGCTGTACCCGACTCCGGTGCCGTGCCGGAACCCACCGTCCAGCCCGCGCTGCAGCGCCCGCGCGAGCGCTCGCCCCGCCGTAGATCGCGTCACCACGCCCGACACCGCCAGCGAGCCGGTCAAGCCGGCGAAGCCCGCCGGCAACCGCTGATCGCACGGCACCGCGGCCTGGACCGGCCGGCGCGTCCCCTCGTCCAACGGCAGCCGCAACCCGGCCGGTGGCGGACCAGTCAGTGCGAGTACTGCGTTCCCGCGCGTGAACGTGTCCGCCGCGTACGCCCGGAGCCCATCGGGATCAGCGGTGTGCAGCCCGTACTCGTCGTACCCGACAACCCCCGGTCCCTGAGCGCCGTACCGCCACAGCAGATGCAGGTCGACCGGACCAGCGCGCCGCGTAGCGCTCTCGGCGCGCAGCACTCGCCGCTCGTGTTCCAGCTCGCGAAAGTCCGGCGTACGCAGCCAATCGCACACGTCGCGAAGGAACGCCACGATGTCATCGGGTTCGCCCTCGACGTCGAAGGTCGTGTGCAACATCGAGACAGACCCGTTGATCGGGGTACGAATCGAGCCGCGATCGTGCAGCGCGAGGTGCTCCAGCAGGTGCATCCAGCCGTGCCTGGGCAGCGCCTCGTCCGCCTGGCCGCCCCGGAACCACAGGCTGGCCCGCAACTGGCGCTCGCCGGGCACCCAGTAGACCGGCACCCCGTCGACCTCGTCGGACCGCAACTCACCAGCCATCCCCGCGCATCCTCACTGATCCGGACATAGGTTGGCTCATCCTGCCGGATCTACGCGCCGCCCCACCTCCTTTTTGCCACTATTGACATCGGGGCGTGCGGGGCATCGGGGCGTACTGGGCATCGGGCGTACGGGGCGTGGTCAGCCGCCGAGCTTTGCCAACGCGTCGTCGGTGAGGCGGTAGACGGTCCATTCGTCCTGCGGTCCGGCGCCGAGGGACTTGTAGAAGTCGATGGCTGGGGTGTTCCAGTTCAGGACCGACCATTCGAGGCGTTCGTACCCGTTGCGTACGCATTCCTGGGCGAGCGCGGTCAGGAGCGCCTTGCCGAGGCCGGTGCCGCGGGTTTCGGGGCGGACGAACAGGTCTTCCAGGTAGATGCCGTGGACGCCGCGCCAGGTGGAGAAGCTCAGGAACCAGATCGCGCAGCCGACCACCTCGCCCTGATGTTCGGCGACATGCGCGAAGGCCGCGGGCGCGTCGCCGAACAGGGCGGTGTGTAGCTGGTCAGCGGTCAGGTGGCATTCCTGCGGCACGCGTTCGTACTCGGCGAGCGCGTACACCAGGTCCACAATCGCTGGGACATCCTCAGGCCGGGCACGCCGAACTCGCTCGTCGATCTGCATGCGTCCCATCTTCCCAGCCAACGATTGCCCAGCCGGACAGCACCACGATCACCCACCGGACGAGGCTCCCGATGGTCGCGCGTCAGCTGCCGCGTTCGGTACTCACATCGCTGCCCGGACCGTGCTGCGCCGGCCTGGCAGTGGTGGCATCCGGCTGCACGGTTCCGGTCAGCGGCGACCCGTCCGGGCGGGTGTACGCGGTGGTCTGCAGCCGGATCGCGTTCGCAAGGTCCGGGTCGGCGACCACGGCGGGCTCCCGGTCGACGGTCAGCTTGTCGAAGACGTCGTACATCTCCTGCTCACGGACGATGCCGTCGAACGGGTCGTGCGGAAGGGCGGCGTACGCGGCCGCGTTCCACTCCGCCTTGTCCACCCGGTCGAAGTCGAGCCGGTACCTGGACATCTCGGCGACGTGCGCCAGGAACACCTTGCTGGTGGCACCGTTGCCCTCACGGAACGGATGCGCGAAATTCTGGTGACAGTAGATCTTCGCGATGTCCTGAACAAATTCCGAGCGCGGCACCGTCGACCATTCCCGGGGTTCGATCATCCGCTCCCGGACGGTGTCGAGGAGCTCGTCCACGTGCTCGGGATAAGCGAAGAACTTCTCCTGCTTGCCGAACACCACGTCCCGGAACTCGCCCGCCCAGTCGTACACGTCCTGCAGCAGATGCCGGTGGATCGCGCGCAGGTGGGCCTGGTCGAAGGTGCGCGGGATCTCGACCTCGCCGCTGTCGAGTTGCGCCTGCCGGGCGGTTCTCAGCCGGTACTCGGCTTCCTCCAGCTGGATCCTGCTCTTGATGCCGAGTTTGTTCCGCAGGCAGTTGCCGGACTCCCAGAAGTACGCCTTCTCGCGGCGGGCCTCGTCATCCGTCACACCGCACCGCCTGCTTCTGGCCGTCGTCGAGCGCCTCGTAGACCATCGATCAGCTGCCGCGTTCGGAGTTCACATCGCTGGCCGGACCTTGCTGCGCCGGCCTGGCAGTGGTGGCATCCGGCTGCACGGTTCCGGTCAGCGGCGACCCGTCCGGGCGGGTGTACGCGGTGGTCTGCAGCCGGATCACGTTCGCGAGGTCCGGGTCGGCGGCCGCGGCGGGTTCCCTGTCGACGGTCAGCTTGCCGAAGACGTCGTACATCTCCCGCTCGGAAATGATGACCGCGAGCGGATCGTCCGGGCGGGCGGCGTTCGAGGCCGCGTTCCATTCGGCTTTGTCCACGCGGTCGAAGTCAAGACGGAACCTCGTCCTCTCCGCGAGCTGAGCCAGGAACGCCTTGCCGGCCGCACCGTTGCCCTCACGGAACGGGTGTGCGAAATTCAGGTGAGAGTAAATTCCCGCCATGTTGCTGACGAATGCCCAGCGCGGTGTCGTCGACCAGTCCCGGGTCTCGCGCACCCGACTCTCGACAACGTCGAGAAGTTCGCCGATCCGATACGGATAGGCGAAGCTCTTCTTCTCGTCCTTGTCCATTCCCACGTCCCGGAACTCACCCGCCCAGTCGTACACGTCCTGCAGCAGATGCCGGTGGATCGCGCGCAGGTGGGCCTGGTCGAAGGTGCGCGGGATCTCGACCTCGCCGCGGTCGAGTTGCGCCTGCCGCATGGCCCGCAGCCGGTACTCGGCTTTCTCCAGCTCACGCTCGTTCTTGATGCCGAGCTTGTTCCGCAGGCATTCGCCGGACTCCCAGAAGTACGCATTCCAGCGGCTGCTCCCCTCTGTTGTCACACCGCACCGCCGCCGGTGACCTTGGTCATCGTTCGGCGGACGTACTCGGCGACGTCGATCCGGCCCAGCTCGCAGTCGACCAGGTCCGCGACGTCGTCGCGTTGCGGCTCCCAGCCCTCCAGGCGGTTGTTCGCCAGCGCGTCACTGACCCGCTGCTTCTGGGCGTCGTCGAGCGGCTCGAACAGCTCTGGCCAGCGCTGGACGTAACGGCACGGCTGGTAGGCCATCGATCAGCTCCCCGCGGTAGACAGTGATCCACCAGTTTAGAACTGGTAACTGATTGAGTACTCACGGTGCTCACTGTGTGCGGATATTCAGGTTGGAATTGGCACCGGGTACGAGGCAGGTTGTACCCATGGCAGCTGACACGAACAAGACCCGTCGGATCGGTGATGTCGAGGTGTCCGCGATCGGGCTCGGCGCGATGCCGATGTCGATCGAGGGCCGGCCCGACGAGGCCCGGTCGATCGCGACCATCCACGCGGCGCTGGACGCCGGGATCACGCTGATCGACACGGCCGACGCGTACCACCTGACCGCGACCGACCTCGGTCACAACGAGACCCTGATCGCCAAGGCGCTGGCGTCGTACGCCGGTGACACCTCCGGCGTACTGGTCGCCACCAAGGGCGGCCACCTCCGCCCGGGCGACGGCACCTGGACCCAGGACGGCTCCCCGAAGTACCTGGCCGCGGCCGCCGAGGCGTCGCTGAAGCGGCTCGGTGTGGAGGCGATCGGGCTGTACCAGTTCCACCGGCCGGACCCGAAGACGCCGTACGCGGACTCGATCGGCGCGATCCGCGACCTGCTCGACGCCGGCAAGATCCGGATGGCCGGCATCTCGAACGCGAACCCGGAGCAGATCAAGCAGGCGAACGAGATCCTCGGCGGACGGCTGGTCTCGGTGCAGAACCAGTTCTCGCCCGCGTTCCGGTCCAGCGAGCCGGAGCTCGAGCTGTGCGACTCGCTGGGGATCGCGTTCCTGCCGTGGGCGCCGCTCGGCGGGATCGCGCAGGCCGGTGACCTCGGAGCGAAGCACCCCGCGTTCCACAAGCTGGCGGCCGAGCTCGGCGTCTCCCCGCATCGGCTGACGCTGGCGTGGATGCTCACCAAGTCGCCGCAGGTGATCCCGATTCCCGGTTCGAGCCGGCCGGAGACGATCCTTGACTCGTACGCCGCGCTGAACCTGCCGCTGACCGCTGACCAGGTCGCGCTCCTGGATGCCTCCTGACCTGGGCATATTCGCCGTAGCGCCGGTGTTGAGCAGCTCATGGACGACCTGCGCGCACTGAGCTACGGATTGGGACAGCAGTACTTCGACGAGCGCGACTACCGGGGTGCGATCCGGGCGCTGAAGCCGGTGGTCGACGAGACTCCGGACGATGTCGGGACCCGCCTGCTGCTGGCCCGCGCGTACTACCACGCGGCGCTGTTGAAGCCGGCCGAGGAACAACTCCTCGAAGTGATCGACCGCGAGCCGACCGAGTACTACGCGCATCTGATGATGGCCCGGACCCTGGAACGGCAGTCCCGGCCGGATGAAGCCGGGAAACACCGCCGGATCGCCGCTGCCCTCACCGGCGACGACGAACTGCTGAAGCCGCACACCGTCTGAGTGGCGGAATGCTGCAAGCCACTCCTGCGTTCTGATAGTTTAATAGTTAACCATCTAGGAGGACAGGATGCAGTTCGGCGTTTTCAGCGTCGGGGACGTGACCGCGAACCCGACCACCGGGACCACGGTGAGCGAAGGCGAGCGGATCAAGGCGATGGTCGCGATCGCGCTCAAGGCCGAAGAGGTCGGGCTGGACGTGTTCGCGCAGGGTGAGCACCACAACCCGCCGTTCGTGCCGTCGTCGCCGACCACGCAGCTGGCGTACGTGGCCGCGCGGACGTCGAAGATCGTCCTGTCCACCTCGACGACCCTGATCACCACCAACGACCCGGTGAAGATCGCCGAGGACTACGCGATGCTGCAGCACCTGGCCGACGGGCGCGTCGACCTGATGATGGGCCGCGGCAACACCGGCCCGGTGTATCCGTGGTTCGGGCAGGACATCCGGAACGGGATCGCGCTCGCGGTCGAGAACTACGCGCTGCTCCGCCGGCTCTGGCGGGAGGACGTGGTCGACTGGGAAGGCAAGTTCCGGACGCCGCTGCAGGGGTTCACCGCCACGCCGCGCCCGCTGGACGACGTACCGCCGTTCGTCTGGCACGGTTCGATCCGGTCGCCGGAGATCGCGGAGCAGGCCGCGTATTACGGTGACGGGTTCTTCCACAACAACATCTTCTGGCCGATCTCGCACACCAAGCAGATGATCGACCTGTACCGCCGCCGCTTCGAGCACTACGGGCACGGCGCCGCGGACCAGGCGATCGTCGGGCTCGGCGGGCAGATCTTCATGCGGAAGAACTCGCAGGACGCGGTACGTGAGTTCCGGCCGTACTTCGACAACGCGCCGGTGTACGGGCACGGGCCGTCGCTGGAGGACTTCAGCCGGGAGACACCGCTGACTGTCGGCAGCCCGCAAGAGGTGATCGAGCGGACGCTGTCGTTCCGGGAGCACTTCGGTGACTACCAGCGGCAGTTGTTCCTGATCGACCACGCCGGATTGCCGTTGAAGACCGTGCTGGAGCAGTTGGACATTCTCGGCGAGGAGGTCGTCCCGGTGCTGCGGAAGGAGTTCGCGGCGCTGAAGCCGGCGCACGTACCGGACGCGCCGACGCATGCTTCGCTGAAGGCGGCGGCCGAGCGGGCGCGCGACCTGGAGACCATCAAGGAGCCGACACGATGACACACTCCGGCGCCGAGCGGGTGATTGCCGTGGTGACGGCCGGGTTGACGACGCCGTCGTCGTCCCGGTTGCTGGCGGATCAGTTGGCCGAGGCGGTACGGGATGAGCTCGCGGGGCGTGGGCTGAGTACGCGGATCGAGCTGATCGAGGTACGCGACCACGCCCACGATCTGACGAACAACCTGCTCACCGGCTTTCCGTCGGCCAGTCTCCGTGCGGTTCTGGAGACGGTCGCGGCCGCCGACGCGCTGATCGTGGTCAGCCCGACCTTCAGCGCGTCGTACTCCGGCCTGTTCAAGATGTTCTTCGACGTCCTCGACGACCAGGCTCTGGCCGGTAAGCCGGTTCTGCTTGCCGCGACCGGCGGCACCGAACGGCACTCGCTGGTACTGGAGTTCGCCCTCCGGCCGCTGTTCGCGTACCTGAAGGCCCTCCCGGTGCCGACGGCGGTCTACGCCGCCTCAACGGACTGGGGTCCGAACGCGGCAACTCTCCGCCCCCGCATCACCCAGGCCGCCGCCGAACTGGTGGCGAGCCTCCATCAGGAGACTCCGACCGCGACGAACCCGTTCGCCAACCCCACCCCGTTCGAAGACCTACTGAACAGCTGACCTTTGGTCAATCAACTGACCAAGGCCGTTCAGGATTGTGGTCAGGCCGAAGGTCAGGGAGTGGGTGGCGTCCAGGGCCGACTGGAAGTGTTCGCCGACCGCCGTGCCCACTCGGCCGGCGGTCGGGAAATGGGTGCCGCTCATGACCGTGGTGAGAGTCGGCGAGATCTGACGCCACCACTCCTCGTCGGTCAGGCCCGAGTCGCGCTGGGTGCGGAGTTGCTCCGCGCCGGCGCGGGCGATCCCCTGGACGTGGGTGAGGACCAGGGCCAGCGCTGAGTCCATCTCCACGTCGGTCAGGCCGAGGCCATCCAGCGGGCGGAGCTCGGTCTCGTACTTGCGGGTGATGTTCGGGCCCAGCGCGGTCCGCATCGTCGGCACCTCGTGTATCCACGGGTGCGCGGTCAGCACCTCCCAGTTGCGGTGCGCGATGAACTCCAGCGCCGCCCGCCAGCCAGGTTGCCTCGCCGGTTCGTCGGCGTCGGCGTACAGGTCGCCGTACACCCGGTCGAACATCAGGTCGGTCAGCTCGCCCTTGCCGGGGACATGCGTGTACAGCGACATGGTGCCGACCTTCAGCCGCTCGGCGACCGTCCGCATCGACAGCGCCTCCAGTCCGACCGTGTCCGCCACCTCGACCGCCGCGTCCACGATGGCGCGCACGGTCAGGCCGGACCGGCCGGGCTTGGTGTGGCTGCCCCAGAGCAGCGCCAGACTGCGCGCCGGATCCGGTGCCGCCGCTTTTCTTCCCGCCACGGGAACCTTCCTCCGCCGCTTGCCGTTAAAGTCATCGTACCTGAGCCGTACAATGTACGGTACACTCTACGGCTCAGCGATCGGAGAGGTGGGAAGTGACAACGGAACGAGTGATCGAAGCTGCCGGGGTACGGAAGAACTACCGCGGCGGTACGGAGGGTGCGGGGCTGAACGGCTTCGACCTGGAGGTCACGGCCGGTACGGTGACCGGTCTGCTCGGCCCGAACGGTGCCGGCAAGACGACAGCAGTACGCATCCTGTCCACACTGCTGGAGCTGGATTCCGGTCAAGCGACAGTCGCCGGGTACGACGTACGCCGCCAAGGGGCCGAGGTACGGCGCCGGATCGGCCTGGTCGGGCAGTACGCGGCGGTGGACGAAGTACTGACCGGCCGGCAGAACCTGGTGCTTTTCGGCCGGCTGAATCACCTCGGTCACACCAAGGCGGTACGCCGTGCGGACGAACTACTCGAACGATTCAGTCTGACCGAGGCGGCCGGGCAAGCGGTCGGCAAGTACTCCGGCGGGATGCGGCGACGCCTCGATCTCGCGGCCAGTCTGATCGTGGCGCCGCGGGTGCTGTTCGTGGACGAGCCGACGACCGGGCTGGACCCGGCCGGGCGGATCGAGGTGTGGTCGGCGGTACGGCAACTGGTCGCCGGCGGCACGACGGTGCTGCTGACCACGCAGTACCTGGAAGAGGCGGATCAGCTGGCGAATCGGATCTCGATGTTGAAGGAGGGGAAGGTCGTCGCCGAAGGAACACCGGACGAGCTGAAGACCCGGCTGGGATCGGACTGGCTGGATCTGGTCCTGACCGATCCGGCCGAGGTGGCTCGCGTGGTCGAGCTGGCCGGGCCGTTGGCCGACGGGGACATCCGGGTGGCCGACGTACGCGTCAGTGTGCCGGTGAAGGACCGGACCAAGGCGCTGGTGGTGATGGCGAATTCGTTGCATGAGGCAAACATCGAGCCGGCCGACCTGACCTTGCGCCGGCCGACGCTGGACGAAGTGTTCCTGCACCTGACCGGAACGGAGGTGGCGGTATGACGGCGCTGTCCTGGGCGCTCGCGGACAGCTGGACGATCGCGCGGCGGACGCTGACGCACTGGCGGATGCAGCCGGGGGTGGTGATCTTCACCTGGTTCTTCCCGGTGCTGATGCTGCTGATGTTCGGCGCGCTGCTCGGCGGGGCGATGGAGATGCCGGGCGGCTCGTCGTACTACGAGCTGCTGGTCCCCGGGATCTTCGCGCTGGCGATGCTGTTCGGGCTGGAAGGCACGATGACGGCGGTCACCACCGACGTCTCGAAGGGCGTGACCGACCGGTTCCGGTCGCTGCCGATGAGCTCGGCCGCGGTCGTGCTCGGCCGGTGCATCGCGGACATGCTCGACTCGATCGTGACGCTCGCGGTGCTGGTCGGTACCGGGCTAGCGCTGGGCTGGCGGTGGCACGAAGGGCTGCCGTCGGCGCTGGCCGCGTTCGGCTTGCTGCTGTTGCTGCGGTTCGCGCTGTTGTGGGTCGGGATCTTCATCGGGCTGACCGTGAAGAACGCACAGAGCGTGAGCATGGTGCAGGTGCTGGTGTGGCCGGTCGGGTTCCTGTCCAGCGCGTTCGTGGCGACGTCGACGATGCCGGGCTGGCTGGGCACGATCGCGCAGTGGAACCCGCTGTCGTCCACGGCGACCGCGGCCCGCGCGTTCTTCGGCAACCCGGACCCGTCGGCGACGGCGACCTGGATCGGCACCCACGCGACCCTGGCCGCGATCATCGCGCCACTCGTGCTGGTCGCGATCTTCCTGCCGCTGTCGGCACACCGCTTCCGCACGTTGTCGCGGTAACCCACCCCCCCGTGCGCCTCCCCAAACCGGTTTGGGGAGGCGCACCTACCCGATTCGGGCAGCTGCACTCCCCGGTTGACGTAGAGGCCTCCCCAAAGCGGTTTGGGGAGGGTGGTCAGGGGGTCAGTTGGCCGCCGTTGACTTCGATGATCTGCCCGGTGACGTACGAGGACATCCGCTCGGACGCGAGAAAGAGGATCGTGCCGACGCACTCGTGTGGGGTGCCGGTGCGCCCCATCGGGATGGTCGCGAGCATGGCCCGCAGCTGGTCTTCACCGGTATGCCGGTCGTGGAACGGGGTCTTGATCACGCCCGGCGCGATCGCGTTCACCCGGATGCCGTCCGGTGCCAGCTCCTTGGCCAGCCCGCGGGTGAACGTACTCACCGCGCCCTTCGACGTCGCGTACACGACCGACCCGCCGGCGCCACCCGTACGCCCCGCGATCGAGGTCACGTTGATGATCGAGCCGCCACCCTGCGCCTTGAACACCGGCACGATCCGGCGGCTGAGCGCGAACACCGAGGTCAGGTTGACGTCCAGGATCCGGTGGAACTCCTCGTCCGGTACGTCCGCGACCGGGGAGCGGTTGACCAGGTCACCGGCGTTGTTCACGAGTACGTCGATCCGCCCGTGCCGCGCGAGCACCTCCTCGACGAACGCGTCCGCCGAGGCCGGGTCCGCGAGATCCGCCTGGTGCAGCGAGGCCGTACCACCGGCTGTCTGCACCGCGCCCACCGTGTGCTTCGCGCCGTCCTCGTTCCGGTGGTAGTGCAGCGCGACCGAGGCCCCCGCCTCCGCGAAGCCCACCGCCGCCGCGGCGCCGATCCCGCTGCTGGCCCCGGTGACCACCACGACCTGATCCCTGAAATCCACATATCCCATGCGCCCTATCCTCTCCCAGCCGGTCGCGGCGGGTGGGAACGCGCCGGGGAGCGGGTGCGCGGGGCGGCGGCGGGGGTATTTTCGAGGGATGGGATACGCGCTCGGGGAGTTGGGGTTGCGGCGGTGGCGTACGGGGGACGCGTTGCGGCTGGCGGCGGCGCATGACGATCCGGAGATGGTGAACCAGGGCGGGATCCTGGACCGGGCGTCCGCGGTGGACTGGATCGGGCGGGTCGCGGATCTGGACAACGGGCATGTGTACGCGGTCGCGGACGCCGAGGATCATCCGATCGGGTGCGTGGGGGTGACGAACATCGACCGGCACCGGGTCGGGTGGACCTGGTACTGGACGCTCGCCGACGTCCGCGGCCAGGGGGTCGCGCGGGACGCACTGCGCGCGCTGGCCGACTGGGCGCACCGGGACGCCGGTCTGTACCGGCTCGAGCTCGGCCACCGCATGGGCAACCCGGCCTCCTGCGCGGTCGCCGCCGGCGCCGGCTTCCTGTACGAGGGCGTAGAACGCGAACGCCTGGCCTTCGACGGCACCCGCTACGACGTGGAACGCCACGCCCGCCTGGTCACCGACCCCCTCAACCCACCCCACCGCCCAGTCCGCATCACCAACTGAAATCGGCCGTCAGAGGGTTGGTCTGCCCCCACTGCCTCTCCCAACCTTCGTCAGAGGGTTAGCTTGGGGTGGCGGTTTACATCCTTGTACAAGAGATAGCGGAAGCGACCCGGGCCGCCGGCGTAGCAGGCCTGGGGGCAGAAGGCGCGTAGCCACATGAAATCGCCTTCCTGTACCTCCACCCAGTCCTTGTTCAGCAAGTAGATCGCCTTGCCCTCCAGGACGTACAGCCCATGCTCCATCACATGCGTCTCCGGGAACGGAATCACCCCACCCGGCTCGAAACTGACGATGTTCACATGCATGTCATGACGTACGTCGTCCGGGTCCACGAATCGTTGGGTCTTCCAACGCCCGTCGGTGTCCGGCATCTCCCGGCCGACAACGTCCGCCTCGTGGGTGATCAGCGCCGGCGGTACATCGATCCCCTCGACCCGCTCGTACGCCTTCCGCACCAGGTGGAAGGTCGCATGAGCGTCGCTGGTGTTCCGCACCGTCCAATCACCACCCGGCGGCAGGTAAGCGTACCCACCTTCGGTCAGCGTGTGCTTGTCCCCGGCAACCGTCAGCACAACGTTGCCAGAGACAACGAACAGCACCGCCTCGGCAGCCGGATCGGTTTCCGGCTTGTCGCTTCCACCACCCGGCGCGACCTCGACGATGTACTGCGAGAACGTCTCCGCGAACCCGGACAGCGGCCGTGCGATCACCCACAGCCGGGTGTCGTCCCAGAACGGCAGCCGGCTGGTGACGATGTCGCGCATCGTGCCGCGGGGCAGCACCGCGTACGCCTCGGTGAAGACGGCCCGGTCGGTGGTGAGGTCGGTCTGCGCGGGCAGTCCGCCCTTCGGCGCGTAGTAGGTCATCGTTCTCCTCGGGTCAGCAGGCGGCCGCGCGGTCCGGCGGCGATGTCGACGGGTACGCCGTGCAGCCAGGTGCTCCGGACGACGCCGGTGAGCGTCCGCCCGTCGTACGGCGTGATCGCGTTCTTGTGCTGGAGTTCGTTCGCGTCCACGGTGAAGGTTTCGTCCGGGGCGAAGACGGCAAGGTCGGCGTCGGCGCCCAGCTCGATGCGGCCCTTCGTACGCAGACCCGTCTGCTCCGCAGGCGCTTCGGCCATCCAGCGGACCACGTCGGCGAGGGTGAAACCGCGCTGCCGGGCCTCGGTCCAGACGGCGGACAGGCCGAGCTGAAGGGACGCGATCCCGCCCCACGCGACGCCGAAGTCGCCGGTGTCGAGGTGCTTGAGGTCGATCGTGGACGGCGAGTGATCGGACACCACCAGGTTGATCGTGCCGTCGCGCAGCCCCGCCCAGAGCAGTTCGCGGTTCGCGGCCTCGCGGATCGGCGGGCAGCACTTGTACTGGGTGGCGCCGTCGGGGATGTCCTCCGCGGTGAAACTCAGGTAGTGCGGGCAGGTCTCGGCCGAGATCCGTACGCCGTTGGCGCGGGCGCCGGCGATCAGCGGGAGGACGTCCGCGCTGGAAACATGCAGGATGTGTACGCGGCAACCGGTCTTTTCAGCCAGGCGGATGACGTCGGCGACGGCGTCGTTCTCGGCCGCGCGAGGGCGGGAGCCGAGGAAGTCGCGGTAGCTCGCGCCGTTCGGTGGGGCGGCGGTGTCGATGCGGTGCGCGTCCTCGGCGTGCACGATCAGCAGACCGTCGAACGAGCTGATCTCCCGCATCGCCGCCTCGAGCTGCTGGGTGTCGAGCGGCGGGAACTCGTCGACGCCGGAGTGCAGCAGGAAGCATTTGTAGCCGAACACGCCGGCGTCGTGCAGTGGGCGCAGGTCGGCGAGGTTGCCCGGGATCGCGCCGCCCCAGAAGCCGACGTCGACGTACGCCTGGGTGTCGGCGGTCTTGCGTTTGAGCGCGAGCGCGGGGACGTCGCAGGTCGGCGGGATGCTGTTCAGCGGCATGTCGACAACCGTGGTGACGCCGCCGCGGGCCGCCGCCCGGGTCGCGGAGGTGAAGCCCTCCCAGTCGGTGCGGCCCGGGTCGTTGACGTGTACGTGCGAGTCGACCAGGCCCGGTAGCAGGACCTCGTCGTCGGCGAGCCGGAGCTGGGTGGTCGCGTCGAGCTCGGCGTCGTACGGGGCGATCGCGACGATCTTTCCGGCGTGAATGCCGATCGCGCACTCCTGCTCGGCGGCCGCGCGTACTACCCGACGAGATCTGACCACAAGATCGAGAGAACTCATCCGATGCCTCCCTCCGTCCGTGCCATCGTAAGATGCTCGACCGCTATCCGTTCGCCTAGTTGTTCGAGCAGCGGTTCTGGGTTGGCGATGCAGCGCTGGACGTCCGGCTCGAGGTCGGTGAGCGCGTAGGCGGTTCGTACGCCGATCTCCTGCAACTGCGGATCATCCAGCCGATTGACCCCACAAACCGCCACCACCGGCACACCCCCAGCTGACCGGCCCGTGGCCGAGCTGTCCCCGGCTGATCCGGCTGCTGCGGCGATTCCAGCTACTGCTTTGCCGTGCAGGGTTTGTTCGTCCAAGGCGCCTTCGCCGGTGATCACCAGGTCGGCGCCGACTAGCTTTTCGTGGAAGCCGACCATCTCCAGGACGAGCTCGATGCCCGGTCGTAGCTCGGCGTTCAGGAGCGCTAGCGCCGCGAATCCGACTCCTCCGGCGGCACCCGCGCCTGGTACATCCCGGAGGTCACGCCCGGTCGCATCCGCCACCACGTCCGCCCACTCGGTGAGCCGTTCGTCCAGCTCGCGCACCTGCTCAGGTGAAGCACCTTTCTGCGGGCCGTACACGGCAGCTGCTCCGTTCGGTCCCGTCAGCGGGTTGTCGACATCACAGGCGACAACCACCTCCACACCCCGCAACCGGCGGCGTAGTACCTCTAGATCCAAGGCCTGGGTGCCAGTCAGTGCGTGGATCAAACCAGCGCCGCCGTCAGTGGAGGCGCTGCCGCCGATCCCCAGGATGATCCGGGTGCAGCCCGCGTCCAGCGCGGCGGCCAGCAGCTGCCCGGTGCCGTAAGTGGTAGCGGTCAGGGGCGCCGGAACATCACCCGGAAGATGCACAAGCCCAGAAACCGCCGCCAACTCCACCACCGCAGTCGCGCCGCTGCGGGCGTAAATGGTTTGTCTTGGGTGGCCGGTGGGGCCTTGAGCGGTGTGGGGGACGGAGGTGTAGCCGGCGGCGAGGGCGGCGGACAGGGTGCCGTCGCCGCCGTCGGCCACTGGGACTGCGACTACCGTCGCGTGTGGGACTACGCGGTGGATTCCGGTGGTGAGTGCGCCCGCCACTTCGGGGCTGGACAGGCTGCCCTTGAACTTGTCGGCGGCGATCACCACCCGGAATCCCCCGGCGGAGCTGCTTCCCATCAGTCCAGCAACGCGAGGGCGGTCGGCGCGTCGGCCGGTGAGACGGCCAGGTCCTCGAACTCGATCACGTTGTCGATCTCGACACCCATCGACACGTTCGTGACCCGTTCCAGGATCACCTCGACGACGACCGGCACCTGGTACTCGACCATCAGCTTCTTGGCCTCTTCGAGCGCCGGCCCGATCCCGTCCGGCTCGAACACCCGCAACGCCTTGCAGCCGAGTCCTTCGACCACCTTCACATGGTCGACGCCGTACCCGTTCACCTCGGGGCTGTTGATGTTCTCGAACGACAACTGCACGCAGTAGTCCATGTCGAAGTTCCGCTGTGCCTGCCGGATCAGCCCGAGGTACGAGTTGTTCACCACCACGTGGATGTACGGGATGCCGAACTGCGCTCCGACCGCGAGTTCCTCGATCAGGAACTGGAAGTCGTAGTCACCCGACAACGCGACCACCGTGCTGTCCGGATCGGCGACCGCGACCCCGAGCGTCGCCGGCACGGTCCATCCGAGCGGACCGGCCTGCCCGGCGTTGATCCAGTGTCGCGGCCGATACACGTGCAGCATCTGCGCGGCCTGGATCTGCGAAAGCCCGATCGTGCTGACGTACCGGACGTCCGGCCCGAAAGCGCGGTTCATCTCTTCGTACACGCGCTGCGGTTTGATCGGGGTGTTGTCGAAGTGCGTCTTGCGTTGCAGCGTCGTACGCCGCTCCCGGCACTCCGCCGCCCACGCCGTCCGGTCCGGCAGCCGGCCGGCCGCCGACCATTCGCGGGCCACCTCGACGAACACCTGCAGAGCGGCGCGCGCATCCGAGACCACCGCGTAGTCCGGCGCGAACACCCGGCCGATCTGTGTCGGCTCGATGTCCACGTGGATGAACTTCCGCTCCCCCCGATACACATCCAGTCCGCCGGTGTGCCGGTTCGCCCACCGGTTGCCGATCCCGAGCACCAGGTCGGACGCCAGCATGGTCGCGTTCCCGTACCGGTGGGAGGTCTGCAGCCCGACCATGCCCGCGGCCAGCGGGTGATCGTCCGGCAGCGTGCCCCAACCCATCAGCGTCGGCACGACCGGAATGCCTGTCAGCTCGGCGAACTCGACCAGCAGGTCCGCCGCGTCCGCGTTGATGATCCCGCCGCCCGCGACGATCAGCGGGTGCGCGGCGTCGCCGAGCATCGACAGCACCTTCTCGGCCTGCGCCCGGGTGGCCGCCGGCCGCGACACCGGCAGCGGTTCGTACGTGTCGATGTCGAACTCGATCTCCGCGAGCTGAACGTCCAGCGGCAGATCGACCAGTACCGGACCCGGCCGCCCTTCGCGCATCACCTGGAACGCCTTCTGGAACGTACCCGGCACCTGCGCCGCCTCCATCACCGTGACCGCCCATTTCGCGACCGGCTTGGCGATCGCGGAGATGTCGACGGCCTGGAAGTCCTCCTTGTGCAGCTTCGCGACCGGCGCCTGACCGGTGATGCAGAGGATCGGGATCGAGTCGGCGGAAGCGGAGTACAGGCCGGTGATCATGTCCGTACCGGCCGGTCCGGACGTACCGATGCAGACGCCGATGTTGCCGGCGCGAGCGCGGGTGTACCCCTCGGCCATGTGCGATGCGGCCTCGACGTGCCGGGCGAGCACGTGCTTGATGCCGCCGTGCGCCCGGATCGCACTGTAGAACGGGTTGATCGCGGCGCCGGGCAGCCCGAACGCCTGCGTCGACCCCTCCTTCTCCAGGATCAGGACCGCGGCGTCGACCGCGCGCATGCGGGCCATCAGCCGGCCTGCCCGTTCGCCGGCTCGAGTCCGGACAGTCGCTCCACGCCGCGGAGCAGCGCCGAGTGGTCCAGTCCGCCGTCGCCGTTGGCGCGCGCGGAGGCGACCAGCTGCGCCACCAGCGCACCGAGCGGTACGACCACGCCCGCTTCGCGCGCTGCCGCGGTGACGATGCCCATGTCCTTGTGGTGCAGGTCGATCCGGAACCCGGGCTCGAAGGAGCGGGACAGCATGTTCTCCTTCTTCTGGTTCAGTACGGTCGAACCCGCGAGACCACCGCCCAGTACTTCGAGCGCTGCCTTCGTGTCGACGCCGTACGCCTCGAGGAAGACGACCGCCTCGGAGACCGCCTGGATGTTCGCGGCGACGATCAGCTGGTTGGCGGCCTTCACCGTCTGGCCGGAACCACTCGGGCCGACGTGCACCACGGTCTTGCCGACCACGTCGAACAGCGGCTTGGCGGCGGCGAAGTCGTCCTCCGCGCCGCCGACCATGATCGACAGGGCGGCGTTCTTGGCGCCGGCCTCGCCACCGGAAACCGGAGCGTCGAGCAGCCGGAAGCCGAGCGCCTGCGCCTGCTCGGCGAGCTGCTGGGTGACGTCCGGGCGGATGCTGGAGAAGTCGATGATCAGCGCGCCGGTCTCGGCCAGCTGGAAGACGCCGTTCTCACCTTCGAGGACGTCCTGGACGTCCGGCGAGTCCGGCACCATCACGCAGATCACGTCGGCGCCCTTGACCGCGTCGGCGAGTGAGCTCGCGGCGCGGCCGCCGGCGGCGACCAGGGCGGCGCTCCGCTCCGGCGACCGGTCGAGACCGGCCACGGTGTGCCCGGCGTTGGCGAGGTGGACGGCCATCGGGTTGCCCATGATGCCGAGGCCGATGAAAGCGATGTTCGTCATAGTTCGTTCTCCTGGAAGTGCGTGACCCACGAGGAAGGAAGAAAGGAAGGAAAGAGCGGGGGTGGCGCCGTGGGAGTCACGGGGGTCCGGTGGGTGTCACGGGGGTGCGGTTGGGTGTCAGCGGCGCTCGAACGGGAGCCAGTCGAAGCTTGCTTCTGATGTGGTGGACGGCTTGTACTCGAGCCCGGCCCATCCGGTGTAGCCGTTCGCCGCGAGGGCGGTCAGCTGGTGGTCGAGCGCGAGCGTGCCGGTACCAGGCTCGTTCCGGCCGGGCGCGTCGGCGATCTGGACGTGGGCGATCCGGTCGGTGTGCTCGGCGATCACCCGGTCGACGTCGTCGCCGTTGACCGCGAGGTGGTACAGGTCGGCGAGCAGACCGAGGTTGGGTACGTCGTCGTACGCCGCCTGGACGCGGTCGATCACGGCGAGCGCGTCGGCCGCCGTCTTCAGCGGGTACTTCGGGGCGCCGCTGACCGGCTCGAGCAGCACGGTCGCGTCGATCCGGGCGGCGGCGCGGGCGGCGAGGGCGAGGTTCTCGACCGCGACGTCGTCCTGATCCGGCTCGGTCGCGCCGTCGACGCGGTTGCCGTACAGGGCGTTGAAGCCACGGGTCCCGAGTCGTTCGCCGATGCCAATGGTGACGTCGATGTTGTCGCGGAACTCGCCGGACCGCTTCGGCCAGGACACCAGCCCGCGGTCGCCGCCGGGCATGTCGCCGGCGAAGAAGTTCAGCCCGGTGAGCTGTACCCCGGCGTCGGTGATCGCGGTGACGAACGCGTCGACCTGCCGGTCCGGCGGGACCGCCTCGACGAACGGCCACCAGAACTCGACCGCACCGAACCCGGCCCGCCGGGCGGCCGCCGGCCGCTCCAGCAGAGGCAGCTCGGTGAAGAGCAACGAACAGTTCACCGTGTACCGCAGGGGCTGACTCATCCCAACTCCACTTCCCGCAATTTCTGTATTGTGGAAATCTGTTTCTGTTCTGCGAAAACAGTAAGCGGGCACCCAACGCGCGTCAACCCCCAGCCCACCTCCCCGCCACCCCGCTTCCCCACCTCCCGGCCGACCCCCGGACCGGCCAACCCCCACCGCCATTTCAGACGTGAACCCCTGAAACTGCCCCTTCACCACACGCATGCGAGAGGTGAACGCACACCCCCGGGGGTTAACCACCGAAATTGCTCCCGGTCGGCGGGCGCCTGGCGGGCGGCTGGGCGACTGGGGCGGGCGGCTTCGCGCCGTGGGTGGATGGCGTCGTGGGTGGATGGCGTCGTGGGTGGATGGCGTCGGGCGGGGGGCGCGGGCGGCGGGCCGGGGGTGGCTGGGGTGCGGTCAGGTGGGGGTGGGATGGGGCGTGAAGGGGGTGTCTCGCGGGGGCGCGCGCGTTGTACTTTCCTCTAAAGGCGGTGGTAGAGGTGTTGCTTGGTGAGTTGCTGGACGCGCCGGAGTTGGGGTTGCGGTTGCTGCATTCGGTCGGCGGGGTGCTGGATCGGCCGATCGGGCGGCTGGTGACGACCGACCTGCTGGAGCCGGGGCGGTACCTGAGTGGTGGCGAGGTGGTGCTGACCGGGCTGGTTTGGCGGCGGCAGGCGGACGACAGCGAGGTGTTCGTCGCTTCGGTGGCGGGGCGTGGCGCGACCACGATCCTGGCCGGGAAAGCGCAGTTGGGTGACGTACCGCCGGATCTCGTGGACGCCTGCCGGCGGTACGAGGTGACGCTGATCGAGGTACCGGTCGAGATCGCCTTCGCGGACGTCACCGAGTACGTCGCCGCGGCCGGATCAGCCGAAACCGGCGCCCGGTTGTCCGCGAGTCTGGTACGCCAGCGGCAGCTGTTGTCGTCGATCGCGGCCGGGCGCAGCCTGGACGAACTGGCGGCCCGGATCTCCGCCGAGATCGGGCACGACTGCCGCGTACTCACGCCGACCGGCCGGCATGTCGTACCGGGTCCGGGCGAGCTGGATGCCGCCGCGATGGACGCGGTGACCAAGTGCTTCCTGACCGCGGACCGGACGCCGGCGGTGGCGACGGCCGGAGACGCGGCGTACAGCCTGTTCCCGGTCGGGTCCGGCTTCGGGAACCGGCTGACGGCCTGGGTGCTGGTGATCGACGGCGACCACAACCAGTGGTCGCGGGACCATGTCGAGGCGGTCCACGAGCTGTCCGCGATCGCCGCATTGGACCGCGCCAGGCGGGACGAAGGCCGCCGCGCGCTCCGCCCGCTGGTGGCTGACGCGTTGGCGCTGGTCGAGTCCGGCGCGCCCCAGGCCGAGGTCGCCGCCCGGCTGCGGCAGGCGGGCGCGCATTCGGAGCGCCCGATGGTGGTTGCCGTTGCCGAGCTGCGCGACGACGGTCCGAGCGAGGTCGCGCTGAGTCTGTTGGAGGACGTCGCGCTGACCGTCGGCCCAGCGGTGGTCGCGCCCGGCCGCGACGGTCTACTGGTCGGCTTCCTGCCGTCGACACCCGAGCTCCCCGAACATCTGCGCCGCGCGTTCGGCCGGCTCGGCCCGGGCCTGAACCGTGGCCGGCTCGCGGTCGGGATCAGCGGCGAGACGTCGATCGACGCCCTGGCCGGCGCACTGGAGGAAGCCCGGTTCGCTCAGCGCGCGGCCGGTGCCGGGCGGGCGCCGGTCTCGGTGGTGACGTCGGACGAGGTCGCCTCCCACGTACTGCTCCTCGCCACCCTCCCCGACGACGTACGCCGCACGTACACCCACCGTGTCCTCGGTGCCGTCCTCGATCACGACCGTCGTACGCACGCCGATCTGCTCGCGACCCTGCAGGCCTTCCTCGCCTGCTCGTGTTCCTGGACCCGGACCGCGGAGTCACTGCACCTGCACGTCAACACGGTCCGGTACCGGATCGAACGCGTTGAGCAACTGACCGGACGCGATCTGTCGCGACTCGAGGACCGGGTGGACGTGTTCCTGGCGCTCAAGTCGCTCTGATTGTGTGATCACACAAAGCGGGGTGTTCATCAGCGGTTCAACTTAGGACGTTCACCGGGTGCCGCCGGGGTCCTGTCGCGCGGATGCTGGCGTGCAGGTCAACCCGAGGAGCGTGTCCCGATGAAGGCAGTCCCGCGACCCAGCCGGCCCGAGCGCCGGATCAGCCGCCACCCTGTCGACCAGGTGCTGCCACCCGGCAAGCTCGCCGTGTACGGCACGCAACACGTACTCGCCTTCTACGCCGGCGCCGTGATCGTACCGATCCTGCTGGCCGGGTCGATCGGACTCACCACCGAGCAGCTCATCCACCTGATCAACGCGGACCTGTTCACCTGTGGAATCGCGTCGATCATCCAGTCCGTCGGGTTCTGGAAGGTCGGCGTCCGGCTGCCGCTGCTGCAGGGCGTCACCTTCACGGCGGTCTCGCCGATGATCGCGATCGGCCTCGCGGCCGGTGGTGGTACCAACGGTCTGCTGGTGATCTACGGCGCGGTCCTGGTCGCCGGGCTGGCCACGTTCTTCATCGCGCCGTTCTTCAGCCGGCTGATTCGGTTCTTCCCGCCGGTGGTGACCGGTTCGGTGATCACCATCATCGGGCTGGCGCTGCTGCCGGTCGCGGCCGGGGACGCGGTCGGCGGCGCCGGGCCGACGGCCGCGCCGACCAGCGGCAAGAACATGGCGTACGCGCTCGGCACGCTGGCCCTGATCGTGCTGATTCAGCGGGTCTTCAAGGGGTTCATGGCAACCATCGCGGTGCTGGTCGGCCTGGTCGCCGGAACACTGGTGGCCTGGGCGTTCGGCGACGCGCACTTCGGTGCCGTCGGGGACGCGGCCTGGGTGGGCGTGACGCAGCCGTTCTACTTCGGCTGGCCGAAGTTCTCGATCGCGGCGATCATCTCGATGGTCGTGGTGATGCTGATCACCGCGGTGGAGACGACTGGTGACGTCTTCGCGACCGGTGAGATCGTCGAGAAGCGGATCGGCCGCGAGGACATCGCCCGGGCGTTGCGCGCCGACGGTCTGGCGACCACGATCGGCGGCGTCTTCAACTCGTTCCCGTACACCTGCTTCGCCGAGAACGTCGGTCTGGTCCGGCTGACCCGGATTCGCAGCCGCTGGGTGGTCGCGGCGGCGGGCGCGATCATGATCCTGATCGGGCTGGTGCCGAAGGCCGGCGCGATCGTGGCCGGCGTACCGCATCCGGTCCTCGGTGGCGCGGCGCTGGCGATGTTCGCGACCGTGGCGGTGGTCGGCTTCCAGACCCTCGCGAAGGTCGACTTCCACGACCACCGGAACGTGGTGATCGTCGCGACCAGCGTCGGCCTGGCCATGTACGTGACCGCGCAACCGCAGGTCGCGCAGGCCGTACCGCACTGGGCCGAGATCATCTTCGGCAGCGGCATCACGCTCGGCAGCCTGACCGCGATCGTGCTGAACATCCTGTTCCACCACGTCGGCAAGAACTACGGTCCGGCGGTCGCGGGGCAGCCCGGTGACACGGTCCGGCTCGACCAGGTGAACCAGATGACCCGCGAGGAGTTCGTCGGGACGTTCGGCAGCCTGTTCCAGGGTCCGCGCTGGGCGGTCGAGCGGGCGTGGGACATGCGCCCGTACGCCGACACGCACGCGCTGCGACGGTCCTTCCAGGAGGCCCTGTTCTCCGGCTCGCGGGAGGAGCAGCTTGCGCTGATCCAGGCGTACCCGCAGCTCGGGTCGCAGTTCGTCGCGGACGGTCTGAGTGGCGAGGCGTCGCTGCGGGACCAGTCCGACAAGGGCCTCACCTTCCTGGGCGAACCGGAGCGCGACGAACTGACCGCGGTCACCGAGGCGTACCGCGAACGGTTCGGGTTCCCGCTGGTGATCTCGGTACGGGACGCGGAGTCGTTCGGCCGGATCGTCGAGCAGGGCCGCGAACGGCTCGGCAACTGCGAGAACCAGGAGCACGCCGCCGCGCTGCTCGAGATCGCGAAGATCGCCGGGTACCGGTTCGACGACTTCGTGTCCGATGCCAACCCGATCCACAGTGCCCGCAACACCCGTTGGAGTACGAACCGATGACCACTCAAGCTCTGCGATCCCCCGCTTTGACCGTGAATGGTGAGGTCACCGCGATCGGCGACGTGTCCGTACACACCACCGTCCTCGACTGGCTGCGTGACAAGGGACTGACCGGCGCGAAGGAAGGTTGTGCGGAAGGCGAGTGTGGCGCGTGTTCGGTACTGGTCGCGCGCGCCGGGACCGATGCGCCGACCGAGTGGACCGCGGTGAATGCGTGCCTACTGCCGATCGCCTCGCTCGACGGGCAGGAGCTGGTCACTTCCGAAGGACTGGGGTCAGCCGCCGAGCTGCACCCGGTTCAGAAGGAGATGGCCGTACGCGGCGGCTCGCAGTGTGGCTACTGCACGCCCGGGTTCGTCTGCAGCATGGCGGCGGAGTACTACCGCCCGGGACGTACCTGTGGCGCGGGTGATCACGAGCATGGCGAGAACGGGTTCGATCTCCACTCGTTGAGCGGCAACCTGTGTCGCTGCACTGGCTATCGTCCGATCCGCGACGCCGCCTACGCCCTCGGTGATCCGACCGAGCACGACGCGCTGGCCGTACGCCGCCACTCACCGCCCCCGGCGGCGGCGCCGACCGGCATCGTCTCCGGCGAGGCCGAGTTCATCCGGCCGACCACACTCGATCAGGCGCTGACGGTGCTGGCCGACCGGACCGACGCCCAGGTCGTCGCTGGTTCGACCGACCTGGGCGTACAGGTGAACATCTTCGGCTCCCGCCCGGCGCTGACCGTCGCGATCGATCGGCTGGAGGAGCTGCGTGAGTTCAGCTTCGGTCCGACCGAGGTACGCCTCGGCGCCGCGCTGACGCTGACCGAGATCGAGCGCCGCCTGGCCGGCCGCGTCCCGTTGCTGGGCCAGCTCTTCCCACAGTTCGCATCGCGGCTGATCCGGAACGGCGCGACCATCGGCGGCAACCTCGGTACCGGCTCGCCGATCGGCGACACCCCGCCGGCGCTGCTCGCCCTCGACGCTTCGCTCGTACTGGCGTCCGCGCGCGGCCAGCGGATCGTCGAACTGGCGGAGTACTTCACCGGGTACCGGCAAACGGTGAAGGCAGCGGACGAGCTGATCCGGACGATCGTGATCCCGTTGCCGTTGGCACCGATGACCGCTTTCCACAAGATCGCGAAACGACGTTTCGACGACATCTCCAGCGTCGCGATCGGGTACGCCCTGACCGTCACCGACGGTGTCATCCAGGACATCCGCATCGGCCTCGGCGGTGTCGCGGCGACGCCGTTGCGGGCGCGGGACACCGAGGCGGCCCTGATCAATCAGCCGTGGAGCGAGGAGACGGTACGGACCGCGGCGGCGGTGCTGGCGGCCGAAGGTACGCCGATGGACGATCACCGCGCCAGTTCCGCGTACCGCTCCGCGATGCTCGGCCAGTCGTTGCTGCGCTTCTACCACCAGGAGGTGAGCGCATGAGCTCGCTGTCCGAACGCCCAGCCGTCGCGGTCGTCGGCGTACCCCTCCCGCACGAGAGCGCCGCGTTGCACGTGACCGGAACCGCCTTGTACACGGACGATCTGGTGCAGCGTACGCGTGACGTGCTGCATGCGTACCCGGTCCAATCCCCGCACGCCCACGCACGCGTGACTGCACTACGAGTGAAGCCGGCGTACGACGTACCAGGTGTCGTCCGCGTACTGACCAGTGAGGACGTGCCCGGTGTGAACGACGCCGGGGTGAAGCACGACGAGCCGTTGTTCCCGGGCGAGGTGAAGTTCAACGGGCACGCGGTCTGCTGGGTGCTCGCGGACACTCTGGAGGCGGCGCGGCTCGGGGCATCAGCGGTGGAGGTCGAGTACGAGCCACTGCCGTCGTTGGTGACCGTCCGCGAGGCCATCGAGGCCGAGAGCTTCCAGGGCATCGGGCGGCAGCTGGAGCGCGGTGACGTCGATGCGGCGCTGGCCGAGGCGGCGCAGGTGTTCAGTGGTGAGTTCGAATTCGCCGGGCAGGAGCACTTCTACCTTGAGACGCATGCCGCGCTGGCGCAGGTGGACGAGGCCGGCCAGATCTTCGTCCAGTCGAGTACGCAGCATCCGTCGGAAACTCAGGAGATCGTCGCGCATGTACTCGGGCTGGCCAGTCACTCGGTGACGGTGCAGTGCCTGCGGATGGGCGGCGGATTCGGCGGCAAGGAGATGCAGCCGCACGGGTTCGCGGCGATCGCGGCGCTGGGCGCGACGCTGACCGGACGACCGGTGCGGTTGCGGTTGAATCGGACGCAGGACATGACGATGTCCGGCAAACGGCATGGATTCCACAGCAAGTGGACTGTTGGGTTCTCCAACGATGGTCGACTGGTCGCGCTGGATGCGACGCTGACGGCCGACGGCGGGTGGAGCCTCGATCTGTCGGAGCCGGTACTCGCGCGGGCGATGTGCCATATCGACAACGCGTACGAGATCCCGCACGTACGCGTCGTCGGGCAGATCGCGAAGACGAACAAGACGTCGCAGACCGCATTCCGTGGTTTCGGTGGGCCGCAGGGGATGCTGGTGATCGAGGACATCCTCGGGCGCTGCGCGCCGCTGCTCGGGTACGACCCGCTGGAGCTGCGACGGCGCAACTTCTACCAGCCAGGTGACGCGACCCCGTACGGGCAGCCGGTACGGCACGCGGACCGGCTGGAATCGTGCTGGAGTCAAGTGATTGCCGGCGGCAACGTCGCCGAGCGGCAGGCGGAGATCGCGGCCTTCAACGCGTCGCATCAGCAGGTGAAGCGTGGGTTGGCGATGACGCCGGTGAAGTTCGGGATCTCGTTCAACCTCACCGCATTCAACCAGGCCGGGGCGCTGGTGCACGTCTACAAGGACGGGTCGGTGCTGATCAACCACGGCGGCACCGAGATGGGACAGGGCCTGCACACGAAGATGTTGCAGGTCGCGGCGACCACGCTCGGCGTGCCGCTGGCCCGGGTCCGGCTGGCGCCGACGCGGACGGACAAGGTGCCGAACACCTCCGCGACCGCCGCATCGTCCGGCGCCGACCTGAACGGCGCGGCGATCAAGAACGCGTGCGATCAGATCCGGGACCGGCTGGCGCAGGTCGCCGGTGGGCGGCTCGGGATCAGCCCGGCGGACGTCCGGTTCGAGGACGGCACCGTCCGTGGCCTGTCCGGCGACGGCATTCCCTGGAACGAGCTCGTCGGTGCGGCGTACATGCAGCGGGTGCAGTTGTGGGCGGCCGGGTTCTACCGGACCGAAGGCCTGCACTGGGACGCGAACGCGATGCGCGGCGAGCCCTTCAAGTACTTCGCGTACGGCGTCGCCGCATCGGAAGTCGAGGTCGACGGGTTCACCGGGGCGTACACGCTACGCCGGGTCGACATCGTGCATGACGTCGGCGACAGCCTCAGCCCCCTGATCGACATCGGGCAGATCGAAGGCGGTTTCGTCCAGGGCGCCGGATGGTTGACGCTGGAGGATCTCCGCTGGGACGAAAGCACGGGTGACCGTCGTGGCAGGCTGGCGACGCAGGCGGCGAGTACGTACAAACTGCCGAGCTTCTCGGAGATGCCCGAGGTCTTCAACGTGCGCTTACTGGAGAAGGCGCACGAGGACGGCGCGGTGTACGGCTCGAAGGCGGTCGGTGAACCGCCGTTGATGCTTGCGTTCTCGGTCCGCGAGGCGCTGCGGGAGGCGGCGGCCGCGTTCGGCCCGGTGGGTACGAGCGTCGATCTGCCGTCGCCGGCGACACCTGAGGCCGTCTATTGGGCGGTCGAGCGGGCGCGTGGAGGTGTGTCATGGAGTGGCTGAAGGCGATCCAGTTGCTGCGTACGGGACGGCGCGCGGGTGTGCTTGTCACGGTGATGTCCGTTCGCGGGCATGCGCCGCGGGAGGCCGGCGCGAAGATGGTGGTTGCCGATGACAACGTCTGGTCGACTGTTGGCGGCGGCAACCTCGAGGCGCTGGCGATCTCGCGGTCGCGGGCGATGATCGCTGATGGGGTGACGGTTCCCGAGGTGCTGACGGCGGCGTTGTCGGACAAGGCGCCGTACCAGCACGGGGTGCAGTGTTGTGGTGGAGAGGTGAAGCTGTTGCTGGAACCGTTGCCGGTGGTGCCTTCGGTCGCGATCTTCGGGGTCGGGCATGTGGGGATGGAGCTGGCGCGCATCCTTGCCCGGCATGACATCGAGCTGCATTTGGTGGATTCGCGGGCGGAGCAGTTGGCGCCGGAGCGGTTGCGGGTGCTGGATGACGCGGTCGCGCAGGTGCACGTACACAACGTGCCGGTGCTGCCTGAGCTCGTGGTCGGGGAGTTGCCGCCCGGTACGCACGCGGTGATCATGACGCATGATCATGCCGAGGATGCGGCGTTGTGCGATGCGGCGATCCGTACCGAGCAGCTGGCGACGATCGGGCTGATCGGGTCGAGCGCCAAGTGGACCCGGTTCCAGCGCAAGCTCACCGAGGACGGCAACACCGCGACGGCGATCGCCCGCATCACCACCCCGATCGGCCTACCCGACCTCCCCGGAAAGGAGCCGGTCGTCATCGCGGTCAGCGTCGCCGCCTGGCTCCTCCAACGCTTCGCCACCACCCCATCCCCCGCTCCCGCATCATCACCCGCCGCGCCACCCCGCACTCCCGCATCACCGTCCTCGGCGCCATCCCCCACCCCCACTTCAGCGCCCGCCGGGCCGGGCCCATCCCTCGCTTCTTCACCCGCCGAGCGGCAAACCGTCTCGGCCCATTCTGCCGGGCGACAGCATGCTCCGGCTCAGCGTGAGGCAACCGCATGACCATCTTTCGTGGCACCTTCGTCGACACGCCGGACAACCCGTTCGGCGGCGCCGCCCTGCGCGTCGGCACCGACGC
This sequence comes from Kribbella solani, assembly GCF_014205295.1. Lineage (NCBI taxonomy): Bacteria > Bacillati > Actinomycetota > Actinomycetes > Propionibacteriales > Kribbellaceae > Kribbella > Kribbella solani. The sequence goes on from NZ_JACHNF010000001.1 coordinate 5,380,821, forward strand.
CGGACTGCTCGTCCAGGACGGCGTGATCGTTGCCCGCAGCCCCTTCTCCGATCTGCGTCGCGCCCACCCGGCCGAGCCGGTCGTCGACCTGTCCGACGGCATCGTCCTCCCCGGCTTCGTCGACACCCACGTGCACTTCCCGCAGATCCGCGCCGTCGGCGGCCTCGGACTTCCGTTGCTCGAATGGCTGGACCGCTACGCCCTCCCCGAGGAAGCCCGGATGGCCGACGCCGAGTACGCGAAAGGCGTCGCCACCGAGTTCGTCAACGGCCTGGCCGCCGCGGGTACGACCTCGGCCCTGGTCTTCGGCGCCCACTACCCCGACGCCGTCGACGCACTCTTCAACGCTGCCTCGTCGATCGGCCTGCGCATCACCTCCGGCCTGGTCCTGAGCGACCGCCTGCTCCGCCCAGAGCTCCTCACCACTCCAGTACGCGCGTACGCCGAATCGCTCGCCCTTTCGAACCGCTGGCACAACGTCGGCCGCAACCGGTACGCCGTCACACCACGCTTCTCGCTCTCCTGCACCGACGACCTGCTCGCCACCTGCCGCGAACTGATGGACGCCATCCCCGGCGCCCTCTTCACCTCCCATGTGAACGAGAACGAGGCAGAGATCGCCAGCGTCGCGGACCTGTTCGGCGGCAGCGACTACGTCACCACGTACGACCGGCACGGTCTGGTCGACCGTCGTACCGTCCTGGCCCACAACGTCCACCCGACCGACGTGGAGCTCAAGACCCTCGCGACCAGCGGCGCCACCGTCGCGCACTGCCCGACCAGCAACGCGGCCCTCGGCAGCGGCCTCTTCCCCTTGCACCGCCACCTCCAGTACGGAGTACGCGTCGCGCTTGGTTCCGATGTCGGCGCCGGCACCGGATTCTCCTTGCTGAAGGAAGGCCTGCAGGCGTACTTCTGCCAGCAACTCCTCGGCGACCAGGGCCGCCCGCTGACCGCCGCCCACCTCCTCTACCTGTCCACCGCCGCGGGCGCGGAGGCCTTGGACCTACCCCAGGTAGGCCACCTTTCGGTCGGCCGGCAGTTCGACGCGCAACTGCTCCGCCCGGCCCCGGACTCGCCGTTGGCCGTGGCGCTCCAGCACGCCGAGGACACCGAGGAAGCGCTGGCCCGCATCTTCACCCTCGGCGCGCCCACCGATATCCAGGCTGTCTGGATCGCCGGCGACCTGCTCAACTGACGACACCCCACCGGGGACCTCAAGCGAGGTCCCCGGTGCGGCCGTCAGGCCATCGAGTCGACGGCGACCGGTTCGTACCGCCGGGCAGTCAGCCGCTTCGCGGTCGCGATTCCGACGACCGCAATCAGCGCGAACCCAGCCAGCAGGTACCTGGCCGAGGTCTCCAGGTTCGGCTGACCGAGGTTGACGAGCAGTCCGGCAACCGCGGCACCACTGGCCGTACCCATCGTGAGGACAGTCGCGATCGATGCGGCCGCTTGCTGCGCTTCGGCCTGATCCTCGGCGCTGGACATCGCCCGCACGGTCAGGTGCGGCATCGCCATCCCGATCCCCGATCCGGCCAGTACGAGCACAACGAGCCAACCGACGACCAGACCGATCGAGGCGTCGGCCGCGATCGTCACGGCGAGGACCGCGAGCCCGATCACCAGCACCGCTGGGCCGCCGAGCATCAGCGCATTGGCCCGCCGTCCGTGCGCCGAGGCACTCCACACCTGGGTGAGCGCCCAGCCGAGGGAGAGCGCCGCCCCGTAGAAGCCGGCCGCCACCGGCGGAAGGTCACCCAACTGCTGGCCGAACAGCGGCAGGAACGTCTCGACCGCGACACTCGAGGCCAGGACAGCGATCGTCAGGTAGATCCAGCGCATGGCCGAACCGCGCCGGTAGGTCGATGCCGGGAGCACGCGGGTCGAGCTCCGGCCTTCCACGACGACGAAGCCGACCGCCATGATCGCCGCGGTGATCACGAGCGCGACGATCAGCGGCGCGGAGTCGGTCAGGCTGGCCACGCTCAACGACGCGACGGCCGCCACGACCAGGACCAGTGCCCAGCGTGGGATCCGCGGTGCGGCACCGCCCGCCGGCAGTTGGATCGTACGGAGAACGCGCGCCGCGAGGGCTCCGAGCGCAATCGCCAGCACCGTGAGCGCTCCGAACGCCCAGCGCCAGGCGCCTGCCTGCGCCAACGTCCCGCCGAGGGCCGGACCGACGAAGTTGCCCAGCCCGAACATCGCCGAGATCACCGCGCTGCCACGCGACCAGAGCGCCGCCGGCAGCGTCGCCTGGATCAGCGCGAACCCCAGGCCGGTGAGCAGCCCGGCGCCCAGTCCTTGCAGCCCGCGGCCGATCAGCATGATCGGCATCGTCGGCGCGACCGTACAGATCACTGATCCCACTGCGAACAGGCCGAACCCGGTGACGTACGCGCCCTGGGCACCGGCCCGGCGCAGCACGTTCGCGGCGAGCATCGCCGCCACCACCTGCCCAACCAGATAGACGGTCATGTTCCAGGCGTAGAGCTGATCGCCACCGATGTCTCTCACTGCCGTCGGCAGCAGACTGGCCGCCAGGTAGATGCTCACCGCACCCACCAGCACGCCCCCGGCAAGCACGGTCATGACAGCCCAGTACTGCCGCAGCTGTCGCCAGGTTCCGGGTACTTCTTCTGACATCGCGAGGTCTCCTCTGTCCAGCATCGATGGATTCGTCATCCACCTTGCTGAATCCGGGACCCCCGGTAAGCCGCTCAACACGAGGTGATCTAGGACACATTTTCGGCGCGGCTTCAGCACGGAAGCGGCTGCGCGGCGCGTCCTCGCAGCTGGCGGGTCAGGCGAACAGGCCGGCCTGGATGCGCGCCACCTCCGCGCTCATCGCGGCAGTGTCCGCGGTCGTCAGTACGCCGTGTTCGACGACCGGACGGCCGTTGACGAGGAGAAGGGCCAGCGGCGGAGGCGTGGACAGGGCCAGCGCGGCGATCGGATCGGGGATACCGGCGTGCGGGAGGGTGGTGACCTCCCACACCGCCAGGTCGGCCAGCTTGCCGGGCTCCAGCGAGCCGAGGTCCGCGGAGCGGCCGAGGATCCGGGCGCCTTCGAGCGTCGCCATTTCCAGAGCGGCGCGAACGGTCATCGACTGCGGACCGCCACGGGCCCGGGCGAACAGTACGGCGTGGCGGAGCTCCTCGACCAAGCTGCCGGATTCGTTGCTGGCCGCACCGTCCACCCCCAGCCCGACCGGCGCTCCGGCCGCGCGAAGATCCGCGGTACGGGCGATCCCCGCACCGAGGCGTGCGTTCGAACTAGGGCAGTGCGCGACGCCCGTACGCGTGTTGCCGAGGTGTTTGATCTCCGCGTCGTCGAAATGGATGCCGTGCGCGAACCACACGTCCGGACCGGTCCACCCCAGCTGGTCGGCGTACTCGAGCGGGGTGCAGCCGAAGGTCTCGCGGCACCAGTCCGTCTCGTCGGTCGTCTCGGCGAGATGCGTGTGCATCCGGACGCCACGCCGCCGGGCCAGCGCGGCCGACTCGCGCATCAGCTCACCGCTCACGCTGAACGGCGAGCACGGCGCGACCACCACCTGCAGCATCGAGTCCGGTGCTGGGTCGTGCCAACGATCGATCGCGGCCTCGGTCGCGGCCAGGATCTCGTCCCGGTCCTCGACCACCGAATCCGGCGGCAGGCCACCGTCCTTCTGCCCGCGATCCATCGATCCACGCGCCGGGTGGAACCGCAGCCCGACCTCGGCCGCCGCGGTGATCTCCGCGGCGAGCAGATCGCCACCGCCACGCGGGAAGACGTAATGATGGTCGGCCGCGGTCGTGCATCCGGTCAGCGCGAGTTGAGCCAGCGCGGCGCGGGCAGCAACGTACACGGACTCTTCGGAGATGCGCGCCCACACCGGATACAGCGTGGTCAGCCACTCGAAGAGCGTCGCGTCGGCGGCCAGGCCGCGGGTCACCCACTGGTACAGGTGCTGATGGGTGTTGACGAAGCCCGGCGTGACCAGGCAGCCGCGCCCGTCCACCACGCGCGCACCCTCGTAGGCGGGCGCCGGCCCGGGGCCGACCTTGACGATTCGATTGCCCTCAGCAACTACGTGGCCGATGAACTCGTGCCGTTCCGGATCAAGCGTCGCCAGGTAGGCGCCCTCGATCACGATCGTCGCCACGGGTCAGCAGAATCCGGGCGTGGCGTGCCAGGCGCTGCCCGGATCGCTCGCGTCGTCACGCGTCACGGTCGCCTCGATCAGCCCGTACGGACGGTCCGCGGCGACGAAGACCTCACCCGGGTTTTCGACGCCGAAGGGCGACAGGTCGACCAGGAAGTGGTGCTTGTTCGGCGCCGAGAACCTGATCTCCGCCACCTCGGGATGTGCTTCCAGGACGGCGGATCCCATCCCGTACAGGGTTTGCTGCAGCGCCAGGCTGTGGATCTTCGCGAACTGTTCGAGCAGCAGCGCCTTGATCCGGTCGTACGCCTTGTCCCACTCGACGTCGGTGTGCTCGTACCGCCAGCGCGCCACCAGCGAGGTCGCCAGGATCCGGTCGTCGGTCTCCGGCAGCGTCGTGTACTCGTCCTTCAGGAAGCCGTGGAACTCCGAACCGGTCGACTTCAGTACGACCAGATCACTGATCCCGGACACCACGTACGCCTGGCCGCGCTCGACGTTCACGATCGTGTTCCGGACGCCGCCACCGGAGCGTACGAACGAGTGGTCGTGTCCTTGACCGTCGACCTCGATCCGCTCCCAGGCGTACTCCTCGACCTCGATCCGGGCGCCTTCCGCGGCCGGCGAGGCGACCAGAAAACGCTCACCGAGGGTCAGCGCGTACTCCTCGATCGCGCCGATGCCCTTCTCCTTGGCGAACGCGAAGGCGGTGTTCTTCTGCGTGTCGGTGGGCAGCACGTCACCCTGCTCGCCGGTGGTGTGCGCGGCGTCGAACCGGCCGCGGAGCGCGGTCGAGACGTTCAGGTCGCGGATCTCGTGGCGGGGCGTGTCGCGGTAGATGCGGACGACGCGGTTCTCGGCTTTGCCGTACTGGTTGGCGCCCAAGTGGATGGCCATCTCGGATCAGCTCCCTCGGTAGGTGGAAAACGCGAACGGGCTGAGCAGCAACGGGACGTGGTAGTGCCGCTCGTCGGCGACCGTGAAGGTCACGGAGACCTCCGGAAAGAAGAACGACTGACCGGTCGCGGCCGCGTACGCCGCGACGTCGAACCACAGCCGGTACGTGCCGGGTTCGAGCGCCGGCTCCAGCTCGGCGATCCGGCCGTCGGCATCCGTCGTACCCGACGCTTGGACGGTGTCATCGCGGTACAGCCGCACCGGGACCCGCGCGGCCGGCAGACCCGATCCCGTGTCAAGGACATGCGTACTGAGGGAGCTCATGCGTCAACCACCTTTGCCAACCGGAGCAGGGCGATCTTGCGCAGCTCCTCGTGTACGACCTTCGCCTCGGTCTCGTCGTCGTGGCCGAGCCGCTGCCGTAGCGACGTCAGCATCCGCGCCGCGGACAAACCCGTTGCACAGATCAAGAACACCCGGCCGAAACGCTCCTCGTACTGACGGTTGCCTTCGGCAAGTTCCTGCCGGACCCGCGGCTCGTCGCCGACGCCGGACTGTTCACCCCGCGACCAGGACGCCTCGGTGCTCGTACCCCGCGGCCGGTCGCCGATCCGCGGGTGCGCCCGCAGCGCCTGGTCGACCTCGTCGTCGTCGAGCTCGCGCAGCGACTTGTCGGCGACCGCGGCCAGCGCGGCCACGTCACCGTACGGCCGGTTGGCGAGGATTCCGTCGACCCAGCGCGGTACGTCACAACAGGCCGCCAGCACCGGCCGCAGCCGGGCGGCCGGAGCGGAGTTGAGCTCCTGCAGATCCACGGATCACACCTTCTCGAATCCCGAAATCAACTTTCCGTCTGACGAGAGCGTGACACCCAACCTCGGCGCCGTCAACAGTTTGTTGAAGTTTGCTGGTCAGCGCGCTCTGTTCAGGTAGTTGTAGACCGTGAACCGAGTGACCCCGAGCGCCTCCGCGACGATCTCGGCCGACTTCCGGTACTCGAACGCACCCCGCGCCTCCAGCAACAACACCGCCCGCTGCTTCTCCCCCCGAGACAACTCCCGCAACGGCCCCCCAAGCTCCTCAGCCACCTCCACCAACAAACTCCGCACACCCCCGTCAACCACCTTCTCCGCCTTGATTGGTTTGGTGGGTTTGATGGGTAGGCGGACGGCGACCACCGGTTTGCCGTTCCATTCCAGTGTGACGTCGTCGGCGCGAGCGTCCGCGGGATCTATCAGCTCCGCGTTCAGTCGTTCGACCAGCGGTGCGATCGACCGCGCCAGGGGATGCTCAGCCATCGCGCCGTACCTGCAACGTCACCTGGCTCGCCCCGCCCGCGAACGCCGCCTTCAGTACGCCCTGCAACGCCGGCAGCAGCAGATCCTGCTCGCCGCGTACCTGCGTGCCGAGCGGACCGAAGTCGCACTCGAGCCCCGCCTCTTCCGCCGCCCGCAACGCCTCGGTGGCGTGCGCGGGCGGCTGCCCCTCGACCTCAAAGGGTTCCGTAGTGAACTCCGCAACCAGTCGCATGCCGCGAGGCTAACCCCAGACGGCCCCTCAAGAGCCAACCCTCGGCAACCTTTCGCCGGGCACAACCTTCGGCGACCTCTTGTTGAGGGCTACCCCTCGGTGACCTTTCGACGGGCGAGTTTGGCGAGCTCGTGCGGATCGACGCCGATCAGCTTGTCGACCTCCGTCGCGTCGATCGCACCGCATTCCACCCCACGGAGCACAAAGGCCGCCAGCGCCGCCGCGGTCGCAGGCTCGTCCAGGTAACCGGACTCGCCCCGCCCCAGGTACGCACTCAACCGCCCGGCGGCCTGCTCGAACCCCTCGCGGTAGAACAAATACGTCGCCGCGAACCGAGTCGGGAGCTGCCCAGGATGCATGTCCCACCCTTGATAGATCCCCCGCGCAAGCGATCGGCGTACGAGCCGAAAATGCAACCGCCACGCGTCATGCACCGCGTCGCCGACCGGAAGAACATTCGTCGAACCGTCCGAAACGAACACGCCCGTACCGGCCGCGGCGAGCTGCATGACGTCCTTGGCGTGATCCGCGACCGGATGCTCCATGCTCTGGTACGCGGCAGCGACGCCGAGCGAGGCAGAGTAGTCGTATGTCCCGTAGTGCAGCCCGCTGACGCGATCGCCGCCGGCCTTGACCATCCGCGCGATCAGCGCGCTCCCGTCAGAACCGAGAATCGCCTGCGGCGTCTCAACCTGGATCTCGAACTTCAGCCGCGGCAACCCGTGCGCCCGTTCGAGTGTCTCCAGCACGAGCACCATCGCCTCGACCTGCTCAACCGACGTGACCTTCGGGAGCGTGGTCACGAAGCCGTCCGGGATCGCGCCCAGATGCTTGAGGAAGAGGTCGAGCGTACGGACGCCGCGGCGGCGGGTCGGCGCTTCGAGCGACTTGATCCGCAGACCGAAGTACGGCGATCCCGGGACGGATTCGGCCGCGGCGATCGCGGCGGCGTCCTCCTCGTCGTCCGGGCGGTTGCCGTAGCCGTCCTCGAAATCGATCCGGAGATCCTCGATCGGTTCGCGCTCGAGTTTCGCGCGCATCCGGTCGTACACCTCGCCCGCGAGCGCGGCCGGCAGCTCCAGCACCTGGGCGAACGCGGCGGCCGATCCGGCGTACTCGGCGACGGTCGCGCGGGCCCGCGTACCCCAGTCGTCCACGGTGCCGGCCGTGTACTGGTCGGCCGGGACATACACGGTGTGTACGGGCTGGCGGACCCCGCGATCGCCGGGGTAGTCGGCCGCCAGCGCGGCGTCCGCGGCCGCCAGCCTCTGGTCCAGGGCACCGATCAGGTCTTCCAGGCTCATCCGGTCGCCTCCTCAGCTTTCCGTATTGCGGAGACTAATATCTACTGTGCGGAAGAGACAAGAGTCCGGCAATTCCGGGATCTGGCGCTAGACTTCCGCCATCCGGAAGGGACGGGGTTTGATGACGGAAGCGAACGGCAGCAACGAGGGCGGCAAGGGCCGGACCGGCGGAGTGCAGTCGATCGAGCGGGCGTTCGGCCTGCTCGAGACGATGGCGGACGCGGGCGGGATGATGGGCTTGTCCCAGCTGGCCGCCGCCTCCGGGCTGCCGCTGCCGACCATCCATCGGCTGGTCCGCACGCTGGTCGACCTCGGCTACCTGCGGCAGGAGCCGTCCCGGCAGTACGTCCTGGGGCCGAAGCTGATCCGGCTCGGTGAGAGCTCGTCGCACATGTTGAGTGTGTTCGCCCGGCCGCACCTCGCGCGACTGGTGGACGAGCTCGGCGAGTCGGCGAACATGGCGATGCTCGACGGCGACCAGATCGTGTACCTGGCGCAGGTGCAGTCGCGGCACTCGATGCGGATGTTCACCGAGGTCGGCCGGCGCGTTCTCCCGCACTGCACGGCCGTCGGCAAGGCGATCCTGGCCCAGTACCCCGAGTCCGAGGTACGCGACCTGCTGCACCGCACTGGTATGCCGAAGCACACCGACAACACGATCACCACTCCCGACGCGTTCACCGCCCAACTCCGCCAGGCCGAAAAACACGGCTACGCGACCGACGAAGGCGAACAGGAACTGGGCGTTCGCTGCGTGGCGGTCGCGGTCCCGGACGCCCCGTCCCCGCTGGCGATCTCCATCTCCGGCCCGGCGCCCCGGATGACCGAGTCCCTGGTGGACCGAGCGATCCCGCTACTCACCCAAGCAGCCGAATCCCTCTCCACCGACCTGCACTAGCCACGAAACCCTCTCCACCCGCCTTGCATGTCACGGCGCGTACTGCGGCGGACCCCCTCTCCAGCCGCCTTTGCGTGTCACGGCGCGTACGTGCGCCAGTGTTCGGTGAGTTGGTAGCCGAGGGCCTGGTTTGCCTGAAGGCTGGCCTGGTTCGTCGCGGCGCCGCCGGTGCTGAACCGGTTGATGCCAACGTCCAGGAACGCGAGGATCGACGCCGCCTTGACCGCCTGCGCGACGCCACGACGGCGGTGTGTGGACAGCACCGAGGTGAACGCGGTGTCACCGAAACCGTCCTTCGACCGGATCACGGTCGCACCAACCAGCCGATGCCCGTCGAACGCGCCGAAGACCCGGTGGTCCGGCCAGAGCGCACGGATGCCGGCGGCGTCCCCGACCGCGCGGTGGGTCGCGGGCGTGTCGGGATAGTCCGGCTCGTTCGTCTTCTCCAGCTCATGCAGCGCCGGCGCCGCCTCGGGCCCGAGTTCACGGACGGTGATCCCGCCGGCGATGGCCCGGCGTACGGCGGACTCCAGCAACTCACGATCCGGGTCGACCAGCCGTACCGCCCACGACTCGGCGACCACGCGGTACCCGGCTGCTTCCAGCTCGGCGCACCGCGGGTCGTCGTCACGGACGATCTGATAGTCGGGCACCTGCCGATTGTCAGGCGCCCGACTGTCAGACTCAAGCCGGTCGACTCAAGCCAGTTGACTCAGGACAGTTTGCGCAGCAGCGGCAGGACGTCCTCGGTGAACTGGGTCAGGAACCGCTCCTGGTCGTGACCCGGACCGTGGACGACGAAGTGGTTGAACCCGGCGTCCAGGTACGGCTGGAACTGCTTCACGACCTCCTCCGGGTCGGACGCGACGATCCACCGCTTCGCGACCTGCTCGATCGGCAGCTCGTCGGCCAGCCGCTCCATCTCGGTCGCGCTGGTCACGCTGTGCTTCTGCTCCGGCGTGAGCGACAGCGGCGCCCAGAACCGGGTGTTCTCCAGGGCAGCGGCCGGATCCCGGTCGTACGACACCTTGACCTCGAGCATCCGGTCCAGGTCATCGAACTTCTTCCCGGCCTTCTCCGCGCCCTCCTTCACGGCGGGGATCAGCTTGTCCGTGTACAGCTCCATGCCCTTGCCGGACGTCGCGATGAACCCGTCGCCGGCGCGACCCGCGTACTTCGCGACCAGCGGCCCGCCCGCCGCCACGTACACCTTCAGCGGCGTCTCCGGGCGGTCGTAGATGAAGGCGTCGACGGTCTTGTAGTACGGCCCCTCGGCGCTGACGCCGTCCTTCGTCCACAGGTCGCGGATCAGCTGCACCGCCTCCCGCAGCCGCGCGAACCGCTCCTTGAACTCGGGCCACTCCATCCCGGACACGGCGATCTCGTTCAGCGCCTCGCCGGTGCCGACGCCGAGCATCACCCGGCCCGGGTACAGCTCGCCGAGGGTGGCGAAGGCCTGCGCGATCACGGCCGGGTTGTACCGGAACGTCGGCGTCAGCACCGACGTACCCAGCAGCACCCGGTTGGTACGCTCACCGACCGCCGCCATCCAGGCCAGCGCGAACGGCGCGTGACCACCCTCGTGCCGCCAGGGCAGGAAATGGTCCGACACGGTCACACTGTCCAGCCCGAGCTCCTCCGCCCGGACCGAGTACTCCACCAGGTCCCGCGGCCCGAACTGCTCGGCCGACGCCTTGTAACCGACTCGAATGCTCACCGTCTGCTCCCAACTCACGCGTCCTGTCTGCTGGGGTCAACTTCACCACATCGGTGGTTACGCCACGACGATCGGACCAGGTCCTGGGTGGTAGTCCAGCGCCGCCCCGCAGTAGGCGCTGGACTACTACCCAGGACCTAGGGGATGGATTACGGGGAGCGCCTGATGCGTTCGTGGGTGGGCGGCGGGCATTCTCGATCGGACCGCGACGATGGAGGAAAGAACATGAGTGAGTACGCCGACGAGGCCCGCGTCCTGGGTGAGATCGGTACGGCGTTCCGCGCCGCCGAACTGCCCCCGCTCCGGGTCACCGTCCCGGCCGCCCTGGCCGCGCGCGCCGTCGCCGCCTGGGAACGGGACGACGAAGGCGCGGTGCCACCGGTCGAGGATGCCGCCGAGCGAGTCCGCAGGCACCGGGCCGGCACGCTTGCCTTGATCGGGCTCACGATCAAGGAGCGCGGCCAACTGGACGCAGCCGGGAACACGGTCGTCGACCTCAGCCCGGAGCTGATCGGCGTGGCGATGGACGCGGCCGACAAGATCTGACGGCTCAGTTGATGTCGCGGCGGAGGGGGAGGAGGGCTGCCGTGGTGGCAGCTGCTGCCGCGTACGCCAGGAGGACCGCCGCGCCGGCTGCTGCCGGGAGTAGGCCTGGGCCGGGTGCGGCGGTTTGTTCGGCGATTGTGCTGGTGATGAACGAGAAGTCGGTCAATGCCGCGGTGGCGCCGCCGGGGAGGTACGGGTAGATGGTGTTGATGCCGGGGACCACCAGCAGGATGTACTCCAGGAAGTAGAAGTACCCGACAATGATGCCGACAGCAACTAATTGATGCCCGGCCAGCGCGCCGATCGCCACGCCCAGAATGGTGTAAGCGGCTGCTGCCACGGCCAGGCGGATCAGCAGAGTGATGAGATCCCCGGCTGGGATGGTCAGGTCGACGCCGCGTACGGCAGCCGCCGCGAGGAGTGCGATCGCGGAGGTGAGCGAGGCGATCACTCCGTACGCGAGGCCCAGGGCCGCGTACACGACCAGCTTGGCGGTGAGGACGCGGCCGCGGCGTGGTTCGGCGAGGAACGTGGTGGCGATCGTGCGATGCCGGTACTCGCCGGCGATGCCGATCGCGCCGATCAGGGCCGGTACGAAGAGCAGGACTCCGGTGATGCCGACGACGAGCGCGGCGCCTTCCGGGGTGTCGATGCCGGGCATCGGTGGGGTCGCGTTTTCGGGGCCGATCACGCTGAGCAGACCGGTCAGACCGCCGCCACAGACGACCGCGGCGAGGGCAGCCCAGCGGTGCAGCCGCACGGCCGCGATCCGGGTCAGCTCACCCCGGATCAGCCGAAATCGCACCCGATGATCCGCGCCGGCCCGAGCCGCGCTGGTCGAGCCGGCGCCGCTCGGCTTGGTGCCGATCGTCTCGGCGCCGCTCGTGGTGGTGCCGGTAGGCGCGGCGCCGCTCGGGGTGGTGGGGTTGGTGGCGGGTGGGGTGGTCATGTGGTTGGCTCCGCGGTGGTCAGGGTGAGGAATGCCTGCTCGAGCGTCGATCCGTGGGCGGTGAAGTCGGCCAGCGTGCCGGTCCAGGTGGTGCGGCCGTGGTTGATCAGCACGATGTCGTCGACCGAGTGTTCGAGGTCGGTCAGTACGTGACTGGAGACGAGGACCGTACGGCCGGATGCGGCGAAGTCGCGCATGAACGTCCGCAACCAGACGATGCCCGCCGGGTCGAGCCCGTTCGACGGTTCATCCAGGACAAGTACTTCCGGGTCCCCCAGCAGCGCGGTCGCCAGCGCCAGCCGCTGCCGCATGCCGGTCGAGTAGCCCTTGACCCGCCGATCCGCGTACGCCCCGAGCCCAACCGCCGCGATCACCTCGTCCACGCGCGCCCCCGGATGCCCGGCCAGCGCGGCGATGGTCCGTAAATGCCCGCGCCCCGACATCCCCGGATGCGCCAACGCAACATCCAGCACCGCCCCAACCACCGAACCAGGCGACGGCAGCTCCCGATACCGAACCCCCAGAACCGACCCAGCCGCCGACCCGGCCGCCAACCCAGCGGCCGACTCCCCCGCCGATTCCCCCGCCGACTTCCCCGCGGGCGCTCCCTGCAGCTCCGCGCCGCCGGACAACTGCTGCTGGCCTGGGGTGAAGGTTGCTGTTCCTGCGTCGGGTTTGATCAGGTCGACGAGCATGCGGAGAGTGGTTGACTTGCCGGCGCCGTTCGGACCCACCAGGCCGGTGACCCGCCCCGGCCGGGCGGTGAAGGTGACGTCGGTGACCGCCTCGACCTGACCGAAGCGCTTCGCGAGAGCGGTTGCCTGGATCATCGGGTGGCTCGCGTCCGCAGTGCATCGGCCAGCTCGCCGGCGGCCGGCGTACTGATCAGCAGCTCGTCGAACTCACCTCCGCGCAACACCACCCGCAGCACGGGAAGACCGCGCCGCATGCTGACCAGCCGCCGGACACCGGACGGATGCCGGAAGGTGGCGATCTTCAAGTACCCGGAGATGACCAGCCCGGAACGGAACCCGAGCACCTCCGACGTCCACCCGGGCAGCACCTCCAGCCGCTCGATCTCCGCCGCCGGGACCGCGAGGTGGGACCGGCGCAGCAGCAGCGCCTCCCAGCGCCCGAAGTCGAGTCGCAGGGTCCGGCCGTCGTACCGCGGTTCCGTCATCATCCACCTCCGGCTAGGATCGATCTAACAATGCGAACATTATCAGATTGATAATAATGATGCCAAAGAACCCCAAGGAACCAGCAGAGACGGCGGAGCGGGGTGGTCAGCCATCGGTCGCGGACGTCGTCATGCACCCGGTCCGGCTGCGGATCATCCAGCAGCTCGGCGGCCGCGAGCTGACCACGGCCGCCCTCCGCGAGCTGCTGCCCGACATCACCCCGGCCACGCTGTACCGGCACGTCGCCGCCCTGGTCGAGGCGGGCATCCTGTCCGTCGTCGCAGAACGGCGCGTCCGCGGCGCCGTCGAGCGCACCCTCGCGCTCGGCGAACGCGTCGCACAGGTCGACCAGCAGGAGCTGCAGGCGATGAGCACCGCCCAGCTCCGCGACTCGGTGCTGACCTTCCTCGGGCACTTCGCCGAGGACTTCGACCGGTTCCTGGCCGCCGACCCCGAGCTGCGGAACCTGTTCGGGATCGGGCAGACGATGCTGTACGTGAACACCGACGACCTTGCCCAGCTCCAGGCCGACCTGACCGAACTGCTCGCCCCGTACCGCGCCGAGAAACCCGGACGTCAACGCGTCACCCTGACGACCGCGCTGATCCCCTCGCAGGAGCCGCTCCCCTCACAGGATTAGGCGCCGGCGCGTTCCATCAGCATGAACAGGCATGCGGTAGTCAGCACCCGGATCGGGGAACTCACGGTGGTGGTGTCGGAGCAGACGCTGGTCGGCGTCTACTTCCCGCATCACTGGGTCAAGCCGACGGCGGAAACCCTCGGCGAACGGGTCGAGGCCGACGCGTTCGTCACGACGGTCGTCGAGCAACTGGAGGCGTACTTCACGGGTCAGCGGCGGACGTTCGACCTCCCGACCCGGCTGGAAGGTACCGACTTCCAGCGACGGGTCTGGTCGGTGCTGGCGGAGATCCCGTACGGGGAGACGACCACGTACGGCGCGATCGCCACGCGGCTGGGTGAACCCGCCCAGGCGGTCGGCAAGGCAGTCGGCCAGAACCCACTGTCGATCGTCATCCCCTGCCACCGGGTCATCGGCAAAAACGGCTCGCTCACCGGTTACGCCGGCGGCCTCACCAACAAACAGTTCCTCCTGGACCTGGAACAGCCAGTCGGCGCACGGTTGTTCTGAGTTGGTGTTGCAGGCGGGTGATCAAGAGAAGTCGCCTACCTGTTCGGCGTACCAGTCGAGTTCGATGAGGTGTTCGGCGATGACCCGGAGCGTCCAGTTCGGGGTGCGGTCCTTGTCCCATTCGGCCGGGTCGAGGGCCGCGTACCGGAGCTCGAACGTCCGCGCGAGCCGGCGCAACCGCTGCTCGGCCTCGCGGACGTCCGCTTCGGTGAACGGCGCGAGGTCCGCGGTGGACGTCACTGAACTCGCGTGCCACTCGTCGGGTTGCGTCGGCACACCCGCCAGCAGCGCCTCCACCTCCGCGAGATGATCGATCATGTGGTCGGCGATCCGCCGCACCGCCTTGTGCGGCGTGAAGATGCGGTCGTCGTCCGAGACCCGCGGCTCACCGTCCCAGGCCGGCCAGGTGACGACAAACTTCAACGCCCGCTCAACCGCCTGCACAACGAGCTCACCAGGGTTTTCCGCGTTCTGTGTCATGCCGCCGACGCTAAGCCCGGCACGCTTCGGCCTCCACCGAACTGATCCCGAGCCGCCCCGCCAGCCCCTCGGCGTCGTACGGCGCCCGCACCTTCGCGTCATTGTCGAAATAGACGAACGCGGCGCACTTCCACGACCGGATCTTCCGCGCCCACCGATCGAGCGACTTCCCGTCGTACCCACTGACATACAATTCGTCCGCACCGTGCAGCCGGACGTACGCGAAATCCGCCGTCACCGCATCGAACATCGGCCATTTACCCGCCGAGTCCGCACAAACCACCGCCACGTCATGCGCACGCGCCAACTCAAGGAAACCGGTGGTTTTGAAGCTGTCATGGCGTACTTCGATCGCGTACCGCAGTGGAATGTCGACGGCGCATTCGAGCAGTGCCCGGCCCTCCATCCGTTCGTCATGCCCTTTCGCGACCTCGGCCGCGGCAGTCGTGGTACGCGGCAACTGCTCGAAAAAGGCGGCGCAGCGATCGGCGTCGTACTGGAAATTCGGCGGCAACTGCCACAGCACCGGACCGAGTTTGTTGCCTAACGCAAAGACCCCGGACGCGAAGAAGTTGGCCAGCGGCGCGTCCACGTCGGCGAGCCGTTTCACATGCGTGACGAACCGCGGCCCCTTGACCGAAAAGACGAACCCGTCAGGCGTTTCATCATGCCAGCGCTGGTACGAGGCGGGCCGTTGCAGTGCGTAGAACGACCCGTTGAGCTCGATCGAGTTCAGCCGACCGGCCGCGTACTCGAGCTCGGCACGCTGCGGCAGCCCCTCGGGGTAGTACGTCTTCCGCCACGGCGGGTAACGCCACCCCGAAATACCCACCCGGTACGGTCCATCCGGCCAGCTCATGCTCCGATTATGATCACCCATGCAGTCCCCGCCGCGTACGCCTCCGACCCTGGTCAGTAATCATCCGCCTCCAAACGCAAACCGCCGGCACGCAGAACGTCAGATATAGCGTGACGAGGACACCGCGCGCAGCGTGAGGCCGCGATCAGCCGCTGTGGCTCAAGGCGGCGCGTGCTCAGCGTCGGTCGGTCGCCGGGCTTCGCGCGGGTCGCCGGGCTTCGCTGACGAGGTTGCCTGCTCAGGTGGAGGGTTGCCCCCTCAAATTCTGAGGGGGCAACCCGGCACTTCGAGGGAGAACCCCCAGCGGGCGAGTGGTCGGTGGAGCGGTGCGATGAGCTGGACCCGATCGGCGTGCCGGATTCCACCACCCTCGCCCGCGCCGCGCCCAGTGGTACCGCGCTGGACCGTGCCGCGCTTCGGCGGGGTGTGGTGCTTGCGCGGCGCCTCAGTCAGCTCACCCGGGCCGGCTCGTGGTCCCGCCTGTCCCCTGCTCAGCACACCTCGGTGACCCAGAACGCGCCACCGCCCTCCTCCACCTCCTGGACTGACACCGTCCCCACGCCGACGTCATCCTCACGGCGACGCCAGCCGACGGGCGTCGGCTGCCGGGCGAGCTCGGCTCCCCAGCGCCACCCCCGCCGCGGTACGCCCAACCATGCCCGCACCGAGCGATTCGGCTCCCCGCCGGACTCAGCCGCGCGGGATCCGGATCAGGTCGGGATCCACTTCGGCCACCACGGGGGTACGTTCCCCGGACAGGTGCCGTGTGCGCCGGCCGGTGTCCCCTGCCACGAGAACAGCGCCAGGTCCGCTATCGCGATCGCGATCGCCGCGGCGACCAGCGAGAACAGGAACGCCTTGCCCGCATACCGGAACACGATCGTGAACAGCACCAGGTTGACGATCAGCGCGAGCGGCAACCCGAGGAACAGCAGCGTCAGCCCGTTCGGCACGCTGCCGATGTCGACATGGCAGGTCTTCCACGCCCGCGACGTGATCACCACCAGCCCGAACGCCGCCCCACCACCGAGCACCACCGCAAGGAACGACTCCCCCTTGCTCCCCTTCGCCGCAAACGCCATGAGGATCACGGTAAGTGATCCACCACCCCACTTTCAGCCCGAGCCGCGCGTACACCCCCTGACACACTGCCCAGCACGGCCGCCAAGCACCGAACGACCGCAAATTCCACCTCGACTTACACCGTGAGAGCACCCAGCCCACACGCGCCGCCGAGCGCTCCCTGTCAGCCGTCAGCAGGTCTCCTCGACGACCAGCAACTTCTGTCCCGCCGCGTTCCTGAACTCGGCGACCCGGAACTCCACAAAGTCCTCCGTCTTCCCCCGCTCGAACACCCCCACCCGCTCAAGCAACCCGCCCCGCTCAGCCGACGGCACCTCGCGTACATCGTCCAGGTAAACGTGCAACACCCGCACCCCCGAATCACGCCCCAACCGCGCAACCCGCTTCCCCTGCACTTCCCCGCCCCGCATCCACCAGCGCACCCCGTCGCCGTCCACCCACTCCCGATCCCTGACCACCGACGGATACTGCCGCTCATCCATACCCACACCCCCTCCGGACTACCTGAAGTACAGGAATTGTCTCCTCAACGTCGTACGTCGGCCTCTGCGAGCGCTTGCTGACCGGTAACCCGACGACGAGTCGCGCGCGGGCCTCGCCCGTGTCAACGCGACCCGAGGACCAATCGACGCGGCAGTACAGGACCGCGTACGCCGGGTGCTGATCGTCTCCTTGACCTGGCCCGGCACGAGAACTCCGCGCGCCTGACCGTCGTTCCGTGGCGAGGGAGCCGGGTCAGTTTGTCCAGCGTTGGATTCGGCCGGGTACGCCGCGGGCGGTCTGGTGGTACTCGGCCAGCAGCACCTCGAGCGCCGGCTGCACGTGCTCGGCGCCGGGCGTCAGCAGGAACGGGAGCACGAGCGGCGGCGCCGGCTGTCCGTCCGGGGCGACCAGTTCGAGCTGCACCCGGGTGTACGTGACGCCGCGGCTGATCGAGTAGTCCATCCGGATCTCGGAGATCTCCGCCCAACTCACTCGCCGCCTGCGCCGCGCGATTCCATCGCGGTCGACAACAACCCGCACCCGCGGTACCAGCAGCCAGATCGCCCACCCCAGCAACCCCAGCGCCGGACCGACAAACACCGCACCGATCACAACCGGCATCTCCGGGTTAGGGCTGGTGAACGAGAACCCGAACACCCCCACCAGCACCAGGACCGCGCCCAGCACCCCGGCAACCGCCCGCCCCGACGATCGCAACCGAAACGCACCCACCCGCTGAAACTCCCCAATCAACCGTTCAGTCTCCACCGAAAGCCCTCGACTGACGGGAGGTTGAGATGGCGATTCCACCCCTCGGACCCTACGCCAGCGGGTTGCCCGGGGAGGTGATCAGGATCAGGGAACCGTTGAAGTGCGGTTGGTTGCGCAGGGCGCCGTACTTGGCGTCCCACCGGCCGTTGAACAGGTCGTTGCCGAGGGTGGTTTCGAAGCGTTCGTGGACCTCCGGCGCGACAAAGCTCCAGGCGGAGTTGGCCAGGCGGGCGCCGGGGTCGAGGAGGCGTTCGGGTCTGCCGTAGTACGCCTCGCCGAAGCCGTCGACGCACTGCAGCGGGATCGGCAGTGGCGTCGCGGTACCGCCACCGAGGCCGGTCAGGATCGCGTCGATCGTCGGGTACCGGCGGGCTTCGGTGTCGATCGCCTCGGGCGCGTAGTCGTACAGCCAGAACTTGCGCAGCGCGGTCGGATCGCAGGTCAGGACCACGACCGGGCCGCGGGTGACCCGGCGTACTTCACCGAGTCCGCGGCCCAGATCCGACCACTGATGCACCGTGAACGTCGCCATCGCGGCGTCGAACGTGTCGTCGTCGAACGGGAGCTCCTCGGCCGTACCGTCGATCGCGGCAACCCGATCGGCCGGGCGCTGGGCGCGCATCTTCGCGGACGGTTCGATCGCGGTCACGTCAAGATCGCGCGGCTCGTACGAGCCGGCACCCGCACCGACGTTGAGAACCGTCCGCGCGGCGCCGAACGCACCCCGAATCGCAGCCTCGAACGCTGGCTCCGGCTGCCGGTACGAGGTGTACCCAACCCCGATCCGCCCGTAGTCCGCGTCACCGGCACTACCATCCGCCAATCTTCTCCCCTTGGGTCCCTGGCCGCCCATCAAACTCCTCCACAAGTAAGTTCCCAACAGGAACTATATCCCGGCGCAAACCCCATGCGGTGGGGTTGGGTTGGGCTTTATGGTTGGGCAATGGCGTCGGTCAGGCAGGTTCAGGTCACGTTCGATTGTGCGGAGCCGGAGCGGGTGGCTCGGTTCTGGTGTGAGGTGCTTGGGTACGTCGTGCCGCCGGCGCCGAAGGGGTTCGACAGCTGGGAAGCGTGGGACCGGGCGCAGCCGGCTGAGCGACAGGGCCGGGCGTTCGCGTGTATGGATCCGAACGGGGTGGGTCCGCGGCTGTTCTTCCAGCGCGTACCCGAGGGCAAGGTCGTGAAGAACCGGGTGCATCTCGACGTACGCGTCGCGACCGGGCTTGTCGGAGCGGAACGCATCGCGGCGCTCGAGGCCGAATGCGCCCGACTGATCCCGCTGGGCGCGACCCGGCTGGAGCTCCTGGTCGCCGACGAAGAAAACGAATCCTGCCTGGTAATGCAGGACGTCGAAGGCAACGAATTCTGCCTCGACTGAACGTCTTGGCCGGCATAGATTCTCCGTGACCGGTTGCCGGCCCGGTCCCAATGATGGTTCGCGGTGTACCGAAAACATCGCTCGTATGGATGAATTTTCTGTTCTGACCCTGGGATTCGATGTCCCGGGCAACAATCCGGACTGGCCGCTCGTCACCATCCTGGTCGACGGGAAGAACCCGTTCGCCAAGGTCGCCCCGGACTGGCAAGGGTTCGATCCGGCCGACCTGTTCGGCCCACCCAGGCCAGCGGGTCCGGCTTCGCGTAGTACGTCAGCGCCATCGCGTACGCCGGTCCGCCGCCCGCTCGTACCCGTGCTTCCGGGCGGTCATCGGGCGGCCGTGTACCGGTGTTCTTGTGGTGAGCCTGGTTGTGGCGTCATCGCGCCGCTCATCGTCGCCTCGCCCGACCACGCACGCATCTCTTGGGTCGACTTTCGCGACTACACCGGCGTCTTCGACGCTCCGCTCGCGCCGGCCGCCGCCGATTACGGCGGTACGCCTTGGCCGCTCCCGGACCTGCACTTCGCGCGCGACCAGTACCTGCGCGAGGTACGCCGCGCCACCGACGACCGCTCCTGGGAAACCCCACGCCGCCGGACCGCGCGCTTCCTCGAGGCGCACCTCCGGCCGCGCGGGCCCGTACTGCCGCCGGGGCTGACCCTCAACTGGATCGTCCCGGCGTGGGAGCGACCGGGCATGCTGCTCTCGTTCGAACAACCGCCGGCGAATGTGCCGGTTCAGCAACTGCTCCTGCTCAACAGCTCCGAACCAGACCCCGCCGAAGCCGCCGCGGATATGGCCGCGCGGTTCTTCTCCGTGTCCCCCGAAGACTGGGTAAGAGAGTTCGGGTACTGAGTTCTATAGTTGCGCGGTGGAGATGAACTCGTACCAGCAGGCCGCGCTCCGTACCGCCGCGCCGAAGGAAAAGCACAACGAACTGTTCCACCTTCTGCTCGGCCTGGTAGGCGAAACGGGTGAAATCGCGGAAAAGGCGAAGAAGGTCGTCCGCGACAAAGACAGCGATTTCTCCCAATGGGACCGGGAAGATCTGACGAAAGAACTCGGCGACGTGCTGTGGTACACCGCCGTGATCGCCGACTATTTCGACATCCCCCTCGCGGAAGTCGCCGAACTCAACATCGCAAAACTCGCCGACCGCCAGAAACGAGCAGTCCTCGGCGGCAGCGGCGACAACCGCTGACCAGAGCGCGGGGTCGCGTTGAGTGGGGGTGGGTTGGGAAGGTGGGAGCATGTTGACACAGGCGGCCGACGGGGTTTGGGTGCGGCAGAGCGGGTGGGTGTGGAGCAATGCCACCGTCGTGCGTGGGGACGATGGGTTGATCCTCGTCGATCCCGGTATCGACGGGGCCGAGCTGGACGAGCTCGCCGATGACGTGGAGCGGCTCGGCGTACCGGTGGTGGCCGGGTTTTCCACTCATCCGCATTGGGACCATCTGCTCTGGCATTCCCGGTTCGGCGACGTACCGCGGTACGCGACGGCTGCCTGCGCGCAGACCGCCGGCGACGCCCGGGAGCGGGCGCAGGCGATGGCGGCGGAGAGCGCGTCCGGCATCCCGCTCGAGCTGATCGGCTTGATCACCCCGCTGCCCGCGGACGGCGGTCCCGTACCGGGCGAGCTCGTCGAACACGAAGGGCATGCCGTTGGCCACGCCGCAGTGCTCCTCGCGGACCGCGGCGTACTGATCGCGGGCGACATGCTCTCCGACATCTTGATCCCGCTGCTCGACCCGCGAAGGCCGGGTCAGCTGGACGCGTACATGTCGGCGCTGGATCTGCTTGAGGCGGCCGCCCAGCACGCCACTGTTCTCATCCCCGGTCACGGAACTGTTGCCCAGGGCCCCGAAGTGGCGGCGCGGTTCGCTGCCGACCGGGCGTACCTCGACGCGCTCGTGCAAGGAGACGGCACTGATCCGCGCCTGTCGCAGGAGTGGCTGGCCGGCCCCCACCAATCCAACCTGAACCAGGCCCGTCCCATTTCCGACTGATCAACGCCCTGCCACTACCTACCGGCGATCCCGCTGCGGACCGGTACCGAAGGACGGGTGGGGGTCGCCCGAGCGGGGAAACTCGGCGCGAGGCCCCGCGTGAAGGCGGCTCGATCACCCGGTCGGACGGCACCAAGGAGCGGAGCCCGGCCGACGACTA
This sequence comes from Kribbella solani, assembly GCF_014205295.1. Classification (NCBI taxonomy): domain Bacteria; kingdom Bacillati; phylum Actinomycetota; class Actinomycetes; order Propionibacteriales; family Kribbellaceae; genus Kribbella; species Kribbella solani. The sequence goes on from NZ_JACHNF010000001.1 coordinate 5,402,364, forward strand.
CCCGTTCGTCGGTACGTCGACACAGGCCGGACTTCCTGGTCGGCGAGGAGATCACGTTGGTTGTCGGGGCACCCCTGCTTCGGGATGGGCACCTTCAGTGATCTGCTCGGGTTAGCCTCGGCGGATGATTCGGCATGCGCCAACAGCCAGGCCGCTCGGGCCGGACGCGCGGGGGCAGTGGGTCCAGCGCTGGACGTCGCCCGAGTGGACGCGGGCGGTGGATGCCTGGGTGGGCGAGCGGGTGGCCGAGTGCGGCGGTCAGGTATGCGGGGCGCCGGTGACTTATCGGGCGCGGTTCTGGTCTGTGGTGCGGTGCTATCCCACCAGCGAGGGCCTGACGTGGTTCAAGGAAAACAACCCCGGTCACCGATTCGAGGCCGATCTGGTGGCCGCGTTGGCACAGCTCGTACCGGATGACGTGATCGTCCCGCACGCGGTTGACCGCGTACGCGGCTGGCTGCTCGCGCCTGATCATGGGGCGACGCTGACTCATCACGACGTCGAGGATCAACCGACGCTGCACATTGTCGTCCGCGCCCTGGCACACCTGCAATGCTCCCTACTCGGCCGAGTCGACCTGCCCGGCATCACCACCATCGAACCAACAACAGCCGGCAACCACGTACGCGCCATCACCAACGAGTGGGCGGCGCTACGACCGACCCACCCGTTGCATCTCGACGCTGGGCTGGTGAGGCGCGCCGAGCGTGCGGCCGACGTACTGGATCGTCGAACCGCCTACATCAGCGAGGCCGTTCCGCTCGATCTCGAGATCAACGATGTGTACCCGGCGAACATCTTCGCCGACCGCACCACCGGTACGTTACGACCGCGCTTCTTCGACTTCGGAAACGCGATCTGGGGGCATCCGTTCGCGTCGCTGCACGGTTTCCTCGACGCGGTGGAGGAGTGGAACGGGGCGCCACTGTCTCGCGTACGCAAGGACGCGCTCTTCGATGCCTATCTGACTGTTTGGCGCGATCACATCGGCGCGGACCCTCGGGTGCTACGCCGCGATCTCACCGCGACGGAGGCATTGGTGGGGGTGCACCGGCTTGTGTCGTGGGTGCGGTTGGTCCCGTACGCCGACTCGGTGGAGTTGCGTACGCGGGCGGGGATCCCCAGGCAGTACCTGGGACAGGTTGTCGGGCTGGCTGGGTGAGGGTGGGTTTCGGTTGGGGTGTGGGCGCGGGCAGAATTGGGATGTGAAGAAGGCCGAGACCGACCCCGTGATCGCGCGTAACCGTAAGGCCGCGCACGATTATCAGTTGGGTGAGTCCTGGGAGGCCGGGATCGTTCTGCAGGGTCCGGAGGTGAAGGCGCTGCGGGCCGGGCGGGCGTCGCTGATCGGTGGGTTCGCGATCGTCGAGGACCGGGAGATCTGGCTGCACGGCGTACACATCCCGCAGTACTCGCAGGCCAGCTGGTCCAACGCCGGCTCCCGCCGCAAACGCAAACTCCTCCTGCACCGTGCTCAAATCGACAAAATCGACCGCAAGGTCAATGAGAGCGGCCTGACCGTGGTGCCGACGGTTCTGTACTTCAAGGACGGCCGAGCCAAAGTAGAAATAGCCCTGGCTCGCGGCAAGAAAACCTGGGACAAACGCCAAACCCTGGCCGAACGCGAAGCCACCCGAGAAACCGAACGAGCCCTGAACCGCCACCTGAAAGGCCACCGAACCTAAGCCCGGCCGACCGCATTCAGAGCGTCTTCAGAACGAGAACCAGCGCCAAGCCCCAGTCCTCGGGTTGGTTCGGCTGTCACAGGCTCATGTTGACATGCGGTGGGGGTTACGGCTTGGTGGCTCGGGTGGCGAAATAGCTTGGCATGTACTGGGCGGTGGCGTCCGCGTGATGTGGGGCTTCGGCGAAATGGGTCAAGGTGAAACCGGCCGCGAGTTGGCCGCCGAGCTGACTGGTGAGGGAGTGGCTGTATTCGATCGGCCCGGTTCCGTACGTGCTCTGGCGTTCGGCATCCGGGAGATCGAGCGAGCTGAATGGGAGCCGATGGCGCACTATCAGTTCTTCGCGCTCCTCCAGCGCGGGGATATCGAAAAGGAAAACATCGGGGTTCATGAATCCGACCATCAAGATTCCGCCCGGGCGCAGTACGCGAAATGACTCCCGCCATACCGGTGCGAGATCGGGGCTGAACACATTGGATACCGGATTGAAGACGACATCGAAGCCGGCATCGGGGAATGCGCTCAGGTCACGCATGTCGCCAAGCACCGTATGGATTGACAGCCCTTCGCGAGCGGCAACTTCCCGATCGCGATCCAGTTGCCGCGGCGAGTTGTCCAGTACGGTCACGGCCGCGCCCGCAGCCGAGAGCACCGGCCCCTGCTGCCCGCCGCCGGACGCCAGACACAGCACGTCGGCGCCGGCCAGCTCAGCCGGAAACCAGTCGCGCGGTACTGGCTCGTAGCCGATCAGTACGACGGACCAATCGCCGGCCCGGGCCCGGGCGATGACCTCGGGCCCGACCGGCTTGGTCCATTCGTTGCTGTTCTCCACCTCACGGTCCCAGGCGTCACGGTTGTACGCCACGGGATCAAAGCTGTGCGTCACAACGGCAAGCTTAGGCAGTCGGCCGACCGACCCACGATCCCGGACCGATCGGCGACACGACGCGGCCCGATCGGCCCACGACCGCAGCCCGGCGAGGGCTCAGCCTCGCAGCGACGGGATCGCTTGGGCGGCGATTCGCTCGGCGTTTTCGGGGTTCGCCACCCACCCGATCCAGCCCGCGTCCGTCGCCGGGGTTGACCCGCCGCGCGTCGACTCCCGGAAGTCGAGGCACGCCAGCCAGAGCGGTCGCATTGCCAGTACGCCCGGCAGCCGTTCGACCTCCTCGCCGGTGAGCTGGATGTGCTCGCGGTACCCGCGCGCGACCGCATCGATGCCCTCCCGATCGCCCTCCCCCGCGGTCGTCAGCAGCCAAGCGAGGGCCGGCAGGCGAGGCCCGCGACCGGAACCCGCCCAACCGACAATGGAGAGGTCGCCCGGCCTGCCGACGGCCGCCCACGCGTGGTAATTCCCGTGGGTGAACGCCTCAGGCAGACCCTCCGCATCGTCGGCGTGCTCGACCTGGTCACGCAGCCGCTCGAACAGCTCGCGCCCGTCTGGAGCGACGGCGTCCTCGACGCTCACCAGGAAACTCATCGCCGCCACGAGATCCTGCTTCGGCCGGCCCGCGAAGAACGCGCCGTCGTGCTCCTCCGCCCCTCCGTCGCGGGCGAGCGCCCCACCGCCCGCGGGCAGTTTGTGCAGGCGGCCGAGCAGATCGGCCAACTCATGTTGTACTGCCGGCGTCGCGGCCGGACGTCCGCCCTCGACGTACTCGGTGACGATCACGCCGCTTCCATCGAGTACCGACACGGGATCGTCGTGCGCGGGGCGTTCGGCCGGAAAGTCGTTCTTGGCCAGGTACCGCAGGATCTCCGCATCGCCTTCGACCCGGCCGACCGTGTCCGCTGCCGACGAGAAAACGCGGGCGATCCACGGCGTACCGTCCAGCCGCTTGACGACCAGCGTCCAGGGATAGTGGCCGACCCAGGATCCGAGTGGCCGCGTCGCGGGATCGTCGTCGATCGGCGCGATCGAGGCGATCCGGATGCCGTACCGCGCCTCGAGATGCGCCCTCAGCTCCGCGAACTCGACCGGCCGCGTACGCGCGAACGGCGACGTACCGCCCTTCTCCAACGCGGCGCGAGCCTCCGTGTACCGCAACCCGGTCGCCTTTGCCCGCTGACGCACCGCACGCTTGAAACTGCCCTCTTTGGTCATGACAAGCCTCCTCGACGTGCCCATTCCCCCAGCGAAAACGGCACTCGAACCAGGCCTGGACAACAACCGCCTTGAGGGCAGATTCCCCTTCACCTTCTTGAGAACCCGGCTGGGGCAGGTCCTCACAAGGCTGGGCGCCGGCAACGCCGTCCACCGATCGTGCCGGGACCACGCCACCGTGTCAACCACACACCAGACCACCAACCACACCCCGCGGTACGACCTCTCGCATCGGTCAACGGCCGGGTCGGACTGGTCCTGGCACCCGGTCGGCGGCGGCTCTTGGCCTGCTCACCCACGACCTTCCTGACTGAATTTCTTGCCCGGCTGCACGCACAATGGGTTGCCATGGAGACCTACGACGCTGTGCTCTGCGATCTCGACGGCGTGCTCCGCCACTTCGACCACACCGTTCAACGCGAGATCGAGGCCCGGTACGGCCTACCCCTGATGCGTACGGCGTTCGATCCCGCACTTATCGGACCAGCCACACTCGGCCTGGCCACCGAGCAGGACTGGATCGAGTCGGTAATCGACGCTCTGGGCGGAGACGAGCAGGCCCGCCGCGCGATGGCCGAGTTCGTCGCCGTGCCGTTCACAGTCGACGAGCAGGTCAAAACGCTGCTGTCGAAGGCAAAGGAGCGCGTACCGGTGGTCCTGGTGACCAACGCCACAGACACCCTGGACGAACACCTCGAACGCGCCGGCCTCACGGGCTTCGCCGACGCCGTGGTCAGCAGCGCGCAGGTAGGCGTAGCCAAACCAGACCGCCGCATCTACGAAATCGCCGCCGAACGCGCCGGCGCCAAGCCGACCCGCTGCCTATTCATCGACGACCGCCCAGAAAACGTCACCGCCGCCCAATCCCTCGGCATGACAGCCATCCACTACCGCACCCCCGCCGACCTAACCACAGCCCTCACCTAGCCCCGCCCCCAACACACAAAAGCCCAGGTCAGCAAACTGATCCTGGGCTTCTACGTGGCGCGCTCGGAGGGATTCGAACCCCCAACCTTCTGATCCGTAGTCGAGTTCAGACTGTCCACTCCCAACGATTGCGTAGCTGACGTCCGCCGCCGACTTCGCAGATTGTCCAGCGTCGTCCACGCCGGTCCACGGTCGCTGTTAGCAGGACCGTTAGCAAGTTCTTGCTCCCGAAGTGTGGAAGTCGGCGCGGCTTAGGTAGCTTCAGTAACGGACTGTGAACAATTCCCGTGGCCCCGGTCGCTACGCCCTGTATTGCTGGGAGCTCCTGTCGTACGATCCCGGCCACGCGGCGTGACTAGCTTGGGAGGGGAATCATGCCGAAGCACTCAATTCTGGTTACGAAAGTTTCAGTTCACCCCCGTATGAAGCCGGACGATCTACTGGATGTGTCCGCGTTCGACAAGCCGGACGGCGATCTGCTGTTCGCCTTCTATGGGTTCCTTAACGCTCTGGATCGCGACCGGCTCGTTGATCGTCAGAGAGAGATGTACACGGCTCTCGGCGACATCAGCCCGCGCGGCCGTACCATCGTCGCCGAAGTCGAGGGCGGGAACTTCGGCACTGCTGGCGTAACTCGTGATGTCGACAACCACGAGATCGTGCACCAGCGTGACCCAAACATGGCTGCGACGTACCACGCTCGCCTGGTGGTTTTCGTTCCGCGGGCCGCGAAGCACGCACTGATCTTGATCGAGCGAGTGGGGAGAGAAGTCCCGGGGCGCCGGCTTCTGGACCTGTTCATGACCGCCTTTAAAGCGAACTACGGCTCCCACATGCTCAAGTACGAGTCGATCGTTGAGAGCGATGCATGGATGCAGGCCGCTGAGCTGGATCGTGTCACCGGCTCAGTGAACCAGTACAACTGGAGTGCGGACATCGCGGACGCCAGCACGCCTCGCGGAGTCGGCAGACTAGAGCGGACGCTCCGTCCCGACGGTCCAGGAAAACATCTGCCGAAGTCTCTGCTGGACTTGCTGAGGGCCAAGCGAATCGATGCGGGCCACCTGCTGGGTTTCCCGGACAATGCTGAGCCGGACGAGTTGGAAGTCCAGGTGTCGGCGTTCGGACGTTCTAAGACGTTCGTTATCGACAAGGAGAAATCGCCGCGCTTTGCCCAGGTCATCGCGGAGACCGGTGATCCCACGCCGACGGCCGAGACCGTCCGGAAGGCCTGCGTCGAGATCGCCCCGGATCTCTTCAGAAATGTCGGTGTCGCCTGGGAGACTCGATGGGAGCAGGGGGTGTGGACTCCCGAGCAGCTGAAGACCCGGCTGGAGGTGCCCGACGAGTGAGCAAGGCTTCCCTGTTCCCGGTCATCGGAGACCACTATCGAACGATGACCGATGTTCGGTCGGGTGACTATCGCCGCCGTGACCTAGTCATGTTCCTTGGTGTTCCGTTGGCACTGGCGAGCGCGTCGGCGATCTATGGTGCGGAACTGCCCACGGCCGGAGACCTCATCCAAGGCGTCTCGATCCTGACCGGTCTGTTGTTTGCGCTCGTCATCTTCGTGTTCCAGCTGCGGCTACAGGTGAGCTTGGATGACCGGATCGGGCCAGTGAGTCGCATTGCGATTCTCATTGACGAACTGTTCGCAAACGTCCTCTACGCAGTCGTTGTGGGTCTCGTTACAACGGCCGTCGTCGTAGTGGCTGGGGCTTCGGTCGGCCCGGACTCTGGCGAGGGAGCCGCCCCGGTGAATCGATGGTGGACCGCTGGGGTCGTCCTGGTATGTGCGCACTTGCTCCTGACGATCGCTATGTGTCTCAAGCGCACACGAGCTGCCTACTCGGACCTCAAGGCTTGAGCTTGCACGCTCGCCCATACCTATCTCGTCCCCCTGATAGCTGCCAACCCAGGCCAGCGCGATGCGGGTCAAGAGTCGGCTTGCCGATCCCGGAGGGACGCGGAGCGCTCTTGATGCGTGTCGTGATGGCCGTACGATCGAGCGACCAGGGGGACGGGATCAAACCGCCGGCCTCTGTCGATGGAGCCCGCCGCGGTGCGTCTGGTGGAGCGGACGATCGGGGACGGTCGTCCGTACGTGGTGCGCGCGGTGGAGGGCGTCGGCCGGAGGTCGTAAGCCCGGGCCGCGCTGCGCGCCGCTTGCGGCGCGCCTTGATTCTTAAGAGGTCAATCCGGCAGACGAGCACGGCTGTGGGCTCCAATGACGTCTATGAACGCCTTCCGTGTAGCTCGCGTCGCATCTGATCCGCAAGCCGGTCGACCGCGGTCTCAAGCTGGCCGTGGATCTTACCGAGCGCCATACGCATGTGCAGCGCGGCTGTCTCCTCGTCGACTCCACGCACCAGATCGAACCTGTAGTTGAACATGCCGTGGGCATCGATCTCGACTGGCGCTTTCATCGTGTGCGAAATTTGAAACCGGCGCATCAGCTGAAACGGCGTACGAGCAAGGCGTCGCACTTCGCGAGAGGCATCGATGTCGAGGCGGGCGTTGAACTCGTCGATCTTCTCCTCGCTGACAAGTTCAGGGATCGCGGTGCTGTGATCAAGCACCGCGAGGTTCTGAACCCGGACTGCGGCCTTCAGCATGATGAGGAGATCGAGGTAGGTCTGACGGCGAGCTGCACGCGTGGCACTGTTGCGGTTCAGCCACCAGGTGACAGCCAGGGTCGCCAAAGCGCCAATGACGGCGCCGAGTGCGCCGATGAGGATCTGCACCACGGCCCGACGGTACCGCCCTGCTTCTGGGACGAGAAGGCGGCGCGTCCGTAGTCTGGTACAACGCCTGGGTACGGTTTCAGCTGTTCCAACCGGTCCCACCACACGCCGAGCAAGGTTCATGCTCGGAATCAGTGACTACCTTGCCGTTCTTGATGCGGGTTTTCGGGACGAGTTTCCAGCCCTTGCCCTGGCAGGTGGAGCAGGGCTGGCGTGCTGGCTGGGTGGGTTTGGGCATGGCTCTCCCCCGTTCGTGGGTCGGGACATGGCCGCGCCCTTGCCCAGAGGTGTGAGGACGAGGCCAGGGCAAGGGCGCGGGGTGGTGAGGCGAGACCGGCGCGGATGCAGGGATCGGCACGCCGGCCGCGCCTGATCAGGGGGAGGTGGCGGGGATGACCCGGCCTCCGATGAGGTTTTCCAGGCGGTTCTTGACGTCGACCGGACTGCCGAGAGCCGCGAGGTGGTGCAGGCTCGGAACGATGACGGTCGTGATGTCGAGGGCCGTCACTTGCTGTACGAGGCCATTGAAAGCGTCGGGGCTGGTCGCGCTGTCCTCGACGTGCACGTAGGTCAGGGCGTAGCCCCATTCGGCCGCAAAGCGGGCAACGTCTGTACGTACCCGCTCGAGTTCAGTGTCGGTGATGAGAAGTGACTTGTTGATGTAAGCAACGGCCTCGGGCATGGCGGTCACTGCTCGCCCTCGGTGGGCTCGTTGGTGACCCGCAGACTTGGGTATCGGCGCTGTATGGCGTGCTCGAACCACTCCGCTTTCGAGAGCTCGGAGACGTGGTCGATGATCTTGTGTTCGCCCAGCCACACGCAGACCCGGCGTAGCGGCTGCTCGGTGGCCGGCGCGGTCACAGGAACCGGCCTCGCTCTAGCAGGACAAGGAGAATCCCGTCCAGGACGATGCCGACAATGAAGAGGATCACGAGAGCCGTGAGCATGATCTACACCCGTTGGTTGAGGGCGAAGCGGGGAGCTTCGGTAGCGGCGTTATTGCGCTACGTGATCAACTTTGGCGATGCGTAAAGGGTGTGACTTTCACAGCTTGTGAAAGCTTTGGCGGCTTGTCAGATCCCGATCCATGCGGCGTACCGGGTAAGTAGCTCGGAGGGGTGGCGGGAAGTCTGGAGGAGGTCCAGGACGACGCCCCGGACTAGCGGGTGTCGGCGGGCTTGGCCGGGTGCAACATGGCGCGCCGCTTGGAGATGGCGAAGCGATTGCTCGGGCAGGTTCAGGCGTTGGTAGGCGCGGGCTAGGTCGAAATGGTGGTGACCGATGCGGGTGGGCAGCCAGCCTTTGGGGAACTTGATGAACTCGCCTAGGTGGATCGCGTGGGAGTAGTCGCCAAGTTCGATCATGGTGATGACGCGGTGGACAGCGACGTTGGTGGGGCCGAAGCCGAACCAGAAGGTTTCGAGGTCTTCGCCGGTCAGTTCAGCGTAGTGCTCGGCCTCGTTGAGATAGTCGCGGACCGAGGAGGCGTCGCCTGTCCGGGCCGAGATCACCGCTGCTCCGAGGTTCAGCTGCCCTGCGGCGATCAACGCTCCGGGCGTCTTGGGGTCGGTGCCTTCCAGGTGGGCGCGCCCGGCGTTGTTGAGGTGCCAACCGGTTTCGTAGTCGTGACGCCGCAGGTACGCCGTGATGCGCAGATACTCGCGGGCAGCTCTAAGGGCTGGCGCTCGGTCTCCTGCTTGCCGGGCCGCCCAGTCCATGCGGTTCAGAGCGATCAGCGACAGGTCCGGGTATCCGGCCGCGATGCCGACTGTGTGCGCACACCGATACGCCTCCGCCAACAATCCCCAGGCGTCCGCTCGGTCTGTGCCAGTCCAGGTGTGCGCCGCCACAAGCAACTCGGCGTACAGCCCTGGCAGGACAGACGTCATCGACTCATACCGGGCGGCCTGGCCAACTACGTTAGCGACCCGGACGGCTTCCCGTAGGACCGGCAGAGGGCGCTGTGTGATGGTTTCGTCTGGGTCCAGGTCGTACAGGTCGAGTTGGGTGCGGACGCGGCCGAGCAGCTTCCCTAGGCGCTGATCTTGAGTCGCTTCGGGGGCTGAATCGCCAAGCAGGACAGGGATTTCGACACCGATTGCCCGGGCACAGGCTGCGATGAAGGCTTCGGTTGCGGGTCGGCTGCCGCTCTCGACCTTGGTCAGCAGGCTGTAGGAGACGTTCGCGAGCGTGGCCAGACCGTGTTGGGTCAGGCCTCGGTGTTTGCGAAGCAGGGCGATTCTCGCGCCGGTCTCCGCTGTGTCCCCCATAGCTCGAATCTCCCCAGGTGATCCGCGGCTTAGTCGTCACATGGCCGCTGGAACAGCGCACCCGAGGGGTAGTCCGCGAGGTCGAGGGTGCGGACGTGCTTGAAGCCGTTGCGGAGGTGGTAGTTGTGCAGGCCGATGTTGTCGGTCCACACGTCGATGCGGAGCCAGTGGAGGCCGAGACGGTGGGCTCGGTGGCAGGCCCAGTCCATGACTTCGGTGCCCAAGCCTGCGTGCTTTCGGCGGATGATCAGGCGGTGCATGTACATCGCCGGATCGGCCTGCTCTTCGGGAGTCCAGAGCTGCGGGTCCGAGAAGGTGTCGAGGGCGACAGTGCCCATGGTGGCTTCGTTCTCGTCGCGGATCATCCAGGTTTCGCCGGCCTCGATGCTAGTGAGGATGCGGCGGTTTTGCTCTTCGGGGTTGGGCCAGGCGACGGCCCATTGGTTGATGCCGCGTTGGGCTAGCCAGTCGCTGGCTTCGGTGCGGAGGGCGAGGATGACGCCCAGGTCGTCGGCATCGGCGCGTTCGATGATCATCGGTCGGCGTCCTCTTGGGCGAGGTAGGCCGTCATGTCGCCGAGTTCGTAAATGATGCGGTTGCGGTCGCTGGCGAAGGTGGTCAGCGTGAGGCGGAGCGGGCGCTTGTCGCTGAACGTCGTACGGACGTAGACGATCGTCGGCGTGCCTGAGGCGAGCTGGAGTTTGCGGACCTCGTCGGGGGTCGGCATCCGGGCCGTGATCTCGTCGCGGTACCCGATCTCCTCGTGTCCTACTGCGGCCATCGCGCGGATGGCACCGCCCGGTACGTCGTGGGGTACGACGAGTCCGGCCTGCTGGGCGATGTCCATCGGGTAGTAGCTGACCTGGAGGCTGAGCGGCTGGTTGTCGGCGTATCGGACGAAGCCGCGGGAGACGATCGCGTCGCCCTCGGGGACCTGGAGGCGCTTGGCGAAGTCAGGGCCGGCCACTTCCAGGCTCATCGCGAGATCGCGGTACTCAGCGTGGCGGCCTTGCTCGGCCATCTCGGACTGGAAGGCGTCGGCCTGGTCGCTGGCTCGGCGGTCGCGAGACTCGGCCCAGGTGGCGTGTTAGTCGGCCATGATCCGCTCGCGGACGATCGTGCCGCGTCCCGGGGTCGCAGTGACCATGCCCTCGTTCTGGAGCATCCCGAGGGCTAGCCGGACCGTGTTTCGGGAAACGTCGTGGATCGACATGAGGTCTTGCTCGGTCGGCAGGCGGTCGCCGGCCTTGAGCTTGCCCGTGCGGATCTGGTCGCGCAGCTCGGCGGCAATGCGCTGGTACAGGGGTGCTGACTGTGCCATTCGAGGGAACCTCCTGGTTCGTACCAACAAATGGTCTCATCTCCCTTGACTTCCCTGCCCAAGGTCGAGATGGACAAGCGCACGGTTGGCGCGACCTTCCCGGGCCTCAACGGCAAGACCTATCGGCCGTCCATGTTCATCACCCTCACCCTCGGCTCGTACGGCGCAACCCACCGACTCCCGCACCGTGTCGCGGGCAAGAAGGACCTGGTTCCCTGCGACTGCGGCGTCATGCATGGCCAGAACTCACCGGTGCTCTCCACGCCGGTAGACCCCGACACTTACAACTACCGGCGCGCTGCCCTCGATGCTCTGCACTTTCCCAAGCTGGTCGACCGGTTCATGCAGAACCTCCGTCGCTGTGCTGGCTACAAGGCGCAGTACTTCGCCGTGGTCGAGCCACAGAAACGTCTAGCACCACACCTGCACGCCGCTGTCCGGGGCGTCATTGCCCGGGAGACCGTCCGCGCGGTCGCCAAGGCGACTTACCACCAAGTCTGGTGGCCGAGCCATCACAAGCCCGTCTACGGCACCACCTCCAGCCCAGACCTACCCGTGTGGGACGAGATGGTCGGCTCTTTCGTGGACCCGTCGACCGGCGCACTCCTCCCGACCTGGGATGACGCTCTGGACGACCTCGGCGCGGACCCGGCCGCACAGCCCGCGCACGTCGTGCGGCTTGGCTCCCAGATCGACTACCAAGGCATCATCGCCGACTCTGACGCCAAGGTCGGCAAGGCCGTCGGCTACCTGACCAAGTATCTCGGCAAGGCGATCGGTGAGACCTACGGCGACGACCGCGACGAGCTTCACCCAGCCCAGATCGCCCACATGAACCGGTTGCACGCTTACCTCCGGGTCCTGCCCTGCTCGCCCGACTGCGCCAACTGGCTCCGGTACGGCGTGGCCCCGAAGAACTCGGACGGCAGCACCGTCCCTGGCGAATGTCCGTCCAAGGCTCACGACCGCGAACACCTCGGCCTCGGTGGTCGACGTGTCCTGGTCTCGCGCCAATGGACCGGTAAGACCCTGACCGAACACCGAACCGATAGGTCCGAAGTCGTCCGCCAAACCCTCGCCGCCGCCGGTGTCGACATGGATGACCAAAACGCCCTAGCCACCCACACCGACGACACCGAAGTGCCCCGCTTCATCTGGCAACCCATTCGTCCGGGAGAGGAACGCAGCCTGCGCTACATCCCAACGCACAAAGAGGTTCTGGCGGAAGCGATCACTACCCGCATCCGCTGGCGAACGCAGTACGAGCAAGCCAAGCAACGGGCCCGTCCACCCGATGAGCTTCCGGACGACATCAATTCGGCAACTGACACTGCCGCGTCTGCGGCCTGAGCACTAGGGATCACAATGCAAGACTTCAAACTCCTGTACCGCGTCCCTGAGGCGGCCGAAGCGCTCGGCGTCAGCAGGGCCAAGGTCTACCAACTCATTCAGGCCGGCACTCTCAAGTCGGTCAAGATCGACAGCTCACGTCTCATCCGTTCCGCCGACCTCATGGAGTTCGTGGCCGACCTGGACCGGGCCGCCTGATGGGGAAGCTCAAGGACGGCGTGATGAAGCGCGGCAAGACCTGGTCGTACGTCATCCGCGTCATTGACCCCGAAACGGGCGTCAGCAAGCCCAAGTGGGTTGGAGGCTTCGCCGAGGAGGACGACGCCAAGGAAGCCCGCGACGAGGCTAGACGTGCAGCTCGGCGGGGCGAGTACGTCGATCGAAACGCGATCACTGTCGCCGAGTTCCTGGGTGACTGGCTAGACGCCCACTCCCTGGAGGTGAAACCGCGAACCCTCGACGGGTACCGCTATCTCGTTCGGCAATACATCTCGCCCCGGATCGGGCACATGCGGCTGCAAGCTGTGCGACCTTCGACACTCAGCGGCCTGTACAGAGAGCTTCTGGCGGGCGGCGGTCGTGGAGGTGCCGCGCTTTCGCGACGAACGGTCGATTTCGTACACGCGGTGTTGCGGAAAGCTTTCAACGACGCGGTCCGCTCTGACCAGCTGCTTGCCTCGAACCCCGCCGAACGGGCCAAACGTCCCCGTCGTGAGCAGCGTGGGCCTATCGAGGTGTGGACGGGGGAGGAGCTGCGGCGCTTCCTCGACGTGATGAGCGAGCATCGTCTATTCGCCTTCTATCGGCTGGCGGCGTACTCGGGTGCACGTCGTGGTGAGCTGCTGAATCTCCGGTGGCCCGACATCGATTGGAATGCGCCAGCAGTCCGGATCCGCGGCTCGGTTGGCATGGTCGCTGGGGAGAGGATCGAAGGTACGACGAAGGGAGGTCGGGAGCGGGTGGTGAGCCTCGATGCTGGAACGGTAGAGGTGCTGCGGGCACATCGGCGTCAGCAGCTCGCCGATATCGACGTTGCGGGCGCAGCGTGGTTGGACAGCGGTCACGTGTTCACGAACGGGTTGGGTCGACCTATCTACCCCGACTCGGTCAGCCAGCTCATGGCGAAGTCGATCAAGGCGTACAACCAACCTGAGGACTCAGCCCTACGGCCTACGCATCCGTTGCCGCACGCCCGGTTGCACGACCTCCGGCACGTTCACGCGACCATGCTTCTCGTGGCCGGCGTACCGGTGCACGTGGTGGCTGACCGGCTCGGCCACGCCGACCCGGCCGTGACTCTCCGGGTCTACGCCCACGTCATCCGCCAGCATGCCGCCGGGATCGCTGACGTGTTCGCCGCTGCGGTCGACGAGAGCAACGATGAGCCGGACGAGGGACCGGCCGCCGCGCTGGTGCCCAGTTAGCAAGAGCGTTAGCAAAGTCCGGCTCCGGAGATGCAAAACCCCAGGTCATCTAGCTTGTGACCTGGGGTTTCTTTTGCGCGCTCGGAGGGATTCGAACCCCCAACCTTCTGATCCGTAGTCAGATGCTCTATCCGTTGAGCTACGAGCGCTGGACAACGTCGAGTAACGATACATGGCGGGGGTGGGTGTAGGCCAATCGGCTCGGGGGTGGGGGTTCGGCGGGGTGGTTCGGCGCGGTGGGGGTGGTGGTGGCGCGCGCCTTGGTGAGGTTGGTGGGTGGGGGTTTTACGATCCGCGGATGGGAATCGAGGAGTTGTTCGGTGGGCGGGATCTGGGGGATGTGAAGAAGGTTGTCGGGTTCGTGATGGAGAACTCGGATGACTTTCAGAAGGTGCTGAACCTGGTGAAGGGGTTGCCGGATGATGCGCTGGCGGTGATCGGGAAACTGCCGGAGTTGCTGAAGGCGATCGGGAGTGGGTTGGCCGAGGCCGGTGAGCAGGCGGGGAAGGCGGCCGGGGCGTTGGTGGGGGACGACGGTGAGGGCGGGGCGCGGAAGGCGCTGGCCGGGAGCGCGGGGACGATGAACGCGGCGAAGGATCGGTTGCATGATGCGGCTGGGTTGCTGGCGGGGTTGGCGGGGGAGCTGGACAAGATTCCGGGGATCGGGGATGCGGCGGCGAAGAAGCTGAACGACGGGAGTGGGCAGATCGGTGGGGTGGCGACCGAGATCGAGAGTCTGGCGGGGAATCTGCAGGACCTGTCCGGGATCTTGGCGACGGTCGGGGATGCGTTGAAGGGACTGGGCAACAAGCTGACCGAATCGGGAGGGTCAGTGCAGACGCTGCTCGGCTGAGGCAGTCGAGCAGCAGCCCCGCCAGAGCACCCGCTGCTTAGGCGGGGCGACCTGGCCGATCGGCTCAGGCGACCTGGTCGTGCGGCTCGGGCGGTCTGGTCTGGCGGTCTGGTCTGGCGGTCTGGTCGGGCGGTCTGGTCGGGCGGCTCAGGTGGGCGGTCTTTCTGGCGGTCTGGTCAGGCTGCTCAAGTCGGCAGCTCGGTCGGGCGGCTCGGGCGAGCGGTCTGGTCGGTGGTCGGTGTGGTGGGACGTGTGGTCGGGGAGGTTTACGTCTGACTCGGCTCAGGGGTGGGCGGTGGTGGGCGTGGGCGATCGGTGGGCGGGGTGGGGCGGCGGCACGGTGCGGCGGGAGTGCGGTTGGGGGCGTCGGCACGGTGAGGCTTGGCGTTTGCGGCGGGTGGTTCGGCGTGGAGGTGCGGTGCTGCGGGGTGGGCGTCGGCACGGGGGTGCAGGTCGCGGGGGCAGTTGAGGGGTTCACCTCTCAACTGCACTGTTCGTGCTTGGCATGCGGAGGGGGAACGGGCGATCAGGGAGGTTCACGTCTGAAATGGCGCAGGGCGGGGCGTTGGTGGGGCGGGCCGTTGGTGGGGCGGTTGGTGGGGCGTGGTTGGTACTGGAGGGTGGGGCGGTTGGTGGGGCGTGGTTGGTACTGGAGGGTGGGGCGGCACGGCGCGGCCGGAGTGCGGTTGGGGGCGGGCGCACGGTGGGGGTGGGAGTGGAGTTGGGGGCGGCGGCGCGGTGGGGGCGCGTGGCGGGGTGGTTCGGTGTGGAGGTGGTGTGCTGCGGGGTGGGGCGTTGGTACGGGCGGGTGCGGGTCGCGGGGCGGTTGAGGGGTTCACCTCTTAACCGCACTGTTTGTGCTTGGCATGCGGAGGGGGAACGGGTGATTGGGGAGGTTCACGTCTGAAGTGGCTCAGGGGCGGGCGGGGCCGTGGGTGGGCGGGGGGTGGTTGGGGTGGTGGGACTGCGGTGGTGGTGTGGGGTGGTTGGTGGGACTGCGGTGGGGTTGGTTGGGGTGGGGGTTGGTTGGGGTGGGGGTTGGTTGGGGTGGGGGTTGGTTGGGGTGGGGGTTGGTTGGGGTGGGGGTTGGTTGGGGTGGGGAGGGTTGGTTGGGGTGGTGGGAGTGGGGTGGGGCGCACCTTTGGGTGGTTAGGGTCGGGGTATGGGTAGTCGGTTGGTGCGGGGTGTGGGGGTGGCTTGTGGGGTGGCTGTTGTGGTGGGGGGTGGGGTTGGGTTTGCGGTGGGGGAGCCGGTGACGCCGGATGACGTTGTGGCGGCGCGGGTTTTGCCGGGGGATGTTTGTGCGCGGATCGGGGACGTTTCCGGGCTGTTGCCCAAGGCATCGGGTGGGGCGGTGACGTTGGCGCAGGGTGGGAGTTCGACGGTGGTCTGCGAGGCGGGCAGTAGCCGGGCGAAGGTGAAGGCGTACACGTCGGCGAGTGTGAAGGTCAGCATCACGCCGTACGCGGGGCAGGACGCGGGCGCGGGGAATCCGCCGTTCACGCCGGTGCAGATGGCCAAGAAGGTGTACGCGCGGTCGCCGATGAAGGTGGTGCCGGATCGGCCGTACCCGACGAAGGTCGCGCGGACGGCGGTCGGGCTGGTCGGTGAGTCGTGGATCGTGCATGCGGTGGTGCAGCACGAGGATGTCGTCGTGGTGGTGGACTACACGGCCAGCCCGGTGGACGCGGACGTGGCGCAGAAGGCGGCCGTGGCGCTGGCGGACCGGGCGATCTGGGAGAGCAAGTGAACAACGGCACGCCGGAGATTCCGGGCTATCAGCTGGACCAGCGGTTGTTGCAGCATCCGCTGGCGGAGCTCTGGCATGGGCGTACGTTCACCGGGATGGAGGTCGTCGCGCTGGTACTCAGCGAGGCCGGCGCCGGTGACCCGACGGTTGTCGAGCGGCTGTCCCGCGCGAGTCGCGACGCGGCGCTGGTACCAGGTCAGCAGGAGACGCCGTTGTGGGCGGCGAACTTCAACTCCGGCCGGCCGTACGCGATCACCCAGCTGGTTCCGGGGCAGACCGGCGCGGAGCGGCTGATCGATCCGCTGGACGGGATCCTCGGCAACGACGACGAGTCCCTGCAGGCGGTCCGCGAACAGCTCAGCCGGTACGGCGCGGTGCCGCCGAACCACCTCGCCGAAACACCGAACGCAGCGGTCGCGGCACCGAACGCAGCACTGAACGCAGCGGGCGCGGCGGGCGCGGCGGGCGCGGCGGCGAACGTGACGCCGAACCCATCGGGCGCGGCGCCGAATGCACCAGCAGCGGCGCCGAATGCACCGGCGAACCCGTCGGCCGATGCGCCCAACGCAGCACGGAACCCGTCGGCCGGTGCTTCGAGCGCGGCATCGAACCCATCGGACGCGCCGTCGAACGCGGTACCGAACGGGGCGGCGGCGATGAATGCGTCGGCGGTCGCGGCGCCGAATGGGGCGGCGGTGGATTCGTTGGCCGGAGCACCGAACTCGGTCGGGCAAGCGCCGAGCGCACAGAACATTCCCACGTACGCCGACCGACCGCAGGCACCTGCACAACAGCAGGCATCCGCACAACTCCAGGCGCCCGCGCAACAGCAGGCACCTGCACAACAGCAGGTATCGGCGCAACCGCAGGTATCGGCGCAACAGCAGGTTGAGACGGATGTCGGTCCCTCGAGGATCGAGATTGCGCGGCAGTATCGGCGCAAGATCGGGGGCTGGGTTTATGCCGTGGTCGCGCTCGTTGTGCTGATCGTGTTCAGCGTCGCGTACTCGGTCGGTACCGCGGTCGGTGGCGCCGTCAAGGACGATCCGAACGACGCCGGCCCGGCGCCCGCCGTCAGCCCGGAGGCACTGCCGTCGACCGTTCTGCTGCCGCCGATCGAGCGCGTCACCACGGCGCCGTACAAGCAGCCGACCGGCGCGCCGGGCGTGCTCGCGGCGGTGTACCCGGCCGGTGCCGACGTGCAGGTGGTCACCAACGCCGAGCTGCCGTTCGCGCTCGGCTGGCCGCGACCGCCGCAGGTGGAATTCCTCGGTGACTCGTCGCAGCTGATTCTCCGGCGGATCGTCACCAAGAGCGAGTACCGGGCGGATGGGGTCGGTGGCGCGATCAAGGCGCAGATCGCGTTGCATCCGTGCGCGAGCCTGGCGCGGTGCGTGTCGGACCGGCCGGCGTTCGATCAGCAGTGGACGAAGATCTACAAGACGACCGCGCCGGCGAAGGCGAAGGACGCCCGGACCTGGATCACCGAGTCGCCGCACGCGCCGTACGAGGTGACGGTCACGCGGGCGTTCCAGAGCGGTGGGCAGTGGTGGCTGGTCGGCGCGCTGGTGTCCGGCGAGTTGGCGACACCGGTGGAGATCCAGCGGGTCGTGAACGACATCTGGTGGCAGACCAGCTGACGTACCGAAAGATCTGCCGTAACGGCCCGCGCATCGAGCGCGGGCCGTTCTCTTTTTCACAAGCGGCACCGGAAAGCGATTGTCGCGAAAACTTTGTGACCGGGTTCACTTCCAACCGGTTCTCAGACCCCGGTCGCGTCGCGTACGGTTAGTACCACTTGCACACTGGTATGTATCCACTGGAACGACTGGTATGCGACAGATCACACCGCCAGCCAGCTGCAGCGCACCGCCGGAGACCCCGGCGGCCGGACGCCGTAACCGCCTTTCAGCGTCGAGGGGCCGAACGCGCCGGACCCGGCAGCCGAGAGGGAATGAGCCGCGCATGACGACCATCGCCAATCCGACCCGCACCAAAGCCGACCACCGAGCCCCCGCGACCACTCCCGCCGACCAAGCAGACGCAGCAGACCCAGCAGATTCGGCAGCCGCCCCCGGCGACCGCACCGCGTACGACCTGAGCGGCGCGCCGACCCGGCACGACGGACTGCTGACCTGGGTTGCCGAGGTCGCGGCGCTCACGCAGCCGGACCGGATCCACTGGGTCGACGGCACGGACGCCGAGTACGCCAAGCTGACCGACGAACTGATCGCCGCCGGCACGATGGTCCGGCTGAACGACGAGAAGAAGCCGAACTCGTTCTGGGTCCGCACCGACCCCTCCGACGTGGCGCGGGTCGAGCAGCGGACGTTCATCTGCTCGGTCGACGAGAAGGACGCGGGTCCGACCAACAACTGGGTCGAGCCGGCGGAGATGAAGGCGACGCTGACCGAGCTGTACCGCGGGTCGATGCGCGGCCGGACGCTGTACGTGGTGCCGTTCTGCATGGGCCCGTTGACGGCGGAGCAGCCGATGTTCGGCGTCGAGATCACGGATTCGGCGTACGTGGTCGCGTCGATGCGGATCATGGCGCGGACCGGCGCCGAGGTGCTGGCGAAGATGGGTACCGACGCGAAGTACGTGCCCTGCCTGCACTCGGTCGGCGCGCCGCTGCAGCCGGGCGAGGCGGATGTGCCGTGGCCGTGCAACGACGAGAAGTACATCGTCCAGTTCCCGGAGGAGCGGGCGATCTGGTCGTACGGCTCCGGGTACGGCGGGAACTCGTTGCTCGGCAAGAAGTGCTACTCGTTGCGGATCGCCAGCGCGATGGCCCGCGACGATGGCTGGCTGGCCGAGCACATGCTGATCCTGAAGCTGATCTCGCCGGAGCAGCAGGTGCACTACGTCGCGGCCGCGTTCCCGAGTGCCTGCGGCAAGACCAACCTGGCGATGCTCGACCCGACGCTGGACGGCTGGCAGGTCGAGACGCTCGGCGACGACATCGCCTGGATGCGGTTCGGCAAGGACGGCCGGCTGTACGCGGTGAACCCGGAGTTCGGCCTGTTCGGCGTTGCCCCCGGCACCGGCTGGAAGACGAACCCGAACGCGATGCGGACGATCGAGAAGGGCAACTCGGTCTTCACCAACGTCGCGCTCACCGATGACGGCGACGTCTGGTGGGAGGGCTACTCGCCGACTCCCCCGGACCACCTGACCGACTGGAAGGGCCGGGAGTGGACGCCCGAGTCGGGTGAGCTGTCAAGCCATCCGAACAGCCGATTCTGTACGCCGATCATGCAGTGCCCGATCATCGCCGACGAGTACGACGACCCGAACGGCGTACCGATCTCCGCGATCATCTTCGGCGGGCGGCGGGCCACCACGGTGCCGCTGGTGACCGAGTCGCGGGACTGGGCGCACGGTGTGTTCATGGGCGCGACGCTGTCCTCGGAGACCACCGCCGCCGCGGTCGGGCAGGTCGGCGTGGTCCGCCGCGACCCGATGGCGATGCTGCCGTTCCTCGGGTACGACGCGGGGCAGTACTTCGACCACTGGCTGACCGTCGGCAAGCAGCACGACGCGTCCCAGCTACCGAAGATCTTCTACGTGAACTGGTTCCGCAAGGACGAAGCAGGCAAGTTCGTCTGGCCGGGCTTCGGCGAGAACAGCCGCGTACTGAAGTGGGTGATCGAGCGGATCGAGGGTCAGGCGGACGCGGTCGAGACGCCGATCGGCCGGGTGCCGGCGCCGGACGCGCTCGACGTCACCGGACTCGACCTGACCGGTCAGGACCTGGCGATCGCGCTGGACGTCGACGCCGAGGAGTGGAAGGCCGAGATTCCGCTGATCGAGGAGTGGTTCGAGAAGCTCGGCGACACCGTACCGACCGAGCTGAAGGTCGAGCTGGACAACCTGAAGGCCCGCTTGGGCTGACGAACCAAGGCCCGCTTGGGCTGACGAACTCCGGTCGTCGTTTCGGAAGCCGACGGCCGGGCGGGAAGCGCGGCGCCCTGGTCCACCGACCGGGGCGCCGCGCTGCGTACCAGGCCTCAGGTTTCCAGCGCCGCGCGGACCGCGTCGTCGGTGACCGGGGCGAAGTCGCGGTACGCCTGGCCGACCGCGTTGAAGTACCGCGGCGTCCACGCGCACACCACCTCGTCCGCGACCCGCTCCAACCGCCGGCAGGTATCCGCCGCGCCGACCGGCACGGCGACGATCACGCGGGCCGGCCGCTGCTTTCGTACCGCCTCCACCGCGGCGCGCATCGTCGCGCCGGTCGCGAGCCCGTCGTCGACCAGGACGACCACCCGGTCGCGTACGTCGATCGGCGGGCGATCGCCCCGGTACGCGTGTTCACGCCGCCGCAGCTCGCGGACCTCCGCCGCGCGTACCTCCTCGAGTACGTCCGGGGCGACGTGCTCCGCGATCGACTCGTTGCGTACGACCTGCAGCGCGTCGCCGACGCCCGCGACCGCGCCCATCGCCAGCTCCGGCTGACCCGGCAGACCGAGCTTGCGGACGATCAGCACGTCGAGCTCGGCGCCCAGGGCGACCGCCACCGGGGCCGCGACCGGTACGCCGCCGCGCGCGAGCCCGAGGACCAGAACGGATCCGGGTACCCGGCCGAGCTCCGTGGCCAGAACCCGCCCGGCCGCCACCCGATCCGGGTACGGCCTCCTCATCGCCCCATCATCCAACGTACGTTGGCCGGATGCGACCACCGGCGACCGGATCGGTGGCGCAGGACCTTGGAGCTCGCGATGAAGATCGGTGTGATGCTGCCGCTCGGTGCCGGGGACGGTGCCCATGGAGGCATGCCGGGATGGCAGGACGTCCGCGCGGTCGCGGAGGCGGCCGAGCAGAACGGGCTGGACTCGGTGTGGCTCGCGGACCATTTCCTGTACCGCGACCCGGCCGGGCAGACGTACGGCATGCACGACAGCTGGACCTTGCTCAGCGCGCTCGCCGCGGTCACCAGCCGGGTCGAGCTGGGGAACATGGTGCTGTGCGCGTCGTTCCGCGACCCGGGGCTGACCGCGAAAATGGCGGCGACGCTGGACGAGGTGTCCGGCGGGCGGCTGACGCTGGGTGTCGGCGCCGGGTGGCACGATCCTGAGTACGAGACGTTCGGGCTGCCCACCGATCACCGGGTCGGGCGGTTCGCCGAGTGGCTGGAGATCGTTGCCCGGCTGGTGCGCGGCGAGACGGTGACGTACGAGGGCACCTATTACTCGGTCCGGGAGGCGAACCTGGATCCGGCGCCGCCGCATCGCATCCCGATCCTGGTGGCAGGCCGCCGGCCACGAATGATGCAGCTCACCGCGCAGTGGGCCGACAGCTGGAACACCGCCTGGTACGGCGCGCCGAACGCCACCGTCGAGGAACGCCTGGGGACGCTGCGCCAGGCCGTCGAAACCGCAGGCAAACCAGCCGGCTCGGTCGCTGCCACGGTCGGCATCATCGTCCGCGACCCGGACCAGCCGGTCCACGATCCGAGCAGCCAGTCACTCGCGGTACAAGACCTCCCCGAGGCCATCACCGCCTACCAGAACCTAGGCGTCCAGCACCTGATCATCTCCCCCGAACCGATGACCCCAAGAACAGTCGAACTGATCGCCAAGGCGAAACAGTCACAAGACACCTAACCAAAGGCCAACCCCAGCCAGGCACCACCTGGGGGTCCGGGGGGCGAAGCCCCTCCGGGCGGGGTCCGGGGGTTGCACCCCTGGAAAGTTGCCGGAGCGGCCCCGGCCCGCGCATTCCGCGGACACAGGACCCCCGACGCGGAGGCGGCGGGATTTGAACCCGCGAGAGGGGATTACCCTCAACCCGCTTAGCAGGCGGGCGCCATCGACCGGACTAGGCGACGCCTCCTCCGACGGTCCCCACGAAGAGGACACGACGACGGCCAAGGCTAACTGTTCGGACGTGGGATTGCCAAAAACGGCGTGCCAGGAATCGGAAGCAGTTCTGCACGTGAGGCCGAACAAGCGGGGTGAGCAGGCGGCCGCGCGGGCCGGGCGCGGTGGGGTCGGGCTGGCGGGCACGGCGGCGGGCCGTGGGGTTGCATAGCAGGTCGTGGGGTTTGGGGGTGGGCGGCACGCTGAGTGGTGTGGGTGGGACTTTCGGTGTGTCGGCCGGTGGCTGTGTACGCTGGCGGGCATCGACGGGGGTCGGCAGCATCATGACAACCAACCGGATGTCGTGGGCGTCTGAAGTACCGTTGGCCGCTGCGCGCGGCCGATGGAGAGGTCGTCACGTCGTCGATCAGGGAAACGGAGCCCATGTCGCGGAGTACTCGCGCAGCCGGTCGGAGGGCGGCGCCTCGAGCCGGCCGATCCCGGGCCAGGTCGCACCGGGCGCGGACCGCGTCGAAGGCGATCGGCCTGACGCTGGTCAGCGCCCTGGTTCCCGGCTCCGGGCTGCTGATGGGCGGCCGGAAGAAGCTCGGCGCGTTCGTCCTGACGATCAGCATCGGCCTGTTGCTGATCGGTGGGTTCGTCGCCCTGACGCAGCGCGACTCGGTACTCAACCTGATTGTGTCGCCTCAGCAACTGCTGATCGTGACCGCGGTGGTGGTCGTACTCGGGGCCTGCTGGATCTGGGTGGTGGTCGCTTCGCACAAGCTGCTCCGCCCGGTGAGCATGACGTACACGAGCCGGCTGGCCGGTTCGATGGTCGTCGGGGTGCTCTGTTTCGCGATCGCCCTCCCGACCACCGTCGCCGCGCAGTCCGTGATGGCACAGCGCAACCTGATCGGCGGGGTCTTCCAGTCCGAGAGCAACTCGAAGAGCGCGACCCGGCCGAAGGTGAACAAGCAGGACCCGTGGGCGAAGATCCCGCGGCTGAACATCCTGCTGCTCGGCGCCGACGACGGCGTCGGCCGGACCGGCGTCCGGACCGACACGGTGATCGTGGCGAGTATCGACACCAAGACCGGTGACACCGCCCTGATCTCGCTCAGCCGGAACTGGATGCGGATGCCGTTCCCGGAGGATTCACCACTGCACAAGGTGTACCCGGACGGGTACTGGGATCCGCACCTGGGCAACCGGGAGCAGCCGGAGTACTACCTGGACTCGATGTACGACAACGTCCCGAAGGCGCATCCGGGCATCCTCGGCCAGACCGACAACGAGGGCGCGGACGTGGTCAAGCTGGCCGCCAGCGCCGCGCTCGGCCTGGACATCGACTACTACATGCAGGTCAACCTGGCCGGCTTCAAGGAGATCATCGACGCGGTCGGCGGGATCACCGTGAACGTGAACTACAAGGTGCCGATCGGCGGCGACTACGGTCAGGGCCCGGGAACGAACGGGCACAAACTGCCGAGCAGCTACATCATGCCGGGACCGAACCAGAAGCTCGACGGGTACCACGCGCTGTGGTTCGCCCGCGGCCGGTACGGGCTGAGTGACCCGTCGCGGCAGGAGCGGCAGCGCTGCACGATCCACGCGCTGGTCAACAGCGTGAACCCGGCGACGCTGATCACGAAGTACAACGAGATCGCGGCGGCCAGCCAGGAGATGCTGCGCACCGACATTCCGCAGGACATCCTCGGCGCGTTCCTCCAGCTCGGCCTGAAGGTGAAGAACGCCAAGGTCACCAATATCGACCTGAACAAGAGCAAGAACTTCCCGACCGGCAAGAACCCGGACTACGAGGCGATGCGGGAGATCATCCAGAAGTCGATCGCGCCGAAGGCCGGCACCGCGCAGACGCCGCCGGCGACCCAGCCGGCCAAGAAGCCGACCACCACCCGGAAGCCGACCACGCCGAAGACCACCCCGACGCCGGGCGCCGCGCAGAACCTGAACGACGCCTGCGCCTACAACCCGAACGAGACCGGCACCGGGAACTGATCCGGACAGCCGCTGAGACGGGGCTGGCCGGTTGAACCTTTCGCGGTGAAGGATTGGCTCAAAATGAAAATGAGTCATATCTGGGGGTGACCGGGATGCGTTCGTTGGTGGTCGTGGTCGGGGTGGCGGTACTCGCGGTGGCAGGCTGCAGCGGCGATCCGAAGAGCGACGACGCGGCGGCGGCCGGGGGTACGCCGACACAATCGGAGACGCCGTCGGAGACACCGGCAAGCGCTTCGAGCAACACGCCGGCGCCGGTGGCGAAGCCGACGCCCGCGCTGTCGGTGCCGATGTACCAGCGCGCGCTGACCAACGTGGAGAAGGTACTCAAACCGTCCGTCGGGCGGGTGATGAACGCACAGACCGTCGCGGCCTTCGACGCGGCCCGCGCCCAGCTGGGTACGGCGATCCTGCTCGAACGCGACGAGCTGTCGAAGATCACGCCGCCGTCCGGCCTGGTGGTCGCGCATCCGGCCGTACTCGACGCGTTCGACTCGTACGCGGGCAGCGTGAACACCAACCTGGGCAAAGCCGGTTCGACCCGGAACGGTTGCGGGGCGCCGAAATCACCTGCCGTCCGGTTGTACGAAGCGAAGGCCGGCGTACGGACCGCGTACGCGACGCTGGCGCAGGCCGTGCAGACGGCGATCGGCAAGGGTGTGAAGTTCGGGACCGTTTCGGTGCCGGCGAAACCCACGGCGCCGGCCGTGATCGGTGGGCGCGGCGAGAACGGCGACGTGTTCCAGCGGTCCGGTTCGCGCGGCGCGAGCTCGCTGCAGATCACCAACGCCGGGTCGGACGCGGTGATCGTCGTCACCAACAGCGTGCCGAAGAAGCCGCAAGCCTCGATCTATGTCCGTGGCAACAAAACCGTGACGCTGAACGGGATTCGCGGCGATTACTACGTGTACTTCAAGTCCGGGTCGAACTGGGACGACAAGGTGCATCAGTTCACCGAGAACTGCTCGTACTCGAAGTTCGACAAGCGGCTGGACGGGTCGTACAACTGGCGGATCAGCCTGACCAAAACACTGTTCGGGAACGCGACCACGTCCAGTACCGACGCGTTCTGACCGACGAAACGCCCCGCCTGGACCGAGCGCGAACACCTCCATCCGGCGGGGCGATCGGCCGGAACCGGACGCCCGGGCAGGCAACCGGCCGATCACCTGATCGGTCGCCCCCGGGCGGATGAGATCCTGGGGCGATGCGGACGACGTACCGGATGCGGGCGGGGCGATTCCTCGGGATCCTGGCCGCCGGGCTGATCATTCTCGGCGTGGCGGCACTGCTCTGGGCGTTCGGCCTGCCGGGGGTCGCGGTGTCGGTGTTCGTCACCCTCGGCGGCCTGATCGCGCTCGCCGGCCTGTGGGTCCTGGCCCGCCCGCCGAAGGTCGCGCGGCTGCGGGACAACGACATCGAGGTACGCGGCCTCCGTACGCCCTGGACCGACATCACCGAAGCCGGCCGGGTCCAAACCACCCACGGCGAGGCAATCGTCCTCCGCACCAAACAACCCGGCCACCCGATCCTGCTCCCGATCTCCTGGCTGGCACCCAAGCAGGTCGCCGAACTCGAAACCACCCTCCGAGACCACCTCAACACAGCCCACGGCTACACCATCTGGGACGGCACCGCCCCCGAAGACAACAGCTGAGCGCGTACGCCCCCGCGCGCCGTCGCCTGTGGTGATGGATGGTGTACGCCCCCACGCGTCCACTACGCGCGGCTCCTTCGTCGCCGTGCTGCGCGCCCGCTCCCACCCACCCCACCGCTATCGCGCGATTCAGCGGCTACCGCCGCACCAACCGACGTGCGGTCACGCCAACCCGCACCACCCGAGCCAACCCACCTACACCCGGCGGATGCCGCACCCGGCAGACGCCCGCAACCGGCAGGATGCCTGCACCCGGCGGATGCCCACATGCGGCGGAGCCCACACCCAGCGAATGCCCACTCGGCTTCACGGGGCATCGGCGGGTGCGGGCCATCGCCGGGCGCAGGCATCTGCCGGTTGTGGGCAACCGTAGGTCGGGCATTCGCCGGGTGCGGGCATCTGCCGGTTGCAGGCATCTGCCGGATGTAGCCCCGACGATCCGCTCTTGTTGGTCCGTCGTACAACCCCGCACCACATGGGTTGACCAACTCAGGCTCGGTGTTTCGTCCGCCGCCTATCGCCCCAGCGCCGCGTCAATGGCCGCAATCAGGACAGCATCATCATCGGAGCGCCAAGTGTGCGACTCAGGGCAAATCCACTGATCTGGATCGGCCGGTACAACGCACCCGAACAACCGCACTTTCCCCGCGGCGGCTGCTTCGCGCGCTACCGAAGTCGGCAACCCGTACAGAATTGGAACGCCGGGCCGTCCGCAGGTCGGGCACTCGACCACATTCGCCATACGACCAAAGTACGTCACGCCTCGTCCTGTAACGCCTGCTGGATCTTCGTCAGTGCCTTCAGCAGTTGGGCCCGTTCGGTTTTGGTCAGCGTGGCGGTGATCCGGTCCTCGAGTTGCCGGCGTTCGTCCTCGACCGGCGCCTGCAGGGCGCGGCCGCTTCCTCGTCGACGAGCTCAACCAGCGCGGCGCGAAGTTCCGTGCCCTGGTCCGGAGCCCGCGCGACGACCTGCCCGCCGAGCAGCTGATCGGGGATCTCGACGGCCCACTCGACCTGCGCGGCGTCGGCACCGTGTTCCTGCTCGTCCCCGGCACCGGTCTCGAACACACCGGCAATTTCGTGTCAGCCGCGCGCACAGCCGGCGTACGCCGCATCGTCTACCTCTCCTCGTACGCCGTGCTCGGCGATCCGGTTCCGGCGATGGGCCGTTGGCATCACGCCCGGGAACAACTGATCGCGGCGGCCGGACCAGCGCCGACGTTCCTCCGGCCGACCGGTTTCATGACGAACGCCTTCGACTGGCTGCCGACGATCCGGTCCGGCGGGTACGTCCTCGATCCGATCGGCCCGGGCCGCGCCGCGCCGATCGACCCGGCCGACATCGCGGCCGCCGCGGCGGTCGTACTCACCGAGGACGGCCACGAGAACCAGCAGTACACACTGACCGGTCCGGACGCGTCGACGCTGGCCGAGCAGGTCGCGATTCTCGGCGCGGCGATCGGCCGCACGCTCGACGTACGCCCGATCGCGACCCCCGAGGAGGCGGTCCGGTTCCGCTACCCCGACGGCGCCTCGCCCGAGCTCGCGGCCGCGATCGTCGAAGGGCTGACGCGGATGCGCGCCGACACGACCGGGTTGCGTACGGACGACGTACGCGAGCTGATCGGCCGCGCCCCGAGCACCTTCGGCGATTGGTGCGAGCGGAACGCGGCCGCGTTCGGTGACTTGTTGAAGTAGCTCCGCAGTACCGGCCAGTGAGGCCCCCGACAATCCGGTCAGTACTGCGCAGCCGCCTAGTTGGCCTCTTTGGTGGCCCAGTAGTGCCATTGTGGGGACGCGACTGGGGAGCGGGTCAGGCCGTCCGGCCAGGTAGCCGGCAGGTCGTGACTCCGCGCCGCGTAGAGGATCACCTCCGATGCGGAACGGTCGCCGCGGACGGCGACGCGGGCTGCGGTCTCGGCACGCATGTCGGCGAGGTAGTGGATGGCCGGCAGGAACTCGGCGCTCAGCCGCGGACTGAGCCGGCCGACCGGGTCGTCGTCCAGCCGGACCTCGACCACGATCCGGTGCCGGTCCTGGATACCGTCCTCTTCCTCGATCGCGTGCATGGTGGCGTACGCCCAGCACTCGCCTTCCACCCGGAAGAACGGTGCCAGCACGTCCGGATGTACCTCGCTGCCCGGCACCACGATGCCGCTGCCGGGCGGCAGCAGGTGATAGCTGCCTGGCGGGGGCAGGTTCACCGGTACCAGCATGTGCGGCTGCCCGAGCGCGACCGCCACGCTGGCATGGAACTCGGTGCCCTGGTTGCCCTTGTGCTCCCAGTCCGCCGGCTCCCATTCACTCACCCACAAGTGGCAGGGCACCCGCGGTTGCAGGCCCTGCGCCACCAACTCCGACAGCACCGGGTGGTACCGGTGCGCGTCGTCCCGCGGCAGGTAGCCGACCACCCTTCCTTGCACCCGGACGGCGACCGACCGGGGATCGAAACGGTTGTGCGATTCCGGGACGAGGTCCGCCTCGGTGTCCAGATCTGCGCCACGCGCCGGGATGGGGTCCGGGAACAGGCTTCGGATCGCCTGCTCGTGCGGGGCCTCCCGCACGACCTCCTGACCACACCACAGGGCGTCTCCCCACAGACTGAACGGAATCAGTTCCATCTGTGCCCTCCAGTCTCACTGACCGCTTTACCCGGCTCATCCGATCCAGGGGCCTGGTCGTTACACCGAGTGAGCGTATGAAAACTAGACTGCCCAGTGAAGAGCCCTTTCACGCCTGGTGCAAGAGTCTGATACGCAACATTGTCCGCTCGTCCGGACTGTGGACGTGGATCGTCTTGTGCAGCGAGCGAATCGGGGAAAATCGTGCAAATGCACGGGAAGGAAGACCATGCAGGGCAGTAGTTCAGTCGCTCGATCGACCCCTGATGACGTGGGCGAATCAGTTGACGCTGGTCTGATCGAGGCGGCGGTCCAGCGGTTGGACGGCGTCGCTGTCCGTACGCCACTGCAGCGCAACCTCCGGCTGTCCGAGCGCACCGGCGCGGAGGTCTGGCTGAAACGCGAGGACCTGCAGATCGGCCGTTCGTACAAGCTGCGCGGCGCGTACAACCTGATCGCGCAGCTCGACGACGCGGCGAAGGCGGCCGGCGTGGTCTGTGCGAGCGCCGGCAACCACGGGCAGGGGCTGGCGTACTCGTGCCACATCCTCGGCGTACAGGGCAAGGTGTACGTCCCGCGAACCACGCCACGGCAGAAACGCGATCGGATCGCGGCGCTCGGTGGCAAGCAGATCAAGGTGATCGTCACCGGCGACACGTACGACGACGCGGCCGCCGCGGCGCTGGCCGAAGGCGCGGCGACCGGCGCGACGATGGTGCCGGCGTTCGACGACCCGAGAACCGTGGCCGGCCAGGGGACCGTGGCGGTCGAGCTGGTCGAGCAGCTCGGGCAGGCGCCTGACGTACTGGTGGTGCCGGTCGGCGGTGGCGGGCTGGTGGCCGGGGTTGCGACGTGGATCCGGGAGCGGCATCCGGGCGTACGCATCGTGGGCGTCGAGCCGGGTGGAGCGGCGAGCATGGCGGCGGCGCTGGCGGCCGGCGAGCCGGTGACGCTGCCGCAGCTGGACAGCTTCGTCGATGGCGCGGCAGTGCGACGGGTCGGCGCGGCGACGCTGCCGTTGGTCTCGCAGGCCGGGGTGGAGCTGATGTCCGTACCCGAAGGGCTGGTGTGCTCCGAGATGCTGGAGCTGTACCAGATCGACGGGCTGATCGCCGAGCCCGCGGGCGCTTTGTCGACAAGTGCCTTGGGCAATGGTCTTGTCGTACGTCCCGGTGAGACGGTCGTCTGTCTGCTGTCGGGCGGCAACAACGACGTCAGCCGGTACGGGGAGATCCTCGAACGTTCACTTGTGTACGAAGGGCTGAAGCACTACTTCCTGGTGACGTTCCCACAGGAGCCGGGCGCGCTTCGTACGTTCCTGGACGGGGTGCTCGGTCCGGACGATGACATCACGTTGTTCGAGTACGTGAAACGGAACAACCGGGAGACCGGGGTCGCCCTGGTCGGCGTGGAGATCTCCGGCCGGGACGACCTCCCGGGTCTACTCGCCCGGATGGAGGCCGCCCCGCTGGACATCGAACGCATCGACCCCAACTCCCCCGAGTTCCGCTACCTGATCTGAACCAAAGGATCAGTGCCTCGAGCGCCTAGAGTGCTTCGGATGCCGCGGATCCTGCGGGTGACTCCCGTCGTCCCAGTCCGATGCAACAGGCTGCTCGGTGTTGTCGGGCCAGAGGTTTTGGGCTTGGTCGTGGTGTTCTGCTGCTTCGGTACGGGCTTGTTCTGCGGCTTCGTGGCGTTCGGTCGCGCCCGCGTTCAGGCGGCGGGCCTCGGCTGCCTTCTCGTCGGCGATCGCCTGCGCCTTCCGGGCCCGGGCGTCGACCTCGTCGGCGGTCGCCTGCTGCTTCTCGGCCTGAGTCGCACTGGCCCGCGCTTGCTGCTCGTGCTCGTACGCCTGCTGCCGGTCACGCTCCGCCCGGCGACGCGACCCACGCGACACCGCGCCGGCGATCAGCGCGACCAGAATCACCAGCACGGCAACCGCGACCACGATCCAGACAATGGTCATTGCGTTCATCGGTCCTCCTCCACTCGACGACCAGAACACACCGGTACCCGCACCAGCCACCACCTAACGCCCACTCAACACCGGCCCCGCTCATACCAGCACCGCTCGGACCGGCTCGGGTGGGCTCGGGTGGGCTCGGACCGGCTCGGGTGGGCTCGGGGGGGGTCGGCTCGGGGGGCGGGTCGGCTCGGACAGGCTCCGCTCGGACCGGATCGGGTCAGACCAGGCCTCGGCGGGCTGCCCAGACGATTGCTTCTATCGCGGTGCTGAAGCCGAGGCGGTCACAGATCAGGCGGGTGCGGCGACGGACGGTACGTTCGGACAGGTCGAGCCGGCGGGCGACGCCGTCGACGGGGAGGCCGGTGGCGAGCAGCCGGAGCAGCTGGAGGTCGTCGTGACTGATCTCGCGCGGCGCCACCCGCCGCGCCTGCGACCTGAGCTCCTGCGCCCGCGCGTCGTACGGCCGGACATCCTGCGGCCGCAGCTCCTGGGGCCGCGCGTCATACGACCGGGCGTCGTGCGGGCGGGCGTCCTGGGGCCGGGTGTCCTGAGGGTGGGTGTCGTGGGGGCGGAGTTCTTGGGGGAGGACGGTCATGCGGATCACCTAGTTCCGAACATCCGGGACTCGGCGGCGTCCCAGTCGGCCGGTTTGCCCTGCGGCTGGTACTGCCGCAGGCGATGTGTGGACCGGACCAGGGCGCGCATCGCGTCCAGGTCCGGCAGGAGCTCGCCGAGGGCGCGAGCCTGCACCAGGACGTTGCCCAGCGCGGAGGCCTCGACCGGCCCGGCCAGTACGGGCAGTCCGGTGGCGTCGGCGGTCAGCTGGCAGAGCAGTTCGTTCCGCGAACCACCGCCGATCACGTGCAGTACGTCGACGTCCCGCCCGGCGATCGCCCGCGCCGACCGCAACGTCCGCCGGTACGCGAGCGCGAGGCTCTCCAGGATGCATCGCACCACGGCCGCGCGGGATCGCGGCGGCTCCTGGCCGGTGCGCCGGCAATGCTCGTCGATCCGGCCCGGCATGTTGCCCGGAGCAAGGAATTCGGGGGCGTCCGGATCGATCAGTACGGCGAACGGTGGCGCGCCGGCAGCGTCCCGCAGCAGCCCGTCCAGATCGTCGTCGGCCCAGATCCGCTGGCATTCCTGGAGAATCCACAAGCCCATCACGTTCCGCAGGAAGCGGATGCGGCCGTCGACGCCGCCTTCGTTGGTGAAGTTGGCGGCCCGCGCCGCTTCGGTCAGCACCGGCGCGTCGAGTTCAAGCCCGACGAGCGACCAGGTCCCCGAGGAGATGTACGCGAACCGCTCGCCGGCCGCAGGTACCGCGACCACAGCAGATGCCGTGTCATGCGTGCCGACGGCAACCACCGGTACGCCTTCCGGCAAAGCGTTGTCAACCACCCGGCCGACAACGTCGCCGGGCTCATGCAGCGCGGGAAAGAGCTGCCGCGGAACGCCAACCCGGGAGATCAGCTCGTCACTCCACTCGCGGGTCCGCACGTCGTACAACTGAGTGGTGGACGCGTTCGTCCGCTCCACCCCGATCGCCCCGGTCAGCCAGTACGCGAGCAGGTCCGGGATCATCAGCAACGTGGCAGCGTCGGCCGGCAACTCCTCCGCTGCAAGTTGGTAGATCGTGTTGAACGGCAACTGCTGCAGACCCGTCACGCCGTACAGGTCGGCCGCCGGGATCGTCGCCAGTACCCGCTCCATCACACCTTCGGTACGGGCGTCGCGATAGTGAATGGGGTTACCCAGCAGCCGCCCGGACTTGTCGAGCAGCCCGTAGTCGACCGCCCACGAGTCGATCCCAATGCTGTCGACGGCACCGGCCAAGTGCAGTCCGTCCAGGACGGAGCGGTACAGCTGCAGCACGTCCCAGTACAAGGTGCCGTTGGCCCGGACCGGACCGTTCCAGAAGCGGTTCAGCTCGCTCAACCGCAGCACGTCCGGGCCGACTTCGCCGAGCATGACCCGGCCGCTGGAGGCACCCAGGTCAACCGCGGCGACCCGCTTCACGGCGCGACCACCGTCAGATCCAGCTTCAGCAGCTCGGCCACCGCGGCCAGATCGGCGGCGCGGTGCCCCGTACCGAGTGCCCAGTGATGCGCGACGCCGGAGGCGGACCACGCGTCCGTCCACTCGCCCGGATCGCACCCGAAGTCCACCCGTGACGTCGTGTTCCCGATCCGCAACAGCGGCCCGGGCACAACCGTCCCCTCGGACGCGATCAGCTTGAACGACCCGTCCCGCCGCTGCCCCAAACCGCACAGCGTCACCGGGCCTTGCCGTACGTCGAACTCGACCGAAACGCCCCACCCACGCTTGCCGTGGTACACACCGAGCCCACGCAGCAACGGCTTCCGCGCCGAGATCGCCAGATGCGCCGGCCCGTCATGCCCCATCTCGACCACGTTGTCGGTGAAGTTCAGCGCCTGCAGCTCGGTGAACGAACCGCCCGCGCCGAGCTTGTCCATCACCAGCATCGCCAGCGACGTACGCAACTCGTACTCACCGGCCGCCGGAACACCCCTTGCCGTCAGCAACGATGCGCCGAGGATCATCCCGGCCGCTACTCGTTCGTGGGTCTCACCATCAAGCCCACAGTGGTAGTAGGCCAATGAATCAAGGGAAAAGTCCTCGACCAGCCGGTCCAGCGCGACCGATACGGTGGCGCCCCAACGGAAGTCCTCGTCCTTGACCGAGTCGTCGAGAGTGAAGATCGCCCGGGCCAGCTTCATCCGCGCGTCGGTCTCGGCGTCGGTGACCTGCTCGACCCGAACCCGCAGGTCGTCGATCTCCAGGATCTCGACATGGCCGCCCAGCTGCGCGGACACCAGCGTCGGATCGGTGACCACGTCCATCATGCCCGGGTACAGATGCCCGAGCAGGCCGTGCCGCCCGTGCCGCAGTGCCGCCCGTACGCCCGCGGCCCGAATCCAGCGGTCGATCCGCGTCCAGGCCCGCTCGTCCTCCAGGTACCCGGACACGGACCGGAAGTCGATTCCGCAGCGCTCGAACGCGTTCGCCATCTCGGGCAGCGGGCACGCGCCGCAGTACGCCAGCCAGGCGCCGGTGTCGAACGTGGCGTGATCCATCGCCTCGGTCGGCTGCAGGTTCAGCAACAACACCGGCGCCCCGCTGCGCTGAGCCACCGGAACCAGCATCGACGCCGTCATGTACGTGGTCAGGAAGCCGACGATCAGGTCGCAATCGGCTACCCGCAGCTTCTCCGCCGCCGCGGCACCTTCCTGCGCGTCGGAGATGAACCCGACGTCCACCACCTCGCAGTCGAGCGCCGCGAACCGCTCGGACACCCTCCGCGCGGACGCCTGCAGCTGCGGAAGCAGCTCCGGGAACTGCGGCCAGTACGCGCCCAATCCACCGGCTACCAGACCGATCCGCGTCTTCCGCGGCTCGATCCAGGGCAGCGCGCCGTGCCCGTCCACCGAACGGCTCGGTTCAGCGCTCCACATCGCAGCTCCTACCGCAGGAAGGCGGCAGCCACGCCGGCGTCGACAGGCACGTGCAGACCGGTGGTGTGGGTGAGCTCCCCACCCGTCAGCGCGAACACCGCTGCCGCGACGTTCTCCGGCAGTACCTCGCGCTTCAAGAGCGTCCGCTGCGCGTAGTACGCGCCGAGCTCCGCTTCCGGTACGCCGTACACGGCGGCGCGCTTGGCACCCCAGCCGCCCGCGAAGATCCCGGAACCACGAACCACGCCGTCGGGGTTCACTCCGTTGACCCGGATCCCGTACTCGCCGAGCTCGGCGGCGAGCAGCCGGACCTGATGCGCCTGGTCCGCCTTCGCGGCGCCGTACGCGACGTTGTTCGGGCCGGCGAAGACCGCGTTCTTGCTGGAGATGTAGACGATGTCGCCGCCGATCCCCTGGTCGATCAGCACCTTCGCCGCGGCACGCGAGACCAGGAACGAACCCTTCGCCATCACGTCGTGCTGCAGGTCCCAGTCGCGTTCGGTTGTGTCCAGCAACGACTTCGAGATCGACAGGCCGGCGTTGTTGACGATCAGATCCACACCACCGAACGCCAGTACGGCCTCCCGCAGCGCGGCCTCGACCGCCTCGGCGGACGACACGTCCGCACCGACCGCGACGGCCACGTCCGTCGACCCGATCTCCTTGGCGACCGCCTCGGCCGCGGCCAGATCCAGGTCGGCGACGACGACACACGCGCCCTCGGCGGCGAGCCGTTGCGCGATCGCCTTGCCGATCCCCGAGCCACCACCGGTGACGAAGGCAACCCGCGTGGCCAGCGGTTTCGGCTTCGGCATCCGCTGCAGCTTCGCCTCTTCGAGCGCCCAGTACTCGATCCGGAACTTCTCCCGCTCGTCGATCGGCGCATACGTCGACACCGCCTCGGCACCGCGCATCACGTTGATCGCGTTCACATAGAACTCGCCCGCGACCCGCGCTGTCTGCTTGTCCTTGCCGAAGCTGAACATGCCCACGCCCGGAACGAGCACGATCGCCGGGTCCGCCCCGCGCATCGCCGGGCTGTCCGCGTCCGCGTGCCGTTCGTAGTACGCCGCGTACGCCTCGCGGTACTCCGCGTGCAGCTCGCGCAACCGCGCCGTCGCATCCTCCACCGACGCCGACGGCGGCAGGTCGAGTACGAGCGGGCGCACCTTGGTGCGGAGGAAGTGATCCGGACACGACGTACCGAGCGCGGCCAGCTCGGCCAGCTTCTCGCGCGCGGTGAACTCGAGCACGACGTCGGAGTCGGTGAAGTGGCCGACCTGCGGCTTGTCGGTCGACGCGAGGCCACGGATGACCGGCGCGAGCGCGGCGGCCCGGGCGCGGCGTTCGTCCGCCGGCAGTGCCTCGAAGCCTGCCACCACCGCGCCGAACGGCTCGGCGATGCCACGGTCGGCCAGGAAGCGTTCCGCGGTACGGATGATGTCCAGCGAGTTGGCCTCGCACTCCTCGGACGTGTCGCCCCAGGCGGTGATGCCGTGGCCGCCGAGGATGCAGCCGATCGCCTGCGGGTTGTCCCGCTTGACCGCCGCGATGTCCAGGCCGAGCTGGAAGCCGGGCCGCCGCCACGGCACCCACACCACCCGGTCGCCGAAGCACTCGGCGGTCAGCTTCTCGCCGTCGGCGGCGGTCGCCAGCGCGATACCGGAGTCCGGGTGCAGGTGGTCGACATGCGGCGCGTCGACCAGGCCGTGCATCGCGGTATCGATCGACGGCGCCGCGCCGCCCTTGCCGTGCAGGCAGTAGTCGAACGCGGCAACCATCTCGTCTTCGCGATCGACACCGGGGTACACGTCGACAAGCGAGTTCAGCCGGTCGAGCCGCAGTACGGCCAGGCCCTGGGCGGTCAGCGTACCGAGATCGCCGCCGGAACCCTTTACCCACAACAGATCCACGGGCTTCCGCGTGACCGGATCGGTCGCCGTACCCTTCGCCGACGTGTTGCCGCCGGCATAGTTGGTGTTGCGTGGATCGGCGCCAAGCCGGTTGCTTCGCGCAACGAGCTCGGCCGCGGTGTCGCTCACTCTCATGCTCCCCATCCGGCCTGCTGACCGTCTTTGCGATCCTCGGTGATCTGCTCGAAGTAGCCACTGCGCCGGTACGCGGCGATCGGGTCGGCGTCCAGGCCCTGCGATTCCCGCAGTTCCACCAGCAGCGGCCGGACGTCGGTGTTGTACGCGTCCATCAGCGCCGCGTTCGCACCGAGTACGTCGCCGTTCTGCTGCGCCGTACGCAGCGCGTCCCGGTCGACCAGCAGCGCCTTCGCGGTCGCCTCCTGGACGTTCATCACCGAGCGGATGATCGCCGGGATCTTCTCCTCGATGTTGTGGCACTGGTCGAGCATGAACGCGATGCCGCGGTCCGGGTCGAGCGCGTCACCGCGGACGATCTCGTTCATGATCCGGAACAACTGGAACGGATCGGCCGCGCCGACCATCAGGTCGTCGTCGGCGTAGAACCGGCTGTTGAAGTCGAACGCGCCGAGCTTCTTGGCCCGGAGCAGGAACGCGACGATGAACTCGATGTTCGTCCCCGGCGCGTGGTGCCCGGTGTCGATACAGACCGTTGCCTTCGGCCCCAGTTCGAGACAGTGCGCGTACGACGTACCCCAGTCCGGCACGTCGGTGGTGTAGAAGGCCGGCTCGAACAGCTTGTACTCGAGCAGCATCCGCTGGTCGTCGCCGAGCCGGTCGTACACCTCCTTCAGCGCGGTCGCCAGCCGGTCCTGCCGGTCCTGGATGTCGTCCTGACCCGGGTAGTTGGTGCCGTCGGAGAACCACAGCTTCAGGTCCCGGGAGCCGGTCGCGTCCATGATGTCGACGCACTCGAGCAGGTGGTCGGTCGCCTTCCGGCGGATCGCCGGGTCCGGGTTCGTGACGCTGCCGAGCTTGTAGTCGTCGTCCTGGAACACGTTGCTGTTGATCGCGCCCAGGCGGACGCCCTGCTCCTTGGCGTACGCCGAGAGCGCCGCGTAATCGTCGACCTTGTCCCACGGGATGTGCAGCGCCACGCTCGGCGCCACCCCGGTGTACTTGTGCACGACGGCCGCGTCGGCGATCTTCTCCTCCGGCGACCGCGGCACACCGGGCTGGGAGAACACCTTGAACCGGGTGCCGGAGTTCCCGAACGCCCACGAGGGGAGCTCGACCTCCTGACGGCCCAGGGCGGCCTTGACGGCTTCGGTCGGCATGGTTCAGTCCTCTGCTAGGTGGTTCGGGGCCGCCGGTTGCGGGGCCAGGTCGTTCGGGTTCAGGTGGAAGATTTCGGGCAGGAGCAGGAACGACTCGTCCGGCGGGCGGCCGTCGATTCCAGTGAAGAACTCCGCCATCCGCGCCTGCCAGCGGGCGTTCACCTCGGTCGCCGCCATCGCCCGCTGCGCCGCGTCGAGGTCGTCCGCCTCGACGTACCCGATCAGCAGGCCGTCATCCCGGAGGAACAACGAGTAGTTGTGCCAGCCGGAGTCGCGCAGCGCCGCCTGCATGTCCGGCCAGACGTCCCGGTGCCGCTCGACGTACTCGGCCATCCGGTCGGTCCGGACCTGCAGACAGAAGCAATAACGATTCACGGCGTCACCTTGGTACCTCGGGCGGTAGGGCTGGTAGCTGGGCTGAAAGGTTTCAAGAGCGTCCCAGAAAGCTAAGCGCGGGACCGGCGGGCCGTCAAGACCTTGCCCACCTTTCGCGGCCGATCCCGGACCGGCGCGGCGGAAAATCCGGGTTCAGCGGGTATTCTGCGGCCGCTAACACGTTTCAAGCACGGCGGAGGTGCGGACGGATGGACGACGCCGAGACCCGGCCCGAGCGGATCCGGCGGCGGGCGCCGAAACCGCACGCGGCCGGCGTGAAGGCAGTGGCCGCCGCGGCCGGCGTCTCACTCGGGACCGTGTCGAACGTACTGAACCGGCCCGAGGTGGTCAGCCCGCTGACCCGGGCGAAGGTCGAGGCCGCGATGGCCTCCCTCGGTTTCGTCCGGAACGAATCCGCCCGGCAACTCCGGGCCGGCTCCAGCCGCATCCTCGCGTACCTGATGCTCGATGCCGGGAACCCGTTCTTCACCGACGTCGCGAAAGGCGTCGAGGAGGCGGCGCAGGCGGCCGGGCTTTCGGTGTTCCTGTGCAACAGCAGTGAGGACGCGGATCGCGAAGCGGCGTACCTGGATCTGCTCGAACAACAGCGCGTGCAGGGCGTCCTGATCACGCCGATCGACCAGAACTCGTCCCGGCTGCGCAAGTTGCCTTCGCGCGGTACGCCGATCGTGGTCGTCGACCGTGCGCTCGACGAGTCGGAACACTGCTCGGTCGCGGTGAACGACGTACTCGGTGGCGAACTGGCGATCTCGCATCTGCTCGAGCTCGGCCATGAACGGATCGCGTACGTCGGCGGGCCGAGTACGCTCGGTCAGATCGTCGACCGGCGCGACGGCGCGCGGCAGGCACTGCGTACGGCCGGGCGGCCCGCGACGGATCTGATCGAGCTCACCACCGGCGCGCTCACCGTCGCCGAAGGCAGGGGCGCAGGGCAACGGCTTGCCGGACTGCCGGCGGATCGCCGGCCGACCGCCGCGTTCTGCGCGAACGACCTGCTGGCGCTGGGCCTGCTGCAGCAGTGCGTGAGTCTCGGGCTGCGGGTTCCGGAGGACCTGGCCATCGTCGGGTACGACGACATCGAGTTCGCGGAGGCGGCCGCCGTACCGCTGACCTCCGTACGCCAGCCGCGCCAGCTGCTCGGCCGGACCGCCGCCGAGTTGCTGCTCGACGAGTCCTCGAACCCGGACCACGAGCACCAGCGCGTCACGTTCACGCCCGAGCTGGTGGTCCGGACGTCAACTCGCGGGACGCTCTGAGCCGTACGCGGCCAGGAAGACATTGGCTGCTTGGTCGGCCAGCTTCTCCAGCTCACCGGCGTCCGGGCGTTGGCGGGTGCCCGCGAACATCGCGCGGTTCATCGGCTTGTACATCACCAGGCCGGCGAACTGGTACGCCGCCAGCGTCGGGTCGTCGAGCTCCCGGAGCAGACCGCGCGCGGTGAGTCGCGTCAGCGCCGCGCCGAGCGCGTCGAGAGACTGCTCGAAGCCGTTGGTGAACCAGGCGCCGCACACCTCCGGGAACCGGTCCGCCTCCGCGATCACGAGCCGCCGTAGCTGCAGCACGTTGCCGGCGGTCAGGCTCTGCAGCAGCCGGTACGCCAACGCACGCAGGGCTTCGCGCGCGTCCGCGGCACCGTCGAGCGTCTCGTTGTACGCCTGCTGCAACCCGTCCATGAGTTGATCGCTGGTCCCGCCAACGATCTCCGCGAACAGCCGCTCCTTGTTCTCGAACTGCTTGTAGACGGTCTGCTTGGACACGCCGGCCCGCGCCGCGACCTCGTCCATGCTGGCGCCCAGGTAGCCGTGCTGGAGAAAGACTTCGGTGGCGGCGGCCAGGATCGCGCGGCGTTTGCGCGGCGTCCGGCCCTCGGTCTCGACATCCTGCACGGGTCCTCCTTGGGCGTGGGGTTCACCGAAATCATACTAGACAGTCCAGTTCTGCGACGGGTACTGTACGGTCCAGTTTCCGCAGACGAGGAGAATGAGCAATGAGCACCGTGACATCGGCCGACGGCACCACGATCGCCTTCGACGCGTACGGCAGTGGCCGACCGCTGATCCTGATCGACGGCGCCACCGCGCACCGGGCCGTGAACCCGCTGAACGCCGAGATCGGCAAGCTGCTGAGCGACGATTTCCGGACCACCGTGTACGACCGGCGCGGGCGTGGCGAGAGCACGGACACCACGCCGTACGCGATCGAGCGCGAGATCGAGGACCTGGCCGCCCTGATCGAGGACGCCGGCCAACCGGCCATTCTGGTCGGCGAGTCGTCCGGCAGCCTGCTCGCGCTGGACGCGGCGGCCGCGGGCCTTCCGATCGCCGGCCTGGTGCTGTTCGAGCCGCCGGTGATCGTCGATGACAGCCGGCCGCCGCTGCCCGCTGACTATGTCGAGCAGCTCGACCGTTTCGTCGCCGAAGGCCGCCGGGACAAGGCGGCGGAGCTGTTCATGACGGCTGCCGTCGGCATGCCCGCGGAGGCAGTGGCCGGGATGAAGCAGACGCCGTACTGGGCGCCGACCGAAGAGGTCGCGCACACGATCTCGTACGACGGGCGGATCATGGGCACGACGATGTCCGGCAACCCGCTGCCCGCCGACCGCTGGGCCGCCGTGAAGGTGCCGGTCCTGGTCCTGCACGGCGACAAGACCTGGCCGGTGCTCGCCGCCGGCGCGGCCGCCGTCGCCGCGCACCTTCCGACCGCGACGCTGAAGTCCATCGCCGGTGAGAACCACAGCGCCGAGCCGACCACCTTCGCGCCGGTACTGCGTGAGTTCGCGGCCGACTTGACCTAGAGCGCGCTCCAGGTTGTTTGATCTGGCGCATGGTGAATCTTGCGCTGGGCGCGATGGAGTACGGAACCCGGATCGACGAAGAGACCTCGTTCCGGCTACTGGACGCGTATGTGGACGCCGGCGGTGAATGGATCGACACGGCGAACTGCTACGCGTTCTGGCAGCACCCGAGTGGACATGGTGGACAGAGTGAGGAGTTGCTGGGGCGCTGGTTCGCGCAGCGCCCCGGCGTACGCGACCGGGTGAAGCTGGCGACCAAGGTCGGCTGCGAACCGCTCTGGCCGGGCAGCTACCCGGAGCACGCGGAAGGCCTTGGTGCCAAGGCGATCGACAGTGCGCTCGAAACCTCGCTGCGCCGCCTCGGCGTCGACCACATCGACCTGTACTGGGCGCACCGCGACGACCGATCCACTCCGCAGGAAGAGACCGCGACCGCCTTCGGCAAGCACGCCGCCGCCGGCACCATCGGCCGCATCGGCCTGTCCAACTTCCCGCTCTGGCGCGCCGAGCGGATGCGCGGCATCGCCGCCGAGCTCGGCGTCACCGGCCCGACCGCGCTACAGCTCCGCTACTCGTACCTGCAGCCCCGTCCGATGGTCCGCGGCCACGTCCACGACCACCGCTTCGGCTGGATCACCGACGAGGTCCTGGACTACGCCGAAACCAACCCGGAGCAGCAGCTGTTCGCGTACAGCCCGCTGATCGCCGGCGCCTACGAGAACCGCGCCGACCGCCCGATCCACCAGGCATTCGACCACCCCGGCACCACCCGCCGCCTGGAGGTCCTGACCACCCTGGCCGAGACCCTGAACGTCACCCGCTCCGAACTGGTCCTGGCCTGGCTCACCGGCGGCACCCCCGCGATCACCCCGATCGTCGGCATCAGCACCCCCGAATACCTCACCACCGCCCTCACCGGCACCCGCCTCAAACTCACCCCCACCCAGCAGCAGCAGCTCGACGAAGTCTGGTGATGCCCGCCTGCTCGGTGAGATGGTTTGGGGGTGGACAGGGACAGGTTCTGGGGTCTGGTCGAGGATGCGCGGGCCTCGGTGGATGACACCGTGGCTGATCCGGATGGGGTCGCCGACGGGTTGATCAAGGTGCTGGGTGCGGCGCGGACCGAGGAGATCGTGGCGTTCGGGGTCGAGCTGGCGCGGCTGCAGGTCGAGTCGTACCGGTGGGATCTGTGGGCGGCGGCGTACCTGGTGAACTCCGGGGCCACCGAGGACGGGTTCGACTCGTTCCGGGGGTGGCTGGTGGCGCAAGGGCGAGAGGTGTGGGAGGCCGCGCTGGCCGAGCCGGACTCGCTGGCCGACGTGGTCGACGAGGACCGGCCGGAAGGTTTCGAGGGGTTCGACGGGGAAGGTGTGTTGCACGTCGGGAGTCACGCGTACAAGAACGTGACGGGGGACGCGGTGACGTACTGGAAGGCGGTCGACGCGGAGGCGCCGGACACACCGGACGTGCCGGCGGGAGCGGAGATCGACTTCGACGACGCCGACGACCTGCAGACCCACCTGCCCCGACTAGCAGCTCTCTACCTACCCTGACCGACTGGCTGGACCTGCATGACTCACCGGCTGGCTCGTTGAGGTCGGCTGCCCTTGGACCCGACTGGTTGGTTAGGCGGGTTCGCCGCTTAGGCGTTCGATGGCGGTGCGGAGGCGGCGGCGCCAGCCGGCGCGGCCTGCTTCCTCGTCCGCGGCGGCCAGGCTGACCAGGTGCTGCGTCATCTCGAACCCCTCGGTTGTCTGCGTCTCCACCTCCGTCAGCGCGGACTGCGGCTCGTCATGGTCGTACTCGACCTGTCTGCTCGTCCAACCGAACCCATCCGGCACCAACACCTCCGGTACGAGCGCCTCATGGCTGAGTGACGTCAGCTCCGAGTCACCGTTTCCGATGCTGAAAATCGTCGTACCGCGCCGCCGTACGTCACTGATCCGCTCCAGCAACGGAGGAGCCGGATTGTCCTCGGCGACCACCAGCAACGACTCACCACGACCTGAGTCGCGCAGCCGGTCCAGACCGATCGCCAGATGCGGCGGTGCGTCCGGTGGCGGCGCCCAGCGCACGAGCGACGGCCGCATGTCCTCGATGCCGGCCCGGTGCAGCTCGTCGTCCAGGTGGGCAGTCAGGTGCCACGGCTCGTCGTCCACCGGCCCGAACAGCATCAGTCCGCTACGTCTGGTCGTGAACCGCCGCAGCGAGTACCCGAACTCCGTGGTCCGGCTGCCCAGCTCGGTACCGGTCAACATCTCTCGGAGCAGCGACGCCCTGGTGAGGTCCACATGTCCAACCTGACACATTCAGCGGTCCGACGCGACCTCAGGTCAGTCTGTCTGCCTTTGACTGCAGGTAGTTCCGCTCCGGCACACTGGTCGTCCGCCGGGACGCCAGCAGGTAGCTCTCCCGGGCACCAGCGATGTCACCGGACATTTCGAGCAGATGCGCCCGTACAGCGTCCAGCCGGTGGTTACTGGTCAGCCGGTCGTCCGACTCAAGTGGCTCCAGTACAGCGAGCCCCTCCTTCGGTCCATCGGCCATAGCGACCGCTACCGCGTGGTTGAGCTTCACCATCGGGTTGTCGACCAGATGCGCCAGTACGTCGTACAGCGCAACGATTTGTCGCCAGTCCGTGTCGTCAGCTCGCTCTGCCGTGTCATGCACTGCAGCGATCGCCGCCTGCACCTGGTACGGCCCCAGCTGCGTACGGGCGAGTGCATCCATCACCAGGGCATCACCTTCGACAATGGCGTCCCGGTCCCACTTCGACCGGTCCTGCTCGGCCAGTGGGATCAGTGCGCCATCAGCACCAGTACGCGCCGGACGCCGCGCATCGGTGAGCAGCATCAGCGCCAACAGCCCGGCCACCTCACCGTCATCAGGCAGCAGCTTGCGTACGCCGCGTACGAGGCGGATCGCCTCGGTGGTGAGCTCCGCACTGTGCAGCGACGTACCCGATGAGGCCGTGTAGCCCTCGTTGAAGATCAGGTAGAGGACATGCAGTACGGCACCCATCCGTACGTCCCGCTCGGTCTCCGGCGGCAGCTCGAACGTACTACCGGCCTGCTTGATGCTCCGCTTGGCCCGGCTGATCCGCTGCGCCATCGTTGCCTCCGGCACCAAGAACGCGGCGGCGATCTGTGCGGTGGTGAGACCACCGACCGCACGGAGCGTCAGCGCGATCTGCGACGCCGGAGACAGTGCTGGATGGCAGCAGAGGAACAGCAGCGTCAACGTGTCGTCGCGGCCGGCCAGATCGTCGATCTCCGGACCGGCGGTGACGAACTCCTCCGGTGCGGCCAACTGAGCCGCATTCTCCTCACGACGCCGCCGGGCCGACTCGCTCCGGAGCAGGTCAGTGAGCCGCCGCGACCCGACCCGGATCAGCCAGCCACGCGGGTTGTCCGGCACGCCTTCGCCCGGCCACTGCTGCGAAGCCGCCAGCAGTGCCTCCTGGACCGCTTCCTCGGCCAGGTCGAAGTGCCCGTAGTGCCGGACCAGCGCGCTCAGCACCTGCGGCGCCTGTTCCCGCAGCAGCAGCTCGAAGTTGCTCACATTTCCAGCCCGGACATGTCCATCACCGGCCGTACCTCCACGGCCACGTACTCGGCGTCCGGCATCCGCGCCGCGTACGCGATCGCCTGGTCGACGTCGTCGCACTCGATCAGGTAGAACCCGGCCAGGTGTTCCTTCGCCTCGGCGTACGGGCCGTCCGTGACGCTCATGGTCTCGTCGTGCACCTGCACGGTCCGCGTCGTGATCGGGTCCGCCAGTCCGGCCCCACTGACGAACTGGCCCTTCTCGATCAGCTCCTGCCCGAGGGACTGGTGGGCACGGCTCAGCCCCTCCCGTTGCTCGGCCGACAGGCTCGCCCAGCTCTCCGGGTTGCTGTAGATCAGCAGCATGTACTTCACAGACACCATCCTGTCCCCAGCGGAGGCCGTTGTGACCTCCAGTTAACAACTACGTCGAAGCAGACTCGCGGTACTTCGACAGTTGGGGAATGTCGAAGTAGTACGTGCCGGCGCCGACGTACCGGTCGAGTGACGCTCAGCCGGGGCGTCCGCGCCGTACTGGAGATGCCTGATGGTTTCGGAATCGAAGCGCTGGTTCGCGCTGGCGCTGCTCTGTCTGACCGGGTTCATGATCATTCTGGACGCGTCCATCGTCCTGGTCGCCGTACCGTCCATCGAGCGCGAGCTGACCTTCACGACAGGTGGAGTGCAGTGGGTGCCGAGTGGGTACGCGCTGATGTTCGGTGGGCTGCTGCTGCTCGGTGGGCGGATCTCCGACCTGTTGGGGCGCCGCCGGGTGTTCATCGCCGGACTGGTGCTGTTCGCAGTGTTCTCACTGTTGTGCGGGTTCGCGTGGAGTGGTGACGCGCTCGTGCTGGCTCGCGCCCTACAAGGCGCAGCAGCAGC
Organism: Kribbella solani; assembly: GCF_014205295.1. Lineage (NCBI taxonomy): Bacteria > Bacillati > Actinomycetota > Actinomycetes > Propionibacteriales > Kribbellaceae > Kribbella > Kribbella solani. Next base: position 5,447,162 of record NZ_JACHNF010000001.1, read on the forward strand.
CGTACTCGCACCGAGTGCCTTGTCGATCGTGATGACGACGTTCCCGTCCGGTCCGGACCGCAACAAGGCCCTGGGGATCTGGGGAGCCACCAGCGGAGTGGGCGGTACGGCCGGCTCGCTCATCGGCGGTCCGGTGACAGATGGCCTTGGCTGGCAGTGGATCTTCTTCATCAACGTGCCCGTTTGCGTACTGGTCCTCGTACTGGCTCCCATACTGCTACAGGACAGCCGTGGCCCGGGACGCCGCGGGTTTGACCTAGGTGGAGCAGTCACCGTCACCGCAGCGCTCATAGTGCTCGTGTACGCGGTCATCGAGGCACCGGAGTCGTCAGCGCTCCAGACCGTACTGCTGGTAGTGGCGTCGATGCTCCTGTTCGGACTGTTCGTTCTGGTGGAGAGGCGGTCCGCTGCACCGCTCGTACCGCTCCGGATCTTCCGTTCGCGCGCACTGGTCGGTGGCAACCTCCTCACCATCGCCTGGGGACTGGCTGCCTTCGGACTCAACTTCGTGTACACGCAGTACGCCCAGCTCGCGCTAGGTGCGTCCGCAGTCCGCTACGGCCTGATGTCTGCCGTACTCGCTGCGGCTGCTGTGGTCGGGTCGATGATCGGCCAGCACCTGGTCAGCCGGGTAGGACCGCGCTGGGTGGCGTTCGTGTCGCTACTGGTCGCAGGTGCCGGTACGACTCTGATGACTCAGCTCACTGTGTCCTCTGGGTACTTCGAGCTGGCCTTCTGGGGTCTGACGATCTTCGGCATCGGACTGGGTGCCGGCTCGGTTGCCGGATCGATCGCCGCGCTCAGCGATGTCCGCGGCGAGGACGCCGGCGTCGCGTCCGGGCTGCAGAACGCCAGCTTCCAGATCGGCGGTGCAATAGGTGTCGCCGTGGTGTCCGCGGTTGCTACAGCCAGTACTACGGGCACTACGCCGACCGCATTGACCCACGGGTACCGGATCGCCTTCGCGGTCGTGTGGCTCTTCCTGGTAGTCGGACTCGCCGGATGTCTGCTGGTCAAACGCCTGTTGGAGGTTCAGGACGGTGGGCGCGGGAACCGGAGGCGTGAGGTCGCCTTCTCCGTCAGGCGATCCGGTTGAAGGAGGCTTCATGCTGATCCTGGGAGTGATCCTGCTGATCATCGGGTTCGTGCTGCACATCTCGTTCCTGTGGACGATCGGCGTCATCCTGGTCCTGATCGGAGCAGTGCTCTGGCTGCTCGGAGCAGCCGGCCGCGCGGTCGGCGGCCGACGGCACTGGTACTGATCCGGAACCGGCGAAACCGAACCCCGCGGACCGGTCCGCGGGGTTCTGTCCGCCCGGATCGCTACGGTGAAGTCATGAAGACGGTGCCGGCATGAAGTACGTGGTGATGATCTTCCGTGGCGCGGACCGGGTCCGGACCGAGGCGGACGAGCGGGGTCTCGGCCGGCTGCGGCAGCTCCAGCGTGAGCTGGCCGAGTCCGGCGAGCTGATCAGCTCCGAAGGACTCCGGCCGCCGACCGAGGGCCGGATCGTGCAGATCCGCGACGGTCAGCAGGTCGTTACCGACGGGCCGTTCGGTGCGGCGAAGGAACACCTGGCCGGCTACTTCATGGTCGACGCGACCGACGAGCGCGCCCTGGCGATCGCCGGCCAGATCTCCGCCGCCGTCGGCGACCGAGTCGAACTCCGCGCCACCGTGATCTAGCCCGGAGCACTGCCTTGATCACCACCAAGCGTTTGATCTCGGGGGGATCACATCCGGATAGCGGGCAGATCACGGGCGTACCGAGCCTGTGGATGTTCGTAATGCGTTAAGTCTGCGGGGTGATTCGAACCGGCGGGGTGATGTGTGCTTGACTCCTCCGGTCGATAACGTTTTGGTCTCGGCAGATTGGGTCTCCAAGTGGCAGGACGACATAGACAGGCGCGGCACCGTCAGTTGCGCCCGAAGGTGATCTCGCCCGGTCTCGCGAAGGTGGCGATCCCCGGCGCCGCGGTGGCGCTGGTGGCCACCGGTTCGGCTTCCGCCCTCCCCAGCAGTTCCCCGGTCACGCTCGACGCGCCGGTCGCCAGCTCGTCCCTGCAGCTGTCGCGCGACGCCGTCATCAGCCGGGACGCGCTCCGCCCGCCGATCAACCCCACCACCGCGCCGACGCCGACGGCGGCCCCGAAGCCGAAGCCGAGCCCGACCGCGAAGCACCTGAAGAAGCAGGCGCCGATCCCGAAGCCGACCGCGCCGAAGACCCGCGCCGCCGAGGACCTGGCCGCGCAGGCGCCGCCGAAGATCACCGGCACGAAGTACACCACCACCGACGTGAACCTGTGGTCCCTGCCGATCACCGGCCTGCTGCTGGACGTGCTGCCCAAGGGCACCAAGGTCTCGGTCACCGGCAAACTGGACGGGATCTGGGCCGAGGTGGTCACCGACGGCAAGTCCCGCTGGGTGAAGGCGCAGTACCTGGCCGCCACCAAGCCGGTAGCGGCGGTCAGCGGCGCGATCTCGCAGGCCGCCTGCGCCTCCGGCTCGTCGGTCGAGGACGGCATCACCCAGGACGCGATCCGGGTGCACCGGGCGATCTGCGCGAAGTTCCCGGACATCACGTCGTACGGCGGGATGCGGTCCGGCGACAGCGGCTCGGAGCACTCCACCGGCCACGCGCTCGACATCATGGTCAGCGGTTCCGAGGGCCAGGAGGTCGCGGACTGGCTGAAGGCGAACTACAAGAAGCTCGGCGTCAGCCAGCTGATCTGGCAGCAGCACATCTGGACGGTCCAGCGCAGCAGCGAAGGCTGGCGCGGGATGCCGGACCGCGGCGGCGCCACCGCCAACCACTTCGACCACGTGCACGTGACGGTCTACGGCAACTCCGGCACGGTCTGAGAACTCGGTCTGAGCCCCGCTCCGACTGCGGTTCGACGGCAGTCGCAACGATCCGGTCCCCCACCCTCCTGGGGGACCGGATCGTTTCGTCAGGGGCGGATGTTGGCGTTCAGGTGGAAGAAGTTCGACGGGTCGTACGCCCGCTTCACCGCACGCAGCCGGTCCAGATCGGCGGCCGCGTACGAACTGCCGGCGCGGCTCGGGTCGCCGAGGAAGTTCACGAACGTCCGGCCCGAGTTCGGCAGCTCGCTGACTTCGCGGTCGATGATCAGTGAGTACGCCGCGGCGCGATGCCCTACCGGGCCCGCACCCGGTCCGGGGTGAGCCATCGCGCCACCCCAGTGCCTGAGCTCGACCATCGCGTCCTCGAGTTCGGTGACGATGTCGATCACCTCGTCGGTCAGCGTGTCCAGGAAATCCAGGTGCCGCGCGGGCGTACCACCCATCGCCGCGTCGGCATACTCGATCGTCCGAAGATCGCCGGCCAGTCGCGGGCCGGCCACCTCGAAGAGCGGTTTGAGCAGGTGTTCCGCGACCTCGGCGGCGCCCGCGTACATGACCTTGATCGCGACGGCGCGCTGCTCCGTACCGGGGACCCGGGTCAGGACGACGGCCGTACTTAGTTCATTGGGGATCGTGGCGGTCCACTCGCGGTACCGGCGCAGGATCGCGGCGGCGCGGTCGATGCCGTAGTACACGATGCCCGCGTGTACCTCGCGTACTGGGTACAGGCGGAACTCCAGCGACGTGACGATGCCGAAGTTGCCCGTACCGCCGCGGATCGCCCAGAACAGGTCCGGGTGCTGTTCGGCGCTCGCCGTGACCAGATGGCCGTCGGCAGTGACTACTTCGGCACGAATCACGCTGTCGGCCGCGAACCCGTACTTGCGGGCCAGCCAGCCGACTCCACCGCCCAGCGTGTACCCGGTGACGCCGACGTCGCGGTGTGAACCGGACAGCGGTGCCAGACCGAACTGGCGTGCTGCATCGAGCACTGCGCCCCAGCGGGCACCTGGTGCGACTTTGGCGATCCGTCGCTCCGGGTCGATCAGTACCGTCGCCATCGGCGTGGTCTTCAGCAAGATCCCGCCATCGGCCGGTACGCGGGTGCCGTGCCCTGTTGCTTGAACAGCCAGCGGCACACCGAGGTCACGGGCGGTGCGTACTGCTGCCTGTACGTCGGAGCGGCTGTACGCCTCCGCGACCACCAGCGGCCGCGAATCCACGGACGGGATGACGGAGCGGCGCTGCTCGTCGTACTCCGGTTCGCCGGGCAGCCGTACTGCCCCGTTGAACCCAGCGCCCAACAGGCCGGCCACCAGGTCCGTACCACCTACTGCAATAGCCTGCGTAGACATCCGTTTCCCACTCCCTCGCGTAGCTGCTTCTACATGTACGTCGAAGAGAGACCCCGGTTATTGACACCCCCGCCAAACTTTCCCAATGACCCACTCGGTAGAGCGAACCGGCACCACCGTGACCAAGCGCTACACCAGCTGGCCCCGCAACGAACCAGCCCGAGAACTGGCCGCCCTGACTCTCCTCACCAGATCAGCCCCGGACCTAGTACCCGAACCCCTGTCGTCATCCGAGGACCCCACACCATGGCTGACCATGACCCACGTCCCAGGCGTCCCACTGAGCGGTTCACTTACTTCCACTCAACTCAATGCGCTAGGTGACGCTCTCAACACGCTCTGGTCGATCCCGCCCACAGGTCTCACGCCAATCGACCTACCCGCACTGATCCACCGCACCCACGCCGGACTGACCGCCCTGGCCGACCACCCCACCCCAGTCGGCCAGGCAGCCCGCACCTGGCTCCAGCACGAGTTCCCCGACCTAACCGCCGTACACACCCCGGTAGTCGCCCACGGCGACCCCAACCTCACCAACTACCTGTGGGACGGCTCCCAAGTCCGCATCATCGACTTCGAGGACGCCGGGCTGGGTGATCGCACTGTTGAGCTGGCGAATCTGGTTGAGCACCTGTCGGGGCGGGCGACGGACTGGCAGCCGCTGGTACGGCGGTTCGCTGTGGAGCCGGAGCGGTTCCGGGCGGCGCGTTGTCTGTGGGCCGGCTTCTGGCTGACCCTGATCGGACCGGGCGGCCCTAGTTCGGACCGCAACCCGCCAGGTACCGCGGAGGCGCAAGCAGCTCGGGTGATCAGGCTGGTAGCGGGATGAGCTCCAGACGGTCCACGTCGGCCAGGATGTCGATCTGCGTGATCCGGCCGTCGGCGCAGGTAACCGCCATGACGCCCATCAAGCGACCGTTGACGACAGTGATCACACCCGGAGTCCCGTTGACCAGCGCAACCTGGTTGTACGACACCATCCGGCTGAACAGCAGCGCCTGCTCGACAACAGCCTTCGCACCACGTACCAGCTTCGACACGGCCGGACCAGCGAACTCCGCCGTCGCCACACCGGCATCCGCCCGCAGCAGTACCTCCGGATCGAGCAGCTCCAGCAGCGCATCGAAGTCACCACCACGCGACGCGGCCAGGAACGCCTCGACCACCGCGCGCTGACGGTTCAGATCCCCATCGCTCGCCGGCGCACCCTGTACCCGCCGCCGAGCCCGACTGGCCAGCTGACGCGTCGCGGCAGGCGACTTGTCCACAATCGTGGCGATCTCGTCGAACCCGACTCCGAACATGTCATGCAGTACGAAGGCCAGCCGCTCCGCCGGCGACAACGTCTCCAGTACGACGAGCAGCGCCAGCCCGATCGCGTCCGCCTGCAGAGCCTCGCCCTCCGGCCCCAACTCGCCGTCCAGCCGCCCAACGATCGGGTCCGGTACGTAAGTGTCCAGTGAATCCTCGCGCCGCGACTTGCGACTGCGCAGCATGTCCAAACACACCCGCGAGACCACTGTGGTGAGCCATCCAGCCAGATTGCCCACGTCACTCACGTCAGTTCGACTCAGCCGCAGCCACGCCTCTTGTACGGCGTCCTCAGCCTCCGCCAGCGACCCCAGCATCCGGTACGCGACCGCGCGCAGATGCCCGCGATTCTGCTCGAACTGTCGCGCTAGCTGCTCGTGGTCGTCCACTGGTGCCCTTCCCCTGTCCCAGAAGCTGTCCGTGTCCTCAGTGCTCTGACGGACCGCTCCACCATGATGTGACAAGCCCGGACCGGCCATCCGCGCTGGGGGTAGGATCACCTTGTGATTCAGCGCGCTGGTATGTGGTGGGCCGTCGACCAGACGGCCTGAACCCGCGCGTACCCACCCGGCCGTCTCCTGCGAGACGGCCGTTGTCATGTCTGCTCGTGGGCGACCCAGCACCCCCGAGGACAATCGATGGCAACAACGCTCCGGACCTGGTCCGGCCTGATCTCCGCACTCCTGACCGGCGCCGACCTGTCGGTGGCGGACACCGGCTGGGCGATGGACCAGTTGGTGCTCGGTGAGGCGTCCCCGGCGCAGATCTCCGGGTTTCTGATCGCCCTCCGGGCCAAGGGTGAGACCCCCGACGAGCTGTACGGCCTCGCCACGGCACTGCGGTCGCACGCGACACCCGTGCGGATTCGCAGACCGTTCGTGGACATAGTCGGGACCGGCGGCGACCGGACCGGTGCAGCGAACATCTCCACCATGGCTGCCGTGGTGGCAGCCGCTGCGGGTGCCACCGTGGTCAAGCACGGCGGCCGAGCCGCGTCCTCGTCAGCCGCAGGCTCCGGTGACCTGGTCGATCACCTGGGCATTCCACTCGACCTGTCTGCAGCAGAAGCCGCACAGCTGGCTGAGGAGGTCGGACTGACGTACCTGTTCGCTCCACGCTTCAACCCGGCGCTGCGACACGTTGCGGTCGTACGCCGCGAGCTGGCCGTGCCAACGGCCTTCAACGTGCTCGCACCGCTGCTCAATCCGGCCGAACCGCAGCACCAGCTCGTCGGCGTCGCCAACCCACAGATGCTGCCGGTACTGGCCGGTGCACTCGCAAAACAAGGTACTTCGGCACTGGTTGCCCGCGGCGACGATGGACTCGACAAGCTGACGACTACTACGTACTCACGGCTGTGGGTTGTGCACGCGGGGTCGGCGTCGGAGATGGTGTTCGACCCGCGTTCGCTGGGGTTGCGCCCGGCATCACTGGCTGAGCTGCGGGGTGGCGACGCGGCGTACAACGCTCGGCTGTTGCGCGGACTGGTCGACGGAGTGCGCGGTCCAGTACGCGACGTCGTACTGCTGAACGCTGCGGCCGCGCTGACCGCCTTGTCGTTGGAGAACGGGCTGGACCAGCTGGCGGAGTGTTTTGCACGCTGTCAGGACGCTGTGGACAGTGGCGAAGCCGCGAAGGTACTGGATCGCTGGGCCAGTCACTCGCTAGCGTTTCGGTGATGCACGAGCTCCTGGATGCCGCGCGAGCGGGTGACGAACATGCCTTCGGACAGTTGGTAGATCCGTGGCGTGGTGAGCTGCATGCGCACTGCTACCGGATGCTCGGCTCGGACGCCGATGCGGAGGACGCCGTTCAGGAGACGCTCGTACGCGCGTGGAGTGGGCTGAGCAGGTACGAGGACCGTGGTTCGATCCGCCCGTGGCTATACAAGATCGCCACGAACCGCTGCCTCACCCTGCTCGAGCGGCGCGGTCGGCGTGGTACGGAGGCGCTGGAGCCGTACCCGGAGAGTAGGTTGAGCTGGACGACCACACTGACTCCTGAGGCACAGCTACTGGCACTGGAGTCAGTAGAGCTCGCTTTCGTCGCGTCGCTACAGCACCTGTCCGCACTGCAACGTGCGGTGCTGCTCCTGCGCGATGTCCTGGCCTTCAGTGCACAAGAGGTGGCTGGACTGCTGGAGACAACCGTTGCCGCAGTTAACAGCGCACTCCAGCGTGCCCGCTCTGTGGTGAGCAGAGTGCCTAGTCAGCAAGCCAGCCTGCGTGCGCTGGGCGAGGCGGGCGAGCGGGACCTGGTACGGCGGTACATGGCCGCGTGGGAAGCGCGTGACGTGGACGCGATCGTGGCGATGCTGGCGGCGGACGCGAAGTACTCGATGCCGCCGTTGCCGGACTGGTTCGTGGGCCGGCCGGCGATCCGTACGTTCCTGCTCGACGGACCGCTCCGCAGCGAGTGGCGGTTCTTACCGGCGCAAGCGAACGGTCAGGTCGCGTTCGGAACCTACCTGTTGGAGGGCGACCGCTACGTACCCGGCGGTCTCGATGTGGTTGTGCTGCGCGGCACGGAGATCATCGAGGTCGTGTCGTATCTGGAGGCTGATTTCGAGCTGTTCGGGCTGCCGTCCGAGCTGCCGCGATGAGTTTGCGAACTGTCCCGGGTTGTAGGGGGTGAAGCGTTACTTCCCGAGGAGAGACATGACTGACGAGCAGCAGATCCGTACCCTGATCGAGAGCTGGGCCGCCGCAGTACACGCAGGCGAGCTGACGACCGTACTGGCTGATCATTCGCCTGACCTGGTGATGTTCGACGTGCCACCACCGTACGACGGCGTGCGGGGGATGGACGCGTACGCCGAAACCTGGCCCGGGTTCTTCGAGTGGCAGAAGTCGGGCGCATCGTTCGAGCTGGTGTCACTGGACGTCACAGCGGGAGCGGAGGTGGCGTTCGCCTTCGCGCTGTTGCGCTGTGGGACGCCGGACGAGTTCGAGGTGAAGCCGGACGTGCGTCTGCGGCTCACCATCGGCCTCAAGAAGCTCAACGGACGCTGGACCATCACCCATGAGCACCACTCGTTCCCGCATGACGACCAGCCCACTCCGGTGGTGGCGGCCGAGATCGGCTCAGTGCTGGATCGCTGGGGCACCGATACCGCGGCCGGCGATCTGGATGCACTGATGGAGCCGATCGCCGACGAGGTCGTCTCGTACGAGATCGATGGCAACTACACGGGCAAAACAGCAGTCCGGGAGGTTTGCGCTGCTGGTCTGGCGTCCAGCCCAAACTCGATCAGCTTCCGCGTCCCCGACCCGACCGTCGTCTCAGCCGGCAACTTGGCCGTCGCGTGGTCCATCGACCACGTCACTGCCGACGGCACCGAAACCACCTCCCGCGCTACACGCGTCTTCCGGCAGTCCGGGAGCACCTGGCAGCTGATCCACCAGCATCTGTCCTATCCGGCATCGTAGTCACCGGCAAGGCGGACTATCGCGTCGATCACCAGCTGCGGTTCACGGAGGTTGGTCAGCTGGACGACGGGGACCTGTACCTCCGGCAGCCGGTCGTAGACCGCTGGGTCTTCCTGGAGGTACGGGTCGTCGTCCAGCTCCGTCTCGGCCGTGCCCGGCACGTTCGAGCGGAGTAGAACGAGGCCATGGACCTGTCCCGGGTGCCCGAGTGTGTACTCGAGCGCCGTGCCGCCTCCCATCGACCAACCGACCAGGAGGACGCGCTGAACGGATCGTCATCTCCATTTCTTCAGCATGCCTGTTCGGTGGTACCAGTGCCGTCCAGCACGCAGGTGCGCTACGAAGGCTCGCTGCAACGTGGTGTCCTGAGGAATCCGAGCGAGTCCCTCCTCAGTCAGCGCATCCGCAGGCACTGGTAGCTGCAGACCGAGGCGCAGCAGGTCGCGGTCACCGTCAGACGGGTCCGCCACCGGCAGCTGCGGTAGTAGATCGAAGCGCTGCTGGAAGCGGATGATGTTGGAGTCAGGACGCAGGTACTCGGCCAGCTGCGGGTCCAGCAGCCAGGAGTGGCAGACAAACCCGGACAGCGGCTCCTCCGGGAACCAGTGGCCGAACGACTCGACCGCAGCGGCAACAGACTGTTCCGACGCGTGTACGTCAAGGGCGCCGCTCGGTGGGATGTGCATCGACAACACATGGCCCGACACACCATCGCCCAGCCCCAGCTGAGTACGCGTGTATCCGTGACGCCCGATCTCGTACTCAGCACCCCGGAATCGCAGCGGCGCGGTCCACATCGTCGACAGTCCGGTTCCAGCCGGCCCAAAGGTCCGTCTGTGCGTGGCCAGCTGTTGACCCAGCGCAGCGACCGTGACCACGGTGATCGACTCCGGTACACCGCGCTGTGCGTGTAGTTCGAGCAACCGCGGCAGATTGGCCAGCAGCGCCCACGCACCGGCGAACAGCCCGACAGCTGACGCATCCGGTGAAACTGCAGGCCACGACGTGAACCCGGACGGCGGAAGTGCCTGACCCAGGTCCCGCGTGACCTCTGCGGACAGTGCGGAGGTGATCGTCCACCAGTCCGGGTCACTGTCCGGGTCGGGGCGCGCCGCGAGCATCTCCTCACGGTCGGCTGCCTGCACACCGCAGTACGCCAGGAGCTCCTCGGCGTTGTCCGGCAGCCGCAGCTCGTCCTCCACCTGCTGGAGCCTGCTCCGTTCCCACTCCGGGAATCCCAACCGCTCAGCCGCGCCCACCACATCCGCCCTCAGTACAGCCACCCTCAGCTCCTTCCGCCGCGTTCAGTCGACCCCATCACGGGCCGCCGCTCGCGCGCACGCCGTTTGTGTCGGACGTCACCCGTAGGCTCGATCCGATCTCGACAACTAGGAGTGCGTGATGGCGAAGTTCGGTCGGTCCGACGATCTGAAGGGCGCGGAGTTCTTCGAGGTGAACCTGCACGGCGCACGGTTCCTCGAGTGCGATCTGTCCGGCGTGGTGATGCGCGGCATCGACATCCAGGCAGGCGACATCGACTCACCCTGGCTGGGCGAGGTCGGGGCCAGTCTGAAGATCAACGGCATCGAGGTGGCGCCGTACGTCGACGCCGAGCTCAACCGGCTGTTCCCCGGCCGGGCGGACCGGTTCGCGCCGGATCCGGACGGGTTGCGTACGGCCTGGGCCGCGATCGAACGGACCTGGTCAGCGCTGGCCGACCGGGTCGCCGGCATGCCGGAGGGAACGGTCGACGCGTCGGTAGGCGGCGAGTGGTCGTTCGCGCAGACGCAGCGGCACCTGGTGCACGCCACCGACATCTGGCTGGGCCGTGCGGTTCTCCAGCTCGAGCAGCCGTTGCACCGGTTCGGGCTGCCGCACGACAGCACCAGCCTGGACAAGTCCAGCTTCGCCGCGGAGCCCCCGACGTACGCCGAGGTGCTTGAGGCCCGCGCGGACCGGGTCGGCATGGTGCGCGACTACCTCGCGGCCGTCACCCCAGAGCTGCTCGACGAACCTCGGACGGACCCGTGGTCCCCAGCGAACGCCGTGACGGTCCGCTCCTGCCTGCACGTGATCCTCGGTGAGGAGTGGGAGCACCACCGCTTCATCACCCGCGACCTCGACACGCTGGCGGGCTGAGTGCGGCCTGCCGCGGAGCCCTCGAACGCGCCCCGCGGCCCAGGCGGTCACATCTCAGGGTCGTCCATGAACCTGCGCACGTCCTGCGCGCACCGGCAGGCAACCGCCACCTTCTCGGCCCACTTCAGCGCTTCTTCCCGCGTCGGCACGTCGACGATGGTCACACCGCCGATCAGCTCCTTGCTCTCCGGGTACGGCCCGTCCGTCACCATCCCGTCGACAGCCACCACGGCCGGCTGGACGTCCCCGTCGTCGTAACTGAACCCGCCCCCGAAGACGAAGACACCGGCGTCCATGGCCTCCTGAATCACCGCGTGCGCCGCCCGTCCCACCTCCGGGATCTCCGCCTCGGAGATGTGGTCCATCGCGCCTCGGTCGAACGAAATCATGTACCGCGCCATCACGCCGCTCCTAGTCCCGGCAGCCGCCGTCAGCCGCCACTCACCCCTGCAACGAACGGCAGAACCCGATTCCGACAGGTCAAGCCGGACGTACTGGACGGTAGCGGACATTGATCTCTACCGAGGGGTCATCGCCGTTGAGCAATTCGAGCCGGACCGGGGACCCACCGGGGTTGTCGAACAGGCGGACCCCGTCACCGAGCAGCACCGGAACGATGTGCAGGTCGATCTCGTCGATCAGCCCGCGCTCGAGCAGCTGCCGGCCGATCGAGGCGGACAGGATCTCAAGGTTCTTGCCGCCGGCCGCCGCTAGCCCGATCCGGACCGCCTCGGCCACATCGCAGTTGAGGAACGTGGTGTCCGGGGTCGGCGGGGCGTCCTCCGGGTGATGGGTGAGGATGAACACCTGCCCTTCCCAGGCGCCGCCGTACGTGGTGCCGGCGTCCGGGTAGGCATCGAAGCCGTCGCGGCCACCGAGTACGGCGCCGGTCGTCTCGACGTACTCCTGGATCAGGTCGGGCCGGGAGGCGGTCACACCCGCCAGCCAGCCCATTTCGTGGTTCGGACCGGCGACGAACCCGTCCAGCGACATCGAGAAGTGCCAGAGCACCTTCCCGGCGGCAGTCTGTGGTTCGGTATCCGGAAGCGAGGCCATCAATACTCCAGGTGTTCCTTGTCGGTGCCGTGAGGGCGCTGTCACAACGATCCTGGCTGGCCGACGACCGCGGATCAACGAGCGAATCCGCGCGATTGACAAGCGGGACTGAATAATGCCGGTATGGAGCGACAGGACATCGAGGTGTTCCTCGCGCTGGCCGAGGAGCTTCACTTCGCCCGCACCGCCGAGCGACTCCGGTTGACACCGGCCGCGGTCAGCCAGTCGCTCAAGCGTGTGGAGCGCCGGCTCGGTGCCCCGCTGTTCACCAGAACCACCCGGCGGGTGGACCTGACGCCATTGGGCAGTCAGTTCCTCGCAGACTTGGCGCCCGCGTACGGGCAGGTCCAGGCCGCGATCGCGCGTGCCGTTGCCGCTGGTCATGGACTGATCGGGGACTTGCGGCTGGGCTACATGTCAGCCGCTGTGACCGGCCCCCTGCTCGCACTGGTCGACAGCTTCCGCGCCCAGACCCCCGACGTCTCGGTCAGCATCCAGGAGACCACCCTCGCCGACCTGTACGGACCACTGCGCCGGGCTGAGGTCGACCTGTGCGTACTCCCACTGCCCGTCGCCGAACCAGATCTCACCACCGGACCCACACTGCTGTCCGAGGCGGCAGCACTGGCTGTTCCGACTGGACACCGGCTCGCCCAGCTGGACTCGATCACGGCCGCCGACCTGGGCGATGAGCCGTTCCTGTTCGCCCAGAACCTTCCCCGCTACTGGATCGACCATCACCTACCGGCACCTGCCGAGTCCGTACGAACCACCAGCCTGGCCGGCTTCCAGGAAGTCCTGGCGTACGTGGTCTCCGGCCAAGGGGTAGCCGTGGTCGGCGCCCAAACCGACCGCCTGTACCCCCGCCCCGGCCTAACCTGCGTCCCCCTCGGGGACACCGCACCGTTCGACTACGCCCTCACTTGGCGAACCGAAACCATTCCACCGCTCGCCAAGGCCTTCTTGACCCACGCCAGCACCTGATCTGAGCGGAGGGCGTGGGATTCGAACCCACGATGACGGTCACCCGCCATACCGGTTTTCAAGACCGAGGCCTGTCGCAAGCCCGAATGTGGCTCTGACCTGCATGGGAGCATCTTCCCGGGTCCGCGCCGGCGGGCACTTTGACACAGATTTGCCGTAGGGGCCTAGGAACGCCGAACCCGCCCGCTGCTACCAAGGCAGTGGGCGGGTTCGGGACGGAGCATGCGTCACCCTCTAAGGATCACCTCTATTCGGTCCAGCGCCTGCTCCTCCATCCCGTCCAGACACTTCGCGTAGATCCGCATCAGCACCTCCAGGGACTGACCAGCCCACTCGGAGACCCGCTGTGGGTCCACCCCGCTCGCCAGCCACGTTGATACCGCCGCATGCCGGAGATCGTAGGGACGCTTCGCGAGGTTCGAGGCCAGCGCGAACTTCTCACCAAATACGAGGATGCGCGCCCGACGCCACACATCTTGGTAGGTCTTCCCGGGGACAGCACCACCGCTCCCCCCTCGGAACAGCCGGCCGAACTCGTCGACGCCGAACTCGGCCAGATGCCAATGAAACAAGGCGGTTTGCTTCGACGGACAGGGCGCCCAGCGACCAGTGCCTTTCTCCCGGTGCTTCAACTGCCGCCGATCGCGCGAGTCACCGCTGTCCGTCCATGCGCTACCTGCGAACGGGTTCGACTCAGTTAGGTACAGCTTGCCCCGGCCTTCTTCTGGAATGTGGAGATTCGGCTCGCACAGGTCCACTGCCTCTCCCGGACGCAGCGCGGAGTAGTACATGCTCCCGAAGAAGGTCTTCAGCATCGGCCCAGCACCTGGCAGTCTCCCAACCGCCTCGATCAACTCTTCGGCTTGCTCCGGATTCGGCACAGTCGCTGGGTCAACTACGTCGGACGTATGCGTGGGCCGCGCCGCCTTCTTGACCGTCGTCATCGGATTCTTCACGAGATAGCCCTGTTCGATTGCGTACTCACACAGGTTCCACAGCACCGCGCGTCGGCGGCCCGTGTAGGTGTGCGATGCTGCCGTGCCGTCGAGCTTGTTGCCCACCGCATCCATTGCCGTTCGGATTGTGTCTTTCCGTGCGAGATCAGCCAAGGGCTTGCTGCTACGCGCGGCCCACTTCAGCAGCTCCTTCACATCATCCGGAGCAGCGTCCCGGTGAGCCGTATTGAAGGCCCATTTGTGCAGTGCGCTCCGTAGCGCCTTTGCCTCCGCGCCGGCCTTACTCCCCTTGAGCATCACCGGCGTCACGGCGACGAGCGCGTCAGCAATACTGCGCCTGCTGTTGGCAGCCGCTTTCGGCCACTTCATGTCTACGTACTCACACGCGAATTCGTAGAAGGTCATCTTGATGATTGCTGCGCGAGCCTCAGAGATCGGCCGCCCAGTGTCCACGTAGAACGCCTCACCGCGCCCGACCGCCGCGTAGAGCTTGTTCTGCTCGCCCTTGGCCAGAGTGATGTTCGTGAAGGAAAGGCCGTGTACCTCACCGGCAACCGACCACCGAACCCGGTAGGTCTCCTTTCCGTTGACACGCTTGTAGATCTGGAACTTGTCGAAGATCCGCACATCGAAAGTGGTCTCCATCAGGCTGCCTCCTCCCGGCTGTCAAGCCATCGCTCAAGCTCGATTCGGCGTACCCGGATCTCCCCGTTGGGGAGCTTGATGCAGCGGGGTCCGATCCGCTTCACCCGCCACTCGTAGAAGGTGGAGCGAGATACGCCCAGGTCGGCGCACACTTCAGCAACCGTCAGTCGCTCACGGCTGCTGATGGCAGTAGTCGCGGTGCTCATTGGGGAGGGATCTCCTTCGGTCCAACGGGTGGTGTGGGACATCTGGGACAGTTCGGCCATGCGGGTGTCCCAGGTGTTTGTGCAGGTCAGAGGTGGGTCTGGGACTCTGGGACACCTGGGACAGCGCTGGTGTCGGGTGGGTAGTAGCGGCCTCCGTCGCGGCGGTGTAGTTGGCCGTCGTCGGCCATTCGTCCGCAGGTTCTGCGGATGGTTTCGCGGTCGTGTCCGAGCGCGTCGGAAATGGCCTTGGGCGTGGCCCCAGGCGACTGTCGGAGGTACGTAAGGATCGCGGCGCGGGTGCTGTGCAAGGTGTGGTCGATCGCCGCGCCGGCCAGCAGCTCCCACGTGCCGGTGCTGGCGTCGAACCGCATGGCGCGTTCGGCTTCGTCCACGTCGCGGCCAGTGATGTGGAGTACGCCGTCTGCTTCGCCGCGTGGTCGTTTGAGCGCCATGATGGTGTCGGCGGCGCCGACGATTCCGTTGGTGCCGGACAGTTCGGCGGTGAAGTCGTCGGCGGCCATCTTGCGCAGGTGGTGCACGAGCACGACCGCGATCCCGTAGTTGTCCGCGATGCTCTTGGCGCGGCCCATTGCGAGGTAGTCGGCGTCGTACGGCGACATGCCGGACGGAGTCTCACCGCGCACCTTGGCGAACACGTCGATCACGACCAGGCGCCCGTTCGGCCGGGTGTCGAGCCATCCACGGATGGCGTCGGCGCCGCCGTCGGGCAGGGTCGGGAACTCGGTCAGCAGCGTCAGCCCGGCCGGTGCCGGGGTGTCGCCCAGGATCTTGCCCATACGGCTTTGCAGCCGTCGCGGGGTGTCTTCCAACGCGAGGTAGAGCACGTCGCCGGGATCAACGGCCACCTCGCCGAGCACCTTGCCTCCGGCGGCGATCCCGAGCGCGAGACAGAGCGCCAGCCACGACTTGCCTGCCTTGGGTGCCCCGGCCAGTAGCGACAACCCTTCGGGGATGAGACCGGGCACAGCCCAGCGTGGCGGCGGGAACTCTTCGGCCATCAGTCGGTCGGCGGTCCAGGCGTTCGCGAACGGATCGGCCTTTACCGGCCGGGCCGGTTCGGGATCGGCTCGTTCTTCGAGTGGCGGTAGCCAGTCGGGGTAGATCACCTCAGCCATCCGGTAGGTCTCGTCCGGATCGGGCTCCCACGCGGGCTCGATCATGCCGCCACCTGACGCGGGCGCTTCGCCCCAGCCCGCAGCCCGGACGAGATCGTCTTGTCGGCTTCCCACGCCGTGTAGGCGCCGGCCGCAACCTGTGCCGCTGCTGCGTCGGTGAGGACGGTTCGCACCTCCGTTTCGGTGAGGGAGCCACCGGCAACGAGCTGACCCAATGCGATGGCGGCGGTGTAGAGAATGTGGTTGCGCTGACCTTCGACAGCGGTCATGACCCGCTGGGTCTCGGCGCGGATCGCGGCCGCGAGGTACCCGGATCGGCGGGCGATGGGCAGGTGCACCGGCAACTCCTGCTGCAGGGGCTGAGGCGCGGGCGTGAGCGCCTCCAGGAGCCACTGGGGAAGCTGCAGGGCTTGTGCATCGTGGACGGTGGTGTAGAGGCCTCCAGCGACCGACGAGCCTGCACCGACGACGTACCCGCCGTGTGCCCGGGTGTCGACAAGCCATCCCAACCGGCCTTGGGTGTTGCGCAGCATGGTCCCAACCGGTGCGGTGAAGTACAGATGTTCGCCCGCTTGGCCGGTACAGACGGTGTGAGTGGTCAGCGGGTAGAGCTGTCCGGCCTTGTCTGCAAGGGATGCGAGTACATCCGCACCGCACGTGATGCCCGGTAGCCGCCATGCCTCAGGTGCTTCCTGCCCCGGCTTGGCCCTGTCCAGGTCAAGCACCACCAGGCCGGACGGGCCGCAGGCGATGCCGACGCCGTAGGGACGGGTCGACCAGCACCGTTCAATCCTGCCCGTGTTCGTGGTGGCGCGCTTCTCCCAGTCCTTCACTGCGGGGTGCTTGCTGCCAGGTTGCAGCGGGAACACGTGCCAGCCACGCTCGCTCGCCGCAAGCGCGGCCGCCAGTGGGACGTTCATCGGAGATCTCCTGTCTGGGTGCAGGCGTTTCGCGGGGGTCAGGCAGCAGCGGAGTAGCTGGCGACGGCCATGCAGTCGTTGCAGCGGCCGTCTGAGGTGGGGATGCAGTAGCCCTGTTCGGTGCGGCACTGTCCGCAGGTCCGGCGCGCCGCCATCGCCTTGTCCAGTGCGTTCAGCACGGCGGGAGTCGGTGTGCGCGACGGTCGGGCAAGGTCAAGCCGGTACAGCCAGGCCCACCGCTTCCCGTTCCGCCAGACGAGTAGCGCGTACGGCTCCTGCCCGCCCGGCGACATGCGCATCGCGCGGAGCTGCCGGCGGGTGGCCAGTCCTGCGGGCGCCCACCGGAACCGGAACACCGGCGTGCCGTGGTAGTCCCAACCGAGTGCTTGCCGGCCGTTCCAGAGTTCGATCCAGCAGGATTTGGCGGGGTGCACGCTGAGGCCTTGCAGCGTGGCGGGCATCAGTGGTCGCCTTTGCGGAGGAGGCGTCGGCCGAGTCGTTCGCGTCGGCCGGTGCCTTGGCAGCGGGGGCAGTTGCGGAAGGTCTTGCCGCCCGGGGAGCGGGACTTGCCCGTGCCCTCGCAGCGGGGGCAGTTCGCGTACGGCCAGAACCGGCAGGTCCACAGGTAGGCGGCCAGGATCAGGACTCCGAGCGCGAGTCCCGCGAGAGTCAGTCCGATGGTGGTCAGGGGACCGCTGGGCAGGTTCGGCAGCGTGAGGGTGGGGATCGGGGACGGAAACGGGCTGGTCATCTGCGCGGCTCCTTCGGGTACGGCGGTCACCAGATGCGGTTGCGGCTGGCGGGCTTGGCCTTGCCCGGCTTGCCGGTCTTGTTGGGCTTGAGGCGGGGGTTGGCTTCGGGGTGTTTGATGCACAGGTGGCAGTGCGGGCGGGCGTGGTTGGCCGCGCGGAAGCTGCAGCACGGGCACATCGGGAGTTCCTTACTCACGACGGTTCTCCTCCGAATAGATCACTGTGTGTAGCTGAGCGAGGGTGTGACGGGTCGAGGCAGTGACCATGGGTCGGGCTGCCTGAGGTAGTGAGGTGGGGTGGTTAGCTGCCGGTGATCGGGTTAGGTTCCTAACTCGGTCCGTCCCGCGGGGCTAATGTGGTCATGACCTGGGGAAAGTTAGCGAGTGAGCCGAGTTAACCGGGGGCCGGAAACCGCCTGGTCGGCGCCTGATTCGGGTGTTTCCAGCCCTCGGGTGGTCGGGCTAACTCGCCAGCTCTCCGGCGTGTCCGCTGCCGTCAGAGTCGGCGAGGTCGGCGGTGATGCCTTGGTCTCGCCGTACGATCGCGTCACGGATAGTGACTGGGTCGAGGGGGTAGCGGTTCCCGGTCGACGGGACCTTGATGCTGTGCTCGCGTTCCAGCAGCTCCCGCAGTGCCTTGCCGGTCAGGCTCTTGTACGGCGTCCAGGTTGGGGCGTGCTCGCGCAGCAGCGCCGGGACGTCCGCGATCGGCCGGACCTCGTCACCCAGGACCTGATCGAGATCGGTCAGCAGGTCCCGTGTCTCGATCTCGACCGGCCGCGAGTCGGGGATCGTCTTGCCGAGTTTGGCGATGGCGTCCAGGGACCGCTTGATGAGCGGGGTGACTTGGTCGTGGCCTTTGGCGACGTCGAGGTAGTACCACTGCAGCATCTCCGACCGTTCGCCGGTGAAGCCCTTGACCAGCGCGGTGCCCTTGTCGGTGCCGGGGATCAGCTCGGTCGCGCGGTGGCCGGCCGCGTAGGCACCTTGGCCGAGTAGCGCGTCGTTGGCGACGTGGTCCCCGACAGCGAACGCGATCCCGTTCGAACAGTTCCGGGTCACGTCACGCGGCATCGAGTCCTTCGTCGGCGCCTGGGTCGAGACGACCATGTGGATACCGC
Organism: Kribbella solani; assembly: GCF_014205295.1. NCBI lineage: Bacteria > Bacillati > Actinomycetota > Actinomycetes > Propionibacteriales > Kribbellaceae > Kribbella > Kribbella solani. The sequence continues at coordinate 5,466,035 of NZ_JACHNF010000001.1, forward strand.
GTTTGCGGCCGAGTTTCACGATGTCGACCAGGAGCTGGGAGATCTCTTTGCCGTAGGTGTCGTGCTGGGTGGCGACGTGTGCTTCTTCCAGCAGACAGATCAGCGGGTGCATCCCGACCCCGGCAGAGGCGAGTTCACGAGTGACCGCCGGGACCTCGTACTTGAGGAGCAGTTCACCGCGTGCCTGGACCTCTTCATGAACGCTCACGAGCTGGTCACGGATCGCTTTCATGGAATCGTCATCCGCACCCATCACATAGCTGGAGCAGCGCGGCTTGAACACCTCGAAATCGAAGTTCATATCCGGCACCCAGATCCGCAACTCCGCCGTCGGGTCCAGGGCACACCCGGCCATGATCGCCCGCGCCGCGCTCGACTTGCCCTGACCCGGCATCCCGCCCGTGATCGTGTTCCGCTCCATCACCGGCGCCAGCAGCGCGTCACCCCTGAGGGTCTTGCCGGCAGGGACGCCCTTGAACACGTCCACCAGCCCACCAGCGATTAGCGGGTACTCACCCGCGCCCTCAGCCAAGGCGCCCTTGTCCGCGATCCACACATCCAAGATCCCGGCCTCCGCGCCCGTGCTCGGCCACACCTCCTTCGCCGCCCGATGCAGACCAGTCGCCAGGTCGCCACGACGCCGCGCGATCTTCTCGGCCGTGACACCGGCAGGCAGCCTCACCACCGCGTGCGTACCGCGCCCGTCGACGCGGGCCGGGGTGATGAACTGGAGCTTCAGCCCGGCTTTCAGGTACTGCGTGATCGCCGGGATACGCAGCGCCTCCAGGGCCTTCGCGATCGTGGTTTCATCAATCGCTGCGTCCCACTCCGCGTCGGCGGTGGTGACCAGCCACGCGGGCGGTTCCGCGCGGCGCTTGCCTTCGCGCCAGGCGGCCAGGACGATCAGGAACGGGGCCGCGATCGACACCCCGGACCAGACCAGGGCACCGGCCGCGATCAGGAACCCGATCAGCGCGAAGAACCCCAGCCACACACCGGTGAACGAGCCGTGCCCGGTCATCTTGGTGAGGATCGCGATCAGCAGCACCAGGAACGGCACCCCCACCATCATGGCGACGGTCACCTTCAACACACCCCAGGCGAGCTTGGGAAGGTCCATCAGCCGCTTGTGGCGGCGTTCAGTCGCGGACTCCTTCCGGTCCGTCCACTCCTTCAACTCCTCCCGGTCGCCGACCGCTTCGGCGGCCTTGATCTGGCGCCGGTAGACACCCTGCGTGGACGCATCCCACGCCCGCTTCGCCCAGGACTCCAGGCCCTGCACAACCGTGAACCCCTCCCGCAACACCACCTTCCCGGCAGTCTTGGTCCGGTCGTGCGTCGCGACCGTCCTCGACGCCCGCGCCACCACCTGACTGGTGCTCACCGCACGCCGCACCAGCGCGCCCCGGTTCGCCAGACGTGCATCCAACGCGGCCGACTCCTCATCGGACAGGATCTCGCCCTCGATCACCTCAGCGTCAACCACATCGCCGGTGGCATCGACCCGTACGGCCGACTCGTGAACGATGCCCTCAGCAACATCCTGCACCGACTCGTGCACGGCGTCCTGCGAGCGGTCGCTGCCTTCGTTGTCGGGGTGAAGCTTGTGCACGTTATCCATGCCGTCCATGCAGTCTCGCTCCTCTCGGTCAGGCCGCCACGCGGGCGGTCTCGCCCGGTGCGTCCGTGTGGATAGCGGTCTGGTTCACATCGCCGTCGGCACTGTCGTCAGCGCTGTCCTGGGAGTGCTTCTCGCTACCGATCAGCACCAGCCGGACACCGGAGGCCACCTTGGCTGACAGCCCGGTTGAACAGCCCGTGGTACGCCGCACCCACGCAGGCGTGATGTCGTCGGACGACATGCCGGGCTCGACCGCTGCCAGGGCCTCGGCGACGTAGTCCGCCAGCAGTTTCCGGCCCGTCTTAGCGGCCTTGGCGGGCTTCCTGCCCGGCCGGGTGACCTTGGGCTTGGGTTTGGTCGCTGGGGCGCTCTCGATCGCCTCAGCGGGCCTTCCCGCGTTGTCAGTGCTGTCTGCGCTGGCGGTGGTATCGGCGGTGTCGGCCGGCGGGGGCATCTCGACCGTCGCCGCAGCAACCGCGGGAGTGGTGTCGCTCTGAGGTGCCCCCTTCACCGCGACCGCCATCGCTGCCGTGCGTTCGGCGCGGAGCACGGCTTCGGTCAGCCGATCCCGCAGCACCGGCGCGGTCTCGGCCGCGCAGAACACCAGCAGCGGCGGCACCGAGTGCAGCACGATCCCCGCTACGTGCATGTGCGCCCAGGACTGCCAGGTGTTCATCACGTAGGTCGCCGCGAACGCGAACTTCTTCGTCCGTCCGATCCAGTTCGTGTGATCACCGACCTGGTACCGGGCGGTGATCTGCTCCGCCCGCAACACCGCGATCAGGACCAGGGACACCATCGGGTCCAGCAGCCAGGCCGCGACCCATGGCAGTGAGCCGACCGTGGCGCCTTGGGCGGCGAAGGCCTGGACGTTGACCATCGTGAACGCCAGCCCGAGCACGATCCCGACCCACATACACCGGTCCACCTGCGTGCGCACCGACTCCACCCGCAACGCCACCACATCCGGGTGCGTCGACAACGCCCGCACCTGGGATGCCTCGGCGGCTGCGGTGTGGAGACGCTCGACCGCGCCCGGCTTGGTCTGCTTGGTCTGTGACGTGGTGCTCATCGCCGGTCCTCCGTCCCTGGGCCGCTGCCCGTGTCGGTCCACCGCAACGGGCGGGCCGCGTTCAGCCCGGCGACCAGCTCGGCCAGCAGTTCGGGCGGCAGGACCCGCACCACGAACGCCACCAGGTAGCCGCCGGTGAAGTGCGCGGCCTGGTCCACGTGCCGATCGAGCGCGCGGCGCGCGTCCTCACGGAACTCCTTCTCGCTACTCATCGCGCCGCACCTCCGGTGAGCTGGCCGGTGACCCAGTCGCCCGCATGGGGCAACGTGTCGGTGGTGTGCAAGAGGTGATCGCCGTGCCACACGATCCACGCCGTGCCCAGCGCCGTACGCGGCGAAGCGACCTGGACCAGGTCGTAACCCGCGACCTTCCACCACCCGAAGTCGATCCGTACGAGATCGCCCGCTGACTGTTCGCTCGTGACCTGCTGCCGGGCGTTCACAGGAGCCTGCCCGGTTTCCGGTTCTTCTTGACCCAGCCCTCGGCCTTCTTCTGCGAGTCGGTCACCAGCAGCGCCTTGTGCTTCTTGTCGAACACGACGTAGTGGTCCCCGCGACCGTCCTGCACCTTCTGCACACGGTCACCCGACTGGTACCGCGACGTGACCGCGAACGAGCGACGCAGATACTCAAACCGCTTGCTGCTGGGCGGCTTACTCCCGGACTTCGGGGCGGACTTCGGCGCGGGCTTCGGCTCGTCCTTCTTGAACAAACCCATCACGCACCCCCGGACAGCAACACCGTGACCAGCGCCGCCACGAACAGGCACAGGTGGTGGAACGACTGATCCAGCGCATACCCAGCGGTCCCGAGTGACGGGTTGTCGTCATACGGCCGGCCGTCGCGGTCGACGCCGGAGCGGGGGACACCGAGCTTCAGGAAGTCGCCCTTACCCAGCCAGCGCGCGAACCGCTCCAGGTGCACCCGCCGATCGGCCAGGTAGTGCGTCGTGGCCGACAGCACCTGACCGGCCAGGAAGCCGAGCCAGGACAGGTGCAGGTCGAGGACCTGCCAGACCAGCAGGCCGAGCAGGGCGGTGGTCGCGGTGTAGGTGGCGACGTGCCGCAGGCACGCCAGCCGACCCGCCCAGCCGGGCTTGCCCTTGCACAGGGCCTGCGTGTGGGTCTGAATCCAGTGATCGCCCACCGTGTGAGCAGCCAGCAGAGCCGCCAGGTAGGCAGCGAACGCGGCGGTCATGCGACAACCTCCGTTCCCTGGTTGCGGTTGGCCAGCTCCCGACTGATCTTCTGAACGCGCTGCTCCGCGCGGCGCACCCGCCGCCGCGCCAGCTCCAGCGACTCCGGACCCGCCGAGTCGAGCGCCGTCTCGGCCGCCTGCAGCTCCATATCGGCCTGGATCAGCGGCATCTCCCGATCGATCGCCGCCAGCTCGGCCGCCGTCGGCTCATCGCCAACGACCGGCGAAAGGTGGATGATGGTCATCAGGGTTGTGCTCCTTCTACGCAATGGAAATGTGTGCGACCCCGGACGCCTCGGCGGGTGCAACCGCCGGGGCGTCACTCATGTGCGGCGATTCGTCGTCAGCGACGCCACCACGACACCTTCTGTGCGGCCTTGCTCGCAGCGCCGTTGAGCTTCAAGTACGTCGGGTCATCAGCGGACTCACAGCGGTGCGAGTGCAGCGCCTTCAGCGCCTTCTTGTACTCCGCAACCGCCTTCTGCTGCTGGGCCTTGCTCGCCTGACGGTCCTTACTCGCCATGACTACCTCCGGTGGGTTCGAACGCTTGTACACACAGGGATTCAGAGCCAGCCGCTACGCTTCTTGGCCACCTTCTTCGCCTGCTTCGCGGCCTCCTTCTTCACGGCCTTCTTCAGCGCCTTCTCAGCAGCGTTGATCGCCGCCCACTTCGCCTGAGTCGCCCTGATGCACTGCATCCACTCCGCCTCGGAGACGTACTCAGCCTTGCCATTGCGGTACACAAGCTTCTTTCCGTTGCTCACGATGTGCTCGCTCTCGTTTGTGGCGTTGGTTGTCCATCGAAACACGATCTGGCTAGTCGGACTAGGCTGGCTAGCCAGATCCTGATGAGCAGGAATCTACATAGGCTGGCTAGCCAGGTCAAGCCCTTGGGCAAGATCTCCCTAGCCTGCCTAGTCAGCTAGTAGACTTGGGGGCATGGAGCAGCAGCTAGATCCGTCTGACCCGCGACCGCCGTTCAAGCAGGTCGCCAATGCGCTACGCGCGGCGATCCTCACGAAGAAGGTGAAGGCGGGGGAGAAGCTCCCGTCTCAGAACGAGCTGGCGACGCAATACGGCGTCGCCCGAATGACCATTCAGCAGGCGCTGCGGATCTTGCGTGACGAGGGCCTGATCGTCTCTCGTGTTGGCAGCGGCGTTTATGTGCGCGAGCAGGCCGATCAGACAGTTGGATTGCGACCGCGCGTTGAGAAGGCGTTCGAGCGCGACGCCGTACGGATCGACTTTGCCGGACTCACCGGTGAAACTCTCCTCGGGGCGCTTGAGGAACCGATTGATCGTATTCGTCGTGGTCGCCTAACCCCGCAATCGATAAGTATCAGGATTCTCCTGCCAGATTTCGACAAGCCAATCGCTGTGCCATCCCGTGCCGGGGCTGACCCCGGAGACGACCCCGTAGTGAGAGAGCGGGAGGCAGGGATTGCGCACCGATCGGCGGGGGAGATCACTCAAGCTGTTCGCGAACTCGGAGAGCTGGGGCTTGTTCCGAAAGTGGAGGTGGAAGCGCGTGTAGTCGCGGGTATCCCGATGATGTTCAAGCTTTACGCGCTCAACGACGAAGAGATCTTCTTCGGCTTCTATCCGGTGGTAGAACGCAATGTTGAAATTGACGGAAATTCCGTCCCGATATTCGATGCTGTCGGCAAGGACACTGTCCTTTTTCGGCACTCGACAGGTGACAACGACCAGGCGACGGGGGCACAGTACGTCGACCAGGCGCGGCGATGGTTCGACAGCCTTTGGAACACGTTGGGGCAGGTTCGCGAACTGTGACTATCGATCCACTCGGACAGCTATTCGCCTCGGCTGAGGCCGTCCTCTTCGACTTCGACGGACCGATTTGTTCTGTATTCGATGGCTACCCCGCCCAGCGCATCACTGTCGAGCTTCGGCAGTTGGCCGGCGCGGTTCCGGACGATCTGAACGAGGCAATGCAGAAGGCAGCCGGTCCTCATGAGTTGCTGCTGGCGACGGCTGGCGATACACGGCTTGCCACCCAACTTGAGAGGGCTTTGCAGGCCGCTGAGTTGGCTGCGGTTGAATCGGCGCTGCCCACTCCGGGCGCGGTCGCGGCGCTAGCGGCCTGCCGCGACAGCGGGAAGCTGGTAGCGATCGTGAGCAACAACTACGACGAATCCGTCGCACGCTATCTGGCCCGAACCGGCCTTGCGGCGCAGGTGGCGCACATCCAAGGACGCGACCCCTCGGACCCAACGCTGATGAAGCCAAGCCCGCACCTCATCGAGAAGGCTGCGAGAGCGCTCGACGTGCGCACGTCGGCTTGTGTCTTCATTGGCGATCAGACGAGCGACGTAGAGGCGGGTCGCGCGGCCGGCGCGCACACGGTCGGCTACGCCAACAAACCAGGCAAAGCCGACGCCCTAGCCCTTGCAGGGGCCGAAGTTGTAGTGGACACGATGACGGAGCTGGCTGCCGCGATCCGATGACTCGGGTTCACGAGGGCAGTGCCGGAACTGTCCCAGGTGTCCCACTGTCTCAGAGTGCCCTCTGACCTGCACAAACGCCTGGGACAGCCCACGTTGGCCGTGTCCCAGGTGTCCCACCGAGATTCGGCTGCCGCCAACCAGCCCCCTCATGTTCCAGCGTGAGAGCGGCTGAAACATGGGGGCAGGGTGATCGCCAGATGGTCTCAAAGTGGGTCCAGGCTTTTGACATGGATTTGGCGCAGACAGCCGAAAATGACCCCGCCTGGCTGGCCGTGGCCGGACACAGCCGGACACCCCGGAAAGCTGCCCTCGCCGCTGTTTTCGCAGGTCAGGCAGTACTTCCGGCTGTTCTGAGCGGAGGGCGTGGGATTCGAACCCACGATGACGGTCACCCGCCATACCGGTTTTCAAGACCAGCGCACTCGGCCACTATGCGAGCCCTCCCGGCGGTTACCGCCGAGGGTCGAGAATAGCGCAGGGCTGTCGGGTGGAAGTGAGGTGCGGGGGCGGGGGACCGGCTGTATGGTCTCCGCAGTGGCGGACGGGCCGCCGCGGGTACGGACGGAGGTGGTAGCGATGTCTCGGTCTTTCGAGGTCATGGCAGACACCGTCCGGTCAGCGCACTGACAGTCAGCTGACCGGGCCGAACCGGCATCTGCCGGTGTCCCATTGATCCGTCATGCCCTCACCAGCTGTCCTCGCGGCTTCATAGTGCGCAAACAGGTGGGGAGGGGGTTCAGGAGCTCTCACCCAATGCCTTCTCTTGGCTCGCTCGCGTTTCCGGCCGAGCTCGGCTCGGACTTCCGCAAGATCTGGCCGGCCGCGATCATCTCCAACCTCGGCGACGGGGCGCTGCTCGCCGCAGGTCCGTTGCTGGTCGCCTCCATCACCACCGAACCGGCTGCGGTCGGTGCGGCGGCTTTCGTCCAGCAACTGCCCTGGCTGCTGTTCGCGTTGTTCAGCGGTGCGCTGGTCGACCGTCTCGACCGACGGCTGATGATCGTTGCTGCTGACCTCTTTCGTGCAGCTGTCCTGGTTGCACTTGGTGTCGCCGTGCTGTTCGGCACGGCACCGCTCTGGGCTGTCTACACCGCGCTGTTCCTGCTTGGTACCGCAGAAACCCTTGCAGACAACGCATCCGGCGCACTGCTCGTCAGTGCCGTACCGAAAGCCCACCTGGGCAAGGCGAACTCGCGTCTCTTTGCCAGCGGCACAGTGCTCCAGCAACTCGGTGGACCGCCGCTAGGTGCTCTTCTGTTCGCTGCGGGCGCCGGTGTACCGCTGGTGTTCGACGCCATCACGTTTGCTGCCGCTGCTGCACTGATCGCGCGCGTCACCGTACGTCCGCCGCTGCCAGCTCAGTCTGCTCGTACAGCGCTCTGGGACGAGGTCAGGGAGGGCGTCCGCTGGCTCTGGCAGCATTCCGGCGTACGTACGCTCGCTCTGTCCATCCTGGTCATGAACATCACCTTCTGCGCTGCCTTCGCGACCTGGGTGCTGTTTGCACGTGAGCGGCTCGGGTTGAGCGACACACAGTTCGGTCTGCTCATCTCAGTCGGTGCGATCGGCGGCGTACTTGGTATGCCGGTGTACCACTTCCTGGAGCCGCGTGTTGGCTCACTGACGCTGCTCCGCGCCGGTCTGGTGATCGAGACGGCGGTTCACCTCGTACTGGCGCTGACGAGGAACCCCTGGGTTGCCGGCGCGACCATGGCCATCTTCGGCGTGCATGCAGTGGTGTGGGGCATCGTTTCGACCACAGCGCGTCAGCTGGCTACTCCAGAGACCCTGATGGGCCGGGTGAACAGCACGTACCTACTGGCGTCGGTCGGCGGCGCGGCGATCGGCTCCGCGCTGGGCGGCGTACTGGCGCAACGTTTCGGACTGGCAGCGCCCTTTGCGGTCTCCTGCGTGGCGATGGTGTTGATGACCTTGGTCGCCTGGCGGCCGCTCCGGCATGTCTCCGTACGCCCGGAGCCGGCTGTGGACTGAAATCGGATGGAATGGTCTGGCGAGCGCTTGCTAGGGTTCGCCAGCCGCCACACCACCGATTGGAAGCGCTTCGCCATGCCTGCAGCCACCTCACTCGGCCTGCCGAACGTACGTGGCCGGGTGCCGCTGCTGGCCGGTCTAGCCATCGACTCGTTCGGTGGTGGCTGCGCGGCGCCCCTCCTGCTCCTGTTCTTCACCAAGGTCGCCGGCATCCCGCTCGGTACGGCCGGAGTGGTGCTGACCGTCGCCACGCTGTTCTCGGTCGCCGCACCGGCTGTAGTCGGTCTGGTGATCGATCGGGTCGGACCGCGGAATCTAGTCGTGGCGGCTCAGTTTGCTCAGGGACTGGCGTTCACGGGCCTCTTCTTCGGCCGGTCGGTCTGGCTGTTGTTCCTGTGCTCGCTGGTGATGACCACCGGGCAGCGGGTGTTCTGGTCGGCCATCTTCAGCCTGCTCGCGGACGTGGCGGACGAGGGAGATCGGGACAAGTGGTTCGGCCTGGGCGGCATGATGCAGGCCGGAGGCTTCGCGCTCGGCGCGCTGACTGCGGGCTGGTTGCTCGCGGTCGGCGGCACTACGCCGTTCCTGATCGCGATGGCAGTGAACGCGGTGTCGTTCTACCTCGCCGGCCTCCTGCTCTTTCGGCTGCACCCGTCGCACCACGAGCGGACCAAGCCGGACAACGGACCTGCGCCGCTGCTGCGCAAGGACAGGCCGTTCCTGGCGCTCATCGGTGCCAACACGTTGCTGGCGCTTTGCACGATGATGCTCGGCGTCGGCGTACCCGTGTATGTGACCGAGGCGTTGACGGTACCGAAGTGGCTGGTAGGCGTACTGATCGCGGCGACGTCATTGGTACTGGCGACCGGGCAGACGCTCGTCGTACGGCACACCGAGCAAAGGCGGCGTACGAACGTCATGGTCGTCGCCGGCATCACGTACGCGGCGTGGGCGCTCTTGATGGCACTGCAACTGCACATTGCCGCGGCGCTCGTCGTACCGGCGCTCGTGCTGGCGACTGCTTGTTATGCGTTCGCCGACGTACTGCATGCGGCGACGAACAATGCGCTGTCAGCCGCTGTCGCACCGGAGGTCGGGCGGGGGAAGTACCTGTCCTACTGGCAGTACTCGTTCACCTTCGCGAGCGTGCTTGCGCCGGGGTTCTTCGCGCAGCTGTTCGAGGTGCACCACGAGCTGCCGTGGCTCGTTCTCGCGCTGCTCGCGCTGGTGGCGAGCGTGACGATCTACGTCCTGGCCCGGGTCTCGCCCCGGCTCAGCGCAGAGCGGATCTGACCCGATCTTCCTGACCTGTCAGGATGCGTTGCGTTCGATCGAACATCTGTTCTAATGTTGCTCCCAGTTCGCGGTTCTCCACCCCGGATCGTCTGCCGGACCGAGCCTCCCACCTGCGATGTGGACGGCCCGAAGGACGCCGCCGCCCGGGTTGTGAGGACCCGGGCAGTGGAGAAAGTCGCACGCTGTAGAAGTCGCACCGTGGAGAGTCCGCAGACGCCATTGGGTACAAAGTGGAGCGAGGTGATCAGGCTACGAGAGGACAGCGACAATGCTGCTGGAACACCGCGGCCGTCAACCGGTCGTGCCCGAATCCGCGTACGTTGCACCGTCTGCCGTGCTCTGCGGCGCCGTCGTCCTGGGCGAAGGCAGCAGAATCCTGCACGGTGCGGTGCTGACCGCGGAGGACGGTGAGGTCAGACTCGGCGAGAACAGTGTGGTGATGGAGAACGCCCTGGTACGTGGGCGATCCGGCCATCCGGCGCTGATCGGCGACGCGGTCCTGGTAGGTCCCCATGCACACGTGAACGGCGCCACGGTCGAGGACGAAGTCTTCATCGCCACGGGCGCCGCGTTGTTCCCCGGTTCCGTCGCCGGCGCAGGCGCCGAGCTCCGGATCAACAGCGTGCTGCACGTCAACTCGCACCTGGAAGCAGGCACGATCCTCCCGATCGGATGGATCGCCGCCGGCAACCCCGCGCAGCTCTTCTCCCCGGACCGGCACGAGGAGCTGTGGCAGATCCAACGCGAGCTGGACTTCCCCGGCACGGTGTACGGCGCGCCACGCGGCACGTCACAACGCGACGTAATGGCAACCCAATCAGCCTTCTACGGCGCCCATCACAACGACCGCGTGGTCGACGACCCAGCCTGATCAGCGGTCGGCGATCGGCGGTCAGCGCAAGCCGTCGCGCTGAGGTGGCCGTGAGGTCTCTTATCGAGTGGTGAGGTGGTGGAGTTCGAAGCGGCGGAGGTTAGTGGGAGAGGAGCCTGCGCAGGTCAGCCGGGCGTCGATGGTGTCGAAGTGCGCCGACAGTTCAACCGAGATCAAGCCGGTGGTGGATGCGAGGAGGATTCGCCAACGGTTGCCGGGGAGTTCCTCGACGGTACGCGGAAGAAGATTGTCGACGTACGGTGCGTGCCCGGCGGCGCGCGCGAAGTGCTGAGCAGCCTGTACCGGCGGGATGAACGCCCCTGATCCACGGAGGAGATCGGGAACGACAACCCCCGCTGCATCCTGCTCGACCAGCTCGACGGCTCGATTCGGTGAAACCTGACCGTAGAACAGCCCGTTCGGCAAGGTGATGACGTTCGCCGCGAACCGATCGCCGCCGATGTGACTACACTCCCAGGTTCTCAGGGGATAGGCCTCGGCGAGCGCTGCCGCGACCGGTCGCCCCCACACCGCACAGCACGCGTCATGACGTCCATGAGTACACACAAGGTAGACAGGTTCGTTGCTGACGGCCCCCAACTCTCGCCCGGCAAGCACCTCCAACAACTGTTCGTCCGCCACCAACTCCCCCCACCGCACCTCCCGCAGCCCCGCCCGGCAATCCACCAACCCCCACCGCCGCCCCCACTCCCCCCGCTGCACCAACTGCCCCGGCCCGCGTTGCCCCTGCCCGCGTTGCCCCTGCCCGCCTCGCGGAGGCTCCACCCGGCCGCGCCGCTCGTCCTGCTCGTAGCGGCCGTAGCGTCGGATCAGTACAGGCCGAATCCCGAGCTCGCGGCAGAGGCGTCCCACCTCATCCCCCAGCGACCGCTCCATCCCAGCTGCCGACTGCAACGACGAGAGCGCCTGCCGCGCCCAACCGGCCCGGCTCTCGATCAGCAGCCACCGCGCCGCCGGCGGAGCAGTAGCCACCAACGAGTCCCCCCGCGCAAGGGCCTGAGCAGCACACCCGGTCTCCGCCCGGTACCGCCCTTCACCACGCTCCACGCCACCCCACAACCCCACCCACCGACAACCCACCCATCAGTACCCCCACAGCCTTCATTGGTCGGCGGCGACAAGGACCGCTTCGGTGAGCAGGCGGCGTACCAGGACCAGCTGATCCGCGTCGTCGAGGCCCGGTAGTTCGCCGACCTTGCAGTCGGTGCCCGAGGTGAGAGCTTTGAGCGCGTCCGCCGTCACCGGTGGGAACGTGATAGTGCGGTCCGGGAGCTGCAGCACGTACGGGTCACCCGCGACCAGCCGGCAGTGGAGGCCGGGACGCAAGCGGACCGTCGTACCGACCGCGAGGGATGCGATGGACGCGGCATGCGCCAACGGCCGGAGTGGTGCTGGGCGGTTGCCGGTCCAGGTGCGTACGCGGAGGCGTGCGGCCAGCGCAGCTGGTGATGCGGACTGAATCTCCCTGGTGAACAGCTCAACCACCTCCGGGAGTACCTGCGCCAGCTGCTCCGGATCACCCGGATCGAAACCGAGCGGCAGCGCCGTACGAAGCGCAGGCTGGTTGGCGGCAAGCGCAGCGAGCTCCTGCACGAGCAGGTAGCGGGTCAGCGTATGCAGCCCGATGGTCAGATGCGCGCTGACTCCGCCCAGTGCTTTGGCTGAGTGCAGGAAGCCGCGCGGCACGTACAGCGCGTCGCCCGGCCGCAGTACGTCGTCAACCACCGGCGGCCGATCCCGCGCTGCCGCCGCGACTGCTTGCGCGTGGTCCGTCCATGGCTGAGTACGCAGCGGATCGACGTGAACCGGCTCGTGTACGGTCCAGTGCTTCTCGCCCGCTATTTGGAGGACGAAGACGTCGTGTACGTCGTAGTGCGCTGAGAAGCCCTGTGACTCTGGTGGAGTGATGTACGCGTTGATCTGCACCGGATGACCCGCGTCGGCCGACAGCTGCGTGGCGAAGTCGACCAGGGCCGGCCAGGTTCGGTGCAGTGCTTGGAGTACGACGGTGTGACCGTTGGCGAACAGCGCCGCCACCTTGTCGTCGCGCACCTGGTCGGCGATCTCAGCCCCCACACCAGCTGGTCCGGTGAACTCACTGTCACCGACAACCGCACCGTTCTTGGCGATCCGCACAAACGGCGTACGCAAACCACGCCGTGACAGCAGCTCATCCACCGCGTCGAGACTGAACAGGTCGTCATACGGCGCGGGCAGATCCCCCGCTCGAAACAGAACCGCCCGCAAGCCCCAGTACTTACCCGCAAACACCCCCACATCCCCACCCACACACCGCCGAAGCGCAGACACATCCCTCGCCACACCACCCACCCCACTCCACCCACCCGCCGCATTCCCGGGACCGGTGGGTTTGGTCGGGTGTAGGAGGGTCGCAGCGTTCTCCAGGTCGGTGGGCTTGGTCGGGTGTAGGAGCGTTGCTGGGTTCTCCGGGCTCGAGGTGGTTGGTTCGGTGAGGTGGGTTGGGGTTGGGGTGGTGGGGTGCCGGAGGGCCGGGGTGTTGGGTTGGTGGGGCTTAGGCTCGTCCGGCACTGTGCTCACCAGCTTCCGGAGTTACCGCCACCGCCGGAGCCGCCGCCCGCGGAGCCACTCGCGCCACCGTCCGCGCCGCCGTCTGCCCCATCATCAGAACCACGCTCCGAGCCGCCAGACCCACCGGAGCCGCCGTAGCCACCATCTCCAGCTCCACCAGAGCCGCCCGACCCGCCCGAACCGCCGCCGGATTCTTCTGACCCGCCGGACCCGCCGCCGTAGCCGCCTGAACCGCTCCCGGAATCACCCGAACCGCCGTAGCCGCCGCTTGAACCGCCGCCGGACTCACCTGAGCCGCCGTACCCGCCGTCGCCTGAACCGCCGGCGGAGCCGCCTCCACCGGCGCCGCCGTCCGCGCCGCCGTCCTGGGTGCCCTGGGAAGCACCACCATCGGCCGGGCCTTCGCCACCACCGCCGGCCCCACCGCCACCGCCGGCGCCGCCGTCCGCGCCGCCGTCGGCGCCCTGGTCTGAGCCGGATGGGTCGCCGTAGCCGCCTGACGTGTTGCCGCCGGGCTGGTTCGCGCCGCCGCCCGCGCCGCCACCAGCTCCACCGCCTGCGCTGCCCGTGCCGCCACCAGCTCCACCGTCTGCGCCGCCGTCGGTGGTGCCGGGGGTGGCGCCTCCGTCGGCTGGTCCTTCGGTGCCTGATGAGGAGGTGTTCATGTCGTCATCGTTGAGACCCATTGTGCTGCTCCCTTCGCGAACGGCCAGGAAGATGCCGGTCAGATGCCGGGACCTAGACATCGGGCACCCTGGCCATCTAGTGCGCAAAGTGGAGGTTCGCTAAACCCTCCGCGCGTTACAGCGCCGACTCGATTCGGCCGCATCGCCAAAACGGGCCGCGGGTATCACCGCAACAGGTCCGCCAGCACTTTCACGAACCCGTCGGTGACGTCCTCCGGGCGTACGGCGATCCGCAACCAGTCCGCCCCGAGACCCGGGAACGTGTCACCCCGACGCACCGCAAACCCCTGTGTACGAAGGGATTCCCGCAACCGCGGCGCCTCCGCGACGTGCACCAGTACGAACGGCGCCCGGGGCACGCCGTACATCGACAGTCCACCCGTCGTACCCAATCTGTCAATCAAATGGGCACGCTGCCGTTCGATGTCCAACGCGGCCTGGGCCGATTCCGCGACGGCACGCTCGTTGCTGCAGGCAATTGCCGCCGCGAGTGCAGGAGTGGACACCGGCCAGTGCGGCTGAACGGCGGCGAGCTGTTCGATCAGACCCGCGGCCGCGACGACGTACCCGACCCGTAGCCCGGCGAGGCCCCAGGTCTTGGTCAGGCTGCGTACGACCACCAGCCCGGGAATGGAGCCGCCGGCAAGCGATTCGGGTTCGCCCGGTACGGCGTCCATGAATGCCTCGTCGACGACCAGGATGCGATCCGGGCGAGCCAGTTCGCGGAGTACGTCGGCCGGGTGCAGGACCGAAGTGGGGTTGGTCGGGTTGCCGATCACGACCAGGTCGGCGTCGGACGGTACGGCGGACGGGTCCAGTACGAAACCGTTGTCCGGCCGCAGCAGCACCCGGTCGACCAGATGCCCGGCCGAGCGCAGCGCTGCCTCCGGCTCCGTGAACTGCGGATGCACCACGACCGGATGTCGCGGCCGGAACGCCCGTGCGATCAGTACGAACGCCTCCGCGGCGCCGGCGGTCAGGAGTACCCGCTCCGCTGCGACGTCGTGCCGCCGGGCGACCGCGGCCAGCGCCGCGTCCTGGCGCGGGTACGCCGCCAGGTCCGTCAGGCTCGCTGTGATCGCGTCGAGCAGCCACGCGGGCGGTGTGCCCACGCGGACGTTGACCGCGAGGTCAATCAGCCCGTCGCCGACCTCGAGGTCACCGTGATGCTCCAGATCAAACCCATCCACCACGGTCAGGAGGCTAACTGCTCAGGGAGTCTTTCGGACCAGCCGGTCCGCGCAGTGGTCAGCCAGCGGTCACTTAGGCGTGACTGAGTACCTGCGGTTCAGCAGGGACGGGTTGCGCATGCGTACGTCCGCCAACCGCGCAGCCGAGACATCCGCGTACGCATGTCCGTCCGACTCACCCACTGCTGCCACGGCAATGCCCTGCGGGTCGATGACCTGGCTGAGACCGCAGTACTTCTTGCCGTTCTGTGCGGCCGCTGCGACGTAGCAGGTGTTCTCCACTGCGCGTGCGGTGAGCAGTGTGGTCCAGTGGTGCTCCTTGAGCGGTCCACGTACCCAGGCGGCCGGGATGACGAGCACCTCGGCTCCGGCGTCGATCAGTGCGCGGGAGAGCTCGGGGAAGCGCAGGTCGTAGCAGGTCATCAGCCCGAGCGAGTGGTCACCGATCTGGATCACTACCGGCGCTACGTCTCCCGGTGTGAGCTGCTCGGACTCCTTGTAGCCGAACGCGTCGTACAGGTGGATCTTGCGGTACGCGCCGAGCAGCGTACCGTCCGCGCCGACCGCCAGCAGCGTGTTGTACGGCCGGTGCTCGTCGCAACTGCGCTCGAACATGCCGGCGACGATCGCCACCCCGTGTTCGATCGCCGCCTTCCGGAGCGTCGCCACGAATTCACCGTCCAACGGCTCGGCCGCCTCCGCCACCGACGCACCTTCGACGGCGAAATCCGACATCATCGCCTCGGGGAGCACGACGAGATCGGGCTGCCCGCCGGCGGCCTCGGCGACCAGACGGGTGACCAGGTCCCGGTTGGCGGCCTTGTCATAACTACTGGCGGTCTGCACCACGGCAATCCTCATCTCCCCATGGTGCCGCAGAAGTCGCGACTTGAACCTCACCCGATGTTGCTGAGGGGTTATCCCCTGAGGTGACGGGTTGCCCCCTGGAGATTTCAGGGGGCAACCCGCTTGTTCAGGGGGCAACCGCCTGCGGGCCGGCGGTGGGAGACTGCGGGGGTGGAGTTTGATGCGGTGGTGCTGGCCGGGGGTGGGTCGGTTCGGTTCGGCGGGGTGGACAAGGCGATGGTGGTGCTCGAGGGGGTGTCGTTGCTGGATCGGGTGTTGATGGCGACGGCTGACGCGGTGTCGACGGTGGTGGTGGGGGCGGTGCGGACGACGTACCGCGAGGTTGCGTGGACGGTTGAGGAGCCGCCCGCCGGCGGGCCGGTCGCGGGGCTGGCGGCCGGGCTGGAGTACGGCGTGGCGCCGGTGGTCGTGGTGGTCAGCTGCGACCTGCCATGGATCACCCGAACTGACATCACAACACTCGTCAAACGCCTCGACGAGCCCGATGAACCACACGAGCGCGGCGAGGTCAGGCAGTTGGATGGGTTTGGGTTGCGGGACAAGGGTGGGCGGGAGCAGTGGTTGGCGGCTGCTTATCGGCGGGGCTCGCTGGTGGAGGCGGTTCGGCGGGTTGGTGATCCGCGCGACAAGTCGGTTCGGCGTACGCTCGCGGGGCTTGAGCTTGCCTGGACCGCGCCCACCCAGGCCGGCAACGACGTCGACACCTGGTCGGACCTCGACACCTGACGCACCGTAAATCGGTGGACGGACGCCCTACCTTCGAACACATGGACGTTCGACAACTGGTCCGGGACGCGACCGGGCTCGAGGTTGGCGAGGTCGTAGAACGCACCGGCGGCCAGCTGAGCTCCGTGTACGAAGTGAACACGTCCGCCGACCCCCTGATCGTCAAGGTGTACGCACCGGACTGGCGATGGAAGCAGTCCAAAGAAGTGCACGTGTACGGCCTACTAGCGCACGCCCTACACCAAGCGATCCCCAACGTCGTACACGTAGCCGACGGAATCACCATCCTCACGAAACTCGATGGCGTACCGCTCTCCGAGCTCGACCCACCCGACTGGCGAGCCGTGTACGCACAACTCGGCGCGCTACTGAAGCGTATCCACACCATCGAACAACCCGAGTACGGCTACCTGACCGACCGCATCCTCGACCCGCTGCCGGACAACGCCCAGTACATGCGACGTCAGTTCACCAAGAAACTGGATGAGTTCAGTCAGCTCGGCGGTGACCGGTCCCTTGGCATCAAGATCGCGGAACACGTCGACCGCCATCAACAAGTCTTCGCGGACAACACCGCCGCATCCCTGTGTCACAACGACTTCCACGAAGGCAACATCCTCGTCGACCCGCAGACCTGGCGCGTCTCCGGGTTCATCGACGTCGAGAACGCGATCGCGGCCGACCCGCTGATCGATGTCGCCAAGACCATCCAGTACTCGGTCCGCGGCAACCGCGCCAAACTCGACGGTCTCGCCGACGGGTACGGTCCCACGCCGACCGACCGGATCGACCTGTACCGGCTGTATCACTCGCTCGAACTATGGGACTGGTTCAGCTCGATAGGCGAAACCACTCACCTCGACAGCATCGCGAAGGACATGGCCGACCTGGTCGCGCGCTGAGGGGTAGGTTGGGCAGCATGCGAGCTGTCGTGTGTGATGGGACCGGCGGGATCGACGTCCTCGGGATCGGCGAGATCCCGGACCCGGAACCGGCCGTCGACGAGGTGATCATCGACGTGGTCGCGGCGGGTGTGAACCGTGCCGACCTGCTGCAGCGGCAGGGTTTCTATCCGCCGCCGCCCGGTGCTCCCGGCACGATCGGGCTCGAGGTGTCCGGCCGGATCGCCGCGGTCGGCGCCGAGGTCGAAGGCTGGTCCGTCGGCGACGAGTGCTGCGCCCTGCTGGCCGGTGGCGGGTACGCCGAGAAGGTCGCCGTGCCGGCGCCGCAGGTGATGCCGGTACCGGACGGGGTCGATCTGGTCAGCGCCGCCGCGCTTCCCGAGGTGGTCGCGACGGTCTGGTCGAACGTGTTCATGTCCGCGCATCTCAAGGCGGGCGAGACGCTGCTCGTGCACGGCGGCTCGTCCGGGATCGGCACGATGGCGATCCAGCTGGGCGTCGCGCACGGCGCGCGCGTCCTGACCACCGTCGGCAACGCGGAGAAGATGGAGTTCTGTACGCGGCTCGGCGCGGACGTCGCGATCAACTACAAGGACGCCGAGTGGGCGTCGGTGGTGAACGAGGCCACCCACGGCGCGGGCGCGGACGTGATCCTGGACATCATCGGCGCCAAGTACCTGCCCGACAACGTGAAGTCGCTGGCGTACGACGGCCGCCTGGTCGTGATCGGGATGCAGGGCGGGGCGAAGGGCGAGCTGGATCTTGGCCGGCTGCTCAGCCGGCGTGGTTCGGTGATCGCGACCGGCCTGCGGTTCCGCTCGGTCGCGGACAAGGGCCGGATCATCGCCGAGGTGGTCGGCCACGTCTGGCCGCTGGTCGAGGCGAAGAAGGTCCGCCCGATCGTGCACTCGACGTTCCCGCTCGCCGAGGTGGCGACGGCACACGAGACCCTCGAACAGTCCACCCAGCTGGGCAAGGTCCTGCTGGTGCTCTGAGCCGGAGCAGCCTGTTCGTGCCGACCGGAGCGGGCGTGCTCCGTTCGCCAAGCTCCGACGCGCTAACTCTGCAGGTTCGCCGCCACCCATTCCGGGTCCGGCTCGACCAGCTGGATCACGTCCAGCCAGGTCCCGGCCGGGTCGCGGACGAAGAAGTGCCGCTGGCCGAACGGCTCGGTCACCGGTTCGGTCTCCAGCTGGACGCCGCCGGCGCGCAAGGCGGCGGCGATCTTGTCCACGTCCTCGACGACGAAGCCGAAGACGTTGGTGCTCTCGGTCAGCGCCGACACCGCCGCCGGGACGGTCGGATGACCGCGCTCGCACACCGCGAGCTCCCAGTCGGCCGTACCGCGCCGGACCGTGATGAACCAGCCGAGGTCGATCCCGACCTGCAGGTCCAGGTACTGCGTGTAGAAGGCGGCGACGTCCGAAGGCCGATCGGTGACGACGGTCGCGCCGAATACCGCGGGTTGCATACATTCTCCTGACTACTACATCTGTTGTTGTTGTGTACGACAGTTGTAGTGCACAACCTGCTAGCCTGTCAACATGCCCCGAAACCCGGAACGCCGTACCCAGCTCGCCGACGCCGGTCTCGCCGTCCTCGCGGAGGCGGGCGCCCGCGGCCTGACCCATCGCGCCGTCGACGCGGCGGCCGGACTCCCGGCGGGTACGGCGTCCAACTACTTCAAGACCCGCGACGCGCTCCTCGGTGCCCTGGGTGAGCGGATCTTCGAGCGGCTCGCGCCGGACGAGGCGGTGATCGAGCCGCTCACCAAACGCGCGCCGGGGATCGACCTGATGATCGATTACGTCCGCTACATCGTCGAGCGGCTGCTCGGCCGCCCCGAGCTCAGCCTCGCGCTGCTCGAGCTGCGCCTGGAGGCGGTCCGGCGGCCCGGATTGCACGAGATCCTCTCCCGCACACTCCGCCAGGGCTTCGATCTGGACGTCGCCTACAACGCCAACGCCGGCTTGCCCGGCGGCGCCGAAGAGATCCGGCTACTGCACTTCGCCATCGACGGCCTGGTCCTGGACCAGCTCACGCCCGGCACCGGCCGGCCGTACGACATCGACGCGATCACCGCCCGTTTGGTCCGCCGGCTGGTCCGCGAAGACTGACGGAGGATTGACTGGAGAATACCGAGTATGCATACTCGGTATCTATGTCGATCAAGCATGGATTGCTGGCGCTGCTCCAGGACGAACCGAAGTACGGCTATCAACTGCGCGGTGAGTTCGAGGCGGCCACCGGTGCGACCTGGCCGCTGAACATCGGGCAGGTGTACACGACGCTGACCCGCCTGGAACGCGACGGGCTGGTGCAACCGTCGGCCACCCGGACGGCAACCCCTGAGGGCGACGGCCGATCGATGTACGAGATCACCGACGCCGGCCGTACCGAGCTGGCGAACTGGTTCGAGACGCCGGTCACCCGTGAGTCCCGCCCGCGTGACGAGCTGGCGATCAAACTCGCTCTTGCCCTCGCGGTGCCCGGTGTCGACGTGAGCGCGGTCGTCCAGCGGCAGCGGATGTCGACGATGCAGTCACTGCAGGAGCTGACCCGCTTGAAGCGGAACAGCACCGACGGCGAGATCTCCTGGCAGCTGGTGATCGAGTCGATGATCTTCGGCGCCGAGGCCGAGATCCGCTGGCTGGATCACTGCGAGGCGATGCTGTTACGGCACCGCGGCAAACCACGGCCGGCCGTACCACGGACGTACGACGTGCCGGATCAGGAAGCGGCGCGATCAGAAGAGGCGCGATCATGAGCGCGATCCTGGACATCCGCTCCCTGACCAGGACACACGGTCAGGGCGAGCAGGCCGTACACGCCTTGCGGGGCGTGGATCTGAGCGTGGCCTCCGGCGAACTCGTCGCCGTGATGGGCCCGTCCGGGTCCGGCAAGTCGACGCTGCTGACCTGCGCCGGCGGCCTCGACCGGCCGTCCGGCGGGGAAGTACTTGTCGACGGCAACGATCTGGCCACCCTCGACCGGAACGCCGTGGCCGCGCTGCGCCGGCGCCGGATCGGGTACGTGTTCCAGGACTTCAACCTGATCCCCGCGCTGACCGCGGCGGAGAACGTCGCGCTACCGCTGGAGCTCGACGGTACGCGGGCCCGGACCGCGCGCAAGTTCGCCGTCGCCGCCCTGCTGGAGGTCGGGATCGACGACCTCGCGGACCGGTTCCCCGACGACATGTCCGGTGGCCAGCGGCAACGAGTGGCGATCGCGCGGGCGATCGTCGGTGAACGCCGGCTGCTGCTCGCCGATGAACCGACCGGTGCACTCGACTCCGAAACCGGCGAGGCCGTGCTCCAGCTGCTCCGCGATCGCTGCGACCAGCACGGGATCGCCGGTGTCCTGGTCACGCACGACGCCCGGCACGCCGCCTGGGCGGACCGCGTGGTGTACCTGCGGGACGGCGTGATGGTCGGCCAGTCCGGCCCGCTGCCCGGGGCCGACGCGCTGCTGCAGGAAACTCTCTGATGGGCAACTGGGGTCCACCGCTGCGGATCGCCCGCCGCACGATGCGGAGATCGCTCGGGCGTACCTTGCTGGTGGCCGCGCTGATCGGGCTGCCGGTGATGGCGGCGACCTGGATCGGCGTGGTCATGAAGACCGCTGATCCACAGGGCGAGGCCTTCGCGACCCGGACGATCGGGGCGGCGGACGCACGACTCGACGTGACCCAGTACGGCAAGCTCGCGCCACAAACCGGGCCGCCTAGCCTCTACAACGAGCCACCGGCCGCGGAGGGCTACGACAAGGCCGTGCGGACGCCCGCGACCTTCGACCCGCTGACGCTGCTCCCGGCCGGATCGACGGTGGCGCGCGCGTTCACGGACGCCGGCATGACCGAGATCCAGAACGCGGGCGTGAAGACCTCCGTCACCCTGATGACCGGCGACGGCTCGAACCCGCTGACGAACGGCACCCTGCGACTCGATCAAGGTCGCTTCCCGGCCACGTCCGAAGAGGTCGCGATCTCGCCGTCCCTGGCGAACAAGCTCGGCCTCCGGGGTGCTTCCGGCACCGTCGAGAGCGCGACCGGCAAGAAGTACGCGGTCGTCGGACTGGCCCGGGTACCGGCCGCGCAGAACATGCGGGCGATCTTCGCTACGCCGGACACCACCCTGTACGAGCCGGACGCCGGCCGCACCGTGCAGTACCTGGTCGATCTGCCAACGTCGGTGAACCCCGATCGGCTCGGTGACGCCTTGCGCGACCAAGGCCTCATTCTCCTGCCGCGGGCGATCATCGTCGATCCGCCGGCGGACCCGTTCAACGGCGGCGGCGGCGACGCCGGCTCGTACGCGGCGATGGCGCTGGTGCTCGGCTTCGGCGTCCTGGAGATCGTGCTGCTCGCCGGGACCGCGTTCGCGGTCGGCGCGCGGCGGCAGACCAGGGAGCTCGGCCTGGTGCTGGCAGCCGGCGGCACACCCCGGGACGTACGCCGGATCGTCGCCATGCAAGGCCTGTTCGCCGGTCTGGTGGGCGTACTCGGCGGGCTCGTGCTCGCGGGCATCGCCGTGTTCGCCGGAAGACCGCTCTGGGAGCGGATGACCAACACGATCTTCGCCGGCTGGCAGGTCCCCTGGGTGATGATCCTCGTGATCGCGGCCCTCGGCCTCGGCGCGGGCCTCGCGGCGGCGGCGATCCCGGCGATCAATGCCGGGCGGCAGGCACCGATGACCGCGCTGGCCGGGCGATTCGAGGTGACCGCGAAGGCAGTCCGGGTCCGGATCGCTTCGGTGATTCTGCTGGCCGGCGGGCTGGTCTGCGTCTTCGCCGGGAGCGCCATGATCGCGTCCGCGCTGCAAACAGCGAAGGAGCAGGTCACGGCTCACTCCCCGGCAACGGTCACGCCGACCGGGCCGATCGCGCTGGTCCTGCTGGGCATCACCGCGACGATCGTGGCGCTGGTCTGGATGCTGCCGGGCCTGGTTGTCAAGGTGGCCGGGCTGGCCCGCGGGCTGCCGCTCAGCGGCCGGATGGCGATGCGTGACGCCGCCCGGCACCGGCACCGGACCGGTCCGGCGACCGCCGCGATCATGATGGCCGTCGCCGGCACCGCGGCGGTCGCGTTCGCCGCCTCGAACTCGATCGCGGCCAGCGCCGCCGACTATGTCGCGACCGCCCACGACGGCGACGCGTCGCTGCGCTTCATCGACGGCGTGGAGGGCCAGCGCGGGTACTCGCCGCAGATTGTCACGGATGTCGCGCGGCTGCTACCGGTCCGGAACACGTACGAGATCGGGTATGTTCGGCCCCACAACGTGAAGGCCAACAAGTACGGCTACGTCCCGAGCCTGATGGCCGACGGCCCGGCGACGAAGGACGGGCTGACCGGTTTCCCCTTGCAGGCGGTCGATCCGGCGATGGTGGCCCGGTTCGGCGAGTACGGCGAGAAGGCCGCGGCCGCGCTCCGGGCCGGCCTGGTGGTCGTTCCGGAGGTCGCGCTCAAGCCCGGCCAGAAAGTTGCCCTGCGCCACGATGACATGGGGAACGCGGGCCAGGTCGGCAGCGTCCGGGCGGCGTCGTTCGGTGCCACGCCACCGGTGCAGTTGCTGCGCGAGTACGCACTGATCGCCCCGCAGGCGGCGCGTGCGCTGGGAACGATCGAGGTCATCGACGTGCACTACGAGCTGACCCGCGAACCGTCCGCCGAAGAGCTGGCCGCGGTCTCGCGGCTGCTCGGCCGAGACGACCTGCTGCAGGTGGAGAAGGGCTACCAGAGTCCCGCGCGGCTGTTCCTGATCGGCATTCTCGGCGCGGCCACCGTGGTCACGCTGCTCGGCGTGGCGATCTCGGTGTCGCTCTCGGCGGCCGAAGGCCGGGCCGATCTCGCCACCCTGGCCGCGATCGGCGCGCCACCGCGGCGCCGGCGCTCGCTGGCCGCGGCCCAGGCGTGGGTACTCGGACAACTGGGCTGTGTGCTGGGGGTCGGCGTCGGTGCGCTGTACGGCTACACGGCGCATGCCGCGTTCGGTTCACCACACTTCGTCATCCCGTGGGCGGAGATCGCCGGCATCGTCATCGTCGTACCGCTGTTCGCCGGACTGCTCGCCTGGCTGCTCACGCGCTCCCGGCTACCGATGGTCAGCCGCATCGACTAGCGCGACCTCGGGATAGGCCACCGGGTACGGCGGTGTGCTTGTGACACGCCAGTTGCCACAAGCACACCGCTGGTACACGACCAGCCCTTCGCTGACCTGATGACTGGACACTACGGTCCAGCGATGGCGGTGAACGTCTGTCATGTGTCCATCGTGATGTAATGGCATTATGCATCTCAACCCTTACGGCGCCGACGCGGTACTGCTCGCGGTGAACCTGGTCACGCGGCCGGCGAACACGCCCGAGGAGCTGGCCCAGCGGTGCGAGGAGAGCGGCGTCGAAAGCCGGCTGGTCCGCGAGCACAAGGTGACCGCGGCGGACCTCACCGCCGTACGCACCGCTCTGGACGAGTGGCTGCAGGTGGTTGACGCGCCGGACGAGCAGACCCGCGTCGACCTGATGAACGCGATGCTGGCCAAGTACACCGAGCATCCGCGACTCACCAATCACGCCGGCGACGGCTGGCACATGCACTACCGGCCCGAGAACGTACCCGTCGGGCGGCTGGTCGCGACGCTGATCAGTACTGGTACCGCACTGCACTTGGCCGGTCGCGGCATCACACGCCTCGGCCGCTGCGCCGCCGACGGCTGCAGCGCCGTGTACGCGGACCTCTCCCGTACCGGCCGTCAGCGCTACTGCAGCCCCGCCTGCGCCAACCGAGACGCCGTCCGCCGCCACCGCGCCCGTACGCCCTGAGGGGGCGAACTAGTGCCCCGCGTCGGTGATTGTTTGAGTGATTGCGGTGTCCAGGTGCGTGCATCGTGGTGGCGGAGGGGCAGCCTCGATGCCTTTCCATCGTGGCTGTTCCTCCGCCGCCGCGAGGTGCGTGCCTGGGCGCCGCAAGCGCCAAAGAATCTCCGACGCGGGGCACTAGGATGGGGGGATGAGTGAGAGCAGCGGCGACGGGCAGGAAGTCCCGATGGCGGGGGCGCAGACCGAGGACGGCAAGGTGCTGATCGTCGGGCCGGACGGCATGGCCGTCGAAGGGCCGCCGCGCTCCGACGACGACGATCGCGACGACGAACCCCGTTCGGTGACCGAGCTGGTCGAGCAGCCGGCCAAGGTGATGCGGGTCGCGAACATGATTCGCCAGTTGCTCGAAGAGGTGAAGTCCGCGCCGCTCGACGAGGCGTCCCGGGCACAGCTGCGGTCGATCCACGAGGCGTCGATCAAGGAGCTGGAGAGCGGCCTGGCGCCGGAGCTGGTCGAGGAGCTGGAGCGGCTCAGCCTCGACTTCACCGACGACAGCACGCCGACCGAGGCCGAGCTGCGGATCGCGCAGGCCCAGCTGGTCGGTTGGCTGGAAGGCCTGTTCCACGGCATCCAGACGGCACTGTTCGCGCAGCAGATGGCCGCGCGGCAGCAGCTGGAGCAGATGCGCCGCGCGCTGCCCGGCGGCCAGCAGCTGCCGCCGGAGGCCCAGCCCGGCTTCCCCGGCGCGCCCCAGGCCGGCAACACCGACGGCCCGGGCAGCGGCGGGATGTACCTCTAGTTCACCGGCTGGAACAGCTCCTCGAGGACGGCGGCGACGCCGTCCTCGTCGTTTGTGGGGGCGGTTTCGTCAACCAGCGCGAGCACTTCGGGGTGCGCGTTCGCCATCCCGTACGAGCGACCGGCCCAGGCGAGCATCGGCAGATCGTTGATCGAGTCGCCGAAGGCAATCGTCTCAGCAGCCGAGATCCCTTGCAGGGCGGCGAAATCGGCGAGCATCGCTGCCTTCGAGACCCCGGTCGCGGAAATCTCCACCAAACCGTGACCTCCACTGTGGCTGGCCGTAACTCGTTGGCCGACCAACGGTGTCACCCGCGCGAGCAGCTCGTCCGAGTGCAGGCTCGGATGCCGGACCAGCAACTTCGCGGCCGGCTCCGCGAGCAGTACGTCGACCGCGGCGATCAGGGTGTCGTCGGGTTTCGGCCAGCGGTTCAGGTAGACTGGTTCCTGTCCGTAGCGGTCCGGTCGCTCGATCGCGAACTGTACGTCCGGCAGCTCGGCGCGGATCGCGTCCGCCACCTCGAGCCCGACCGCCGGATCGATCAGCCGGGTACGGATCGGGGTCCGGTCCACCACGTTGTACAGAATGGCGCCGTTGGCAACAATCGCGACGCCGTGGTCGCCGACCAGCTCGGCCAGGTCGTGCAGCCAGCGAGGTGGCCGCGCGGTGACCATTACGAAAACACTTCCGGCCCGCTGGGCCGCGAGCACCGCGGCCCGGGTCCGGTCGGACACCGTTCCGTCACTGCGGACCAGCGTTCCGTCAAGATCGGTGGCTATCAGGCGGGGGTACTGCGAAGCCGTCACGAGGCCAACCGTATCGTCGTTCGGGCCGGTGCCGCATTACTCCTCCGAGCACCCCGGGCGCAAGCTGTTGGACATCGGTTTCAGGCGGTTTTGACTTATCTGATTGAGCTTTTGACAACGTCATCAGACCGTTACGGCAGGATGCTGCAAAGGCAGCAAGTTCCCCTGCACCGCCGCGGGGACGCATGATTTCATGCGGAGGTCTGGTGGGGAACCGGGGGCTGTTCGGCCGCGTCGTAGGCGTGTTCTGGATCAGCGCGACTGATGCCGCCCCACCTCCGGAAGCACACACAAACGCCGAACAACTGTTGCGGAATTGGCTGCAACCAAAACCGAAGCAGCGGCGTCAAGAGTTTATGGATCGGTGCGTCCCGACGCCCGGGACGACATGGTGGGCCGGCAACCAGTACGCGGGTCCATCAGTTACCGGACTCGTTCGAACGAACGTCGTTCACCGTTCGTTCAATCGGGTCTTGATACTTGGGGAGCCTTGATGACCGTCAACAGCGCCAATCTAGCGGAGCCGGGGGGCAGTAGCTCCCGAGCGGCTGTCGACACATCTTCCATCCGGGAGGGGGCAATGACCGGCTGCATCGCTCGCTCGGACATCTATCAGCACCGCCTGATGGAGGAGCCGCCGCCCGCGTCCGCCACCCGGCGTACCCGCGAGCGGTACGAACAGCTGGTCCGCGACGCGAAGGCGTTGTGCGCTTCGTGCCCGCTGTTCACCGACTGCCTGTACAGCGCCGTCGCGCAGCACGACGTCAGCGGGTTCGTGGCCGGAACCACTGCCGCGCAACGACGTTCGATCCGCAACCTGCTCGACGTCGAGGTGCAGGCGGACGACTTCGACCAGCTCGCCGGCGCGCGGGGGACGCGCCGGCCGGTGAGCCACGAGGAAGTCCTGCGGCTGCGGACCCAGTACCCGAACGACAGCCTGGAGTCGCTGGCAATGCGGCTGGGCTGCTCGCTGTCCACGGTCAAGCGGCACCTGCGCCGGGCCCGGCGCGGGCAGAGCCCGGCCGCCAAGGCGCCGCGCAAGCGGCCCGACGTCAGCGCCGTGCTGGATGCTTTCGACACCGTCGTCGACCAGCCCCGCCGGACCGGCAGCAGCCGGGTCGCCTGATCCGATACTCGGCCCGCCAGCGGACTATCGGTCAGCAGACCATCGGTCACTGACAGCGAAGGCCCGGAAACCCTGTGAACGCGGGGTTTCCGGGCCTTTCGGTTGCCTACGGCAAGTGCCGGCGTCAACCCTTTCGGCAGCGGCCGAAAGGGTTGCGCTCAGAACCAGCGGTTCAGGATGGCGGCGGCGCCGTCGTCCTGGACGGACTTGGTGACCTCGTCCGCGGCCACCTTCACCTCGTCCGGGGACGATCCCATCGCGACCCCGTGACCGGCGTACGTGAGCATCTCGATGTCGTTGCGACCGTCGCCGATCGCCACCAGCCCGGACGGGTCCAGGCCGTACTGCGCGAGCGCGACCTTCAGGCCGGTCGACTTGTCCACACCCTCCGGCGCGATGTCCAGCCAGGCGGTCCAGCCGACGAAGTAGCTGACACCATGCAGGCCGAGCCGTTCCGCCAGCCGGACGAAGTCGTCCTCGGACTGCTCCGGGTCGCGGATGATCAACCGGGTCACCGGTTGCGGTGCGAGCTCGTCGTCACCGACCACCCGGATCTTCGCGTCCCGGCCGAGATCGCCCTCCGGGAACGGCGCGGTCACCAGGTACGTACCGTCGGACTCCTCGACCGCCATCCGCGCGTTCGGGGCGTACCGGCGGACCGACTCGATCACCGTCGACGGGTCGAAGGTCCGCTCGTCGACGACCGCACCGTCCGGGTACCCGAGCGTGCGCGCACCGTTGCTACAGACAACGAATCCACCGGCCGACAGGCCGAGCCGCTCGGCCACCGGTTTGGTGGTCGACCAGGCCCGGCCGGTGGCCAGGATCACCGGCACCCGCGCGGCGGTCCGCCGGATCGCGTCCACGACCGCGGGCGACATCCCCTCGTCGTGGTCGATCAGCGTTCCGTCGATATCCAGGGCGACTGCCGTCGGAGTTTCGATCATTTGGCGACCGGTTCGAGAACCTCGCGGCCGCCGACGTACGGCTGCAGCGCGGTCGGTACCCGGACCGAACCGTCGGCCTGCTGGTGCGTCTCCAGGATGGCGACGATCCAGCGGGTGGTGGCCAGCGTGCCGTTCAGCGTCGCGACCGGCTGCGTCTTGCCGTCGGCGTCCCGGTGCCGGATGTTCAGCCGGCGGGCCTGGAAGTCCGTGCAGTTCGACGTCGAGGTCAGCTCCCGGTACGCGCCCTGCGTCGGCACCCAGGCCTCGCAGTCGAACTTCCGGTACGCCGAGACGCCGAGATCACCGGTGGCGGTGTCGATCACCCGGTAGCTCAGCTCCATCTTGTCGAGCATCTCCTTCTCCCAGGCCAGCAGCCGCAGGTGCTCGGCGGCCGCGTCCTCGAGCCTGCAGAAGGAGAACATCTCGACCTTGTCGAACTGGTGGACGCGGATGATCCCGCGGGTGTCCTTCCCGTGCGAGCCGGCTTCCTTCCGGTAGCACGACGACCAGCCCGCGTACCGGATCGGGCCGGCGCTCAGGTCCAGGATCTCGTCCATGTGGTACCCGGCCAGCGCGACCTCGGAGGTACCGGTCAGGTACAGCTCCGGGTCCTCCAGCCGGTACACGTCGTCGTGCGCCGACAGGTACCCGGTGCCGCCCATCACCTCGGGCTTGACCAGGGTCGGCGTGATCATCGGGGTGAAACCGGCCTCGACCGCCTGCTGGATCGCCAGCTGGAGCATGCCGAGCTGGAGCAGCATCCCGGCGCCCTTGAGGAAGTAGAACCGGGCGCCGGAGATCTTCGCGCCGCGCTCCATGTCGATCGCGCCGAGCAGCTCGCCCAGCTCCAGGTGGTCGCGCGGCTCGAAACCCTCGGCCGCGAAGTCGCGCGGCTTGCCGACCTCCTCGACCACCACGAAGTCGTCCTCGCCACCCACCGGCGCCTCGTCCGAGACCAGGTTCGGCAGCGACTTGGCGAGCTCGTCGAAGCGCTGCTCGGCCTCCTTCGCCGCCGCCTCGTTCGCCTTCACGTCGACGGCGACGGTCTTGGTCCGCTCCAGCAACGCCGCCCGCTCGTCACCCTTCGCCTGCGCGACCTGCTTGCCGAGCGACTTCTGCTCGGCCCGGAGCGCCTCGAAGGCGGAAATGGACGATCGACGCTCACTGTCGGCGACCAGAATCCGGTCGACCAGGTCCGTACTCTCGCCGCGCTTGGTCAGGGCCGCGCGGACGGCATCGGGGTTCTCACGGAGCAGTTTCGCGTCAATCACACCCCGAGGGTATCGGGGCGTGTCTGCGGGGGCGAAGTGTATTCGGGATGATGTGGTGTGCACAGGCGATCGTCGAGGGGGCTTTGAGCGGGCGATGAACCACCATCCACCCAGTCAGGTCGGCCGTGTGCTCACGGTCGTACTGGGTGCGTTGCCGTTCACCGTGGTCACGCTGCTGGTCTTCGGGCACTGGCCACCGCTGGCTCGCTGGGACCAGTCGGTCGCGGCCAAGTCCGGCGCCTACGGGGCCACCCACGAGGCCTCCGTCGACTTCTGGCAGATCGTTGGCGTGGTCGCCCAGCCGTGGACGACACGGGCCGTGATCCTCGTCGTCGCCGCGTACCTCTGGCACCGCCGCGCCCGGCTGCTGACGATCTGGCTGCTCACCTCGGCGGTGGCCGAGCTGGCCCTGGTCCAGGCCGTCAAGGCGATCTTCGAGCGCGACCGCCCGGTGCAGATGCTGGTCGAGACCACTGGCTACTCGTACGTCTCCGGGCACGCGACCGCCGCCTTCGTCCTGGCCGGCGCGCTCGGCGTCGTCCTGCCGTCCGTCCGGGGCTGGCGCCGGCGGTTCCGGCTGCTCGTACTGCTGCCGGTGATCGCGGTGGTGTGGATCGCCTCCGCCGACCGGATCGCGCTGAACGTGCATTACGTGTCCGACGTACTCGGTGGCTGGGCGCTCGGGCTGGCGATCCTGACCGCGACCTCGATCAGCTTCGGGCTGCGCCCCGGCCTGCGGCGCCGCCGTCGGCGTACGCCCTCCGACGGGGAAGGGACGACCGCGCCGCCACGCGCCGCGGTGATCGTGAACCCGATCAAGGTCGGCGACGGGGTCGCGTTCCGGCGGAAGGTGACCCGGGCGCTCGCCGTCCGCGGGTACGAGGAACCGCTCTGGCTGGAGACCCGGGTCGACGACGCCGGCCAGGCGATGGCGAAACAGGCGATCGAGCACGAGTCGGACCTGGTCCTGGTCGCGGGCGGCGACGGCACCGTCCGGGTCGTCTGCGCGACGCTCGCGCACACCGGCATCCCGGTCGGCGTGATCCCCGCCGGCACCGGCAACCTGCTGGCCCGGAACCTGCACATCCCGCTCGACCTGGACGACGCGCTGGAGCGAATCCTGGAGGGCCGCGACCGGCGCATCGACCTGGTCCGGGTCCACGGTGACGAGCTCGACACCGACCGCTTCGCCGTGATGGCCGGCCTAGGCCTCGACGCCGCGATCATCTCGGACGCCCCACCACATCTGAAGAAGCAGATCGGCTGGACCGCGTACCTGGTGTCGGCCGCGAAGAACGTCAACCACCCGTCCGTACGCGTCACCATCACCCTGGACGACGCCGAACCGATCGAACGCCGCGTCCGAACAGTCGTCGTCGGCAACGTCGGCATGCTGCAGGCCAACATCCCCCTCCTCCCCGACGCCCGCCCCGACGACGGCCTCCTCGACGTGGTCGTGATCGCCCCCCGCCGCGTCACCCAGTGGCCCATCGTCCTCTGGCGCCTGATGACCCGCACCAACCGCAGCGACATGTACCTGGAACGCTTCACCGGCCACAAGGTCGAAATCCACGCCGCCGTGGACGTCCAACGCCAACTCGACGGCGACCCCATCGGCCCGGGGCGTTACCTCGCCACGGAAATCGAACCGGGGGCGTTGACGGCACGGGTGCCGAAGCGGCGGTGAATCCGGAGGGCGTGTGTTGCCCGGGGTGACGCGAACACCACCTCCGGCTGGCCCGCCTCGCGCCGACTGTCAGAGGGTCGGTCCGGTGGGTGCTGGGATCGGTTCGATGGTTGCTGCCGGTTCGTCCGGTTTGCTTGCAGTTCACGGTGGCCGAGGGCTGACCAGTGCGACCGCTTGGCCGTCGTGCGCGGCGATAGCCGCAGGAACCGGCGGGAGCCGGGTGGGAAGTGCCGGCGCTGAGCCGGGGGTGGGTGGGTAGCGCGCGGAGCACGCGGGGGTGTACGCGTCTGTGGTTCAGTCGGTGGTTGGCTGGAGGGATTGGAGGGCTTGTTGTTCTTCGGGGGAGAGTTTGGAGTCGCTGGTGTAGGTCTTGATTTCCTTGGCGTACGTGCGGGCGTCGGCTCGGCTGTTGATCGAGGTGAGGACGACGCCGTTGCCGTTGTCGTCGAGGAGGGCCATCGACCAGGAGAGTTTTCCGCCGGTGTCGCCGAAGGCGTCGTAGCGGACGACGGCGAGGTGCTGGAGGGCTAGTTTGAGGTCGGCGCGGGTGCTGGTCAGGTCCTTGGTGAGTTTGCGGAGCTCGGACTTGACGGTGCCGGGTTTGGGTTCGGGGTGGGTCTCCGGTTCCGGTTCCGGGGTGGGGGCCGGAGCGGCGGGACGGGCCGGCGGGGCGGTTCGGGCGCGGAGGGCCTGGATCGCGAACACCAGGGCGAGCACCGCCACGAACAGAGCAGCGACTGCGAAAGCACCGGCCAACGACGAAGACACGCACGAGAGCCTAAGGCATGGGGTGTACTGCCTGAGTGTTCAGGTGATCGCACAGTGTGCATGTCCCGGACGGATGCGGTACGACGAGCCTCGGCAACGTAGATTCGCGGCGTGACACATTTGCCTGATCAGGGCCCACAACCCGGCGTCCACGACCTCGGGTACGCGCGGCTCGACACCGACCGGCTGGAGCGGACCGGCGACGCGGAGGTCGTCTACGGAGCGGGTAAGACACCGTCTCAGGTAGTGGAGCTGCTGCGTACACTGCACGCGACCCACCCGGGGCACGCCGTACTCGCGACCCGGCTCAGCGTCGAGGCGCAGGACGCGGTGCGTGCCGCGCTGCCGGACGCTGTCGTCGACCCGGTCGGGCGTACGGCCGTACTCGGGAAGCCGCCCGCGCTGCACGGGACCGTCGCCGTGGTGGCGGCGGGTACGTCGGATGCGCCGGTCGCGGCGGAGGCGGCGACGACCGCGCGGGTGTTCGGCGCGGGGGTGGAGCTGATCACGGATGTCGGGGTCGCGGGGCTGCACCGGATCCTCGGCGTACGCGAGCGGCTGGACGCGGCGGACTGCCTGATCGTGGTCGCCGGGATGGAAGGCGCGCTGCCGAGCGTGGTCGGTGGACTGGTCGGTGTACCGCTGGTGGCGGTACCGACGTCGGTCGGGTATGGGGCGTCGTTCGGCGGGCTGGCGGCGCTGCTCGGGATGCTGAACTCGTGTGCGCCGGGGGTGTCGGTGGTGAACATCGACAATGGTTTCGGGGCCGGGGTGTTCGCGGCCCGGGTCGCGCGGCAGTCGGTGCCGCGGGCGACGAAGGAGGCCTGATGCGGATCGCTTGGCTGGACTGTTCGGCTGGGGCTTCCGGGGACATGCTGCTCGGGGCGTTGCTGTCGGCGGGGGCCGATCTCGAGTACGTGAATGCCGCGGTCGCGGCCGTCGATCCGTCGTTGTCGGTGACGGTCACCACGACCTCCCGCCACCAGATCGCCGCCACAAAAGCAACGGTCGAGGTGCACGGCACCCCACACCCGGAAAACGTCCCGGACACCGGGCACGGACAGGGTGGTGCTGCAGGCGGGGACGCCGGGCACGGGCAGGGCGGTGGTGCAGGCGAGGGCGCTGGGCACGAGCACGATGCAGGCGCCGGGCACGGTCATGGGCACGGTCATGGGCACGGGCACGGTGACGGCGCTGGGCATGGGCATGGGCATGGGCCGACTCGGCCGTGGGTTGAGGTGCGGCGGTTGCTGGAGGAGGCTCGGTTGGATGATGCGGTCCGGGTCAGGGCGCTGGATACCTTCGGGCGGCTGGCTCGGGCCGAGGCCTCGGCGCATGGGGTGGAGCCGGACACGGTGCACTTTCATGAGGTGGGGGCGCTGGATGCGATCGCGGACATCGTCGGCGTCGCGGCGGCGGCCGTCAGTCTCGGACTGGAGCGGGTCGTCGTGTCCACCATCGCCCTCGGCGGCGGCACCCAGGTGCGCGGCCAGCACGGCGGCATCCCGATCCCCGGCCCGGCCGTACTGCACCTGGTGGCCGAGGCCGAAGCGCCGGTCATCGGCGGCACCGCGCCGTACGAGATGACGACGCCGACCGGCGCCGCTCTGCTCGCGACGTTGGCGGACGAGTACGGGATGATGCCGCCGATGCGCGTCACCCGAACCGGCGTCGGCGCGGGCGGCCGGGACCCGGTCGAGGTACCGAACCTGCTCCGCGTGATCGTGGGCGAGACCACCGACCGCCCCGCGACCGAGCTGGTCTACGAGACGAATGTCGACGATCTCGACCCGCGGTTGTGGCCGCCGGTGCTGTCGAAACTGCTCGCGGCCGGTGCCGCCGATGCCTGGCTGACGCCGATCCTGATGAAGAAGGGCCGGCCCGCGCATACCCTTTCGGTGCTCGTCACCAGTACGAACGCGGCCGCCGTCCGGTGGGTGATCCTGACCGAGACCACCGCGATCGGCCTGCGCGAGTACCCGATCAGCAAGCATGCGGCGGATCGCGAGTTCAGTACCATCAAACTCGACGGTCAGACGATCAGCGTCAAGATCGCCCGGTACGACGGCCAGGTGGTGAACGTGCAGCCCGAGTACGACGACGTGGTCGCCGCGGCCACCGAGCTGGGCCAGCCGGTCAAGCTCGTCCTGGCCCGCGCGATCGCCGCCGCCGAATCCCACTGGAACTGACCGGCTCGGCCGCCGGGGTCAGTGCACCTCGGCGGCCTGCTGGGGTGCTGCTTTCGGCTTCCGGCGCGGCCAGTCGTACGGCCACCACTGCGCGCCCTGCCGCCGGGCCCAGATGATCAGCCCGATCAGCACCGCCAGCTCGACTGCCGGGGTGAGCGTGTCCCGCAGCCGGGCGCTGAAGAACTCCAGCGAGTCCGACAGACTGGCCGCGACCTGCCGTGCGTTCGGATCCCGGCCGGGTACGTAAGCGATCGCCAGCATGGTCGTACGGATCACCATCAGCGTGTCGATCTTGGACGCGGCCACGCCCGCGAGCGCGGCCCAGGCGATCACGTCGTACCAGGGCAGCGAGTACATCGCGGTCAGCACCCACGGGATGGCGTAGATCGCGGTGTACCGGAGCGCGGCCGGGGCCGGGTCGTCCGGGTGGGTCTGCGGGATGAGCGACTTCGGGAACACCTGGGACAGCAGGATCGCGACCACGACCAGCCCGACCCAGGCGAGGATCGCGAGCACGGTCCGGACCAGGCCGTTGGGCAGGAAGAGCGTGAAGAAGCTCAGCAGCACCTTGTGCGGCGTGCCGGTGGAGATGAACGACGTCTGCGACCGCGCCTGCTGGAACGCCTGCAGGCCGACGATCGCGTACAGCCCGCCCATCGCGATCGCTCCGCCGCCACAGAAGAAGATCGCCTTCCGCCGGTCGGCGCGCAGCGACCACAGCATCGCGACACCGACCAGACCGATGGACAGTTTGGTACAGCCCGCGACGCCGAGCATCAGACCGGCCAGGAAAACATGCCGCCGGAGCAGCACCAGCGCGATCACCGCGAACATCACCGCGATCGCGTCGTTGTGCGCGCCCGCGAGCACCGCCCAGAGCAACAGCGGGTTCGCCAGGCTGAGCATGATCACGCGCCGGCGGGCCGGCAGGTTCTTGCCGACCAGCTTCATCAGCACGAGCCCGGTGACGACCAGGCTGATCCCGACGGACAGTTGCAGCATCCACACGGTGAGCTGCGAGGAGTCGCCGCCGATCTTCGACGCCAGCCACTGAATCCACGTGGCGATCGGACCGTACACACTGCGCGCGCCCTGCCACGGCCGCTCGGTCGCGGCGATCACCGGGTCGTACCCGAGCCGGATCGTGTCCGCCGGCGACGCCGTGTACGGGTCGCCGCCGAGCGCCATGATCCGCCCGTACGCCGCGTAGATCAGGACGTCGCCGGAGGCCATTGGCGGGACCAACGTGATGGCCGCGGTCGTACCGATGCCCAGGGCAATCAATCGGTTGACGCGCGGTGCCCAGCCGTGGCGAAGTGCCTTCGTGGCCAGGTACACGCCGTAGCCACCGAGCAGGATGGCGACGTAGATCAGCACCGACACGAGCCAGTCGTTCGGCTTCGTGTCGAACCAGTACGACGGCAGCCACGAGTGCCGGTTGGTCAAGGTCAGCACGACCACCGACGGACCGAGCAGACCGACCGCGACGATCAGCGCCGTACATGCGAGGTAGAGAGCGACTGCCCGGCGACCGTACTTCTTTCCGAGCTCCAGGTCGGTGTTCATTGCGTGGACTTCCGCGGGAACAGGCTGCGCAACGACGGTCCACCGCCGTCCGCGGGCAGCGCGCTGCGGGCGGCGAGCGCGCGGCGGACGTGCCGGTACTGCTTCGCGCGGTGCAGCTGGCCGCGCAGGTCGGTCCCGGTGGCCCGGTGCCGGACGTCGATCGGCACCTCGAGGATGCGGAAGCCCTTCCGGCCGAGGTCGATCGTCAGCGCGGTCTCCACCCCGAACCCGAACGCGAGCGGCACGGCGGAGTCGAACGCGGCCCGGGTCAGGCAGCGCTGACCGGACAACGGCTGCTCCGGCGCCCAGCCGATGGCCTCTTGAATCCCGGACCGGGACAGCCGGACCACGAACCCGTGCCCGCCGGCCTTCGATCCGTCCGCGCGGACCTGGGCCGGCAGCGTACCGATGGTCATGTCCGCGCGGCCGGTCTGCACCGGCTCGATCAGTGGACCGGCGGCGGCCGCGGTGTCGGTCAGGTCGGCGTCCAGGAACAGCAGGTGCCGCGGGCGGGCACCGTCCCGCTCGGCGACGGCGGCGGCGCCGGACTCCATCGCCGCGGCCTTCCCACGGTTCCGCTCGTGCCGGACGACGACGGCACCGACTCCCTCGGCCACCTCGGCCGTACGGTCCGTGGAGCCGTCGTCGACGACCACGACCAGGTCCACGCCGATGATCTTGTGCACCGCGTCGACGGTCGTCGCGATCCGGTCCGCCTCGTCCTTCGCCGGGATCACGCAGGCGACAGCACGCTCGAACGGTTCGGGGGAGACGTCTTCACCGGGCACAGCACCGCAGCCTAGTTCCTCCGCGGCCGATCGACCTCGTCAGCGGTCACCAGCGGGGAATCTTCATTCTTTCGAACGATCGTCGAATCAGCCGTCGGGTGAGCGGATATCAGCCAGGTGGCAGATGTTCCGCCGGGCCGGCGGCGGCAGGATTTCTGGTATCGAACAAACCGAACCGAAAGAGGTACCGACATGACCCGCACCGTGACCGCCAACATCTCGCTCTCGCTCGACGGCCGGGTGAGCGGCGCCGACGGTGAGTACGACATGAGCTGGATCGTTCCGCACGCGATCACCGAGGGCGCCCGCGACCACATGATCCGGGTGACCGAGCCGGCCACCACCGCGCTGCTCGGGCGGAAGAACTACCAGGGCTTCGGCGGCTTCTGGCCGGCCGTCGCCGACGACGAGACCGCGGCGCCGCAGGACCGGGCGTTCTCCCGCTGGCTGAACGCGACCGAGAAGGTGGTGTTCTCCTCGACGCTGACCGAGGCGCCGTGGCAGAACTCGCGGATCGCCGACGGCGAGCCGGCCGACGTGGTGAAGCAGCTCCGGGCCCAGCCCGGCGGCGACATCATCGTGCTGGCCAGCTCGAGCGTGATCCGGGCGCTGCTGGCCGCCGACGAGGTGGACCGGCTGAGCATCACGCTCGACCCCGAGCTGGTCGGGGGCGGCGCGCGGCTGTTCGAGGACGGGCTGCCGGCCACGTCCTGGAAGCTGACCGCCTCGACGCCGACCGAGTCCGGCGCGCTCTGCCTGCTGTACGACCGGGTCCGCTCCTGATTGGCCTTCCGAGGGATATTGTCGGACAATCAGACAGATCGAGCTGGCTGTCGTAGCGTGGTGAGCAGAACCCGAGCGGAGGGCGGACGGATGACCGAGACGCGGCAGGACGGCCGGGCGTACGGCGTCGACAGCGAGGTCGGCCCGCTGCGGACAGTGATGCTGCACCGCCCCGGCAACGAGCTCCGCCGGCTCACCCCGCGGAACAACGACAAACTGCTCTTCGACGGCATCCCGTGGGTCGGCCGGGCGCAGGACGAGCACGACGCGTTCGCCCAGGCGCTCCGGGACCGCGACGTCGAGGTGCTGTACCTCGGTGAGCTGCTGACCGAGGCGCTCGACGACCCGGCGGCCCGGGCGCAGGCGATCACGGGCGCGACCGAGGACCTGCGGCTCGGCGACACCCTGCGCGACTACCTCCGGGCCGCGCTCGGCGAGCTCGATCCGGCCCAGTTGGCCGAGACGCTGATGGCCGGCATCCGGAACGACGAGGTACGCGCCGGTGGTCTGGTCACGTCCCTGCTGGCCCACGAGGACTTCCTGATCGACCCATTGCCGAACCTGCTCTTCACCCGCGACTCGAGCGTCTGGATTCGGGACTCGGTCGCGGTCACCTCACTGGCGATGCCGGCCCGGATGCGCGAGACGCAGCTGACCGAGGTGATCTACACGTACCACCCGCGCTTCGCGGGCGTCGACAAGGTGTACGACCACCAGCTCGAGCACGTCGAGGGCGGTGACGTACTCGCGCTCGGACCGGGTGTACTAGCGGTCGGCGTCGGCGAACGAACCACGCCGGCCGGCGTGGAGCGGCTGGCGCAGCGAGTGTTCGCGAAGGATCTTGCGCACACCGTGCTTGCCGTACCGATCGCGCAGCAGCGGGCGACGATGCATCTCGACACCGTGTGCACGATGGTCGACACCGACGCCGTGCTGATGTACCCGAACATGGCCGAGCAGATGCGGGCGCTCGCGGTCACCACCGACGGTGACCAGCTGCATGTCGCCGAGCCGGAGCCGTTCCTGGTGGCGGCGGCGAAGGCGCTCGGCATCGACACGCTGCGCCGGATCGATACCGGTCTGGACCCGGTGACCGCCGAGCGGGAGCAGTGGGACGACGGGAACAACACGCTGGCGGTCGCACCCCGGGTCTGCATCGCGTACGAGCGGACCGTCGAGACCAACGCCCGGCTCGAGGAGTCCGGTATCGAGGTGGTCCGGATCTCCGGCTCCGAGCTCGGCTCCGGCCGTGGTGGGCCGCGCTGTATGTCCTGTCCGGTGCTGCGCGCACCGACGGCTACGTGAGCCCAGCGACACGCGGAGTGAAATCGGGGCTTGTGGCGAGCACCTAACCTGAGTACTCTCTTTGCCTAGGCCCAGGCCCTGTTGCTCCCCCGTCAGCAGGACTTGGGCCGTCCACGTATGAACGCCCACCTCGGCACCGCCGAGGTGGGCGTCTTCATGTCAGCGGATGGTCAGCTGCCGGCTGGCGAGACCCGCCCGGGCGGCGCGCTCCTCGGTGGTCAGCGTGGCATCCGTGGCCAGCGCCTTGTCCAGCGCCGTGGCGAAGTCGGCGGCAGGCTTCTCCACATCGGCAGCCTCGGTGCCGGCGGGCAGCTCCCAGACCGGAGCAAGCACGCCGAGAGCGCGGAACGAGCCGATCAGGCGACTGCCGGCGATCAGCGCGGACGAGCCGGCCGCGTGCAGGCGGGCGAGCGCGTCGAGCAGCGTCTCCTCGGTGTGCGGCATGACCCAGCGCAGGTAGATCCGGTCACCGATCCGCGTCCAGTACGCAGCGTCGACCGACTCCAGCCGTACGGTCGGGGCCGCCGCCGCGTTGGCGCGCTCCAGCCCGGCCGCGACCTCACCGGTCGGGTCGTCGACGTTCTCGCCGACCCAGTAGTCGAAGCCCTCGTGCACCTTGACCTCGACCGGCTTGCCGGTGTCGATCAGGTCCTGCAGGCGCGGGCCGTCCTTCATCAGGTCGCCGACCTGGATCGGGTTGCCCGGCTCGGTCCGGAGCGCGGCCGTGATCGCGTGGCCGAGGTCCCGGCTCGGGTCGCCGGACGACGCGTGCGTCTGCATGCCGATCCAGATCGTCTCGTCGTCGCGGACCAGGCCGGGCATCGCCATCGGCAGCAGCGTGACCAGGTTGATCACCTTGCCGGCGCTGTCACCGACCTTGGCACCGGCGAGCTCGAGCTGAACGGTCCCGGACGGCACGATCTCGCGGAACGCGATCAGATCGCACTCCGCCGGCAGGCCCTCGAACGGCCGCATGACGAACGCGTCCGCCGCCTGTGCCCGCTCCTTGCCGTGGCACTGCTTGAACCGCTTGCCGGAGCCGCACGGGCAGGGTTCCCGCGGTCCGACGTCCACCAGGTCGGCCGGGTCGAGCGTGACGGTCGTCGTCGTGTTCTTCGCGCGCTGCCGCGACTTCTTTCCCATAACCCCGCAGTCTTGCAGCCGAGTCCGCCCCAGAGCCAACCCACGGCCGCGCTGAGCCGCCCCGCGGCCGGTCAGAGCCGACCCACGGTCCCGGTCGGCGCGAGCTCGCGGACGGGGTCAGGCCGGGATGACCGCGTGTACGGTGCGGTGGCCGGCGGCGGTGCGGACGTCCCAGCTGGAGGTGAGCACCTCGACGATCGCCAGCCCGCGGCCGCCGACCGATTCCGGGTGCGGGTCGGTGATCCGGCGCGGTTCGGTCTCCCCCCGGCCGTCGGTGACCTCGACATGAATCCCGGCCCGGTCGATCCACCAGGCCGCGCGGACCTCGCCGGCCGGCAGCGGCGGCGCGTACCGGATCGCGTTCGAGAGCAACTCGGACAGCACCAGCTGCGCGTCGTCGCGGGCGGCTTCGGTGACCCGGTAACGCTTCAGGTAGGCGGCCAGACGGCGGCGGGCGTCCGCTACCGCGGACACTTGGTGCGGCAGTACGACGTCCACGACGCTCACGTCGGCGGGCAGGGTCGCAGAGGACAAGCAGGGCTCCTCGGGATCGGTTCAGCCACAGGAACTTCTGCCCACGATCCGGCCCCGGAAAACACCCGCAAGTATTCCGTTACATAGCCTCGGCGAAGATCACGCCGAAAAGCCCGGAAACCGTGATGAAATCGACGGAATTGAACGTTGCAATAACCGCGCGCATTCTCCCGGCTACGTATCCATACCGAGTACTCGCACCGCGACGTCCGGGCGGTCGGTGATCACCGCGTCGACGCCGAGTTCGCGGCAGCGGCCGATGTCGGTTTCCGCGTTCACGGTCCAGACGTGTACCTGGTGCCCGTGCTTGTGCGCCCGGTCCACGTACTCGGGATGCGCGGTGACGATCTCCAGGCTCGGTCCGGCGCACGAAACCCCGGTCGGCAGCGAACCGTCCCGGAAGCGCAGCGGCACCCGGTCCATCAGCAGTACGGTCCGCAGGCCGGGCGCGGCGGTCCGGATCCGGCGCAGCGACAGCCAGGAGAAGCTCATCACCCGGACCGGCGACTCCGTTCCGACCTTCGGGTGCGCCCAGCCGTAGCGCGCCAGGGCCTCGATCAGGCGGCGTTCGACCAGCCCGGCGTACCGGGTCGGGTGCTTGGTCTCGATCGCCAGCTCGACCGGGCGGCCGGCGTCGCGGACCGTCGCCAGCAGGGTCTCCAGCGTCAGCACCTTGCGGACGTCCAGGCCCGGCAGCTCGGCGTCCTCGTCCAGATCGGCCCACGGGTGCTTCCAGGAGCCCCAGTCGTACGACTCGAGCTCCTCCAGGCGCATCGTGGACAGGACGCCGCGCCCGTTCGAGGTCCGGTCGATCCGCCGGTCGTGGACGCAGACGAGATGCCCGTCGGCGGTCAGCCTGACGTCACACTCGAGCGCGTCCGCGCCGACTTCGATCGCCCGCTGGTACGCCGCCAGCGTGTGTTCGGGATTCACCGCACTGGCGCCACGATGGGCAACAACACTCGGGAGTTTCCCCATACCGGGAAACTCTTTCACACCGGCGGTAAAGATAGGCGTCATGGACATGCGGGCAATCGTGCTGGCGGGTCCGGTCGCACCGGAGGAACTACGGGTCCGGACGGTACCGGTCCCGGAGCCACCGGACGGCTGGGTACGGATCAAGGTCGAGGCGTTCGGGCTGAACCGCTCGGAGTACCACCTGCGCGCCGGGCTGGCGGGGAACGCGCGGTTCCCGGTCATCCCGGGGATCGAGGCGGCCGGGACCGTCGACCTGGCGCCCGGCGGCGAGTTCGCGCCCGGGCGGCAGGTGGTCGCGATGATGGGCGGGATGGGCCGCGAGTACGACGGTGGGTACGCCGAGTACACCGTCGTCCCCGCGTCGTCGGTGATCCCGGTGAAGACCGAGCTGGACTGGGCCACGCTGGGCGCGCTGCCGGAGATGCTGCAAACGGCGCACGGCTCGCTGTACACGGGCCTTGCGATCGAGCCGGGTCAGACGCTGCTGGTTCGCGGCGGTACGTCGTCGGTCGGCGTCGCGGCGGCCGTACTCGCCAAGGAGCGTGGACTGACCGTACTGTCCACCACCCGCAACCCGGATCGGGTCGAGCTGCTGCGTACCCTCGGCGTCGACCATCCGATCGTGGACGACGGCAACGTCGCGGCGAAGGTCCGTGAGATCGTTCCCGACGGCGTACACGCGGCGCTCGAACTGGTCGGGACGAACGTGCTGCCGGACACGCTTCGGGCCACCGCCGTGCACGGCACGGTGTGCTTCACCGGCATGCTCAGCGACAGTTGGACGATCCCGGATTTCTACCCGATCGGCTACCTTCCGAACGGCGTCCGGCTGACCGCGTACGGCGGCGAGAGCTCGGATCTGCCGGCGGAGGCGTTCCAGCGGTACGTCGACCTGGTCGCGGCCGGCCGGCTGCCGATCCGGATCGACCGGGTCTTCACCATGGACGAGATCGGCGCGGCGCATCGTCTGATGGAGGACGGCGGCGCGGTCGGCAAGCTCGTGGTCCGGATCTCCAGGCCATCACACTGAGCAGACCCGTGCGCCGACCCGCGCGGCGCTCGGCGCGCGGGCGGTGCATGGCGCGCGAGGCGGTTGTGATGACCTGGATTCGCTCTACCCGGTCGCCTCCTGCAGTTGTGGCGCGCGGCCGGCTGGGCGGGGTAGGCCGTAGTGGTCGCGGAGGGTGGTGCCGGTGTACTCGGTGCGGAACAGGCCGCGGGCCTGCAGGATCGGGATCACCTCGTCGACGAACGTGGTGAGCCCGGACGGGAGCACCGGCGGCATGATGTTGAACCCGTCCGCCGCGTCCGCCTCGAACCAGTGCTGGATCGCGTCCGCGACCTGCTCGGGTGTACCGGTGAACGTCCGATGCCCGCGCCCACCACCCAGCCGGCCGATCAGTTCGCGTACGGTCAACCGCTCCCGCCGCGCGAGCGTCACGATCAGCGTGTACCGGCTCTTCGCCCCCTCGATCTCGTCCTCGTCCGGAAGCTCCGCGGGAAGCTGCTGATCGAAGGGCAGCTCCTCCGGCGCCACCCGCAGCGTCTTCGCCAGCTGCAGCCGCGCGTACTCCGGCCGGATCAGCTCGTCCAACTGCCGCTCCAGCGCCTCGGCCTCCGCGACCGTGGACCCGATCACCGGCACGATCCCGGGCAGGATCTTCACCGACGAAGGGTCCCGCCCGAGCGCGGCCGTACGCGCCTTCAGGTCGCGGTAGAAGTCCTGCGCGTCTTCCAGCGTCTGCTGCGCCGTGAACACCGCCTCGGCGTACCGCGCCGCCAGCCCCTTGCCGTCCTCCGACGACCCGGCCTGAACGATCAGCGGGTGCCCCTGCGGC
The DNA here is from genome assembly GCF_014205295.1 of Kribbella solani. Taxonomy (NCBI): domain Bacteria; kingdom Bacillati; phylum Actinomycetota; class Actinomycetes; order Propionibacteriales; family Kribbellaceae; genus Kribbella; species Kribbella solani. The sequence goes on from NZ_JACHNF010000001.1 coordinate 5,508,835, forward strand.
GATCGCGGCAGGTTGAGCGGCCCGCGGACCTGGAAGTGCCGGCCGACATGGTCGATGGGTACGACCCGCTCGTCGACCGCCCACACGCCGGAAGCCTTGTCCGCGACGGTGGCGTCGTCCTGCCACGAGTCCCACAGCTTGTACGCCACCTCAAGGAACTCCGCCGCCCGTTCGTACCGCTCCGCGTGAGCCGGTTGATCGGTCAGGTTGAAGTTCCGTGCCGCCTCCGGGCCGGCCGTGGTGACCACGTTCCAGCCCGCGCGTCCACCGCTGACGTGGTCGATGCTGGCGAACCGCCGGGCCAGGTTGAACGGGTCGTTGTACGTCGTCGACGCCGTCGCGATCAGTCCGATCCGCGAGGTCACCACGGCCAGCGCGGTGAGCAGTACGGTCGGATCGAGCGCACCCGCCGGGCGGCGCCCGACCGTACCCCAGAGCACCGGGGAGTCGGCGAAGAAGATCGAGTCGAACTTCCCACGCTCCGCTGTCCGGGCCAACTCCTGGTAGTGCTCGATCTTCACGTTCGCGTACGGGTCGCTCTCGGGCAGCCGCCAGGACGCCTCGTGGTGGCCCGTACTCATCAGGAACGCGTTCAAGTGCAATTGCCTGCTCATGCCGAAACTCCCAATGCATCGAGAAGCCGCGACCGGACCGCGGCGAATCCTGGATCGGCCGGGCTCCGCGGCGCGGCGAGCTCGACCACCTCTTCCGCGACGATCCGGCCCTGGTCCAGCACGATCACCCGATCGGCCAGCACGATCGCCTCGTCCACGTCGTGCGTCACCAGCAGGACGGCGGGTTGGTGCGCGGCGCACAACTTCCGCAGCAGGACATGCATCTTCAGCCGGGTCAGCGCGTCCAGCGCACCGAACGGTTCGTCCGCGAGGAGCAGTTCGGGTTCGCGTACGAGGGACCGCGCCAGCGCGACCCGCTGCTGCTCGCCACCGGACAACTCGCTCGGCCAAGCGTTCTCCCGCCCGGCCAGCCCGACTTCTTCCAGACTAGTCCGGCCACGCTCGGCGGCACCGTTCAGCCCAAGGACGACGTTGTCCAACACCTTTGCCCAGGGCAACAAGCGGGAATCCTGGAAGACCACCGACACCTGCGCCGGTACGGCCAGCTCGCCGGTCCCGTCGACATCGTGATCGAGCCCGGCCAACGCCCGCAGCAAGGTGCTCTTACCCGATCCGCTCTTACCCAGCAGAGCAACGAACTCACCCGGCGCGATGTCCAGATCCAGCCCGTCCAGCACGGCACGATCGTCGTACCGGCGGACGAGGTTCCGTACCTGAACGGTCGCGGTCAGGAGGCTAGCGTTCGGCGCCATGTCAGGGCTCTCCTTTGGATCAGGCGGACGGCCGCGTCGGAGAGCAGGCCGAGGATTCCGTACACGACCAGGCCGACGATGATGATGTCGGTCTGTCCGTACGTGCGGGCCAGTTCCATCATGTAGCCGATTCCGCTGGTGGAGTTGATCTGTTCGACGACGACCAGCGACAGCCACGCGCCGGTGACCGCGAACCGTAGGCCGAGCAGGAATCCGGGCAGTGCGCCCGGCAGCACCACGCGCCGGATGAACTCCCACTGCGACAGGCCGACGGTCTGAGCCAGCTCGACGTACCGGCTGTCGATCGTCCGCAGACCGTTGTGGGTGTGGATGTAGATCGGCACGAACGCCCCGAGCAGGATGGTGACGATCTTCATCGGCTCACCGATCCCGAGCCAGAGGATCAGCAACGGCAGCAACGCCAGCGACGGAATCGCGCGCTTGATCTGGATCGGCCCGTCGAGCACGGCTTCGCCGAGCCGGGACAGACCGGAGACCAGCGCCAGCACGACGCCCAGCACGATGCCGAACGCGAGCCCGATCAGTGCGCGCTGCGCGGACGTCCACAGGTTCGACTGCAGGCGGCCGTCGGCGATCAGGTCACCGGCCGTCGTCACCACGGTCCAGGGCGCGGACAGTACTCGTTGGTCGATCCAACCGGTTGCCGAGCCGATGCTCCAGATCGCGAGCAGCAGCACCGGACCGATCGCGGCACCGAACCTGATCGGCTTCCCCGGCCCCAGCCGCCGGCGGCGTACGACCGGCCGCGCCGCCGCCGCGCGGGCACGCAGCCCGGGCAGCGTGGTCGCACTCATTTCACGCCGCCTTTGATCGCGTCCGTGGCGACGGTCTGGAACCGCAGGTCGTACAGGTCCTTGGCCTGGATCACCGGGTTGCCGGTCTCCTTGGCGAGTAGGTCGATCGTCTCTTGCTGGCGCTGGATCGCGCTACTCCAGTCCGCCGGGATGTCCGGGTGACCGGCGTTGTCGACCAGCCATTGCCCGTCCGCCTCGGAAAGGCCCTGGTCCTTCACGTAGTACCCGGCGATCCATTCCTTGGGGTGCTTGTCGATCCATTCCTGGGCGATTCCCCAGGCGGCGACGTACGCCCGGATCGCGGCCGCCTTGGCCGGATCCTGGAGTGATTCGACCGGCCCGTACAGGTGGCCGGCGTCGTCGCGCAGCCCGTGATCGATCGTGGCCGCGCCGTCTTTGCCGTACTTGGCCAGGTACCGCTTGATCTGTACGCCGCCGATCGGCGCCACGTCGACCTGCTTGCCGGCCAGCGCCTGCGCGTACACGTCACCCGTACTGGGCAACTCGACCAGTTTGACGTCGTCCTTGGTCAGGCCGGCCTTCTGCAGCACCTTGAGGATCAGCGCGCCCTGCGCCTGGCCGGGGCTGTACGCGATCTTCTTGCCGCGCAGGTCGGCGAGCGTCCGCACCGAGACACCGGGCGCGATCCCGAGCTTGTAGATCGGATGCGCGAGCGGCTCCTGGCGGAACTTGGAGGCGACGATCTTGACGTGCAGACCGGTCCAGGTGGCGTGGATCGACGGGATCTCGGCGACCGATCCGAGGTCCAGCGCGTGCGCCCGGAACGCCTCGGTGGTCTGCGGACCGCCGCTCAGGTTGGCGAACTGGACGTACTTCGAGACCTTGTCGTACTGACCGGACAGCTTCAGCGCGACCTCGGTCGCGGGATCGCCGACGACGATCTTGGCGCCGTCCGGAACGGTGGTCGGCAGCGCCGCGTCCAGCGACAGCTTGCCGGCGGATTCGCTTCCCGCGGCGGCGTTGCCACCGCATCCGGTCGCCAGGGCGGCGACGGCGAAGAGAGCAGCAATGATTCGTTTGCTAGGCATGGTGTGCTTTCGAGGTGGCCGTGACATTGACATAGCTTCCGTCGTGGTACAGCAGGGGTTCGTGCTCGCGGCGCTCGGTGTGAGTGGCCAGGCGGGCGACGACCAGGTAGTGGTCGCCGACCGCGAACCGGTGTTCGACCTGCGCGCGCAGGAAACTCGGCGCCTCGTCGAGCACGGGTTCGCCGGTGCGCAACCGGGACCAGCGGGTCGGTTCGGCGAACCGGTCGATCCCGCTGGTGGCGAACCGGCCGGCGATGGCGTGCTGGTCGGCGGACAGGAAGTTGATCACGACGCTGCTCGTCGTACTCACGGTCGGCCAGCTGGACGCGCTGGTGGCGATCGCGAACGAGACCAGCGGCGGCAGCAGGCTGATCGAGACCAGTGACGTCGCGGTGAAGCCGGCCGGGCCGTGGCCGGCGTCGGCGGTGATCACCACGACGCCCGCGGCGTGCCGGCGGAAGACGGACTTGTAGACGTCGGCGTCCACGATCCGTTCCTCGGCTCGGTCGGGGACAACGGACAGGGCAGGACGATTCAGGGCAGGCAAAGACATGTCTCTCCCTCGGAACCGGGGCAGGGACGACCGGCAGCATGAAGGCACACCGGGCGGGGTGGAGGCCGGCGAAGCTGGCGCCTGACCTCGTGAGAACGCGCGTTGCGGGGAACCGCGTCACCGACAGGTGGCGCTCGCCGTCCGGAGCAGATCGATGACGCGACGGCGGGTGAGGAAGGTCGTCGTCATGTCAGCCATCTTCGCATCTATGTCTACTACCTAACTAGACAATCTCGTGATCTGGACCGGGCGCCCTCACATCCGCCGCCGGGGATGCGTTCTACTTGCGTGATGGCTCGGGAAAAGGTCGTACTGCCGCCGTTCCAGGCGCTGATCGACGCGCACTGGCGGGACGTGGCCAGGCTGGCGCGGGCGATGGCCGGTGACGACGGTGACGACGTCGCGCAACGCGCCTGGGAGAAGGCGTACGCGGCGTACCCGGCGCTGACGTCGGCGAAGAACCTGCGTAGCTGGCTGCTGACCATCACCGCCCGGTGCGCGACGGACGTGCACCGGGCGCGGAAACCACAGCGGTCGCTGGACGAGGCGCCGCCGGTCGCGGTCGACGGCCCGGAGGCCGCCGAGTGGCCGGACCCGGACCTCTGGCGGGCGGTCAACGAACTCCCGGAGCGGCAACGCTTCGCGATCACGCTCAAGTACGTCGGCGACCTGGACCACCATGGCGTGGCCGCCGCTCTGGACACCACGCCGGCCGCATCACGCCGGCTCGTCAGCGACGCGCTGGCGACCCTGCGGGGCAAACTCGGAGTACACCATGACTGATCTCGAGAGCCGGCTGACCCGGCTCAGCACCCCTGACCTGAAACCACCCGTCCTTCCGGACGCCGACGTCGCCTACACCCTGCACGACACCCCGATCGGCACGCTGCTGCTGGCCGTCGCGAGCGGCCGGGTGGTGGCCAGCTCCTTCGGTGACGAGGAGACGATGACCGGACGGCTCGCCCGCGCGGTGTCCCCACGCGTACTGCGGCAGGCGCGCCCGCTGGACGGTCTGCGCCGCCAGCTCGACGAGTACCTGACCGGGGCTCGTCAGACCTTCGACGTCGAGGTGGACCTGGTGCTGGCGACGCCGTTCCAGCGGCTCGTACTGAACGACCTTCCGGACCACACCTCGTACGGCCGGACGACCAGCTACGGAGCGGTTGCCCGTGACATCGACAAGCCGAAGGCGGCCCGCGCGGTGGGTACGGCACTGGGCGCGAACCCGGTCTGTGTCGTGCTGCCCTGCCACCGGGTGGTCGGCGCGAACGGAGCCCTGACCGGATATGCGGGCGGGCTGGACGCCAAACTCTATTTGCTGAATCTCGAAGCAAAAAGCTGAGTTTTCCGGAATCGCCCGGAATGGTTTTAGACTGAATGCAGAAAGAAGCAGATCCCCAGTGTGGAGTGGGGATCTGCTTCTTTTACTTGTCAGGAAGTCGCGGGCTGGTGCAGCTCCAGGATCAGCCGGCGGCGGCCGCCCCAGTCGCGTTTGTAGACCTTGAAGTCGTCGATTCCGGCCGCCGCGCAGAGCCGGCCGTAGCTGATCTCGTCGTGGATGAAGTGCACGCTGCTGCGGTCGTCGTCGTGCTCGGTGGTGACGATCCGGTGCTCCGGTCCCTGCCGCATCCCGTTCGCGATCTCGGCCGCGGTCGCCGGGCCCCAGACCGGTCCCTCGATGATCGCGATCCCGCCCGGTTTGAGTACCCGGGAGATCTCGCAGATGGTGGAGAGCTGCTCGTCCTCGGCGAACAGCTCGTGGAACGCCGTCCAGAGGCAGATCACGGCGTCGAACGAGTCCCACTTGTACGGCAGGTCGGTCATCGAGCCGATCGCCCAGTCGACCGCGAGCTCTTCCTCGGCGGCGCGGGCCTGACCGGCTTCGATCAGGTTCGGCGAGATGTCCAGGCCGCGGACGACCTTGCCGGCGCGGCGCAGCGGAAGCGCGACCCGCCCGTACCCACAGCACAGGTCCAGGACGGTCTCGCGGCCGACGAGCAGTTCCTCGACCGCTTGTACGATCGCCGCGTCCCGCTCCGGCGTCGTACGGGCGGCCAATCCGTCGGCCCCGAGTTCCGCGTACTCGGCCCGGCTGCGCAATGCGGAGTTCAGCATGACCGCCAGTATTCCGGTCCGCGCGGGTCAGTTGTCCAGTGGGCGGCGAATTCGGCCGAGGAGAACGGCGGCCAGCATCGAGACGACGATCGAGGTGTACGTCGCGCCGAGCCAGGTCGGTACCGGGTGATGGTTGAACAGCCACTGCTGGACATTCGTCCAGAAAGTCGACCAGCCGGCCACCGTACCGGGGTTGACCAACTGGTACGCGACGAAGCCGATCAGCCACGCGACCGTCGGCTGCCAGCGGAACTTCGCCGTCGCGGACACATCCCAGCGCATCTTGGAGACCACGAAGAAATCGGCGATCGCGACCGCGAACAACGGGATGAAGACCGAGCCGATCAGGTACAGGAACTGCGTGTAGTTGCCTAGGTCAACCAACAGCGCGATCCCGGTGGCGAGGACGCCGATGCCGACCGAGATCCAGCGCCGATCGACGTGGCCGACCAGGTTGTGTGCCGCCATCGTGGTCGAGTAGATGTTCGCGTACGCCTCGTCGACCTCGTCCACCAGCAGTACGAACAGCGCGATCGCACCGGCCGGCAAGGTGACCAGCGCGGTGATCACGCCTTCGCTGTCGGTTTGCAGGGTGGCTACCGCGACAACACCGAGCGCGTAGTACCCGATCGCCGCGAGTCCGTAGCCGAGAGACGAGCCGGCGAAAGCAGCCTTGTTCGTCCGCGAGTGCCGCGTGTAGTCGGCTGCCAGTGGGGCGAACGAAACGACGCCGGCCGCAGCCAGGTCGACCGCCGGCCAGAAGCCGAACACGCCGTCCTGCGGCAGCGCGTGTACTGGCTTGCCGAGCACCTGGACGAACAAGTACACCGACGCGGCCAGTACCAACCACACCATGAACTTCCGCAGGATCTTCACGCTGCCCAGCGGGCGTACGGCCATCGTGGTCGCGATGATGCCCGCGAGTACGACGAACACCCAGCGCCAGCGCTCGCTCGTCACCGCGACCGCGGCCTGGGAGATGACGATGATCTCCATCGTCGCCCAGCCGACGTTCTGCGCGATGTTCAGTACGGTCGGCGCGATCGATCCACGCCGGCCGAAGATCCCGCGCAGACTCGCCATCGCCGGCGCGCCGGTTTGCGAACCGAACACGGCCGCCCCGCCGAGTACGAGCGCGCCGATCCCGCAGCCGACGACGACGGCAAGCAGGCCCTTCCACAGCGACCCGGTGTACGCCGCCACCAACGCGCCCGTGACCGGACCGAACAGCGAGATCCCGAAGTTGCCCCAGAGCGTGAACTGATCGAAGAAACTCAGCGTCCGCGGCGCATCGGTGGTGAGGACGAGCGGCGCCTCGGTCGTGCCGGATCGAACAGCTGTGTCGGCCATGAGTGACCCAACTCCCTACGCCGGCATTACCCGGTCAGGTTCAGGCGGTCGGCGACCCAGCTGTCGCCCTCTCAGCCCGCGCTACTGGTGCGAGCTCCCGCAAAGGTTTGTCCGGGTGATCTTAACGCGTCAGCTATCTGACGGCAGGGCGGCCGCTCGTTCTATCAGCGCGGCCAGCTCCGGGCCGTTGGTTGCGATCGGCATGTGGGCGCCCGTCTCGAGCGTCCGCGCCTCGCCACGACTGAGCTCGGCGAGCCGCTCGGCCCACTCGGCGGTCGACAGCAGGTCGTGCCGGCCACGGACGATCAGCACCGGCACCTTGACTCGGGAAATCACGTCGGCCAGGTCATGATGCCGGGCCGCTTCACCGGCGCGGGCGATCGCCGGCAGAGTGGTTCGTACGTACTGCGGGGTGACTGTCCGGATCAGCTTCGGTGAGTCCGGTACGGCAGAGCCAAGCCAGCGGACCGCCCGGTCGACCCAACTGGACATGCGCGCGTCACCAGTCGGAGCGACCAGCACCAGTGCGTGCGCCAGCTCCGGGTAGCGCACTGCGGCCTCAACCACGATCTGGCAGCTCGCGGAGTGGCCGACCAGCACCGCGCGGTCGCGGATCTTGTCAGCCAGCGCCACTGCGAGCGCCTGTGGGTGCAGGTCTTCACGGGCACCGGCTGGTTCGCCGTACCCGGGCAGGGTGACTACGTGGTACGGCGTGGCGAGGTGCTCGACGGTCCGCGCGTACGACTCGGGTCCGAGGCCCAGACCGGGCACGAGGACTACTGGAGCGCTCACTCCCAAGGAGCCTTGGCGGGCGGGCCTTGCACCACTGGGTTCGGTACGGCCGGCTTCAGCTCGCGGTAGCCGAGGAACAGGCCGACCGCGAGGAGCAACAGCCCGAAGCCACCCCAGCCGTACGCGGTGGGCAGGCGGTGCACTGAGCCGTCCGACGAACCCAGACCGGTCGACAGCACGAGGATCACCCACACCAGGATCGGCACCAGCGACACCGCGACCAGAATCAGACCGGACAGCTCGGCCAGGTCCGGCTGACGGCCCGCCTTGCGTCGAGCGATGACGTCGCGGAGCCACATCACCAGTGCGGCGGCGCCGACGATCACCAGGAGCAGTTGACCGATCGCATCCAGTACGTCGGTACGCAGCGGGTGGTTGAGCGGTGAGCCCGGTGCCTGCGAGATCTCGCGCAGTGCGACCCGCTGGACGGTCAGAACGAGCAGCCCGTAGATGACCGCGACGAACGCGGCCAGTCCGACCACGCGGGCCGCGCGGGGGTCGCGGGGCGCAACCGGTTGGTCGCGGCCGTACGCCGGGAGCTCATGCGGCATCGGACTCGCCGGTACACCGAACGGTACGCCGGGCCGGTAGTTCGGTGGCTGGGTCGGATGCTGAGTCGGATGCTGGGTGTGCTGCTGCGGTGCGGCGCCGTACGGCTGTGGCTGGGCATACGGGAACTGCTCCGGCGCAGGCTGCTGGCCCGGGCCGTAGCTGCTGCCCCCGTACGGTGTGGGTGGAGCGTAGTGATGCTCATCACCGGGCCGCTGCTCAGGCTCATCACCCCGGCCGTACGTCGGGAAGTCCTGTGACGACATCTGCGCTCCTTCCCCGTTGTACGACCCAGTGTCCCGCGGGCGGGACACTAAGTCTGTCAGGTCGCCTTGATCGTCGGCCAGGCATTCGGCAGGCAGCCGGCCAGGCCCTTGGTCTGCTGCATCATCACCGGTGCGGGGGTCTTCGGCTCGGTACAGGTCGAGTGGCCGTGGCCGAGCGCGTGGCCGACCTCGTGGTTGACCAGGTAGCTCCGGTAGAGCTCCACGTCGTAGGACGGGATCGCGTACACCCAGCGCTTCGCGTTCAGCACGACCCGGTCCTCGACCCGGCAGGACACCTCACCGCCGGTGTCCAGTGGAAGACACAGCTTGTCCGTCATCGACGGCGTGGCCAGGATGATGCGGAGATCGGCGTCATCCTTGTCCGTACGCTCGAAGTTCACCGGATGCACTGCCTGCCAGCCGCGCGCATCGGTCAGGGTCTTGTGGATCTTCGCGGCTACGGCCGCACCGTTCACCGACAGGCCCTGCTCGATCTCGACGCGGTACGTCATGACATCCCGTACGCCGCTCGCCTTGTTGGTCCCCGGAACCACGGTGAGCTTTCCGGTGGACACCAGCACGTTCGGCTTCGCGCCCTTGGGTTGTTTCCTCGGCAAACTCGGTGCCGGCCGCAACGGAGTGGTGTACTTCTGCGTCGGCGTTGCCACCGGCGCCGGTGTCAGAGTCGGCGCGGTCTGCGCGCGTTCTTTCGGCGCTTGGTTGGCCCCCGCAACCACATCCGCGGCCAAACTCGTCCGGTTCGCGACGTCCGGATGCGCCACCACCACGGTCCCCAGCACGGCAAGCGCGGTCACCGTGAGCCATTGCCCGCGATAAGGCTTCCGCCGCCGAGCCCGCCCAGCCCGTCGCCGTCCACGCGTAGCCGCACGCTGGCCGCTCCGCCGGGTGGTCATGACACTTCACCCTACAGAGTTGACTCGTCAGCGGAAAGCCAGGCTTTGTTAAGCCGTGCGGGTGCGGAGGAACTTGCCGAAGTGGGGCACGGTGAAGGCGACGGTGCCGCGTTCGGCGGAGAAGACGAGGCCCTTCTTGATCAGGCCGTCGCGGGCGGGGGAGAGGGACTGGGGTTTGCGGTTCAAGGTGCTGGCGACTTCGGCGGTCGGGACCGAGCCGTCGTCGACGCCGATGCCGAGCTCCGCCATCGCGCGCATGTACTCACGTTCGGCGGGCGTCGCGCGTTCGTAGCGGGAACCGAAGAAGCCGACGGTGAGCTCGGCCGAGGCTTCCGGCGCGGCCACCGCCACGTCCTTGATGGTGATCGGCGACTTCGGCGCATGGTCCCAGGTGGAGTGCGCGAACGCCTGTACGAAGTACGGGTAGCCGTCGGTCTGGGCATACAACTCGTCCAGCGCTTCGTCGTCGTACTGCACGCCCTCGCTCTCCGCGGGGATCATCAACGCGCGGTCACACGCATCACGCGCCAACCGGTCCACGCGGACGTACCGGAACAGCCGCTCCGAATACGACTTGCTGGCGGACAGTACGGCCGGCAGATGTGGCAGTCCGGCGCCTACGACAACCAGTGGGGCGCTCTGTTGCGAGATCTCGTGGCAGGCAGCGCACAACGCGGACAGGTCATCCGCACTGATGTCCTGCATCTCGTCGATGAACAGACCGGCGCCGACAGACAGGTCACCGGCCAAATCGGCCGCGTCGGTGAACAGCTCGATCAGGTCCATCTCCAGATCACCGGAATCGGCCCGGCCCTTCGCCGCGGCCACGTCGACCGGCGGATGCCAGCGGATACCTTTCCGGTCCTCCGCACCGGTCCGCAGCGCGAACGCCTTCAGCACCGCACTGAACTGATCCACCCGGTCCTCGTCCCGGTGCCGATGCCCCAGCTCACGCATCGCCGTGTGCAGTGCCTGCGCGATCGGCAGCCGGATGCTCTGCTCCGGCCGCGCCTCGATCTTGCCCGTACCCCACGCGCGTTTGATGGCCTGACTGCGCAGTGTGTTGAGCAGCACCGTCTTGCCGACGCCCCGGAGTCCACTCAGCACCAGACTGCGCTCCGGCCGGCCTGCCGCGACCCGCTCGAGGACCACCTCGAACTGCCGCACCTCGGTGTCGCGTCCGGCCAGCTCAGGCGGCCGCTGACCGGCGCCGGGCGCATAGGGATTCCGGATCGGATCCATGCTTTCACTGTATGTGGCCGTCTACCGTTTTCCGTAGATTGACCAATCAACGACCAGAGCGTGTCGCGACCATCGTCTACGGCTTTCTAGCAAAAAGCCTAGAATTCGATAGACGTTGCCAGCGAGCGTGGGACCACTATGGTTCCGCCATGGTGGAGTGGGTTCCGCAAGCCGGCGCGCTGTACGAACGCGTGCACCAGCAGTACGTCGGTGGCGCCCGGAAGCTCGAAGCGCTGATCAACGAACTGATCGGTGAAGAAGAGGGCATCAACTACCTGAGCGCGACCGCCCGGGCGAAGGACCCGGAGTCGTTCCTGGCGAAGGCGGCGAAACCACACCCGGACGATCCGGCCCGGCCGAAGTACGACGACCCGCTGAACCAGATCACCGACCTGGTCGCGGCGCGGGTGATCACCTTCCTGGTCGAGGCGGTGGACCGGGTGTGTGAGGTGATCGAGGCCGAGTTCGAGATCGTCGAGCACACCGACATGGGGGCGCACACCCGCGCGCAGGGCGTCTTCGGGTACGCCAGCAAGCACTATCTGGTCCGGCTGAACGCGCACCGGCGGGAGCTGCCGGAGTACGCGGTGCTGAAGAACCTGGTGATGGAGATCCAGGTGCGGACGGCGGTGCAGCACGCGTGGGCCGAGTTCGAGCACGACATCAGGTACAAGCTGGACATCCCACCGGAGCGGAAGCCGGAGTTCGACCGGCGGTTCCTGCTGGCCGCCGCGCTGATGGAGCTGGCCGACAACGAGTTCACCGAGATCGACCGCCTGTACCGCGAGCTGGCCGCGACCGCGTCGGACAAGGCTCCACTGGATCTGACCACGGGCACCTTGACCACGTACCTGAACCGTCGCTACCCGGACGCGCCGCACGCCAAGACGACCCACTACACGTGGATTCTTGGCGTGCTGGCGCGGCTGGGCGTCACTACGGAAGAGCAGCTCACCGACCTGCTCACCGGCATCGACAGCGCCGCCGTACAGTCCGCCATGACCCACCGCGCACCCGCCGGAACCGTACGCCGCCTGGACGACGACCTGTTGGCAGCAAAGGGTTCCGCCTATCTTGACCTGTTCCCCAACGAGGAACGCCGGCAGAAGATCCTCCGCGGCCGCCTGAAGGCCCTGACCCGCGCCGGCATCACCCAGCCCTGACGCCGAGCAGTGAGTCGATCGTCTGGGAAATGGTGTTGCCGTTCAGGTCGGTTGCCTCGACGTGCAGCGACACGGCGGCCGTACCACGTGGTGGCACCAGGAGCGCCTGGTAGCTACTCCGCAGGTTCACCCCAGGCACCGGCTTCCAGCTCTTGCCGGCGTCGTAGCTGGCCGTCACCTTCACGGACCGGAACACGGCCGCGCTGCCTGCCTTCGCGGTGCGCTCGTAGTACGGCTTGATCTGCAGCGGCACCAGCCAGTGACGCACCTTGTTGGTGCTGTCCGTCGCAGCTGAGTACCTGAGGTACAGCAGCTGCTGCGGCGCGCAGGTCAACGGTGCGGTCTTCTCGACCCACGCCTGATAACAGGTGGTGTTGCCAACGTTCGTCGCACCCACATGCGCGGAACCGAACGTCCACTCCGTGTGCTGCTTCGCGCTGTACTTGTACAGGTCGTAGACCTTCTGCGGACCGGTGTTCAGATCGGAGTCCAGTACGAGGCGATAGCGCCCCGGGCCGGACGGCAGCGTGAAGGACGGGAACCCGGAGTACGTCGTGGCCGGGATCTCCTGGCCGTCACGGTACAGCTTGGTCTGCGTACCGGTCAGCAGCAACGAGGGGACGACCAACGGGTCCGGGTTGGCGTACTCAGGTACGACGACGAGCCGGTCATCATCACGGCACGCGAAGCAGAAGCCCATGTGCGTAAGGTTTGTCGCGGTCGGCGGTACGTCGGACGGTCCGATACCACGTGGTGCACCCAGCCAGCGTTCATCCGGCATCCGGCCGGGGCGCAGCGTCGTACGCCGCTCCTCCGCCGACTTCTGCGCTACATCGGTTCCGGCTGTACGGATCCACTGCACGTCCGGTCCGACCGGCCCGTACAGCTCGTCGCGCGTTTGTGGGAAGGATGTGAAGTAGTTCGGCCAGGTGAACAGGGTCCGCGACTCCACGGCCGCGTTGAGCCGGCTGCCGACGCTCTCCTGACCCGCGAACGGTTTCGGTTGCCACTCCGGCGTGTAGCTGGTCCGTACGCGCGCCAGGTCCTTGTCGTGCACCCGATAGGTCGCCGAGTCCGGGAACCGTCCGGGCGACACCTGTGCCAAGTGGTAGACGACAGGTGCGTTCGGCGTACCTGTCAGCGACACCGTCACCGGTCCACGAGCCAGTAGCTTCCGGAGCCGAACTCCTTCGTTCGCGTCAATCCCAGCAACTGGCAGATCTACATTGCCTTCCACCCACTGCGGGTAGAGATCACAGTCGCCGGACTCCTGCAGTACACCAACCGCACCGGCCGCTTTAAGTGCAGCGAGGTCCTCCTCATGCAGTGCGCACTCGTACCCACCGTGGCCCCAGGTGTACGACATCAGTACGAGCTTGCCGCGTACCTTCGCCAGCTCAGCCGGATCGAGCGACCAGCCGGCGTCTACAACCGGCAGCTTCCGGTAGCGACCGTCGAACCGCGGCGCGGCTCCGGCGTAGTCCGAGTAGTTCGGGACCATCGACAGACCGCGACCGTTGGCGGAGTCAACCGCCAGCTGCACCTGCGGAAGCGCACGGGTCGCGTTGAACTTGATCGAGAACGCCCCAGCAGTCACTGGCTTCGTCGGCGCCAGGAAGAAGCCACCGTCGCCGTTCTTGGTGAGCAACTGCGTCACACCGAGCCCGTCAGTGCCATCCGTCGTCGACCGGTACGCCATCACTCCACCGGCGATGTTCTGTGTCGGGGTGTCGGTGACATTGCGGTACGGGACCGCGTCCTGGTCGTCGAACGACAGCGTGACCGGACCCTGCACCGACAGCTCCGGCTCCGCGAACATCACGTACTCCAGCCGCTTGCTGGCCGGCTCGCGGTCATGACTGACGACGATCGACCACCGGCCGGGCGGCAGGTCGAGCGAGAACGAACCGCTCATCCCGTCCGGCGCGATCTCGGCCCGCTGCAGCAGCACCATGTTGGCGGTGTGGTCGTCGAGGTTGATCGCGTTGATCATCGCTCCGAACATCGGCCGGGCGCTGAACTTGACGTTCACCTTGACCTGAAAGCTCTGGCGCGACCGGCGCAGTGCCAACGACGTACGGACCTGGACACCGTCCGCCGTAGCCATCACAGCGCCCGATGAGAACCCGTCCTGAAGCTGACCGGCGTGTACGGTCACGTCGACGCTCGCGGTCGAATGCGCTGGTACGACAACCTCTCCCGGCACGCTGACAGCTTGGCCAAGGTCAGTACCACTGGTCGAACGCAACGTACTTCCGAGGTGCAGCGTCACGTCGCTCGCACTGTCATTGCGATAGCTGATCTGACGTACGACGTCGCCTGTCTCGGTCTCCAGGATCTTCCCGAAGTCCACTCCGGCGGTTACACCTGACACCTGCTGCGCCACGGCCCGCGCCACATCGACCCGACCGGCACCTTGCTCGTACGTGGAGTACCCGTCGTCCTTGCTGGTACTCATCAGCGCCGCCTTGAGCTGCGCGGCCTGCCAGTCCGGATGCTCTTGCGCGAGGATCGCAGCGGCTCCGGCGACATGCGGTGTCGCCATCGACGTACCGGACAGCGACGTGTAGTTCGCGTCGACCGGACTGCCGAGCGACGTACCGGCAGCACGAGCAGCAACAATGTCCGAGCCCGGTCCGGAGATGTCCGGCTTGCTCACTCGGTTCGGGTACAGCAGTGGGCCGCGGCTGGAGTAGTACGCCAGCTTGTCGCTCTTGTCGACGGACGCGACGGTCAGAGCAGACTCGGCGACACCAGGGGTACTGACAGTCGACGCGCCGGACAGACCGTTGTTCCCAGCGGCGACCACGAACAACACGCCGGTAGCCGCGGTGATGCGGTCGACAGCCAGTGCACCGACGTCATCGGCTTCGTCGGCTGTCGGTGTGCCGCCGAGACTCATGTTGATGACCTTGGCGCCCTGCGCCGCGGCCCACTCCATCCCGGCGATGATGTCGGAGTCCTCACCGAACCCCTTGTTGTTGAGCACCTTGCCGACAAGCAGCTCCACGCCGGGCGCCACACCCTTGTACTTGCCATCGGAGGCGGCGCCGGTCCCGGTGATGATCGAGGCGACGTGCGTCCCGTGGCCGAAGCCGTCACTGACGTCCGGGTCGCTGGTGAAATTCTTCGACGCGGCGACCCGGCCCTTGAGGTCCGCGTGGTTCGCGTCGATGCCCGTGTCCAATACCGCGACCTTGACGCCCTTTCCGTCGTAGCCGGCGGCCCACGCCTGCGGTGCGCCGATCATCGGCACGCTCTGGTCCAGCGTGGCCTTCAGTTTCCGGTCCAGCCAGACGTGGGTCACGCTGCGACCGAAGGCACGTGGCACGGGCCGCCCGGTCCGTGGCACGGCCGCGCCGGCGATGGACGACCAGAACGAACCCGCCTGGGTCTTCGGTACGTCCGCAGCGGTCGCGTGCACGCTGTTGAGTTGCACCGTCGGCTTCAGCCCGGGCAGTGCATCGACCTGGTTGCGTAGTTTGGCAGCCGGAACAGCTGACGACAGCTGGGTGATCACCGGTAGCTGGCTGGTCGCGTTGTCGGCGTACCCGATGCTGACGAGGTAGCCGACGTCGAAGAGCGTCCGGTCCAGTACACCGGCCGACAGGTACGGCAGGGCGTCATCCGGTACTGCCAGCTGCTGTTCGTTGGTCTGCACCAGCTGCATGCCCGGTACGTAGCCGTTCGGGCGAGCCACTGGCTGCAGCTGGACCTGGGTAGTCCCGTCTGGGTCCGGGGCGAGAGTCACCTTGTCACCGGTCACCAGCGTGACCGTCGTCGGCGCTGTGACTCGCGGCAGACCGACCGGCTTCACTCCGGGAGGCGGCGCAGTAGGTGGCGGCGCGGCGGCCACCGGGGCGCCGGAGGTGGACAGGAGGCCGGCGACCAGCGCCGCGCCAAGCAGGACGGACACAGCCGGTCGCGGCCGTGCCGGGCGGGACAGTGCTGGGCGGGACAGGGCTGGGCGTGACATGGGGCGGCTCCCAGGAATCGATTTCCAGGAGCATCACCGGATCGGCCGGACGGTGTAAAGGCATCCGGACGGCAGGTCTAGGCCATTGGCCGAGATCGGTCATACGCTGGTCCGCGTGCTGGAGCGCCTGGGGATCGACAGCGGACAAGAACAGGTCTATGAGCACGTACTGACCCATCCGGGACGGAGCGCCGCGGAGCTCGCGCAGGACCTCCCCGGCGCCAATCTGGACGCGCTGGTCAGCAAGCGGCTGCTGCGGGTGGAGGACGGCAAGTACAGCGCCGTGCCGCCGGCCGTCGCGCTACAAGGACTACTGGATGCGCGGCAGCTCGAGCTGGACCAGGTAGCCACCCGGGTGCAGGAGCTGGAACGACTGCATCGCGCCACGCCGTACCCGGTCCGCCAGTCACCGGTGGAGGTGGTGCCGGGCGACCAGGCGCATGCGTACCTGCTGGCGATCCACCGGGCGACCCGGTCCGAGGTACGCGCCTTCGAGACGCCGCCGTACGTGAAGCCGATCTCCCCGGCGGACGCACAGCCGGTCGCGGATGCGATCCAGCACGGAGTAGTACACCGGATCGTGTACAGCCGGGCAGCGGTGGACGAGCAGGGGCTGGACACGCTGCTGGTGACTCTGTCGGTGGGCGAGCAGGCACGGGTCACCGGCGACGTACCGCTCCGGCTGGCGATCTACGACAACCAGGTCGCGACGCTGCCGATGGTGACCGGCACCCGTACCAGCGAGGGCCTGCTGGTGGTCCGGCCGAGTGCGCTGCTGGACGCGCTGATCGCCCTGTTCGAGCGGGTCTGGGCGGCGGCCCTGCCGCTGGCGCTGGCGCTCGGCAGTGAGGGGCCCGATCAGGAGCGCGGTCAGGAGGCCGGTGAGGACGGCGACCACACGCTGATCGCGCTGCTGTCCGCCGGGATGACCGACCAGGCGATCGCCCGCCAGCTCGGGATCAGCCTGCGGACCATCGGCCGGCGCATCCAGCGGGTACAGAACAGCCTGCACGCGGAGACCCGGTTCCAGGCCGGCGTGGCGGTCGGGCTGGCCCGTTCGGGCGGTTGACCGGACCACGATCGCGGGTGTGACCAATCCCGGGCTGAAAAGGGTTTGACTGGTTGTCGGCGGCGGCGCCTAGGCTTGATCCATTCGCCTGGTCAGGCACCTTCCTTCATCCCTCTCTGCCCTTCTTTGTGAGACGTCATGTCCTTGCGCCTCCTTCCCTTCGCCGATCCGGGCGTGCCCGACACCCGGTCCGGTCTCCGACTCATTCTCTGGCTGGAGCACCAGCAACTGCGCGGGCAGCTGCTCGCGGTGTTCTGGGGCCTGCTGTTCTTCGGCGGGATCGCCGCCACTCCGGTCGCCGTCGGGCTCGCCGTGCAGGCGGCCATCGACCTGTCCTGGCCCAAGCTGATCCTGGCCGGCACGCTGTTGCTGGTGTTCGGCGCGGCCAAGGCCGGTGCCGACTCGTTCTTCCACCGCGCCGTCGTGACGAACTGGATCAGCACCGCGTCTCGCCTGCAGCAGCTGCTGATGCGCAAGGCGGCCGAGCTGGGCTCGCTGCTGACCCGCCGGATCGCGGCCGGTGAGGTGGTCGCCGTGAGCAGCGGCGACGTGGAGAAGATCGGCTGGTTCGTCGAGGTCGTCGGCCGGTTCGCGGCGGCGCTGCTGACCTGCTTCGCGGTCGTCGTCGGCCTGATGCTGTACGAACCGCAGCTCGGCCTGATCGTCGCCGTCGCGGTGCCGGTGCTGGCGTTCTCGATCGTGCCGCTGATGGGTCCGGCGGAGCGTCGCGCGGACGAGCAGCGGGCCAAGGGCGGCCGGGCGACCGAGCTGGCTGCTGACACCGTGGCCGGTCTGCGTGTACTGCGCGGCATCGGTGGCGAGCAGCTGTTCCTGGAGCGCTACCGCGACGCCTCGCAGCAGTACCGGACCAGCGCCGTCCGCAGTGCCCGGATGTGGTCGCTGATCGCGGCCCTGCAGGTGCTGCTGTTCGGCCTGTTCCTGGTCCTGATCGTCTGGATGGGCGTCCGGCTGGTGCTGTCCGGCCGGATCTCGGTCGGTGAGCTGGTCACCACCTACGGGTTCGTGACGTTCCTGCTGGTGCCGCTGCACACGTTCGAGGAGACCGCGAGCGCGTTCATCTTCTCGAAGGTGTCGGCGCGCCGGGCCGCGCGGGTGCTGTCGCTGCAGCGCACCGACCTGACGATGGGGACTGCCGAGGCTCAGCAGCCGGAGGGCGACCTGCTCGACCCGGTCACCGGGCTGTACGTCCCGGCCGGGAGCTTCACCGCGGTTGTCTGTGGCAACCCGGACGCGGGCGGTCTGCTGGCCGACCGGTTGGGTGGTCACAGCCCAACAGCCGACGGCGAGCCGTCAGTACGACTGGACGGCGTCGCGCTGGACGACCTCCCACTGGACTCCGC
Organism: Kribbella solani; assembly: GCF_014205295.1. Taxonomy (NCBI): domain Bacteria; kingdom Bacillati; phylum Actinomycetota; class Actinomycetes; order Propionibacteriales; family Kribbellaceae; genus Kribbella; species Kribbella solani. Next base: position 5,527,376 of record NZ_JACHNF010000001.1, read on the forward strand.
ACGGACGGTCGTGCTGGTGCAGGACAAGGACCCGGTCCTGCTGTCCGGGACAGTGCATGAGCTGTTCGACGTGCCGTCGAGTGGTGCGGTCACGCCAGAGACAGCACTGGATGCCGCGCAGTGCGCGGACATCCTCGACGTACTGCGGCAGACACTGCCGTCCGGTGAGTCCGACGCGCTGAACGCCGTACTGACCGAACGCGGCCGCTCGCTGTCCGGCGGTCAGCGTCAGCGCGTCGCACTGGCCCGCTCGCTGTACGTCGACCCGCAGGTGCTGGTGCTGGACGAGCCGACCAGTGCGGTCGACGCCCACACCGAGGCCCGCATCGCAGACGGCCTGCGGCTGTTGCGTACCGGGCGCACCACGGTGGTGTTCACGTCCAGCCCACTGATGCTGGACCGCTCGGAGCGCGTGGTGTTCGTGCCGGACGGCCAGGCGGAAGCGACCGGGACGCACCACGAGCTGCTGCAGACCAATGCGCGCTACCGCGCGGTCGTGACCCGTGAAGAAGAACCAACTCTCGAGGAGCTGTCGTGAAGCGCCCTCTGTACGACCCGGCGGCCCCACAGGAAGTGGTGCGGCTCCCGGTGGCAGGCAGCGCGACCGTGCGCGCCTACCTGAAGACGCTGTTCCGCCGGCACCGCCGCGCGTTCCTCTGGCTGACGCTGGTGAACGCGGTGGCGGCGCTGAGCGGCATGGTCGGTCCGTGGCTGCTCGGCAACGTGGTGCAGAAGCTGTCCGAGGGCAACACCGACGTGAAGCTGCCGTCCGTCGTGATCGGCTTCGTGATCGCGCTCGCGGTGCAGGCCGGCTTCACCCGGCTGACGCGGCTGCGCGGCGCTGTTCTCGGCGAGGAGATGCTCGCCGACCTGCGCGAGGACTTCCTGGTACGCGCGGTGGGCCTGCCGCCGGGCGTGCTGGAACGCGCCGGGACCGGTGACCTGCTGTCCCGGATCACCACCGACATCGACCGGCTCTCGCACGCCATGCGCGATGCCGTACCGCAGCTCACGATCGCGGTGATCTGGGGCAGCCTGCTGATCGGTGCGCTGATCGTCACCGCACCGCCGCTGGCGGTGGCAGTGGTGATCGCGGCGCCGATCCTGATCATCGGCGGCCGCTGGTACTTCCGCCGTGCACCATCGGGGTACCGGTCGGAAGCAGCTGGGTACGCCGCGGTGGCGTCCGCGCTGGCCGAGACCGTCGACGCCGGCCGCACGGTCGAGTCGCACCGGCTCGGCGCCCGCCGGATCAGCCTCGGCGACACCCGGATCGGTCAGTGGGTCGCCTGGGAGCGGTACACGCTGTTCCTGCGGATGATCCTCTTCCCGGTGATCAACATGACCCACACCGTCGCGCTGGCGGCCGTGCTGGTCATCGGTGGCGGGTTCGCGATCCAGGGCTGGCTGACGGTCGGTGCGCTGACCACTGGCGCGCTGTACATCCAGATGCTGGTCGAGCCGGTCAACATGATGATCCGCTGGTACGACGAGCTGCAGGTCGCGCAGGTGTCGCTGGCACGTCTGGTCGGCGTCCGTGAGGTCGAGGAGGCCGCGGCGGCGAGCGAGGACGAGCCAGAGGGCCGGACCGTGCTGGCCGACGACGTGCGGTTCGGCTACCTGGAAGGCCGGGACGTGCTGCACGGTGTGACGCTGACGGTCCAGCCGGGTGCCCGGGTGGCGCTGGTCGGACCGTCCGGTGCCGGCAAGTCGACGCTGGGCCGCCTGCTGGCCGGCATCTACTCGCCACGGGTCGGTGACATCACGCTGGGCGGCGCGGCGCTGGACCGGATGTCGGCGGAGCAGGTACGAAGCCACGTCGCGCTGGTCAACCAGGAGCACCACGTGTTCGTGGGCAGCGTCCGCGACAACCTGCGGCTGGCCAGGCAGGACGCGTCCGACGCGGACCTGTGGGCAGCGCTGCGCTCGGTCGACGCCGACGGCTGGGTAGCGGGGTTCGACGACGGGCTGGACACCGAGGTGGGTTCCGGTGGGGTCTCGCTGACGCCCGCGCAGGCGCAGCAGGTCGCGCTGGCTCGCCTGGTGCTCGCGGACCCGCACACCCTGGTCCTGGACGAGGCGACCTCGCTGATGGACCCGCGTGCTGCCCGGCATCTGGAGCGGTCGCTGGCGGGCGTACTGGAGGGCCGGACCGTGGTCGCGATCGCACACCGGCTGCACACCGCACACGACGCGGATGTGATCGCGGTCGTCGAGGACGGTCGCATCGTCGAGCTCGGCGGCCACGACGAGCTGGTGGGCGCCCAGGGCCCGTACGCGGCGCTCTGGCACTCCTGGCACGGCGAACGCTGACGAACCAGAGTGTCCGGCGTAACAGGCCGGACACCCTGGGTCATGTCAGGATGAGGGGGTGCTGCTGACGACGCTCTTTTCGCTGCCCACTGCCATGGCTCTCGACGTCGCCGACGATGGCCGGCTGCTGGTGCTGTACGACGGCACCGGCACCCGCCAGATCAACGAGGTCGCGCCGGACGGCACCTGGCGTGCCCTGACCGATCTCGGTGACACCTGCCGTGGCGCCCAGTTCGTACCCGGCAGCAGCCAGGTGATCGTCGAACACGATGCCGGTGGCAACGAACGCGGCCAGCTGTCGCTGCTCGACCTGAAGGACGCCGGTCTCCCAGTACTGGCTCCGCTCGTGCACGATGCCGAGTACATCCACCACCTGGTCGCCGTACGCGCCGGGCGGGTGCTGTACACGACGAACCGTCGCAATGGCGTCGACTTCGACCTGATCGCGCACGACTTGGCCACTGGTAGCGAGAGCGTCCTGTACGACTCCGGTGGCTGGGTGATGGCAGTCGATCCGTCTCCGGACGACAAGTGGGTCGTACTGTCCAAGGCCAGCAGCCCGGCGAACTCGATGCAGTTGCTCTTGCTCGACACCTCCAGCCGGGCCATCACCGAGCTGACAGCGGAAGACGCCCAGAACGACCAGGGACCAGTGGCCTGGCTGCCCGACTCGTCCGCGTTCCTGGTTTCCGGTGATGCCGGCCGCGACCGCAAAGCACTCCGCCGGTACGACGTCGCCGACGGCACCTGGAGCGACTTCCTGGCCGACGACGCCCGTGACTTGGCCGGCTGGCCCGCACCGGACGGCCAGCACCTGCTGGTTGCGGTACTGGATGACGGCGAGGTGTCACTGGCGCTGCACCACCTTGAAGACGGCTCGCTGATCGCACCGCTCGGTCTGCCCACTGGTGGTTGTGCGGCGTTGATGATCGCGACACCGAACCCGGTCTGGTCGCCGGACGGATCGTTCGCGGCCATCACCTACAACTCCCCGGTCACACCGCCGACGGTGTTCCGCTTCGTACCAGGTGGTGAGCTGACCGCGATCCGGCCGCCGGAGATGCCTGACGTACCGGCGGAGCTGCGGTACCCCGAGAGCATGCGGGTGCCGTCGTTCGACGGCGAGCAGGTGCCGGTGTTCGTGTTCCGCCCGACCAGTACGGAGCTGGGCTCCACGGTGGTGCACGTACACGGCGGGCCGGAGGGTGCCGCGCTGCGGATGTGGAACCCGATCGTCGCCGCACTGGCAGGTGACGGGCACACGGTCGTCGTACCGAACGTGCGCGGCTCGGCCGGCTACGGCAAGCGCTGGTACTCGCTGGACGACCGGGAGCTGCGCCTCGACTCGGTCAAGGACCTGGCGGCGATCAACGCCTGGCTGCCGACGATCGGCGCCGACTCGTCACGTGCGGCGCTGTGGGGCGGCTCGTACGGCGGCTACATGGTCTTGGCCGGTGTGGCATTCCAGCCTGACCTTTGGGCCGCCGGTGTCGACCTGGTCGGGATGGCGTCGCTGGTGACGTTCCTGGAGAACACATCGGACTACCGGCGAGCCATGCGCGAACGGGAGTACGGCTATCTGGCGACGGACCGGGAGTTCCTGGAGTCCGCCAGTCCACTCAGTCGAGTCGATGACATCCGCGCGCCGCTGTTCGTCATCCACGGCGCCAACGACCCGCGCGTGCCGCTGTCGGAGGCGGAGCAGATCACGGACGCGCTGACGAAACGAGGCGTACCGTGCCGGCTGCTCGTCTACCCCGACGAGGGCCATGGTCTCGCCAAGCTCACCAACCGCCTGGACGCGTACCCGCAGGCCTTCAGCTTCCTGCGAGAGCACCTGGCGTAAGCGTCGCGGCGGTCGCGTCGAGCCGTACCGGCAGTCCGAGCGGTACGGCCAGGTTCAACACCTCATGGCCGACCGCTGCACGCTCCACCATCGGTACGCCCAGTGGCTCGAGCCGTTCGCGGATGACGTCGCCAACCTCAGCACCGACCTCACTGAAGTCACCGACAACCACACCGGTGACCTGCTCGAACCAACCGGCTCGCAACAGCTGAGTGAGCAACCGGTCGGCCCGGTAGGCCTCCTCGTTCACGTCCTCCAGTACGACCACACCGGAGGGCGGCGCGTACGTCCGCGTCCCGATGCTCGATGCCAGCATCGCCAGGTTGCCGCCACGCAACGGACCCTCCGCGACCCCATCGACCACCGTACGAGCACCCGCCGGCGCTAGCAGGTCGGTCACTGTCTCCGGCTCGAACAGCAACGCCCGCAGCCGTTCCCGACCCAGGTCGTTGCCCAACTGCTCCACTGCAGCCGCCATCGGCCCGTGCACAGTCACCAGACCACGTGCGTTCAACGGCTCGTGCAGCGCAGTGATGTCACTGAACCCGACAAACCACTTCGGTACGGCCACCAGCTCGTCCAGGTCGACGTACTCGAGCATCCGCTGCACGCCGTACCCGCCACGCGCACAGAACACCGCAGCGAACCGCTGGTCGAGCCAGGCGTTCCGCAGGTCCTCCGCACGCGCTTTGTCGTCGGCAGCCAGGTAGCGGAACCGCTCGTGTCCCGCCAGCACCGACGGCATCACCTCGACCTCAAGGCCCCACCGCTTCAGGTGCTCGACCCCAACAGCCAGCCTGGCACCGTCCACTCGACCAGACGGTGCCACCACAGCAACTCGGTCTCCACTCCGCAGCCGCTGCGGCACCACTACGTCAGTCACCTCGCTGACGCTACCAATCGACCCGCAGCGTCGTGCTCTTGGTGACGCCATTGACGGTGACACCGAGCTGGGCAGTGCCAGGCCGCAGTGCGGTGAGCTGGCCGGTCGCCGGGTCGTACGAGGCGATCGCCCAGAACGGAGCGCTCTTTGCCGTACCGATGTGCAGATTGCTCGATCCGAACCAGTCAGCCGACACGGGGAAGGTCACCGGGACCCGGCGACTGTCCTGGACGACCGTGGCGGACGCGGGAGCGGTCTGACCACGACGGAGCACAGCCGGAGCGGCCAGCTCCAGCGAATCGACATGCGGTCGCAGCTCGACCTGGAACCAGGAACGCTCCGGCGCCGACCAGTTGCGCTCGCCGGCCGGAGCCGCGGTCGCCTTCGGGTCGATACCGACCAGCGCCCAGCCGGTGAACCCACCGGCGTCCGGCGCGGCGGCCGGGCTCTTGCCCGAGTTACCGGTCAAGGGCAGCAGCACACCGTCGGTACGGGTCGCGGCGAACGTACCGGCGTGACCGGCCATGTACGCGGCGCCCTTGCCGGTCGAGGCCCGGAAGTCCGCCAGCCACTTCACGATCATCGCGGCTTCCTTCCGGTCCCCGAGCTGCGAGTTCTGCGTCGGCGACGGGTCGTCGATCGGGTGATGCGCCATCACCACTACGTTCCGGATCGAGCGATCGCGAGCCGCCGAGTCGAGCTGCTTGCGCAGGTCGAGGATCTGGTCGAACCCACCGGCCCGCAGCGACCCGAGCGACGAGTCGCGCAGGATGAACCGGGTGCCGTTGTGGTCGAACGTGCTGGTCGCGGCGCCGAAGACCTTCTTCCACTCGGACAGATCACCGGGCCCGTACGTCTCGTGGTTGCCCGGCACGTAGTGCACCGGCACCTTGCCGGCGACCTCTTCGTCGATGATCTGCTTGGCCAGCGCGATGTCCGGCCCGAACGCCCGGTCGACGAAGTCGCCGTTGATCACCAGGAAGTCCGGCTTCTGCGCGAGCGCCTCGCGGATCGTCCGCCGGGCCTGCTTCACGTAATCCGAGTTCGGGTCGTCGGCGGTGAACTGCGCGTCCGACATCACCGCGAACCGCCAGCGACCGCTGGTCTGCACGGTCCCGTCGGTGACCACCATCGGGTCGATCACCTTGGCCGGCGGGTCCATCGTCACCGGCGGCGCGCTGCGTACGGTCAGGTCGTCGACGATGATGCGGCCCGAGTACTGCCGGGTCGGCGAGGTCTCGACGACGTACAGCCGCCAGAACCGCAGTGGCATCGCCAGCCCAGGCGGAATGTCCGCCTCGACGTACTTCCAGCCGGTCCAGTCGATCGTCGCGGCCAGGTTGAGCGTCTGCGCCGTACCGCCGGCCGCGTCGTACGCGTTCGCGCGCAGCCAAGCACCCTTGCCGTCACCGTAGATCCACGCACCGAGCTTCTGCGGCTGCCCCGGCAGCGTCTGCTGCGGAGTCTGCGACAGGTACGCGGCCCGCGTCGCCGTACTGCCCGTGAGCGAGTAGTCGAGCGCGATCGCCTGCCCGCCGTCATGCCCTTCGGCGGCCGATCGCGTCGCGGTCGCGGCACCGGCCGGTACGGCGGTGGCGGCCCACTTGGTCACGTCATCGAGCTTGTCGACCACCGTACTGGCCAGACCGGCGGTGACACTGAGCTGCGTGGACAGTCCACCGACCTTCGCGGTCACCACCGCCGACACCGCGTCGTTGCTCAGCGCACCGACTTCGAATCCATTGCCCTTCGCAACGATCTTCACCTTGCTCGCGTCGTAGTCGAGTTTCACGTCGCGCGGCTCGATCCAGGTGGAGAAGCCGTTCGCGTCGTACCCGTCGATCTCGAAGAAGCCCTTGGCGCCGGAGTCGGCGAGCGAGACCTGGCGGGTCGACGGGGCGAGGCGGGCCGGCGTACCGAGCACTGTCATCGGGAACCTTCCGTTCGCCGTACCGCGGGTCGCGGTGACGACCACATCGCCCGCACGCCGCCCGGTGACCACGCCGCGTTGATCGACGCGGACATTGCTACCCGCGTACCAGGAAGGTGTCCCACTCGCGGGAGCGTACGTCTCGTCGAAGCCGGTCGCACCGAGTACGCGGCTGAGGCCGGTGAGGACGCGGGAGCTGCGCGAGACGTCGGCGTCCGGTCCCGCCTGCGACGTACCGACGGACTCGACCCGGAAGCCCTTCAGCTTGCCGGAACCCTTGACCGGGAGTAGGCCGAGACCGTTCGGCACCAGCCGCTCGCCGCCGTCGGACGGGTCGTTGACCACCTCCGGCGCGGCCTTGCCCGGGGTCCTGGCCAGCATCGTCGAGGAGCCGCCGCCGTCCAGGTTCAGCGCGCCGTCGGCGCCGAGGCTGATCATCAGCTGACCCATTTCCTTCAGCGTCAAACCGCGGGAGCCGGTCGCCCGGCCGTCGACGGTGAGCAGGATCATCCGGCTCCCGTCGGCGTCGAAGCCGACCGCCGTCCGCGGCGCCAGATCCGCATCCGGAACGTTCGCCGGTACCTGCCCGTCCTTCGCCAGCTGGTAGTTGCCACTGATACCGACCGCGACCTCGGCGGCATCGGGGCGCAGCCCGTACTGCACGTCGACCTTGTCGCCGACCGCGAGCGCCTTGAGCGCGTCGGCGCCGGCCTCGCGGCCGATCAGCGCCTGCTCGTTGGCGGCCAGTGGCGTGGTGGCCGGAGCGGTGGCGGAGCTGGCAACCACTCCGTCGCGGAGGATCACCTCGCGGACGTTCGGCACGCCGTCGACGGTCCGGGTCCGGGCCGCGTCACCCCACTCCGGGGTGTAGAGGCCGATCCCGCCGGCGTTCACACCGGGCGAGTTCAGGTTGGTCAGGTCGAGCTTGGTCGCGCCGTCCGTGACCGTGCCCTGCAGGAACAACTGGGCGATCTTGCCGAGTCCGTCCTTACCGACCACCGCGGTGTCGTTGTGACCGGCGGCCGGCGCGTTGATCAGCCGGCCGGTCCGCTCGACTCCGACGCCGAGCGGCGCGGTGGTGTCGTTGATGTCGAAGAAGTCGCCGTTGACGCCGGCGATGGCACCCTTGCGGGCGAGCTGCTGGCTGAGCGGCTGCCCACCCGACACCTTGCCGGTGTTCACGTAGTCGACCGTGACCCCGTGCTTGTCGAGGTCGGTGTCCAGGATGTCACCGCGCTGCCAGCCCTTCGGGTCGAGCCGCTCGAACGACGTGTAGTTCACGCCGGGCGCGACCGGGCTGTCGGTACGGGACGTGAGCACCCCGTTCTCCGCGATGGCGGCGTCCGGGATACCGGGCCGCGTGGGCTGGCCGACGGCCGGACTGACAAGGACGCCGGCGAGCAAGCCGCCGACGCCCAGAGCTGTGGTCAAGGGACGGATGAGCGACACGGAAGCCTCCCCAGCGTGGACGGACGCGGCCATCCGACGCCGTGCGCGCTACCGCCTCGTGAGCCGCAGGTGTACGCCGGTCAACCGACCGGTGACAAAGTAACCCGCGCCGTCACGCTTTGGAAGGTTTCCTTCTCAATCCGTGCACGTCAGTTTCGTGCGGTCAGTTCGTGCTCATCGGGCGGCCGGCCACCTGCCAGGCGTGCATGCCGCCGTCCAGGTTGATCGCCTCCCGGCCGACCTGGTTCAGGAACTGGGTGGCCATCCCGGACCGGCCACCGACCGCGCAGACGCAGAGCACCTTCTGGTCCACCGGCACCTCGCCGACCCGCTCCTGCAACTGGCCGAGCGGGATGTGCGTGGCGCCCTCGATGTGCCCGCGGTCCCACTCGTCCGGCTCACGCACGTCGAGTACGAACGCCTCGGCCAGCAGGCTGTCGTCGAGCTCGGCCACCACGACCGAAGGAATCTCCTGGTTCCGGAACATGCGCCCAGCATGCCAGACCCGCGTAGGCGGCCGATGGCCGGAAGCGGTTGGCCGCGGAAGAAACCGTTGACAGTTCGCGACGGATTCCGGACCGTGGGTGACTCGGAGGAGGGGTGCGGTGGGACTGATTCAGGGCATCCCGGGGGAGTTCGAGCCGCAACCCTGGGGCGAGGCGGTCTTGCGGTCACGCGAACTGCTGCTGCTCCGGATCGCGTGCCCGCCGAAGGACCAGGAGGTCCGGCTACCCGGGCTGATCACCACGCCGCTGCACGTCGTCGAGGATCACACCGGCCGCGCGCTGACCTGGCGGAAGGACGGCGACGACCTGGTCGTCCGGCTGCCCGACGCCGGCACCGCGGCCAGTACCGCGGCCGGTGTCGCACAGGTGGTCCGGGTCGCCTTGCAAGGCAAACTCCGGATCGTCCCGGCGAACACGGTCACCGCGAACGCGGACGGCGTCTGGGACCTCACCCCGACCAGTACGAAGGCGCATCTGGTGGCGCGGCGCGTGACCGATGTGGGCGTCCGTTTCGTCGGCATGGTGGAGCCGGACAGCCAGCATCACATCCGGCTCGCGGGGCGCAGGTACGCGGTCACGGGGCACCAGCTCACCCGGACCACGATCGGCCCGTTCCCGGTGCCGGCCCGGCGGGTCGTTCCGCTCGCGGTACCCAGCGGCGTACGCCGGGTGCTGGTCGCGCCGGTCGGCACGGTGCTGGCGTGGATCCACCCGGGTCGTGACGAGATCACCGTCGTCGTGACGAACTTCGGCCGCGTGCCCGCCTGCGGTGAGGTCGATCTCGCCCTCCCCCGCGGCTGGACCGCGCGCAAACAGGCGTGGGCGTTCGACGGGCTCGAAGGCGGCCGGTCAATCGGCTGGGCCACCCGGGTCACGGGACCACCCGGCGACCATGAGCTCAAAGTACGGCTCGATGCCGGGCGGCGATCCGCGTCATCCCCGTACGTCGTCCACCTCTGACTCGGCCTTCCCGGCCTTGTCGGCGGTGGGCAGGCACTTGCCGAGGTTCACGAAGAAGAAGATCAGGCCGAGCGTGATGGTGATGTGCCCCAGGCCGGAGATCCCGTCCAGCGCGGGACCGGGCTGGTGACCCAGCACGGTCATCGTGCCGCGGGTCAGCAACATCGCGACGGTCAGCGCGAGACCGGCGTTGTAGACCCAGAAGAAGCCGTTGAACAGCTTGCCGGAGGTCAGCGTGAACAGCTTCTCCAGCGCCAGCACGATCAGGAAGAACAGCATCCCGAGCGCGAGGATGTGGGTGTGGACGACGCCGAGCTGGGAGTCCCCGGTGAAGTCCTTCGCCTTGGTGAGCTCGCGGTAGTACAGCCCGCTGATCAGCCCGAGGATCATGTAGACGTGGGCAGCCACGTAGATCTTCCGCATGAGCGGGAACCTACTTCAGCAGCTTCGACATCCTCCGGTCGGCCAACGGTTTGCCGCCGGTCTGGCAGGTCGCGCAGTACTGCAGGGAGGAATCGGCGAAGCTGACCTCGCGGACGATGTCACCGCAGACCGGGCACTTCTGGCCCTTCCGGCCGTGCACCCGCAAACCCGACTTCTTCTCCGACTTCAGGTCCTGGACGGCCAGCCCGGCGGACCGGTCGACGGCGTCCTGGAGGGTTTCGCGCATCGCGTCGTACAGCGTCTGGAGCTCGTCGGCGGACAGGTTCGACGCGGGTTTGAACGGGCTCATCTTCGCCACGTGCAGGATCTCGTCGGAGTACGCGTTGCCGATCCCGGCGATCACCGACTGGTTCCGCAGCACGCCCTTCAGCTGCACCCGGCCGGCCCGTTTCAGGATGTCGCCGAAGTCCTCGATCGAGAGCGTGAACGGGTCCGGGCCCAGCCGCGCTATGCCCGGCACCTCGGCCACGTCGCGCACCACGTACACGGCGAGCTTCTTCTGGGTGCCGGCCTCGGTCAGGTCGAAACCGGCGCCGTCGTCCAGCACGGTCCGGAGCGCGATCGGCCCCTTCCCCGGCCGGACCAGCCCGGTCGACTGCTCTTCCTTCCACCGCAGCCACCCGGCCCGGGCCAGGTGGATCACCAGGTGCACGCCCTGGGCCGAGATGTCCAGGAACTTCCCGTGCCGCTCGACGCCGTCGATCAGCAGCCCGACCATCGCCGAGATCGGCGGATCGTACGTCTTCAGCGCGCTGATCGCGGTGATGTCCGCCCGGACGAACGCATGCCCGACTGCTCGCTCACGCAGGAACGTGGCCAGCGACTCGACCTCCGGCAGCTCAGGCACGCTCCTAGTGTGCCCGACGCCAGGGACAGTTCCGGTACATCACCCATGGAGGCGGGTTGCGGGGGGCGGTAGTTTCGTCAGGAAGAGAGAGGGAGGCCCCGATGGGCGGTTTCGTGAAGACGTTGGTCAAGGGCGCCGTGGTCGCCAAGCTGGTCCAGGTCGCGCAGCGCGAGCTGAGCAAGCCGGAGAACCAGCAGAAGATCAAGCAGGCGTTCCAGAAGGTTCAGCAGCGCCGGGCGCACTAGCTCGGTTTGTGCGCCCGCAGGGTGTAGGTGGCGGCCAGGCGGTCCGGATTCTCCGTCAGGCGCCACTCACCAGCACCGTCCTCGGTCATCAGACCGGGGAGGGCGTTCCAGGGCGCGCTGTCGTGCTCGGTGAGTGAGTCGAACACCAGTCCGGCCTGCTGGAGCGCGGTGATGATCTCGGCGAGGCCGTGATTCCACTCGTGCGTGACGGTGGAGTCGAAGTCCACCTCGGTTTCGACGTACGTCCCACCCTCGTCGACGACGATCGCCTCAGCGGTCTCGAAGTACGGGTACCGCACCTCCGGGTGCTGCGCGCCCGCATCGAGCGACCACAGCATCGGATGGCCTTCGCGTACGAACAGCCGGCCGCCCGGCTTCAGCAGGCCGGCGACCACGTGCGCCCAGCGCTGGATGTCCGGCAGCCAGCACAGCGCGCCGATTCCGGTGTAGACGAAGTCGTACGACGCCGCACCCAGTACGTCCACCGCGTCGTACACATCGGCCACGTGGAAGTCCATCGACAAGCCGAGCCGGTCCGCGAGCGACTGCCCGTGCTCGACTGCCGGCGCCGAAAAGTCCAGACCGCTCATCCGCGCACCCAGCCGGGCGAGTGAAACCGTGTCGGTACCGATGTGGCACTGCAGGTGTACGCCACGCAGACCACTGATCGCACCGAGCCTGGGCACGTCGAAGCGCACCACTCCGCTCAGGTACGACGGGTCGGCCAGGAACTGCTCCACGTGGTAGCTGGGCGATGCGACGTGCGCCGGCACCCGCTCGTCCCAGTTGGCCCGGTTGACGTCCCGATAGTCGCTCATACCCCCGACTCTGGCACACCGCACCGGGCCGGCGCCTCCGCTTTGGTAGAGGAAACTCCACCATCGAAGAGGATTCAGCGCGAGTGTGTACGGGGTGCTGTGCTGGTGTGCTGGACGGCATGAGCCAGGTACCGCATCGGACTCGTATTCAGGACGTCGACGCGCTCCGCGGGTTCGCTCTGCTGGGCATCCTGATCGTGAACATCACGTTCGCGGCCTCCGGCTTCCCGATCCATCTCGCGAAGGACCCGGCGTACGACTCCTGGCTCGACCACTCGGTGCACTGGCTGTCGTCCGCCTTTGTGGACATGAAGTTCTATCTGCTGTTCTCGTTCCTCTTCGGCTACAGCTTCCAACTGCAGATAGAGGCGGCGCAGCGGGCGGGCGCCGCGTTCAAACCGCGCATGCTGCGACGGCTGGGTGGGTTGTTCGTACTGGGCGCGCTGCACGGCGTCTTCCTGATCACCGGCGACATCCTCAGTGTGTACGCGATCATCGGCGTGGTTTTGCTGGGCCTGCGCCGCGTGAAGGACCGTACGGCACTGATCATCGCCGGAGCGATCTACGCGTACCTGTTCATCACTCTGGCAGCCGCGGCGCTCTTCCTGGACACAGCCCAGTTCGTCGACCCCACCACAGCAGTAGCAGCCGCACAGCAGACCACGGCGAATTTGGCCGGCTCGTTCAGCGACATCATCGGCGAGCACGTCCGCGCGCTTCCGACGTACGGTCTGTCGCTGCTGACGGTCCAGGGCCCGACCACGCTGGCCGCTTTCCTGGTCGGCATGGTGGTTGGACGGCGCCGCCTGCTCCAGAACCTCACCGGCAACGAGGCGGTACTACGGCTGATCCAGCTGATCGGATTCACCATCGGCATCACCGGTGGCGTGTTCTACGCGTCGGACGGCGGCAACGGTGCGGCCGGCGCCGTACTCACCAGTGTGCTCACTGCACCGTTCCTCACGGCCGCGTACGTCGCGACACTGTTGCGGGTCATGCACTCCGACCGCGGCGAGGACATCCGCCGGCTACTCGCTCCGGCCGGCCGGATGGCGCTGTCCAACTACCTCGGGCAGTCAGTGGCGACCGTAGTCATCTTCACCGGTGTCGGTTTCGGACTGGTCGGTCAGGCGTCCCCACTGGAGACGGTTGGCCTCGCGGCCGGCATCTTCCTACTGCAGGTCATCGCCAGCCACATCTGGCTGAGTACCTTCCGGTACGGCCCGGTGGAGGGCGCACTGCGGGCGGTCACGAACGCGGCCGCCCCCAGCTGGCGACAGGTGGGTCAGGCCGCGTGACGGCCGTCGTCGGTGAACAGCCGGGCGCTGCGGATCGCATGCACCGACCCGGTGGTCGAAGCGGGCTTGTGGTTGAAGGGCACGGCCGACCCGCCGAGGGCGAGCAGGTCGAGCTTGGTCCGGGCCACGTCACGGTCGTCGGAGCTCCAGGAACCCCCCGGACCGGCCTGCGGACCGGTCGAGTTGCGCCTGTCACTGAGCTCCAGAGCCGCGATCACGGCCAGCACGAGTACGAGGAGAACGAAGTATCCGGTCATGGCAGTAATGATTCCCTCAACGAGATCCTGCCACCAGTGGCACTATTGACATAGTCCGACAAAATCCGGCCATACTGGCGGAATGCTGCAGAAGATCGCCGTCGTACTGATGGAGGACGTCGCGCTGTTCGAGTTCGGCGTCCTCGCCGAGGTGTTCGGGCTGGACCGCACCGACGACGGCGTACCCCCGTTCGACTTCAAGGTCTGCTCCACCCGGCCCGGCGAGCCGCTGCAGACCAGCACCCATTCACAGGTGATCGCGCCGTACGGGCTGGAGGAACTGGAGGACGCCGACCTGATCGGCATCCCGGCAACCACCTGGCGGCACGAGTACGACGAGCGCATCCTGGCCGCGCTCCGGCGGGCGGAGGCACGCGGCGCGATCCTGCTCACGGTCTGCTCGGGCGCGTTCGTGCTCGCCACCGCCGGCCTGCTCGACGGTCGGGCCTGCACCACGCACTGGCGCTACATCGACAAGTTCACCGCGCAGTTCCCGAACGTGAAGATCGACCCGGACGTGCTGTTCGTCGACGACGGCAACATCATCACCAGCGCGGGTACGGCGGCCGGGATCGACGCCTGTCTGCATCTGGTCCGGCGCGAGCTCGGCAGCGCGGTCGCCACCCGGATCGCCCGCCGGATGGTCGTTCCGCCGCAGCGCGACGGGGGCCAGCGGCAGTACGTCGACGTCCCCGTACCGGAGTCGTCCGGCGAGAGCCTGCAGCCGGTACTGGACTGGATGGTCGACAACCTCACCATCGAGCACACCGTGCCGGCGCTCGCCCGCCGCGCGCAGATGTCCGAGCGAACCTTCGCCCGCCGCTTCGTCGCCGAAACCGGCACCACCCCGCTCAAGTGGGTCACCACCCAGCGCGTACTGCGCGCCCGGACGCTGCTGGAACTGACCCGGATGGGCATCGAGCAGATCGCCTCCGAGTCCGGCTTCGGCACCGCCGCGCTGCTCCGCCACCACTTCCGCCGGATCGTCGGCGTACCGCCGCAGGACTACCGCCGCACCTTCCAGACCGCCGGCTGACCCCGAACGTGACGCCACGCACACGAATTGGCGTCCCGCCGCATCGGCCCCCTAGGATCGACCGAAGTGTCACAGGGGGGTAACGGCCGAAGAGATCGGCGAGCGATGCGTAGATGGAGTGACTGTGACAACGCCGGACCGTCCCCGGGTCAGGAACGGCCGCAGGCTGAGCTGGGACGTCGTGCGCGTTCTCGCGGTGCTGGCGGTCATGTTCACGCACACGACGTACCAAGGCCCGTTCCTGCACCCCGAGCTCGGCGCGCCACTCGGGCGGTACCCGTTTCAGGTCGGCGCCAGCGTGCTGCTGGTGATCAGCGCCTACTTCGTCTGCGTGACGATCCGCAGGGGCTCGACGTCCCGCTGGCTGTGGCGCCGCGTTTGCCGGGTGCTTCCGCCATACCTGGCGGCCGTACTGTTCACGTACACCCTGCTGGTGTTCTTCGGGCCGTCGAACTGGATTCTTCCGACCCGGCATGACCTCTGGGGCAACCTGACGCTGGCCGCGTCATTCGATCCGACCGTCCAGCTCATCGACGGCTCGTACTGGACCCTGCCGCTCCAGCTGATGGCCTTCGCCGTGGCCGCTCTGCTTTGGCCGCGCGGTCTGGGCAACCGGATCACCACACTGCTCTGGATCATGATCCTGGCGCCGGTAGCGCTGCAGTGGAACGGCCGGATCGACCACAGCCCGATCTGGGTGATCCAGCTCTGGAACGGACTCGGACTGCACCGGATGCAGTTGTTCGCGATCGGCATCGCCATCTGGCTCTGGTCGAAGAACCGGATCAGCGCGCCGCACCTGGGCGCCCTACTGGTCGCGACCGTGTTCGCCCAGCATGCGCATACCGCCGACTGGCCGTCCTCGCTCGGCATCGGTGCACTACTACTGCTCGTCGCACTCGCCGCCCGCGGCCCGGACTGGACCGTGTTCGCCAGCATCCGGCGGCCGATCGAGTTCCTGGCCCGCATCTCGTTCGCCTTGTACCTGCTGAACCAGGAAGTCGGGTACCTGATCGCGTACCGGCTGATGGAGCTGGGCGCCGGCCGGCTGGCCCAGATCGTCGGCGCGGTCGCCGGGGTGATCGGACTGGCCTGGCTGCTGACCAAGTACGTCGAGGAGCCGATGTTCCGCGCCTTCTCCGGACTGCGCGTCCGCGGCCTCGGCGCCCGGGCGTTCGCCTGGCTGAATACTTGACATCGGATACTCGCGAGCTAATACTCGATTTCGAGTAATCGAGATCGAGGAGTACGAGATGGGCAAACGGCGCAAGGTCGGCAACCCGTTGGCATTCGCCGTGCTCGGCACCCTGTTCGAGCGGCCGATGCACCCGTACGAGATCTCCACGACGCTCCGCGAGCGCGGCAAGGACCAGAGCATCAAGGTCAACTACGGTTCGCTCTACTCGGTCGTCGCGGCGCTGGAGAAGCACGGCTTCGTCGAAGCGGGCGAGAAGATCCGGGAGGGCAACCGGCCGGAGCGGACGGTGTACCGGATCACCGACGCGGGACAGGCCGAGTTCGACGACTGGCTGACCGAGCTGGTCGGTACGCCGTCCCGTGAGTTCCATCCGCTGGAGGCCGGGCTCGCCTACCTTCCCGGCCTGCTGCCGGATCGGGCCGTCGAGTTGCTCGAACAGCGGCTGGTGCTGATCGACACCGAGATCCGCGAGCTGACCGCGGCGCACAAGCTGATGGACTCGAAAGACCTCCCGCGGATCTTCTGGGTCGAGTCGGAGTTCCGGCTGGCGCTGCTGCGGGCCGAGTCGGAGTACGTGCACCAGCTCGCGGAGGAGATCCGCACGGACTCCCTCAGCGGCTCGACGTTCTGGCGCAAGGCCTGGAAGGTCTACCTGGAGGACGGCATCGCGCCGGGCGACCAGCTGAAGGACCCGGTCAAGTACTTCGGTCAGGAATTCACCTGGATGCAGGAGGTTCCGCCGGAAGCCCACTAGGGCGCGGCCCTCGGCCCACGGTGCGGCAACACCACGGGTCAAGGGCCGCAAGTTCCTCGAGTCGGTCCGAAGACCTGGCACCCAAGGCGCAACCATCAGGATAGCCAGCCCGACGACCGGCTCCCCAATCACAAGGGAGTCAACAGATGGCTACGCATGCCGTCGAAGCAGTCGACCTGGTCAAGACCTACCCGGCTGGGCGGAAGAAACCACCACTGCGCGCGCTCGACGGGCTCACCGTCAGCGTCCCGGAGGGCGTCGTCCTCGGCCTGCTCGGGCCGAACGGGGCCGGCAAGTCCACCACGGTCAAGATCCTTACGACCCTCTCGCGGGCCGACTCCGGCAGCGCGCGGGTGGCCGGGTACGACGTGGGGCGGGAGCAGGACAAAGTACGGCACGCGATCGGGTACGTGCCGCAGAAATCCAGCTCGGACCCGATGGCGACCGGGATCGAGAACCTGGTCCTGAGCGGCCGGATCTTCGGTCTGTCCCGAACGGACGCGACCCGGCGGGCGAACGAGTTGCTGGCCCGGTTCGGCCTGACCGAGCACGGCGGCCGGCCGGTGCGTACGTACTCCGGCGGAATGCAACGCAAACTGGACGTCGCGCTCGGCCTGGTACACCGGCCGAAAGTGCTGTTCCTGGACGAGCCGACGACCGGGCTGGACCCGGAAGCCCGCGCCGACCTGTGGAACGAGGTGCTCCGGATGTCCGGCCAGGAAGGGCTGACCGTCCTGCTCACCACGCACTACCTGGAAGAGGCCGACCGGCTCGCCGGGCAACTGGCGATCGTGGATCACGGCAAGATCGTTGCCGAAGGCACCCCGGAGGCGTTGAAGGCCGGGCTGCGTGGCGATTCGGTCCAGGTCGAGCTGGTCGATCCCGACACCGAGGGCACCGTGCGTACGCTGCTCCGCCAACTGTCCGGTATCGGCGAAGTCATTGTCGAAGGCAACGTCTTGCGAGCGCGGGTCAATCGCGGCGCGACCGCCGTACCAGCCGTACTGGGAGCCCTTGAGGACAAGGCGATTCCGGTCGCCGCCGTGACGGTTTCGCGGCCGTCGCTGGACGACGTCTATCTGCAGCACACCGGCCGTTCGTTCCGGATCACCGAGGAGGCCGCGTGATGTCCGCGACGATTTCCCACACCGGCCTGGTACTCGGCCGGTGGACGCGCGCTTCGTACCGGCAGCCGGCCTTGATCGCGTTCACGTTGGTGCAGCCGGCGATCTGGCTGCTGTTGTTCGGGCAGTTGTTCCAGGGCGTCGTACACATCCCGGGGTTCGGCAACTCGTCGTACATCGCGTTCCTGACGCCGGGGATCGTGATGATGACCGCGCTGATGACGAGCGGCTGGAGCGGTACGTCGTTCATCCAGGACATGGAGCGCGGCGTGATGGACCGGATGCTCGCGTCGCCGGTCAGCCGCGGCGGACTGATGGCGGGGCAGTTGCTCAGCAGCGCGTCGACCACGCTGATCCAGACGATCCTGGTGTTCGCGATCGGGATCGCGGCCGGCGCCCGCTACCACGGCGGGATCGGCGGCTACCTGGTCACGATCCTCGCGTCGGTGCTGGTCGGGCTGTCGTTCGGTTCGCTGTCGAACGCGGTCGCGCTGCTCACCCGGCAGCAGACGGCGCTGATCGGGATCTCCCAGTTCGTGTCGCTGCCGCTGACGTTCATGTCGTCGATCATGATCGATCCGTCGGTCGCACCGCACTGGGTGAACGTCGCGGCACGTTTCAATCCGGTCGACTGGGCAACGATCGCGGCTCGGCAGTCGCTGGCAGCCGACCCGGACTGGTCATCGGTGTGGCGGCACCTCGGTTATCTGGTCGCTTTCACACTGGTCGTCGGATGGTTGTCCACAAGGGCATTCCGCACGTACCAGCGATCAGTGTGACGCGTACCAGGGCTTGATCACCTCGTCTATCAGCTTCAGTCTTTCGTCGAAAGGTATGAAGGCGGACTTCATCGCGTTGATCGCGAACCAGCGGAAGTCGTCCAGCCCGTAGCCGAACGCGTCGGCAAGCAAGGCGAGCTCACGGCTCATCGACGTACCGCTCATCAACCGGTTGTCGGTGTTGACGGTGACCCGGAACCGGAGCTTCGTGAGCAGGCCGATCGGGTGCTCGGCGATCGACGCGGCGGCACCGGTCTGGAGGTTCGAGCTCGGGCACATCTCCAGCGGAATCCGGCGATCCCGGACGTACGCCGCGAGCCGCCCGAGCTCGGCCTGCTCACCGTCGTACGTGATGTCGTCGATGATGCGGACGCCATGACCGAGCCGGTCCGCACCGCACCACTGGATCGCCTGCCAGATCGACGGCAACCCGAACGCCTCACCGGCATGGATGGTGAAATGCGCGTTCTCCCGTTGCAGGTACTCGAACGCGTCCAGGTGCCGGGTGGGCGGAAAACCCGCCTCGGCGCCGGCGATGTCGAACCCGACCACGCCGCCGTCCCGGTACCCGACCGCGAGCTCGGCGATCTCCATCGACCGCGCCTTGTGCCGCATCGCGGTCAGCAACTGCCGCGCCACGATCGGCCGCTCGGCCACCGCCATCCCGTGCTCGAACCCGTCCCGGACCGCGTCCACGACCTGTTCAAGACTCAGCCCACGATTCAGGTGCTGCTCCGGCGCATAGCGCACTTCCGCGTACAGGACACCGTCCGCGGCCAGATCCTGTACACACTCGCTGGCCACCCGCTTGATCGCCTCGGCCGTCTGCATCACCCCGACGGTGTGATCGAACGTCTCCAGGTACCGCTCCAGCGACCCCGAATCCGCCGACTCGACGAACCAGACCCCCAACTCGTCGGCATCCGTCCGCGGCAACGCATGCCCAACCTCCCCCGCCAACTCCACCACAGTCCCCGGCCGCAACCCACCATCCAAATGATCATGCAGCAACACCTTGGGCGCCGCCCTCAACCCCTCAGCCGAAATCATCCCCCCATCCTCCCAGCCAAGTCGCCCGAATCTGCCCCTGGATGCCCTCGAATGGCCGTCGTGTCAGCGACGCCGAACGCGGAAGCCTGAGCGGCATGAACGACATGACGCCGCGCTTCGAAAGCGCCCCCGCCCGATCGTCCCTGCCCAGCTGGTACCCGGAGTTGCTCGATGAGGTCTCCGAGCACGTCGCGATCGGCCACCGACGTGCGGTGACCGCAGCCAACCAGGAGCTGTTGCGCAGTTACTGGTCGGTGGGGCAGAAAATTCTCGGTCGGCAGCACGCGGAAGGGTGGGGAGCGAAGGTGATCGACCGGCTGTCGACCGACCTGAAGACACGCTTCCCAGGTACGACCGGGTACTCGCCGCGCAACCTCAAGTACATGCGGGCTTTTGCGGATTCCTGGCCACGTGAGGCGATTGTGCAAGCGCCACTTGCACAATTGCCCTGGTACCACCACCTCGCTCTTCTGACCAAGGTCGAACACCCCGAACTGCGGATCTGGTACGCCGCCGCGGCCGTCGAGCACGGGTGGAGCCGGGACGTGCTGGTGCTGCACATCGAGGGACGGTTCCACGAGCGGTCAGGGCAGGCGGTGACCAACTTCGCGACCGCACTGCCGCCGGAGGAATCCGACCTGGCGCAGCAGGCAACCCGCGACCCGTACCTGTTCGACTTCCTCGGCAGCACCGACGGGTGGCGGGAGCGTGAGGTCGAGCAGAAGCTGGTCGAACACGTCGGAAAGTTCTTGCTCGAACTCGGCCAGGGGTTCGCGTTCATCGGCGAGCAGGTCCGGCTCGAGCTGGCCGGTGAGGAGTTCTTCTGCGACCTGCTCTTCTATCACCTGGAGTTGCGGTGTTACGTGGTGATCGAGTTGAAGGCAGTGAAGTTCAACGCGGCGTTCCTGGGGCAGCTCGGGCTGTACATGGCGGTCGTCGACGACGTACTCGCGAAGGACGGCGACAAACCGACGATCGGCTTGCTGCTCTGCCGGAACAAGAACCAGGTCGTCGCGGAGTACGCGTTGAAGGGTTTCAAGGCGCCGATGGGTGTGGCGGAGTGGACGAGCGCTATCAATCGTTCGCTGCCTGCGGAGTTCCGATCCGCGCTGCCGAGTGTTGACGTACTGGAAGCGGAACTGACCGCCGGGGACTGAGTCCACCGTTTGTGCAAGCCGGCGTTGCACGAATGGATCAGCGGATCTTGAAGACGGGGACGCCGGGGGCGATGTGGTGGAGGACCTCGTCGGGGGAGTTCTTGGTGACGTCGCCGCTGAAGAAGGTGCCGACCTCCCAGGCCCACTTCTTCAGGTACAGGCGGAGGGCGGGGAGTTTGTCGGCGTCGGCGAGCTCCTCGGCGTGGAAGGTTTCGACCGTGCGGCCGAGTTGCAGGCGGGCGACGCCGCTGGCGCGCAGGTTCTTCACCCACTGGGTGTGGCCGCGCGGGGCGACCAGGTAGCGCTGGCCGTCGATCACCAGCAGGTTCACCGGCGTACTCCGCCACTCGCCGGACTTGCGGCCCTGGACCGAGAGCACCCGGCTGCCCATCAGGCTGAGACCGAGCTTCGTCAGCCGGGCGACGATCCGGTTGAAGACCCGCATGCTGCCCTCGGACGCGGTGATGACGCGCTTGCTGTCGTAGGTCTGCTTGTACTCGGTCATGACATCTCCCTATTTACGAGAGCGGTGCTCTCTGTTGTGATCAGTGAACACCGGATCGCTGCTCACTGTCAAGAGCACTGCTCTCGGTTTTGTGGCAGACTGACCACATGAACGCCGGACGTACCGCCCGTGAACGTGCCCGGGCCGAGCTGACCGAGGAGATCAAGAACACCGCGCGCGAGCAGCTGGCGACGGTCGGCGCGGAGGCGCTGTCGCTACGGGCGATCTCCCGCGAGCTGGGCATGGTCTCGTCGGCGCTCTACCGGTACTTCGCCAGCCGCGACGAGTTGCTGACCGCGTTGATCATCGACGCGTACAACGCCCTCGGCGCGGCAGCCGAGGCGGCCACGGACTCGTCGGAGGGTGACCTGATCGACGAGTGGCTGTCGGTCTACGCCGCGGTCCGGGGCTGGGCACGGACTTATCCACAGGAGTACGCGTTGATCTACGGCTCCCCGATCAGCGGGTACGAGGCGCCGCAAACAACGGTCGAGCCCGCGGCCCGGGTTCCGCTGGTACTGCTCGGCCTCCTCCAGCGAGCGCAGACCGCCGGCCGCCTCGACACACCCGCCGACGCGCCGCATCCGACCGGAGTGCTGGCGAAGCAGACCGAGGTACTGGTCGCGCTGGCACCGGACGTACCGCCGGCGGTGCTCGTACGGACAGTGATCGTGTGGACGCAGCTCTTCGGGATGATCAGCTTCGAACTGTTCGGTCAGCTGGTCGGTTCGATGGACCCGGCCGACGAGTTCTTCGAGTCGGCCGCGCGGCAGCTGGCTGCGTTCGTGGGACTCAAGTGAATGCCTTCGGCAACGGTACGTCGGCCGCGCGGGCGAGTCGGCGTACGTAGGTCTCGCGCGGAATCGACACCGCGCCGAGCGTCGCCAGGTGATCGGTGACCCATTGGATGTCGAACACGCGATCAGCCGCGTACTCGTCGTCGAGCAGCTCGATCGTTCCGGCTACTGCCGCCTTCGAACCATCGGTTTTGTGGTGGAACATCGACTCACCGGCGAACAGTCCGCCGACCGCGACCCCGTACAAACCGCCGGCGAGTTCGTTACCGTCCCAGGCCTCGACGGAATGCACCCAGCCCATCCGGTGCAGTTCCGTGTACGCGGCGATGATGTCGCGATCGATCCACGCCCCGGGCCGGCGCGGATCGGCGCAGGCCCGGATCACCTGGTCGAACGCCGTGTTCACCCGGATCTCGAACTTCGCCCGGGCGCGCCGCAGCGTACGCGACGGCTGATGCCCGGCGACCTCGATCACGCCGCGGTCGACCGGCGACCACCACAGCACCGACCCGCGGTGATCCGGCATCGGGAACAGGCCACGGCGGTACGCCGCCAGCACCGTCCCGGGCGCGAGATCCGCGCCACCCGCGACGACATCACTCGCCCCGGCCACCCCGACCGGCGGGAACTCCCAGACAGACGCGTCAGGCTCAACAGGCACGGCACCATCCTGAACCCCGGATCGCCAGGCCGTCACCTGCCCCCTTGCGCCCGGCGCGTCACGCTGAGCTCGCGGGCGGGCCGCGATCGTGATGCCCTGGAGATCCCTTAGGGGTTTCTCCCGAGTGGCGGGCGGCGGGGAGCCACGTACAGTTGAAGCACGTCCAGGCTCCGACTCGGCCGGGCGGGAAGGAGCACCGTGGCCGGAGTAACCAGGTTCGTCGCCAGCAGCCTCGCGCCCGCCGCGCAGCGCTTCGCCCCGACCGCCGCGGCGGGTGCGCTGCGCCAGGTCCTCGAAATCGCGATCGACGGGTACCAGCGCTTCCCCGGCGCGGAGCGGATCGCGGACAACAAGCTGGCCCGCTGCGGCGGCGACGCGCAGCTCGCGGTCGAGGCAGTGATCGACCAGCACATCCGGTTGGCCGGCGTACAAGGGTTCGTGACGAGTATCGGTGGGCTGGTCACCCTGCCGGTCGCCCTGCCGGCGAACCTGACCGGTCTGGCCGTGGTGCAGGCACGGATGGTGGCGGGGATCGCGCATCTGCGCGGGTACGACTTGGACGATCCCCGGGTACGGACCGCGGTGATCACCTGTTTGCTCGGCGAGGACGGGGTCGCGGATCGGCTACGCAAGTCGAGTCTCGTGACGTCCCCGCTGGCAATCGCGACCGCACCGGTGTTCGACCCGGAGCTGGACCGCCAGGTCGCCGGCGAGGTCGTCGCGGAACTGATCGCGCGAATCAGCGGAAAGCGGATGGCACTGACAGTCACCCGCCGCATCCCGCTACTCGGCGGCGCGGTCGGCGCCGGCGTCGACGGCTGGTCCACCTACCGAGTCGGCCAGTACGCCGACGAAAGCCTCGTACGCCGAATCCCCCGCCCCATCGAACCCTAACTGTGGATAACCGGCGTCCCGTGTGCCCGCCGACACGGTGCTTTGGGAAGCCACCGCGTACCCATCGGCCGCGGTAATACACGGTGGGTTCTCAAAGCCGCGGGGTGCACAGGCGCACCATCACCCCTGAACCGCAACTGGAGCTCAGCCGGCCGGTGTTGCGTTCGTCAGGCTGGCTGGGGGGTGGTGGGTTGGCGGCGGGTGCGGGGGAGGTTGGCTCGGGTGTCGGCGGTTGCTGGGGTCTCGATGAAGAGGATCAGCTCGGGGTGGGCCGGGACGCTCAGTTCGGTGACCGTGAAGTGCAGCTCGCCCGCTACCGGGTTGAGGATGCGGCGGACGCGCGGAGTACACGCCGCGACCTCGTGCCGTGACCACAGCCGATCGAACTCCGGGCTGCTCGAACGGAGCCGTTCGAGGTCGGTTTCCCAGTCCGGATCGCCGACGTGTTCGCCGTACGCCGAGCGGAGGCGGCCAACCAGGTACGGCACCTCGGTGTCGTAGTTGAGCAACTGCGCACGGGCGGCCGGCTCGGTGATGATGCACCAGAGCAGGTTCTTGTGGATGCACGGCAGTGCGTGCCAGTCATGGAACAGATCGCTGTACGCGGTGTTGGGGCGGATGATGTCGTACCGCGTGTTCGTGATCACGGCAGGCAGCGGGTCGAGCGCGTCCACGATCTCGCCCAGCACCGACTCGCTCGCACAATCCGCGGTCCGCGGCAGCCGCACCGGTGTCGCCTCGGCCAGCCGGTACAGGTGCTCGCGCTCGATCGGCGACAGCTTCAACGTCGCCGCGACCGCGTCGAGCACCTGCCCGCTCACGTTGATCGGCCGCCCCTGCTCGAGCCAGGTGTACCAAGTCACGCCGACGCCCGCGACCTGCGCCAGCTCCTCCCGCCGCAGCCCCGGCGTCCGCCGCCGCCCACCCCCAGGCAAACCGACATCCTCAGGAGCCACCCCGGCCCGCCGAGCCTTCAAGAACTCCCCGAGCTCAACCCGCTGCGCACGCACCCCACCATCCTTCCCCCACCCACCGACAATTTCTCGCCGGCCCACCACTTCCACCCCGACCCAACGCAAGCCGGCCGCGCTGACTTTCGCCTGCAGCATCAGTGCGTACGCCTAGGATTGAGCGGGGCTCCGGGATCAGCGGGCCGGAGGTCGACCGAGTAGCGCGCGGAGGCGGACAGTGCGGAAACCGCAGGTGGTGCGGAGCGAGGGTTTGCCTTCGCGGGTGACGATCTACGAGGTCGGGCCGCGGGACGGGTTGCAGAACGAGTCGGCGATCGTCGACGTGGCGGTGAAGGCCGAGTTCATCCGGCGGCTGATCGACGCCGGGCTGAGCACCGTCGAGACGACGAGTTTCGTCCACCCGAAGTGGGTTCCGCAGCTCGCCGACGCCGCCGAGCTGCTGGCCGGCCTGGACCTGCCCGCCGGCGTCCGCGCCCCGGTCCTGGTACCGAACGAGCGCGGCATCGACCGCGCCCTCGAGGCCGGCGTCCGGGAGATCGCGATCTTCGCCAGCGCGACCGAAACCTTCGCGGCGAAGAACCTGAACTCGACCCTCGACGACCAGTTCGCGATGTTCACGCCGACGGTGCAACGCGCGCTCGGCGAAGGTTTGGCGGTCCGCGGATACGTCTCGATGTGTTACGGCGACCCATGGGAGGGTGACGTACCGATCGATCAGGTGGTCAAGGTCGGGGCCCGGCTGGTCGAGCTCGGGTGCCACGAACTCTCGCTGGGCGACACGATC
Organism: Kribbella solani; assembly: GCF_014205295.1. Lineage (NCBI taxonomy): Bacteria > Bacillati > Actinomycetota > Actinomycetes > Propionibacteriales > Kribbellaceae > Kribbella > Kribbella solani. The sequence goes on from NZ_JACHNF010000001.1 coordinate 5,552,882, forward strand.
GGGGTCGCGACACCGGGGCAGGTACGCGCGTTGATCGCCGCGTTCGGCGCGGCCGGGGTCGGGGTGGAGAAGCTCGCGGTGCATTTCCATGACACGTACGGGCAGGCGCTGGCGAACACCCTGACCGCACTGCGCGAGGGCGTCACCACGGTTGACAGCTCGGCGGGCGGGCTGGGCGGGTGCCCGTACGCCGAGAGCGCGACCGGCAACCTCGCCACCGAGGACCTGCTCTGGCAACTGGACGGCCTCGGCATCGAGACCGGTGTCGACCTGGAAAAGCTGGTCTCCACCAGCGGCTGGATGGCGACCCAGCTGGGCAAGCCGTCCGCGAGCCGAGTAGTCCAGGCGCTCGCCGGATGAGCTCGCCCGCGCCGGATCCTTTGGGTCAGCCCAGGTCGTTGGTGAAGTCGGCCGTGTTCCACTTCGTGGGTTTCATGGTGTAGACGAAGTCGGTTTCGGCGGCACCGGCTTCGTACCAGCCCTTCGCGTACGCCGTGCCCTGCTCTTCGCCCAGGTAGCGGATCGCCAGCGGAAGAACATCGGTGATGCCTTCGGTTCCGCGGATCTCGACGACCGGGCCTTCGACCGTTACGTAGCGGTACGGGAGCGATTCGGACTGTACGACCAGGCTGAAACGCTTCGCCGCGTCGATGGCGACGCCCTTGCGGGACGTGCGGTTCATCATCACGGAGATGCCGGTCTCGGGGCTGTAGGTGTACCAGATCGGCGCGCTGACCGGCGCGCGGTCGGGATCGTTCGAGGCGACGGAGAGTACGCCGACGCGGACGTCCGACAGGAACGCGTCCCGCTCGCTGCGACTCAGACGGGTTGGCATGGGGGATCCTTTCGATTAGGTCAGTGACCAATAATAGGTCATCGACCTAGGCACGTACACTGAGGTCATGAGGAGCTCGCTGAGTACGCGCGGCTATGAGCGGTACTGCGAAGTGCTGGCGGCGGCGCGGGAGCTCCTGGTCGACGAGGGATTCGACCGGTTCGTACTGCGGCGGGTCGCGGCGAAGACCGGGATGACGCTGGGCAACTTGCAGTACTACTTCGCGACCCGTGACGATCTGCTCGAAGCAGTGATCCGGTGCGAGTTCGAGCAGGACCTGGTGGCGGTACGGAACGCCACGACGATCGACGGTTTGAAGGAAGCCGCGGGAGCACTGGTCGACAACTGGACCAGTGGCGCCGGCACCGCCTTCGGCACGATGTCGCTGCTCGCGTACCACCAGGAGCGGTTCCGGCGGCTGAACCGCGAGATCTACGCGACCTTCTACGACGAGCTCGGCGTACTGATCCGGCGGGTCACGACCGGGCTGAGCGACGACGAGGTCGCGACGCGGGCGCGCCTGATCACCTCGGTCCTGGACGGTGTCGCCCTCCAGATCCACGCCGGTACCGAACCGGACGAGCGCACCGCCCTCACCAACCGCGCCGCCGCCGTCGTCATCACCATCGCCACCGGCGACCCCGAGTCCCGGTGAACTGAGGCCGTACCGAAGCACGGGTAGTGGTGGCGCCGACCTGCGTCCTGGCGGCGTCCGCGCCGCCTGACGTGGCCGCAGGCATCGAACCACTACCTGTCCTTCGGTACCTGTGGATGAGGCGACGCTCGGGTTCGTGAGAATAGGCGGGTGACGACTCTTGGGGACATCTTTGCGGCGGTTGAGCGTGGGGTTTTTCCGGTGGTGGATCTGGGGGTGAGTGTGGTGCCGGCGCCTTCCGAGCGGGAGTCGGCGGTGGTGGCGTTCACCGGGCATGTGGTCGTGGCGGCCGAGGTGACGCCGGAGTGGGTCGCCGCGCGGGTGCCTGTGGATGACCTGGCCACGCCGACCAACCCGCCGTTTCTGAGCGCGCTCGCCGCGGCGACCGGGCGGCGGGTCAGCTCGAACGACGCGATGCTGCTCGCGCCGGCCGTGACCGATCCGGACGAACGCGCGGCCGCGGTGGAAGGCCTGACCCCGCTGACCGACCTCGACCATCCCAGGGTGCGGCGGGCGCTCGACTACCGCGACGACGTGCAGGCGTACGGCGACGTACACGGCGGGGTCGTGGTCACCGGACGCGGAGTCGCCGGGCGGCTGGAGTGCGCGATCGAGTTGCCGGACGAGGTGTGGGGCCGTGGGCACGGACGGCGGCTGGCCCGCGCGGCGCGCGCGTTGATCCCCACCGGGGCGTCGATCTGGGCGCAGGTCACGCCGGGTAACGCGGCGTCACTGCGGGCATTCCTCGCGGCCGGGTATCAGCCGGTCGGCTCCGAGGCGCTTCTGGTCAGGTGAGCGGAGGTCCGCTGTTCAGGTGGCCAGGAGCTGAACATCCATCGGATAGTTGCTGTCAGCCCCCAATTCACAGCTGTGGATAACCCTGGGGAAAGTGGGCCGCTTCAGCTTGGCGCCGTCGGCGTACGGCGGCCGTGGTAGGCGCGCGGAATGCTGTTGTAGAGGTTCGTCCGGTACAGGCCGTGGATGAGTTCCGACTCGTAGCCGTCGCATTCCGGCATCCCGAGCTCGCGCGCGACGGCCAGTTCGGCGTACGCGTCGTACGGCACCCGGACGAACTGGATCGAGAACGGCGCCGGCGCCGGGGAGTCCAGTATGCCTTCGAGGATCACGTACACGGGGGTCGGATCGCCCAGGCTGTTGCCGACCGAACCGGTGTTGAACAGGGTTCGGCCGCGATCGGACTCGTAGAACGGGTCATGAGTGTCGGCGTACCCGACGACTGTGGGCACCGGGCCGTCGCCGGTCGCGGGGGTGTTCTCGAAGAAGCTCAGGAACTCGGCTTCGTCGTGGTCGTAGAGGATGCGGCGGTGAACATCCGTCGACGATGCGTGGAACAGGCGCACTTGGCGACCGCTGATCAGGAAGTCGTACGAGAACGGGAGCCCGCGCAACCAGGTCCACTGCTCCTCGCGCAGCTCGTTCTTCCACCAGCGCAGGGCTTCGCGGTCGTCAGTGCGGTTCGGGTCGGGGAGCGAGTCGTCCCAGTTGCCGAGGAGGTTCACCTCGCACACCTCACGACACTTATCCACAACCGCCCGGCCGCGCGGACCTTTGCCGACGTAGTCGCCGAGGTTGAAGATCCGCTCGATCCCACGAGCAGCAATATCCCCAAGCACCGCCTCCAGCGCAGTCAGATTCCCGTGCACGTCGGAGATCAGCGCAACCCGGTCCATACCCACATGCTTTCATCCACCCGCAGCCGCCTCACCAGGCACCGGGTTGCCGCCTGGGATGGAGGGTTGCCCCCTGGAATTTCGAGGGGGCAACCCTGCAGTTCGAGGGGCAACCCTCTTCGGGCGGGTTCGCGGGGCACTCCCTCGGGCGGGTTCGCGGCGGCAACCCCCTCGGGCGCGTGCGTTTGTCGGTTACCGGGTGGTTCGGTGGCGGCGGGGGTGGGTCAGGGGGCCGGCGGTGGGTGGGGTGGGGATGCCGCCTGCGGGTTCGCCGGCTGAGTGGGCGGCTGCGCCTGCTACGCCGCCGGCGGCTTTGCGGGCTGCGGCCAGGGCCAGGCCGGCGGCACCTGAGGCACCTGAGGCACCGGTGGCACCGGTGGAGTGGGGTGGGTTGGTCAGGGATGCGCCGGATGGGCTGGAGGGAGTGGGCGTGCCGGGGGAGGCAGTGCTCAGGCGGGAGGTAGCTATGTTGAGGGCACCGGTGGCGAGGCCGCCAGGGTCGGTGGCGGCAGTGCCCATTGCGGCGTTGCCGCCGGCCGCGGCGGTGGTGAGGGGGACCATGAAGCGGAGGAGGGCGGGGAGGGCGAAGATCGAGAGCAGGAGCATCATCATGCCGGTCATCGCCTGCATGACGGCGTCGGTGCTGCCGGGAGAGCTCTTGGACATCATGATCGCGGCCGCGTAGACAAGAGCGGCGGCAGGTTTGTACGCGATGAACGCGAGTGACCAGCCGCAGAACTTCTTCAGCCAGGTTCGGCCGATGTCGGTGTTGGTCGCGGCGGCGGCGAGCGGGAAGGCACCGGCGAGGAGTACGAGCATCGCGGAGCGGACCAGCATCAGGACCAGCTGGACCAGGGACGCGATGATGACGGAGACGCCGATCGCCATCGCGAGCAGGTTCGGCATCGTGTCCGCGACCAGGTCCGTGACTTTGCCGTCAGCTGACACCGGGCCACCGAACGCGGCGGCCAGTGACAGGTCCTTGGCCGCCTTGTCGATGATCGAGACCGCGAACGCGTCCGACCACTCCGCCAGCAACTGCATCGTCGCCGTCCCGGCCCCGGCCACCACGACGAAGGTCAGCATCGCCTTCAGCAGTTCTTGCGCCGGCTGCGCGCGTTGTTCCCAGGCGATCCGGATCCCGGCGATGATCACGGCGACCGTGAACACCCCGATCGTCACCGGCAGCAGACCGCTGTGCATGAACTCGATCGCCGGATTGTTGGTCCAGGTGTTGCCGTTCTGCTCGGCCAGGTGTGGGGTGTCGGGGCGGATCCAGAAGCTCGCGGACTGCAGGGTGTTCAGCGCGGCGTGGGTGGTTTCCTGCCGGAGCTGGTCCAGAACGTTCGCCGCGACCGCCTGGAAACCCTCCTTGACCTGGCAGCTGACCTCGAGCGGGCCGCACATCAGACACCGCTCCAGGCGACGAAGCCGGACAGGTCACGGTGCTGGGCGTACGGCGCGCCGACCGGCTCGTCGCCCGCTGGTGGTTGGAGACGCCAATCATTGTCGTGCCAGACGAGCGTGAAGTTCAGGCTCATGTACGCGGACTCGACCGGCATCGCGAGCATCAGACTGACGCGCTCCTGACCGGCGTCGATGATGCGGTAGCCGCTGAGTTGCGGGGTGGTGTACCCGCTGGTCGAGTTCTGTGCTTGCACTTTGCGGATCAGGGCATCGGTGGCCGGCCCGGGAAGCATCAGTTTGCGGGCGGTGCTGACGATGACGGATTGATCGGCGATCGCCGCGTACGCGTTGTAGGCGGCGTACACGGCGCCGGTCGGGGAGTGCGCGAAGCACCTACGGAAGCCGTCGGGGTCGGTGGTTGCCGGGCCGTTGGTCGTGGAGCGGGGGACGACGATGCGCCGGCTCACTTCCCAACTGTCCACGGTTGGCGCCTTGGAGGGGATCGCCTGATCGCCACCCGGAAGTTGGCAGCCGGAAGAACGCCGGCCGGTCTCCGCAGAGCCGATTGCCCCAACGGGATCAGCAGGCGTCGCGGGATCGGCGGGGGGCGCGGCACCAGCGCCCGGGGTGGTTTCCACGGCGGTTGGTTCGGCCGAGGTCAGGTTGGCGATCAGGAGGGTCGCGGCGCACAGGATGACGGCGGCGACGACGATGCAGGCCGCGATGAAACCCCGGCCGTACGGTGACTGCTCGCTGGTGTCGCGCATCTGAACTCCCCGATCCAAGGCGGAAAACCGTGTGGATCAAGGGTGGCAAAAATCGCCGAACCGCCGCGGAAGTTATCCACAGCCCCCGAAGCGCCGTCAGCTCCCCGGGCTGGCGTACCTGGGCAGCATCCGGATGAAGAACGCGTACCCAAGCGCCAGCACCACCGGCCCAGCCACCGGTGCAGCCGCGATCAGCCAAACCGGCAGCGGAATATCCTCAGTACGGCCAAGCAGCAGCGAGGCGGGCAGGAACGCGATGAACGCCATCGGAAACACGCTGCAGAACCCGTAGAACACCCCACGACCGAACATCGTCAACGGGTACCCGGAGAACTGCGTGATCGAGTTGTCCGCGAAGATCCGCAGCGAGAACGTCGAGGCGGCGACGAACGACAGACCGCAGAAGAACGTCTGAATGCCGGTCTCCACAAGTCCGCCGCCGATCACCGCGAGCAGCAGGTAACCGACCTTCGCCACGCTCCACTCGACCGGCGCCTGCCAGCCGAACACGATCAGCGCCCCGAACCCGAGCAACGCGTCGCCGATCGACATCAGTGGGAACTGTCGCGTGATCAGCTGCAGGAACGGATTCACCGGCCGCAGCAGCACCCGGTCGAACTCACCGTCGCGCACGATCAGATCCGTCAACCGCAGCGAGCCGAACGGTACGACGTACAGCGCATGCGACGCGAGCCGCATCGCGAACACGAACGCGACCTCGCGAAACCCCCACCCGGCGATCAGACCGAACTTCCCGAGCAGCACGCCCAGGAAGAGCAGCTGTGTTCCCTGGTACGCGACTCCACCCATCAGCGTGGTCCAGAAGTTCACCCGGTACTGCAACTGGGCTCGCAGTGCAGCACGCTGGAGGATGACGTACTGGCGGACCCACGAAACGTCAGCCACCTTGCACCACCACCTTGTGCCGGGCGCGCCGCCAGATCAGCTCGAGCAGCAGCGTCAGCACGACCACCCACGCCAGCTGTACGCACACCAACGCCAGTGCTTCACCGCCACGTGTCTGACCGAGGTAGATCGACACCGGCGTGTACACCTGCGCCTGGAACGGCAGCCACTCGACAGACGACCGCAGCCACCCCGGCATGAACCACAGTGGGATCAGCGACCCGGACAGGAACGCACTGCCGAACCGGTACACGATCAGTGGACCGCTCACCTCAAAGGTCCAGAACGTCACCATCGACACGATCAGGTTGCACAGCATCGCAACCGCCACACCGCCCACGGTCGCCACCGCGGTCAGCAAGGCCGCGCCCAAACCTGGCGGTCCAGTCAGCGCTCCGAGCAGACCCGCGGCCACCAGCCCGACCACGCCGAGCGGCAACCGACCGAACAGGACACCGAGGTTCTGCCCGAGCACCTGCCACATCAGACCGAGCGGTCTGGTCAGGTCGGTCGCGATCTGACCGTTCCGGATCCGCTCCGGCAAGGACGAGAACTGCCAGGGCAACAGCACTGCCTGCAAGCACGCCGCGATCGCCGCGTACGACACCGCGGTCTGGCCGTCCACCCCGTTCACCGGCGCGCGTCCTGAGTACACGGTGCGCCAGACGGCGATCGCCAGCACGACCTGGATGACCAGTGTGATCGCACCGGTGACCAGATCGCCGCGGTAGATCAGTACGGACCGCGTACCTGCTCGTGTCATGCCACGAAACGCGCGGACCGTGCTCACGTCAGCACGCCGTCGTACAGCTGCGCGATCACATCGGTCAGCCGTGGGTCCACTATCGACAGCTCATCAACCTGGTACACCTGCGACGCCTGCGTGATCAGCGCGGGCGTAGCGATCTCTCGCGGGTCGAAACGCAGTACGACAGTGCGGTCCGGGTACGGCACGGCCGCTCCGACCGCGGCCGCATCCACTTCGGTAGCGAACGGGATGTCAGCGCGAAGGCTGCGCTCGGCAAGAGTGAGTACGAGAAACCGGTACGGCATGAAGCGTTCTTTGAGCTTCGAGAGGTCACCGTCGTACAGCACCGTGCCGGAGTCGATCACGATGATCCGCTGGCACAACCGCTCGACGTCATCCATGTCGTGCGTGGTCAGTACGACAGTAGTACCCGCCGTGCGGTTGGTTTCGGCGATGAACTCGGTCAGCCGCGCCTTCGCGACCACGTCCAGCCCGACGGTCGGCTCGTCCAGGAACAGGATCGACGGCGCGTGCAGCATCGCCGCGACCAGGTCGCCCCGCATCCGCTGACCGAGTGACAACGACCGCACCGGTGTGTCCAGGAAGTCGGACAGGTCGAGCAGCTCGGTGAACAGACCGACCCGGTCGCGGTACGTCGTCCGGTCGAGGTTGTAGAGATCGCCGAGCACTTCGAACGAATCACGCAGCGGGAGGTCGTACCAGAGCTGGGTGCGCTGCCCGAAGACCACGCCGATGTTGCGGGCGTTCCGCGCGCGGTCCCGGGACGGCTCCAGACCGGCCACCCGGCAGACCCCGGACGTCGGCGTGAGGATGCCGGTGAGCATCTTGATGGTCGTGGACTTCCCGGCGCCGTTCGGCCCGAGGTAACCGACCAGCTCGCCCGGCTCGACCTGGAAGTTCACGCCGCTGACCGCGCGGGTGATCTCGCGTTTGGTGCTGAACAGGCCGCGGAGCCGCGGCAGCCGGCCTGGGAGCACCGCCGGCCGACTGAACTCCTTGACCAGCCCGGCCGCCTCGATCACCGCCATGCGTACCCTCCCCAGCGAGCGCGAACCGCCATCGTGCCACCGTTCCGGGCAGCCTGCAGGTCAAATTCTCACCGTGCTAGACCGGATCGGCCGCACCAGCTCCCGCTAGGCTCGGACTTCCTTGCAGTTCTGGGTCGATCTGTAGCCGACAGGTCACCCCGTGTAGCGAAGTGACCTAGTCAGCTAATAGAGTCCGCGCATGACCATCGCGCCTTCGCTTTGCTCGCCCCTAGCGCTCGCCGATGCAGAACCCACTCGCGCCGCCGAACCCTGGGAAAGCGACGTGCTGACGGCCTACGGCCTGCTGCGAGAAGCAGCAGCCGAGCTGGATCACCTGATGCGCCATTCCCTGAAGCGCAGTGGACTGCAAATGGCAATGTTCGAACTGTTGCTGCGGCTTGCCCGCAGCCACGGGGAGAAGCAGCGTCTCACCTCGCTCGCCCGGGAGCTGACCGTCACCACCGGCGGCATCACCCGGCTGGTCGACCGCGCCGAGAACCTCGGCCTGGTTCGCCGGGAGCCCTGTCCTGACGATGCCCGCGGCTCGTTCGCCGTCCTGACCGAGGAGGGGAAGCGCCGGCTGCGCGAAGCGTTGCCGGACCACCTGCTCGAGATCGACAGCCTCTGGATGTCCCAGTTGGCGGACGACCGCGACGCTGTCCTCGGCAGGCTCCGACGGGTCCGGGACAACGCCCGCCGCTGGCCGAACGGCCGGCCGGGACTAGGGCCGATCACACCCGACCGGATCTGACCGACGAGCTCGACAACCACCCCGCATTACCCGTGACTAACGGATGGGGCGCCTGGCTGGTGCTGGGCGCCCTGTCGCGCAATTGTTGAGAAGTGAAGCAACAAGTCGATCCGAAGGCCCCTGGCGGCACCAAATGGCGTGGCGCCGTCGGCGGCGTCCTCGCGGCGCTGGCCGGGCTCGCGGTCGGCAGCGTCGTGGCCGGATTCCTCGGTACGGCGCAGACGCCCGTGACGGCGATCGGATCGGCCTTCATCGACCGGGTGCCGCCGTGGCTGAAGGACCTGGCGATCTCCTGGTTCGGTACGCACGACAAGACCGCGCTCCGAGTCGGAATCCTGATCGTGGTCGGCGTACTCGCGGCGGTCGGCGGCATCCTGGCCGTACGGCGCTACTGGGCCGGTGCCCTGATCACGGTCGCACTCACCGCCGCGGCGATCGCCGCGGCCATAACCCGCGCGGACTCCGGGCAGACCGGCTTCCTGCCGTCCTTGCTCGCCGGGGCCACCGCGCTGATCGTGCTGCGCCTGTTCAGCCGTCGGCTCGAGCCGCTGGTCGATGCCCCGGACGACGGGGTCAGCCGCCGTGGGTTCCTGCAGCTCTCGGCCGGTGTCGCGCTCGGCAGCGCCGCGGTCGGCCTACTGGGTCGCGTCGCCAACGGGAGCCGCGCCGCGGTCGCCGACGCACGGGCAGCGCTCCGGCTGCCGCAACCGCCGAGCCTCGCCCCGCCGGCCGGCGTGCAGGCCGACGGCGCCGTCCCCTGGGTGACGGCGAACGCGGACTTCTACCGGATCGACACCGCGCTCTCGGTGCCGCAGATCGTGCCGTCGGACTGGAAGCTGCGCATCCACGGGATGGTCGATCGCGAGCTCGAGCTGACCTTCGACGACCTGCTGAAACGCCAAGTTGTCCACAAGTGGGTAACTCTCACTTGTGTCAGCAACGAGGTCGGCGGCAACCTGATCGGCAACGCGTTGTGGTCCGGCGTGCTCCTGAAGGACCTGCTCGAAGAGGTCGGTCCGGCGAAGAACGCGGACGCGATCCAGTCGACCTCGAAGGACGGTTTCACCGCCGGTACGCCGCTGCCGACGCTGCTCGACGATCGGCAGGCGATGCTGGCGTACGCGATGAACGGGCAGCCGCTGCCGGTGGAACACGGGTTCCCGGTACGCATCGTCGTACCCGGCTTGTACGGGTATGTGTCGGCGACGAAATGGCTCGTGGACATCGAGGTGACGCGGTTCGACCAGTTCCAGGGGTACTGGACACCGCGTGGCTGGTCGGAGCTCGGTCCGATCAAACTGTCGTCGCGGATCGACGTACCAGGCGGCAAGAAGGTCGCGCCGGGGCCGGTCACGGTCGCCGGCGTGGCATGGGATCAGAACGTCGGCGTGTCCAAGGTCGAGGTACGCGTCGATGGTGGCCCCTGGCAACAGGCGACGCTGGCGGCGGATGCGTCGATCGAAACTTGGCGGCAGTGGCACTGGACCTGGCAGGCGTCGGGCGGTACGCACGTATTGCAGGTGCGCGCGTTCGACGACAAGGGCAATCCACAGGTGGAGTCGTCGGCGCCGCCCGCGCCGAACGGCGCGACCGGCCTGCACACCGTCAGCGTGAAGGTCGGCTGACCGCTGCCAGCACCATCGGCAGGAACGTGTGCTCCAGCGAGCCGGCCGGGACCTCCCGCGGCTCGAGCAGGCTCTGCGACCGGGCCCCTTCGTGTACGGCGATCACCATCCGGACGAACTGCTCCGCCGGGACGGTCAGCTCCATCCCGCTGGTCTCGGTGATCTGCTCGACCAATCTGGTCAGGCTCTCGCGGAACATCGTGCGCTGCTTGTTCAGCGCCTCGGCCGCGTCCTTGTCGCGGAGCGCGTGCAGGGTGAACTCGGCGGAGATCAGGTGCCACTGGCGCTGGTCCGGCGCGGTCTCGTCGAGCAGGCTCAGGACGGCGTCGAGCAGCGAGCCGGGTTGATTGGCCAGCTCCGGGAGCAGCGCCTCGATCTGCTCCAGCAACCGGTCGGTGGTGGCCTGGAAGAGGGCCAGGACCAGCTCGTCCTTGGAGCCGAAGTTGGAGTAGAAGGCGCCGCGGGTGAATCCGGCCCGCTCGCAGATGTCCTCCACCGAGGCACCCTGGAACCCGCGCTCGGCGAACACGTCGAGCGCTCCCGCGAGCAGCCGGGCCCGGGTGTTCGAGCGGCGACGCTTGGCCGGTTCGGGGCGCTTGGTCGGTTCCATAGGAGTAGGATACAGTTCTGTATTGAATACACAACCGTATTGAACGGGGACGCAGGATGGAGCTCCACGCCGTCAGGATCAGCGTGCGCGGACCGCACGCACCGATGCTGCCTGCCACGTCGGTGAAGGTCGCGGACCACCAGGTGGTCCTGCTGACCGGCTATCCAGGCGCTGGACACGTCGCGGCCTCGCTTGGGCTCTCCGGGCGGCTGAAACCCGACACCGGTTCAGTCCGGATCGACGGACTGGATGACCTGGCCGCCCTGCGTCGGCGGGTCGCAGTGGTCGACGCGCCCGGTATCACCGAACCGGACGACGCGCTGCCGGTGCAGACGGTGGTTGGCGAAGAGCTGGCGATCGCTGGTCGTAAGGCGGGGCGCAAGGCCGTACTGGAGTGGCTGAACGAGCATGACGCGGCCGAGCATGCTGACAAGCGGTTCGAGCACCTGCCAGTTGCCGTACGCACCAGACTGCTCACTGAGCTGACCGTGGCGCGTGCTGACGTCCAGGTGGTCATTCTGACGATGCCGGATCGCCATGGTGGAGACCCGCACGGTTGGTACGAGCTGGGGCGTTCGCTGGCGGCAGATGGGTACGGCGTGATCATCACCTGTGCTGACGCGTCGGCCCGGTTGCTCGACATCAAGGCGGCTCGGATGGGTGAGACGGATCAACCGGATCCGATACAGGTCGCCCCGGTAGCTCCGGTTGAACCTGTCACCCCCATTGACGAAGAAGACGAAGCAGACGAAGTGGAGAAAGAGGCGTGACCGCGCTGCGGATGGCCTTGAGTGAGTTGCGGCGCCTCACGGCTGGGCGGCTGCCCAAACTGGCCGTGGTGGCACTACTACTGGTCCCGGTGCTGTACGGCGGCCTGTACTTGTACGCGAACCACGATCCGTACGGCCGACTGAACAAGATCCCCACCGCGGTCGTCGTCGAGGATGCGGGTACGACGCTGGCAACCGGTGAGAAGCTGAACGTCGGACCGCAGGTCGCCGATGAGCTGGTGAAGTCGAAGAGCTTCGACTGGCATCAGGTGAACCGTGCGGACGCGACCTCGGGGGTGTCGGACGGGACGTACGAGTTCGCGCTGGTGCTGCCGAAGACGTTCTCCTCGGACCTGGCGTCCAGTGCGGACTTCAAGCCGCGGCAGGCGGAGTTGGAGCTGCTGACCAACGACGCCAACAACTACATCGCGCATACGATCGCCAACCAGGTTGTGGCGCAGGTGACGAAGACGGTGGCGTCGCAGGTCAGTGAAACGGCCGCATCGCAGCTACTGGCCGGCTACAACACCATCCACAAGCAGGTGAGCTCCGCGGCCGCTGGTGCGGCGCAGCTGCAGACTGGTCTGACGTCGGCCGCTACCGGTGTGACGAAGCTACAGACCGGTGCTACGCAGCTCAACACCGCGCAAAAGCAGTTGTCTGCTGGCGCGACCCAGCTGGCGGCCGGTGCTGGGCAGGCGTCTCAGGGTGCGTCGTCCCTTGCTGCTGGTGCGTCGCAGTTGGACAGCGGGCTGGCCACGCTGAAGGACAAGACGGCCACACTGCCCCGTCAGACGAAGCAGTTGGCCAACGGCGCTGACCAGGTGGCCGATGGCAACGAGAAGATCGCTGGTGTCGGGCGACAGGTCGCTACGGCGTCCGGCACGTTGGTGTCTGATCTGACCACGTTCGACAAGCAACTCGCGGCTCGGCTCAAGGCGGAAGGGCTGAGTCAGCACCAGATTCACGTCGTACTGACCGAGACGGCGAAGTTGCGCGCCCCGGTCGTACGCGCCAACACCAAGATCCAGTCGACGTCCAAGCAGCTCAACCAGTTGGCCACCGGCGCGCGGAAGGTGTCGGACGGTGCGTCCGCCCTCGCCAAGGCAACACCGGCCCTGACGAACGGGATCAGTACGGCGTCCAGCGGCGCACATCAGCTGAACACCGGTGCGGCGAAGCTGAAGACCGGTCTGGGTACGCTGAACACCGGTGCCACGCAGCTGGCTGCCGGCGAGAAGCAGGCGGTCACCGGGCAGGGTCAGCTGCTGACTGGCGTGAACAGCCTGTCCACCGGCGTCACCCAGCTGAAGAACGGTGCGACGCAGTTGAACACCGGTCTGGCCAACGGGGTCAAGCAGATCCCGAACCCGACGGCTGACCAGCGCAAGGCGGTCGCGGAGACGCTGGGCGCGCCGGTGACGCTGCAGAACGTCTCGCAAGCCACCGCGGACAGCTACGGCGCCGGTCTGGCTCCGTTCTTCCTCAGTCTGGCCTGCTGGATCGGTGCCTACGTCCTGTTCCTGCTGGTTCGTCCGCTGTCACCCCGCGCGCTGGCCGCGCTGCAGTCGCCGTTCCGGGTGGCGCTGGGCGGCTGGCTGACTCCGGCTCTGTTCGGTGCGGTTCAGGCCACGCTGGTGTTCGTCGCGGTCGTCCTCGGGCTCGGTATCAGCACAGCGCACCCGTGGCTGACGGTTGGGTTCCTGATCCTGACTTCGTTCACGTTCGTCGCGATCCTGCACGCGTTGTCGGCGTGGTTCGGTGCCGTGGGCAAGTTCCTTGGTCTGGTACTGATGGTGGTGCAGCTGGTCAGCGCCGGCGGTACGTTCCCGTGGCAGACGATCCCGGAGCCGTTGTATTTCTTCCACCATGCACTCCCGATGAGTTACGCGATCGACGGCGTACGCCACCTGATGTACGGCGGACCCGGCACCTCACTCGGCAAGGACCTGCTCGCACTGGGCGCCTGGTTCGTGGTCGCCCTCGCCGCCTCCACCCTCGCCGCCCGCAAGCAACGTGTCTGGCCCGCCAAGAAACTCGCTCCGGAGCTGGCGCTGTAGCGGTCAGATCAAGCGGGTGCAGGTGTCAGTGGTTTGGACGTCGACTCCCGGTGGGTTCGTTCGATGGATTGGCCCCAGGTGGTGCCGGCCAGCATGAGGGCGGCGCCGATCGCGGCCGGGATGGTCAACCGTTCATTGCCGAGGCCGATGCCGATGGCAACTGCCCAGACCGGTTCGGTGCCGAGGAGCAGGCTTGCGCGGCTGGCCGACGTACGCTGCACGGCCCAGGTCTGCGCCAAGAACGCGAACACGCTGCAGAACAAGGCGAGGTACGCCACCTGGAGCCAGGTTGTCGTCGCATGGATGCTCGGTAGGTGCGTGATCGCGGGCGCGGCGAACAGTGCCGTACCGACCAGAGTCTGCACCGCGGTCAGAGGCGCGGGCCTGAGGCCGGCGGCGAGGCGGCCGACGAGCGCGACGTGACCCGCGCGTACGACGGCCGCCGCGAGCATCAACAGATCGCCGAGGCCGGGGCGGTGCAGGCCGTTGCCGGCCATCAGCAGCCCGACGGCGAGTACGCAGGTGGCCGCGGCGAGGTAGAAGCGCGGCGGCAGCGTACGGCGATCGAGGAGTGGGGTGAGGACGAGCGTCAGGCTGATGATGAGGCCGGCGTTCGCGGCGCTGGTGTGCGTGACGCCGTACGTTTCGAGGACCAGGACCGCGGCCTGGGTCAGTCCGAGGACGATCCCGAACCGGAGTTCGGCGCGGGTGATACGGCGGACGGCGAACAGCAGGGCGATCGCGGAGATCGCGTAGCGCAGGAAGAGGACCGTGAGTACCGGCAGGGCGGCGGTTGCGGTTTTCGCCGCGAGATAGCTCGATCCCCAGATGATGGCGACGATCAGCAGGACGAGATCGATACGGCGCGATGCGGGCACGAATCCAACGGTGACCGATCACGACGTTGTAGCCAAGGACGAAGTTCTTCAACGAAGTTGTAGTTCGCCTACAGTGTGTGGATGGACGAACGGCAGCTTCGCGTACTCCGGGAAGTCGGCGAGCTCGGCAGCGTGACCGCGGCGGCCGACGCGCTCTTCGTCACCCCGTCGGCGATCTCACAACAGTTGCGACTGCTGCAACGGTCGATCCCGGTGCCGCTGACCGAACGCGACGGGCGCCGGGTCGTACTCACCGCCGCCGGCCAGGCGCTCGCGAGTGCCGCCGCGGACGTCGAGCTGGCGCTGGCGCGGGCGCGGCATGCGGTGGACGAATTCATTGACCAGCCCAACGGTTCGGTGTCGATCGCGGCGTTCCACAGTGCGGCGGCCGCGTTCTTTCCGTTGCTGCTGAAGGCGGGGGCCGGGCTCCGGTTGCATGACGAAGACGTGCCGCAGGACGAGTTCCCGGCGCTCACCCGCGAGTACGACATCGTGCTGGCGCACCGCCTCGACCACGCCGTCGGTTGGCCGCGTACGGTCGCGGTCGCCCAACTGCTGCGCGAACCGCTCGACGTCGCGGTACCCATCGACCATCCGTTGGCCTCGAAGCGGATGCTGACGCCACGGGACGTCGCGCACGAACCGTGGATCACCGTGCACGACGGGTTCCCGCTGATGGCAACCATCGAGGCGATCGGCGCGGCCGCGAACCACCGGCTCGACCTGGTCCACCGCGTCAACGAATTCACCGTCGTCACCGAACTCGTCGCCGCCGGCGCCGGCCTCGCCCTGATCCCCCGCTGGACCGCCCGCCGCCACCCCGCCGTCGCCCTCCGCCCCCTCCGCGGCGTCCACACCCGCCGCCACATCGACGCCCTCCACCGCCCCGAACACACCCCCCGCCAAGCCCTCCGAACCACCCTCACCCACCTCCACCAAGCCGCCACCACCATCCGAACCACACCCCACTGACCACCTTCCCCGAGCACACCACACGAAGCCCAACGCGCCGGGCGGCCGAACCCTGCATTTGAAGGGGCATCCCCGCAAGCGCAGGGTTGCCCCCTGGAAATTCGAGGGGGCAACCCGTCGTTCGAGGGGGCAGGCTGCTGGTCAGGAGCGCGCGGCCGGTGCCTCGCCCAGCGCGACGCGGAGATGCTCGCTGAGTACCTGCAGATGGTTCCGGATCACGCTCACGAAGAGGTCCGGTCCGGCCCAGGTCAGGTCGCCGCCTGCTGATGCGTACGCGGCGATCGGCCGCGGCATGTCGATCCCAGCGTCGAGCGCCTTCCGCTCGAACGCCATCGCAACCGCCACCTCATCTGACGTCGGTGTGTACAAGATCCCTCCACTACAACCGTCGGCTCGGGGCGTACGCCGGGGGTGTCAGGTGTTCATGAAGTCGGCGGCTTGTTTGATCAGGTGGTTTGTGGTGGGTTGGTCGAAGAAGGTGATGAGGGCTTCGTAGGTGCCGGCTTCGGCGGCTGAGGGGTCTACTACGTAGCCGTAGTAGCCGTCGGTGTAGCCGATTACTCGGGTGATGGGGTGGGTGCTGTCCGACTGGAGGCAGGCGCCGTGGACGGCGAAGAGTTCTACTGGGAGGTTGATCCAGCAGACGTCGCCGAAGGTGACCGTGCTGACGGACAGGTCCAGCGCGGGTGGGAGGTTGGCGGCGGCCATCAGGGCTTGGCCGCGGGCTCCGTCGAGGCGGGTTTGGGTGATGCGGCCGGAGGGGTCGTCGGCGGCAGCGGCGCGGGTTTCGGCGGCAGGGGCGCGGGTTTCGGTGGCGGTGACGCGGGTTTCGGCGGCGGTGGCGGGCAGGTTTGCCTGCTCGGTGGTCGACAGCACCGCCTGCTCGGCGGCGGTGACGAGTTTTTCGGATTCGTCGGCGGGTGGGATGCTCCGGACCGGCAGGGTGAGGGTGGTACGGCGGATGGCCGGCGCGGATTGTGGCAGCTCGAGGCCCGGTTGGGTGAGCGCTTCGCGGACCCGGCCGGCCAGGAGTGAACCGAGTCGGGTGACCTCGGCCGCGCCACGGCCTTGCCGGGTGAACCGCGGGCTGACGTCACCCGCGGCGCCCTGAAGGAACCCGACGACGGCCGGCGCCAGCGCGGCCCGCGCCGCCCCGGGCCAGTCGGCGGAGTACTGCATGTTCTCCGGACCGTACGTGGTCGGATGGCAAGCGAAGTCCAGCAGTACGGCCTCGAGCGAGCCGGATCGTGAGTGCAACGCGAGGATGCCGGCGGTGTTGTCGTGCGGACCGTTCTTCCGGTGCCGGTTGGTGCCGACGCCGATGACCTCGATCGAACGCCACGACGCGCTGACCGGCTGCCGCTCCAACCGGACCGCGCGGACCGCACCGACCAACGAGTCGATCAGGTCGCGTTCGCGCTCGGCCGGGATCACCGGGTGGATCTCGCCGGTCCACCCGGACGGGCCGGAGTGGGTGTGCGATGCGGACACGACGACGTGCGACGGCGGGATGCCGGCCGCGGCGCCGGCGGCTTCGGCCAGCTCGGCGCACAGTTGGTGACCGGCGGCGATCGCATCGAGGGTGAGCCACAGTACGCCGGGATCGTCGGCCGTCGACAGCCAGATCAGGGTGGCGTTGAGTGGGTCCGCGGTGCCGGTGGACAGGCCGGCGCGGGCGGCGTACCCGTCGAGTCGGTGGCCCGGTGGTGGGGTCACGTCGAGGGCGGTCGCGGCCAGGAGGAGGTCAGTCATTTGAGGGCTCCCGCGGTCATGCCGGCGCTGATCTGGCGATGGAATCCAAGATATACGGCCAGGACCGGAATTATCGAGATGGTGAGTCCGGCGAACAGCCCGGAGAAGTCGCTGTGGTAGCCCTGAGTGACCGCGATGCTGGCCAGGCCCTGGGTGACCAGGTACCGCTTCTCGTCGGTGTTGAGCACCAGCGGCAGCAGGTATTCGTTCCACATGCCGAGGAACTGGAAAATGCCGATGCTGACCAGACCGGGTCTGGCCAGCGGCAGCATGATGCGAAAGAGCACACCCCAATGAGAACACCCGTCCACAAGTCCCGCCTCAGCCAGTTCCTTCGACTGCGTCCGGAAGAAGGCCGTCAGGAAGAACACCGAGAACGACATCCCGTGCGCCGCGTACACCAGGATCAGTCCGAGGTACGTGTTCAGCAGCCCCAGGTTCTGGACCACGAAGAACAGCGGCACCAGGGCCAGGAACCCGGGAAACACCATCCCCGCGACGAACACGTAGTACAGCGGCCGCGAACCCGGGAACTCGAACCGCGCCAGCACGTACGCGACCGCCGACGACAGCAGCAGGGTCAGTACGACGCCACCGAGTACGACGATCACGCTGTTGAAGAAGTACGTACCGATGTGTGACTCGTTCCAGGCCCGCGAGAAGTTGTCCCAGCGCCACCGGGTCGGCAGGCTCCACGGGCTGGTGAAGATGTCCTGGTCGGACTTGAACGAGCTGAGCACCGCCCACAGCAGCGGGAACACGACCATCGCGCCCCACACCAGCAGGAACCCCTGCGACACGCCACCCAGCACCCGGCCGCGAACCATCCAGCGCTCCCCACTCAGTACTCGACCCGCTCGCGCCGGGTCAGCCGGAACGTGAGCAGGGTCAGGATCATGTTGATCAGGAACAAGGTGACGCCGATCGCGGACGCGTACCCGAATTTTCCGTACGTGAACGCGTTCGTGTACATGTACAGCGAGATCACCTGGGTCGCGTCGTCCGGCCCGCCGGGACCGACGGACAGGATCTTGACCAGCGCGAACAGGTCCAGCGCGCCGATCACCTGGAACGCGAGCGCGGTCTGCACCGTGTTCCAGATCAGCGGCAGCGTCACCCGCCGGAACGACTGCACCGCGCCGGCCCCGTCGAGCGTCGCCGCCTCGTACAGTTCACGCGGGATCGCCGCCATCGCGGCCGTGAACAGCACGACGTAGAACCCGACGCCGCCCCAAACCACCACGGCCATGATCGACCCGAGCGCGGTCTTGCCGTCGCCGAGCCACAACCGGGCCAGCCCGTCCAGCCCGATCGCCCGCAGGAACCCGTTCAGCAGCCCGTTCCGCGGCTCGAAGACGAACTGCCACAGCACGCCGATGATCGCGATCGACAGGACGCCCGGGAAGAAGTACACGACCTTGTAGATCCGCGCCCCCGGTACGCCGCCCTGGTAGTTCAGCGCGGCGGAGAAGAACAGGGACAGCGTGACGATGATGACCGGCAGCGAAACCAGCAGGAACAGGTTGTGCCGCAGCGCCACCCAGAACACCGAGTCGTGGAACAGCGTGACGAAGTTCCCGAAGCCGATGTACTGATAGCTCGCCGAAAGCCCTTCCCAGTTCGTGAACGCGATCGGGAACGCCTGCACGTACGGAGAGACCACGAACACCGCGTACACGGCCAGCGGTACCGCCAGCAGGCTGACGATGAACCGGTACTTCCCGTGGTGCATCAGGCGTGGAACTTCTTGATCGACGGGTCCTTGGCGGTGTCGTCGGCGTACTTCTGCATCTGCTTGCTCCACTCGTCCGGCGTGACCTCGCGGTTCATCAGCGCGGCCATCGCCTTGTCCGAGTTGTCCAGCAGCTTCTTGTACCAGAGCCGGAACTGCCAGTCCGCGAACATGTTCGTACCGGCTGCCTCGATCACTGCCTGCATGGACTTGTTCGCCGACGACAGTTCGACGCCGTCGCTGGCGCCTTTGACCACGGTCAGTGACTTGGTCACCTTGGTGAAGTTCTGCATGCACTGCTTGGACAGGATGATCCGCAGCAGTTCCATCCCACCCTGCGGGTTCTTCGCCTTCGCCGGCACGATCAGCGCGCCGCCCGGTCCGCCGGTGACGGTCTCAAATGGTGCCTTGTCCGCCGCCGACAGACCCGGCACCGGGACCATCGTCATGCCCAGGTCCTTCGGGGCGATCGCGCCGAGCTCGTTCTCCAGCCAGCCGCCGCACGGGATGAAGACGGCCTTGCCCTGCGCCCAGTACGTCTGCGACTGCGTGTGTGAGAGCGCTTGCGAGCCCTCCAGCAGGTAGCCCTTCGCGGCCAGCTCCTGGTACCCCTCGGCGGCCGCGATCAGGGCCGGATCACGCCACGCGTTCGGTTCGAGGTTGTCGACCTTCTTCTTCAGATCCGGCCCGGCGGCCTTGTACGCGGTCATCAGCATCGGGTTGGTCAGGTACCCGGGGAACTTGCCCTGGTACGTCCACGGCGCGATGCCGGTCTTCTTGATCTCCGCGCAGAGCGCGAGCATTTCGTCCCAGTGCTTCGGGTACGTCCAACCGTGCTTGTCCAGCAGCGGTTTGCTGTACCAGATCCCGCCGACGCCGAACACGTACGGCATCTCGTACTTCACGCCGTCGTACCGCCCGGCTTCGGCGACGCCCGGGAGCAGCGTGTCGCGGACCTTCTTGCCGGGTTCGTCGTACGCGTCCAGGTCGAGCAGCGGGCCGAGGTCCATGACCTGCTTCTGCGCGGCGAGCGTAGCGCCGTCGAGGCCGACGTTCTCGATCAGGTCGGGCGGGTTGCCCTGGATGAAGCGTGGCTGCAGCTGCTGCTGGAGCTGCTGCCCGCTGGTCAGCTTCACGTCCGCCTTGGGGAACTCCTTGCGGTAGAGGTCCAGCGGCATCGTGGTCCATTCCTTGCCGTAGCCGCCGTCGAAGTTGAAGAACTCCAGCGGCTTGCTGCCGTCCACCGAGGTCCCGGTCCCGGCGGCCGCGGTCTTGTCCTGGACCGGCTTCGCGCAGGCGGCGAGGGTGGCGACGGCGGAGCCGGCCAGCGCGGCGCGGAGCAGGGTACGACGGTCGACCTCGATCATGATGGGTGCGTCCTCTCACGGCCGGTTGGGCACTGGCTGGGACATGGATACGCCCGGCGGCCGCCCACGCGGAAGAGGATTCGATCCCGATCGACAAGATGGACTAGACCACTGATCTGGTCTACGGCAGCGGCATCGCGCCAGCCAGCCGGGCGGTCAGGTCCATCGGGTTGGTGATCGCGTGCCCGACCACCACCGCGTACGCGCCCGCATCGCACACCCTGCGGACGTCCGCGGGGGTCCGAATCCTGCCTTCGGCAACGATCGGGCAGTCCAGCTTCGCCGCGAGTTGCCGGACCAGTTCGACGTCAGGTCCGGCCGGCGGACGGCCATTGGTATAGCCCGACAGGGTCGTCGCGACCAGGTCGGCGCCCGCGTCCCGGGCCGCCAGACCGGCGTCCAGGGTGTCCACGTCGGCCATCACCGGTACGCCGAGCTCGGCGTGGATGCGGTCGATCTGACCGGCCAACGGGCGGCCGTCCGGGCGCGGTCGCAAGGTCGCGTCGAGCGCGACCAGGTCGGCTCCGGCGGCGACGGCACCGGCGGCGGCCTCGTACGTCGGGGTGATGAACACGCCGGCCGGATCGCCGAGTTTGTGGATGCCGATGATCGGCAGGTCGGTGACCGCGCGGATCGCCGCGATGTCGTCCGGTCCGTTCGCCCGGATCGCGCCGGCCCCGCCTGCCGCGGCGGCCTGGGCCATCAGCGCCATCCCGGCCGGGCCGTACAGGGGATTCTCGGGACCTGCCTGACAGGACACCACCAGGGTGCCCGGAGCGAGCGCTCTCATCGACGGTAGGTCACGATCAGATCCGCGTACGTCCCGGTCGGACCGGTGGCGAGCCGTTCGGCACCGTCGAGCGAGTTACCGGCCGCCGGGATGAGCCGGGCGCGGGCGGGCAGGGCCGCGCGGACCGGTGTCAGTAGTTGCTCGCCCGCTCCGGCGAACAGTCCGCCGACACACGCGACCGGCACCGGTCCTTCACCCGCGAGCTGCGCGACCGCCGCGCCGATCGTCTCGGCGATGTCACCAGCGGCGCGTACGAGCACATCGTGCGCGACCGGATCACCTTCCGCGGCACAACGCAGTACTTCCGGGGCGAAGCGGGCCACGTCGTCCACCAACGTCGACGAGCGGTAGAGCAGCACCGGGTCGATCGCGGTGTCGGCCAGTTTGGTGACCGGTCCACGTCCGTCCCGCGCCCGCTGCACGGCCACCAGTCCGGCCCGGCCGATCGCGAACGCGCTCCCGGCATCACCGAACAGGTACCCGTGCCCGTCCAGCTTCCGCCAGGTCCCGTCCCGGTCGACCGCGAGACACACCAAACCGGTGCCTGCGGCAACCACCACGCCGTACCCCGCGGGCAACGCGCCGGCATGCGCGGTCACCATGTCCTGCGTCAGCCGCACCTCGTCCGCGTCCAGCAGTTCACCAACCTGCCCCGCGAACCGCTCCGCAACTCCCGGAGCCTGTGGATAACCGGTGAGACCCAAGGCGACCACGTCCACCGGCCCCTGCAACTCAACCTCGGCCGCCGCGACCCGAATCGCGTCCAGCATCCGCATCAGCGCGTCCGGCCCATGCGTGTACCCCGGCCCGGTTCCCGTTCGCGCCGAAGCCGCCACCCGAAGCCGAAGCGCGGACTGCCCACCATCGATAGCAATGCGGTTCATGAGGTGATCCATCGCGAGTAGTCCTGCCAGGGGAGGTGCCAGCGGTTGACCTTGCGGGTGCGGCGGTCTTGGCCGGCGGTGTCGTTTGCGGTGAGGCGTACGGTGCCGAGTTTCTCGTCGTACATCACGGCTGGTGAGCCGGTGAAGTGCAGCGTACCCACAGGTTCCCATGGGGTGTGGCCGCCGCGGACGTCGATCATCGAGCAGTGATGGATTCGGCGGTCGGCGGCCAGTACGTAGACCTCGATGGCATCGGCGCCCGGGTTGAAGGCGACTACTGGGTCGTCGGCGAGTTCGAGGTCGCCGAGTTGGTGCCAACGGCCTTGGCCGACGCGGTCGTCCAGGTACGTGTGGTGCAGGTGGTTGTCGGTGCCACGGACGTAGATCTCGTAGGAGTTCCACGGATCGTTGCGGGCCCAGGCTGGCTCGCCTGCCGCCTGCAGGTCGCCGAGGATCGCCTGGACGCCGGCTTGGCGGCGGCTGATCCGGCCGTCTTGGCGGCGATGGAAGCTGGGCTCGGCTGGTTCCCTGGCGAGGATCGAGGCGAACTCCGATCGCACCGAAGCAACAACTGCAGCTGGGTCCGCGGGGGCGACCGACGGGTTGGTGGGGGCACCAACAGTTTGAGCGGCGGGGAAGAAGGGTTCGGCTTGGAGGTATTGCATGGCGGCGATCAGTGTGGGAGCGACTGACCAGCCGGTTTCGACGCAGTACGGGCCCCAGCCGATGTCGGCGTTCGAGCCGAAGTACTCCCAGGCGTCGAAGTCGAACGCGCGCTGCCACGTACCGTGCAACTGTTCGTCGGCCGGATCGTCGATCTGGATCCGGCTCAGATAGTCGAGTACGCCCTCGGCGAGTTCGGCGAAGATCGGCTCGCCGGTGATCTGGTGGACGATCGGCAACGCCCAGGCCGCGAACGGCGTCCCGTACAGCTGGTCGGTGACCGGATCACCGTTCGCCTGGAAGATCGACGCCTCGTCCACCCCGTACGCCTCGTTGCTCGGCGGGCACTTGCCGTCCCACTCGGCGAACCCACCGTCCGCGCCTTGA
The DNA here is from genome assembly GCF_014205295.1 of Kribbella solani. Lineage (NCBI taxonomy): Bacteria > Bacillati > Actinomycetota > Actinomycetes > Propionibacteriales > Kribbellaceae > Kribbella > Kribbella solani. The sequence continues at coordinate 5,576,181 of NZ_JACHNF010000001.1, forward strand.
CGGCTCTTCAGGTACGCGGCCAGCTTGAGCAACGTCTCCAGGTACAACGGCTTGCGCGTGTAGAAGTACCCACCGGCCAGCGGCAGCAGGAAACGGCCCGCCTCGCAGGTGCGGCTGGTCTCCAACCGGGCTCGCGGATGATGCGACGCCATGTGCTCGAGCCCGCGCTCGGCGATCTCCAGGTACGACGGTTCGCCGGTGATCCCGTACGCGTACAGGTAGGCGCACAACGCGGAGCTCTGCCAATGCGACGTCAGGTCCAGACCGTCCTCGATCGGGCTCCGGCCGAACTCGTCCCAGCCCTTCACCAGCAACGTCGACGGCGTACGCCACGGGTCGACCTGCAGGCCGAGTTCGGTGTTCGCGGTCCGGATCAGCGACTCGACCCCGCGCAACCCGGCTTCCAGGTGCCCGGAGATCAACGCGAACAGCGAGATCCAGCCGCCGTCGTCGGCGAACAGGTTGTTCGTACGGGTCAGGTCGGTACGCGAGCCGCGCGGCTCGAAGGCGCCGTACAACGGGTTGCGATCGGTGAGCTGTTCCTCCTCGACGACCTGCCGCATCAGATTGGCCGCGATGGTGTGTCCGCGCGGGAAGCCGGCCAGGTCGGCGTACATCCGGAATGCGTGCGCGGTCTGGGTGTAGCAATCGCCCCGCGGCACCGGCCGGAAGGGCAGTTTGCCGTCGAACCCGATCTCGTTCGAGAACCCTTCGGCGACCCCGCGCGACCCGTCCGGGGCGTCGTAGAACATCCCCGCCCGGTCGAACCAGGCGATCCCCCGATCGACCATCCGCCGGTACCGCTCGGCGCGCGAACCGACCGTCACCGTCGCGTTCTGCCCGCCGACGACGAACGTGTGCTCACCGTCGGGAAGCACCATCGGCTCGGATTCGAACCTTCCCGGTGAAACTTCAGTCAGCTCAAGGTCCGAGGCCGGCGGTTTGCCCGTACGCGCCACCACCTTGACCGGTGCGCCGGATGCGACCCACACGCGTGGTTCGGTGAAGACCTCAAGGTCGGTGGGTGCTTCGGTGCCGGTGAGCTCGGCGACGATCAGCCGCAGCAACCGGGTCCATCGGCGTACGGGTTTGTAGCGGCCGCGGACATGATGGCTGAGTGCGGTCGTCGCGTACAGCAACCGCCCTTCGCCGACCGGAATGTCGAGCAGCGCAGGGAACGTGTGCGCGGGCGGACCGAACACCGCCTTGTGCGTACCAGCGACCGAACCGTACGTCAGCAGCTCGATCGAACCTTCCGGCGCGACCACCTCCTGCGCCCGCGACAACTGCTCGTCGAGGATGCTCAGCGGCTCGATGCCAGTCAGCGCTTCCCGGGTGAAGATCCGTTCGATATGCGCGTCCCGCACCGGACCGGCCGGCAGGAATCCGTCGTCAACCGTGTACTCGACGTACGCCGCCCCGCCCGAACGCAGGTACGCCGCCAACCGCGAACCATTGATCCGCCCCGGCTCCGGATACGTCCCGGCGAGCACGATCACCGCCCGGTACGCGGTCAGTTCCACGGGCAGTTCGTCGTACCGAACGTAGGCGAGACCGGCCTGATCAAGGGCGGCCGTGAAGGCGGCCGCTGGGCCGGGCGATCCGATCAACGCGACAGACGATGCAGGCACCGGTTCACTGTCGCGGACGAACCGCACCCGGTAAAGCACTCCAGCTAGACCACTTCACCAACCGGCCGAACGAAGGCAGCTAGTGGATCGCGAGCTGGCGGGATTCGGCCAGAACGGCTGCCAGCGGCATGCCGGTGAGGTGGATGCTGGGGCTGGCCCAGTCGTTCAGGATCGGGGCTTCGGTGCCGAGGTGGTCGGCCAGCTCGGACTGGCTCAGCTCGAAGATGTGCGCGGCGTTGCCGGTCAGGTCGACGACGGTTTGCATCAGCCGGGTGACCTGGTCCTCCCAGCGCGCGTCCTCGAACTCGTGCTGGTCCGGCCGGATCAGGAGCAGGTCGATGTCGCTGTCCAGATCGCCGTCGGCGCGGGCGATCGCGCCGTACACCCCGGCGTGTACGGGCGGGATGCGCCAGCGGGTGATCTCGTCGGTGAGCCGGGCGACGAGCGTACTGCGGAGGTCCGCGAGCTGCGCGACGATCGCCGCGACGAGATGTTGCCGGTTCAGCCGGTACAGCAGTGAATTGCCGAGGTCGTCGACGTGGACGAGACCGGTCGCGGCCAGTCGCTGCAGCACCAGGCGGACGCCCGCGACGCTGCCGGAGCCGGCGAGTTTGTGGATCTGCCGGCCGGACAGACCTTCATCGGCGCGGGCCAGCACCTGCAGCACCGGACCGTCCAGCGACGGCACCACGGTACCGATCGGATTCCCGAGATCCATCTGGTCAACCTAGTAACCAAGCGGCCACGTCAGGTAATCATCTTGACGGCTCAGTCACTCCGTCCAGGTTCAGCGTCCCCTCAGGCGGCGCTGCGTACGTTCGCCGTCATGGCTGTGGAACGACGAACCGTACTGAGGTCTGCCCTGCTGGCGATAGGTACGGGAACGGTGGCTGCCTGCTCGAACGACAACCAGGCGAAGAACGCCCCGCCGGACGCCGCGTCCCAGCCGACGACCGCACCGGCCTCGACCCGGCCGGCCGCGAAGAGGCCTGCCGGACCGCGACCCGCGCCGCCGACCGAAGCCACCGAGATCGGCCACGGGCCGCGTACTGTCCCCAAGGTCGCGCTGACCTTTCATGGCAACGGCGATCCGGCGCTCGGGACCGAACTGCTCGATCTGGTCGAGAAGGCCGGCGCCAAGGTCAGCGTCCTCGCGGTCGGTACCTGGCTGGTCGCGCATCCAGAGATGGCCACCCGGGTCCTGAAAGGCGGCCACGACCTCGGCAACCACACCATGCACCACAAGCCGATGCGGAAGCTCGGCGCGGCCGACGCGCGGCGCGAGATCGGCGACTGCGCGGCGGTTCTGCGCCGCGCCACGAACAGCCAAGGACGTTGGTTCCGCGCCTCGGGTACGCAGCAGACGACACCACTGATTCGCTCATCGGCCGCCGCCGCGGGCTACGCTGCGTGTGTGTCCTATGACGTCGACGGTCTCGACTGGCAGGACCCACCTGCCGCGACCGTGGTGAAGGCCGTCCTGGACGGGGTCCATCCGGGTTCGATCGTCAGCCTGCACCTCGGCCACCAAGTGACGGTCAAGGCACTGCCACAGATCCTGTCCGGTCTGTCGGCCAAACACCTGACCCCCGTCACCTTGAGCGAACTACTGCAATGAAACGACTGGTCGCTCTGGGCGCGCTGGTGGCACTGACCGCGAGCGCGTGCTCCGGCAGCGGCCACCCGGCCACCTCCTCGGCCCCGCCTTCGCCAACAACCGCGCCACGCGAAGAGACGAAACCGGCGGCCGAGCGCGCGCCTACTCTGCTGCCCGGGATGCCGCGACCGCTGTCGCCGACCGACGTCTGGGCCGCGGACCGGCCAGGGCAGTTCGCCAAGGCCGTCCGCGGCGTGCCGCTGCGCATCTACGTACCGAACAGCGGCAGCAACACCGTCACCGAAATCGATCCGCGTACGTACAAGGTGATCCGCACGTTCCGTACCGGGCGGGAGCCGCAGCACGTCGTACCGTCCTGGGACTTGAAGACGCTGTGGGTGAACAACGATCTCGGCAACAGCCTGACTCCGATCAACCCGGTCACCGGGCTGCCGGGCCGTTCGATCGCGGTGCACGATCCGTACAACCTGTACTTCACGCCGGACGGCAAGCACGCGGTCGTGATGGCGTCGAACGACAAGCAGCTGGTGTTCCGCGATCCGCACACGATGGCCGTACAGAAGACCGTGCCGGTGCCGTGTGCCGGCGTGAACCACGCGGACTTCGCGGCCGATGGCAAGTCGTTCCTGGTGTCGTGTGAGTTCTCCGGACAGCTGCTGCTCGTCGACACGGCCGCGGAGAAAGTACTGCAGGTGCTGAAGCTGCCGGGGATGGCCGGGATGCACGCGCCGATGCCGCAGGACGTCAAGCTGTCGCCGGACGGGCGGTTCTACTACGTCGCGGACATGATGAGCAACGGGATCTGGGTGGTGTCGACGCATCCGCCGGTCGCGATCCAGGACTTCATCCCGACCGGCAAGGGCGCGCACGGGCTGTACGTCACGCGCAACTCGCGCGACCTGATCATCACCAACCGGGGCGAAGGCTCGGTCTCGCTGTTCGACTTCGCCACCCGCAAGGTGGTGAAGAAGATCAAGATCCCCGGCGGCGGCAGTCCGGACATGGGCGGGGTGTCACCGGACGGCAATGTGCTGTGGGTGTCCGGTCGGTACAACTCGGTCGTGTACGCGATCCGGTTGAGTACCGGCAAGCTGCTGGCTCGCATCCCGGTCGGCAGAGGCCCGCACGGTCTGGCCGTCTTCCCCCAGCCCGGCCGGTACTCGCTCGGCCACACCGGGGTCTTCCGCTGAACCCCTACAGCCCCTTGGCGTTCGCGCGTGGGCTGGGCGTGGTCGTCCGCAGCTCGGTGGTGAAGGCGTACCGGTCACCGCGATAGACGGCCGACGTGTACTCGAAGACGCGATCGCGGCTGTCGAAGCTGATGCCGTGTACCGCGAGGCACGGCTGCGTGGTCGGAATGTCGAGCCAGCCGGCCGTCTTCGCGTCGGGCATCACCGGTTCGAGGCGCGACGTTCCACTCACGACCTCGATCCCGTACCGGGTGGTGAGCAGGTCGTACAACGAGCCGTTCAGGTCGTCGGCCTGCAGACCGGGGACGTACGCGGCCGGCAGCGTCGTACGCTCCACCACCATCGGATGGTTGTCCGCGAGCCGCAGCCGGGTGAACGAGATGATCGCGTCGCCGACGGGGATGCGCAGCCGCCGCGCCGCCGCCCGCTCGGCCTTCTGGTGCCGGAACTCCAGCATCGTGCTGCCCGGCCGCATCCCGCGCCGGCGGATGTCCTCGGAGAACCCGATCATGCCCAGCCAGCGCGCGACCTTCGGCCGGGTCGTGTACGTCCCGCTGCCGTGCCGGCGGACCAGCAGTTCCTCGATCACCAGCTCGTCCACCGCCCGCCGCAGCGTCATCCGCGCGACGTTCCAGCGGGCGGCCAGCTCCCGCTCGGGTGGCAGCGCCGCACCCTCCGGCAGCGTGTCGATCAGACTCAGCAGCAGCGCCCGGATCTCGGCGGCCTTCCCCGGCAGCGAACCATGCATTGGTCCTGATTAACACCAAGTGGTCTACGCCGAAACCCTTTCCATCAGGTTGGAACCTGTCGAGCTGCCGAGGTTCGGCAAAACAAGCACGGTTGATTCTTTTTGCGGGAAGTGGGACGCTCGGGGGACCTGCTGAGGGAGTGTCGCGTGCGGCTGGATGACGTGCTGGCGGATCTGTTCGCCGAGAGTGCCGAGTTGGACCAGCTGGTCGGTGGGCTGGCGGCCGACGAGTGGGCGACGCCGACGCCGGCCGAGGGGTGGACGATCGCGCATCAGATCGCGCACCTGGCCTGGACCGACGAGGCGGCGCGGTTGTCGGCGAGTGATCCGGCGGGGTTCAAGGAGTCGCTGCGGGTCGCGGCGGCGAGCCCGGAGACGTACGTCGACGATGGTGCTGCCGAGACTGCCGCGTTGCCGCCCGATCAGCTGCTCACGTACTGGCGGGAGGCCCGGGCCGAGGTCGCGGAGGCGCTGAAGCAGGTGCCGGCCGGGGAGAAGGTGCTCTGGTACGGGCCGCCGATGAGCCCGACGTCGATGGCGACCGCGCGGTTGATGGAGACGTGGGCGCACGGGCAGGACGTGTTCGATGCGCTCGGCGTACGGCGCGAACCGAGTGGGCGGTTGCGGCACGTCGCGCATCTCGCGGTGCGTACGCGGGACTTCGCGTACTTACTCAACAACCGCACTCCGCCGCGCGATGAGTTCTTCGTCGAGCTCATCGGGCCGGATGGTGTCGTGTGGACGTGGGGTCCGGAGGGTGCCGCGCAGCGGGTGAGCGGACCGGCGGTGGACTTCTGCTTGCTGGCGACGCAGCGGCGGCACCGGGATGACGTGGCGGTGCGGGGGGAAGGTGCTGAGGCGGAGGAGTGGCTGGGGATCATCCAGGCATTCGCCGGACTACCGGGAAAGGGCCGCCGCCCGGGACAGTTCGCATGACGGGACCAGGCGCGGCCGGCCCGACCGGGACGAGCAGGACGGGCAGTTCTGGCCGGACCGGCGGCACCGGCGGCACGGGCAGTTCTGGCCGGACCAGTTCGGTGGTTCGGATTGGGAATGCGTCCGGGTTCTACGGGGATCGGTTCAGTGCCGTGCACGAGATGCTGACCGGTGGGCCGTTGGATGTGCTGACCGGTGACTACCTGGCCGAGTTGACCATGCTCATTCTCGGCCGCGATCGGCTCAAGGACCCGTCCCTCGGCTACGCGCGAACCTTCCTCAAACAGCTCGAAACCGGTCTCGGTGAAGCCTTGGACCGTGGCGTCAAGATCGTCAGCAACGCCGGCGGCCTCAACCCCTCCGGCCTCGCCCAAGCCATCCACGACCTGTCGGGCAAACTCGGCCTGCACCCCAAGATCGCGTACGTCGAAGGCGACGACCTCCTCGCCCGCGGCGACGAGCTAGGCCTCGGCCAACCCCTGACAGCCAACGCGTACCTCGGCGCGTGGGGCATCGCCGAAGCACTCCGCGCCGGCGCGGATGTGGTCGTCACCGGCCGTGTCACCGACGCCTCGGTCATCGTCGGACCGGCCGCCGCGCACCACGGCTGGAAGCGGACCCAGTACGACGAGCTGGCCGGCGCGGTCGTCGCCGGGCATGTGATCGAATGCGGCTGCCAGGCAACCGGCGGGAACTACGCGTTCTTCAGCGAGCTCCACGACTTCGGCCGACCAGGATTCCCGATCGCGGAGATCCACGCCGACGGCAGCAGCGTGATCACCAAGCACGACAACACCGGTGGCGCGGTCACCATCGACACCGTCAAGGCCCAGCTCCTGTACGAGATCACCGGCGCCCGGTACGCGGGTCCGGACGTCACGACCCGCCTGGACACGATCGAGCTGGTTGCCGACGGCACCGATCGGGTCCGGATCTCCGGCGTTCGCGGCGAGGCGCCACCGCCGACGTACAAGGTCTCGCTGAACAGCGTCGGCGGCTTCCGCAACGAGGTCGATTTCGTGCTGACCGGCCTGCAGTTGGAGCAGAAGGCTGAGCTGGTCCAGCGCCAGCTGGAGCAGGCGCTGGCGAAGCGTCCGGCGGAGCTGAAGTGGACGCTCGCCTGGACCGAGAAGCCGAACGCCGAGTCCGAGCAGGAGGCAAGCGTCTTCCTCAAGTGCGCGGTGAAGGACCCGGACCCGAAGGTGGTCGGGCGCGCGTTCAGCAGTGCCGCGGTCGAGCTGGCGCTGGCGAGCTACCCGGGTTTCCATGTCACCGCGCCGCCCGGCGACGGGTCGCCGTACGGCGTCTTCCGCGCTGAGTACGTGGACATCCACGAGGTGGAGCACGTGGTCGTACTTCCGGACGGATCGCGCCGGGCGATCGAACCGGCGGCCGAAACGCGGCCGCTCGAACCGGTCCAGGACATCCGGCCGCCGATGCCGTTGCCGCAGCTCGCGTCGAGCGGACGGATGCGTACGCGCGAGGTCCCGCTCGGCCGGATCGCCGGGGCGCGCTCCGGCGACAAGGGCGGCGACGCGAACGTCGGCGTGTGGGTCCGCGACGAGAAGACCTGGCGCTGGCTCGCGCACACCCTCACCACCGAGCTCTTCAAGACGCTGCTCCCCGAGACCCGCCCGTTGACCGTCCATCGCTACTTGCTGCCGAACCTCTGGGCAGTGAACTTCGTCGTCGAGGGTCTGCTCGGGGAAGGCGTCGCCGCGCAGGCACGCTTCGACCCACAGGCGAAGGCGCTCGGGGAGTGGCTGCGGTCGCGGTACGTCGACGTGCCGGAAGTGCTGTTATGACAGCCGAGCGGGAGGCGCTGCGCGATACGGTCCGGCGGTTCATGGCGGCCGACGTACTGCCTTCGCTGGACGACTGGGAACGGGCCGGCGAGCTGCCGCGCGACCTGCACAAGAAGGCCGGGCAGCTCGGTTTGCTGGGCGTCGGCTTTCCGGAGGCGGTCGGTGGTGGCGGTGGATCGCTGCTCGACTCGATCGCGGTGGTCGAGGAGATGCATTACGCCGGCGGGTCGGGCGGCCTGGTCGCGTCCCTGCTGACCTGCGGCATCGCCCTCCCACATCTCATTGCGGCCGGCAACGAGCAACAGCTCGACAAATGGGTCCGGCCAACGTTGGATGGTGAGCTGATCGGCGCGCTGGCGATCACCGAACCCGACGGCGGCTCGGACGTCGCCTCGGTGCGTACGACGGCCCGTCGCGAAGATGATGTCTTCGTCGTCAACGGTGCGAAGACGTACATCACCTCCGGCTGCCGGGCGGACTTCGTGACGACGGCGGTGCGTACTGGCGGACCCGGCGCGCACGGGATCAGCTTGCTGGTGATCGAGCGGGACACACCGGGATTCGTGGTGTCACGCAAGCTGGAGAAGCTGGGCTGGCTCTGCTCGGACACTGCCGAGTTGTCGTTCACGGACGTACGCGTCCCGGTCGGGAACCTGGTCGGTACGCAGGACTCCGGTTTCGTCCAGCTGGCGGTGAACTTCGTCGCGGAACGGTTGACGCTGGCGGTTCAGGCGTACGCGGGTGCGCAGCGCGCGCTGGACCTGACTGTTGCCTGGTGCAAGCAACGCGAGACGTTCGGGCGACCGTTGAGCTCTCGGCAGACCGTGCAGTACACGCTCACCGAGATGGCCCGGCGGATCGAGGTCGCGCGGGTGTACGTGCACGCGGTCGCCGAGCGCGCCGTACGCGGCGAGGAGGTGATCGCCGAGACGTGCTTCGCCAAGAACACCGCGGTCGAAGCCGGGCAGTGGGTCTGCGACCAGGCGTTGCAGTTGCACGGCGGTCTCGGGTACATGCGGGAGGCCGAAGTGGAGCGGCAGTACCGCGATCAGAAGATCCTCGCCATCGGCGGCGGGACCACCGAAATCCTGACCGGCCTGGCGGCGAAACGACTGGGGTTCACCGGATGACCAACCACACCACCCCCTCCTCGGCCGAACCCGAAGCGGACCGGCCGAGCAATCGGGAACTGATGCTGGCGAAGCTCGCCGCGCTCGACGACGAGCATGCGAAGGCGCTCGCCGGCGGGGGCGAGAAGTATGTCGCCAGGCACCACCAGCGCGGCAAGCTGCTGGCGCGGGAGCGGATCGAGCTGCTGCTCGACCCGGATTCGTACTTCCTCGAACTGTCCCCGCTGGCCGGCTGGGGTTCGGACTTCACCGTCGGCGCCAGTCTGGTGACCGGGATCGGCGTGGTCGAAGGCGTCGAGTGCCTGATCACCGCGAACGATCCGACCGTCAAGGGCGGCGCCAGCAACCCGTGGACGCTGCGCAAGGCGTTGCGGGCCGACGAGATCGCGCGGGCGAACCGGCTACCGGTGATCAGCCTGGTCGAGTCCGGCGGCGCGGACCTGCCGACACAGAAGGAGATCTTCATTCCGGGCGGCGCGATGTTCCGGGACCTGACCCGGTTGTCGGCCGAGGGGATTCCGACGATCGCGCTGGTGTTCGGCAACTCGACCGCGGGCGGCGCGTACATCCCGGGGATGAGCGACTACGTGGTGATGGTCGACGGCGGCGCGAAGGTGTTCCTGGCCGGGCCACCGCTGGTGAAGATGGCCACCGGCGAGGACGCGGACGACGAGTCGCTCGGCGGCGCGGCGATGCACGCGCGGCAGTCCGGCCTGGCCGACTACTTCGCGGTCGACGAACCCGACGCGATCCGGCTCGGGCGGCAGATCGTGTCCCGGTTGAACTGGCGCAAGCGCGGCCCGGCGCCGGGACCCGCGTACGCCGAACCGTTGCTCGCCGCGGATGACCTGTTGGACCTCGTGCCGGGTGATCTGCGTATTCCGTTCGACCCGCGGGACGTGATCGCCCGCGTGGTGGACGGTTCGGTGTTCGACGAGTTCAAGCCGCTGTACGGGTCGTCGCTCGCTACCGGTTGGGCGTCCGTGCACGGGTATCCGGTGGGCATCCTGGCGAATGCGCGCGGGGTGCTGTTCAGCGCGGAGTCTCAGAAGGCGGCGCAGTTCATCCAGCTGGCGAACCGGTCGAACACGCCGCTGATCTTCCTGCACAACACCACCGGTTACATGGTCGGGCAGGAGTACGAGCAGGGCGGCATCATCAAGCACGGCGCGCAGATGATCAACGCGGTCTCCAACTCGAAGGTCCCGCACATCTCGATCCTGATGGGTGCCTCGTACGGCGCCGGGCACTACGGGATGTGTGGTCGCGCGTTCGATCCGCGGTTCCTGTTCGCGTGGCCGTCGGCGAAGTCCGCGGTGATGGGACCGCAACAGCTGGCCGGCGTACTGTCGATCGTCGCGCGGGCGGCGGCGGAGGCGAAAGGGCAGCCGTACGACGAGGCGGCCGACCGGCAGTTGCGCGCGTACGTCGAGGGGCAGATCGAGGCGGAGTCGCTGCCGATGTTCCTGTCCGGGCGGTTGTACGACGACGGGGTGATCGATCCGCGGGACACCCGGACCGTACTCGCCATCTGCCTGTCCGCCATTCACTCCGCACCAGTCGAAGGCACCACGTCCTTCGGCGTCTTCAGGATGTGACGACGTGACTCGGATCAACTCTGTACTGGTCGCCAACCGGGGCGAGATCGCGCGACGAATCTTCCGGACCGCCCGCGACCTCGGCCTGTCCACCGTCGCCGTCCACTCGACCGCCGACGCGTCGATGCCGTTCGTACCCGAGGCGGATGCCGCCGTTCACCTGCCTGGTAACACGCCGGCCGACACCTACCTACGAGCCGACCTGATCATCGAGGCAGCCCAGCGAGCCGGCGCCGACGCGATCCACCCCGGCTACGGCTTCCTGTCCGAGAACGCCGCCTTCGCCCAGGCCGCGATCGACGCCGGACTGACCTGGATCGGCCCGCCGGTCGACGCGATCTCGTCGATGGGCTCGAAGATCGAAGCCAAGAAGCTGATGGCGGCCGCCGGTGTGCCGGTGCTCGCCGAGCTGACCCCAGCCGAAGTGGGCGCGACCGACCTGCCCGTTCTGGTCAAGGCATCGGCCGGCGGCGGTGGGCGCGGCATGCGCGTCGTGACTCGGCTCGAGGACCTGGCGGCCGAGATCGAGGCGGCCTCGGCGGAGGCGTTGTCGGCGTTCGGCGACGGCACGGTCTTCTGCGAGCGCTACCTGGCCGGCGGGCGCCACATCGAGGTGCAGGTGATGGCGGACCAGCACGGCACGATCTGGGCCGTCGGCGAGCGCGAATGCTCGATCCAGCGCCGCCACCAGAAGGTGGTCGAAGAGGCGCCATCCCCGCTGGTCGAACGCATCCCAGCCATGCGCCCGCGCCTCTACGACGCGGCCCGCACCGCGGCCGCCGCGATCGGGTACGTCGGCGCAGGCACCGTCGAGTTCCTCGCCGACGAGGCCGGAGAGTTCTACTTCCTCGAAATGAACACGCGCCTCCAGGTCGAGCATCCGGTCACCGAGGAGACGACTGGATTGGATCTGGTCGAACTGCAGTTCGCGATCGCGGGCGGCGCGCAGCTCGTACCGGAACCGCCTCCGACCGTTGGTCACGCGATCGAGGTACGCCTGTACGCCGAGGATCCGCTGCGTGACTGGCAACCGCAGACCGGCGTACTGCACCGGTTCGACCTGTCGTCCGGCGTACGAGTGGACTCCGGGGTGGTGGATGGGTCGGAGGTTTCGCCGTACTACGACGCGATGCTGGCGAAGGTGATCGCGTCCGGGCCGGATCGGACCGCGGTGGCGCGGCGGCTGGCCGGCGTACTGGAGCGGGCGGCGATCCACGGCGTGGGGACGAATCGGGACCTGCTGGCCTGGATCTTGCGGCATCCGGCGTTTCTCGCGGGTGACACCGACACCGCCTTCTTCGACAAGCATGGCGTGGGCGCGGGACCTGATGACGCGGCGGTGCGGGTGTCCGCGCTCGCGGCGGCGCTGGCGGACGCGGCGGGACGACAGGCGCGTACGCCGGTGCAGGTCGCGAGCGGCTGGCGGAACGTGCCGTCGCAACCACAGCGGAAGAAGTACCAGGTCGGCGCTGTCGGGTACGAGGTCGCGTACCGGTTGACCCGGGACGGATTGGTTGCGGACGGCAACGTACGGCTGATCCAGGCGGACCCCGAACGAGTGGTCCTGGACGTCGACGGCGTACGCAGGTCCTTCGCGGTCGCGGCGTACGCCGGGCTGGTGTGCGTGGACTCGCCGCTTGGCAACGTCAGCCTGACGCCGGTCGCGCGGTTCGTCGATCCAGCGCAGCAAGTAGCGGCCGGGTCGTTGGTGGCGCCAATGCCGGGGACGGTGGTACGCGTCGGGGTCCAGGTCGGCGACAAGGTGACGCAGGGCCAGCCGCTGCTCTGGCTGGAGGCGATGAAGATGGAACACACGATCGCCGCCCCGGCCGACGGCGTGGTGAACGAGTTGCCGGTGGACGCTGGACAACAGGTAGAGGTCGGTGCGGTACTGGCCGTGGTTGGGGAGGACGCATGAACCTTGCAGAAACCGATGCGACGGTCGGGGGATGCCGATGAGCTTCGTGGAGTCCGAAGAGCGGCGGGAGCTGCGGAAGGTCGTCGGTGAGCTCGGCGCCAAGTACGGCTACGAGTGGTTCAACCGGCAGGCCCGATCCGGTGGGTCGACCGCCGAGCTCTGGCTGGAAGCCGGCAAGCTCGGCTTCCTCGGTGTCAACCTGCCCGAGCAGTACGGCGGCGGAGGCGGCGGGATGGCCGATCTCTCGATCGTCCTCGAGGAGCTCGGCGCGGCCGGCTGCCCGTTGCTGATGATGGTCGTCTCGCCGTCGATCTGCGGCACCGTGATCTCGCGCTTCGGCACCGCCGATCAGAAGCAGCGCTGGCTGCCCGGTATCGCGGACGGCAGCACGATCATGGCGTTCGCGATCACCGAACCGGACGCCGGCTCGAACTCGCACCAGATCACCACCACCGCCCGGCGTACCGGAGACGGCTGGTCGCTGACCGGGCGCAAGGTGTTCATCTCCGGTCTCGACGTCGCGAAGGCGGTCCTGGTCGTCGGCCGGACCGAGGACGCACGCACCGGCAAGCTCAAGCCCGCCCTGTTCATCGTTCCGATCGACGCGCCGGGCGTGGAGTTCCGGCAGATCGAGATGGACCTGATCAGTCCGGACAAGCAATACGCGTTGTTCCTGGATGACGTACAACTCCCACCGGATGCGCTCGTCGGGTCCGAGGACGCGGCGCTGATGCAGTTGTTCGCTGGGCTCAACCCCGAGCGGATCATGGCGTCGGCGTTCGCGATCGGGATCGCGCGGCATGCGCTCGGCAAGGCGACCGCGTACGTCAAGGAGCGCGCGGTCTGGAAGGCGCCGATCGGCGCGCACCAGGGCATCGCGCACCCGCTGGCCCAGATCAAGATCGAGCTGGAGCTGGCCCGGCTGATGATGCAGAAGGCCGCGGCCCTGTACGACGCGGGTGACGACCTGGCCGCTGGTGAGGCCGCGAACATGGCCAAGTACGCCGCCGGCGAGGTCGCCGTCCGCGCCACCGACCAGGCGGTGCAGTCGCTCGGCGGGAACGGGATGACGGTCGAGTACGGTGTCGCGGCCCTGGTCGCGGCCGCGCGCGCCACCCGGATCGCACCGGTCAGCCGGGAGATGATCCTGAACTTCGTCGCCCAGCACAGTCTCGGTTTGCCCAAGTCCTACTGAGAGGCCTCGGCATGATCATCACCAGCGAGTTTCCACCCGTCGAGGTGCTCGACCTCCCGATCCACGACGCCGTCCTCGGCAAAGCCCAGGAGTACGGCGATCGGCCGGCGATGGTCGACGGCATCACCGGGCAGGAGCTCAGTTACGCCCAGCTGGACCGCATGACCCGGCGGATCGCGGCCGGCCTGGCCGAGCTGGGCATCAGGCATGGTGACGTGATCGCGCTGCACAGCCCGAACACGATCCTGTACCCGGCCGTGTTCTACGGCGCGACCCGCGCGGGCGCGACGGTGACCACGGTGAACGCGCTGTACACCGCCGACGAGCTGCACAAGCAACTCGTCGACTCGAAGGCGAAGTTGCTGGTGACGATTTCGCTGTTCCTGCCGATCGCGACAGCGGCAGTCGAGGGTACGGGCGTCGAGCAGATCTTCGTGTGTGACCAGGCCGAGGGGTACCGGTCAGTGCAGGAACTACTCGCGTCCACCGCGCCGGAACCGACGGTGACGATCGATCCGGCCTCCGATGTGGCAGTCCTGCCGTACTCCAGTGGAACCACCGGCGCGGCGAAGGGCGTGATGCTGACGCACCGCAACATCGCGACCAACATCTCCCAGGCCGAGGTGATGATCCAGATCGCTCCGGGTGAGCGGGTGATCGCGATCCTGCCGTTCTTCCACATCTACGGGCTGTCGGTGCTGATGAACCTTCCGCTCCGGCTCGGCGTGACCGTCGTCGTGCTGCCCAAGTTCGACCTGCAGCAGTTCCTGACCACGCTCGACCAGCAGCGGATCACGCGCGCGTTCGTGGCGCCGCCGGTGGTGCTTGCGCTGGCGAAGCACCCCTTGGTCGACGGGTACGACTTGTCCCACTTGAAGTACGTCACGTCGGCCGCGGCGCCGCTCGACGGTGAGCTGGCGCAGGCGTGCGCGAAGCGGCTCGGGTTGCACGCGGTCCTGCAGGCGTACGGGATGACCGAACTGTCGCCGGGCACGCACGCCGTACCGCAGGACGACCCGGAGCCGCCGCCGGGCGCGGTCGGGAAGCTGTTCCCGTCGACCGAGCTGCGACTGGTCGGTGCCGACGGCAACGATACCGACGAGGGCGAGATCTGGATTCGCGGGCCGCAGGTGATGAAGGGATACCTGGGTCGGCCGGCCGACACCGACGCGACCGTCGATCCGGACGGCTGGCTGCACACCGGCGACATCGGGCGGATGGACGCGCGCGGTTATCTGTACGTCGTGGACCGGGTGAAGGAGCTGATCAAGTACCACGGGTACCAGGTGCCGCCCGCAGAGTTGGAGGCTGTATTGCTCACCGACGACCGGATCGCGGACGCGGCGGTCATCGGCGTCGATGCTGATGGCAACGAAGTTCCGAAGGCGTTCGTGGTGCCGATGCCCGGGGTGGCGCTGACCGCGGCGGACGTGATCGCGTACGTGGCCGCGCGGGTGGCGCCGTACAAGAAGATCCGGCAGGTGGAGTTCATCGACGCGGTGCCGAAGGCGGCGTCCGGGAAGATCCTGCGGCGCGAGCTGCGGGCGCGCGAAGCCGCTAATGAGTGAGGTCACAAGTGAGTGAGGTGCTGCGGGCGCCGCAACAGGATCGTTCGCGGGCGACCCGGCAGCGGTTGCTCGAGGCGGCGGTGGAGTCACTCGCCGAGGTCGGGTACGCGGCGACGACGGTGAGTGTGGTGGCGACCCGCGCCGGGGTGTCGCGTGGGGCGGCGCAGCATCACTTCCCGACCAGGGCGGACCTCTTCGCGGCAGCAGTCGAGTACATGACCGAGGTGCGGCTCGCGGAGATCCGCGCGCAGGCGTCCGATCTGCCGAGCGGCGCGGGGCGTACTGAGGCGATCGTCGGGATGCTGGCGGACGTGTACACCGGGCCACTGTTCCGGGCCGCGTTGCACCTGTGGGTGGCTGCGTCGACCGAAGAGGCGCTGCGGCAGCAGATAGTGCGGCTGGAAGCACATGTGGGTCGCCAAGCACACCGGGCGTTGCTGGAAGTGCTGGAGGTCAGTGAGCGGACTGCGGGCGTACGGGAAACGGTGCAGGGCGTACTGGACATGGCCCGCGGGCTTGGGCTGGCTGCTCTGTTGACGGATGACAGTGCGCGGCGGCGCGGGATCGTACGCCAGTGGAGCCGGATCCTGGATCAGGCCTTACGCGAGCCCGGTGTGTGACCGAACGCGCGGCGGAACGTGTCGATGAACGCACTGGTCGACGCCCAGCCACAGGCGTGAGCGACGCGCGTCACTGACTCCCCTTCGGCCAAGAGCCTGAGTCCTTCGTGCAGTCTGAGTTGGGTACGCCACTGTGGAAAAGTCATGCCCAGGTCTGTCTTGCAGAGGCGGCTCAGGGTGCGTTCGCTCGCACCTACTACTGCGCCCAGCTCGGTCAGCGTCCGGCCGTCGGCTGGGTTATCCACAAGCAGTGCACAGGCTGCTGCCAACCGTGGGTCTTGGGCGGTGGGTAGATAAGTAGGGCGCTGCGGCGAGCCGCGCAGCTGGTCCAGCAGCACAGCCCGCAACCGCGCTCGCTCAGCCAGCTCGGACAGCGGCTGCTCGGACAGGGGCTGCTCGGTTGGCAGCCGCTCGGTTGGTGGCTTGGGCGGCTGTTGTTCGGTTGAGGTGTAGGTGAGGATCAGCTCGCGGAGCAGCGGGCTGACTACCAGTGCCGATGGGACATCCAGGCGCAGTGGGTTGTCTTCCAGGCCGATCGTGTGCAGGGCGGTCTCGCCGTACGCGCGGTGCTGGTGGACCGTGCCGGCCGGAATCCAGATGGCTCGGGTACCAGGCGCCACCCAGCTGCCGGCGTCGGTCGTCACGGACAGGACGCCGCGGCCCGCGTACACGATCTGGTTGCGGTCGTGCCAGTGCGCCTCGATGCCGCCGCCGGCCTGGATCGGCCGGTGACCGGTGTTCGCGGGCAGTTGGCTGGTTTCCGGCATCACTTGGCATTTTATCGGAAGCCGGACAAGGGTCGCGGCGGCGACGATCGTGAGGTGCGGAGACTTCGACCGATCGGACTGATGGCTACGGGCCACGCGTGTGTGGACGTGTACCAGGGTTGCGTGCCGGCGCTGGTCCCGTTCCTGGTCGCGGAGCGTGGGCTCGGGTACGTGGCGGTGTCCGGGATCACCTTGGCCGCGACCTTGCTGTCATCGGTGGTGCAGCCGCTGTTCGGCGTACTCACCGATCGGCGGCCGCTGACCTGGCTGATCCCGATCGCGATGACCACGGCCGGGCTCGGGATCGCGCTGATCGGCGTCGGCGACGGCTACGTACTCAGCTGGCTCGCCGCGGCGCTGTCCGGTCTCGGCGTGGCCGCGTACCACCCGGAGGCGGCCCGGATGGCGCGGGTGGTCAGCGACGGCAGTCATGTCGGGATGAGCTGGTTCTCGGTTGGCGGAAACGTCGGCTTCGCGCTGGCGCCGGTCCTGGTCACGCCGATCATCGCCGCGGGCGGGCTCGCGCTGACGCCGGTGCTCGTCGTACCGGCAATCTTCGGGGCCGCGATCACCTCGTGGGCGGTGCGCTCCCGGGTCACCGGCGCGGTCACTCGTACCCGGCCGGAGGGACCGGACGACTGGTCGTCGTTCCTGCGGTTGTCGGTGATCATGGTCTGCCGGTCGATCGTGTTCGTCGGCCTCGGGACGTTCATCGCGCTGTACGCCGGGCAGCGGGTCGGCGGCGGAACGACGACCGGTGGGGTCGCGTTGTTCGTCCTCTTCGCGTCCGGTGCGCTCGGTACGTTGCTCGGCGGGCGGTTCGCCACCCGGTACGGGCGGGTGCGCACGCTGCGCGTCTCGTACGCGATCGCGGTGCCGGCGCTCGCGGGCCTGGTGTTCGTACCCGGCCCCGCGTTCTTCGGGTTCCTCGCGCTGACCGCGATCGCGATGTCGATCCCGTTCTCGCTGCACGTCACGCTCGGTCAGGACTTCCTGCCCGGTCGCGTCGGCACGGCCGGCGGCATGACGCTCGGTCTCGCGGTCAGCATCGGCGGCGTCGCGACGCCGGTGCTCGGGGCGATCGCCGAGCACAGCTCGCTGCGGCTCGCGCTGTCCACGCTGATCGTGCTCGCGTTGTGCGGCAGCCTGATCGGGTACGCGATCACCGAACCGGCCCGACCTGTCCGGCAGGCGATCCCCGGGTGGGGAATTGTTGCCGTCTCACATACATTGACCAGTAATATGACTACTGCGCGGATCGATCGAACTGGGGTGGGACTTCGGTCCGAGCGGGGGCCGATCTTACTGGCCGTGATGCTGAGTGTCGGGCTGGTCGCGATCGACGCGACGATCCTGGCGACGGCCGTACCGTCGGTGGTTGCCGACCTCGGCGGCTTCACGCAGTTCCCGTGGCTGTTCTCGATCTACCTGCTGGCGCAGGCGGTGTCGGTGCCGATCTACGGCAAGCTCGCCGACCAGCGCGGGCGGAAGCCGATGATGCTGCTCGGCGTCGGGTTGTTCGTGCTCGGATCGGTGCTCTGCGGGTTCGCCTGGAGCATGCCGGCGCTGATCGCGTTCCGGCTGATCCAGGGTCTCGGCGCCGGGGCGATCCAGCCGATCGGCATGACGATCGTCGGCGACATCTACACGCTCGCCGAGCGGGCCAAGGTGCAGGGCTACCTGGCCAGCGTCTGGGGCATCTCGTCGTTCGTCGGGCCGACGCTGGGCGGAGTGTTCTCGGACTACATCTCCTGGCGATGGATCTTCTTCGTGAACATCCCGCTCGGCGTCGCGGCCGCCTGGGTACTGGTCCGCAAGTTCGACGAGAAGATCGGCGACAAGACCCGGCACCAGATCGACTACGCCGGCGCGATTCTGCTCGCGGTCGGCGGCTCGCTGTTGCTGCTCGGCCTGCTCGAGGGCGGCGTGATGTGGGACTGGGGTTCGACGACCAGCATCGTGATCCTGGCCGCGGCGGTGGTACTGCTCGTTGCGTTCGTACTGGTCGAGCGTCGCGCCGCGGAGCCGATCCTGCCGTTGTGGGTGCTCGGGCAGCGCGTACTGAACTCGGCCAACTCGGCGGCTTTGCTGATCGGGTTGCTGATGATCGGACTGTCCACGTACGTGCCGCTGTACGCGCAGAGCGTGCTCGGTACGTCCGCGCTGGTCGCCGGATTCACCTTGGCCGCGATGACGCTCGGCTGGCCGATCGCGGCCTCGCTCGCCGGGCGCATCTACCTGCGAGTCGGCTTCCGGACCACGATGACACTCGGCGCGATCATCGTCGTACTAGGGTCCGGGCTGTTGTTGATGGTCGGGCCCGACAGCTCCGTACTGCACCTGGCGGCGGCGTGCTTCGTGATCGGCATCGGACTCGGCTTCTCCGCGTCACCATCGGTCGTGGCGGCACAGTCGTCGGTCGACTGGCAGACGCGCGGCGTGGTGACCGGGGCGAACATGTTCTCCCGCTCCGTCGGCAGCGCGGTCGGAGTCGCTCTGTTCGGCGCGGTGGCGAACGCCGTGGTCGCGTCCCGGCTCGGCGACAACCACTCCGACTTGCAGAAGGTCCCCGCCGGCGTACTCGCTCCCGCCGTACATGACGTGTACTACGGCGCGGCGGCTGCGGCTGTACTGCTCGTGGCTGCTGTTCTGTTCATGCCCAACCGCATCACCGAACGACCGCTGCGCTAGTGCTCCGACACGGCGCACTAGTACTACTAGGTTGATGGCATGCGTACGGTCGACTGTGTTGGTGCACTGATCCGGGACGAGCAGCATCGCGTGTACCTGCAGCGGCGTACGCCCGACCGGCGGCTGCTGCCCGGGATCTGGGACATCGTCGGCGGTCATCTCGAACCCGGCGAGACACCGGAAGAGGCGCTCGTCCGCGAGGTCGAGGAGGAGACCGGCTGGAAGGTCCGCGACATCGTCTGGACGATCGCGGACTGGGAATGGGAGTGGGACGGTCGCGTACGCCGCGAAATCGACTATCTCGTCACGATCGACGGCGACCTCAGCCGTCCGCTACTCGAAGCCGGCAAGCACGACGCATCCGCCTGGGCCGGACCGGACGACCTCGACCTGCTGATGGTCAACCGCCCCGACGGCGACCGACGACTACGTGACCTGGTCGCGCGCACCGTACGCACCAGGTTCACCGAACACCTCCGCTTGGAACCGATCACCGGGCCCAACGGGGTACACCCCGGACATGCGCCGGACTGGGAGCGCGACGGGGTCGGCAAGTGGATCGCCTACGACCGCACCACCGGAGCCGCGGCCGGCCGCGGTGGCCTCTCCCGCCTCCCTGAAGGAACGCCGACCGCCGAGGCGATCGGCACGCTCGCCGGACCAGGCTGGGCCACCGACCGCCTGGAACTCGGCTGGGCGCTGGTCGAATCAGCCCGCGGTCGTGGGCTGGAGGCGGAGCTCGGGCAGGCCGGGTTGGACTATGCCTTCAACACCCTCGGTGCTCGCTCGGTGGTCGCCTTCACCGAACGGGTCGACACCGCATCTCAGGCGGTGCTACAGCGGCTCGGCATGCGGTACCTCGGCGAGATCCACGCTGAGGGCTGGTCCACCGACGCCGCTCAGATCCTGCCCGGCGCCCCCTTCGCCGTCTACGTCGCCTCGGGGGACAGCTGACTCTCTCCGGAAAGAAATCCGCACGGAGCGCCGGAAAGGTTCCGAAGAGCGGACCTCGAGCGGACATCTAGCGGTCCAGCGTGGTCACGAAGCGGGTCAGAAGGGTGGCGAAGGTGGTTCGTTCGGCGGGGGTCCAGTCGGCCATCGCGTCGGCGAAGCGGGACTGACGGTGCTTGTGGACGGTTGCCAGCTGGTCGTGCCCGGCCGGCGTGAGGACCAGGTTGGTCCGGCGGCCGTCCGCCTGGTCCGCCTCGCGCCGGATCAGCCCACCCGCGACCGCGGCGGCGACCAGCTTGCTCGCCCGCGGCTGATCGACCCCGAGCGCGGCCGCGACACCGTTGACCCCGATCGGCTCGCCCCCAGCCGCCTCGACCGCATCCAGCACCTCCTGCACCGGATCCGACCCACCCGCCTGCACCCCGAACGTACGCCGAGCCTGCCGCCGCCGGATCGCAACCATCGCCCCCTCGACCGCCTCAACCGAAGCCGCCTCAACAGCACCCGCCGCCTCGGGCGCAGCCGTCGCCGCCGCAGCCGGATCGGCCGCCTCAGCAGCCGGCTCGGGTGGATTGGCTGTCGGGGCTGGGTTGGTGTTGTTCATGTCCTCGTCCAACTATATGCTTGTTGACATGTATATGTCTGCTGACAACAAGCCTATCGGGTGGTGGCTGAAAGAGGTCGATCGGTTGATCGAGGCGTCGTTCGAGCGGCTGCTCGCGGCCGACGGGCTGAACCGGCGCCAGTGGCAGGCGCTGAACGCGGCGGCCGGCGGCGAAGTGATCGCGGTGGCGCTGGCGCCGTTCCTGGACGACGACCCGGCCGAGCTCGCCGCGGTGACGAATCCGCTGGTCGAGCGCGAGTGGCTGACCGGCGACGAGCTGACGGCGGCCGGGTCGCGTGCCCTGGCGGACCTGACGGTCAAGGTCCGGGCGCACCGCCGTGCGATCACGGCGGGCATCTCCGAGCCGGAGTACCTGACCACCGTCGGCGTACTGCGCCGGATGGCCGGCAACCTGGAGTGAAGGCTCCGAGTGTGACCGCCCAGGCGCGGCGGTCACACTCGGAGCCCAGCCACCTCAAGGGGGAGGTTCCCGGTGAGGTGTCGGGAGCCTCCGGTGTCCTACCGCCCAGGACACTCGGCCCTGCCTGGCCCGAGGTGTCGGCCAGGAGGTGGTTGGAACGGCTGGGCGGCGGCGATACAGGGAACTCAGCCGCCAAGCCCAGCCGGGCCGGTGGGCGGCGCGGTCCGGGGCTGAGGAGTGCCCCGGACCGCGCCTGGGTGGTGTCCGGGACTGAGGAGTGCCCCGAACTTTCCAGAACTGCCCCTGAACGTGAGGAGACTCCAGGGTGCAGCAACCGGGTCTGAGGAGGACCCGGACGCATATCGGGTGTTACCGGTGTTGCGGTCCTGCTTCAGTGCTGTTTCAGTCGGTGGAGTCGAGCGGTCCGAGCAGGTCGTTGGTGACCTTCAGACCGGCGAAACGACGCCGCATCGCCTGCTCGTAGCGGGCGGCCAGTGGCGCTTCCGCGACGTACTGTGCGATCACGTGCTCGCCGAACCAGACCCGGACTCTGCGCCGGTGCTGTCTCGACGTCATTTCCGCGATGCTCACTACCTCTCACCCCGTAACTCTCAGGCCTTGCAACCAGTTGGACTTACTGGTTGTCATGGCAGTAATGGTGCACGAGCCCAACGTGACCGCTCTAGGACCTGGACCGGACCTTTGCCGGACCTCTTCCGGTCCTCTCGCGGACATCTGGGGGACAGCACCTTGTCGTGGGGCATGAGTCGAGACAACGTCTTAGCTGACGTGAACGGGAGGAACGATGGCGGGTAGGTACGCGCCAAAGACGGTCCTGGCGCACCTGATCCAGCGCCGGAACCAGACCTACTCCGAGATCGTCGCCGAGTTCGTCGAGCTGGGTGGAACCATCACCGAGCGGCACCTGCGGCGGCTCGCATCGGGCGAGCGCGCGGGGACCACTCCTCAGACCCGGCGCACCCTGCAACGCATGTTCGGCAAGCCGGTCGAGGAACTCCTCTCGCCGTACCAGCCCGAACCGGCTGCCCAGGTGGTGCCGGCACCTGCCGCGAGTGGACGGATCACGACAGGTAATGAGATGGAGGTTCTCGACATGGCTGCCAGCCGAGCGAGGGCGTTTGCCCTCGCGGCCCAGTCCGGTCTCGGAAGCGAGGCCATGGAACAGGTGTACGACGACGTACGCCACGCCGCCCAGGCGTACCCGCAGCGCCCCCTGCCCGAAATCCTCGGCCAGCTGGTCGAGACGCAGGACCTGGTTTTCGGTCTGCTGGAGAGCCGCCAGCGCCCGGACCACCACCGCCAGCTGTACTTCCTGGCCGGGGTGACCGGCGGTCTGCTGGCCAAGGCCTCGCACGACCTCGGCAACCCGCACGCCGCCCTGACCCAGGCGCGGACCGCGTTCCTCTGCGCCGACAACGCCGACCACCACGGCCTCCGGGCCTGGGTCCGCGGCCTGCAGTCCCTGGTCTCGTACTGGGCCGGCAACCCGCACGACTCGGTCCGCTACGCGCAGCTCGGCGCCGGGTACGCGGAGCAGGCGAACAGCACCACCAGCGTCTGGCTCCCGGTCAGCGAGGCCCGGGCCTGGGCAGCGCTCGGCAACCCGGAAGCGGCCCGGCACGCGCTCGAGCGCGCCGAGGATGCCTGGGACTCGGTCCAGAACGACGACCTGGACGCCATGGGCGGCCTGTGCACGTTCGGCCGCAACCGCCAGCTCTACTACGCCGCCGACGCGCTGGCGTGGCTGCCGGGTGAAGTCGACCAGGCACAGCGGTACTCCAGCCAGGCAGTGGACGCGTACACCGACCAGAACCACCCGGAGTGGGCCTTCGGTGACGCCGCCGGCAGCCACGCCGCGATGGCGATCACCCGGATCGCGAGCGGCGAGCTGGACGGCGCGGCGGACGCGCTGGCGCCGGTGCTGACGCTGCCGACGGAGCGGCGGATCAACGGTGTCGTGCACTCGGCCCGCCGGGTCCACCAGGCGCTGCGGCAGTCCGGCCGCGCCGAGGATGCCCGGGAGCTGCAGGAGGAGATCGAGGCCTTCACCCGGACGCCGATGCAGACGTACCCCCGGTAGTCTCTGCCCGAAACTGGAGCGGTGGGGGAAAGGCAAGACAGCTATGGAGCTCAGCGGCGAGCTGACTGTACTGCGCGAATTCCGGACGTCCGACCTCGACGATTACCTGGCCATCGCCGGTGACGACCGGGTCACCACCTGGATGGCGTTCGACAGCTACGACCGGGCCAAGGCCGAGCAGAACCTGGCCGGCATCATCGACCGGTCGGCGCGGCAGGACCGGCCGGACTACATGCTCGCGGTCACCCGGCCGGTCGACGACCGCGTGGTCGGGTTCGCCCGGATCGCGCCGAGCGGACCCTGGACGGCGAAGCTCGGCTACGCGATCCACGCCGACCAGTGGGGCCGTGGGTACGCCACCGACGCCGCCCGGACGCTGCTGCGCTTCGCCTTCGGCACCCTGTCCCGGCACCGGGTGACCGCCGCGATCGGCCCCGAGAACGAGGCCTCGATCGCGGTCGTGAAGCGCCTCGGGTTCACGTACGAGGGCCAGCTTCGCGACCATGTCTTCACCAACGGCGGCTGGCGGGACTCGCTGCTGTACTCGCTGCTCGAACCCGAGTACGCGCCCGCCTGATCGAAGCGCTTGGCGTGGTGGGGAGACTGGATTCCATGGCCGCCACCAGTTCTGCTTCGCTGCCGCCGCTGAGTCCACCGAGTCCGCTGAGTCCACTGGCTCCGCTGACTCCGCTGCGGGACGGGCTCGCGCGGATGATCCTGACGAAGGTGGCCGGCCCGGATCCGTACGCCGAGCGCGACCGGGTGCACAAGACGCCCGGGCCGCGCTGGTTCGCGCCGGACCGGCCGATCCGCCGCGTACACGGTGACGCGTCGATGTTCGCCGGCGGACTGCGGGCGCTGTTGTTGCAGTCGCTGCATCCACTCGCGATGGCGGCGGTGGCGGCACACTCCGGGTATCGCGGTGACCCGTGGGGCCGGTTGCGTCGTACCAGCTACTTCCTGGCCATCACGACGTACGGTGCCGTACCGGATGCCGAGGAGGCGATCGCGCACGTTCGGTCCGTACACGAGCGTGTCCGGGGGACCAGTCCGGGTGGGGTGAAGTACCGGGCGTCGGACCCCCATCTACTCAAGTGGGTGCATGTGGCGGAGGTGGACAGCTTCCTGCTGGCCCACCAGCGGTACGGGGCGCGGCCGCTGACTGCTGACGAGCAGGACCTGTACGTCGAGGACGCTGCGCTGGTAGCTCGCAAGCTCGGGGTCATAGACCCACCGACCACGGTCGCTGAGCTGCAACAGCTACTGAAGGACTACCAGCCGGAGCTGCGCGGTACAGCGGAAGCACGCCAGGCCGCCCGCTTCATGCTGGTTCACCCGCCCGTACCCTGGGCGGCCAGACCGGCGTACGGCGTGCTGACTGCTGCTGCGGTCGGACTGCTCCCGTGGTGGACCAGACTGCCGCTCCGGCTCCCGTACCTGCCACTGGCCGAACGGACCGTCGTCCGAGCCGCCGGTGACGGCCTCACCAGAACCATCCGCTGGGCACTGGCTTCACCGAACCTGGAAGACCGGTCGCAGGCACCCGCCGTGATCTAGGTTGTTCCTGTGCCGCTGCGTCCTCATCGTCCGCTTCCGCTGGCCACGCCGGCGGGTGTCGAGGTGCTGACCAGAATCCTCACGCAGGGTCCGATCCCGCGGGTGGAGATCGCGCGCCGGACCGGACTGTCGCAGGCGGCGGTGACCAAGGCGGTGGCGCCGCTGATCGAGACCGGGTTCGTCACGGATCAGGCGGCACCCGCGGGAGGCGACAGCCAGGTCGGCATCGGGCGACCGGTGAGTCCGTTGACCGTCGTACCCAGCAGCGTTTCGGTGATCGGGGTCAAGGTCACGCCGACCAGTCTGATCGGCGTCACCACCGACTTCACCGCGGGCATCCTGAACGTACGGCACGAGGAGCTCGACGACACCGTCCCGCAAGCCGTGATCGACCAGCTCGCGGAACATGTGAAGGCGCTGATCGGCGCACTCAAATCCGGTACGGCGGTGGCCGGCCCGCTGGCCGGGATCGGGATCGCGGTGTCCGGCGATGTCGACGCGGCGAACGGCGTGGTGCGGGACTCGCCGCTGATGGGCTGGCGCGGCGTACCGGTCGCGGAGTTGCTCGGCGAGCGGGTCAGCCTGCCGATCGTGGTGTCCAACGACGTCCGCGCGCTGACCGTCGCGGAGCACTGGTTCGGCGTCGGCGTGAACGCGGACTCGTTCGCGCTGGTGACGATCGGCTCCGGGATCGGCTGCGGCCTGTACGTCAACGGCGAGGTGGTGTCCGGGGCGTACGGCGTCTCCGGCGAGCTCGGCCATCTGCCGCTCGCGCCCGGCGAACTGGTGTGTACCTGCGGCCGGCGTGGTTGCGTGGAAACCGTCGCGTCGTCGGATGCGATCCTGGCCCGGATTCGGGACACCACCGGCCGGAAGGAGCTGGACCTGGCCGGGGCGATCGAGCTCGCCCACGCCGGCGACCGGCAGGCGGGTGCCGCGTTCGACCGCGCCGGTGAGGTGATCGGCGCGGCGCTGGCGGCGATGGTGAACCTGGTCGGCCCCGAACTGGTCGTGATCGCGGGCGAAGGCGTCGCCGAGTACGAGCTGTACGAGGAGCGGATGCGCCGCGCCTTCGCCGACCACGCCTTCGGCGCCGCGGGCAACTGCCGGCTGATGCTCCGCTCGCACACCTTCGACGACTGGGCCCGCGGCGCCGCCGCGACCGTCATCCGCGCCTACGTCCGCGCCGAACCACCCCTCCACCGCTGACCCCGCCGCCCCGGCCCAGGGCAATTTCGGAGGTGAACGCCGCCAGTTGACCGGCGGGGTCCAGTGGTCTAAGCAACGAGTAGTTCGGCCAGTGCTTGGGCTGGGGTTTTGAGGTTGAGTGTAGGGCGGGGTCGTTGGTTGAGGGTGGTGGCGATCTGGTCGAGGCTGGCGGCGGTGTGGGTGGACAGGTCTGTGCCTTTGGTGAGCCAGAACCGCAGGAGCCGGTTGGTGTTCTCGTTGGTGCCGCGTTGCCAGGGGGAGTGGGGGTCGCAGAAGTAGACAGGCATGTTCAGATCGAGCTGGATGCGCCGGTAGGCGGCTAGTTCGCGTCCGCGGTCCCAGGTCAGGGAGCGGCGCAGGTGGTCGGGCAGGGTGCGCATCTGGGTGATCATGGTCTCGGCCACGGTGTCGGCGTCGTGCTGGCCGGGCAGGTGCAGCAAGATGGTGAACCGGGTGGTGCGCTCGACGAGTGTGCCGACCGCGGAGCGGTTGCCGGTGCCGATGATCAGGTCGCCTTCCCAATGTCCGGGCACGGCACGGTCGGTGGCCTCGGCGGGGCGTTGACTGATCGTGAACGCTTCCCGGTACGGGTTTCGGGCCTGGCGATGGTCGCCGCCGCGGGGTTTGCGGGCCGTGCGGCGCAGGCTCAACTGCCGGTGCAGGTCTTGTCGCAGCTGGCCGCGGGTCTGCACATACAGCGCTTGGTAGATGGTTTCGTGCGACACACGAGCCATCCTCTCCTGCGCGCTGTCGCCGGGGTGATCACGGCGCAGTACTGCCGCGATCAGGCCCGGGGACCAGCCGGTGTCCATCCAGCCGGTGATCCGGGCGCACAGCCCCGGATCGGCGGCCAGCTTGAACTCCTTGGGCCGGCGCCGCCGCTCATGAGCGGCACGGTGAGCCACCGGCGCCCAATAGGACCCGTCCCGGCCGCGATTGCGGGCCACCTCACGCCAGATCACCGACTTGTCCCGCCCGATCGCCTCACCGATCCCGGCATACGACAACCCCTGCCGTAACAGCACAGCGATCACCGCCCGGTCCTCACTGGTCAACGGCCGCCGAGCTCGCGTCCCCGCGACCCCACCCGGGACTGCTGCTGGCACGCTGCCCGGCAACCCACCAGCTCTGTTCTGCCGCAACGATGGCTCCACAAGCCCCGATGTTCGCCACCACAACGAACCCGTATCCCACGACACGCCGACCGCCGACGCCGCTGACTGCACCGACCACCCACCACCCACCAGCGCGAAAAACTCATCCCGCACTCCGTACGGATACCTCATCGGCATACACAACACCTTCCATCAGGCGTTGCTTCGACCACTGGACCCCGCCACCCTTCACACCCCGCATGCCGGAGGTGAACGGTGCATTTGAGAGGTGAACCTCTCAAATGCACCGGGGGGTAGCGGGGACAGGGCGGGTGGTGGTCAGGTGCGGGCGGTCAGGTGCGGGCGGCGGCGAGGATCTTGCGCCAGACCTTCTTGTACGAGTCGAGGCCGTCGGTGGCCAGTGGGCCGGTCGGGCCGGCGGTGATCGAGACACGCTCCGGGATAGTGCCCCAGACCGGAATGCTCTCGGCCGCGTAGTGCTGCATGGCCTCCTGGTACGAGCGGGTGTACGTACGCGCCGAGCAGATCACCAGGCCGGCCGGCACGTGATCGGGTACGAGCTCCATCACCGCCTTCACCCGCGGCGTCTCGACCCCGCCGACGCGGGTCGGGATGATCACGATCCGGGCCCGTTCGAGCGCCTTGTTCAGCAGCCGCTCGTGGGACGGCGGCATGTCCACGATGCCGATGCCCTCCGGCGGAACCTTGTCCAGCGCCTTGGTCAGCAGCCGCTCGGTCGGCGCCTCCGCGATCTCGATCCGGTTCAGGTGCTCGTCGTCGGAGTCGGCGATCCAGTCCGCGGCGCTGCCCTGCGGATCCGCGTCGACCAGGGTGGATGTGCGACGGTTGGACGATGCCAGCGCGGCCAAGTACACCGACGTGGTTGTCTTCCCGACCCCGCCCTTCAGTGCAGCTGTCACGATGATCATGGAGTGAATCTACCCGGACCGGACCGGATTTCGGCGTGTCGTCGGCGTTGCCGATCCACATCGTGATAGTTGCCCCCGGCCCATGTGACCAAGCTCAAGCCCACTTCAGCCCGGAATCCTTCCGGCTGTCCGCCGCCTCTTACTCCTGACTCGACCCTGACGAAGGAGCTCCTGATGACCGTTACCCTGACCATCGCCGCCGTTGCCGTGGTGCTGCTGCTCGGCACCTGCAGCGTTGTCGTCCTGCGCCGGAGGAGCCGTGGCTGACCTCGACGAGCAACTGATCAGCGCCGCCCGATCCGGCGACGTGGACGCCCTCAGCACGCTGGTCGCCGACTCGCACCCGACCGTACGACGGTTCGCCCGGACCCTCTGCAGTACGCCGGAGGACGCCGAGGACGCCGCGCAGGAAGCGCTGATCATCCTGTACCGGAAGATCGGCATGCTCCGTGCGACCAGCGCGCTGACGTCCTGGATGTTCCGCATCGTCCGGAACGAGTGCCTACGCCGGACCCGTTTCCTGCTCCGCGAACACCCAGCCGCCCCACCCACTCCCGGATCGGCCGGACTGACCGGATCGGCCGGACTGACCGGATCGGCCGGACTGACCGGATCAGCTGGACTGACCGGATCAGCTGGACTGGCTGGATCAGCTGGATCGGCGACCACCGTGCCCTCCGCCGAGGACGAGGTGCTGCGGCAGCTGGAGGCGAGGGCCGTCGCCGCGGCCATCGCCGAGCTGCCTCCGGACCAGCGCAGCGTCCTCGTCCTCCGGGACGTCCAGGGCTACAGCGGCCCGATGGTCGCCAAAGCCCTCGGCCTCAGCGTCCCCGCGATGAAGTCCCGGCTGCACCGCGCCCGCGCCTCCGTCCGCGAGACCCTTGGAGCACCCTCATGAGCTTCGCCAGCAGCTCCCTACCTCGCCACCTGTTCCGCGGCGCCCTCGGCTTCGGCAGCCTGATCAGCGCCTTCGCCCTACTCCCACTCGTCGGTCCGGCCGCCTTGCTGCTCCTTCTGCTCGGCGCCGTCGCCTTCCGTGGTTGCCCAACCTGCTGGGTAATCGGCCTCATCGAGACAACCTCCCGCGGCCGCCTGAAACGAGATTGCACCGACGGCACCTGCACGCTGACACGCGGCCCGGCCACAGCCCAGCGCTGTGGAAGCTGATCCAACACGCGAACAAGCTCACGTCAGCCCGCCCGCGGCCCGGTGATGTGTGACCGTAGGAGCCATGCCGACCACTTCCGACGTCCCATCCGGGCCCGCTGAACCCGGCCGTCAGCGGGACCACGCCGCCCGGGCCGAGGCCGCGGCGGCCTGGCGGGTCGCCGCGACCCCGCACGCCGCGCCGGAGGCGGCGTTCAACGCGTACAGCGACAGTGGCCAAGGGTGGACCGGCGGCGACAGCACGTACGCCCAGCGGCTTCCGGACGGCCGGGTCGTCTGGGCGTTCTCCGACACCTTCGTCGGCCCGGTCAACGCCGACGGCTCCCGTCCCGAGACCACGCCGTTCATCAACAACTCCTTCGTCGTCCAGACACCGGACGAGTCGATCCACACAGTCACCGGCGGCACCAAGGAGCACCCGGCGCCGCTCATCCCTTCACCGGCCGACGGCTGGTACTGGCTGGGCGGGCGCACGCTGAACGGTGACAACCTCGATGTGATGGCACTCAGGTTCCAGCGCACCGGCGAGGGGATGTGGGACTGGCAGTGGGTCAGCAACAACCTCGCGCGCTTCGACAGCCAGACCCTGGCCTTGAAGGAGCTCATCCCGCTGCCATCGGATGCGAACGTCCAGTGGTCCGCGTGGGTGCTGCAAGAGCAGGAGTCCACCTACGTGTACGGGGTGGAGGACAGCGGGGAGGCGAAGTACCTGCACATTGCCCGGGTTGCTGGTGGTGACCTGGCTCAGCCATGGGAGTACTGGACCGGTGACGACTGGTCGAACGATGAGGCGGCGGCCGCGCGGGTGCTGGGTGGGGTGGCGAACGAGCACAGCGTGACGCCGTGGAAGGACGGGTATCTACTGGTCACGCACGACACCAGCGAGGCGTTCAATCCTCGGATCCTCGGCTACACCGCGGCCACACCGACGGGACCGTTCACCAATCCGGTCGAGCTTTACCGGACACCGGAGACCGGCACGGACCCGCAGGTCTTCACGTACAACTCACACGTCCAACCGCACCTGAGTAGCGACGACTCGCTGCTGATCAGCTACAACGTCAACACTCTGGATCTGGATGCTTTGTTCCGTGCGGGCGGCACCTCCATCTACCGCCCGCGGTTCGTCCGGGTGGAGCTCGAAACCGATAGCCCCAACGCGCCCGAGCCGTACGGCAGGCGTGGCCGGACCGCGCCCAGCCCGCGAACCGGCCGGGAGCGATAGGGCGCGGCGCTAGCTCGGTTTGCGGATCAGTTCTACTAGGGCGGTCAGGCCGGCGGTGCCGTAGCCGGCGGCGTCGGTTCGGGCGAAGAGGTTCGCCATGGCGGCCGGTACGGCGGCGTCGAGGCCTGCGTTGGTGAAGGTTTGGACGACGTGCTCGGCGCCGATGGCCTGCATGTGCAGGTTGCTGTCGCCGCCGCCCGCGTGATCGCCGGTGTCGAGTGAGGTGCTCGTCTGGAGGAAGCCCATCGGGCCGTCGCCGGCCAGGTCGGTGAGCAGGGTCGCGACGTACGGGCGGAGCTGTTCCGCGCTGCCGACCAGGCTGGACGAGTAGAAGTAGCTGATCAGCGTGGTCCAGAAGATGTTCAGCATGGCCTGGTAGAAGAGCATTGCCAGCCCGGGGTCGGCGCCCATGTGGTCGACGCGGCCCAGTGCTTCCAGCGCCGGCTGGTGGTCGGCCAGCGGCTGCTTCGGTCCGGCGTAGAACACGTACGAGCCCGGCTGACCGATCCCGGGCGGCGGCACCATGATCCCGCCGGTGATGAGGACGCCGCCACGCTCGTCCACCCACTGACTCGCCTCGCGCAACCGCTCCGGGGTGTCCGAGCTCAGGTTGACCAGGACCCGCCCGTTCAGGTCCGCGTCCGCCAGCGACTCGAACATCCCGGTGTAGTCGATCTGACTGATCACCACCAGCCGGCTGGCCGCCACCGCCTCGGCCGCGGTCGCTGCCGGTACCGCACCCAATCCGTCCGCCTTGCCCGGCGTACGGTTCCAAACCGTGGTCGGATGCCCCGCCGCCACGAACGTCTTGGCCATCATCGACCCCATCGCGCCGAGCCCGATCACTGTCACTGCTTCACGTGAACTCATGCACCCGATGCTCGAAGAACTCACTACGGGTTTACTACGGGTATGTACTTCGGGGTGCTCGGTCCGCTGCTCGTACGGACGGCTGCCGGCGATGCGGTCGCCGTACCCGACACAAAGGTCCGCACTCTGCTGCTCGACCTACTGGCGAACCAGGGCCGTCCGGTCAGCGCGGATCGGCTCATCGATGACCTGTGGGGTACGCGGCCGCCACGCAACGCGACCGGTACGTTGCAGGCCCGCGTCTCCCAGCTGCGTACTGCACTGGACCGCGCCGAGCCAGGCGCCCGTAGGCTCGTCCAGCACGGCCCGGCCGGGTACACGCTGGCTGGTGGTGTTGTCGACAGCAACAGCTTCGAGCAGTACGTCCGTACTGGCAGGCTGCGCGACGCACTCGGGTTGTGGCGCGGCCCGGCGTACGCGGATGTGCCCGACCACGAGTTCGCCCGCGCCGAACGGGACCGGTTGGACAACCTGTACCTGACCGCGTTGGAGGACCTGTCCGGTCGTGGCGATGACGTACTCCAGGAAACGACCGCACTAGTCCAGCAGCGCCCGCTCGACGAGCGACTGCATGCCGTACATCTCCGAGCGCTCTACATCGCCGGCCGCCAGCACGACGCGCTCCGGGCGTACGAGGAGCTGCGGACCGCACTTGCAGACGAGCTCGGCGCGGACCCCGGACCGGAGTTGGCTGAGCTGCACCAGGCGATCCTCCGGCATGACCCGGCGCTCCGGCGCAGTACGACGCTGCCCACTCCGCTCAACGACCTGATCGGCCGAGCGGACGCACTGGCCGCTGCACAACTACAGCTCGCTCAGAACCGTCTAGTCACACTGGTTGGTCCAGGTGGGGTCGGCAAGACCCGTCTGGCACTGGAACTCGGCCGCAACCACACACTCGACGTACGCCTGCTGGAGCTCGCCCCACTACGCCAGGACGACGTACTGGACGCGCTGGCCACCACACTGGATCTCCGCGACGAGTCAACCGACCTCCTCACCCGGCTGATGGATTCGATCTGCACCAGACAACTCCTGCTGGTCCTCGACAACTGTGAGCACCTGGACCTGGCAGACCTCGTCGGTCGTATCCTCACCAGAGCACCCGGGATGCGCGTACTGGCGACCAGCCGAGAGCCACTAGGCCTGACCGGTGAGCAGGTGTTCGACGTACCACCGCTAACGCGTTCCGCGGCGGTCGAACTGTTCCAGGCGCGATCCGGTGTCACCGACGACGTAGCAGCGATCTGCGAACGCCTCGACGGCATACCGCTCGCGCTGGAACTGGCAGCGACCCGCGTTCGCGCGCTGGGCGTGCAAGGACTGGCTGAACGGCTGGACGACCGCTTCCGGCTGCTGTCCGGCGGCAAGGCCGGTCCGGAACGCCAGCGGACCCTGCGCGCGACCATCGACTGGAGCTGGGAGCTACTGGACGACGAGGAGCGTCAGATGCTCCGCAGACTCGCGGTCCACGCCGGTACGTTCTCGCTGGAGGCTGCGGCCAAGGTGAGCGAGCTACCGGAGCACGTCCTGCTCGCACTGGTGGACAAGTCACTCGTAGCGGCAACAGCCGGTCGGTACCGTCTCCTGGAGTCAGTGGCGGCGTACAGCCTGGAGCGGCTGACGGAAGCCGGCGAAGAGGCAATCACTCGCGACAAGCACGCGACGTACTACCTGCAGCTCGCTCAGCAGGCCCAGCTGCACGGACCAGGTCAGCGAGTCTGGCTGCACCGGCTCGACCAGGAGGCCGCCAACTTCCGGGTCATCCCACCGTCGCTGGAGCTGGTCAACGCGCTCGCCTGGTACTGGTACCTCCGTGGTCGGTACGGCGAAGCGCGCCGTGCTCTTGCAGCCGCGCTCGCGCTACCGGACCAGCAGCGGGCACTCCGTACGAAGGCAGCTGTCTGGCTGGCGGGTATGAGCGCAACCGACGCCCAGGCAACGGATGTCGCCGCGGCGGGCGACCGGGCACTGGAGGAGATCGGCGACGACCCGGACGCGCTCTGGTTCCTGACCATGACCCGCTGGGCGTACGGCGATCCGGTGGTGTTGATGGACCGCATCGACCGCGCTATCGCCAGCTTCACGGACCGCGACGACCAATGGGGAGTGGCCGCGGCACTCAGTACCCGCGCGCAGCTGAACATCGTGCACGCCGACCTGGACGCGATGCGGCGCGACAGCCGGCGCAGTCTGGAGCTCTTCAACGAGTTGGACGACGACTGGGGCCGGCTGCAGGCGACGTACGCGCTGATCGTCGCTGCTGAGATCAGTGGGGACTACCCGACCGCGGGCGGATACCTGGAGGAGGCGATCGTGCGCGCGGAGAATCTGGGGCTGTGGACAGAGGTCTCGTTCCGCACTGCCGGGCTGGGCCGGATCGCCTTGCTGACCGGCGACTACGCGCGCGCCGACGAGCTGCACGAACAAGCCCGCCGGCTCGCGATCGAGCAGTCGAACAAGTCCGCCGAGGAGTACGCGGAGGTCGGGCTGGGTCTGGCCGCGCGCCGGCAGGGCCGCCTGGACGATGCCGAACGGCACTTCACCAAGTGGCTCGGCTGGCTGGAGCAGGTCGGCGGTATGCCCGGCATCGGGTTCATCTCCAACCAGCTCGGCTATGTCGCCGAGCAGCGCGGCGACCTCGCGACCGCGCGCCGGCTGCACCAGCGCGGTCTCGAGGTCGCGCGGCAGACCGGTGACGAACGGGCGATCGCCCTCGCGCTCGAAGGGCTGGCCGGCGCGACCGAGGACCCCGGTCGCGCCTTGGACCTGCTGGCCGAAGCGGCCGCGCTCCGGCAGCAGGTCGGCGTCCCGCTACCGCCGGCCGAACGCTTCGACGTCGACCGAGCCACCCACCGAGCCGAGAGCGTCGGCCGCGGCCGCGCCAGGCGCTGACCGAGCCACCCGCCGGGCTGAACGTGTCAGCGGCCGAGCCAGGTGTTGACCTTTGGCTGGTTGTCCTTCACCCACTTCTCGGCGGCCTGGTCCGGCGTCAGCTTGTCCACCGCGATCATCCGGGCGATCGTGTTCTGGTCCTCGTTCGTCCACTTGAACCGCTTGACCAGGTCGTACGCCGGGCTGCCCGAGTCGGCGAACTTCTTCGACACGATCTTGTCCAGGTCGTACGGCGGGTAGTCGCAGGCCACCTTCGCCGGCACGGCGTCACAACCGGGCGTCCACTTCGGCAGGTTGATCTTCACCAGCTTGACCTCGTTGAAGAACCACTGCGGCTCGTAGAAGTACGCGAGCAGCGGCCGCTTGTTCTTCTCCGCGTCCCGGAACGACTGGATCAGCGCGGTCTCACTGCCGCTCTGCACGACCTTGTAGTTCAGCGCCAGGTTCTTCACCAGCGCCTCGTCGTTGGTCACGTACGAGGGGTCGCCGTCGAGCAACTGCCCCTTGCCACCGGACTCCGACGTCTTGAACAACGCGGCGTACTTGTTCAGGTTCTTCCAGTCGGTGATGTCCGGGTACTTCGCCGCCATCCACGGCGGCACGTACCACCCGATCACGCCGGCCACGCCGGTCGAACCGGCCTCGACCGCGACCTTGTCCTCGGTGATGTACTTCTTCTTCAGATCCTCGTGACCCCAGTTCTCCAGGTTCACGTCCACCTCACCGGTGGCGAAGCCCTGCCAGGCAACCTGTTCGGCCAGGTTCTTCTTCACCACCTTGCAGCCGAGTTCCTTGGTCGCGACGTACGACACCACTGCCGCGTTCGCCTCGTACCCGACCCACGGGCTGACGGTCAGGTTGAACGTGCCGCAGTCCTTGCCCGCGGCGGCCGGCTTGTCGTCGGCGATCTTCTGCCCACCACAACCCGCCACCGCGAGCGCGACGGCCGTCAGCACACCGGCGTACCGGAGTCTCTTCACCGCTTGTCTCCCCTGCTTCTGTTCCGATTGGAGCCTTGATAGTTCTGGGTCCGGCGAGCCGCTGCCTGCGTCACCCGGTCGAGCAGCACGCCGAGCAGCACGATCGCCAGCCCCGCGGCCAGTCCCTTGCCGTACAGCTCGTTCTGTACGAAGCCCGCGGACACGTCGTACCCGAGCGCGCCGGCGCCAACCAGTCCACCGCAGACCACCATCGAGAGGACATAGATCAGGCCCTGGTTGACCGCGAGCGTGATCGCCCGCCGGGCCACCGGCAACTGCACCTTGCTGATCACCTGCCAGCTGCTGGAGCCGACCGAGTTCGCCGCCTCGACGGTCGCGACCGGGACCGCTTTGATGCCATCGGCAACGATCTTGGTGGTGACCGGGACCGCGAACACCACCGCGGCCGCGATCGCGGTGAACCGGCTGCTGCCGAACAGGGCCAGGAAGGGCACCAGGTACACGAACGGTGGCATCGTCTGCCCGGCATCCAGCAACGGCCGAATCCAGACGTCGACGCGGTGGTTCCGCCCGGCCCATACCCCGAGCGCGATCCCGACCGCGACCACCACGACGGTAGCGAGCAGCGTCGACGCGAGCGTCACCATGCTGTCCGCCCACAACCCGGTAGCGACCAGCAGCCCGGTGCAGACCACCGCCGGTACGGTCGCCCGCCAGCCACCGAGCACGGCGGCCAGCGCGACCACGACCGCGGTCACGAGCCACCACGGCGAGCCGGTCAGCAATGCCTCGAACGGGTTCAGCAGTCCGTTCGTGACGGCGTCTCGCAGGCCGTAGGTGAATCCACCGAACACGTCCTGGACCCAGTTCGTCACGCTCGACGTGATAGTGGCGATCCGGGCTCCGAGTGTGCCGTCCGCTGGGAACTCGGCAGCCCAGACATAGGTCCGGGAGAACCAGATCGCGACCAGTACGCCGACCGCGCCCGCGCCGAGCAGGATCCGGCGCCGGAGGTTCGCCGTGCGCCACGGGCGATCACCCGCGGCGGTGGTGACCCGGTCGAGCACGATCGCCAGCACGACGATGGCCAGGCCGGCGTTGAACGCGACGCCGACGTCAAGCGTCCGCAACGCCTTCAGTACGGTCTGGCCCAGGCCCGGCGCGTCGATCAGCGCGGCCACCGTCACCATCGACAGCGCCGCCATGATGGTCTGGTTGATGCCGACGACAACGGTCGATCGCGACATCGGCAGCAGTACCTTGGTCAGCGTCTGGCCGTGGGTCGATCCGAGCGAGCGGGCCGCCTCGACGCTGGCCGGCGGGACCGAGCGGATCGCGTGCGCGGTCAGCCGGACGGCCGGTGGCGCGGCGTAGATCAGGGTGGCGATCGTCGCGGCGGCCGGACCGATCGCGAAGAACAGGGTCAGCGGCGCCAGGTACACGAACGTCGGCAACGTCTGCATCAGGTCGAGGACGAGCGTCGCGACCTTGAACGCGCGGTCGGACAACCCCGCCCAGATGCCCAGCGGGATCGCCACCAGCAACGACAGCAGCACCGCGGCGATGGTCAGCGAGAGCGTGTCCATGCTCTCCTGCCACAGCCCCTGCATCCCGATGAACCCGAAGCCGGCCGCGGTCAGGACGGCGACCTTCCAGTTGCCGAACGCCCACGCGCCGTACGCCGCGAGCGCGACGACGCCGAGCCAGCCGATCACCGGTACCGGACGGTCGAACGACGGCTGCGAGATCAGGTCCTGAAGCAGCACGACGAAGTTGCCGACGGCGATCCGGATCGCGTCGAAAAGCACGTTGCCCTGGCCGACGTCGTCGCGGTGCTCGGTCAGCCACCGGTGCAGCGCGG
Organism: Kribbella solani; assembly: GCF_014205295.1. Classification (NCBI taxonomy): domain Bacteria; kingdom Bacillati; phylum Actinomycetota; class Actinomycetes; order Propionibacteriales; family Kribbellaceae; genus Kribbella; species Kribbella solani. The sequence continues at coordinate 5,613,442 of NZ_JACHNF010000001.1, forward strand.
TGGTGTCCTGACCGCCGAGGGCGAGCGTGTCGATACCGCGGAGCAGGAAGTACGCGGCGACCCAGACGACCAGCAGGACGCCGGCCACCACGCTCCGCCGCGGCCGCCGGACCTCGATCTCGGCGTCGCTGGTGATCGCGGCCATCAGGCCGGCTGGTGGTTCGGCGGTGCGACCACGGCGAGGATCTCCTCGTCGCCGATCACCCCGAGCAGCGTGCCACCGTCGACCACCTTGACCGGGCGGCTCGCCTCCAGCACCGGCCGGGTCGCGTCCCGGACCAGCACGTCCGCATCGAGCTCCGGGCCGTCCAGCGGCTCGCCCGGGCGCGGGTCGCGGACGATCCAGCGCAGGGTGAGTACGTCCGCGCGTGGCACTTCGCGAACGAACTCGCGGACGTAGTCGTCGGCCGGCGCACCGACCAGCTCGTCGCCCGTACCGAGCTGCACCGCGGCGCCGTCGCGCATCAGCAGAATCCGGTCGCCAAGCTTGAGCGCCTCGGACAGGTCGTGGGTGATGAACACCATCGTCTTGCCGACCTCGCGGTGCAGCCGCACCACCTCGGTCTGCATCTCGCGCCGGATCAGCGGGTCCAGCGCGGAGAACGGCTCGTCGAACAGCAGTACGTCGGGGTCGTTGGCGAGCGCCCGGGCCAGGCCGACCCGCTGCTGCATACCGCCGGACAGTTGCTCCGGGTAGAGGTTCTCGTTGCCGGCCAGGCCGACGAGGTCGATCACCTCCTGGGCGCGGCGGCGGCGATCCGGCTTGCTCTCGCCGCGGATCTCCAGGCCGTACGAGACGTTGTCGATCACCTTCCGGTGCGGGAGCAGACCGAAATGCTGGAAGACCATCGAGAACTTGCTCCGGCGCAACGCGCGCAGCCGCTTCTCGTCGGCCGCGCGCAGATCCTCGCCCTCGAACAGCAGACTGCCCGCGGTCGGTTCGATCAGCCGGGTCAGGCAGCGGACCAGCGTGGACTTGCCCGAGCCGGACAAGCCCATCACGACGAACACTTCACCCGGCGCCACCTCGAAACTCAGGTCGCGGACGGCTGCCGTACACCCGGTCTGGGCGAGCAAGTCGGCGCGGTCCAGCGCGGCCAGGTCCGGGCGCCGGGGGACCCGCTGGGCCTTCGGGCCGAACACTTTCCACAGGCCCTGGACGGACAACAGCGCATCGGCGTCCTGCACGTCGGGGTACTCGAGCTGAGCGGTCACAGGTAAACCCTCGCATCCCCGCCGGTGGACACTAGCTGACCGCGACTGTACCCAACGGGCAGGGCCCCGGCGCCTCGGCGGGGGTGTCAGCTCGGCTGGTAGGGCGGCGCCTCGCCCCAGCCCCAATGCGGGACCGGCGCCTTCGGCGGCGGGGTCGCGCCGGGCTGGGAGTTGGCCAGCGCGATCCGCGTCCCCCACTCGACGTAGGCGACGAACGCGGAGCGGAACTCGGGATCGTCCGGAAGACCGGCCGGGTCCGCGCTCTGGGCGATCAGGGCGGCCCAGCGGGCCCGCTGCTCCTCGGTCAGCCCGAGGTTCAGGTGGTGGGCCAGCATCGCCGGGTACCGCCGAGCTCGTCCGTGTACCGGCTCGGGCCGCGGAAGACCTCGCCGAGCCAGATCGCGACATGTTCGCGATGGTTCTCGCTCATGTGCGCGAACACGGGTGCCAGGATCGGGTCCTCGAGCACCGCGTCGTAGAACACCTCAGTCAGCCGGCGAAGCGCATCGTGGCCGCCGGCCCACTCGTACAGCGTCGGAGTAGTCACGTAATCATGTAATCACACGAGCAGGCTTCACGCGAACAAGGCATCGGCGACCGCCGCGAGCTCGTCCTCCAGCCGGGTCGCGCCGTCCTCGGCGAACCAGATCACGTTCTGCAGGATCCGGCCCGCGGTCCAGGCGAGGGCGCGGTCGCGGTCGATCCCGGTCACGTCGAGCATCAGCGCGAACCGGTCCCGGATCGCCTGCGCCACGTCGCCGGTCGCGACCAGGTCGTCCCAGCGGTTCCACAGCACCGGGAAGACCTCGAACGCCGGGTCGCCGGCCAGCGGCTTCGGGTCGATCACGAGCCACGGCCGCCGGTCGGCCGCCATCACGTTCAGGTAGTGCAGGTCCCAGTGCAGCAGGCGGTCGCCGGATTCGGGGAGTACCTCGCGCACCTGGTCGGCGAACCGGCGTACCAGCTGCTGCTCCGCCGGGTCGGTGAGCCGGGGGAGCCAACGCGGTGCGTCCTCAACCAGTCGCGCGGCGATATCCGCGAGGCGGCGTACGCCCGGTGGTGCGGGCACGGCGCTCAGGTGAGTCAGGAGCTCGGCCAGAATTCGGGTCGCCTCGACGTGGTCGGGCAGGTCGTCGAGCGTACGCGGACGGAGCCGTTCCAGCAGCAGCGTCGACGTTTCCGGGTCGTCCTCGAGTACGCCGACCACGTCGTCGTGGTTCCAGGTCCGGAGCGCGAGCGCCTCGTCCTCGCTCTCGTCGTTGACCGGCTGAATCTTCAGCATCGCGGCGGCACCGTCCCGGCGGACGACCGGCAGAACCAAGGAGGCCTCGCCACTGATCGGCGCGCCGTCGACGGTCAGCTCCCACTCGCGGACGTACCGCTCCACCGCCGCCGGCAGGGACGCCAGCCACTCGGCACCCTTCTCCTGATGGTTCCGGATCAGCTTCGCGGGGATCTCGATCACCCTCGGCACAGTAAGCGGTTCCGCTGGGGTGCGCTCATCTTTTCGTATGCTGAGGAGACTTGACGTCGGAGAGGGTGGGGGACCGTGGCGGACGAACTGAAGGCCGAGGAACGGTGGCCGGAGCTGTTCGCTGAGCTGGACGAGGTGCAGCGGCGGGCCGTCCTGCAGTCGCTCGCGAGCGCCTGGCACGAGGGCTGGGAGCCCAACCGCGAGGACGTCGAGAACCTCGTCGACAGCGCCCTCGGCCGGATTGACAGGGACGAGTACCTACGTCGCGCCCACGACGCGGCCCGCCGCCGCGCCGCCGGCCAGAACTGAGCTGCCCGGATGGCAGAAGATCCGTACCTCTACCCCGGCACCGAGACGCTGCGGAACAAGTTCGGCGAGCGCGACAAGGACGTCCTCAAGGGCCTCGACTACGCGGCCGCGATGGATCGGCAACGCCAGCTGGAGTCCGGCGAAGCCGACGTCCCGAGGACGTACGACGCGCAGCACCTGCACGCGATCCACCAGCACCTGTTCCAGGATGTCTACGAGTGGGCCGGTCAGCCCCGCCCGGACGTGACGGTGTTCAAGGGCGTTCCGGGCGGTTTCGCGCCACCCAATCTGATCGATCGCTACCTGACCGACGCCGCCGAGGCGATCTCCTCCGCCGACTGGGCCTCGATGGACCAGGAACAATTCGCCCAGCAGGCCGCCAAGGTGTTCGCCTACGTGAACCAGGCGCATCCGTACCGGGAAGGCAACGGGCGAGCGACCAAGCTCTTCATGCAGCACGTCTCGGAGCTGTCGCCGTACGAGCTCGACTACACCAGAATCCCGGACAAGGTGTGGAATCAGCGCTCGATGCTGTCCGGCCCGGACATAGGTCAGTACGAGCCGGTGCCGGAGATGATGCAGCCGGTCTTCGAGGTTCTCGCCAAGGAGCGTCCGGACGGGCCGGCTCGGACCATGCTGTCACCGGAGCTGCAGAAGGCTCGTCAGGCCGCCGGGCTCGATCCGGGTGAGGTCGCCGGCCGGAACGCGAACCCGCAGTCAAGCACCGGTGCCGGTACCGACAAGCCGAAGACGTCCCGCGGGCGCGGCACGCAATCGCCTGAACGAGGCTGAGGTGCCGTAGGTCGCTCGGGCGACATGTGCTTGGGTCTTCCCATGGAGAGCAGGCATCGGCGGGTGCAGCGGGTCGTGGCTGCTATCTACGCCGGAATTCCGGTGGTGTTGCTGGTAGCGGTCGCATTGATCGCGGCGGCTGGGCCAGTGGCGGCGTGGGTTGGATGTGTTGTGCCGCTGGCGATGCTGGTCGTTGGCGTGGTGCTGCTGCGGCGGCATCGGTACCAGCCTCGGTGGTGGACCGGAGTGGCTGGGCTGTTCGGTGGTGCGGCAGGGCTGATGGTCACGCTGTTCCCGCTGGCGGTCGGCGTGTGGTGGCCGGCCGTGCTGGCGTTGCCGGGGCTCATCGTCGGCATTGTGGTCGGCCTGGCGTTGGCGCGGCTCGCGGACCGTACGCTGCTGGTCCCGTTCGTTCCGGAGCTTGCCGAGACGCCGTACGAGCTGGTGTTCCGGCTGCGGGGGATTCCGCTGGCGGCCGTGCTGGTCGGAGCGGACAACGTGACCATCCAGGCGCATCCGGTGCCGCGGTCCGAGCACCAGTTCCAGACCTACTCGCTGGGCGAGGTCACCGGCACCTACGAGTTCTCGCTGTCCGGGGCGGAGCGGCTGAAGTTCCCGATCGCGGTGACCCACGCTGTCGCCAGCGCGGGCCCAGCGGTGATCCTGCAGGCCAAAGGACAGGACTGGGTCCTGCCCACCAACCAGGCCGGCACGCTGATCGACGTACTCAACCGCCGTCAGCCCAGCGCCTAACCAGGCCGGCTGTCAGGACGCGGTGGTCTCGCGTTCGCGGCGGGCGGTGTCGGCCTTCTCGGCCTGCCAGCCGTCCTCGTTCTTGCCGAGGCGCCAGTACCCGGACAGGGACACCTGGTCGCGGGACAGACCGCGCTCCTGGAACAGGTTCTTGCGGATCCGGAAGACGAACCCGGCCTCACCGTGCACGAAGATGTGCGGCGTCCCGGCCGCGAAGTCCAGCGCCTCGACCGCGGCGACCAGAGCATCACCACGGGCACCGGACGCGGCCGACCGGTGGAACCACCGCACGTCGACGTCCCCGAACTTCTGCTCCTCGGTCTCGTCCTCGACCTCGAGCAGTACGGTCGCCCGCGCGCCCGGCGGCAGTTGCTCGACAGCCGAACCAATGGCCGGCAGCGCGCTCTCGTCGCCGACCAGCAGATGCCAGTCCGCCGCGGCGGACGGCGTGTACGCGCCACCCGGTCCGTTGAACCACAGCACGTCGCCAGGCTGCGCCGCGGCCGCCCACGGCCCGGCGACTCCCTCGTCGCCGTGGTGCACGAAGTCGATCGTCAGCTCGCGCGCGGCCTCGTCCCAGCTACGGACCGTGTACGTCCGCATGGTCGGCCACTGCTCCGCCGGATACGTCTCCCGGACCACGCCCAGGTCCAGCGGCTCCGGGTACTCGACGCCGTCCTTGCAGAACAGCAGCTTCACGTAGTGATCGCTGAAACCGTTGTCGGCGTAGTCGTCGGAGTGAAGCACCACCCGGATCATGTGCGGGGTGATCCGCTCGGTGCTGCGAACGACGGCGCGCTTGCAGACGCGGTTACGGCGGGGTGCGGGGCTGGTCACGCGACCACGGTCCTCTCGGGCGGAAAAGTTAGGTCTACCTAAGTAAGCCTAACCCACCCGCCCCAAGGACCTCAGGTTCCGCGGATGTAGAAGGTCTTGCTCGCCGCCGCGATCGAGGCACAGGCCGGTACGTACACCCGGTACGGGATGGAGCCCTTGTACGCCGGCTGCGCGTTGACGGTGTAGCGACCGGATGACCGGACCGCGCCCGTACTGACGTTGCGCCACGCCGAGGCGCCGTACAGCCGCTGCAGGTTGACCGCGCACCCGGTCCGTACGGTGTGGACCGCGCCGTTGACCGGTACGACCGTTCCGATCGGCGCGCTGGTCCGCGCCGGCACCGCTGTCACCGTCGGCTTGATGTACGGCCGCAGCACGACCAGCCCAAGGCCACCCACCGACGCCGGGTTGCCGGGCAGCAGCAGGCAGTTGACCGCCTTGGCGTCGGCAGCCGCGTACGCCTTGGCCACCACGCCGTTCGTGTCAGTGAGGTTTGTGTATCCCGGACCGAAGTACTCGGCGCAGGTGTTGTCGATCCCGAGCACCACCCGCACCCGACTGCCGTACGGCTTGCCGGTCTGCGCGTCCGTGACCGCCCATCTGATCGTGTACGGCTTGTTGTACGGCACGAACTTCGGCGTCACCGAGGCGGTGATCTTCGGCTGGTGCGTGCCCTTGATCGCGAGCGACGGACCGGCGTACGGCGTCGGCGTGGTCATGCTGCCACTGCCCGGGAGGAACGGACCGGTCATCACACCGGTCACCTTGAACGTACCGTTCGCCGTCGACGGCACGTTCAGCACGCCGCTCCACGTACCGTTCGCCAATCGAGGCAGGTTGGTGGAGATCAGCGACCGCTCCTGCCCGCTGCCACCGGTCCGCTCGAGGTACACGTTCACCGAGGTGTTGGGCTCCACGGCGAACGAACCCTTCACTGTCACGGTGACCGGCGCGGTGTTCAGCCCACTCACGGCGACACTGGTCTTGTTCAGCGTGACGGACGTGATGTGCAGATCCGGATCAGGATCGGCGTACGCCGACAGTGGCGTCAGCGCGAGTCCCAGCATCGGTACGGCGAGCAGCGCGGACAGCACTCGTCTCATCTTCACGTCCCTCGGATGGAGAAGCTCTTGCTGACACCTGCGACGAACGGCTGACACGCGGGCACGTACACCCGATACGTAATAACGCCTTTGTACGAAGGCTGTGCGTTCACGGTGAACCGCCCGGACTGCCTGACCTTGCCGTTGCTGACGGTGCGCCAGGCAGTACGCCCGTACAGCCGCTGCAACTGCACCGGGCAAGCGCCGGTCATGTACGCGACCGAACCGTTGACCGGGACAACTGTTCCGACCGGCGCACTGGTCTTCGTCGGCGCGGCCGCTACGGCAGTCGGTCTTGCCGGGAACAGCCACTGGCCGACGATGTAGTACGGGTCCGCCATGATGTGCGCGCAGTTCAGGGCGCCGGCGTCGTTCGCCGTGTACGCCTTGGTGATCACGCCGTTCGTACCGGTTCGGTACATCGGGCTGCCACCTTCGGCGCAGGGCACATCGACCCCGAGTCCGATCGGGATCCGGCTCCCGTACGGCTTGCCGGTGGCCGTGTTCGTCACTGCCCACGTGATCGTGTACGGCTTGCCGAACGGCACCACGCGCGGATTCACGGACGCGCTGATCCGCGGCAGGTTCGTACCCTTCACGGTGATCGTCTGGCCGGAGTACGGCGTCGGGTCGACCGGCGTACCCGGGTTCGGCGCACCGTACGGGCCGGTCATCACGCCGACGACCTTGAAGGTCCCGTTCGCGGTCGACGCGACGTTCAGCCGGCCGGTCCAGGTACCGTTCGCGAGGGTGCCCTCGGTCCGCTTCAGGTCCGCGGACACGATGTCGTTCCGGGATCCGGTTCCGCCGGTGCGGTCGAGGACGACGTTCAGCACCAGGCCCTGGTCACCGGGCTCGCTGGAGCGGTAGCCGCCCTTCACGGTGACATTGATCGGATAGGTGTTCAGACCGGACACCGCCACCGAGGTGCGGTCCAGCGTGACCTGAGTGATCGTCAGGTTCGGGTCCGGCGCGGCCTGTGCGGCGCCGGACGGCAACAGCCCCGCCAGTGGTACGGCGAGGAGCGCCGCGGTCAGCGGCGACAAGGCTCGCATCATTCGCATACAACTGAGAGTGACAGCGGCACCCGGCGCCGCCAAGCATTCCACCCCAAGTCTGCGCGATCGGGCCGCGCCGAATAGACCAGTTGCGAGCGGCCGATTCAACTGTCAGGACCCGACTGTTAACCGGCCGGCCATGTACAGCCCGTGTCGGCGACGGCTACGGTCCGCACCCTGGACCAATGAGCCAGGTCTTCGGTACGGTCCGGCACCCGGCGTATTTCATCCGCCGGGTCGATCGGCTCGGTACTCCGATCTCGCTCGGCGAGACGCTGCCCGAGAGCCGGGCAATCCTTTACACCGGCCCGCCAGGGATGGGAAAGACGACGGAGCTGAACCAGGCCGAGGACCTGGCCCAGCGGCAGGGCTGGACCGCGATCCGGCTGAACGCGTCCGCCGTCCGCCCGATCGAGCACCAGCTCACCGCCGCGGTCCGGGCGAACCTCGACCTGCTCCGGTCCCGCTACAAGGGCAGCGCGGTCCGCGATCTCGCCACCACGGTCCAGGACCTGACGCACAGCGGCCGGAACACCCGGATGGGCTGGGAAGGGCGGCTCGGCGGCGGCATCATTCCGGTCGAGTTCGTCGCCAAGCGGGAGAAGGACACCACCGCGTACGACAACCTCGGCACCACGCTGAACGACTTCGCCGACAAGCTCGCGGCACTGTCCGAGGAGGACGGCAAGCCGATCCTGCTGCTGATCGACAACGTCGACCGGGCGACCGAGGACGACCAGGCCGGGCTGAACGAGCTGGCCATCCACATCGAGGTGATGCACCGCCCGGTCTGGCTGGTCGCGGCCGGTGGCTCGATGTCGACCAGCGCGTTGATGACCGCATCCCGGCGGATGTCCGGGATCGCGACCACGATCAGCAACCAGTTCGACATCCGCGAGCTCGGGCCGCTCACCGCGGACGAGCTCCGGCCGGCGTTGACCGAGCCGTTGATCGCGGCCGGAATCCCGTTCCAGTTCAGCACCGTCGAGCGGTTGCTCAAGGCAGCCAACGGCGACCCGGCCCGGCTCCGGATGCTCAGCGAGGCCGCCCTTGGCTTCCGTGATCCGGTGCTCGGTATCACCGGCACCGCCGGCACCATGGCGACCCTCGGGGTCTACGCCGACGCCGCGGAGTGGTACCAGGGCGCGTGGAATCAGAAGACCACCAGCCACGAGCAGAAGGATCTGCTCGCCCGGGTCGCGGCCCAGGGACCGAACGGGCTGTACATGCCGGCCGACATGGCGGCGGCCGGCGACGACCGGTGGCCCGCGATCGACGAGGCCCGGCAGCAACTGGTGGCGCGGGGCCTGCTCCGCGACCATCCCGGCCAGTACGTCACGATCCCCGACGAGGGATTCCAGGACTGGCTGAACGAGTACCTCGGGCAGACACCGGTGCTGGACGTCGAGCCCGGCCGGCTGGAACAGCTCCGCGGGCAGCCCGCGCTCGCGCCGGCGCACCCGACCGGCGACCGGGCGCTGGTGAACCAGGTGTTCGGTACCTCCCGGAGCCTCGTCCGCCAGGTCGACCGGGTCGACCAGAGCGGCCGGCCCATCTCGCTCGACCAGCGGCTGCCGCGCGGTACGTCGGTCCTCTTCACCGGCCCGCCCGGCATGGGGACCAGCCAGGAGCTGACCCGGACCAAGGCGCTGGCCGACCGGCAGGGCTGGATCACGATCCGGCTGGACGCGTCCCGGCGGGAGTCGCTGGAGGCCCGGGTGATCCGCGCCGTCCGCGGCGAGATGGACGCGATCAAGCAGCGTTTCCCGAGTGGCCAGGTGAAGGACCTGAAGGCGCTGCTGAACCGGCTGGCGGTCCGGACCAGGAACTCGATGAACACCGCCCAGGTCCGGTTCGGCATGTCTCCCGGTCCGAAGGTCGGCGTGCACACCGCCTGGGAAGGCGTCACCAAGGACTCGGTGGGGACGACGCTGAACGAGGTGGCCGCGCAGTTCGGCGCGATGGCCGGTCCGGAGGGGAAGCCGATCCTGATGATGGTCGACAACCTGGACGCCGCCTCGAAGGACGACCTGATCGCGCTCACCGAGTTGTCCTCGCACCTGAGGGAGCAGCGGCAGCCGATGTTCCTGATCGCGGCCGGCGGTGAGGAGGCGACCTCCCGGCTGCTCGAGGCCTCCGGTGGGCGCAACGGCAAGGAAACCAACGAAGTTGCCGAGTTCGACGTCCGGCGGCTGCAGCCGCTGAGTCCGGACCAGCTCCGGGAGGCACTCACCTTTCCGCTGGAGCAGGCCGGGATCAAGTACGAAGCCGCGGCGGTGGACTCCTTGATCGAGGCCGCGAACGGTATTCCGACCCGGCTGCGGACGCTGGCCGGCGCGGCACTCGAGCTGGCCGACCCCGGCGTCGGTATCACCGTGGACGTCGCCGCCGCCGCGACCGCGAAGCTGAACGCGCAGTCCCAGGCGCTGTACAACGCGGCCTGGCACAACTGCTCGCCGGCCGAGAAGCAGGTCCTGGCCAGGACCGCGTCCCACGGTGCGCGCGGGATCGAGATTCCGGCCCGGTCCGAGACGCCGGACCGGTGGTCACTGGACGAGGCGACCCAGAAGCTGGTGTCGCGCGGCCTGCTGACCCGCACCGGTCACCAGATCCGCGTCGCCGACCCCGGGTTCCGCGACTGGGTCCAGACCCGCCTCGGCGTCAACACCGCCCAGACAGGCATCGCGCACCCCACCGCCACCCGGCCGGCGGCGGCCCAGCACGGCGTACCGCACACCCCCCAGCCGGCCACCACCCGCCCAACCGACCGCCGCCCAACCCACCACGCCATCCCCGCCAACCTCCAACCCAACCGCTAACCCCCGCCGTCCCGCTCACCGTCATTTGGGTGGTTAACCTCGCAACCTGCCCCTTCACCTCCCGCATGCGGGAGGTGAAGGGGCAGGCTCAGGGGTTCACCCCTGAAATGGCGACCGGCCGGCGGGTGGGGCAGGGGCCGGGGTGGGGTTAGAGTCGGGGTGGGGTTAGGGCCAGATGGAGTTGATCCACTCCGGGTGGTCGATGAACGGGTTCCGGTTGTGCTGGAACTGGGAGTAGATGACCTCGTTGCGGTTCTTCTCGAACGCGTCCGGCGGGTCGCCCGCGGCCCAGGCCTTCAGTACCGACAGTTTCCCGATGTACGGGGCGGTGCCGTTGCCGACCGAGTTGTTCAGTTCCAGGTTCGCGAAGCCGTCGCCGCCCTCGTACCGGACGGCCATGTAGAAGATCATCCGGGCGACGTCGCCGCGGACGGCCGGGCGTGGCGCGAACGAGTCCGCGTCCGCGGTGCAACCGGTGCACTGGGCAACCGCCGTACCGCCGTTGTCGAAGTCGAGGTTGCCGCGGGCCGAGTTGACCGACACGTCCTCGGGCCGGAGATGGTGTACGTCGGTACCCGGGCCGGTCGCCGTACCGAAGTCGCCGTGTGACTTGGCCCAGACGTGCTCGCGGTTCCAGTCGTCGACGCCACCGCCCTGGCTGCTCTTCGGGATCGAGCGGCCGGAGTAGATCTCGATCACGTTGTTGCTGTTGTTCGGGTCCTGGTCGGTGACCTTCAGCGCGTCCCACACCTGGTCGTACGTGAGCTTGGTCTGCTGCGAGATGATCGTGTGCAGCGCGGCCTTCAACTCCGCACCGGTCTTCCCCGCGGCACCGGCGTAGTAGTCGCCAGGATCACCGGGGTCCGTACTGCCTCCGCCGCCGGTGAAGGCAGTCGCGTTCTTCAGCCCAGGGTGCGTGAAGTACGCGGCCAGCGTGCCGGTGACGGTGATCTGCTTGCCGAGCAGACCAGGATTGCTCTGCAGCCCGTACGCCGCGCGGAAGGCGGTTGGGATCTGCACGTACAGCATCGACGACGTACTCGTCTGGGTGGCCGAATCGGCGAGCGCCAGCGCGTAGTCGTTCGGGAAGTTGCCGCGGACAACCGTGCTGGTGGCGGTCGGCTGACCGACCACGTACCCGGTGACGGACGCGGTGGAGCTGTCCTGGCGGCCGATCGCGGTGGCGACCGTGATGGACGTGGCGGCGCTGGACGGCGTGCTGCCGAAGCCGAGCAGCGCGAGCACCACGGTGACAAGCAACGCGGGACGGAGGAATCGGGACACGGGTACTCCCAGGGGCGGTTGGGGACCGGACTGTGGTCAGTCTGCCCAGCAAGCCGGGCCGACGAACATCCGGATCGCGAACACCGCGTGAAGAGTCGAGCCCGGAGAGTTGAGCGCGGGGAGTTGAGCGCGGAGAGTTGAGCCGGTGGGGCGGTGAACGAGTGAGTGTCGTTCATCGCCCCACCTGGGTGGATGGGCCCCCATCAGGCCATGACGCGTCGCCACAGCCTGCTCTGCCCACCCACCAGCGAGGTGCCACTGGCGGGCAGCACCTCACCGACCGAGCTGGCGTGGTGCGGACGCCGTTTACGGACCGTACTCACTCCGGCACGCAATGTCCATGGGTCGTTCGAGCCATCTCAGCCTCCAGACCGATGCTTGACAGCACAGCGGTTCAGGCCTGGCCCACCTCCACGCGTTGCGCGCGTTTCAGGCCGATCAGCAACAGACCGATCGAGATCGCACCGACCACCGCGTACGTGACCCGGCCGCCGATGCCGTCCCAGGTGGTGTGCAGGGCGACGGCGAGGGCGTACATGCCGAGGAAACCGGCGAATCGCTTGCCGGTCGGCCGCATCACGAACCGCCACAGACCCCAACAAGTCAAACCGGTCCAGGCCGCATGCCCGGCCGGCGAGAGCAGACCGCGGATGAACAGCGTCTGCTCGGCCGCACCCACGTTTCCACCCGACTGGAGCAGCGCGACGAACGCGTACCCCATCGTCTCGAGCACCGCGAACCCGGTGCCGACCGCGATCCCGATCACGATCCCGCGCCCGACCGACATCCGGTAGCGGTGTCCGAAGAACACCACCAGGACAGCCGGTACGACCAGCTTGGCGGCCTCCTCGATCAGCCCGACCCCGAGCATCGGCAACGTACCGAGCCCGCGCATCGCGTCGTACTCGAGCAGGCCCGCGACGACCACCCCGACCACGCCGCCGAACAGCAGGCACCCGCCGAGCGTCGGCCCGTCGATCAGCCACCGCCCGGACCGCCCGGCCGCGAACGTCACGAACGTCAGCGGGACCACCAGCGCGCCGAGCAGGATCATCGTCGGGAACAGATTCGGATTCCCGGTGTCGGTCAGCACGACCAGGACGGCGAGATACAGACCCCCGCCGATCAGGAATGTGCCGATCCAACCCCACCTACGCAGAACTTGCTGAGTCATGGGCGCCTCCGCGGCTGGACTGTCCCTCAGTATGGCGCGGTTGCGCCATGTCCCAGGGACGGCAGCGATGGACAAGGGGTAATCCCGTGACGGGATTGCAAACTCTCTCGAAAGGCTTGCCCCAGCCGGTCGAAGGAGAATCCGCCTATGTCCTCCCCCAGTCGTATCGTCGCGCTCACCACCGCGGCGGTGCTTGCTCTCGGCGCGGCGACGGTGATCCCGTCCGCCGCGGCGCCACCACCCCGGCCACCGGCCGGCAGCCTCGGCACCAGCGCGACGTCCGTGGTCACGCTGATCACCGGAGATGTCGTCGAGGTGACCGACGCGGGCGGCGGCAAGAAGGCCGCCACTGTCCGCCCGGCCGCCGGCCGCGAAGGGGTGTCGTTCCACACCGTCGAGGCCGACGGCGGCCTCCGGGTGCTGCCGAGCGACGCCGTGCCGTACATCTCCACCGGTGTCCTGGACGTGAACCTGTTCGACGTCGACGAGCTGATCGCGGACGGGTACGGCGACTCGGCCGCCCGGCAACTCCCGCTGATCGTCAAGGACACCCCCGGCGTACACAGCGCCCAGGCCCTCGCGGGCACGACGACCACCCGCCAGCTCCCGTCCATCAACGGCCGGGCCGTCGACGCGGCGAAGGACCAGCTGCCGCAGCTGTGGAAGTCGCTGCAGCCCAGCTCCGGCGTCAGCGCGCTGAGCAGCGGCATCAGCAAGATCTGGCTGGACGGGAAGATCCGCCCGGTACTGGACAAGAGCGTGCCGCAGATCGGCGCGCCGGACGCGTGGAAGGCCGGGTACGAGGGCACGGGCGTCGAGGTCGCCGTCCTCGACACCGGCGTGGACGCGACCCACCCGGACCTGACCGGCAAGGTCAAGGAGAGTCAGGACTTCTCCGGCAGCCCGAGCGGCACCGAGGACCACTTCGGTCACGGCACCCACGTCGCCGCGACGATCGCCGGTACTGGCGCGGGAGCCGGCGGTACTCGCAAGGGCGTCGCGCCGAAGGCTGACCTGCTGGTCGGCAAGGTGCTCGGCGACGACGGTTACGGCTACGACTCCTGGATCATCGCCGGGATGGAGTGGGCCGCCGCCGAAGGCGCCAAGGTGGTCAACATGAGCCTCGGCGGTGAGGCGACCGACGGCACCGACCCGCTCAGCCAGGCGGTGAACGACATCACCGCCCAGACCGGCACCTTGTTCGTCGTCTCGGCCGGCAATGAAGGCCAGGACGAGTCGGTCGGTACGCCAGGTGCCGCGGCGTCGGCCCTGACGGTCGGAGCGGTGGACCGCGAGGACAAGCTCGCCGACTTCTCCAGCCGCGGCCCGCGCCTCGGCGACTCCGGGCTGAAGCCGGAGATCACCGCGCCGGGCGTGGGCATCATCGCGGCCCGCGCGTCCGGCACGGACATGGGTGACCCGGTCGACCAGCTCTACACCGCCGCGTCCGGTACGTCGATGGCCGCGCCGCACGTGGCCGGCGCTGCCGTCCTGCTCGCGCAGCAGCACCCGGACTGGAAGGCCGACCAGCTGAAGAACGCGCTGGTCAGTACCGCGAAGACACAGCCGGACCAGACCGTGTACGCGCAGGGTGCGGGCCGCGTCGACCTGACTCGCGCGGTTGCTCAGAAGGTGACGGCCAGCGGCGTCGCCGACTTCGGTACGCAGACCGCCGAGGCGGGTACGCGGACCATCACCTACCGGAACGACTCCGGCAACGCGATCACGCTGAACCTGTCCGTCCAGGTCACGAACCTGGATGACAAGAAGCCGGCCACCGGCTTCGGTCTGCCCGCGACCGTCACGGTCCCGGCCAACGGCGCCGCCGACGTCGCCCTGTCGCTGGACCCGGCGAAACTCGGCCGCGGCCAGTACAGCGGCTGGATCGTTGCCACCGGCCCCGATGGTGTCGTCACACACACCGCCGTCGGCGCGCTCCGGTCCGGCCCAATGCACAAGGTGACGCTCCGGGCAGTCAGTCTGGACGGCAAGCCCACCGGCTCACCGGTCGTCTCGTTGTACGGCGACAACTCACGTTCCGACGTACTCGCCTGGATCCGGAACGGCTCTTCGTACACCGCCGAGGTGGAGGAGGGTACGTACCTGCTCCACTCGCTGGTGGAGCACAACGATCCGCAGGACGAGCAGGCCAGCCTGTTCACCGATCCGAACGTCCAGATCACCAAGGACACCGAGATCGTCATCGACGCCCGCAAGGCGGTGCCGATCAGCATCGAGACGCCGAAACCCTCCGAGCAGCAGGCAGTGCTGAGCTACTACGTGCACCGCGTGTACGGCAACGGCCGCTCGATCAGTCACGGTGTGATGCACTTCAGCACGGTCCAGCAGGTCAACGTGACGCCGACCAAGCCGGTCAAGGACGGCAGCTTCGAGTTCTCGTCCCGCTGGCAGCTGGTCGCGCCGATGGTGCAGGCGTCGATTCCGGGAGTGTCCGGTCCGCTGGACATCAATCTGCTGCACCGGTCGCCGTCGTACGAAGGTAAGAAGCGGTTCCCGCTCGTCACCTCGCTGCAGCAGGCGAAGGGCGCGGTCGTCGTACTGGACTCCGACAGCGAAGAGGAGCAGATCAAGGCAGCAGCCGATGCCGGTGCCGCGGCGGTCATCCTGGTCCGCCCGGCCGACTGGACCGCGTGGACGGTCTGGCGACCGATCGGTGACCGGGAGCCGATTCCGGCGATGGTCACCACGTTCAAGGACGGCCAGAAGCTGACCGATCGGGTCCGGCGCGGCAAGACGTCGATCGATCTGACCCTGACGACCTCCAGCCCGTACTTGTACGACGTACAGCAGGTCTCCACCGGGTTCATCCCGCCGAAGATCAACTACAAGGTGACGGCAGCGAACAGCCAGCGCATCACCACCCGGTACGCGGACAACGGTGGCTTCAACTGGGCGAAGGAGCAGCGCTTCGGCTGGCGTCCGTGGCAGGAGTACTCATGGAACGACTCCCAGCGGTTCGTCGAGACTCCGAAGGTCCGTGAGGAGTGGGTGACCTCTGGCGACTCGCTCTGGCAGCACCGGGTGCACCACTTGTACACGTGGGACACGATGAACCCGCTGAACGGTGGCATGACGTCCGTGCCCACCAGCTACCGATCCGGTAAGTCGGACGAGACGTGGTTCGCGCCGGTGGTCCGTCCGGCCGCCGCGCCTGGCATACCGTCCACTCGTACCGGTGACCGGCTGTCGCTCCGGATCCCGAACTTCGTCGACGCGTCCGGGCACTACACCCGCGGCGAGACCACCTCGTCGTCGGCGAAGCTGTCCCGCGACGGCAAGGTCGTCGCGGAGCTGCCGAACGGCTGGGCGGACGTGATCACGTCCAGCGGCGACGCGGCGTACAAGCTGGATCTGTCGACCGAACGCATCGACAGCGAAGGGGAGTGGAACTGGGGTACGCGCACGGACACCTCCTGGGAGTTCCGGTCAGCCAAACAGCCGGATGACAAGGCGGTACCGCTGGCACTGCAGCAGGTCGACTACAAGGTGCCGGTTGATCTGACTGGCCGGGTCAGCACGCGTACGCATGTTGTCGGCTTCGAATCGCCTCGTGCGAGCTCACTGCAGGCCTGGGCGTCGTTCGACGAAGGCAAGACCTGGAAGCGGCTGGCTGTGGTCGGTGCACTGGGGCACTACGTGGCTGTAGTACCCAACGCGCACGACACGGTCTCGCTGAAGGTGACGGCGAAGAGCGGTAGCGCAAGCATCACCCAGACGGTGATCCGCGCGTACGGCGTTCGCTGATCTCTGTGGGCCGGCGCTCCGGCGCCGGCCCACTTACAGCCAGTTGCGTTTGGCAGCTTGAAAGGAGAGTCCGGTCCGGGTGTCCACGCCGGCCATGGCCATCAGCCGGTCCAGCCGCCGTTGCACCGTACGCCGACTGATGCCCAGCTGGGTGGCTATGGACTTGTCCGGAACCCCAGCCACCAGCAGGGACAGCAACAACCGCTCCGAGTCGTCCAGCCCATCCACTGTCTGCGTCTGGTCCGGCTGGAGCCGCACTGGTGTCGCCGCTTCCCAGTAGCTCTCGAACAGCGCCAGCAGCGCGTCAAGCAGCTGACCACGGCTGATGATCGCCGCGGACGGTTCACCGAGCTCCGGCTCGTCATCGCGGACCAGCGGGCAGATCGCTGTGGACCGGTCGACGATCGCGATCCGTACCGGCAGCGTCGGCAGTACCCGCGCCTCTTCGCCCCAGCTGACTCCTTCGGCGATCGAGTCCAGCTCACCGGGTGTCTCGACCAGCGCGCGCTCGTAGATCGCCCGGTACCGGACGCCGCGCGACAGGGCGCCGTACTCCTCGGTGTTCTCGGCACCTTTCATCGCCATCGGGTTCGCCCGGCAGAACCAGAGGATCTCCTCGCGGGCCGCGTTCTGCAGGTCGCGGAGCCGCTCGCGGAGCGTGGTGGCGCCGACGATCACCTCGACCAGGTGGTGCGCGTCGCGACGGCTCGCGCTGGCCCGGAACTCCTCGCTGAGCGCGGCGACCGTCTTCCGGGCGGCCTCCAGCGACTCCTGCCGGCGCAGCAGCGTGGTCCCCAGAGCGACGTCCGGCGGCAGCGGCCGGAACACCGGCTCGTCGGCCGGCTGGACCGTGACCAGCCCCTTCGCCTGCAACCGCTGCAGCACCTCGGCGGCCTCGTGCGGCGCCAGCTCGGCCACCTCGGCGAGCTCGGCGGCCCGCGCGGCGGACAGGCCGACCAGCAGCCGATAGGTCTGCTCCTCGCGCGCGTCGAGCAACGAACCGTCCTGCATCCGCCCCACCTCCGGGCACCACCTAACAGCCTTACCGATCAGGAAGCGAGCGCTTTCCAACTGGCACTGATCAGCCACGGCACCAATCAGCCATCACGGCAAGGCTGAGGACCCGTCACTTTCCCGACCGAACGTCAGCGGAACTCGCCGCCGCACCCACCGCACGGCCACCGAACGGCCCACCGCCCCGGGAGAGAGAACCAATGATGAGCGTCACCGACTACGCCGGCATCGCCGGACTGATTGCCGCGGCCGCGGTTGCCATCTGGATGCTGCGCAACCACCGCACCATCGCCCGCACCGTCGCCCCGAACGCCCGGCACCGCGGCTCGCCTACGCTGCGCCTACCGCGACAGACGCACCCGGAGCGTGCTTCCTCGCGTAGTAGTAAGTGAGTCCGCCGAACGCGTACATGGACAGGCCGAGCGCGCCCATCAGTACGATCACCACCCACTGCCACGCGCCCTCCTGGTAGAGGGCCAGGAACCAGGACTTGCTGCTGTTGCTGCCGGTGAGCTTGATGACCAGCGGCACAACCGACTGTGGGATCAACGGGATCGCGCCGAACCCCAGGCAGAAGCCGGCCAGGGTGCGCCGCCACTTGGGCAACGCATCGAGCCCTGCAGTCTTCTTGGCCTGCTCCGCGGGCGATCTGCCATGCCTGAGCAGGGTGAGGAGCTCAGGACCCTTCTGCTCGAGACGCCGGGCGGTGACCCGGCCGAAGTACCACCAGAACAGCGCGCCGGACAGTAGCCCGACCGGTACGCCCCACCAGCCGGTGTAGAGCGCGACGATCAGTGCCGGGGCACAGGAGGTCGCCACGGCGATCAGCATCACGTAGACGATGCCCATCGTTTCGCCCTCGTTCTCACCCGTGTTGAGCGGGTTCCCGGATCGCTTGTGCGCGTCAGTTGTCGGTACGGCGGAGTACACCGAGCACGCGACGATCAGACCGGCCGCACCACCGAGCAGCGCGGGCAGCACGCTCAGTACGAGCGGCCACGCACTGGCGACGCCCGACCACCAGGTGAGTACCACGGTGATCGCCAGCGTCACCGGGCCGAACGCCAGCAAGAACGCGCGCTGCCTGGCGCGTACATCCGGACGGCTCGCGCCAGGCGTCATCACGGTCGTCCACAGCGCCGTGCCGTCCGCGCCGTACAGGTTGCAGCTCATCGAGCCGGCCATGATCACTGCCGCGGGGCCGGCCCACGGGAGCATTGACTTCAGTCCGATCGCCAGTGGCATCAGACAGAAGAACAGCCCGTAGGCGATCGCGAACACGGCCCGGTGTCCGTACAGCAGGTCTCTGGTCCAGGAGCGCAGTTCCTTCGCGGCGGCGGCGCCCTCCGCGGTGCTTGCAGTCAGCTGTCGCCTGGGGGTACGACCTGCCCGGTTGGCTGTTGTCCGGCGTACCAGCAGGGCTGACCAGACCAGCAGCATCACCAAGGCGAGCACCGCGAGCCCAGCAAGCGCGGCGAGGAGCTGGAGCCAGTCGCCGCGTCCGGCCGCCTCCACCGCCGTGAAACCCCAACCAGACGGCGCGAACCGGGCCGCCTTCGCGATCGTGCCTTGTACGTCGGTCGAAACGAACGCCGCGATCAACGCCCACCCCTGCGCGGCGAAGGCGAGGATGAACGCGTTGACCAGCGCCGCGATCACCGCACCGGCACGCGCCTGGAGCAGCACGCCGTACACCGCCACGGCCAGCCGGGACGCCAGGACGAAGCAGAACAGCTGCAGCAGCAAGGCCGGCACCGCGACCAGTGCCGCAACGACGCTGAGCTGACCACCCAGGATCACCAGACTGACCAGGGCGATCAGGCTGATCACCGGCGCGACACCAGCGAGCGCCGCCACCAGCAGACCGCTGGAGAGCGTGCGCGGCGACAGCGGGAGCATCGTGAAGTACTCCGGCTTGAGCGTCTCGTCGCCACCGCCCGCGAACAACGGGCCGACCACCCAGCCGAGCATCCAGAGCGCGAGCACGACCACCAGCACGTCCTGCTCGCCCCGTGCGGCGAGCCAGATCGTGCCACCCGCGAGTACCAGGCCGATGAACGCGCCGGTGATGATCCAGGATCGGCGCAGCTGGTCCCGCAACGCGTGCCGGAACGACGCCAGCCGCATCCGGACCAGCGTGCGCGACGTCTCGTACGTCAGCGCGAGAGCCATGTCAGCCCCTCCGCGCCCTTCGTCGAGGCACCGACCAGCGCCACGAACGCGTCCTCCAGGCTGCCGCCGGCGCGTACCTCCGAAACGGTGCCCGAGGCAACTACCTTTCCGTCCGCGACGACCGCCACCCGGTCACAGAGCTGCTCGACCAGCGCCATCACGTGACTGGACATCACCACTGACCCGCCACCGGCGATGAACCGGTGCAGGATCGTCCGGATGGTTGCCGCCGACACCGGATCGACCGCCTCGAACGGCTCGTCCAGCACCAGCAGCCGCGGCGCGTGCAGCAACGCGACCGCGAGCCCGAGCTTCTTCCGCATGCCGGTCGAGTAGCCGATCACCTGCTTGTCGTCCTCGTGATCGAGCTCCAGCACCTCCAGCAGCTCGGCCGCCCGCGCCCTCACCTCGGCTTCCGGAATCCCGCGCAACAGGCCGAGATAGGTCAGCACCTCCCGGCCGGTCAGCCGCTCCGGCATCCCGAGCCCGTCCGGCAGTACGCCGACCAGCGCCTTGGCCTTGGCCGGCTCCCGCCAGACGTCGGCGCCGAAGATCCGCGCCGTCCCCGCGTCCGGCCGCAACAGCCCGACCGCCATCGACAGCGACGTCGTCTTCCCGGCGCCGTTCGGCCCCAGCATCCCGAAGAACGACCCCGCCGGAACACTCAAACTCAACCCGTCAACCGCCCGCTGCGCCCCGAAAACCTTGGTCAGCCCATCAAGCTCGAGTGCTTCGCCCATACCCCGAACTCTGTCACCAACCCCCCGCCCCAGACGTCACCCGTCCGGCTGACCCACCCCATCCCCCATCAGGCCAGCCACCCAATCCGGTCCAGTCCGGACACTGCCTACACCGGTCGACCGACGGCGGCCCAGAGAGGTTGCCCGTCCCAGGCCGCCGGGAATCCCATGCTCTCGATCGGCGACAAACCGGGCGCGAGCGGGAACTGGCGGACATGGTCCAGCACTGAACCCGGCCAGTTGCTGTCCGATCCGAGCGAACCCAGGAGGTACGCGGTGATCGCGAGGCTCGAGTAGACCTTGTCCGTCGGAACCGTGCCCGCCAAATGCGCCAGCCCCGACCCCACCTGGTGTCGATTGAATCGCCGCACCTTGTACGTCATCGACCGGTTCCAGAGGCGGGCGTGATGGGCGGCGACGTTCCGCAGGTAGTTGATCGCCTCCAGCCAGCTCCCCGCCAGTCCGCCGCCTTTGATCCCCAGTTCACGGGCGATGACCGTCCGGTCCTCCGGACGCATCAGGTTGAACAGCCGCACCAGCGCACCGAAGGTCAAGAGCTCGACGGCGATCCAGACCGGGAGTTCGTCGTACTTGTGGAGATTGTGGCGGACGAAATCCTCGCGAGACGCGTCACGAACCGACCGCTGGTAGTTGCGTAGCCAGACCTGGTGCCGAGTCTCGCCGACGGCACGAACCCGGGAGTGCGCCTGATTACAGGCGGCCGCGTCGAGCGACGCCACCCGCAGGTGCCCGAACGGATCCCGTTCGCCGAGAACGTACGCGATCTTCGTCCGGAGGCCCACCTCCACGGTCTCGACGGCGTCGAGCACCAGCAACCGCAGCAACCGGTCGAACCGCCAGAGGCTCGCAATCTGCGCGAAGGTCGTGCCGGGCACGATGGTCTCGGACCGGTAGTGCGCGGGGGTGGCGACGGCCTGCCGATCCGGCGGAAGCAGCTCGCGGAACGGGTAGACGTACGCCGACAACCGGTAGTAACCGACGGCTTGCAGCAGGCGAAGCGCGGCGGCTTCGTCCCCGATCTCCAGCCCGCGGCCGCGCAGGAGCTTCAGCTGGTCCTCGTACCGCAGATGAGGCTTGGTGTAAGGGACGGGCACGGGCGGACGCTCCAAAAGAAAACCGGCCCTTGCAGCCGATATCGACTAGCAGCGGGGCCGGTGTTGATGACGCCATCGTAACAGAGGGTGCCCAGCACCGGCCAACGCCGGCGATCTCATCCGAAAGGAGGAAATGTGGGGGGAACGCAAAAGTCCCGGTCGTTGTCGACCGGGACTTGCTTGTGCGCGAGGGGGGAGTTGAACCCCCACGCCCTTTCGGGCACACGGACCTGAACCGTGCGCGTCTGCCTATTCCGCCACCCGCGCGCTGCCGCCTGAGATGCTGTCCTGGCGACGAGGAGAAACAGTAGCACGGGTTTCGCCGGAGCTTCACATTGCGGGTTGGGTCGAACCTCCCGATACGATCGATCGTCGTACCCGGTGTGTCCGCCACGACCGGTGGATGTGATGGACCGAGTACCGCGTACCGACCGTGGAGGAGGAGGCGTGCGACCGCTGCAGCGCTTCGAGCGACGCCTGGAAGGCATTGTGAGCGGTGTCTTCGCGCGCGCTTTCAAGGGTGATGTCGAGCCGATCGAGCTGGCCGCGGCACTCAAGCGTGAGATCGACAACACTGCCCGGATCCTGTCCAGGGACCGGCGGCTGGTGCCGAATCACTTCACCATCGAGCTCGGTCCGGACGATTTCGAGCGGCTGAACGCCTACGGCCGGACCCTGAACCACGAGCTGGCGAACGAGCTCCGCGACCACGCCGACATCCAGCGGTACACCTTCTCCGGGCCGATCGACATCGAGTTGGTCCAGCACGAGGAGCTGCCGACCGGTAAGTTCCGGGTGGTCAGTGAGACGGTCGGTACGCCCCAGCGGCGGCCGGCCGGCTATCAGCAGCCCGAGCCCCAGCCCTACCAGCAGGAGCCCTACGTGCCGCCCAACGAGCCGGTCGTGCAGAGCCCGCCTCCGCGCCAGCCGCAGCAGCCCTCGCCGCGCCGCGGCCACCCCCAGGTGATGCTGGAGGTGAACGGCCGCCGCCGGCCGGTGAACCCGCCGGGCGTGGTGCTCGGCCGGGGCACCGACGCGGACATCCAGATCAACGACCCGGGCGTGTCCCGGCGGCATGCCGAGATCCGGCTGATGCCGGAGGGCCCGGGCGGTATCCGGGTGGTGCTGGTCGACCTCGGTTCGACCAACGGCACGCTGGTGAACGGCCGCCGGAGCGCGGAGGCCGAGCTGGTCGACGGCTCGACCGTCCGGATCGGCAACACGACCATGACGCTGCGTCTCGCGGACGAGCCGATGGCCCAGCCGCCGAGCAGCGGGTGGTGACTGACCTTCCATGTCGGAACTGACCCTGACCCTGATCAAACTGGGGTTCCTGGCCCTGTTGTGGATGTTCGTCCTCGCGGTGCTGTCCGTGATCAGGTCCGACCTGTTCGGCGCGAAGGTGGACAGCCGGGCCGCGGCACCGGCCGCGCCCGCCGTCACCCGGACCCCGAAGCCCACCAAACCGGCGAAGAAGCGCAAGGGCCTGCCCGCCTCGGTGACGATCGCGGACGGCCCGCAGGCCGGTGTCGGCGCCTCGCTGGCGGACGAGCCGGTGATCATCGGCCGTGGGTCGGACTGCCAGATCCGGCTGGACGACGACTACTCGTCCACCCGGCACGCCCGGTTGTTCCTGTCCGAGGGCCAGTGGTGGGTCGAGGATCTCGGCTCCACCAACGGCACGTACCTTGACGGCCAGCGGGTCACCCGCCCGGTCCCGGCCGAGATCGGCGGTTCGATCCGAATCGGCCGGACGACGCTGAACATCGCGAAGTAGGCCTGCCTCGATGACCCTGTCGCTCGACTACGCCACACTGTCCGACGTCGGACGCGTGCGCCGCAACAACGAGGATTCGGCGTACGCCGGTCCGCACCTGCTGCTGCTCGCCGACGGAATGGGCGGCGCCGCGGCCGGTGAGGTGGCCAGCGCGGCGGCGGTCCAGGTGATCCGGCGGCTGGACACCGCCGACATCGGCGGCGAGGACATGATCGAGGCACTGGCCGGCGCCGTGCACCGGGCCAACGAGCGGCTCTCGGAGCTGGTCGAGGAGGACCCCGAGCGCGAGGGCATGGGTTCGACCGTGACCGCGCTGATGTTCGACGGCAAGCAGCTCGGGCTGGCGCACCTCGGCGACTCCCGGGCGTACCGGATGCGCGACGGGCAGCTGTTCCAGCTCAGCCACGACCACACTTTCGTCCAGTCGCTGGTCGACGAGGGCCGGATCTCCCAGGAGGAGGCCTTCAGTCACCCGCACCGGAACCTGATCCTCCGGGTGCTGGACGGCCGCCCCGACTCCGACCCGGACCTGGAGATGCTCGACGTCCAGGCCGGCGACCGGCTGATGCTGTGCAGCGACGGCCTGCCCGACTACGTCAGCAACGATGTGATCGCGGCGTCGATGGCGAGCGGTACGCCGGACTCGGTCGTGGTCGAGCTGATCACGCACGCGCTGGAAGCGGGTTCGAACGACAACGTGACCTGCGTGGTCGCGGATGTCGTCGAGACCGAGCCGGCCAGCGGGATCGCGCCGCAGTTGGTCGGCGCCGCCGCGGAGCTCGCCCAGGGCAGCACCGGGCGTGGTGAGCCGACGGCCGCTGTCCGTGCCGGCGGCCCCGACGGCTCCGGCGGCGGCGGTCACGGGACCTCGGTCGACCCGGAGGAGTTGCGGTACGCGCCGCGCCCGCCCAAGCGGTTCCCGTGGTTGCGGAGGATCACGGTCCTGGTCGTCGTCCTCGCGCTGCTCGGTGGTGGCGCCTGGTTCGGCTACAGCTGGACCCAGAAGCAGTACTACGTGGGCACCGACGGCGACTACGTGGCGATCTACAAGGGCGTCGACGCGGAGATCCCCGGCATTTCACTGTCCTCGGTGTACGAGCGGCAGCAGCTGCTCGTCGACAAGCTGCCGACGTACAGCCGTCAGCAGGTCGAGGGCGACATCCAGGCCGAAAGTCTGGCCGGCGCCCGGTCGATCGTGGCCCAGCTGCAGCAGACCGCGGCCGAGTGCGCCAAGCTGAAGCCGACCCCGAAGCCGAGCGCGAAACCGACCGCGAAGGCGACCACCCCGGCGGTGACCACGCCGCCGGTCTCGAAGCCGCCGGTGTCCACCTCACCGCCGACGACGGCCAGTTCGACGCCGACAGGCCCGTCGGTGAACCCCGAAGACTGTGACGGAGTCCGATGAGTATCGCGTCGACGTCCGTTATCCAGATCATCCCGCGTACTAGGCGCGGGGTGGAGCTGCTGCTGCTCGTGATCGCGATCGCCGTCTCGGTCGGCGCGTACGTGAACATCGGCATCACCGTGCAGAACTCCGTCCCGGCCAGCACCGGGTACTACGCGGCCGGGATCGGTCTGCTCGCGCTGATCGCGCACCTGGTACTGCGGTACCGGGCGCCGTACGCGGACCCGGTGCTGCTGCCCTGCGCGGTGCTGCTGAACGGTCTCGGTGTCGCGATGATCCATCGGATCGACCTCGGGCTGGCGATCGTCGCCGAGGCGAGGGGCAAAATGCCGAAGGCGGCAGCGGCCTCGCAGCAGATCACCTGGACCGCGGTCGGCATCGTGCTGTTCGTGGTGGTCATCCTGGTGGTCCGGGACCACCGCCGGCTGCAGGCGTTCACGTACACGCTCGGTCTGGGCGGTCTGGTCCTGCTGGTGCTGCCGCTCGTCCCGGGGCTCGGCGCGAACGTCAACGGCGCGCCGATCTGGATTCGCATCGGCAAGATGTCGTTCCAGCCCGGTGAGTTCGCCAAGGTCGCCCTGGTCATCTTCTTCGCCGGCTACCTGGTGGTGAAACGGGACGTACTGACCCTGGCCGGCCGCCGCTTCCTCGGGCTGGACCTGCCCCGGGCCCGCGACCTCGGGCCGATCCTGATCGCCTGGCTGGCCAGCCTGGGCGTGCTGGTGTTCGAGAGCGACCTCGGCTCCTCGCTGCTGTTCTTCGGCCTGTTCCTGTTCCTGCTGTACGTCGCGACCGAACGGGCCGGCTGGCTGATCATCGGCGGCGTACTATTCGTCGGCGGCGCGTACTTCGCGTACATGACCTTCGGCCACGTACACCGGCGGATCACCGACTGGCTGGACCCGTGGGCGATCGACGGCGGCCAGATCAAGCTCGGCCTGATGGGTCAGGCCTGGGGCGGTGTCCTCGGCCGTGGCCTCGGCCAGGGTCACCCCGAGGCGACGATGTACGCGAACAGCGACATGATCATCTCCTCGTTCGCCGAGGAGCTCGGGCTGACCGGGCTGATCGCGATCCTGCTGATCTTCACCCTGATCATCGAACGCGGCCTGCGCACCGCGCTCGGCTGCCGGGACATCTTCGGCAAGCTGGTCGCGACCGGTCTGGCGATGTCGTTCGCGCTGCAGGTGTTCGTGATCGTCGGCGGCGTCACCGGCCTGATCCCGCTGACCGGTCTGGCCACCCCGTTCATGGCCCTCGGTGGTACGTCCCTGGTCGCGAACTGGGCGATCATCGCGCTGCTGCTCCGGATCAGTGACCAGGCCCGGCGGCCGCAGACCCCGGCCGCTCCAGTGTCCGACGAAACGATCGCGATGGCGGTGCAGAAGCAGTGAATTCGGCGATCCGACGACTGGCCGTCGCGGCGATGATCCTGATGCTCGCGCTGATGGCCAACTCGACGTACCTGCAGGCCTTCCGGTCGAACGAGATCAACGGGCGCAACGACAACAACCGGGTCCGGGACTCGCAGTTCTCGGTGAACCGCGGCCCGATCCTGATCGGCAACACGCCGATCGCGAAGAGCGACCCGGTCAACGACCGGTTCAAGTTCCAGCGCACGTACCCGTCCGGTCCGGTGTACGCGCCGGTGACCGGCTTCTACTCGTACCTGTACGGCCGGGGCGGGATCGAGCTGACGATGAACTCCGAGCTGAACGGCTCGGATCCGTCGATGGCGTTCCGGCGGATCATCGACGTGATCAGCAACCGGCCGCAGCAGGGCGGCAGCGTGACGCTGACGCTGAACGCGGCGGCACAGCAGGCGGCGTACAACGGACTGGCCGGCAAGATCGGCGCGGTGGTGGCGATCGAGCCGAAGACCGGCAAGATCCTGGCGATGGCCAGCCGCCCGTCGTACGACCCGAACCTGCTCGCCGCGCACGACAGCAACAAGGTCGGTACGGCCTGGAAGAACCTGAACGCGGCGAAGGAAAAACCGATGTCCAACCGCGCGGTGCAGGAGCTGTACCCGCCGGGGTCGACGTTCAAGCTGGTGACCGCGGCCGCCGCGCTGTCCAGCGGGAAGTACACG
Organism: Kribbella solani; assembly: GCF_014205295.1. Taxonomy (NCBI): domain Bacteria; kingdom Bacillati; phylum Actinomycetota; class Actinomycetes; order Propionibacteriales; family Kribbellaceae; genus Kribbella; species Kribbella solani. The sequence continues at coordinate 5,640,340 of NZ_JACHNF010000001.1, forward strand.
CCGGACAGCAAGGTGAACTCGCCGGCCGAGCTGCCACTGCCGCAGACCACCGTCCCGCTGGTGAACGAGGACGGCAAGAACTGCGGCGGCAGCAACAGCGCGACGCTGACGGTCGCGCTGCGTTACTCGTGCAACACCGCGTTCGGTACGGTCGGCATGGCCCTCGGCGCGGACGCGCTCCGCGAGCAGGCGGCGAAGTTCGGGTTCGGTGCCCGGCCGCTGACCGAGCTGCCGGCCGTCGCCACCAGCCAGTTCCCGGCCGACCCGAACGAACCGCAGACCGCGCAGTCCGCGATCGGCCAGTTCGACGTGCAGGCCACGCCGCTGCAGATGGCGATGGTCGCGGCCGGGATCGCGAACAAGGGCGAGGTGATGAAGCCGTACCTGGTCCAGAGCGTGAAGACCCCGGACCTGAAGACGGTCTCGGAGACCAAGCCGGAGTCGCTGCACCAGGCGGTCACCCCGGAGGTCGCGTCCCAGCTGACCGCGATGATGCTGGACGTCGTCAACAACGGCACCGGCAAGCCGGGCCAGATCAAGGGCGTCCAGGTGGCCGGCAAGACCGGCACCGCGCAGACCTCGAAGGACCGCCCGCCGTTCGCCTGGTTCACCGCGTTCGCGCCGGCCGACGACCCGAAGGTCGCGGTCGCGGTGCTGATCGAGTCGGCGAACATTCCCCGCGACGACATCGCCGGCGGCAAGCTGGCCGCGCCGATCGCGAAAAGCGTGATGGAGGCGGTGCTGGGCCAGTGAACAGCCGATGAGCACCATACGGAATGATTCGGTGACAGTGCGTCTTTCCAACGGGGATCCACGTGTGGCGGCCGCTACGGTGGGCAAATTGAGTGTGTTTTTTGTGTGTGGTCCACGGACAGGTTGGAAGGCTGAGTCATGACATCGCAGGCACGTCTCGTCGGCGGCCGGTACGAAGAAGGCGAACCGCTCGGCCGCGGCGGCATGGCCGAGGTCCGCAGGGGCGTCGACAACCGGCTCGGCCGGAGTGTCGCGATCAAGCGGCTGCGGGTCGACCTGGCCAGTGACGCCACCTTCCAGGCCCGGTTCCGCCGGGAGGCACAGTCGGCCGCGTCGCTGAACCACCCGACCATCGTTTCGGTGTACGACACCGGCGAGGAGCCGGATCCGAACGGTTCCGGCGTCACCATCCCGTACATCGTGATGGAGCTCGTCACCGGTAAGACATTGCGCGACCTGATCCGCGAGGGCCGCAAGATCATGCCGGAGCGAGCGCTGGAGATCACCTCCGGCGTGCTCGAGGCGCTCGACTACAGCCATCGGGCCGGCATCGTGCACCGCGACATCAAGCCCGGCAACGTGATGCTGACCCCGCAGGGCCAGGTCAAGGTGATGGACTTCGGTATCGCCCGCGCGGTCGCCGACACGTCCTCGACGATGACCCAGACCGCGGCCGTGATCGGCACCGCGCAGTACCTGTCCCCGGAGCAGGCCCGCGGCGAGACCGTGGACGCCCGCTCCGACCTGTACTCGACCGGTTGCCTGCTGTACGAACTGCTCACCGGCCGGCCGCCCTTCGTCGGCGAATCACCGGTGTCGGTCGCGTACCAGCATGTCCGCGAGCAGCCGCTGCCGCCGTCGTCGTTCGACCCGGACATTCCGCCGGAGGTCGACGCGGTCGTCCTGAAGGCGCTGGCGAAGAACCGCGAGGAGCGGTACCAGAGCGCCTCCGAGATGCGCGCCGACATCCACCGGGTGCTGGCCGGTCAGCAGGTGACCGCGCCGATGGCGGCGGTCGCGGAGACCCGTTCGATGGCGCCGACCGCGGTCGCGCCGGCGGCCACCCAGGCGTTCCGGCAGACCAGCGGTAACGACCTGCTGCCGCCGGGCGGGGACGACCTGGAAGAGGACGAGGACAACCGCTCCCGGCGGAACCGTGGCCTGGCCTACTTCCTGCTCGGGCTGGCGATCGTCGCGGTGGCCGTCGGGGCGTACGCGCTGTTCAACCACTACAACAAGGACACCAAGGCCGGCGGTGGTGGCGCGACCACCTCGACACCGGCCAAGGTCGCCGTCCCGGACCTCAGCGGCAAGTCGGTGGCCGAGGCGACCGCGCTGCTCGACGCCAAGGGCCTGAAGCTCACCTCCACGTCGCAGAAGAGCGACACGGTCGGTAAGGGCGCGATCATCAGCCAGACGCCGGAGTCCGGTACCGAGGCCGACCAGGGCTCGACCGTGAACGTGGTGGTGTCGGCCGGGCCGAGTGCCTTCTCGGTACCGAACGTGATCGGCATGTCCGAGTCGAAGGCGAAGCGGACGCTGGAGAACGCGAAGGGCCAGTTCACGGTCAGCGACAAGACGGTCGAGAAGGACAGCGACCAGAGGAAGGGCACCGTGATCGAGGTCAGCCCGGACCCGAGCGGCTCGTACGCGCCTGGCACCCAGTTCACCTTGACGGTGTCCAGCGGCGTGGTGAACGTGGAGGTGCCGAGCGTCATCACCCAGACCCAGGACGACGCGACGGCGGCGCTGAAGGCCCTCGGCTTCCGGGTCGGCTACACCTCCGTGGACGATCCGTCCAAGCCGGACCAGACAGTCGTCGCCCAGAGCAAGGCGGCCGGCACGCAGCAGCCGAAGGGCACGTTGATCACACTGACGATCAACAACCACCAGCAGGAATCGCCGCCGCCGACGGGCGGACCGACAGGCCAGCCGACGGGGGAGCCCAGCGGCGGTCCGACGTCACCCGGCATCACCATCGGCGGCTGACCGCCCCTCGGCACCACCGGAAGTGCGCCCCAAACCGCTTCGGGGCGCACTTCCGCCGAGACTGGGGAGCCTGACTGCCCGATTCGGGCGGGCAAAACGCCCCAAACCGGTTTGGGGCGGACTACGCGGCCACTCCCCGAACCGGTTTGGGGAGGTTAGGCGACCGGTTGGCCGACTACCGGGGCGAGGCCGGCTGAGCGGGCGATCGCGTCGGGGTCGCCGCAAAGGGTCAGCCAGTTGGCGAGCATCCGGTGACCGCCCTCGGTGAGTACCGACTCCGGGTGGAACTGCACGCCTTCGACCGCGAGCTCGTGATGCCGGGCAGCCATGATCACGCCCTTGTCGGTCCGGGCCGTCACCTGCAACTCGCTCGGCACGCTGTCCTGGGTGATCGCGAGCGAGTGATACCGGGTCGCGGTGAACGGCGATGGCAGTCCGGCCAGTACGCCGGCGCCGTCGTGGTACACCTGGCTGGTTTTGCCGTGCAGCAGCTCGTCCGCGCGGCCGACCACCCCGCCGTACGCGACGCCGATCGCCTGCAGGCCGAGGCAGACGCCGAAGATCGGCACCTTCCCGCCTTGTTCCTTGACGATGTCCACGCACGCACCGGCTTCTTCGGGCGTACCCGGGCCGGGGGAGAGCAGCACACCGTCGTACGCGCCGGCCTGCTCCGGGGTCACCTCGTCGTTGCGCAACACCGTGGTGTCAGCCTGCAACTGCTGCAGGTACTGAACCAGGTTGTAGACGAAGGAGTCGTAGTTGTCGACGACAAGGATCCGCGGCATGCGAACCATTGTGACAGCTAACGCCCGCTGGCGGTGGGGCTGACCGAAGGGGTGCGGTCGAAGCCGGGGACGGTGGCGCTCTGCAGGTCCAGGGTGCCCTCGTACGCGGGCATGGCGATCGAGGACTCGTTCTGCACGTCGTACCCGAGCTGGAACTTCACCACGTAGTCCTGCAGGTTGTCGATGTACTGCGAGTCGTCGAGCGCCTGCTGCAGCTTCCGCCGGTCGCCGATCGCGGTGATCTTGTACGGCGGGAGGTACGGCACCCCGTGCAGTACTACCGAGTTGCCGACGCACTTGATCCCGGTGGTGGAGATGACCCGGTGGTTCTGGATCGAGATCGCGTCCGCGCCACCGGCCCAGAGCGCGTTCACCACCGCCTGGATGTCCTGTTGGTGGATCACCAGCCAGTCGGCGTCGACGTCCGGATTGTCCTTCACCACTTGCTGCGGCGCGTCCTTCAGCGTCACGGTCAGGCCCGGCCCGGTGACCGGCGTGGTGCCGACCTCGTCGGACAGGTCCTTCAGCCGCTTCGCCAGCGCCGGGTCGATCGACCCCTGCTGCGCCTGCAGCTTCTCGATGTCCTGGGTGAGCGCCGCGTGCTGCCGGACCAGGGTTGCGCTGCGGCGGCTCTGTTCCTCCACCAGCCCGGCGAGCGTAGTGTTACGGCTGGGCCGCAGGTCCGTACCACGGGCGTTGGTGGCACTGGTCGCGAACAGCAGGCCGGCACACAGCAACGCCAGCGGCGCCACCGCCCGCCACAGCGAAATCCGCCTCAACCTCCGCCCCAACCTACGCATGAGTGATCTCCACATTGCTCTGCACTACGCTAACCCTGGACCGGACCGGCACAGGTCCACACGGTTAGCTTATGCGTCCGTCCTTACAAGGAGTTCAGTCGTGCCCGAGTCGAGCAGTCGCAAAACGAAGAAGGCCGAGAAGGTCAAGGTCAAGGCCGAGAAGACGCCGAAGAAGCCGCGCACCCAGTCCCGGGTGTGGGTGGCGCCGCTGATGCTGGCCTGCTGGCTGCTCGGGCTGGCTTGGCTGGTCGTCTTCTACGTAGCCGGCCAGGACATCCCGGTGATGAACGACCTGGGCAACTGGAACCTGCTGATCGGCATGGGCCTGATCGCGGTCGGCTTCGTCGTCTCCACCCAGTGGGTCTGACCCCACTCACCCTTCCGAACTGAACAACCGAGGGGCCCTCGAGCTCCTCACCCACCAAACCCCTGTGACCATGTCCAGGGGTTTGCTCAGTTATCCACACCTGTATCCCCAGGTGTGCACACCGATTCCCGGGACTTATCCCCAGCCTGGCCCTTACTTCTCCACAGAAATCCGGTGAAACTGCCCCGAATCTGTGGATAACTCAGGTTTGAGCCGGCCAGTTTCCACACCGTTCACCAACCGTCCAACGACGCCTTCACGTCTACGTACAGATCTACGTAGACATATGCGGAGAGCTGTGCGTATAGTTCTACGTAGGAGGAGACACCATGCCGAACAAGACGATCTATGTGTCCGACGACGACCTGCCGCTGTACAAGAAGGCGCAGGAGCTCGCCGGCAACCTGTCCTCGGCGATCTCGATCGCCCTGCGCAAGTACGTCGAGCTGGAAGAAGGCCGGCTCGAGGGGTACGACGAGATCACCGTCCGGGTCGGCCGGGGCACCGGCCGCAAACAGCGGTTCTCGGGCGTACTGCTGGCCGAGGGCGGCCGGTCCAACAACACCGGGTACGAGGCCTTCAAGGTGTACCGCAGCCGGACCGGGAAGTTCGTCCTGCACGCGGACCGGCGGAACCAGTTCACCGTCAACGCGGACGACGAGCGGTACCTGACCGGCTGGCGGTCCTGGATCGGGAACTGGAGCTCCGACCAGTCCTGGAGCATGGCGCAGGGCGAGGCCACCCTGCAGGTCGTGGAGACCGTCGACGAGCTCCGCGACCTGATCCCCGAGGACCTGTACGCGCTGGTCGAGGAGGCTGCCAACCAGCCGGCGGTCGAGGACCTCGACATCTGACCTCGCACCCCACCTGAACCCACTGCCCAACTGAAGTCACCGCGGCACCGACCGTAGCCACCAGGCCGGCCGGGCGGGCGAACACGCCCGAAACCTCCTCCTGATCACCCCATCAGCCACCGGGGCAGGTTCCCCCTGCCCGAAAACACCCAAGGACCAGTCATGTCAGCAGCGATCGACGTCACCGGACTGCGCAAGTCCTACGGCGAGAAACTCGTCCTCGACGGCATCGACCTGAATGTTGCCGAAGGCACCATCTTTTCCCTGCTCGGCCCGAACGGCGCCGGCAAGACCACTGTCGTACAGATCCTGGCCACGCTGAACACCGCCGACGCCGGCGAGATCCGGGTGGCCGGTCACGACCTGCGCAAGCAGCCGGAGGCGGTCCGGGCCGCGATCGGCGTCACCGGTCAGTTCTCCGCGGTCGACGGTCTGATGACCGGCCGGGAGAACCTGATCCTGATGGCCGACCTGTACCACCTCGGCAAGCGGGAGGCGCGGCAGCGGGCCGACGAGCTGCTGGAGCAGTTCGACCTGGCCGAGGCCGGCAAGAAGCTGGCGATGACGTACTCCGGCGGTATGAAGCGCCGCCTCGACCTGGCGATGACACTGGTCGGCCGGCCGCGGATCATCTTCCTGGACGAGCCGAGCACCGGCCTCGACCCGCGGAGCCGGCACAACATGTGGACGACGATCCGGGAACTGGTCGCCGGTGGTGTCACGATCCTGCTCACCACGCAGTACCTGGAAGAAGCGGATCAGCTCGCCGATCGGATCGCCGTACTCGACCACGGACGCCTGGTCGCCCAAGGCACGGCCGAGGAACTGAAGCGGCTCGCGCCCGGCGGGCACATCCGGCTGCGGTTCACCTCGCCGGAGGAGTTCGCCCTCGCCGGGCGGGTGCTGCCGACCGGCGTACCCAATCAGGAATCGCTCGTCCTGCAGGTGCCGAACGACGGCAGCGTGCACTCGCTCCGCGCGCTGCTGGCCCGGATGGACGACGCCTCGCTCGAGGTGGACGAGCTGACCGTACACACCCCCGACCTGGACGACGTGTTCTTCGCCGTCACCGGTCAACCCACTCAGCAGGAGAAGGTGACGACGAAATGAGCTCCACCACAATCCAGTCCGTACCGGCCGCCCAGGCCGCCCCGGCCAGTCGTCCGCTGACCGACATCGGCACCATGCTGCGCCGCAACCTGCGGCACGCGCAGCGCTACCCCGGCCTGTCGCTCGGCGCGCTCGGGATGCCGGTGATCATGATCCTGTTGTTCGGCCTGGTCTTCGGTAACACGTTCGCGGCCGGGCTCGGCGGCGGGGGGCGCGGCGCGTACATCGACTTCCTCACCCCCGGGATCCTGCTGATGTCGATCGCGTCCGGAACGATGTCCCCGGCGGTCGCGGTCTGTATGGACATGACCGAGGGGATCGTCGCCCGGTTCCGGACGATGGCGATCTTCCGGCCGGCGGTGCTCGCCGGGCACGTACTCGGCAATGTGCTGCTGACCATCGTCAGCCTCGCTCTGGTCGTCGGTTTCGCGATCCTGATCGGCTTCCGGCCGAACGCGTCCGTCGGGGACTGGCTGCTCGCGGCCGGGCTGTTGATCGCGGTGACGTTCGCGCTGACCTGGTTCGCGATCGCGTTGGGGCTGACCAGCAAGACGCCGGAGAGCGCGAGCAACATCGTGCTGCCGATCAGCTTGCTGCTGCCGTTCCTCAGCAACACGTTCATCCCGTTGCAGTCGATGCCGAGCGGCATCCGCTGGTTCGCCGAGTACCAGCCGTTCACTCCGATCATCAACACCCTGCGGCACCTGATGCTGGGTACGCCGATGGACAGCGGTGACGGCTGGCTCTCGCTCGCCTGGTGCCTGGCGATCGCCGTCGTCGGCTACTTCTGGGCGCAGAAGAACTACAACAAGGGGACCGTGGCTTAAGAAGGTGCGCCGAGGCGGTTCGCGCGGGAGCGGACGTGGGCGGGCACCAGCAAGTCGCAGTCCGGGTTGTTCTCCGGCTCGCCGGCGACCGAGTGAAGTGGGATCACACCCGTCCAGTAGGGCAGGTTGAGGTCCTCCTCCTCGTCGTTGGCGGGCCCGGAGCGCGTCTTCACCGACGCCTCGGTCAGCGACAGGGCGAGTACGGAGGTCTTGGCCAGCTCCTTGCGGTTCGGTGGGCGGACGGCGGTGGACCGGCCTGGTACCAGGTGATCGACGATCCGGTTCAGGCCGTGCAGCTTCTCCTCCGCACCGGTCACCAGTCGCGGTACGCCGAAGATCACCGCGGACCGGTAGTTCACCGAGTGGTGGAAGGCGGATCGCGCGAGTACCAGGCCGTCGGTGTGCGTGACGGTGACGCAGACCGTCTGCTCCGGCGCGGCGACCACACTGCGGGCAGCCACCGAGCCGTGCAGGTACATGATCCCGTCGGCGCTGTGGTCCAGGTCGATCCCGTACGCGGTCGGAAGGACGAGTGGGTGGCCGTCGACCACGACGCCCAGGTGGCAGAACATGCCATCGAGCAGTACGTCGTACAGCGCCTGCCGGTCGGTGGCGGCGCGTTCCTTGGAACGACGGAGCGACGTACGAGCGGTCGGCTGCAGCGGAGTGCTGGTCATGGGGCCTCCCGGCCTGGACTGAGGAGTGGAGGGAGCGAAGCGACTGGAGTGACGAGGGAAGGCCGGGAGTCACAGCCCCATGACCCGCCGCGACGGAGTCGTGGCATCTGCACCGTCATGCAACCAGGTTCGGGGGTGGAGTGGCATGCTGGCACGGTCCATTCCCGTCTGAATCAGGTAGTCCATTCGTGGAGACCTCACTCCCGCTGACCATCGACCGTACGATTGCGCTCCCGCTGCACCTCCAGCTGGCGGAGCAATTCCGGGCTGCCGTACTGGACGGTCGGTTGCAGTCCGGTCATCGGCTTCCGTCCACGCGTGATCTCGCGCGGCAGATGTCCGTGTCGCGGGCGGTCACCCAGGCCGCGTACGACCAGTTGCACGCGGAAGGGTGGATAGCGGGGCGTACGGGCGCCGGTACTTTTGTCACGGACGTGGTGCCGTTGCAGCCGGCCGTACGACGCCGTACGCCCCACCGTGAGGACCCGGACAAACGGTTGCTGACGCTCCGGCCGGGCATTCCGTACATCGCGCCGACACCGGACCCCGGTTGGCGGCGCGCCTGGCGCGAGGTGTCCGCCCAGGCACCACCACGCGGGTACGACGACGCGGCCGGCCTGCCCACGCTCCGGGCCGCGCTCGCGGAGCATGTCGGCCGGGTACGGGGGATCGCATGCGGCCCGGAGAACGTGCTCGTCACGAATGGCACCGTGCACGGACTCCGCCTCCTGCTGACCGCGACCAGCGCACCGGGCGGCCGGATCGCCATCGAGGACCCCGGTTATCTGAACGCGGTCACCGCGGCTCGCGACCATCAGCTGGAGATCGTCGATGTGCCCGTGGACGAGGACGGGCTGCGGGTGGACGCGCTGACAGACGACGTCGACGCTGTGTACGTCACGCCATCACACCAGTACCCGCTGGGCTTTCGGCTGCCCGTCGCGCGACGCAACGAACTGGTCCGCTGGGCCCGCCGGACCGGCGCGCTGCTGATCGAGGACGACTACGACAGCGAGTTCCGGTACGACGTCGCGCCGCTGCCCGCGCTCGCCCAACTGGACCTCGACCGGGTCGTGCACCTGGGCACCCTGTCCAAGACCCTCAGCCCGGCGCTCCGGCTCGGCTGGATGGTGGCGTCGGAACCGATGATCGACCGGCTGACCACGTTCCGCGCCGAGACCGGCGACTGGCCCGGCTGGCCGATGCAGGCCGCCCTACTGGCGATGCTCCGCGACGGCTACCTGGACCAGGCAGTACGCCGCGGCCGCCGCCTGTACGCGGACCGGCGCACCCTCACCTGCGCGGCGCTGGCCCCATACGGCGAGGTCATCGGCCAGGACGCCGGCCTACACATCACGCTCCTACTCCCCAACCACACCGACGACCAGTCCCTAGCCACCCAAGCCCGAGCCGCCGGCGTAGTAATCGCCCCCCTCTCCGAATACCGCCGCACCACCCCCGGCCCCCCAGGCCTGGTAATCGGCTACGCCACCCCGACAACCCCAGACCTACACCGAGCCCTAAAAATCCTCACCGAAGTCCTCAGTCGCCGTTGAGGGAGTCGGCGAAGTAGACGGGGCCCCAGCGGAAGTTGACTGGGTTGGGGAAGGTGGCTTTGACCTTGCCTAGGCTGTTGATGACTGTGGTGGGGCCGTTGGCGTGGCCGATGGCGTAGAGGTTGGCGGTTTGGGTTTCCTTGTCGATGCCGAGGAGGAGCGTGCCGTAGTTGCCGCACTTTTCGGCTACCAGGGACTCGAAGCCTTGCCAGGTGCCGGGGCGGATCTTGGTGACGATCGGCTTCATGGGTGACGTGACGGGGATGCGGATCGTGTACAGCGCGCCGCCGCGGGTGTTCGCCAGGAACGTGTCGTACTTCGCGGTCTTGCTGATCAGGGCCATCGCCTTGACCGAGCCGAAACCGGTGGCCGAGCCGGCGCTCTTCCAGGTCTTTCCGACCGTCCAGCGAAGGAGCGTTCCGTCGTTGCGCAGCCCGTACCCCATCCAGTGGGTCGCCTTGCCCTGCTGGTAGTGCGCGAGTTCGAGTGCGTTGAACTTGGACCAGCCGCCGCCGACCCGCTGAGTGAGGTTGATGCCGGCGTTGAAGTTGTACATCCGGTAGTACAGCGCGTCGCCCTCGACGACGTACCCGCTGGAGTCGGCGCCCGCGACGTTCGGCTCGCTCTCGAAGGTCGAACTCAACCGAACCGCGCCTGCCGGGAACACGCCTGCCTCGGACGTCGGGTTGGACATCGTCGGCGGCGTGCCCGCGGTCACCTTCGCGGTGGTCTGCGCGCCGGCCGAGGTGACCGATCCCGCGAGCATGCTGCAGGCAGCCCGCGGCGAACTCGCACTCGCCTGCGCGGCGGCCGGCATCACACCGGCCGCCAGCAAAACCGAACCCACCGCTCCGTACACAACCCTGCGTCGCTTCATGTTCTCGCCCCCAAGTTGGCTCTGTGCATCTACAGCCTTTGATGCCGGCGGGGCGGCGAAGGTTACCGATTCAGTGATTGTGTTGATTTGTCGACATATGGGCCTGCTACTTGCTCTCGTAGAACTTCAGGTAGTCGAAGGTGGCGACCGGCGGTGGGTTGGCGCCGGTGAACTCGCCGTGGGCGTAGAGGCCGATCCGGGCCGCGGCCGGCAGCACCCAGGCCGCGCCCCACGTCCAGTTCTTCCCGTCCACCGAAGTCCCGGCCCGGTACACATGTTCACCGGCGGCGTTCTTCTGGTACGCGAGCCGCATCCACAACGTCGGCGCCGATCGCCCGATCGCGGCGGCGCCGTACGACGTCGCGCCGTCCGACGGTCGCGCCACCAGCTCCCGCCCGTACTCGGTCTGCCGCGTCTTCCAGATCGACACGTTTCCCAACCGCGCGAAGTCGTTGTCGTTCAGGTACGCGATCAGGCCTGCCTGCTGATAGTTGCGTACGTCCCCCTGCCCGGTGTCGAGATGCAGTTCGGTTTCCGCGATCCACTTGTCCCCGGCCGGTGAATCATGCAGCAACAGACCGGCATTGTTGCCCGTACCAACCAAGTCGGCGTTCTCCAACGGCCAAGACAACTTGCCATCGGCAACAGTTGCCTTGGCATCCTTGCGTACCCACGACCAGCCCGCGCCGAGCGAACCGTCGAAGTCGTCACCGGCGAGCACCTTCCCGGTCCGCGGTACGTCAGCCGGCTTCGTCACCGCCTTCGCGACGGACCGTACGGTCAGGTTGTCCACCTCCGCCGACCCGATCCACCGCACCGGTGCGGCCGCAAGCCGTACGCCCGGCAGCTGCGCCTCCGCGTAGACATCACCAAGCCCCGCATCGTTCAGTCGCGCCGTCACGGACGATTCGGTCACCTGCACGACCAGCTTGTTCCACTGCGTACGGTCGAAATCCGCCGGCAGGTTCACCGAGGTCGTACGCCGACCGGCCACCAACGTCAGCCGATTGCCCACCACCCGAGCCACGACCTGATTCCCCAGCACCGTGGCGAACGAGCTACCCAGACGAACATCCGCCTCCACCCGAAGCGATCCGCCAGGCGCCGTCTGACGCGTCTGAGCGGCACCCGCGATCTTCGCGGTCGCACCACCGACCGCATCACCCGGCTGCCGTGTCGCGCCGATCAACCCACCAGCCGGATCGGTCGAGTCGATACCAAGCGCCGACCCCGTCGCCGGCGCGGGCACCGGGCCTTCGGACGGCCCGAGACCGGCGCGGGTTCGCGGCCAGCCGTCGATCCAGTCGATCTTGTCGATCAGCATCGGCCGCCGGTTGATCCCGAACGGATCGGTCAGCCACGGCGTACGCCGGTCGATCGCGTGATAGACGATGTGGTCCTGCCCGGCCGCGTCCGTCATGAACGCGTGGTGCCCGGGACCGATCCACTTGTTGCCGTTCTGGGTGATCACCGTCGTGCCACCGACCCGCGAGTCGGTCAGCGCGACGCCGTCGGCATCCAGGAACGGACCCTTCGGCGAGCGGGACCGGCCGGCAAACACCGAGTACCCGGTGGTCGGCCCGGCGCAGCAGTTCATCGACGAGCCCATGAAGTAGTACCAACCGTCGCGGTACACGACGTATGAGCCTTCGTAGCGGTCGCCGATGGTGACCTGGGTGGGCGTACCGACCGCATGCATGCCGTCAGGGGAGAGCTCCGTGACGGAGATGCCGCCGTAGAAACCGCCGTAGTACAGGTACCGCTTGCCGTCGGCGGCGGTCAGCATCGCCGGGTCGATGGTGCCGTAGTACCCGCCGTTCCCGTCGGGCTTCGGCATGACGACCGGTCCGTCCGTCGCCGTCCACGGACCGGCCGGAGTCGGCGCGGTCGCGACGCCGATCGCCGGATCGCCGCCTGGGTTGGCGAGCGTATCGGTGACGGTGAAGTACATGACGTACTTGCCGCCGAAGTAGCGGATGTCCGGCGCCCAGAAGAACGAATCCGGCGCGGCCCAGCTCGGCTTGGTCTGGTCGTTGAAGACCGTCCCGAGGTACTCCCAGGAGCTGAAGTCCTTGGTCCGGGCCATGTGCATCAGGCCGAACGGCCCGTTCGCCACCAGCGGATCGGAGGTGGCGTACGCGTACCAGTAACCGTCCCGGCCCTGAATGATGGACGGATCGGCGAACGTGTCGGCGAAGCCGGACGTGATCGGGTTGGTGGTCTTGACCACCGGATCGGGCGCGGCCTGAGCGGCGGTCGTACCGGCGGCAACCGCGACCACGGTCAGGGCGGCGGCAAGTAGTCGTTTCGAAGGCACGGGCGGGGTCCCCTCTCGAATCAACTGCTGAGCTGAATCAACTGAGCTGGATCAGGTGCTGAGTTGGATCAAGTGCTGAGTTGGATCAAGTGCCACGAAGCCGGCGGCAAGGTGGCACGGCATATTCCGTCGACGACCTCGGTGCCGTCGACGGCCCGGGGCTGTACCCGGTCCGGGTCGTCCGCCGTGTTCACGGCCGAACTGTCCTCGTCGTACAGGGCCAGGTGCCGGATCACGTCTCCGGCGACCGGAATCTCCAGATCGATCTTGTCGTTCTCGCTCCGGTTCACCACGAAGACCGTCAGCTCCCCGGTACGTTCGTCGTACGTCGCGGTGCTCCAGAGCGCGGGGATCCGCCCGAACGCGGCGGTATCGATCGTCGGCCCGCCGCTGACCACGGTCTGCAGTACGGTCGGGCCGGCGTACCGGGCGGTCAGCGCGAACGGGTGGAAGATCGACTGCCGCCAAGCGCGACCACCTGGTTCGGTACGGATCGGGCCGATCACGTTGACCAGTTGCGCAAGGCAAGCAATTTTCACCCGGTCGGCGTGCCGGAGCAGGGTGATCAGCAGGCTGCCGACTACCACCGCGTCGTCGACCGTGTACGTGTCCTCGATCAGCGGACCGACTTCGCGGATGTCGAGACCGAGTTCGCCGGGGAAGTTCTGCTGGTACCAGACGTTCCATTCGTCGAAGGACAGCGTCAGCTGCTTGTCACTACGCTTGAGCGCTTTCACGTGGTCGGCGGTCGCGACGATCGACGAGATCATCCGGTCCATCTCTTCGGACGCCGCCAGGAAGCCGGCGCGATCGCCGTCGCGTGGCTCGTAGTACGCGTGCAGACTGATGTGATCCACCAGGTCGTACGTTCGCTCCAGGACGACGCGCTCCCATTCGCCGAAGGTCGGCATGTTCGCGTTGCTCGATCCGCAGACGACCAGTTCGAGGCCGGGTTCGACGCGGCGCATCGCGTTCGCGGTCTCCTCGGCCAGGCGCGCGTACTCCTCCGCCGTCTTGTGGCCGATCTGCCAGGGGCCGTCCATCTCGTTGCCCAGGCACCAGATCCGGATGCCGTGCGGCTCCGGGCTGCCGTTCGCGGCGCGCTGGTCGGCCAAGGTGGTACCAGCCGGCGCGGTCCCGGCCGGGAGGTTGCAGTACTGGAGCAGGTTGACGGCGTCGCGGATGCCGCCGGTGCCGAGGTTGACCGCCCAGATCGGCTCGATCTCCGCCTTCCGCGACCAGGCGACGAACTCGTCGGTGCCGAACTGGTTCGGCTCGATCGCCCGCCAGGCCAGGTCCAGCCGCCGCGGCCGCTGCTCCTTCGGGCCGACGCCGTCCTCCCACTGGTAGTTCGAGACGAAGTTGCCACCGGGGTACCGGACCGCGGTGACGCCGAGCTCGCGGACCAGTTCGAGGACGTCCTGCCGGAAGCCGTCCGGGGCGGCGCTCGGATGGCCCGGCTCGTAGATCCCGGTGTACACGCAGCGCCCCATGTGCTCGACGAACGAGCCGAACAGCCGGCGGTCGAGGGCGCCGACCACAAACCCCGGGTTCACCACGAGCCGCGCCACGAGACCTCCCCAGCCATCTCTACAACGTTTAACGTGGATTTCTACAACGATTGACCTGGGCTGTAAAGGTCTCGGCGCGGGGCGGGATGGGAGACTCGGGCGAACGGAAGCGGAGAGGAGGGTCCGGATGGCGACCAGGCTGAGTGACGTGGCCGCGCGGGCCGGGGTATCGGTGAAGACCGTGTCGAACGTGATCAACGACTATCCGCACATCACCGCGCGGACCCGGGAAAAGGTCGAGGCCGCGATCGCCGCGCTCGGCTACCGGCCGAACGTCAGCGCCCGATCGCTACGCAAGGGCCGCTCCGACTTCATCGCGCTGGCGATCCCGGAGATGGGTTCGCCGTACTTCGCCGAGCTCGGAGCGGAGATCTCCCGGGCCGCGAAGCGCCGTGGCATCACCGTGCTGATCGACCAGACCGAGGGTGAACCGGCAGCCGAGCAGCTGGTACTGGACGGGATGCGCGGGCAGTTGATCGACGGCATCATCTTCTCCCCACTCGCCACCGCCCCGGCGAACCTGACCTCGGCCGACACCGGAAAGCCGCTGGTCCTGCTCGGCGAACGCCCGGCCGGCGGGCAGTTCGACCGGGTCGCGGTCGATTCGGTCCAGGCGTCGTACGACGCGACCACGCATCTCGTCTCGCTCGGCCGGCGGCGGATCGCCGCGATCGGCGTCGGCGGGACCAGTACCGGAGCGGTTCGGCGGAAGGGCTACCGGAAGGCGCTCAAGGCCGCCGGCCTGACCCACGACCCAGCGCTCGAGCTGGCGGGTACGGGATACCACCGCCCCGACGGCGCCGCGTCGATGCGTGAGCTGCTCGCGCTGCCCGAACCGCCGGACGCGGTCTTCTGCTTCAACGACCTGCTCGCGCTGGGCGCCCTGCGTACGCTCGCCGACGCCGGACTGCGGGTACCCGAAGATGTCGCGGTGGTCGGCTTCGACGACATCGAGGACGGCCGGTACCACTCACCGACGCTGACCACGATCTCACCGGACAAGGAGTGGCTCGCGGACAACGCGGTAGCGCTCCTGCTCGACCGGATCGCCGGCAACAACGACGACACGCATCGCGACCTCACCGTCCCGTACACGCTGGAGATCCGCGAGTCGACCGCCGGCTAACGCTCCGGGTCGCCGGCCAGCCAGGCGTGCACTGCCGGCAGGGTTTCGGCCAGTGCCGGGAGCTGCGGGTGCCACTTGAGCTCCCACTCCAGCGAGAGCGGGTAGTCGGTCCCGTCGAGGACGTGAACCAGCTCGCGGATCGGGAAGTCGCCGGCGTCGAGCGCGACCGGACGGTACTCCTGCCGCGAGTCGGCCTGCTTGAACTGCACGATCTCCAGCCACGGGCGCAGCAGCGCGTACGACTCGGCCAGCGCCTCGCCGTGGGACCACGTGTGCGAACTGTCCCAGAGCGCCTTCACCGGGTGGCCCGGTGCATCGGTGTCCAGTACGGCGCAAAATGCGGCCACTTGGCGGGCCGTGGAGTGCGAGTCGTGCGTTTCGAGCAGGATCGGCACGTCCTTCGGTACGGACGTCACCCGGTCCAGCGCGCGGAGCTCCCCGGGACTCGGTGCATCCGCCGGACTCGTACCGGGATCGTCACCGGGGAAGACCCGGACGCCACGGGCGCCGAGGTCGGCGGCGAGTTCGAGGTGCGCCTCCAGCGGCTGCTCGTCGACCGCGCACAGCCGGACGTAGCTGCTGATCGCGAAGATCTCCAGGCCGGCGTCCTCGATCCGGGTCCGGAGCGTCCGGCGCTCCGCCGCGGTCAGGCCGACATGGGTGAACTCCTCCGGCGCCGCGCGCAGCTCCAGACCGGTGAAGTTGTTGCTCTGGGCAAGCTCCACTACGTCGTCGAGTGGAGCTCCGGGACAACCGAGGGTGGCGAATCCTAACCGCATACCGCTGGCTGATCAGACCCAGCGACCACGGCGCGGCTGGGTCCGCGGGGCCTGCTGCTCAGGGTCGGTCGGCTGCTGCTCGTACGGCGCCTGCTGCTGGTACGAAGTCTGGTCCGGCTGCTCCGGCTCGTACTGCCCGCTGTACGACTCGTTCGAGTACTTCGAGCTGTAGCTGTCGTAGTTGTACTCCGACGTGTAGCTCGTGTACTCCGAGTTGTACGACTGGTCCGACGACGAGTAGTCCGTGGACGAGCTGTAGCCGTAGTCGTTGGCGGAGTCGTTCCCGGAGTAGGACGTCGGCGCCGGACCGTACGACGGGACCGGCGGCAGCGGCTTGGACGGCGTCAGGAAGTCGTCATGCTCCTGGTGGCTCGGCGTGGGCTCGTAGTACCCGGACGAGGCAGTCAGGTGCGACGACGGTTGCGTGTGCTCGGACTGCCCGTACACGGTGTGGTCCGAGTCGGGCGAGTAGACCGAGTGCGAGCCGGTGGAGTGGCTCGGCACGGCCGGCTGGACCGCCGACGGGCTGTCGACCGCGACCCGAGCGGCCCGGCGACCAGCACGCGCAACTGGTGCGGGCTCAGGCTCGGGCGCGGTCTGTTGCGCCTCCACGGGGGAGGCAGTCGAGGTGAGGTAGTCCGACTCGTAGGAGTACGGCTCGGAGTAGCGCGCCGCCCAGTGCTCCTCTGCCGGCTGCTTCGGCTGCTGCTCCGGCTCGGAGTGGCGGTCTGGCTGGTACGCGTACGGGTCGGGCTGCACCACGGTCATCGGCGCGGCCTCGTCGAGCCAGCTGCCGGTGGTGGTGCTGCCGAGCGCGTCCTGGGTGCCGGTGCCGCGATAGTCGTCCCAGCTCGACCGGGGCGCCTCGTACGTGGTCTCCGGCTTCTCGTCCTGCCAGGACTGGATCGGGCTGAACTGCTCGGTCGCCGGCCCGGCGGCCTCGTCCCGCCAGCCGTCCACGACCGGAGCGAACGGGCTCCACTTCGCCGTCTCGTCCGGCTCCGGGTCCCCGGCGAACGCGGCCGGAGCCTGCGGCGCGGGCGCGTACGGCGCCGGGGTCTGCGCGGCCGGAGCGTACGGCGCCGGGGCGGGGGCTTGCGGAGCGAACGGGCTGTCGGACGGGGCCTGTCGCGGACCGCCGGCCAGTTGCAGCTGCGGCTCCCGGACCAGGCCCAGCGACGGCGCGATCGGCTCGGAGATGGCCGGCTGCTCGTCGGTGTCGTCATTCGCGTACGCCGGCACCTGAGTCACCTCGTACGACGGGACCGCGCTCAGCTTCGGCGCCTGGTCCCACCACGGCACCCACTTGCGGGTGGTCTGCATGTGGTTGATCTTGCGGATCACCAGCGTCGCCGCGACCGCGGACACCGCGGTCAGCAGCAGCGAGGCGGTCCCCGCCAGCGCGATCACCCGCAACGACCCGACCGTCGGCTCCATCCACATCAGGAACCGGCGCACCACCACGTCGAACGCGAGAGCGCCGATCCAGGCCACCCACCACACCGAAGTGAGGGGCGGAGTCCTGAACCGGCGCAGGTCATCGCTGTACACGGGAGTCTTGGGATCGCTGGCCAGCCAGACGTCGTCGACGATCTGTTTGGGATACCAGAGGTTCGGCCCGGGGACGAACCAGCTCGCCAGCACCCAGCCATGACCTCGGCGATGATCGGCCTGGCAGAAGACCTCGGAGTTGACCCGGACCCGCCACAGCCAGATGACGAAGACCACGGCGGCGGCGACCGAGACGATCACGTTCGGGATCGCGGTCATCTTGGCGATCGTGTCGGCGCGGTTCAGATCGGCGTTCTCGGCGCCCGGCAGACCGACCAGATAGCGGTGCACCACCGAGTACGTGTTCCAGTCGGACCAGGTGGACAACAGATGCGTGACCGTCGAGGCACCGAGCAGTCCGATGGCGATCTTTCCGACCGTCCCGACCTGCTGGAACTCTTCAGCCGCGTGCGGCTGCCAATCTTCCTGATCCTCGGGGGCAGCAGTCATCAATGCCTGCGGGTGGCTCACGTGTCGCGTCCCTCGCGTTGCTGGAACTCCGTCGTCTGTTCGGCGTTTCGGCCTGGTCCTGCCCCCGCGTGACCGAGCCACATTGATACCACGAAGTAGGTACGCCAGGGCAGCCGGCCCCAGTACGGAGGGTGCCGACTTAACGTGTTCTTTTCGTACGCCCATCACCAGAGGTAACGAGGAACTGGACGACGCGTGACGGTTTGGTTTACCGCGCAGGCGGTTGGAAGCCGTTGCGCGGTGTCCCGGCCGCCCACCACGGCACCCAGGGACGCTGGGTCTGCAGCTCGTCGACACGCTGGATCAGGATCACCGCGAGCACGGCCGCGCCGGTGGTGAACAGCGCCGAGACGGAGGACAGTATGACGTTCGTACGCAGGTCACCGAGCTGCGACGCGCCGGCGAGTACGCCTCTTTGGACAATGTTTCCGGTCACCAGCCCGGCCACCCAGGTCAGCCACCAGGCCCACACCAGCCGCGTGCCCGGCACATCCTTCAGAGCCGGCGTGTGCGGATCGGTGCGCGCATCGCTGGCCGCGACGATGTCGTCGACGACCTGCTTGGGGTACCAGAGGTTCACCACCGGGACGAGCCAGCAGCCGATCACCCAGCCGCGGGTGTGCCGATGCTCGCCACGGCAGAACATCTCCGCGTTCCAGCGCACCCGCCAGAGCCAGACGATGAACACGACCGCGGCCGAGAGCAGCGCGAGCGCGGACACGATGCCGAGCGACCCGGAGATCAGATCCGCCTCGTCCAGCCGGCCCGGATCGTCGCCGTACGTCTTCAGCGTGTGGTACGAGTAGCCGTCGGACCATGCGGTGGCCCAGGTGGTGACCGTGACCAGCCCGATCAGGATCGACGCGCCGAGGCCCATCGCCCGCTCGGAACTGAACCAGCGGTCCAGCGGCACCTGCGGTACCCGGCTCGACATGGATCACGTTTAGCACAACTGGGCGTGACCAGGCGAGAACATGCCGTCAGTACCGGTCCGTGGCGTATTTCCGCGAGAAACTGTCGGCGCGACCGGTCAGGATGGGTACATGCGCTGGACCGTGATCGATTCGCCGATCGGTGACCTGACGCTCGCGGTCGACGAGACCGGGCTCTGCCGGCTGAACTTCGGCGCCACCGAGCACCCGCTCGCGGCCGATCCGCTGCTGACCGACGCCGCCGAGCAGTTGAAGGCGTACTTCGCGGGCGAGCTGCAGGAGTTCACCCTGCCGCTCTCGGTCCGTACCGGCTCCACCTTCGAGCGCGCGGTCTGGCAGCAGCTGACCCGGATTCCGTACGGCGAGATGCAGACGTACGGCGAGGTGGCGAAGATCGTCGGCGATGCCGGCGCCGCCCGCGCCGTCGGGACCGCCTGCAACCGGAACCCGATCGCGATCGTGGTGCCCTGCCACCGGGTGGTCGGCGCCGGCGGCAAGATGGTCGGCTTCGGCGGCGGCATCCCGGCCAAGCGGCATCTGCTCGAGCTCGAGGCCCGGATCAGCCTCGAGACGATGTGGACCTGAGACCCGACCGCCTGAGACCCGACCGGCCGAGACCTGACGAAGATCTGACACTCGGCGACGCGTGCGCGGGCGCGCCACCGGTCACCGAGGCACTACCGTTTGAAGCGAGCGATTCAGCGCCCAGCGTCAGCTCACGCGCCGCCATCCTGCTGCCGGAAGACAGACAAATGAACAAAGCCCGCACCTCTGACCACCACGACCCCGATCTGAGCGCACTGATGAACAAGAGCGCGGAGGAGTGGTCGGCTCCCGAGATCCAGAGCGCCGCCCGCGCCGCGCTCCGGACGCACGCGCCGGACCGGGAGCCGATGACCTGGACCAAGCGGTTCAAGGTCGTTCCGTGGCTGCACCGCAACGATGCCGTCTGCCTCAGCTGCGGCGGCAGTTACCCGTGCATCACCCATCGGTACGCCACCCAGTTGCTCTCCGCCGGCCGGTACCAGCTCACCAAGCCCGACCACCCGGAAGCCCAGAACTAGGCCGAACCAGCTGCCGAACTGCCTCCGGACAGACGAAGGTCCCGGATCCGTCGTGGATCCGGGACCTTCGCCGTTGCGGTGAGATCAGGAATCGGTGGGCTTGGACTCGCTCGAGCCCGCCGGCTTCCTGGTGGTGGTCTTCTTCGCGGCGCCGTTCGACGCCGCCTTCACGTCAGCCTCGACATCCTTCGCGCTGTCCTGCTTGGCCGCCGCCTTGGGCGCGTCCGCCTTGGCCGAATCGGCCTTCGGCGCGTCAGCCGTCGAGCTCTGGGCATTCGAGCTCTGGGCATTCGAGCCTTGGGCATTCGAGCTTTGGGCCTTGGGCGGGTCGGACGGCTTGGCGTCGCTCTTGCCGTTCGCCGACGGGCTCGTCGTCCCGTTCGCCGAAGCGGTGCCCTCGGCGGGCCGCGTCGACGAGGCCGGCGCGGAGCTGTAGTCCCGCCCGCTCGTCGGCGTCGACTGCCAGGCCGGCTCCGGCGGGGTGAGCAGCTTCTTCACCGCGGCCGCGGCCAGCGCGCCCAGGCCCAGGAACAGCACCACGTTGCGGAGCTTGTGGCTCTTCTTCGGCACCTCGAGCTCGCCCTTGAGCGCGGCCTTGGTGGCCTTGCCCCGGCGGCTGGTCTCCTCGACCACCGGCTCGGCGGCGGCCGCGAGGGTCGCCAGCGCGGCGGTGACCTTCGGCAGCACGTCGTCGTTCAGCCGCTCGCGGGCCTTCTCGGCCGCGTGCTCGGTGGCCGGTCCGACCTTCGCCAGCGCGTCGTCGAGCGCCGGTCCGGCCTTACCCACCGCCTGGTGCGCGAGGTGCGCGCCCCGCTCGACGGCCTTCTCGGCGTACGGCGACACCTTCTCCCGTGCGGTGCCCACGGCCGGCGCGAGATGCTCCCGAACCTGGCCGACGGCCGGTCCGAGCTTCTCCGACGCCGACTCGGCAAGCGGCCGGACCCGACCCTTCGCGGTCTCGACCCGGCCCTTGGACTTCCTCAAACCCACGGTTCCCTCCTCGGTGCCACCCGCCCCGGCGGACAGCTCTCCCGCCCATCGGCGACATGGGCTCGTTCTGGTCACTGCTCTGGACAAATCCGGCTGCATCTGCATCGTACGACGTCACGAGTCGATAACCCCGTGCCCCCACCGGACGGATCCCACACCTGCCCGCCGATGCCCGTCGATGCCACGGTTCTTGGAGCCGCATGACAGGATCGAGCATGTAAGCCGCATTTTCCGACTAGGAGTGACTCCCGTGGCCGAAGAGCTGTACGCGACCCTGCAGACGAACAAGGGTGACGTCGTCATCAAGTTGTTCCCCAACCAGGCGCCGAAGACGGTGGACAACTTCGTCGGCCTGGCCGAGGGCAGCAAGGAGTGGACCGACCCGGAGACCGGTCAGCCCACCACGAAGCCGTTCTACGACGGCCTGACCTTCCACCGGGTGATCGACGGCTTCATGATCCAGGGCGGCTGCCCGCTCGGCACCGGCACCGGCACGCCCGGGTACCAGTTCGACGACGAGATCCACCCGGAGCTCCAGTTCGACCGCCCGTACCTGCTCGCGATGGCGAACGCCGGGATCCAGTACGGTCACGGCACCAACGGCTCGCAGTTCTTCGTCACCGTCGTTCCGACCTCGCACCTGAACCGCAAGCACACCATCTTCGGCGAGGTCGCCGACGACGACTCGAAGAAGGTCGTGGACGCGATCGCGACCAGCAAGACCGCGCCCGGCGACCGGCCGCTCGAGCCGATCGTGATCAACAAGGTAGTCATCGAGCGCAAGAACGCCTGAGCTATCGGCGGGGCCGGGAGCCGGCCCCGCTCTTCCAGGCTCTTCAGGGGAGGAACGCACCGGCGTGACCGAGACCGTCTGCTACCGGCACCCGGATCGGCCCGCCGGGGTGCGCTGCCAGCGCTGCGACCGGCCGATCTGCCCGTCCTGCATGAACAGCGCCGCCGTCGGCTTCCAGTGCCCGAGCTGTTTCACCGAGGGCGTCCGCTCGGTGCCCCGGACCCGGACCTCGCTCGGCGGCATCCAGCGCGGCAACCAGTCGATCGTCACGTACGTGCTGCTGGCGCTGAACGTGCTGGTGTTCATCGCGGTCCGCACCGGCAGCCCACAGCTCGTGAACGATCTGGTGATGGTCCCGGTGCTGGCCGAGCACGAGCCGTGGCGGCTGCTCACGTCGGCGTTCACGCACCTGCAGATCTTCCACATCTTCTCGAACCTGTTCATGCTCTGGCAGCTCGGTCCGCCGCTGGAGCAGATGCTCGGCCGGCTGCGCTTCACGGTCCTCTACCTGCTGTCCGCGCTCGGCGGCAGCGTCGCGGTCTGGATCCTGTCCAGCCCGGGCGGCGCGACCCTCGGCGCGTCCGGCGCGGTGCTCGGCCTGGTCGGCGCGCTGCTGGTGATCCACCGTGCCCGCGGCCAGGACATCACCTGGATCATCATGTACGTCGGCGTCACCGCGTTCCTGTCCTTCGTGATCCCGAACGTGTCCTGGGAAGGCCACCTCGGCGGCTTCGTCGTCGGCGCGGCGATCGCCTGGATCTACCTCCAGCTGGCCAAGCACAACCGGCGCGACAAACAAAAGGCCTAGGCCACAATTCCGGCTCAGTTGGATAAAACCCGGTGACAACCCGGCGCGGGTACTCGTCTAATCAGGTGACGTCCCGACGGGGGACCGACTTGGTTAGGACATCCAGATGAGCCCACGCGCGGTGGACAAACGGGCCCGGCCCGGCAACGAACAGCATGCGATCCGGCCGCCGGCCCCGGAAACCCCGAGCGCGATCACCGTGCTCGCGGCCGCGGACCACCCGAGCAACCGGATCTCCCACCAGAAGCCACCCGCCAAGGCTTCCTGAACAGCCCGGGACCTGCGCGGGCGGTGGTCAGCGCAGCAGGAGACAGCTGTCGCCGAACTCGTGCCACAGGTAGTTCTCGTGCAGCGCGGCGTCGTACGCGCGTTGCACCAACTCCGTGCCGGCGACTGATTCGAGCAGGAGCAGGTGGGATGCCTCCGGTGCATGCCAGCCGGTGATCAGGCCGTCCACTACCCGCGGCGGGTTCTCCGGTCGGAGTACCAGGTCGGTCCAGCCATGTGATGGCGAGACGGAGCCGTCCGGTGCGACAGCTGACTCGATCGCGCGCACGGCGGTGGTGCCCACTGCGATCACCCTGCCGCCGTTGGCCTGCACCCAGTTCACCAACCGGGCAGTGTGTACGGGCACGTCGTACCGCTCGGGCTGTGGCGTCTCGTGGCTTTCCAGCGAAGACACGCCGCAATGCAAGGTGATCGGCGCGATCAGTACGCCCTGGGCCGCGAGCTGACTCACCAGTTCGAAGCTGAAAGGACGTGCGGCGCTAGGCATCTCCGCACTACCAGGTTCGCGGGCAAAGACGGTTTGGTACGACGCCAGCGGCCAGCGCTTGCCGACATAGTTGTACGTGATCGGACGGCCGTACCGCTGGAGGTAACC
Source organism: Kribbella solani (assembly GCF_014205295.1). NCBI lineage: Bacteria > Bacillati > Actinomycetota > Actinomycetes > Propionibacteriales > Kribbellaceae > Kribbella > Kribbella solani. Next base: position 5,664,220 of record NZ_JACHNF010000001.1, read on the forward strand.
GAGTACGTCAGCCACCGGCGGCTTGGCGATCCACAAGCGGTTGCCAGGCGAGTACGGCGCCAACAGCGTCAGTACGCCCTCCGGCAATGGCACCTGGTCCCCAGCCGCACCGGCCAGCATCGGTGCGCCGCCTTCACGCAGTTCGACCACCCAGGTGCCGTCGTCAAGTGGTGCAGAGAAGTGCACTGTGTACGACGGTCCGTCAACCGCCGCGGCCAGCGTGCCGGAGGTGTTCACCAGCAACAGGTCACCAGCTCGCAAGTGATCACCCAGCCGGTCGAAGCGGGTGTGCGTGACGGTCGACCCCTCCGCGACCAGCAGCTTCACCTGGTCCCGTGACAAACCACGGGCCTCCGGCGGTTCACCGGCACTCAGTGCATCCGGCAGGACGAACCTCGTGTGTGGATGCACTTTCACGACGTCACCGCCGGCGCGAACTCGGCTGCTCGGTACCTACCACTCTCCGGGCGGTTGTCCAGCAACTGCAGGAACGCGGGTACGACCGTCGCGGGCTCCGGCCGATCGGAGATGTCCTCACCAGGGAACGCCGCCTGGTGCATCGCCGTCCGCAGATCACCTGGATCGACCGCGTACACAGCCAATGCGGGATGCTCAGCGGCCAGCACCCGAGTCGCGTGATCTAGCGCGGCCTTGGCGGAGCCGTAGCCGCCCCAGGTCTCGTACGCCTCAACTGCCGCGTCGGAGCTGATGTTGATCAGCACACCGGATGCCGCGGTCAGCGCGGGGAGCAGTGCTTGTGTCAGTGCGATCGGCGCGAGTACGTCGACCTCGTACACGCGACGTAGTTCGTCGAGGTCGGCGGTGCCGAGTGGCTGCAACGGGCTCGGGCCGAGGTAGCTGGCGTTGTTCACGATCAGGTCCAGCCGGCCGAGCCCGGCGATCGCGTCCACCAGGTCGGCGCGGTGATCCGGGTCGGTGATGTCACCGGCCAGCGGGACCACGTCGGTGCGGCCGGCCAGCGCGTCGGCGGCATCTTTCAGCGCCTCGGCGCCGCGAGCGTCGATCACCAGCGCCCAACCGCGATCGGCCAGCCCGTGCGCGAGCGCGAGACCGAGCCCGGCGGACGCACCGGTGACGAGAGCGACAGGACGGTCGGACGGTTCAGGAGTCATGCGGCCACCGTCGTACCTCAACTGAACTTGATGTCAAGGGTTGCCATCAGCATCGAATGGTCGAAGTCGTGACCCAGGCCGGTGCCTACGGTGATGAGCAGGACGAGCACAGGGAGCAGCCATGCCAGACGGAAGGCAAGAGAGCGGCGACGACGGCCAGACCAGATACGAGCAGAAGCAGTTCGAGGCCGGCTTGGGCGGCACCCGGAGCGACCCGAAGGGCACGCCGGTCGAGAGCGGCTGGCTGTCGGACCCGAAGAAGACCCTCGACGGCGATTCGCACGGTGCGAAGAAGCAGACCGGCAGCCGGACCAGGGACTCCGGCGGTCGGCGCGGCACCCAGCGGTAGCACTTCCCGGGTTACGGCTCCGGGAGCAGGATGCCTGGGTTGAGGACGTGGTTCGGGTCGAGGGTGGTTTTGACTGCCTGGAGGGCTTCGACGGCTAGTGGGCCGATTTCGGTGACGTAGGCGTCGCGGTGGTCGGTGCCGACGCCGTGGTGGTGCGAGATCGTGCCGCCGACGGTTGCGATCGCCTGGTTCGCGGCTGATTTCGCCGACCGCCATTGCGCGATCGGGTCGTCGGCCTGGGCGCAGATGACGGTGAAGTAGAGCGATGCGCCCGTCTCGTACACATGGGAGATGTGGCAGAGCACCAACGGTGGTGTCGCGCTCAGTGCGCCGACGATCGCCTCGGTGACGGCCGCCTTCAGCGCGGGGATGCGGGACCAGAACGCGGCGGTCTCGAGCGTCTCCACCAGCGCGCCTTCGTCCAGGAGCGGATCGCGCAGGTACGGGGCCCGGTACCGGCCGGTGCGCCACGTCTCGCCCGGACCTTCGCCCAGGTTCGTACCGCCGGCCGCGGTGAGTACGTCCGCGGTTGCCCGGTTGTACGGGCCGTCGAAGCCGATGATCGCGAGTACGCCGCCGGAACCGCCGCCGAGGACATCCGGGTCGGCGAGGTTCACCGCCGTCTCGACCTCGTCGGACAGCCGGAGCACGGTCGGCAACGGTCCGTCCTGCGCGAGCCGACGGACGGCGGTCAGTCCGGCGTCGAAGTTCTCGAACCGCCAGCCCTCGAAATGCCGCTCTGCCGGGCGCGGGCGAATCCGGACCCGTACCGAGGTGATGATCCCGAACGCGCCCTCCGACCCGAGCACCAGTTGCCGGAGGTCCGGCCCGGCCGCGGACATCGGCGCCCGCCCCAGCTCGACCGTGCCGCGCGGCGTGGCGAGCGTCAGCCCGACCACCATCTGGTCGAACCGCCCGTACCCCGCCGAGGACTGACCGCTCGAACGCGCGGCCGCGTAGCCGCCGATCGACGCGCCTTCGTAGGACTGCGGGAAGTGGCCGAGCGTGTACCCGTGCTCGGCCAGCAACGCCTCGGCGGCGGGGCCACGGACGCCGGCCTGGAGCGTCGCGGTACGCGAGATCTCGTCCAGCTCGACCAACTGGTCCAGCCGGCGCAGGTCCACGGTCACGAACCGCCGCGACGGCGCCAGCCCACCGACGACCGAGGTCCCGCCCGAGTACGGAACGAGGGCCAGCTCGTGCTCGGCGCAGCCGGCCAGCAGCGCGGCCACTTCGTCGTGGGAGGCCGGATAGACGACCGCGTCCGGCATCCCGGAGGCGTCACCGGCGCGGAACCTGAGCAGATCGGTCGTCGAGTAGCCGCGGGTGTGTGCCCATCGCGAGGACAGGTCGGACGCCACGTGCTCGGCGCCGACAACTGACGCGAGGAAACTGAGCTGCCCATCAGTCAACCTGTGCAGGTCCTCGGCACCCCGAGGCTCATTCCCAATCCGCGCCCCGCCCGAATCGGGGCCGGCCGAGCCACGACCGGCCGAATCGGGGCCGGCCGCGCCGGGAGGCGTCTGAGGGCGCTTGACGCCCAGGTGCTTGAGTGCGTCGATCGCCGCCGCCGGGAGGGCGACGGGGTGCGTTGGGTCGCCCCAGCGGCCCGGCGTGAGTTGCACCACCGGGAGGTCCGATTCGGTCATCTCTGCCTCCCGTTGACGGGGGTTGCGAGGTAGCGTCCGTGGGAGGTGGAACCCCCTGGCCTCCACCTCCCACGGACAGTTCCGGGATGCCGGAGTCGCTGATACACTCTGACATGTGATGTCTCAGCGTAACAGCACGACTCAGCCCGGCACCACCGGTGAGCCGGAGCCCGCCGCCACCCGCCCGGCCCCGGCCAACGCGATCGGCGAAGAACGCATCCTCGACGCGGCGTACGAGTTGCTGCTCGCGATCGGGATGCGCCGGATGACGATGGCCGATATCGCCCGGCACGCCGAGGTGTCCCGCGCCACCCTGTACCGGCGCTGGCCGAACGTGCAGGCGGTGGTGGCCGCGCTGATGACCCGGGAGTGGACGATCGCGCTGGTGTCGGCGTTCCAGCCGGACGCCGTTGACGGCCGGACTCGCTTGGTCGAGGGCGTGGTCGAGGTGGTCGCGAAGACCCGCGTGCACCCGCTGATGCGGAAGATCATCGAGCTCGACCCGGAGTTCCTCACGCCGTACCTGCTGGAGCGCCGCGGCAGCAGCACGGTCGCGCACCTGGCGCTGGTCGAGGAAGGCATCCGCCAAGGTCAGGCGGACGAGTCGATCCGGGCCGGCGACCCGGTCTGGCTGGCCCGGCAGATCATCCTGGTCTCGCTGGCGTCGGCCGTGTCCGGTCCGGTGATGGCGGAGAAGGACGAGTACACCAAGCTGGACGAGGAGCTGCGGATCATGCTCACCAGGTACCTGACGCCATGATGACCGTGGGCGACGCGAGCCTGAACGCGTCCCGCCGTGCCCGTGAGCTGGACTCACTGCGCGCGGTGGACGTGCTGGTGATCGGTGGCGGGGTCACCGGCGCCGGCGTCGCCCTGGACGCGGCCGCCCGCGGGCTGACCGTCGCCCTGGTGGAGAAGCACGATCTGGCCTTCGGGACCAGCCGGTGGAGTTCGAAGCTGGTGCACGGCGGCCTTCGGTACCTGGCTTCCGGGCACATTGGCATCGCGTACGAGAGTGCCGTCGAGCGCGGCATCCTGATGAAGACGACCGCGCCGCACCTCGTCCACCCGGTCCCGCAGATCGCACCGTGGTTGCCGCAGGCAAAGTTCGCGCAGGCCGCGCTGCTCCGGTCCGCGTTCCTCGGCGGGGACATCCTGCGTACGTTCGCGCGGACCAGTGAGGACTACCTCCCGCACTCCCGCCGGGTCAGCTCCGCGGAGATCCTCCGGTACGCGCCGACGCTGCGCCCGGAGGGGATGCGCGGCGGCTTCCTGACCTGGGACGGGCAGTTGTACGACGACGCGCGCCTGGTCGTGGCGATCGCCCGGACCGCGGCGCAGTACGGGGGCCGCGTCCTGACCCAGGTCGCGGCCACCGACGTCACCGGGCGCGGCGCGGTCCTGATTGACCAGCTGACCGGTGAGCGGCGTGACGTCGACGCGCGGATGGTGATCAACGCGACCGGGATCTGGGCCGATCAAGTTGCCGCCGGCATCAAACTCCGGCCGAGCCGTGGTACCCATCTGGTGCTGCCGCAGTCGGTGTTCGGCGGGCTGTCCGCAGTCCTCACCGTGCCCGTACCGGGCGTGCTGCGCCGGGTGGTGATGGCGATCCCGGCGCCGGACGACCGGGTGTACGTCGGACTCACCGACGAGGACGCGCCCGGCCCGGTCAGCGACGTACCCCGGGCGACCGACGCGGAGATCGACTTTCTGCTGAACACGATCAGCGCGGCGGTGCAGCAGCCGATCACCCGGGCGGACCTGCTCGGCACGTATGCCGGGCTGCGGCCGCTGCTCGACACGGGTCACCACAACGGGACCGCGGACATTTCCCGGCGGCACGCGGTGCTCACCAGTCCGGACGGGGTGGTGACGATCGTCGGCGGGAAGCTCACGACGTACCGGCGGATGGCCGCGGATGCGCTCGACACGGCGCTCGACCAATCGTCGGTGGAGGCGCGGCGGCCGTGCGAGACGCATCGGATTCCGCTCGTCGGCGCGGCGGACCGGGTTCGGCTGGCCGCGGTCCGGGCGCCGGCGCGGTTCGTGCAGCGGTACGGCATGGAGGCGCCACGGGTGATCGCCGGGCCGCCGGAGCTGCAGGAGCCGATCGCGCCCGGGCTGCGGACGACGTACGCCGAGCTGCGCTTCGCGATCCGGCACGAAGGCGCGCTGACCGAGGACGACGTACTCGATCGGCGGACCCGGATCGGCCTGTCGGCCGCGGACCGCGAGCTCGCGCTGCCGGCCGTCCGCGAGGCGTTCGCGGCGGTCTGAACCGGTTGTGGATAACCGGAACCACCCGGGCCCCCGTTCGGGTTAGGTTTGGCGGCGGGGAGGTGGAAAGGTGATGCAGCCTTATCCGGTGCCGCACCAGCCGGGGCCGTACCAGCCGCCGCCGGTGATTCCGCGGTACCGGCCGCTGAAGCCGGTGGCCATCGTCAGCATCGTGCTGATCGGGCTGACCGCGGTCGCGGCGGTGGTCCAGTCGGTGCTGATGTGGCGTTCGTACGACGAGGTGAAGCGGCTCATCTACGGCCTCCTCACCGAGGACGAGATCAACAGCAACGTCGAGACGATCGCCGGCGTCGGCCCGTTCCTGAACCTGGTCAGCTACCTGCTGATCGGGACCGGGATCGCCTTCATGATCTGGCTGTGGCAGGCCCGGGAGAACACCGACTTCCTGTACTCACCGTTCGCGCCGCGGCCGGCCGTACCCGCCGATCCGGTCCGGGGCCCGCACCGGCGCGCGGCCGGGTGGATCGTCGGGTCGTGGTTCTGCCCGATCGTCCAGTTCTGGTATCCGCTGCAGATCGTCCAGGACATCGCCGCCGCGAGCGAGCCGCCGGAGCAGCCCGGAGCGGGCCGCTCCGGGCGGATGCGGATGCTGCTGACCGGTTGGTGGGCGACCTGGACGGGCTTCTGGGTGATCGTGGTCGGCGGCGGTTCGTTCGCGGCGATCAGTTTCATCGTGTGGTTCATCCGGCTGGTGCAGGTCGCGGACAACAGCGACCCGGACAGTCCCTATGCCGACATTTACGACATGCAGGACTTCATGGTGCGGGTCGCGCTGGCCGTCGACATCGGGTTCACGGTCGCGGCCGTGCTGCTGATCGTGGCCGGCGTGGCGGCCGCGTTCATGATGCTCCGGATCACCGACTGGCAGCACCTCCGGGCGACCACGCCGCCGCCGGCGCAGTGGCCGACGCGCCCGCCGGAGCCACCGCGGTACGCGCCTCGATTCCAGCCGCCGCAGGCTCAGCCGCCCGGGCCTGGGTTCCCGTCCTACGGGCCTTGAAGGAAGACCACGCTCGCGTCGTCGTACCGCTTCCCCTTCGCGGTCGAGAGCGCGTCATACTCGCGTACGCGCTCGACCAACCGGCGCGGGCCTTCGGTGCCGAGTACGTCGAGAAGCTCGTCCCAGCCGTGCCCGTACCGTTCGCTGAACCGCGAAGCGCCGTCCGTGAGCAGCGCGATCGCGTCGACGGCGGCACGGTCGGTGTCGCCGGTCACCGCCTCGTACGCCGCCTTGGGCTCGGTGCTCGCGACCCAGAATCCACCCGGCTGATTCCGCAACCGGCGTACGGCGGCCAGCGTCCGTTCCGGCAACTGGTCGATCCGGTCGTCACTGTGTACGGTCACCTGTCCGGCCGGCGAGCGTACGACGATCGGCGAATCGGCCAGGACCAGGTGCTCGACGTGATCCGGATGCAGCCGCACCATCGCGACCGTTGACGACGGGCTGTCCGGATTGCCGACATCACAGCTGTCCGCGTGACCGGCCCGGACCGTGGCGATCACCTCGGCGAGGATCTCGGGCGGCGAAGCGGACGAGCGGGTGAGCAACGGTCGCGCGAGCTCCTCGGCCAGCCGCATCACCAGCCAGGCGACCGAGTGCAGGCAGCCAGACTCGACTCCGGCCGGAGCGGTGGCACCGTCGAGTACGACGGCGAAGTCCGGCCCGGTCAGGACCAGGTCCTCGTTCACCGCCGGCGGTCGCCGATCCGGCGCGGCCTCACTGATCGAACGGATCTCCACCGGGCCCAGGCTAGGGGACACGCCCTAGACGGACTCCGACCAGCTGTCGGCGAGGGACTGGTCCAGGGCGACTTTCGGGGACCAGCCGAGAGTTTCGCCGATCAGGGTGATGTCGGCCTGCTGCCAGGCCGCGCCGAGAGCGGTCTGGTCGTCGTCGACGATCCGGGCCGGCTGACCGCTCCGCTCGAACAGCTGACCGGCGACGTCCCGGGCCAGCGTCGCCCGGCCGGTGCCGACGTTCAGCACCGGTGGCAGCTTGCCGTCCGCGAGCGCGACCGCGAGTACCGCCTCGGCCACGTCCCGGACGTCGACGAAGTCCCGCCAGACATCCAGCGACCCGACTTCGATCAGCTGCCGCGACCGCAGGTCCCGGATCACCCGGCCGGTCAGCGTACTCTCCGGCGCGCCCGGCCCGATCACGTCGAAGATCCGCAGCACGACCGCGTCCCAGCCGGCCCGTTGCGCCCGCAGCACGAGTTCCGAACCGGCCAGCTTGGTGATCCCGTACGGTCCGAGCGGCCGCGGCGGAGTCTGCTCGTCGAGACTGGTCCCGTGCTGCCCGGCGCCGTACTCGGCCGCCGACCCGAGCTGGACGAACCGGGCGTGCCCGGCGTTGTCCCGCACCGAGTTGAGCAGCGCCGCGACCGCGATCACGTTCGCTCCGACCAGGTCGGCCGGCTCACCGAGGGTGGCGCCGACCGCGTTGACGATCACGGTCGGCTTGTACATCCCGATCTGGGTGTCCAGCGCGTACGGGTGCATCGAGGTCAGGTCGCACCGCCGGAACGGCTCGCTCCGCGTCCGGCTCAGGCCGCGGTACTCGATCCCACGATCAGCGAGCAGCGCGCAGATCCGGGCACCGAGAAACCCACCCGCCCCGAACACCATCACCCGCTGAGAGGGTGTTCGAGGACTCTGTGCCGTAGCGCCGAGGTGCCGTGCCGAGTGCCCCGCAGTAGGTACAGAGTCCTCGAACACCCTCTTGGTTCCGGTCACTCCTCCATCGTGCGGTGCCTATTTGTCGGTGGGCCTACCGTTCGCCGTCACAACTGTCTCGGTGATGTGTCGGCGCCGGGTGGCAGGGTGGGTGCACACCGAGCGAGGGAGTGCCATGGCTGACCGAGGGCGTACGGCCGCGCCGACCGAGTCGACAATCCGGGACTGGGACGAGGCGGACCCGTCCGGGCAGACGTACCGGCGGGTGTTGTTCGTCGACGCCGACCTGACCGAGGTGCAGAACCGTGGCGGGGTGTTCGAGGAGTGCACGTTCCGCGGGGTCAAGTTCAACGCGTCCACGCATACCGACGCCGCGTTCGTGAACTGCACGTTCGTCCGGTGCTCGCTGTTCGACACCACCTTCACCCGATGCAAACTGGTCGGCAGCTACTTCGACGACTGCAGCTTCAACCTGCTCAAGGTGACCGGCGGCGACTGGTCCTTCACCGCGCTCCCGCGGGCGAACCTGAAAGGCACCGAGTTCAGCGGGGTGAAGTTCCGCGAGGCGGATCTGACCGGCATCCGCGCCGCGAACGCCGGGCTCCGCGACCTCGACCTGTCCGGCGCGACGCTGCAGCGGGCCGATTTCACCGGCGCCGACCTGCGCGGCTCCGACCTGTCCACGCTCGATCCGCTGACCGTGACACTGCGGGACGCGCGGATCGACGTTACCCAGGCGATGATTGTCGCGGCCGCGCTAGGGCTCGACGTCAGACCGTGAGCTGTGGATATCCCCAGGTAGTTACGCGGTCGTCCACGGGCCTATCCACAGGCTGTGGATAACTATCCGGATAACTGTGTATTCGTTCTGTGATATCTCACGGCGGCGTTACGACGGTTCGGCGCCACCGAAGTACCACGCCGGTGCCGGGCGGGGCGTCGCCTCGAGCGTACGACGAGCAGCGCCGCGTGCTCGACCGCGTACGGCGCCGTGACCAGCCGGCGCCCGCGTACGCCGACCAGCAGGCCGTGCGCGATCGTCTGCAGCCCGGCCGCGAGGCCGACCCCGCAGAAGGCGCCGAGCGAGTTCGTCATCACGTCGTGCAGCTGGCAGGTCCGCCCGAGCGACGGGATCAGCGCCTGGATCGCCTCGATCGACGCTGACAGCCCGATCCCGGCCGCGACCGCCTCGGCCCGGCGGCTGCCGGCCAGCGTCAGCATCCCGGTGAACGGGACGAAGAGCAGCACGTTGAGCGGCGCCTGGATCGAGGTCAGCCCGCCGGAGCCGGCCATCCGCGCCCCGCACTGACCGACCACACCCAGGTGCAGGCCGGTCGGGCTGAGCGTCGCCGCGAGGACGAGGACGAAGGTCGCCGGCAGGCAGAACGCGGCCAGCCGGGGGATCAGGTCGCCCGGCCGGCGCAACGACGAGATGGCGATCGGCAGCGTCATGCCGGTGAGCACGAGCCAGCTGTCCAGTAGGTGTGGGATACCGCGATAAGTCTCGAGCACGCGTCCGGACCCTCCCGTGGTCGACGGCTGCCTCGAACCCTTCTCGACTTCCAGAACGACAATCTGCCGACCGCTCCCACCGCCGCCAGGCCTGTCCGGACATCTGCACGCAGCCGCAAGCCTCCCGTTACAGTCTGTGACACTCCGTGCACAAATTGACACGGAAGGAAGGTGCTCAGGGCAACGATCATGTGCCTTCCGGATCAGCGGCCGATCAACCGATCGGTGGAGCCGGATCCGGCCGGGCGGTCGATGTGCCGGACCGGGCTCCGGCGGCACAGTCGAGGTACCGAACCGAACCCTCGACAGGAGACCACCATGAACACCCCCGCGAACCTCGGGCACCCGCGAAGCGCCGCCACGTTGCGGAGCGTGCGGCTGCTGGTGACCGGCTACCTGGCGATCAGCGTGCTGACCCTGATCGCGATCGTCGTGATGCGCAACGACGCGACGGCCGTCAACCCCGCCGTCTGGACCCGCGGCACCATCGTGGTCGCCGCGGCGACGGTGACCTTCCTGCTCGCCCGGAGCGCCGCTCGCGGCTCCCGCGGGGCCTACCGCCGGCTCCGGATCGTCTCGGCGGCAATGCTGGTCGCGGTCGTGGTGATCATCGCCCTGCCGGGTACGTTCCCGCTGTGGATGAAGAGCGAGCAGGCCGTCTGCGGGCTGCTGCTGCTCGGTGTCGCCGTCCTGGTGAACGGGAAGCACCTCCGCTCGGTGTTCACTGACTAGATGAGCGAGCGCGTGTGGCCGGTTCGGCTGACAGTGGTGCCGTACGTACTGCTGGCGCTACTCGCCGGCGTCACGAGCCTGATCAAACGCGACCAGCCCGAGTCGCTGACCATCGATCTCGGGCTGTGCGCGCTGGTCGGGCTGTGGACCCTCGGAATGTTCACGCTGCGGCCGGCGCGACGGAGCGACACCCGCGCGATGGCGATCTTCATCGCGGGGTACGTGGTGCTGCTGGCCGTGCTCGTGGTCCGGGACCCGTGGTTCGGGTTCCTCACCCCGGCCGGGTACTTCTACACCTTCATGCTGCTGCCGTGGCCGTTCGAACTGCTCGGCGTCGGCGCGGTCGCGGTGATCGCCGGGACCGCACAGTCGTACGACATTCCGAAGACGGATGTGTTCGGCCTGCTCGGCTGCGCCGCCGCGATCGGCGTGAACGTGGTCGGGATGTGCTTCGGGGCCTGGCTCGTCCAGCGTCGCGAGGTGCTCAGCCGGCAACGCCAGGACGCGGTCGACGCGCTGACCGAAGCCAACCAGCGGCTCGAGGCGACGCTGACCGAGAACGCGGTGCTGCACGAGCAGCTCCTGACCCAGGCCCGGGAGGCAGGCGTGATCGACGAACGACAGCGGATGGCCCGCGAGATCCACGACACCCTCGCGCAGGGGTTGACCGGCATCGTCACGCAACTGCAGGCCGCGGAGCATTCCGCCGACTGGCGCCGGCACGTCACCACCGCAGTCGATCTCGCCCGGGACAGCCTGACCGAGGCACGGCGATCGGTGCACGCGTTGCGTCCACAGCCGCTGCAGTCGGCCACGTTGAACGAGGCGATCGGCGATGTCGTACGCCGCTGGTCCGCCGTGCACGGGATCGACGGGCGGCTCACCATCACCGGTACGCCGCGGGTGCTGACGCCCGATGAAGAATCCACCTTGCTGCGGGCCGCGCAGGAGGCACTCGCCAACGTGGCCAAGTACGCGCAGGCTACTCGGGTGGGGGTGACGTTGTCGTACCTGGAGAGGAAGGTCGCGTTGGACGTACGGGACGACGGGATCGGGTTCGATCCGGCCGCGAGTACTGACGGGAGCACGGCGTCGGCGGGCGGGGGATTCGGGCTGATCGCGATGCGGCAGCGGGTCGAGGCACTGAACGGCACCCTCGAAATCGAGTCCGAGCCCGGCGCCGGCACCGCGATCTCAGCAACCATCCCAACCTCCGGAGCAGCCGCCGACGCGGGCGCATCCGTCGACGCGGGAGTTGCCGGGGATGCGGGAGTAGCCGGAGCGGCCGGGGATGCGGGGGTGTCCTCGTGATTCGGTTGCTGATTGCGGACGATCATCCGATCGTGCGCGACGGGCTGAGCGGGATGTTCGCGGCCGAGCCCGGGTTCGAGGTGGTCGGCCAGGCCGGCGACGGCGCCGAGGCGGTACGGATGGCCGAAACGCTGCGCCCCGACGTGATCCTGATGGACTTGCAGATGCCCGACATGAACGGCCTCACCGCGATCACCGAACTCGCCGAACGCGGCATCACCTCGCGCGTACTCGTCCTCACCACCTACGACACCGACGGCTACGTCGTACCCGCGATCGAAGCCGGCGCCACCGGTTACCTGCTGAAGGACGCCCCTCGCGACGACCTGCTCCGCGCCGTCCAAGCAGCCGCCGAAGGCAAGTCGGTCCTCGCCCCCTCAGTGGCGAACACGTTGATGAACCACGTCCGTACGCCACCCACCCCCGACATCCTCAGCCCCCGCGAACTGGAGGTCCTGCAAGCCGTCGCGGCCGGCAACACCAACCGCGAAATCGCCGCCCACCTCTTCATCAGCGAAGCGACAGTCAAGACCCACCTACTCAACATCTACGCCAAACTAACCGCACCCGACCGAGCCTCAGCCGTAGCCAAAGCCTTCAAACTCGGCCTCCTCTGACCCCGGCGCTTCACTCCCGACTGGGCCGCGACGGCCCAGACCGATCCGGCCCGGACCGATCCGTGAACGACCGCTCCCCACCGGACGAGGCCGCGGCCTGCGGCGTACTCGCCCCCGCCGGGGTCTGCACCTGAGCCCCTGCTGCGTCCACCCTCAGCCCTTGCGAAGTAGCCGTCTGGCTCGCGGTCACGTTGACGCTGCCCATGGTCGAACTCGCCTTCACCGTTCCACCAGAGTTCGCATGCACATCGACTGACCCCTGCGGCGCCCGAACGTCCGCGTTGCCGTTGAGATCCGTGACCCGGACGTCGCCCAGCTTCGCGTGCAGGTTCGCGTCCTTGGTGGAGCCGACCGTGATATCTCCTCTCGACGAGGGCGTAGTGCGGGTAACTCCCACCCCTGTGGTCACGTCGACCTTGTCTGCGTTCCGGATGTCGACGGAGGCAGTGCCGGTCGACACATCAACCTCGCCGGCGCTCTCCACCTGGACGTGACCGTTGCCGCAGGTCGCATCGACAGTGCCCGCGTGCTCGACCCAGATTACGCCGTTGCCGGTCTCCGCCTCAACCTTGCCGGCACTCCCAACGTCGATATCGCCGTTGCCGGAATGCGCGTCAACGCTCTCGGCCTTTCCAACCTTGACCTTGCCGTTACCGGTGTTCGCCTTGACTGTCCCGGCGTTCGTGACGTCGATGTTGCCGTTACCAGTGTCCGCCTTGACTGTCCTGGCGTTCGTGACGTCGACGTTGCCGTTACCAGTGTCCGCCTTGACTGTCCCGGCTTGCTCAACCTTGACGTCGCCGTTGCCGGCCTTCGCCTCGACGGTCTCGGCTTGCTCAACCGTCACGTCGCCGTTACCGGTCCTCGCGTCGACGATGTTCAGCTTGCCTGACGTCTCAAGGCTCGCGTTGTGGGTCCGGCACTCCACCGAGCTGCCTTCCGGCACGACCGCGTAGATGTCGATCGGCGAAGGACTCTCCATGGAGTTTCCGCCGCTGACGTTGTAGCCAAAACGAGAAGCGTGACTGCCCGTGACGATTTGAGTATTGTTGCCAAAGGACATGTGCGTCGTGCGTCCACTATCGCTCACCGTGACCATCGACCCGTTGCCCACGACAACGTCTCCGTAGTAGTGCCCGCTACTGATGGTCCCGCCTTCGACGGAACCACCTACCTGTTGCACCTTGGCTTTGATTCTGCCGTCGGGGCCCGTACGCACACCGGCGTCCTGGACGGCATCCGCTGCCGGGCCGGTCGTATCCCTGGTGCTGACGGTGATCCGCGCCTCGGTGCAGTTGGGGTCGGCCACCACAATCACCCGCCCACCCGCCCCCAGCAACCGAGCGTCAAGCGTCACCGGGTCAGACCCCGGCACGGTCCACGTACGACTGGTCCCGCCCTGTCCCCGCCCGTCCGGGCCGCCCATGCCCGCCTGAGCCCCCGGGCCGCCCTGGCCTGGCGGACCTCCTTGGCCTGGACCTCCCGGGCCTTGTGTCGCTCGATCCTGAGCAGCTGCCTGCATTCCTTGCCGGAGCTCCTGCGCTGCTGCTCGGGCGTCGGCCTCTTGAGGTGACATGACCGACTGCGCAGCACCCGGTGCCTGAGCACCGGCGGATTGTCCGACGCCGGGTTGCGGTGTCATGCGGTACGGAGCCTGGCCGGCTCTTGCTTGGGCAGCCTGGATCGCCGCGTCTGCCTGCTGAACCGCTGCCCGCACCTGCTCAAGCACCGACTGCGCCTGCTGAGCCGGTGGTTGGTTCGGCCGGGCAGGGCCGGGCTGCATCACGTTGCGGTAGGCGGTCGCCATCGCGCTGTCACCGACGGTCGGTGTCGCGGAGACGATCGGGGCCTGGTTGCCGGGGCCCGCCGCCGGTGTCTGGGCTGCCGGGTTGAACGGAGTTGCCGGCTGGGCCCCTGGCGGCGGGGGTGCCTGGGGTACCCCGGGTGCCTGGCCTGGGGCCGGCTGGACTCGCTGGTTCGTTGCCGCCGCCGGGTTGAATGGCTGTACGAACGGGGGCGCCTGGCGCGGGGTTGCTGCTTGGGAGGCGAGGAGGGTTTGGCGGGCGATGTCCTCGGTCTGGCGAGCTAGTTGGAGTAGTCGGTTTCGATCGGCGGCGATGGCTCGGAGGGCGGGCTGGTAGCTCTGGTATGCGTTTGTCGCGGCGATCACTTGTGGATCACCGAACATGCCCTGCGGGTCGCGTATCTGGCGGAACGAGTTCGTCGTCCGGCCGGACCAGGCGCTGCCGTGGATCGCGGTGATCCGGCCCGAGATTTCGGCGGGGCTGCCGCCGCGATCGATCTCCGCGGTCAGACTCGGGCGCTGGGAGTCCACCTTCCCGTTGCGGTCCGTACGCGCGTTCCGATCCACCAAGTCCCGGAACTCCTGGCCCTTGGACTTGGAGATCCGGTCCATGAACCGCATCATCGCGCGGAGGACGCGCACCAGTTGCTCACGCGCTTGCGTGAGGACCTCTTCCTCCAGCGCCACGTCACCTCACTCGGCTCAAACTCGGCATACCGTCACGCAGCGTACCCGGCGAGCGGTTCGCCCCCAGCCCAGCTCAAACACCAGTTTCATCACGGCCCGGCGTGTCGTCAACGTCGGCCGGACCGGACCGGCATTCGGTCGTGAACCCCAAAGCCAAACGGGGATCAGCCGCGTACCGCGCGGATCGGAACGAGCTCTCGGCCCCTGCGCGACTGCCTGTCGGAAACGGCAGCTTGACAGTACGTCGCGTGCGCACGGCTACGTCGTACCGGCGATCGAAGCCGACGACACCGGGTACCTGCTGAAGGACGCCCCACCCGACGAACTCCTCCAGGCCGTCGCCGAAGCCTTCGAACTCGGCCTCCTCTGACCGGCCGACACTCAGTCCCGCCCACTCCCGGATTCCCGCCCCGGCCCAGAGCGCTCCGAAGCCTTGAAGTCCCGCTCCCCGCTGGACGAGGCCGCGGTTTGCTGCGTATTCGCCCCCGCCGGGATCCGCACCCGCCCTGGAGGCCCCTCCGCCTTCACCTTCAACCCCTCATCGACGGCGGCTGGGAGCGCGTTCACGCTGACCGAGCCAGTGGTCGAACTGGCTCGCACCTCTCCACCTGTGCTCGCAGAGACCCTGACGTTGCCCGTCGACGACCTCGCTTCGGACCAGCCCTGGACGTCGTCGATGTCGACCCTCCCGTCTGTCGAAATCCCTGTCGCATGCTTGGAACTCACGATGCTGACATCTCCGGAGCTGGACTTCCCGTTGGCGGTCTCCGAGTTCCTGATCTCGACACGCCCGCTTTCCGAGGCCCCTTTCGCGTCTTTCGAGGCCACGATGGTGATGTCTCCGGAAATGGTTGTCCCCGTGGCACGCTCCGCGTTCTTGATGTAGACCTGCCCGCTGTCGGTTGTGCCCGTGGCACGCTCCGCGTTCTTGATGTAGACCTGCCCACTGTCGGTCGTCGCCTTGACCGTATCGGCACCATCCACGGTCACCTGACCACTCCAGGTGTTCGCCTCTACGGTCCCGGCGCTGGTGACGTCGACCGAGCCGGAGGCGGTGTGGACCCTGACGGTATCTACTTTGCCCTCCGTCACGAGCGCGGCCGAGGTAGTCCTGCAGTCAACCGAGCTACCTTCCGGCACGACGGCATGGATCTCGATCTCCGGGGTAGAGCCGCGGTGGACTATGCCACCGTCGTCGCCGGCGCCGTAGTAGTTGTAGGCAAATCTCGAGTTGCCGTCCCCGGTGACGAACATGTTGCCGCCGGCGGCCGGGTCATTTGAGATGTATTGAAGAGGGCTGTTGGGGTCGCCGTTGGCCGCCATGGTCTCCAGCTCGTCCATTGAGTACGATCTGCCATTGGCATAGACCGTCTCCTGCCCGTCAGGGCCTATGTGCAGATCTCCAATGATCACTCGTCGGGCGCCGCCGCTCGATCTCATGCCTCGGTCGACTCTGTCACCGCCGAACGTATTGCCGACGTAGTTGTTCTGGATGTCCCTGACCGTGTGACTGCTCACGCCCATGTCATTGCCCACGACAAAGTCACCCTCGAAGACCCTGCCACCGAAGTCAGTGCCGCCGACATTGTTCTGGATGCCCCGCTGGTACGTACCCCTGACGTTGCGGACCGTCCTCCCGCTGGCCGCCTGAACGTCTACCTCGGCCAAGATTCGGCCCGAGTCCTGGGTCAGCTGGGCATTCCGTACGGCGTCGTACGCCGGGCCGCGGGTAGCGTAGGTACTGATCGTGATCTGCGCTTCGGTGCAGTTCGGGTCGGCCCGGACATGGACCCGCCCGGCCGAGCCGAGCAATCGGGCGTCAAGCGTTACCGGGCCGGGTTCCGCCACGTGGATACGACTGGTCGGCAGGCGCCCACTGCCACCCTCGCCTTGTTGCGGTGCGGATGAGGAGTAACCGGGGGGTTGGGGTCGCTGGGCCGGACCGGGCTGTCCTGCGCCTGGTTGGGCTCCGGGTTGCTGCGCTTGTGGCTCTTGTGCTCGGGGCTGCGCGCCTGGAGGGACCGCTGGGCGCTCTTCGGCCTCCTCCTCCGGGTCGAGGGCAGAAAGGTACTCCGAGTACAGACTCCCGCTGTACCGCCGATCATCGGTGAATCCGCTTGAACCGCCCATTTCGACGGAGCTGAGGCGGTCTAGGCGCTCGGCTTCCTGCCGCAACACGTCGGGGTTTACCCCCGGACCGTAGGTTGCCCGCAGCATCGGCATGAACCGTTCCGGGCCAGTCGCGTTGGACGGCCCACTCTGGTTGGCCGGGCCACTCTGGTTGGCCGGGCCAGGCGGATTGACCGGGCGGGGCGGGTTGGCCGGCGCGGGCGGCGCGGGCCGACTTGCCGCTGATGGGGACTGGTTTGCGGTCGCTGGCGCCGGGTTGACCGGGCTCATCGGCTGAGCCCCCGGTGCCGGGGCTGCAGCTGGCCGCACCGCTGGTGTCGGCGTCGGTGCTGGCGTCGGTGCTGGCGCTGGTGCCGGTGCCGGGGTAGCTGGCCGCGCCGCCGGTGTTGGGGTCGCCGGTGTTGGGGTGGCGCCAGGGGTTTGGTTTGTTGCGGCGGCTGCCGGGTTGAACGGCTGGACGAAGGCCGGCGATCGCGGCGGGGGCGCCGCCTGCGGTGGCGTGACCGTGGGAGGTGCTTGGCGCGGTGGAGGGGTCGGCTGGGGCGGGGTGCTCGTGGGCGGTGTCGGCTGGGGCTGAGCTGGCACTTGGGGTGACGTTGGGGTGTTGAGTACGGCTTGGCGGGTGACGTTCTCTGCGTCGCGCGCAAGTTGAAGAGCCCGGGCTCGATCGGCTGCGATGGCTCTGAGTACGGGCTGGTGGCTCGTGTACTCGTTCGTCGCGGCCACCACGGCGTCGTCCGCGAACATGCCTTGCGGGTTGTCCACCTCGCGGAAGGCGTTGACCGCCCGGGCGGTCCACGCGGGACCGTAGCTCTCGGTGATCCGGGCGGCGATCTCGGTGTCGCTGCCGCCGCGGTCGATCGCCGCGGTCAGACTCGGACGCTGGGAGTCCACCTTCCCGTTGCGATCCGTACGCGCGTTCCGATCCACCAAGTCCCGGAACTCCTGCCCCTTGGACTTGGAAATCCGGTCCATGAACCGCATCATCGCCCGGACGACACGCACCATGGCCGCACGCGCTTCATTCAAGATCTCGTCCTCGGTTGCCACGTCACCTCCCTCGGCTCGGACCCGGCATATCGTCACGCGGCGTGCCCGGGCGAGATCGTCTCAGCCTCATTGAAACATGAGTTTGAATCTCGACCCCGGCTGTCGTCAATGCGAGCCGTGGCGGATCGGAGTCCGGTCGAGAACCCCAATGCTAATGGGGATTAGCTGCTAATACCCAGCTAATCGGAGTGAACTGTTGACACCTGCGTGAAGCGCTGGCGAAACTTCCGGAACCGTAGTGGTAGGGCGTATTAGCAGGAAAGGTGACCGGATGCGTCGCAGCCCGGCAAAGCGACCCACGCAGGCTGATATCGCGCGGCTCGCCGGGGTCAGTCAGGCGACCGTCTCGCTGGTGCTCAACGAGCGCGACGCGGGGGTACGGATCAGTCCGGCGACCCGCGAGCGGGTGCTGACCGTGATGCGCGAGTGGGGGTACGTCGCGAACGCGTCGGCCCGTTCGCTGGCCGGCGGGCGGAACAAGATCATCGGCGTCTACACGTTCGAGCCGGTGTTCCCGACCAGCGGCGTGGACTTCTACTTCCCGTTCCTGCTCGGCATGGAGCAGGAGGCGGCGGACCTCGGCTACGACCTGCTGCTGTTCACCAGCGCCGGCGGCGAACGGCAGATCTTCCGCGACGGCTCGACCCGGCTCTGGCACGCGGACGGCGCGCTGCTGCTCGGCCGCGACCCCAATGTCGAGGAGATCGAGCAACTCCGCGACTCCGGTTTTCCCTTCGTGTACGTGGGCCACCGTGAGGTAGCCGGTCCACCGGTCTCGTACGTGGCCGCCGACTACGCGGGTGCTACGCGGCAGCTCACCGAGCGGCTGTTCCAGCTCGGGCACCAGCGGGTCGCGTACGCGCGGATCGGCAATGGTGTCGCTCAACCGAGCCGGGATCGCGAGCAGGGGTTCCGCCGGGCAACGCCCTCCCGGCATCTCACCGGTCCGGTCTGGACGCTGGACTCGGTCGCCGAGGTGGATGGGTTGTTCGAGGAGCTCCAGCGCGCCGGAGTCACCGCGGTGCTGGCCGAACAGCAGCTGCTCGCGGAGGAGTTGTTGTCGTGTACCAGGCGGCGCGGTTTGTCCGTACCGGATGACCTGAGTGTCGTGGTGCTTGGCGATTCGACCGGCGCGCGGCAGGACGGTACGCCGTGGACCGGGCTGATCGTTCCGCGCGAACAGATGGGGCAACGGGCGACGGCACTGCTCGTCCGGCAACTCGAAGCACCGGACGCGAGTGCACCGAACTCGGGTGCGCCCGACGAGGGTGCGCTGGACGAGGGTGCGCTGCGCTCGGGTGGGCTGAGCGAGAGCGTCGAGTGCTGCTTCGCGGTCGGTGCGACCGTTGGACCTCCCAAGGAGTTTTCATGATCCGCGTTGTGGTCAAGCGACTGCTGATCGGCGTCCTGGTGATGTGGGGCGCGGCGTCGCTGATCTTCCTGATCGTCCGGGTCGCACCAGGCGATCCCGTCTCGATCCTGCTCGGTCCGGATGCGACCCAGGACCAGATCAAGGAGCTGAGCGCTTCACTCGGTCTGGAACGCCCACTGGCCGTGCAGTACGTCGACTACCTCGCGCACGTCGTACGCCTCGACTTCGGCGACTCGTACCGGCTAGGGCATCCAGCGATGACCGAAGTACTCGATCGGCTGTCCGTGACCGCCGAACTCATGCTGGCGTCCACACTGATCGCTGTCGTACTCGGTCTGCTCCTCGGCCTCCTGGCCGGCGGCCGACCAGGCAGTGTGGTCGATCGAGTCGTGTCAGCCGCCGCGATCGCATTGCAGTCGTTCCCGACGTTCTGGATCGGCATCATGCTGATCCTGGTCTTCGCGCTCGCGCTACGACTGCTGCCAAGCGCGGGATCGGGTACGCCGCAACATCTGATCCTGCCGACGATCACCATGGCGTTACCGTTCACCGCGATCGTCGCGCGCCTGACCCGGACCAGTGTGGTCGAGACGCTGCGCGAACCGTACATCCAGACCGCGAAGTCGAAGGGCCTCACCGATCGTCAGGTACTGCTTGGCCACGCGCTCCGCAATTCGCTGCTTCCGGTCGTGACCATCGTCGGTCTGCACATGGGCGGTCTGATGGGCGGCGCGGTGATCGTCGAGAACGTGTTCGCCTGGCCAGGGCTCGGCTCGCTGGTCGTCGATTCGGTCACCAACCGCGACTACGAGGTGGTCCAGGCGGCGACGTTCGTGATCGCCGGGGTGGTGATGCTGTTCAACCTGGCCGCCGACCTCGTCTATTCACAGCTCGATCCGCGGATCCGCCTGGAGGGCAGCTGATGGCCACGCTCGCTGCGACGCGTCCACTCGCCGTTCGCCGGATCGGTACCTGGTTCGGCCGGATCCCCTACGTCGTGCTGACGATCTACGCCCTGGTCGCGGGGCTCGGACCGTTGGTGATCGACTACAACCCGATCAGTACGTCGCTGGACGACCGCATGCTCAAGCCTGGCGCCGAGTTGTCCACAGGCGGCACCGCCTGGCTGGGGACGGACGGTCTCGGCCGCGACGTATTCGCCCAGGTCGTGTACGGCGCGCGAACGTCGATCCTGATCGGTATCGCCACCGTCGTGGTGTCCTGCATCATTGGTGTCACCATCGGTACGGTCGCCGGGTACTTCCGTGGCCGGCTGGACACGTTCCTTGCCCGTGGCATCGACATCCTGATGGCGTTCCCGGCCATCCTGCTGACGATCGTGATCGCCGGCGCGTTCGAGCGGAGCGTACCGGTGGTGGTGATCGCGCTGGCCGCGACCGCGTGGATCTCGTTCGCCCGGGTCACTCGCAGCGTCGCGCTGTCGCTGCGCGAACGGGCCTGGGTGGACGCCGCCCGGGTGCTCGGTGTGCGCCGCCGGGCGATCCTGCTCCGGCACGTGGCACCGTTCACGATCGGTCCGGTGGTCGCGCTCGCCACCCTCGAGTTCGCCCTCGTCGTACTCGCCGAGGCCGGCCTCAGCTTCCTCGGTATCGGGCTGCCGCCGTCGGCGGTTTCCTGGGGTCAAACCATTGCCAACGGCAAGCAATACCTGGCGAGCGCGTGGTGGATCTCGGCGCTGCCGGGGATCGCCCTGTCGCTGTTGATCGTCAACATCGGAATCCTCGGTGACCAGCTCACCGCCCGCTACGGACGCGGACACCTGAAGTGACGCGCCGTCCTCCCGCGAAAGGCAGGAGAACCATGATTCCTCTGACCCGACGGGCCGCACTGGCCCTTGCGGCCGGTGCCGCCATGGCCCTGACCGCATGTTCCGGCGCCGCCACCGGCGGCGGCTCGGGTTCCGGTGGTGGCGAGGTCGTGATCGCCGGCACCTACCCGGTCGACAGCATCGATCCCGGCGGTCCACAGGGTGGTGGCACCGGACCACAGATGGTCGAGCAGCAGCTCTTCAGCCGGCTGGTACGGACCAAGGCGGACGGTTCGGTCGAGGGTGACCTGGCGACGTCCTGGAAGTCCGACCCGGCCGCGAAGACCTGGACGTTCACGTTGCGCAAGGGCGTGAAGTTCAGCGACGGCAGGGAGTTGAAGGCCGCCGACGTGGTCGACTCGTTCAAACGGTTCACGGACCTGAAGGGTACGAACGCGGCGAACTTCCCCGGGTACACGATGACGTCGCCCGCCGACGGCACCGTCGTACTCACCGCGTCGAAGCCGGACGCCGCTGTCCCGCGCAAACTCACGGTGTTCTTCGTACTGCCCGCGGGCGTCGGCGCGAACGACACCGCGTTCTTCGACAAGCCGGTCGGGACCGGTCCGTTCAAACTGGACAAGTTCAGCCCGAACGAGATCGTCCTGGTACCGAACCCGCAGTACTACGCCGGCGCCCCGAAGGTCACCAAGGTGACGATCAAGAAGATGCCTGAGCTCGCCGCGCGGTTGACCGCGTTGCGTACCGGTGAGGCCGACGTGGTCTGGGGCATCCCGGACGACCAGCTTCCCGAAGTACAGCAGGACTCCACGCTGAACGTCGAGGTCATCCAGAGCTCGGCCGTGTACACGATGTGGTTCAACTCGTCGACGCCCGCGTTGAAGGACGCCGCCGTACGCCGGGCGCTTTGGCAGGCCGTCGACTTCGCGACGATCATCAAGAAGCTTTATCCACAGACCGGTTCGCTGTCCGACTCGGTGGTGTCGAAGCAGACCCTTGGCTACGTAGCGCAGACGCCCGTGACGTACGACCCGGACGCGGCGAAGGCGGCGCTCACGGCGGCTGGATTCGACTTCGGCACGAAGCTGCGGCTGCAGTTCGCGAATGACGAGTTCAAGCAGTTCAACCAGGCGGTGGTCTCCGATCTGCAGAAGATCGGCGTCCAGGTGGACCTGCTGCAGAAGGAGCAGGCGGTCTTCACCAAGGACCTGCTCGCGCTGAACTGGGACATCAACTTCCAGCAACTGTCCAACCCGATGCTCGACGCCGTGAACACGGTCGGCCGGCTCTACCCGTGTGCGGCGAAGCGCAACGGGTACTGCAATCCGGCGTTGGACAAACTGATCTCACAGGCCGCCGGCAGCACCGACGAACAGGAGCGGGTCAAGCTGTACGGCGAAGCGGAGAAGATCATCTGGGACGACGCGGTCGGCATGTATCCAATGGCAGTCAAGTATGCGTACGCGTGGAACAAGCGGCTGAGCGGCTTCACTCCGGACCCGAACGGACTGCCCGGCTTCGCGCACCTGCAGGTCAACTCTTGAGCCCGGCCAAACAACCCACACCTGTGCAGGAACCTGTGGACAACTTCGCGTCACGGACACCCGCACCTGTGGATGAGCCGTTGCTCGACGTGTCCGGACTCAGCATCGACCTGCCTACGCGTTCTGCACCGGTCCGGATCGTCGACGAGGTGTCGTTCGCGATCCCGGCGGCAACGACCGTCGGGTTGATCGGGGAGTCCGGCTCCGGCAAGACGATGACCGCGAACGCGTTGATCGGTCTGCTACCGGACGGTGCCGTGGTCCAAGGATCGTTGCGGTGGCGGAACGAGGAGTTGCTCAAGGCAACTTCTTCCCGCCGCCGGGAGTTGCGCGGGGACGAGATCGCGATGATCTTCCAGGACCCGTTGGCCGCGCTGAACCCGACGCACACGATCGGGCGCCAAGTCGGCGAGATCCTGCGGCGTTCGGGGCAGTCCCGGGCCGCGGTCCGTACCCGGGTCGTCGAGCTGCTGGACCGGGCCGGCATACCCGAACCGGCGGCGAAGTTGGCGAGTTATCCACATGAGTTCTCCGGCGGCATGCGCCAGCGCGCGGTGATCGCGATGGCGTTTCGCTGCTGCTGGCCGATGAGCCCACGACCGCGCTCGACGTGACTGTTCAAGCGCGCATCCTTCGACTGCTCCGATCGATCCAGGAGGAGTCGGGATTGTCGATGCTGCTGGTCAGTCACGATCTCCGGGTGATGGCGCATGTCGCGCATCAGGTGGTGGTGATGTACGCAGGCCGGGTCGCCGAACGTGGTCCGACGGCAGCGATCCTGCGAACGCCGGCCCACCCGTACACCCGTGCACTGGTGCAAAGCGTTCCGGCCGTACGCACCAAGTCCGCACTCGCGCATCCACTGCCTGGTACGCCGGCCACGCCCGCCGCGCGTCCAACGGGTTGTGCCTTTCATCCACGGTGCCCGTTGGCGCGGGATCGATGTCGCGAGGAGCAACCCGTGCCGCGTTCCATCGGCCCGGGACGCTGGACCGCCTGTCACTTCGCCGAGGAGGTACTCGATGCTTGAGGTCAGGGACCTCCGGGTCACGTTCGGCCCACGCCGGAAACCCTTCGTTGCTGTCGACGGGGTCAGTATCACGGTCGGCGTCAACGAAACCGTCGGTCTGGTGGGGGAGTCGGGGTCGGGCAAGACTACCGTCGCCCGTTCGATCGTCGGCCTGGTTCGTCCACAGGCTGGGGACATCCGGTACGACGGTACGCCGCTGCCACCTGGTACGCGGCGGCCCGGCGAACTGCAGCGCGCGATCCAGATGGTCTTTCAGGACCCGCGGTCGTCGCTCAATCCACGGATGACCGTTGCCTCAATCATCGGTGAGGCCTGGCGCACCCATCCGTCCGCTGCGCCCGGCCCGGATCGCATCGGCGCGCTGCATCAGCTCCTTGCCGATGTCGGGCTGGACGAAACCGTTGCGACGCGGCGCGCCGGGCAGTTGTCCGGCGGGCAGTGCCAGCGCGTCAGCCTGGCGCGGGCGCTCGCGGTCAAACCACGACTCCTGGTTTGCGACGAGGCCGTGTCCGCGCTGGATGTCTCGGTGCAGGCGCAGATCCTTCGGCTGCTCGACGACCTGCGCCGACGGCACAACCTGTCGATGCTGTTCATCTCGCACGACCTCGGCGTGGTTCACCAGATCGCGGACCGGATCGCGGTGATGCGTCGCGGCGTCCTCGTCGAGGAAGGCGCGGCGACAGAGGTGCTGAGCGCGCCACAACACGAGTACACCCAGACCTTGCTTGCTGCTGCGCTCGAACTGAACAGTTAGTCCACAGGTCGTGCCTGCGCGACCGCGTCGGCCGTCGCGCTCTGGCCGGCCGTGCGCAGGCCTTCGATCACGCCGTCGATGTCCGCATCCGGCCGGTTCTGGCTGAGTTTGAACTTGGCCTCGATCCGGTTGATCGCCAGCTCGACGCCGACGATCGCGCGCAGCTGCCCACTGATGAACTTGGCCGGCGCGTCATTCACCGACCACGGTTCGTCCCGGCCCGCCTCGTGCTGATCGGACAGTCGGCGTACCACGTCCTCCACCCAGCCGGCATCGTCGTGCACGGTCAGCGTTCCGTACACGTGCGCGGTGATGTAGTTCCAGGTCGGAACCACGCGTCCGTGCTCACGCTTGGATGCGTACCAGGCCGGCGAGATGTACGCGTCCGGTCCGCGCATGATCACCAGCGCGTCGCCGACCACTGGCTGCTGCCACTGCTCGTTGTTCCGCGCGAGATGACCGCGCAGAACATTTCGTTCAGGATCGTGGACGAACGGCAGCATCGTTGCCAGCAAGCCGGCCGGCGTCATCGTGACCAGATCCGCCGCACCATGACTCGCCAGCAGTTCCTGCAGCTCGCGGTCATCGGCGGCGAAGTGCGCGGGTACGTACATCATCCACATCCTCACCTGTTGCGTTCAGCAACAGCCTGTCCTCCGTACGCGCTCGGGGACAGGTCCATTCGATCCTGCCTTCAGCAGTCCACTCAGGATTTCAGCGCGGCGGCGTTCTCGTAGTCGCGGCGCCAGTCGCCGGTGGGCGGGAGGATGACGCGTTCGGCGCCCGCTTCCTCGTACGCGGCGAGCTGCTCTGCCGCGTTCCCGTCCAGCTGCGGGGCGATGACTGTTGCCTTGAGCGTCTTTCCGTCGGCGAGCTCGTTGATGCGCGCCAGGTTGGTTCGGACCTCCTCCGGCGTCATCGCGATCGTCGCCCAGCCGTCGCCGAACCGCGCCGCGCGGCGATGCGCCCGCGCCCCGGTTCCGGCGATGAAGATCGGCGGCACCGGCGCGCCGGGGGACAGCGTCACCTCGAGGTCCGCGTCCAGCGAAGCCGACTTCCCGGCGATCAGATCCGGCAGCACGGCGAGCGCCTCGTCGGTCAGCCGGCCGCGATCGGTGAACTCGACACCGGCCGCGCGCCAGCCGATGTCACCATGCGCCGGGTTGCCGGTGCCGACGCCGATCACCAGGCGGTTGTTCGATACGAGCTGCAGGGTGTTGATCTGCTTGGCCGCCCAGGCGACCGGCCGCAGGGCCAGCAGCATCACGTTGTAGCCGACGGTGATCCGCTCCGTCACGGCCGCGGCCGTCGCCAGTACGACCGAACTGTCGAGCATCGGTGCGCCGGCGATCAGATGATCCGTCGACCAGACCGAATCCAGCCCGAGCTCCTCGGCGTGCCGGGCACTCTCACGTACGTCACCGAGAATCGCCTGCCCCGGCTGGGGCGACGAGGTCGGCAGGATGACTCCGATCTCAAGACTCATACCGGACCCAACCTGACGTAGGGGCGAACCATTCCCATCCGGTCCGGGTTAGGGTCCGTTGATGAGCAGACGAGTCGCGGCGTACGCCGTATGTATCGACGGTGAGCGGGTGCTGCTCGCGCGGTACGTTTCGCCCCACGGGGACGGGTCCTGGTGGACGCTGCCGGGTGGGGGAGTCGAGCCGGGCGAGGACCCGTACGACGCCGTGGTCCGCGAAGTCGCCGAGGAAACCGGGTACGAGTGCGTCGTCGAAGAGCTGATCGGCGTCGACTCGCGGGTGATCCCGGCCGCGCTGCGCCGCGTACGAGGCAAGGTGGACCACCAGAACATCGGAATCTTCTACGCCGTCCGCATCACCGGCGGCACCCACCGCCCGGAGCCGAACGGGGAGACCGCGGAATCGGTCTGGACACCGATCGCGGACGTCGAAACGCTGCGCCGGGCAGGCCTCGTCGACATCGGCGTCGCGCTCGGTACGACCCGCCCGCCGAGCGGCCACGTGCCACCGGTGACCGCCGGCGGCCTGATCGAACGCTGATCAGTCGACGAGGATCTGTTCGCGGAGGATATCGGCGTGACCGCAGTGATGGGCGAGCTCGCGGAGCACCTGGAGGTACACCCAGTGCAGGGTGCGCGGCCCGCCACGATGACCGGTCACGACCGCGTCGAGGGGCAGGTCCGCGACCGCTGCCCGAGCGGTCGCGCAGGTCTCCCGGAAGGCGGCCGTGACCGAGGCGATGGTGTCACCGGCAGCGAGCTTGAAGGACGCATCCGGACTCTGCACCAGACCGAGCTCCCGCCGCGACCTGCCGCCGACGCACTCCTCGAACCACACCCGCTGCATCCACGTGACGTGCTTCAGCAACCCGAGCAACGTCGTCGCCGACGGCACCAGCCGCCGGCGGGCCTGCTCCTCGCTGAGACCGTCGAGAGTCGCCTCGATCGTTCGCCGATAGTCCTCGACGAACGCGTCGAGCTGGGCCCGACCATCGTCCAGCAACGTGTCCGCCGGATGCTTTGCCTGAACCCGATCGCCATCCACGAGGAGCAAGCCTACGGAATCAGGGGATGTAAACCCCGTTGAACCATTGGCCGCGGGCGTCATCGGTGTACACGTCGACGTTGAAGTTGTAGTTGCCGTGCTTGCCTTCCCACAGGTAACCGGGGAGGCCGGAGCTGGCGTTGATGTCACAGATGATGTCGTTGGTGCACAGCGTCAGTACCGGCACGTCGCCGAAGAAGTTGTCGGCGCCGGCCAGCGGGGCGCCCACCACCGGAGCAACCAGCGGGTGCGCGGCGGCACCGGCGTTGCCCGGGCCCGCGGCACGCTTCGGATCCGCGATCAGCACCGCGTTGACGTTGTCGAACGTCTCCCAGTTCTCCGTCACCCAGGTGTGCACGACCGCGGCACCGAGCGAGAACCCGACCGCCTTCACATGCTGCCCCGGGCACGCGTTGCGATGATCCCGGATCAGCCGGTTCAGCTCGTTCACTCCCTGCCGGGCATTCACCCCGATCGGCTGCGCTGGGTACCCGACCCGCTGGCTGATGTTCCCACTCCAGTACGGCGCGTTCGAGTCGTTGTCACCCGTACCGCCGACCACGATCGTGTACGTCCCACCACAGTCATCCGCCTGCGCCGGGCCCGCCAACGCGTACACCCCACCCGCCGCAACCATGAGGCCGGCCAACAGTGCCGCAAGTTTCCGCATCATTTTCCTCCCGAGTAGTAACTCTCTGCAGTCTCCCGACCACACGACCGCCGACGCTACCCACGCCCCATCACATCCCCATCAAGCCCGAACAACAGGCCACCGGATGACCGCATCCGTCCATCCGGGCGGCCGCTTGTCGATCCGCGCCGTCGCCGAGCATCGGAATTGCATGATCGAAGACATCGTCCGGCCCGAGCGCGTCCGTACCGGCAGCTGGCTGGACATCCTCGCGTCCAACCTCGACTACCACCGCGCCACGTTCCAGTGGAAATGCGAAGGCCTCACCGACGCCCAG
Organism: Kribbella solani; assembly: GCF_014205295.1. Classification (NCBI taxonomy): domain Bacteria; kingdom Bacillati; phylum Actinomycetota; class Actinomycetes; order Propionibacteriales; family Kribbellaceae; genus Kribbella; species Kribbella solani. Next base: position 5,692,156 of record NZ_JACHNF010000001.1, read on the forward strand.
CTTCGGCAGCGCCCGATTCCGTCGTCGAACCTGACCCTGCTCTCCCTGATGCGCCACCTGCAGGGCGTCGAACGCTACTGGCTCCAGCGCCGCCTGGCCGGTACGTCGCCCACCTTCGTTCCGTACCGGATGACCATCACGCCCGAAGGCGACGAGTGGTTCGACGAATCCGACCCGACACCCGCCACCGAGGTGTACGCCGACTACCTGGCCGCCTGCCAGACCTCCCGCGACCTCTTCCCCCAAGCCACCCACAACCTCGCCCGAATCGAACCGAACCCCGAATTCGGCCGCACCAATCTCCGCTTCATCCTCGAACACGTAATCGAGGAATACGCCCGCCACACCGGCCACGCCGACCTACTCCGAGAATCCCTCGACGGCACCACCGGCGAGTAATCCCCAGAACCCCTGGACGTGGGTCCTGGTCGTGCGAGACCGAGCTGGGTGACGACGCCGAGTACCGCGGGATCTTCACGGTCGTGTTCGCTGACGCGCGGCCTGGGGGCTGACAATCTTCCTGGCGGGTGGTGTCGAGGTATGGGGCGCGCGTTCGACGTGATGGTAAGTACTCGATCGCATCCCGTTGAGGAGATTCCCACCATGTCCAATCAGGCTGACTCCGCGAAGGGCGCCCCGACCCGCAAGGTCGTTGCCGCGTACTTTCTCTCGCTCGACGGTGTGGCCGAGGCGCCGGACAAGTTCCTCACCGGCTGGGACGACGAAACGGATGCCAGCGGCGCTGACCTGATCGCCACCCAGGACACCGTCATCCTCGGGCGCCGCACGTACGACGACTGGACCAACTTCTGGCCAACCAGCGACATCCAGCCGTTCGCGGACTTCATCAACGCCGCCCCCAAGTACGTCGCGACGTCCACCCCGCTCACGGGCAGCTGGGCCAACTCGTACCCGATCGAAGGCGACCTGACCACCTTCGTACGCACCCTGAAAGCCCAGCCAGGCGGCGACATCGGCATCCACGGCAGCATCTCCATCACCCAGTCCCTCCTCGCCGCCAACCTCGTCGACGAACTCAGACTGGTAATAGCCCCCACCATCGCCGGCACCGGCCAACGCCTGCTCGAAACCCTCCCGCCCACCCACCTAGAACCAACCCCCGCCACCACCACCCCCAGCGGAAATCTCCTCATCACCTACCACGTACTGCATTAGCCGGCCGCCAAAATCCCGACTTTGTCCACACCCTTGACCACACCCCGTGGACAACTCGCCCTTCAAGTCCGCTACCCCGCACTCACCAAGGCACGGGGAGCGGGCACGATGACACCCCCACGACGGCGATCACAGCCCACCGGCCGATTTGTCCACAGCCCGATCACCGTGCACACGGCAACCACCGCGCTCCTCGCCCACGTGCCGCTCGCCCGACGATCAGCGGGACGCCACCTCGGTGTCCCAGTACGGGGGTAGGTCGGCCGGTTTCCAGGACGGATCGGGACGGAAGTCCGTGTACTGGCCGTCGAACGGGAATCGGCCGGCCTCGATGTCGCCGGTGATGCGTTCGCCGGCGGCGCGGATGCGGTCCGCCTCGGCTGCCGTCCAGTACGCCGGATGATCGACCCGCTCGGCCAGCTCGTCCTCGTCTTTCAACGACCAGCTGCGATCGGGCGCGACCAGGATGTCGAGCGCGTGATCGAGAATGTCGATCCCAGCCGACCAGCGGCGTACCGGCGACTCCAGGTTCACGTACCAGCCTTCGAACCGCATCTCCAGGTCAAAGAACCACCACACCGAATGGTCTGCCTCGGGTTCGGTGCGGATCAGCACGTGCCGGCCTTCCCAGTGCCGCGGCCAGAGCATCGACACCGTCCGATCGCGCTCCATCAGCGACATCTTTCGAATCAACGCACCATCCCGACCACCACGCAACATGCAGTCCGACCCAGCCGCAGTCCAGGTAACCAGCGCCTCCGCGTCATCCCGCACAACCCGCCCGGCCTGCACCGCCGCAATCATCCCGTTCAAATGCACATCCCGCCGAGCAACCGCCCGACCAACAACAAACCCCATCACGCCATGCTAGGGCCGTCACTTGACTGGTTGGTGGGGTAGATCAGCCGCTCACTGCGCAAGGCGGTCCATCAGCTCTGCGCGCTGATCGGCGATTGCGTTCGCGATACGAAGGACATCTGTGTCCGAGGCCTGAAGCTGACCGTCGACGGTTGCCGGCTCGCTCGCCTGGTCTGCTGCCTTCTGGATGCGGGTTCGGCCCGATCCCGTCTCACCAGCTGGCGACTTGAGCAGCGGCTCGTCAGGGCACACGTCGGTTCACGGGTGGTTGGGAGCGGTGCGGAGGGCGGCGACGGAGGAGTCGCGCGGAGCACGCGGGGGGACGTACGCCACGTGGGGGACGGACGCGGATATGCGTGGAGAAAAAGGTGGTGGAGACGAGGGGACTTGAACCCCTAACCCCTGCCTTGCAAAGGCAGTGCTCTGCCAGTTGAGCTACGCCCCCGGGTGGTCAGTGACCTGGGGTCACTGAGTCTACGGCCTCGGACCAGAGGTCCTTGTCGGCGCGGGACTGCTGGGTTTTCTTGTAGGCGAAGTAGCCGCCGATGCCGGCCAGCAGTACCAGCAGGATCTTTCTCAGCACTGGAGACTCCTTGGATCGGACTTCGGTACCACGTGTGGGTGGGCCTAACTGGACTTGAACCAGTGACCTCTGCCTTATCAGGGCAGCGCTCTAACCGTCTGAGCTATAGGCCCGCGTACTGCGGTGTCGAACCCGGGAGAGATTACCGCACCAAGTGCCCTACTCCCAAACCGGTTCCGGCCAGGCCCTTGACGGGCCCGGCCGGGTTGCCGGGTGCCGGGTCAGTCCTCGGACGCGAGGGTGACTTCGAGGCCGCCGAGGAGCGTGGCGGCGATGTTGTAGAGGAAGGAGCCGAGCGTCGCGAGCGCGGTGATGATCAGTACGTCGGCGCAGGCGAGCAGGGTGGTGAAACCCATCACCTTGCCGGTGTTGATGTAGTTCTCCACCCGGAACGGTTCGCCGGCCGGCGTGCCCAGGACTTCCTGGACGGTGCTGTTGATGTTGTCGAAGACCCCGGCCGCGCCGATCGCCGACCAGACGATGAACACCGCCACCCAGGTCACGATGCCGAACGCGATCGACAGCAGGAACGCCGTCTTCATCACCGACCACGGGTCGATCCGGGACATCCGCAGCCGGGCCTTGCGGGTCTGCGGCCGGCTCGACGCCTTGGCGTCCTTCTCGGCCAGGCGGGCCTGCTTGGCCTCTTCCCGCTCGGACTTGTCCGGTTTCGCCGACTTCACCGCGGCCGCCTTGTCCAGTACGGCCTGTCGCGCCGCGCTGACCCGGTCGCCGATGGACTCGGTTTTCGCCTCGTTACCGCCGTACGCGGCGCCGTTCGACGCGGCGCCGTTGGAACCGGCCGCACCGTTCGACCCCGCCGCCCACGGCTCCGGCCGACCGGCCGCACCCACAGCACCACCGGCGCCAGCAGCCCCAGCAGCACCTGAACCCGGCCGCGTGCCACCACCGGGAGTACCAGGAGTACCAGCACCGGGCCGCCCCGGCGCGCCACCCTGCGTACTCTGCGTACCCGGGCGGGGTTGCGGGCGGTACTCGGCCGACGGGCGCTGTTGCCCGTTCGACCCGCCTCGCTGCTGTCCGTTGCCACCCGGAGCGCCAGTACCACCCGGTGCCCCGTTGGAACGACCGTTGGCGGCACCGTTGGAAGCCGGGTTGGCCGGGGCGGCAGACTGCTTCCCGCCCGGCGCGGTGCGCTGGGACTTGGAGCCGTCGGCCGCACCTTCAGGCCATGTCGGCCTCGCGCGGTTGGTCATCAGTCACCCTCCTGGCCGGCTTCGTCGCTTTCGACGGTAGCCGGGCCGTCCACGTCCGTCGAACGCTCTTCATCATTCTGGACGCTCTCAGAGGTGGATTCGGTTGTCGATCCGTCCACATTCTGGGCACCGTCCTCGACAGTACCCTCCTCGGCCGGATCCGATTCGTCGAGTGCGACGGTCAGATCGGTGTTCCGGGCGATCGCGACCACCGCGTCGGACTCGCCGACCCCGGCGAACCGGACACCCATCGTGTCCCGGCCCTTGACCGGCACGCTGTCGACCCGGCTGCGGACGACCTGGCCGCTGGCCTTGATCGCGAGCACCTGGTCCTCGTCCACGACGATGATCGCGCCGACCAGCGAGCCGCGCTCGTCGTTCAGCTTGACCGCCTTGATGCCGAGCCCGCCACGACCCTGCTGCCGGTACTCCGACACCTTCGAGCGCTTCGCGTACCCGGCGTCGGTGACGGTGAAGACGAACTGGACGTCCTCCTCCGAGCCGGCCCGGATCACCGACATCGACAGCAACTCATCGCCGGACCGGAACTTCATCCCGGTGACACCCGAGGTGGCCCGGCCCATCGGCCGCAGCTGGTCGTCGTTCGCGGTGAAGCGGATCGACTGGCCCTTGCGGGACACCAGCAGGAGGTCGTCCTCGGCGGTGGCCAGGTCGGCGCCGATCAGCTCGTCGTCCTCCTCGCGGAAGTTGACCGCGATGATGCCGCTCTGCCGGGCCGAGTCGTAGTCCCGCAGCGCGGTCTTCTTCACCAGGCCGCGCTTGGTCGCCAGTACCAGGTAGTCAGCCTGCTCGTAGTCACGCAACGTGAGCACCTGCGCGATTTCCTCGTCCGGCTGGAACGACAGCAGGCCCGCCACGTGCGAGCCCTTCGCGTCCCGGGCCGACTCCGGCAGCTGCCACACCTTGGCCCGGTAGACCCGGCCCTTGGTGGTGAAGAACAGCATCCAGTGGTGGTTCGTGGTGGCGAAGAAGTGGCTGATCTCGTCCTCGGCCCGCAGCGCCGCGCCGCGGACGCCCTTGCCGCCACGGTTCTGGGTCCGGTACAGGTCGGTCTTGGTGCGCTTGGCGTACCCGCCGCGGGTGATCGTGACGACCACGTCCTCGTCCGGCACCAGGTCCTGCACGGACAGGTCGCCGTCGGCCGCGATGATCTCGGTACGGCGCTCGTTGCCGTACCGCTCGACGATCTCCGTGAGCTCGTCCTTGACGATGGTCCGCTGCCGCTCCGGGCTGGCCAGGATGTCCTCGAGGTCGGCGATGATCGCCTCGAGCTCCTGCAACCGCTCGATGATCTTCTGCCGCTCCAGTGCGGCCAGCCGGCGCAGCTGCATGTCCAGGATCGCCTGCGCCTGGATCTCGTCGATCTCGAGCAGCCGGATCAGGCCGGTCCGCGCCTCGTCCACGTCGGGGCTGCGCCGGATCAGCGCGATCACCTCGTCGAGGGCGTCCAGCGCCTTCACGTACCCGCGGTAGATGTGGGCGTTCTTCTCCGCCTCGCGCAGCCGGAACCTGGTCCGCCGCTGGATGACCTCGATCTGGTGATCGATCCAGTGGCTGATGAACAGGTTCACGCTGAGCGTGCGCGGCACGCCGTCGACCAGCGCCAGCATGTTGCAGCCGAACGTGTCCTGCAGCTGCGTGTGCTTGTAAAGATTGTTCAGTACGACCCGTGGCTGCGCGTCCCGCTTGAGCACGATCACCAGCCGCTGACCGGTCCGGGACGAGCTGTCGTCGCGGATGTCCGCGATGCCGTTCACCTTGCCGGTGTTCACCAGCTCGGCGATCTTCTGCGCCAGGTTGTCCGGGTTCACCATGTACGGCAGCTCGGTGACCACCAGGCTGGTCCGCCCCTTGGCGTCCTCCTCGATGTCCACCACGGCGCGCATGGTGACCGAACCACGGCCGGTCCGGTACGCGTCGTCGATGCCCTTGTAGCCGACGATCAGCGCGCCGTTCGGGAAGTCCGGGCCCTTGATGTGCTGCAGACAGGCGTCGAGCAGCTCCTCCGGGGTCGCGTCCGGGTGCTCGAGCGCCCAGTCGACCGCGGCCGCGACCTCGCGCAGGTTGTGCGGCGGGATCTGGGTCGCCATCCCGACCGCGATCCCGGACGAGCCGTTGACCAGCAGGTTCGGGAAGCGGGACGGCAGGATCACCGGCTCCTGCGACTTGCCGTCGTAGTTCGGCCGGAAGTCGACCGTGTCCTGGTCGATGTCGCGGACCATCTCCATCGCCAGCGGCGCCATCCGGCACTCGGTGTACCGCATCGCGGCGGCCGGGTCGTTACCCGGCGAACCGAAGTTTCCCTGGCCCTGGATCAGCGGCGCCCGCATCACCCACGGCTGCGCCAGCCGGACCAGGGTGTCGTAGATCGCCGAGTCACCGTGCGGGTGGTACTGACCCATGACGTCACCGACGACGCGGGAACACTTGTTGAAACCACGGTCCGGCCGGTAGCCGCCGTCGTACATCGCGTACAGGATGCGCCGGTGCACCGGCTTCAGGCCGTCGCGGACCTCGGGCAGCGCGCGGCCGACGATGACGGCCATCGCGTAGTCCAGGTACGACTGCTGCATCTCGGTCTGCAGGTCGAGTGGCTCGACGCGGTCGTGGCCAGTGGGCGTCTCGGTCATGAAAAAGTCCCGTTCAGATCAGTACGTCGGATGAGCAGCGAGATCAGATGTCAAGGAAACGAACATCCTTGGCGTTGCGCTGGATGAAACTGCGCCGTGCCTCGATGTCGTCGCCCATCAGCGTCTGGAACGTCTCGTCGGCGCGGACCGCGTCGTCGAGGGTGATCTGCAGCAGCACCCGGTTGGCCGGGTCCATCGTGGTTTCCCACAGCTCGTTCGCGTTCATCTCGCCCAGACCCTTGTAGCGCTGGATCGGGTTCTCCTTGGGCAGCTTCTTGCCCGCTTCGGCGCCGGCCTCGAGCAGCCCGTCGCGCTCCCGGTCGGTGTACGCCAGCTCGTCCGGCTGGTTGCTCCAGCGGATCTTGTACAGCGGCGGCTGCGCGGCGTACACATGGCCACGCTCGATCAGCGGCCGCATGAACCGGAACAGCAGCGTCAGCAGCAGCGTACGGATGTGCTGGCCGTCGACGTCGGCGTCGGCCATGATCACGATCTTGTGGTAGCGGAGCTTCTCTTCGTCGAAGTCCTCGTGGATACCGGTGCCGAGCGCGGAGATGATCGCCTGCACCTCGTTGTTCTGCAGGACCTTGTCGATCCGGGCCTTCTCGACGTTCAGGATCTTGCCCCGGATCGGCAGGATGGCCTGGAACTTCGGGTCCCGGCCGCCCTTCGCGGAGCCACCGGCCGAGTCACCCTCGACGATGTAGACCTCGCACTCCTCCGGGTTGGTCGACTGGCAGTCGGCCAGCTTGCCGGGCAGTCCACCGCCGCCGAGCAGGCCCTTGCGGTTGCGGGCCAGGTCGCGGGCCTTCCGGGCCGCGATCCGGGCACTCGCCGCGGCGCTCGCCTTGCGGATGATCTCGCGGCCCTCGGCCGGGTTCTGCTCGAACCAGGCGCCGAGCTTGTCGTTCACCACCCGCTGGACGAAACCCTTGACCTCGGTGTTGCCGAGCTTGGTCTTGGTCTGGCCCTCGAACTGCGGCTCGGCCAGCTTGACCGAGATGATCGCGGTCAGACCCTCCCGGATGTCGTCACCGGTGAGCCTGTCCTCCTTCTTCTTGATCATCCCCTGGTCCTCGCCGAACGAGTTCACCAGTGAGGTCAGCGCGGCCCGGAAGCCCTCCTCGTGGGTACCGCCCTCGTGGGTGTTGATCGCGTTCGCGAAGGTGTGCACCGACTCCTGGAACGATCCGCTCCACTGCAGCGCGACTTCGAGGCTCATGGTGTCATCCGCGGTGGCCGCCTCGAACGAGATCACGTCCCGGTGCACGGTCTCGCGAATACCGGTCAGGTACTTCACGTAGTCGACCAGCCCGTCCGCGTACCGGAAGGACTGCTCCAGGGGCTTGCCGTCCTCGTCGATGTGATCGGGGCGCTCGTCCCGGATCACCAGCTCGAGGCCCTTGTTCAGGAACGCGTACTCGCGGAAGCGGGTGGCCAGCGTCTCGTACGAGTAGGTGGTCGTCTCGAAGACGTCCGGGCTGGCCCAGAAGGTGATGGTCGTACCGTTCGAGTCCGAGGTGCCGATCTCGGCCAGGTCCTCGTCCGGGTTCCCCATCGTGAAGGACTGGGTGTACAGCTTGCCGCCGGTCTTCACGTCGACCTGGAGCCGGGTGGACAGCGCGTTCACGACCGAGACGCCGACGCCGTGCAGACCGCCGGACACCTTGTACCCGCCGCCGCCGAACTTGCCGCCGGCGTGCAGCACGGTCAGCACGACCGTGACGGCCGGCTTGCCCTCGGACTCGACGATGCCGACCGGGATACCCCGGCCGTTGTCCTCGACCCGGACCCCGCCGTCGCCGAGCAGCGTCACCACGATCCGGTCACCGTACCCGGCCATTGCCTCGTCGACCGCGTTGTCGACCACCTCGGTGACAAGGTGGTGCAGACCGCGCTCACCGGTGGACCCGATGTACATCCCGGGGCGCTTCCGGACCGCGTCCAGCCCTTCCAGCACCTGGATCGCACTCGCGTCGTACTCCCGCTCGACGACCGACGAGGGAATCTCGTCCAGATCGGGTGCGGCGGTATCACTGCGGCCGATGGGGTCGGCGGACTGGTTGGCGTCGATCTCGATCGGCTCGTCGGTCACCGGTGGTTGTCCTCCTCGGACCCCGCGTTCGCGAGGCATCGCGGCACAGTAGAGCCGCCGTCTACGGTGATGGCGGCGGTGCGTCCACCAGTGTACCCGTCGAGCGAAGCAGAACCTGCCACCAGCCGCCTGAAACTCACCTCAGGGCGTCTTTTCTCCCTCATCGCCATGTCCCCTCTCGCGGGTGGGGGGCCGGAAAGCGCTCACGGGCACTGAGTGGCTCTCAGCCCGCTTTCGATTGTCCGGCGATCGACCTTCGGGAGACCGACCGGTCCAGACCGCTGCGGGGCGGTCCGATCGACTGCCGGCCGGCCGCGCACCCACCGCCCCTTAGGATCGCTGCCGTGGAAAGTCTCGACGAGATCATCGACGCGATGATCGCCGACCGGGTGATTCACCGGCATCGGCGGATCTGGCTGGTGGTGATCGCCCTCGTCGTGGTCGCCGCCCTCGTGGTCCTGGCCACCGGCGGCTGGAAGGAACGGAAGGGCCGCTCGGTCCCGACCCTGACCGCGCCGGCCACCGTCACCGCGGGCCGGTACGAGTTCGACTTCACCACCGCCGTGATCCTCCGGAAGCCGAAGACCGACTACAGCGAGGCCGAGACCCGGCTCCGGGTCTCGTTCAAGGCGAAGAACATCGACTCCGAGGAGCACAAGAGCCAGAGCCCGGACAGCGGGCTGCTGCTCTTCGTTCCCGGCCACGGCGCGGACCTGGTCGACGCGACCGGCATCACCTGCCGCGGCGAGGTCACCTGGGTGCTGGTGTACGGACTGCCGCCGGAGGACTGCTACACGGAGTTCAAGGTGGAACCGGATTTCAAGGCCGACGAGGTCGAGATCGGTGTACAGGCCGAGTCGTTCGAGGCGACCAGCGGCGTGTTCGGCGCGAACGACACCAAGTTCTGGCAGAACGAGGCACCGGTGGCGGTCGTACGTTTCACGCCGAGCGAGAAGACCGATGGGGGCAGCAAATGAAGCTCTACCGCCCCGCGACCATCCTGGTCGGTGTCGTCTTCGTGCTGGTCGGCGGCCTGACCCGGCTGGCGACACCCGACCAGGTGTACGACGAGCAGAACATCAAGGTGGTCAGCGGCACGATCGGGCAGGCACTGGACTACGCCGGCAGCGGATCGACGGTGAAGGTGACCCGGATCAAGTTCGCCCGCTCGGTGCTCGACAGCACCGCCAGTGACGACGACAAGCCGCTGGAGACGAACGGCATCTACCTGGCGATCGAGTGGGACGCCGTCCGCGGCGTACCGAAGCCGGACGGCATCACCCCGACGCTGATGTCCGACGGCGGCAGCGTGTACGTGCCGGTGCAGGGAGTGAGCAGCAGCGGGATGGACTTCCCGGATGCCGGGTTCGCGAAGTCCGGGACGCTCGTCTTCGAGGTGAACCCGGCGGACATGAAGGGCCTGACGCTGAAACTGCGCTCGCTGATGATCTTCAACGTCTACAACTCCAGCATCCAGGTCGATCTCGGCATCCCGACCGAGGCCGTCGCCCAGCAGATGGTCGACACCGCCGCGCCGGAGTACGTCGTGGAGAAGTCAGTCACCCGGGTGGAGTCATGACGTTCTCCGGCCGGACGTCCCGGCTGGTCGTACAGGTCTCCCTGCTGGTGGCGTTGCTCGCGGTCGGCGTCTTCGTGATGTTGCGGCCGTACATCGCCGACGAGGAGCAGATCTACAGGCAGGGCCGGATCGACCAGGTGGTCAGTCAAGGGCCGGTGACGATCGGGCATGTCGAGTGGAAGCTCGAGTCGCTCAAGGCGTACACCACGCTGGTCGACGACGAGGGCAAGCCGATCAGCCTCGGTGCCCCGGCTGGCTCCGTCGTGGTGGTTGCCAACCTGACCGCGACGCCGCGGGACGGCCTGTTCCTGAAGGAGCGCGGCTTCAGCTGCAGCAGCACGCTGCGGGACGACCGCGGCAACACCTGGGAAGACCAGCAGGCGTACGGCTATCCGCTGCCGACGTACTGCAGCGACGACGACCACCCGTTCACGATGAACAAGCCGGCCCAGGTCGCGCAGGTGTACGTGGTCCCGAAGACGGCCGTACCGCATCTGACCGGGATCATCTTCGAGGACTTCGACGAGCGCCGCCGGGCGCTGATCACGCCCTGACCCTGCACCGACTGCCCTGCACCAACCTGATGGTCAGGCGGTGACGGGCTGCTTGGTTTCGGTTGCCTTGGCCTCGGTCTCGGCGGCGAGCTCGGTCCGGCGCTGCGTACCGACCGAGATGCACAGGTCGAACGCGGCCGCCAGCAGCGCGATCCGGAGCGGCTCGAAAATGAGGTCGCGGATCAGGCCGGTGATCTCCATGTTCATCAGGCCCCAGTAGTCACCGTGGTTCCCGATCAGGCGCTGGATACCGACGTACGCCCAATCGCTGCCGAGCAGCCAGAACGTGTAGACCATGCAGACCACACCGAGGAACACCGGCCCGACCCGGACGAGCAGCCGGAACGCGTTGATCGCCGGGTAGAACTTCTCCCGGACACCGGCAAGCAGCAGGTCCGGGGCCTTGTACGTCAGCTCGACAATGCGCCCGCGCTGCGCCGGCTCCGCCTCGGCGCGAACGCCCAGGCGGCGCTCCAGCCGGGTACCACGGAACGCCGCGCCGCCGGAGAGCACGCGGTGCCCGAAGACGACCGTGGTGATCGCCAGCCAGGTCAGCGGCTCGGCGACACCCAGCTTGAACAGCGGCCAGAGGGACTCCCAGAAGAAGCCCCAGAGGAACTCGATTCCGGCCGGGATCGGGATGTGGATGCCGGCGAAGAACTCCTTCGCGCTGTCCCACCAGCCCAGTGACCAGTACCAGAAGCTGCGGTCCTTGAACCAGTCCTTGCCCTCGATGATCGCGAACGGCGTGATCACGAAGGTCAGCAGCACGAAGAACGCCTCGGCCCAGACCTGGGCGAACTTCACCGGCCGGTTCGGCCACCGGTCGTCGACGCCCTGCAGCACCCGCCGCAGCACGAGCAGGACGACGAGCGCCGGCAGGTACTGATGCCAGCTCGTCGGACCGAGCTTGAAGAACTGCGAGCCTTGCTGTGTCCCGTTCAGCACCAGGTTGGTCGCCGCGAGCTGCTGGACCTGAGCGTCGAAGAAGCCCCAGGCGGACCAGACCGCGACCAGCGGCAGCAGCGTGACCGCCAGCAGCTCCAGCAGACCGCGCTGCGTCGGGTCCGACGTCTCCTCCGCCTCGCTGCTCGCCGCGTCCCGCCAGCGGTACAGCGACATCGCGCAGGTCCGGATCATGCCGACCGCCGCGGTGATCTGGAGTAGTACACCGACCGCGAACAGGCCCGTACCGAGGCTGGAGTGCTGGTGCTGGCCCAGCCAGATCGCGCCCTGCAGACACACCGTGAAGCCGAGATACCCGGCCAGCCACCAGGTGGTCATGGGCAGCAAGTTCTTCCACCAGAGCCGGAACGTATCCAGGATCAGGTGGACCATCTCGCGAAAGCCATCAACCAGCGTGCGCATCGGGCCCGATCCTAAGGGAGCGGTGGGTCGCGGCCGCAATCCGCGTCCGGCCGTCGCCGTGGGTGGTCAGCCGTAGGTGTCGCGGGGGCCGCGGCCGCCGCGGATGGTGCGGGGGCCCTTGCGCCAGGAGGGGGTGTGTGGGCCCTGGACGTTGACGCGGGTGACGGTGCCGTCGCCCAGTTCGGTGTTCAGGCGGCGGACCAGGTCGGGGGCGAGCAGCTTGAGCTGGGTCGCCCAGGCGGTCGACGAAGTCCGCACGGTCAGCACGGTGTCCTCGTACGACTCGGGTTTGCAGTGTTCGGCCATCTCGCGCCCGACGATGGTCGGCCAGCGCGCCATCACCCCGTGCACCGCGACGTCGACCTCCCAGCCCTGATCGCGCATCAGCCGGCCGAGCGTGTTGGTCAGCTTCTGCGGGTCGCGATCATCGGGCCGGGCGCTGCTGATCTGGGCGCCGTCGATCCGCGGCCGGCGGCGGCGCTTGACCGGCTTGATGCCGCCCTTCGCCGCCTGCTGCTTCAGCCGGCCGGCCAGCGACTTGGCCAGATCCAGACCCTGCTTGTCGTGCTCGGCCTCCGGCCCCGGGTCGCTCTCGAGGTCGCTCTCGGCGGAATCCGGAGGTTCAGGCACGCCGAACGGTCCCGTCCCCGACCTCGAAACGCACCCCGCTGAGCTCAGCCGGTACGTCCGCGCCGACCGCCGCGGTCACCAGCACCTGCTCGGCCGGTGCGACCAGCTCAGCCAGACGGTCGCGGCGCTGCGAATCGAGCTCGGCGAACACGTCGTCGAGGATCAGCACCGGTTCACCTCCGTCCGCGCGCAGCAGCTCGTACGAGGCCAGCCGTAGCGCCAGCGAGAACGACCACGACTCACCGTGACTCGCGTACCCCTTCGCAGGCAAGTCCCCGAGCCCGAGTACGACGTCGTCGCGATGTGGTCCGACCAGCGAAACCCCGCGCTCCAGCTCGTCCTGCCGCTTCTCCCGTAACGTCGCGAGCAGCACCTCCGCGAGTTGCTCCCGGGACACGACTCCCGGTTCGAGCACGATCGATGACTTGTACTCGAGCCGCGCATCGCCCTTGCCGCGGGCAACAGCGTCGTACGCGCCGGACACCAACGGGCGCAGGGATTCCAGCAGCTCCAGCCGGGTCGCCAGCAGATCGGATCCGGTCCGGGCAAGATGCGAGTCCCAGACTTCGAGCGTACGCAGCTGTCCTTCGGCGGCGCTGGTCCGGTTCTGGCGTCGTGCCTGGGATGCGCTCCGGAGCAACGAGTTCCGTTGCTTCAGCACCCGGTCGTAGTCCTGGCGTACGCCGGCCATCCGGGGCGACCGGAGCGTCAGCAGCTCGTCCAGGAACCGCCGCCGCTCGGACGGGTCGCCCTTCACCAGCGCGAGATCCTCCGGCGCGAACAGCACCGTACGCAACAGGCCGAGCACTTCCCGGGGCCGCGGCACCGGCGAACGGTTGATCCGGGCCCGGTTCGCCTTCCCCGGATTGATCTCCAGCTCGACGACCACGTCGCGGTCGTACTGGCTGCGGATCTCGGTCCGCACGATCGCCCGGGAGGCGCCGGCCCGGACCAGCGGGGCATCGGTCGCGACCCGGTGCGAACCGAGCGTGGCGGTGTAGTGGATCGCTTCGACCAGGTTGGTCTTGCCGTGACCGTTCGGCCCGACGAAAGCCGTCACGCCCGGGGCGAGCTCGACCTCCGCCTGCTGGTAGGACCGGAAGTCGAGCAGACCCAGGGCGGTGACGTACACCTCAGTGCTTGGTCGGGGGCGTCGCGTACGAGGGGTCCTCGGCGCCCTTCACCGCGTGACCGCCGAACTGGTTACGCATCGCGGCGATCGCCTTCATCGCCGGCGAGTCGTCCTGCCGGGACGAGAACCGGGCGAACAACGCGGCCGCGATGGCCGGCACCGGGACCGCGTTGTCGATCGCGGCCTCGACCGTCCAGCGGCCCTCGCCGGAGTCGTCGGCATACCCCTGGATCTTGGCCAGGTGGTTGTCGTCCTCGAGCGCGTTCACCAGCAGGTCCAGCAGCCAGGACCGGATCACGGTGCCCTCGCGCCAGGACCGGAACGCCTCCGGCACGTTGTCGACGATGTCGGCCGCCTCGAGCAGCTCGTAGCCCTCGGCGTACGCCTGCATGATGCCGTACTCGATGCCGTTGTGGACCATCTTCGAGAAGTGCCCGGCACCGACCTTGCCGGCGTGGACGAAACCGAACTCGCCTTCGGGCTTCAGCGCCTCGAAGATCGGCATCACGGCGTCGACGGTGTCCTTGTCGCCGCCGCACATCAGCGCGTACCCGTTCTCCAGGCCCCAGACGCCGCCGGAAACCCCGCAGTCGACGAACCGGATGTCCTTCTCGGCCAGCTGCGCGGCCCGGCGGGTGTCGTCGGTCCAGCGGCTGTTGCCGCCGTCGATCACGATGTCACCGGGCGACAGCAGCTCGGCCAGCTCGGTCACGACCGGGTCGATCGCCTGCACCGGGACCATCACCCAGACCACCTTCGGCGCGCCGGTCAGCTGACCGACCATGTCGGCCAGGTCCTTGGCGTCCGAGATCTCCTGGTTCGAGTCGAAACCGACCACGGTGTGACCCGCGTCGCGGATCCGCTGGCGCATGTTGCCGCCCATCTTGCCGAGACCGACAAGGCCGAGCTCCATCGTGAATCCCCTTGTTCTGTTGGATTTCAGCTGTTCAGGCGGACCGGCATCAGCACGTACCGGAACTCGCTGATCGGGTCGCCGTCGAAGTCCCGTACGCCGGTCAGCTCGGCCGGCTTCGTCGCCTGGGTGAAGGCCAGGTGCGCCACCGGCGTACCGATCGCGCCCAGGCCGTCGAGCAGGTACGTCGGGTTGAAGCCCACCGTCACCGGGTCCCCGGAAACCCGGGCCTCCAGCGACTCGGACGCCTGCGCCTCGTCACCGCTGCCGGCGTCCAGCGTGACGGTGTCGTCCTCGAACGTCAGCCGGACCGGAGCGTTCCGCTCGGCCACCAGCGCGACCCGCTTGACCGCCTCGACCAGGGTCGCGGTGTCGATCCGGACCCGGGTCGCGATCGCCGCGTCGGTCGGGATGATGCCACGGACCTTCGGGAACTCGCCGTCCAGCAGCCGGGTGGTGGCGCGCCGGCTGCCACCGGACACCTGCCCCTCGAAGCCGACGATGCCGTCACCGGTACCCGGCGCGGCCAGCGACACGGTCACGTCCGAACCCGTCATCGCCTTGGCGGTCTCGGACAGCACCCGGGCCGGCACCAGCGCGGCCGCGGACGCGTCGGGGGACTCCGGGTTCCACTCCAGCTCACGGATCGCCAGCCGGTACCGGTCGGTGGCCAGTAGGGAGATCGTCGAACCCTCGATCTCGACCCGGACACCGGTCAGCACCGGCAGCGTGTCCTCGCGGCCGGCCGCGGTGACGACCTGGGAGACGGCCTGGGTGAAGACATCCGACTTCACCGTGCCGCTCGCGGCCGGAAGCTCCGGAAGGGCCGGGTACTCCTCGGTGGGAAGCGTCTGCAGGGTGAACCGCGAGCTGCCACAGGTGACCTGAGCCTTCGCACCGTCCACCGCGACATCCACGGGCTGGTTCGGGAGGCTCTTGGAGATGTCGGCGACGAGCCGGCCGGAGATCAGGCACTTGCCCGCGTCCGCCACCTGCGCGGGCACGGTGACTCGTACCGACGTTTCGTAGTCGAAGCCGGACAGGGTGATCTGCCCGTCCTCGGCCTCGACCAGAAGGCCGGCCAGGATCGGGACGCTGGGACGACTGGGCAAACTACGCGCGGCCCAGGCCACCGACTCGGCCAGTACGTCGCGCTCGACGCGAAACTTCACCGCTGGGTGCCTCCTGTATCGGCTGGGTGCCAGGCAGATCCTGCCACGGACAAGTGTGCTGTGCGCCATTCGGGCCTGACGTGGCGCTTCGGGCGGGTCGCGTCGGCGTCGTACCGGTGTTGTTGCCAGCTGTCGTGCAACTGCTGTCGAGGACAGCCTGACAGGTCGCTCAAGCCGGCGCGAGTGCGGGGTTTTCCCCAGCTCGAGCCGCTCGTTCGTTTTGTGGACTTTGGACTCTCTACAGGTTCCATAGTGTTCTTCGCACCGGTGGATAGTGTGGAAAAGCGGTGTCTTCGCAGGTCAGACCGCAAATGGCCATGTGGACGGCGTGTGGACGGCGCTCGCTTTGTCTGCGGACGACGGTGGACGACGAAATCTGTCCCCACAGCCAATCCACATGATCGACTGACCTTTCCACGGCAATACCCACAGTTTTCCACAGCTGTGTCCCCAGGCTGTGCAGCTCTCGGCAGCTCAGTTCGACGGCCGACGAGCTACTGCTGTTTGGCCTGATGCTTGATCCGGTTGGTCAGTTCGGTGACCTGATTGAAGACCGACCGCCGCTCGGACATCAGCTGCCGGATCTTCCGCTCGGCGTGCATCACGGTCGTGTGGTCGCGGCCGCCGAACTGCTGGCCGATCTTCGGCAGCGACAGGTCGGTGAGTTCGCGGCACAGATACATGGCGATCTGCCGCGCGGTCACCAGTACGCGGCTCCGGCTCGATCCGCACAGGTCGTCGATGGACAGCCCGAAGTACGAGGCGGTCTGGCCCATGATCATGCTCGCGGTCACCTCGGGCTTGCTGCCCTCGGGGATCAGGTCCTTCAGCACGATCTCGGCCAGGCTCAGATCGACCGGCTGCCGGTTCAGGCTGGCGAATGCGGTCACCCGGATCAGCGCGCCCTCGAGCTCGCGGATGTTCGTCTGCACCTTCGACGCGATGAACTCCAGCACCTCCGGCGGCGCGGTCAGCCGCTCGGTCGCCGCCTTCTTCCGCAGGATCGCGATCCGGGTCTCCAGGTCCGGCGGCTGGATGTCGGTGATCAGACCCCACTCGAACCGGTTCCGCAGCCGGTCCTCCAGCGCCTCCAGCCGCTTCGGCGCGCGGTCGGAGCTGATCACGATCTGCTTGTTCGCGTTGTGCAGCGTGTTGAAGGTGTGGAAGAACTCTTCCTGCGTCTGGATCTTGCCTTCCAGGAACTGGATGTCGTCGATCAGCAGCACGTCGACATCGCGGTACCGGCGCTGGAACTGGGACGCCTTGTCATCACGGATCGCGTTGATGAAGTCGTTGGTGAACTCTTCACTCGACACGTACCGGACCCGGGCGCCGGTGTAGAGACTGCGTACGTAGTGCCCGATCGCGTGCAACAGGTGCGTCTTGCCCAGACCGGAGTCGCCGTAGATCAGCTGCGGGTTGTACGCCTTGCCCGGCGCCTCCGCGACCGCGACCGCCGCCGCGTGCGCGAACCGGTTCGAGCTGCCGATGACGAACGTCTCGAAGGTGTACTTCGGGTTCAGCCGCGCCTCACCCTGCGCCTCGGTAGCCGGCTGGGTCGGCACTGAGCCGCTCGGCCGCGGAGCAACCGAACCAAGCGGCTGCCCGAACGGCGGCTGCCCATAGTGCTGCGGCGCAGCCTCCTGATGCGGCGCGTACTGCGCCCCGTGATCCGGATCAGTCAGCGCGGACTGGATCGTCGGCTGGTACGCGCCATCCGTACGCAACGGTTCCCGCACCGCCGGCGGCTGCGGCCGCCCACTCCCCGCCCGCTGCCCACTCCCAAGCCGCCCCTGCTGCTCCTGCACATTCCCCTGAACACCCTGCTGCCCAGCCTGCTGCCCAGCTCCGTGCCCAGCCTGCTCCCCAACTCCTTGCCCGGCGTGCTGCCCAGCTCCGTGGCCAGCCTGCTGCCCAATCCCTTGCCCGGCTTGCTGCCCAGCCTGTTGCCCAGCACCCGGCTGCCCCAACTGCTGTGCCTGCTGCTGCCCCTGCCCGACCGGCTGCCCCTGCCCGTGCTGCTGCTCCTGGCCGTGCTGCTGCCCGTGCTGCCCCTGGCCGTGTTGCTGCGCCCCATTCGCCTGCTGCGACCGGTCCAACTGCTGCGACTGATCCACCTGCGGTTGCTGGTCGGCCTGCCCACCCGGCTGCAGCCCTGCCTGCTGGTGCGACTGCTGCGACGGCTGCTGCCCGATCTCACCGAACTGCCCGTGCCCGAGCTGACCTGCCTGACCAGGACCGGCCTGACCCGACTGCCCGGACTGCCCGTGCTGATCCGACTGCCCGGACTGCCCGTGCTGATCCGGCTGCCCGGACTGACCGGACTGCCCAAACTGACCCGACTGACCCGACTGCCCGAGCTGGCTGTACTGCCCGAACTGCCCCGGCTGCCCAAGTCCACCGTGCTGCCCCGGCTGCCCAAGTCCACCGTGCTGCCCCGGCTGACCGAACGGCCCGGGCTGCTGGTGTGGTTGCTGTTGGGCGTGCTGCTGCAGATGAGGCTGCTGCCCGTACTGCTGCTGCCCCAGCGAGTTCTGCTGGAGATGCTGACCGTGCTGCTGTGATTGCGCGGGTTGCTGCGAGTACTGCTGCTGCGGCGCCGCCTGCTGCTCCTGAATCTCCGGGTCGAGTGACGGGTCGACAGTCACCGCGATCCGGATGTCCCGACCGAAGCTCTCGGTCAGAATCCGCTCCAGGTCCGGCCGCAGCCGAGTCTCCAACTGCCCCCGGGTGAAGTCGTCCGGCACCGCCACGATCGCCGTACTCTCGTGCAACGTCACCGGCCGAGAGTTCGTCAACCAGGCCCGCTGATTCGGCGGCAACCCAGCAAGCACCCGAGCCCACGCATCCCCCAGATCCGTAGCCGCCCCCACCACCGCCCCACCCAACTGCCCCGAGTACTGCCCACCCGGCTGCTGGTTGTGCTGCTGGGAGTGCGGCTGTCCGGTTGCCTGTTGGGTTGGCTGTTGTCCGAGGTGCTGTTGTCCGGCTGCCTGCTGGGTGTGCTGCTGCCCGAGGTGCTGCTGCCCGTGCTGTCCTTGGACCTGCACTTGCTGCACCTGTTGCTGAGTCTGAGGTTGCTGCGGTGCCATCTGCGGCTGCTGCGCTTGCTGAGGAGCCGCCTGCTGCGGCACGTAGTGCGGAGCCGACTGCCCAACCAACTGCTGCCCACCAACTTGCTGATACGGCTGCTGCTGCGAAACCTCCTGAGCCACCCGCTCCTGAGCCACCCGCTCCTGAGCGACCTGCTCCTGAGGCACCCGTACGTCAGTCGCGTACTCCTGCGATACCTGCCCGTGAAGCTCCAGCTCCCGAGCCGCCTGCCCGTGGGCCGCCTGCTCCTGAGCTGCCTGCCCGTGGGCCGCCTGCCCCTGAGGTACGTGTTCGTGGGGCATCTGTTCGCGGGACTGACCAGCCGGCGAGAACGACTCCTGCGTCAGCTCATGCGCCTGCTGCGGCACCAACTGCTCCTGGGGGAGCTGCTCCGACGACAGCTGTTCCTGGCCGACCTGCTCCGACTGGATCTGTTCCTGATTGGTCTGCTCCGCGGGCGGTTGTTGCTGCTGAGCCTCTTCCTGGGAGACGCCGTCGGCAGGCGACTGGTCCTCAGAACCGTGCTGCTGAAACGCCTGCTGCCCGGTGACTTGCCGCCCGGCGACCGGCTGCTCCGATGACGGCTGCTCCGGGGGCTGCTGTACGGGGGACTGCTGCACCTGACCCTGTTGCTCCGACGTGTCCTGCCCCAAGACCTGTTGTTCCGCGAGTTGGAGCTGTTGGTCGGTGGAAGGCTTGGGTGTCGGCTCGTCGGTGGCGGACGTGTCCGCGTTCGAGTGACCGACGGACTGTGGCTCGGCGGGGGAGTTGCTCGGCCGCTGATCGTCGGCGGGCGCCGCGGGCTGCGCGCTCGACCCGGACGCCGCCGGGAACAGCGGTTCCGGGACCTGCGGGTCTGCGGTGTGCAGATCTGCGGTGGCGGAGCCGGGGGTGTCCGAGCCGACGGTCTGCGCGTTCGGGCTGACCGTCTGCGAGTTTGGGTTTGAGGTTTGTGGGCTTGGGTTGTAGGGGGACGAGGGGGTGGGGGTCCACTGGTTGGGGGCTGGGTTGTCCACTGGTGCATCACCCTCGTTCGGTCCCGGGACGGCTGTGTCTCGGGACCCAGTACCCCATTCGGCGGATCCGCTCCACTGGTTGCCCGTACCGGCGTGTTGGATGTCGCCGACGGCGGGGGCGCTGCCGAAGTAGGTGCTGCCGACGGCCGGGAGGTCGGTGGCGGCACGTTCCAGTTCGGAGCGGTAGCCGTACGGTCCGGGTGGTGGCGCGGGGCGGTACCCGGAAGCCGGCGGTTGCTGTGGCATCGGGATCGGCAGTGACGGGCTCAGGTAGTCACCCGGATCCGTCCACGGCCGGTCCGCCCGCGACTGCTCCCGCTGGGACTGCTCACGCCCCGACCGGTCCGTCTGCGACCGGTCCGTCTGCGACTGGTCCGGCCGCGGTTGCTCTGTCCGCGGTTGTTCCGTGCGGGGCAGCTCTGATCGGAATGGTTCCGGGCGGGGCTGTTCCGGGCGGGGGCGTGGCTCGGGTGCGGGTGGGACCTCGGTGCGGAAGTTCGCGGTCGGCTCGGGCCGGAGGCCGGCGTCGGGTTCGGGCCGTAGGTCGTGTTTGCCGTCGGCGGCGAACTCCGGTCGAGGTTCGGCCGGGCCGGTGGTGAATGGGCCGGTCGTGAATGGGCTGGGTGTGAAATCCGCATTGGCGGAATGGTCCTCGACCACGCGTTGCTCCCCGAATCCATCGCTGCGGTGGCCGGCGCAGACCGGGAAAGCTCCCGTCCGGCGCGACCGTTCGACCCGATACCGTGCGGCTGTTGAGTCGGCGTGCTGTTCGGCTCAGCGCGGTAGCTACCGCCGTTCCTGGTATCCGCCTTGTCCACACGGTTGTCCACAGTTGTGAACGACCGCCGGAGCAGGTTGGTTACCGATCGCGGGGTGTGGGACCTCTGGTGTGAAGGAGTGACGCTAACAAGTCCGCCCAGCCACCTTCAAGCCGTCATCCACAGGCTATGAACACCAAATTGGGGGCAACCTGCGGCGTGTCGGGTGGACGGCGGAGCGTAGTCATGGTTGGAAATCGCTCTCGGTGCCCGATCTGAGCCGGAGCGTACGGGGTGGGTGGCGGGCGTCGTCGGCAACCGGCTGTCCACTAGACTGTCCACAAGCCTGTGGAAAACTCTGGGGATACCTGGTTTGACCTGTCCACAGCAGGCCACCTATCGTGGATCGGTCGGTGTTGAGCCGGCCCTTTCGTGCTGCGCTCCCTGCGGGACCTTACTGGTTCTCCGACGGTGTGCAGGACTGCACCACCGGGCAGATCCTAATCAGTGGATTTGTCGACAATTTGTGATCTCGAGTAACCGGAGTCATTCCAGTGAGCAAGCGGACGTTCCAGCCGAACAACCGTCGTCGGCACAAGAAGCACGGCTTCCGTCTTCGGATGCGCACCCGTGCGGGCCGGGCGATCATCGCCGCCCGCCGTGGCAAGGGTCGTCAGCGCCTCGCGGCCTGAGCGACCTCCTCGACGGTGACCACCTCGTGTTGCCCGCGTCGAACCGGCTGCGCCGGTCCGACGACTTCCGTCGCGCCGTCCGGTCCGGACGTCGTGCGGCGCGGCGCGCGGTGGTTCTCCACCTGCTGGTGGCGGACGGCCAGGGCGACCCGGCCGTACCCCCTCGCGTCGGATTCGTTGTGAACAAGGCGGTGGGCAACGCGGTTCTGCGGAACCGGGTCCACCGCCGCCTGCGTGCCGTGCTGGCATCGCGGCTGAGCGATCTGCCGGCCGGCAGCCTGACCGTTGTCCGCGCCCTCCCGTCGTCCGCCTCGGCGTCGTACGACGAGCTGGTCGCGGAGGTCGACGGTGCGCTCCGCCGGCTGCAGCGATCATGATGCGCGTGAATCCCGTGCGGAGCGGGATCATCGGTTTTCTCAAGCTGTACCGCCTGCTGATCAGCCCGCTGTACGGGCAGGTGTGCAGGTTCTACCCGAGTTGTTCGGCGTACGCCTTGGAAGCGGTCGAACGCCACGGTGCGGTGCGCGGTAGCTGGCTGGCGGTGAGGCGACTCCTCCGCTGCCACCCGTGGAACCCCGGCGGCTACGACCCCGTTCCACCCACAGATGTCGACCAGCGCGGAGAGCCCCTCTCCGCCAACCAGCCCGGATCGTCAGCCGACGCCGGGCCTGTGCAGCGAGGTGTGTGAGTGACTCTTCTGGCCATCCCCGGGCTCGCGGTGTGGGACGGGATCGTAGACCTGTTCAACACCGTCATGACGCCGCTGTACTGGGCCGTGTCGGCGCTGCTGGTCGGGTGGCACTGGCTGCTCGGCCAGGTGCTCGACCCGAACGGCGGCTGGGCCTGGGCGTTGTCGATCGCCGGCCTGACGATCGTGATCCGGACCATCCTGATCCCGCTGTTCGTGAAGCAGATCCGGTCCAGCCGGAACATGCAGCTGCTGCAGCCGAAGATGAAGGAGCTGCAGAAGAAGTACGGCCATGACCGGGAGAAGCTCGGTCAGGAAATGATGAAGCTGTACAAGGAGACGGGTACCAACCCGTTCTCCTCGTGCCTGCCGCTGCTGCTGCAGTCGCCGATCTTCCTGGCGCTGTTCCGGGTGCTCGACTACGCGGCCAAGGGCCAGTGGCACAGCGAGATCATGAAGCCGTACGTCAACTCGCTGCAGCACGCGAAGATCTTCGGCGCGGAGATCTCGCAGACCTTCCTGAAGGCCAGCGGCGCCGGCTCGGGCAACGTCAAGGTCGTCGCGATCGTGCTGATCATCCTGATGACGGCGACGATGTTCACCACCCAGCTGCAGCTGATGCGGAAGAACATGCCGAAGGAGGCCCTCACCGGCCAGGCGGCGCAGATGCAGAAGATCATGCTCTACGTCTTCCCGATCTTCTTCCTCATCGGTGGCTTCAACTTCCCGATCGGTGTACTCATCTACTGGTTCGTCTCGAACCTGTGGACGATGGGCCAGCAGTTCTACGTGATCCGCCGGAACCCGGCTCCGGGTACGCCGGCGTACGACGCGATGCAGGAGCGCAAGCGGCACCACAACGTCCGCCACGGCAAGCCTGCCGACGAGGGCGTCCCGGGCACGACCGACACCGACACCGCGACCGAGACCGACCGTCGCCCGGCCCAGCGGCAGCAGCCGAAGCGGCAGTCGCGGAGCGACCGGCGTGGCGGTAGCGGGTCGACCGGTACCTCCGGCTCGAACGCGTCGGACAACGGGCAGACCGCCGCGAGCGCTTCGCAGGACGCGCCGCAGGGCCAGGAGACGACGCCCAAGAAAACTCAGGCCGGGGGCGCCAAGCGTCAGCCGGCCGGCAAGAAGGGTTCGGGAGCGAAGCGCCAGCCCGCGGCGAAGTCGGCCGCGCAGAAGAAGGCGGCGCAGAAGCGTTCGGGTGGTTCGCGCTGAGGCGCTGACCGCTGTCCCTGTTCTTGCTTGACGAACCTGGTCCCCGTGGGGCGGATCTCGACATTGTGAAGGAGTGGCCGTGACCGACGGCGTGCAGAACGAGGCGGAGCAGTCCGCCAGTACGAACAGCGGTAACAACGGCGGCGCCGACGACCGCCTCAAGGCGCTCGAGGCGGAGAGCGACATCGCGGCGGACTACCTGGAGGAACTGCTCGACATCGCCGACCTCGACGGTGACATCGACATGGACATCGACGGGGATCGCGCCGCGGTCTCGATCGTCGGTGCCGAGCTGAACAACCTGGTCGGCGAGAACGGCAAGGTGCTGGAGGCGCTCCAGGAGCTGACCCGGCTGGCCGTGTATCGGGAGACCGGTGAGCGGTCCCGGCTGATGCTGGACGTGTCGAACTACCGGGCGAACCGGAAGGCCGAGCTGGAAGAGGTCGGCCGGAAGGCGGTCGACGAGGCGAAGGCGTCCGGTACGCCGGTGCGGCTGGACCCGATGACGCCGTTCGAGCGCAAGGTCGTCCACGATGTGGTGGCCGCCGCCGGGCTGACGTCCGAGTCCGAGGGCGAGGAGCCCCGTCGGCGCGTGGTGGTACAGCCGTGATCGCGGCACGATGAACGAGGACGTTTCACGTGAAACACCGCCGCTCGTGGAGAAGCTGTTTCCACGGGCGGCGGTCCGGCTTTCGGCGTACGCCGAACTGCTCGCCACCGAAGGCACTCTGCGTGGGCTGATCGGTCCGCGAGAGGTGCCGCGGCTCTGGGACCGTCATCTGCTGAACTGCGCGGTCGTCGAACGACTGGTTCCGGAAGACGCGTCGGTCGCCGATGTCGGTACGGGCGCCGGACTGCCTGGGATCGTGCTCGCGATCGTCCGGCCTGATCTCCAGGTGTCGCTGGTCGAGCCGTTGCTCCGGCGGACCACCTTCCTTCAGGAAGCAGTCGACGTACTGGAGCTGGACAACGCGACGGTCGTCCGGGCCCGAGCGGAGGATCTTCCGCCGGCGTCGTACGACGTGGTGACTTCCCGCGCGGTCGCTCCATTGGGCAAACTGGCGCGATGGTGCCTGCCGCTCTGTGTCGAGGGTGGACTGATGCTGGCGATGAAGGGGTCGTCCGCGGAGGAGGAAGTGGACGCCTCGGAACGTGAATTGACCAAGCTCGGAGCAGAGCTTTGGCATATTCATCAACTCGGCGGCGAGGAACTGGCCCAGCCCACGACTGTGGTGAGTATTGTGGCCGGACGTGCTGCAGGGGGATCCCGGCACGGAAGACGCGGGAGGTGAGCGGGTTGGTGAGTCGTGCCCTCGGATGGCCCGAGAAGAGCACCGGTGAGCCGAGGTCGGAACCAGGCATCGGCTGGCCGACCGAACCGGACGCCGCGGTTCGCGTGGTCACCCAGGACGCGACTCCCAACCCGACCCCAGCCCAGAACACCTCAGCTGTCGTTCCGGTCCCGCCGATCGACACTTCGGGGCTTCGTGCTGCCGCCGCTGCCGGCCTGGACGGTCCGGCCGTGGTCGACCCGAGCGCCGTTTCACGTGAAACAGCGGCCGCCGTTTCACGTGAAACACCCTCGATGCGGGATGATGGTTCCGAGTCCGATTCGGCACCTCTGGTGGACGCCGAGCCGGACTTCTCCGAGTCTCCACCGCCTGTGGATGACCACCGCATGAAACTGCCGGTTTACCCGGGAATTCATCCACAGAAGCCTGTGGACGGAGCTGGGGGCAGACCCGCTCCGACCCCTACAGACATCCTCTTCGGGCCAAGTCCCGCACCTATTGGAATGGGCGCTATGACTGCCGCACAGATCGCCGCGCGGGCTACGTCGGACGAGCTTCAGCGACGACTCCTTGAGACTCCGATCGCCGCCGCGACCGAACGGACCCTGCTGGTGAATGAAGGACGCACGATGGGCCGGGAGTTCCCGCTGCCCGACCAGACTCGAGTCTTCGTCGTCGCGAACCAGAAGGGTGGCGTCGGCAAGACCACCACGACGGTCAACGTCGCCGCCGGACTCGCGCTGTACGGCGCCAGGATCCTCGTGATCGACCTCGATCCGCAGGGAAACGCGTCGACGGCCCTGGGCATCGACCACGCCGAAGGCACGCCGGGTGTGTACGAGGCCGTGATCGAGGGCGAGCCGCTGAGTAAGCTGATCCAGCCCTGTGCCGAGCATCCCGGGATTCAGGTGATCCCGGCGACGATCGACCTGGCCGGCGCCGAGATCGAGCTGGTCAGTCTGGTGGCCCGCGAGAGCCGGCTGAAGAGCGTGCTCGAGGCCTACCTGTCCGAGACTGAAGCCGCGGGGGAGAAGTACGACTACGTCTTCATCGACTGCCCGCCATCGCTCGGCCTGCTGACCGTGAACGCGCTGACCGCCGCGCGCGAGGTGCTGGTCCCGATCCAGAGCGAGTACTACGCGCTGGAGGGTCTGTCCCAGCTGCTCCGCCACATCGACATGGTGAAGTCGCACCTGAACCCCGGGCTGGACGTCTCCACCATCCTGCTGACGATGTACGACGCCCGGACCAAGCTGGCCGGCGAGGTGGCGGCGGAGGTGCGCGGCCACTTCAAGGACGCGGTGCTCCGGACCGCGGTGCCGCGCTCGGTGCGGATCTCCGAGGCGCCGAGTCACGGGCAGACCGTGCTGGCGTACGACCCCGCGTCGGCGGGCGCGCTGTCGTACCTGGAAGCGTCCCGCGAGATCGCGATGCGGAACAACGCCTGATCTGTCGGTTCGGTATGGCACCGTTTCACGTGAAACGTGGCAGCGCAGCAGTAGTTCAGCAGGTTGTCGATCTCGAGGGAGCGCGATGAACACCCGACTCGGACGCGGACTTGGTGCGCTGATCCCCAGCTCGCCGACGCCCACCACCCTCGGCAGCAAGTCGAGCTCCATCCCTGGCGCACCGCCGGTGGCCAAGCCGGCCGACGCCGACGCGGGGGACGCGAGCACGCCAGGCACGCCAGGTACGGCCGTGTCGAGTGGACCGGAGTTGGCGGTTGTCCCGGGAGCCTCGTTCGCGGAGATCGACGTCGAGAAGATCACCCCGAACCCGAAGCAGCCGCGGACGGTCTTCGACGAGGATGCGATGGACGAGCTCGTCCACTCGGTCAAGGAGATCGGTCTGCTGCAGCCGATCGTCGTTCGGCGGCTCGACGACGGCAAGTACGAGCTGGTGATGGGTGAGCGGCGCTGGCGGGCGACGCAGGCGGCCGGTCTGACCACCATCCCAGCGATCGTCCGGGAGACCTCGGACGACGACATGCTCCGCGACGCGCTGCTGGAGAACCTGCACCGCAGTCAGCTGAACCCGCTCGAAGAGGCGGCCGCGTACCAGCAGATGCTCGACGACTTCGGCTGTACGCAGGAAGTGCTCGCGACCCGGATCGGGCGTTCGCGTCCGCAGATCTCCAACACGCTGCGGCTGCTGAAGTTGCCGGCATCGGTGCAGCGGCGAGTTGCGGCCGGCGTACTGTCGGCGGGTCACGCCCGTGCCCTGCTCGGACTGCCGAGTGGCGATGCGATCGAGCGGCTGGCGCAGCGGATCGTTGCCGAGGGCATGTCGGTGCGTACGGTCGAGGAGATCGTTGCGCTCGGCGACATGAACACCGACGACGCGCCGGTGGCGCGGAAGCGGAACAAGCCGGTCGCGCCGCGACTGGTCGATCTGGCCGATCGGCTCTCGGATCGCTTCGAGACTCGGGTGAAGGTCGACCTCGGCAAGACCAAGGGAAAGATCACCGTCGAGTTCGCGTCGATCGACGACCTGGAGCGAATCGTCACCCTGATGGACCCGAATCGGGTCTCCGGCGACTGAAAATCCGATCCAACGGTGAGTCCGCGAACTCGCTGAGGATCGCGCTCACAGAGCTAGTTCGAAGTACGAAGTATGCGATTCATACCCAGAGGGATTTGTCGACAAAACCACTTAGAAACTAATGGGGTCACCGTTTCACGTGAAACGGTGACCCCATTGTTCTGAGCAGGGTCAGCGACCGAGAAGCTCGTGCGTCGTCTTCCGCTCGGCGTAGAACGACAGGAACGGAATCGTCCCGGCCAGCGCCATCAGCACGAGTCGCGGGAACGACCAGCGGACCCGGCGGAACAGGTCGAAGGTGCCGAGCAGATACACCATGTACAGGAACCCGTGCAGTGGGCCGATGACGTCCATCGCACCGGCGCTGTCGGCGAAGTACTTGAGCGGCATCGCGAGGAATACCAGCAGCAGGAGCATCACCCCGACGATGTACGCGATCACGCGGTAGCGCATCAGCGCACCGCGAACAGCCGGGGTGAGGGGCCGGGAGCCGGCGGAGGTGGCGGGATCGGCAGAGGAAGTCACGCTGAAACGGTACCGCTTGACCCCACACGCGCACCGGCCTGGTCGGCCTCCCGGCCATCCAGCCCGTCCCTGTCGTCCAACGCACCGGACCCATCAGTGCGGCCAGCGCCATCGGCGCCTACCGCGACGTCCGCTCGGGCGCCATCATCGGGTCCTTCGCCCGCGTCGTCGCCCGCGTCGTCGTCGGGGTCATCGGACTCGCCCTGGGAGCGGTGTGCGTCGATCACCATTCGGCCCCACATCCACAGGGTGAAGGCCGCGAAGACCCACCACTGGAAGGCGTATGCGACGTTCCGCAGGCCGGCCTGCTCGGTCGGTGGGGGAGGCGGGGTGACAGCCGCCGGCGCCGGCGCCGGTACAACTCCGGCGTCCAACGAGGTCTCCACCACGAACGCGTCGTACAACCGGTAATCCACCATGTGCACGATCGTCGGAATCCGCAGAGACGACAGCACCCGCCCCTTCGCGGCATCGCCGGAAGAGTCCTCGGCCTCGGACGCGACTACCGCTCCGGTCAACCGCACAGTGCCAGTCGGCGCCTTCACGGCCGGATCGGAAACCGAAGGCACCCAGCCCCGGACCACCATCACTCCGCCGCTGGCGTCCAGTTTGACCGGAGAGGCGACCCAGAACCCGTCCCTGCCGCCCTGTGAGCGGTTCGCGATCAGCACCTGGTCCGCCGCAGGCCCCCAGGTCCCTTCGACTGTCACGCGGCGACCGACGGCCTTGGACGGCAGTCCCTCGTCGATCGAGAACAGCGACTGCAGCGACACCGGCGCGCCCTCGGCTCGCTTCGCCGTCGCGTTCGCCGTCTTCGAGTGATAAACGTCCAGTTGCCACACGCCCAGCACCGACATCACCGCGGCGATCGCCAGCGCCAGCGCCAGCAGTCCGCTCCACCGCGGGGTCAGCACGATCCGCCAGAGCGGACGATCCGGCTGACTGTCAGACGCCAGGTCGCGGGTGTCGGACATCGATCCCTCTCGGTTCAGCGGGCCGCGGCAGTGGCCAGCAGGTCGCGACAGAGTACGCCGAGCTCGACTCCGGCCGCCTCTGCGGCCAGCGGAACCAGCGACGTCTCGGTCATCCCCGGCGCGACGTTCACCTCAAGGAACCACGGCACCCCGGCCGCATCCACGACGAGGTCGGACCGGGACAGGTCGCGCAGGCCCAGGGCCTGGTGCGCCTGCACCGCCGCGGCGGCACACGCGCCGGCGACCTCCGGTTCCAGCCGCGCGGGTACGACAAACTGCGTCGCCCCGGCCGTGTACCGCGCTTCGTAGTCGTAGAAGCCCGAGTCCGGCCGGATCTCCACCGCGGGCAGCGCGCGCGGACCGTCGCCGGTGTCGATCACCGTCACCGCGACCTCGGTCCCATCGATGTACTGCTCGATCAACGCCACCGGGCCGTACGCGTAGCAGTTCACCATCGCCGACGGCAGCTCCTCGGCCGACCGGACGATCGAAGCGCCGAGCGCCGAACCGCCGCGGGCCGGCTTCACCACCAGCGGCAACCCGATCTGCTGAACGACAGCCTCCATCAGCGACGCGGCGCCCAACTCCCGGAACGTGTCGTGTCCGAGCACGACCGACGCCGGCGTGTGCAGGCCGGCGGCCCCGACGACGGTTGCCGCGACCGGCTTGTCGAAGGCGGTGCGGCAAGCGGCCGCGTCGGCCCCGACGTACGGAACGCCGTACAGATCGAGGACCTGGCGCAGCGCGCCGTCCTCGCCGGTGACGCCGTGCAGGACCGGAAAGACCGCGTCCGGCGGATCCTCGCGCAGCCGCTCGACCAGGCTCGCGTCGACGTCCCGCTGTTCGACCTCGACGCCGACGCTGCGCAGGGCGTCCGCGACCCGCCGGCCGGACCGGAGCGAGACGTCCCGCTCGTGCGACAGTCCGCCGGCCAGTACCAGCACTCGACCCAGATCACTCATCACAAATATCCCGATCACTCGTGGGCGACTCCGGCACGGGCGCCGGTCCCGAGGCCCACTGGAACGGTACCGCTAATGCGTCAAGGACCCACCGCCACCCGGCAACCCTTAACTCAGCTCTGGCCCCGGGGCGTCGTAGTCGCGGCCCGCGCCCGGTGGCACCGAGCCGAAGGTCTGCCGCAGTTCGAGCTCTTCGTTGATCACCGCGGCCAGCCGGCCGACCCCTTCGGTGATCCGCTCCGGCGTCGGATGACAGTACGAGAGGCGCATGCACTGCGACCCGAATCCGTCCGAGAAAAAGGCGGTTCCGGGAACGTACGCGACGCGGTTGGTGACCGCGCGGGGCAGCATCGCCTTCGCGTCCAGCCCGTCCGGCAGCGTCAGCCAGACATAGAACCCGCCACCCGGCTTCGTCCAGGTCGTTGCCGCCGGCATCTTCTCGGTCAGTGCCGCGAGCATCGCGTCCCGGCGCTCGCGGTACATCTCCCGGAACTGCTTCACCTGACCCATCCAGTCGTGCCGAACCAGGTACGACGAGATGGCCAGCTGGCTGAAGATCGGTGGGCACAACGTCGCGGACTCCTGCGCCAGCACGAGTTTCTCGCGTACGGCGTGCGGCGCGACCGCCCAACCGACCCGGAACCCGGGCGCGAACGTCTTCGAGAACGAACCGAGGTAGATGACGCCTTCCCGATCCGCCGCCCGCAACGCCCGCTGCGGTTCCCCGTCGAACCCGAGCAGCCCGTACGGGTTGTCCTCCAGGATCAGCAACTGCGCCCGCTGGCAGATCTCCAGCACCCGCGCCCGCCGCTCGTCCGACAGCGAGACACCGGCCGGGTTGTGGAAGTTGGGAATCGTGTAGAAGAACTTGATCCGCTTGCCGGCCGCCCGCACCGAGGCGATCGCCTGCTCCAGCGCCTCCGGTACGACGCCGTTGTCGTCCATCGCGACATGCACGACCTCGCACTGGTACGCACGGAAAACGCCGAGCGCGCCGACGTACGAAGGTGCTTCGCAGATCACCACGTCGCCCGGATCGCAGAACACCCGTGTGACCAGGTCGACCGCCTGCTGGCTGCCGACGGTGACGACGACGTCGTCCGGATGGGCCTCGATGCCCTCCAGCCGCATGATGTCGCAGATCTGGTCACGCAGCGTCGGGTCGCCCTGACCGGAGCCGTACTGCATCGCGGTCGCGCCGTTCTCGATCACCAGGTCGCGAACCGCGCTGCCGACCACGTCCAGCGGCAGCCCGCCGATGTTCGGCATGCCGCCCGCGAGCGAGACCACCTCGGGCCGGCTGGCGACCGAGAACAGTGCCCTGATCTCGGATGCGGTCATGCCCTTCGTCCGGGCTGCATACGCCTCGACGTAGTTGTCGAGGCGGGTCTGCCGGACATCGGGCACGTCAGCACTCACGAGGGCCACTCCAACGGTGATCGAGGGGGAAGTCACCAGGTTACGTCGAGAGACCCGAGTCTGGGCTGTGGATCGGCGCGACCTCTCACTACCATGCCTTATAGGGGCAGGTTCGACCATGCCGGAATCTGGCTGTTGAGACAGCCGGGGCAACGGTGCGGCCTGAGAGGCTGAGCTGGAAGGCAGGATCGGGATGAGCGTGGGCAAGACAGCCGGCTGGACGCTCGGTGGATTGTTGCTGGGCGTGCTGGCCGGGTTCGCCGGTGAGTTGTTCCGGCGTCAGTCCAGCGCGACGGTGCAGCAGCGGTACGTTGCTCCGGAAGCGACGCGTACGCCGGACGCGCGGACGCCCGCGCCGGTACCCGAACCAGCGGCCGAGCCGGCCGTGACCTGATGCCGAGGGCAACACGTACCGTGACGAAGCTAACAGGCACCGGGCGAGATCGCTCCGCTGAGCGGACGCGCTGATGGCCCGACGGCTCGAACCGCTGACGCTCGCCAATCTCGGCGAGCTTCCGCTGCCGTGCCGTGACTGTGCCTTCTGGGAGCTCGATCCGGTCGCCGTGCGCCAGGCCGTACGCAACGGGGACACCGGCCTGGAGAAGGAGGCCTGGCTTTCCCAGTTGCTGCTCGACTGGGGACCGGCCGGCTTCGTGCTGTCCGTCGACGACGATCCGGCCGGGTTCGTGATCTACGCGCCGGCGAAGTACCTGCCGCGCATCCACGCGTTTCCGACCGCGCCGGTCAGCCCGGACGCGGTAGTACTCGCGACCGGGCGGATCCAGCCGCGGTACCTCGGTCTCGGCCTGGGCAAGATCCTCGTGCAGGCGGTCGCCAAGGACGTACTCAAGCGTGGGTTTCGGGCCCTGGAGGCGTTCGGGGACTCGCGCTGGGACGGGCCGGGCTGCGTCTGGCCGACCGAGTTCCTGCGCGCGGTCGGCTTCGGGGTCGTCCGCGAGCATCCGCGAAACCCGCGGCTCCGGCTCGATCTGCGCTCGGCGATCACCTGGCGGAGCGAGATGGAGGCCGCCGTCGAGCGGCTGATGGGGGCGATCCGCCCCGAGAAGTCACCGCACGCGCCGGTGACGGTCCGGGACGCGCTGAGGTCGGGCCCGGAGTAGTGATGGGGTGGCGCCTGCTGGCCGACGTGGTCATGGTCGTACACGGCGCCTTGCTGCTGTTCTTCGTGATCGGCGGCTTCCTCGCCTGGCGCTGGCCGAAGCTGATCTGGGTACACCTCACGATCGTGGTGTGGAACGTCGTGATCGTGCTGGTCGACTTCGGCTGTCCGGTGACGGCCACCGAGAAGTACTTCCGCCGGCTGGGCGGCGACAGCGTGTACTCGGGCGGGTACATCGAGCACTATCTGGACGGGTGGCTCTGGCCCGCAGGGAAGACCTCAACCGTGGAGCTGGTCGCCTTCGCACTGGTGGTGATCGCGTACGTCGGCTTCGTGATCATGCGGCTCGGTCGACGGTCCAAGGTCAGGGGCGAGTCAGTGGGACCCCGGACGTGAGCCCGCGCGCGCGTCCTCATACTGGAGGGGTGTCCAGTATCAGCACGCCGGTCGACGTCTACCTGGCCGCACTGAGCCGCGAGCTCAGCGGACCGCGGCGCCGCAAGGCGGATCTGCTGGCCGAAGCCCGCGATCACCTGACCGACGCGACCGAAGCCTTTGAGGCAGGCGGTCTCGAGCGGCGCGACGCCGAGCAGGAAGCCGTCGACGACTTCGGGGACCTCTCCGAGGTGGCGCCCGGCTACCGCGCCGAGCTCGCGATCACCCAGAGCCGCCGGACCGCGATGATGCTGCTGATGGCACTGCTGATCCAGCCGATCGTCTGGCAGGGCGGCGCCTGGATCTGGACCCACGAGCCCACCCGGACGAGCGCTCTGAACGACTTCCTGCAGGTTCTGGTCCGCGACATCGGCGGTGTGGTGATCGCCGGCGCGGTGCTGGCCGTCATCGGCACCGGCATCGGAGTTCGGTACCCGCTCGTCCGCGAGCACCTGAGTCGCGTGACGGCGATCTTCACGCTGGCCGGCTCCGCGCTGATCGCCGTCATCGGCGTCGCGATGGCATCCACCAGCCTCGACGACCGCGGCCTGCTCGCGTACGCGGTGGTCGGCACGTTCGTCGTCCTGCCGCTGACGTTCGTCAGCCTGCAGGCGAAGCGCTGCCTACGCCTCGCCCGGGCGTAGCACGCCCTCAACCACCGAACGGAACGCCAGCCACTCCTGCTTGCCGGATGCGAGCATCTTCGCGCCGGCGCTGGTGAGCTGGTAGGTCCGGCGTTTCCGCCCGCCCACCGTGCTCCACTCGCTGGCCAGGTAGCCGGCCCGCTCCAGCCGCCGCAGCGCCGGATACAGCGTGCCGGTCGGTAGGTCGAGCTCACCACCGCTGCGCGCCAGCAGCGCCTCCATGATCGCGTAGCCGTGCAGCGGCTCGGCCTCGACGACGGCCAGGATCATCGGGTCGAGGTGTCCACGCAGCGCATCCGCCTTCATGTAGCCAGTCTACCCATATGGCTGCTAATGTCGAGAGGCAACATGTAGCCGATCTACTTATGAAGTTGTGAGGAGGCCCTGAGATGGCCGTGGACACACCCGCACGACCGCCCCGAACGACCCGGCCCGGTCTGCTGCACCGGGTGTCCGGCTGGGCTATGCGGCGTGCCGTACTGGCGCTGGTGCTGTGGGTGGTCGCGCTGGCCGCCGTGACCGTCGCATCGACGCTGATCGGCGACCGGTACAAGAACGACACCTCGCTGCCGGGCACCGACTCCCAACGGGTCACGGACATCTTCCGCGCGCATCAGCCGCAGGGCGACACCGCCTCGGTGCAGATCGTGGTCCGCGCCGACGGCGGGCTCGACGCCGACAAGTCCCGGGTGGCGTCCATGCTGGCCGCGGTCCGCGGGCTCCCGCACGTCGCCTCGGTCGCGGATCCGTTCACTGCTCCGGGCTCTTTGTCGACAGATCGACGTACCGCTTACTCGACCGTCGCCCTCGACGTCGCGCAGGCGGACATGCCGATCGACGACGTCCGGGCGATCATCCACCAGGCCCAGGACTTCGCCCGGCCGGGACTGCAGGTCGAGGTCGGCGGTGACCTGGCCCGGACTGCCGCGGAGAGTTCGGGTGGTGCCTCCGAAGGCGTCGGCATCCTTGCCGCGCTGGTGATTCTGGTCTTCCTGTTCGGATCGTTGCTCGCGGCAACACTTCCGCTGCTGACGGCGGTGTTCGCGGTCGGCAGTACGCTCGGCCTGCTGGTGCTGGCGTCGCACTTGTTCACGGTGCCGGAGTACACCGCGCCGGTGATGATGCTCGTTGGCCTCGGCGTCGGCATCGACTACGCGCTGCTGATCTTCTCCCGGTACCGGCATGAGTTGCTCAAGGACGGCACCGACCGTGCGTCCGCGTCGACCGTGGCGCTGGACACCGCCGGCCGTTCGGTGATGTTCGCCGGCTGTACGGTCGTGATCGCCCTGCTCGGCCTGCTCGCATTGGGACTTGGTGCTCTGCAAGGCGTCGCGCTCGGCGTCACGTTGACCGTACTGACGACGATGCTTGCCGCCGTCACCCTGCTGCCCGCGCTGCTGACCCTGTTCGGCAAGCGGATCGAGCGGAGCGTACGCAAGCACGCCGCGAAGAGCCGGCGGACGCCGGGCGACGGCTGGCGGAAGCTGGCCGCGATGGTGCAGCGCCGTCCGCTGATTCCGTTGGTACTCGGGGTGGTCGCGCTGATCGCGTTGTCCTTGCCGGCGTTGAACATGCGGCTGGGGTTCGCCGATGCCGGCACCGATGCGCCGACGAAGACCAGCCGGAAGGCGTACGACCTGTTGGCCGAAGGCTTCGGGCCGGGATTCAACGGGCCGCTCGTCGTGGTGTCGCAGGGCGATCAGGCAGCGGCGCAGGAGCTCGGCAAGACCCTCGGCGCGGATCCGGACATCGCAGCGGTCACGCCGCCGCAGGTACTTCCGGACGGCAAGATCGCGACCGTACTGGCGTTCCCGAAGTCGGCGCCGCAGGACGCGGCGACCAGCGACCTCGTCCAGCGCCTGCGCGACGACACGCTGCCGAAGCTCGAGGCGCAGACCAAGGCGACGTACCTGGTCGGTGGCTCCACCGCGGCGGCAGACGACTTCGCCGCCGCGGTCAGCAAGCGGCTGCCGATCTTCGTCCTCGTGGTGGTCGGACTGTCGGCGCTGTTGCTGATGGCGGTGTTCCGCTCGATCCTGATCCCACTGAAGGCGGCCGCACTCAACCTGCTCAGCATCGGCGCCTCGCTCGGGGCGATCACGCTGGTGTTCCAGCAGGGCTGGTTCGGCGCGCAGGCCGGGCCGATCGAGGCGTTCGTGCCGGTGATGATCTTCGCGATCGTGTTCGGGCTGTCGATGGACTACGAGGTGTTCCTGGTGTCCCGCATCCACGAGGAGTGGCGGCGTACGAACGACGCGCGGGCCGCCGTTCGCGAAGGACTCGCCACCACCGGCACCGTGATCACCGCGGCGGCCGCGATCATGATCGTGGTCTTCGGCGCGTTCCTGCTCAGCCCGGATCGGATGCTGAAGCAGTTCGGCCTCGGTCTCGCGACCGCCGTACTGATCGATGCGTTGCTGATCCG
This sequence comes from Kribbella solani, assembly GCF_014205295.1. Classification (NCBI taxonomy): domain Bacteria; kingdom Bacillati; phylum Actinomycetota; class Actinomycetes; order Propionibacteriales; family Kribbellaceae; genus Kribbella; species Kribbella solani. Next base: position 5,727,892 of record NZ_JACHNF010000001.1, read on the forward strand.
GTGCGTGATCGTCCCGGCAGTGATGCGGTTGTTCGGCGACCGCGCATGGTGGCTACCGCGTGGCCTCAACCGCATCCTGCCGAGGATCAAGCTGGAGGATCACTCGTAGTGCGAGCTCCACACGCGGGCCTTGTAGATCTCTGCTCCGGTCAAGGTCCGCGTCGCGGCCGGTGACGCGAAGCTGACGGTGTCGGTGCACCAACTGGTCCGGCACCCCGACTTCGGGCTGGTCCGGACCTGCTGGCCGTTCGCCTTGCTGGTGATGCTCTTGATACCGGCTTGGTCGTACGTCGCGACGACCTTGCGGCTCGACTTGCTGACCTGGTACACCTTCGAACCGGTCGAGACCCACAGCCGGTCGTGGTTCGCGAGCACCGGCGACAGGTCGTGGCCACCGCCGGTCGGCAGGGTGATCGTGTTCTGCTCGGACAGGGTCGGTGCCGCGGCGGTGCCGCCGACCGTCAGCGCGACCAGTTGGTCGCCGCCCAAGGCCCACAGCACCTTCCGGGTCGGATCCCACTGCACGCCGTGGGCGTCGGGCAGCGCGTAGCTGGCGTAGCCGGCCGAACTCGAGCCCTGGGACGCGTTGTACAGCCGGATGAAACCGCCGGCGCTCGCCGCCACGGCCACATTGCCGTTGGGCAGCATCTCGATGCTGTGCGGGTTGTTGGAGGCGCCAACATTAACCCCCCAGATCCGTTGTCCGGCCGGATAGCTGATCAACGCGGCCAGGCCATTTGAGTCGGCGACCACGGCGACGGAGGAACCTGACTTGAGCCGGAGCTTCGCGTCACTGGGCAGTCCCCAGGCGGATGTCAGGTCGCCGAACCCGTTCGCCGCCGTCGGCGACCAGCTCCAGGTCTGAGCGGCCCCGGTGTTCCAGTTCGCGACTGCCGGGTTCATCACCCGGAGCCGGGCGGCGGACGGATTGTCGAACCTCTGATCGGTGAGAGCGATCAGGTCCCCGTCGGCGGCAGGGCGGGCGGCCGCGCCGGCGGGCAGTTGCATCGTAGGAGTCAAGAGAGCGGCCAGGAGGCCGAGGCTGCTGAAGAGGCGGATCATCACTACTCCCAGGTTGTCAGGTGCGACCTAGGGTAGTAATTTTCGCGAAAGCTGGCCAGGTATGAGAATAATTAACTAAATGGGAAGGAATAACTACACAGTCAGCTGGCCCAGCCGCAGCATTCCGGTGGCCGCGTCCTGCTCCGGCGGCAGGTACACGCGCTGGATCGCGACCACGATCGACTCCGCGACCACGTCGCGGAACGCCGGGTCCGCCAGCCGGGCCGAGTCGTGCGGGTTGGTGACGTAGCCGATCTCCAGCCGGACCGCGGGCATCTTCGTACGGCGAAGCAGATCCCAGGTCTTCGCGTGCGTACGACAGTCCAGCAGGTCCGTACGAGCAACGATCTCGCGCTGCACCAGGCCGGCGAACTGCTCGCCGACGCTCGACGTGGCGCCGTGCAGGTCATTGCCGTAGAAGTACGTCGCGACGCCCTGCGCCTCCGGGTTCATCGAACCGTCGGTGTGCAGGGAGACGCACAGGTTGGCGTCGGTCTCGTTCGCGAAGGCGGCGCGGGACAGCTCGTCCGGGCCCTGATCGCGGCCGCGGGACAAGTACGCGCGGACGCCGGTGGCGCCCAGCCGGCCCTCGATCCGGGAGGCGAGGTCGTACGCGATGTCCGACTCGCGCAGGCCGTAGCCCTCCCAGCCGTGGTCGAAACCGCCGTGGCCGGGGTCGATCACGACGGTCTTGCCGGACAGCCGCGGCCCGGCGGCGCGTACGGCCTCCCGGGCCCGGAGCGCGTCCGGCCGGCCGCCCGTAGCCATTGGGCGGATCCGCTGCAGCGCCTTGAAGGTCGAGGGGCCACACGTCCCGTCGGCGGGCAGGCCCATGTTCCGCTGGAACTCGGTGACCGCGCGCTGGGTGTCGGCGGCGAAGATCCCGTCGACCCGGGCGACCGCGAAGCCCAGCTCCTGCAGCTTCGCCTGCAGCGCCTGCACGTCGTCACCGGAGAGCGGGTGCGACGGCACGTACGTGAGCAGCCGGTCGCCCAGCCGCCAGCGCGCGTCGTCGATGGCCTGGTAGGTCTGTGGGCCGACGATCCCGTCGATCATCAGCCCACGTTGTTGCTGGAACCCCCGGACAGCGTGTGCGGTCGCTTCGTCGTAGACGTCGTGACCGCCGGTCAGCAGCCCGAGCCGCTGCAGCTTTCCGACGATCTCGGCGACCGCTTCACCGCGGTCGCCGATCCGGTACACGCCGTGCGGGGATTCCATAGTGCTCCTTGCGGTGTAGCGGACGATCTCAGGCAGTGAACTCGGCGAGCTCCTTCAGCAAGGCAGCCTTCGGCTTGGCGCCGACGATGGACTTGGCCAGCTCACCGTTCACATAGACGTTGATGGTAGGGATACCGGTGACCTTGTAGTTGCTCGGGGTGACCGGGTTCTCGTCCACGTTCATCTTCAGGAACGTCAGCTTGTCGCCGTGGTCCGCGTTCAGTTCCTCCAGGATCGGGGAGACCTGGCGGCAGGGGCCGCACCACTCGGCCCAGAAGTCCACCAGCACCGGCTTGTCGCTCTTCAGCACGGTCTGGTCGAACTCGGCGTCGGTGACGGCGTTCATCTTCTCGCCCACGGGCATATCTCCTTCGTACGGTGTCAGCTTCGGTCTGGGAAGGCCTGGGGATACGTCAGACGGTGACGGGCTGGGTCGCCGCGGCGGCAGCGGCGGTCGCCGCGTCCTCCAGGGTGGCCAGGTAGCGCTCCGCGTCCAGCGCGGCCGCGCAGCCGGTGCCGGCCGCGGTGATCGCCTGCCGGTAGGTGTGGTCGACCAGGTCGCCGGCCGCGAACACGCCCGGCAGGTTCGTCTCGGTGCTGTCCGGCCGCACCAGCACGTAGCCCTCGGCGTCCAGCTCGACCTGGCCCTTGACCAGCTCCGAGCGCGGGTCGTGCCCGATCGCGATGAACAGTCCGGTGGCCGGCAACTCCCGGGTCTCACCGGTGACGGTGTCCTTCAGCGTCAGATGGCTGAGCTTGTCGTCGCCGTGGATCGTCTCGACCGCCGAGTTCCACTGGAACTCGATCTTGTCGTTCGCGTACGCGCGGTCGGCCATGATCTTCGAGGCGCGCAGCTCGCCGCGACGGTGCACCAGGTGCACCTTCTTGGCGAACTTGGTCAGGAAGGTGGCCTCCTCGACGGCGGAGTCGCCACCGCCGACGACCGCGATCTCGTGGTCGCGGAAGAAGAACCCGTCGCAGGTCGCGCACCAGGACACGCCGTGGCCGGACAGCCGGTCCTCGTCCGGCAGGCCGAGCTTGCGGTAGCCCGAGCCCATCGCCAGGATCACTGCCTTGGCGCGGTGCTCGGTGCCGGCCGAGTCGGTGACGACCTTGATCTCACCGGTCAGATCGACCTTGATCACGTCGTCCGGCACCAGCTCGGCGCCGAACCGCTCGGCCTGCGTGCGCATCTCGTCCATCAGCGCCGGACCCATGATGCCCTGCGCGAAGCCGGGGAAGTTCTCCACCTCGGTGGTGTTCATCAGCGCGCCACCGGCGGTCACGGAGCCTTCGAACACCAGCGGCTCCAGGGCCGCGCGAGCGGCGTACACGGCGGCCGTGTAGCCGGCCGGGCCGGAGCCGATGACGATGACGTTGCGGACTGCGGAGTCGCTCATGCAGGCGTTCCTCGGGGAGTCGAGATCGATACGACGGATTCAACGGATCCTAGAGGCCGTCCATTCCCCCTGACCGGGGCGGTGGGGCGGGGATGTATCAAATACGGTACCCACCTGCACAGACCATGAACTCAGCGGCTGCGCAGTGTCACGTTGGTGTCGTAGAACGAGCTCGCGACGCCGCCTGGTTCGCTACAGCCGGTGACCGCAAAGATGTGGATGTCACGCGGCGTACTGCCCTGCAAACCGATCAGCGTGGCCCGGGTGCCGTCGATCTTGGCCGGCTGGATCAGCCGGATCGCCGGATTCGGCCGGCCGGCCGCGAAGGTCTTCGCGCAGGCCTGCTCGGCCGCCGTACCGTGCAGGATCGCGTTCGGCGTCTGCTCGAGCCACTTCTGCGTACGCGGACCGATGTCCTTCGTGCTGATCGTGACCGTGTCGGCCGGCGGGCTGTTCTGGTCCGTACTGGCCGCGCCTTCGTTGGCCTGGTCCTTGGTCGCGAACACCACGCCGACGCCGAGCGCCGCGATCAGTACCACGCCGGCCGCCGCGCCGAGCAGCTTCGGCAGGTGCCGCCGGGGCTCCTCGCGGAACTGGGCCAGCGAGTGCACGCCGACCGTGGACGCGCGCAGCACCGACTCGGACACGATCACCGCGTCCAGGTGCTCGGCGACGTCGGCCGGCATCGGGATGTCCGCCCGGCCCTCCTCGGCGAGGTCGGCGGTCAGCTCCAGCAGCGCGTCGTACGTCTGCTGGCACTCCGGGCAGGCCTTCACGTGCTCGCGGGCCCGGTGCGCCTCGGTCGCGGGCAGCAGGTTCTCGATCAGGTCGGCGATCGTGTCCGTGTCCAGGTGCTCGAGGTGTTCACTGGTCGGCAGACCGGGGTCGGTCATCGGGGGCTCACCTCCGCACGGGAAGGCCGTAACAGCACAGTCATAGGGGTACTCCGGTCGAAAGCAGCTGACATCCGGTCGCCAGAGGCAGGCGACTTCGCTTCGACGGGGTACCCACTCATTCGGTTCCCACTGCTTCCGGAGTGGTTTTGTCCGGGTCGCCGGACCCGCGGGTGGTCTGCCAGTGCCGGAGCAGCGGCAGCAGTTTGGCCCGGCCGCGGGCGCACCGCGACTTGACCGTGCCGGGGGCGCAGTCGAGGATCGCGGCCGCTTCCTCGATCGAGTACCCCTCCATGTCGACCAGGACCAGCGCGGCCCGCTGGTCCTCGTTGATCTGCTTGAGCGCGTTCAGCACGTCCAGCCGCCGCTCCCGGACCTCGGCCGGGTCCTCCTCGGCCGGCCCGGCCAGCTCGGCGGCGCGGTCCTCGTCCTCGGGCAGCGGGTCGGCGGCGCGGACCTGCCGGCGCCGAATCCGGTCCAGACAGGCGTTCACCACGATCCGGTGCAGCCAGGTGGTGACCTTCGCGTCACCGCGGAACGAGTCCGCCCGCCGGAACGCAGAGATGAACGCCTCCTGCAGCGCGTCCGCCGCCTCCTCGGGCTCGCCGAGGGTACGGATCGCGACCGCCCACATCCGGTCCCGGTGCCGCTTGACCAGGAACCCGAACGAGTCCGGATTGCCGGCCACGTGCATCCTGAGCAGCTCGTGGTCGTCCAGCTGCTCGTAACTCGTCGGCCCGGCGGGCACCGGCTCGGGCACGCCCGGAACCGCCGGCTCGCCCGCGCCGATGCGCGGGACGTCCGGCGAGTTGCCCGAGTCCAGGGGAACGGTCATTTCTGGATCGCGACCTCCGAGATCGTGCCCCGGTACTTGCCGCCGTCGTCCTTCGGCAGCTTCGTCAGCCAGACGAGCACGTACTGCGTCTCGGTGGACGCCGAGACCGGAAGCGTCACCGTACCCTCCGGCTGGTCCTCCTTCGTCGCGACCGGCGTCCAGCCGTCGATCGTGTCCGGGGACGTGGCGGTGTCGCCCTTCGGGATCAGCACCTGCAAGCTGGTGCCGTCTCCCTTCAGGCCGACCGCGACACTCGAGATCGGGGTCTTGGCGCCCAGGTTGTAGATGATGCCGACGCCCGGCTTCAGGCCGCCGAGGTTCGGACGGCTGTACGACATCGTCGTCCAGGTCGTGCTCGGGTCGCCGTCGTACGTGTTCGGTACGTCCTTCGGGTGCTCGCTCTTGTCACCGTCCGGGTCGAAGTCCTTGGCGCTCGCGATCGTCGCCTTCCCGCCGGTCGTCGACGGGGTGGTACTGGTCTGCGGCGTGCTGCTGGTGCTGGTACTGCTGTTGTTGCTGCTCTTGTCGTTGTTCATCGCGCCCTTGAGCAGGAACTGCGCCATCGCGACCACCGAGAGCAGCGCGAGAATGGCGAGCAGGATCAGGATCCGGCCGCCCCAGGAGCCCTTCCGCTTCGGCTCGTCCCGGCGCCGGCCGTTGCCGTTCCCGTTCGCCGGTGGCTGCCGCCGGACCGGTCCGGTCTCGGCCGCGGCGTTGTAGGCGGGCTGCGGCGGGCGGTACCCGGTCGGTTCGGGGTTGTACACCGGCTGCGGGGTCGGGTCGAGCGCCGGCGGCGCGGTCGGCGGTACGACCTGGGTCGCGTCGTCGATGCTGCCGTTCTGCCGGGCGACCTGGACGGTCTCGTCCATCTGATTCGGCGGCTCGTGCGAGCTGCCGACGACACCGGACAGCGCGGCGGACAGGCCGGCCGCGCTGGTGATCGGCGGTGCGTGGTGCCGCGGCGGGTCGCCGAGCAGCCGGTCGCTGATGTCGTCCAGCGAGCGCGGCACCCCGGCCCGTACCTGCCGGGGGCTGAGCAGCCGGCCGTGCTCGACCGGCGCGGGCTGCAGGCCCCAGGCCGGCGCCGGACCGGGCCAGCGGCCGGTCAGCGACGCGTACAGCAGCTCGCCGAGCGAGTGCACGTCCTCTTCGGGCGAACCCGCGCCGGACGAGCGCAGCGCCGCCTCGGTGGCGACCCCGACGACCTTGATCGCGCCCGCGTCCGTGACCACCACGGTCGCCGGGCTGATCGCGCCGTGCGCGTAGCCGGTGCGGTGCAGGTTCTCCAGGGCTTCGGACACCTCACGGGCCAGCCAGCCCGCCTGCTGACCGGTCAGCGGCCCGCTGGCGAGCATCCGCTCCAGCGGCCGGCCGCCGGACCACTCGCGGACGCAGTACGTGACGCCGTCGTGCACGTCGCAGTCGAGCACCCGCAGGAACCGCGGGTCGTTCGCGGCGGCGGCCCGGCGGGCGGCGTCGAAGAGCAGGTTGGTCCGCGGATCGCCGACCGGCAGCACGTCGACCACGACCGCACGGCTGAGCACCTCGTCGACGGCGCGCCACACCCGGGCGCCGTCGATCTCCGCCAGCAACTCGGCGATCCGGTACCGTCCGGCCAGCAAGGCACCAGGACTCACGGTCTGGTTCGACACGGTGTCTCTTGCCCTCCTTGATGCCCCAACGGCCTGATCGCAGCCCCCATGCTAGTGCCCCGTTGACCAGACAAGGGGTGCACTATCGCACAAGCGCTCCGGATCACCGGCCGATCGGCAGCTTCGATGTGACCATGGACACCACGTCGTTCACTTCGTGAATCCGCAGTACCCGGGAGATACCGGCGTACACCGGCAGCATCACCGCCGCCGCGATCGCCAGTTCGAGGATCGCGCCGAGCGGTCCGGACCAGTTGACGGCGAGGCTCAGAATCCAGAGCACCACCTTGCCGGCCCCGGCCCCGGCCACCGCCGCGATCACCATCGCGAGCAGCGGCAGCCCGATCCCGGAGCCCGGCACCCGGGGCACCCGGCGGCGTAGCACCGGCCGCGAGACCAGGACGGCGACGAGGTACGCGAGCGCGTACGCCCCACCGAGCACCACGCCGCTGAACCGGAGATCTTCCTGATTGAGCAGTACCCGGACCCCGATCACGGCCGCCGCGATGTTCGTACCGGCGATCACGCACTGCAGGAAGAACGGTGTCCGGGTGTCCTCGAACGCGTAGAACGTGCGCAGCTGGAAGTACTGGATGGTGAACGGCACGATCCCGAGCGCGAGTGTCATCAGCGTGTACGACATCAGCGTCAGGTTGTTCCGGCCGGAGCCGTACCCGGCGATCAGCGTCACGATCGGGTACGCGAACGCGACCATCGCCGCTGCCGCCGGGACCACGATCGCCAGCGTCTGCCGGATCGACCGGGCCGAGATCTGGGCCACTTCGACCACGTCACCCTCGGCGGCCAGCGCGGACATCTGCGGCAGCGCGGCGGTCGCCAGCGAGACGGTGACGATGCCGTGCGGCACCAGGATGATGAGCATCGCGGTGCTGTACGCGAACAGGCCGGCCTTGGCGCCCGGGTCCTCCGAGGCACTACCGGCGATCGCCAACTGCGTGACGACGACCAGGGTCACCTGGTTCACGGCCACGAAGAGCACTGTCCACAGGCCCAGCCGGGCGGTGTGTCCCAGCCCGGTGCCACGCAGGCCGAACTTCACCCGGTACCGGTGACCGCTGGCCCGCAGGTACGGCAGCAGGACGAGCAGCTGCACCGCGATGCCGAGCGTGTGCCCCAGGCCGAGCAGCAGCTCCTCGCCGTGGCTGTAGGTCGGCGGGTTGTCGCCGACCCGGTAGATCAGCAGGAAGATCACGATCGAGCCGCAGGCGACGATGTTGTTAGCGATCGGCGCCCACATCATCGGTCCGAACCGGCGGCGCGCGTTCAGTACCTGGCCGACCAGGACGAAGGCGCCGTAGAAGAAGATCTGCGGCAGGCAGAGCCGGACGAACATCACCAGGTTCGCCTTCTCGGCCACCCGGGACGGGTCGTGCAGTTCCTTCGGCAGGTACAGCTCCGCGATCGCGGGCGCGAGCAGTACGCAGCCGACCGTGACGACCGCAAGCACCACGAAGCCGAAGGTCAGGATCCGGTTGGTGAAGTCCTGGCCGCCGTCGTCGTGATTCTTGATCGCGCGCACCAGCTGCGGGACCAGGACGGTGTTGAAGACGCCGCCGGCCAGCAGGATGTACAGACTGTTCGGGATCGTGTTCGCCGCGGTGAAGATGTCACCACGGAGCGCGGTACCGATCGCGGCCGCGAGCAGGGCGATCCGGATGAATCCGAGCAGGCGGGACAGCACCGTTCCGGCTGCCATCACCGCCGCGGATCGCAGGGTGCGGTCAGCCATCCTTCGAACCGACTCCTTCTTTCAGTGACGCGTCCGGAGTCGCGGCTTCGGGGACGCCGTCCGGCTCGGAGCGCCCATGGGCGGGATCAGGGGTCTGCGCGCCGCCCGGCAGCTCCGGCTCGGCGATGCCGGCAGTCTCGGTGCTCTCGGTGCCCTGCGCGGTCCCGGCGTGCTGACCTGTCTCGGTGTTCTGGGTCGCGGCCTCCGCCGCGGCCGGGTTGCGGCGTTCGCTGCGGACCCGGCGGTAGATCCGGACGAACGACGTCCCGAACAGCAGCGCGCAGGCGGCGCCGACCAGGACCCAGCCGACGCTGCCGTACTGGCTGGCCTGGATCAGCAGCTCCTGGGATTTCCCGATCGGCTGACCGTCCGCGTTCACGACCTGGGCGTCGGCCCGGATCAGACCGTTCTGCTCGGCGCTGGCGTTGATCCGCGGCGTCCACTTGCCGTGCGGCGGCAGTACGACGGTTTCCGGCGTCTCGATCTTCAGGTCGGTCCGGTTCACGGCCTTGACCACGATGCCGACCCGTACGGACCACTCGGTGTCGTTGGCGATGGTCAGCGGGAAGGTGCCCTTGCTGCCGGCCAGGTTGACCTTGATCTCCTTGCGCAGGCCCTTGTCGACCTTGGCGTTCACCAGCCGTACGCTGCCGAGCTGCTTGTTCACCGAACCGAGCTCGATCGCGGCGAACTGCCGGGACTCCTCCGGGTACCCGTTCCAGCCGGCCGAGGCGGACCGCAGCAGTGCCTGCGACATCACCTCCGGCAGCGCCGCCTCGTCGACGAGCAGCTTCTGCATCGTGCTGGTCGCGTTGGCCAGCCGGCCGACGCTGGTCAGCTGGTTCTCGGTCAGGATGCCGTTGGTGGCTTCGGGGGCTGGTGCCCTCATGGTGCGCGGCCGCTGGTTGCCGTTCGCGATCGAGCTCAGGTCGGTGGCCTTGAGCCAGGGCAGGGTGAGGCTGTTCGCGAGCGCGGCGGTGGCGGTGCCGTCGGTGTCCCAGCCGCGCGGCGGCAGCGCGACGACGGACGAGGCGCCCTGGCCGCCGCCGCTGGCCGCGAGCAGAGCGGTCACGGCGGCGAACCGCTGCCGGACCTGGAGCGGGGTGTCCACGGCGTCCGCGTCCGGGCCGCCGGCGGTCAGGGACGAGTCCGCGACCACGGTCCGGACCGCTTGGTCCGGGCTCTCGGGGGCGATGAGGTTGTACACGGGGGTGGTGGTCAGCACCGGGCGCTTGGCGGCCGGCCACGAGGAGCTGCTGACCAGGTTCAGGTCCTCGGCCGTGGCGCCGGGGAAGCCGGTGGACGCGGGGCCCAAGTAGCGGCTCGCCGCGGCTCCACCCTCCAGCCAGAGCCCGTTGGCGAACCCGGTGGAGCCCAGGTCGAAGCGCTCGGTCCGGGTCCGGGCCTGCCGGACCATGTCCTTCAACTGGCCCCCGGCTTCCAGTAGCGAGGCCACGTCCGGATCGCCGTACGGCAGCAGGACGACTTCGTTGCCGTGCGCGCGGCTGGCGTCGAACTCCTTGAGCCAGTTGATCGCCGCCACTTGTCCAGTACCCGTCGTGGTCTGGCCGTTCTGACTGACGACGACGTAGCCCTTCGCCAGCTGCCGGATTTCGTCGAGCATCGCCGGATCGACCAGCCAGGTGACGCGGTGCTGTCTGCCCAGCATCAGCGACCGGCCCAGTGCGCCGGTCGGGCCGAGGTCCTTGGCCAGTGACTCGTTCGCGAAGTTCTTACCGCCGAGTTGGGTCGGGCGGTGCAGCAACGGGATCACGAGCGCGGTGTTGACGGTGCGGGTCAGCGGCTCCTTGCCGGCCACCGGCATCAACGTGCGGGACCGGCCGGCGGCGATGCGTTCGCTGTTCGGCGGCTGGCCGCGAAAACCGACGCCGACGACGTACACGCCGGTGTGGTCGCTGATCCGCCATTCCTTCCACGGCACCGTGAGCGCGAAGGCGACCGTTTCCTTCGGTGCCAGCGGCCGCTCGAACGGTTTGAAGGTCTGCGGATCGTTGGTCAGGTTCCCGCAGCTGTCCCGCTTGTCCATCGGGATGTTCTGCTCGGTCGGGATCGCGTCCAGGGCGGAGGTGCTGGCCAGCCGGGTCCGGTCGATACAGGCCAGTACCTGCGGGTCGGCGAACGTCACCGAGCTGGTGTTCGTCACCGTGCCCTTGATCACCACCGGCTGACCGGGCTTCGGCACCGACGGGCTGAACCCGTCGATGGAGACCTGAACGACCGGGTCGTCACCCGGCGCCGCCTCGGCCGGAGCCGCCACGGTCGCTGCCGAAGCAGCCACCAACAGGCCGGCCCCCAACACCGCCGGGAGCCTCAGTCGCCGTCTGAACACGCCGTCACCGTAACCTAGTTCCCCGTGTCACCCTTTGCCGACCAGTCAGCCCCCGCCGGATCCTTGCCCGCCGTGCAGCGGCGCGCCGTCCAGGCCTTGCTGGAACTCGCTCCGGTGGTCGACGAGCTGGGCTCCCGCTTCGCCGCCGCCGGCCATGAGATCGCCCTGGTCGGCGGTCCTGTCCGGGACATTCTGCTCGGCCGGGGGAGCAAGGATCTGGACTTCACCACGTCAGCCCACCCGGACGCGATCGAGCGGCTGGTGGCCGGCTGGGCGGACCACGTCTGGGACATCGGCAAGGCGTTCGGCACCATCGGTTGTCGTAAGGGTGAGTGGGTCCTGGAAATCACTACGTACCGGTCGGAAACCTACGATCCCACGTCGCGCAAACCCGAGGTCGCGTACGGGGACAGCCTGGAGGCCGACCTGGCCCGCCGGGATTTCGCCATGAACGCGATGGCGGTCCGGCTCCCGTCCCGGCAGTTCGTCGACCTGTACGGCGGGATCGAGGACGTGGCGCACCAGCGCATCCGTACTCCCGGTACCCCGGAGGACTCGTTCTCCGACGACCCGCTGCGGATGATGCGGGCGGCCCGGTTCGCGGCGCAGCTCGGCTTCACCCCGGACCCGGCGGTGGTGGCGGCGATGACCGCGATGGCCGACCGGATCACGATCGTGTCCGCCGAGCGGGTCCGCGACGAGCTGGAGAAGCTGATGATCGCCGACCACCCGCGGGTCGGACTGGAACTGCTGGTCGGTACCGGCCTGGCCGGGCACGTGCTGCCGGAGCTGCCCGCGCTCCGGGACGCGAAGGACGAGCACAACCGGCACAAGGATGTGTACCAGCATTCGCTCACCGTCCTCGATCAGGCCATCGATCTGGAGTCCCGTCTCTCTGTTCCGACGCCCGATTTCGTCGTTCGGTTCGCCGCGTTGCTGCACGACATCGGAAAACCCAAGACGCTGCGGTTCGAAGGTGACCGGAAAGTGACGTTCCACCACCACGACGTGGTCGGGGCGAAGCTGGCCCGGAAGCGGATGAAGGCGCTCCGGTTCAGCAACGAGCAGATCGACCAGGTCAGCAAGCTGATCGAGCTGCACCTGCGTTTCCACGGGTACGGCGAAGGCGAGTGGACCGATTCCGCCGTCCGCCGGTACGTGCGCGACGCCGGCGACCAGCTCGAGCGCCTGCACGTACTCACCCGGGCCGACTGCACCACCCGCAACCGCCGCAAGGCGGACGCCCTCCGGGCCGCGTACGACGACCTGGAGGAGCGGATCGCCCGCCTCCAGGAGCAGGAGGAGCTGGACGCGCTCCGCCCCGACCTGGACGGCAACCAGATCATGGAGATCCTCGGCATCGCCCCGGGCCGCGAGGTCGGCGAGGCCTACAAGTTCATGATGGAACTCCGCCTGGACCAGGGCCCCCTCGGCGAGGACGAGGCCCGCGAGCAACTACTCAACTGGTGGTCCACCCGAAGCTAGACCGGCTCCGGCAGCAGTAAGAGTTCGGTCACACGCATTAAGGTCCTGCCCGTGGACGTGTGGAGCATCGTCGGGTGGGGCGGGTCGGCGCTGGTTGTGCTGTCGTTGTTGCAGACCCGGATCCTGCGGCTGCGCATCCTGAACCTCGTCGGCTGCGTGATCCTGGTCGCGTTCAACGCGATCGTCGGGGTCTGGCCGATGGTGGGGATGAACGCCGTACTCGCGGTCATCAACGTCGTACATCTCTGGCGGTTGCTTCGGCACCGGCACGACGAGACCGAGTACCAGGTGCTCCAGGTCGGCGAGACGGACGCGTACCTCGGCTACATCCTGGACCGGCATCGCAAGGACATCACCCGCTTCAACCCCGGCTTCAGTGCCGGCACGAGCCCGTACGCGTTCCTGGTCCAGCACGGCGACCGCACCGTCGGCGTGGTCCTGGCCCACGACGCCGGCACCGGCCGGGCGCAGATCGACCTCGACTACGTGGTGCCGAAGTACCGCGACTTCACCCCGGGCGAGTTCGTCTACCGCCGCAGCGACGTCTTCACCCAGCACGGTTTCCGTCAGGTACTTGCCCCACCCCGCATGCGTGACTCCGCCCGCTATCTGAGCAACCTCGGCTTCCACCACGACGGCGAAGATCTGGTCCTCAACCTCTAGAGTTCCTTCGCTTTGTCGAGATTTGATTGCGAAGTAGTGCGCGAAACGGGTGGTTTGTGGCAGGTTTTGGGCATGACGCTTCGGATCGGCATTGCCGGGATCGCCATCGAGTCCAGTACGTTCTCGCCGCACCGGGCCGGGCTGGCGGACTTCGACGTCCGCCGCGGAGACCGCCTGCTGGAGCGGTACGAGTTCCTCGGCAAGGACTGGGCGCAGGGGATCGAGTGGGTTCCGCTGGTACACGCGCGCTCGCTGCCCGGCGGCGCGGTGCTGCCGGAGGTGTACGACGACCTGTCCGCGGAGATCATCACCCGCCTCGAAGCGGCCGGTCAGCTGGACGGGTTCTTCTTCGACATCCACGGTGCGATGAGCGTAGTCGGCCGGCAGGACGCGGAGGCCGATCTCGCCACCCGCATCCGGTCGGTACTCGGTCCCGACGTACTGGTCTCGGCGTCGATGGATCTGCATGGGAACGTGTCCCGCGAGCTCGGTACGGCGGTCGACCTGATCACCTGTTACCGGATGGCGCCGCACGAGGACGCGATGGAGAGCCGTGAGCGCGCCCTCCGGAATCTGGTCGAGCGCGTGCGCTCCGGCAAGGGCAAGCCCGGGAAGGCGTGGGTTCAGGTCCCGGTGCTGCTGCCGGGGGAGAAGACGTCGACGCGGCTGGAGCCGGCCAAGTCGATCTACCGGCGGGTAGCTGAGATCGCGGACGAGCCCGGCGTACTGGATGCTGCCGTGTGGGTCGGGTACGCGTGGGCGGACGAACCGCGCTGCCGGGCAGCAGTCGTCGTAACCGGTGATGACCACGAGCTGATCACCACCCGGGCGGCCGAGCTGGCGCGGGCGTACTGGGATGCCCGCGACAACTTCGAGTTCGTCGCGCCGACCGGGACGTTGGCCGAATGCGTCGAAGCCGGCCTCGCGAGCAGCGCGCGCCCGTTCCTGATCAGCGACTCCGGCGACAACCCGACCGCGGGTGGTGCCGGCGACACGTCCTGGACGCTCGGCCAACTGCTGACCGTCGAGGAGCTCGCCGCCGGCAAGGCAACCGCGATCCACGCCAGCATCGCCGACCCCGACGCGGTCGCCGCTTGTGTCGCGGCCGGCGTCGGCAACGAAGTACACCTCACCGCCGGCGGCAAGGTCGACTCCGGCCCCGCCGGTCCGGTCGCCCTGTCCGGCACCGTCTTCTCCTTGTCCGAAGATCCGGTCGGCGGCACCGTCGCGGTAGTCAAGGCCGGCGGCCTCCACTCAATCCTCACCAGCCGCCGCAAGCCGTACCACCACCTGGCCGACTTCACCCTCCTCGGCCTGAACCCCGCCACCACAGACCTCGTCATCGTAAAGATCGGCTACCTGGAACCCGAGCTCTACAACCTCGCCGCCGACTGGCTCCTGGCCCTGACCCCCGGCGGCGTAGACCAGGACCTCCTCCGCCTGGGCCACCACGGAGTCCTCCGCCCGCTGTACCCCTTCGACCCAGCAATGCCCGCCCCAACCCTCACCCCAGAACTACTCCCGTAGGTAGAAGCGCGGGGGTGTTACAGCTTTCGGAGTACGTGGAGGGCTTCTATGGAGTGGTCTATCAGGTGGTTGGCGTCGTATGGGCGGTCTTCTTCGGGGAGGCCGGACCATTCGAGGGCGAGGTCTTCGGTGTACGACAGCCAGGCGTGAATGCGCAGGTACTCCGGTGACGTCGGCGCATCGGCGACCTCGGGGGTACCGATGTACGTGAGGATGCGCTTCGTCAGGCCGGCGCGGGTTTCGTCGTACACCTCGACCGCGTAGTCGTCGCCACCAGCGGCACCGCGTACGAAGGAAATGTACGCCGGCCGCCGTCGGGCGATGAACGCGACGAACTGCACCAGCATCTCGCGCAGTTGTTCTTCGGGCGGGAGTGATTCGTCCGCCTTGGTCACCCGCAGCAGGCGACGCCCGGCGGCTGAGATGACAGCGACGTAGTAGTCGCGTTTGCTCGGAAAGTAATGGAACAGCAACCCGCGGGAGATCCCGGCCTGGCCGGCGATGGCGTCGATCGACAGCTCGTGGATCGGTTTCGTGCGCAGCATCATCAGGCCGATCTTGACCAGCTGCTTCTTGCGGTCCTCCGCCGAGAGTCGGTGCTCCATCTATTGAGCATTGCTTAGAAGATGGGCTACGGTCAAGACGAGGAGAGGAGTCTTGATGGGGTTCGAACCTTCGGCCCGGGCTCAGGACCTGATTGCCCGTGTTGCCGAGTTTCTGCGGACCGAGATCGAGCCGGTCGAGGCCGAGTTGCACACCGCGATCCGGAGTGCCGGCGACCCGTGGCAGCCGCAGCCGCTGATCAAGGACCTGCAGGCGCGAGCCCGCGCCGCCGGCCTGTGGAACCTGTTCCTCCCGCCGGCCGAGCCGGGCAACGAGCAGTACGGCGAAGGCCTGTCCAACTTGGACTACGCCCCGATCGCCGAACTCACCGGCCGGTCGTTCATCGCGCCGTACGTGTTCAACTGCAACGCGCCGGACACCGGCAACATGGAGGTCCTGCTCCGCTACGGCACCGACGAGCAGCAGAAGCGCTGGCTGGAACCGTTGCTCGACGCCACCATCCGCTCCGCGTTCTGCATGACCGAGCCGGACGTCGCGTCCTCCGACGCCACCAACATGGCCGCCACCGCTGTTGTCGAAGGCAACGAAGTGGTCCTGAACGGACGCAAGTGGTGGAGTACGGGCGTCGGCCATCCGGACTGTGAACTGCTGATCTTCATGGGCCTCACCGCACCCGACGCGCATCGGTACGAGCGGCACACCATGGTCCTCGTACCGCGTGATGCCCCGGGCGTGAAGGTGGTCCGGCTGCTCCCGGCAATGAGCAGGTACGACGAACCGCACGGCCACGGCGAGGTCTCGTTCACCAACGTGCGCGTACCAGTCGAGAACATCCTGGTCGGCCCGGGCAAGGCGTTCGAGATCGCCCAAGGGCGGCTCGGTCCGGGTCGCGTACACCACTGTATGCGGCTGATCGGACTGGCCGAGAAGTCCCTCGAGCTGGCGCTGCGGCGCGGTACCAGCCGGACCGCGTTCGGCAAGCCGCTGGTGAACCTCGGCGGCAACCGGGAGCGGATCGCGGACGCTCGGATCGCGATCAACCAAGCACGTCTGCTCGTCCTGCAGACCGCGTACCTCCTCGACACGCAAGGTCTGGTCGGTGCGTTGAGCGAGGTCAGCCAGATCAAGGTCGCGGTGCCGCGGATGGCGCAGGACGTGATCGACATGGCGATCCAGTTGCACGGCGGTGGCGGCCTGTCCGACGACTTCCCGCTCGCCGCGGCCTGGACGAGCGCCCGGGCGCTGCGGCTGGCCGATGGTCCGGACGAAGTGCATCGTGGCGTGATCGCCAAGATCGAGCTGGCCTCGTACCTGGCCGGTCAGGAGGCGACGTGAGCCGGGTTCTCGTCACCGGTGCCGCGAGCGGGCTCGGCGCCGCGCTGGTCGCCAGGTTTGTTGCTGACGGCCACCAAGTGCTCGGTACGGACGTCGCCGAAGGCACCGTGGACCGGAGGCTCGACGTACGAAGTGCCGATGACTGGGATGCCGCGGTCGAGTGGTGTAAGCAGAACTGGGGCGGCCTGGACATCCTGGTGAACAACGCCGGGATCGCGACCGGTGGCCGGATCGACGTCGAGACGCTGGACGAGTGGAATCGGGTCGTCGACATCAACCTGATGGGTGTGGTTCGCGGGTGCCGCGCGTTCACGCCGATGTTCAAGCGCCAGCGTTCCGGTTACATCGTCAACACCGCGTCCGCGGCCGGGCTGATCCATCCGCCGATGATGAGCTCGTACAACACGGTGAAGGCCGGTGTGGTCGCGCTGTCGGAGACGCTGTCACACGAGCTGCGCCCGTACGGCGTGACCGTGTCCGTGCTCTGTCCGTCGTTCTTCCGGACGAATCTCGCCGACTCGATCCGCGGCGCGGACACCACGATGGGGACGGCCGCGCGGCAGCTGATCGAGACGTCGCCACGGACCGCCGACGACATCGCGACCGCGGTGCTGGCGGGGATCGCGAAGAAGCGGTTCCTGATCATCCCGGACCGGCCGGCCCGGGTGGCGTGGCTGTCGAAGCGCTACGCCCGCCCGCTGTACAACCGTCAGATGTACAAGATCGCGGCCCGCGCCCACATTCGCGCCGAACGGGAAGAGCGGTCGGACCGGCAGTGACGGGAGCACCGGACGGCGCCCGGCCGGTACGGGCCGAGGACGCTTTCGACGTGGCCGCGATGGATGCCTGGCTGCGGTCCCGGACCGAGTTGCCGGACGGTCTGCCGGAGGTCAGGCAGTTCACCAGCGGCGCGTCGAACCTGACCTATCTGTTGGCGTACCCCGATCGCGACCTGATCCTGCGCCGCCCGCCCAGCGGCACGAAGGCGAAGAGCGCCCACGACATGGGCCGCGAGTACCGGATTCAGGCAGGCCTCAAACCCGTCTTCCGCTACGTCCCCGAAATGGTTGCTCATTGCAACGATGAGACGGTGATCGGCTCCGAGTTCTACCTGATGGAGCGCGTCGCCGGCACCATCCCCGGGCACCGCGCGCTCGGCGTCGACCTGACCGCTGCCCAAACCCGGCAGCTCGGCTTCACGCTGATCGACACCCTCGCCGAGTTGCACGCCGTCGATCCCGCCGCGGCCGGCCTGTCCGACCTCGGTCGCGGCGCCGGGTACGTGGGCCGTCAACTCACCGGCTGGTCCGACCGGTACCGCAAGGCAAAGACCTGGAACGTACCCAGCTACCACAAGGTCATCAGCTGGCTTGTGGATAACCAACCGAATGACGTCCGGACCTGCGTTATCCACAACGACTTCCGGCTCGACAACGTCGTGCTCAGGCCGGACGATCCGCTCCGCGTGGTCGGCGTCCTCGACTGGGAACTCGCCACTCTCGGCGATCCGTTGATGGATCTCGGCAGCGCACTGGCGTACTGGGTGCAGGCCGATGACGACTGGGCGTTTCGCCGGTTCAAACTGCAGCCGTCGGACGTACCCGGCATGCTGACGCGCGACGAGATCGTGCGGTACTACACGGAACGCTCCGGCCTCGAACCGGTGAACTGGGCGTTCTACGAGGTATTCGGGCTGTTCCGGCTGGCGGTGATCGCGCAGCAGATCTACTACCGCTATCACCACAAGCAGACGCGGAACCCGCGCTTCAAGAACTTCTGGCTGCCGGTGAACGTACTCGAGCGGCGCTGCCGCAGGATCATCCGGCAGGCTTAGGTGGCTGCCATCTATCTGGTCCGGCACGCGCAGGCTTCGTTCGGCGCGCGCGACTACGACAAGCTGTCCGCGTTGGGGGAGCAGCAGGCGGCTCGGCTCGGGCAGACCTTGGCCGAGGTGCAGCCGGCGCTGGTGGTTTCCGGTTCGATGCGCAGGCATCAGCAGACCGCGACGTTGGCCGGCTTCACCGCGGAGGTGGACGCGGGGTACGACGAGTTCGATCACCAGGAAGTGATCGTCGCGCACAAACCCGCGTACCGGAATCATGCAGTGATGGTCGCCGAGCTGGCCCGGACCGGTCATCCACAGCGGGCGTTCCAGACCATGTTCACGGCGGCGACGGACCGCTGGATGTCGGGCGCGGACGGCTACAGCGAGACCTTCGAGGCGTTCTGCGAGCGGTCCGGCGCGGCGGTTCGGCGTACTGCCGAGCGCCTCGGGAAGGGGGAGTCCGCCGTGGTGTTCACGTCCGGCGGGCCGATCGCGGCGGTGGTGAGCAGGCTGCTGTCCGGCGGTGACGGACTGTGGCCGAAGCTGAACCCGGTGACGATCAACACCGCGATCACCAAAGTCGTGTCCGGTCGCGGCGGGCTGACTGTGGTGAGCTACAACGAGCACGTACACCTCGGCACCGAGCTGCTCTCGTACCGGTAGCTCTTGCACAGAATAGGACTCCGATGCGACGGAACATCCTGATCACCGGCGCCAGTTCCGGGCTCGGTGCGGAGATGGCCCGGCAGTTCGCCGCGAAGGGCCATGACCTGGCGCTGACCGCGCGCCGTACCGAGCGCCTGGAAGCGTTGCGGGCCGAGCTGGCCGGAAGTTATCCACAGGCCAAGGTGGTTATCCACACGCTGGATGTGAATGACCACGAGCAGGTCTTCGAGGTGTTCCGGGCGATCGACGCCGAACTGCCGCTGGATCGAGTCGTGGTGAACGCCGGTCTCGGCAAGGGCGCCCCGCTCGGTACCGGCCGCTTCGACGCGAACCGGGACACCGCGCTGACCAACTTCGTCGGCTCGCTCGCCCAGGCCGAGGCGGCGATGGAGCTCTTCCGGGCGCGGAACGCCGGCCATCTCGTCCTCATCTCGTCGATCTCCGGGTTGCGCGGTCTGCCGAAGACGGTCACCACGTACGCGGCGACCAAGGCCGGCCTCGCCGCGCTCGGCGAAGGGCTCCGAATGGAGCTGCTCGGGAAGCCGATCAAGGTGAGCACGATCTACCCCGGTTACATCCGGTCCGAGATGAACGAGAAGGTCGCGAACACGCCGCTGATCGTCGGCACCGAGCCCGGAGTACGCGCGATCGTCGCCGCGATCGAGGCGGAGAAGGCGAAGGCGTACGTGCCCCGGTGGCCGTGGGCGCCGATCGCGCGGGTGATGCGGTTCGCGCCGCTGCCGGTGCTGAGGAGGATGATCTGATGCGGTGGGGGCTGACCGTACCGTTGACCGGGGTGCCGCTGCGTGACCATCGGGACCTGATCTCGGAGCTGTACGACCTCGGGTACACCGATCTGTGGTCGGCGGAGGTCGCGGGCGCGGACGCGTTCACCCCGCTGGTCCTCGCGTCCGAATGGGACGACCGGCTGCGGTTGGGGACAGCCGTCGTACCGGTACACACTCGCGGTCCGGCCGCGCTCGCGATGAGCGCGGCGGCGCTCGCGGACCTCGCACCCGGCCGGTTCGTACTCGGCATCGGCGCGTCGTCCGAAACGATCGTGACCGGGTGGAACGGGATCGCGTACGACCCACCGTTGGCGCGTACGCGGGACGTACTGCGCTTCCTGCGGCAGGCGTTCGCGGGGGAGAAGGTGGACGGGTCGTTCGACAGCTTCACCATCAACCGGTTCCGGTTGGAGAAAGCGCCGGACGTACCGCCCGCGATCATGCTGGCCGCGTTACGCCCGCAGATGCTCCGGCTGGCCGCGCGAGAAGCCGACGGCGCGATCACGAACTGGTTGTCCGCCGAGGACGTACGCCAGGTCCGCGCCGAGCTGGGCCCCGGCAAGGAACTCGCCGCCCGCATCTTCGTCTGCGTCACCGAAGACGCCGAGATGGCCCGCAACATCGGCCGCTACCTGATCGCCACGTACCTGACCGTCCCCGGCTACGCCGCCTTCCACGACTGGCTCGGCCGCGCCGACCTGATGAAACCCATGCGCGAAGCCTGGTCCACCGGCAACCGCAACGCCGCCATGGCCGCCATCCCCGACCACCTCGTCGACGCCCTGATAGTCCACGGCACCCCGGCCGAATGCCAATCCCACATCAACCGCTACATCGAAAACGGCCTCGACACCCCCATCATCGCCACCCTCCCCACCGCCACCCCTCTCCTCCAAACCGCCCAATCCCTCGCCCCGAACCGAAGGACACCGCTCCGCGGCGACTGACCTTCTGGCACCTTCGGTGCCGCGCCGACCCGCTCGTGGGCTGCTTGCCTGGCCAGTTGGTGGGTTGCCTGGTGGGAATTCGAGGGGGTGACGCTGCATTTGAGGGGGCAACGGGTTCAGGAGGGGGTTAGTTGGAAGGCGGTTACGCAGAGGGGGGCGGGGGGTAGTTGCTGGATTATCAGGATGCCGGTGGTTTGGGTGTTGTTGGTGGTGCCGGTGAGGGGGATTACGAAGGTGGGGGACTGGCCGATGGGGTGGCCGGGGGTGAGGTTGGTGGGTGGGGTGAGGAGGGTTTTGATCAGGGTGGGGAGTAGTTGGCGGGAGTTCGCGCAGGCCAGTTTTGTGGCGGCGGTTGAGTTGTTGGCGTTGAGGTGGGTGACGAAGCGGGCGGCCAGGGCGCTGGCTTCGGCGGCTGTGGCGGGGTTCGCGGGGGAGACCGGCTGACCGGTGGACGTCCAGGTGGTCGACCACGTCGTCGTCGAAGAACTGCTGGACGGCCGACCAGTTGGAACACCAGTCCGGCCGGCAGTTGGTGCGGTGGTCGCGGCGGGCGGTCGTGGAGTGCGCGCCGCCGCTCCCGGTGACGCCGATCCGGACGAGGCCCCAGGCGAAGAACCCGGTGTGGACGCTGGTGAAGGTGCCTGGGAGGTCGGTGGTGAAGTGGCGTTGGTGGTGTGGTTGGTGACCAGGCGGTAGGCGAGGATGCCGAGTGCGGCCAGGGCTACCAGGGTCAGTACGGCGATCAGGGCGATGATCAGGCCGGCGCGGCTCTTCCGGGGTGGCCGGCCGTACGGGGGCGCTGATTGGAAGTCCTGTACCGGCGGTTGCCAGCGCTGGTTCGGCTCGGGCGGAAGTGAGCTCACGGGGTCAGTGTGGCAGCGTGGTCAGGCCAGGCGCTGCTGTTTCAGCCAGATAGTTGCCCGCCGGTTCGAGGCGCGGGAGAGCCAGGCGTCCTGGATCACCTCGGTCAGCTCCTGGCGGGACAGTTCGCCGAGCCGGCTCGCGCGTACGAGCACGGACGGATGCCCGTCGAAGTGCGGTGTGGTGAAGAACGGCTTCGACTCGTCCGACACCAAGGCCAGCTTCTCGTCCTCGGATTCGACCCAGATCATGATCACGTCGTCGTACCGCTCCCCGGTCACGTCGTCGACGGCGTCCGGCCGGGGCGTACGGAAGAACACGAACGACTTCCCGCCGACCTGGTACACCGGCCGGTCGGTCCCGTCGTCACGTTCCCATTTGGTGACGTACGGCATCCCGCCGGCGATCTTGTGTACGTCAGCCACCCGCGCCTTCATGTCAGACAGGTTAGTCAGCCGGAATCCACACCGTGAAGGTCGATCCGGAACCGACGACGCTGGTGACGGTGATGCGCCCGTCGTGCGCCTCGATCAGATGTTTGGTGATCGCCAGACCAAGTCCACTGCCCCCGGTACTGCGGGTACGCGACTGATCCGCCCGGTAGAACCGATCGAACAGATGCGGCAGATGTTCTTCCGCGATCCCGGTCCCGTTGTCGGTGACGGTGAGTTTGTACCCGTCGTCGACCAGCCGTACGCCGACGACAACCTGCCCGCCGGGCGTGTACCGGATCGCGTTCGAGACCAGATTCCCCAACGCCTGCCGAATCCGCGCGCCGTCCACAACCGCAATCGCCGGCGCGACAGCTGTCGACGTGAGACTGACAGCAGCAGCGTCCGCAGCCGGTCGATGCGCCGAAACCACCTGATTGGCCAGTTCGGTCAGATCCCGCGGCGCCGGATGCAGGCGCAGCATGCCCGCGTCGGCGAGGGCGAGATCCTGCAGATCGGCGACGAGATGTTCGAGCAGCGCGGTCTCTTCGAGCAGCGAGCTGACGAGTTCGCGATCGAGCGGTACGACGCCGTCCTCGGACGCGACCAGGTACCCCTTGATGTTGGCCAGCGGCGTACGCAGCTCATGCGCTACGTCGCTGACCATCGCCTTGCGCTGGAAGTCGTGCCGCTGGATCGATTCGGCCATGTCGTTGAACGCGTTCCCGAGCCGCGCGACCTCGTCCTTCCCGCTGACCGGGACCCGCGCCGCGTGATCGCCGTTGCGCATCCGCTGCGCGGCGCCGGTGAGCGCGACGATCGGCCGGACCAGGCGGCGGCCGGCGAAGATCATCACCAGCGCGGCGATCAGCAGTACGCCGAGGGCGGTCGCGGCCGTACGCAGCAGTCCTTCGCCGGAGAACACGTCGAACGTGCTCTTCGCCCCGAGGTACAGCTTGGCCGGCGGCGCGACGTACGGCGTCAGTGCCTGCACCCGGGCCTGCGTGGCGCACTCCATGAACCGCGCGGAAGCCGTGCCGTCGTCCTTCGGCTGGACCGACTTGATCCCGTCGTAGTCGGTGAGGTCGTACTTGACCCCGGCCTTGTCCAGACAGTCGGTGGCCCGCCGGATCTCGTCGTCGTTGACGATCTTCGCCTTCGCGCTCGGCGCGTTCAGCCCGGCCGGCATGCAGTTGTCCGGATTCGCCCGCACCAAGGGCTTCTCCAGCTTCTTCACGTTTGCGGTCGACCCGGCCGATTCGACCATCACCTGCGGGATCCGGTCGGTTGTGGACACGCTCGCGGACTGTCCCTTCGCGGCGTAGCAGGCGACCGCCTTCTTGGCCAGCGCATCGCGGGCGCGCTTCTCCTCGTCGGTCATGCCCCAGCCCGGGTACATCATGAACGGGGTTCCGATCACCGGCGACACCGTCGCGTACCCCTCGACCTTGCCGAACGCGACGGTCTTCCGGGCCGCGTACACGGTCGTCGTGCCGGCCAGTGTCGCGGACCCGTCGTTCCGCGCGTCGATGGTTGCCGCCGGCACCGACGGGAGTTCGGGCGCGGCGCCGAGGATCCGGGCCGAGTCCGTGATCACCGTGCCGTCCTCGGCCGTGACCGCGATCCGGCGGCCGAGCTTGTCGGCCAGGTCGTGCACAAGTTTGTCCACACCCGACCAGCCCGGATGCTCCGAGGCGTACTTCGACAGCTCGCCGTAGATCTCGCCGTCCACCTGGAGCTGCCCGGTGTTCAGGTCGATCTCGCCCTGCAACTTCTCCGACGTGCTGTACGTGGCGATCACCGCGGTCGCGATCACCGCGCCGAGCGCGACCGCGAGCGACAATCCGAGGAACCGGATCAGCACGCTACGACGCATGGTCGGCCGCCAGCTTGTCGGCGAGCTTGTACCCGACGCCGTAAACGGTCTTCAGGTACGCCGGCTCGCCCGGCGACGGCTCGATCTTCTTCCGGAGGTTCATCATGTGGACGTCGACGGTCCGGTCGAACACGTAGTGGTCGAAGCCGAACGCGTGCTCCAGCAGTTGCTGCCGCGAGAACGCCCGCCCGGGGGAAGCGGCCAGACAGGCGAGGATCTTGAACTCCGCCGGGGTCAGGTCGATCAGCTCCCCGGCCACCCGCACCTCGTGCCGGCCCGGGTCGATCTCCAGCGCACCGACCCGGTACACCTCGCCCTCGCCGCGGACTCTCGTCCGGCGCAACACGGTGCGGACCCGGGCGACCAGCTCCCGCGGGTTGTACGGCTTGGTCAGGTAGTCGTCCGCGCCCAGGTCGAGCCCGAGCAGCAGGTCGTCCTCGGTGGACCGGGCGGTCAGCATGATGATCGGCAGGCCGGCGCCGTTCGAGGCGTCGGCGCGCAGTACGCGGCACACGTCCAGGCCGTCCACCTTGGGCATCATCACGTCGAGTACGAGCAGGTCGGGGCTGCGCCGGCGGGCCTCGTCGATGGCGGCCCGGCCATCGTGCACGACGACGGTCAGGTGCCCTTCGCGTTCGAGGTACCGCCGGATCAGATCCGCCTGTTTGAGGTCGTCTTCGGCGACCAGGATCCGCGCTGGCATACGCACCAATGTCGCCGAAGATGATGAGAATCCGATGAAGATCGGCTGAGAGCATCAGGTGCAAACCGGTCCTTCACAGGTTCTTCACGGCCTTGACGGCACGCTCGGCTGCCATGGGAATGACACGGAAAGCACCGGCCGGTGCGCTCGCGGTTATCGCCGTCCTGGCGCTGGCCGCGTGTGGCAACGGCAACGACCCCGCCCCGGTGGGCGGCGACAAGAAGAGTGAGAAGAGCCCGCTCGCGGAGTACATGGGCGACGGTTTCGCCACCGTGTCCGGCGGCGGCGCATTCGTGTCCGCGACTCGGTTGGGTGGCGGCAAGCAGCCGAGTGAGGAGGATCTGGCCAAGCAGCGCAAGGTCGAGGACGCGACCGTCGCCTGCATGAAGAACGCGGGCTTCGAGTACATCGCGGTCGCGCCGGACTCGGCCAAGAAGGGCAAGTTCGACGACGCGTTCAACCTGCCGCCGGACAAGTTCGCCGAGCAGTACGGGTACGGCATCAGCACGATCGACTGGTCCAAGGCCGGACCGGACGACAGCAGCGACCCGAACAAGAAGATCCGCGACGCACTGTCCCCGACCGCCCAGAAGGCGTACGACAAGGCGCTGAACGGTGACGGCGGCGGCCCGGCCGGCACGGTCAAGGTCGAAGTAGGTGGCGACGGCCCGTCGAGCAAGGGTCAGCTGGACCAGGGCTGCCGCGGCAAGGCAGCCGCCGATATCTATGGCAAGGGCGAGGACCGCGAGGCCGATTTCAAGAAGTACGAGAACCTGTTCAAGGACATCCAGGCGCTGTCCCAGCGGATCGACGCCGATCCGCGCGTGGTCGACGCGACCAAGGCCTGGTCCGACTGCCTCGCCGACGCCGGTCAGCCCGGATTCAAGAAGCTGAACGAGCCGCAGGAGAAGATTCGCAAGGAACTGGACACGCTGACCGGGAACAAGCCGAGCGGGGACGGCCCGATGAAGGTTCAGGGCCCGCCGTCGTTCGACAAGGTCGACGCCGCGAAGCTCGGTGACCTGCGCAAGGAGGAGATCGCGCTGGCCACCGCCGACCAGAAGTGCAAGGCGTCGAAGTACAACGAGCCGTACAAGACGGTCCAGTACGAGCTGGAGAAGGAGTTCGTCGCGCAGAACAAGGCGCAGCTGGAGGCGTACCGCGACGGAATGGCGAACCGGTGACCTCATCACCCAAGTCCCGGCGCCGGGTCCTGGTCGGGATCTCCGCGATCGCGGCGGCGTCACTCGGCGTCGGCGTGGTCGCGGGCAGCCGGATCACCTCGCCGGAGGACGCGGCCGCGAAGACCGCGCCGCCGAGCGCCTCTCAGATCACCGTTCCGGCGGAGAAGAAGGCGCTGTCGAGCAAGGTGGTCGGTCGTGGGGACGCGTCGTTCGACGGCGCGGTGAACATCCGGGTCGAAACCAGCGGCCTCAAGACACCGGCGATCGTCACCGGAAAGGTGCCGGCCGTTGGTGCCACCATCACCGAGGGCAAAGCGTTGCTGGAGATCACCGGGCGACCGGTGATCGCGCTCGCCGGTACGTTGCCGATGTACCGCTCGCTCTCGCCCGGCAGCAAGGGTCCGGACGTACTGCAGTTGGAGCAGACCCTCGACCGGCTCGGCTTCGACCCGGGCAAGGTCGATGAGGAGTACGACGGCGACACGGCCCGCGCGGTGGAGCGGCTGTACGAAGCGGCCGGGTACGACGCGCCGGCGCCCGACGAGGGTCTCCAGCAGGCCGTGGACGGGGCGAAGAAGAACGTCGACGGGCTGAAGAAGGCGCTCCGGCAGGCGCAGGTGCAGCTGAAGCAGGCGAAGGCCGCGAAGGCCAAGGACCTGACGGTACAGCAGGGTGCCGTCGACGACGCCGAGGCGAACCTGGCTGACGGCCGGCAGGCGCTGAACGAGGCCGAGTTCAAGGCGGGTACGCCGCTGCCGGTGTCGGAGATCGTGTACGTGAAGACGCTGCCGCGCCGGGTCGACAAGGTGAACGTCGAGCGCGGCGGCACGGTGAACGGCGTGGTGATGTCGGCCAGCGGGGCCTCGCTGGTGGTCACGCTCAAGGTCGACGTGCAGACCGCCGAGCACCTGAAGGCAGGCATGCCGGCGACGCTCACCCTCGGCGACGGCTCGACGGTCGCGGCGAAGGTACGTCGAATGACCCGCAACGGTGACAACTACGACGTGGTGGTCGCGCCGAACAAGCTGACCGCAAAGCAGATCGAACAGCTGCGGGACGCGAACGTACGGGTGTCCATTCCGGTCAAGAGCACCACTGGAAAGGTGCTTGCCGTACCGATCGCCGCGGTGTCGTCAGGCTCCGACGGCGGCGCGCGGGTCGAGGTACTGCGGAACGGGAAGATCGAGCTCGTACCGGTCAAGGTCGGACTGTCCGCGGACGGGTACGCCCAGGTCACGCCCACCGGCGACGCGACCCTGACCGAGGGCGATCAAGTGGTGGTCGGGCGATGACCGGCGCCGTCGGGGTCGCGCTGCCGGCGCCGGTCGTGGAGATGATCGGCGTCCGGCGGTTCTTCCCGGGGCCGCCCGAGGTGGAGGCGATCCGGGACGTCGATCTGACCATCCGGCAGGGCGAGTACCTGTCGATCGTCGGACCGTCCGGGTCCGGGAAGTCGACCCTGCTGCACCTGCTCGGGCTGCTGGACAACCCGAGCGACGGGACGTACCGGCTGGACGGCGTGGACACGATGAGTCTGCGCGAACGTCGTCGGGCCGTACTGCGCGGCGAGCGGATCGGGTTCGTCTTCCAGTCCTTCCATCTGCTCAACCACCGGACCGTACTGGAGAACGTCGCGCTCTCGATGGTGTACGTCGGCGTACCGCGGAAGGAGCGCGTCGCCCGGGCGCGAGTCGCACTGGAGCGAGTCGGGCTCGGGCACCGGATGGAGTTCGGGCCGGCCACCCTGTCCGGCGGTGAGCGGCAGCGGGTCGCGATCGCCCGCGCGCTGGTCGCGGAGCCCAGTCTGCTGCTCGCCGACGAACCCACCGGAAACCTGGACACCACCAACGCGGAGGCGATCCTCGAAGTGTTCGACGAGTTGCACCGGGACGGAATGACGCTGGCCGTCATCACCCATGACGAACATGTCAGCGCGCGGGCCCAGCGCCGGGTTCGCATCGTCGACGGGACGCTCCAGTGGTGAACCCCCCAGCAGGCCCCCCGGAAGATCCCGCCGGCGGGCCGTCCACCTCTCCGCCCGGACCTGACTGGTTCGGCCCGGAGCCGGAGGCGCCGCCCGCCCACGCGGCGTCTCCACGGTCCCGCCGCCGCGGATTACTGCGCCGTGCTTCCGAGCGGTTCCGCGGCGGCGGGTCCCGACTTCGCACCGGACCCGCCTTGCGAGACGTACTGGACGAGGCGCTGGCGGGCGTCGCCGCGCGGCCGACCCGGCTGGTGCTGACAACGCTCGGCACCGTACTCGGCGTGGCCGCACTGGTCGGGACCGTCGGACTGGGACAGACCGCGGGCGGCCAGATCACCCAGAAGTTCGATCTGGCGGTGGCGACGCGCGTCGTCGTATCGCCGGACGACAAAGGCGGTGACGACAAGGAGGCGGCCACCGTACTGCCCTGGGACGCGGCGGACCGGATCGCCCGGCTGAACGGTGTGGAAGCCGCCGGCACGGTCAGCGCGGTCGACGTCGGATCGGACCTGGTCCAGTCGGTCGCGGGGCTCGGTGACCAGAGCGAAGGCCAGGCGCTGAAGGTGATGGCCGGTTCGGCCGGGCTGTGGGACGCCGTCCGGGCGACTCTCGCCACCGGGCGGTTCTTCGACGCCGGGCACGACCAGCGCGGCGACAAGGTCGTTGTCCTCGGCAAGCATGCCGCCGAGCGGCTCGGCATCAACCGGGTCGACGGGCAGCCGGCCGTGTTCATCGGCGACCAGCCCTACACGGTCATCGGCATCCTCGACTCGGTCGCCGGCCGGGCCGAGCTGAACGACGCGGTGATCATGCCGAACGGTACGGCCCGGACCGGGTACGGCCTGGAGTCACCGGACGCGGTCGAGATCCGGACCGCCGTCGGCGCGGCCCAGTTGATCGCCAAGCAGGCACCGATCGCGATCGACCCGAACAACCCGAGCACCCTGCGGGTCGACGCGCCGCCGAAACAAGGCGCCGTACGAGAGGGCGTCCAGGCGGACCTGAACGCACTGTTCCTGCTGCTCGGGGCGGTCGCGCTGCTCGTCGGTGGGCTCGGAATCGCGAACGTGACCCTGCTGTCCGTACTGGAACGGGTCGGGGAGATCGGGTTGCGCCGGGCGCTCGGAGCGGCGCGAAGACATATCGCGCTGCAGTTCCTGGTGGAGAGCGTGATCGTCGGCTTCCTCGGCGGACTGCTGGGTACGGCGGTCGGCGTCATCCTCACCGTCGGGGTGTCCTTCGTACGGGACTGGACACCGATCCTGGACAACCGGTTGGCGTTCGGTTCACCCCTGCTGGGTGCGGTCATCGGCCTGATCGCCGGCACGTACCCCGCCTGGAAGGCCTCCGCCATTCAGCCCATCACCGCGTTGCGCGGCGCGTGAGCTGAGCCGTCCGTACACCAGGCCGGAACCGGCGAAGCCGAGCACGATCAGTGCCAGCACCGGGTAGGACTTCCCGTTGTCGGGCAGGATCGTCGCGCCGAGCGCCGCCGCGGAGACCTGCCCGACGTTGAAGATCATGTCGTACAGCGCGAACACCCGGCCGCGGTACACGTCGTCGACACCCGTCTGGACGAGGGTGTCGACGCTGATCTTGATGCCTTGCGCGCAGATACCGGTGAGGAAGCCGCCGATCACCAGCGCGGGTTTCGTGTACAGGCCGATCGGCACGATCGTCACCACGGCCGCGACGAAGAACAGCACCGTGATCCAGCGCCGCAGCGACAGCACCCGCGTACCCCAGGGGGTGATCAACGCGGCGACGAACAGCCCGGCGCCGACCGCGCCGGTCGCGATCGCCAGTGCGCCGAAGGCCTGATCGAGCTGACCGGGACCGTAGAAGTAGTTGCGGTACAGCAGGATCATCGCGACCGTCATCAGGCCGAAGAAGAACCGCAGCGAGCCGATCGCGGCCAGTCCCAGCGCCGGCTGCTTGCGCTCCCGCAGGTGCCGCCCGCCGTCGACCAGGCCGGTCGCGATCGTCCGCACCGCGGCGAGGATCCCCGGCTCGTCACCGCGCAGGTCAGGGCCGAGCTGGTCGCGGCGCAGCCTCAGCGCGAGCAGGGCTGCCGCGACGTAGATGACGACCGTCAGGCCGAGGACGGACAGATCGGAGTCGACCAGCAGTTTCACGCCGGCGCCGATCCCGCCGCCGACCAGGAAGGCCGCCGTGCCGGAGGTCGGGGTTACGGCGTTGGCCATCACCAGCTCGTCGCGCTCGACCACGTGCGGCAGACCGGCGGAGAGCCCGGAGAGCAGGAAGCGGTTCACGCCGAGGGTGAGGAGGACCGCGAGGTAGAACAGCACGCCCGCGTTGCCGGCGGCGACGATCGCGCCGACACCGATCACGAGTACGGCCCGGGTCAGGTTCGCCCCGAAGAGGATCTGGCGACGGGACCAACGATCCAGCAGTACGCCGGTGAACGGGCCGAGGATCGAGTACGGCAACAGGGCGACCGCGAACAACCCCGCGATCGCGGCCGCGTCCGGCGCTCGTTCCGGCGAGAACAGCACGTACGACGCCAGCGCGACCTGGAATACGCCGTCACCACACTGCGACGTCAGCCGGACCGCGAACAGCCGCCGGAAATCCCGGCGCCGCAGCAACGTCCCCAGATCCCGGATGAACCGCACGCCTGCACTGTAACCGTCAGCGGTTGGGCAGCAGGTACTCCAGCATGGCATCCGCCTGGCCGAGCATCGGGAAGTGCGAACCGGGCAGTTCGTCCGGTGCGAAGCCGAGCCGCTCCGTCGTCACCCGGCGCAGGAAGTCGACCGGGAAGACCCGGTCGTCACGGGTGATCACCGCCCGGGTCGGCACCTCCGGCCAGCGTTCGAACGTACACGGATCGTTCATCGGGCCCGCGGTCTGCGTACGCAGCTGCTGCCGCGCCTCGGCGGCGTACTCGGCGGGGAGATCGTGGAAGAACAGGTCGGCATCGCTTGGTTCCACGACGTGACCGGTGTTCGGCCACCACTCGCTGATCCGCTCCCCGGGCGCGGGCACCATGGCCGTGACCAGCACGAACTCCTTCACCGGCAGGCGATCACACACCAGCGTGCCGGTGAATCCACCGAGTGAGTGCGCCACGACGACAACCTCTTCACCGTCAGGCACCGCGTTCACCACGGTGTCGACGTACGCCGCCAATCCGGCCGACGGATCTTGACAAGGCAGATCCACCGCGATTACTTCATGCCCACGCGCGCGCAGCCCGTCAGTCACCGGATGCCAATGCCAGGAAGTGCATCCGGCGCCCGGGATCAGTACAAATCGCATGCTCAATTCAATCCTCTGTAAAGGCCAATCGGGAGACGCGCCGTAGGTAGTGGGGTTCAGCCGCCGGGCGATAGGGTCATGCTGACGGTGTCACAGTCCGTTGCGCACCGGTTACGACGGCCCGGTTCCGGGCCGCAGCGCGGATGGGAAATTCATGGCTGAATCGCAGGACGAGAACGTCGACCCGCGGATGTTCGAGCAGCTCCGGCTCGACCGGCCGCACGGCGCTCGGGTGTACGACTACTTCCTGGGCGGGAAGGACAACTTCGCGATCGACCGGCAGGCCGCCGAGCATCTGCTGCAGGCGTTCCCGGGATTCCGAACCGCCGCCCTCTCGAACCGGATGTGGATGCACCGCGCGGCCAGGTACGCGGCCGAGCAGGGCATCACCCAGTTCCTCGACGTCGGCACCGGTATCCCCACCAGCCCGAACCTGCACGAAGTGGTCCAGGAGATCACCCCGTCGGCCCACGTCGTGTACGCCGACAACGACCCGATCGTGCTGGCGCACTCCCGGGCGCTGCTGGTGAGCAAGCCGGAAGGCAAGACGGCGTACCTCGAGGCCGACGTCACCGACCCGCAGAAGATCCTGGGGTCCGACGAGGTCACGGGGCTGATCGACTTCAGCCAACCGGTCGCGCTCAGCATCGTCGGGGTCTTCCACTACCTGCCGGACGCGCTCAAGCCGTACGACCTGGTCCGCCAGCTGGTCGAGCCGCTCGCGCCCGGATCGCTGCTGATCTTCTCGCACTGCACGCCGGACTTCGCGCCGGAGCTGTGGGAGCGGGCGATGGTGGTCTACAAGGCCGACGGCGGTGACGCGCAGGTCCGCAGCAAGGAAGAGGTCACCCGCTTCTTCGAGGGCACCGAGCTGGTCGAGCCAGGCGTCGTGTCCCCCTTCCGGTGGTACCCGGACCAGGAGACCGACCGACTGGTCGAGAAGGGCGAGTTCACCGACATCATGTGCAGCCTATGGGTCGGAGTCGGCCGCAAACTCTGACGGCGCTGGCCGCAAACCCCTGACGAACTCCCGGCGGCGCCGATCCTCCCCGGCTCCGCGCCGCCACCCCGTCAGCCGCCGCTCGCCCGCGCCGCGCCGCCGCTCCGTCGTCCACCGGTGCCTGACCCGCCGGTCGTCAACCGCCGCTTCTTTGCAGGTTCTCCACGGTCTTGAGGGCCGTCGCGTCCTCCAGCGCCCGCGCCTCCGGTGTCAGGTTCTCGCCGAAGTCCGCCGCGGTCGCGCTCGCCCGGATCTCCAGCCGCCCGGTGTTGCCGCCGTCGGCCGCCAAACAGCGCCAGCCCCACTCGAGCGCCTCTTCCCGGGACGCCACCTCGATCAGGCAGAACCCGGCAATCAGCTCCTTGGTCTCCGCGAACGGCCCGTCGATCACCCGGCGTTCGCCCGCCTCGAGCTCCATCCGGAACCCTTTCGAGCTCGGCAGCAGCCCGTCGGCCGCCAGCAGCACGCCCTTCTCGGCCATCTCCGCCATCACCAGACCCATCGCGGTCAGGCTCTCCTCGCTCGGCAACCCACCTGCCTCGGACTCCTCGCTGGCCCGGAACATCATCAAGAAGCGCATCGCAACCCTCCACTCAGCGTTAAATCCCGAGACGAATCTATACAGCGGCGGGGACCATCGGGCAGGCTACTCACAGTGTGTCCATGTACACCGGCCGTGAGTATGTCAAGTGAGGCGCGCCGGAGTCCCTGAGGAGACCCGCCCCATGCAAACCCGCCCCCGCCCGTCCGATGCCCGACGTGTCGGTATCCCCAACTGTTCGACCGACCCCAGCCGAGGCGCGTACACAGCCCGCTGCGCCACCTGATCCCAGACCACCCGGGGCCGCCGATCCCACCGAGATCGACGGCCCCGGGTCTTTTCGGGGGGAACCGCCCATCGGGGGGACCGTGAGGAAGGACCGACAGTGAAAAGAATCCGCCGCATCGGTGCATTGGCGTGCTCCGGTGCTGTTGTTTTCGGAGGGCTGGCTGCCGCATTTGGCAACCAGGCCAGTGCGCGGCCGACACCGGTTGACCAGCTCTTGTCACAGCCATTGGCCGGCAGTCAGGCGCTCAGTAAGGTGCAGACCCGGCTCAGTGAGGTCGCGGAGCTCAACCGGCTTCCGGTAGCTCAGCTCCGGCAGACCCTTGCCACCGACAAGACTGCCTGGCTGGACGCGGACAGCAGACTGTTCTTCCGCGAACCCAGTCTGACCACCGCACGGAAGTCACCCGAAGCATCACCACGCTGGGCGCGTACCGCGGTGGCCGGCGCGACCGGTCCGGCGTTCCAGTTGCACAGCAAACCCGGTTCGAACCGGGTGATCTACCTGGATTTCGATGGTCACACCATCACCGGTACGGCTTGGAACGCGTCCAAGGGCGTCGACCCGGTGAACGTGTCCCCGTACGACACCGACGGCAACCCGGCGACGTTCAGTACCGCGGAGCAGGACGTGGTGCGAGACGTGTGGGCGCGAGTGGCTGAGGACTACTCGACGTTCGACGTGGACGTGACGACCGAACAGCCGCCGCAGTCCGCGATCGACCGGTCCGGTACGTCGGACCAGCAGTACGGCACCCGCGTACTGATCGATCCGGACACCTGGTACCAGTCCGGTTGTGGCTGTGGTGGTGTGGCGTACGTAGGGGTGTACGACAGTTCCAGCCGGCATGACTACTACCAACCGGCTCTGGTGTTCACCAAGGGAGTCGGCACTGGTGCGAAGAACCTTGCCGAGGCGGCGTCGCACGAGGCGGGCCACAACGTCGGCCTGAGTCACGACGGCACGTCATCCGTCGGGTACTACCAGGGTCATGGCGCGTGGGCGCCGATCATGGGCGTCGGGTATTACCGGGGCATCAGCCAGTGGAGCAAGGGCGAGTACGCCGACGCCAACAACAAGGAAGACGACTTCGCGGTCATCGGTACGCACGGGCTGGCGTTGCGTGCTGACGAAGCCGGTGACACTACTGCGACCGCGGCCGCGCTTGCGGTTGGTACGCCGGTGTCCGGTGTGATCGCGAAGGCGGACGACACCGACGTGTACCGCGTCGACATCAGTGCCGCCGGCAACTACACCGCAACGGCGGACGCGGCTCCGACCGGTGGAAACCTCGACATCAAGCTGGACCTGCTGGACAGTTCCGGTGCGGTTGTGGCGTCCAACGACCCGGCCTCCGGGCAGAGCGACGCCGGCACGCCGACGGGACTCGGTGCGAGTGTCAGCACCGCGCTTCAGCCGGGTCGGTACTACCTGCGGATCGACAACGTCGGCTACGGCGATCCGCTGAACACGGGCTACTCGACGTACGGCAGCCGCGGCGCGTACAGCCTCGGCATCAAGCCCGCCTGATCCCTGCGGCTGGTCGGTCGCTGGCGGACCGACCAGCCCCAGGCCCTGGTCAGAGCGGTACTCGCCGGCGTCAACGCCCACCTGGCCGACGAACGTCAGGCCAAGTGGCCGGCCGCCAGTTGTGCCAGCGCGACCGCTTGGTCGCCAAGAACCGCATCGTCGAACCGCACGATGCTCGAATGGTTCGACGGTGCCTCCGCCGCGGACACGTCGTCCGGCCGGGCGCCGACCATCACGAATGTGCCCGGGACCTCCTTCAGCACCATCGAGAAGTCCTCGGCTCCCATCAACGGGTTGTCGAGGCCCTGCACCCGATCCGCTCCGAACAATCCGGTGAGCACCTCGAACGTCTCCGCCGTACGCGCCACGTCGTTGACCGTCACCGGGTACTGCGGATCGAGCCGCGCGTCGGCCGTACACCCATGCGCCGCGGCGATCCGCTCCGCCAATGCCGGCAGCTCACGCGTCAGCTGATCGAGCATCGCGTCCGACAACGTACGCACCGTCGCGCCGAGCCGAGCGGTGTTGGGGATGACGTTGATCGCGACACCTGCCTCGAGCTGCGTCACCGTGATCACCACCGGGTCGAACACACTCACACGCCGGGTCGCGTACGCCTGCAATGCGAGCACGATCTCCGCGACGACCGGTACCGGATCGACGGTCCGGTCAGGCATCGACCCGTGCCCACCCTTGCCGCGTACGGTGATGTGCAACTGGTTGGAGCTCGCCATCGTCGTACCGGGGCGCAGCTGGAACACTCCCCTGGCCGCCTGCGCCCAGACATGCAGGGCGTACGCCGCGATCGGCTTGTCGCCGGTTGCGTCGAGTAGACCCTCGCGCAACATGTACCCGGCACCGCCGAGACCTTCCTCGCCCGGCTGGAACATGAAGAGCACGTTGCCCTTCAGTTCCTCCCGGCGCGCGCTCAGCAGCTGGGCCGCGCCGACGAGTCCGGCGGTGTGCAGGTCGTGGCCGCAGGCGTGCATGTTCCCGTTCTCGGCCGCGTACTCCAGCCCGGTCTCCTCGACCACGGGCAACGCATCCATGTCGCCACGCAGGAGCACCGTCGGTCCTGGCTGACCACCACGCAGTACGGCAACGACGGAGGTGAGCTCCTGTCCCGTGGTCACCTCGAGCGGCAGGCCGGCAAGCGCGTCCAGCACGACGCTCTGCGTCCGCGGCAACATCAGCCCGACCTCAGGCTCCCGATGCAAGACCCGTCGCAACTCCACCAGCCCGGGAAGCACCGCCGCACCTTCACCCAGAAACTCCACCAATCCACCCTTCATCCGGCAGGCCAACCCCCCACACCGCCCCAACCCACCACAAACCCGCCACCGGGGTCCACCCCACTCCCCCGTGCGGGCGAATAACCACTTGCCCGGTAAGGCATCATGGAACTGTTGCCCGCGGAGACGCGGTCGACCGAACTGAAGAGGGACCAAGTACGACTCCCCTCAGCGCCGCGGGACGGGTGCCGAGGCCGGGTGCGGACAGGGTCGGAGGAAGCTCCAGGACCCCGATTTGCATCCGGACCATGGATGTCAGTAATGTTCTTCTTGTTGGAGCGAGGCGCGGACGCGAAAGCGGCCAAGCCCTTCAACAAACTCCCTGAAGGATTCGTAAGCCGAAACCTGCCTCGGTAAGTTTCGGTAAATGAGTCACGCAGAGAGACTGGATCGAAAAAGGCCGATTTGACCGGCTGGAAGCGAAACAGTAAAGTTGGGCGAGTTGCCCCGGAGCTTCAAACGAAAGTGCGAAGCGCGGTGTGCGTCCGATTCTTGAGAACTCAACAGCGTGCCGAAAGTCAATGCCGAAAGATGCATTAACCCCGTCTACAGGCATTTGTTTGTCTGTGGCGGATTC
The DNA here is from genome assembly GCF_014205295.1 of Kribbella solani. NCBI lineage: Bacteria > Bacillati > Actinomycetota > Actinomycetes > Propionibacteriales > Kribbellaceae > Kribbella > Kribbella solani. Next base: position 5,764,399 of record NZ_JACHNF010000001.1, read on the forward strand.
CTTTGAAGTAATACGGATGACAAGCCAGTGATGGTTTTGTTTCTGATTCAAAGGGTCATTCGATGTTGTTGACTGTCCGGGGCTCCTTTGGGGTTTCGGTTGTCTATATTTTTCAACGGAGAGTTTGATCCTGGCTCAGGACGAACGCTGGCGGCGTGCTTAACACATGCAAGTCGAGCGGTAAGGCTCCTTCGGGAGTACACGAGCGGCGAACGGGTGAGTAACACGTGAGCAACCTACCCTCAACTTTGGGATAAGCCTCGGAAACGGGGTCTAATACCGGATAATATCTCATGCTTCATGGTGTGGGGTTGAAAGTTCTGGCGGTTGGGGATGGGCTCGCGGCCTATCAGCTTGTTGGTGGGGTAATGGCCTACCAAGGCGTCGACGGGTAGCCGGCCTGAGAGGGCGACCGGCCACACTGGGACTGAGACACGGCCCAGACTCCTACGGGAGGCAGCAGTGGGGAATATTGCGCAATGGACGAAAGTCTGACGCAGCAACGCCGCGTGAGGGATGACGGCCTTCGGGTTGTAAACCTCTTTCAGCAGGGACGAAGCGAGAGTGACGGTACCTGCAGAAGAAGGACCGGCCAACTACGTGCCAGCAGCCGCGGTAATACGTAGGGTCCGAGCGTTGTCCGGAATTATTGGGCGTAAAGGGCTCGTAGGCGGTTCGTCACGTCGGGAGTGAAAACTCGGGGCTTAACCCCGAGCCTGCTTCCGATACGGGCAGACTAGAGGTAGGCAGGGGAGAGCGGAACTCCTGGTGTAGCGGTGGAATGCGCAGATATCAGGAAGAACACCGGTGGCGAAGGCGGCTCTCTGGGCCTTACCTGACGCTGAGGAGCGAAAGCGTGGGTAGCGAACAGGATTAGATACCCTGGTAGTCCACGCCGTAAACGTTGGGCGCTAGGTGTGGGGGACATTCCACGTCCTCCGTGCCGCAGCTAACGCATTAAGCGCCCCGCCTGGGGAGTACGGCCGCAAGGCTAAAACTCAAAGGAATTGACGGGGGCCCGCACAAGCGGCGGAGCATGCGGATTAATTCGATGCAACGCGAAGAACCTTACCTGGGTTTGACATATAGGGAAATCCTCCAGAGATGGGGGGTCCGTAAGGGTCCTATACAGGTGGTGCATGGCTGTCGTCAGCTCGTGTCGTGAGATGTTGGGTTAAGTCCCGCAACGAGCGCAACCCTCGTCCTATGTTGCCAGCACGTCCTTCGGGATGGTGGGGACTCATAGGAGACTGCCGGGGTCAACTCGGAGGAAGGTGGGGATGACGTCAAGTCATCATGCCCCTTATGTCCAGGGCTTCACGCATGCTACAATGGCCGGTACAAAGGGCTGCGAAACTGTAAGGTGGAGCGAATCCCAAAAAGCCGGTCTCAGTTCGGATTGGGGTCTGCAACTCGACCCCATGAAGTCGGAGTCGCTAGTAATCGCAGATCAGCAACGCTGCGGTGAATACGTTCCCGGGCCTTGTACACACCGCCCGTCACGTCATGAAAGTCGGCAACACCCGAAGCCGGTGGCCTAACCCTTGTGGAGGGAGCCGTCGAAGGTGGGGCTGGCGATTAGGACGAAGTCGTAACAAGGTAGCCGTACCGGAAGGTGCGGCTGGATCACCTCCTTTCTAAGGAGCATTCGGCGCTGGGCTGCAGAGTTTTCTCTGGGTCTTGGTGCCTATTCATCACTGCCCGGGCGTACGTCTCGGGGTGATGGTGCTTCGGAATGTGGAACATTGACCATTAGGTTCGGAGCCTGCTCGAGTGAGCTAGTACTGCTGATACTTCCTTTCAGGGGGTGGATGCGTGGAACGTGAGCGAGGGTCAGGGGATGGACCGAGGCGCGCTGTTGGGTCCTGAGGAATCGGACCTGACCATCAGGGCCCGTTGGGGTTTTGGGGGTTGGGGCTGTTTCTTCTGGGTCACGGATCGACCGGGACGGGTGTTCTGGTTGGTGTGGTGGCTGGGGCCGGCCTTCGATATACCGTCGAGGGAGTTCTTGTTCTGGGTGTGTTGTTTCCCTGGGGCTGGGGTTCTTCTGGGTGGGTGTCGGTTCGGGTTGGTGTTCCTGCCCGTATTTTGAGAACTGTATAGTGAACGCGAGCATCTTTTGTAGCGTAATTTTTGCTTTTAGTTAGTGACAAGCTACTGAGGGCAATCGGTGGATGTCTTGGCACCAAGAGCCGATGAAGGACGTTGGAGCCTGCGATAAGCCCCGGGGAGTTGGCAACCGAGCTGTGATCCGGGGGTGTCCGAATGGGGAAACCCAGCTGGCATTCTAAAGCCAGTTACCAGTGCCTGAACACATAGGGTTCTGGAGGGAACGCGGGGAAGTGAAACATCTCAGTACCCGCAGGAAGAGAAAACAATAGTGATTCCGTGAGTAGTGGCGAGCGAAAGCGGATGAGGCTAAACCATGTGCGTGTGATAGCCGGCGTGCGTTGCGTATATGGGGTTGTGGGAGCATTCAGGTCTTAATGCCGTGAGACCGGAGAGTTATCAATCACTGTTGAAGTCGAATCTTCTGGAATGTTGAGCCGTAGTGGGTTATAGCCCTGTAGGCGTAAGACAGTGACTCTCGAGTGTTTTCCCAAGTAGCACGGGACTCTTGAAATCCCGTGTGAATCTGGCGGGACCACCCGCTAAGCCTAAATACTTCTTGGTGACCGATAGCGGACTAGTACCGTGAGGGAAAGATGAAAAGTACCCCGGGAGGGGAGTGAAATAGTACCTGAAACCGATTGCCTACAATCCGTCGGAGCATCTCCTTGTGGGGTGTGACGGCGTGCCTTTTGAAGAATGAGCCTGCGAGTTAGTGGTGTGTGGCGAGGTTAACCCGTGTGGGGTAGCCGTAGCGAAAGCGAGTCTGAATAGGGCGTTTTAGTCGCATGCTCTAGACCCGAAGCGGAGTGATCTATCCATGGGCAGGTTGAAGCGCGGGTAAGACCGCGTGGAGGACCGAACCCACCAGGGTTGAAAACCTGGGGGATGACCTGTGGATAGGGGTGAAAGGCCAATCAAACTCCGTGATAGCTGGTTCTCCCCGAAATGCATATAGGTGCAGCGTCGCGTGTTTCTTACCGGAGGTAGAGCACTGGATGGTCTAGGGGGCTTACCGGCTTACCGAAATCAGCCAAACTCCGAATGCCGGTAAGTGAGAGCGCGGCAGTGAGACTGCGGGGGATAAGCTCCGTAGTCGAGAGGGAAACAGCCCAGATCACCAGCTAAGGCCCCTAAGCGATTGCTAAGTGGAAAAGGATGTGGAGTTGCCCAGACAACCAGGAGGTTGGCTTAGAAGCAGCCACCCTTGAAAGAGTGCGTAATAGCTCACTGGTCAAGTGATTCCGCGCCGACAATGTAGCGGGGCTCAAGCAATCCGCCGAAGCTGTGGCACTCACATAAGTACTCGGCCGACTTTCGGGTTGGTCCAGGTGTGTGGGTGGGTAGGGGAGCGTCGTGCAGCGTGTGAAGCAGCCTAGTGATGGAGTTGTGGATGCTGCACGAGTGAGAATGCAGGCATGAGTAGCGAATGACGGGTGAGAAACCCGTCCGCCGGATGATCAAGGGTTCCAGGGTCAAGCTAATCTGCCCTGGGTAAGTCGGGACCTAAGGCGAGGCCGACAGGCGTAGTCGATGGACAACGGGTTGATATTCCCGTACCGGCACTGATACGACCCGACCGAACCTGCTGATGCTAAGCCAAGGATGCCATGATGTCTTCGGATGGATTGGTGGAGTTGGTGACCCGAGGTGGTAGTAGGTGCATTGAGGAGTGACGCAGGAGGGTAGTCCAACCGCGGCGATGGTAGGCGCAAGCTGATCCGCGGGCAAGGTGGTAGGGCGAGGCATAGGCAAATCCGTGTCTCATATAGCCTGAGAGCCGAGGCGGACCCGTTCAGGGGAAGTGGATGATCCCATGCTGCCGAGAAAAACTTCGCAGTGAGTGTCAGAGCCGCCCGTACCCCAAACCGACACAGGTGATCAGGTAGAGAATACCAAGGCGATCGAGTGAACCATGGTTAAGGAACTCGGCAAAATGCCCCCGTAACTTCGGGAGAAGGGGGACCGGAACCGTTACACCACTTGCTGGTGGAAGCGGTGATGGTCGCAGAGACCAGGCCCAAGCGACTGTTTACTAAAAACACAGGTCCGTGCGAAGAAGTAATTCGATGTATACGGACTGACGCCTGCCCGGTGCTGGAACGTTAAGGGGACAGGTTAGCTGGTTTCGGCCGGCGAAGCTTTGAACTTAAGCGCCAGTAAACGGCGGTGGTAACTATAACCATCCTAAGGTAGCGAAATTCCTTGTCGGGTAAGTTCCGACCTGCACGAATGGCGTAACGACTTGGGCGCTGTCTCAACCATGGACTCGGCGAAATTGCATTACGAGTAAAGATGCTCGTTACGCGCAGCAGGACGGAAAGACCCCGGGACCTTTACTACAACTTGGTATTGGTGGTCGGTACAATTTGTGTAGGATAGGTGGGAGACTGTGAAGCTCGGACGCCAGTTCGGGTGGAGTCATCGTTGAAATACCACTCTGATTGTTCTGGCTGTCTAACTTTGGTCCGTTATCCGGATCAGGGACAGTGCCTGGTGGGTAGTTTGACTGGGGCGGTCGCCTCCTAAAAGGTAACGGAGGCGCTCAAAGGTTCCCTCAGCCTGGTTGGCAATCAGGTGTTGAGTGTAAGTGCACAAGGGAGCTTGACTGTGAGACAGACATGTCGAGCAGGGACGAAAGTCGGAACTAGTGATCCGGCGGTGGCATGTGGGAGCACCGTCGCTCAACGGATAAAAGGTACCCCGGGGATAACAGGCTGATCTTCCCCAAGAGTCCATATCGACGGGATGGTTTGGCACCTCGATGTCGGCTCGTCGCATCCTGGGGCTGGAGTAGGTCCCAAGGGTTGGGCTGTTCGCCCATTAAAGCGGCACGCGAGCTGGGTTTAGAACGTCGTGAGACAGTTCGGTCCCTATCCGCTGCGCGCGCAGGAGACTTGAGAAGGGCTGCCCCTAGTACGAGAGGACCGGGGTGGACGAACCTCTGGTGTGCCAGTTGTTCCGCCAGGAGCACGGCTGGTTGGCTACGTTCGGGAGTGATAACCGCTGAAAGCATCTAAGCGGGAAGCACGCTTCAAGATGAGGTCTCCCACCGGGTTAACCGGGTAAGGCCCCCAGTAGACCACTGGGTTGATAGGCCAGAAGTGGAAGCGCCGTAAGGTGTGGAGCTGACTGGTACTAATAGGCCGAGGGCTTGTCGCACACATAACTATTATGCAAGCTGCGCTATGTAACAAAAGTTTGTTCGCGTTCACTGTACGGTTCCCAGGATACGGTCAGACCCCTAGCCCATGTGATTGAGTAGTGGCTTGTGCTGGTTTGACATGTGATCCTTATAGAGTTTCGGTGGCCATAGCGTCGGGGAAACACCCAGTCTCCATTCCGAACCTGGAAGTTAAGCCCTTCAGCGCCGATGGTACTGCGACCGGGAGGTCGTGGGAGAGTAGGACGCCGCCGGACATTCACACTGTTAAGGGCCACCCCCACCGGGGGTGGCCCTTAACATTTCCCCAGCGCTTTGCGCTCTGGTGTGTAGGACCACCAGGGCCGGCCCGGGTTTCCGTTCGCCTGGTCGACCGCGGACATGATCGTGTCCAGCAGACACGGGTCGTACCGTTGGGCACCGCGTTTGCAGATCGTCTCGTACAGCTCAACTGGATCACGCCCCACGAGCTGGCCGACCTCCGTGACATCGGCACGAGCCAGATGGCGGACCACCGCCGGTCCGACATTCATCAGGCTCCGGAGATCGCTAGAGTTCTTCGTTCCCATGATCGGACTCTCTCCCAACCACCAGCCGGTTGTCTTGAACAGATCGGACACACGCCGGCCGCCAACTCGTGAGGCAGCAGAGCGTCCGCGGCAAGCGGATTGCCTGCAAGATCGCCGGCGCCGCGTTGTGTGGTTCTGACAATTGTTGGCCGGGAGTCACCGCGCGAGGATCGAGTGGTGAATGTACTCGAAGGGCTTGTAAACAAGGCGCTGGATCGCACGCTCCCGACCCGCGACGAGGCACTCCACGTACTGACCGGTGACGACGACCTACTGGATGTTGTCGCGGCCGCGTACCGGGTGCGGCGGGAGTTCTTCGGGCGCCGGGTGAAGCTCAACACGATCATCAACATGAAGAGCGGTCTGTGCCCCGAGGACTGTGGCTATTGCTCACAGCGCCTCGGCTCCACCGCGGAGATCATGAAGTACTCGTGGATCGATCCCGCCGACGCGGCACAGTTGGCATCGAAGGCGGTAGACGCCGGTGCCAAGCGCGTCTGCCTGGTCGCGAGCGGTCGCGGACCGGGCGATCGGGACGTACGCCGAGTCGAAGGCACCATCGACGCGATCAAAGCCGAACACCCGCAGGTCGAAATCTGCGTCTGCCTCGGCTTGCTGAAGGACGGCCAGGCAGAAGTACTCCGGGACGCCGGCGCCCACGCGTACAGCCACAACTTGAACACCAGCGAAGAACGGTACGGCGACATCTGCACGACTCACACCTACACGGACCGCGTCGACACGGTCGAGCGCGCCACCAAGGCCGGCCTCTCCCCCTGCTCCGGTGCGATCTTCGGAATGGGCGAATCAGATGACGACATCGTCGACCTGGCGTTCGCGCTCCGCGAGCTAGATCCGGACTCCGTACCCATCAACTTCCTGATCCCGTTCGAAGGCACTCCGCTGGAAGACCGCTGGGAGCTGACGCCGGAACGCTGCCTGCGAATTCTCGCGCTGTTCCGGTTCTGCTTCCCGGACGTCGAGGTGCGGCTGGCCGGCGGGCGGGAGATCCACCTCCGCGGCCTGCAGACCTTGGCGCTGCACGTGGCTAACTCGATCTTCCTCGGCGACTACCTCACCAGCGAAGGACAACCTGGCACCGACGACCTCCAGCTGATCGCCGACGCCGGCTTCACCGTCGAAGGCCTCGACCATGCGACCTTGCCCGCCGCTCGCCACGACCTGGTCACCCTGAGAAGACGCGGAGCAGGCACCACCACTCCCCCGAACGCCTGAACTCCAGCGCTCGTCCTGCCCCGACCCCTCCCCCAGTGCTCGTCCCGGTCCCGATTCCTCTCCCAGCGCTCGTCCCGCCCCACACCTCTCCCGTTGCCGGCTCGTCGCGTATGCGGTGCCGTCACCGTAAGGTCAGCTGGGTGGCGATGATGGTGTTGATAGTCGGGTTGCCGGGTGCCGGGAAGAGTTCGTGGGCCCGGAAGGTCGAAGCGGATCGGCAGGCGCTTCGCCTGACACCCGACGAGTGGATGCACGCACTGTTCGGTGCTGGCGAGGCCGACGGCCGGCGTTGGGTACTGGAGTCCGAGCTGTTGTGGAGCATCGCAGCCAGAACACTGGCGCTCGGCGTCGACGTCATCCTCGACTACGGCTGCTGGTCCGAGGAAGAACGCGAACTGTTCCGAACCCGGGCCGCGCAACAGGGCGCCAGTACGCAGCTGGTGCTGCTCGATCCACCGTTCGAAGTGTTGTCGGCTCGAATCGAGCAGCGAAACGCAAACCTCCCGCCGGCGACGTTCCCGATCAAACAGAGCGACCTTCGCGACTACCAAGCACAATTCGAACGCCCGACAACCAAGGAACTACAACGCTGGGACCAGCGCCTCGTACTCACCGACTAACCAACCCCAGCCCACCAAGACACAGTTCACCGTGAACGTCAGCCGCTGCCGGCACCCGTTCACCACAGCGAGCTCCGCCGACAGATCAGCAACACGACCTTCTGGAGGCGGCGGCGACCGGTGGGCAGTGTTGGTCAGGCCTCGGGTGCGATGCCGACCAGGGCGGCCGCGGCGCAGATGTGTACGGGCGTCATGTCGATCGGCGCAACGGGTGCTTGCAGGAGCGTCCCCCGCTCGTACGGCGTGAGGTCGATGTCGATACCCGGAGCACCCGCGACGAGCCCGTGGACGTACGTGAGCCAACCCATCATCGGAATACCGCGGCGGAACACCCCAGCCGCCGCGGCGAGCTCCGTGTCCGCGATGCTCGCCCAGGCCGGCTCCCAGATCGTCACGACCGCGCGAAGAACCTGCGCGAATCGCTCGGACTGCTGCAGCGCGTCCTCGTCGCTCCAGTGCAGCGTGAGCTGATCGGAGATCGTGGTCATCGTCCCGCCCATGGACAGGTCGAACAGCCACGGGAGCTCGCCGGTGCTCTGCAGATGCAGCCGCGTCGTACTCGTGCCGTTGGCAAGGACCTTGGTCGTCGCCTCGACCATCTCCCGCAACGGCGTCGAGCCGTCGGCCTCGAGTACGTGATATCCCCAGCGTTCGTCCTGGGTCCAGTTGTGCACGTCGGGGAACGCGACCGCGACGGCGGTCAGCGTACGAAGCACGCGCAGGGCCCGGTGCTCGACGGTCTCGTCACGGTGCGACCACTGGGCGCGGAGCAGCCACGAAGCCATTCACGCCCTCCGATCATGAGGCGGCCGGTTCTGCGGAGGAAATGCTGCACCGGATGCAGGCGACGGTACGCCGTCAAACGATCGGTTGACCAGAGTTCCGCCTACTCGGCGTGAGCGGGCACCGCGGCTCTCCGGAAAAGTCACCGCAACAGTCTGCTGCACCCCCACCCCCGAGACCAGCACCGGGTCCCGACTTCGGCAACAACCCATCCAAATCTAACCAACTGTCAAGACCCCACCGCCTCACCCCCACCGCCTCACCCCCACCTCGCATCCATCACCATCGCGTCACGCCACCGCGTCACACCACCGCGTCACACCACCGCGTCACACCACCGCGTCACACCACCGCGTCACACCACCGCGTCACACCACCGCGTCACACCACCGCGTCACACCACCGCGTCACACCACCGCGCGCCGCAGGCAGGGATTGGCCCGGGCAGGGCTTGGCTCACGTAGGACCGGCTCATGCAGGACCGGCTCACCCACCTACTGGTGCGGCAGCCTGCCGCGCGTCCGGGGCACGGCAGCCTGGCGCCGCCACCACCCGCCGGTTCGCGGGTACACCGTCTACTCGACCGTCGGTTCACTAGTCCGCCGTCAACCTGCCGCTCAACGGCCGCGACCACCGATCGACTCAGGTGTTTCAAGCGCCTAAGCCGGGCATCACCACGGTCCGCTGCACAGCATGGCCGGGTCCGGTCGGGCCGCGCGGGAGCGGTCGGGCCGCGCTTGGGTGGCCGGGCGCGGGTCGGCAGGGCGCCTGCGAGCCGGCCTGCTGCGCAGCCTCGTGCAGGCGGGCCTGGTGCGAGCGGGCCTGGTGCGAGCGGGCCTGGTGCGAGCGGGCCTGGTGCGAGCGGGCCTGGTACGAGCAGGACCGTACGGGCGGGGGGACTGCGTGGTGGACCTGGTGTGGGTCACCTCGTTTGGTGGAGGTCGCGGGGTTGGGGGTTGGGGCGGGGTGGTTGGGGGCGGGTGCCGGTTGAGGGGTGGTGGGGGGATACGAGTGCGCGAGGTGTTGGTGAGGTGGGTTGGGGTGGGGGTGTGGGGCGGCGGGATGGGGGTGCGACGCCGGCCAGGGCCGTGTGGGTTGGGGACGGTGTGGCGTGCTCGTGTGGGCGGAGGGTGTACGTGGACTCGGCGGGCCGGAGTTCGTCCAGGTGCGGGCGGAGGGTTTGCCTGGACTCGGAGCGCTGCGCTTCATCGCGGTGGGGGTTGAGAGTGTGAGTGGACTCGGTGGGCCGGACTTCGTCGAGGTGCGGGTGCAGGGTGTGCCTGGACTCGGAGCGTTGGGCTTCGTCGAGGTGGGGGAGCAGGGCGTGCCTGGACTCGGTGGGCCGGATTGCAGTGAGGTGGGGACGGAAGGTGTACGCGGACTCGGCGGACTGGATTTCGTGGTGGAGGTGGTCGAGGAGTTGGTGGGCGGTGGTCAGGGAGTTGGCGGTGGCGGTTTCGGGTGGGGCGAACTCGAAGTTGTCGAGGTGGGCCAGGCCGGAGCGGAGGATGGACTCCAGGCGGTCTCGGGTGGGGGCGTTGGGAGGTTCGAGGTCGGGGAGACGGGTGGAGTTGTAGGTGAGGGCGACCAAGGTGGGGAGTTGGCCGGCGGCGGTTTGGCGGTTCAGGAGGGCGAGGAGTTCGCCCGGGGCAAGGTTGTTGCGGGATTCCAGGTCGGTGGTGAGGGTGCGTACGGCGGGGACGAAGGCGGCGTAGTAGCCGGGGGCTTGGATCGACGTGATTCCTGGGGCGGCTTTGTCGATGCCGAGGTGGTGGAGGTACGCGTCGAGGTGGTCCTGCGCCCAGGCTTCGGTGATGCCTTCTTCGAGTTGGCGGCTGCCGGGTTTGATGAAGGCGTCGCGGGCGGCTTCCTGAGTGGCGTTGGTGGGGCCGAGGAAGTGGGCCTGCTCGTGGAGGAGGGTGGCGAGGGATTCTCGGTAGCTGATGAGGGTTGCTGCTGAGTGGGTCTCGCCGGCGTGGGCGTACAGGTGGTGGAGAGGGTCGATGATTGCTTCGCGGTCCAGGTAGAGGGTGCCGTCCCAGTGCGCCAGGCCGAGGATCGCGCCGGTGGACTCGATCACCTGACCGTTCCAGGCGGAGTGGTCGGCGGCGGCAAGTACGCGGGCCGCTTCACCGCTTACCTGGAGCAGTTCGTTGACGGAGCTTGGGTGTGGAGGACGTGCGGCCGCGTCGGTGGTGGGCGGTGGGGCGGTCGCCGCACGTTTGGTTGCGTGGCGGGTCGTCGTGCGCGCGGGTGCGGCGCGGTGGGCGACGTGGTTGCTGCTGCGCGGACTTGTGGTGGAGCTGCTGGTGGTTTCGCGATCAGGTGTGGGGCGGCGGGCAGTCGCGCGCGGGAGTGTGGCGCCGCGGACCGTGGCGGGTGCGGGTGCGGGTGCGGGTGCGGGTGCGGGTGCGGGTGTGGGGCGGGGGTGGGTCGGCTGGGGTTGCTCGGGGGGCGTCACGGGCGGGCGGCGCTTGCTAGGCGGATGAGGGAGTCGGCGGTGCGGCGGTAGCGGGCCTGGTCGTAGGGGTTGTCGGCGTGAGTTGCCAGGCGGCGGAACTCGGTGATGAGCCACTCGGCGCGGGCTTGGCGTTCGGCGCGGGAGGTGCGGGCCGCGGTGGGGTTGCCCGCCGGACCGGTGGTGTGACCGGGTACGGGGCTGGTGGGTGCGCTGGCGCAGCCGGGTACGAGGCTGGCGGGTACGCCGGTGTGTCCGGGGACGAGGCTGGTGGGTGCGCTGGCGTAACCGGGTGCGAGGACGGTGGGTTCGGTGGTGTGGGTGGGGGTGAGGTGGGTGGGGGTGGGTTCGTAGGTTGGGGTGTTGGGGTCCATATGTTGTCCTCCGAGGGGTGAAGTCGGCGGAGAACATATGGAGTTTGGGGGTGGGGGAGGGTGGTGAGTTTGGGGTTGTGGATAACTAGAAGAGGGTGGGGGGTTCGGTGGGGGTGGGGTCGGGGAGGGGGGTCAGGGTGGGGAAGTGGGCGGCGACGGTGGTGTGGAAGTGGCGGGCGAGGTTGAGGGCCTCGGTGTTGTCGGGGGTGTGCAGGAAGATGGTGGGGGAGCGGCCTTCGGTCAGCCATTGGATGGTGAGGGCGACCAGGTAGGCCCAGCCGTCGACGGTTTCGGTGACTGAGTCGCGGCCGATGTAGCGGACGATCGGGTGGGCGGTCAGGGCGCGGGTTCGGCGGGTGACGCGGGGTTTCTTCATCCAGGCGTCGCGTTCGGCGAAGCTGGTCGGGCGCTGGGCGAACAGGGTGCCGGTGTCGAACGGAATCCATTCCGCGTTGACGCGGGCGAGGACGCGTTCGAGGTTGGTGGCGGCCTGCTGGTCGTCGAAGAACGCCCGGTGCCGGACCTCGACGGCGTACTGGTGGTCGCGGGGTGCCTGGTGCAGGAACGCGGCGAGCGTACCGAGGTCGGTGGGGGCGAACGCGGCTGGGAGCTGAATCCACACCGCGTGGTTGCGCGGGCCGAGTGGTTCGATCGCGTGCAGGAAGTTGCGCAGCTCGCCGTCGGCGTTCGTCAGCCGGCGTTCGTGGGTGATCAGCTGTGGAAGTTTCACCACGAAACGGAAGTCGGGCGGCGTCTGCGCGGCCCAGTTCTCGACGGAGCCTCGTGACGGCGTCGCGTAGAAGGTCGTGTTGCTTTCCACCGCGTTGCACCACGAGGCGTACGCCCGAAGTTTGTCCCGGGACGGCTGCGGCCAAGCAGGATGCGTCCACTGCGCGCACCCCACGTGAAGAAGCATCTGCTCAACCTATAGAACAGCCCCGCAACCAGGACGGTTGCGGGGCTGCCGTGGATCAGCGGGGGATCAGTGGTCGATCTCGCCGCGGATGAACTTCTCCACCTGCTCGCGGGCGACGTCGTCCGCGTACTGCTCCGGCGGGGACTTCATGAAGTACGACGAGGCCGACAGGATCGGGCCGCCGATGCCGCGGTCCTTGGCGATCTTGGCGGCGCGGATCGCGTCGATGATGATGCCGGCCGAGTTCGGGGAGTCCCAGACCTCGAGCTTGTACTCGAGGGAGAGCGGGACGTCGCCGAAGTTGCGGCCCTCGAGGCGGATGAACGCCCACTTGCGGTCGTCCAGCCAGGCCACGTAGTCGGACGGGCCGATGTGTACGTTGCGGTCCTCGATCTCGTCGCGCAGCTGGGACGTGACGGACTGGGTCTTGCTGATCTTCTTGGACTCGAGCCGCTCGCGCTCGAGCATGTTCTTGAAGTCCATGTTGCCGCCGACGTTCAGCTGGTACGTACGGTCCACGGTGACGCCGCGGTCCTCGAACAGCTTGGTCAGGACGCGGTGGGTGATGGTCGCCCCGATCTGGGACTTGATGTCGTCACCGACGATCGGCAGGCCGGCCGCGGTGAACTTGTCCGCCCACTCCTTCGTACCGGCGATGAACACCGGCAGCGCGTTCACGAAGGCGACGCCGGCGTCGATGGCGCACTGCGCGTAGAACTTGGCGGCCTGCTCCGAACCCACCGGCAGGTAGCAGACGAGTACGTCGACGGCGGCCTCGCGCAGCGCGGCGACCACGTCGACCGGCGCGGCGTCGGACTCGGTGATGGTCTCGCGGTAGTACTTGCCGAGGCCGTCGAGGGTGTGACCGCGCTGCACCGTGATGCCGGTCGGCGGTACGTCGCAGATCTTGATCGTGTTGTTCTCGCTGGCGCCGATGGCGTCGGCGAGGTCCAGGCCGACCTTCTTGCCGTCGACGTCGAACGCGGCAACGAACTCCACGTCCCGGACGTGGTAGTCGCCGAACACGACGTGCATCAGACCGGGGACGCGTTCGTCGGCCTTCGCGTCCCGGTAGTAGTGCACGCCCTGGACGAGCGAGCTTGCGCAGTTGCCGACGCCGACGATCGCCACGCGGATCGAGGTCATCTGGAATCTCCTTGGGTAGGCGGTTGGTGCTGGTCAGGGGGCCGCTGCTGCCTCCGCTCGCCGTCGATCAGCTCGTTCAGCCAGCGGACCTCGCGCTCGGCCGACTCCAGGCCGTGCCGTTGCAGCTCGAGGGTGTAGGCGTCGACTCGTTCCGCCGTCCGGGTCATCGCGGCCCGGAAGTTGGCCAGCCGCTCCTCCATCCGGGCCTTGCGGCCCTCCAGGATGCGCAACCGGGTGGCCGGATCGGTCCGGCCGAAGAACGAGAAGCGGACGCCGAACGTGTCGTCCTCCCAGGCGGACGGCCCGGCTTCGTGCATCGCGTGCGCGAAGTAGTCCTTGCCGTCGGCGGTGATCGTGTAGACGATCTTGGGCCTGCGGCCGGCCTCCGGCGTCCCGGGGTCGGCCGTGATCAGGCCGTTGCGGAGCATCGCCTTCAGACACGGGTACAGCGAACCGAACGACAGCACGCGTCCCCAGCCGAACTGGGCGTTGACGCGCTTGCGGAGCTCGTAACCGTGCATCGGCGCTTCGTGCAGCAGACCGAGTACGGCGAGCTCCAGGACCCCACTGCGGTTTCCCATGAGCCACCTCCCTCGGTCCAGTTTGTCATGACCTGATGTATCGGTTCGATACATCGCACCGCCACTGTAAGCAGCCCACGTGCCTGTGGACAACTCCTGACAAAGGCGGACTTTGTCACCTAGGTCACACGGGCGCGCCGGGGAACCTGTTACGTCAGGCGCCGATCGGCGTTAATCGAATGACACGCAGAGTCGCGGTCGACGAGCGGAGGGTCATGACCGACACGCATGGGAAACACGCCAGGTCCGACGTCGAAGCCGAGGGTGTACTGGCCCGGCTGGCGCTGCGATTCACCGCGTTCACCGAGAAGTGGCTGCCGGATGCCTTCGGGTTCGTCCTGGTGGGTACGTTCGTGGTGCTGCTGTTCGGTCTGGTCACCGGCGAGCGGCTGCTGAAACGCCCCGACGACCCGGCCGCGACCAAGGGTTTCGGCCTGATCGATGCCTGGGGCATCGGTTTCTGGTCGTTGATCACCTTCACCCTGCAGATGGCGATGATCATCATCGGCGGATACGCCGTCGCGACCAGCCGGCCGGTCGCGCGTCTGATCGCGCGACTGGCGCGGATTCCGCGGACCCCACGGACGGCGGTCGCGTTCGTCGCCGCGGTCGCGATGCTCGCGTCGTACCTGAACTGGGCTTTCAGTCTGATCTTCGCGGCGATCCTGGCCCGGGAGGTGGCGCGCAACGTGCCGAAGGCGGACTACCGGGCGCTCGGCGCGATGGCGTTCCTCGGGCTCGGAACCGTTTGGGCGCAAGGACTGTCCGGCTCGGCGGCCCTGCAGGTGGCGAGTGCGAGCAGCAGTCCGCCGCCGGTGCAGGAGGTGATCAAAGCCGGCGGTCACGCCAGTGGGCTGATCCCGTTGAGCGACACGATCTTCACCTGGCAGGCGATCCTGGCGACGCTGATCGTGTATGCGGTCGGCGTGGCGATGGCGTGGTTCATCGCGCCGGGCGAAGCGAATGCGCGTACGGCGGACCAGCTCGGGATCGAACTCAAACCGTTGATCGGCCGCGGCTCGACGTACAACGGAAAGCAGGACAACGATCAGCGCCGGCCGGGTGACTGGCTCGAACACTCGCCGGTGTTCAGCCTGCTGATCGTTCTGCTCGGTACGGTCTATCTGGTCCGCTACTTCAGTGGGAAGAGCTTCTTCAACGCCCTCGACCTGAATACGGTCAACTTGATCTTGTTCCTGCTCGCGCTGTTGCTGCACTGGCGTCCGTGGCGAATGGCCCGGGCGGTACGGGACGGCGCGCCGGCCGCGTCCGGCGTTCTGCTCCAGTTCCCCTTGTACGGCGGGATCTTCGGCATGATCGCCTACACCGGGATCTCCGCACGGCTGGCCGGCTGGCTGGTGCAGGCGAGCAGTCAGTTCTTCTTTCCACCGCTGGTCGCGATCTACTCGTGCATCCTCGGCATCTTCGTACCGAGTGGTGGCAGCAAGTGGGTGATCGAGGCGCCGTACGTGTTGCAGGCGGCGAACGAACTCAAGGTGGACGCCGGCTGGATGGTGGTCGTGTACGACCTCGGTGAGGCGAGCGCCAACTTGCTGCAACCGTTCTGGATGCTGCCGACGCTCGCCATCCTCGGCCTGAAGGCCAGGGACATCATGGGCTACACGTTCACGATGTTTCTGGCCTGCTTCCCGGCCGCACTGATCGCAGTGACGCTACTCGCGCCGCACGTCACCTCGTAACGCGGAAGTAGTCGAACAGCGCGGTCGCCTTGCCGTACTGGGCATCTGTTTGGGCGGATGAGCCCTGTGACACGAGTCCGATTCGCGGCGTCGTACCAGCTGGCAGAGTCCAAGCGGCGCCCCAGACCCAGTGCTTGCCGTCGGTACTCGATGCTGCGCGGTACCGGTGCTCACCGGTCTGCGGTACGACGTCATGTGCGAGTCGCAGCCAGGTCGTTTCGGCCGGCGGACCGATCATCGCGCCGCCGAAGGTGACGACTGACGGAGCGCCGACGGGTGTGAACCGCATCCGCTTGCCGAACTCGATGAACCGACCGGTACCGCCCGCAACGTGGTCGAGCCGCATCCAGTTCTCGTCGTCGAGGTACACGAGCAGTCCGGCCTGCTGGTAGTTCCGCACGGTGTCAGTACCGACGTTGAGGTGCAGCTTGGTCTCCACGACGAAATTGCCTGTCGGCTGGTCGCGCAGCAGCAGCGATGCTTTGGCGGCTGTGTTGTTGTCGGTCAGGTCGTTCGCCTCGGTCTTCCACTGCAGTGCGCCGTTGGCGACCGTGGCGTCCGGACTGACGTTGCGCCAGGTCCACCCGGCGCCCAGTCCGCGAGTGAACTCGTCGGAGTAGCGCGAGTCCACCTTGCCGATCCGCGGTGTCGGTACGGCTCTGGTGACCGGCTTGTAGAGCGGTGCGATCGAGAAGTTGCCCGCACCGCCAACCGGAGCAGCGGAACCACTGCCGGCGGACATAGGTAGCTGGAGCGTCGCCAGCGGATCGCCCAGTCGGTCCTCACTGAACTCCGCCGTCGCCTGGTTGCCGCGGATCTCCAGTGCGATCGTGCCCGGTACGTTGAGCGGCAGCTGCACGGACCGGCTGAGTCCGAAGCGGTTGGTCAGTCGGAGCCGGCCGTTGTCGATGACCGCGCTGACCCGTCCGCCACGTGCCGATACGCCCTGACCCGTGCCGGTGACGTCAGCTTCGACTCGGACGTCTCCGGTGGCCGCGCTGGAGGTCGTGACCGGTGAGACCTTGCTGGACTCGCTCGGACCGGCTCCTGCGTTGACGACCGGCCAACCGTCGCTCCAGTCGAGGCGGTCGAGCAGCATCGGCCGTAGCAGCCAGCCGTTGCTGTTGGTCACGAACGGGTCGGTGCGGTCCACCGCGTGGTACGCGAACCACTGCTGACCACTCAGGTCCGTGACCATCGATGAGTGTCCGGTACCGACCCAACGGTTGCCGTTCGACGCGACGACCGGCGTGCCGCCAGTACGAGATGCATTCAGGTCGTTGCCGAGGCGGTCCACGAATGGGCCGAGCGGACTGCGCGAACGACCGGCGAAGACGGCGTACCCTGTGGTTGGGCCCGCGCAGCAGTTCGAGGACGAGCCGAACAAGTAGTAGTACCCGCCGTGCTTCACGACATACGGGCCTTCGAAGCGATCACGCGCGACGTTGGTGACCGCGCCGACCGTACGTAGTCCGTCAGCGGTGAGGCGGACGGCATGGATGCCGCCGTTGTAACTGCCCCAGTACAAGTACCGCGTACCGTCCGTATCGGTGAACTCGGCCGGATCAATGGTCCACTCGAATCCACCTCCAGCCGCTGGACGTGGCGCTACTACTGGTGCACCGGAGTCAGTCCATGGACCGGCCGGAGTCGGTGCAGTCGCCGCGCCGATCGCGTAGTCCCAGTTGTCCGGCGTCGTAGTGGTGTTGTGGACGGTGAAGTACAGGACGTACTTCCCGTTCAGGTAGCGAATGTCCGGCGCCCAGAAGCCACTGGCCGGGTCGGCCCAGGTGGGGCGGTTGTCCGCGCCGAAGACCGAGCCGACTTTCTCCCAGTGCGTCAGATCGCGGGAGCGGGCGATCTTGTACGAGTCGCCGTCGTGCCCGTCCTTCGCGTACGGGCCGCCGGTCGAGTACGCGTACCACCAACCGTCGCGGCCCTTGATCATCGACGGATCGGGGAAGTCGGCGGAGTACCCGGCGGTGACGGGGTTCGTGTAGCCGGCGGCCGGCGGGGCCGCGGCGTGGGTCAGTGCGGTCGTGAGCAGGGTCAGACCGGCGGCAAGCAGTGAGAGGCGGATCACATCGGTCAGCCAAGCCGAACTTTGCAACGTTGTAAATAGTCAGCCCGGAGATGTGTGTGGACCACTTTTCACCTGGCCGGCCCGAGGTTGCTAGCATCCGATGCGGATTCGGGCCTGTTACCACACCCACCGTAGTCTGTGGGGCAATGACTCCCGCGAGATCGTCGAGGATTGCACTGTGAGTGAAGCTCGTAGGAAGGCCGCCAAGCCTTCGCGCCGGAAGAAGCACTGGGCGCTGAGGTTGCTTGGCTGGCTGGCCGCGCTCATGTTCCTCGGCATCATCGGCGCGGTCGCGGCGTTCTTCGTCATGTACCAGACGACGAAGATCCCGGACATCAACAAGGAGTTCACCACCAACACGACCACGGTGACGTACGCCGACCAGCGCAACCCGCTGGGATCGTTCTACGAGCAGAACCGGAACACGGTTCCGCTGTCGCAGATCCCGAAGCGGGTGCAGGACGCGGTGATCGCGGCCGAGGACCGGTCGTTCTGGACGAACCCCGGCATCTCACCGTCCGGCATGGTCCGGGCGGCGGCGAACATCCTCCGCGGCGAGCAGTTGCAGGGTGGCTCGACGATCACCCAGCAGTACGTGAAGATCATGTACCTGACCCAGGAGCGGACCGTCTCCCGGAAGCTCAACGAGCTGTTCATCGCCACCAAGCTGGGCCGCTCGCAGGACAAGAGCAAGACACTCGAGGGGTACCTCAACACCATCTACTTCGGTGAGGGCGCGTACGGCATCTCCGCCGCGGGCGACGCCTACTTCGGGGTCAAGGACCCGAACAAGCTCACCGTCCAGCAGGCGGCGCTGCTCGCCACCGTGCTGAACAACCCGAGGCTCTTCGACGTCAACGACCCGGACCCGCGGACGAAGAAGCGGATCATCGAGCGCTACCACTACGTGCTTCTCGGCATGCAGCAGATGGGTACCATCACCGCGGCCCAGGAGACGCAGTACGGCAACAGCCTGCCGAGCCTCGCGAACATGAAGAAGAAGAGCAGCCGGTACGCCGGCGCGAAGGGCTTCCTGCTGGACATGGCGCGCAAGGAGTTGCTGCAGCGCGGGTTCACCGAGGAGCAGATCAGCGGCGGCGGCCTCAAGGTCACCACAACGTTCAACTACGGCCAGCAGAAGAAGATGCTCACCGCCGCGGAGAACGAGCTGCCGAAGAAGCGGGACAACTTGCACGTCGGAATGGCCGCGGTGCAGCCGGGCACCGGTCAGCTGCTGGCCATGTACGGCGGGCCGGACTATCTGAAGAGCCAGCTGAACTGGGCGACGAGCAAGGCCAGACCGGGTTCGTCCTTCAAGCCGTTCGCGCTGGCGGCGGCACTCGAGGACAAGAAGTCGATCTGGGACACCTTCCAGGGCGACAGCCCGATCGTGATTCAGGGCCTGAAGCTGAACAACGAGTTCAACCAGGACTACGGCGACGTCAGCCTGCTGAAGGCGACCGAGCAGTCGATCAACACCGCCTTCTACGACCTGGTCGACAAACAGATGGACGACGGTCCGAACAAGCTCGTCGACGTCGCCGAGGCGGTCGGTATCCCGAAGACCAAGTACCTGGAGGCGGGTCGGCACAACCCCTCCACGGTGCTCGGCCCGGACCCGTACGCGTCCGCGGTCGACATGGCGTCGGCGTACGCGACCTTCGCCGCTGAAGGCAAGTACGTGCCGCTGCACGTCATCAAGGAGGTACGCGGGCCGGACGGCAAGGTGCTGTTCTCGGATGCGAGCCTGATCAACAAGGCGGTGCAGGCGATTCCGGTCGAGACCGCCCAGATGGTCAACTACGTCCTTCAGGACGTGGTCCAGAAGGGCACCGGTAACGGCGCCAAGGATCTGGACCGCCCGGTGGCCGGCAAGACCGGCACGGCGGGTGGCGTCGCGGTCGAGGACCGGGCCAAGAACAAGGCGTGCGGCGGCTGTAAGGACGGCTCCGCGACGCTGACCTCGTGGTGGACCGGGTACACGCCGCAGCTGTCCACCTCGGTCGTGTACCGGGCCGGCAAGGACGGCGAGAGCAACCTGGACGACTACACGAACGAGAAGGCGTTCTTCGGTGGCACCTGGCCGCTGAAGACCTGGCTGGCGTACATGAAGGGCGCGCTCGACGGCATCGACGAAACCCCCTTCCCGGAGCCGACCGAGGACGCGCTCTCGAACGGCAGTCCGACGCCGGCGTACACCCCGCCGCCGAACACGCCGACGAACACGCCGGCCAGCACCCCGCCGCCGAACACGCCCGCCAGCACCCCGCCGCCGAACACGCCGACTCGCACGCCGCCGCCGGACACGCCGACGCCGCCGAAGCCGACCAAGACCAGGCCGACGAAGACGCCGGACTTCCCGACACTGCCGACCGGCGGTCCGGGAACACCGACGGATCAACCGACGGAACCCGCCGGCGGGCAGTAGTTCCGCTCGCCCGGTCCGGCCCCTGGTACCCGGATGGGAGACGATAGGGGCGTGACTCGGGCGGAGTTTGATGTGCGGTGCTGTCGTGTTTGAGCGCTCGGCTGCTGATCAGCCGGGCGCTGAGGCCCCGTCCGGGAAGGGGCGGGCGCGGCGGGCTCGGGTTGATGGAAGCTGGTGGCGGCGGTGGTCGCCGGGTACGCAAGCGCGCGAGGTGCTTGGGTGGTGGCTGGTCACGCGGGCCGCACTGTTCGTGCTGTCGGTGTCGGCGCCGCTGCTGCTCAACCGGGGTAACGACTACCCGAACGTCTGGCGGGCCTGGCTCCAGTGGGACGTCTGGCATCTGAAGGCGGTCGCTGAGTTCGGCTACAACCACGGGGAGCCGTCCGGGGCGCCGTTGGCGGCGTTCTTCCCGGGGTTCCCGTTGCTGATGCGACTGGTCAGCTACACCGGCATTGGGTACGTGGCCGCGGGCATCGTGGTGTCAGCAGTGGCCAGTGCGGTAGCGGGCGTGTACTTGGCGAGGCTGGCGCAGTACGAGTTCCCGGAGCTCAAGGGCATCGGTCCGAACGCAGCGGTGCTCTGGTACGGCGCACCGGTCGGCGTGTTCCTGGCAGCCGGGTACACGGAGGCGCTGTTCTGCGCATTCGCCTTCCCGGCCTGGCTGGCGGCGCGGCAGGGGCGCTGGGCCCGGGCGGCGGTTTTCGTTGCACTGGCGTCGACCGTGCGGGTGTCAGGGCTGTTCCTGATCTTCGCGCTGCTCGTGGAGTTCGTGACGTCGAAGAAGCGGGACTGGTTGTCGCTGCCGTGGCTGGCCCTGCCCGCGATACCAGTGCTCGGCTTCATGGCGTACCTGAAGCAGGTACACGGCTCCTGGTTCGCCTGGCAGGAGGCGCAGGAGAAGGGGTGGGCGCGGCAGTTCACCTGGCCGTGGACGTCGATCAAGCACACCGTCGAGGCCGCGAGCAAGGGGCACTTTCCAGCGGACCACAGTGACTGGACCTGGATGTTCCGGGCCGAGCTGGTCGCGCTGTTCATCGGATTGGCGCTACTGGTCTGGCTGTTCTGGCGGAGGTCCTGGGGCGAGGCTGCCTGGGTCGCGGCGACCATCGGCGCGTTCTGCACGTCGTTCTGGATCTACTCGCTCACCCGGGCCACGCTGCTCTGGTGGCCGCTCTGGATCGGTCTGGCCGTCCTGGCCAGGCGAAAACCATGGCTTGGCCGCCTGTACCTGGCCATAGCGATCCCGCTGGCCGCGCTGTGGGCCGCAGGGTTCTTCACCGGCCGCTGGTCAGGCTGAGCGGACCCAGTTTGTCCGGAATATGGACAGTTTTCGGTGGAGGCAACCCCTGGCCGAGTTCGCGCGTCGTTAGGGATGAAGGGGTGGCAGTCCGGGCGGGGACCGCCACCCCTCACATCGACTCCGGCGGAACCTTTCAGGGGCAGGCTCCGCCGGGTGGTCCACCGAGGGCGGCGATCGCGACGCCGCCCTCGTCATGTCCGCACCGAAAACCGCCGTGCAACCTCCGGCCGGGCTCACCCAGTAGTTCCAGGGTGGGAGATCACCGACCAGGGAGGGCAGATCGTGAGTGACCGGGACACGGAGTACCTCGAGTACGTGACCGCGCACCGCGGCCGGATGCTGCGGACCGCGCGCCTGCTCACCTCCGGCGACGCGCACTGGGCCGAGGACCTGGTCCAGGTCGCGCTGACGAAGCTGTACGTGCACTGGGCGAAAGTACGGCGTGAGGACGGCCCAGCCCGGTACGCGGACCGGATCCTGGTGAACGCCTTCCTGGACGAGCGCCGCCGGATGTGGCGCCACCGCGAGTCCACCACCGAGGTGATGCACGACGCGGAGCCGGTGCCAGGCCAGGACCAGGCCGAGCGGCTGACCGTCCTGGGTGCGCTCGCGAAGCTGCCGCGCCGGCAGCACGCGGTCGTCGTACTGCGCTACTTCCGCGATCTGGATGTCCAGACCACCGCCGAGCTGATGGGCTGCTCGGAAGGCACGGTCAAGTCGCAGACGTCGCGGGCCCTCGCGACGATGCGCGATCTCCTGCATGAGCCCCTCGAAACCATGGAGAGCGTGCGATGACCGATCTCAAGGATCTTCTGGACGACGCCGCCGGCCCCGAGCCCGCCGTCTCCACCGATGACCTCACCGCGGACCTGGCCCGCGGCCACCGGGCGGTGCGCCGCCGCCGGATCGCCGGTCTCGCTGGAGGCGCGCTGGCGACCGCGCTGGTGGCCGCAGTGGGCTGGTCGGTGCTACCCGGTGCCACGACAAGCAGCCCGGCCCCAGCGGTCAAACCCACCGTGATGCCGACGACCAGTGCGACACCCACGACCGGTGTGAAGAGCTCTCTTGAGCACCCGGTTCCGCCCAGTAGGCAGCAGGACCCGCGCCCCATCGCGCCCATGCCTGCCCAGCCGGTGCGACTGGTCAAGAACACAACGGCGTTCCCCGGGCCGATCACTTGCACCTTGATCCCGGAGGGCTGGGCCGTACGGACCAAAGGCAGCGCGCAGGAGCTCTACGATCCGAAGCTGAAGAACCCGAGCCCTTACCGCGACCTGACCTACACGATGCTCCTGCAGTCGACGGAGCTGACGCCGGGCCCCGGCGGCGGCCGCATCGATCGGGTCCCCGGCATTCCGTGGCATCAGGTGGGCATGGAAAGAGCCGGTAAGAACCGTGCTGCCATCTTCGCGATCAAGGACAGCAGCGGCGCGGGTCTTCCGTCGGAAGCGGACGTGTACGTACAACAAGGCGCCACCGATCGGCTGATCGTAGTCAGCAACTACGCCCAGCCGCTGGGTTGGAGGACCTATCCGACGCTGCTGCAGTTCGCCGATTCCTGCCACTACAAGTGACAGGAACCGGCGGAACCATCAGCCGTAGTTGCGGTCGATGGACTGCGACGGAGTCGGGCTCGGCTTCGTCTGGGCGACGCGCTTGTCGCTCGGATGCGTACCGGGCTCGACGCCCTTCAACGTGCCGAGCAGCTCGAGCTCAGCCAGCGTGACGCCGTCAGCTGACCCGGTGAACACGAGGCGGTACTGCGTGTACGCCTTCGGTGCGGCGACGCTGAAGGAGCGGGTGTACGACGCCCACGCCCACGTCTCGTTGGTACGCCGATCAACCGTGCTCCACGTCGTACCGTCGTTCGAACCCTCCAACGTCCACGCCGACGGCGCTGTACCGGTGGCGCCGCTGGTGAGCGTGTACATGCCGACCGGACGGCCTTGTGGCAGCGCGACCGTGACGGACGGCTGCGCTCCGGTCAGCGTGACCTGCGTCTTCGCGTCGTTGTCGATCAGCTTGGAGACGTCCGCGCCGCCGGCACCGATGACCGCACCGGTGTCGGACGTGGAGTCCCGCCAGGTCGTCGGGTCCTGACCGGGCGTGGTGATCGACGGCGGCGCGTCGTTGCGGCCGGTGCCCCACTTGGTCGGCTGATCGGTCATTTCGAACTCGATCTTGCCGCCGTTCGCGATCAGGTCGTGCGGTAGTGAGGTGGACGTCCACGCCCGCCCGTTCACTCGTACGCTCTTCACGTAGATGTTCTTCGCGGAGTTCTTCGGCGCACTGACGACCAGCTTCTTCCCGCCGGCCAGCCGGACAGTCGCCTTGGTGAACAGCGGTGAGCCGATCGCGTACGCCGGTGATCCGACCTGCAACGGGTAGAAGCCGAGTGCGCTGAACAAGTACCAGGCCGACATCTCGCCGTTGTCCTCGTCACCCGGGTACCCCTGGCCGATCTCCGAACCGGTGTACAACCGGGACAGCACTTCGCGGACCTTCTCCTGCGTCTTCCACGGCTGACCGGCCACGTCGTACATGTAGGTGATGTGGTGCGACGGCTGATTGCTGTGCCCGTACTGACCCATCCGGACGTCACGTGCTTCGAGCATCTCGTGGATCGTGCCGCCGTACCCGCCGGTGTGGGTCGCGTCCTCGGGCGTACTGAAGAACTCGTCGAGCTTCTTCGCCAGCCCGTCCCGCCCGCCGTAGATCGCGGCCAGGCCGGCACCGTCCTGCGGGGTCGAGAACGCCATGTTCCACGCGTTCGTCTCGGTGTAGTCATGGCCCCAGTCGCGCGGGTCGAACGTACTCGGCGAGTTGCCCCACACGCCGTCCGGTCCCTTGCCCTGGAAGAACCCGATCCCCGGGTCGAACAGCGTGACGTAGTTGCGGGCCCGGTTCAGGAAGTACTTGTAGTTGTCCAGGTACTCCTGTTTGCGCGGGTCGCTCTTCTTCGCCTTGTCGTACAGCGCCTTCGACAGGTTCGCGATGCCGAAGTCGTTGATGTACCCGTCCATCGACCAGCTGAAGCCCTCGCCGGTGGTGTTGGCGGTGTAGCCGTTGAACGTGGACAGGTCCATGCCCTTCCGGCCGACGTTCTGCGACGGTGGTACGACGGACGCGTTCTTCACCGCCGCGTCGTACATCGCCTGCACGTCGATTCCCTTGATGCCCTTCAGGTACGCGTCCGCGAAGGCCACATCGGACGACGTACCGACCATCAGGTTCGCGTACCCCGGTGACGACCAACGGGAGATCCAGCCGCCGTCCTTGTACTGCTGGACGAACCCGTTCACCAGTGCGGCCGCATCGTCGGAGGAGAACAGCGAGTAAGCCGGCCACACCGTCCGGTACGTGTCCCAGAAGCCGTTGTTCACGTACGTCTGCCCGGCGACGATCTTCGAGCCGGTCGTGGCCGGCGTGTCCGTACCCACCTTCGCGGAGGTCGGCGACGCGTACGTGATCACCGGCTTCGACGCGGTGCCGGTGTTCTCGGAGCCGTTGTTCGGGTAGAGGAACAGCCGGTAGAGGTTCGAGTACAGGGAAGTCAGCTGATCGGCCGTCGCGCCCTCGACCTCGATGGTCCGGAGCTTCTTGTCCCACTGCTCCTGCGCGGCGTCCTTCACCTTGTTGAACTTCGAGCCCGCGGGCAGTTCGAGTTCCAGGTTCTTGCGGGCTTGCGCGGTGCCGATCAGCGAGGTGGCGATCCGCAGCTGCACCTGGGTGGTCTTGGCGTCGAAGGTGAAGTATCCACCGACGTTCGCGCCACCGCCGTTCGACAGTTTGCCTGCGGCAAGTACCTTCTGGTCCACCACGCCGTACACGAACAGTCGGCCGGCGCCTGTGGACAACCCGCTCTTGACGTCGGAATAGCCGGTGACCACCCCGGTCTCCGGGTCGAGCGTCAGACCCCCGCTGTTGTTGACGTTGTCGAAGACCAGCGACGCCTTGCCGGCCGGGAAGCTGAAGCGCAGCATCGCGGCGTGGTCGGTCGGCGCGATCTCGGCCGCGTTGCCGTTGTCGAACGTGACACCGTAGTAGTACGGCCGGGCGATCTCGTTGTCATGACTGAACGACCAGGCGCGGGCCTTGCGATCAGCCGTCGGTGTGTCCGCCGTTGACGGCATCACCTGGAAGGTCTGCCGGTCACCCATCCACGGGCTCGGCTCGTGGCTGATCGACAGCGCCTGCATGGTCGGCCGGTTGGCCTCGTTGTTGCCCTTGGCATAGTCGTACAGCCAGGACGTCGAACCGGCGTTCGTCACCGGCGTCCAGAAGTTGAACCCGTGCGGTACGGCCGTCGCCGGGAAGTTGTTGCCACGCGAGAACCCGCCGGTCGCGTTCGTACCGCGCGTGGTCAGCGCGAGATCCGACGGGTGCTTGGCAGCGGTCTTCCGGGCCGCGCGATCCGGGTTGATCGCGGCGGCGATCCGGATGTCGTCGAGCCAGCCGCGGAAGTCGGCCGGTCCGGACGGCTTGTCGTACCCGACCAGAATCCGCTTGATCGTCTTGCCGGCGGCGACCTTGCCGAGATCGGCCTCGACGTTGTTCCACTGGTTCGTGTACAGCGCCTTCGAATCACCCTGGCCGCGCGGACTGAGCTCGAAACCGTGATGGTCCTTGGCCTTCAGATCACTCAGGTACGTGCCGTCGTCGAACGCGAGGTCGAGCGCGGCGTACGTACTCGGGTAGCTGAGATCACCCTCGACGTGCTCGGGGAAGATCTTGTACGACAGCCGGGTGTCCTTGCCGACCTTGAGGTCGACGTCGGAGATCTTGTTCCAGGTGTACCCGCGGCCGGCCGCGTCCTGGTGACCGGCGTACCGGAAGGACTTCACGCCGGTGAAGCCGACCCGGGCGCGGGCGTTGTACGCGCTGGTCGGGCCCGAGTCCAGACGCGACTCGGCGACCGGTCCGGGTGGCGGGAGCGGGTCGCCGTTCGACAGGTACCAGTCGGCGAGCTGGACGATGTTCTCGCCGTGGTTCAGCGTGATGTCCAGCTTGTAGTAGCCGTACGCCGTGGTGTTGGCGAAGCTGTACTCCTTGGTCTGGAACCGCTGCTCGAAGTTCTGACCGGTCTGGGTGTCCAGCGTGGTCCACGTGGTCCCGTCGTTCGACCCGGAAACGGTCCAGTTCTTCGGGTCGCGGCCGTCGGCGTCGTTCGCCGAGGTGAGCGCGTACTTCTTGATCACCACCGGGGCAGACGTCTGGTACGTCAGCCATCCGGCCGGTTCGAAAACCAGCCACTTGGTGAACTTGTCACCGTCGGCCGCGTTGGTGGCGATCTCACCACCACCGGTGTTCTCACCGTTCGCGGTCACCTTCGTGACCTTGTCCATCTCACTGCCACCGATCCCGGTCGGCGTCGGCCCACGCACCCCGTCGGCGCGCGGCTTCCCGTCCGTCCCGGTCTCGACGGCATCGGTGTACCCCGGCTGCGGCTGGCCGGGTTCGAACGAGGTGAAGTACGACGAACCGTTCACGACCTCCCGCGCGGCACTCCGCGCGGCGGCCGGGACGGCATTGGCTGGCGTCATGGCAGTAGACATTGTCACAACAAGCCCGAGCGACACGACGAGCGCTAGCGTCCGGTTCCGCAAAGCTTGTGGGCGGTGGAGATCCATCTACGCTCCCTGCACATCCGGCCGGTGGCCCCGATCCACCGGAATGGTGCGCGGCCCCGATGACAAGGTTGTCAGCCCGCGCCGGCCGGAATCGTCTCCCGCCCATCACTCCGCGTCAAGCCCTCGTCGCACTCGGTTCCGGCAGTGGTGGCGAGTTTTTCCACAAGCGGCACCGCGATCGGGGCTGAAAAGCTGATGCCGGAGTGGCAGGTGGGTAGGTTGAGGGCATGGACGGACGGGTGTTGGTGACTGGGGCCGCTGGGTTCGTGGGGCGGGCTTTGGTGGCGGGGCTGCGTGGGCGCGGGGTGCTGGTTACGGCGGTGGATCGGGAGGCGCCGGATTCCTCTTGGGATGACGGGGTGCACGTGGTGACGGGGGATCTTGCGGAGCAGGAGACCTGTGTGGCGGCGTTTGAGACGCGGCCGGATGCGGTGGTGCATTTGGCGGCGTTGACTTCGGTGTTGCGGTCGGTGGATGCGCCGATGCGGACGTTCGCGGAGAACGTGACGATTACGCAGGTGCTGCTCGAGCTGGCGCGGGGTAGTGGGGTGGATCGGTTCGTGCTTGCGTCGACCAACGCGGTGGTGGGGGACGTGGGGACGTCGACGATCACCGCCGACCTTCCATTGCGGCCGTTGACGCCGTACGGGGCGACGAAAGCGGCCGGCGAGATGTTGCTGTCGGCGTACTCGGGGAGCTACGGGTTGGCGACCGCAGCGCTCCGGTTCACCAACGTGTACGGGCCGGGGATGTCGCACAAGGACAGTTTCGTGCCCCGGATGATGCGGGCGGCGCTCGGCGGGACCGGCGTCAAGGTGTACGGGGACGGTACGCAGCGGCGGGATCTGGTGTACATCGATGATGTGGTGAACGGGGTGCTGCTGGCGCTCGACAGCAAGTACGACGGGCGGGCGATTCTCGGGTCCGGGCGGTCGGTGTCGGTGCTGGAGATGATCGACGCGGTACGTACCGTGACCGGGTGCGCGGTACCGGCGGAGCACGTCGAGGCGCCGGCGGGGGAGATGCCGGCCGTGGTCGTTGATATCACCAACGATCTTCGGTATCAGCCGACGGTGTCGCTCGAGGACGGTCTCGCCCGAACGTGGCAATACTTCAAGAGCCAGTGACTAGGTGGGTAGGCATTCCTCGCTTCGGGGTAGTGAGGAAACACTGGCTGCTCGCCATCTTCCTGGTGGTGGGGTTGCTGTTGCGTACGCTCGCAACCGTCGCCTACTGGCCGGCCATCATCTACACCGATTCCGTCCAATACCTCACCAACATGGGCAAGCTGAGCCCGGATCAGCTCAACCCGATCGGGTACGACTTCGTGCTCGGCCCACTGGTCTGGATCGGCGGTCTTCCGCTGGTTGTGATCGTGCAGCACCTGGTCGGGCTGTTCCTCGGTGTCGCGATCTACGCCCTCGCGCGTCGCCTGACCGTCTACCGCTGGCTAGCCGCGGTGGCCGCCGCGCCGATCCTGCTCGACGCGTACCAGGTGCAGATCGAGCAGAACATCATGGCCGAAACCACCTTCGACGTGATCCTGGTGGCGATCCTCTGGCTGCTGCTCGCGAAGGGCGTACCGGGTTGGCGCCGCGCGGGCGTGGTCGGCCTACTGGTCGGATCAGCCTTCGCGGTACGGGCAATCGGCATGGTCCTACTGATCGCGGTAGTGATCTACTTGGTTGTCGTCGGCAATGCATGGCGTACGCGGCGCATGGACGTCGTACGCCGCACGGTCGCCGCGATAGCGGGCTTCGGCATCGTCTTCGCGGCGTACGTCGGCTACTACCGCGCTGAAACCGGCCGATGGGGTTTCACCGGCGCCGAGAACCAGATCCTGTACGGGCGCACCGCGACGGTAGCCAACTGTGACAAGCTCCCGCTCAACGAGGGCACGCGGCTGTTCTGTCCGAAGGAACCGTTCGGTCAGCGATTGGGCGTCGACAAGTACGCGCACAACCACTACGGCGACCCGAACTGGCCAGGCCCGCTCCCACCCGGTACGACGAAGCGCCAGCTGGCTACTGAGTTCGCGCACCTGGTGATCACGCACCAGCCGCTCGACGTGACATGGGCAGCGTTGAAGGATTTCGCGAAGGGCTTCGCGCCTACTCGGACCAGTTCGCCGGATGACGTACCACTGAGCCGCTGGCAGTTCCAGACCGTCTACCCGAACCTCAGCGACCCCAACACAGCCAAGGCAGCAGTGAAATGGGGTGGGTCCGAGCCACACGTCGCCCACGTACCTGCGGTCGTTCTGCGCGCCTACCAACTCCACGGCGGCTACACGTCCGGTACCTACCTCGGTCTGTGCGTACTGATCGCACTGGCTGCAGTAGCAGGGCTAGGACGTGCCAGGACCTCACGACTCCGTTCAGCCGCACTGCTCCCCGCTGCGGCCGGTCTGATCCTCCTGCTCGGCTCAGCAGCGTTTGAGTTCTCCTGGCGCTACCAACTGCCCGGACTGGTGTTCTTCCCACTCGCAGGTGCGATCGGCTTGCGTGCAGTGCTTGGCAAGGACCAAGCACGACCTGCGATGGCCGACTATCCAGATGTCGTCGACAGCAAGGCGGTGCAGGCCTTCGGTACGCCGGACTTCGCGCCGATCGTCGTAGTGATCGCGGCGTACAACGAGGCCGGCGGAATCGGGCCCGTACTCACCAACATGCCCCGTGCTTGCGCAGGCATGTCCGTCGACGTACTGGTCGTAGTAGACGGAGCAACCGACGACACCGCCGACATCGCCCGTCAGCACGGGGCGTACGTGTGTGTTGCCCCCAGCAACCGTGGTCAGGGCGCGGCGCTCCGGCTCGGGTATCACCTTGCCGCACAAGGCGGAGCGGAGTACATCGTCACAACGGATGCCGACGGCCAGTACGACAACTCCGAGCTCGCTGTACTACTGGAGCCGATCCTGACCGACCGGGCCGACTTCGTCACCGGATCACGGCGGCTCGGCGCGGAGGACGCGGACAGCCGGCTGCGCTGGATCGGCGTCCGCGTATTCGCCGTCATCGCGTCGATCCTGACCCGGCGCAAACTCACCGACACGTCGTTCGGCTTCCGCGCGCTGCGCGCCGAGCTGGCGACCGCGGTGACCTTGCGTGAGCCGCAGTACCAGTCGTCGGAGCTGCTGGTCGGCGCGCTGGCGATCGGCGCGCGGGTGGTGGAGCTCCCGATGACGATGCGCCGCCGCGGCGACGGCACCAGCAAGAAGGGCCCGGGCCTGGTGTACGGCGCGAACTACGGGCGCGTGATGACGACTACGTGGCTACGGGAGTACGTGCTTCGGCCGCGTCGGCGGAAACAGCGGGCTTGGCGAACACCAGCCGATCGAACAGCCAGAACTTCACGATGAACAGCACCGCGTACGTCGCCAGGTAGGAACCGCTGACCAGAACCGTCTTCCAGGCATGTGATTCGAGCGGCTGGACGAAGTGGTCGGTGAGCGACGTGACCAGTGCGGCGGTCGCGGCCGAGCCGATCACGATGATTGTGTACGGCAACTTCTGCCCGCTGCGGCCCCAGGTCCAGCGGCGGTTCAGTACGTAGTTCGGCACCGCGCCGGCGATCCAGGCGACCAGGGTCGCGACCAGCGCCGGCGTACCGAACCAGTAACAGAGAGCGAACGCGACCTGACTCACCACGGTGGCGACCACGGAGGACGCCGAGTACCTCGCCCAGAGCAGCAAGCGGGCACGGGACAACCGGACCTTGGTAAGTGAGCGCATCGCAGCCCATTGTGCACCGCCACGCTCGCGGACGGCAGGGCGGCGCGAATTCTCAGTCGATTGCCAGCGAATAGATGAGGCTGGTCACGTTACTGCGGCGGGTACACGGGATAGGAAGGACTGTGACGACGTCCCCCGATTGGAAGGCGGCCGAGCCGTGCGAGTACTCGTTCTGGGCGGTGACGGTTACCTAGGGTGGCCAACAGCCCTACATCTCTCCGACCGCGG
This sequence comes from Kribbella solani, assembly GCF_014205295.1. Taxonomy (NCBI): domain Bacteria; kingdom Bacillati; phylum Actinomycetota; class Actinomycetes; order Propionibacteriales; family Kribbellaceae; genus Kribbella; species Kribbella solani. The sequence goes on from NZ_JACHNF010000001.1 coordinate 5,795,457, forward strand.
CCACGACACGGCCGTGCTCGACAACCTGGCCCGCCGCGGCTACGACCGTGAGCTCGGCGTCCAGAGTCTGGTACCGATCGAGGACCTCGACACCCGGGTCGCTGCCTGGGAAGAGGTCTCCGGCCGGACGATCCCGGCGTACACCGGGGATCTGCTGGACGCGGACTTCGTCTACCGGGTACTGCGCGAGTTCGCGCCGGACGCGATCGTGCACTTCGCCGAGCAGCGCGCCGCACCGTACTCGATGATCGACCGCGAACACGCTGTGTACACGCAGCACAACAACGTGGTCGGCACCCTGAACCTGATGTACGCGATCGCCGAGACCAACCCGGACATCCACCTGGTCAAGCTCGGCACGATGGGCGAGTACGGCACGCCGAACATCGACATCGAGGAAGGCTGGCTGGAGGTCGAGCACAACGGCCGCAAGGACCGGATGCTGTACCCGAAGAAGCCCGGCTCGTTCTACCACCTGAGCAAGGTGCACGACTCGCACAACCTGGAGTTCGGCTGCCGGATCTGGGGGATGCGCGTCACCGACCTCAACCAGGGCGTCGTGTACGGGCAGCAGACCGACCAGACCGTACGCGATGCCCGGCTGGCGACCCGGTTCGACTACGACGCGGTGTTCGGTACGGTGCTGAACCGCTTCGTCATCCAGGCCGTACTGGGCGAACCGCTGACCGTGTACGGAGCCGGTGGTCAGACACGTGGTTTCCTGGACATCCGGGACACCGTCGAGTGCATCCGGCTGGCTGTGGAAAACCCGGCTGATGCCGGTGAGTTCCGCGTGTTCAACCAGATGACCGAGAGCTATTCGGTGTCCCAGCTCGCTGCGCTGGTCGCGGAGTCGTTCGCCGGACCGGTCCAGGTGGAGCACCTGGAGAACCCACGGGTCGAGCAGGCGGAGCACTACTACAACGTCAAGCACACCGGCCTGGTCGGCCTGGGTCTGCAGCCGCATCTGCTGTCCGAGACGCTGATCGAGTCGATGTTCGACATCGTTTCGGCCAACAAGGACCGCGTCGACCCGGCCGCACTCCTGCCGACCGTCCGCTGGCAGGGCCCGCTCAAGCGCTAGCCCACTCGAACGCTTGGCCCGCTCAGGCGCTACGGCGACTCAAGCGTTGGCCGCGACGAGGAGCGTCGGGATCGCCGCCAGAAAGCGATCCCGGCGCCCGCGCCGTGCCTGGTCGGCCAGCCAACCGTCCGCGTCTTCCTGCGTGATCAGCGCCTTCTCCACCGCCGCCGCGGCCGCCGCCGAGAGCTGCGGTGCCAGCTGCCGATGATCGGTGACGACCTCGGTATGCACGACCACCTCCACGTCCCCGAACCCGTGGTCGATCAGCAACGCCCGAAGACCACGCGCGGCCCGCGGCGCCGCCGTACGCGACTCCAACCCGAGCAGCACGACATCGGTCAGATCCTGATCCGTCCCGTCGAGCATCAGGAACCCGTAGTCCTGCCCACCGACCACGATCCGCCCGCCGGGCCGCAGTACGCGCCGCGCCTCCGCCACGGTCGGCGCCGGGTCGTCGAGCAGATGGAACAGCCGCAGCGCGCGGTACCCGTCCATCGACTCGTCCTCGACCGGCAACTCGTCCGAGCGTGCCACGTGAAACATTGCCCCGGGCGCCCGGACCCGGGCCGCCTCGACCGCCTCCGGGTCCGCGTCGACCCCGGTCACCTTCAGGCCCTTCCGGCCCAGTTCCGCGACCGCGTGCCCGGCGCCGCAGCCGACATCCACGCAGGTCGCGCCGCGTTTCAGCGCCAGCAGCCGGTACGACGCCGCGCGAAGTTCCGCCGCACCGGGTTGTTCCTCGATCCGTTCCAGAAAACTCATGACTCCACGGTGAAACTTAAGGTCCACCTGAAGTCAACAGCGGCGCGGTCAGTCCATCGAGACTTTGTCGAAGTTCGTCGTGGTGTACCGGACGTCCAGGTCGATCTCGTCGCCGACGGCCGGCGGCGCCACCGCGGACGGCAGGAACAGCATGCTCGCCTGCATGTGCGGCGGCTCGGCGAACCAGCGCTGCTTGCCCTCGATCGTGAACGGCGACAGCGCCATCCCGGCCGCGTCCAGACTGCCCTTGGCCATCGCGATCGCGCGCTGCCGGACGGTCGCGGCCGCGGTCGGCGCCTCCAGGCCGACACCGTGCGCGGTGCCGCCGGACACGATCAGGATGTGCCCGTCGCCGCTCACCCGGCGCTGCCGGTAGCCGACCCGCTCGCCGCGCCGGACCGAGTGCACGTCCAGTACGGTCGCGCGCACCGTCAGCGCGCCACGGTCGCCGAGCCAGAGCCCGGTGCCCATCCGGAGCTTCACGTCGTCGCCGATGTCGGCCAGCTTCTGCGCCGGCACATGCGACACCCAGAGCGTGCTCTTGCGTACGTCGAGCGCCGCCTGTGCCAGCTGCTGCGCTTCCCGCAGGTTCGCCGACGTGCCGCCCGCGCCCATCGGGAAGTGCAGTGACCAGCCCTCGAAGCGGATCCGGTCCAGTGCGTTCAGCAGCATCGTGTGCCGCAGCTCGCGGGCACCGATCCCGTGCCGGCGCATCGACGTCATCACCTCGATCAGTACCCGGCTGCCGGCCGGAATCGAGACCAGATCGGCCAGCCGGCTGACCGTGTGGATCACGTTCCGGCTCTGCGGTACCTCCAGGAACGGCCGCCACGGCGACAGGACGACGATGTCCTCGCGCGGCTCCGCCGGTACCTCGAAATAGGTACCGACCGCGACCGTCCGGGCGCCGAGCGCGCGGGCCTCGGCCAGCAGCCGGTGATTGCCGAACCCGTACCCGTTGCCCTTGGCGACCGGGACGATGTCGGCGTTCCACGTGGAACGTAGGTGGTCACGCCAACGATCGGAATCGACGTGCAGGACTAGGGGCATGGTGTCAACGCCGTCTCATGTAGAGGTCGAATGCGGTGTACAGCGCCTTGTTCAACGGCAGATCCCACTCACCGACGTACTCGACGGCCTCGCCGCCGGTACCGGTCTTGAACTGGATCAACCCGACATGCGGGTCGTTCGGGTCCAAGGTGTCGGTGATGCCCCGTAGGTCGTACACGGACGCGCCCGCCGCGAGCGCGTCCGACATCATTCGCCACTGGATCGCGTTCGATCCGCGGACGTCCCGCTTGGCGGTCGAGCTGGCACCGTAGGAGTACCAGGAGTGACCGCCGACCCGGACCCAGATCGTCGACGCGACCAGGTCGCCCTCGTGATGGGCGTTGTAGATCCGGAAGTCGCAGCAGCCGGCCGGCTGATTGGCCATCGCCGCGTACATCTTCTCGAAGTACGGCAGCGGCCGCGGCGTGAAGTGATCGCGCTGCGCGGTCTCGACGTACAGCTGGTGGAAGGCCTTGATGTCCTCCGGCCCGCCCTGGCTGACCTCGACACCGGCCTTGTCGGCCTTCTTGATGTTCCGCCGCCAGAGCTGGTTCATGCCCTTCAGCAGGTCGTCCTGGCTACGGCCGGCCAGCGGGACCTGGAAGACGTACTGCGGCTGCCCGGCCGCGAACCCTTCGGCGAGCCGCGGCGGCTTCCAGCCGAGCTTGCGCAGCTGGTCCGCGACGGTCGCGCCGGACGGCTCGATCACATCCGGCCGGACGTCGCCGAGCCGTGGCTGCTGACCACCGGCGATCGCGTCCTTGATCGTCTTCGCGGTCCAGCGCCGGGTCGCCACCGGCGGACCCATCCGGATCCCGAACGCGCCGGCCTCGGACAGGTGCCCGGCCAGCGGCCGCAGGTACTGACCGAGATCGATCGCGTCCCAGTCGATCACCGGGCCCTCCGGGAGATACGCCAGGTAGCGCTTCACCTTCGGCATCTGCCGATACAGGACCAGACCGGCACCGACCAGCACGGCCGGGTTCGCCGGGTCGTACCAGCCGAGTGACTCCGCCTTCCACTCACTCTTCACCGCGGCCCAGCCGGGCGTCTGCAGGAAGCTCGCCGCCGGCTGCGCCGCGATGTACGCGGCATGCTCGTCGGCCGAGATGGTCCGAATGCTGAAGTCACTCACGGTCGGTCAGGTTACCGGCCCGGCCGACGGAACCGTAGCCGAGCCGGTTCCCTGATCAAACCCGCGCGACCGGTTCCCACAACCGAGTGGCCGACTCCGGATCCAGCGCGTACGGCGCGCCGCCGCCGTTCTGCCCGTCGACCGGCGCCTCCGCCTCGCGGTTAAGCGGAGGAGTCTCCGGTTATCGCCTCGTCCGCTAGGTTGGTCCGGGAGGAGGGGACATGACGAGTACCGGCGAGCGTCCGTTGCGGGCGGACGCGCAGCGCAACCGCGACCAGATCGTGGCCGCGGCCGGCCGTGCGTTCACCAAGTGCGGCCTGGAGGCGACGCTGGAGGGGATCGCGAAGGACGCCGGCGTCGGCATCGGCACCCTCTACCGGCACTTCCCGACCCGCGAGTCGCTGATCGAGGCCGCGTACCGGAACGAACTCGCCGCCGTCTGCGACGCCTCGGTCGAGCTGCGGGCCGAGCTGCCACCTGATCAGGCGCTGCGGGTCTGGATGGACCGGTTCATCGACTACATGACCCGGAAGCGCGGCATGGCTGACGCGTTGCGCGCGGTCTGTGCGTCCGGCGCGAACCCGTACGCACAGAGCTTCGAGCTGCTGGTCGGTGCGGTGCAACCACTCCTCGACGCCGGTGCGGCCGTCGGCCAGATCCGCTCGGACATCTCGGCCAGTGACCTGCTGGTCAGTATCAGTGGGGTCGGTGGCGCGGCGGCCGACGATCGTGAACAGGCCGGCCGGCTGCTGGACCTGCTGATGGACGGGCTTCGGTACCGAGCCTGATGAAGAAGGTTGCTCTGGTGACCGGGTCCGCTTCCGGGATCGGGGCTGCGACGGCGCGGCGGCTGGCGGCGGATGGGATGGCCATCGCAGTGCACTCGCGGACCAGCCGGGCCGCAGGCGAGTCGCTGGCCGCGGCGCTTGGTGGGTCGTACCACCAGGCGGATCTGTCTGACGACGCGGCGGCTCAGCAGTTGGTACCGGACGTGCTGGCCGAGCACGGGCGTCTCGACGTACTTGTGAACAACGCGGGCATCAGCTGGCCCGTACCGCATGCGGAGCTCGACGGACTGACCGCGGCAGACTGGCGGCAGGTGCTCGACGTCAACCTGATCGCGCCGTGGTTGCTGTGTACGGCGGCGCTTCCCGCACTGCGCGAGTCCGGCGGATGCATCGTCAACGTGACGAGTCATGCGGGCGTGCGGCCGAAGGGCAGTTCGGTCGCGTACGCGGCGTCGAAGGCTGCGCTGAATCACGTGACCAAGCTGTTGGCGGCGGCGCTCGGACCGGACGTACGGGTCAACGCGGTTGCTCCCGGTTTGGTCGACACGCCGATGACCGCGTCGTGGACGGAAGCTCAGGATCTGTGGAAAACCACGAGCCCGATGCGCCGGGCCGCGCAGCCCGCGGATGTCGCCGACCTGATCTCGGCAGTTATCCACAACCAATACCTGACCGGCGAAGTCATCCTCCTCGACGGCGGCCTGAACCTACGCTGAGCCGCGCCGGACCCACACTGCTCCTGCGCTGCACCTGCGCAGCAGCCGCCTGCACCGGCGCCGGACCAGCACTGCTCCTCCGCTGAAGCGCCGCACCCCGCGCCGCACCCCGCGCCGCACCCCGCGCCGCACCCCGCGCTGCACCCGCGCGGATTCTGTCCGTGCTCGCGCCTACGATCGCGGGATGTCTTTGGGGCCGGACTTCCGCCGGTTGTGGTTCGCGTTCACGGTCAGCGCGGTCGGATCGGCGGTCGGACTCGGCGCGTTGCCGCTGATCGCCGTACTGCTCCTCGACTCCAGCACCCTGCAGGTCTCGATGCTGGCCGCGCTGTCGGCGGTGGCCGGCGCGGCGCTCGCGTTACCGATGGGCGACTTCATCGAGCAGCGCCGGAAACGGCCGGTGATGATCGCGGCCGACCTGGTCCGGTTCGGCGCGCTCGTCACGGTTCCGATCGCCGGGGCGTTCGGCGTGCTCACGTACACGCACTTGTGCGTCGCCGGCGTACTTCAGGCAGCCGGAACGATCGCCTTCCAAGCGGCCAGCGGTGCGCATCTCAAGGCGCTGGTACCAGCCGCGGGGCGGGCCGAGGCGAACAGCCGGTTCGAGCAAACGAACTGGGTCTCGCTGAGCATCGGCCCGGCGGTTGGTGGCGCGCTGGTCAGTCTGGTCGGCGCTACCGTCACGCTGGCGGTTGACGCGGTTTCGTTCCTCGGCTCCGCGCTCGGCATCCGGCGCATCCAGACACCCGAGCCGGAGCCGGTGAAGCGCGCGGGCAGGGCCGACGTCACAGCCGGCTGGCGGTACATCTTCCGGCACCGAGGGCTACGCGTACTGTTCTGGAACTCACAGCTGTTCGGCGGACCGGTGATGATGACGTCGCCGTTGCTCGCGGTCTTCATGCTGCGCGACCTTGGCCTGAAGCCGTGGAGCTACGGGGTGATGCTCGGCGTCTCCTGCATCGGCGGGGTAGCCGGTGCACGCCTGGCACCACGGCTGACCAAGCGGTACGGGCTGCGGTGGATGCTGCTGGTGTTCGGCGTAGCACGAGCACCCTGGCTCCTGCTGTTCCCACTCGCACCGCACGGCATGGCCGGCTTCGTGCTACTCACCGCGGCAGAGACCGCGCTGCTCGTTGGCGCCGGCGCATTCAACCCGTCCTTCGTGACGTACCGCATGGAAGTCACCGAGGACGGCTACATGGCCCGCGTCCTGGGCTCGTGGTCCATCAGCTCCCGCTGTGTACAACCCGCCTTCATGGCCCTGGGCGGCGTACTGGCAACCGCCTTCGGCACCCGCGGCGCCCTCTGGACGGCAGCCATCTGCTGCACCCTCAGCACCGCCCTACTCCCATGGCGCACCCCTAAACCAACCCAACTCCCCGAGCCAGCCTGACCACCGGCCCCATCACCCCACCAGCCTGCCCGTTCAGCCAGTCGGCCGCCTCCTCCACCGGAAGTACCAACACCTCAGTAACCTGCTCACCGTCCGGAGGATTGGTCGGCTGCTGCTCGATCACGACATCCGCGACAACGTACGCCCAGTACGACCTTGGGTATGGCAGGTGCGGACGGTACGGCTCGGGGCGGCGGTGGTCGGCGCGGTGGGCGCCCAGCCAGGTCATCGGGCCCGTCAGGCGGGCACCGGCTTCCTCCAGCAGTTCGCGCTGGACCAGTTGCTCGATCGTCTCGGCTGGTTCGCGGGTCCCGCCGGGGAGGAAACGCCAGCCCAGGTCGTTGCCGCAGACAACGATTCCGCCTGGGGTGCGGCAGACCACGTGGACGTTGCTGATCAGCTCGTCGGGTGGCTCCTCGACGGTGAACTGGACGTCCAGGTCGGCGAACTCCCAGTGACTGGGCGCGAACAATTCGGGGAAGTGCTCCGGCCAGGGCTGCATAGCCTCATTCTGCGCTACCGTCGCTGGCATGGCGCAGTCAGACTCCGAGCCCGAACCGGCTCCCGCGGCGGAACCGGTACCCGCGACCGCGCCGACCCCGCACACGAGCAAGACGCCGGACGCTGCCAAGGCTCCGTCATCCGACAAGGCCTCGGATTCCGGCGAGGCCACGGATGCCGAGAAGGCTCCAGATGTGGATAAGGCGCGGCGGACGGTTACCAAGTTTTTGTGGTCCTGCGGCTGGCTGACCTTGCTGGTCGGGGTGTTTCTGCTGTCGGAGATCATCCAGTCCGACGGCAAGTACAACGGTCTCGCCTGGCTCGGCTCGGTTGTCGCGATGCTGTCGGTCCTCGCGGTGGCCGCCGCGTACGTCGCCTGCGCACTGGACCGGATCGCGCTTCGAACCCGCCTGTTCGGCCGGTTCGATCTCTTCCAACTCATCACCGTGGTGATGCTGCTCGCGGTGGTCACCGGCGTACTGATTCCCACCGAACACACCACCGCGCTCGCCCTGCTACTGCCCTGGGGCCTCAGCTACTGGCTGCACAACCTGAAGACGCCGCCTACCCCTTGAGGTGCGACCGCAGGTAGTCGAGGTCGGCCTTCTGGCCGTTGTTCGCGTTCGGCGTCTCGACCACGACCGGCGCGTCGGCCGCCTGCACGACCGCGACGATGTCGGCCGGGTCGATGTGCCCGTCCTCGAAGTTGCTGTGCCGGTCCGCGCCGGAGCCGAACTCGTCCCGTGACCCGTTGGCGTGCACGAGGTCGATCCGCCCGGTGATCGCCAGCACCCGCTCCACGATGCTCGGCAACTCCTCACCGGCCGCGTGGAAGTGGCAGGTGTCGAGGCAGAACCCGACGTTCTCCAGGCGGTCGTTGCCGGACGCCTGCACGGCCTCCCACAGCCGCTCGATCCGCTCCAGCTGCCGGGCCATCGCGTTCTCCCCGCCGGCAGTGTTCTCGATCAGCAGCGGCACCGGCAGCTCGGCCCGCTCGATGCACTTGCGCCAGTTGTCGAACCCCGCCTCCGGGTCGTCCTCGTCGCCGACGTGACCGCCGTGCACGATCACGCCCTTGACGTCGATCTCGGCCGCCTTGTCCAGCGTCTGCTGCAGCAGTTTGCGGCTCGGGATCCGAATCCGGTTGTTCGTGTTCGCCACGTTCAGCCGGTACGGCGCGTGCACGTACAGATCCACGTCGGCCGCGGTGGCGCGCTCCTTCAACGCGGCCTCGCCATCGGCGTACGCGAGCTTGGGCGCCTTGTAGTCCTGCGGGTTGCCCAGGAAGAACTGGACCAGGTCGGCCCCACGATCGGCCGCCTCGGCCAACGGGTCGTCCTGATCCACATGCGCGCCAAGCTTCACAGTCATGACCCCACCCTAGAACCGCCCACCGACACTTTCCGAACGCACCGCCAACCCACCCGTCGACGCCGCCGAGCAACTGCCCATCAGCCGCCCATCAGCCGCTCGTCAGCTCGCGTCGGCCGACCAGCCGGTCGAGCGGGTCACCGTCCGCCCGTCCTCGGCCGGCGGCTGCACCGGACGGCCTTCGTACTCGGTCGAGAGAACGATGTGGGTGTTCATCTCCCCGTGCTCGCCGAGCCGTTCGAAGAGGCCTTCCAGGTGGTGCATCGAGGTTACGCGGACCCGCAGCATCGAGCACGAGTTGCCGCTCAGCTTGTGGATCTCCAGCACCTCGGGGAAGTCCTCGGCGCGCGTGGTCTTCAGCAGGCAACGACCGGTCGTGCAGCGCATCTGGACGAACGCGGACAGCGGCTGGCCGGCCTTCGCCGCGTCGACTTCGGCGCGGTAGCCGGTGATCACGCCGGCCTCCTCCAGGCGCCGGACCCGGTCGGCGACGGCGGGCGGTGACAGGTTGACCCGCTTGCCCAGCTGGTTGAACGACAGCCGGCCGTCGGACTGCAGCGCGGCGAGGATCTGCCAGTCGGTCGAGTCCAGGTTTCGCTCTTGAAAGGCCATGTACCCAGAACACCTTCGAGACCGGCGCTCCGCAACCGCAAATCCCTTTGATCGTGCATTCTGCGCGGGCGCCAGGCTTTCTAACGTGTTGGGCGTGCTGATCCCCGTGGTACTCGCCGCTGCCCTGATGAACGCTGCTATGGTCGCCGCCAGCGCTGTCAGCGCGATCGTCATCGCCGACGACCTCGGTCCGGCGCTAGCAGGTCTGCCCAACACCGCTGGCGTACTCGGTACCGCTGTGGGCGCCATGGCGGTTGGCCGCTGGACCGTACGGTTCGGCCGAGCACAGGCATTGCGGACCGGGTACGGCGTAGGTGTCGTTGGTGGTGCGCTGACCGTAGTTGCGGCAGTTGGTGCACCGATCGCGCTGCTCTTCGTTGGCATGTTCCTGCTCGGCGTAGGCAATGCGGCGAGCCTCCTGTCCCGGTACGCCGCGGCTGACGCCGTACCGGTCGCACGGCGGGCTCGGGCGATGAGCACGGTGGTGTGGGCGAGTACGGCAGGTGCCGCGGGCGGACCGTTCTTGATGGCGCCGTCGCAGTCGTTCGCGACTCACGTCGGTCTACCCGCGTTTGCTGGACCGTTCCTGCTCGCGCTGACTGCTGTGTTCGCCGCACTGCTCGCATCCAGCGTCGTCCGTGGGGCTCCGGTAGTGCCCGCGGCCAGTAGTACGGGCAGCGCGCGTCGTACGCCGGTGTTTGCGGCTGCGGTGATGGTGGTGGGTCATCTGGTGATGGTTGCGCTGATGACTGCGGTGCCAGTCCACGTACACAGCCACGGTGGCGGACTGGGAGTTCTCGGGGCGATGCTGTCCGCGCATACGCTCGGGATGTTCGCGCTGTCGCCAGTCACCGGCTGGTGGATCGACCGACGTGGAGCACGACCCGTCGTACGTACAGGTCTCGGGCTGCTTGTTGTCTCGGGTCTACTGATCGCTCTGACCGGTCCGCTCTTCACACCGGCGCTGTTCCTGCTGGGGTACGCGTGGAACCTCTGCTACCTCGGTGGGAGTGCGCAGCTTGGTTCAGCGGAGCTGGAGAGCCGTGTGGAGTCTTCGATCTGGACAGTGGCCGCTCTGGCGACGGCCGCTTCGCCCTGGCTGTTCACGCTGGGCGGATTCCCCGTACTAGCGGTGGTGGCGGTCGTACTTGCAGTGCCCTTGCTGGTTGTGTCACTAGCCTTGGCGTGTGATCAGCCCCGAGTACTTTCGCGCACTGCGCCCCGGTCCGGTCCAGGTCGACGGACGGACCTGGTCGCTCACCGTTCACGACCTGGGCGTACTGCGCGTCCCGAGCGGCCGTCTGGAGGCCAGTGACCCGTTCGTGAGCCTTGGCGAGGCGGCCGTGGTCGACGTACCGCCGGGAGACTACCCAGTGCAGGTGACCGTCGCGGACGTGTCGGAGGAGCAGGACGGGAGCCACCTGCGGGAAGCGTTCCTATCGGTGCGGCTGGCCGACGGTGAGGTCGCGCGGGTCGAGGCCGCGACCACCGCGGAGCAGGAGCTCGGTGAAGAAGAGTTCTGGATGGTCGGCGTGGACGCCGGGACGGTCGGCTTCGCGGACGCCGAGGCGACGCGGTCGAAGATGCCGGCGGGGGACTGGTACGAGGACCTGTTCGACAACGGCGCGGACGACAGCTGGTTCGCGTTGATGGATTCGCCCGACCACCTCCGCGAAGGCAGCGCGAACATCGTCCTGCCGCTGGCCACGGAGGGTGAGAATATCGTGCTCACCCACTCCGGCTGGGGTGACGGTGCGTATCCGATCGTCCGGACCGTCGACGCCTCCGGACGAATTCTCGCGGTGCACATCGACCTGCTCGTAGTGGGTCCGGAGAGTGACGACTGATCGGCAGCCAGTGACCGTACGGGCCGGAATTGGCCTGTGGATATGGTCAGGGCGGGGTCCGGACGCTGGTATTCTTTTTGATGTGGCCCGGTCCATCGACCGGGCTCATTGCTTGGCGCCGGTGGCAATTGCCGGCGTGCAGCACCCCGCATCGCCCTCCTGCCACGGAGAGACCGTGGCCGCCAAGTCCGAAGGAGGTGGAGTTCGCGCATGCGTCGTTATGAAGTCATGGTGATCCTCGACCCGGAGCTCGATGAGCGCACCGTTGAGCCGTCCATCGACCAGTACCTGAACATCGTCCGCAAGGAAGGTGGCACGGTCGAGAAGCTCGACATCTGGGGTCGTCGGAAGCTCGCCTACGACGTCAAGAAGAAGTCCGAAGGCATCTATGCCGTCGTCGACCTGACCGCCGAGCCGGCGGTCGTGAAGGAGCTCGACCGTCAGCTCACGCTGAACGAGTCGATCCTGCGCACCAAGGTCATCCGGCCGGACCAGCACTGAACCTGGGGTCGTCAGCAGCCATCGGTAGCGCAACGGTCGACGGCGGTACTGTCGGTTCCAGCCGCTACTGATAGCTGTAGACACAGTCACACCCGATAGCAGGAGGAACGGCAATGGCAGGCGAAACCGTCGTCACACTGGTCGGCAACCTTGTCGACGACCCTGAGCTCCGGTTCACGCCGTCCGGTGCCGCCGTCGCGAACTTCAGGATCGCGTCGACGCCGCGGACGTACGACCGGCAGTCAGGTGAATGGAAGGACGGCGAGTCGCTGTTCCTGAGTTGTTCCGTCTGGCGGCAGGCCGCGGAGAACGTGGCCGAGTCGCTGCAGCGCGGCATGCGCGTGATCGTGCAGGGCCGGCTGAAATCCCGTTCGTACGACGACCGTGACGGCAACAAGCGCACGGTCTTCGAGATCGACGTGGACGAGGTCGGTCCCAGCCTGCGCAGCGCCACCGCGAAGGTGACCCGGGCGATGCGCTCCGGGCCCGGCGGCGGTGACGGCGGCAACTTCGGTGGTGGCGGTGGCAACCAGAACCAGGGTGGAGGCTACGGCGGCGGCCAGGGTGGCGCCCCGCAGAACGACCCCTGGGCGACCCCGCAGCAAGGCGGTGGCGGTCAGTCCGCGCCGCAGAACGACCCCTGGGCCAGCCAGGGCGGCGGCTCGATGGAGGAGCCCCCGTTCTGATCTGCCCGCAATTTCGTCAGTGACCATTCCGGCATTCGTGCCGGGCTCTGGAAGTAGGAAGAGAGCACCACAATGGCCAAGATCATTCGGAAGCCGAAGAAGAAGGTCTGCGGCTTCTGCAAGGACAAGGCAACGTACGTCGACTACAAGGACACCGCGCTGCTGCGCAAGTTCATCTCGGACCGCGGCAAGATCCGCGCCCGCCGGGTGACCGGGAACTGCGTGCAGCACCAGCGCGATGTCGCTACCGCTATCAAGAACGCTCGTGAGGTGGCCCTGCTGCCGTACACGAGCACGGCTCGCTGAGGGAGGCACGGACCATGAAGCTCATCCTGTCTCAGGAGGTCGAGGGCCTCGGGGCTCCCGGCGACATCGTCGAGGTGAAGGACGGCTACGGCCGCAACTACCTGGTTCCGCGCGGCCTGGCCATCGGCTGGACCCGTGGCGCCGAGAAGCAGATCCAGACGATCAAGCGGGCGCGCGACGCCCGGGCGATCCAGGGCAAGGAGCACGCGAGCGAGGTCAAGAACCAGCTCGAGCAGCTCGCCGTGACCCTGGCCGTCAAGGCCGGTGACACCGGTCGCCTGTTCGGTTCGGTCACCCCGGCGGACATCGCCGGCGCGATCAAGGCCGCCGGCGGCCCGCTGGTCGAGAAGCGCGCGATCGCCGTCGGATCGCCGATCAAGACCACCGGCAAGCACCAGGTCTCGGTCCAGCTACACCCAGAGGTGGCCGCCACAGTCCGCCTCGAGGTAGCCGCAAACTAACACCCGCCCCACCACAAGGCCCGTGCCCCCGAGGGAGCACGGGCCTTCGTGCATCCACGCCTCTCCCACAGCCCCTCCCACAGCCCCTCCCACAGTCCTCCTACGCGCCCGACCCCACCCGCCCTGCCCGACAACCGGGACCGGCCACGGCACGCCCGGGTACACCGAGTACGCCCGGCAGGCACAGCAGGAACGGCAGTCACGGCGGGGCGGCACGCCCGGCTGTACGGCAGGCGCAGCAGGCACGGTGGGGCCGCACGCTCGGCACGCACGTCAAGGCACGGCGGCACGCACGGCAAGCGGCGCACGGCGGCAGGCGCGGGCATGCACGCGACGCGGCAGGCACGCGGCACAGCAGGCACGGGCACGCACGCGCCACGGCATGGGGCAGGTACGCGGCACGGCAGGGGGCACGTACGCGGCACGACAGGCGCGGCGGCGCGGCGGGCACAGCCGCAGACTGCAGCGCCGACCCGGGCGTGTCCTCTGCGTTTCGCCAGGCCCTAGCCGAGCTAGTTGTCGGTCGAGGCTTGCCCCCTCAAATGGACGGTTGCCCCGTGGAAATTCGAGAGGGCAACCCTCCACCCAAGGGGATGCCCCTCCAACCGGAGGGTTCGCCCGAACCGACCCGTGCGGACACCTACATCCCACCAGCCACACCGCACCGATCACGCCGCCGCGCCGGGTACAGCGCCGGGGGGTACGGCGCGGGGTGCAGCAGGGTTCGACGGCGGGTACGGAAGGGTGCAGCGGGGTGCGGTGCAGCGGTGGAGGTGCGGCGCGGGGTGCGGCCTGTCACGGCGGGGTACGGCGTCGCGGGGTGCGGCCGGGGGTACGGCGTCGCGGGGTGCGGCGGGGGTGCGGCGTGGCGGGGTGCGGTGTGTGGCGTGCGGCGGGGGTGCGGCGGGATGCCGTGTGGCGGCGGTGTGCGGTGGCGGGGTGCAGCAGGGTACGGCGGGTGGTGGCGGGTGGTGGCGGGCGCGGTGGGGGAGCAGCGGGGTGGTGGCGGGTGTGGTGGGTTCGGATGGAGCTGGGTCTGGTCCGGGGTGCGGTGCTGGTGGGGTTGGTCAGCCGGAGCGTTGGACTTCGGGCCAGGCGGTGGGTTTCGGGTCGGAGCTGGAGCCGCCGACGTCGGGTTTCTGTACCTCGAGCCATTTGACCGGCGCCGGGTCGGCCGCGTTCCCCGGCCCGGACCTCTCCACCGTCGGCCAGTTCACCGGCCCCGGATCGTCAACCGCCAACACCCGCCCGGCCGGCGCCACCAACACCATCACCACCCCAACCACCAAAACCCGAGCCACCCGCACGACCCGAGCCGGTTGCACCACCGGAGCCACCTGAGCCGGTTGCACCACCTGAGACGCCTGCTCACGCTGAGCCGGTTGCGCCGCCTGGGCTACTCGCTCTGTCTGAGGGGCTTGTGGTGGTTGGGGTGAGGGTGCAGTGGTAGGGAACTGCTGTGGTTGGGGGTTTTGGTGTCCTGGGGGCGTTGGGGCGGGTGGTTTTGCGGTCATGAGCTGGCCTTGTTCAGGGCGTAGAGGTAGGAGCCCTGGACGACGATTGCGTGGTTGCCGACGATGCCCCAGGGGCGGGCGGTGTTGTCGGGGATCTGGTGGGCGGCGCTGCCCGGGATGGTTGTCACCATCTCGCTGCCGTTCATCCCGTACACCGTGGTTCCGCTGATCGAGAGCGGCTGGAAGCCGGGCATCGTCACTGATGTCTTGGTGGTGAAGTTGATCAGGCAGGCGCCCCACGCGGCGACCTTGCGGGCGTTGTCCGGGACCCATTGCCAGCGTTCCGCGTCCTGAATCCGCGCCGCCTTGCAACTCGCTACCACCGCGCCGGTCGCGGACGAGTGCACCACCGGGATCACGGTGTCGGCGACACCGGTTTTCCACAGCGCCAGAACAAGTCCTGGGCTGGCCGCGACGATGTGATCCAGACCCTTGTTGTCCTTCGGTCCGGCCAGGTTGACCGGCTTCTGGTCCTTGCCTGGCTGATCCCAGTACAGCGGGCCGCCGTACCGGGCCGAGAGCACCCGGTCGCCCTCCGCGAGCAGTACCGTCGAGTCACGGCGCTTCGGTTGTACGGACTTGAGCTGACCGCCCGAGATCACGCTGTTCCCGGCGTCGGCGGCCAGGGTGATGAGTGGTGACGTACCGAAGAACTGAACCGCCGACGAGTTCGGCAGCTCGATCGCGGTCGGAAGGGCGCCGTGGCCGGGCCAGTAATAGAGCGTGTCCTCGGTGGTGACGACCAGCGCCGGCTTGGAGTCGATCGTGGTGTACACCGGGTTGCTGGTGCGGGAGGGCAGCGTGTCCTGCCAGAGCACCTTGCCGTTGGCGTCGAACACGGCCAGCTTCTGGTCGACGGTCAGGATCGCGACCTCGGTGCCGTCCGGTGAAACGGCGGGTGTCGTGTTCGGCATGATGTCGACAGTCCAGCCGGCCTCCTTGGACCAGCCCGGCGGCACCGGACGGGCCACGAACTGATCCGGCGTGACGATCGGTGCGGGCAGCGACGGCAGCGTCGGGGAGACGCTCGGTTTCGGCGGACCGGACGGCTTACGGAGCACCAACAGGTACACCGCCGTACCGGCGATCAGCGCGAGTGCTACCACCGCCGCCACGATGATCGGCCAGATCGGCTTGCTCCCACCGCCGCCGCGCCCACCGCGCCCCCGGCCGCCCTCGGCCTCGACCGCCTCGACCGAGCCGTCCGGGTTGATGATCAGCGGCCAGGAGGCACCGTCGGCCTCGACTGCGGTCGCCTTGACCGCGCGGCCGAGTTGCGCGGCCCGTTCGCTGACCAGTTGGATGGCGGCCTGGCGGGGATCGTGGTGATTGACCGGGTGACTGCGCCCGGCGATCTTCACCTCGGCGTTGTGGTCGTCGTACAGCCGAATCGTGACCTTTGGCCAGGAGGGGATCTTCTCAGCCACGATGACCTCTCATTCCCGCCACAGAACTCCCTCGTTCACCGGACTCGGACGTCCTCGTTCTAGCATGGCCACCGCACGAGGCATGCCACGGAATCCGGGCACGCAGAAACCACGCGAGCCCGGCGGCTCGACTGACCCCGACAAGGGGGTAGAAACATCCTCGCCTGTGGATGGGTCACGAAAGTACACCTGGAAAGCGAGAGAATACGGTGGGCGACTGCCTGTGACGCACCGCGAGAGGAGGGGCCATGACGCAGAATCCGTGGACACGGGAGCAGACTCCGGGTCCGCAACAGCCGTCGCCTGGCCCCGCGCCTCAGCCGGACCTCACCCCGCGTGGGCCGTCCGCCCCGCAGCACGGGGTGCCGGCGCCCGCGGAGGACCAGCGCCTGCCCAAGTTCGCGATTCCGGTCGCCGACACCCTTTGGTGGGTCGGGGTGCACGGCGGTGCCGGCGAGACCACCATGTCGCAGCTGCTGCCCGGCACCCGGGCAGCCGCCCATCGGTGGCCGATTCCGCCGCCGCCGGTGCCGACCCCGGTGATCCTGGTCGCCCGGACGCACGGGTCCGGCCTGCGGGCCGCCCAGCGGGCCGCGATCGAATGGGCCTCGGGTGTCGTCCAGGGCGTCGCCGTGCTCGGCCTGGTGCTGATCGCGGACGCGCCGGGCCGGTTGCCGCGGGTGCTGGACGACTTCGCCGACATCGTCGGTGGCGGGGTGCCCCGGGTCTGGGACATCCCCTGGATCGAGGAGTGGCGCCGAGGGGAGGCTCCCACCCCTGACAACACACCGGACGAGGTTTTCGAAGTACTTGAATCCATCTACGCACTTCGCGCGTCAAACCCAGCGGACTACCCCGCCCCGTACTGAAAGGCTTGAACCCCAATGATGTTGGCACATGTGATCTCGGAAGCAATGAGCCAGATCCCGCTCGTGGACGACCCGGGCACGGGTACGGCCCCGCCAGGTGACATGGGCACTCAGCTGAACAAGGTGATCGGCTGGGTGACCTGGATCGCGTTCAGTATCTGTCTGGTCGGCATCGTGATCGCCGGCGCGATGATGGCCGTCGGTCAGCGTCGCGGTGAGGGTGGCGAACACGCGGCCCGGCTCGGCTGGGTACTCGCTGCGTGCATCGTGATCGGGTCCGCGTCGATGCTCGTGAACGCCCTGACCTGATCCCCGCCCCGCACCGCCTCGAGAACCCGGAGACTGATAGGCCGTGAGTCTGTTCAGGAAGGACCCCGATTCCGGCCGCGGTGACCACGATGCCGGCGAGAACGGAAGCTTCTGGCAACAGCGCGGCTTCATCGCCGCGGTGATCGTGGTCGGCGCGGTCGTCGTCTGCGGGGTGGTGTGGGTCCTGGCGGGCCGTACAGGTCAGCCGGGTGCCCAGCCGAGCACTTCGCCGAGCGTGGTCGTACCTTCCGGGCAGCCCACCCGCGAGCCGTCGGTGCCACCCGCCACACCGACGGAGCTGCCGTCCAGCTCGAACTCGTCCCGGCCGACCCCACCACCACCTCCGAACAACAGCACCGGCGGCTGCAACAACCCGAAGCCGGACCAGGCGATCCCGCGGCTGCTCGCGCCGCCGGCCGTCAGCTGGACGTTCGAGGGTGACATCCTGATCCCGCTGCAGGCGGCCGGTGGGCCGGCGACGACCTCGTCGACCGGCGTCCGATCCTGCTTCGCGCACTCGCCGACCGGGGCGGTGCTCGCGGCGATGGTGATGCTCGGTCAGGTCAGCAACCAGCAGATCGGCATCGAGGTACTCGAGACCCGCACGATGCCGGGTCCGGGCCGGGCCAAGGCGATCGCCGGGCTCAAGCAGGAGATGGCCACCCCGCAGGCACAGGTCAACGTGCAGTTCGCGGGCTTCAAGGTGCTCGACTACACCCCCGGCCGCGCTCTCATCCAGATCGCCGCCGAGCTCGAGAACAAGGGCATCGGCGCGCTGCCGATCACCATGGTGTGGTCGCACGGCGACTGGCGGGTGCAGCTGCAGGAGGACGGCTCCTTCAACGGACAGGTGAGTCCGGACATCCTGTCCGGACTGAACGGCTACGTCAGGTTCAGTGGTGCCTCGTGATCGCCCTCAACTGCTGGCTCCCGACGGAGTGGAAGGGCTGCATCGAGCGGGCCCTCGGCGAGGCCGTCAACCAGGCCTTCGGCGGCTTCTTCAAGCTCATCTTCGACGCCATCACCGCGGTCGTGGTGGCGGCGGTCGAGGACGTGCTGAAGGCGGTCGGCCTGCTCTGGGTTTACATCAAGACGCCGGACATCGCGCAGAGCGGCCCGGTCGACTTCATCCAGGTACACACCAACTACATCCTCGGCGTGGTCGCGTTCATCGCGGTGATCGTCGGCGCGGTCCAGATGGCGATCTCGCACCGGGGTGAGCCGCTGAAGGAGATCCTCAAGTCGCTGCTGACGATGGTGGTGGTGTCGTTCTCCGGCGCGCTCTTCGCCGGCACGCTGATCGCGGCCGCGGACGACTTCTCGGCCTGGATCATCGGTCAGTCGCTGAACACCAACGGCCACTCGTTCGCGAAGTCGCTGGCCGAGAAGATGGTGGATCCGCTGAAGGATCCGGGCAACCTGATGGGCTTCATGCTGGTGATCTGCGTCGGCGTGCTGATGGTCATCACCGCCATCATCCAGCTGGCGCTGATGATCGTCCGGTACGGGATGCTCGTGCTGCTGGTCGGCGTACTGCCGCTGACCGCCGCGGCGACGAACACCGAGATGGGCATGATGTGGTTCAAGAAGGCGATCGGCTGGCTGGCCGGATTCATCATCTACAAACCGGTCGCGGCGCTGATCTACGCCACCGCGATCTATCTGATGTCACCGCCGGACCCGGCCGGCGGGACGGCGCCGGACGGTACCTCGCAGACCCTCAAGATCGTCATGGGTATCACGATGATGATCATGGCAGTCGTCGCGCTGCCGGCCCTGCTCCGGTTCGTCTCGCCAAGGACATCCTGACATGATTCCGCTCAGCTGGGTCTCGACGCTCTTCAAGTACATCTCGGAAGTGCTCGCTCCCTTTGTCGCGAAGGTGATCCAATTGATCTTCCAGCCGATCCTCGACGCTGTCGGCACGGCGGTCGGGACGATCATGAGCACGATCGCGACGTTCTGGATCTACGTGCCGACGCCGGCCGTCGCGGGTGCCGACGACACCAAGACCGGTTCGGTGGCCTGGATCTGGGAGCACACCAGCTTCATCGTCGGTTTCGTCGCCATGATCGGCCTGCTGGTCGCCGGTATCCAGATGGCCTGGAGTCATCGTGGTGAAGCGGCTCGCGACATCCTCCGGTCGCTGATCACGCTCGCGATCGCGTCGGCCTTCACCATCGCGGTCGCGCAGGCGCTGATCGCGGCCGGTGACAAGTTCTCCGACTGCCTGGTCACCACGGCGCTGACGACGTCCGGTAACGGCTGGACCTGCGGGATCGGCGCGGGCGGCGCGACGCAGTTCGGCAAGGTGATGACGACCCTGCTCGGCTTCGCCGCGGTGGCCGCGATCGCGGGCTCACCGATCGGGATCGGGATCATGCTCACGATCGGCATCCTCTGCATCGTCGCCGGGGTGATCCAGATCGTGCTGATGGTGGTCCGCAGCGCGATGCTGATCCTGCTGCTCGGCGTACTGCCGATCGCGGCCGCGGCGACGAACACCGAGATGGGCCGAAGCTGGTTCAAGCGAATACTCTCCTGGATCTTCGCGTTCATCCTGTACAAACCGGTGGCCGCGATCGTGTACGCCACCGCGATCCGGCTGACCACCAACAACGGTGACCTGTCCTTCGACCTCTCCGATCCCTCGAAGGTCGGCAATCAGCTGATGAACATGGTCACCGGTCTGACCATGCTGGTGCTGGCGTTGTTCGCGTTGCCGGCGCTGATGCGGTTCATCGTGCCGATGGTGGCGGCCACCGCCGGCGGTGCCGGGGCCGGCATGATCGCGGCGCAGATGGCCGGTCCGCTGGTGAGCAAGATGGGCGACATGGCCAACAAGGCCGGCCAGGAGGGTGGCGACGACGGTGGCGGGCCGGACGGCGCCCAGAACGTCGGCCGCGCGCCGCAACAGTCCCAGGGCGGCGGCGGTGGCGGCGGAGGCGGCGGAGGTGGAGGCGGCGGTGGTGGCGGTGGTGGCGGTGGTGAAGCCACTGGCGCCGGTGGCGGTGAAGCCGCGGCCGGTGGTGAAGGTGCCGGTGCCGCCGCGGGTGGCGAAGGCGCGGCCGCCGGCGCGGGTGCGGGTGCGGGTGGTGCGGGCGCCGGTGCCGCGGCGGCCGGCCCGGCAGCCGCGGTAGCCGCTCCGGTCGCTGCCTTCGTGGCCGTCGAGAAGGGCCTCCAGAAGGCCGGCCGGACGGCGGCGTCCGAGGGCGCCGACAACAACGCCATGGACGCCGGCTCCGAAAGCGGCGGCCCGGGTGGCGGTAGCCAGGGCCCGACCGGCAGCGCCGACGAGGTCCGCGACCGTGGTCGCGACAACCAGAGATTCAACGACAACCAACCACCTCCACCACCACCGGACGGACCAAGTGGCAGCGGCTGACAACGTACGACGCGCACCTCGCACCTACGGCAACTGGCGCCAGCCCGCCTCCGCGGGCATCGCCGGCCTGGGAACGCTCGGCACCATGCTGATGATGGGCGGCCTGGTGATGACCATCATCATGATGATGGCGGCCGGGCTGATCGCGGCGATCGTGACCATCTTCATCGTCGCGATCCTGCTGCTGATGCTGATGACCAAGGACAAGCACGGACAGTCCGCGCTGCAGCGGCTCTCGACCAGCATTGGATGGCAACGGGCAAAGATGGCGAAGCACAACAACTACCGCTCCGGACCGCTCGGCCGGACCCCCTGGGGCAAGTTCCAGCTTCCAGGTCTGGCCGCCGCCTCCCAGCTGAGCGAGTACCAGGACTCGTACGGGCGCCCGTTCGCGCTGCTGTACTACCCCAGCACCCGGCACTTCACGGTGGTCATCAACGCCGAGCCGGACGGTGCCTCGCTGGTCGATGAGGACCAGGTCGACGTCTGGGTCGCGCACTGGGGCCAGTGGCTCGCGTCGCTCGGTCACGAGCCCGGCGTGGTGGCGGCATCGGTGACGGTGGAGAGCGCTCCGGACACCGGCATCCGGCTGCGCCGCGAGGTCAGCAACAACATGCAGGACGGGACGCCGGCGATCGCCCGGGCGATGCTCACCGAGGTGGTGCAGAGCTACCCGGTGGGATCCGCGCTGGTGTCGGCCCGGGTCGCGCTGACCTTCAAGGGCACTGACCGCAGCGGCAAGCGCCGCAAGGAAGACGACATGGGCCGAGAGCTCGCCGCCCGGCTGCCCGCGCTGACCCAGAGCCTCAACGCCACCGGAGCCGGTGCGGCCCGTCCCGTCACCGCGCAGGAGCTGTGTGAGGCGGTCCGGATCGCGTACGACCCCGCGTCCGCCGTACTGATCGACGAGGCCCGGAGCCAGGGCATGGCGCCGGAGCTGCAGTGGACCGACGTCGGCCCGTCCGGCGCGCAGGCGTTCTGGGACAAGTACCGGCACGACTCTGCCTGGTCGGTGACCTGGCAGATGTCGCAGGCACCGCGTGGTGAGGTGTTCTCGTCGGTGCTGTCCCAGCTGGTCGCGCCGCACCCGGACATCGACCGCAAGCGCGTCACACTGCTGTACCGCCCGCTGGACGCTGCCACCTCGGCCCGGATGGTCGAGGCCGACAAGCGCAACGCGTCGTTCCGCGCCACCACGTCGAGCCGGCCGTCGGCACGCAACATGGCCGAGGCCCGCGCTGCCGACCGGACCGCGCAGGAAGAGGCCCGCGGCGCGGGGCTGGTCAACTTCGGCATGGTCGTGACCGGCACGGTGATGTCGGCCGAGCAGATTCCGGACATGATTGCTGCCATCGACAACCTCGGCGCCACGGCGCGAGTTCTGCTCCGGCAGTCGTACGGTTCGCAGGACTCCGCGTTCGTGGCCGCGTTGCCGCTGGGTGTCGTACTGCAGAGCCACCTGGCCGTTCCGGCCGGGCTGCGGGAAGCCCTGTGACCAGCCTTGTGACAAGCCCCGTGATCCGAATTCGCTCAGTGACTTCTGGGGAGGCACGGTGAGCAAGAAGGAGAAGAAGCCGGTCGATCCGAGCCGGCGGGGCAAGCGCCCGATGCCGCGCGGCTGGCCGGGTCCGGGCGGTGGCTACTCGACGTACCTGCAGGCACCGGCGGAGTGGCGCGGTACGACGGTGCAGGTCTGCGGTATGTGGCCGTTCGGCGCCGGTACCGGCAGCCCGATGGTCGGTGTACCGATCGGGCGGAACATCCTGTCCGGCGCGACCATGTGCTGTGACCCGATCAGCTGGTTCATGCGGGCCAAACTGATCTCGAACCCGTCGATGTTCGTGCTCGGCAAGCCAGGTCTGGGCAAGTCCACCATCACCCGGCGGATGGCGCTCGGCCTGGCCGGGTACGGCGTGATGCCGCTGGTGCTCGGTGACCTGAAACCCGACTACAAGGACCTGATCGAGGCGCTCGGTGGTCAGGTGATCCAGCTCGGTCGCGGGCGTGGGCACCTGAACGTACTCGACCCGGGCGAGTCGCGGGAGGCGGCGCTGCGGCTGACCGGCAAGGCCCGCGAGGCGATCCAGGCGGACGCGCACGGCCGCCGGCAGACGATGGTGTCGGCGCTGATCTCGATCATGCGCTCGCAGCCGCCGAACGACCGCGAGGAGACCATCCTCGACGAGGCGCTGAAGGTCCTGGACGAGCGGTTCCAAGGGACGCCGGTGCTGCGCGACCTGCTCCAGGTCGTCCAGGACGCACCGGACCGGGTCCGCAACGTGGCGCTGGACCGCGGCAGCCTGGACCGGTACCGGCAGATCACCGAAGGTCTGGAGGCCTCGCTGATCGGTCTGGTCGGCGGTGGCCGGCTCGGTGAGATCTTCTCCGAGCAGACCGACAACCCGATGCAGATGGACCGTCCGGTCGTGTTCGACGTGTCCAACATCGACGACTCCGAGACCAACCTGCAGGCCGCGGTGCTGCTGGCCTGCTGGTCGTACGGGTTCGGCGCGGTCGCGGTCGC
Organism: Kribbella solani; assembly: GCF_014205295.1. NCBI lineage: Bacteria > Bacillati > Actinomycetota > Actinomycetes > Propionibacteriales > Kribbellaceae > Kribbella > Kribbella solani. The sequence goes on from NZ_JACHNF010000001.1 coordinate 5,818,698, forward strand.
GCAAGCACTGGCCGACGCGGGCCTGGAGCCGCGGCGGCACTACTTCGTCATCCTGGACGAGCTCTGGCGGGTGCTGCGCGCCGGCCGTGGTCTGGTCGACCGCGTCGACGCGCTGACCCGGCTGAACCGGCAGCGTGGTGTCGGGATGGCGATGATCTCGCACACCATGTCCGACCTGCTGGCGCTGGAGGCGCCGGAGGACCGGATGAAGGCGAAGGGATTCGTCGAGCGGTCCGGCATGGTCATCTGCGGTGGTCTGCCGCGGGCCGAGATGGACAACCTGACCGAGGTCGTGCCGATGTCCCAGGAGGAGCAGAACATGCTCATCGGCTGGCAGGACCCGCCGGCCTGGGATCCGGCCACCGGTCAGGAGACGGCACCACCTGGACGAGGCAACTTCCTGGTCAAGGTCGGTGGCCGGCCGGGCATCCCCGTACACGTCGGCCTCACTTCGGTCGAGCGCGAGATCAACGACACCAACAAGCTGTGGACGACCGGCGACGACGGCAAGCCGCTCAAGGTGGAGGTCGCGCCGGACGGTACCGAAGAGGTCGTCGGTCAGTACAGCCTGGACGACCCGGCGCTGTTGCCGCCGCCCGATCCGACCACCCGGCTGGCCGCCCGAACGGGAGTTGACGAGTAATGGCACAAGGGAAGAAGAGCACCGGTCCGGGCGGGTTGTCCGCCGAGTCGATCCTGGTCTTCATCGGCGTCGGCCTGTTCGGCCTGGTGATGCTGTCGGTCTGGGGCGCGTTGAAGGTCGCCGCCGCGGTCAACAACACCCGCCCGGTGCCACAGCCGTTCATGGCGCTGGCCGAGCTGATCAAGGGCCGCCTCGTCTGGTCCGGCGCGGCTACCGGGATGCTGCTGCTCGAGCTGATCGTCGTGGCCGGTCTGGGTGTCGGTGGCTGGATGCTGGTCCGCAAGAAGCAGCAGTCCATCGGCCGGGTCGACCGGCAGGCGCACCTGATGTCGAAGCGGTCCGAGATCTACAAGCTGACCCGCGAAGGCGCGCAGGAGAAGGCGAACCAGCTCGGCGCCGGGCATGCCGGTCCGGGCATCATGATCGGCCGGACCGTCCGGGACAATGTGGATGTCTTCGGCAACTGGGAGGACATGCACGTCGACATCTGGGGTCCGCGTACCGGTAAGACCACGTCCCGCGCCGTGCCGGCGATCCTGGACGCGCCGGGCTGTGTCATCGCCACCTCGAACAAGCGGGACATCGTCGACGCCACCCGCGGACCGCGCCTGGAGAAGGGCCCGGTCTGGGTGTTCGACCCGCAGGAAGTCTGCGAGGAGCCGAACACCTGGTGGTGGAACCCGCTGACCTACATCACCGACGAGACCAAGGCCCGTGAGCTCGCCGAACACTTCGTCGCCTCGCAGCGTGACCTGACCGCCCAGACCGACGCCTTCTTCGACGCCGCCGGTACGGACCTGCTGTCTGGTCTGCTGCTCGCCGCCGCGGTGGCGAAGCGGCCGATCACCCAGGTGTACAGCTGGCTGGCCGACCAGCGCAACGACGAGCCGGAGCGCATCCTGCGCAACACCCCGGGTCTGCAGCTCTCCGCGGACGCCCTGTCCGGTGTCATCAACGCGCCGGACAAGCAGCGCGCGGGTGTGTACGGTACGGCGCAGCAGAGCGCCCAGTTCCTGGTCAACCGCAAGGTCACCCGCTGGGTCGTCCCGAACGGGCCGAACGACAACCGGCCGCAGTTCAACCCGCACGAGTTCGTCCGCAACGGCGGCACCCTGTACAGCCTCTCCAAGGAGGGCGCCGGTACGGCCGGTCCGCTGGTCACCGCGCTGACGGTCGCCGTCGTCGAGGCAGCCGAGCAGTACGCGCGCGGCTGTCCGATGGGCCGGATGCCGAGCCCGCTGGTCGGCGTACTGGACGAGGCCGCGAACGTGTGCCGGTGGAAGAACCTCCCCGACCTGTACTCGCACTTCGGTTCCCGCGGCATCGTGCTGATGACGATCCTGCAGTCCTGGGCGCAGGGCCAGGAGTGCTGGGGCGACCACGGCATGCAGAAGCTGTGGGGTTCGGCGAACATCCGCGTGTACGGCGGTGGTGCCGCGGACTCCAGCTTCCTGGAGAACCTGAGCAAGATGATCGGTGACTACGACATCAGCTCGAACTCGGTTTCGTACAACGAGGGCAAGCGCGGTACCAGCAAGCAGATGCAGCGGCACAACATCATGGAGGTCTCGGACCTGGCCGCGATGCCACCGGGGCGTGCGGTCGTGTTCCCGTCCGGTATCCCGGCCACGCTGGTGAAGACGGTGCCGTGGTTCACCCGTCCGGACGCCGGTGCGGTGAAGGCGTCGCTGGCGAAGTACGATCCGGGAGCGGCGTCGAAGGTGCCGGTCAGCAACAACCCGTGGGTGTCCGCGGGTAGCCAGCAACAGCCGCCGGCGCAGCGTGGCCCGGAGCGGCCGGTCTGGGAGCAGAACGAGGGAGACAACCGCGGTGGATGGTGAACAGGAGCTCTTCTACCCGCACGTCGCGGCGTTCGTCGAAGACCGGTTGATCTACCTGTACACGCGCCGGCTCGGGCAGCAGTTCATCTGGTGCCCGGAGTGGTACCGGCATGCGGAGGCACTGAGCCGGCTGGACTCGATCTGGCGGGCCTGGGAGCACCTGCGGCTCGACCCGGCGACCGGCATGTCGGTCTGGTGGCGTGACCACGCCGACCCGCACATGATGGCGCTGCTGGACCCGGACGGCCCGTTCGCGGCCTGCCGGAACAACACGCACACGGACTACCCGATCCCGCCGCTTCCGGTGCAGGAGCCGCCGGCGGGTCTGTTCTTCGACCAGCGCCAGCCCAGCGTCGGCATCTGACCATGTGCGGCCTCTGATCATGTGGCGGTGGGGCAACCTGCTACTGGCTTTCCTGGTCGAGCTGGTTGCCCTGGGCGTCTTCGCCTGGTGGGGCTGGGAGACCGGGGGTACGACGGCCACCCGCTGGCTGCTCGCACTCGGACTGCCGCTGGTTGCCGCGATCGGCTGGGGACTGTTCGCGGCGCCGACGGCCCGGCGCACCACGCCGGCGCTGCGCTGGACGGTAAAGGTCCTGGTCTTCGGCCTGGCGGGTGCGGCCCTGTGGAGCTTGAGGCACCCGCTGCTCGGCGTCGCGTTCGTCGTGGTGGTCGCGGCGAACCTGCTGATCATCCACACCCAGAACCTGCAGCCCGCACCGTCGAAGCCGGCGGGATAGCGGTCCGGCCGGATCACCAGCAGCCGTCTGGAGCGCTGTTAGAGGTCCAGGTCCCACTCGCTGGCGGGGTTCCGTGGCTTGTTCTTCTGCTGGTTGCGTTTGCCGCGGGCCGTGAGGTGCCTGCGGTCCTGTGGGAGCTGTGCCTCGGGCGCGTCGCCCGGTAGGTTCCGGACCGCTTCGTGGGCAGGCCGCTGGGCCTCGTCGACCTCCCGGCGCTGGTCCTCGGCAGCGGCGCGGTGGTCTGCCTCGTCGGCGCCCGCCCGCGCGGCGCGGCCGTACGCCTCCTCGGATCGGTAGTACTCGTCCCGGCCGGCCCGCATGTGGGCACGGCCCTCCGCGGCGAGCGCGTCGGCGCCGGGCGCATCCGGCTCGGCGGCGGCCCGGTCGAGCTCGTCGTGGCCACGGTGCCAGTCGACCCGCTCCCGGGCCTGACCGGCCGCGCCGAGCTTCTCATTGTCGACCCGCTCCTCGGCGGCGCGGTTCGCGAAGGCGATCTCCTGGGCCCGCGTGGACTCGTCGATGAGCGCCTCACGGCGGCGCCGCTCGGCCAGCTCCGCCTCTTCGCCGGCGATCAGCTCGAGCTCGTCCTCCCGCGATTCATCGGCCTCCTCGTCCAGGCGCTCCTGCTCTTCCTCGGCGTCCAGTCTGGTCCGGTCGGCGGCCGGGCGCTGGTTGGCTTCGGCCCGCGCCCGCGCGGCCTGCCGCTCACGAGTGGCCCGCCGCTCACTGGCGGCCTCAGTGTCGTCGTCGCCCTGCTCCTGCTGCGCGGGGTCGAGCGAAACGAACTGGTCGTCGTCGGTGTCAGGCATGCCGCTCCCTTCCTTACCGGCTAAAGATGCCGTACCGCAGGGTCAGCGGACAGCGCCTGTGACCAGCCAATTGTCGCGCCGTTCGCGGGTGGTCAGGGTCAGGAAGCGCAGCAGCATGTACCCGCCGAATGCCCACCACAGCGCGACGATTCCGCCGCCGAACCAGAGCACCAGAAGCGCGAGCGGCACGTACAGCACCAAGGCGATCACCCCGGCCAGGGCCAGATACCGGCCGTCGCCCGCGCCGATCAGTACGCCGTCCAGGACGAAGACGACACCGTTCACCGGCTGCCAAAGCGCGGCCACGATCAGTACGGCGGCGAGCGTACGGCGTACGTCCGGATCGCTCGTGAACCACGGGACGTACACATCGCGCAGACCCCACAGCGCGAGGCCACCGATCAGGCCGGAGAACAGGCCCCACCACATCATCCGGCGGGTGATGGCCCGCGTACCGGCCACGTCGCCGGCGCCGAGCGCGCGGCCGGTGAGCGCCTGCGCGGCGATCGCGATCGCGTCCAGCGCCAGCGCCAGGAACGACCAGAGCGTGAACGCGACCTGGTGCGCCGCGACCGAGGTGGTCCCGAGCGCGGTGGCGACGAAGGTGAGCAGGATGATCGCGGCCCGCAGCGTCAGCGTACGGACGATCAGCGGTACGCCCAGCTGCGCCGACGCGAGGATGCCCGCGCGGTCGGGGCGCAGCTTGGCGCCGTCCCGGCGGGCGCCGCGGACCACGACCACGACGAGCGCGATGCCGGCGCCGGTCTGGGCCAGCGCGGTGCCTAGGGCGGAGCCGGCGATGTTCAGGTGGAGGCCGTACACGAGCAGCACGTTCAGCCCGATGTTGGCGAGGTTGGCGGTGATCGCGACGACCATCGGGGTCCGGGTGTCCTGGAGGCCGCGGAGTACGCCGGTGGCGGCCAGCAGGAGCAGCATCGACGGGATGCCGATGCAGGAGATCCGCAGGTACGTGACCGCGTAGTCCGCGACGTCCGGTGACGGTTCGAACGCGGCGATCGCGTGCGGCGCGAGGAGCACGCCGAGCAGCGCCAGTACGACGCCGAGGACCAGCGCCAGCCACAGCCCGTCGATGCCCTGGGCGAGTGCGCCCTTGTGGTCGCCGGCGCCGATCCGGCGGGCGACCGCGGAGGTGGTGCCGTAGGCGAGGAAGACACAGACGCCGACGAGGGTCTGCAGGATGGTGCCGGCGACGCCGAGCGCGGCCAGCTGCGGCGTACCGAGATGGCCGACGATCGCGGAGTCCGCGAGCAGCATCAACGGTTCCGAGACCAGGGCGAAGAATGCCGGAACGGCCAGCCGGAGGATCTCCCGGTCCTGCGCCGGCACCCATCGTCGAGGTCTCACCGAGGCAGGTTACCCAGAGGCTCCGGGGAACGGCGGTCCGGTGACCAAGCCGTGGCTCCCGCCACGATGCGGTGCCGCTGATGAACTGGCCGTCAAGAACAAGCCGGCCCCCGTCGAGAGTGGGGGCAGTTCGGCAGCAGCATCTGGTGCGCCCAGTACTACGCCCTCAGCCGGCAAGAACGACTCCGGAGGGACCAAGGCGGTGGCCCTGCTGATCCGGGTGGAGGCCGACCCGCCGAACCGCCGAGGACAACTGCATCCCGATCGGGCCGATCACACCCAAGTCCTGACGCCCTGGCCCAGGCTGGCGGCGGGTCTTGGAAATTCGTCTCGTACTTTTTCTTCTCCACAGTTGTGAACTGGAGAAACCGCAGGTCAGGGCCAGGTTATTAGTTGTTGTCCCCAGTTATCCACAGGGTTGTGCCCAACCTGTGCACAGCCTGGTCCGGGGTTATCCACGGTTCGTACACACCCCCTGTGGACGTCCAAGTGGCCAGCGGCGACGGGACCGGCGTACGGTCGCGAGGCTGGTGCCGGAGTCAGCGCCGGAAACTGTCGGCGGGCCTGACTATGGTTCGAGCAGGTGTTCGAACCCGGCTCGCGGGTGGTCGGCTTGCGAGTGACCGGGCTTGCGGGTGGTTTCGGCTCGCGGGTGGTCTGGGGCAGCGGCGAACGAGGAGGTCGGGCGAAGTGAGCGTGGCGGAGTTCCGCGGGGGCCAGGACGACGGCCACGAAGAGCGCGGCCCGGCGATGGGCTTCGACCGCACCCCACCGCAGGACCTGGCCGCCGAGCAGTGCGTGCTCGGCGCGATGATGCTCAGCAAGGACGCGATCGCGGACGTGATCGAGACCCTGCGCGGCACCGACTTCTACCGGCCGGCGCACGAGAGCGTCTTCGACGCGATCACCGACCTGTACGCGCGGGGTGAGCCGGCCGACGCGATCACCGTCGCCGCCGAGCTGACCAAGCGCGGCGACATGGCCCGGATCGGCGGCGCGCCGTACGTACACACCCTGGTCGCCTCGGTCCCGCTCGCGGCAAACGCCAGCTACTACTCCCACATCGTCCGGGAGAAGGCGATCCTGCGCCGCCTGGTCGAGGCCGGCACCAAGATCGTCCAGCTCGGGTACGCGGGTGAGGGCGAGGTCGACGATGTCGTCGACGAGGCGCAGGCGGAGATCTACTCGGTTACCGAGAAGCGCACCGCCGAGGACTACGCGCCGCTGAAGGACATCATGGAGGGCACCCTCGACGAGATCGAGGCGATCGACTCCCGTGGTGACGCGATGGTCGGCGTACCGACCGGGTTCACCGACCTGGACGAGCTGACCAACGGGCTGCACCCCGGCCAGATGATCATCGTCGCGGCCCGGCCCGCGATGGGCAAGGCGCTCGCGCTCGACACCGCGCTGCCGACGCCGACCGGCTGGACCACGATGGCCGAGGTGGCGGTCGGCGACCAGCTGCTGGACGCCGACGGGCTGCCGACCACGGTGGTCGCCGCGACCGAGGTGATGGTGGACCGGCCGTGCTTCCGGCTGTCGTTCTCCGACGGCAGCGCGATCGTCGCCGACGCCGAGCACCAGTGGCGGGTCGAGGACGGTGGCCGCCCGGTCATCTGCACCACCGCCGACCTTTACACGGCGATGTCGGCCAGCCCCGGTCTGACCCCGTCGATTCCCGGCTCGGCGCCGCGGCAGATCGCCGGCCACGGCTTCCCGGCCGCGCTGACCGGTGAGGGTGAGCGCCGGCTCGAGTGGGTCGACCCGGTGGACAGCGTGCCGGTGCGCTGCGTCGAGGTGGACAACCCCGATCACCTGTACCTGGCCGGCAAGACGATGATCCCGACCCACAACTCCACCCTCGGCCTGGACTTCGCCCGCTCCTGCTCGATCCGGCACGGCCTGACCTCGTGCATCTTCTCGCTGGAGATGAGCCGCAACGAGATCACCATGCGTCTGCTCTCGGCCGAGGCGAAGGTCCCGCTGCACCACATGCGCAACGGCAAGATGACCGACGAGGACTGGGCCCGGCTGGCCCGCAAGATGGGCGAGGTCTCCGAGGCCCCCCTCTTCATCGACGACTCGCCGAACCTGACCATGATGGAGATCCGCGCCAAGGCCCGCCGCCTGAAACAGCGGCACGACCTCAAGCTGATCATCATCGACTACCTCCAGCTGATGACCTCGGGCAAAAAGGTGGAGTCCCGCCAACTCGAAGTCTCCGAGTTCTCCCGCTCCATCAAACTCCTCGCCAAAGAACTCGAACTCCCCGTAGTAGCCATCTGCCAGCTGAACCGAGGCTCCGAACAACGCTCCGACAAACGCCCCATGGCCTCCGACCTCCGCGAATCCGGCTGCCTGACCGCGGACACCCGGTTGCTGCGGGCGGACACCGGCGCGGAGATCTCGCTGGGGGAGTTGCTGGCGACGGACACTCGCGACATCCCGGTCTGGTCGCTCGACGACCGGTTGAAGCTGGTGCCGCGTACGCTCACGCATGCCTTCCCCAGCGGGGTGAAGGAGGTTTTCCGGCTGAAGCTCGCCTCCGGCCGGGAGATCAAAGCGACCGCGAACCATCCGTTCCTTACCTACGACGGGTGGAAGCCGCTCGGCGAGCTGGCGCCCGGTGCCCGGCTCGGATCGCTTCGGCATGTCCCGGCGCCGCTTCAGGCGCAGCCGTGGGACGAGGACGAGTTGACGATCCTGGCGCATCTGCTGGGGGACGGTTCGTTCGTCAAGCGTCAGCCGATCCGGTACGCGAGCATCGACGAGGCGAATCTGACCGCGGTCGCCGAGGCGGCGCAGCGGCGTTTCGGCATCACCGCGATCCGCGACGAGTACGCCGCCGCCCGCGTGACCACGCTCCGCCTGCCGGCGCCGTACCGGCTGGCCCGCGGTAAGCGGAACCCGATCGCGGCCTGGCTGGACGAGCTCGGACTGTTCGGCCTGCGCAGCCACGAGAAGTTCGTCCCGGATGGCGTCTTCGGGCTTCCCAAGGAGCAGACCGCCCACTTCATCCGCCACCTGTGGGCAACCGACGGCTCGATCCGCTGGGACGCGAAGGTGGGTCAGGCCCGCATCTATTACGCCAGCACCAGCCGCCGCCTGATCGACGACCTCGCTCGCCTCCTCCTCCGCCACAACATCTTCAGCCGGATACATCTGGCTCGGAAATCGGGCTATCGGGATTGTTACCACTTGACAATCGATGGCGTGCAGAACCAGCAGCGTTTCTGCAATGAGATTGGTGTTCACGGCTTGCGTGGCGCAAAGGTGCGAGAAGTGCAGGTCCACCTGCGGCAGATCAAAGCTGCACCAAAGCTTGATACGGTGCCAATTGCTGTCTGGGATCAGGTGAAGGCTGCGATGCATGCTCGTGCAATGACGAAGACGGCACTGGCGACCGCGCTCGGCCGGAGGAACGCGGGTCGACTGTTTGCAGGCGCGCCGACACGGCAGCGCCTTGCCGATATCGCCAGTATCTTGGATGTTTCCGACCTCGAATTGATGGCGACTAACGACGTCTTCTGGGATTCGATTGTCTCCATTGAGAGCATCGGCGAGCAAGAAGTATTCGATGCGACGGTTATGGGAACGCACAATTTCGTCGCTAATGGAATCGCTCTACATAATTCGCTCGAGCAGGATGCCGACATGGTGATTCTGTTGCATCGGGAGGATGCGTACGAGCGGGAGTCGACGCGGCCGGGGGAAGCTGACTTCATCGTGGCCAAGCACCGTAACGGCCCGACGGCCGACGTCGTCGTCGCCTTCCAGGGCCACTACTCCCGCTTCGTAGACATGGCCCACGACGGCTGAGTCACCGGGGTTTCCACAGGGTGGCTGAGGTTGATTCTTGGGATAGTAGGCGTAGGGACGCGATCAGGGTTTCGCCGAGGATGGTGCCGATGATTACGGACTCGGCTAGTTGGTCGCGGGTGGGGTTGGTGGTTACGGATGCGACTTCTAGTTGGGTGAAGGTTTCGACGGCGTCGGCGTAGGCGTCGAGGTGGTCGGCGAGGTTGGTTTGGCCGAGGGTTTCCATTGCGGCGAGCGTGTCGATCAGGGTGGCCAGGGCGGGGGCGTCGGGTTCGACCGACCACTGGCGGTCGTGGATCAGGGCCTGGACGCGGGCGGTCGCGGCGGCGCGGGCCTCGGGGGTGGTGGTGACGCGGCGGGGCGGGGTGAGGGCGCGGTGCGCGCGGCCGATCTGGTCGTGCAGGGATTCGGTGTCGTTGTCGAGTGACCTGAGGATCTCCTTCACCTGCGCCACCGGGACCTGAGCCAGGTCGATCAGCGCGCGGATCAGGCGCAGCCGGCGGACGTGCGCCGCGCCGTACGCCGCCTGGTTCGGGCTGCTCAGCTCGCCCGCGGGCAGCAGGCCTTCGCGCAGGTAGTACTTGATCGTCGGCACCGGGACGTCCGTCGCCTTGCTGAGTTCCCCGATTCGCATCCGCTTGCCTTCCTGTTGTCTCTGATGGATAGTATCAGTATCCATAAGCGGATACCTTCGCTATCCATTAAGGAGATGACACGGATGATCCCCCTGGTGCTGATCCTCGCGACGCTGGGGTTCCGCGGGCTGGGCGTACTCGGCGTCCGCCGGTTCGCGACCTGGCCGGGGAGCGCGGCGTACGGGATGGCGCTGATGCTCCTGTTCACCGCGAGCGCGCATTTCGTCCCGTCCACCGTGACGGTGGTGCCGAACCACGCCGACATGGTCCGAATGGTCCCGCCTTTCCTCCCGTACGCCGGTGCGCTCGTCTACCTCACTGGCGTACTCGAACTACTCGGTGCCGTCGGACTGTTGCGCGCTGCAACCCGCAGACCGGCCGGGTACGCGTTGGCGGCGCTCTTCGTTTCCCTGCTTCCGGCCAACATCCATGCCGCCGTCGCCGACGTGCCGTTCGCGGGTGGCGCGGCGACACCGCTCTGGCAGCGCATCCCGGAGCAGATCCTCTACCTGGCCGTAGCACTCTGGATAGCGCGGACGGCGAACACCCGCACCACCACACCAGTCGAAGAGAGCGTGTACTCATGAGCGACGCATCCCGGATTCTTGCCGGCGTCATCCTGCTCACCGTCGTGACGATCCAGTTCGGCGGCTACTTCATGACCAAGATCGTCCGCGGCCAGGTGCCGATGACCGATTTCCAGAAGAACTTCGCCCGGGCCGGGCACGCGCATGCCGGCGTGCTGGTCATCCTCAGCCTGGTCGGCCTGCTCTGCGTCGACCAGACGAACCTGGGCGGTTTCCTGCTCTGGGTCGCGCGGCTGGCGATACCGATCGCGGCGATCCTGATGTCCGGCGGCTTCTTCGCGTCGTCGGCCGGCAAGGACCGGACCCAGCCGAACCAGTTCATCTGGGTGCTCTGGCTCGGCGCCGCGTCACTGGCGGTCGGCGTGCTCACCCTCGGCATCGGCCTGATCGTGGCCTAAGGCAACAAAGGCGTGTTCGAGCTGACCGCCGATCCGGGCGATCAGCGCGGCCGTCTCCGCCGTCGCCTGCTCCACGACGAACGGCCCGAGCACCGCGATCGCGGCCACCTGCGTCAGCAGCATCGCGGGTGTGTCCGCGCTGAACCGCACCACGCACGACGACTGCCCAGTCGGCTCGACCACGCCACGCACGACACCCTCGAAAGCCGAGGTAACCGCTGACGCCGGCGCTTCGACCGCAAGCCGGACACTGTGCCGGTACTGCGCCGACAGGAACGATTCGACCAGGTACGACGGCGCGTCAGCCGCTGGCAGCACGCGTGGGGTGAACCGATGCAGCACCGGTGTCACCGCATCGATCCGATCGGCCCGGAAGATCCGCCAATCGTCTCGTTCCGGATCGAACGCGAGCAGGTACCACCGCCAGGCGAGCGTGAGCAGCTGATGCGGTTCGACTCGTCGGCGCGTGGTCGCGCGCTGCCGCCCGTGGTAGTCGAAGGCAACGAGCTCGTGGTTCCGGCAACACCGCGCCAGGACCGCGAGTACGCCCGGATCGACCTGCGGTACGCCGGGCCGGGGCACGGCTTCGGCGGCCGAACCGACCGCGGCGAGCTGGGGCCGGAGTCGCGCGGGCAGCACCTGTTCCAGCTTCGCCAGCGCGCTCATCGAGCTCTCGGCCATCCCGGTCACGCCGCCGCCGGCCGCGCTGACCAGGCCGAGTGCGACCGCGATCGCTTCGTCGTCATCCAGCTGCAGCGGCGGCAGCCGGGTACCCGGGCCGAGCCGGTACCCGCCCGCGGTCCCGGTCGTGCCGGTGACCGGGTAGTCGAGCCCGCGCAGCCGATCGACGTCCCGGCGTACGGTCCGCTCGGTGACACCAAGCCGTTCGGCGAGCTCACGACCCGACCACTCCGGCCGGCTCTGCAGCAACGACAGCAACCGGAACAGGCGACCAGGCAGCTCACTCACCCAGCCAATGTTGCTTGCGGACAGGACCTGTCCGCAAGGGCTCATAGCGTGAGCTACATGCTGACAACGACAAGCACTGAGTACGACGAGGCGCGACTCGGCTTCCAGCGCCGCGACCCGCACCGTCCGCAGGTGATCTTCCAGGTGACGAGCGCCGCCGAGATCGAGGAGGCGGTTCGGTACGCGATCGATCACGATCTGAAGCTCGCTGTCCAAGCGGCCGGCCATGGTCTGACCGCGGGCATCGACGGCGGCGTACTGATCGCGACCAGTGGCTTCAACGGCGTGACGGTCGACGCCGAGCGGAAGACAGCCTGGATCGAGGCCGGTGCGACCTGGCGCGCGGTCATCGCCGCGACCGCGCCGCATGGCCTGGCGCCGTTGTCGGGTAGTTCGCCCGCGGTCGGCGCGATCTCGTACACGCTCGGTGGTGGTCTCGGATTGATGGCCCGCCGGTACGGGTACGCGGCGGATCACGTGCGGCGGATCGAGGTCGTGACTCCGGACGGCGTACGCCGGAACGCCGAGGACGACCCGGACCTGTTCTGGGCGCTGCGTGGCGGCGGTGGGAACTTCGGCGTCGTCACGGGCATCGAGGTCGAGCTGTTCGACGTACCCACGTTGTACGGCGGCAGCCTGTACTTCGACCTGGCCGAGCACCCATCCGTACCGGAAGCGTGGCGGGCGTGGACCGCGACCGTGCCGGAAGAGGTCACCTCCGCGATCGCGATCCTGCCGATCCCGGACCTCCCGCAGGTGCCGGAGCAGGTTCGCGGGAAGTACGTCGCGCAGGTACAGCTCGCGATTCTCGGTGACCGCGGCGCGGAGCTGATCGAGCCGCTGCGCGCGATCGGTACGCCGGCGATCGACACGGTCGGCGAGCTGCCGTACGCCGAGTCCGGCGCGATCTTCGCCGAGCCGGATCATCCCGACAGCTACAGCTCACGCAACGTACTGCTCAGCAGCCTCGATCCGGACGCGCTGGCGACCCTGCCCAAGCTCGCCGGCCCGGGCGCGGCCGGGATGTGCATCATCGGCATCCGGCACCTCGGCGGCGCGCTCGAGCGCGATCCGGAGCTCCCGAACGCGATCGGTCACCGCGACGCCGCGTACTCGCTGACCGTGCTGACACCGCGCCAAGCCGATGCAACCCCACTGCACCGACGGGTGCTGGAGCCGTGGCGCGCCGAGGTCGTTGGCCTCTCCCTCAACTTCAGCGTCGGTAACCTGACCGCCGACGAGGTGGCGGAGGCGTACGACCCCGGCGACCACAAGCGCCTCACCGACCTCAGGCGCCGGTACGACCCGAGTCGCCGGCTGTGGGCGAACCACCAGCTTTAATGCACTTCCAACTCAGGGCACTAGCAATCAGCTCCTCCACCAACGCGCCTTTCGCGTCGACGTACGCGGGCCGATCGGTGCGGAGCAGGTACGCCAGCTCGCGTTTCCGCGCGGCGTACCGCTCCCGATCGGCCGCGTTCGTCCGCAGGTGATCGCGGAGCAGTACGTGGTCCCGATGCGCTTTGTTGCCATCAACAACGACATACAGATGGTGGTAATGGACCGCGTCAGGCGGCAACGCGAACGCTTCGCGCCCAGGGATGCCCTGATCGCCTTCGTGCCGGTAACCGGCGGCGGCCAACCGCTCGATCGCGGCCGGGACCACCTCGGCCGACGGTACGACGACGTCGAGGTCGATGATCGGCTTGGCCGCGAGACCAGGCACCGACGTACTCCCGACGTGCTCCACCCGGTGTGGAAGACCGGTCAGGTACGGCATCAGCCGGGTGTGGATCTCGGTGAACCACAGCGGCCACCGCGGGTCGTACTCGACGACTTCCGCGGGTGAGTTCACAGCGCCGCGGTCACGTCGATTTCGACCAACTGTCCCGGGAACCCGAGCTGCGCGACGCCGAGCAGGGTGCTCGCGGTCGTGAAGGCCGGCGCGAGTGGGGAGTCGTTGAGCTGCGTCCAGACGTCGGCGAGCTCGGGCTGGTTCGAGCTGGCCACGTAGATCACCGTGCGGACGACGTCCTCGGGGGTGGCGCCGGCTGATTCGAGGGCGGTCAGGATGTTCGAGATCACCTGGGCGGTCTGCCCGGTGAGGCCGCCGTCGGCCAGGTCACCGGAAGGTTGCAGCGGGCACTGCCCGGCCAGGTAGATCAGGGTGTCGGCCTGGACGCGGGTCACGTGGTGGTAGCCAGGCGTCGGATGCAGTCGGTCGGGGTTGCTCCGCTCGATCGTCACCCTCTGACCCAACGCGATCCCTCAGCTCCGGGTCAACAGATTTACCACGTACCGCTTCTGCCAGGGCGTCTCGACGGCGTGCTTGTCGTAGTGCTTCCGCACGTAGTCCACCGCCTGGTCGGACGGCACACCGTCAAGTACGGCGAGGCAGGCGAGCGCGGTACCCGTACGCCCCCGACCGCCGCCGCAGGCGAGCTCTACCCGGCCGGTCCCGGTTCGCTCGAGTGCTGCGCGGAAGATCGTCAGCGCCTGCGCGCGATCCGCCGGCAGCCGGAAATCCGGCCACTTCAGCCAGTGCGTCTCCCACGGCACGTCCGGTGGCTCGCTGCCGAGCAGATAGACGCCGTACGTCGGGAACGGCTCCGCCGCCGGACCGCGCCGCAATCCACGCCCGCGCACCAGCCGGCCCGACGGCAACTCCATCACTCCTGGCGCGTCCTTCTCCCAATGACCCACGCGCCCCAAACTACCTGCCTAGAAGTACAGCCTTTCGGTGCGGATCGAGTCGCCGATCAGGTCGAGCAAGGCGGTCACGGCTCTGCTCGGCCGGCGCTCGGCGGTCACCACCGACAGCGTCCAGACCAGCTCGGTGCCGGTGATCCGCAGCTTGGCGACGCCCGGCTCGGCGTCCAGTTGCACGTCGGGAAGCACGGCCACGCCAAGGCCGGCCCGTACGTACTCGGGGACCGTGATCAGTTCCGGGATCTCGACCTGAATCCGGCGCGGCCGTCCGATCGCGTCGAACGCCCGGTCGACCTGCTTCCGGTTCCCGAACCCGGGCGGCATGTCGACGAACCGTTCGTCCGCGAGGTCCTCGAGGCGGACGCCGCCCCGGCCGGCCAGCCGATGCGCCGCCGGAACGAGCGCGACGAACGGCACGGTCGCGATGTCGCGGACGTCGAGACCGCTCAACTCCGGTCGCGCCAGACCGAGCAGCGCGACGTCGAGCCGGCCGTGCCGGAGGTCGTCCGCGAGGCCGCTCGAGCCAGTCGGCGAGGTCGCGACCTGTACCTCGACGAGCGGGTACTTCCGGTGGAACGCACCAAGCAGGTCGGCCAGATCGACGAGGCTGAGCCGCGCGAGCGTACCGATCCGGACGTTTCCGCGGAGGCCCGACGAGGCCTCCTCGACCGCGGCGCGGGCCCGGTCCATCGCCTCCAGCGCGGCCTTCGCCTCGGGGAGCAGGGCCTGCCCGGCGGCCGACAGCACCACTCGCCGGGTCGAGCGGTCGAAGAGGGTCGTCTTCAGGTCGGTCTCCAGGGAGCGTACGGCGGCCGACACCGTGGACTGCACGGTGAACATCCGCCGCGCGGCGCGGGTGAAGCTCAGTTCCTCGGCGACCGCGACGAAGTACTCGAGTTGTCGGCTGTCCACAGACTCAATTTATCGAATTTGGCGATAAGAGCATCCGAGAACTTTCGTTGGACTCGATAGATCGCGCGCGGCACGCTGGAATCATGTCCACCATGACGTCCACGCGGGCCGTCCGGCTCGCTCATGCCCCCGGGTTCTGGGTGATCGCGGCGGCCTTCCTCACCACGATGGCCTTCTCCACGATCCCGACTCCGCTGTACGCGATCTACCAGCTGCGCGACGGTTTCCCGACGTACGTGATCACGGTGATCTTCGCGAGTTACGCGGTCGGGGTGATGGCCTCGCTGTACCTGGCCGGGCATGTCAGCGACTGGCTCGGACGGCGGCGGGTCGCGTTGCTCGCCGTACTCGCGGAGGCCCTGTCGGCGGTGATCTTCCTGGTCTGGCCGGCGGTTCCGGGCCTGCTGCTGGCGCGATTCATCTGCGGTGTCGGGGTCGGTGTGCTGACCGCGACCGCGACGGCGCACTTGTCGGAGCTGCGGAAGATCGCGCGTCCCGATGAGGATCCGGCGCGGTCGGCGTTGATCGCGAGCATGGTGAACCTGGGCGGGCTCGCGTTCGGTCCGCTGGTCGGTGGGTTGCTGGCGACGTACGTCGACGCGCCGCTACAGCGCCCGTACGAGGTCTTCTTGGTGTTGCTGTTGATCAGCGCGCTGGGGATCGCGATGGTTCCGGAGACAGTCGAGCGGTTGGAGGAGCGGCCCGCGTACCGTCCGCAGCGTGTCGCCGTGCCGTCGTCGGTGCGTCCGCTGTTCTTCGCGTCGGCGATCGGCGCCTTCGCGGCGTTCGCGATCTTCGGCCTGTTCACCTCGCTGGCGCCGACGTTCCTGGCCGGCGTACTGCACCACACGTCCCGGCTGCTCGCCGGCGTGGTCACGTTCGCGGTCTTCATCGCGGGCGCCACCAGCCAAGTCGTCTTCGTCCGCCTGTCCCGCCCCGCGCAGCTGCGCCTGGGCCTGATCGCGATGTCGATCGGCCTGGTCGCCGTAGCGGTCGGCGGCCTGATCCCGAACCTGTACTTCTTCGTCATCGGCGGCGTGGTCGCCGGCGCCGGCGTAGGCCTGGTCTTCCGCGGCGCCGTAGCCACCGCCGCGTCCCTCGCAGACCCGTCCTCTCGCGGCGAGGTCCTCGCCGCCCTGTTCCTGATCGCCTACGCGGGCCTGGCAATCCCCGTCCTACTCATCGGCCTGGGCATCGCCCTACTCCCCGCCGAAGTAGCCCTGCTGATCTTCTCCATCCTCATCCTCATCCTGGTGAACACCGCAGTCCTCCGCATGCTCGCCGCCCACAAGTGACCGCCGGCTAGGCGGCGGCGCCGGGGCCCGGGAGGAGGTTGATGTTGTCGCCGTGGATGGGTTTGCCGCAGGTGGCGCAGGTCAGGGTGGCGTGGGTGATCTCGCCGCAGGTGTGGTGCTGGTACAGGACAGGTGGGCCGGCTGTTCCGGCTAGCCATTTGTCGCCCCAGGCAACCATCACCATCAGTACGTCGACCAGTTCCAGGCCCTGGTCGGTGAGTACGTACTCGTAGCGCGGCCGGTTGTCGTACGCGCGGCGTTCGATGATGCCGCGGTCGACGAGATGGTTGAGTCGCTCGGTCAGTACCTTGCGGGAGATGCCGAGGTCGGCCTGGAGCTGCTCGAAGCGGGAGAAGCCGACCCAGATGTCGCGCAGGATGAGTGGCGACCAGGCCTCGCCGATGACGTCCAGGGTGCGCGCGATCGAGCACGCCATCGCACTGAAATCCGTTCGCTGCATGCGACCAGTCTAGCAATTGGGGTTCCCTGAGGGAACTCCAGCATGTTACGGTCTCTTCGAGGAACTCAAAGCGGAAGGTGATGACGGATGAGCAAGGTGATTTGCGCACTGGCGGTCTCGGTCGACGGGTACATCACCGGCCGTGACTCGGGCCCGGATCGCGGCCTCGGAGACGCGACGATGCTGTTCGACTGGTACTTCGACGGCGACACCCCGAGCCAGGAGTTCGACGGGTTCAAGCTGAGCGCGCCGAGCGCCCGGGTCTTCGACGCACTGGCCGGCCGGGTCGGCGCGGTCATCGCCGGCCACAAGACGTACGACGACTCCGGCCACTTCGGTGGTGGCGGCCCGCACCCGAACGCCAAGCTGGTCGTACTGAGTCACGGCCCGGTCGCCGAGATCAGCGAGCAGCAGACACTTGCCAACTCCATCGAGGACGCGGTCGCCGCGGCGCGCAAACTAGCGGACGGCAAGGACGTCGGCCTGATGGGCGGCGGCGCCGTCACCGCCGCGCTGCGAGCCGGTCTCGTCGACGAGCTCGTACTGCACCAGGTCCCGATCCTGCTCGGCGCCGGCCGACCGTTCTTCCAGGAACTCCCCAACCACATCCGCCTGAACCTGCTCGAGGCAGTCCCCGCCCCGGGCGTCACCCACCTCCACTACGAGATCGCACGCTGAAGGAGTACGACCATGCTCAACCCCGCCGTACGCCGCGCCGTCGAGAGCGCCTCGATCGCCCACCTCGCCAGCGTCCTGCCCGACGGATCACCGCACTCGATCCCGCTCTGGGTCGGCACGCTCGACGACAAGATCATCTTCCTCACCGGCCCGACCTCCCAGAAGGCCCGCAACCTCCGCCGCGACCCCCGCGTCGCCCTCTCCCTCGCCCCGGTCGACAACCCGTACGAGCCGGTCATCATCCGCGGCCGCGTCACCAACTGGATCGACGGCGACGAAGGCTGGGCCCTCGTCGACCAGATCGCGATGAAGTACATCGGCCAGCCATACGGCCGCGACCAGGCCCGAATCATCGGCGTCATCGAACCCGAACACCAAACCGTCGGAGTCTAGGATTTCGCGTATGGGTGTGACGGTGACGGTTGGGCAGCAGGATGCGTACTTGGCGCGGGTTGGGCGGGCGGGGATGTTGTTGCTGCCGATGATCACCGGGATTGGTGAGCAGGTGCGCGAGTGGGCGGATGAGTTGGCCGGGGAGGGGATCACCGCGCTGGTTTGGGATCCGTTCAAGGGGCGGAGTGCTGACAACGCGACTCGCGAAGAGCTCAGTGGGATGTTGCGGGAGATGGATGACGACACCGCGCTGGCCGAGCAGCAGGAGTTGCTGGACTATCTGGTCGACGAGCTGGGATGTTCGAAGGTCGGCGTGATCGGGTGGTGCCTCGGTGGGCGGTTCGCGTTCCTGCTGGCGGCGCGGGATCAGCGGGTGTCGAACGTGGTCGCGTTCCATCCGACCGTGCCTTCGCAACTGCCGGCGCATCACACGTACGACGCGATCGCCGAGGCGGCCGGGATCACGGCGCCGGTGCTGGTGAGTTACCCGGGCGCGGACGCCGCCGTACCGAACGCTGACTTCGAGACGCTGCAGACCGTGCTGCAGGCGCGGACCGTCGGCGCGACCTTCACGCAGTACTTCCCGGGCGCGGACCATGGTTTCTCGGACAAGTCGCGGCACGGCAAGGACGTGAACGCGGACGCGTACCGGCTGGCGTGGCCGCAGGCGTTGGCGTTCATGAAGTCGACGGTTGCCTGAGCGCTGACTCCAGCCGGCGGTGCAGTTCACCGAGCCGGCCACGACCCGCCGAACCGTCCGGGTAGCGCGCCAACACCTCCCGCACGGTTACCGGCACTCGCTCGATCGCCCACCGAATCACCGCATCGCCGTCCGCCTGTTCCCCTGAAACAAGTTCCAGCGCGTACGCCGCGTACTGCGCTGCCGCGACGATGTGCTTCACCTGTGTAGCCGCCGCGAACGGATGCAAGTACGCCGAACCCGCCGCTCCAACCGCCGCCCGAGCGGCTGCCTCGGCCGCCGGATCGACCATCTCCCCGGCCGCCTTCAAGGCTCCGAAGGCACCGGTCCGGATCGCCTTGGTTCTGTTGCCCCCGGCACCGAACTCGCGGACGGCCTCGATCGCGTCCCGAGGCCGCCGGTCGTCCGGAGCCACCGCCTCGAAGACGGGAAGTGCCTGCTCGGCGCAATCGGCTGTCCACAGGCTCAGCTCGCGCAGTTCATCAAGACTCAAGGGGATCGTCGGGTGACTCATGAGCCTCAATCGTATCGTTGAACACCGTTGTTTAAGCTTTCACGCCGCCCGGCGGTGCGCGGTAGGCGTCGTACCGCGAACCCGCTTGAACGCAACGCTCAACGCGAACGCGTTCGCGTACCCGACTCGCCGGGCGATCGCCTCGACGGTGTCCTTGGTCGATCGGAGCTGATCGGCGGCGAGCGTGATCCGCCAACCGGTCAGGTAACTCATCGGCGCCTCCCCGACCAGCGTGGTGAACCGTCGCGCCAGCGAAGCGCGCGAGACCCCGACGCGCTCGGCAAGGTCGGTGACGTTCCACGGGTACGCCGGGTCCTCGTGCAGCAGCCGCAATGCGGTCCCGGCGACCGGGTCGGTCTGCGCCTGGTACCAACCGGGCGCGTGCGAATCCGGTCGGGCGAACCAGGCTCGCAGCGTGGTGATCAGCGCCAGATCCAACCACCGGTCCAGCACGCTCTGCTGCCCGGGCGCGTCCCGCTGGATCTCGCTGGTGATCATCTCCATCACCGCGCCCGCGACCTCACCGGCGGGGACGACGAGCACCGGCGGGAGTGCCTTCACCAACCGGCGGCTGACGTCGCTGGCCAGCTGGTAGGTGCCGCTGGCAACCATCACCTCGCCCTGCTTGCGACTGCCGTAGGTGCGGACGCCGAGCCGGGCCGAGTAGTCGATCGGTGCCCCAGGCAACGGTTCGCAGATGCCGCCGGGATGGATGCGTAGCTGCGGGGGCGTGTCTGCGGTGTCAGCCACGACGTACGGCTCCGGGCCGGTGAAGATCGCGACGTCGCCCTGCTCGAGCCGGAGCGGCTCGATGCCCTCCCGGGTGATCCAGCCCGAACCGCGGACCAGGGTCGCCAGCGCCAGCGGTGCCTCGTCCCGGATCTCCAGCGACCAGGGCAGATCCAGGATGGTCAGGTTGAACACCCCGTCCTGGGCACGGGTGCCGGCCAGCAGCTCGTCGAGTACGTCCATGGGTCGAGCGTACGGGATGGTGAGCGTCACAGACATCGAATTGCGCCGTGCGACCATGGTTTGTCTCACCGATCCGGGATGGACTGGGGTCATGACAACGACACCGATTCTGATTCTCAGTGGCAAGGGCAAGACCGGTCGCCGGGTGGCGGCGCAGCTGGACCAGCGGGGCGTCCCGTACCGGCTGGCGTCCCGGTCGAGCGAGCGGCGGTTCGACTGGTACGACGAGAGCACCTGGGCGGACACGCTGGCCGGCGTGGACACCGCGTACCTCGCGCCGCCGGTCGGCCCGACCGGGCTGACCCAGGCCGGCAAGTTCATCGCGCAGGCACGCGGCCTCCGCCGGTTGGTCCTGCTGTCCGGCCGGGGCGTCGGCAGCCCGGGCCGCGACTTCGCCGTGTACGACGGTCAGCTGGAACTGGAGAGTGTGGTGCAGGCAAGCGGTCTGGACTGGACGATCGTGCAACCGGCCTGGTTCGCGCAGAACTTCAGCGAGGACTTCCTGCAGTACCACGTGCTCGCCGACGAGATCCGGTTGTCCACAGGCACGGGCGCCGAGGCGTGGATCGACACCAACGACGTCGGCGACGTGATGACCACGGCGCTGCTCGACCCCGCGTACGTGGGTCGCGTGCTTCCGCTGTCCGGTCCGCGCACGCTGACGATGACCGAGATCGCTGCCGAACTGTCCGCGGCCACCGGCCGTACGATCTCGTACGTCGACCTGGACCCGGAGGCGCATGTCGCCGAACTGCTCGAACAGGGACTGATCCGGGAGGACGCCGAAGCGGTCCGCGACTTGTTCGCGGTGATCCGCAACCACCGCTCGGAGTACGTGTCGGACGGCGTGGAGCAGGTCCTCGGCCGCCCGGCCCGCGACTTCACCGACTGGGCCCGCGAAACCGCGAAGACCGGAGTCTGGGACCGGACCGCCGGCACTGTCTAAGTACCGCAGACACACCGTCCCGCGCCCAGCCGCACGCTCAGCCGGCTGGGCTCCGGGAAGTTGGACAGTGCCGGCGGTCCGCCGGGTCAGCGCTGCTGCATCTCGGCCCACTCGGTGGCGGTGAGTTCCTTCAGCTCCGAGGCCGGCACCTTGGCGCGGCGATCGGAACCGCCACCGACCGCGCCGCCGCCGAAGACGATGTTCGCCCAGTTGTTCTGCGCGATCAGGGTCGACGTCGTCTTGTCGCCGTTGATGTCGGCCGGGGTGGTGGTGTCGTTGGTGTCACCATCACAGTTCCAGTCGATCGGCAGGTTCGCCGCGCCGGGAGTGGTCCGGGTCGTACCGTCCGGGCACTTCCAGGTCGTCTTGTACCCGGCGCCGAGGCTGCCCAGGCCGACGGTCTCGTCCGGCCGGCCCTCGTAGATCGACGTGGGCTGGACGCTGGAGTACCCCCAGTACTTGCTGCCGTCGGCCTTGAGTACGCCGTCGAGCTGGAACGAGTAGTTCATCACGCTCAGGTAGTTCGGTTTGCGGTTCAGGTCGTCGGGACCGCCGTGCCGCAGGCCGATGTTGTGGCCGAGTTCGTGCACGAAGGTGCCGACGTTGATGTCGTCGGTCGCGGTCCAGCACTTCGGGCCGACCGTGACGATGAACGTGTCGTTCGGGATGTTGAAGGCCTGGCCGCTGCTGCAGCCGCCGTCGTAGCTGTCGCCCCAGAGCATGTAGTGGAAGACGGCCTTACGCGCCGTCGCGAAGTTGGCCGCCTTGATCGCGTTCGTCTGGGCCGCCGACGGGTTCAGGTCCGCGTCGTACGTGACCTCGTTGCCGCCGCCGAGGTTGTACTTCGTACCGCGGGCGGCGCCGGCGTCGAGGTGGATGTTCACACCGGTGCTGCCGTCCGGGTTGCTCACCGGCGCGGTCGCGAAGACCTGGACGATCCGGTCCAGGGCCGCAGTACTGGCGAGCCGGCCGGACATGTAGTCCATCTCGACGAACAGGTCCTTCTTCTTCGGGTTCGCGCCCATGGCCGGCAGGTCGACGTCGATGACACCGTCACCGTTGGCGTCGTACCCATTGGTTTCCCAGCTGTCGGGGAGCGAGTCGCCATCGGTGTCCGTGGCCAGGACAGCCGCGGCCGTGACGGTGGTGGTCGCGGGGCCGGTCGCGGAGGGGGCTGCCGCGACGGCGCTCGACGCGGCCAGGGCAGCGGCGGCGAGCGAGGTCAGGGCGGTGAGTACGGCGGGGCGGGGCCTCATCCAGATCTCCTAAGGGGGCGGTGGGTGATCTGAGCGCTACCGTAGGTGAAATCATCTGCCCTGAGCGGCCCAGTCGGGCCATGGCTCATTTGGGCCAAAGCTGAGTAGAGGACAGATTCCGGCCTCTACCCGTGGCAAGCTCACTGTCATGTCCGAAACGTCCGCTCGACTGCTTGCGCTGCTGTCGTTGCTGCAGGCGCGCCGCGACTGGCCTGGATTGCTGCTCGCCGAACGGCTCGAAGTCAGCCCACGCACGGTTCGCCGTGACGTGGACCGGCTGCGTGAGCTCGGCTATCCGGTCCGGGCGACCAAAGGTCCCGACGGCGGGTACCGCCTGGACGCGGGCGCCGACCTGCCGCCGCTGCTGTTCGACGACGACCAGGCGATCGCGGTCGCGGTCGCGCTGCAAACCGCGACCACATCGGTCACCGGGATCGAGGAAGGCGCGTTGCGCGCGCTCGCCACGGTCCGTCAGGTGATGCCGGTCCGGCTGCGTCAGCGGGTCGACGCGTTGCAGGTGACCACGGTCGACCGGTACGCGCATCGGCGTACGACGGTCGACTCCGATCAGCTGATCGCGATCGGGATGGCGGTCCGCGCGCAGGAGGTGCTGCGCTTCGACTACGCCGCGCCGGGTACGCCGGAGGGGGAGTGGCCGCCGCCGCGCCGGACCGAACCGCATCACCTGGTCACGTGGGGCGGCCGGTGGTACCTGGTCGGCTGGGATCTGGATCGCAACGATTGGCGTACGTACCGGGTGGACCGGATGACGCCGAAGACACCCACCGGCCCGAGGTTCGTACCGCGTGAGTTGCCGGCCGCGGATGTGGCGACCTTCATCGCGAACCGGTTCCGCGGCCAGGACCAGCAACCGTGCCGTGGTGAGGCGATCCTGCAGCGGAAGGCGTCGGACATCGCGCAGTGGGCCGGCCACGGTGCGGTGGTCGAGGAGTTGACGCCGACGAGTTGCCGGCTGGTACTGAACGCGTGGTCGTGGACCGCGCTGGCCGCGATGTTCGGAATGTTCGAGTGTGACCTGGAGTTCGTCGGTCCGCAGGAGTTGAAGGACGCCGCGGCGCAGCTCGCGGCTCGCTACCGGGAGGGTTCAGCGTGATGTCGGAACTGATCGTCGTGGATGCGGCGGCTTGGCGGGAGTGGCTTGATGAGCATCATGGGGATCAGCCGGAGGGGGTTTGGCTGGTGCTGGCGCGGAAGGGTTTCAGCACGCCGACCAGCCTGACGTACGCGGACGCGCTCGACGAGGCGCTGTGTTACGGATGGATCGACGGGCAGAAGCGCAGTCGCGACGAGCAGACGTCCGTGCAGCGGTTCACCCCACGGCGGGCACGGAGCACCTGGTCACAGCGGAACGTCGGCAAGGTCGCGCAGCTGGAAACGGACGGGCGGATGCATGCGGCCGGCCGGGCCGAGGTGGAGCGGGCGAAAGCGGACGGGCGCTGGGAGCGGGCGTACGCGGCGCCGAGCAAGCAGGAGGTGCCGGACGACCTGGCGGCGGCGCTTGCCGCGGAACCGAAGGCGCAGGCGATGTTCGAGATCCTGACCAGTGCGAACCGGTTCGCGGTCGTGTACCGGGTGAACGGCGCGAAGAAGCCGGAGACCCGGGCCAGGCGGATCGCGCAGTTCGTCGATCAGCTGAGCCGCGGCGAGACCGTCTACCCGCAGAAGCGCACGCTGTAGTCGTCTGAACCGCCGGGCGCGGGACGCTAGAGCATGTCCAGGGTCGCGTCCTGGCCGGCGGTGAGTGGGAAGTACGCGATGAAGGTGACGCCCTCGTCGGCGGTGTCGAAGCGGGAGATGCGCTCAGCCGCGGGCTCGTAGAACACATCGCCGACGCGGAGCACCTGCGCCTCGGCACCGGGATTCTGCTGGTACACGGCCGACCCGGACACGATGCTGCCGAACACCGGTCCGTTGTGTACGTGGGCGCCGAGCGCGGTGTTCGGGGCGATGGTGATGCGCCGGACCTCGACGCGCTGCACCGGAAGTACTTCCGGCAACTGCTGGTCGAGGACGACGACTCGGCTGATCGGTTCGGTAGACACGCCGTACATACTAATAGGTACAGAAATCAGTAGAGGACCGGGTTCAGCGGTGACGAGATGGTGTCGCCGGGTTCGTTGCCGGGCATCCATCCGGCCAGGTCCGCGACCTGGTTGGCGTTCACCGGCTCGGCGATCGTCATCGCGGCGTCGACGTAGATGATCGTCATCACCCGGCGCGGGATGCTGGTGGTGTTCGGCGGGGCGTGGTGGAAGGTCCAGCCGAGGTGGTAGCTGACCTCGCCGAGCTCGTACGGCTCGGAAACCTCCGGGAAGTTCTGTTCGGCCAGCGCCTCTTGCAGGACTCGCTCGGACTCGTCGCCGATCGGCAGATCCCGCCCGTACTCGAAGGTGTGGCTGCCCGCCGCGAACGACAGCGGGCCCATTTCCATCGGGGTTTCCTGCAGCGGCACCCAGATCGTCACGCACCGGTCGGTGCTGAACGGCCAGTAGTACTGGTCCGCGTGCCATGGGGTGACGCCGCCGCCGGACTCCTTGTACAGCGCCTGGTCGTGGTACAGGCGCACCGACTGCACGCCGAGCAGCTGCGCCGCGATCCGGGCCAGGCGAGGCGACGAGACGAACTCGAGTACGCGCTCGCTGTCCTGCCAGAGGTTCGTGACCTGCAGAAACGCCTTGCCGTACGTGTCGCGCTCGGCCAGCGGCTCGGGCTGCGTGTTGAGCTCGATCACCTTGCCGGTGATCTCCGGCTCGTACGCGGCGATGGTCTCGGCGCTGAGTACGTTCTTCAGCTTGACGAAACCGTGCTCGGCGAACTGCCTGATCGCGGACCGGCTCAGGGTGTAGTCGGTCTCGAGCTCCAGGCGGGTCGACCGCGGGGCGGGGAATGCATCCAGCTCAGCCATGGGACCTTAGGGTTCCCGCACGTTCCATCGCTGTAAAGATCAGTGATCAAATCTTTGCCGGCGATGCACGTGCAGCCGCACACCCGATTCAGAGCACTCCGGTGTACGTGAGGGCGAAGGTGGCGCACGGGAAGAGGAACAGGGTGGCGAGGGTGATGATGCCCTTGAAGGACTGGTGGGGGCCGATCAGTTTCCGGTAGGCGGCGATCAGGACCGGGACCATCACCAGCTCCAGCGGCAGCATTTCGCGCGGGATAATGGTGGCGGTCGCGGCTAGCACGACCGACAGGGTGGCGGCGGCGATCCACGCGGCGTACCCGATCAGGTACGTCGTCCGCGCTCCGAACCGGACCGCGATGGTGTGGTACCCGGCGGCCCTGTCCGCCTCCAGGTCCGCGATCGTGGTCGGGATGTACAGCCCGATCGCGGCGAGCGTGCCCTGCAAACCCATCAGCCACGGGAAGTCGCTGAGGTCCGGGTTGATCGCGGCCCAGCCTGCCAGCGGCCCGAACGCCCCAAGAGCAAGCGCGTTCACCGCCACATCGAACCCGGCGCGCGTCTTCAGCCGTACCGGCGGCACGGAGTACGCGTACCCGAGCAGCACCG
The DNA here is from genome assembly GCF_014205295.1 of Kribbella solani. Taxonomy (NCBI): domain Bacteria; kingdom Bacillati; phylum Actinomycetota; class Actinomycetes; order Propionibacteriales; family Kribbellaceae; genus Kribbella; species Kribbella solani. The sequence continues at coordinate 5,844,874 of NZ_JACHNF010000001.1, forward strand.
CCAGCAGCACCCCGAGCGCGAACACGATCCCGACCTGCAGACTCAACCCCACCGCGGCAACCGCTGCCGCGAAGGCCAGTCGCTTCGCCGTACCCAGCGTGATCCGCCCGTCGAGCAGCGGTGACTTGGATTTGCGTGGGTTCAGCCGGTCGCTCGGCAGGTCGTACGCGTCGTTGACCGCGAGCACCGCCAGCCAGACCAGCGGCCCGAGCACGACCGCGCCGATGATCAGCCGCGGCCATTCCTCGAACGGCGGTACGAGCTGCCGGGTCGCGAGCAGAATCCCTGTGTAATAAGGCACAACCGAGACGACCCAGAACGCGGGCCGCCCGATCGAGATCACATCGCGGACCCGCGTCCGCCCGCCGGCTTTGGTGCCTTGTGTACGCCGCAACTGCACGTCCGTGCTCACAACCCCACTGTGCTCCCGGACCGACGGCCGCGTCCTCCCTCCGCCGAGTGAACCTCCTCACCCATCCGGCTGGATGTGAGCCAAAGAACCCTTCTCCAGCGCCACCCAGACCGAGCCGTCTGGCGCGATCGCCAGACCATGCGGCTCGGCGCCGTCACCGAGGGCGTACTCGCGCGTGACGTTGCCGTCGGCATCTAGCCGGACGAGCTTGGCGGCGGACCAGAGCGTGATCCAGCACCCGCCGTCGGGTGTCGCCGCGGCGGCGTGCGGTTTGGAACCGGCCGGCAGGGCGAACTCCTGGATCGTGCCGTCCGCGGCGATCCGGCCGGCGCGGTCGGCGAGGAGCTCGGTGAACCAGACGGCGTCGGGTCCCGCGCTGATCCCGACCGGGCCGGCTGAATCGGTCGGTAGGGGATAGGTGGTGACGTCGCCGGCGGTCGTCATCCGGCCGATCGCGTTTGCCTGGTTGAGCGTGAACCACAGCTCACCGGCGAAGGAGGTGATCATGGCCGGAAACGCTCCGGTCGTACCCACCGGATACGTCGAGACCTCGCCGTCCGTGGTGATCCGCCCAATCGCATCACCACTCATCAACGTGCACCACAACGCCTCATCCGGCCCAACACACAACCCGTACGGCGCCCCCACAACCTCAACCGCCGACACGCCCGCCGACGATGCCGACACACCCGCCGACCCCGCCGACACGCCCGCCGACGATGCCGACACGCCCGCCGACCCCGCCGACGCGTCAGGCGCCTCGCCGCCGGACTCGCTTTCGGCCGGGGTGATCCGGCCGACTTGGTCGTCGCCGTTGCGGGTGAACCAGATTGCGCCGTCCGGACTGGTCACGATCACGCTCGGCCGCGACTCCGGCGCCCCGAGCTCGACGACCCGGCCCGACCGCGTCGCGACCCGCCCGGCGTGCACGAGCGTCGTCCACACCTCGTCACCCGCGACCACCACCCCGTACGGCCCATCACCCGCCGCACCGACCACATACTCACGAACCGACACGAACGTGCTCCTCCAATTCGACAACCGGCCCACGCCACCGCGACCTGAACCGCCGGTCGTGACTGACCACAACCAGCGCACCCGCGTACTGATCGAGCGCCGCCTCCAACTCCTCCACCAACACCAGCGACAAGTGGTTGGTCGGCTCATCCAGCAACAACACGTCGTACGCCTGCGTCAGCACCCGCGCCAACGCCAACCGCCGCCGCTGACCGGTCGACAACGCGCCGACCCGCGTCGCCGACTGATCCACCCGGAACAACCCGAGCCCGGCCGCACCCGGATGCCGCGCAAGTGCGGTACGCAACGTCTCGTCCGGCCGCGACTCATCCTCTTCCTGCCGCAAGTACCCGATCCGCCCGCGCCGCTTGACGTACCCGGAGTCCGGCTGAATCACCCCGGCGAGTACATCGAACAACGTCGACTTCCCGACACCGTTCGGCCCGGTGATCAGCACCCGACCGCCGGCGGGAACCTCAAGCGACACCGGCAGCAACCGGTCGGCGACCGCGACGCCGACCGCATCCAGCCCGGCCGGTTCACCGGTCGTACGGATCGACGCACTGAACCGCAACGGCTTCGCGGGCACGGGAGGCGGATCAGCCTCCAACCGGCGCAGGCGTTCTTTCGCGTTCCGGATCTTGCTGCGTTCCGCCTCGTTGACGCGGCCGGTCTGCCGGTCGTACGCGACCTTGTTCTTGTCCTTCATCGGCCGCCCGTACGCGACCCGGTCGGCCGTGGTCCGGACGAGCACCCGCGTTTCGGCCACCTCGTCCTCCCACAGTTGCCGGGCTTGTTCGAGCCGCGCCCGCTCGGCCGCCTTCTCCTGCAGGTAGCCCTGAAACCCGTTCCCGTATCGGGTCATGCGATGCGTGTCGCCGTCGACCTCGAACAGCGTCGACGCGACCCGCTCCAGGAACGCCCGGTCGTGCGACACGACAACCGTCGTACCGCGCCGCGACCGCAGGTGGTCCTCGAGCCAGGTCGCGGCCGACACGTCCAGATGGTTCGTCGGCTCGTCGAGCAACAGGATCTCCGGCGACGACGCGAGTACCGCGGCCAGGTGCAACCGCGCCAGCTCACCGCCGGACAGCTCGGCCAGCCGGCGCTCGCCGGGCAGCGCGCTCAGCCCCAGCCCGTACGTGGCCCGCGCGAACCGTGCATCCGCGTCGTACCCTTCGCGAATCTCGAAGACGGTCTGCAACTCGCCGTACTCGGTCAGGACCTCGGTACGCCCGGCGGCGAGCAGGCCTTCCAGCTCGCGCATCCGGGACTCGATCCGGCGCAGGTCGGCCAGTGCGTGGTCGGCCAGCGCCTTCACGTCGAGGTCGAGCGGCAGCGGGTTGTCCTGCGCCAGGTAGCCGACGCTTCCGGCGGCGGTCGCCGTACCGTCCGTCGGCGCTTCGAGCCCGGCGAGTACGCGGAGCAGCGTCGACTTGCCGGAGCCGTTCTCGCCGATCAGACCGCTGACCTGTCCCGGCGGGAAGGCGCAGGTGATCCGATCGAGGACCAGGCGGTGGTCGTAGGACTTGGTGAGGTCGTGCAGGGACAGCTGGGTAGACATAGGAATCCTCCTGACGCGGGTTCGGGATGGCGAACGGCGGGTCAGAAGATCACTGGCTACTCCCTAATGCGACGACTGTTGCGTTAAGATCATGCCATGACCGATACCGATCACGCAACCAGGCCGGGTGGACGGACCGCCCGCGTCCGGTCAGACGTACTCGCCGCCGTCGAGGCCGAGCTGGCCGAGCACGGGTACGACGCGCTGACCATCGATGCGGTCGCGACGCGGTCCGGCGTACACCGCACGACCGTCTACCGGCGGTGGAAGAGCGTGGCCGGACTGTTGGTCGACCTGCTTGAAGCCGGCAGCGACGACTCGTGGCAGCCGCCCGACACCGGTTCGCTGGAAGGTGATCTGATCGCGCTCAACCGGGAGGTGCACGCGGCGCTCACCGCGCGGCCGTCGATCACTCAGGCGGTGATCGCGGCATCCTTTCGTACGCCGGAAGCCGCCGACGCGCTCACCACCTTCTGGCAGGACCGGTACGCCCGCAGCGCGCTCGTGGTGACCCGAGCCGTTGCGCGCGGCGAGATCCCGGCGGGTACCGACGCGCGGCAACTCCTGCTCACCGCGACCGCGCCGCTGTACCACCAGCTCGTACTGCTCCGCCGCCCGCTGCCCCGATCCGCGGCCGATCGTTTCGCGCGAATCGCCGCCGCTTCAGTCGGTTAATTCCCTTTGCGACCGGCCTCGGGACCGACCTACGGTGGCAGTCCCAGCTGATCGGAGACCCCATGAGCCTCAACCTGCACGCCCTGTCCTTCGACGCGAAGGACCCGGCCGCGCTGGCGCGGTTCTGGGGCGGCGTACTGCGGCGGGAGGTCGCCGAGGACGACGGGGTGTACCTGACCGAGGGGAACGCGGGTTTCCGGGTGCGATTCCTGCCGAGCGACGCGATCAAGGACCGGCCGAACCAGATGCACTTCGACCTGACCAGCCAGACGCCGGAGGACCAGCAGGCGACGGTGGCACGGGCGCTGGAGCTCGGCGGCCGGCATCTCGACATCGGGCAGGGGCCGGAGATCACGCATGTCGTGCTGGCTGATCCGGAGGGCAACGAGTTCTGTGTGATCGCCGCGGGGAACAACTTCCTCGCGAACACCGCGACCATCGGTGCGCTGTCGTCCGACGGTACGCAAGCGGTCGGGTACTTCTGGAGCAAGGCGCTGGACTGGCCGCTGGTCTGGGACCAGGACGAGGAGACCGCGATCCAGTCGCCGCAGGGCGGTTCGAAGATCAGCTGGGGCGGCCCGCCGGTCGAGCCGAAAGCACCCAAGAACCGCCTCCATCTCGACGTCGCACCACCGCCCGGAGGCAACGCCGAGGCCGAAGTCGAACGCCTGCTAACCCTCGGCGCCCGCCGCCTGAACACCGGACAACACGGCCCCGACGCAATCCCCCTGGCAGACCCCGACGGCAACGAGTTCTGCATACTCACCCCCCGCTAACCTCCCGCCCCCGCCCCCGCCCCCGGCACCCCGGCACCTCCGCCGGCCTTCCTCACCCCCCGGCCCAGGCCCGGGTCCATTTCAGGGGTTCACCGCTCAAACGGTCTGTTCACCACCCGCATGCGGGTGGTGAACGGACAAGGTCGGAGGTGAACCCCTGAAATGTGCGTCCGTTGGTTCGGGGGTGAACGTCTGAAATGGACTGTTGCTTCCGGCTAGGGTTTTGGGGACGGCTAGGTGAGGAGGCGTTGGTGACCGGACGGTTGGCGAACGAGGTTGTGCTGGTGACGGGGGCGGCGCGCGGGATCGGCCGGGCGGTCGCGGTGAAGGCGGCGGCTGAGGGTGCCGCGGTCGGGCTGATCGACATCCTCCCGGACGCGTTGACCGCGACCACCGCGGACCTGGCCGAGAGCGGCGCGAAGGTGGCGGCCGCGGTCGGCGACATCACCGACGAGGTGTCCGTACGGCAGGCCGTCGGCAAGCTGACCGACGACCTTGGCGGGCCGGCCACCGTACTGGTGAACAACGCCGGCAAGAACTCGTACGCCGACCCGGCGAAGATGTCGGTGGCCGAGTGGGACGCGGTGTTCGACGTCGACCTGAAGGGCGCGTTCCTGATGTCCCGCCAGGTGCTGCAGCCGATGATCGACAACCGGCGCGGATCGATCGTCAACATCGCCTCGATCCACTCCCAGTTGACGACCGCGGGCATGTTCCCGTACGCGGCGGCGAAGTCGGGCCTGGTCGGGATGACCCGCTCGCTCGCCCTCGACGTCGCCGCGTACGACGTCCGGGTGAACGCGGTCAGTCCCGGCTACATCTCCACTGATCTGCTGGAGGAGTTCTTCGACACCATCCCGGGCGAGCGGGAGAAGGCGCTCGGCGTACACCCACTCGGCCGGATCGGCACCCCGGAGAACGTCGCCGAAGTCGTCTGCTTCCTCGCGTCCGACGCGGCCGCGTTCGTCACCGGCGCCAACTGGTCAGTAGACGGCGGCCTCGGCATCCGCTACGCCTGAGTTGCACCAAGCGCGTCCGCTGAGCACCCGACGCCCCAAACCGGTTTGGGCCGTTCCACCCCAAACCGGTTTGGGGTGGAACACCTGCCCGAACTGGGTGGCTGCGCTCCCCGATCCGGTTTGGGGAGTCTACTTGGGCGGGCCGGGGTTGTAGGCGCAGGCCGACGTCAGATCGCCGGTGTCCTTGGCCGACGAACCGGTGGACGACTGAGTGGACGGCTTGGTGCTCGGCTTGGTGCTCGGCTTCGCCGACTGCTCGGTCGATGGTGTGGTCGACGGCTGCGTGGACGGCTGGGCCGCTGTCGACGGCGGCACGGTGGTAGTCCTGCGCGGCTGGGCCGCGGTCGACGGTGGCACGGTCGTGGTCTTGCGTGGTGCTGCCGGCCCCGCCGAGTTGACCGCCTGCGCCACGATCGCGCGCATCCCCGCGTAGTTCGGATTCCGCCCGTTCGGGAAGTTCTTCTGCTTGTTCAGGTCGATGTTCGCGAGCTTGCCGGTCTTCACCCGCTGCCCAAGCGTGACCAGGTGCTTCAGCAAGTTCTGCGGCACATCCGTACGGATCAACTGCTCCCCGGCCTTGGCGATCGACTCGTAGTTGGCCAGCACGTTCTGCGGTGTCGCGCGCTCGACGATCGCCTTGAAGGTGCAGCGCTGCCGGGCCTGCCGAGCCAGGTCCGCGGTCGGCACGTTGTAGCGGCCGCGGGCGAACCAGAGCGCATCGGTCCCGTTCAGCGGCTGGTTCGGCCCAGGTTGCAGGTACCGACTGGGCGGGATGTTCTTGTCATCGTTCCCACCCACCGGAACCGGGTAGTTGATGTTCACCGTGATCCCGCCGAGCGCGTCCACCACCTGCGCGAACCCGGCCAGGTTGATCTGTACGTAGTAGTGGATGTTCAGCCCGAGCGCCGCGCCGACCGACACCTTGAGTACGTCCGCGCCCTCGTTGTCCGACGGCCCGAGAATGCCCGGGTACTTCTTCGGGATGTTCCGGTACATCGCGTCCAGGTAGAACTCCGGCTGCTCGACGTCACCCAGCTTCGGATCCCAGAAGCCGGTCGGGAACTTCCGGTGCAGTGGCGAATCGGCCGGAAACGGCATCCGCATGAAGTTCCGGGTCAGCGAGATCAGCGAGGTGTTGCCGGTCTTGGTGTCGATGCTCGCGACCATCACCGAGTCGGTCCGGGCACCGTCCCGGCCCTCCCCGTCGTCGGCGCCGAGCAACAGCAGATTGAGCCGTGGCAGTTGCTGCCAGACGTCCTTGTTCGCGGCGATCGTCGGCCGGGTCTGGCTCTTCGCACCGTCGCCCGCGAAGACCCGCACCAGCTCGCGCTGTGCCAGCAGCTTCTGCGTACCACTCGCCGTACTGACCGCCAGCGCGAAGCAGACCACGCCGATGACGAGCGAGCCGAACAAGCGCGATGTGGGTACGAGAGTGATCGGCCGGAGCATCTTGTACGACGTGACCAGCACGATCACCGAGACAACGCCGACCGTGATCAGTCCGCCGATGATCCAGAGCAGCCGGTTCGCATCGAGTCCCCACGCAACCACCACATCCCGCTTGCGCAGCGCGACGTACGCGGCGGCGCCGTACACCGCGAAGGTGATTCCCGTCACCACCGCGCCGAGCCGCGTACGTCGCGCCGCCAGGTATGCCGTCCCCGGTACCAGCACACCGATGACCGCGATCGCGAGCGCCGTGATCGCGGACCGTCGCCGCGTTCTCGCTCGACGTGCCCGGGTTCCGCGCGCGGCTCGCTGGGCTCTGCTCGGGGCCATGCTGCTACGACCAACCCCGCAGTGAAAAAGTTGGCATCATCGACAAGGTGATCGACATTCAGGTACGGCGGGCGACGCCGGCCGACGCGGAGTCCCTGGTCCGTTTACGCGCGTTGATGCTGGCCGCGATGGGTAACGAGGTCGGTGGTCCGGACACACCGTGGCAGCTCGCAGCACGGGACTGGTTCGCCGATCAGCTGAAATCGCCGGACACGTTCGCGGCGTACGTCGCCGAGGACCCGGTCGCCGGAGTGGTCGCGGGAGCGGCCGGAAGCGTCGACGCGCACGCGCCCGGCCCGTACGACCAGAGTGGCGTCCGCGGTCACCTGTACAACGTCAGCACCGAGCCGGATTTCCGGCGGCGCGGGCTGGCCCGCGCCTGCGTGGTCGCACTGATGGACTGGTTCCGCGACGAGGCCGCCGTCGGCCAGGTCGAGCTGCACGCGACCGACGACGGAATCGACCTCTACCGCGACCTCGGTTTCATCGAGACACGATTCCCGACACTCCGTTTCCGGACCACCAAGGCGTAGCTTCGCGGGTATCCCGGAGGGCGTTGGTGGCGCAGTGCACCTCGCCGCCACCGAGGTGTGCCCAGAAGAAGTCTTCGACCCAGTGCACCCGGACGCCGTTCTTCGCGAGTGCTTGCTCGGTCGCTTGCCGGAACACGTCGCGTCCGTTCAGTCGCGGACCATGCGGGTCGGGTGCCGCGAACTGACGGTCCGTGACGGACAGACCGTTCACCAGATCCGGAGTCAGTGCCTTGAGCCGGTTGTAGCCGGGCATGTTGGCGAAGAACACCGGCAGCCGGACCAGTTCGCTCGTACGCAGACCGGTCGCCTTCAGCAGGATGGCCAGTTGATCGTCGATGTGCTTCGCCGCTGCCTCGTTGTCGGTGAGCCTGCCGCTCAGGAGCTCGTCGACCGTTGGTTTGCGCGTCGACCTGGTGTCCGCGAACAGTTGCTGACTGCCGCCACCTTGGCGCTGTACATCGCGCAGAAGGCGTACGGCGAGGCGCGGGTCGGCGACAGCAAGGGTCCAGCCACGGGCGTTGTTCGCACGGACCACGTGCACGGTCTCGTCCGCGTGACCGACCAGCAGCCAGGAGGTGTCGTACGAGATCGGCGACTGGTAGCCCTGGCCGGTGATCAGCTTGAGGAACGCGGGGTCGGGGCGCCGCGCACCTGACCCGTAGTAGACGCGGCCGTGCGGATAGCCGGGGTACGGCGGCAGCAGTTCGATATTGCCGCCCATGTTCAGCAGGTCGTCGACGCCGGCCGCCTGGTTGTCGCCGAACTGCTGCACGACACCGATGTCCGGGCCGCGCAGATCGCGGTACAGGAGCCGTCCGGCCGGGCGCGGGGTGTTCTTCTCCGGGAGGTCCCAGAGGTTGCCGGAACGGATCAGGATGCGCATCGTGTGCGTACCGCCGACGGTCGGCATACTCACGGTCGCCGGCTCGAAGGTGTCCTGCGCCCACATGTCCTTCCAGCCGTCCGGCGTACCTTTCAGGAAGCGCAGCTCACGGCCTTTCGTTGCCGTCCGCAACGTTTTGGCGAACTCTGGCCAGTCACCGGGAGCGCCAGGCTGGTACGGGGGTGTGCTTCCCCACCAGCCTTGCCCTTTGGCCGGTTGAGCGGCCAGTACTGTTTGCGCCGGCTGGAGATCGTTCTGGAGCATCAGCGGGGCGACCCGCATCCGCACCGAGTCGGTGGCGGTGCGGCCGTTGTCGGCAACACTCACCGTGACGGTGATCTGCCCGTCCCACACTGCCGGATCCCGAAGAACATCCCGCCCTTCAAGCTGAAGTCGAACACCGCGCCGCAGCTGATCCGCGGTCAAGGCGTTCCGGGCGTGCCCGTTCACGAAGATCCGTGCCTTGTCGGCAGGGGCGATGGTGACGGTGCCCGTGGCGTTGGCGGAGAGGTTGCGTTCGGCATCGAGGGTCAGTGGTGCCAGATCGGCCGCGTCGCGGGGGCCGTTGATCCGGTCGTCGGCGGCATCGTTGCAGGCGGCAAGCTTGTCGTCGACGGCTCGTCCGGGCGCATCGAGCTCGGCCGGCGCGACCGTACACCGATGCTCGTCATCATCAAGATTCGGCAGAAAGATCGCGCCACGCCCATCGGTCCAACCGTGCTTCCCCGCGTCATCGGCACGAGTAAGCAGCCCGTCCCGATTCACATCCGCCGTCAACCGCGGCGCCGGGACGGCGGCAGTCGCGCCCCACTTCCGCCGGCGAGAGCAGTGGTCGCGAGAAAATCCCTTCTCCACCCGTGGGCGGAGAAGGGATCGCCCTCACTGCTGAATGATCGACAGTACGTTGCCTGCCGGGTCCTTGAACCAGGCGATCAGTGGGCCGCCGCCGCGGAAGATGCCGAGCTCGTCCTGCTTGTCGTTGTACCGCTCGAAGGTCACGCCCAGCTCGGTCAACGCCTGGGCTGTCGCATCGATGTCCGGCACCGGGAAGTTGAGCACGGTGAACTCGGCCGGTACGTGATCCGGTTTCGGGTACACCAGCACCGGCGTGCCGCCCGCGACGCGCAGGTGCAGCATGCCGTGCTCCTCGCCGACCTCGAGCCCCAGCGTCCGCGTGTAGAACTCCTTCGCCACCGCGACGTCATCCACCGAAAACCCACTGAACGCCTTACTGTCCTGCAACATCCCGTTCCCTCCTCTACTAGCTGACACCAGTAACGTCGGCGCCATCACCCCGTTCTCGACAGCTCGAGGGGATCAGTTGCGGAGGGCGGCTTGGGGGAGGGCGGGGTTCACGGCGGCGGCCACCGCGGCGGACTCCAGGCCGTCGGCGACGGTGTGCAGGAGACGGACCAGGTGGGCGGCGTCGGTCGGGCCGAGGATGCCGGTGACGACGTCGAGGACGCGGACGGTGAGGCCGTCGAGCTGGGAGAGCCGCGCCTGGCCCATGCCGGTGACGGCCAGCTCAGGCGTGGTCCGGACCATGCCGAGCGCTTCCAGGTCGGCGATCGCCAGCTCGGCCTCGCCGGCGGTGATCCCGACCTGCCGCGCCACCTCACCGGGGGTGTTGCGGCCGTTGGCGACCGCGTTCAGTACGAGCGCGGCCGGCATCTTCATCCCGACCGCGTCCTGCAGGCCGAGGATCAACGGGTGGGCGTGGCCGCGGACGCGCTCCATCGCGTCGAGCAGCCGGAGCGCGTCGCCGACGTCACCGATCAGGTGCTCGGTCTGAACCGCCGCCAGACCCGCTGGGCCCGGCCGGACCGGAGCGGCGACCACGCCGCCGAGGACCCGCTCAGGCACCACCAGAGCCGTTTCGATCCGCTCCTCCGCGGGTCCTTCGGTCAGTGGCCTGATTCCAGCGTCTTCGATGGTCACAGCTCCAGCGTACGGACCGCTTCTGACAGCTTCGGCGTGTCTTACCTGAGGAATCCCTGTGAATCTCATGACATGACCGCGACCTCTCCTGCGACCTTGCCTGGGACCTCTCGCGGCCTACGCTCCACCCATGCGACTGTCCGGCAAACGAGCCCTGGTGATCGGCGGCGGTGGTGGCGGCATCGGCCGCGCGACGACCGAAGCCCTCGGCAACGAAGGTGCTTCGGTGCTGGTCGCGGACCTTGATCCGGACCGCGCCGCGGCCGCCGCGGCGGCAGTCCGGTCCGCTGGCGGTACGGCGTACCCGGTGTCCGGTGATGTCCGGTCGGCGGCGGATGTCGACGCGATGATCGCGGCCGCGGTGCAGCGGCTCGGCGGACTCGACGTACTCGTCACCGTGGTCGGCGGGCAGGTCGCGTTCGTGCCGGCGGTGAAGCTGCACGAGATGGCCGACGAGGACTGGGACACGATCTACGAGGTCAACCTCAGGTACGTCGCCCGCGCGGTCCGGGCCGCGCTGCGCGTCTTCCTCGACCAGGGCACCGGCGGCACGATCGTCAGCGTCGGCTCGGTCACCGGGTTCATGGCGGCGCCGGAGCAGGCCGCGTACGGGGTGATGAAGGCCGGCCTGCTCAGTCTGGCCCGGACGGTCGCCGCCGAGTACGCGCGGGACGGCATCCGGATGAACATCGCGGCGGCGGGCGCGATCGCGACCGCGGTGGCGAACGCGGGCGACGGCACGGAGGTGGTGGAGGAGATCCCGGTCGGCCGGCTCGGGCGGTCGGAGGAGGTCGCGCAGGCGGTCGTTTACCTCGGGTCGGACGCGGCCGCGTACGTCACCGGGCAGCAGCTCGTACTCGACGGCGGCGTCTCCGTCCGTGGTCCATTTCAGTAATCGAACACACGGACGAAGAATTCGGGTTCCGGGTGGTCCGAAAAAGCCGAGAAATTCCGGATTCGGGCGTGACCTCGGCTCGGCGTTCTCCGTTGGATCTGACGTGACGGTGAACACAACACGGCGCACCGGCACCGCGCTCGCCCGCGTTTTCCAGGCCGACCACCTCGAAGTAACAGCCAGGAGGACCAGTGACAACCGCCACCGCCACCCAGACCGTTCAGCGCCGACGCGTGCGGGTTTGGTTCGGTGAGCACGTCATCGCCGACTACAACGCCGAGCCGGCGTTGGCCGAGCGGTACGCAGACGCCATGAGCCGCCGATTCGCCGGTCTCCGGGTCACGAACGACCCGATGCCCGCCGTCGACAAGCTCCCCGACCCTCTGCCCGGCGAGCGCATGTGGGACGTAGCTCCCCGCTGAGAAAAGATCCCGGTACCTTTCCTCGTTCCGTACCTCACCAGACAACCCACCGCGGAACCCGGCCAGGTCGAGCGCCTCACCTCGATCAGCAAAGGCACCGGCCAGGGGCGGCAAGCGGGCGTGGGCGTTCTGCCCCTCGCTTGCCGCCACTTTCTTAATTAAACGCCTGAACAAGCACCGAGAAATACCAGTTCGCACCGGCACCCCCAGCGCCGGTGCGAACTTTTCTCACTTATTGGCGTAATACTCGGCTTTCAGCTGGATCAACTGGACATAGTTCCCGTCCGGGTCCACCAGCGTCGCGAACCACCCCACCCCACGATCCTCCGGGTGCACCAGCCACTCCACCCCGAGCGTACGCAAGTGGGCGGCGGTCGCCTCGATGTCCTCGACCGCGAAGTTCACGATGTAGCGCCCGGGCTCGGCGTTCTTCGCCGCCACGTCGTCGCGCAGCTCGATCACCAGCCCGACACCTCGTACGTCGGAGCCGGGCGGCGATCTTCGACAGGGCCGAACCATGGGAGCCGGCTGGACCACTCGTCGTATTGGTTCACCTTGGCAACACCTGGTGGTCATCGAGAACGGCGATGATCCGGCCGAATCCGCCAAGGGGAGGACAGCCGATGGGGCACTCGCACGACCACTCATCCGCAGCCGGTTACGGCCATGGACACGGTCACGGACACGGACACGGACATGGGCACGATCACGATCATCGCCGGCCGAACGACGAGCTCGACCAGGCGACGCTGGCCGCGCTGGACGAGTCGGTGCCGGACAGCGAGTTGTCGCCGGCGGAGGTGTCGCGGCGCGGGCTGCTCCGGTCCGCGGGCATTCTCGGTGGTACGGCCGCGCTGGCCGTCAGCGGTGCGCAGTTCGCCGCCGCGACGGCACCGAACAAGCCGAACCAGTTGATCAATGACGGCTGGTTCTTCCAGCACGGGAACCGGCCGAAGGTCTGGCTCGCCGGTGACCACCACATTCACACCCAGCTCAGCTCCGACGGCATGTACCGCGTCATCGACCAGGCCCGGCACGCCGCCGCGTACGGTCTGGACTGGCTGGTGATCACCGACCACGGCGGCGCGACGCATGCCCGGATCGGGGTCGACCTGGTCAACCCGCAGATCAAGGCGGCCCGGACCGAGCTCCGCGACACGCTGATCTTCCAGGGCCTGGAGTGGAACATTCCGGCCGCCGAGCACGGCACCGTGTTCGTCGCGCCGGGCAGCCGCGAGGTCGAGGTCCTGAAGCAGTTCGAGAACAGCTACGACGGCAGTGTGAAGAACGCCAGCTCGAACTCGCCGGCCAACGAGGCACTCGCGGTGTCGGGTATCCAGTGGCTCGGTCAGCAGGTCGACAAGCGCCGCGTCGCGGACGCGCTGTTCCTGGCCAACCACCCGGCCCGCAACGGCATCGACAGCCCGCACGAGATCCGCAACTGGCGCGACGCCGACCCGCGGATCGCGGTCGGCTTCGAGGGTGCGCCCGGTCACCAGGCGGCCGGTCTGCCGAAGCCGCTCGGCGGCGCCAGCGCCCGCGGGTACTACGGCAACTCGCCGAACCCGAACTCGTTCGCCGCGTACCCGCCCGAGAGCTACCGCACCTGGGGCGGCTTCGACTGGATGACCGCGACCGTCGGTGGTCTCTGGGACAGCCTGCTGGCGGAGGGCAAGCCGTGGTGGATCTCCGCGAACTCCGACTCGCACGTGAACTGGAACGAGACCGCCCGCCGCCCGGACGGTTCCACGCAGGCACAGTTCGACCGCGACGGCCGGTACATGGACCCGGTCTACGGCAACGCGATCAACACCACCGCCGGTGACTTCTGGCCGGGCTACTACAGCCGTACGCATGTCGGCGCCGACCGGCGCGACTACCTCGCGGTAATGGAGGGGCTGCGCAACGGCCGGGTCTGGGTTGACCATGGCGCGCTGGTGAAGGGCGTGGAGGTCGAGGTACGCGAGGTCGGCAAACGGTACGGCGAGCCGCTCGGCGGCGCGCTGATCGTGAAGAAGGGCCGTGCGATCGAGCTGGTCGTCCGGATCACCGCCCAGACGATGCCGAACTGGTCCAACTTCGTGCCCACGCTGAACCGCGTCGACGTGATTCGCGGATCGGTCACCGGTCCGGTCGGTGACAAGGACACGATGACCGCCCCGAACACCAAGGTCGTCAAGCAGTGGGACACCTCGGGCAAGCGCGGCACGTTCGAGCTGGTGTACCCGCTCGGCCGGGCCGACGAAGCGCAGTACGTCCGGGTCCGGGGTACTGACGGAAATCGCAGCCAGCCCGGGTACCTGGGCGCCGCGGTGGACCCGTCCGGCCCCAAACTGGACGTGGTCGGCGACGCGGACCCGTGGGTCGACCTGTGGTTCTACACCAACCCGATCTGGGTCCTGCCGAAGTAAGGAAGACGTTGTGATCATCGCGATCGATGCCGACAGCATGGACCTGGCCGCGGCCGACCACCTGCTGTACGACTTGATCGCGGCCGTGGATCAGCCGGTCGTCGCCGTCACCCACCTGGTGTCGGGCGACGACCGGCCCCACGTCGCGGTCTCGCTCACCAGTACCGCCGACCTGGCCGAGCCGATCCGCGAGGTGGTTGCCGATCGCAACGTTGGTCTCGCCATTACCAGGCCCGGCGCGACCGAGCCCGAGCTGGCCGGCCCGAGCCGTCTGGTCCGGGGCGCGTACGTCGCCGCGGTCGAGGCCGCTCTCGGTACGAAGGGCCGCGTGGTCCGCTGGCCGGGCCACGAACAGGGTCACGGCGTGCTACCGGCGGCCGAGTTGCGTACCCGCTGTGGCATCGACGAACTGGAGGGCATCGGCGGCGTGCCGGTCGATGACGAGACGCTGATAGATACGCTCGATTTCCTCCGCCCGGTACGCCGCGACGGCCGCCTGGTCCTGCAGGTACAACCGGCCGCGGGCGACGTCCTGATCCCGTTCGAGCTACAACACCAACAAACCTGCTGCACCGACCACTGACCGGACGACTCATCCCCAGGAAGCTGACTCCCTGAGTACGTCCGGCAGTTCGCCGACGACGCCGAGGCGTTGCGTGCAGCGGGTCAGCGCGACGTACAGGTCGCGCAGGCCGCGTGGTGACTCGATCACGATGCCGTCCGGGTCGACGACGAGCACCGAGTCGAACTCCAGGCCCTTCGCCTCGCGGGCCGTCAGCACGCTGACCCCGCTGAGCCCGTTGACCGCCTCCTGGAGCAGCTCGAGCCGGTTGCGTGACGTGATCACGCCGACTTCGCCGTACTGCGTCTCCTCCGCCGCCAGTTTGTAGACGTACAGCGCCTGATCCGACGCGGGTACGTCGACGTGCCACGGCTTGACGCCCGTCGACCGGACCGATCGTGGCGGCCGGGCCGACGGATCGACCTCGCGGAGTACGTCGTTCGCGAGCTCCATCACCTCGGCCGGCGTGCGGTAGTTGAGCGTCAGCTCGGCCAGCCGCCATCGATCGCCGAACGTCTCACCGAGCGCGCTCGCCCAGGACGTACCGCCGCCGATCGAGCTGGTCTGCGCGACATCGCCGACCACCGTCATCGACCGCAGTGGGCACCGGCGCGCGATCGCCCGCCAGGCCATCGGCGACAACTCCTGTGCCTCGTCGACGATCACATGTCCGTACGTCCAGCGCCGGTCCGCGGCGGCCCGGTCGGCCAGCGTACGGTCGTCGTCGGCCTCGTACCGCTCGGCCAGCGCCTCGGCGTTCAGCAGGTCCTTCGCGGTCAGGATCTCCGCGTCGTCGTCCTCGTCGAAGTCGGTCGATCCCGAACCGGAGAGTACGTCCAGAGCGCCTTGTGCGTAAGCGATCGCGCGCGCTCGCGCCGCCCGTTCCCGCGCCGCCTCGGTGCCGTCGTCGCCGAGCAGTTCGGCGGCTTCGTCCAGCAGCGGCACATCGGCCGGGCTCCAGTCGTCGCCGTACCGCAGCAGGTGTTCGCGATCCAGCGCACTCAGCTGCGGCGCCGCGGCCGCCAGCCGGGCCTCGTCGCCGTACAGATCCGCAAGGAGTTTCTGTGGACTGAGCAGCGGCCAAAGCCGGTCGAGCAACGTCTGTACGGCAGGCTCGGCGAGCACCTCCTTACGCAACTCGGCCAGGTCGTACTCGTCGAGCAACTGCTCGCCGTCGAGCGGATCCGTACCGATCAGCTCGGCGTACTGGTCCGTGAGGTGATCGACCATCTCCTTGTGGAAGAACGGCTGCGCCTGGTTGTGCGTGAGGTTCCGGTTGCCGACCCGGGCGTGCGCCGCGGCGACGATCCGCGGATCGAGAGTGAGCTCGGTCCGGTCGACCGTGACGCGCAACGGCCGGTCCGGAAGCCACTGCCGATCGGCGACGGCTTGCGCGATCACCTCGGCCATCACCGTCCGGCCCTTGACGTCCGCGCTCTCCGGTGATTCCGGCCGGGTCGCGGTCACGCCGGGGAACAGTTCGGCGATCGTGACCAGCCGGACCCCGTCCTCTCCGAGTGACGGCAGCACTTGCCCGATGAAGCGCAGGAACGCCGCATTCGGGCCGACGACGAGAATTCCGCGCTTTTCCAGCTGCTCGCGGTGCGTGTACAGCAAGAATGCGGCCCGGTGCAGCGCGATCGCGGTCTTGCCGGTACCCGGTCCGCCTTGTACGACCAGGATTCCGGGCAGTTCGGAGCGGATGATCCGGTCCTGGTCGGACTGGATGGTCTGGACGATCGACTCCATCTGGCCCGTCCGCCGAGCCTCCAGTGCCTTCATCAGGACGGCCTCACCGATCACGCCGGTGCCGGGCTTGGACGGGTCGGCCGCCTCACGATCGAGGTCGAGTTGCTCGTCCTGGACGTCGATCACGCGGCGTAACCGGGTCTGGACATGCCTGCGGCGAACGACGCCGTGATTCGCCACGGCGGTGGCAATGTAGAAGGGCCGCGCGGCCGGTGCGCGCCAGTCGACCAGTAACGGTTCGTAGTCGGCGTCGTGCAGGCCGAGCCGGCCGAGGTGCAGAACCTCGCCCGCGGCGGTGTCCAGCCGGCCGAAGTACAGGCCTTCCTCGGCGGCGTTCAGCCGGGCCTGCCGGAGCTTCAGGTCCCGGATCCGGCCGTCCCGCTGGTGCAGGGCCTGGGCGTTCCGGGTCCGGACCTGCTGTTCGTCGTCGGTGCGTGCCTCGGTCCGCGCGCGCTCGGCGTCCAGCGCGGCGTAGAACGTGATCAGGTGTGCCTGTTCGGCATCGACCGGATTCGGCAAATTGCAACCCCTCGTGTTAAAATACCACCCGTTGGTTTTCAGCCGCATTTTTTGACTCGCGCAATGAAAGTCGCGCCGCGGCGGCCACAAATGCTTGAGTTTATCCGCTCGCGGCGTTTTGCTGTAGTGGTGTTCCACTCGATCATCCCGCCGTACCTGCTCGAGCAACTCGAGCGGTCCGCGGGAGACCCCAGCCTTCGTGCCCGGTATCGGCAGTCGCTGCAGCATGACGCCGTCCTTCGGACCCGCCCCGCCGCGCCGGCACCAACGGCAGTGTCGGCCGGGCCCGTCGACGCGCCCGGCGGCCGGCAACGCAAGGTGTACGACGCGCACAACGGCACCGACCTGCCCGGTGCGCTGGTCCGCTCCGAGGGCGACGACCCGGTCAAGGACACGGCGGTCAACCAGGCGTACGACGGCACCGGCGCGACCTGGACGTTGTACAAGGAGTGCTACGGGCGGGACTCGATCGACGGCAACGGGCTGGTCCTGACGTCGACGGTGCACTACGACCGCGCGTACGCGAACGCCTTCTGGAACGGCGCGCAGATGGTCTTCGGCGATGGTGACGGCGAGATCTTCGGCAACTTCACCGCAGCGATCGACGTCACCGGGCACGAGCTCACGCACGGCGTCACCCAGTACACGGCGAACCTCGCGTACGAGGGGCAGTCGGGTGCGCTGAACGAAAGCATCTCCGACGTCTTCGGGTCGCTCACCAAGCAGTACGCGCTGGGTCAGAGTGCCGCGCAGGCGGACTGGCTGATCGGCGCGGGTCTGTTCCTGCCTGGCGTGAAAGGCGTCGCGCTGCGGTCGATGAAGGCACCCGGCACGGCGTACGACGATCCGCGGCTGGGCAAGGATCCGCAGCCGGCGACGATGTCCGGGTACGTCGACACCAGCGACGACAACGGCGGCGTACACATCAACTCGGGCATCCCGAACCACGCGTTCTACCTGGCCGCGACCGGGATCGGCGGGAACGCGTACGACGACGCCGGCAAGATCTGGTACGCCACCCTCACCTCCGGCACACTGCCGGCCACGGCCGGCTTCAAGGACTTCGCCGCCGCCACCCAGGCAGCGGCCCAGACCCTCTTCGGCGCTGACACTCCGCAACTGGCAGCCGTCACGAAGGCCTGGCAAACCGTCGGCGTGCTGGACGACTCGACGCCGTTGATGAACGCGGCCCAGAGCGGGCTGCACCCGTCCCCGCCGGTCTCGCCGCCGCCGGAGTCGACTCCGTCACACTGAAGCAGACCGGGCGTGAGACGGGTTGACCTCAAGTCGAGTTGAGGTATTACCGTCCTGAGCTGTGACAGTTCATCCGCTCCGGCTCGTCGTGCTGACGCGCAATCTCGAGGCGGGACGGTTCGGTACGGCGGTCACCCGCTGGTTCGCCCGCGAGGCCGAACGCGTGGACGACTTCAAGCTCGATCTGATCGATCTGAGCCGTGCGCCGCTGGACGGGCTGGCGGCACGGATCGCGGACGCCGACGCGGTCATGATCGTGACGGCGGAGTACAACCACGCGTACCCGGGTGACGTGAAGACCGCGATCGACGCGGTCCGGCGGCCCTGGTACGCGAAGCCGGTCGGATTCGTCGTGTACGGCGGACGCTCCGGCGGGCTGCGCGCGGCCGAACAGCTCCGGCTGGTCTTCGGCGAACTGCACGCGGTGACGATCCGGGACAGCCTCGGCTTCCGCGAGGAGGATTTCACGCCCACCGGTGAGCCGGTCGACCCGACCACCTCCGCGGCCGCCGCCGCGCTGCTCCGGCAGCTCGCCTGGTGGGCCCGCAGCCTGCGCGACGCCCGCGCCGCCACGCCGTACCCGGAATAGCTTCGCGAAACGCCGCACCCGGAATACGTTGGCGAACGCGGTGGTTGACGGTTGAACGTGACCGCCGAATCGATGCCCCTGTCCGTGCTCGACCTCTCCCCGGTGCCGACGGGTACGCGGCCGTCGCAGGCGCTGCACGAGACCCTCGAACTGGCCCGGACCGCCGAAGCCGCGGGGTACCACCGGTTCTGGCTGGCGGAGCATCACAACATCCCGAGCGTGGTGAGTACGAGCCCGGAGGTGATGATCGCGGCCGTCGCGGCGGCGACCTCGACGATTCGCGTCGGCTCCGGCGGCATCATGCTGCCGAACCACTCACCGCTCAAGGTGGCCGAGACGTTCCGCGTCCTCGGTGGTCTGTACCCGGACCGGATCGACCTCGGCATCGGCCGCGCGCCCGGTACCGATCAGCGCACCGCGCTCGCGTTGCGCCGCAGTCGCGAGGCACTCGGCGCGGACGACTTCACCGAGCAGTACGCCGAGCTCCGTGCGTACGTCGAGGGTTTTCCGGCCGGTCATCCGTTCGAGCCGATCAGCGCGCAGCCCGACGACGTACCGCTGCCGCCGGTGTGGATCCTCGGCTCCAGCACGTACGGCGGTCAGGCGGCGGCCGCGCTTGGTACCGGATTCGCGTACGCCGGGCACTTCGGTACGCTCGACCCGTCCGGCGTGATCGCTTCGTACAAGGAGAACTTCCAGCGCCCCGGGCACGAGCCGCACGCGATCCTCGCGCTGGCCGCGATCGTGGCCGAGACCGAGGAACGCGCCGCGCAACTCGCCCGCGCCAACGCGCTCTCCACCCTCAACCTCCGCTCCGGCCGGCCAGGTCCGCTCCCGTCGCCCGAGGAAGCGGCCGCGTACCCGTGGACCGACGCCGAGCTCGCCGCGATCGAAGACTGGACCGGGCTGGTCTCGGTCGGCACGCCCGACCAGGTGGCCGCCGACCTGCGCCGCCGCGCCGAGGTCGCCGGCGCCGACGAGCTGATCATCACCACCAACATCCACAACCCCGCCGAGCGCCGCCGCTCCTTCCAGCTACTCGCCGAGGCCTGGGGCCTGAAGCCCCGCTGACCGCGGACCTGCACCACTCACCAACTCGCCCAGCCGACCCGCTGCGCGGCTCGCGCGAGCGTCAGGTGCCCGGTGTGCGGGAGGTTGGTGAGTGTCACACGTCCGGGGTCGCCCGGACGTGCTCGAAGATCAGGCTGGTTTCGGCGTGGCTGACGGCCGGATCCGCCGTCAGGTGGTCCAGCACGAACTCGCGGAGCGCGTCCGGGGTCGCGGCGGACACGTGCAACAGGTAGTCGTTGGCGCCGCTGACGTGGAAGAGCGAGAGCACCCCGGGCAGCCGCGGGACCTTCGTCCGGAAGCGGTCGATCTCGTCGCGTGAATGCGCGCCGATCCGGATCGCGATCAGCGCCTGCAGCGGCCGGCCGAGCGCGGCCAGGTCCACCTCCGCGTGGAAGCCGCGGATCACGCCGCGTTCGCGGAGTGACCGGACCCGGGTCAGACAGGTCGACGGCGCGATCCCGGTCGCCTCGGCGAGCGCGTTGTTCGGCATCCGGCCGTCCGCGCTCAGCAGCGCGACCAGGTGCCGGTCCACCTCGTCGAGCCCGGCCGTACCGGTGCCGGAAGTCGCGCCGGGAGTGGCTCGTGGCGCCGGTCCAGGCGTCCGACGATCCTTCGGCATGCTCTCACTGTAGGGCCTATCCACAGAATCCACAGCGTGTGGATGAGCCTGTGGACGAATTATCTTCGGAACTATTGCGCTGATCTCGCAGAAGATTCCATCCTCACCGCACAACCTGGTGAGGAGGCAGTCATGACCCAGCTCGACACCCGATCGGTGCACGCCGGCCGCGACGACCTGTCCGCTCTCGGCGTGCACGTACCGCCGATCGACCTGTCCACCACTTATCCGCTGCCGAGCGTCGACACCGGCGGCGCGGCGTACGACACGCTCACGCAGGGCCGCGCCCCGGAGGGCGGGAGCCTGGTCTACCAGCGGCTGTGGAACCCGACGGTCGCCCGGTTCGAGGACGCGCTCGCCGAGCTCGAGCACTCCGACGGCGCGGTCGCGTTCGGTTCCGGCATGGCCGCGCTGACCGCGTGCCTGCTCGCCGCCGTCGCCGCGGGCAGTCCGCACATGGTCGCCGTACGCCCCCTGTACGGCGGCACCGATCACCTGTTGTCCACAGGCCTCCTGGGGACAACAGTCACGTACGCCCGGCCGGCCGAGGTCCGGTCGGCGATCCAGCCGGACACCGGCCTGGTCATCGTCGAGACGCCGGCCAACCCGACCGTCGATCTCGTCGACATCGCGGCGATCGCGGCGGCGGCCGGTGACGTACCGGTGCTTGTGGACAACACGTTCGCCACGCCCGTACTGCAGCAACCGGCTCGGCACGGGGCGAGCCTGGTTCTGCATTCGGCGACCAAGTACCTCGGTGGGCATGGCGACGTGATGGGTGGGGTCGTCGCGGGCGGTGTGGAATGGGTTGCCCGGCTCAGGCAGATCCGCGCGGTCACGGGCGGTCTGCTGCATCCGATGGCGGCGTACGAGCTTCATCGCGGACTGCAGACATTGCCGGTCCGCGTACGCGCGCAGCAGGCGACCGCGATCAAGGTGGCCGACTGGCTTTCGGCGCAACCGTCAGTCGAGCGCGTGTACTACCCGGGGCTGGCCGATCCGCAAGGCCTGATCGGCCGGCAGCAGTCCGGGCCGGGTGCCGTCCTCGCGTTCACCGTTGCCGGCGGCTACGAAGCGGCTTCTCGGGTCGCCGGGCGGCTGAAGCTGATCACGCATGCTGTTTCGCTGGGCGGCGTCGACACGCTGATCCAGCACCCCGCCGCGCTCACCCACCGCCTCGTCAGCACCGAAGCCAAGCCCTCCGACGCCCTCCTCCGCCTCTCCCTGGGCCTAGAAGACCCCGAAGACCTCACCACCGACCTCGCCACCGCCCTGTCCTGACCCACCTTGGGAAGCCACCGCGCGTTTTCAGGCGATGGAAATGCGCGGTGGGTTCTCAAGGTGCGGGCCAGGAATCTGCTGAGGGCAGATCTGGGGTGGGGAGGACTGGGGGGATGGCACACTCGGGGTAGGACATCGGAGGCGAGGAGGGCCAGTCGTGTTGCTACGTCAGGTGATCGGGAACGTCTTCCGCCGATTGCGGCGCGAGCGGGGGATCACCCTGCGTGAGCTCGCCGAGTTGGCCCAGGTGTCGGTGCCCTACCTGTCCGAGATCGAACGCGGCCGCAAGGAGCCCTCCTCGGAGATCCTGGCCGCGATCTGCCGCGCCCTCGAGCTCGAGCTGACCGACCTGCTGGCCGAGGTGCAGTTCGATCTCGCCACCGCGGTTCGCCAGACGCTGCCGGTGCGGCTGCAGACGGCGGCGATCCGGGTCGAGGAGCGCTCCCACCTCCAGGTCCCCTCCGGTCCGCGCGCCTCCGCACAGGTCTTCGCGCTGGTCGCATAGTTGGTCCGCTGGTACGCGGCCGGCCGATAAACCACCTGCCGGTTGTAGCGGTTGTGCATAACCTGGCCGGGTGCCTCACATCAAACGCCGACCACCGGCAACTCCTGGTTCGATCCCGGCCGCGCTGAACATGTTCGAGTCCGAGGTGCGGTTCTACCGCGAGATCGCCCCGGTCGTCGGCGTACGCGTGCCGGCCTGCTACGAATCCGAGGCATCCGCCGAGGGCACCCTGCTGGTACTGGAAGACCTGTCCGCCTGGGCGCCCGGCGCGGAACCGGACGCCGGCGCCCGCGCGCTCCGCGAGCTCCACGATCGTTGGTCCGGCCAAGCACATGTCCGCTGGCCGTGGTTGCGCTCACTCGGAGCGGGCGAGGACCTGGTGGCGGCGTTGTACGACGAGACCTGGCCCGCGCTGGCCGAGCGTCAGGACCTGAGCGCGCCGGTCCGCGACTTCGGCGCGCGCCTGGTCGGCAGGGTCGCCGAGGTCGAGCGGGAAGTCGAACGGGCCGGTGTGCTGACAATGGTGCACGGTGACGCCGCCGCGCAGAACCTCCGTACCGGGCCGAACGGCGAGGTCGCCTTCCTGGACTGGGAAGACGTGTCCGCCGCGCCTGGGGTGCTCGATCTGGCCTGGTTCTTGGTCTCGTCGGTGCAGCCGGATCGCTGGCAAGAGGCGCTGGACGCGTACGGGGAGGTCGTCGGCCTGAAGCAGGTCCTGCCGTCGGTGATGGTGCAGGGGTACCTGACGCTGGCTGATCTGCCGGATGGAGAAGGCGCGGACTGGAACGCTCGGCTGCAAGCGGCCGTGGAGGCTCTGTGAAGTACGTGGTTCGGTTTCCGGTCGACGATCGGGAGTTGTCCGCGTTGCATGCGGCCGCGTTCGGTACTTCACCGGAGGTGGACCCGTGGCGCGAGCGGCTGGAACGGTGGGCGCTGACCTGGGTAGGGGCCTTTAGCAACGATCAACTGGTCGGATTCGTCCAGGTCTGCTGGGACGGCGGCGCGCATGCCTTCGTGCTGGACACTTCCGTACACCCGGACCACGAACGCCAGGGGATCGGCAAACAGCTCGTGTTGACCGCGGCCGAGGAGTCTCGTGCAGCCGGATGTGAATGGCTGCACGTCGACTTCGATCCACACCTGACCGCGTTCTACTTCGACGCCTGCGGCTTCCGTCCAACCGACGCGGGGCTGATCAGGCTCCGCTGAACGCCCGGCCGCTCGGCTTTCGCTGAACGCCCGGCCGCTCGGCTTTCGCTGAACGCGGGGCCGCTCAGGCTTCGCTGACGGTCAGGCCCTCGGTTGAGATGCACGACGTCAGGCAGCGTTCCTTCGCGTCGCCGAGCAAGTCGGCGGTCCAGGTCGTGAAGCCGCCGTCGCCGAGCTCGGTACCACCTCGGCCGATGCCAAGCGCGATGCCGGCGTAGTACGCGGCGCCCTTCGTACGCGCGGGGTCTTCGGTGAGCGCGACGTCGAGCGCCGGGCGGACCGTGTCCTCGATTCGGTCCCGCACGGCCGACTGCTTGAAGGACGTGAACGTCAGCTCGGCCTTTTCACCCAGTACGGCGTGCCAGAAGCGGAGGTGGTCGATCAGCAGATCCGCCTCGGTACGGCCCGATCCCGTGTCGCGGGCGCTCGACACCAGCACGAACAGCTCGAAATGCGCGGTCATCCACGGTGCATCGAACGCTTGTGCGCGGACGACTCGCTGGCATGCGGCCAGGTGTACGCGGTCCTGCCCCGCGCGGCGGCGGACCGCGGCCTCGATCGCCAGCTCGTTGGTCGGATCACTCGCCACCTCGGTGCCACGAACCGTACTGACCACTTGATGCTGATTGATCGGCGCGACCACCGACGACGTACCAAGCGGGGTGAGCGGCGACAGCTGTACACCGGCGAACTTCTCCGGCAGCAGCTCCCACAACCGCTGCTGCGTCTTCACCAACTGCCGCGGATCGATGCTCGACGGCCGCACGAACCGGTCCTGCTGCCAGCGCCGCAGCAGCCGCGCCGGGCTCACTGTCGCGACACGCTCCCGCGTGACGTCGAGCAGGACGGACTGCAGCTCCGACTGGCTCAACCCGCCGACGAGGGCTTCCCGGCTGCCCTCCGGCAGCTTCGCCCAGAACCGTTCGCTCACCTGTCCCATCGCTCTACTCTGACCGAAAATCGCTCGGGTGCGCGCGCCATTTACCAGGTATCGTCGACTCCATGAGACTGCCGAGTCCACACCTTTGACGCTCTGACCGAAGCCTGTCGGCCCGGATCGTCGCGTTCGAGGCACTGCGCGACTTCATCCCCCTGTACCCGCTGTACCAGCTGCTCTTCCACCATCACGGGTTGTCGGCTGCCCAGATTTCGACGCTGTTCGTGATCTGGTCCGCGACCGGGTTCGTGCTCGAAGTGCCCTCCGGCGCGTGGGCGGACACGTACTCGCGGCGCAAGCTGCTGATCCTCGGCGCACTGCTGAGCGGACTCGGGTACGCGGCGTGGATCACGATCCCGTCCTTCACCGGCTTCGCGCTCGGCTTCGTCCTCTGGGGTACGTCGAGCGCCTTGATCTCGGGTACGTACGAAGCATTCGCGTACGACGAACTCGCCGCCCGCGATCGTACCGAGCACTTCCCGACGCTACTGAGCCGCGCTCGCTCCGCCGGGTTCGTGATGAACCTGTCGGCAACCCTGCTGGCCGCACCGCTGTTCGACCTCGGTGGGTACGTGCTGGCCGGGGTGGTGAGTGTGGTGAGCTGCCTCGCGCAAGCGGCCGTCGCCTGGTCGCTGCCGGAGACCCGGCCGGTGGAGAACGCCCGCGAGGCCGCCGAGCCCGGCGTGAAAGCTGCCTTCGGCAACTACCTCCACATGCTCCGGGCCGGTGTGTCCGAGGTGGCGTCGACGGGGCTGGTTCGGCGTGCGGTACTGCTCGTCGCGCTGCTCGGCGGATTCCTGGCGTTCGACGAGTACTTCCCGTTGCTGGCCAGCGATACCGGTGCGTCGACGGGCACGATCCCGCTGCTGATCGCGGGTACGGTTGCCGCGCAGGCGATCGGCGGCGCGCTCGCCGGGCCGGCGTACAAGTTGCCCGCAGCAATGTTTTCGGCCGGTCTGGTGCTGACCGCGGTGCTGATCGCGAGCGGGGCGCTGAGCCTGTCGGCCTGGGGTTTCCTGCCGATCGCGCTCGGGTACGGCCTGATGCAGCTGGTGATCGTGGTGTCCGAGGCGCGGCTGCAGGGCGCCATCACCGGACCGGCGCGGGCGACCGTCACCTCCGTCTCCGGCCTGTTCGCCGAGGTTTCCGCGATCGCCGTGTACGCCGGGTTTGCGGTCGGATCGCTCTGGTACTCGATGGCCATCCTGGTCGCTGCGTTGACGATCCCCGTGCTGCTGTCTGCCTTCGTAGTACCGCTCGCGCTGCCGGCACCGCGTGGCTCGGCTGAGATGTCCGATGCTTCTGGTTAGCGCTGACGCGCGGCGATGCCTGCGGTCACGGTTGCCAGGCCTGATTCGAAACCGCTGTCGAAGTCGTAGGCGAGTCCGGTTTCGCCGAGTTCGCCGACGATGCGGGTCAGGGTCGGTGCCTTGCCGGGCGGGAGCTCGTTGACGCGGGCGATCAGGTCGGGGGCGAGTTCGAACGTCTCGGCGCGGACGGACGCTTCGCCGAGGCTGAAGCCGTGGATGAAGTCGATCAGGGTGTTGGCCGCCTCGAAGATCTCACGGGGTGACAAGCCTGCCTGGTCCAGGGCGCGGTAGAAGGGTTCCATCGTGGCTACGACGACGCCGGAGACTGCTGAGGTGTCGGCGAGGACCTGGAGTGCGAGGTTCGGGTGGGCACGCAGACCGTTGCGGTAGGCGCGTGCGGATTCTTTGAGCTGCTCCTGCCACGACATCACCGCAGCCTCGGCCGGAACAGCCGCCTCGGCCGAGACAGCCGCCTCGGCCGGGGTCAGGTCGGCGAAGACCAGTTCGGCCAGGCCGGCCAGGACTGCTGACTTGTTCGGCAGGTGGTGGTACAGCGACATCGGGTTGACCTGCAACGTCGCCGCGAGCCGGCGCATGGTCAGCGCGTCGATGCCCTCGTCGTCGACGATCCGCAGCGCCGCCGTCAGGATCGCCTCCCGGCTCAGCCGCTCCTCCCCGGCGCGGGGACGACCGGACCGTTTGCCTGGATTAACCATACGACGTATGATACATAATCATACAACGTATGAATAAAGGAGCTGGGATGCAGTCGTTGGCGGGGAAGGTGGCGCTGGTCGCCGGTGCGACCCGGGCGGCCGGGCGTGGGATCGCGGTCGAGCTCGGCGCGGCCGGAGCAACCGTGTACGTGACCGGGCGGACCACCCGGGACCGGCAGTCCGAGATGGGCCGGCCGGAAACGATCGAAGACACCGCCGAGCTGGTCGACCAGGCGGGCGGTCGCGGCATCGCCGTACCGGTCGATCATCTGGACCCCGAACAGGTACGCGGCCTGGTCGAGCGGATCGAGCGCGAACAGGGCGCTCTGCACATCCTCGTGAACGACATCTGGGGACAGAGCAGCGAGCCCGAGTGGGACAAGCCGGTCTGGGAGAGCGACCTCGAGAGCGGCCTGCGGTTGCTACAGCTCGGCGTCAACACGCACGCGATCACCAGCCACTTCGCGCTGCCGTTGCTGATCAAGACACCCGGCGGTCTGGTGGTCGAGATGACCGACGGAACGAACGAGTACAACGCGGAGAACTATCGCGTGTCCTTCTTCTACGACGTCGCGAAAGGCGCGGTCAGCCGAATGGCGTACGCGCTCGCGCACGAACTGGACAAGTACGACGGCACGGCGGTGCTGCTCACGCCCGGGTGGCTGCGGTCCGAGGCGATGCTCGAAGGGTTCGGCGTCCGCGAGGAGAACTGGCGGGACGCGACCGAGAAAATCCCGCACTTCGCGATCTCCGAAAGCCCGTCGTACGTCGGCCGGGCGGTGGCCGCGCTCGCGGGCGATCCCGACGTACGCCGCTGGAACGGCAAGTCCACGTCCAGTGGAGAGCTCGCGCGGCGCTACGGTTTCACCGATCTCGACGGCAGCCGCCCGGACGCCTGGCGCTACATCGTCGACGTCCAGGACCCCGGCAAACCCGCCGACACCACCGGCTACCGCTGAACCCGGTACGGCGGACACACCTCCCGCCCGTCCCCACCCGAGACCCCAGCTTCGATCCGCCAACCATCCGCACGATGGGTGGTTTCGGGTTGGACTTTCAGGGTCGGGTGCGGGTGGGCGGCCGCGATCGGGACGCCGGTCGCGGCCGCCAAGGCGAGCAGCTCGCGGCGTGACGTCGCGGCGACCGCCGGGTCGCGCTCGTACACATAGCTGAGCTCCGGCCACCGCGCCTGCGCCGGATGTACGAACGCATCCCCAGCCAGCACGGCCCGCTCAGTGACGACCGCCTGATGCCCAGGCGTATGCCCCGGCGTCGGCAGCAGCCTCATCCCACGCAGCCGCGTCTCCCCGTCCACCACCCGCAACTGCCCGGCGTCCTCGATCGGCCGAATCCTGCTCAGGTACGTCGGCCCGCCGCGCACATGCTCCAGCTCAGCCCGCTGCACCACATACTCCGCCCGCGGAAACGTCGGCCGTACGCCATCACTGGCCCACCCGACATGATCCAGATGCACATGCGTCAGCACGACCGCATCCACATCCGTCACCTCCACCCCCACCTGCGCCAGCAACCGCGGCAACCGCCCACTCACCCCCAACCACTCAGCCGCCTCCCCACCCACCGGCCCCACGCCGGCATCAACCAACGTCACCCCCGACCCATCCACCACCAGGTAACTATGAAAATGCAACCACCACCCCACCGACCCCACATTCCCCGGCGCCACCCCCAAACTCCACTCCACCTGCTCGTCCCCCCACCCCCCAAACCCCACCCCCTCCGGAAAAACTCCCACCGCATCACACAACACCGTCACATCCATGAGAAACCTCCCGGCAGCGCACTCTACGGTCGCAGGACAGCTCGATCCGGCGATCGAAGTGAGGTGCTCCCTGTGGACAACTAGGGGAGGAGCATCCAGGTGGCGAGGGTGGTCATCAGGAGGGCGATGGTGGTGTCCAGGATTTGCCAGGAGCGGGTGCGGGCGAAGAAGGGGGAGAGGTTGCGGGAGAGGAAGCCGAGGGCGAAGAACCAGGTGAAGCTGGCGGTGACGGCGCCCAGGCCGTAGAGCCAGCGGCCGTCGGAGCCGCGTTGGTTGGCGAGGGAGCCGAGGAGGACGACGGTGTCCAGGTAGACGTGCGGGTTCAGGTAGGTAAATCCCAGGCAGGTCAGTACGACGGTGCCGAGCGCGGCGGGTGCATGGTCGGAGGGTGCGATCGCGCTGGGGTGGAAGGCCCGCTTCGCGGCGACGATCGCGTACGCGTAGAGGAACGTGGCGCCGCCGAACTTCGCGATGGTCATGGCCAGTTCGCTGCGGGTGAGCAGTTCGCCGAGACCGGCGATGCCGCCGGAGATCAGCAGCGCGTCGGACAGTGCACAGGTCAGTACGACCGGCAGGACGTGTTCCCGGCGCAGGCCCTGGCGGAGTACGAACGCGTTTTGGGCGCCGATCGCGACGATCAGGGTCAACGACGTGGCGAAACCGGCGAGCAAGGGCATGTCATCGACCGTAGACAGCCGCAGCGGTTCAAGCCAGCTAAAGATTCTGACGGTGCATTAGGATTACTTCATCATGCAGTTCGACTCCGTGCAGCTCGAGACGTTCGTCGCGGTTCTCGACGAGGGCAGTTTCGACGCGGCCGCGCGGCGGTTGCGGGTGACGCCGTCGGCGGTCAGTCAGCGGATCAAGGCGCTGGAGAGCCGCCTCGGGCAGGTGGTCGTGATGCGCGGCAAGCCGGCCCGGGCGACCGCGGCGGGTGCGGCGCTGCTCCGGCTGGCGCGGCAGGTGGCACTGCTCGAGGTCGAGGCGATCGCCGCCGTACGCGGCACGGTCGACGCGCTGCGCATCCCGATCGCGGTGAATGCCGACTCGCTGAACAACTGGTTCCTGCCCGCGATGGCTGACCTGTCGCGTACCCACAACGCGCGGTTCTTGGTGCATCAGGAGGACGAGGAGCACTCCGCGGAGTACCTGCGCAACGGCACGGTGCTCGCTGCTGTCACCGCGGATCCACGTCCGGTACAGGGTTGTCGCGTCGTACGCCTCGGCTGGATGCGCTACCTGCCGCTCGCCACGCCCGAGTACGCCGAGCGCTGGCTGACCGGGAAATCGTTGCCGGAGGCACTTGCCGAGGCGCCGATGGTGGTGTTCAACGAGAAGGACGTCCTGCAGCATCGTCTGCTCCGCAAGGTGACCCGGCGCAAACTCGACCCGCCGGCACACGCGATCCCGGCGTCCGCGCCGTTCCACGAGGCGGTCCGGATCGGGCTCGGCTGGGGCATGATCGAAGACCAGGTGGCCGACACCGAAATCGCCGCCGGCCGCCTGGTAGAGGTTGCCCCCGGCAAGCACATCGACGTACCGCTGTACTGGCAGCACTGGAAGCTCGAGTCCGGCATTCTCGACGCCCTCACGGCAGCGGTACTGCGCGCCGCGGCCGCCGGTCTTCGTACGTCCTGAGCTCGATCGCGTGACATGTCCCGAATCATGTTCCGCGACGGCAGGTACGGCATCAGCCGAAAGGTCAGATCACGCACCTTGATGAACCATTTGCTCGCCGGGACGAACCATTTCGCCCCGGCGACCGCCAGGCTCGTACCCATCCCCGACAGCGGTGAGGCGCAGTATCCGGCGTCACCGACCAGCGCGACCCGGCCGCGGGAGTAGCTGTCGAGCTCGACCTGGCTGACCGAGTCGAAGTAGAAGTCCGGCGCGGTACGCAGTCCGTCGAGCAGCGTCGGTACCTCCCAGCCGATGCCCGCGAAGCGAAGTAGAACAACGCCTTTGCCTCGGTGTTGTTCCGGGCGCTGTAGATGCCGACGGTCTTGCCGGGGACGTTCAGGATCTGACCGGTGTGGTCCAGGCCGAGATGGTTGTCCACCGTGCAGATCGACGCGTAGTACCCGAGGTCGCGCACGTACGACGACTCCGGTCCGAACGCCAGGCGGCGTACGTTCGAGTGCAACCCGTCCGCGCCGATGACCAGGTCGAACCGCCGGGTGACACCGCCGGCGAACACCACGTCGACACCTGAATCGTCTTGGCTCAGCTCGGCGATCGAATCATCGAAGATGTACTCCGTCGTGCCGGCGGTGCGCTCGGACAGGATGTCGACGAGATCGCCACGGAGGATCTCCAGCTCGCCGCTGAACGCCTCGGTCGACGTGGTCGCGGCGAGCCTGCCGAGGTCAGCGGCGCGGCCGGCCCGAACGAAGCCGCCGGCGTGCCGCGCGATGCGGATGCCGCGGTGGCGTACGCGACGGCGGACCCAGGCAGTGCGACGGCGGGGGGGGGGTGCGCGGGAGCGGTTCGTCGCGGCTTGGGGGCAGGTTGCGGGGAGTCTGGAGAATCCGCGGTTGCGGGCCTTGTGGGCGGCGCAGTTCGAGGTGCTCAGTTTGGGGGCGACCATGCCGGAGCTGGTGTCCGACCTGTCGAAGATGCGGTTCGAGGCGCGCGAAGGGCTTGCTCAGCTGTTCGGTGGCGTCGGCCCGGCGGCTGATCCGGAGCAGGTCGAGGAGATCGGCACGTTGCTACAGGCCATCCTGCTCGGCGTGGTCGCGCTCAACATGTTCGATCCGGGGAGCGCGCCCACCGGCGATCAGCTCGCCCGTTCTCTTCGTACGCTGGCCGACCGGGTCAGTCCCAGCGCATAGCCATCGGGTTGTCGGGCGGGATCAGGCCGGCCGACATCAGTACGGCGCTGAGTGGGCTGACCAGGTCGTGCAACTCGGCCGTCAGGTCGTCGCCGAGGGCGCGCCATCCTTGGTCGGCCAGCGCGTCGGTCGTGTCTTCGACTTGCCGGCGTACGGTGCGTCCGGCGTCGGTGAGTGCGCCGGCGGCGTCGAGCAGTCCACGCGTACGCAGATCGTCCTCGGCGGCCGCCCACTCTTCGTCGCTCCAGCGGCGGTTGAGCTGGAGAATCTCCTTCGCCGGACCGCCTGCCGCGGAGATTGTCACCAGCGCCTGGCAGGGAGTGAGCTCCGCGGCGACCAGCGCGGCGACATGGCCGTCGCCGCGTGACTCGCGCAGGATCGTGGTCGCCTGCCAAAGGACCAGATGCGGCTCGGTCGGCCAGTCCAGCGCGCTGTTCGCCGCCGCCAACGGCCGCCCGGCAACCGGCGCCACCTCCGCCGCCCGCCGAGCCACCTCCGCGGCCCGCCCCAACCGCCCGCTGCCGAACCCGCCCTCAGCGAACAGCCGGTGGATCGCGGCGTCCACGGCGGTTAGGCGTACATCGAGCAACTGCTCCGGCGTGGCGTAACCCCAAGCGTCCGGAATCGACCGCCTGACCATCGCCGGATGGAAGTTGTAGAACACCGCCGCGACCAGCTCCGGACCGACCGCCCCGAGCGGCGCCGCGCGGCACCCGAAGTAGCTCATCCAGCCGCCTTTGAGACCGGCGGCGTCGGTCGCCTGCCGCGTCTCCGGCGCGAAGTACGTGATCGCGTGGTACGGCTCGAGGGTCTTCCACATCCGGCGCGCGCGGTTGTCGGTCATCCGGCCCTCCCAGCGAGGATCAGCTCTGCAACGGACGGTACATCACGTGCAATCCGACGTACCCGAGCTTGGCGTGGTCGAACGTCTCCGGCACCGTGCCGATGATCCGGAAGCCGAGCGCCTGCCAGAGGTGTACGGCCGACTCGTTGGTCTCGACGACGGCATTGAACTGGATCGACCGGAACCCGGACCGCCCGGCCCAGGCGATCATGTCCTCGCCGAGCGCCCGCCCGACGCCGCGACCACGGGCCTTGCCGTCGACCATGAAGCTCGCGCTGGCCACGTGCGCGCCGGGGCCGGGCTTGTTCGGGTACATGTTCGCGCTGCCGAGAACGGTGCCGTCGGCATCGACCGCGACCGTGGTCCGGCTCAGCGGCGAGCTGGACGGTGTCATCCAGATCGCCCGGGCCTGCTCCTCGGTCAGCTCCGGGTCATACGTGTACGTCTCGCGCGCGGTGACGATGTCGTGGAAGAACGGCCAGATGGCCGGCCAGTCGGCAGCGGTCGCGGATCTGATCTCAACACTCATGATGGGAGAAGCATCACCCGGTGTTCACGGGAAGCCAAGCAGATTACGGATAGGCTGTCTGGGGATGAGCAAATCTGTGATCCAGGGGCTGCCGCGCTGGACGCTGGTCGTGCCGGCGCTCGCGTTTCTCGACCTCGTGCTGTCCTGGCACCGCGATCTGGGCGCGGTGCTGCTGATCCTGGTCTGCGCCGGGCTGGGCGCCGCGGTGTTCGCCGCCGTCCACCACGCGGAGGTCGTCGCGCACCGGGTCGGCGAACCGTTCGGTACGCTGATTCTCGCGCTCGCGGTGACGATCATCGAGGTCGCGCTGATCGTCACGCTGATGGCCTCGGCCGGCGGGGACAAGGCGGCGACGCTGGCCCGGGACACCGTGTTCGCGGCGGTGATGATCACTTCGAACGGCATCCTCGGGCTGGCGCTGGTCGTCGGCTCGCTCCGGCATCGCGTGCAGACGTTCCGGGTCCAGGCGTCGTACTCGGCGTTGTCGGTGATGACCGCGCTGGTGACGCTGAGCCTGGTCCTGCCGACGTTCACCACGAGCGCGCCAGGCCCGCAGTTCAGCTCGGCGCAGCTCGCGTTCGCCGGTGTCACCTCCCTGGTGATGTACGGCGTCTTCGTGTTCATCCAGACGATCCGGCACCGGGACTACTTCCTTCCGGCCGGCGCCGACGGTGACACCGACGAGGACGAGGAACATCACGCCGCGGCGCCGAGTTCGGCGACCGCGCTGCTCAGTCTCGGCATGCTGCTGGTCTGTCTGGTGTCGGTGGTCGGGCTCGCCAAGACCGTCTCACCGAACCTCGAGTCCGCGGTGGAGACGGCCGGGCTGCCGCTCCCGGTGGTCGGTGTCGTGATCGCGCTGCTGGTGCTGCTGCCGGAGACGATCGCCGCGGTGCGGGCCGCACTGCGGGACCGTCTCCAGACCAGCCTCAACCTGGCGCTCGGCTCGGCCCTGGCCAGCATCGGCCTGACCATCCCGGCGATCGCGATCGCCTCCATCTGGCTGAAGGGGCCGCTCGTGCTCGGCCTCGGCGGCAAGGAGATGGTGCTGTTCGCGCTGACGGTCGTGACCGGTCTGTTCACGCTCTCCACCGGCCGGGCCACGCTGCTCCAGGGTGCTACTCACCTCGCCGTGTTCAGCGCGTTCCTGTTCCTCGCGGTAAGCCCCTGAGGTACTCGGCGACCGCCTGCCGGCCACCGTGTTCGGCCCAGCTCAGCGCGGTGCCGTGATAGTTGGGATCGCGTAGTTCGGGGTCGGCGCCGAGCTCGATCAGCTTCCGGACGGTCGCCAGCTGACCGTTCAGGGCCGCGCGATGGATCGGCGCGGCACCGGAACAGACCTGGACCAGGTCGAATCCGAGCCGCTGCAATGGTTCCAGCGCCTCGGTCCGGCCGATCTCGGCGGCGCGTACGGGCAGGTCCGGCCGGCGCGCCACCGCACGGGCAGCCAACTCGGGCTCGACCTCCGTCGTCTCGCCACGCATCGCCGCCGCGTACACCTCGTGCAGCTGGTCCAGTGGTGCCGCACCGCGGGCGCGGAGCAACTCGGCGATCTCCGTGTGCCCTTGAACCGCTGCCAGCTCGTACGGCCGGTCGCCGCCGAACACCGGGTGCTTCGTACCGACGCCCTCCGGGTCGGTGCCTTGGGCAAGTACCAGCTCGACCCGATGCAACAGGCCGGCCGACGACGCGAACAGCAGCTCGTCCTCTAGCAGTTGCTGTGGCGTCGGATGCGCGGTTGTCATCCGCTCGTGCCACGGACCGCCGTCACCTCGGCCGAGGCCGTATTCGAGCAGGAGCTCCAGGTGTACGTCGTCGTACGGCGGCGGACAGCCGGGACCGCAGTTGTACATGGTCTGGCTGTCGTTCGCGTCGGCGCCCGCGTCGAGGAGGAGCCGCGCGAGCTCGACCCGGTCGCGGTGTGGCGGCTGATCGCCCTCGCCCCGCCCGAACACGCCGGTGAGCGCGGTGAACGGCGAGGGCAGGCCCTGCCAGAGATAGCCCGCGTTCGGGTCCGCGCCGTTCGCCAGCAGCAGGTGGGCGATTTCGAGCTGGTTCGGCGCGTCGAGGCGACTGTACGTGAGGTACAGCAAGGGTTCCCAGCGGTACGGTCCACCTTCGACGGCCGATTGCGCCAAGTTGGCGCGTACGCCGTCCAGGTCGCCCGCGACGACCTGGGTGTAGATGTTGCTTCGGGCAATGTCCGGGAACCGGTCGAGCAACGCTCTTGCGGACTGCTGCCGGGCCGGATCGTCCTGCCCGTAGTGCAGCGTGGCCAGCCGGAGGAACTCGTCGGCGCGCTGCTCCGGCGTGTCGAGCGGGCCACCGACGGACTGTCGGTGCGGCCAACGACTGTACCGGTCGACCAGCTCCAGATGGCGGACGATCCGCGGCCAGCTCGGGAAGCCATAGCTACGGGCGATCACCAGTTGGGCATCGGCCAGCGTCAGCACCGGATGGAACTCGCCGGCCAGCGCGAGCGCGGCGCCGTCGCCGGCGCGGACGTTCTTGAGCAGGGACTTGGCCTGACCGCGCAGATGGTCCAGGTGCGGGTCGTCCGGAAGGTTTCGGGTCGGCATCGCCGACCTCCTCTCTACGAGCCTGCTGTCCGCGTCGTCAGGCGAGAAAGGAGGTGAATCGAGGTCACACGGCGTCAAGCATTCAGGTGGGCTGAGCCCTTCCCGCGGACCGGTGGCGCCCTGCGCGCCTCCGTCGAGAGTAGCTCACAGCGGCTTTTCCATCCACCACTCGGTGAACTCGTGCGCGCGGTCCTTGTCCAGCC
Organism: Kribbella solani; assembly: GCF_014205295.1. Taxonomy (NCBI): domain Bacteria; kingdom Bacillati; phylum Actinomycetota; class Actinomycetes; order Propionibacteriales; family Kribbellaceae; genus Kribbella; species Kribbella solani. Next base: position 5,880,288 of record NZ_JACHNF010000001.1, read on the forward strand.
GGATCACCCAGAGGTTGCTGAACTCGGACGGCGGATTCGTCAGATAGGTGGTCCAGCCGCGGACGAACCCGACCCCGTCACCGAACCCGAGCACCTCGTACTCGAACGTCGTCTCACCGGGGCCGTCCGCGACCTCGAGCCAGGCGCTGACGATCGCGTCCCGGCCGAGTACCGGCGGTTCGTCCGGACGCCGGTACCAGGCGGCGTCCTCGGTCCAGAGCGCGGCGACGTGCGCGGGATCGTTGCTCTCCCACGCCTTCCGGTAGCGCTCGACCCACCGGTCGAGGTCCTTCTCCTTCATGCGCTGACCCAGCACGTCATGCCGCCATCCTGCCCCAGCCGAGACCCAGATCACGTCAAGGCGTACTTGAACATGTTCAAAACGTCGGCGTACGGTCGGTGGCAACAGAATTGAACGTGTTCAAGAAGTGGGGACGAGAATGAACCTGACGGTGACGACGTACCTGATCTACCTGCTGATCGCGGTGCCGCTGACGATCTGGGTGGCGCGAACGCTGAGCCGGAATGGCAAGATCTTCCTGATCGACGTGTTCCACGGGAACGAGGCCTTCGCCGACGCGGTGAACCGGTTGCTGCTGGTCGGGTTCTACCTGCTCAACCTCGGGTTCGTGACGCTGTTCCTGCGCAGCGACCGCGCGGTGCTGGACGCGAGCGGAGTCTTCGAGCAACTGAGCGTGAAACTCGGGATCGTGATGCTGGTGCTCGGGCTGGTGCACCTGTCGAACGTCTGGATCTTCAACAAGATCCGCACCCGCAGCCGGCTCGACAGCCTGAGCCACCCGCCGGTACCGCCGAACGACGTGACCCCGATGCCGCCGCTGACGATGAACGAGCAGGCGGCCCAGGCCGGGTACTGGGGACCCGGGCGTGCGTGAGTTGACGGTCCTGTACGACGACCACTGCCCGGTGTGCCGGCGGTTCAAGAGCTGGCTGGCGGCGCAGCGGCCGGCGCCGGACGGGGAAGGCGGGGTGGTGCGCCTGCGGTTCGTCGTGGCGGGGTCGGCGGACGCGCGGGCGCGCTACCCGGAGCTGGACCACGCGGCGACGTTGCGTGAGGTGACGGTGATCGCCGACGACGGTTCCGTGTACGTCGGTGACCGGGCCTGGATCGTGTGCCTGTGGGCCACGGGGGAGCACAGGCACACGGCGGTACGTCTCGCGAGCCCGGCGATGCGGCCGGTGGCGAAGGCGATGGTGCAGGCGGCCGCGGGGCTGCGGCGGTTGAGTGGAGGTGACTACGCTGACGAGTGTGACGGACAGTGCGACCGCCAAGGGTGAGCAGACGCGCGAGCTGATCCTGTCGACCGCGCTGCGGTTGTTCCGGGAGCAGGGGTACGGGAAGACCACGATGCGCGCGATCGCCACCGAAGCGGGGGTCTCGGTCGGCAACGCGTACTACTACTACGGCTCCAAGGACCACCTGATGCAGGCGTACTACGACCTGCTCCAGGACCAGCATCGGGAAGCGGTCGAGTCGGTGCTCGCGGCCGAAAAGGCGTTCGTGCCGCGGATGACGGGCGTACTGCTGACGTGGTTGGACGTGGCGGCGCCGTACCACGAGTTCGCCGGCACGTTCTTCAAGACGGCGGCCGACCCGAAGAGTCCTTTGTCGCCGTTCAGTGACGAGTCACGGCCGGCTCGCGAGGCGAGTATCGAGATCTTCCGGCGGGTGGTCGAGGGATCGGACCTCAAAATACCGGCGGACCTGCGCGACGAACTACCTGAACTGCTCTGGCTACTCCAGATGGGCGTCGTGCTCTTCTGGGTACACGATCAGAGCGCGGACGTCCGGCGTACCAGGACCCTCGTGAACCGCGTGGTACCTCTCGTCGACCGGCTGCTTCGCCTGACCCGCATCCCCGGCGTACGCGGCGTGACGAACGAGTTGGTCGGCCTGATCCGCTCGATCAAGCCCTGACGCTCACTCGCCGACGGCGCCGTCCAGCCGCTCCCGGAGCAGATCGGCGTGGCCGTTGTGGCGCGCGTACTCCTCGATCAGGTGGAGGTAGAGATAGCGCAACGAGTACGCGGAATCGTGGCCCGGGCGGATGAACGTGGCATCCAGGTCGTACTGTGCGGCGAGGTCGTCCGAGGTCTTCACGATCGCGCGAAAGTCATCCAGGTCCTGCTCGGCCTGAGCGGGATCGACCAGGTCGAAATCGCCGTCCGGATACTCGTTGGACCAGTACTTCGGTGCCGACGGGTGGTCGGCCAGGGCGCGGTGGAACCAGTATTTCTCCACCTCGCTCAGGTGCCTGACCAGGCCGATCAGCGACATGCTCGACGGGTCCACGGCCCGCTGGACGAGCTGTTCGGCGGTCAGGCCGGACAGCTTCCAGAGCAGGGTGCCACGCTGGTAGTCGAGGAAGCTCCGAAGCAGTACGCGCTCGTCCGCGACCGGCGGCGGATCGACCCGAAACTCTTCCGTCATGCGGTGAACCTAGCGTGTACGGCGGGTGTGGTGCGACAGGTGTGTGAGAAGTGTCCTGTGGATAAGCGGGGGTGTACTGATCTCCGGTGCCGTAAACTGTTCGTGACGGCCCGCCCAGTTCTGCCTCGGGCCGGTTGCGCAATCACATTGCGCCAGCAGTCGACCACCACGCGCCGCGGCCGTAGGGCCGCGCCGGGCAGGACGACCCCTTTGACTTTGGAGTACCTATGGCGGTCCGCCGCCCCACTGACACACGCACGCCCAACCAGTCCACCAACAAGCTCTTCAGCGCCCCAACCGCCGACGGCAACGGTTCCAGCGCTCCGCGCGGTTCCAGCCGTTCTGGCGGTGCGCCCGCCGCTTCCACCGCATCCGCCTCGTCCGGTGCATCCGCTTCCCCCGGTGCCGCCGCTTCTCCCGGTGCCGCCGCTTCTTCGGGTGCCGCTGCCGATTCGGCCGGTGCGCCCGCGCGTCGGCGTCGGCGTCGTGGTGGCGCCGGCCGGAACCGGCAGACCTCGGCCGCCAAGCCTGCCGAGGGTGCCAAGACCACCAAGGCCACGAAGGCTGCCGAGCTCGTCGAGGTTGCTGACAGCAACGACTTCGACGCCCTCGGTGAGCAGCCCGAAGTGGTTGCCTCAGACAACAGAACGTTCGCCGAGCTCGGCCTGCCCAAGGTGCTGGTGAGCGCCCTGTCCGCGGCCGGCGTGGAGAAGCCGTTCCCGATCCAGGCGGCCACGCTGCCGGACTCACTGGCCGGAAAGGACGTTCTCGGGCGCGGCCGCACCGGCTCCGGTAAGACGTATGCCTTCGTCCTGCCGGTCCTGGCCCGGCTGGCCGCCGACGGCGGCAACCGCCGTCCGAACCACCCCCGCGCGCTGATCCTGGCGCCGACGCGTGAGCTCGCGACCCAGATCCAGGCCTCGATCACCCCGCTCGCGGAGAGGCTCGGCCTGCGCTCGATGACGATCTTCGGCGGCGTCGGCCACGGCCCGCAGATCAACGGCCTGCGCAAGGGCGCGGACATCGTCGTCGCCTGCCCGGGCCGGCTCGAGGACCACCTGCAGGCCGGTCACGTCCGGCTCGACGCGGTGCGGATCACCGTCCTCGACGAGGCCGACCACATGGCCGATCTCGGGTTCCTCCCGGCCGTCCGCCGCATTCTCGAGGCGACTCCGGCGGATGCGCAGCGGCTGCTGTTCTCCGCCACGCTGGACGCCGGTGTCGACGTGCTGGTCCGCCGCTTCATGACCGACCCGGTCACGCACAGCGTCGACTCGGCCCGTTCACCGGTCGCGAAGATGACGCACCACGTGCTGCACGTGCAGTCCGACGCGCGGCTCCCGGTCCTGGTCGACCTGACCGCCGCGCCGGGGCGTTCGCTCGTCTTCACCCGGACCAAGTACGGCGCCAAGGCTCTTACCAAGAAGCTGATCGCCCAGGGCGTACCGGCTGTCGAGCTGCACGGAAACCTGTCCCAGGGCGCCCGTACGCGGAATCTCGAAGCCTTCGCGGACGGTACGGCCCGGACGCTGGTCGCCACCGACATCGCGGCCCGCGGGATTCACGTCGACGGTGTCACGCTGGTGATCCACGCGGACCCGCCGATCGAGCACAAGGCGTACCTGCACCGCTCCGGCCGGACTGCCCGCGCCGGCGCCGAAGGTACGGTCGTCACGCTGATGACCGACGAGCAGGTGCGGGATGTCCGCGACCTGACCAAGAAGGCCGGCATCGCGCCGAAGACCACCAAGGTCGCCGCCGACCACCCGTTGCTGTCCGAGCTGGCGCCCGGCGAGCGTACGTACGTCGCGCCGCCGCCGAAGGACGCGCCGGCCAAGCCGACACGCGGCAAGCAAGCGCCGGCCGGCAATCAGGGTGGCGCACGTGCCGGAGGCGGTCGCGCCGGTGGACCTGGTCGCCGCCCAGCCCGCCGTGGACGCCGCCGTCGCGCCAGCGGACAACAGGCGGCCTAGTGCGCCGTCAGTGAGCTGACAGCGGGGGACCGATGCGGATTCGAACGGTTCTGAACGACCTGGTGCCGGGAGCGCTGGGGGTCTGCGACTCGCACGACCACCTGTTCTTCCGGTCCGCGGCACTGCCCGGGCAGGAGCTGGATGACGAGGCGGCCGCAATCGCGGAGGTACGGGCGTTCGCGGACGCCGGCGGTCAGGCGATCGTGCAATGGACACCGCACGGCCTGAACCGCCGGGCCGCCGCGCTGCCCAAGATCTCCACCCGCACCGGTGTCGCGATCGTCGCAGCCACCGGCCTGCACCGCGCCGAGCACTACCCCGAGGGGTACGTCGACAAGGTGCAGGATCGGCTGGCCGAGCTGTTCGTCCGCGAGCTCACCGTCGGCATCGGCGACACGCCGGTCCGGGCCGGGCTGATCAAGGTCGCATCCGGCTTCCACGTACTCGACGCGCACGCGGAGCGGGTGATCCGCGCCGCGGCGGAAGCACATCATGCGACGAACGCGCCGATCGCCGTACATCACGAGCTCGGGTCCGCGGCGGACGCCGTACTCGACTTGCTGGTCGACCGGCTCGACGTGCACCCGGCGGCGGTCATCCTCGGGCACCTCAACCGCTTCCCCGACCACCGGCTGCATCGCGAGCTGGCGGCGCGCGGCGCGTGGCTGGCGTTCGACGGGCCGTCGCGGGCCAACCACGCGACCGACCCGCGGCTGACCGACTGCCTGGCCGCGCTGATCGACGCCGGGTATGCCGACCGGTTGCTACTCGGTGGCGACACCACGACCGCTCGCGCGCGGGCCGCGACCGGAGAAGGACCGGGGATGCCGTACCTGCTGACCCACCTCCGGCCGCGGATCAGCCGGCATTTCGGTGCCGACGTCGCGGACGCCGTGTTCCGGACCAACCCGGCGCGCGCCTTCGCCACCGATTGGCGGCAGTAGCGGTACCTTCCGAGCATGAGCGTGATCGCGCAGGTGTTCGTGGTGGTCGCCGGGGTGTTCCACGTTGCCGTCTTCGTGCTGGAGAGCGTGCTGTTCCGCAAGCCGGCCACGTACCGGCGGTTTCTGGTCAAGGACGATGCCGAGATGACGGCGGCGCGGCCGTGGGCGTTCAATCAGGGTTTCTACAACCTCTTCCTGGCCGTCGGCGCGCTTGGCGGGCTGGTGTGGGGCGGCGACAAAGGGCATGCGATCGCGCTGTTCGCGTGCGCGTGCATGGCCGGCGCGGGCATCGTACTGGTTGCCTCCGACCGCCGGATGGTGCGCGCGGCGGCCACCCAGGCCGTACCGCCGATTCTCGCGCTGGTGCTTGCCGCGGTGCTCTAGTTTCGCTTGACTTCAAGTGCACTTGAGGACCGAAGGTTCTCGGCATGACCACCGCTGCTGAGCCCGTCACCGAGACGGGCGGCGTCCTCTCCCCGCAGTACCGTGCACTGAGCGTCGGGATGGTCGCGCTGATCACCCTGGTCGCGTTCGAGGCGCTTGCCGTCGCGACCGCGATGCCCACGGTCGCGCAGGCGCTCGACGGCCTGCACCTGTACGCGCTCGCGTTCGGCGGACCGCTTGCTTCCGGCGTGGTCGCGATGGTTGTCTCCGGCACCTGGAGCGACCTGAAAGGCCCGACCCGACCGCTCTGGCACGGCACCGCGTGGTTTCTCGGCGGCCTGCTGATCGCCGGGTTCGCGCCGTCGATGGAGGTCCTGGTCGTCGGCCGGATCATCCAGGGTTTCGGCTCCGGCCTGCTGACGGTCGCGCTGTACGTCATCGTCGGGCACCTTTACCCGGCGCGGTTGCGGCCCCGGATCTTCGCCGCGTTCGCGACCGGTTGGGTCGTACCCTCGTTGGTCGGACCCGCGATTGCCGGGCTGATCGTCGAGCACACCAGCTGGCGGCTCGTGTTCCTTGCCGTACCGGTGATCGCGCTTCCGGCGGCGCTGGTGATGCGGCCCGGTCTGGCCCGGGGCGAGGCGCATGAACCTCGTACCGGGAAGTTGTGGAACCGGCGCGCGGGGTGGGCGATCGCGGCCGCGGTCGGCGTCGGGCTGCTGCATTTCGGCGGGCAGCAGCGCGGCGTACTCCAGATCGTTCTGCTGGTGATCGGGCTCGGCGGCGTGATCGCCTTCGCGCCCCGGCTGCTGCCGGCCGGAACGTTCACGCTCGGGCGCGGACTGCCGTCGGTGATCGCGCTCCGCGGCTTGGTCGCGGCCGCCGGGTTCGGCGCGGAGGTGTTCCTGCCGCTGATGCTCACCCGCGAACGCGGCCTGTCGCCGTCGCTCGCCGGGCTGGTACTGACCGTCAGCGCGCTCAGCTGGACCGCCGCCTCCTGGTACCGCGGCCGGCCGACCCAGCCGTTCTCACACGCGGTGTTCCTGCAGGCCGGGATGATCGCGATCGTGCTCGGGATCATCGCCGCCGCGTCGGTGCTCGATCCGCGAGTACCGGTGGTGGTCGCGATCCTTGGTTGGAGCCTGACCGGGGCCGGGATGGGCACGGTGTTCCCGACGCTGTCCGTGCTGGTCCTGGAGTACTCCGAGCGGGACCAGCAGGGCGCCAACAGCTCGGCGCTGCAGCTCAGCGATTCATTGTCTACGGCAACGATTCTCGCCATTGGTGGTTCGCTGTTCGCCGCGCTGGAACCGCATTCGGCCGTGACCGCGTACCTGGTCGCCTTCGGGCTGCCCGCCGTACTTGCACTGCTCGGAGTGCCGGCCGGGCGCCGTACCTGAGCTGTGTTCTTTCAGTCCTTGGAGCCGCTGATCGCGATGCTGGTGCCGAGTCCGATGATCATCAGGCCGCCGGTACCACCGACGAGCTCGAGCCGGCGCGGCGAGCGGGCGAACCACTCGCGCGCCGTACCGGCCACGAACGCCCAGATGCTGTCCGAGGCGAGCGCGATCAGCGTGAAGATCAGCCCGAAAAGCAGAATCTGCGCCCACGCCGGGCTACTCGCACCCTTGTCCACGAACTGCGGCAGCGCGGCGGCGAAGAACACCGCCGTCTTCGCGTTCGTCACCCCGACCAGAAACCCCTGCCGAACCGTCTTCCGCCCGCTGCTCGGCCGCGCCTCACCCGCCAGCGCCTGAGCCAGGGACTTCCTGGTCCGGAACGCATGAACACCGAGATAGATCAGGTACGCGGCACCGCCAAGCTTCACGATCGTCAAGGCGATCGCGCTCGCGGCAATCAACGTACCCAGCCCGGCCGCGATCAGCACGAGCATCACGGCGGCACCCAGCGTGTTACCAACCATCGTCAACACCGCCTCCCGCCGCCCAACCGCAAGCGCCCGCCCGACAATGAACAACACACTCGGACCGGGGACAACGATGATGACAAGCGCGGTGACCGCAAAGGCGATCAGATGATGGGCAGACGGCATCCCAACAGAATAATCGCGCGCTGACGATTAGGGGAGATGCATCCCATTTCCAGAACCACCCCGCGTGCTCGGCGAGCGCTCCATTCGTCGCTCCACTCCTCACCGCGTACCCACCCACCCCTGCTACACCCCTTTCCGGCTCGCACCCGGGACCTCGGCTCGCGCCCGGGACCGCCTTCGCGTGCTTGCAGGAGCATGACCCCTGAGATGACGGGTTGCCCCATGAGAATCTGACCGGGCAACCCTGCGCTTGAGGGGGCAACCCGGCCGCAGCGGCCGGAGCTCGGCTACCCGGCCGACGCTCAGGTAGCAGGCCTGCGCTCTGTTCTGGTTGTAGTTCTCGGCGGGTTGTCGGAAGCGGGTCGTAGGGTTCGTTGGACAGGTGAATGGTGGCCGTTTGAGACCGTCGTACTCGGCTCGGGAGGTGTTGTGAAGCTTCTGCTTACGTCCGGAGGGATCACGAACGAGAGCATCCGTGATGCGCTGGTCGGATTGCTGGGCAAGCCGATCGCCGAGTCCCGTGCGCTCTGCATCCCGACCGCGCAATGGGGTCACCCGATGCTCGGGCCGGTCTCGGTGCGCGGCTTTGTGACCGGCACGCCTCCCTGGCACCTGATGGCCGGCCTCGGCTGGGCCTCCTTGGGTGTACTGGAGCTGACCGCACTACCGAGCATCGGCGAGGAGCGCTGGCTGCCGTGGGTACGAGAGGCCGACGTGCTGCTCGTGGACGGCGGCGATGCAACGTACCTGTGCCACTGGATGCGGGAGTCAGGCCTGTCGCGAGTGATGCCGTCGCTGACTGAGACGGTCTGGGTCGGCGTCAGCGCCGGCAGCATGGTGATGACACCGCGGATCGGTGACGACTTCGTGAACTGGCCGTCCGCGCCGGACGATCGCACGCTCGGGGTCGTGGACTTCTCGATCTTTCCGCACCTCGACCACGAGCTCATGCCCGAAAACACCATGGCCGACGCGGAAAGCTGGGCCGCCGGCATCGCGGGTCCGGCGTACGCGATCGACGACCAGACTGCCATCAAGGTGACCGACGGCACCATCGAGGTCGTCTCCGAAGGCCAGTGGAGAGCATTTTAAGGGAACAGATGTTCTATCGTGGTCGCTGCAGGTAAGAACCTGTCAGGCTCCAGCAGGTCGGCGGCGTGCCGGTGGTTGGTGTGTCGGCGGCCTACGCAAGGATGGAGTGGTGACGGTGAGCGTAGCGACCAGCAGTCGGGACATGATTGAGGGTGCGCTTGCTCGGGCGGTCCAGTTTCCGCGGCTGCGGTACATGGGGTCCAAGTACAAGCTGCTTCCGCACCTCGCGCGGGCTTTCGCGGACGTCGACGGCGCGACGGCGCTGGATGCGTTCGCGGGCAGCGGGGTTGTCTCGTACCTCTTGAAGGCGCAGGGGTACCAGGTCACCTCCAACGACTTCCTGAACTTCCCGTCCGCCATCACCCGTGCCACGGTCGTCAATCAGACGGTGAAACTCACGGCGGCCGAGGTGGACACGATCTGCGGAGAACCGGCGGACGATCGGGACTTCATCCGGCGTACCTTCGACGGTCTGTACTTCACCGCGGCGGATCGGGAGTTCCTCGACTCGGCCTGGTCGCACATCGACCTGCTGAAGGGTCACAAGCAGGCGATCGCCATCTCGGCCTTGGTGCTGGCCGCGGCCCGGAAGCAGCCACGCGGCGTTTTCACCTTCACCGACCTGCGGTACGACGACGGCCGGCGCGATCTGCATTTGCCCCTCCGGGACCACTTCCGGGAGCGGGTCGAGGACTACAACCGGGTGGTCTTCAACAGCGGCCAGACCTGCCAGACGCGATCCGGTGACGTGTTCGACCTGCCGGCGAAGAGCTACGACCTGGTGTACCTCGATCCGCCGTACGCGCCGCCGCGTGACGACAACGACTACATCAAGCGGTATCACTTCCTCGAAGGACTGTCGGTGTACTGGCGTGGCCAGAAGCTGATGGAGAACACCAAGACGAAGAAGCTGGAAAAGAAGTACACCCCGTTCTCTTACAAACGGACCATCGTCGACGCACTGAGTCGTACCTTCGAGCAATTCAAGGATTCGACGATCGTGCTGTCGTACTCGTCGAACGCGATTCCCGACGCCGGGACCATCAAGGATCTGCTCGGAGCGGTAAAGTCCGACATCGAAGTGCGCGAAATCGACCACAAGTACTCCTTCGGTACGCACTCCACCGCGCAACGACGAGATGTGTCGGAGTACATTTTCATCGCCAGGTGAGGTTTGTCCGTGCCCAACATTCCCACGTTCGAGGAGTACCTCGAGACGCTCGGCCGCCTGACCGCCCATGTCGATCCGACGGCGGCGACACCGCATGCGGCGGAGCTGAAGGAAGCCGCGGCGAGCCTGGAGCAGATCTCCGGGATCACGCTCGATTCGCTGACGCGATGGGCGCATGATCATCCCGCTTGGGTGCCCGCCTTGGGTCTCGCGGTCGGGCTGTCGCAGGAGAAGCTGAAGAATTCGCTCAAGGACAAGTTCGGTACGTCGTCGTGGAATCTGCTGGCGAAAGACCAGCCGCGCCGGCTGATCGAGATGATGGACCAGGAATTCGATCTGATCCGGCTCGTCACGGTGCAGCGCGACAAGGTGTACGGCTTCGGCGACATCCTGGTCGCCAGAGCCGGTACGCGGGCGACCGCCGTTCGCGCCGGAGCCTCCGGCCGCAAGGTGGAGGACGAAATCGAGGCGATCGCGCATGACATCGGCCTGGCCTGCGAAACCCGGACCAGATTCGTCGGCCGAAACAACCGCGATGCGCCGTGTGACCTGGTGATCCCGGGGGCCGCCGATGCGGCAATCGTGGTCGCGGCCAAGGGTTTCGACTCCACCGGATCGAAACTCACCGACGCCGTCCGCGAAATCGAAGAAATGGCCGACGTGCGGCTGCCTCATCAGTTCGTTTACGCGGTCATCGACGGCATCGGCTGGAAGAGCCGCCGCCGGGATCTGCAGCGAATCCACAAACTGTGGGAAAGCCAGCAGATCAACGGCATGTACACCCTCGCCACGCTCGACCAGTTCCGCGCCGACGTCGAGGACGCCGCCCACATCCGCCGCCTGCTCTGAGCAGGTTCTCCACTCGTGTTGGGAGTTCTCCACCCGCACACCACTGGAGAACCCTGGCGGGGTCCAGTGGTCTAAGCAACGAGTAGTTCGGCCAGTGCTTGGGCTGGGGTTTTGAGGTTGAGTGTAGGGCGGGGTCGTTGGTTGAGGGTGGTGGCGATCTGGTCGAGGCTGGCGGCGGTGTGGGTGGACAGGTCTGTGCCTTTGGTGAGCCAGAACCGCAGGAGCCGGTTGGTGTTCTCGTTGGTGCCGCGTTGCCAGGGGGAGTGGGGGTCGCAGAAGTAGACAGGCATGTTCAGATCGAGCTGGATGCGCCGGTAGGCGGCTAGTTCGCGTCCGCGGTCCCAGGTCAGGGAGCGGCGCAGGTGGTCGGGCAGGGTGCGCATCTGGGTGATCATGGTCTCGGCCACGGTGTCGGCGTCGTGCTGGCCGGGCAGGTGCAGCAAGATGGTGAACCGGGTGGTGCGCTCGACGAGTGTGCCGACCGCGGAGCGGTTGCCGGTGCCGATGATCAGGTCGCCTTCCCAATGTCCGGGCACGGCACGGTCGGTGGCCTCGGCGGGGCGCTGACTGATCGTGAACGCTTCCCGGTACGGGTTTCGGGCCTGGCGATGGTCGCCGCCGCGGGGTTTGCGGGCCGTGCGGCGCAGGCTCAACTGCCGGTGCAGGTCTTGTCGCAGCTGGCCGCGGGTCTGCACATACAGCGCTTGGTAGATGGTTTCGTGCGACACACGAGCCATCCTCTCCTGCGCGCTGTCGCCGGGGTGATCACGGCGCAGTACTGCCGCGATCAGGCCCGGGGACCAGCCGGTGTCCATCCAGCCGGTGATCCGGGCGCACAGCCCCGGATCGGCGGCCAGCTTGAACTCCTTGGGCCGGCGCCGCCGCTCATGAGCGGCACGGTGAGCCACCGGCGCCCAATAGGACCCGTCCCGGCCGCGATTGCGGGCCACCTCACGCCAGATCACCGACTTGTCCCGCCCGATCGCCTCACCGATCCCGGCATACGACAACCCCTGCCGTAACAGCACAGCGATCACCGCCCGGTCCTCACTGGTCAACGGCCGCCGAGCTCGCGTCCCCGCGACCCCACCCGCGACCCCACCCGGGACTGCTGCCGGCACGCTGCCCGGCAACCCACCAGCTCTGTTCTGCCGCAACGATGGCTCCACAAGCCCCGATGTTCGCCACCACAACGAACCCGTATCCCACGACACGCCGACCGCCGACGCCGCTGACTGCACCGACCACCCACCACCCACCAGCGCGAAAAACTCATCCCGCACTCCGTACGGATACCTCATCGGCATACACAACACCTTCCATCAGGCGTTGCTTCGACCACTGGACCCCGCCCCTCAACGAGAGTGGAGAACCCCGGCGCTGGTCATCCGGCGTTTCTGCTGACAAACTGCGGTTGGCTCGGCCTCACGCCCAGGAGGCCGGTTGTCACGGGGAGTCACGATGGCTGCGTACGATGAGCTGACCGAACGGTTTCGCGCCAATCACGCGCTGCTGGTCGCGGCACGCGATCGGCTGCAGGCCGCGGTCAGCGCCGGTACCGCGACCGGCGAGCAACGGACCCGCCTCGACACCGTCAACGAACTGCTCACCCCGGTCACCGCCGCCGAAGTAGATGCCGAGGGCAACGTTGTCGAGGTGCGGCGGCCGCGGCAGTTCCTCAAGGTCGATCCCGAAGGACAAGGGCGCGCGGTCGAGGTACTGGGTGAGCTGCGGCAGGCGAAGAACGTCGCGGTCCTGGTACCGGGGATGGGCAACAGCCTGGACACGTTCCGCGGGCAGGCTGATCGCGGCGATCTGGTCCGCGCGGAGGCCGGCCCGGGTACGGCCGTGATCGTTTGGCTGGACTACGACTCGCCGCAGGGGCTGGCGCAGGCGGCGAGCAAGGACGCCGCGCTGGACGGCGGGCCGCGGCTGGCGGAGTTCCTGCACGAGGTCGACGAGCTGAAGGCGGCCGACGCCGAGGTCACGCTCGTCGCTCACTCGTACGGCACCGATGTGGCCGGCGAGGCGCTGATCAACGGCGCGCGGCCGGCCCGGGTGGTGATGACGGGGTCGCCGGGCATCCGCAAGTACATCGATGAGGCAGCCGATTTCGTGCCGTCGCCGACGAGGTTGTACGTGGAGCGCGCGCCCGGGGATTACGTGGCGTACTCCGAATGGCATGGGCCCGATCCGGCGACGTTCCCGGATGCGGTACGGATGGCGACGAACGATCCACTCGCGAACGACGAAGCAGTGTCGGTGCACTGGCACAACGAGTACTACCGAACGAACAGCGAGGCCCTGCGCAACATCGGCCGCGTCGTACGCGGCGACCTGCAGGCGATCACCACCACCGCCACAACCCGAACCACCGAAACCGAGCTCGCCCCACTCACATCCTGGGGCACCCCCTTCAACCACCTAGCCAAGACAGCATCCGCGGTCTACAACGGCGTCGTAAACCTCACCCACCCCCACCGCCACCCCACAGCACCCCCCAACACTCCGACGGCAGCCCCTGGCACTCCCGCAGCGCTTCCCGATGCTCCCGCCGTTCCCGTGCCGGACGACGGAGTGCGGCAGGCTGGCTGGAGTTCCGTCGAGCGGGTGCCGGGCGAGCGCGAATCCACCGCCCGCGGCGCCGGCGTGAGTCGTGGTGGTGCGCATCGGGATCATCAGACCGGAGGCCGAGGCCGATGACAACCGCACGGGAATTCCTGCGAGCCGAACTGATCGCGCTCGCGGAGATCGTCGTACCTGGACAACAGCCGATCGTCACCCACGACCCGGGACCGGTAAACCCAGGCGTACTCTTCGACGGCCGCGGTCCCGCAACCGTATGCCGAATCACCGTACAAACCGGCAATCCAACCTCCCCCGCCCCAACAACCGCCTCCCCCACCGCCCCAACAACCGACCCGACCACCGACCGAGCAACCGGCCCGACCACCGACCCAGCCGCCGCCGCGTCCGCCGCCGTGACCGCGGCGGCCGACGCACTCCGGGCGCGCGGATGGACCGTCGACCTGCAGCCGCCGGAGAACGGGCACTACCGCCTTTCTGCCAAACGCGACGGCTACGACCTCGCCGTACACGCCTGGTCGACCGACTGGCGGATAACGTTCACCGGCGAGACCCCGCTGGTTTCTTGACCTGAGTACCCGGTTGCCAGGTAACGAATCGCTGCGTCGCCTCGCGAGTCCTTGGCCGGACGGTGTATCACGGAAGCGTGACGTTGACCGAAGCCCGTAACCACCTCCGCTCGGAGCTCCTCGCGGTGGCGGCAATCGTCGTACCCGACCAGACCCCGACGGTCACCCAGGACCCCGGCCCGACCGATCCCGGCGCCCTGTCCGGCGACCGCGGCCCCGAGGCCGTCTGCACGATCACCGTCGAGACCGGCGACCCCACCACCCCGGACCCCGAGGCCCAGCTCAGCTTCGCCGCCGACACCTTGGAGTCCCGCGGCTGGAAGGTCACCATCTCCGAAGCCACCGGCGACCACCACCACCTAACCGCCCGCCGCCAGGGCTACGACCTCACCGTAGAAGCCCAATCCACCGACTGGCGCCTGACCTTCACCGGCCAAACCCCCCACCCAGACGACCTCTAGGCCCTGCGCCGCCGACGGCCTAGTCGTTGGAATCGGCGAACAGTTCGATGATCTGGGCCTGTGTGGCCGGCGGAATAATCGTCGAGAACACGATCTGGCCGTAGGCGACTTCAACACCCATTGCCCCGCCCGGCTCGACCTGCCAGTCCGCGTGGGGTACGCCGGGTACGGCATCGAGGATGATCGCGAGGACGGAGGGGTTGATGAATCCTTCCGCCGCGATTGCCAGATAGGCCTCTTCCCGCGCTCTGACGCAGGCCTTGAGGACATAGCTGGAGAACTCCGCGGTGACGACCTTCCCGCTCGTCAAGGATTCGTAGATCAGCCGCCGAGTCAGATCCCTGATGGCAAGGCCGGCCTGGAGTGCGACCTCTGCGTCGAGCCTTTTGAAGTCAACCTCTCCGGGCAGGAGCTGATCGGTGCTGACCTGCCCGCTGCCAGTTCCCGCGCGAACGGCTTCAGCCTCGATGCTCTTGTAGAAGTCGGTGCGGCTGTCGGACTTCCGCTCGCCCGCCGCACAGATCCACCACCAGGTGTCGGTTGTCGTCAGTAGCTGCGCGCGATGACTCGCGTCGTCAGGGTTCAGCTTCGTTGCCGCGCCGCGGTGGTTGGTCACCTTGACTTTGAACCACACTCTGTCAGTCAGGGAGCGTACGCGTTCGGCGCCGCCGGCCTGCGCTTCGGCAGGCAACTGCTGAGCCTTCTCTATCAGCGGATGGTCGAGAGCGGTGTGTTGACTGAGGGGAACTTTCGGCCGAGGTCTGTCAGGCAGCGTTTGGTCGGCCGGACCCCGCCGTCGTTGGCGGTCATGACTTCACTACTTCGGCTCGTCGACCCCGCCGAGGTCGTCCAGCTCTGCTGGTGACAGCTTGGCCAGTAGCCGGACGGAGCCGGCTGCCGTGCCGTCCAGTTGACCGAGAGCCTCCAGGGCGCCGCGCTGGATCTGATCGCGGTGGTTCTCGATGTACTCACGCACGGCGTCGTCGACGACGTCCTTCTTGGAGGTCCCGAGGAAGTGCGCCGCGTGCGTGATGAGCTTGTCGGTCTGTGCGTCAACCTTGATCGGCGCGTTAGCCATCAGGGCCTCCCTGTTGCGTAGCCAAGGTAGTCCAGTACCAAAGTACCCTAGTATCCGAGTTGCCGCCAGTTGGTTGCGCCGACGGTCACCCGGTCGGTTGTTTGTGGAAGTAGAGGCGGTCGGGGGTGGGGTTGGAGTGGGGGGTGAAGCCGGTGGTGGTGGCGGTTTGGGTGAGGGTGGTGGGGGTGTGGCGGTGGACGTGGATGTTCATGGGGTGGCCGCCGTAGCCGGTGGTTTTGTGGGTGGTGGTGGTGCCTACGTGGAAGCCGATCAGGAGTACGCCGCCGGGGGCCAGGACGCGGTGGAACTCGGCGAAGGCCTGCGGTACGACGTCGCGCGGTAGGTGGATGATCGACCACCAGGCGATCACGCCGCCGACGGAGGCGTCGGGCAGGTCCAGCGCGGTCATCGAACCGACCCGGAAGTCGACCTCGGGATGTGCGGCGCGGGCGACCTTGATCATGCCGGGGGAGAGGTCGATGCCGATCGCGGTCAGGCCGCGGGCGTGCAGCTGGGCGGTGACTCGGCCGGGTCCGCAGCCGGCGTCCAGGACGGGCAGCTCGCGGGACGGCAGGAGGCGGGTGAGGAGGTCGAGGTTGTCGGCCTCCTCCGGCGGGCCTTCCTGGACAAGCTCGGCGTAGGACGCCGCGACGTTGTCGTACGAACGACTGATCTCGCCCAGGAAGTCCATGCCCGCGACCCTAAAGGGCCGCGCCGACAGTTCAGCTCTTGCCGAGTGCCTGCTTCTGGCGGCCCAACCCGTCGATCTCCAGCTCCATCTCGTCGCCCGGCGACAGATACGGGAACCGCCCGGACAGCGCCACGCCTTCCGGCGTCCCGGTGTTCACGATGTCACCAGGGCTGAGCACCATGTACTGCGACAGGTCGCGAATCAACGCCGCGACCGAGAAGATCATGTCCTGCGTGTTCGAGTCCTGCCGTGGCTCACCGTTCACCCACGACCGCAACCGCAGGTTCTGTACGTCGGCAACCTCGTCGGCCGGTACGAGCGCGGGCCCCAGCGGGTTGAACGTCTCGCAGCACTTCCCCTTCGACCACTGCCCGCCGGACACCTCGATCTGGAAAGCGCGCTCGGACACGTCGTTCGACACCGCGTACCCGGCGATGCACGCGAGCGCGTCCGCGTCGGTCTCGACGTACCGCGCCTGCTTGCCGATCACGACCGCGAGCTCGACCTCCCAGTCCGTCTTGACCGACCCGCGCGGCACAAGCACCTCGTCGTACGCGCCGACGACCGTGTTGGGGTGCTTGAGGAAGACGATCGGCTGTTTCGGCGGCTCGGCGCCCGATTCGGCGGCGTGGGCCGCGTAGTTCTGGCCGATGCAAACCACCGCCCCGGGTCGCGCGATCGGCGCGCCGACGCGCAGGCCGGCGGTCTCGGCGACAGGCAGTGCGCCGGCTTCAAGAGCGGTTCGCGTACGCGCGATGCCGTCCGCGGCCAGAAATGCACCGTCGAGGTCGGCCGTGAGTGACGTCAGATCGTGAACGGTGCCGTCAGCGGCGCGTACGTACGGGCGCTCTTCGCCGACCGCCCCGAGGCGGAGCAGTTCCACGGATGTCTCCCTGGGTTCAGTCCTGATCGAAAATTGGACGCAACCGGGAACGGGAGGCCTCGATGTGTGACCGCATCGCGGCGGCTGCTTCCTCCGGGTCGCCCTTGCGGACAGCGCTGACCACTGTCTTGTGCTCTCGCAACGCTTTCGTCGCGATGCCGCCACCGTAGTACAGCCGGAAGAGGTGCAGGTGGCAATGCGTCCGCTGGAAGGACAGCCGCGCTGTCTCGTTCCCGGCCAGTTCGAGTACGAGGTCGTGGAACCGCTGGTCGTGCGCGGCCATCGCCCGGTAGCTCTCGTACGACGGGCGGTCGGGTACATCGGTGTAACTCAGCATTTCGGCCTTCAGCCGGGCCAGGTCCTCGGCGCCGGAGCGCTCCGCGGCACGCGCGGCCGCCCACGGCTCGATGTGCAGCCGGAACTCGAACAGGTCCTCGAACTCGGCGCGGGTCAGCCGCGAGGACACCCGGTACCCGCGGAGTGGCTCCTTGATCACCAGGCCGTCGGACTCGAGCCGGGCCAGCGACTCGCGGATGGGGGTCTGGGAAATGCCCAGCTCGCGGGTCAGCGCGTCGATGTTCAGCCGGGTGCCCGGCTCGACCACGCTGTCCATGATCAGGCCCTTGACCGTCTCGTAGACGTCGTCGCTCAGCACCTGTCGCTGGGGCAGGCGGCTGAGCTGCCCGGCCAGGCCCACATGTGCATCAGTCACCTGTCGCTCCTCCTGGGAACCCATTCTGCCCGACGCGCGGTCCGCCTTGACTGGTCCAGTGTGAAGCGGCAGCATCGAGTTTGCGCAATATCCTATAGGATCTTGGGAGGACTCTGTGGGTACGCCGATCGTCCGCGCCGAGGCCTGGCTGGTCGACCTCGAGGTGGAAACCGTCCGGACCGATGCCGTGCAGGCGTTCCTCAAGCAGGAGACCATCTTCGTCGAGCTCGCGACCGCCGACGGGCTGACCGGCGTCGGCTACTCGTACACGATCGGCACCGGCGGCACCTCCGTACTCGCGCTGCTCCGCGATCACCTGCTGCCACGACTGGTCGGTACGGATGCGCGCAACGTCGAGGCGCTGTGGTCGGACCTGTTCTGGTCGACGCACGCGACAACCGTGGGCGCGATCACCTCGCTGGCGCTGGCGGCCGTCGACACCGCGCTGTGGGACCTGCGTTGTCTGCGAGCGGACGAGCCGTTGTGGCGGCTGGCCGGCGGCTATCGGCAGCAGGTGCCGTTGTACGACACCGAAGGCGGCTGGTTGCAGCTGGCAACGGACGAGCTGGTCGCCGGTGCGCTCGCGTCGCAGCGGGCCGGCTGGTCAGGGGTGAAGCTCAAGGTCGGAAAACCCCACGTACACGAGGATCTGGAGCGGCTTCGCGCGGTTCGGGACGCGGTCGGTCCGGCGATGGACATCATGGTCGACGCCAACCAGTCGATGACGTACGCCGAAGCGCGGCGGCGGGCGGCGGCGTACGAGACCGTGGACCTGACCTGGTTCGAGGAGCCGTTGCCGGCCGATGACGTGACCGGGCATGTCCGGCTGTCGGAGTCGACGTCGATTCCGATCGCGGTGGGGGAGTCGTTGTACTCGGTGTCGCAGTTCCGCGAGTACGTTGCCGCCGGAGGTGCCGGGATCGTCCAGGTCGATGTGGCGCGGATCGGTGGCATCACGCCGTGGTTGAAGGTGGCGCATCTGGCCGAGGCGTTCAATCTCGAGGTGTGTCCGCATTTCCTGATGGAGTTGCATGTGAGCCTGACCGCTGCCGTACCCAACGGCCGGTACGTCGAGCACATTCCGCAGTTGCGGGCGATCACGTCGACCGAGCTGGCTATCGTCGACGGGCACGCGGTCGCACCGGACGTACCCGGTCTCGGTATCGACTGGAACCGGGACGCGATCGACGACCGCAGGGTCGGCTGAGGTTCGGATGAAGGTCGGATGAGGAGAGCCATGGGCAGGGTTGACGCGCATCATCACATCTGGGATCTGACCGTCCGGGAGCAGTCCTGGATGGTCGGTCCGGAGCTGGATCCGATTCGCCGCAGCTTCTCGATCGACGATCTGGTACCACTGGCCGCGACCGCCGACGTCACGGCGACGGTGCTCGTACAGACGGTCAGCCTGCTTGACGAGACCGTCGAACTCCTTGAGGTTGCTGCTGGCAACGAGTTGGTGGCGGGCGTGGTGGGCTGGGTCGATCTGACCGCCGACGATGTCGGTGAAGTGCTGGCTGGATTGCTGGCGCGTCCGGATGGCGTTTATTTGAAGGGCATTCGGCATCAGGTACACGACGAGCCGGATGACAACTGGCTGCTCCGCCCCGACGTACGGCGCGGCCTCGCCGCGGTCGCCGACGCCGGTTTGGCGTACGACCTGCTGACCAAGCCACCACACTTGCCGGCCGCGATCGAAACCGTCCGCAACCTGCCACAACTCACCTTCGTCGTCGACCACATCTCCAAACCAAAAATCGGCGATCCGCTCGAACCATGGGCAACCCAGCTCCAAGAACTGGCCGCCCTCCCGAACGTGACCTGCAAACTCTCCGGCATGGTCACCGAAGCCCCCTGGACCACCTGGAAACCCACAGACCTCCAGCCGTACGCCGACACCGTCCTGAACGCCTTCGGCCCGAACCGAGTCATGTTCGGCTCAGACTGGCCGGTCTGCCTACTAGCCGCGTCCTACAACCAGGTACTCGAAACCGCCGAAACCCTAACCACCACCCTGACCCCCACCGAACAACACTCCATCTTCAAAACCACCGCCACCGACACATACGGGCTGTAAATGGAACTCCGAGTCTCCGACCGCGATCCGGCCGCGTTCCAGCAGCCACTGACAGCTGAGGAGATCGAGGCGGTCTGCCAGCGCGCGTTCGGTCTTGAAGCGGTAGTTGCGGTCGAGCTGGGGTTCGGCGGGTACAACTCCGTGTACCTGGTCGATCTGCGCGGACGGGACGAAC
This sequence comes from Kribbella solani, assembly GCF_014205295.1. Taxonomy (NCBI): domain Bacteria; kingdom Bacillati; phylum Actinomycetota; class Actinomycetes; order Propionibacteriales; family Kribbellaceae; genus Kribbella; species Kribbella solani. Next base: position 5,900,438 of record NZ_JACHNF010000001.1, read on the forward strand.
CCGTGATCCTGAGGGCGGCGCCGGAGGAGGCGGTGCAGTACGGGTCCGAGCGGCGGCTGATGCGGAACGAGTATGCGACTGTTCCGTGGCTGGCGACGATCGCGCCGTTGATGCCGCGTGTGCTTGCGGTGGACTGGTCACATGAGGTGATCGATCGCGACTGGATGATCCAGACCCGCGTACCGGGCATCCCGGCACCGGAGCACCTCGGCACGTACCCGCGCTCCTGCCGTACGACGTTCTTCCGTCAGCTAGGCGCGATCACCCGGGCAGTACACGACGTACGCGGCCCACACTTCGGCCGAGTCGACAGCACCGGGTACGACTCGTGGAGCGATGCCGTCGTCGCGTCCCTCGCACAAATCGCCGACGATCTGGCGCGCCTGAATCTCGACGCCACAGACGTCCACCGGCTAACCGCCATCGCCCGGCAAAACCACGCGATCCTCGACGAAATCAAAGAACCACGCCTACTCACCGGCGACCTCTGGACTGTCAACTGCCTACTCGTCGCGGACGCCCCCGAGCCACAAATCTCCGGCGTACTCGACTTCGACCGCACCGAATTCGGCGACCCGGCCGCCGACTGGACCATCCGCATGGCCCAGGCCAAACCCGACGAACGCACCTCCTTCTGGGACACGTACGGCACCCCGCCCGAGTCCCCGGCCACCTGGCGCTCCGCCCTCTACGAAGCCCGCCACCTGGCTACCCTCCGCCTGGAACGCCACCGCCTGGCCAACCCCCAAGCCGTCCAATCCACCTACCCCGAAATTGCAAGACTGCTGACGGCGCTCAGCTGAGTGGTCAGCCGCGGCGGCCGGTGCGGGTGGCGAAGTCGTCGAGGGCGGTGATGACCTCGCGCGCGATCCACGCGCGGTCCCGCTTGCCGGTCGAGATCTGCTTCAGGATCTCCGCCTCGACCAATTGATCGACCGCGCGCTGTGCAGCCGGCTGGGAGACATCCAGGTGCTGCTGTACGTGCTTGACGGTAACCGCCGGTTGGCTGAGCAGGTATGAAAGCAGACGACGCGCGGCGGAGCCCTGTCGCGATGGAAGGAGCTGTTGCCAGGTCGAGTAGATCTCACCCAGATCCCCGACCAACCGACGGCCGTTGCCGACAGCAGCGAACGACGCGCGGCTGAACTGCGTGATGATCGCGGTGGGGTCACCATCGCGGTACGAGCCGAGAGCCGCGAAGTACGCCGCGGTGTCGGTCAGAAGGCCGGCGGAAACGGGAACTGTCAGTCGGCGAGTCACGCCGGCCCGGCGCAGCATCGCGTGGACCAACGTCCGGCCGATCCGGCCGTTTCCGTCGTTGAACGGGTGAATCGTCTCGAACTGAGCGTGTGCGATCGAGACCTGGGTGAGAACCGGGATGTCCGTACGCAGGCAGAAGCTGACCAGGTCGTCCATCAACTCCGCGACGCGCTCCGGCCGGGGCGGGACGAAGGTCGCGGTGTGCGGCGTCGGGCCGCCGCCGATCCAGACCTGACCATCGCGAAGCTGACCAGGACGCGCGTACGCCTGGTCGTGCATCAGCGCGCGGTGTGCGGCCAGGATCGAATCGGTGCTGAGATCATCGGCCAGGTCGATCGCCTTCTGCATCGAATCGACGTTCGCGGCGACCAGGCGCGCGTTCTGGCCTGCTGACTCGTTCAGCGCGGCGACGGCCAGTGCCTTCGCTCCGGCGGTGACACCCTCGATCTGCGATGACGATGCCGACTCGGTGCGGAGCAGCACGACGGCGAGCGGGGCGAGTTCGCCATCCGCGCGCGGAAGTGCCGCCGAGAGTTCGGCGTCGAAGCGGGAGATCTCGACCAGCGCGTCCTCGGCCGCGGCGGCGATCTCGCCGGGAATGTCGAAGGCCAGGTCGGTGATCGCCGGCGGGATCGAGGCCAGGTACTGACCCTTGGCCGCGGCGCGCTCACGCCGGGACATCGGCGCGTCCGGCCCGTCCCAAGGGCAGCGCTCCCAGCCGACCGACAGTTGGTTCACCTCAGACACTATATAACTTTATCTACAGAAAGTTATATAGTGATCGGTTCGTCGGGGGTGGGTGGGAGGAACTCGAGGCGGACGCCGAGGAGGCGGATGGGGCGGTGGAGGTCGAACTTTTCGAGGAGGGAGTGGGCGGTGGTGGCGATTGTTTCGGGGTCCTGGGTGGGGGACGGGAGTTTTCGGCTCTTGATGGGGGTGTAGAAGGTGGTGAAGCGGACCTTTACCCAGATGCGTTGGATGGTGCGGCCTTCGGCTACTACGTCGTTGGTTACCTGGATGGCGATGCGGCGTAGTTCGGCGGCGATGGTGGTGGGGTCGGTGAGATCCTCGGGGAAGGTTTCCTCGCGGCTGCGGGAGACCGGTTCGCGGGGGACGTCGGTGACCTGGGTGTCGCCGAGGCCGCGGCCGAGGGCGGCGTACCAGGCGCCCATTTTCGGGCCGAAGCGTTTCTTCAGGAGGTCGACGTCGGCGGCGGCCAGGTCCGCGACGGTGCTGATGCCGAGTTCGTTCAGGTTGTGTTCCATCCGCGAGCCGACGCCCCACAGGTCGCGGACCGGGCGGTGGTCCATCACCTGGCGCCAGTTGGCCGCGGTCAGGCGGTAGATCCCGGCGGCAGTTCCACCGGCTGAGTCGGCTGTACGCGTGGTGGGGCCGGCGGCTTCCGACGGTCCGGTGGTTTCGGACGGTTCGGCGGGTTCGAAGGGTTCGGCGTGGGAGCGTTTGTGTTTGGCGAAGCCGGTGGCCAGTTTGGCGCGGGTTTTGTTGTCGCCGATGCCTACCGAGCAGGTGAGCGCGGTCCGGGCCTCGACGGCGGCGCGGAGTTCGGCGGCGAGGGCTTCGGGGTCGTCGGTCTCGGCGCCGACGAAGCATTCGTCCCAGCCCCAGACCTCGACCACGACCGGAAACGAACGCAGCGTGTCCATCACCTCGGTCGACGCGGCCTCGTAGGTGGCCGGGTCGGACGGCAGGAACACGGCCTGCGGGCACTTCTTGTACGCCGCCCGCACCGGCATCCCCGATCGCACACCGAAGGCCCGTGCTTCGTACGAGGCGGTGGCGACCACCTGTCGCGGCTGGGTCGGGTCACCGGAGCCACCGACCACGACCGGGAGCCCGCGTAGTTCAGGCCGGCGCCTGATCTCGACGGCCGCGATGAACTGATCCATGTCCACGTGCAGGAGCCACCAGCTCATACCTCACAGGTAACCACATCAGCTCGACGCGCTGGAGTACGTCAGCAACCCCCGCCGCCACAGCAAACGAACTAGTGTCAATGCAACTAGTGTCAATGCAACGCCCACGCCGACGGTCCGCCACCCGAGGTCGCCGGCCAACGCCCGTACCGGGAACGTGGTCGCGAACGCCACCGGGAACGCGAACGTCAGGAACGTCCGCACCGCGACCGGGAAGAACACCAACGGATATCGACCCGCCTCCACCAGACTCAGGAACACGAAGCCGATCGGGTTCACCGACTGCAGCCAGAACGCCAGGAACGACATCGCCGACCACACCGCCGTCAGCAACACCAGTCCGCACGCGGCCAGTACGACGGCCTGCACCACCTGCACCGGACCGGGGGTCAGCCGCGACTGCACCAGTCCGATCGCCAGTACCGCGATGCCGCTGGCAACGTTCGTCAGTTCCGCGACGTTGATCCACCGCAGTGTCAGATAGAACTGACTCGACACCGGCCGCAGCAGTACGACGTCCAGCTCGCCTTCGGTCAGGTACGTGGTCATCCGGTTCAGGTTCGGCGCGACGAACGTCGCCATCAGCCCGGTGACGATCTGGAACACCCCGACGAGCGCGATCACCTCCGCCCGCGACCACCCGTGTACCTCCTGGGTGAACCCGAACAGCAGCAACGTCGGTACGATCCCGAGTCCCAACTGCACCAGACCCACGAGCAGCGTGGTCAGAAAGTGCGCCCGGTAGTGCGTCTCGCGAACCACCGCCTGCGCGAAGAACCGCCGCCACAACCGGAGATGCCGCAGCTGCTTGTGCCCCCAGCCCGAGTCAAGCGGCTCCCGTTCCTCCGCCCAAGTGCTCATGCCCCCACCGCCGAGTACGCGCGAAGACCAGCCGACCAGACGACGCGTGCGAGCGCCGCGAACACCACCACGTACCCGAGCTGAATCCCCAGCCCGGCCAGCAACTCGTGCCCGCTCAACTGACCGGCGACGATCTCGACCGGAAACGACACCGTGTACCGGAAGGGCTGATGGTCGACGAAACCGCGCGACCACGCAGGCATCAGCGCCAGCGGTACGACCGCGCCGGACAGTACGCTCGCGATGATCACCCGAGCCTGTACCAGCGCGGTCACGTCATCCATCCAGAACGCCAGCGACGCGATCAGGATGTCGATCGTGAACACCAGCACCGCGCCCAGCCCGATGCTGACCGCGAACAGCGCCCATCGGCCGACGCCGGACGGGAGGTTCATCGATGCGCGGAAGATCCACCAGACGATGCCGATCATCGGCACCAGCGCGAACAGCTTGAGGAACTTCTCCGACAGGTTGTTCGCCACGAACTTGACCAGCAGCGACGCCGGCCGCACCATCCAGCTCGACAGTTTCCCGAGCCGGATGTCCTGCGCCAGGAACCCCGCCAGCCACGACGACGTCGCCATCGTGACGAACCCGAGCAGCACGAAGTACGTGGTCACGTACCGCTCGTCGACCGGCAACTTCGCGCCGTTCGCGAGCGCGGTACGCCAGATCAGCAGCGAGATGATCGGCGTACAGATGTTCGCCAGCATGAAGATGATCCACGCCCCGCGGTACACGGACTGCTGCGCGATGTCGGCCGCGGTCATCCGGCGTACGACGCGGAGGTTCCGCCGGATCGCGTTCACGACGCGTCACCGACCGTGCCGCGGCGCTGGAACAGGTCGCGCATGATGTCCTCGATGTCGGCGTCCGCGACGTCAAGATCGACCAGCGGACCGAGCCGCGTGAGCTGCTCCATCACCACGCCGGCCCGTTCGCGGTCAGCCTCCAGCTTCACCGTCTGGCCATCGACCGAGACCGCGCTGATCCCTTCCAGCCCGTCGAGCCGGGCGCCGTCGACCTCGGTCGCGTACGTGGCCCGGACCAGCTTTCGCGGTTGCGCCGTACGGACCAGCTCGTCCAGCGCGCCGTCGAACTGCAACCGCCCGTGATCGATGATCATCACCCGCGAACACAGCGCCTCGATGTCGTCCATGTCGTGGCTGGTGATCAGGATCGTCGTCCCGCGCAGCCGGTTCACGTCCGCGAGGAACGCCCGGACCCGCGCCTTCGCGACCACGTCCAGCCCGATCGTCGGCTCGTCCAGGAAGAGGATCTCCGGACCGTGTACGAGCGCGGCCATCAACTCGAGCTTCATCCGCTCACCCAAAGAGGTCTTGCGTACCTGCACGTTCAGCAGGTGCTCCACTTCGAGCAACTCGGCCAGCTCGGCGACGTTGCGCTCGAACTCCTTGCTGGACAGGCCGTACATGTCCTTGTGCAGCAGCAGGCTCTCCATCGCCGGCACGTCCCACCACAGCATCGTCTTCTGGCCCATCACGAGCGCGATCCGGCGCAGGTAGTCGTGCTTGCGATCGGACGGCGTGTGGCCGAGTACCTCCAGGTCGCCGGACGTCGTGTAGAGCAGTCCGGACAGCATTTTCAGCGTCGTCGTTTTGCCGGCGCCGTTCGGGCCGAGCAGGCCGACGACTTCGCCACGGTGGATACCGAAGCTGATCCGGTCGACGGCGAGCCGCGTTTCGTACTGGCGCCGGACCAGGCTCTTCAGCGCGCCGCCGAGCCCGGCGCGCTGCTGGTGAAAGGTGTACGTCTTCGTCAGATCATGAGCCGCGATGACCGGCGGCAAGGCGTCAGCAGGCGTCACGGATGATGCACCGCTTTCGAGAGTCGGTTGACTTCGGACCGGGCAGCGTCACCGCGCCAACGGCCACGGTATGCCGGACGGAAAGCGTCGTCCACCGGATTCGAGGGCGGTATCGTGCGCGGGTGGCGGATTTGAGCTTGGAGATGGCGCGGAAGTTGCTCGCGGCGCAGCCGTTCAGCGTGTTGCTCGGGGCGCGGGTGACCGCGTTCGGGGACGGTGGCGCGACGCTGGAGCTCGACGTACGCGAGGAGCTGCGGCAGCAGAACGGTTTCCTGCACGGCGGCGTACTCAGCTACGCGGCCGACAACGCGCTCACCTTCGCGGGCGGGTCCGCGCTCGGCCCCGAGGTGCTGACCGGCGGCTTCACGATCAGCTACCTGCGGCCCGGGAAGGGTCAGCTGCTTCGCGCCGTGGCCAAGGTCGCGTACGCGGGCAGCCGGCAGGCGACCTGCACTTGCGAGCTGACCACGCTCGACGAGGCCGGCGACAGTACCCTGTGCGCGATCGCCCAGGGCACCATCATCGCTCGGCGTTGAAGGAGCAGCTCAGTCGAAGAGGTCGTCCAGAAAGGACTTCTTCCGCTTCTTCTGCTGGTACTGCTGATTGCCGTACCCATGGTTGTCGTACTTGCGATCGTCGTACTTGCGGTCGTCGTAGCGCCGGTCGTCACCGCGGCGCTCGTCGTACCGGCGGTCGTCGCCGCGCCGGTCGTCGTGCTGTTTCGGTGCGTTGTGCCGGAGCTCGGCGTCCACCAGGTGCTCGAGTTCACCCCGGTCGAGAAAGATGCCGCGGCAGTCACCGCACTGGTCGACGGTGACGCCGCTGCGTTCGTACGTTCGCATCAGTCCACGGCACTTGGGACAGGTCAGGCTTTCCATTCGACGACGGTAAGTGACGAATCCACCGTCATCGCTGGCTCTCAGTAAACTCTCAGCAAGTTCCTACTTGAACGCCGTGCTACCTGAACGCCGCCCTACCCGCGCGCCGTCCTACTTGAACGCCGTCCTACTTGAACGCGGCCAGGAACGGCTTCAGGATCGGGCCGGCCGTGTGCGAACCGGACTCGCCGCCCTCGACGATCACCGCGAACGCGACATCGCCGCGGTAGCCCGCCATCCAGGCGTTGGTGGTGACCTTGCCGTTCACGACCACCTCGGCCGTACCGGTCTTCGCCGCGACCGTTCCGCTGCCGGCCAGCACCTTCCCCGTACCGCCGGTGACGGTGGTCCGCATGAACGTCCGCAGCGCCGCGACGGTTGCCGCAGGCAACGGGCTGGCGGCGGCACCGGCGGCGTCCTTGCCCGGTACCAGCACCGGCTTCATCGCGGTGCCGTGGTCGACCGTGGCGGCGACCAGCGCGATCGCCAGCGGGCTCGCGGTGACGGTGCCCTGGCCGATCATCGACGCGGCTTCCTCGACGTCGTCCTTCGGCATCGGCACCTGGCCACCGTACGCCGACAGGGACAGGCCCAGGTCGCGGCCGATGCCGAACATCGACGCGGCCTTGGTCATCCCGTCCTTCGGCAGCCGCCCGTGCTGCGAGATGAACGCCGTGTTGCAGGACTCGTTGAACGCCTTCTGCATGGTGCCGGCGCCGTACGCGGCCAGCGCGTCGTAGTTCTTGAAGGTCTTGCCGAACACGTTGATCGTGTCCGTACACGGCAACTGGGTGGTCGTGCTCTCACCACTACCGAGCAACGCCGCCGAGGTGACGATCTTGAACGTCGAACCCGGCGCGTACCGGCCTTGGAACGCGCGGTTGTAGCTCGTCGGGTCCGGGCCGTTCGCGGCGGCCAGGATCTGGCCGGTCGACGCCTGCACGGCAACCAGCGAGGCCGGCAGCTTGCTGGTCGCGAGCGCGGCCTCGGCGGCCTTCTGCATGTTCGTGTCGATGGTGGTCTTCACCGGCTGCCCGGCGGTGCCCTTCTGGGTGAAGACGGTCTTGATCGTCAGCTTGGTCTTGCCGTCCCGGAGCGCGACGGTGCCACCGGGCGTACCGGCGAGTTGCTGCTGGAACGAGTACTGCAGGCCCGTCGTCCCGACCTGGTCCTGGGCGGACGCGGTCGGGCCGGCGTTCTTGAGGGTGTCTTCGGTGGCGGTCTTCATGGTGCCGATCAGCGAGCGCGCGAAGTTCGCGGTCGGTGGCAGCGACTGCGTACCGCCCATCGTCAGCACGCCCGGGAGCTTGGTCATCGTCGGCCGGAGCGCCTCCCACTCCTCGGCCCGGATGGTGATCGCGTCGACGAACTCACCGGCCGGCGCGGCCTTCGCGCGGGCGGCCAGCTTCGCGGCGTCGACGTCCAGGTACTTCGCGAACGCCGCGTACGTCGCCGGGGTCGCCTTCGTACCCGACGCGACGCCGACGATCACGACCTGCCGGTTCGCGGTCAGGGCGACACCGTTGCGATCCAGGATCGACGCCCGGGCGGGCAGCGCGCGGACACGCTTGAGGTAGTTGTTGTCGCCGAGACCGGGGTAGATGGTGTCGCCGGAGGCCTTCACCTTCCAGTTGTCGCCGGTCTTCACGGCGGCCGCCGTGCTGGTCCACTTCATCGTGCCGATGCCACGGAGCTGTGCCTCAACGGCCAGGTCCTGCGTGCAGTTGTTGTCGTCGCTGCACTTCGGGTCGCCCTGTGGCGTCACCGTCACCGTGCTGGTCACCAGCGCGCTGTCGACATCGTCGAGCCGCTTGGCGAACACGGTCGGGTTGTCGGTGAGCGCGCCGGCCGCGTCCGGTTTGCCGTTCGGCGCCCAGGCTTTCACCCAGGCGTCGGCGAACTGCTTGATCACGGCGCCGGACGCCTGCTGCTCGCTGTTCCCTGACTTCCCGCCGGATTTGCTGTCGGAACAACCGGCGGTGATCAGCAGGCTACTCAGGCAGACGATCGCAGTGGTTCGCTTCACGTTCCCAACTCTCGCACGACGACGGATGGACACCTTGCACCTACTGGGCACAGTCTTCGGCGTGTGGCTACCTCACCACGAGGGCGAAACTACTCAACCCGCCCAAGTGAGAGGGCGTCTGACACCCTCTTGGACGCCGCCGCCTGCTCAGGAGTTGCCTCGGAGCCGAAGCGTGAATCGGGACCAAGACGTTCGGTGAATCGGCGTATTCTGCACGTTTGTGAACCGCCTTGCTCTGCACAGCCGCCTGATTCCCGGGACCGAAGAGGCCTACGAGATCGAGCACGCCCGTGTCTGGCCGGAACTCATCACCGCGATGAACACGGCCGGCATCAGCGACTGGTCGATCTGGCGCAGTGGCCGCGACCTCTTCCACCTGGTCGTCACCGACGACTTCGAGGCCGCGCTCGCGTACCTGCGCGACGACCCGACCGACCAGCGCTGGCAGCAGCACATGAGCCAGTTCGTGGAAGGTTTCGCCGCGAACCCGGACGGCGTCGCGGGCCAGGCCCTCCGTCATGTCTGGACAATGAGCGAGCAGACCGACTAGCACCCGGGCCCACTGGTCCCCCGGCCCCGGTCAGTACATCTCCCAGACCAGGACCTCGGCTCCGGCCGGGCCCGCGGTCACCCGCTCGCCGCCGGAGCCGGTGAGGCGTACGGCATCCGCCGCCGCGAGCTCGCCCGCGCCCTCGAGGACTGCCGTTCCGGCGGCCAGGAACAGGTGCAGATGCGGCGCACCCGGAAGCTCGATCGACTGACCTGGAGCGAGGCGCGCGACGGACAGCCCGGCGGCCGGCTGATTGAGCCGGATCGCCGCGGCCGACGCGTGCTTGGTCAGACCGGACGCGACCGGGATCAATTCACCGGTACTCAGATCCAGCTCGGCCTGCTCGTAGGACGGGGTCAGATCGAAACGGTCCGGGCGTACCCACATCTGGACGTAGTGCACCGGCTCCGCACCGTCGTTCCACTCGGAGTGGCGAATCCCGGAGCCGGCCGACATCCGCTGCGCGAGCCCCGGATGTACGACGCCACTGTTCCCCTCGGAATCCCGATGCGCCAGCGCACCGTCAAGCACCCAGGTCACGATCTCCAGGTCCTGATGCGGATGCGGTTCGAACCCCGTACCCGGTGCCACCGTCTCGTCGTTGTGCGCGACCAGGAAGCCGAACCCGACATTCGCCGGATCGTAGAACTCCCCGAACGAGAACGAATGCCACGAGTCCAGCCACTCACTCGCGGTCCGGAACCGCTCGTCCGCCCGGTGTATCTCCACGAGGTACAGCCTACGAAAAACGGACTGCGCCGCTCGGTGGGCGGCGCAGTCCGGTCTATGGAGTGGACGTTTGATCAGCCGGTCGGGTTCCCGTTGTCGGAGCCGAGGGTGGCGCTGATCGACTGCGACTTGCCGCCGCGGGTGACGGTGAGCTTCACCTGGTCGCCCGGGCGGTGCGAACGGACCGCGGCGACCAACGCGTCCCCTGACGCGATCGCCTTGCCGTCGACGGCGGTGACCACATCACCTGACCGCAGACCGGCCTTGTCCGCCGCACCGCCGGACGTAACCTCGCCGAGGCGTGCTCCGTTGCTGAGCCCGTCGGAGGACTGCGCGTCGCCGACCTGTACGCCGAGCCGTGCATGCGTGGCCTTGCCCTTGGCCACCAGCTCGTCGATGATCGGCTTGGCCTGGTCGATCGGAATCGCGAAACCCAGGCCGATGTTCCCGCCTTCGGATTGTCCCGATCCGCCGGCGGTTTTGATCGCGCTGTTGATACCGACCACCTGGCCGGCGAGGTCGATCAGGGCGCCGCCCGAGTTTCCGGGGTTGATCGCGGCGTCCGTCTGGATTGCTGGGAAGACCGTCGTGCTGTCCTGCTGCTGGTCGCCGGAGGTGACCGGGCGGTTCAGCGCCGAGACGATACCGCTGGTGACGGTCGCCTCCAGGCCGAACGGTGAACCGATCGCGACCACGCCCTGCCCGACCGCGAGCTGCCCGCTCTTGCCGAGCGTCGCCGGGGTCAGGTCCGTCGCCTGGGCCTGGATGACGGCCAGGTCGGTGAGCGGATCGGTGCCCTTGATCGTGGCCGGTACCGTCCGGCCGTCGTTCAGTATCACCGAGATGGTCGCGCCCTGGCCGGCACCCGCCACCACGTGGTTGTTGGTGACGATCAGGCCGTCCTTGCTGATCACGATGCCGGAGCCGGTGGCGGCGCCCTGGCTGGTGGCGACGGCGATCTTGACCACGCTCGGCAGTACCTTGGCCGCGGCGCTCTGCACCGAGCCGTCCGGAGCCGCGGCGGGTGCCGCCTGGTTGCCGTTCAGCGGGGCCGTCACCGACGGCGAGTTGGTCGAGGTGTCGTTGGTGGCGGAGTACACCGCCGCGCCGCCGACGCCGCCGGCCGTACCGACCAGGAGCGCGGTCAGCGCGACCAGCGCCAGACCGGTCCGCCGCTTCGGCTTCTCCGCGGTCGCGGTGCCCGGTCCGCCTGGTCCACCCGGTCCGCCCGGCTGCTGTGGTCCGAGGGGCCAGCTCGGGCCCGGAGACGTCCCCTGATGCGTCCCCGGCGCGCCGAACTGTGGGTACCCCCCGCCACCGGCGGGGGGTTGACCCGGCCGCTGCCCCAGCGGCTCCGAGTCCGGCCGCGGCTGCCCGTACCCGCCCTGCGGCGCGTACTGCTGCTGCTGGTGCTGCCCATACACCGGCAACTGCTGCGTCCGCTCCGGCCCCTGCGGTCCCTGTGCATTCTGGCCGGGCTGGTTTGGCTGCTGCGGCTGGTTCTCGGTCATGACGAGTACTTTGTCGGCCGGACCTGAGAGCCCCCTGAAGATCCGCTCGGAGAGACCGAAGAACTCCATGAAGATCCTCTGAAGGACCTGTCAGGTTCTCCTCAGCGAGTCAGCGAGTCAGCGGGTCTGGGTCGCCGCGTGCGGCAGCCACAGCGTGAACTGAGCTCCAGAGCCCGGGACGTTGCGGGCGTAGATCATGCCGCCGTGCTGTTCGGCGGCGTGTTTGACGATGGCCAGGCCCAGGCCGGAGCCGGGGAGGCCGCGGGCCTCGCTGGAGCGGTAGAAGCGCTCGAACACGTGTGGGAGGTCCGCCTCGGCGATGCCGGGGCCGGAGTCGGTCACCGTGAGTACGCCGTCCAGCAGGCGCACGGTGACGTGTCCGGCCGGCTGGTCGTCGGTGTGTTGGGCCGCACCCGCGGGGACGCTGTACTTCGCCGCGTTGTCCAGCAGGTTCGTGACGGCGCGTCCAAGCAGCCGCTCGTCACCCCAGACCGGGAACGGAGTGAGTTGCACGTCCCACTCCAGTCCGGGTGCACGGCGGCGTACCTTCATCACCGCGTCCTCGACCACGTTGGAAAGCTCGATCAGCTCCGCGTTGCGTACCTGCGGGGTGTCGCGCGCCAGCTCGGTCAGGTCGCCGATCAGCGTGGTCAACTCGTCCATCTGCGCGCGTACGTCGTCGAGCAGCTGCTGGCGATCCTCCGGCCGCAGTCCGCCGCGCTTGTCCGCCTGGGCGAGCAGGTCGAGGTTGGTACGGACACTGGTCAGCGGCGTACGCAGCTCGTGCCCGGCGTCGCCGACCAGCCGCCGCTGGCGGTCCCGGGACTGTGCGAGCGCCCCGAGCATCGCGTTGAACGCCATGGCCAGCCGGGAGATCTCATCGGTTCCACTGACCGGGATCGGTTTCAGGTCTTCGGTACGCGCGACGTGCTCGGCCGCACCGGTCAGCCGCGCCAACGGCCGCAGACCGGACCGCGCGACCGCGTTACCCGCCAGCGCCGCACCGATCACACCGATCAGCCCGAACGCCCACAGCACGATCCCCAGGTTGTGCAACGTCTTGTCAATCGGCCCGAGCGACTGCGCGACCACCAGGGCACCGGGCTGGAGATAGTTCTCCGGTTCCGCGTGGCAGGCCTCGCTCAGGGTCGGCGGACAGTACTTGGCCGGGACGGCGACGACGCGGAAGTGCGTGCCGGCGTTGCGCAGGCCGACGGTCCGCAGGCTTGCCTCGTTGCCCTGGGCTCTCGCGATCTGGAGCTCGTCGTCGCCCATCGGCGGCAGCAGACTCTTCGGCGGCCCGAACTTCTCGCCGTCCGCGCTGATCACGCCGACGCGGATGTCGCTCAGGCCGAGCGCGTCGGAAGGGACGCTCTGCAGGATCGTGAGGTCCGTCAGGACGCCCTTCTGCGCCGCCTGGACCGCGCGCTGGGTCAGGCTGTTGTCCAGGTTCTGGTACATCTGCTGGCGCACGGTGACGTACGCCGCGATGCTCACGATCGCCACCGCCAGGCCGACCGCGACGGCCGCGAGCAGCGTTACGCGGGCGTGCAGGCTCAGCTTGTGGAGGGTTTCGTTCCACCAGGTCTGGGTCCGGGCAGCCGTCGCCGCCACCCGGTTGCCGTTGCCGTTGCCGTTGGCAACAGGCTGCGCGGGCGGGGGTGATTGTTGCGGCTGTTGCGGTTTCGGCCCACCGGTGTACGACGGGAAGTCCTGCGGGTGCTGCTGACTCACGGCGGCGTGTCCCTCAGCACGTACCCGATGCCGCGGACGGTGTGGATCAGCCGCGGCAGACCGTTCACCTCGGTCTTCCGGCGCAGGTAGCCGATGTACACCTCGAGTGAGTTCGCGGTGGTGGGGAAGTCGTAGCCCCAGACCGCATCCAGGATGACGGCACGCTCCAGCACGCGACGTGGGTTGCGGATCAACAGCTCCAGCAGAGAGAACTCAGTACGGGTCAGCTGGATCGCTATGTCGCCACGGTGCACCTCATGCGCGTCCACGTCGACAACCAGGTCGGCGTACTGCAGTACCTCGCCGCGCTGGCCGCCCTCACCAGGAGCAGCGCTGCGGCGCAGCAGCGCGCGCAGGCGGGCCAGTAGCTCCTCCAGCGCGAACGGCTTGGTCAGGTAGTCGTCACCGCCGGCGTCCAGGCCGTCCACCCGGTCCGCCACCGCGTCGCGCGCGGTCAGTACCAGGATCGGCACATTGTTGCCCGCGGCCCGCAGCGCCTTGGTGGTCTCCAGACCGTCCAGACGCGGCATCATCACGTCCATCACCACAACGTCCGGCTCGACGTTGCCGATCACCGCGAGCGCCTCGGCGCCGTCGGACGCGGTCACCACCTCGAAGTCGTTGAACTCCAGCGAACGACGCAACGAGTCCCGGACCGCCCGGTCGTCGTCCACCACCAGTACCCGCATCGTCTGCCCCGCTCCGCTCGAAGTTCCGCCACCGAGCGTAGGGCGCTTCTGTGAGAATCGCCTGAGAACCCGCTGATGGCTCGCCCAACAGCCTATTGGGGCTTGCGGCGGGAGATCGCCACCCCGGCCAGACACAGCGCGCCGCCGGCCAGTGCCAGCGGAGCGGGCGCCTCGGACAGCAGTAACCAGGCGAGCAGGATCGCCACGACCGGTACGGCGTACACGGTGACGCCCATCCGGCCGGCGCTGGTACGGCGGAGTGCGAAGGCCCAGGTGGTGAAGCCGAGCGCGGTGGGGAACGCGGCCAAGTACACGATCCACCAGATGGTCGCTGTGCTTGCGGTACGGAGCTCAGTGATCAGTGTGGGTGCGAAGGGGAGACACAGGACCGCACCGATCGTGCAGGCGAGCCAGGTGACCTCAGCGGCGGGCAGGCGGCTGAGCAGTGGCTTCTGGCTGACCACGCCGACCGCGTACGAGATCGCTGCGATGACACAGAGGATGACGCCCCACGTCTCGGCGCGGCCGCTGGAGGTCGACGTACCGATCACGACGACCCCGGCGAACGCGACCAGGCCGCCCAGTACCAGCTGCCGCGGGAAGCCCTCGCCCAGAGCGACGCCGGCGAGTACGGCGATCAGCAGGGGCGCGATGTGGACGAGCATGGCGGCTGTACCGGCGTCCAGTCGGCGCTCGGCCTCGTTGAGCGTCACGTTGTACACGCCGAACCAGAGCACGCCGCAGGCGAGCAGCGGCAGCCAGTCACGCCCGACCGGCCAGCGCCGCGTCGCGGCCGGAGTGGGTTGACGCTGGGTCCGGGTAACCAGGCGCTGAGTGGCGAGGGCCCGAGTGAACAGGGACCGGGCGAACAGGGGGCGGATGAACAATAGGGCGCCGAGGAAGAGGCTGCCCAGTGCTAGCCGCGCCAGTGACAGCGGGCCGGCGGAGATCTCGGTGCCGAGGTGCCGGATGGCGACGAACGACGAGGCCCAGAGGACGACCGTGACGGCAGCGGCCGCGGTGGCGAGACCGGGCCGGGGCGGGGCTTCGGTGGAGGTTGTCATCCTCACTACAGTAGAAATGCTGACAGCAGATCTCCATGGCGATCCGGAGCCTGGGATCGGGTTTTGCTTACCGAAACGAGAAATCAAGTGCTGGATGACCTCAATACTCGAATCCTCGAAGAGCTGACCGCCGATCCCCGGCTACGAACCACCGAGCTGGCCCGGCGGCTCGGGGTCTCCACCCCGACGGTGCGCGAGCGGGTCGCGAAGCTGGAGGAGTCCGGGGTGATCCGCGGGTACCGGCTCGACATCGACCCGGCCGCGCTCGGCCGTCCGGTCGCGGCCTGGGTCCGGTTGCAGCCGGGTCCGGGTCAGGTGAGCCGGATCGCGGAGCTGGCCCGGAGGACTCCCGAGGTGGTCGAGTGCCACCGGATCTCCGGCGAGGACTGCTTCCTGATGCGTGTCCAGGTCGCCGAGATCGCCGCCCTGGAAAGCGTCCTCGACAAGTTCCTGCCGCACGGCCGGACCACCAGCTCGTTCGTCGTCTCCACCCCGGTGCCGCCGCGACCGGTGCCACTACGCGGACCTGAGGCACTCACCAACACCGCGTAGCCCGGCGGTTCGCCGCCTGGCGCTGGGGCGGGCGGCGCGGGGTGGGGGACTTGGTGAGTGGTGGGGGTCCGCACCTGACCACCACCTGAAGTGGTCCACATCACTACTCTGGTGGCGATAGTGACGTTTCCGGAAGGACCACCATGGCTGTCCGCAGAGTTGCCCTGCTCACCGCCGGCGGGCTCGCGCCCTGCCTGTCGTCCGCCGTCGGCGGACTGATCGAGCGCTACACCGAAGTCGCGCCCGACGTGGAGATCATCGCCTACCTGAACGGGTACCACGGCCTGCTCAGCGGCCGGTTCCTGGAAGTGACGCCGGAGGTACGGGAGCAGGCGTCCCTGCTGCACAAGTTCGGCGGCAGCCCGATCGGCAACAGCCGGGTGAAGCTGACCAACACCGCCGACCTGGTCAAGCGCGGCCTGATCCAGGACGGCCAGAACGCGCTCCAGGTCGCCGCCGAGCGGCTGGTCGCGGACGGTGTCGACGTCCTGCACACCATCGGCGGTGACGACACCAACACCACCGCCGCCGACCTGGCCGCGTACCTGCAGGAGCACGACTACGACCTGACCGTGGTCGGCCTGCCGAAGACCATCGACAACGACGTGGTCCCGATCCGGCAGAGCCTGGGTGCCTGGACCGCCGCCGAGCAGGGCGCGATCTTCGCCCGCAACATCATCGCCGAGCACAGCTCGAACCCGCGGATGCTGATCGTGCACGAGGTGATGGGCCGCAACTGTGGCTGGTTGACCGCCGCCACCGCGCAGGCGTACCAGCAGTGGGTCGACGAGCAGGAATGGAACCCGGGCATCGGCCTGAGCAAGGGCGGCTGGTCGGTGCACGCCGTGTACGTGCCGGAGGCAACGATCGACCTGGACGCCGAGGCGGAGCGGTTGCGCAAGGTGATGGACACCGAGGACTGCGTCAACATCTTCCTGTCCGAGGGCGCGGGCGTGCCGTCGATCGTGGCCGAGCTGGAGGCCCGCGGCGAGGAGGTCGGCCGGGACCCGTTCGGGCACGTCAAGCTGGACACGATCAACCCGGGCGCCTGGTTCGCGAAGCAGTTCGCGGAGCGGATCGGCGCGGAGAAGACGATGGTGCAGAAGAGCGGGTACTTCAGCCGCTCCGCCGCTGCCAACGACCGGGATCTCGCGCTGATCAAGGAGTGCACCGACTACGCCGTCGACGCCGCGTTGCGCGCCGAGTCCGGCGTGGTCGGCCACGACGAGGAGCGTGGCGACGAGCTGCGGGCGATCGAGTTCCCGCGGATCGCCGGCGGCAAGGAGTTCGACCCGACCGTCGACTGGTTCGTGACGCTGAAGTCGCAGCTCGGCCAGGCCTAACCGCCCAGAACTAACCGCCCAGCCCCCTGCGTGCATTTGAGAGGCGAACCTCTCAAATGCACCCTTCACCACCCGGATGCGGGTGGTGAAGGGTCCATCGCAGGGGTTCACCCCTGAAATGGCGGTGGGTGGCAGCGGGGTGGGAGTGCTGCCGTGGGGGCGGGGGTCAGTGCAGCTCGGCCTTCTCCGGGAGGATGGCGTTGATGATCATGCCGACAACGCTGATGATCAGGGCGCCCCAGAGGGCCGGCCAGAAGCCGGCGACGTGGAACTGGACGTCCAGCTTGCCGGTGATCCAGGACGTCAGCCAGAGCATCACCGCGTTGATCACGAAGGTCAGCAGACCCAGGGTGAGGATCAGCAGCGGGAAGGACAGCACCTTCACCACCGGCTTCACGATAGCGTTCACGACGCCGAAGATCGCGGCCACGATCAGCAGCGTCAGCACCCGGCGGCCGGTGGTCGCGCCTTCCAGGGTGATACCGGACACCAGCCAGCTCGCCACGGCCAGCGCGACCGCGTTCGCCAGCAACCTGATGATCAAGTTCTTCATACTCTCGATCCTCCCACTTGAGCGGTAGTACCACTCTCCGTACACACCCTGGTGCGACCCTTACTACCCTCCCTCTCCGTCACTTTCGGTAATAACAAAGACACGGAAAGAGGGGTAGGGGAGAAAGTCTTGACACCTAAAATGACCAAGTGATCTGATCACTTTCATGAAACGGCCACTGGTTGCGGTTGTCGCGTTGTCTCTTACGGCAGCGGGTCTCGCTGTCCCCGCCGCGTCCGCGGCGCCGGCGAGCCCGGCGAGCTGTGCCGCGGTGCAGACGAACTGGACCGCGAAGACCACCCCGCACGCCGCGCCCGAGGGGTTGCTGAACTCCTACAGCAACACCGGGAAGGGCTGGACCGGCGCGGACAGCACGTACTCCGTCCCGCTCTCCGGCGGTCGGACGGCGTGGATCTTCTCCGACACTTTCCTCGGCCCGGTGAACGCGGACGGCACCCGTCCCAAGACCGCGCCGTTCGTCAACAACTCCTTCGTCATCCAGCGCGGTACCCAGCTGAGGACGGTCACCGGCGGTACGGCGAGCAACCCCACCGCACTGGTGCCGCCGCCCAGCAACGGCTGGTACTGGTTCGGCGCCGCGCAGACGAGCAAGGCCGGCAAGAACCTCGATGTGGTCGCGCTGCGGTTCGAGAAGACCGGCACCGGTCAGTGGGACTGGCGCTGGGCCAGCAACTACCTGGCCCGGTTCGACAGCAAGACGTTCAAGCTGAAGAGCCTCACCCCGCTCCCGTCCGCTGCGAACGTGCAGTGGTCCGGCTGGCTGCTGCGCGACCGCGGCTACACCTACGTGTACGGCGTGGAGGACCTCGGCGCATCGAAGTACCAGCACGTGGCCCGCGTACGCGGTGACGACCTGTCCGCGAAGCAGTGGGAGTACTGGACGGGCTCCGGCTGGTCCGCCGACGAGGCCGCGTCCGCTCGAGTGACCGACGGTGTCGCCAACGAGCACAGTGTCACTCGCTGGGGCGACGGCTACCTGATGGTCACGCACAACACCAAGGAGCTCTTCAGCAAGAGCGTTCTCGGGTACTTCTCCTGCTCGCCGACCGGCCCGTGGGTGAAGCCGGTGGAGCTGTACCAGACCCCTGAGACCGGCGGGAACATCATCACCTACAACTCACACGAGCACCCGGACCTGCGGCGCGGCAACTCGCTGCTGGTGAGCTACAACGTCAACAGCCTGGTCAGCGACGAGCTGTACGGCGACGTGAGCATCTACCGCCCGCGGTTCATCTCGGTGTCACTGGTCGCGGCCAAGTGAACGCGTCGGGAGGCGTCGTACGCCGGAGTCTGCTGGATGATCTGGCGACGTCCATGCTCACTCTGATCGCGGAGCGGAAGCTGTCGCCCGGTGACCAGTTCGAGGCGGTGCGGTCGCTGGCGGAGCGGTTCAAGGTCGCCGTACCGACGGTCCGGGAGGCACTCCGCCGGCTGGAGGCGACCGGTGCGGTGGAGCTCCGGCACGGCTCCGGTGTGTACGTCGGACCGAACGTCGGCCGGCTTGTACTGGCCAACCCGCTCGCGCTGGAACCCAGTGCGGACCGTCTGGTCGAGCTGCTCCAGGCACGTGCGCTGATCGAGCCACCGGTGGCCGCACTGGCCGCCAAGACGCGCGGCGAGGCGGCGCTGGAACAGATGGCAACGGACCTCGCCACGGCGGCCGAGCTGATCGCATCCGGCGACCACGCGGAGCTGGCCGAGGTGAACATGGACTTCCACCGCTCACTGGCCCTGGCGTCCGGCAACGCGACTCTGGCCGAGGTGGTCGAGTCCGTGACTGTCGTGAACGCCCGGGAACAGCTGGAGATCCTGCACATCCACGGCGACCGCCAGGCAGACCTGGACGAGCACCACGCGATCTACGAGGCGATCCGGTCCGGCGACGCCGACCTGGCCGAGCTACTCACCCGCGAGCACCTGGACGGCGTACTGGCCGTCATCAACGACCGATTTCAGCACCCCTGAGCTGGAAGGACGCAACACATGCAACGCATCTCCAAAGGCAAGGCGTTCACCGCGCTCGCGGTGGTCGGAGCCCTCGCGCTGTCGGCCTGTGGTGGCGGCGCCAAACCCGGCAAGGCCACCGAGGACAAGCCGGTCGACTCGCTGAAGTTCTACAACGACAAGGGTGGCTGGAAGGACGCGTTCACCCAGGTCGGGGCGGCCAGCAAGAAGGACATCGGCGTCGGCATGGAACCGGTCGGGTACTCGGACGCGAACACGTACACCGCGTTCATCCGGTCCTCGTTCCGGACCAAGGAGAAGGCCGACCTGTTCAGCTGGCACACCGGCAAGGAGCTTCAGGATCTGGTGGACCAGAAGCTCGTCGCCGAGACCACCGACCAGTGGACGAAGGCGGTTGCTGACGGCAACGTACCGGAGCAGCTGAAGCAGTACTTCACCTTCGACGGCAAGCAGTACTGCGTACCGCTGAACGCCGGGTACTGGGTGATGTACTACAACAAGGCGGTCTTCAAGAAGGCCGGGATCACCGAGACGCCGAAGAGCTGGGCCGAGCTGACCCAGGTGGCGGACAAGGTGAAGGCGACCGGCGTGAAGCCGTTCTACCAGACCAACATCCTGTTCTCGTTCGTCTGGTTCGAGACGCTGCTGGCCGGCAAGGACCCGGACCTGTACGACCAGCTGGCGGCCGGCAAGGCGAAGTGGACCGACCCGGGCGTGGTCGAGGTGATGAACGAGTGGAAGAAGATGATCGACGCCGGGTACTTCAGTGACCCGGGCGCGAAGACCGAGCCGCAGGCGCAGCTGAAGAACGGCGACGTCGCGATGATCAACTTCGGTACCTGGTTCAGCGGCAACCTGAACACGCTGAAGATGAAGCCCGGCACCGACTACGACTTCTTCGTCATCCCGAACGTCAACCCGGCGCTGCCGAAGACGTCGATGATCTTCGAGACCGGTCCGGTCTGTTCGGCCGCGGCCAGTGACCACGCGTCCACCGTGAAGAAGTGGACCGACTGGTGGCTCACCCCGCAGGCGCAGACCGCCTGGGCGAACTCGCGCGGCGACCTGTCGTTCAACCCGAAGGCGGAGGTCAAGGACCCGGGCCTGTCGAAGCTGAACAAGGACGTCGGCGGTGACGGGTACCGGCTGATCAACCGCTGGTTCGAGGCGACGCCGGTACCGGTCGCGACCAAGGCGCTGGAGGTGTTCGGCGCGTTCGTGACCAAGCCGGGTGACCCGATGCCGGGCCTGCAGAAGATCCAGGCCGAGGCGGACGCGTACTGGGCCAAGCAGAAGTGAGAAACCGAGCAGCAGACCGCACCGGCGCCCGTTTGGCGCCGGTGTTCGGCCTGCCCGCGGCAGCGGTCGTGGCCGTGCTGCTGTACATCCCGTTCCTGTGGACGACGTACATCAGCTTCACCAACTACGACGGGCTCGCCTCACCTGTCTGGGCCGGGCTGGCCAACTACAAGGCGATGTTCAGCGACCCGGACCTGACCGGTGCGCTGCTGAACACCCTGCTGTGGGTGGTCGGTCTGGTCACGCTGCCGGTGGCTCTCGGCCTGCTGGTCGCCGTGCTGACCTACGGACACAAGTGGGGTACGTGGCTGCGGCTGCCGTTCCTGCTGCCGTACGCGATCTCCGGTGTAGCGGTTGGTGTCATCTGGGGCTTCGTACTGCAACCGGATGGTGCACTGGGTCAGGTACTGGGATTCTTCGGGCTACCGGGGGCACATGCCGGCTGGCTGCAGGCAGGTCCTGGCAACACGCTGATGATGATCGTCGCGGTCACCTGGCAGGCAGCCGGAGTGAACGCGTTGCTGTTCGTCGTGGGCCTGCAGTCCATCCCCGGCGAACCGCTGGAAGCCGCACGGCTGGACGGCGCGGAGGGGTTCAGCCTGTTCCGGTACCACCTCTGGCCGCAGCTCCGGCCGATCACCACCGTGGTCATCGGGTTGTCCATCGTGGCAAGTCTCAAGACGTTCGATGTCGTCTGGGTGATGACCCAGGGCGGTCCGGGTACGTCGTCGGAGACGCTGGCGTTGTCGATGTACAAGGAGACGTTCGTGCTGAACGACTACGGTCAGGGCGCGGCGATCGCGCTGTTCCTCAGCGTGGTCACGTTCGCGGCGTCGATCCTCTACCTGCGCTACCAGTTGGGGGACTCGCGTGAGCAAGGTTAAGACAGGCGTACTGCTCGTCCTCGGGCTGATCTGGCTGGCGCCGATCTACCTGCTGCTGGTGAACGCGTCGAAGAGCATCGACGGGTACGACGCCAAGACGGTGTGGAAACCTGGCGGGTTCTCGCTGTTCACCAACTTCGGCGACGCGTGGAACAAGGCCGCGCTCGGCGAAACCCTGGTCGCGACGACGATGTACAGCGTGATCGCTCCGGTGCTCGCGGTGCTGATCGGCGCGGCGGTCGGGTACGCGATCGTCGTACTCCGGCTGAAGCACGGCTTCCTGTGGTTCGTGTTCATCTTCGGTGGCACGATCTTTCCGCTGCAGATGGTGCTGATGCCGCTGTTCACCGGGTACGCCGACACCGGGCTGTACGACACCCGGGTCGGCATGATCATCGTGTACACCGCGATCAGCGTGCCGTTCTCCGCGTTCGTGATGCGCAACTTCTTCACCGGGATCGCGCGCAGTGTGTTCGAGGCGGCGATCGTGGACGGCGGTGGGCTGTTCCGGATCTTCCGCAGCATCTACCTGCCGATGGCGGGCTCCGCGCTGGCCGCGATCTTCATCCTGCAGGCGACGTTCATCTGGAACGACCTGCTGCTCGGCCTGACCTTGAGCCAGTCCGACTCGGTCCGTCCGATCATGCCGGCGCTGACCGGTCTGCAGAGTACGTACGGTGGCGCGGCGCTGCCGACCGTACTGGCCGGTGGACTGCTGGTCTCGCTACCTACCGTGATCCTTTTCCTTGCCGCCCAACGCTTTTTCTCCCGGGGCCTCGCCCTGGGCCAGTTCTGAGAGGACGTGTATGAGTAGCCGCACAGTCGTGGTCACCGGTGGTGCTGCCGGGATCGGACGGGGTGCTGTGGAACGGTTCGTTGCCGCTGGTGACAAGGTGTTCGCGCTGGATCGCGACGCCGACGCGCTGGCCGCCCTGGGCGACCAGGTGACCGGTGTGACCGTGGACGTGGCGGACCGGGCTGCCCTGGCCGCCGCGGCCGAGCAGATCGGGCCGATCGACGCCCTGGTCTGTGCCGCGGGCGTCCAGCGCTACGGAACCGTGGTGGACACACCGAGCGCCGTGTACGACGAGGTGATGGCGGTGAACGTCGGTGGGGTGTTCTTCGCCTGCCAGGCATTCGTACCGAAACTGCCACGAGGCGGGAGCGTTGTAGTAGTGGCATCCGTGCAGGCGTACGCGGCGCAGACCGGCGTCGCGGCGTACTCGATGGGCAAGGGCGCACTGCTCAGCCTCGTACGGGCAATGGCTGTTGACCACGCCGCCGACGGGATTCGCGTCAACGCGGTCTGCCCGGGTTCGGTGGACACGCCGATGTTGCGGACGTCCGCGGCGCAGTTCGCCGGTGACCGTACGACCGACGAGGTGGTCGCGGAGTGGGGCCGGTCGCATCCGCTCGGCCGCGTGGCCACACCGGAAGAAGTTGCCGAGGTCATCCATTTCCTGTCCTCGCCGGCGGCGTCGTTCGTCACCGGTGCTGACGTGAAGGTGGACGGCGGTCTGACCGCCGGCCTGCCTGTAGTACTGCCGGAGGACGCGAAGTGAAGATCGTCGACATCCGCGCCACCACGGTGACGATGCCGTTGGAGGCGCCGCTGCGGCACAGTAACGGGGCGCACTGGGGACGCTTCGTACGGACCGTGGTGGAAGTAGAGGCCGACAACGGGCTGATCGGCCTGGGCGAGATGGGTGGTGGCGGCCAGAGCGCGGAGGCCGCGGTCACGGGCCTGAAGCCGTACCTGCTGGGGCATGACCCGGCTCGTACCGAGGCACTGCGCTGGATGCTCGCCAACCCGACCGCCAGCCTGTACAACAACCGTACGCAGCTGCTGGCCGCGATCGAGTTCGCGTGCCTGGACCTGCAGGGGCGCGAGCTTGGTGTACCGGTGCATGAGCTGCTCGGCGGCAAGGTACGGGACAAGGTGCCGTTCGCGAGCTACCTGTTCTTCCGGCACCCGAACGAGGACGGCACCGGGGAGATCCGGACAGCCGAGCAGTTGGTGGCGCATGCGCGCGAGCTGGTCGATCAGCACGGTTTCAGCGTGCACAAGCTCAAGGGCGGGGTGTTTCCGCCGGACTACGAGCGGGAGTGCTTCCGCGCGCTCGCGGAGGCGTTTCCCGGTCACCGGGTGCGGTTCGACCCGAACGGCGCGTTCAGCGTCGAGGAGGCGATCCGGTTCGCCCGGGGGATCGAGGACCTCGACAACGACTACCTGGAGGACCCGACCTGGGGCCTGAACGGGATGCGCCGGGTCCGCGAGAACACGCCGATCCCGCTCGCTACGAACACCGTGGTGGTGAACTTCGAGCAGCTCGCGGCCAACGTACGCGACCCGGCCGTCGACGTGATCCTGCTGGACACCACGTTCTGGGGCGGTATCCGGCCGTGCATCAAGGCGGCCGGCGTCTGCGAGACGTTCCAGCTGGGCGTCGCGGTGCACTCGTCCGGCGAGCTCGGCATCCAGCTGGCGACGATGCTGCACCTGGGCGCCGTCGTACCGAACCTTTCCTTCGCCGCGGACGCGCACTACCACCACTTGCGCGACGACCTGATCGTCGGCGGCAAGCTGCCGTACGTCGACGGGGCGATCGCGGTACCTGAGGCACCGGGCCTCGGTGTCGAGCTGGATCGCGACAAGCTGGCCGAGTACGCCGAGCTGTTCCGCGAGCTCGGCCCGTACCCGTACGACCGCGACCCGGCCCGCCCGGACTGGTACCCCCTGCTCCCGAACACCGATTGGGCCGATCCGTCATGACCATCCCGACCAGCGCCGACCTGGCCAGCGACGTTCTCACCCATACGTACGACGACATGTTCAACCCGCCCGGGCTGACGAACTTCCTGGGTACGGCGCAGGTCGACCATGACGTGATGGCGATCCGCAGTGTGAACTTCCCGCCGTACTCGCACGGCGACACCATCACCGGTCAGCTGTACGTCGACGGACGGCTCGCCCGCTCGTACGGCGGCACGGTGGAGGTGGTGTGGCGACCGGACTGCGTCATCCGGAGCACGACCGTCGACGGACTGGACCTGCGGACGACCACTGCGTGCGCACCTGGCCGCCCTGCCGTCGTTGTCGAGCTGGAGGTCACTGGCGCACCAGGGCGTACTGTCCAGCTGGGTTTCGCGCTTGAGAGCACCGCGACTCGCTCGGACAGCGGCTGGTTGCGTCCGGAGCCGCCGTCCGAACCGAACACGCTGTCCGCGCAGGGCGAGCGTGTAGTGGGCACAGGTGCTTCCGGGTCCGCTGTCAGCCTGCAGGGCTTGGACGTGGCGGCGACGGTTGACCGGTCGATGCTGGAGACGACAGTCGAGCTGGATGAGTCCGGCAAAGGGCAGTTGTCGTACGTACACGTGCTGTCCGGCTCGCTGGAGGAGGCGACCGAGCACTTCGACGTATGCGTTGCCGACGTACCCGCCGTGATCACCGTGGCCGAGGGCGTGTGGGACATGGCACTCGCCGACGCGTTCGACCCGGACGGTGACGGGTTCAGCGGTTCGCTACCGGTGCTGGAGACCTCCAACGAGGCGCTGCAGAAGCTGTACTGGTGGGGCGTGCTCGGTGTCATCTGGTTCCGCCGGGACAACCCGGCCAGCGTGCTGGGGCGTACGTACGACACGCTGATGCCGCGGTACTGGCAGACGACCACGTTCATCTGGGACTACAGCCTGTCCGCGCTGACCCATGCACTGCTCGACCCGGAGCCGATGCGGAAGCACATCGAGCACTGGATCGACCTGGACATCCACAAGCACTTCGGTACCGAGTGGCTCACCGGTGGACCGGTCGGCTACTGGTACTCGGTCAACGACTTCGCCATGACCCGGCTGGTACGGGACTACGTGCGCTTCACCGGCGATGAGTCGTTCCTGGACACTACGGTCGGCCCGAAGGCGGTCGGCGACCACGTACACGACTGGGCGACCGCGTGGCGCGGTCTGCGTGGTGAGCACGCGCTGGCCGACTACGGCGACATCGACAACTTGCTGGAGTGCGTCAGCAGCTACGTACACGAGGTGGCGAGCTTCAATGCTGCCAACGTGTGGTGCATGCGTGTGGCCGCGGAGCTCGCGGACCGCTCCGGTGACTCGGACCGGGCCGCACAGCTCCGCAAGGAGGCCTCCGAGCAGGCAGGTCATGTCAACGAGCTGTACGTCGAGGGCAAGGGCTTCTGGCATGCAAGGCAACCGGACGGCACGCTCGTACCGGTCCGGCACTGCTACGACTTCAACCTCATCGGTACGACCATTCCGGACGACCTGTCCGAGTCGCAGTGCGCGGAGATGGTGTCGTTCTTCCAGGCCGAGTTGCAGACGCCGACCTGGATGCGCGCACTGTCGCCGTACGACGCCAACGCCGGCTTCAGCGTCCGCCCCGACCACCAGTGGAACGGCGCGTACCCGGCGTGGCCGGCTGACGCGGCGCGTGCACTCTTCGCACTCGGCCGTGGTGACGTGGCACTCGACTGGCTGCCCGGTCTGGCCAAAACCGCCAACCAGGGACCCTGTGGCCAAGCACACTTCGTCGAAGAGGCACAGCCGGCAATGGCCGGTGGTGCACAGAAATCGCCGCCACAGTTCCCGTACCTGATCGACTGGTCCTGCTCGTCGTCCGGCGCCTGGGTCAGCCTCGTACTGGAAGGCATCTTTGGCATCGAGGTAGCCCTGGACGGCACCGTCACCGCGAACCCACAGGTAGCGGCCCTCGACCCCAACGCCCGCCTAACCGGCCTCCGCGTCGGCGACTCCACCTACACCGTCACCGCCACCGGCCTCGCCTGACAAACCCTCCACCCGCGGGGGCATCCCCTCAACTACAGGGTTGCCCCTCGAAATTCGAGGGGGCAACCCTGCGGTTCAGGGGGCGAGTCAACTCGGGTATGCGATGGCCTCAAGTAACGATTCCTCAGCGCCGGCCAGGTGACGACGGAGCTCGGCCACGCACTCGTCCAATTCGCCGCGTTCCAGCAACCGGATGAGCTTGCGGTGCGACGCGACCTGCTGGCGGGCGTCCTGGCGGAGCGCGTCCACCCGGGCGAGCGCCAGCCGGGCCTCGCCGGTGACCGCGTCGGCGGTGGCGATCAGCCGCTCGCTGCCGGTCAGCGCGACCAGGCTGCGGTGGATGGCGAGGTGGGTCTCGGTCATCGCCTCCGGGTCGGCGCCGTCCTTGGCGGTCGCGGCGAACACCCGCATCGCCTCTCGTACCCGTTCCCGGGCGGCCTCATCGGCGTCGAACCAGGCCCGGATACCCGCTGACTCCAGCACCATCCGGGCCCGGCAGATGTCCGCCACCGCGGCCGGGTGCAGGATCGCGACGCTGACGCCCTTGTTCGGCTCCCGGACCGCGAGGCCCTCGGTGACCAGCATGGTCATCGCCTCCCGGATCGTGCTCCGGGCGACCCCGAGCGCCTCGGCCAGCGGCTGCTCACGCAACGGCGTACCAGGCTCCAGGTCACCGGCGAACAGGGCAGCGCGGAGCGCGTCGACCACCCGGTCCACCGTGGTCGAGCGGTCCACCCGCAGCCGTTCGTACATGGGGTGATTCTCGTCCAGACCCGGCCGGATGTCGCGTCCGACCCTCCTCCGGAGGCACCCCGGCGGCCCGGCCTGTGGACAACTCCCGGCATGATGACCCGGTTTTCGGGCAGCATTTTGCCTGGTGGCCGCCCCTCTCCGCGGATCGGCGCGGGGAGCCACCCGAGCGAGCGAGGAGCAGACGTGGCCGACACCAAGGGTCCGCAGATGATCGGTGGCTGCCTGGTGGTCCTCGCGCTGCCGCTGATCGTCGTGATCGTGATGATCCTCGGCATACTCGGCAACTGGAACGCGTCGGCGGCCAGCTGCGAGACCAGCGACGCCGGTGATCAGCCCGCGTTCGCCTGGCCGACGGAGAAGAAGGAAGTCTCCAAGGAGTGGTCCGACAAGGACTCGAACGGGGACAGCCACCCGGGTTACGACTTCGACGTCAAGGAAGGCAGCAAGGTCTTCGCGGCCGGCGACGGCAAGGTCGTCTCGATCGACAACAACGAGATCCAGCTCGAGCACGGCGAAGGCATCCAGACCCGGTACAAGTACCTGAAGTCGATCTCGGTCACCGTCGGTAAGGACGTCAAGCGCGGGGACCAGATCGGTACCTCCGGTTCGCACGACGAGGACTCGCCCGGGATGACCGGCGCCCACCTGCACTTCGAGCTCTGGGTCAAGCAGGACGACGGGAAGCTCGGCCCCGTCAAGGTCCCGGACAACCCGTTCGGCGACGCGAAGCCGGCCAGCTCCGGCTGCGGCTGCGGCAACCAGGACCTCACCGGGGCCAACAACCAGCAGCAGGCGTTCAACTACCTGGTCCAGAACGGCTACAGCAAGGAGCAGGCGGCCGGGATCGTCGGCAACATGATCGCCGAGTCCCAGGTCCAGCCGACCCTGCTGAACGACGGCACCGCGACCGGAACGCTGACCAGCCCGGCCGACGCCGTCAACACCGGTCGCGCCTGGGGGCTCGTGCAGTGGTACCCGGCGAGCAAGATGATCAACGCCGCCCGGAGCGCCAACGTCGACGACAAAACCATCGGTTCGCTGGCGTTCCAGCTCGACTTCGTCCGCAAACAGCTGATCGGCGAAGGACCGCTCCCGGAGAAGGAGGCCGGTGACCAGGTCAAGGCGACCAAGACCCCGGGCGACGCGGCGTACGCCTTCGGGCGGTACTTCGAACGGTTCAGCCTCGATCCGAACGCGGCCGAGTACGACAACCGGCGGGCGAACGCCAAGCGGGTGTTCGACACCTTCGCCGGTTCGGCTCCGGCGAGCGGGTCGGGCGGCGGTGGCGGCTGTGGCGCCGGCAGCGGGAACATCGCCGAGGTCGCGAAGAACCTGGCCTGGCCGCAGGACGGTCACAACGGCGTCGCGGCCAGCATCGCGAAGCCGGAGTACGTGGCGGCAATGGAGAAGTACAACGACGGCTCCAGCGGCATCGACCCGTACAGCGACTGCGGCCGTTTCGTCGCGACCGTGATGCACATGAGCGGCGCGGACCCCGACTATCCGAACGTGTCGACCGATACACAGCGGATCTATCTGGAAAGTTCGGGGAAGTACCTCTCGTGGCACGGGGAGCCGCAGGGCGGCATGCAGCCGGGTGACATCCTGAACGGGCCGGGTCACACCTACCTGTACGTCGGGCCGTGGGGCGACGGCAACGGCTACAACGCGGCGGCTGCTTCGTTGCACGGACATGTGCCGGAGGCGGACCACCTGTACGGCGTCGGCGGACAGTTCACCGTGTACCGGCTGAAGAGCGCGTGGACCCCGTCCAAGCCGAAGTGATGCCCAAGCCGAACTGACGAAGGGACAGGTGCAGCCATGCCGTACGAGAGCCGGCGGCCGTTGATGATCGCCGCCACGGTCGTGGTGGTGCTGGCCGTGCTGATCGGTGGGTTCCTGCTGCTCCGCGGCGGCTCGGACGCCAAGCTCGCCGTGCAGTCGATCCCGAACGACCTGACCCTGACCGTCGACGGTCACCAGGTCGCGGCCAACGGCGACGTGAAGATCAAGCCGGGTACGCACACCGTGGTCGGTGAGCGGCGCGGTTTTCAGAGCTACACGACCACGATCACCGCGCGCAGCGGCGACAACCTGAGCCTCAAGATGTACCTGTACGCGAACAGCTCCGAGGGCCGGGAGTGGGCCAAGAAGAACCCGTCGCAGGAGCTGGAGCTCGAGGCCGAGGCGGGGCGGCAGTTCGACCAGATCCAGGCGCGGCTGAAGCAGAAGTACCCGATCATGGCGCAGCTGCCGTACATCGGGCCGGGCTTCGAGGCCAACTACACGAGCTCGAAGACCGACCCGAAGAACCCGGAGGCGATCTCGGTCACGATCGACGTCTTCGGCCCCAATGGCCGGACCAAGGCCCTGCAGTGGCTTCAGTTCAACGGCTGGGATCCGGCCGGCCTCGACATCATCTGGTCCACCAGCAAGCCCTGAGGTCCTGATTCCGGTGCGGGACCTCAGAGCGGGAGGATCAGTTCACCGCCCTGGGTGGTGACCGGGGCGAGTGGGAAGTCCAGCGGGTTGGTCAGGCATCGGGCCGAGCCGCCACCCTTGTGGAACTCGGTCAGATCCAGCACGACGACGCGCAGGCCGAGGCCGGTGAAGACGTCGTGCAGGCGGTCCGAGCAGGCCGGCATGATGATCGTCTCGCCAACCACCAGCGAGTTCGCGGTGAACGCGAACGCCTCCTCGTCGGTCAGCACGATCGGGTCGGGCACGATCCCGGCCAGCTCGGCCTGGCTCGCGGCGTCGAAGGCCGGCGGGTAGATCATCGCGTGCGTGCTGTCCACCGGGCAGAACGGCAGGTCGAGGTGGTACATCCCCTCGTGCGCGATCCGTAGCCCGCGGACCCGGACGTTCCACTCGGTCGCCAGGTGCTTGAGCGCCTCGGCCTCGGTCCGCGGGCCGTACCCGACGACCAGGCTGTCGCCGAACACGAACGCGTCCCCGGACTCGAAGTGCGGCCCGATCCCGTCACCGCCGGTGCGGTCCAGCGCGAACCCGTGCCCGGTGAACCACTCGGCGGCGCTCAGTGACTCCTTCCGGCGCGGCTCGAACCGCATGTGCGAAAGCATCGCGCGCCCGTCCGCGGCGGCCAGCCCGAGGTTCATCGCGTACACCATGTCCGGCGAGTCCGGGCGCTGGTCGAGCACCTCGACCGAGCCGCCGGCGTCCACGATCGCCTGGCGCAGCGACTCCCACTGCTTGAGTGCCAGCGCCGGGTCCGGCTGGTCCTGGGTGGACATGTACGGGTTGATCACGTAGTCGATCCGGAAGTGGTCCGGGCGGACCATCAGATACCGGCGACCCCACTCCAGCGGCTGACCCATGCGTACCCTCCCTGACCGTTGAGATCGGCTGTCCGATCCCCTGATTGTCCGACAATCAGTCAGTTTGAGGCCAGGGGTATCCGGAGTCAAACCCTGCTCTGGGCCGGGCCGTTGGGTCAGGACTGACCAGGCCGTCCGGTAAGGACTAATCTGCGGGCATGACCCCTGACGACGAGGTTCGGTTCCGCGCGTGCCTGGACGATGTGCCGGCTTACAAGCCGGGCCGTCCGCCCGAGCGGTCCGACGGCCGGCCGACGTACAAGTTGTCCAGCAACGAGAACCCGTACCCGCCGCTGCCCGGCGTGCTGGCCGCCGCCACCGAGGCCGCCGCGCAGATGAACCGATACCCGGACATGGGTGCGGTCGAGTTGCTCGAGGCGCTGTCGGCGCGGTTCGGCGTACCCGTCAGCGATCTCGCGGTCGGGACCGGATCGGTCGCGCTGCTGTACCACCTGCTGCAGGCGACAGTCACCGAAGGTGACGAGGTGGTGTACGCGTGGCGCTCGTTCGAGGCGTACCCGATCGCGGTCCAGCTGACCGGCGCGACCTCCGTCCAGGTGCCGCTGACCGCGGAGGCCCGGCACGACTTCAAGGCAATGGAAGCCGCGATCACGGACCGGACGAAGGTGGTCCTGGTCTGTACGCCGAACAACCCCACCGGCCCGGTCGTCCGCCGGGACGAGCTGATCGCGTTCCTGGCCGCCGTCCCGCCGAACGTGCTGGTCGTGGTGGACGAGGCGTACCGCGAGTTCGTCCGTGAAACCGACGTCGTGGACGGCGTCGAGC
Organism: Kribbella solani; assembly: GCF_014205295.1. NCBI lineage: Bacteria > Bacillati > Actinomycetota > Actinomycetes > Propionibacteriales > Kribbellaceae > Kribbella > Kribbella solani. The sequence continues at coordinate 5,931,799 of NZ_JACHNF010000001.1, forward strand.
TGTACCGCGACCGGCCGAACGTGCTGGTGCTGCGGACCTTCTCGAAGGCGTACGGGCTGGCCGGTTTCCGGGTCGGGTACGCGATCGGGCACCCGCCGGTGGTCGCGGCGATCCGGAAGTGCGCGCTGCCGTTCGGGGTCAGCTACGTCGCGCAGGCGGCGGCGATCGCGTCCCTAGGCGTCGAGGACGAACTGTTCGCACGGGTCGACGCGCTGGTCGAGGAACGGCGGCGGGTCGTCGGCGCGCTGACCGACGCCGGGTGGCAGGTGCCGGAGTCGGAGACCAACTTCGTCTGGCTCGAGCTCGGCGAGGACACGGTGGAGTTCGCGGCGGCGGTCCAGGCGGAGGGCGTGTCGGTGCGCCCGTTCCCCGGCGACGGCGTCCGCGTCACGATCGGCGAACCCGAAGCCAACAACCTGTTCCTCGACGTAGCCCGCAACTGGCGGAAGTAGCCCCCACCAACTCACTTTGAGAAGCCACCGCTCGTTTCCGCGGCCGAAAAGTGCGCGGTGGCTTCTCAAAGTGGGACGGACCGGCCGGTGGTGCGCGGAGGTGGGCGTGGGAGGCTCGGGGGATGGGTACGGTGGTTTGGGTTTCTGGGGGGTCGGCCGGGATCGGGGCGGCGTTGGTGGCGGGGGTGCCGTTTCCGGGGGCGCGGGTGGTGGACATCTCGCGTGGTGGGGGTACGGCGGAGCACTTCCGGGCCGATCTCTCCGCGCCGGCTGACTGGGCCCGGGTAGCTGATCACTTCACCGCCGAGCTGGCCGCGTACGCGGGGGAGCGGGTGATCTTCATCCACAACGCCGGCACGGTGACGCCGATCGGCTCGGCGGCCGGCGCGGATCCGGATGCGTACGCGCGGGCCGTACTGCTCAACTCGGCCGCGCCGCAGGCGCTCGGGGCGGCGTTCCTGCGCGCGTCCGCTCACCTCACGTGCGAGCGGCACCTGATCATGCTGTCGTCCGGTGCGGCGAAGACGGCGTACGCGGGGTGGTCGTCGTACAACGCGGGCAAGGCGGCCGTCGAGCACTGGGTCCGTACGGTCGGCCAGGAACAGCCGGCGGACGGGTGCCGAGTGATCGCCGTCGCGCCAGGTGTGGTCGACACCGCGATGCAGTCGGCGATCCGGGCCACGGACGAGACCGACTTCCCGTCGGTGTCGCGCTTCCACAACCTCAAACGCACCGGCGCGCTGACCACCCCCGAGGCCGCGGCGGCCGGCATCTGGTCCCTCGTCGACCGGGACCTCGCCAACGGCGCGACCGTCGATCTCCGCGATCTCTGACCCGACCACACAAAGAAGTAGGGAGAGGGTCGCGCGCAAAGAAGCGGCGCCGGGAGAGTGAGGCTTTCTCCCGGCGCCGCCGTGTTACTGGTGTTGCTCCGAATCAGTCACCCCACCGAGGTGACTCTTTCGGGTCCTGCATCATCACTGACCAGGGAGGGTCAGTTGTTCTGCTCGGAGTCCTGCTCGCAGGTCTTCAGCGTGTCGACGGAGTTGCCGTCGTTGCCCAGACCGAGGACACCGGACAGGTTGGTCAGCGGGACGTTGCCGCCGATACCGGTCGCGGACAGCTCGTTGTGGCAAGCCTGGAACGGACCGACGTTGTTGCGGGAGACCGACAGAACGCCGTGGCCGTCAGCCTTGTACCACTTGCGGTTGTTCTGCTCGTTGCCCTGCTCACAGGTCTTGACCGCGGTCACCGAGTTGCCGTTGTTGAAGAAGCCGACAACGCCGACCACGTCGTTCGCCGGCACGTTGCCGCCGATGCCGGTGCCGGAGCCGAACAGGTGGCAGGCCTGGAACGGGCCGATGTTGTTGTCGTCGATCGCAACCAGGTCGCCGTTCTTCTTCACGCCGTACCAGCCGTGGTTGCCGCCGTAGGCCTTGCTGGCCGCCGACGCCGCGTCCGCCAGGCCCATGTCCTGAGCCTTCTTCTGGGTGTCGTCGAGAACGTTGGCGCTCACGACGGTGGCCAGACCAAGGGTGGCGACGGTCGCCACTGCCGCGGCCGCGACGATCTTGCGAGTTACCTGCATTATGCCAGGTTTCCTTTCGGGTTTGACGGATTCGTCTTAGTGCTAACGACACCTGGCAGAGCTGGTTACAAACTTTTTGGTGACTTTTTCCGGGCCGGAATCCGCACATAGCCGACCGGTGATGAGTTGCCTGACGGAGCAATCAAACCCGTGCTGACCAGGTAACTTACCAGCAACGGTACGCTCGGTGGAGCGAGCGGAAGTTGAGATGAAATCACCCGTAACCGACCGATCCGTACGTCGTTGAGTCAGCGCGGGTGACGGATACCCGGTGAATCGGAGGATTGTTTCGGTGGGCTCGGTGGCCGCCGAATTGGCAATAGCACGATTCGTCGGAATATGTTGGAACCATTGCCGGAGTTTCGCGCCGTGTTTTTTCGGGGCAGGGCGCGACCGGCGGCCAGACCCGCTGCCGCGCGCATCGGCAGCGGTGGGAGACCCGGGCCCTTCGTGGGTCCGGGTCTTTCCTTTTGCCGGCGACTTCGCGGCGGCTTCCCGGCGACGCTACTGGCCGCGGCGGCGCTCCGACGTGACCACCAGTGCGACCCCGACGATGATCACCGCGCCGCCGAGCAGGATCTGCCAGGTCAGGCTCTCGTTCAGGATCAGCCACCCGAGCAGTACCGCGACCGCCGGGTTCACGTACGCGTACGTCCCGATCAGTGAGATCGGTGCGTTCGCCAAGAGATACGAGTACGCGGTGTACGCCAGCAGCGACCCGAACACCACCAGGTACGCGAGGCCGAACCACCCCGATTGGTCTATTTGGCCGAAGTGCAGTCGTCCCGGTTCGCCGCGGAGTACGCCGAGCAGGATCATCGCCGCGCCGCCGAACAGCATCTCGTACAGCGCCGTCACCAGTGGGTCGCGCGGCAGCCCGAGCCGGGGCGCGAACCGGGAGCCGGTCGCCCAGCAGATCGTGCCGGCCACCAGGATCGCCACCGACAGCGGCTTCGCGCTCGTGTTGCCGCCTGACAACGCCAGCAGCGCGGCGCCGCCGAAGCCGATCAGTACGCCGCCCCAGGTCATCGCCCGCGGCCGCTCGCCGCCGCCGACGCGGAGCAGCATCAGCCACAACGGGATCGCGGCGACCAGGAGAGCGGCCAGGCCGGACGGAACGGTCTGCTCCGCGACCGCCACCGCGCCGTTGCCGAAAGCAAGCAGGAGTACGCCGACGGTAGCCGCGCCGATCGCCTCCCGCCGGGTGATCCGCAGTCGGCGCCACCCGGACTTCAGCGCCAGCCCGGTGGCCAGCAGGATGCCGGCGGTCAGGAACCGGCCGGCCATCCCGAGCATCGGCGGGATGTGCGCCTCCACCACCACCCGGATTGCCAGGTAGGTCGATCCCCAGACGATGTACACGACCACGAGCGCGGTCCAGATCATCGCCCCGGAACCCGCCCGGGAGCCGGGTCCGGCCACTTGGGCCGGTGCGGACGCGGCCATCAGTACCTCCTCGATCGCGTCAGGGGTGTCTTGCACGAACGATGCTTACATTAGGTCCCGCTCGATCCAGGGCGCAAGACCAGGCCGATCGAGACCCATTTGTGACACATCTCGTCGATGTGCTGGATTTGTGTCACACGAGCGCGATGATGGGACCAGTGGATGGACTGGTGTCTCATGCTGAGACCGGTTTCGGTACCCGCGTACCCACCAAAGTCCTGACAGTTAGCGGATCAGGCACCTGGTATGTACGGTGTCCGGCAAGATGGGAGTGAGACCAGTGAGGGGTCCACTGCCAGCAGTGCATCAACCCCTGGATCCACGAGGACCTGCCTGCATAAGCCTGACCCGGCTGAAGGGCCGGCCCCCGTGCAACGTTGCGGTCGCGGCGATCCCGCGCTCGAACCCGAGGAGTGCATGTGAGTGAGACGGTGCCGGGCCCTGCCCCGGAAGTGTTCGCGCCACACAAGGCGCCGGTCAGTCCGCCCCAGGCCTCCGAGGAGGTCGAGTTCGTCCAGCTGCTGACGCCCGAAGGCGAGCGCGTCGAGCACCCGGACTACACGTTCGACCTGGACGACGAGGCGATCAAGGGCTTCTACCGGGACATGGTCCTGGTCCGCCGGATCGACGCCGAGGCGACCGCCCTGCAACGCCAGGGTGAGCTCGGCCTGTGGGCGTCGCTGCTCGGTCAGGAGGCCGCGCAGATCGGCTCCGGCCGGGCGCTGAACCGCAAGGACATGGTCTTCCCGACGTACCGGGAACACGGCGTCGCGTGGTGCCAGGGGGTCAACCCGCTGAACCTGCTCGGCCTGTTCCGCGGCGTCGACCAGGGCGCCTGGGACCCGAAGGACAACAACTTCCACCTGTACACGATCGTGATCGGCGCCCAGACGCTGCACGCGACCGGGTACGCGATGGGTCAGCAGCGCGACCACGCGATCGGCGACGCCGAGAGCGGCGAGGCCACGATCGCGTACTTCGGCGACGGCGCCAGCAGCCAGGGCGACGTGAACGAGGCGTTCATCTGGGCCTCGGTGTTCAACGCGCCGGTGGTGTTCTTCTGCCAGAACAACCAGTGGGCGATCTCGGAGCCGATCGACCGGCAGACCCGGATCCCGCTGTACCAGCGCGCGGCCGGCTTCGGCTTCCCGGGCGTACGCGTCGACGGCAACGACGTGCTCGCGACGTACGCCGTCACCCAGCAGGCACTGAAGCGCGCTCGCGAGGGCAGCGGGCCGTCGCTGATCGAGGCGTACACGTACCGGATGGGCGCGCACACCACCTCCGACGACCCGACCAAGTACCGGCTGAACGAGGACCTGGAGCACTGGAAGCTCAAGGACCCGATCGAGCGCGTACACGCGTACCTGACCCGGCATGCGGGCGTCGACCACGACTACTTCGAGGAGCTCGACGCCGAGGCGGACAAGATCGCCGCCGAGCTGCGGGCCGGCTGCCTGGGGCTGCCGGACCCGGTGCTGACCGACTTCTTCCAGAACGTCTACGTCGATGAGACGCCGCAACTGGCCGAACAGCGCGCGCAGTTCGCCGCCTACGCCGCGTCGTTCGAAGGCGAGGGCTGAGCGATGACGAAGATCACTCTCGGCAAGGCCATCAACGCCGGCCTGCGGGCCGCGATGGAGAACGACCCGAAGGTGCTCGTGATGGGCGAGGACATCGGCAAGCTCGGCGGTGTCTTCCGGGTCACCGAAGGGCTGCAGAAGGACTTCGGCGAGGACCGGGTGATCGACACCCCGCTGGCCGAGTCCGGCATCATCGGCACCGCGGTCGGCCTCGCGCTGCGCGGGTACCGGCCGGTGTGCGAGATCCAGTTCGACGGGTTCGTGTTCCCGGCGTACGACCAGATCATCAGCCAGGTCGCGAAGATGCACTACCGGTCGATGGGCCGGCTCCGGATGCCGATCGTCATCCGGATTCCGTACGGCGGCGGGATCGGCGCGGTCGAGCATCACTCCGAGTCGCCGGAGACGCTGTTCGCGCACGTCGCCGGGCTCAAGGTGGTCTCCTGCGGCGACCCGGTGGACGCGTACTGGATGATCCAGCAGGCGATCTCCTCAGACGATCCGGTGATCTTCTTCGAGCCCAAGCGGCGGTACCACGAGAAGGCCGAGCTGGACGAGGCCACGCCGCCGGCGCGGCCGCTGCACCAGGCGAAGGTCGTGCGCGAAGGCACCGATGCGACGCTGTTCTGTTACGGCCCGATGGTGAAGACCTGCCTGCAGGCCGCCGAAGCAGCGGTCGAGGACGGACGGAACCTGGAGGTCGTGGACCTGCGGACGATCTCGCCGCTGGACCTGGCGACGATCTTCGCGTCGGTGAAGAAGACGCGGCGGGCGCTGGTCGTACACGAGGCGCCGCTGTCGCTCGGTACCGGATCGGAGATCGCGGCGCGGGTGACCGAGGAGTGCTTCTACCACCTCGAGGCGCCGGTGCTGCGGGTGACCGGGTACGACACTCCGTACCCGCCGTCGCGGATGGAGGACGACTACCTTCCGGACCTGGACCGGGTACTGGACGGCGTCGACCGGGTGATGGGGTACTGATGGGCGTGCAGCAGTTCCGGCTCCCCGACGTCGGGGAGGGCCTGGTCGAGGCCGAGATCGTCAGCTGGAAGGTCAAGCCCGGCGACACGGTGAAGCTCAACGACACCGTGGTCGAGATCGAAACCGCGAAGTCGCTGGTCGAGCTTCCGGTGCCGTTCGCGGGCGTGATCACCGAGCTGTTGGTGCCGGAGGGCGAGACGGTTCCGGTCGGTACGCCGATCATCTCCGTGCAGACCGACTCGGCCGGCGCGGAACCACCCGCCGACGACATGGTCCCCACCATCCCCGAACCCGACAACGGCGGCCGCACCGCCGTCCTGGTCGGCTACGGCCCCAAAACCACGGAAGCCAAACGCCGCCCCCGCAAACCGGCTGATGCGGTTCCGGTTTCGGTAGCCGCGGCGCCGGCGGTAGTACCGGAGGTTGTTGTTGCTAAGAGCAACGAACCGGCCGGTTCCGCGCGGGTGCTGGCGAAGCCGCCGGTGCGGAAGTTGGCTAAGGATCTGGGGATTGATCTTGGGGTGGTGACCGCGACCGGGCCGGGTGGGGTGATCACCCGCGCGGACGTCGAGTCACATGTGACGGCTCCGGCCGAAGCGGCTCCTGCGTACGAGGCGGCGCCGGTGGTGAGTGGGCTGGGTGACACTCGGGTGCCGGTCAAGGGTGTGCAGAAGGTGATGGCGCAGGCGATGGTTGCCAGTGCGTTCAGCGCGCCGCATGTGACCGAGTGGATCACCGTCGACGTCAGCGCCACCATGGAGCTGGTCGAGCGGTTGAAGAACGACAAGGCGTTCCGCGACCTGCGCGTTTCGCCGTTGCTGATCGTCGCGAAGGCGGTCACGCTGGCGGCGCGGCGTACGCCGATCGTGAACGCGGCCTGGGACGAACAGGCGCAGGAGATCGTGTACAAGGGCGCGGTGAACCTCGGTATCGCCGCGGCCACCCCGCGCGGACTGATCGTCCCGAACATCAAGGGCGCCGACTCGCGCACCCTGCCGGATCTGTGCCGCGCGCTGAACGAGCTGGTCGCGACCGCCCGCGAAGGCAAGACCCAGCCGGCCGATCAGGCGGGTGGTTCGTTCACGATCACCAACGTCGGCGTCTTCGGCGTCGACGCGGGTACGCCGATCATCAACCCGGGTGAGGCCGCGATCCTCGCGTTCGGCGCGGTCCGGAAGCAGCCGTGGGTGGTGGACGACGAGATCGTTCCGCGCTGGATCACCACGCTGGCGCTGTCCTTCGACCACCGCCTGATCGACGGCGAGAAGGGCTCCACGTTCCTCGCCGACGTCGCGAGCATCCTCGAGGATCCCGCCCGCGCCCTGATGTTCTGAGGCACCCTGAGGTTCTGAGCACACCAGCCGAAGGCCGGGGGCACCGCCCCCGGCCTTCGGGTTTTCACACCGCCTGGTGAGAAGGTGTTGGGGTGCTCGTCATCTTTGTGGTGCTCGGGGCGGCGGTTCTGCATGCGACGTGGAACGCGATGGCGCACGGGGCACCGGACCGGGTCGCCGGGCTGGCGTTGTTCGAGCTGTCGGCCGGCGTGATCGGCCTGATCGCAGTGCTCTTCATGGGGCTGCCACCAGCCGGTACGTGGTGGTACATCATCGCGTCGGCGATACTGCATGTCGCGTACCTGGGCGGGCTGCTCGCCTCGTACCAGCTGGGTCAGTTCAGCCAGATGTACCCGCTGGCACGCGGTACGTCGCCGTGGGTGGTCGCCGTGGTGTCGATCGTGATCCTGAACCAGCAGTTGGCGCTGATCGAGCTGGCCGGCGTACTGCTGATCTCCGGTGGGCTGATCGGTCTCGTCTTCATCGGCCGCCCTGGACGCCGTCAGGCGCCGGCGTTGCTCGCGGCATTCGGTACCGGGCTGATGATCGCTTCGTACACCGTGGTCGACGGCGTGGCGGTGCACAAGATGCCGGTCGCGACGTACATGGGCTGGGTCTTCATGCTCCAGGGATTCGCGGTCCCGATCGCGGTGCTGTGCTGGCGCGGACCGCGATCGTTCAACCTGCCGCGCCCGGCGATCCTCTCCGGCCTGGCCGGCGGCGTCGTGTCGATGGCGGCCTACGGTCTCGTGCTCTGGGCCCAGACCCGCGGCACGCTCGCCGCCATCGCCGCCCTGCGTGAAACCAGCATCATCTTCGGCGCGATCATCGGCGCCCTGTTCTTCCACGAACGCTTCGGCCCCAAACGCGCCGCCGCCGCGCTCGTCGTGGTCGCCGGCATAGTCCTGATCACCCTGGGCTGAAGCAGTACCGCGCCGACCCGGACTGCTTGGCATCGCCGAGCAGCAGGTTGTATCGCCGATCGCCACAGGTCCATTTGGGTGGTTAACCCGCAGGTGTGCCCCTTCACAAGCTGCATCCCACCCGTGAACGGGCAGACCCGCGGGTTAACCACCCAAATGGCGCCGGGCCGGCCGGATGTGCTGCTGACGGGATTGGTGCGGGTTGGATTGCTCACGGGCAGTGGGATTGCGCGCGTCGCGCGGCAAGCGCGAGCTGTGCGGCGATAGCCCGGAAGGGACGCACCGGCGCTGAGCCGGGGTGGGCGGGAGCACGCGGAGCGGGCGCGGGAGGAGCGGAGCGACGGAGTGCCCGTGGAGCATGCGTGGGGGCGTACGCGCGGGTGATGCGGAGCGACGGAGTGCCCGTGGAGCATGCGTGGGGGCGTACGCGCGGGTGATGTGGTTGAGGGGGACGAGTGGAGGCCCGGGCGGCGGACCCCCACTCGGTCTGGGGTATTCGGTGTTGGGGGTCAGCGCTGGACGGCGTCCAGCGCGTCGGCGATGCCTTCGCCGAAGAAGGAGTTGTTGGCGGTGCTGCCGGTGCAGCGGGCGTCGGGCGTGGTCGGGCAGGCGGTGTCGTCGGCCTCGCGCTGCAGGGCGCGCTCCAGCTCACGCGGGCCCCACCACGGGTGCGTGGACTTCATCAGGGCGGCGATGCCGGTGACGTGCGGTGACGCCATCGAGGTGCCGCTCATCAGGCCGTACCGGCCGCCGGGGAGCGTGGAGAGGATCGAGCTGCCGGGAGCGGCGACGTCGATCTTGTGCAGGCCGAAGTTGGAGAAGCTGCTCTTCGCGACGGCGCGCGTGGTGCTGGCGACGGTGATCACGCCGGGGAGCTCGGTCGGCATGTCGAGGCAGTCGTTGTTGATCGTCCGCGGCACCGCGGTGGAGTCGTTCGGGCTGTTGTTGTCGGTGGTCTTGTTGGCCAGGTCGTAGTTCGAGTTGCCGGCCGCCGCGACCGAGAGCGTGCCCTGGTCGGTGGCCCAGGCGTACGCCCGGCGCACCGCTTCCTGCACCGCGCCCTGGTCGCCGTTGTCCTTGCACCAGAACTCGAACGGGTCGATGAAGTAACTGTGGTTCGTCACCGCCATCTTGTGCTCGGCCGCCCACACGATCCCGCAGATCGAGTACTCCGGGTAGATGAAGCCGGCGTCGTTCACGACCTTCACCGACGCGATGCGTACGCCGGGCGCGACGCCGACGATGCCGACCCCGTTGCGCGCGGCGGCGACCGTACCGGCGACGTGCGTACCGTGCGAGCTGGTCGTTGGCCGCCACGCACCGGCAGTCGTGTCCGGTACGCCGTTGTTCACGCAGCTGACCGAGTCGCGGGCGTCGAAGTTCGGCGCGAGGTCCGGATGGGTGTCGTCGACACCGCTGTCGTTGATGCCGACCAGGACGTTCCGGGAGCCGTCGGTCACCTGATGTGCCTGGTCAGCCTTGATCTGGACCATGTCCCACTGCTCGCCCTCGCGCGGGTCCAGCACCGGGGTGGCCTGGGTGTCATCGGTCGCGCCGGCCGTGTTCAGGCCGCCGGCGCCTTCGCTGACCGCGGCGGTCCGGGTGGCGCCGACCGACTGCACCTCGCGGCCGTTCTTCCCGGCGCGGACCTCGGTACGGAAGGCCGGGTTCGTCGACTGGGCGATGATCACGCCGAACTGTTTGTACGACGTGAGGACGGTGCCGCCGGCGTCGCGGACCGCGTCCTCGGCCTTGCGGACGTGGCCGGGGGTCGCCTTCGCGTTGACCACGTAGTTCATCAGTGGGCCCGCGGCCGGCTCGGCGGCCGGCCCGGCGTGCGCGCTGGTCGCGGCGCCGAGGGACATGCTCACGAGCGCGGCGGCGGAGAGGCCTGCCGCCAGCCGGCGGGGACGGGAGAATCGGGACACGCTGCCTCCTCAGGGGCTGGGCCGGGGCGGACGGGCCCGGGCCGGTAACCGGAGACTCTAGAACCGATTCCGGAGCGCTGGAGTTCTTTGTCCACAACGCAGGGGAAACCCTGCGTTTGTCACTACCTAGCGTCCGGCAGCTCACGCTCAGTTACCCACATGCTGTGGATCTACCTGTGGATAACTCGTGGACAAGCTGGGGAATACTTCCGCTGAGCGGTGGATTGTCTGTGTGTGTAAGATAGATACAACAAAGATACGAGTCGTATGGGTGGGGAGTTCAGTGGTAGGCGGGGAGCCGGGCGGTCCGGCAGATGACGCGTTGGTGCTCGGCGAACAGACCGCGGAGATCGCCCGGGTGGTGGTCGAGGCAGCGCCTGAGGCCGAGAAGATTCCGGCAGCGGAGCGGGTCTACGCGTACGTGAAGGCAGCGATCCTGGACCGGGCGTACCCGGGCGGCGAGCTGCTCACCGAGGGTGAACTCGCGACGGCGGTCGGGGTTTCGCGGACGCCGGTCCGGGAGGCGCTGCTCCGGCTGGAGGAATCCGGTCTGGTCAAGCTGTACCCGAAGAAGGGTGCGCTCGTCCTGCCGGTGCTGCCGCAGGAGATCGACGACGTGCTGGAGGCTCGCGAGCTGATCGAGACGCATGCCGCCGCGCAGGTCTGGCCGCGCCGCAAGCAGCTGATTGAGACCCTGACCGCGCGCGTCGACGCGATGCGCGCGTGCCGCCGGGACGGCGACGCGAAGAGCTTCCTGGAGGCCGACCGGGCCTTCCACGAGGCGATCGTCGATGCCGCCGGCAACCAAATCCTGGCCAAGCTGTACAACAGCCTGCGGGACCGGCAGGTCCGGATGGGCGTGCCCGGGATCGAGGTGCAGCCGGCCCGGATGGACAAGTCCATCACCGCGCACCAGGAGATGATCGACGCGCTCGGTGGGAACAGCGTCAAGCGGTTCCGCGAGCTCGTCGTCATGCACATCGCCGAAGCCGCTACTGACCTGCGGGGGACCCGGTGACCGACTTCCCCCTGGGCGGTCGGCGTGCCTGGGTGGTCTGGACTACCGCTGTCCTGACGTACCTCGTCACTGTTCTGCACCGCGGATCGATGAGCGTGGCCGGCCTGCAGGCCGCGGAGCGTTTCCACATCTCCGCGTCCGCACTGGCCAGCTTCACGGTCGTACAGCTCACTGTGTACGCCGCCATGCAGGTGCCTGTTGGCGTACTACTCGATCGCTACGGTTCCAAGCGGCTGTTGCTCGCAGCGTCCGGTCTGCTCTTCGTAGCGCAGTCGGCGTTCAGCATGGTCGATTCGTACCCTGCAGCACTCGCCGCCCGGGCAGTACTAGGTGTTGGCGACGCGCTGGTGTTCATCAGCGTGCTACGAGTCGTCATGTCCTGGTTCCCCGCGCTACGACAGCCGGTGATGTCTCAGGCGACCGGCATGCTCGGTGGTCTCGGAGCGATCATGTCGACGGTACCGATGGCTGCTGCGTTCCACGCGTTCGGCTGGACGCCTACCTTCGCCACAGCGAGCGTACTGAGCCTGATGACCGGTGTACTCGTCCTGTTCCTGATCAAGGACACCCCGTACGACGAACCGGTCCGCCGGGCGAAGCAGCCGCTCAGTGAGGTACGGAAGAACCTGCGCCGTGCTTGGAAAGAGCCGGGCACCCGCCTGGGCCTGTGGACGCACTTCACCACCAGCTTCTCGGGTAGTACGTTCGGACTGCTGTGGGGCTTCCCGTTCCTCGTACAGGGACAGGGGGTCGCGCCAACGACCGCTGCGGCGATGCTGATCATCCCTGTCCTCGCTGGACTCTGCTACGGACCACTGGTCGGCCGGTACGCGGCCAGGTTCCCGTTCTACCGGTCCTGGATCGTACTGGCAGTCATCGCCGGCTCAGTGACGATGTGGACAGTCGTACTGCTCTGGCCAGGTCGTGCACCGATGCCAGTGCTACTGGTGCTGATCGTCGTACAGGCCGCTGGTGGACCTGGTTCGATGCTCGGACTGGACTATGCGCGGACGTTCAACCCCACCACTCGGTTCGGCGCCGCCAACGGCATGGTCAACACCGGTGGGTTCATCGCGACCCTGTTGTGCATCGGCATGGTCGGCGTACTGCTCGACGCGTCGTCCGGCGGCGCACCGCAGGCGATCGGCGACTTCAAGTTCGCGCTGGCGTTCCAGTACGTGCTCTGGGCGATCGGTACGCGCCAGATCATCAAGTACCGGCGAAAGGCCCGCGGCAACCTGGCGCGGTACAACCCGGAGGCGTACCAGGCACTACTCGCGAACCGGATCGTGCCGCTGGAGGCTTAGAGGGCGTCTGAGACAGCGCGCTGACATGGCCTGTCAGCCGAGTGCCAGGGCGGTGCCAGGGCGGGGCGGCACGGTAGTCCCAGTGCAGTAATCCACTGGGAGGAACCCGATGACCACAACGAACCAGGTCGCCATCGAGGCGGTCGGCTTGGTCAAGAAATATGGCAGTACCACCGCGCTTGCCGGCGTCGACCTGAGCGTGCCGACCGGTACGGTCCTCGGCGTCCTCGGGCCGAACGGCGCCGGCAAGACGACGGCGGTCCGGATTCTCGGCACGCTGGTCCGCCCGGACGCCGGTCACGCCACCGTTGGCGGGTACGACGTCGTCCGCGAGGCCGGCAAGGTCCGAAGCACGATCGGCCTGACCGGGCAGTACGCGTCGGTCGACGAGGACATGTCCGGGCGCCGGAACCTGATCATGATCGGCCGTCTGCTCGGCTACTCGCGGCCGCAGGCCCGGGCCAAGGCGGACGAGCTGCTGGAGCGGTTCGAGCTGACCGACGCGGGTGAGCGGATCGCCAAGACCTACTCAGGCGGTATGCGCCGCCGGCTCGACCTGGCCGCCAGCCTGGTCGGCAACCCGAGCATCCTGTACCTGGACGAGCCCACCACCGGCCTGGACCCGCACGCCCGCAACGGCGTCTGGGAGACGGTCCGGAACCTGGTGCTCGACGGGACCACGGTCCTGCTCACCACGCAGTACCTGGAGGAGGCCGATGCGCTGGCCGACTCGATCGTGGTGTTCGACAAGGGCTCGGTGGTCGCCTCCGGCCGTCCGGCCGAGCTGAAAGCACAGGCGGGCAAGCAGTCGCTGGACGTCCGCCCGGCCGAGCCGTCACACCTCGAACGGGTGGCCGCCATCGTGGCCGAGTCGGTCGGCGTACGCCCGACGGTCGACGTGGTGAACGCGTTGGTCAGCGTGCCGGTCACGGACGGTTCGTCGATGCCGGTGGTCGTACGCCGGCTGGACGAGGAAGGCATCGCGGTCACCGAACTGGCGCTGCGGCTGCCCAGCCTGGACGAGGTGTTCCTGGCGCTGACCGGGCACACCGCCGAGCAGAAGAAGTCCGAGAACGTTCTGGAAGGAGTGGGCCGATGAGTGCGGCAACAACTCTCGAAGTACCGGCCCACGCGGGTCACCGGAGCCGGCCGTTCGCCTGGGTGCAGCAGAGTCTGACGCTGGCCTGGCGGAACATCATCCGAATCCGGCAGAACCCGGAAGCCCTGGCGGACGTGACGTTCCAGCCGATCATCTTCCTGGTGCTGTTCCTGTTCGTGTTCGGCGGGGCGATCGCGCAGGGCGCCGGCTGGCGCGACTACCTGCCGTTCCTGCTGCCCGGTCTGCTGGTGCAGACGGTCGTGTTCTCCACGATGGGCACCGGAGTCGCGCTGAACGACGACTTCGCGAAGGGCGTGTTCGACCGCTTCCGTTCGCTGCCGATCGCGAGGATCGCGCCACTGGTCGGCGCGGTCCTCGGCGACGCGGTCCGGTACTCGCTGTCGATCGTGATCCTGATGGGCACCGGCTTCGCGCTGGGCTTCCGCTTCGGCAACGGTGTCGGGTACGGCTTGCTGGCGCTGGTGATCGTGCTGGCGTTCGCGCTGTCGATGTGCTGGATCTGGGTCTGGCTCGGCCTGTCCCTGAAGACCGCCCAAGGCGTCCAGGGCATCGCCTTCCTGGTGATGTTCCCACTCACCTTCGGCAGCAACGTCTTCGTGAAGACCGACACCCTCCCCGGCTTCCTCCAGGCCTTCGTCAAGGTCAACCCGGTCAAGTACCTGGTGGACACCATGCGCGGCCTGATGCTGGGCGGCCCGATCCAGAAGCCACTCCTGATCACCCTCGTCTGGATGATCGGCCTGGTAGCCGTCTTCGCCCCCCTCGCCATCCGCGCCTACCGCCGCCGAACCTGACCACCAGCTTGCCTGGTCAACTACAGGGTTGCCCCCTCGAGTTTCGAGGGGGCAACCCTGTAGTTGCGGGGTCACCCCCTGAGGTGGAGGGTTTGCAGTTGTTGCCGGGCTGAGGGGGCAGGCGTTCGGGTCAGGCGCTCGGGTCAGGCGTTGTTCAGGTCGGCGAAGGCGAGGGGCTGGCGGGTGCAGAGGTAGGTTGCCCAGTGCAACTTTGTGGGGTGACCGGCGGGGTCTCGGGTGATGCGGAGGAGTTCGCCGGTTTCGCGGCCGGAGACGGTGCGGTAGGTGTCTTCGGAGAGGCGTTCGAAGACGGCGGGGGACTGGTGTTCGGCCGCCGCGGGGGACTTGGCCTGGAGGACGCCGGAGCTGACCGTGAAGGTGAACGGGCTGCCTTCGGAGTACCAGGTGCCGAGGACGCCGGTGAGTTCGGCGGGGACCTCGGTGCCGGGGAGCCATGGGTCGGCGGGGAGTGGGTCGTCCTCGAGGACCTTGATCACCAGGTCGGTGGCCAGCGCGCTCGGTGCCGGGGAGGACGTGGAACCGAACAGCGCGATCCCGGCCGTACCGGACTCGCGGTGGACGAAGGTGGAGGTGATGTGGCCGGGCATGCCGCCGTCGTGGCCGACGAACAGCCGGTCGCCGCGGCGCAGCAGCATGAAACCGAGCCCGAAGGCCAGTTGCCAGCGGTCCGTGTCGGCCATGATCTGGACCTGGCACATCTCGTCCAGGGTGTCCTTCGACAGCACCTCGTCGACCGGGTTCGCGACGAACATCGCCCACTTGGCCAGGTCCTCGGCGGTCGAGGCGAGCCCGCCGCAGGCGTCCATCGCGCCGATGTCGAGCAGCGGCTCCCGGACCGGTACGTCGGTCCACGGCGGCACGTAGTACCCGGTCTGGTTCGGTCCGCCGTCCATTCCGACCGTGGTCCGGCGCATCTCGAGTGGGTCCAGGATGCGGGCCTTCACCGACTCGTACCAGGACCGGCCCTCGATCCGCGCGACGATCTCGCCGAGCAGGGCGAAGACCAGGTTGGAGTAGTGGAACCGGTGGTGTGGCTTGCCGATCCGCTCGGCGTCGTTCCAGCCGGCCACCAGGTCGTCGCGGGACGGGAACTTCATCAGGTCCCAGACGTCGCCGACCGGCTCACGCTGCATGCCGCTGGCGTGGCTGAGCATCTGGCGTACGGTGACGCCGGCGTGCTTGGTCTCCGGGATCAGCTGGTCGACGGTGTCGTCCAGGCTGAGTTTGCCCTCGTCGCGCAGCGCCATGATCGTGACCGCGGTCAGCGTCTTGCTCTGCGACGCGATCAGGAACTGCGAGTCGGCGGTCGGCGGCGTACCGGGACTGTCCAGGTCGGCGGAACCGGCCCCGGCCGACCAGGCCAGCTTCCCGGCCCGGGCGACGGCCCCGACCACGCCAGGTACCCGGCCCTTGGATTGACGTTCGGCGACGAGACGCGTCAGCCCGTTCTGAGTCTGCTCGGCAATTTCGGTCACGGCCTCTGACCTTAAGACAACTTGATGACAATAGGCAGGGGGCGGTTGGGCGAGGTGGTGAGTGACAAAAGGCAGGGGCGGTTGGGTGGGTGGATGTGCGAGGCTGGTGGGGTGCGCATAGCGGTGCTTGGGCCTCTCGCGATGTGGGCGGCCGACGGGAGTCCGCTCGACATCCGTGGTGTCCGGCTGCGTGGACTGCTGGCGCGGCTCGCGTTGAGTGCCGGGAAGCCGGTCTCCGTCGAGACGCTGGTCGACGGGTTGTGGGGCAGTGAGGCACCGAGTGCGAACGCTCTGCAGTCGCTGGTGTCGCGGTTGCGGGCGAGTCTGCCGGCGACCGAGTCGAGCATCTCGGTCCAGTCCGGCCCGGCCGGGTACACGCTGACCATCGGCCCGGACTGCGTCGACGCCCTCCAGTTCGAGGAGCTGGTACGCCGTGGCCGCGCGCTGCTGACCGCTGACCCGCAGCAGGCACACGCCCTGCTCGCCCAGGCCGACAAGCTGTGGCGTGGTGAAGCGCTGACCGACCTGCGGGACCTCCCGTTCGCCGCTGTCGAAGCCGACCGCCTGGCCGAGCTGCGCCTGGCCGCCGCGGAGGACCTGGCAGAGGCCGCGGTGAGCTGCGGTCACGCCCGCGACCTGATCACTGACCTGGAGCAGCTCGCAGTCACCCATCCGCTCCGCGAGCGCGTCCACGAGCTACTCATCCGCGCCTTGTACGCCGACGGACGCCAAGCCGAGGCACTAGCAGCGTACGAACGGGTGAGAACCACACTTGCCGAAGAGCTCGGTGCCGACCCGGGCAGCCGCCTCCGCGAGCTACACGTGTCAGTGCTGCGCGGCGATGCGGTGGACCCAGCGGCCAAGAGCTCCGTCGTAGCGGCACCTGCTCCGTCGAAACCGCGCAGCAACCTGCGCGCGCCGTTGACCAGCTTCGTCGGCCGTCAGGAGGACGTAGCCGAGCTGACCCGGCTACTGAGCAACGGCACCCGCCTGGTGACCATGGTCGGTCCGGGCGGCGCCGGCAAGACCAGGCTGGCCAACGAGACCAGCAGGAGCCTGGTTGACCAGAGCGGTGACGGCATCTGGTTCGTGGAGCTCGCACCGCTCGGCGATGCGGCCGATGTAGCTCCGGCGGTCCTGTCAGCACTCGGTGCGAGTGAGTACGTCGACATGCCCGCCGCGTCGTTCACCACAAAGCACATCCCGACCATCCGGGCCGCGACACAGCGACTTGTCGAGGTCATCGGTGACCGGCGCATCCTCCTCGTACTGGACAACTGCGAGCACCTCGTACTGGAGGTAGCCGGCCTGGTTGACTCGCTGCTGGCCTCCTGTCCGCGGCTGCGTGTACTGACCACGAGCCGTGAACCGCTGAGTATCCCGGGTGAGCACCTGCATCCGGTCGGGTCGCTCGGACTACCGCCGGAGGATGTGGTCAACAGCACGGACTCCTACCCGGCGATGCAGTTGTTCGTCGACCGGGCCCGCGCCGTACGCCCCGACTTCGAGTTGATTGATGCGAACCGGGATGCGGTCGCGGAGATCTGCCGACGGCTGGACGGCATGCCACTGGCGATCGAGCTGGCCGCAGCGCGGCTGCGAGCGCTCACGCCGCCACAGATCGTGGACCGGCTGACCGACCGGTTCCGGCTGCTGACCAGTGGTTCGCGGACCGCTCTGCCGAGGCACCAGACGCTACGTGCGGTCGTGGAGTGGAGCTGGGAGCTGCTCGATCCGGACGAGCAGGCGGTGGCCAGGCGGCTCTCGCTGTTCTCCGGTGGCGCGACGCTGGATGCGGCCGAGCAGATCTGCAGTGACGAGAGCATCCCACCGGAGTCGGTGCTCGGCGTGCTGGCGTCCCTTGTGGACAAGTCACTCGTCGAAGCGGCGGCGGACGAGCGGTCCGTGCGCTACCGGATGCTGGAGACGGTCCGCGCGTACGGGGCCGAGCAGCTGAAGGCATCGGGTGAGTACGACCGCTTCCGCCGCGCCCACACCGCGTACTTCAGCCGCCTGCTCCGCAAGGCCCGGCCGAAGATGCGGACCGCCGAGCAGGTGCAGTGGATCGCCCGGCTCACTGCCGACAACGAGAACCTGCTCGACGCCCTCCGGAACGCGATCGACACCGGCTCGGCCCGGGTCTCCGTGCAGATGGTCGCGGTGCTGGGTGAGTACTGGACGATGAGTGGCCGCCCGGCCGAGGCGGTGAACTGGATGCAGGCCGCGCTCGCCGTACCGGGCCGGAGCGTGCCGCTGGACCGGGCCGAGGCGCTGTACGTGCTCGCGATGGGCCGGATGTCCAGCGAAGAGGACCCGGTCAGGGCGTTCCAGCAGGTGATCCGTGGGCTGGCCACGGTGCGCTGGCTGACCCGGCGGCACACGCAGCTGGTCGAGGCCGGGATCGGCCTGTTCACGAACGCGATCTGGGCGGCGATCCGGAGGGACAAGGCGACCTGCTTCGAGCAACTGGAGATCGCCGGGCGGCACCGGGACCCGTGGATTCGGAACATGGGCATCATGGCCGGCGCGATGTTCCGCGAGAACGACGGCGACACCGGCGAGATGGTGGCCAACCTGACCATCGCGCTGGACGGCTTCCGCCGGCTCGGCGACCGGTTCGGTACGTCGATGGCGCTCCGCGGTCTGGCCGGCTATCACTCCGGTCAGGGCGAGCACGCCAAGGCGCTGGAGTTGCTGACCGAGGCGCTCCGGCTGATCGAGGAGCTCGGTACGACCGACGGCGTCGCGCAGTTGCTCGGCGGCATCGCGATGAACAGGATCGAGCTCGGCGAGTACGACGATGCCCGCGCCGAGCTGGAGCGGGCCATGCGGCTGTCCGAGGAGACCGGGTCGCGCGGCGGTCAGGCGATGGCGAACATGGGCCTGGCCAAGCTGGCGCACCGGACCGGTCATTTCGACGAAGCGAAACAGCTCGCCGAGCGCGGGTACGCGATGCTCGACCTGAACGCGGAGCGGATGGCACCGCACGGGCAGTCGTCGCTGCTCGGCCACCTCAGCCGGATGTACGCCGCCGCCGGCGACGTCGAGGACGCGAAGCGGTGCGGCCGGCAGGCGATCGAGCTGGCGCTCACCACCGAGGACATGCCGGTCGTGGCCGGGGTGCTCGAGACCACGGTGGACGCGATGCTGCTGACCGAGGACGCCGAGCAGACCGCGCGTACGCTCGGGCTGGCGGCCGCGATCAAGGGCAACCGCGCGATCCCGGACGCCGACCTGCGGCGCGTCGTCCAGCAGCTCCGCGATGCCCTGGGCAACGAAGCGTACGAGGTGGCGTACGAGGCCGGTGCCGTACTGACCAGGGAGGAAGCGATCGCCGAGCTGCGAAAGCGCTACAGCCCGGCGGACGAACCGGCTATGCCGTGAGCAACTGGACGGCCAGCTCACGCAGTGACTTCTGTACTTTCTGCTCCGGCGGCCGCGGCTCGGCCAGCATCCAGTCGTAGACGACGGTGTTCACCGCGCCGAGGAACGCCAGCGCCAGAAAGCGAAAGTCCTTCCGCTTGATCTCGCCGCGTTCGACCGCGGTGTCGCCGACGTCCCGCAGGTTGCCGATCAGCAACTCCCGGAACGCGATCCGCTGTTCCTCGACCGCCGGGCTGGTGCCGACCACCTCTACGAACGAGATCCGGGCCCGGCGCAGGTCGGCCATGATGGTCCGCAGGTACGAGTCGACGGCCGCGGCGATCCGCTCCCCGACCGGCCGGTCGGCGGTCCGGCGGAGCGCGTCGCCGGTGTTCCGGACCGCCAGCTCGATCACCTGCGCGTGTACCGCGAGCAGCACGGCTTCCTTGTTCTGGAACTCGTGGTAGAAGTGCCGGGTGGACACTTTCGCCTGTGTGCACAGGCGTTCCACGGATGTCGCCGGATATCCATCGGTCCCGAAGAGTTCGAGCGCGGCGGCCAGCAGCCGTTCCCGGCGCGCGGCCTTCCACTCCTCGACTGACCGCCCGGAATAACGGCGTACGGAGGGTTCCCTCATCACACCTCTTGTCGCTACCCCGTGCCAGATGCCGGACATCCTATCCACCCCTCGGTGCGGGTGGTACCTCAGTCCGGCCGGGGCGCGGCCGTCAGTCCGGTTTGGTGTACCCGGTGCTGCCGTCCAGCAGTTCGCGGATGATGTCCAGGTGGCCGACGTGCCGCGCGGTCTCCTCGATCATGTGGCACAGCACATACCGCAGCGATGCCGCCTTCTCGGCCGGCTGGCCCAGCTCGACGTGTTCCAGCGGCAGGTCCGCGATCGTCGCGTTGGACTGCCGGCACTCCGCGTCGTACTCGTCCAGCAGCTGGTCCAGCGGCACGTCGTCGACGAACATCTCGGCGTCGACATGCCCGCCTTCGACCCACGGCGTCTGGCCGGTGTCGGGCACACCCGCCACACCCTGCTGGAACCACGAGTACTCGACCCAGCGCAGGTGGGCGACCAGCCCGGCCGGGGTCATCAGTGGTGAGGTCGGGACCACCTTGCGGTGGGCATCTTCCGCGCTCAGTCCCAGACACTTCATCCGGACGAACGAGCGTTGCAGGTCGAGCCATCCGATCAACTGATCGCGCTCACCGGCCGTCAGAGCCGGACGTTGTACTTCGGTCATTGCACCTCTTCGCAGTGGGGGAACAGCACCGTACCGACCACCGTACGCACCCAACCAGCCAATTTCGGGCGGTGAACGCGTCACACCTACAACGGGTGCTGACGGCTAGCGGTTGTCCTTGATGCGCTTGGCTTTGCCGAGCGAGCGTTCGAGGGCGTGCGGCGTCACGATTTCCACGGAGATCGTGACGCCGACGCGTTCCTTGACGCGGTGGATCAGCTGAGCGGCGGCGGTCCGGGGATCGGTGAGGCCGGGGGTGGCTTCTACCTGGACGGTCAGTTCGTCCAGGCGGTTCGGGCGGGTGAGGATGCAGAGGTAGTGCGGGGTGAGACCCTCGATCAGGAGGATCTGTTCTTCTATTTGGGTGGGGAAGACGTTGACGCCGCGGACGATCATCATGTCGTCGGTGCGGCCGGTGATCTTTTGCATGCGGCGGTGGCCGGGCCGGGCGGTGCCGGGGAGGAGGCGGGTCAGGTCGCGGGTGCGGTAGCGGAGGACCGGGAAGGCCTCTTTGGTCAGCGTGGTGAAGACGAGCTCACCCTCGGCACCGTCGGGCAGTACCTCACCCGTGACGGGATCGATGATCTCCGGGTAGAAGTGGTCCTCCCAGATGTGCAGGCCGTCCTTGGTTTCGACGCACTCCTGCGCCACTCCCGGACCCATCACCTCGGACAGGCCGTAGATGTCGACCGCGTGGATTCCGCTCCGCTCCTCGACCTCCGTCCGCAGCTGCTCGGTCCACGGTTCCGCGCCGAAGATCCCGATCCGCAGCGCGGTGTCCCGAGGGTCCAGGCCGCGGCGTTCCATCTCGTCCACGATCGCGAGGAAGTACGACGGGGTGACCATGATGATCCGCGCGCCGAAGTCCCGGATCAGGTCCACCTGGCGCTCGGTCATCCCGCCGGACACCGGTACGACCGTGCAACCGAGCCGCTCCGCGCCGTAATGCGCGCCCAGCCCACCGGTGAACAGACCGTAGCCGTAGGCAACATGGCAGACGTCACCGGCGCGTCCACCGGCGGCCCGGATCGACCGTGCCATCAGGTCGGCCCAGTTGTCCAGATCGCGTTGCGTGTACCCGACAACGGTCGGCCGCCCGGTCGTCCCGGACGATGCATGCACCCGCGCCACCTCGGTCCGCGGTACGGCGAACATCCCGAACGGATAGTTGTCCCGCAGCTCCTTCTTCGTGGTGAACGGCAGTCGCCGAAGGTCGGACAGCTCGCGTAGCTCGTCCGGGGCGAACCCGATCGCGTCGAGGGCGGCCCGGTAGTGCGGTACGTTCGCGTACGCCCGGCGTACGGTTGCCTGCAGCAACGACAGCTGACGGGACCGGAGTTCGTCGACGGACAGCCGTTCGCCGGCGTCTTGCAACTCCGTCGGGCAAGCCTCACCGAGCATGGAATCTCCTCGTACCAAGAGGGCGTCTAAGGACGGGCGAACAGCGTCGCGATGCCCTGGCCGACGCCGATGCACATGGTGGCCAGCGCGTACTGGGCGTCGCGGTGCCGCAGCTCCAGCGCGGCGGTGAGCGCGAGCCGCGCGCCGGACATCCCGAGTGGATGACCGAGGGCGATCGCGCCGCCGTTCGGGTTCACGTGTTCGGCCTCGTCGGGCAGGCCGAGTTCGCGCAGTACGGCCAGCGACTGCGCCGCGAACGCCTCGTTCAGCTCGATCACGTCGACCTCGGAGAGGGCGACACCGGTCCGGCCGAGCAGCTTGCGCGTTGCCGGCGCCGGTCCGATTCCCATGATCCGGGGCGGCACGCCGGCGGCCGCCGTGCCGACGATGCGGGCCAGCGGCGTCGCGCCGTACCGCTCGACGGCTTCGCCGCTCATCACCAGCACCGCGGCCGCGCCGTCGTTCACGCCGGACGCGTTCCCGGCCGTCACGGTACCGGGTGAGCGGAACGGGGTCTTCAGCCCGGCAAGGGCTTCGAGCGACGTCTCACGTGGATGTTCGTCCACATCCACAACGGTCACCGCGCCACGCTTCCCGGGTACGTCGACCGCGACGATCTCTTCGGCGAGCCGCCCGTTCGCCTGCGCCTTCGCCGCCCGCTGCTGCGATCGCAACGCGAACAGGTCCTGATCCGCGCGCGAGATGCCGAAGTCGGCGGCGACGTTCTCGGCCGTCTCGGGCATCGAGTCGATCCCGTACTGTGCCTTCAGCGCCGGGTTGACGAATCGCCACCCGATCGTGGTGTCGAAGACCTCCGCCTGCCGCGAGTACGCGGTAGTTGCCTTCGGCATCACAAAAGGTGCCCGCGACATCGATTCGACGCCACCGGCCAGCACGATGTCGTTGTCCCCGGCAATGATCGATCGGGCCGCGGCCGCGACCGCGTCCAGACCGGAGCCACACAGCCGGTTGATGGTCGTACCGGGAACCGAGTCCGGCAACCCGGAGAGCAGTACGGCCATCCGCGCGACGTTCCGGTTGTCCTCACCGGCTTGGTTGGCGCAACCAAGGATCACGTCGTCGATCCGGTCGGGGTCGAACGCGGTCCGGTTCAGCAACGACGAGATCGCGTGCGCCGCGAGGTCGTCGGGGCGGACGGCCGCCAGCGCGCCGCCGTACCGCCCGATCGGCGTCCGGACTCCGTCGACCAGGAATGCCTCGCGCCTCATGTCTCCTCCGGAAGGATGGTGCCTGACAACTGCCTGCTGCGGCCGCGGAACTCGGCGATCACCTCGTCGCCACGCGTCACCGTGACGTCGTAGATCGCGTTCCGGCCGAAGGTGGTGCGTTCGGACGCGGTGGCCACCAGGACGTCACCGCGGTGCGCGGGCGCGACGAAGACGATGTCGCAGGCCTGCGCCACCGTCACCTGGTTGCGCGAGTTGCAGGCGAACGCGAACGCCGAGTCGGCCAGACTGAACACGAATCCACCATGCGCGATTCCGTGCCCGTTGACCATGTCGTCGCGCACGGTCAGTTCCAGCCGCGCGGTGCCGACGCCGACGTCGAGCAGCCGCATCCCGAGGCCGGCGCTTGCGGTGTCCTCCGCCCACATCGCCGCGGCAACCCGGGCCGCCAGCTCATGTGACACTCTGGTCCCAGCCACGTCAACGACTGTAACATCGCAGGCATGACGACCGACCTGCTCTCCTCCCACCGGGATCGCCTGGACGGCGCGCTGACGGCGATCCGCAACCGCGGGTACCACTCCGCGTTCCCCGAGTCGCCGAGCCCGCGGGTGTACGGCGAGAACGCCGCGGCGGACGGGAAGTCCGCGTTCGAAGCACATCTCGGCACCGAGTACGCCCTGGACATCCCCGGTGCGCGTGGCACGGTCGTCTCCGAGCAGTCGCCGTACGGGATCGAAATGGACGTCGCGTACCCGCGCGTGGTCGAGGACGGTCTGGACGAGCTGCTCGCCGCGGCGCGGCACGGTCTGGTGGATTGGCGTCGAGCCGGCATCGACGGCCGCGCCGGGGTCGTACTCGAGATCCTGGATCGGCTGCACAAGCGGGTGTTCGAGCTGGCCAACGCGGTCCAGCACACCAGTGGGCAGGCGTTCGTGATGGCCTTCCAGGCCGGTGGCGCGCACGCGCTGGATCGCGCCCTCGAAGCAGTCGCGTACGCGTACGAGGAAATGCACCGCTATCCGGCGACCGCGGCGTGGGAGAAGCCGGCCAAGGGCGATCCGATCCGGATGGAGAAGACGTTCACCGTCGCCGGTCGTGGGGTCGCGCTGGTGATCGGCTGCAACACCTTCCCGACCTGGAACTCCTGGCCCGGCCTGTTCGCGTCCCTGGTCACCGGCAACGCGGTAGTGGTGAAGCCGCACCCGCTCGCGGTCCTGCCGCTGGCGATCACTGTCGACGTCTGCCGCGAGGTGCTCGCCGAGGCCGGCCTGGACCCGAACCTGGTCACCCTGGCCGCCGAACGCGCCGGCGACGGTCTGGCGAAGCCGCTCGCGACCCGGCCCGAGGTGAAGCTGATCGACTTCACCGGCGGCAGCGAGTTCGGCGAGTGGCTGGAGCAGAACGCGACGCAGGCCACCGTCTTCACCGAGAAGGCCGGCGTGAACGCGGTCATCGTCGACTCGACCGACTCGTTCAAGGCGCTCTGCGGGAACCTCGCCTTCACGCTCTCGCTGTACTCGGGCCAGATGTGCACCACCACCCAGAACCTGTTCGTCCCGGCCGGCGGCATCGAGACCGACGACGGACACAAGACGTTCGAGGAGGTCGGGGCCGGCCTCGCGACCGCGATCGGCAAGCTGCTCGGCGACGACGCCCGCGCGGTCGAGATCCTCGGCGGCATCGTCAACCAGGCCGTGATCAGCCGCCTGGAGCTGGCCCCGGAGTACGGCGACGTAGTGCTCGAGTCACGGGCGATCCAGCACCCGGCGTACCCGGAAGCGCTGGTCCGGACGCCGCTCCTGGTCGCGCTCGACGCCGACGACGCGTCGGTGTACGGGCGGGAGTGCTTCGGTCCGGTGTCCTTCCTGGTCAGGACCGCGGACACCGCCCAGTCGATCGACCTGTTCCGGAAGACCGTGACCGATGACGGCGCGATGACGGCCGGGATCTACTCGACCGACGAGAAGGTGCTCGAACAGACCCGCGAGGCCGCGCTCGACGCCGGGGTGGCGCTGTCGGAGAACCTCACCGGCCAGGTCTTCGTGAACCAGTCCGCCGCGTTCAGCGACTTCCACGGCACCGGCGCGAACCCGGCCGCGAACGCGACGTACACCGACGGCGCGTACGTCGCGAGCCGGTTCCGGGTACTGCAATCTCGCCGTCACGTTGAGTGACGTATGCGCCGAGCCTTCATGCACTAAAAGTGAGTTTGACGTAAAAAAGTAACTTAGCGCCACATCTTGCGTTCCTGGATTTGAGCTCCGATACTCTCGGTTAGTTGAGTGTCTGATTAGCTGAGCACGGGGGACTGGGGTGGAACTGGGGACGGGCAGTCATGCCCAAGTAGTGGCGCTGGTGCCTGCCCACAACGAGGAAGCGGCGCTGCCGGCCGCACTGGACTCGTTGTGGCAGCAGACCAGGCGGCCAGATCGAGTCATCGTGATCGCTGACAACTGCACCGACCGGACGGTCGACGTGGCGCGCGCCGCCGGCGCGGAGGTCTTCGAGACGGTTGCCAATACACACAAGAAGGCCGGCGGCCTCAACCAGGCGCTCGCCGTACTGCTGGAGCTGCTGGCGCCGCACGACCGTGTCCTGGTGATGGACGCGGACGGCGCCCTCGCACCGGGCTTCGTCGAAACCGCGCTGCGCGAGCTGGCCGACGAGACGGTCGGTGCGGTCGGCGGCATCTTCTGGGGCGAGCCGGGTCATGGCCTGGTGGGTGAGCTGCAGCGCAACGAGTACGCCCGGTACGCGCGGGACATCGATCGCAAACACGGCCGCGCGATGGTACTGACCGGGACGGCGACCTTGCACCGCGTCGACGTCCTGACCGCCGTCGCGGCGGCGCGCGGGCGTACGCTCCCGGGCCCGGCCGGCTGGGTGTACGACACCACCGCGCTGACCGAGGACAACGAGATCACCTTGGCGATCAAGTCCCTCGGCTACCGCTGCGTGTCGCCGGCCGACTGCTGGGTGGTCACCGAGGTGATGCCGACCTGGCGCGACCTGTGGCGGCAACGCCTGCGCTGGCAGCGCGGAGCGATCGAGAACCTGCGCGCGTACGGCCTCAACCGGGTCACGCTCCCGTACGCCGTCCAGCAGCTCGGGATGGGGATCGGCGTGATCGCCATGTGGTGCTTCGTGCTGCTCACCGTGCTCACCGCCGGCGCCGGGTACACCTTCAGGCCGCTGTGGCTCGTGGTCGGCCTGATCTTCGTTGCCGAACGCATCGTGACGGTCCGCCGCCGCGGTACCCGAGCCGTCGTCCTGGCCGCCGTGATGGTGGTCGAGTGGGCGTACGACCTGTTCCTGCAGGGAGTGCTGCTGCGCTCCGTCTGGGACTCGATCCGGCGGGCCGAGGCCCGCTGGCACCACGTTTCCGCCCCGGTCTCCTGACCGGGTTCCGGTAGCCAAACCAGTTAGCAAAGGATCAGCCATGTACGGACAGACCAGCATGACCATGCCCGGAGCCACCCTCGCCGCCACCGGCGCGGCAACCAACACCCTGGCCTTGATGGTCGCGGGTTTCGCCTTGCTGTTCGCCGGACTCGCGGTACTGAAGTTGCTGCCGAAGCGCCGTTGAGCGGACCCTGATGCGGAAGCCATTTTGTGAGGCATCCGCCATCCGCCAACCGTGCAGGAGACAGCCGTGAGCCAGAATCTGACCGAAGTACTCGCCTACTACGACAGCTGGCTGGCGTTCAACCAGCGGTTCCAGCGGGTGCCGGGCGTGCAGGTCGCGGTGTACGCCGATGACGCGATCGCGTTCTCCGCGGCGTACGGCGCGGCCGACGTCGAGCAGGACGTACCGCTCACCGACCAGCACCTGTTCCGGATCGCGTCGCACTCGAAGACGTTCACCGGCACCGCGGTCTTCCAGCTCGTCGAGCAGGGCCGGCTGCGGCTGGACGACAAGGTGTCGCAGCACGTCACCGAGATCGTCGGTACGCCGATCGGCGAGCGTTCCGTACGCGAACTGCTCGCCCATGCCGGCGGCATCACCCGGGACGGGCTGGCCGCGGACTGGTGGCAGTTGACGACCAGCTTCCCGGATCGCGCGGAGCTGCTCGACGTACTCCGGAACGCGTCGTCGGCGGTGATCGACGAGAACGAGCGCTTCAAGTACTCGAACATCGGGTACGGCCTGCTCGGGCTGGTGATCGAGGCGGCGAGCGGTACGCCGTACAACACGTACGTCCAGACCGCGATCGTGGACAAGCTCGGGCTGACCGGGCTCGGTCCGGAGCTCGATCCGGCGCGCGCGGCCGAGTACGCCGCCGGGTACAGCGCGCTCGCGTACGCCGACACGCGCGTACCGATCGACCATGTCGACACCCGGGCACTGGCCTCCGCGACCGGCTTCTTCGGCAACGCGCGGGACCTGGTGACGTACTTCTCCGCGCATCTGCCCGGCGACGACCGGCTGCTGACGGACAAGTCGAAGCGCGAGATGCAGCATCCGCTGTGGACAACCGGGACCGACGAGAAGGGCCGGTACGGTCTGGGGCTGGCGATGACGAAGGTCGGTGAACGGGAGGTGTTCGGGCACGGCGGCGGGTACCCGGGCCACATCACCCGCACCCTCGTCGACCCTGAGCAGCGGCTTGTCGTTTCGGTGCTGACGAACGCGATCGACGGCCCGGCGTCGCAGCTGGCCGAAGGCTTCTTCCGGTTGCTCGACCTGGCCGAGTCGAAGGAGCGCGCTGACGGGACCGACCTGGCCAGGTTCACCGGCCGCTACGCGAACCTGTGGGGCGTCAACGACATCGTCCTGGTCGGCGGCCGGCTGTACGTGATCGCTCCTGCCGACGGGAACCCGGCCGACGAGCCCGAGCGGCTGGAGGCGGACGGCGACACCCTGCGCGTCGTCAGCAGCAACGGCTACAGCTCCTACGGCGAGTCCTACCGCTTCACCTTCGCCACCGACAGCACCGTCCAATCCGTCCACGGCTCCAGCGGCCTCTCCCTCCACCCACTCGCCACCTTCGCCTTGCCCGACCGGGTGACGGTGCGCTAACGACAGGAGGTAGTGCTCGTTCCGGCCGCTCGGGGTGAGCTGTTGAGCCTCGCCGAGGGTCGTGGGGGACGAGGACCTCCTGTCGTTAGCTACCGTGCCAGCATGACCATCCACGGTGATCACCCCTTTTTGCCGCCGGAGAACGAGCGGAGTCCGGTGCGGCGGTTCCGGGGGCGGCTGCCGTCGCCGGTCGGGCTGTGGACAACCGCGCACGAGGGTGAGCGGGCCGGGTTGACGGTGTCGTCGATGCTGGTCGCGGACGGTGAGCCGGGGTACGTGCTCGGGCTGATCGACCCGGACTCGGACCTGTGGGAAACGTTGCGGAAGGCAAGGACCGCGGTGGTCGCGCTGCTCGGCGAGCCGCACCGGCAGCTGGCCGACGCCTTCGGGTACGTCGCGCCGGCGCCGGGCGGCCCGTTCCGGCTGATCGACTGGACCGATACGGACTGGGGCCCGGCGCCGGCCGGCGCGATCACCTGGGCCGGCTGCACGCTGGTGGACCCGGACCCGCCCGAGGTCGGCTGGGCGGTGCAGGTCCAGCTGGAGATCGTCCACGTCGAGCTGGCCGCGGACGACGTACCCGCGCTGGTGCACCGGCGGGGACGCTACGTGACGATCTGAGCGCACGGTAGTTGCTTCGGCCTCCGATCGAACACCGGATGTGCGCGCTCTCACAGCGTCACCGTGCGTGTGGTCACGGCTGCGCAACGCGCCTGCCCGGAACGTTGACACCCGGCAGTGACCGTCACAGAGTGGGGGCGGTCAAGGGGGCATCGTTGTCACAGGCGGCTCCATCGCAACTGATCGGAGAGTGAAACATGCGTGGTGGTCTGAGCAAGACCCTGGCGCTGGTGGGTGCGGCGGGTCTTCTCGCGGTGAGCGCCTGCGGGAACAGCGACAACAGCAGCGGTGGCGACTCGTCGGCGAGCAAGGACGTCACCGTCTTCACCTGGTGGGCCGACGGCGGTGAGAAGGCCGGTCTGGACGGCCTGGTGTCGGTGTTCGGCACCGAGTGCAAGGACTACAAGTTCGTGAACTCCGCGGTCGCCGGCGGTGCCGGGTCGAACGCCAAGCAGGTACTGGCCAACGACCTGCAGGCCGGCAAGCCGCCGTCGACGTTCCAGGCGCACGCCGGGGCCGAGCTGAAGGACTACATCAACGCCGGTCAGGTCGACGACGTCAGCCAGCTGTACAAGGACTACGGGCTGGACAAGGCGTTCCCGCAGAACCTGATCGACAACCTGACCGTGGACGGCAAGATCTACTCGATCCCCGCCAACGTGCACCGTGCCAACGTTGTCTGGGCGAACCCGACAGTGCTGAAGAAGGCAAGCCTCGACGCCACCAAGGCGCCGGCCTCCGTGGACGCCTGGATCGCGGACCTGACCAAGCTGAAAGCCGCCGGGGTGGCTGCCCCGCTGGCGATCTCGAAGGGCTTCGCCCAGGAGATGCTGGTCGAGGCGGTACTGCTCGCCGAGCTCGGTCCGGACAAGTTCAAGGGCCTGTGGGACGGCAAGACCGACTGGGCCGGTGGCGACGTGACCGCGGCGCTGAACAAGTACAAGACGCTGCTCACCTTCACCAACACCGACCGTGAGGCGATCGACTGGCCGGACGCGCTCGGCTACGTGAACACGGGCAAGGCCGGCTACACGCTGATGGGTGACTGGGTCGCGGCGCAGCAACTCGCGGACAAGGTCCCGGACACCGCGTACACGTACTGGCCGGCGCCGGGCACCTCCGAGGCGTTCCAGTTCCTGTCCGACTCGTTCACGCTGCCGACCAACGGCGCGGACCCGGACGGCGCGAAGTGCTGGCTGAAGACCGTCGGCTCGGCCGAGGGCCAGAAGGCGTTCAACACCAAGAAGGGTTCGATCCCGGCCCGTTCGGACGCCAACCCGGCCGACTACCCGAAGTACCAGCAGAGCGCGATGGCCGACTGGAAGAAGGACAAGATCGTCCCGTCCTGCGCCCACGGTGCCGCCTGCACGCTGGGTCAGAACAACGACATCCTGTCCGCGATGAGCCAGTTCAGCGGTAGCCCGGACGTGGCCAAGCTGCAGACCGCGCTCGGCGCCGCGATGAAGACGAGCTGATGCGGACCGGCTTCGGCTCGAGATCGCGGACCGGCCGCGGCACGGAGGGCTGACCGTGCACGGAAGAATTCGCACCTGGGGACCCGGCGCCCTGGTGCTGCTGCCGACCGTGCTGCTGCTCGGGTACTTCGTGTACGGGCTGATCGCGTGGTCCTTCAACACCTCGCTGACCAACCGGCACACCGCCCGGAAGGGCCCGGCGGACTACGTCGGGTTCGAGAACTACGGGCACCTGTTCGGCGAGGACCGGTTCCTCAACTCGCTGAAGAACCTCGGCGTGCTCACGGTGGCGTTCATCGTGGGCACGCTGATCTTCGGCCTGCTCTGGGCGCTGCTGCTGGAGAAGGGCGTACCCGGCGAGTCGATCTTCCGGTCGATCTATCTGTTCCCGATGGCGATCTCGATGATCGCCTCGGGCGTGGTCTGGGGCTGGCTGCTGAACCCGTCCCAGGGCGCCGACGCGCGCGGCCTGAACCGGCTGTTCGAGATCCTGCATCTGAACTTCCTGGAGAATCCCTGGTGGACCGCGGGAAGTAGATGGACGACGATGGCGTCGATCGCGTTACCGGCGATCTGGCAGTTGTCCGGGTACATCATGGCGCTGTTCCTGGCCGGGTTCCGGGGCATTCCGCCGGAGCTGCGCGAGGCGGCCCGGGTGGACGGCGCGTCCGAGTTCAAGCTGTACCGGCACGTACTGTTCCCGCAGTTGTCGCCGATCGCCTTGTCCGCGCTGATCATCCTCGGTCACATGTCGCTGAAGCTGTTCGACCTGATCTACGCGATCACCGGGCCGAACCAGTTCCGTACCGAGGTGCCGGCGATCTACATGTGGAACACCTTGCTGCGCAGCGATCAGGCGAAGGCGGCCGCGATCGCGATCGTGCTGCTCGCGGTCGTCGCGGTCCTCGTCATTCCGTACATCGCGTACACCGTCCGGCAGGAGAGTGAGGAATGAGCGTCGACGTTGCGGCGGCGACCGGCGAGGCCGCGACCGCCGTTCGGCGGAAGCCCCAGAAGCGTGGGGTGATCGCGGACGGCTCCACCCGGCGCAGCCGGACGGTCCGGTACGTCCTGTTGCTGCTGTTCTTGTTGTTCGTGCTGATCCCGGTGTACGTCGTGGTGATCACCAGCTTCAAGAACTCCGCCGACACCACCGCCGCCCGGCAGTGGTCGTTGCCGCAGACCTGGACGGTCGAGCCCTGGCGTAAGGCCTGGGACGTACTGCAGCCGTACATGATCCGCTCGCTGTCGCTGGCGATCCCGGCCGCGATCATCTCCTCGATGATCGGCTCGGTGAACGGGTTCGTGCTGGCCCGGTGGCGGTTCCCGGGCGCGAACATCGTGTTCGCGTTCATCCTGTTCGGGATGTTCATCCCGTACCAGGCGGTGATGCTGCCGCTGCGGACGACTTTCACCGAGCTGGACGTCACCCGGGGCGTACCGACGCTGATCCTGGCGCACTGTATCTACGGCATCCCGATCTGCACGCTGATCTTCCGTAACTACTACGCGACCATCGTGCCGAACGAGATCATCGAGTCGGCCCGCGTGGACGGTGCGGGACTGGTGCAGACGTACGCCCGGATCATCCTGCCGATCTCGATGTCAGGGTTCGTGGTGACACTGATCTGGCAGTTCACCTCGGTGTGGAACGACTTCCTGTTCGCGCTGTTCCTCACCCAGCAGGACAACGGCCCGGTGACGCTCGGCCTGGCGGCGCTGGCCGGCGGTCAGAAGGTCGACTACGCGGCGAGTATGGCCGGGGCGCTGATCACGTCGTTCCCGACCCTGCTCGTCTACATCCTCCTCGGCCGCTGGTTCATCGGCGGCCTGATGGCCGGCGCCCTCAAGGGCTGACCCCCAACCCCACTTTGAGAAGCCACCGCGCGTTTCTCGAGCCAGGAGATGCGCGGTGGCTTCTCAAAGTTGGGGAAGGGGCGGAGCGGGGGTTATCCACAGGACGCGCGCGGGGGACTGCGGGGGAGTGTGGGCGGACGGTAATCTCACGGAGGTGACCAAGTCTCCTGGTGGACGGGACGGACGACGGAGCCATTTGCGGCTCGTCGGGTCCGAACCGGACGCCCCGCACGCACCGACGGCGGGTGTCGAGGTCGACACCACGCCGAGCGTCGCCGTCCTGGAGACCCTGCTCGAAACGCTCTCGCTCGACCTGGCGGCGGTGCCGGTGGCGCTGCATCCGGTGATTGCCGAGGCGTCGGTGGCGCGATCGGCCGCGATGCTGGCCGATCAGCTCTGGCCGGCCGGTCGGCCGGACGAGATCGGCGAGGTGGAGCGGTTCTTCTGGGCCGACGCCGCGCGGGTGCTCGGCGAGCGGCGCGACCCGGAGTCCTTCGTACTGCTGACCAGCTTGGCGCGGACCGTCGGTCCGGCCGGGCGGCTGCCGCTGCAACGGGCGCATGTCTCCCGGTTGCGTACGCAGGAATCCGTGCCCGAGTGGGTGACCAGGATCGCCGGCTTCCGGCTGACCAGCGCGATCGTGTCCGAGGACATCACCGGTGACGGGCTGAGCGTCGTGCTGGACTACGACGACGAGCAGCACCCGCACACCGTGGTCGTGTTCATCGACAACAACCTCGGCGCGATCGTGAAGGACGTCTTCGTCGGCCCGCCGGTGGACCGGGTCCTGGAGGCGTACCAGCGCGGCGGCCGGGTGACGATCCGGACCGTCCGGCCGGCGACCGCGGCCGGGATCATCCTGCAGGCGCTGGGCGAGACCCGCGACTACGACGATCCGCCGGTCAGCGAGGACTTCGAGTTCTTCACCGGCCTGTTGGTGAATCGGCTGACCCAGTTGCCGGAGCGCCCGGTTCGGCCACCGATCCGGCCGTTGCTGTCACCGCGTCAGCGGGAGCAACTGGTCGAGGAGTTCCTCGAATCGCGGTACGCGGTGGCGCTGCCCGATGACGCCGCCGACATCGTCCGGCTCTGGATCGATCACGCGGTCGACCACACCGTCGGCGGCCCGCTCCGGGTCAGCGCGGTCCTGGTCGAGTTGTTCCTGGCGTACTGGTTGCCGCGCAAGGTCCTTGCCGACAGCACCTACTTCGGGGCGGTCCCGGTGGTGGTGAAGGCCTGGCTGGAGTTCGCCGGCGAGCGTACCCAGCTGCCGCTCGACGCGGTCGACGAAGCAGTCGACGCGGTCGACGTCTGGCAACCCGCGCTGGAAGCGGCCGCGATGATCGACCCGGTCGGGTCGAAGCCCGGTGAGCGGGTCTTCCTCGATGACGCCAGCAACGATCTGGAAGACGCTTACCGAGCCCTGGCGGGGCTGGGTTCACCGCCGCAGCCCGATCTCGACGGCCTGGACAACCACCAGGCGGCCACGCTGTCGGTGCTGGCTCCGCATGCTTGGCTGATGGCCGGTGAGACGCTCGGCAGCACGTACGCGCCGGACGCGTTCGACATTGCCGAACGGCTGGTCCGCGACGCGCCGGATCTGCTGGCCAAGGCCCGGCTGTCGACCTGGCCACGCGCCATCGTCTGGTTGCTCGCTCACCGGCACTGCCTGGTCGGCCCGGGCGAGCCCCTGACGCCGTACGCGCTGGCCACCGACCTGTCCTCCTCGCCCGCGACGCTGCGCAAAACCGCGAAACTCCTCACCGACACCCTGATCCTGCCGCGCTGATCCCTGCCTTGATTCCGCGCTGTGGTCCCGGAGCCGGGGCCGCTTGTGGCTCGGCGGACAATGGGTGGCATGCATGTGCGTGCGCCGGAGTTGCGGGGTCGTGGCTGGTTGAACACCGGGGGGCGGGAGCTTTCGCTCGCCGACTTCCGCGGGCGGTTCCTGTTGCTGGACTTCTGGACGTTCTGCTGTATCAACTGCCTGCACGTGCTGGACGAGCTGCGGCCGTTGGAGGAGAAGTACGGCGATGCGCTGGTGATCGTCGGCGTCCATTCGCCGAAGTTCGCGCATGAGGGCGAGGAGGCGGCGGTCCGGGCCGCCGTCGAGCGGTACGAGGTGGCGCATCCGGTGCTGGACGATCCGGAGCTGATCACCTGGCAGAACTACACCGCCCGCGCCTGGCCGACGCTCGTACTGGTGGATCCGAACGGGTACATCGTCGCGCGGTACTCCGGCGAAGGTCACGAGCACGCGCTGGATGCGTTGCTCGGCGAGCTGATCGATCAGCACGAGCAGGCCGGCACGTTGACGCGGGGCCGGTCGCCGTACGTGGCGCCGGAGCCGGAGCCGACCGACCTGCGTTACCCGGCGAAGGTCGTTGCATCGGACAACGAGTTCCTGGTCGCGGACGCCGGTAATCACAGCATCGTCGAGCTGGCCGCGGACGCGACGACCGTGGTCCGGCGGTTCGGCACCGGCGAGCGTGGTTTCGCCGACGGCGCGCCCGGCACGGCGTCCTTCTCCGAGCCGAACGGCTTGGTCGTGCTGCCCGCCGACCTCGCGACCAAGGTCGGGTACGACGTCGTAATCGCCGACACCGTCAACCATGCGCTCCGCGGACTCCGGCTGTCCGACGGCCAGGTCAGCACCCTGGTCGGTACGGGCAAGCAGTGGATGGACGGCGACGGCACCGACGTACTCAGTTCACCGTGGGATGTCGCGTGGTGGAACGGCAAGGTGTGGATCGCGATGGCCGGCGTACACCAGCTGTGGACGTACGAGCCGCTGACCGGTGTGACCGAGATTGCCGCGGGGACGACCAACGAAGGGCTGAAGGACGGTCCGCTCGGCGAGGCGTGGTTCGCGCAGACCAGCGGACTGGCGGCCGACGGCGACCGGCTTTGGCTGGCGGACTCGGAGATCTCCGCGCTGCGCTGGACAGACTCCGAAGTCCACACCGCCGTTGGTACCGGGCTGTTCGATTTCGGTCTGCGAGACGGGAAAGCGAGTGAGGCGCTGCTCCAGCACCCGCTCGGCGTGACGGTACTGCCCGACGGTTCGATCGCGGTCGCCGACACGTACAACGGTGCCGTCCGCCGGTACGACCCGCGAACCGAGCTGATCGAGACGATGGCGACCGGCCTGGCCGAACCGAGCGGTGCGGTTGTCGTAGGCAACGAGCTGTTGGTGGTGGAATCGGCGGCGCATCGGCTCACCCGCGTACCGCTCGGCGCGTCCGCGACGGCCGACGAGTTCAGTACGCGTACCCAGCGGCCGCCGATGGAGCTGGCCGCCGGTGAAGTCACGTTGGAGGTGGTCTTCACGCCGCCGCCCGGGCAGAAGCTCGACGACCGCTACGGCCCGTCCACCCGGCTGCTCGTCTCCGCCACCCCCGACAGCCTGCTCAGCGAAGGCGCGGGCGATTCGACGGACCTGGTACGCCGGTTGGTGATCGATCCGCACGCTGGCTCGGGCGTACTCCATGTGGCCGTGCAAGCGGCGTCGTGTGATTCCGGTGCAGCCGAGTTCCCCGCGTGTCACATGCACCGGCAGGACTGGGGCGTACCGGTCCAGATCACAGCCGACGGTCCTGCCAGAGTCGAACTCGTCCTTTCGGGTGCCAAGTAGTAGGCGTTTGGCTCCCGGGTACAGAGAGGTAGCGTTGTAAGCGACTCACAGGGAGGCTTTGATGAGCATCGGTGTGGGGATTTTTCTGATGGTTGTCGGGGCGGTCCTGGCGTTCGCGGTGCGGGACAGCTGGAGAACCACCGCGACTTCCGGGAGTAGTCAATTGGTACGCAGCTCGATGTCGCCCGACGTCGTGGTGGCCGAGATGCTGTGGCTGCCGTTGGGCGTGCTGCCGAGCTGGTTCTCGACATCGCCGTGCCGGGTGTCAGTGCTGACCTTGTAGTCGCTGCTCGGCACGGTGATCCCGATGTCGCTGCTGGTTCCCCGCACCTGTACGTCGTTGGCTTCGGTGAGCTGTAGCTCGATGTCGCCGGACGTGGTCTCGACGTCGACCGCGCCGCCCTTCAGCTCCCGGCCGCTGATCTCACCGGAGCTCGCCTTCACGGCGAACTTGCCGGCCACGTTCGTGGCGGAGACATCGCCGGACGTGACGTCCAGGTTCACGTCGCCCTGGACATCGCGCAGCTCGACATTGCCGGACCGGGATTTCGCGTCGACCCCGCCGACCCCGATCAGCTTCAGGTCGCCGCTGCCGTTCTGACCGACCACCTTGGTTCCGCGCGGGACCGTCAGCTCGAAGTCCGCGCTGCACTGCCAGCCGCAGTCGCCCTTCAGAACAAGTACGCCGTCCTGCACCGAGTACGCGTCGCCGTGCTTCCGGAACCAGTACGTGCGCTTCTCGTGCACGGTGGTCTTGTCGTCGTCGGACACCTTGATGCTGACATCGGAGTGGCCGCCGGTCAGCCGTACGGACGTGATCTTGTCGTTCACCGTCTTCGTGTCGCTGGAATCCCTGTCCCCGAACTGCCAGAACCCCAGCCCGGCCGCTACCACCAGCAGAACCACACCGAGCTGCTTGTTCTCCGCCATCATCCGCCTCTTCTCGAGCCCACCCACGCTGTCGCATCGACAGTAGGTGGCAGCAGCCCTCGCCAGGATCAGGCAGATCCCCCGAGACGCCCCTGAGCTGTTCTCAGGGACGTCTCGGACAGATCACTTGGAGAGCTCGCCGCGTGAGACGGATTCGGCCAGGTCGTCGCCGGTGGTGCCGTAGAACGTGCGGGCCCAGAGTGAGTCGTCGTACCAGTACGGGCCGTCGTTGCCGGGCAGGGAAGCCGGCGCTTGGCCGCGCCTCAAGGCCTGCCGGCACTCGGTGCACAGCGGCAGCTTCAACGGGACCGGCATTGTCGACCCGTCGGCGGCGATCTGCGTCGGCTTGCCGGACGCCCGGCCGTGCAGCGGGTTGAAGGCACACAGTTCCTGTCCGACCCGTGCCGGTCGGCCGCTCGCGGCCGCCACCGCCGCGTCGTACTCGCGGCGGCCCTTGTCCAGCAGCACCATCGCGCCGACCAGATCGACCAGGTCGGTGGAGGCATCGAGTACCTTCCCGGCGGCCGCGTGGTCGTCGAGCGCGGCCTGCTGATGCCGCAGCCCAGGGCCGTCGGTGCTCGGCAACGCGGCCAGTTGCGAACCGAGCGTGGTGAGCTCGGCGGTGGTTTCGCGTTCCAGCCGGCGGCGCCGCTCGGACGCGACCGTCGCCGCGACGTGCGGCGGAATCCGGAACGCCTTCTCCCGCTCCGCCGCCGGCCCGCGCCGGATCCGCCCGATCACCAGGCCGAGGCCGATCAGCACGATCAGTCCACCGACGATCGACAGCGCGACGATCCCGCCGTGCCCGCCTTCCTCCGAGTACCGGGCCGGCGGCTTGGACTGCGGACGGGTCGAGGTCTTCGGGATGCCCGGCGCGGCCAGCAGCTCGTACATCCGGGCCACCACCTCGGTCGGCCCGGCGTCGTACCCCGTGTCGTCGAGCGCCCGCGACCGCGATGCCCGCAGCTTCTCCTCGCTGACCTGCGGCAGCTCGCGGGTCTCGTACCACGGGAAGCGCGAGCCGCCGTTGACCACGACGTACAGGCCGGGCTTGCGGAGCGCGTCCTCGACGAGCGTGAGGACGTTGCTCTCCTTGCCCTCGAACTCGTCGCTCGGCGTCAGCGGCAGGATGATCGTGTACGTCGGGTACCCGAGGGCCTTCGCCTTGGCCTTGACGTCGTCACGCAGCTTCTGCGGCAGCGCCGTCCGGTACGCCGGGTCGATGTACAACCCGTCCTTGCTCAGCGCGGTCGCGATCGCGCGCGCCCGATCAGCCGGCGTCGCCGTGCCGCCGGCCTGTGCCGGGACAGCGATCATCATCGTCAGCGCTGCCGCCAGGCAGGTGAGCAGAAACCGGGTCCTCACGCTTTTCCTTCCCGTCGTCCGGACGTCATCGCCGCCACCAGCAGCACCACGCCCCCGAGGATGCCGCCGCCCATCAGCCCGAGCACGGCACCGCCGCCGCCGTTCGCGACTGCCTTGCCCACGGTGAACTTCTCCTCCGGGTACGACGACTCGGGCTCTTCCGGAATCGGTTCCGAGCGGGCCGGTCGTGGCTGGTATTGCGCGTCCTGCTTCACGGTGTCGAGGTATGCCTGGAGCTGGCTGCTCAACGGCTGATCCTTGGTCGAGTACGTACTGCCGTACGCCCGTGCCTCGACATTGTTCGCGACACCGTGCGAGGTGTAGCCGTCCATCACCACGTACACGCCGGGCTTGCCGTTCGCGGCGGCCAACCGGCCGGCGAGCAGCTCGGTGTCGTCCTTCTCCGGGAACCATCCACCGGTCGGCAGCACCGCGACGTACACCGGGAGCTTCGCGCCGGCGATCACCTTGAGCGTCTCGTTGCTGTCAGCAACCGAAGCGAAGTCCGGGTCGACGTACAGCCCGCTCGTCTTCCAGGCCGCGATCGCGGCGGTGATCCGCGGGTCGGCCGGGGTGGCCGCCGCGGCGGTGCCGGTGAGCGCGAAGACCGTGACCACCAGCAGCAGGAGTACGCGCCTCATCGGACCTCGTCCTTCCGGCTCGCGACGACCTGTTCGGGCAGATCGTCGGACAGCGCGCCGAAGCCGGTCGCGACCATCGGGCTGTCTTCCGGGTCCAGCGTCCAGTACGGCACCTGCTTGGTGTCGTGACCGAACAGCCCCGCCTTCGTCGGCACCCGCAGACCGCGCGGGGTGTTGCCGCGGGCGACGATGGAGGCGCACTGCTGGCAGGCCGGCACCTCGACATCGTCCGACCAGCCGACCTTGGCGGTGCCGGGATTGTGGGTCGGATCGAAGAAGCACGGCGGCTGCAGCGCGGCGCCGCTGGCCACCCGCTCGGCCTGCCGGGCGAGCACCAGCGCGCCGGCGCAGGCAAGGAGATCCTCCGGCTGGTCGGCCCGGAGCGTACGCGCCGCGTCCAGCCGCCGGTACGCGTCGTCGCGCCGGTCGAGCTGCTGCGTCGACTTCTTGGCGCGCCGGTCGAGCCGAGCCAGGGCGCCCTCGGCTGCCTGGATCTTCTGGTCGGCCCTGAGCTGCACGTCCCGGACGTCTACCGGCCGCGCGGCCACGCTCTTCTCGCGCTTGACCGTTCCCCTCCGGCGCCGCAGACCGAGGACGAGCGTCAGGACGAGGCCGACGAAACCGCCGGCGCCCATCCCGATGAACGTGGCCCGGTCCGCCTTGTCCGTGACCGACAGGCCACGCTCGGCACTGTCCGGCCGCAGATCGGTCGCCGGGACGGCGGGCAGCGGCCGGTCGTCGTACGCCGTGGCTGCCTGCTGGATGGTCCGGACGATCAGCGGGGCCGGGCGGTCGTAGACCACCTTCAAGCGCTGCGGGTCCTGCGCCTTGACGCTGTAGAGGTCGCGGCCACGCAGCCCGGCCGGCCGGTACAGCGTCCCGCCGACGGACCAGGTGCGCTCGGACACGGTCGCGATGACGTACACCCCGGGCACGCCGACCCGCGCATGCAGCAGCGTGGGCAGGTCGTAACCGCCCTTGCTGAGGTACGGCGACTGCGGGACGAGCGCGACGTACACGGGGAAGCCGGCGCTCTTCACCGCGGCGCGGATGCGGGCCAGTTCGGAAGCCGGCATCGTCGGGCGCAGCCGTTCGTCGACCGAGACGTGATCGGTCTTCCAGGCCGCGGCGATCCGGTCCGGCAGCTCGGGCGTGTCCGCGTGCGCGGGAAGTACCGAGAGTGCGGGCAGGAAGGCGACGGCCGCGAACAAGGCGGCGAGCAGACGGACGGGCATCGCGGACAGCGTACGACGACCGGGCTTGGACACATTCACACGGACGCGCGATCGCCGGGTCCGGTTCCGGATTGGGCGCGACCCTGGCTCGGACAGGGGAAACCAAGCCAGGGTCACGGTGCTGCAGAACAGAAACGTTCCTACATCCCCGCCGGGTTGCACCAGGGCAAATCGCGGGGCAACCCGGGGCAGATCAATCTGCCCCGAACCCGAGCCCGAACGCCTCCGGCGCGGTGCTGAATGGCGCCTTCGGCGCGGCGTCCATTGGAGCCTCCGGCGCCGCGTCATTGAAGCCTCCGGCTCGGGCCGCGCAAGCGCCCGAGCCGGAGGGTCTCAGAAGGCCGACTCCGGGAGGTCCATCACGTCCAGATCGGTCAGCTCCGCCTTGATCCGCTCGGCCCGGACCGACGGCATCGTGCTCCGGACGAACCACTGCGCCGCCGCCACCTTGCCGGTGTAGAAGTCCTGATCGGCCGGCGACAGTTCGCCGCCCAGCTTCTCCAGCGCGACCTCCGCCTGCCGCAGCATCAGCCAGGAGCAGACCACGTCACCCAGTACGAACAGCAGCCGGGACGTGTTCAGCCCGACCTTGTACACGTTGCGCGGGTCGCCGTTCTCCGCCTGCGGGTTGCTCGCCATCAGTGCCTGACCCATCACGCCGAGGATCTTCTGCGTGTCCTCCAGGCCCTTCGCGAGCAGCGCCCGCTCTTCCTTCAGCCGCCCGTTGCCGGCCTCGGACGCGACGAACGCCTGCACCTGTTCGGCCAGATGACCGAGCGCCTTGCCCTGGTCCTTGATGATCTTGCGGAAGAACAGGTCCTGACCCTGGATCGCGGTCGTGCCCTCGTACAGAGTGTCGATCTTCGCGTCCCGGACGTACTGCTCGATCGGGTAGTCCTGCAGGAAGCCGGAGCCCCCGAACGTCTGCAGCGACTCGGTGCCGAGCAGCGTCCAGGACTTCTCCGAGCCGTAGCCCTTCACCAGCGGCAGCAGCAGGTCGTTCACCCCTTCGGCAAGCACGTCGTGCTCACCCGCGTACCGGGCCTGTTCCGCGCGGTCCTGGTACGTCGCGGTGAACAGGACGAGCGCCCGAAGCGCCTCGGCGTACGCCTTCTGGGTCAGCAGCGAGCGTCGTACGTCCGGGTGATGCGTGATCGTCACGCGCGGCGCGGTCTTGGCCGGGTTCGTCAGATCGGCGCCCTGGACCCGCTCCTTGGCGTACTCCAGCGCGTTCAGGTAACCGGTGGAGAGGGTGGCGATGGCCTTCGTACCGACCATCATCCGGGCGTACTCGATCACCTGGAACATCTGTGCGATGCCGTCGTGCACCTCGCCGAGCAGCCAGCCCTTCGCCGGCCCGCCGAGGTTGGTGTCGCCGAAGGTGAGCTCGCAGGTGGTGGAGACCTTGATGCCCAGCTTCTTCTCGACGTTCGTCACGTAGGCGCCGTTGCGCTCGCCGGTCAGCTCACCGGTTTCGAGGTCGAAGTCGTACTTCGGGACCACGAACAGGCTCAGGCCCTTCGTACCCGGACCGCCGGCGCCTTCGACGCCCTGCGGGCGGGCCAGGACGAGGTGGACGATGTTCTCGGTCAGATCGTGCTCGCCCGAGGTGATGAAGCGCTTGACGCCCTCGAGGTGCCAGCTGCCGTCGTCCTGGAGCGTGGCCTTGGTCCGGCCGGCGCCGACGTCGGAGCCGGCGTCCGGCTCGGTCAGCACCATGGTGGCGCCCCAGCCGCGCTCGATGATGTGGTGCGCGATCTTCTTGTCCCGGTCGGTCCCGTTGCGCCAGAGTACGTGCGCGAAGTTGGGGCCGGCGGCGTACATGTGTACCGGCGGGTTGGCGCCCAGGACCAGCTCGGCGGCGGCCCAGCGCAGTGAGGGTGGGGTGGGTTGTCCGCCCAGCTCGGGCGGGAGCTCCAGCTTGAACCACTCGGCGTCCATGTAGGCGTGGTAGCTCTTCTTGAACGCTTCCGGCATCCGCACCTCGTGCGTGTCCGGGTCGAACACCGGTGGGTTCCGGTCGGCGTCCACGAACGACTCCGCCAGCTCGTGCTTCGCCAGCCGGTCGACCTCCGCGAGCACCTCACGAGCGGTGTCGACGTCCATCTCGGCGTACGGCCCCTGCCCGAGCACATCCGCCCGCCCGAGCACCTCGAGCAGATTGAACTCGATATCCCGAAGATTCGACTTGTAGTGGCTCACAGACACTCCTCCACATACTTTACTCACCGGTAACTTGAGTATATACCGACCAGTAACGAACACAAAGAGCGTTTGACTGTGAGCTATGAAGCTGATGTCCGGCTTCGGGAGCGTGACTACTGGACGGGAGTGCGGAGGTTTTGGTGGTCGCCCACTCTGCGAATCGGTGGGGGTTGGAGCATTTGGTGGGGAGTGGGCGACCGGTGGAGGAGTTGGTGGTGGAGGCGTTCGAGTGGCGGGCGGGGTGGGTTTATGGGGTGTAGGTGGTGGCGCTGCCGTAGAGCTTCTGGGTGAAGGCGGTCATGTACGACGACGTGTCGGCTGCGGTCAGGTCGTACGTGAGAAAGACGCCGTAGCCTTCGGAGATCGTGCGTTGGGCCAGTGCGGCGGCGGTCGTCGAACTGGTGGCGGTGTACGAGACGGCGGCGGGGGAAAGGCGGGACTTGGAGGTCGGGCCGGCGGGTACGGACCAGGTGCCGTAGTACGGGTTCCAGGCGTAGTTGAAGGTGTTCGCGATGCTCTGCCCGTTGTACGTGAGCCGGTCCGCCGCCGGCCCGATGTCGTACAGGGTGATCAGCTTGTTCGGGAGCTTCGCGCGTAGCGCCTGCACCAGGTACACGAACGAGAACGCGTTCGGCTGTCCGGTGCCGTTGTTGCCGTACTCCGCGTACTCGTCGTCGAAGTCGATCCCGTCCAGCCCGTACCGGTTGACCGCGTCCGCCAGTTGCTGCGCGAACGCGTCCGCGGCCTTCTTGGTCGGGAAGTTCGCGAAACCGGCGCCCCGATGGTTGCCGAGGACCGACAGCAGGACCTTGATGCCCTTCTTCTGCAGCGGGCGGACCTGGGTGGCGACGTTGTCGAGCACGCTCTGGACCTGCGGGTTGAAGTACAGGTAGGCGTTCGAACCGTCGTAGTTGATGTTCGCCGCGAAGATCACCGCGACGTCGATCACCTGCGCGCCGCCGTTCGCCAGCGTGTACTTGCCGGCGCTCAGCATGCTGTGGTCGTTCACCTCGATGTACGCGACGGTGACCGGACCGCTCTTCTGGGCCGAGTGGCACTTCGCCGCCGCGGGCAGGGCGGCGCCCGTGGCGGCCGCGGCGGTGCCGGCGGCGACGGCCGAGAGCAGGGTCCTTCGTTTCATCAGCTGCTTGCTCATCCGATCGACTCCCTCGTAGGTGGGCGGTGTCGATATACCGGTTAAGCAGCTTCAGCCACCCGGTCGACAGGCCGGGGCGGGCTTGCAGATAAACCGGTATAGCGACTCTGATCATCGATCGGGCGAAATCCCGCTGTCAAGGGATCGGCCCGGACTCGCGCCGCATGTCACTTATAGACGAAGATGTACCCGGTGGGCGGGAGAAATTTACCGAAAGGGCATCGATGAGCACGACGACCGAGGTGAGTACCCGGCGGCGGTCGCTGCTGGCCGGGACGGTCGGGAAC
This sequence comes from Kribbella solani, assembly GCF_014205295.1. Lineage (NCBI taxonomy): Bacteria > Bacillati > Actinomycetota > Actinomycetes > Propionibacteriales > Kribbellaceae > Kribbella > Kribbella solani. The sequence goes on from NZ_JACHNF010000001.1 coordinate 5,975,399, forward strand.
TTCGTCGAGTGGTACGAGTTCGGCGCCTACGGCTTCTTCGCGACCGTGATCGCGGCGAACTTCTTCAGCAGTACCTCCACCAGCGACGCCGAGAGCCTGATCAAGACGTACGCGTCGTTCGCGCTGGCGTTCTTCTTCCGGCCGATCGGCGCGGCGATCTTCGGCCGGGTCGGCGACCGGATCGGGCGCCGGCCGACACTGATCATCGTCCTGCTGCTGATGACCGCATCCACCGCGCTGATCGGGCTGCTGCCCACGTACGCGACCGTCGGTGCCGCGGCGCCCTGGCTGCTGACCCTGGTCCGGGCGCTGCAAGGCCTGTCCGCGGGTGGTGAATTCGGTGGCGCGGTGTCGATCATGACCGAGTTCGCGCCGAAGTCGAAGCGCGGTCTGTACGGCGCGTGGCAGTCGTTGACCGTCGCGCTCGGACTGCTCGCCGGCGCCGGGCTGGCCGCGATCCTGGCGACCGTGCTCAGTGCGCAGGCCCTGCACGACTGGGGCTGGCGGGTGCCGTTCCTGGTCGCGCTGCCGCTCGGTCTGGTCGCGCTGCTGCTGCGCCTCAAGCTGGAGGAGACGCCGAGCTTCACCCGGGTCCAGGAGGAACCGCCGCCCGCCGCTCCCGGTGAGGTGGCGCGGGCGATCGTACTCGGCATCTGCCGGCTGATGGGCTGGTCCGCGGCCGGGTACACGTTCCTGGTGGTGATGCCGTCGTACCTGCAGTCGACACTGGACGCGACGTTCCGGCAGGCGCTGGTCGCGACCGTGCTGGCGAACGCGGGATTCGCGCTGTCGATCATGCCGGCCGGCTGGCTGAGCGACAAGATCGGCCGGCGGCCGGTGATGGTGACCGGCGCGGGCCTGGTCGTCGTACTCGCGTTCCCGCTGCTGAATCTGTTGCAGGACAAGGAAGCCGGCCTCGCCGCCAAGGGCGCCGCGGTGTTCGTCGCGGGCCTGGTGGTCGGGTTGATGGCCGGGCCTGGACCGGCCATGCTGGCGGAGATGTTCCCGACCCGGGCGCGGTACACCGGGCTCGGGCTGGCGTACTCACTGTCGAACGCGGTGTTCTCCGGATCGGCCGGGCTGATCATCACCGAGCTGATCAAGCGGACCAAGAACATCGACATCCCGGCGTGGTACGTAGTGGTGACGTGTGCGGTGAGTGTGGTCGCACTGCTCACGTTGCGAGGCGACGACCACCGACGGGAGCTACGGGACTGACATGCGAGAACTGCCATGCGAGTGATCGGGCTGATGTCGGGGACGTCGTACGACGCGATCGACGCCGCCGCCGCGGACCTGCGGCTGGACGGGGACCAGCTGGTACTGACCCCGCTGGGGATGCTGAGCCAGCCGTACCCGGACGAGCTGCGGAACGCGATCGCGACGTCGTTGCCGCCGGCATCGACAACGATGGAGCAGGTCTGCAAGCTGGACACCGGGATCGGGCAGACGTTCGCCGCGGTGGCCCGGCAGGCGGTCGAGCAGCTCTGCGGCGGGTACGCGGACCTGATCGTCTCGCACGGGCAGACGCTCTTCCACTGGGTCGACGACGGGTCCGTACGCGGGACGCTGCAACTCGGGCAACCGGCCTGGATCGCGGAGGCGACCGGCGTACCGGTGGTGTCGGATCTGCGGGCGCGGGACGTCGCCGCCGGCGGGCAGGGCGCGCCGCTGGTCAGCATCATCGACGTGCTCTGGCTGCGCGGGCGCCCTGGCGTACCGGTCGCGCTGAACCTCGGCGGGATCGCGAACATCACCGTCGTCCACGGTGAACCCGTTGCCTTCGACACCGGTCCGGCGAACGCGCTGATCGACGCGGTAGTGATGGAGCTGACCGGGCAGCCGTTCGACGCCGACGGGGTGCTGGCGGCGCGCGGGCAAGTACACGAGGAACTGCTCGGGCGACTGCTGGCCGAGCCGTACTATCCGCGGCCGGCGCCGAAGTCGACCGGGAAAGAGCTGTTCAACCTGGCGTACCTGGCGCGGGCGATGGAGGGGCTGCCGCAGATCCCCGCGGCGGACCTGGTCGCCACGGTGACCACGCTGACCGCCCGTACGGTCGCCGATGCGGTGCGCCGGTACGGCGGTACCGAAGTGGTCGCTTCGGGCGGAGGGATTCAGAACCCGGCGCTGATGCAGCTGCTCGCCGACGAGCTGGACATTCCGGTCCGGACCACAGATGAGCTAGGTCTCCCGTCGGCGGCAAAAGAGGCGTACGCGTTCGCCGTACTCGGCTTCCTGACCCTGCACGGACTGGGCGGCACGGTGCCAAGCTGCACCGGCGCCGGCCACTCCAGCGTCCTCGGATCAATCACTCCGGGAGCTGCTGGACTACCGGCGATCACAGCCGAAGCGCGGCCTCCCGTGCGCCTGCTGGTGCAATGACCGCACACTAGGACTGTGACGAGGCTATTCGTGGTGACCGGGGCACCCGGGTCGGGGAAGACTACGGTCGTACCCGAGCTGGTGCGGCTCAGTCCAGGGAACCTGGTTGTGATGGACATGGACGAGCTGCTCGACGACAACGGTCGGCTGCTCGGGATCGACATCTCCAGTCCGACCGCCGCGCCGATCTGGCCCGCGTACAACGCGCTGTGGTTGCGGATCACCGAGCTGATCCGGCGGTCCGGGATTCCGGTGCTGCTGCTGTCACCGGCCCTGCCGAAGGAGCTGCCCGAAGGCCGGTGGCTGCACCTCGACTGCCCGGACGCGGTCCGGCGGAAACGGCTGGCCGGGCGCGGCTGGCCGGAGGAGGACATCGAGGAGGCGCTCGCGGACGCGGCCGAGATCCGCAAGCACGTGCCGCGGTCCGTACGCGGTGATGTGACGCCGGAACGCTCCGCGAAGAGCATCCTGGACTGGATCCGCGGCGAACGCTTCGGCAAGACACTCAACCTTTGGGGCCGGTTCCGCGGTTGACCTTCGACCTGGTGCAAGGGGGAGGGTCGCGGGTATGCGAGTGACTATCAGTGAGTTTGCCCGGTTGGTGGGGTTGGCGCCGAGCGCGCTGCGGTTCTACGACGACTGCGGGCTGTTACCGCCCGCGGAGGTCGACGCGGCGAACGGCTACCGGTACTACGACCAGTCCCAACGGGCGCGCGCCCGGCTGCTCCGGGACCTCCGAGAGATCGACCTGCCGTTGCCTGAGGTACGGGTCGCGCTGGACGCTGACCCGTCGGAGGTGGCGGAGGTAGTACGTGCTCATCTCCGCACCCTGGAAGCACGGTCCGCTGCGACGCGTACTGCCGCGGCCAATCTGTTGACGCAGCTGCTTGCTGAACACACCACCGCGGTGCTGGGCGGACCTGAGCTGGCCAGTGCGATTCGCCAGGTCACACCTACTGCTGCCGTGCATTCAGAGGACAACCTGGTTTTGAGTTGTGTGTTGATTGAGCTGGGACCGGACGAGCTCTCGTTTGTGGCGACCGATCGGTACCGGATGGCGGTGCGGACCGTTCGGCCGGTGGAGTTCGGCGGGGCGAGCGGGCAGGTGCTCGTACCGGCGGATCAGCTCGCGGCGGTGAGCCGGTGGGCGGCGGCCGGCGACATCGTACGGATCGAGGCGCGGTCGGGCGAGCGGGTGCGATTGGCGTACGGCGATGAGGTCCGTGAACTCGACACGATCGACGCGGAGTACCCGGCGTACCAGGCAATCCTCGACAACCTGACCCCGCCGGCCTGCCGAGTGGTCGTGGACCGGCTGAACCTGCTCGACGCACTCACCGGGCGCGAGGTGGTTGCCTTCGACATCGACCCGGAGGCGGTACGGATCGGCGACGAGGTAAAACTCGACGCCGTCGGCTCCGGCAGCGTACGAATCGGCTTCACCGCCGGTCTCCTGGCAGCCGCCCTCGAAGCGAGCGTCGGCCCGGACGTACTACTCGAGATCTGCGCATCCGATCGCCCAGCAGTCGTCCGCTCCGCCGACCAGGGCACGTTCACCACCCTGGTCATGCCAGTCCGCCTGGACGGATGAACCGGGCGTAATGCGTCTGTTCGACTCGAACCCCGTGCCGTCTTGGAGCGTCGTATCTCACTATGACGGTGATTTGGATCAACGGAACGTTTGGCGCGGGTAAGACTACGACGGCTGGGAAGCTGGTTGAGTTGGTTGAGGGGGCGCGGCTTTTCGACCCCGAGCATGTTGGCTATCTGCTGAAGGTGAACCTGAGCGATCAGCAGTTCACCGACTTCCAACAGCTACCACCGTGGCGCGCGCTGGTCCCCGCCGTGATCGACGAAATCATCCGCTTCACCGGCCATCACGTGATCGCGCCACAGACCGTACTGGTCGAGTCGTACTGGCACGAGCTGGAGGCAGGCCTACGTTCCCGCGGTCACGACGTCGTACACGTCCTTCTCGACGCGGACGCCGACACCCTCCACGACCGAATCGACGCCGACCCGACCGGCACCGACATCCGCCCCTGGCGCCACCAGCACGTAGACACCTATCTCGCAGCCCGCCCCTGGCTCACCGCATCCGCCGATCTGGTCATAAACACCACCACAACCCCCGCCACCCCAGCCACCACCCGAATCCACAACCACCTGACGAAGCCGAAGGCCGGATGAGCACCCAAGGCTATTGACAGCATGTTGTCGTGATGACAATATGTTGTCTATGAGGACAGCATATGTGGCGGTGTACGAGACGTTGGCGGACTGGGAGATCGGGCACCTGGCCGTGGAGTTGCGGACCGGGCGGTTTACCGGGACGCCGTGGACCGTGGTGACGGTGGGGGAGTCGCTGGAGCCGGTCGTGACCATGGGCGGGATGCGGATCGTGCCGGACGTGACGATCGCGGACGTCTCGGTGGAGGCGGGTGATCTGCTGGTGCTCGCGGGGTCGGCGGAGTGGGATGCCGGCGGTGGGGTCGCGTTCGCGGAGTTGGCGGGGCGGTTCCTCGCGGCGGGTGTACCGGTGGCGGCGATCTGCGGCGCGACCGCGGGGCTGGCGCGGGCGGGATTGCTGGACGATCGGAAGCACACCAGTGCGGCGAAGGAGTACCTGCAGGCGACGACCGGATATCAGGGCTCGGACAACTACGTGGACGAGCGGGCGGTGGTCGACGGGGATCTGATCACGGCCGGTCCGGATTCGCCGGTGCAGTTCGCTCGCGCGGTGCTCGATCGGTTGCAGTTGGCCGACGAGAAGAAGCTGGAGGCGTACGAGGGCGTCTTCCACCGCGCCGACCCAGCGTCGTACGGGGTGCTGGTCGGGTGACAACGCCGGCGGACGAGCGGTCGCCGGACGAGCCAACCGGCGGATGGCCGCGCCGCCGCTGGTCCGCTGGTCGGGTGAGCGGGTTTGGTGCTGGATGATGATCGGATGACTGTTCCGCCGCGGGAGGACTGGCCTGAGGTTGGGAAGCGTTCTGAGGGTGGGGTGGTGGTGACGGACGTCATCCTCGCCACCTTCCGCCTGAACGCGCGGCTGATGGAGGCCGCGCAGGGCCTGGCCCAGCACGGTGACATGACAGCCGCCTGGTGGCAGGTGCTCGGTGGCGTACTGGACGAGCCGCGCTCGGTCGCCGACGTCGGCCGGATCATGGGTGTCAGTCGGCAGGGCGTGCAACGGATCGCGGACCTGCTGGTGGAGCGTGGCCTGGCGGAGTACCGGCCGAACCCGGCACACCGCCGCGCCAAACTGCTCGCCTGTACGGAGGCGGGCTACTGGGCGATCCGCCAGATCTCGGTCGCCCAGGGCCCGTGGACCACCGAGCTGGCGAAGTCCGTCGACGTCGAAGACCTGCGTACGACTCTGCGCACCATGCAGGCTCTGATCACCACGCTGGAAGAAGCTTGATCGCCAGGCTCTTCCCGTAGGTGTGCCGCGTCGTGAACGTCAGCCGGGTTCCGGTGAGCGTGCGCGTCACCTGTACGCCGGGCACCGGCGCCGCCGCGCGCAGGTACTGGGCCCACAGATTCACCGTGACGCTGTCCCGCTTCGTCGTCGGATCGGACACCGCGACCGAAACCGCCCCGCCGGACTGACGCCGCAGCAGCAACGAAGCCGGACCGTCGATGCTCAGACCGGGCAAGTTGTGCGCGCCACGGGTGAACGTATTCGCGGCCGTCAGGCGCAGGCCGAGATGCTGGATCGCCTGCATACCAACGGTGTTCGCGAGCACCACGATCCGTCCGTGCGCGTACGAGCGCATCGCCGATTCCGTTGCGTTGGGCACCAATGTGTACGCGAGCGACCGGGTCGTACCGGCCGGTTGGGTGAACGTCAATCCGAACACCTGCTTGGTGACGGCCGTGTCCGGATTGGTTGCCCTGATCAACCGTCGGCTGCGGGTCGCGGTCTGCAGGTCCACGGTCAACGCGGCCGGTTGCAAGAAGTGGTACCCGACCGCCGCCGTGCCGTTGGTGTAGCGCAGCCAGCGCGGGTCGACCGCTCCGGCGCCGGACCAGCTGCCGCCGTTGCGCCGTATGCCGGTCACGGACACCGCATCACCAGCGGCCGCGATCCGGGTGTCCAAGGTCGTCGTCACCGCACGGTCCGCGTCACCGACGCCGGCCGCGAGTACGACGATCTCGTCGTCGAGCAGGAACCACGACTTGGTCGCCGCCGCGTTCTTGTACACCGCGAAATCATCCGGAAGTTCGGCCCGGGACGCGTACGCGAAGTCGTCCGACTGCACCCAGCCGACCGCACCGTACGCCTCCAGCGTCGCGCCGCCGGAGTGCACGTTGGTTCCGGTCGGGAAGTAGACGTAAGTGTTCTGTGATTCAGACGAAGGAGTGAAATCCAGGGCCGGGTTGTCGTAGTACTGCTTCCCGTACAGCTCCGGGATCGTCTTCCGCGGCTCGACCGGCGCCGTCACCCCACCCAGCGCGTACGGCGAAACGCTGGTGAAGTAGTCCACGCCGAACGACCGGGTCTGATCCTCGCCGGACAGGTACAGGTAGTGCGCGCCGTCGCCCTGGAACCAGGGCATCAGGTTCTCGCCGCTCATGTACTCGTACTTGCTGATCCGCTCCGAGTTCCGCGCCAGCGCGAACGCGTACCCGGGCCGCCGGTGCACGGTCCGGTCCATCGCGTTGAACGCGGTCGTGCTCGCGGCCGGATTCAGGTCGGCGGGGACGATCGACGCGTCCGCCTTCAGGTCCGCGAACCGCCCGATGCTGACCGGCGAGGCGAACCCGTTCACGTTGATCGTCGGCCGCGCGGTGAACTTCGCGAACGCCTTCAGCCGGGCCGCGTCCGCGCCGGTCGCGTAGTCGGCCAGGTCGACGATCGCCTCGACCACGACCGCGACATCGTCGTACCCGGTCGCCGTCCGGGAGACCGCGCGGCCCTTGACGATCTCCATCATCCAGCCTTCGAAGATCAGCGGCGCGAACCCGTGCTCCACCCATCCCTGCACGACGCCGACAAGATCGTCGCTCTGCGCGTACTCGGTCCCGGCCAGCACCTTGATCGTCTGCACGACCCGGCTGAGCAGGGCTTTTCCGTACGATCCGGTGTATGCGACGGAGGCATGCTGTACGAACGAACCGTCCGCGTAGTACCCGTCCGTGACACCGTGTTGCAGGTTGTACGGGTCGACCGTGGCGAAGACGGTGAACTGATCCTGCAACGCCTTGCGGAGCCGCGCGTCGTCGTTGAGCAGCGCGCCCTGGAGTACGCGGTTGGCGGTGATGTCGACGAGGTTCGCGCCGGTGTGGAAACGCGAGTCGAGGTCGACGTCACCGTTCTTGCCGTTGCGCAGGTACGCGTCCATGGACGTCACGTACCGGGTGATCAGGTCGGGCGGGGCGTCGATCAGCGCGAGCGTCTTCGACGCGTACGTGGAGATGCCGATCTCCCAGGTGAACCAGTTGCCGTAGTACCCCTTCGACTGGTCGCCGTAGTAGTTGTCGTGCAGCCAGATCAGCTTGTCCGCGATCCGGCTCCGAACCTGCTCGTTGCCTTGCAGGTCCGACGCCGGTCCGGGCCGGCGGTACGCGAGCGCGATCTCGTACAGGTGCTGGTACGACGCGCTGAGGTTCGGATCGCTGGTACCGAGCGGGAGGCCCGCGAACAGCTCGCCGGCGCCGGCGCGGTCGAGCGCGGCCAGCCAGGTACGCGCCGTGCTGTCGATCGCGGCGACCTTCGCGGCCACCTCGGGGCGCGCGTTCGACTCCGGCGTACCGGCGTAGATCGCGATCGCGTTGGCGAGCAGCTGGCTGGGGTTGTCCGTCATGAGGCGGTGGGGCACTGCGGCTTGAGCGGCCGGCGCCGGTCTGACGGCGGTCAGCAGCGCGGTGGCAGGAACGAAGGACAGCAGGCGGCGGCGGGTGACGTCCACTGGTACTCCCAGGCGGAGGGGAAAACCTGACGCCGAGAGTCAATCAGTCGAAACTATCCTTCAGCAACCGCTTGCCATCATCTTCTTCCCGCCACCCCTCGTGCCGTCCGCTCCGACCGCCTGGTCAGGGCGGCCGGCTGGGCGGTCAGGCGCCACCCGCGCCGATCAGCTGCGGATCGATCGACAGCACCCGGACCGGACCGCCGTTCGCCTTCGACGGAATCACCACGGCCACCTGGTGCAGGTAGTCCTGGTGCAGCGTCTGGGTGTACTTGGCGCCGTTGCTGAACGCCGTCGCCTCGCCGCTGGTCCAGAACGCGTTGGAGCCCGGCTCGACCCGCTGCAGGTACTGCTCGGTGAGCGTCAGGAACACCAGCGCGTCACCGGACGCGGTGATGAACGACAACGGTTGCCCGGCCGGGAGGAACGCGTCGGTCACGCTCGCGATGTACGGCTCGGCGGTGTCGTTCAGCTTCGACGACGAGCGCTGCCGCAGCAGGCTGGTCAGGCTCGGTGCGGCGATGAACCGCTTGGCCTGCGGAGCCTTCGGGCCGGCAGTCAGGTACGTCGCCAGGTCCTGGGCGACCGCCTCGGGCTGCTGGTCGAGCTGGCTCAGGTCGGCGGGTTCGGGCGTACGCAGGCCGTCGACCGTGGGCAGGGCGACGGCCTTCGACGGGTAGACCGAATGCGTCAGCAACCACGGGCTGCCGGCGTTCTCGCGCTGCCAGACGCCGAGCTGGCGGCTGCCGGGCGCGTTCGAGATGCCGGAGCTGACCACGAACCGCATCGGGTACGAGGAGAACTGCGGCGCGCCGATCTCCGGGGTGGTGTACGTGAACGGCTTCGAAGTGTCCTTGCCGGCGGCATCGAGTTTCCGGCCGATCACGAAACCGGCCTGCGTCTGCGCGAGGGTCGGGTAGCCCTCGACGGTCGCCGACAGTTTGGCGTCGCGGGTCTGGTTCGCCTTGTTGTTGACCTCGTTGTAGTGCTGCACGATCGTCTGCGCGTCGGCGAGCGTGACCGCCGGCCGGCTCTCCGGCGCGGTCAGGCTGTTCTTCGGCGGGACCAGTCCGCAACTCGTCGTGGTCAGCAGCAGCGCGCCACTCGCCAGCAAGGCGGCCGTCCGGCGCACCGCCTCGTCACTCTTCTCGAACTCCGGCGACGCGGCCAACGGAACAACCTCGTCCTCGTCAACCTTCTCAATCCGCATCTCCGGCTCACCTCGCCGGGACCAGGCAGGTCCAGCACCATCCACCGGCCCACCAATCAACACCGGCGCCTTCGCCCGAGCCACCGCCGCCGCGGACATAAACACCGGCGCCGCCGGCAGAGCTACCGGCGTCGGCCGCACAACCCCGGATTGTGAGCGAGTCGCCCCGTTCACACCCCCACCGCCCGCGCCCGCACCTGTGCTGCCTGCGCCCACGCTCGCGCTGGCAGTGCCCGCGCGGGCAGCGGCGGCTCCCGCGGTGGTCGCGGCAGCCGGAGCGGCGGTGAGGGGGGCGGCGGCTGTCGGCTGCATTTGCTCGGCGGGGACCGAGGTGCGCTGCGGCTCGACTGGGGCGAACGGGCTTACTCGTTCGGGGGCGAAGGGGGAGACGCTGTAGTCGAACTCGGCGGCTGGCTGCATCGCCGGTACCGGGGCGTCGGCTGCCGGCGCGCGTACTGGTGCGTCGGGGGTGAGCTCGGCGCCTCGGCTCGACTCTGTGGACAGTTGCTTGGCGGGGCGGCGGCGGAGGATGAGGGTGAGGCCAACGGCCAGGATGAGGATGCCGGCGCCCAGGATCAGTAGGCAGATGCCGAACAGGCGGTGCACCTGGATGCCGAAGCTGACCTGGGCGTTCACGGCCGGTGTCCCGTCCGCGTTCATCACGACGACGTCGTACTTGCCGTCCTGGATCGGCCAGCTGATCGACTGCGTACCGGGCGCCGATTGCGCGACCCACCAGTCCAGCTCACCAGGTGGCGTCAGCTTGTTGGTACGCCCACGCATCTCCTGCGTGCCGAACGTCCGCGGCGGGTCGAACCGGATCAGCCGGGTGTTCGCGGCGCCGGACAGGTAGTCGCTGACGTCGAGGTCCTGGCCGACGCCGACGAACAGCGGCTTGTCGCCGGTCGCGGTGACGTGCAGCGTCGGGCCGTGCCGGTCGAGCAGCGCGGGCGCGGTGACGACCGCGACGCCGCTGCTGGTGAGGCCGCGGGCGGGCGTCGAGATCGTGTTGTCCGGTCCGACCAGCCAGAAGGCCGCGACGGCTCCGACGGCGGTGGCCAGCAGGCCTGCCAGTGCCAGCAGCAATCCAAAGGTGATGCGGGCGATGCGCATGAAGAGGCTCCCGTAGTACGACGAGCCCGGTCACGGACGGGTGGACCGGACTGCGGGCTCGCGGTCCGGACCCCTCTCCAGGTATCCGAATCCTCACCCTTTGTCACTGACTAACTGAGCGAACAAGGATCTGTTACGATTTCGTGTATTAGCGAATGGTCATTCACAAACTAGGAGGCACTGACATGGCCCGGCCCCGGCTGGTGAGCGACGACGTGATCCTGGACGCGACGCGTCAGGTTCTGGCCGAGCTCGGACCGGTGAAGCTGACCCTCGCGGCGGTCGGCGCGCGGGTGGGGCTGGCGCCGCCGACCCTGATGCAGCGGTTCGGATCCAAGCGCGGTCTGCTGCTCGCCTCCGCCGCCCGGTCACCGCTGATGGTCCGGTACGCCGCCGACCAGGCCGCGGCCCGGGACGGTTCGCCGCTGGCCAATCTCCGGTACTTCGCGCTCTCGTCGGTCGCCCACATCACGCGGCGCGAGGAACTCGGCAACGGGCTCGGATTCGTTCAGCTCGACGTCGCGGACCCGGAGTTCCGGAAGCACGCGCTGGCGTACGCGGCCGCGATCGTGGCGGCCTGCGATCAGTTCTACCGCGCCGCGATCGAGGCCGGCGAACTACGCCCGGACACCGACGTACCGGCGCTGGCCCGACACACCCTTGTCTGTTTCGAAGGCACGCTCCAGGTCTGGGCGGTGAACGGCTGGGGCTCGTTGACCGAGTTCCTGACCGAGCAGCTCGACCTGATGATCGCGCCCTATCTCAACCAGGAGTAACAGTGTTCTTGCGAGTGGTGGTCTTCTACCTGATCACGATGACCTTCAGCGGCCTGCTGAACGCGTTGCAGTCGGCAACCGGTCCGAGTACGGATCTGATCCAGCTGGTGCAGTTCGCGCCGGCGCTCGGCGTTGGCGTGATGTACCTGCTCTTCCGCCGTACGACCCGGGTCGCCGCCCGCTTCACCCCGGCCCCGGTCGTGGTCGGGCGTAGCATTCTGATGATCGGCATCGTCACCGCGGCGATGCTCGTGTCCGTCCTGGTGCATGTGGTCGCCGGGCAGACCTGGCGGGCGGAGAGCCTGCCGTTCCCGTTCGGGGTGCTGGTGATCACGATGCTGATCGGTGCCGCGGGTGAGGAGCTCGGCTGGCGCGCGTACCTGCAGCCCTACCTGCAGACGCGGTTCTCGGTGCTGCGTTCGTCGCTGATCGTCGGGCTGCTCTGGGGGTTCTGGCACATCGGTGGGTTCGCCAACGGAATCGTGTTCATGCTGCTGTTCGTGGTGATGGCGACGTCGATGTCGGTCGTGATGGGCGCGGTGCTGGCCGGCGCGCGGCGTACCAACCTGGTGATCGCCACCGTGATGCATGCGGCGGTGAACCTGTGGCTGATCCTGCTGTTCACCGAGGAGAAGGGCAACCTGTTCCCGATCGCCGTACTGGCCGTGGTCTGGGCGATCACCGCCTACGTGGTGCACTCAGTGCAGGTACGACGCTCCGTTGTAGTCCAGAACCGCTCCGCTCGCCCAGTTCGCCTCGGCTGACGCGAGCCAGTGGATCGCCTGGCCGACCTCCTCGGCGGTGGCGACGCGACCAAACGGGCTTTGCGCCCGGATCGCGTCCCCGCCGGGGCCGGTCAGGAACGCCTCGGTCATGTCGGTGGCGATGAAACCGGGCGCGATTGACGTCACGCTGATGTCATGTGGCGCCAGTGATGCCGCCAGGGACTGCCCGAGGGCGTGCAGTCGCGCCTTGGACGCCCCGTACGCCGGGACGTCAGGCTCACCGCGGTACGCGCCCCGGGAGCCGACGTTCACGATCGCACCCCGGCGTACGCCGTCCGCGGGCGCCTTGTCGAGCATCTGCCGGGCCACGCACCAGGTCACATGGGCGGCGCCTTCGAGGTTGACGGCGAGCGTACGGCGCCAGGTCGCGACCCAGTCCTCGTACGACGTCTCCGGCAACGGGTGGCCGACCCGCCGGGAGCCCGCGACCGGTTCGTCGACGAACATGGCGGCATTGTTGACCAGGACATCGATCCGGCCCAGTACGGCGGCCGAATCTCCTACCAGGGCAGGGATCGCGGCCGGATCGCCGAGGTCCGCGGCGACCACCGCGTGGCCGTCGCCGGGCAGTCCGGCGCGGACCTGTTCGGCTCGCTCGACGGCGCCGCGGCAGTGCAGTACGACCCGGTCGCCGGCGGTCGCGAACGCGTACGCGGCCGCTGCTCCGACGCCTCTGGACGCACCGGTGATCAGTACTCCTCTGGACATGGTTCCTCCCTGGGCCGGTACGGGGCTGACTGCACGACATTGTGCCGGTGCCGCCACTTTGACGACGCCATGACATCACCAGGGTTGACAGTGACGTCATCATGACGTCATGATTGCGTCATGGAACTTGACCATTACCTCGAGTCGGTCCGGCGGAGCGTTGAGAACGCCACCGCCCTGGCCGACGAGCAAACTCGCTCCGTGGCTCAGCGCCTCGGGGCAACGCTGGATGACGCGGGCCGGCTGGCCCTCATCTCAGCCCTGTCCGACGCCGCCGGGGAGATCAGCCGTGAGCTGTCCCCGGGCTCGGTCGAACTTCGGATGGCCGGTGGCCGCCCGGAGTTCGTGGTCACGCCGGCGCCCAGCCAGCTGACCGGTCCGGACGAGACCGATGACGACATCGACGACGAGCCGGACACCGAGGCTGCCGAGCAGTTCGTACCGGGCGCCGACGAGCCGACCGCCCGGATCACGCTCCGGCTGCCGATGTCGATCAAGAACAAGGTGGACGAAGCCGCCAACGCCGAGGGCATCTCCTCGAACGCGTGGCTGATGCGCACCGTGATGACCGAGCTCAGCGACCGTCGCCGTGGCGGCGGCCCGCGCCCGCCGCGGCCACCGCGCCCGCCGCGCGGCCCGGTGTTCGGCCCGGAGGGCCCGCTGGGTCCGAACGGACCGCTCGGACCCGACGGCGTCTTCGGACCGAACGGCGTGTTCGGCCCGAACGGACCGTTCGGTGACGAGGGTGTCTTCGGCCCGGACCGTAACCGCTGGGAGCGGGACCGGCGCCGGGACGACCGCGACCGCCGCCGGGAGGACAAGGACCGCCGGCGCGAGGACAAGGACCAGCGCCGCCGGGGCGGGCACGGCCCGGGCCAGCGGGTGACGGGGTGGGCACAGTGAGCGGCTTCAGCACTCAGATCAACGACAACGAGAACGACCGGATCGAGCGGGTCCGGATCGAGATCGGCTCCGGCCAGATCGAGATCGTCGGCAACCCCGAAGGCACCGGCACCGCCGCGGCGATCGAGGTCGACAGCGGTCCGGAGGAGGACGTGATCGTCGAGGTCGTCGACGGTGAGCTGATCGTCGAAGGACCGCGGAACGTTCGCCGCGGGCCGGAGATCCAGGTCCGGATCGCCACCTCCGAGGTACTCGCGGCCCGGATCAAGACCGGATCGGGTGACATCGTCGTCGACGTACCGCTGGGTCCGGCCCGGCTGCACACCGGCTCCGGTGAGGTCCGGCTGGACCGGATCGAGGGTGATCTCGGCGTCAACACGGGCAGTGGTGACGTACGCGTCGGGCATGTTGCCGGCGTGGCGCGGGTGACCACCGGCTCCGGTTCGGTCGAGGTCGACGAGGCCGGGGACGCGCTCGGGCTGAGCACCGGCTCCGGTGACGTCAAGGTCGGCGACGCCGCCGGTCCGACCACCATCAAGGTCGGCTCGGGCGACATCACCGTCGAACGTATCCGCGACCACTCGGTTGCCACCTCCGGTTCCGGCGACGTCAAGGTCGAGCTCGCCGACGCACCGAGCGTCCAGGCCGAAACGGCCCGCGGCGACGTCCAGATCGGGGTACCGGACGGTCTCCCGACGTACCTGGACCTGAAGACGGTCACCGGCCGGATCCGGTGCGACCTGCAGCCGGGCCAGCAGCCCGCCGAGGGCGAGCGCGCCCTGATGCTGCGCGCCCGCACCGTCTCCGGCGACATCACCGTCGTCAAGGTCTGACCACACCCACCCACCACAGGTCCCGCCGCCGTACGCGGCGGGACGAAGGTCGGGGCTGGTGATCTCCCGCCTACTGCGCGGCACTCGGCACGGCACCTCGCCGCACGGGTGCAAAGGCCACGATGCGCCGCATCGAGACCTTCGCCCCCGCGCACCGAGGCACCGCACCGAGCACCTGCTCGCTACGGCGGGAGATCACCAGCCCCGACCTGGGCGAAGCACTGCCGAAACCACCATCAGCACGGGGACAAAGTGAGGGGAGCAGCATGATGATCAGCGAACAGCAGGAAGTTGCCCGGTACCGCGTTGCCGAGCAGTTGCGGGCCGCGGAGGCCCGGGCGCAGCGCTCCGGGGGGAAGCCGCGCAGCGGTCCGCGGAAGGGTCTGGCCGGGGCGTTGCGCCGGCTGGCCGACAAGCTGGAGCCGGTCCGGAGCACGTCGGAGTCTTTCAACCAGCCCCTGACCGGGTCGCAGCCCCGCCACCGCGGGACCGGGCTCTCCATCGTCCGATGAACGGCGTACCGCTGACCGGCGTACCGATTGCCGGCGTGCCGGTGACGGGTGGCCCGGCGTTGTACGCGCTGCTGGTGCGGCTCGGCCTGGTGAACCCGCGGACGGGCGGCAATCGGTAGTTCTGCAGCTTCCTGCAACGCCTGTGGATAACCGCCGGACGGACCCGCGCGCACTGCTAGCGTTCAGTCGATCATTCTCGGTCGACTTTTGGGGAGAGTAACCAACGATGTTGCGTCCGCTGGTGGCAACCACAGCCGTCACCGCCGCTCTGATCCTGGTCGCCGGCTGCGGCGGCAACGACAAGAAGGCCGACTCGCCGTCCGGTGACGGCAACGGCCAGTCCTCCGCTTCCCCGTCGCCGACCGCCCCGAGCCTCAAGACCTTCGACCCGCCGAAGACGTTCATGGTCGACAACGCGTTCCCGGTGCCCGCGGACAAGACGCTGGACACCTACGACACCGCCCGGAAGGGCATGGTCGGGCATGTCGCCCTGATCGGCCATCGGGCCGGAATCACCGGCCACGACGTCGCTGACCCGAGCAAGACCTGGATGATCAAGTCGACTGAGACGGCAACCACCTCGGTCGAGGACATGAGCCAGATAGTCGCGGTGAAGGTCGACGGCAAGGACGTCGCGCTGGTCGCCTACTCGCAGGTCGACAAGGGCAACGGAACCAAGAAGCCGCAGGGCGTGGTGGTGTTCCAGTGGATCGACGTATCGGCGGGGCAGAAGCTCGCCGAGGTGGCCACGCCGGTGAGCACCGTGGAAGGCACCGGTACCTATGCGGCCGGCTCACCGGGCCTGGGAAGTTTCCAGTACGACCCGGAGACCGGTCAGGTCGCCATCGGCGTGTCCGCCCGGGGGCTGCTGCTCGCGAAAACACAGAACGCGACCGTGTATGCCGACCCCAAGACGAAAAAGTCGACGGTCGTCCCTGGGGTCATTCCGGGAGCATTGCGCAACGGTGTGTTCGCTGGTTCGGCGGGTACGAACGGCGGGACCACCCCTGACAGCTCGATCGTGATCGTCGACGGTGCGAGCGGGAAGACTACCAAGAAGACGCCGGTGGGGCAGAGCTCCCTGGGCCCGCTGTCCGGTGGCATCAAGCACGGGTACTTCTACGGTTCGGTCTACTCGACGGCCAAGGGGACCGATGTCAGCACGCTTTACTCGGTCGACCTCGCGACCGGCGCGGTGGTGAAGACAGTGCCAGGGCTGTCCGCGCGCGACTCCGGTGGTTACGGCTGCACTTGGGATCAGGCAAGTGCGATCGTGTGCACCGCCAGCGCGGCCAGCGGCCCGAAGGAGATCTTCGGCTTCGACGACGACACGGGCAAGAAGGCGTGGGGTTACACCACCCTGTCCGGCGGACGGATCGTGCCCAACGTCACGGCCGCGTTCCACGGCATCCTGTACGCGCAGACCGAGGCGCAGCCGGTGCTGATGGATGCCAAAACCGGCGCGGACCTGCCGAGCGGGACTCCGTCGGGAGGCCCGAGCTCCACACCGTCGGACGGCAGTACCCCGACCGACGGTGCAACCCCGTCGAGCGGTGACACTCCGTCCGACAGCGGGTCGCCTTCGGAGGGCGGCAACGGTAAGGGCGATCTCGGTCTCTTCAACGGCAAAAGCGAGTCGCCGGAGGCAGTCTCGCCGTACGGCGGTATCTACGGTCAGTTGCCGTCCAACTCCAGCTACGGGGAGTACGAGCTGATCGCCATCTACCTGAAGCCGACCGCCTGACATGCTGAAGGCCCCGGGACTACTCCCGGGGCCTTTTGCGTACGGTCAGAGGTCGGAGCGGTGGAAGTTGCGGTACGAGCGTGACGGCGTCGGGCCGCGCTGACCCTGGTACCGGGAGCCGTACTTGGCCGAACCGTACGGGTGCTGGGCCGGCGAGGACAGCCGGAAGAAGCACAGCTGGCCGATCTTCATCCCGGGCCAGAGCTTGATCGGCAGGGTGGCGACGTTCGACAGCTCCAGCGTCACGTGCCCGGAGAAGCCGGGGTCGATGAAGCCGGCGGTCGAGTGCGTCAGCAGGCCCAGCCGGCCGAGTGACGACTTGCCTTCGAGCCGGGCGGCGACGTCGTCGGGCAGGGTGATCAGCTCGTACGTCGAGCCGAGCACGAACTCGCCGGGGTGCAGGATGAACGGCTCCTCGCCGTCCGGTTCCACCAGCCGGGTCAGATCCGGCTGTTCCTCGGCGGGGTCGATATGCGGGTACTTGTGGTTCTCGAACACCCGGAAGAAGCGGTCCAGCCGTACGTCGACGCTCGACGGCTGCACCATCGCAGCATCGAACGGCTCCAGCTGGACCCGCTTCGCGTCGAGCTCGGCCAGGATGTCACGGTCGGAGAGCAGCACGGTCGCACGTTAGCAGCGCGCCGCCCGTCCGCCCAGTCGCGTCCGGTCCATTTGCGTGGTTCACCCCTCAAACGCACCGTTCGCCCCTCGCAGGCGAGAGGCGAACGGGTAACCGCGGACGTTCACCGCTGAAATGGCCCAGGCGGTGGTGGGAGTCCGGAGCCCTCAGCTCTCCGGCGATCCGCACCGCAGGCCGGCCGTACCGGAACCTGGGCCTGAGGCAACTACTTCAGTCGGCCAGCTTGTTGAACTTCGACACCTGGGTGGCGAAGGTCTTCACCTGCGTCGGGGACCAGTCCTTGAGCAGGTCCTCGATCACCTTGTGGCGCTTCTTCCGGGCCGCCGTCAGCTTCCGCTTGCCGGCCGCCGTCAGGGTCAGCAGCGTCGCGCGCGCGTCCGACTTGTCGGCCGCCCGCTTCAGCAGGCCCTCCTCCTCCAGCCGCGCGCAGGCCCGGCTGACTGGTCCCTTGTCCACCTCGAGCGCAGCCACCAGGTCGGCCATCCGTACTGGTGCCAGCTCCTCGACATGGTTCAGCAACGCGTACTGCGCCGGCTCCAGGTCCGGGTGTGCCTCGTCGGACAGCGTCCGCTGCAGACCACGCAGCCGCCGCGCCAACGTGACGAGCTCCTTCTCCAGGTTGTCCACCGCGTCAGTAGTGTCAGTTGCCACCGTTCACCCCTTCATCCAGTTGCCCCGCAACCATCTTGTCCGGTCCGTGCGAGGACCGCATCATCCTCACGTTGCGTCAAATGTTGCCCCCGGCAACGCGTTCTAATCTGCCAGAAGATGACCAACCTGCCCAGCCCTGAACGCGCCCTTTGTGAAAAACTGCCCAAGAACCCCCCGCGCAAACCGCCCACGCCCCGTTTTCGATGCACCCAGCCACCACCTGACCCCTGACGTGGCAACAATTCACTCCCCGTTCCGCCCCGCCACGCGGCCCCGACGTGCCCCCCGCCCCTCCCATCAGCTATGCTCATCACCGCTGCCAGCACCACCGGCAGCACGCGGGTGTAGTTCAATGGCAGAACATCAGCTTCCCAAGCTGACAGTGCGAGTTCGATTCTCGTCACCCGCTCCACTCGTCAAGACATGACAAAGCCCAGGTCCGAGGGGTACTCCCCAGACCTGGGCTTCCGTTTGCTCCGTCATCGACCGAGCGACCGTGCCATCAACACGCCATTAGCCGACCCCCACCAGGACGCCGGCCGCGCCGTCATCGTCCTCCGGCTTGACCGGCCCATCCGAGGTGCTGCGGGTGACCAGTCATCGCCTGGCCACCCGCTGTATTCCTACTTCGGAGCGCCCGGACGACGGGCCTGGCTCTGGTTGCCTCGCCACCCCTATTCTTCCGGCTTGGGGTGAGCCCGATAGCGCTCTGGGTGGTTTGCATCAAACGGTTGACTTGGCAATCAGGGCGGGCCGTGCACGGCCCGCGAGAAGTCGAACGGATCGGCCGTGGACCCTCGGTGGTGCGTGTCGGCGTCACTGCGATCGACACGAGCCGTACCGAGTTCTTGCCGACTCGCGAATGAAACATCGGAGATCGAGCGGTGTGGGCCGAGCTAGGGTGCCTGACTAGCGCCTCCCGCGGCCGCCCTCAGACCGCTCGGAGTGCCTCCTCCAAGCTCGCTACCGACTCCTCTCCCGGAAACCGTCGCCGCAGCTCCTGGTCCAGCTCGCTCGCGATCATCCGGAGGTGCACCTTGCTCTTGCGACCGTCCTTGAGCCCTTCGATGCCGAGGTCGACGGCCCGCTCCAGGTCGCCCTGGCGGCCGGCGACGAACGCCAGCGTGAGCCTGCACTCTGAGATCCGCATCGGGCTCAACTCGGTGCCGTCCGGTGCGATGTTGTCGCCGATGACGGATGTGGCGTACTCGCTTGCCTGCACGTCGTCCCGCGCCATTCGGTGGATGTCCATCGAGTAGTAGTCCCATTTCGCAGGGTCGACCTTGAAGTGGTTGTCCGGTCGGTCCGGGTACGGCAGTTCGGCGAGCAGGTCACGTCCGGACTCGAGTAGCGTCGATAGCCCAGATTCTCCAAGGCGCGCCCGTGCCTTTGCCTCCTGGGCGAGGAGCTGGACTTGAACACTGGTGCCCTGGGCAACTGCCTGACCGCGTCGGGATGCCTCGACGGCCTGCCGGAATCGTCCTTGGGTCAGAGCGAACCAGGCGGTCATCTCGTGGCCCCACCCCACGATCTCCGGATGGCCGGCCTCCGCGCCGAGCTGGGCGGCTGCTACGCGTGTGGATTCCGCCGCTGTTCCCATCCCGAGGTCGTACTCAACACACCCGGCGAGCAGGGCGAGCCAACCGCCGGCCACCAACAGGTCTGAATGCACCCTGAGACCAACCGGACGACGTAGGAGGCTCCCGACGTACTGCAGCCATTCGTGAGCCTCCTCGCGCAGTTCCAGGGCGTCTCGCCGGTTGTACTGACAGCACAGCTCCTCAACGGTCGAGTGAAGCGACTCGATCGTGTTCGGCGTCGTGTCCGACGACTGCAAGCGTGAGACCAGCTCGGCCGTCTGCCAGGGCGTTTCGTTGAGCCTCGCTGCCGCGTCCTGTCGGGCCGCCGCGATCAGCTCACCCTTCGCCCGCAATGCCGCGTCACAGGCCCTCGCGACATCGTCGGTCGCCGGCTTCCGGCCGTTCTCGATATTCGACAGGTAGGACCGGCTGAAGTGCGTTACCCGTGCCAGGTCACCAAGCGACCACCCGCGATGGTCGCGGTACTCCTGGAGGCGGCTCCCGAACGACATAACCCCAGTGTCACCCACGCTCTGTATCCCTGTCTCCCGATGGCAAGGGATACGCGGGAATCATCGATTCCGGGTACCGCGTCGAGCATGCTCCGAACATGAACGACATAACGCGGGGACTGGAGCGCGACGCTGCAGAATGGCCCGTCCTGCGAGCGGCGCAGGACATTGACTGTGACGGCAACAACCCGAAGACCGGCCAGAGATGCGTCCTCGGCCAGCACCGGGGCTACCACCGAGACGAGACGGGTGCGGAGTGGCTGGACAAGTGAAGCGGCGCGTACGCCGCCTGCGCAATCGGTACTCGCCCTGGCGACGCGGATACAGCGAAGGCTTCGAGGGAGGCATCTGGGTGCGGCCGACTACGTCGATCGGCTGCTAGCCGGGCAGTCCGGTCCGACGATCGCCCGCGACGACGTGAGCGACGTTGCCGACCGAATCCGCAGGGAGATGTCCTAAGTCTGGTCAGGTCGGCATGTAAGCACGTGATTCCCCCGCCTTGCCGACCTGACCGCTCCACCTGTGCGCGAAATGTAGTCATGATCCGTCGTGCTTCATGGCTTCCGGGGCGCCCCTGTGCCTGCGCGCGTGCCCGATTCGTGCCCGATCGGGCGGTGTGCGGCGCGTAGAGGCGGTCAACAGTGGTCACTCGGGTCCGGGGAACCGGCTCGGTGGCGCTGAGCGTGAGTCGCGCGGGGATGACAACTCTGTTCCCAAGCTGACAGTGCGAGTTCGATTCTCGTCACCCGCTCCACAGCTCATCCCAGGTCCGAGGTCTTCGGGCGTGTCTCAGGTCGCGGAACGGTCCGATCAAGTCCGTGTACGCGCGTCTCCGGAACGTTGACCGATGCAACAGTGGCCGCCGTATACGAAACAAACGCTTCAGTCACACGTTTGACCGGCGCCGTGTTCGAGAGACGGTTCCCGTCCTTCGTCTCGCCGTATGAGATAGCTGCCGCCTCCGCCGGCCTGACCGAGGACGCGATCCGGGCCGCGCTGGACAGCGAGTAGGAGCACAGCCTGTTTGCGGGCTTGGCGACTCCATTCGTGCCGGCGGGCCGCGGAGGGTGGCGGTTGACGATTCAGACTGCTCGGATCGCGTCACTCAAGCCGCTGAGAGTCACTTCACCGGGGAAGCGCCGCTGTAGCTCCTGGTCCAGCTCGCTGGCGATCATCCGGAGGTGAACCTTGCTCTGGCGACCGTCCTCGAGCCCTTCGACGCCGAGGTCGACGGCCTGCTCCAGGTCGCCCTGGCGGCCGGCGACGAATGCCAGCGTGAGCCTGCACTCTGAGATCCGCATCGGGCTCAACTCGGTGCCGTCCGGTGCGATGTTGTCGCCGATGACGGATGTGGCGTACTCGCTTGCCTGCACGTCGTCCCGCGCTATCCGCGGCAGCGCCTTGGCTTCCTGGGCGAAGGGTTGGACTGGGGCACTGGTGCCCTGGGCAACTGCCTGACCGAGTTGGGATGCGTCGACGGCCTGGCGGAAGCGGCCTTGGGTGAGGGCGAACCAGGCGGTCATCTCGTGGCTCTGCCCAACGATCGCCGGGTGATCCGCCTCGGGCAGGTCCGTCTTGGCGATTGGGGGACCAGCTGGCGAGCGGAGAGGGAGTACGTGGGGTGGGTGTGGCGTGGGGTTTGAGGGTGGGGTGGGTGGTTGTTGCATTAGTTGGCTTTGGGGGGCTGCTTGGATTGGTGGTGAGGCTCTATCGTTTGGCGGATGAGCTATCAGCAGCAGCCGTCGCAGTTTCAGCCGCCGCAGCAGCCCCAGCAGGCGCAGCCGCCCCAGCAGCAGTATCAGCCGCAGCAGGGGTATCAGCAGCCGCATTATCAGGCGCAGCAGGCTATGGGGATGTTGCAGTTGACTGTGCAGGGTAGTGCGATGACTTCCAATTTGGTGCCGCCTACGGTGCGGTTGAACGGGTATCCGGTGCCGGTCAAGTACGGGCGGAATGACATTCCGGTGCCGGCGGGGCCGTTGCGGGTTGAGGTTCAGTCGCAGTGGATTCTCACGTACGGGAAGGCTGCGCTCGACTGTATGGTGCAGCCGAATCAGGCCGTGCCGGTTTTCTACGCGTCGCCGTATCACCAGTTCACGTCCGGGAGTATCGGGCACACGAAGGTGAAGCGGAAAGGGCTCGGCACGATGTTGGGCCTGGTCGGGGTGATTGTCGCGGTGGTCGTACTGGTGAATGTGCTCGTGGCACTCAACTGAGAACAGGCCGAGGAGAATCGCTGGATGTCGGCTGAGTCGGAGCACGGCAGGCGGGCGCCGGGCGGGATCGCGCTGCGGGCGCGGGCCACGTTCGATCGCGATGGTGAGGTCGCGCACGTCTCGAAGCTCACCGTGGACGAATCGCGGGCGGCGCACCGCTGGGTGATTACCAGGGACGGGCACGCCGTCCAGTACCGCGATGACGATCCGGTGGGCAAGGCACTCACCGAGCAACTTCGGTCGGGGCCTGGGCGGGACCTGACGGGGGAGTTTGCCGCGGGGCTACGTCATATCTCACCGGCCGGCGCGAAGCGGCTGTGTGACGAAGCGAAGTCGACGACCGGGGATCAGGCTGGTCGGGATGCGATCGACCGGTGGTTTCAGAAGATCACCCCGGCGTTGGAAGCCAACTGGTCGGTGGAGTTGCTCGTCGCGGATGCGCTGAAGGCACAACGGACCGGTGGTCGGTCGGCCGGTGACGGTCGCCCGGGAAGTTCAAGGCCGCAGACGGCTCGGGTTTCGGGGCGAGCCGATCGCCGTGGTCCGGGTGGTCGCGGCGGTTCCTGAGGCGTACTTCGCCTTGAACGAACAGTCGACGCCGCAGTACGCGCCCGTCGCCCAGGTGGTTTGTATCAAACGGTTGACTGAGGCAAGGGTCAGCCGCGGGCGGGGCCGGTGGGGGTGGTCGTTGGTGGGGTGGTGGGGCAGCTGGTGGGGGTGGTTCGGCCCAATTGCCAGACGAGGTCTACCTGGGGGTCCGAGGTTCGGCGGATGGTGAGGGTCAGGCCGGGTTTGGTGGTGCAGATCTTGAGGCCGGGGGCGTACGCCGACGAGCAGGTGAGATCTTGGGGTGCGCCGCCGTTGGCCGAGATCTTCAGGGCGGCCGGGGCGGAGCAGACGGCGCGGATCTCGTACGAGCCTGGTACCAGGGTGACGTCTTCGTTGGTTGCGGTGCGGTCGTAGTCGAGGTCCTCGCGCCAGATCACCTGTGGATCGTGGGGGAGGTCGCTGAGCTTGAGCGGGTTGCCGGCCGGGGTGGTGGGGGTCGCGTTCGGTGAGGTGCTCGGCGGGTGGACGGCTTCGTCACTCGAACAACCCGCCGCCAAGCAGCAGCTAACCGCCAGCAGCGCCGCGCCGACGGGGCGGGCGACGACGGCAAGCGCCGTCCAGGCCGGGCGAGTGGTGGCGGTCAGCGCCGCGCTGGCGGGGTGTGTGGTGGCTGGTGAAGTTGTGGGGGTGGGGTTCATTGGGGCGGAAGGTAACACGATGCAGCTTGTTGGCGACACGGTGTTGCAGGTTGTTGCAGATGTTGTGCGAGGCAACTGTCAGTTGGTGTATGCCTCCAGTTCGACGATGCGGGAGTAGGTGTGGTCGTTGCCGTCCAGGCAGAGGATGCGGATGGCGTCGGCTGTGACAGGGGTGAAGGTGGTGGTGACGTGGCCGGCGGTGTTGCCGCGGATCTGGGCGACGGTTTGCCAGCTGCCGGACTGTTTGAGCTGGACGTCCCAGTCGCGGAGGCCGTTCGTGCGGGCGGGGTACTTGGCGGAGTCCAACGTGTACAGCTCGACCCGGCCGACGGTGGTGGGGGTGGCGAGCGCGACGTCGTACGTGTCGGGGAACGCCGCGCGGGTGCCGTCGTTCCAGCCGGTGAGGGTGTCCCAGTGCTCGGAGTCCTTGTCGCCGTCGACCGCGCCGCACAGGGTGAAGTTGCCGTGTGTCGAGGATGCGGTGGCTTGTTCGCCGAGGATGAGGTTGTCCCCGGGGCCCTTCGTGGGCAGCGGGTTCACGGTCACGGGGACGGTCAGCCGGTTGCGGTCGACCTCGACGCCGATCCGGTACGTCCCGGGCTTGGCGTCCCTGGGTACGCGCACCTCGACCGGCGCGGACACCGGCTGATCCGGATCGACCGCCGGTAACCACGACGAGAACAACGTACGCGACAACTGCAGCGGCCCGTTCGGAGTCAGCGTCAGATCGGCGTACCGGTCCTTGGTTCCGGTGTTCGTCATGGTCAGGTTCAGCGTGCTCGGAAAGCAGGGCAGACCAACGACGCTGAGCTGCGACGGCATGACACTCACCGCCACGTCGGAAGTTGCCTTGGGCATCGACCCGGAGCCGAGCAGGGCGGCCGCCAGCAAGGTGCCGGCCGCGACGACGGTTTGGCGGGGGAGCTTCATTGCTGGACCTCCGAGATGCCGGGGCGGCCGTCCTCGACCAGGAGTTTGGCGCGGGTACTGACGGTGCCGCCTTGGACGGACACCTTGTCGACGACGCGATAGTCGGAGATCCACTGCCGCGGCGTGATCGTGCAGCTCACGTACCCGCGCTGGAAGTTGCCGAACTTCATGTGCGGGTTCTCCCGCAGCAGCGTCGCGCCGCCGGCGTCCAGGTCCTGCCCGTCGATCCCGGAGGTGATCGACGTACCGACGAACTCGGCGCCGACGGTTGCCGACGAAGGATCGGTGAAGTCGAGCTTCAGATCGGACGCGACACTGCGGTGAAGGTCGCCCGCGATCGACACCAGGTTGCGTACCTTCCGCTGCGCCGCGCCACCAAGAACACGGTCGCGCGACGCCTCGTACCCGTCCCAGGTGTCCATCGGAACGAGTACTTCCGGACCGTCCTTCGTGTCCAGCCGGGCGATCGCGGTCTGATGCGCCATCACGTTCCACCGGGATTGTGAGGCCGTCCATCCGTCCAGCAGCCACTTCTCCTGCGCCGCACCGGTGATGGTGCGGGCAGGGTCCTTCGTCTCCGGCCCGGGCGCCTTGGTTCCATCGCCGTACGCCTGATCCGACCGGTACTGCCGCGTGTCGAGCACGCTGAACTCGGCCAGTCGCCCGTACCGAATCCGTCGGTACAGCTGCATGTCCGGCCCTTTCGGCAACTGCGCGAGCCGCAGCGGCATGTGCTCCCAGTACGCGCGGAACGCGTTCGCGCGCCGGACCAGGAACTGCGCCGGCGGCGCACTCGGATGCGCTTCGTCGGCCCAGTTGTCGACGACTTCGTGATCGTCGAGCGTGACGACCCACGGCGCGCGGGCGTGCGCGTTCTGCAGATCCGGGTCGAGCTTGTACGCCGCGTACCGCTGCCTGTATTCGTCGAGCGTCACGGTCTGCTGGGTGATGTACGGCTCGTTCGAATGCGGCCGGATGCCCCGGTCGATGCCGAACTCGTAGATGTAGTCGCCGAGGAAGAACACCACGTCGTGGTCCCGCTTCGCCATATCGGCGTACGCGGTGTACCAGCCTTCCCACCACGCCTGACAGGACGCGAACGCCAGCGAGAGCGAGGCCAGTTGCGCGTCGTACGCCGGCGCGGTCTTCGTCCGGCCGACCGGACTGAGCTGCCCGTTCACCCGGAAGCGGTACCAGTAGTGCCGCCACGGCCGCAGTCCGCGTACGTCGACGTGCACCGAGTGGCTCGACTCTGGTTGTGCCTTCGCCGTTCCATGGCGTACGACCCGGTGGAACTGTTCGTCTTCGGCGACCTGCCACTGGACTTCGACCGGTCGCCGATCCATGCCGCCGAAGGGCGCGAGTGGATCCGGGGCCAGCCGGGTCCAGATCACCACCGCGTCGGGCAGCGGGTCGCCGGACGCGACGCCGAGCGTGAACGGGTCACGCCGGTCCGGGCGGCCGGTCCAGCCGGCCGCCGCGGCCCGGATCTCCGGCAGGTTGCCGGCCAGCGCGAGCGCGGCCGCCGCTCCGCTGACAGTGAGGAAGTTGCGTCGTGTACTCCGCATCGGCCCACCCGATCAGTTGGAGGTGATCACATCCGTAACGGGAGATTACGAGAAGTTCACACAACAGGGTGGGAAAATGGCCGGATGCGGCCTACTTGACCGTCTTGCTGACCGTCGGCGCATCGGTCGGCGCGGACGGCCGGTAGCCGGTCGGCTGGTGATCGCAGGCGGCGAGGCCGAGGGCCAGTGGTACGGCGACCACGACGGCCAGCAGGGCGCGACGTTTCATCTGAGTTTCCTCCCCGGGGCGGTGCAGAGCCGTCGGAGTTTATGGTCTGGACCGCCCGGGGAGGAAGGGTTTTGCAGCTAGTTGCAGCTCAGCTTTCCGAACGCTTTACAGAAGTCAGCAGCAGCTGCGCGACGTCCTGCACCTCGACCGACTCGCGAGCCGAACCGTCGGCCTGCTTGGCGGTGAGGCCGTCGGACAGCATCACCCGGCAGAACGGGCAGCCGGTGGCGATCTTGTCGGCGCCGGTCTCGACCGCCTCAGTGGTCCGGTTCAGGTTGATCCGGGTGCCGAGTTTCTCCTCCATCCACATCCGCGCGCCGCCCGCGCCGCAGCAGAACGACTTCGTCTGGTTGCGCGGCATTTCGGCGTACTCGGCGCCCGGGATGATGTCGAGCAGTTCGCGCGGGGCGTCGTACACCTGGTTGTGGCGACCGAGGTAGCACGGGTCGTGGTAGGTGATCTTCTGCCCGTTGAGCGAACTGTCGGCCGGCGCGACCGGGGTCAGCTTCCCGTCCCGGACCAGCCGGTTCAGCAGCTGGGTGTGGTGGATGACGTCGAGCTCGACGCCCAGCTGGGAGTACTCGTTCTTCAACGTGTTGAAGCAGTGCGCGCAGGTCGAGACCACCTTGCGTACGCCTGTCTCCTTGAACACCTCGGCGTTCTGCATCGCCAGCTGCTGGAACACGAACTCGTTACCGGACCGCCGAGCCGGGTCGCCGGTACACGTCTCGCCATCACCCAGTACGGCGAACGAAACGCCCGCGATGTTCAGCAGCTCCGCGACCGCCTGCGTGGTCTTCTTGGCGCGGTCCTCGAACGCACCGGCGCAGCCGACCCAGAACAGGTAGTCGACCTCGTCCAGCGACTCCACGTCCGTGCCGACCTGCTTGACCTCGAACGGCAGGTCCTTGGCCCAGTCCATCCGGCCGGACGGGTTCATGTTCCACGGATTGCCCTTGTTTTCCAGGCCTTTGAACAGTCCGTTGAGTTCGGACGGGAACGACGACTCGATCAGTACCTGGTAGCGGCGCATGTCCATGATCGCGTCGACGTGCTCGATGTCGACCGGGCACTGCTGTACGCACGCGCCGCACGACGTACACGC
Organism: Kribbella solani; assembly: GCF_014205295.1. Taxonomy (NCBI): domain Bacteria; kingdom Bacillati; phylum Actinomycetota; class Actinomycetes; order Propionibacteriales; family Kribbellaceae; genus Kribbella; species Kribbella solani. The sequence continues at coordinate 6,002,961 of NZ_JACHNF010000001.1, forward strand.
CCACAGAGCCTCTTCGTCGATGACCGCAACGTCCGCGGGGCCGACCAACGGCTTCTCCTGCTCGTCGAGCACGAGCTGCGAGAGCGACTTGCGATCGTCGTCGGAGGACGCCAGCAGGTACGGCGCCTTCGCGTACGCGTGTTCGCGCAGGCCCATCATGATCAGTTTCGGCGACAGTGGCTTGTCGGTGTTCCAGGCCGGGCACTGCGACTGGCAGCGGCCGCACTCGGTGCAGGTGGTGAAGTCGAGCAAGCCCTTCCAGGTGAAGTCCTCGACCTTGCCGACGCCGAGCGCCGCGTCCTCGTCGAGCTCGTCGATGTTCTCGAAGTCGATCGGGGCGCCGTTGACCATGATCGGCTGCAGCGCGCCCAGGGCCGTACCGCCGTCGGCCTCGCGCTTGAACCAGATGTTCGGCCAGGCGGTGAAGCGGTGCCAGGCGACGCCCATCGTCGCGTTCAGCGAGATCGTGATCATCCAGGCGAACGAGATCAGGATCTTGATCATCGCGACCAGGTAGACCGCGTTCTCCAGGCCGTGCTCGCTCAGCCCGCCGAAGAAGCCGCTGCCGAGGAAGAACGTCATCGGGAAGTGGAACTTGTCCTGCTCGCCCAATTGGTACTCCAGGCCGCGGAGCAGCAGGATGCAGATCAGTACGCCGAGGATCGTGTACTCGACGTAGTACGCCTGCCAGGACGTCGAACCGTAGAACCGGGACGAACGTGGCTTGTCACCGCGCGGCAGGTGCATCAGCCGGTAGATCATCAGGCCGATGATCGAGATCAGACCGGTCCAGGTGAGGGCCTCGCTGACCCACTCGAACACGAACCAGTGCCCGATGATCGGCAGCGCCCAGTGCGGGTCGAACAGCTGGCCGAACGCGGTCACCAGGGTCAGGACCAGCCCGATGAACCCGAAGGCGACGAACCAGTGCATCACCCCGATGTGACTCCACTGCAGCATCCGGGTGTGGCCGAGGGATTCCTTGACCAGGGTGACCGTCCGCTTGCCCGGCTCGTCGGTCCGGGCGGCCGGCTGCCCGAGCTTGATCACGGACACGATGTGTCCGATCGTCTTGCCGAACAACGCGACGGCGACGAGGGTCACCGCGAGCGAGACGACGATGGCGAGGATCTGCATACCAGCGATGTTATTGGTTGGTTACTCGTCAGTCATGGAGGTGTCGGCCTCGTCACTTCGAAGTTTGGTCTTCGGCAGTGACCCGGCAGCCACCGGGATGGAAATTTTCTCACGCGCATCGTAGATCATGTCGTGGATATTTTACCAGTCCGCTTCCGATGGGGGATCTTGATGTCCTCCAAGCAGGTGGCGGTCGCGCGAAGGCGGTGGTGGGGGAGACCGCGCTGGTCGAGTAGGTCGCCGGCGGTCAGCAGGCCGTGGTCGATGGCGTCCTGGTCGGGGCGGTCGGCGGGCTGGACCACCTGGCAGCGGATGGTGAACGGCCGCAGCGACTCGTCGTACGAGAGGTCGCCGGCTTCGCTGTAGGTGGCCAGGAGGAGGTCGTGCTGGGCGATCTCGGCGCGGAGCTGGTCGCGCTGGTCCGCGGTCAGTCCGGTGAACTCGCCGCGGACGATGACGCGGAAGGTGCGTACGGAGTTCATATACAGAACTGTATCTGAGTTACTCCAGCCAGGCGCGGGTGATTTTCAGGTATGCGTCGACGACTGCCTCGGCGGGTACGGCGTCGGGGTCGATCGCGCGCTGGATCAGCAGACCGTCCTCGAGCGCGTGCACGATCAGCGCGAGCTGCTCGAGGCCGGCGCTGTCCTGCTGGCCGGTTTCAGGACCAGCGCGGCGGAGGCCTTCGGCGTGGGCGGCGCGGGCGAAGCGTTCGCGGGCTCGGACCTGGTCACGGACGGCACCTCCGGACCGGACCGCGTACAGGAGGAGTTCGAGTCGCAAGGTGAGCCAGCCGGATTCGTTGGCGGTACGCCGCCGGTGCCAGTCGCGGAGGGCGGCGACCGGGTCTGGGCCGGCGACGATCGCGACGATCTCGGCGTACTCCCGCTGCGTCCGCTCGTCCAGCAGCGCAGCGACCAGCTCGGGTTTGCCGGCGAAGTTCCCGTAGAAGGCGCCGCGGGTGTAACCGGCCCGTTCGGCGATCTGCTCGACGGATGCTCCGTGCACGCCGCGTTCGGCGAACAGCTCGGCGGCCGCCGCCAGCAATCGTTCGCGAGTCCGGGCCTGGCTCTCCGCGCGCGGGATCGGCTTCGTCACGTGGCGAGCTTAGAGGGCGTCTCGGAACTCTTAGAGGGCGTCCAGACGGTGCAGCCGGGCCGTGACCGCGGGGCGGCGGTGGTCGGTGGCGGGGAGGTGGGCGTCGAGCAGCTCGAAGATCTCCAGGTCCTCGGCGCCGGTCGGGGTCTGGGCGAAACGCCAGAGCAGATCGGGGTCATCGGCGTCGAGCACCGCGCGCCGGACGGTCGCTTCGAGCTCGTCCCGTTCGGCGCGCAGCGCGGGTGCGTCCGAGCGCGCGAGCAGCGGCCCGGCGTACAGCTCGAGCGCCGCGCCCAGATCGCCTTCGCGGATGGCTGTTTGTACGTCGGTCACGTCGCCCGTCACGTCGGCGATGATCCGGTACGGCTTCGTGTCGAGTACGCCACCGCCGAGCAGGTTTCGCAGCCGGTGCATCTCGGCGCGTACGGTTGTCGGGTTGCCTTCGTCGCCGTAGAGCTGAAGCATCAGCTGCTCCGCGGTCAGCCCGGTCGGATGCAGTAACAACAGCGCGAGTACTTCGGCCCGCCGCAAGGTGAGCGCGATCTCGCGACCGCCGACCACAGCAATCGGTTGACCGGAGCCGAGTAGCTTCAGCCGCAATGTCGGCCGCAACCGCCGCACCGGCGACCCAGGCATCCGCAGCAGGAACCCCTCGTCCAACCGCTCGACCAGACCCTCGCGCCCGTCGCCGAGGTCGATCCGCTCCGCGCCGTCGGGTACGACGAGCCGATCGGGCAGCCATTCGAGCGGCTGCACCGCGAGTACGCGGCCGGTCGGGGTCAGTAGTGCGCCGGGTGCGTTGCCGAGCGCCATCAGATGCCGCATGTTGCGAGCACGCAGCATTTCGTCGGCGGCGGCCATCCGGACCCGCAACTGTCCTTCGGCGAGCTGGGCCGCCGCCGTCACCAACGCGACCATCGCGGGATGGACGGTCCGCAACGGGCCGGAGACGTCGACGGCACCGAGCAGCTTCCCGGTGTCGGGATCGTGTACGGGCGCGGCCGCGCAGGTCCACTCGTGGATTCGGCGTACGAGGTGCTCGGCGGAATGTATCTGTACCGGCTGGCCGACCGCGAGCGCCGTACCCATCCCGTTGGTGCCGATCTGGTCCTCGGCCCAGATCGCGCCCTCGGACAGTGCGATCCGGTCGGCCTGTCGTTTGACCTGCGCGGAACCTTCGCGCCACAGGATCATCCCCTGCGCGTCGGTGATGATCATGATGTGCGACGCCTCGTCGGCGATCGTCGTCAACGTCTGCCGCAGCACCGGCAGGACGGCTTGCAGCGGATGATTCGCGCGCAGCGCGGCGAGCACGTCGGGATCAAGGACGACCGCGGCCGCGTCCGCCTCAGGGTCGACGGCGGCGGCGAGGGAGCGCTCCCAGGAGGCGGCGACGAGCGGGCGCGGCACACCCGGTACGCGGCCGCCGCCGAGCACCTCTTCGTACAGCTCGCTCAGCCGGCGAGCCTGGTCCGCTGTGTCCATCCGCCTCACTCCGCAGTACGCCCGTACGCATGCAACGTCGATGCAACGTCCCCGCGCCTAGGTTCGGTCCAACGTCGCTGTGTCGACCTGGTGTCAAGGAGGACCTATGACGATCTTCGCAGCTCCCGGGCAGGATGGCAGCCCGGTCACGTACAAATCGCGCTACGAGCACTACATCGGCGGCGAATGGGTGCCGCCGGTCAAGGGCGGGTACTTCGAGAACCCGACTCCGGTCACCGGTCAGACCTTCACCGAGATCGCCCGCGGCACGGCCGAGGACGTCGAGGCCGCGCTGGATGCCGCGCACGGCGCCGCGCCCGGCTGGGGGCGTACCTCGCCGGCCGAGCGCGCCAACATCCTGACCCGGATCGCCGACCGGATCGAGTCGAACCTCGAGCTGCTCGCGGTCGCCGAGAGCTGGGACAACGGCAAGGCCGTCCGGGAGACGCTGGCCGCCGACCTGCCGCTGGCGGTCGACCACTTCCGCTACTTCGCCGGTGCGCTGCGGGCCCAGGAGGGCTCGGTGTCGGTGATCGACGACGACACGATCGCGTACCACTTCCACGAGCCGCTCGGCGTGGTCGCGCAGATCATCCCGTGGAACTTCCCGATCCTGATGGCGACCTGGAAGCTGGCGCCGGCGCTCGCGGCCGGCAACGCGGTGGTGCTGAAGCCGGCCGAGCAGACGCCGGCCTCCATCCACGTACTGATGGAGCTGATCCACGATCTGCTGCCGCCGGGCGTGCTGAACATCGTCAACGGGTTCGGCGTCGAGGCCGGCAAACCGCTTGCCTCCAGCAACAGAGTCGCCAAGGTCGCGTTCACTGGTGAGACCACGACCGGGCGGCTGATCATGCAGTACGCGTCCGAGAACATCATCCCGGTCACGCTGGAGCTCGGCGGCAAGAGCCCGAACGTGTTCTTCGCCGACGTGGCGTCGTCGCGGGACGACTTCTACGACAAGGCGCTCGAAGGGTTCGCGATGTTCGCGCTGAACCAGGGCGAGGTGTGTACGTGCCCTTCCCGCGCGCTGATCCAGTCGTCGATCTACGACCAGTTCCTCGGTGACGCGACCGAGCGGACCCGGGCGATCAAGCTCGGCAACCCGCTGGACACCGACACGATGATGGGCGCCCAGGCCAGCAACGACCAGTACGAGAAGATCCTCGCCTACATCGGGATCGGCAAGGAAGAGGGCGCCCGGGTGGTCACCGGCGGCGCGCGGGCCGAGCTCGACGGCGACCTGGCCGGCGGGTACTACATCCAGCCGACCATCTTCGAGGGCGACAACAAGATGCGGATCTTCCAGGAGGAGATCTTCGGGCCGGTCGTCTCGGTGACCAAGTTCGACGACTACGCGGACGCGATGAAGATCGCCAACGACACCCTGTACGGGCTGGGCGCGGGCGTCTGGTCGCGGGACATCAACACCGCGTACCGCGCCGGGCGGGAGATCCAGGCCGGTCGGGTGTGGACGAACAACTACCACGCCTACCCGGCGCACGCGGCGTTCGGTGGGTACAAGAACTCCGGGATCGGCCGGGAGAACCACAAGATGATGCTCGACCACTACCAGCAGACGAAGAACCTGCTGGTCAGTTACAGCCCTTCGAAGCTCGGGTTCTTCTGAGCACATGGTCGAGAAGGTGTTGCTCACCGACGAGGCGGCGGAGTGGTTGCGTCGCCTCACCGGGATGCACGGTCCGCTGATGTTTCACCAGTCCGGTGGATGCTGCGACGGCAGTTCGCCGATGTGCTACCCGGACGGTGAATTCAGAACGGGGTCGGCGGACGTGCATCTCGGTGACCTGGCGGTCGACGGCGTCGAGAAGCCGATCGGCTTCTGGATGTCCGCGAACCAGTACGAGTACTGGAAGCACACCCAGCTCACTGTCGACGTGGTGAAAGGCCGCGGCAGCGGATTCTCGGTGGAGGCCCCGGAGGGCGTCCGCTTCCTGATCCGCTCCCGCCTCTTCACCGACACCGAGTCCGCCGAACTAGGACTCCTCTGATCGAGTGCCGACCGTCCGGTGGCGTTGCCGGACGGCCGGCACTCACCTATTTCTCCAGTACTAGTGGCGTACCGGGCACGATCGCCGCATCGATCGCGTACGCGGTCCCGTCGACGTGGATCGTGCGTACGTCGAGCTGACCGGACTTGCAGGTCAGTGTCACTGTGCTTCCGGTGTGGGTGATGATGCCCCAGCCGGTGTTGGTGGTGAAAGGGAAACCCCACGTGCCGTCCGTACGGGCGAGGTCGAGCGGGGCGAAGGTGATGGTTCTGGTGAGGGCGTTGTACTGGTAACCGGTCAGGGCTTCCAGCACTGACCAGCCGGCGGCGTTGCGGATGTAGTGGTCGCCGCACTCGATTGGGTTGAAGGGATTGCGGCGGGTGCCGTCGTACCTGGACCAGAGGCCTTGCAGGATGGACATGCCCTCGTCGGTGAGGCCTTCGTACAGACAGTGGGCGGCGACCTGGTACTCCGAACCGGTCCACACCTCGTCGCAGTACCGGGTGGGGATGTCCGGACGGCCACCGTGCGGCCAGGTACACATCAGTAGACCGGTGTCGTCCTCGTCGGCGAACTCACGGTACGGGTGGTCGAAGTCGCGGAAGCCGGTGCGCAGGTTGTGGCGTACTACATTCCGCAGCGCGGTCCGTACATGGTCAGCCGGAAGGATGTAACCCAGGTCCAATTGGTGCGCCCACCACTGGCCGATCAGCTGATCCGCCAGGCAGCCGTCGCCCCACTGGAAGTCACGTGTCTCGTCAGGGTCCAGGATCTGCCGGTAGTACTCGCCGGTGAACAGCAGCTCGTCGTACGCCTTGCTGCCGGCCTCGAACAGCGTGCGGTACTCCTTACTGTCCTCCCCGAGTAGCAACGCCATCTCCTCAGCCGCACGAAGGGCTGCGAGCCACAGCGTGCCCATGAACGAGTTCACACCGCACAGGTCGATGTCATGCGTACTCGGTTGGATACCCCGCAGCACACCGTCGCGTACCCACTTGCCATGGATGTGGTCGAGCAGCCGAACCACACCGGGCCACCGGCGACCCAGCCAGTCCAGACCGGCACCCTGGCGTACCTCGCGGTACGTCTTGAGCACTGTACCGAGCATGCCATCTAGTGCGGGCTCTTCTGGTCCGCCGATCACCACGTCCCACAGCTGCTTCATGTACAGCGGTGCACGGACCCGGTGCGGGATGTACCCCTCCGGTGCCTGCATCACGTCGTACTCGGTGTCCCGCATGTTCTGTTCCAACGACGGGAACAACCGAGATAGCGTCTGCTCATAGTTCCACACGTGCGTGCAGTTCAACGGGCACGAGCCGCCGTACCGTCCACCCCACATCACTGTGGACGCACCGAGCACGCCCTCGAAGCCGAGTACGTCACCGTCGGCGGTCTGGAACACCGTGGGGCTGCGTACGTCGGCGGCGAGCGCAGCGAGTCGCGCACCGGCCTCCCCGGGCAGACTGCTCGACTCAAACGCCTTGACCCAGTCGTTTGTAAGCCCAGCCAGCTCCGACCAGCGTGGAATGAAGGCATCGGCCACCGCCACGGCATCCGGCGTACGACGGGTGTACGCATTGCCCAACCAGAAGCGGCTGTGACCGTACTCCGGATGCGGACCGAACTGGTTGAAGTCGACATATCGGTTTGGGAAGTGCCATGCGATCAGGAACCGGACGTGTTTGGTCTCACCAGGTTCCAGGTGGAACGGAACTGCCAAACCACCGTTCCAGGTGCTACCTGCCGCGCTGGCACCGGAGGCCGGGGTCACCGGACCGTTGAGGAAGGCAACGAACTCCTCCGGCCGGGTCCACTGTGGATAAACCAGCGCATCGGCCCGATCGGTCGCCAGCACAAGTTGTCCACAGGCAGGGTGATCCTGAGGCAGGGTGGAGTTTTCCAGCACCAGCGAAGTCCAGTCACCTCGACGCACCCGGTTCGTGTTCCCGCCGTACGCGCTGCAGGAGACGCCGTCGATCGGCGTGACGCCATCCCATCCGACCGAGTTCTGCAATGCACCGGCGAGCTTGCCGCGTACGGCGAGGTGACCCGGGTTGTGCAACGTGAAGGTGAACGCCACGACCGGCAATGAGCTGGCCGCCGCGTCTGCCGGCACCAGCGGATTGAACACATCCAGGCTGATCGCGACTGGCAGATCGGTCGAGTAGTCCACATGCGCCTGGGGATAAGTGGCAGTGACTGTGGATAAACCGACGGGTTGGATGATCTCCTGCAACCGCGATTCACCGGCGGGTACCAGATCATCCGTGACGAGCGGAGTGTTGCTGGGCTGCTGGGAAGGACCTTGCAGCAACCGGATCTCGTCCAACGGCGGTTCTACCTGGGACAGCCGGATCGCAAAGAAGCTGTCGGGTACGTGACCCTCGTGGTTGCCAACGTTGTGCAGTTGCCATTGGCGTAGTGCACCGTTGCCCGCTAGAGCGACCGTGCCAGTACCAACACCTCCCAGCGGCAGTGCGAAGTGTCGAAGGTTGTCACCGGTGTAGTGCATCTTTCTCCGTCCATGTACCGGCAGAGGCGAACAACGCCACCGGACCGGGTGCGAGCAGCAGGAGCGAAGCGGTTACTGAGGTACCGAGCAGAAGCGCGACAAAGGCGAGTGCCAGCACGCCGAGCGGAACCATGGGGGCACGGGCGACCAGGTGAAGCGCGGTGAACCAGAGTCGTTTGCCACGCAGTCCTGAAGTCACGCGGAGGCTGAAGGCGTAGCAAGAGGCGAGTAGTAGGAGCACGCCGGCGCAGCCGCTGATCGCGAAGGGGACCGCGAAGACTGGAGAGATCGCATGCCAGTTGACCAAGGCAACGGCCACCACCAGGCCCGGAACGATCCCCACCTCCAGTCCGGCGGCCGAGTTTTTCCACAGGTTCCTCAACAGTTGTGGAACACCGCCGCGATCTTTCAGCACAACCGCATCGGTGGTCGCGATCACACCGGCCCAGACCGGAGAGATGACGATGGCACCGAGTAGCACGCTGAGCGGTGAGATCCCTGGACTGAGCAGGACGACGACAGCGGTTGCCGTACAGACCAGTACGCCTGAGGCTGCGACCAGCGGGAGCTCGTGCCACAGCGCCTTGAACGCGGCCGGCAAGTGATTGGTCATGCGCGCAGCCCGGTGGTCGCGATCGATGCGATGAACGAGCGCTGGAAGATCAGGAACAGCACAAGGATCGGCAGCACGACCAGAGTGATTGCCGCGAACAACGCAACCGCCGGGCCGCCACCCACCGCACCCTGCAACGACACCAACCCCACCGGCAGCGTCATCTTCTCCGGCGACGACAGGAAGATGTACGGCCAGAAGAAGTTGTTCCAGGACGCCTCGAAGACGAAGATCCCGAGCGCGGTCAGGCCCGGACGGGACAGCGGAAGAATCACCCGGAACAGAATCCAGAAATGCCCCGCGCCGTCCATGATCGCGGCCTCGTCCAACTCACGCGGAATCGACGAGATGTACTGCCGGAGAAAGAAGATCCCGAACACGTTCACCAACGCGGGCAGCCAGATCGCCACCGTCGTGTCGACCAGGTGCAGCCAGCGCATCATGATGAAGATCGGCACCACGGTCAGCTGCACGGGCACGACCAGCGCCGCGAGCAGTACGGAGAAGATCTGGTCCCGGCCCGGAAAGCGCAGCCGGTTGAACGCGTACGCGGCCAAGGCGCTGGTCAGCAAAGCGCCGGCGGTCGTGATGACCGCGATCTGCACACTGTTCCAGGCCATCCGCGCGAAGGGGATCAGGTCGGGCACCTGCTGGAAGTTCTGCAGCGTCGGCGGTCGCGGAATCCACTGCGGCGGCAGCTGAAACGCGTTGATCGGCTCCGACAACGCGGTCACGATCAGCCAGACCAGCGGCGCGATCATGACGAGACCGGCGAGCACCAGGACGAGGTCGAGCAGCCGGCCCTTCACTGGTGCACCCACCGTCGGCTCAGCCGGAACTGCAGACCGGTCACGATCATGATCACCACGAACAGCACCAGCGACAGGGCGGCCGCGTACCCGACCTCGAAGGCCTGGAAGCCCTTCTCGTACGTGTACTGGACGATGCTCCGGGTCGCGCCGTCCGGTCCGCCCTGGGTCATGATCACCATCGGGTCGAAGATCTGGAACGCGCCGATGAACGTGATCACGGTGGCGAAGAAGATCGTCGGCGACATCACCGGCAGCGTCACGCTCCAGAACCGCCACCACGCGTTCGCGCCGTCCACCCGGGCCGCCTCGAGCAGTTGCGCCGGGACCGTCTGCAGACCGGCCAGCAGGATGATGAAGGTGTACCCGATGGTGTGCCACCAGTCGACCACGATCAGCGTCGGCAGCGCCCAGGTCGGCGAGGCCAGCCAGTTCGTCGACGACGACAGGTAGTACGCCGCGATCCCGAAGGTCGGGTCCAGCACGTACTTCCAGAGCAGCGCGACCGCCGCCCAGGAGACCAGGAACGGAAAGAAGAACGCGGTCCGGACGAAGTACTTGGTGCCGCGGGTCATCGTCCGGTGGACGCCGAGCGCGAGCAGCATGCCGATACCGACGTGCGTGACCACCGACGCGAGCGCGAACACGAAGGTGTTGAGCACCGCGCGGATGGTCGCCGAGTCCTGTACGAGCTGCTTGAAGTTGTCCAGTCCGGCGAACTCGGGCGTACTGAGCAGGTCCCAGTGGAACAGGCTGAGGCCGAACGCGGCGAGCAGTGGCAGCGCGACGAAGACCAGGAAGAGCAGCACGGCCGGGCTGATGAACAAGTAGCCCGGCAACCACTCCTGGCGCTGCTTGTGAGGCTTCGGGTGGGGATTCAGGCGGCGGCTCAGACCAATCCCTCCAGCGCGGTCTGCGCCTTGCCGAGCGCGTCGGCAGGCTGCGCGTTGCCGGTCAGAACCTGCTTCCAGCCGTCCTCGATCGCCTTCTGGACCGCGGCGCCCTTGTCCGGCGACGGGATCGGCGTCGCGTAGCTGAGTGCCTGGTACAGGTACTCGGTGCCCTTCGGCGCGTCGGTGAGGAACGACTGACTGTTCGCGATCGACTTCCGGGCCGGCACGATCGTGCCGCCGAGCTGCGCGAACGTCGACGAACCTTCCTTGGAGATCAGGAACTTGATGAACGTCCAGGCGTCGTCCTTCTTCTTCGACGCCTTCAGGATCGGGTACCCGTTCCAGCCGACCGGCGAGCCCTGCTCGACCTTCGTCGGCCACGGCACGATGCCCATCTTCGCGGTCGCCTTCAGGTTCCGGATGCTGATGATCGGCCAGCGGCCGCCGCCGAACATTGCCAGCTTGCCCTGCGCGGCGGCGGTGAACGCGTCGAACGTTCCACCGGGCGGCGGCGACAGCTTGTCGGCGACGAGCTTGCGGTTGAACTCCGCCGCCTCGATCGCCTTCGGGTCGTCGAACGTGGGCTTCGACCAGTCCTCGCTGAAGCTGCTGGTCCCGTTGGTGAGCAGCCACGGCATGATCGCGCCGAAGTACGCCGAGTCGGCCGCGTACCCGAACGCGCCCGTCTTCGTCTTGATCTGCTCGCACGCGTGCCGGAAGTCGTCCCAGGTCCACTTCGGCGTCGGTTCCGGCACGCCGGCCTTGGCGAAGAGGTCCTTCGAGTACCACATGCACATCGTGTTGAACTCGCCCGGCAGGTAGTACGTCTTGCCGTCGGTGGAGGCGTACTTCTTGTCCCACTCGATCAGGTTCGGGTCCATGTCGGCGTAGTACTCGTCGATCGTCGACTGGTCCTTCTTGATGTAGTCGTCGAGCGGCGCGAGCAGGCCCTTCGAGGCGAACAGCCGCTGCCCCTCGGTGGCGATCTGGATCACGTCCGGGACCTGGCCGCCGGCGATCCGGGTGGACAGCTTGTTGAAGAAGTCACCCCAGTTGGACAGCGGGATGCCCTCGGCCTTGAGCTTGATCTCCGGATGCTGCTCGGTGAACTTCGCGAACAGCTTGTTCCAGGTGGCCTGCTGCTCGGCCGTGCCCATGTAGACGAACGACAGTTCCTTGGTGCCGGAACCGCCGCTGCCGTTGCCGCCACCACAGGCCGCCAGCGAGGCGGCGAGCGCCGTACCCCCGGTCGTCTGTATGAAGCGTCGCCGGCTGAGCAGGGGCTGATTCATGACCGTCCTCCAGCGCACGGGGAAATCGATTTCTCACAAGTTCGGTCAGCATAGGCCCGGCGGCCGAAACGGTGTCAAGGGTCCGGACCGGGAAAACTCAGGGGGAATCCTTCGCCGCGCCGGGGCCTGCCGCGGCTGCCGGGCTCAGGCGGAAAACCGGCGCCGGCCGGGTGAGATGTCATGGGTGCACCCATGACAGATGTCAGCGGTCCGATCGCTGGCCCCGGGATCACCGGCGGGCGGACGATGCGAAGTATCCCAACCATTGCCGGTCTCCGCCCCCCCCCGGCAGTACGGGAAGCTCGGGCGGAGGTCCGGCCACAACTCGAGGAGTCCAGTTGAGGCAACGGATTCTCGTGTCCGCCCTGGGTGTCGGTGCTCTCGCCGTCGCCGGACTGACCGTCCAGGGAGCCGTCGCGGCCCCCGCCCCGTACACCGCCGGGAAGCATGCCGCCAAGGTCTGCTCCGCCGCCAGGACCGCACACACCGCGGTCTGCAACGCGATCAAGCTCGTCGACGCGAACGGCGTCGCACCGGCTTCCGCCGCGCCGCCCTCGACCGGTCTCACCCCTACCGGTCTGCGCGACGCCTACAAACTCAACGGCCTCAGCGCCGGCGGCCGGACGGTCGCCATCGTGGACGCGTACGGCTATCCGAATCTCGAACGGGACCTCGGCGTCTACCGCTCCCAGTTCGGCCTGTCGGCGTGTACGACGGCCAACGGCTGCCTGCGCGTGATCGACCAGACCGGCGGCACCGCGTTGCCGAAGTTCAACGTCGGCTGGGCGGGTGAGCAGGCGCTCGACGTGGATGCGGTCTCGGCGGCCGCGCCGGACGCGAAGATCATCGTCGTCCAGGCCAAGTCGGCGGGCTTCGCGGACCTCGGTGCCGCGGTCGTGACGGCGTCCAAGCAGGCCGGGGTTGTTGCCATCTCCAACAGTTACGGCGGCAGTGACGCGGCCGACTCGACGTACGGCAGCTACTACAACCACCCGGGGATCGCCGTCACCGCATCGACCGGTGACAACGGCTACCAGGGTGGCAGCTACCCGGCGTCGTCGTCGTACACGACCGCCGTCGGTGGTACCTCGTTGGTTGCCGCGAGCAACTCTCGGGGCTGGAGCGAGACCGTCTGGAGCGGCGCCGGATCGGGGTGCTCGACGTACAACACCGCGTTGAGCGCGGCCGCGTCGTTCGGCACCGGCTGCTCGAAGCGGGCGATGGCCGACGTCTCCGCCGCGGCCGATCCGGCCAAGGGCGGGATGGCGATCTACTACCCGACCAGCAGGACGGCGTCGACCTGGGCGCAGTTCGGCGGTACGAGTGAGGCCGCGCCGATCATCGCCTCGGTGTACGCCCTGTCCGGCAACACCGCCGGGTACGCGAACGCGTTGCCGTACGCCCATCCGGGTTCGCTGTTCGACGTGACGAGCGGCAGCAACGGCTCGTGCCCGACGACGCAGTGGTGCAACGCCCGGGCCGGGTGGGACGGTCCGACCGGTCTTGGTACGCCGAACGGCACCGGCGCTTTCTGATCGATTTCGACACTGGTAGTGACCGGGCAGTGGCTGTGTGCAACTTTCCGGTCACTACTAGTACTGTTCCGGGCACGAAGGACAACCCTCAACTCCCAGGCAATCCGGAGATTTCTCTTCCCCGGACGCCCCCGCAGGCTTAATGTCAGCCCCCGGGACGGGTCGTGGAGGGCGACCCGCAGATCACGAACTCCATGGAGATTTGCTGTGACCACATCACGCAGAGGGCGGGGGCTCCTGGCAGTCTCCGCCGTCTCCGCGGCCGCGACCGTGCTGGCCATGACGGCCACCGGCGCGAACGCCGCGCAAACCGCGAAGCCCGACCCGGCCAAGCCCGCCCAGTCGGAGAACTTCGGCGGCAAGGAGCAGAAGGGCTACTACGACGCCCGGACGCCGAACGCCAAGACCACCTACGCGCGGTCCGCGAAGGTGGCCGGCAAGGAGACGGCGGCCTCGGAGAAGTTCCGCAACTCGCTCGGCACCCAGGGTGTCGTCGAGCTCGACCCGAACACCGGTACGCCGGCCCAGGTCACCAAGCTGAACGGCTTCCTCACCGGCAAGAGCGGTAAGAAGGCCGAGACCATCGTCCTCGACTACGTCAAGGCGCACCCGGAGGTCTTCAAGCTCTCCGCCGCCGACCTCGGCACGCTGAAGCTGCGCAAGGACTACGTCGACGACCTCGGTACGCACCACATCTTCTGGTCCCAGGTCGTCGACGGGGTCGAGGTGTTCGGCAACGGCCTGAAGGCCAACGTGACCAAGCACGGCCAGCTGGTCTCCGTGATGGGCTCGCCGGTTTCCGGCCTGGCCTCGGCGGCGCAGTCCCGCTCCGCCGCCGCCGCGCCGAAGCTGAGCGCCTCGGCCGCCCGCAGCGCCGCCATCGAGGACATCGGCGGTACGGCCAAGTCCGCGACCGCGAAGTCCGCCGGGGTCAGCACCACCTTCAGCAACGGCGACACCGCCAAGCAGGTCTGGTTCCACACCGCGGACGGTCTGCGCAAGGGCTGGCTGACGTACGTGAACGCCGGCGGCACCAAGGTGTACTCGCACGTGATCGACGCCCAGACCGGCGGGCTGCTCTTCCGCCGCAACCTGTCCAGCGCCGCGAACGGTGACGCGCTCGTCCAGGACAACTACCCGGGCGCGGCCAAGGGTGGTACCCAGCGGGTCGAGAACCTGATCTACAACAAGTGGCTGCCGAAGAACGCCAAGACGCTGCTGGAGGGTACGTCGGTCGCCGCCTGGGCGGACGTCAACGACGACAACCAGCCGAACGCGGGTGAGACGGTCAAGGTGCCCGGCACGGCGGGGCCCAGCGGGACCGGCGCCGAGTACAAGCTGACCAGCTTCCCGAACGCGTCGTCGTTCTGCTCCGCGTCCTACATCTGCACCTGGGACCCGGCCAAGCCGGACTCCTGGAAGACGAACATGAACCAGGACGTCACCAACGCGTTCTACCTGGCCAGCAACTTCCACGACTGGCTGGCGAAGCCGCCGATCAGCTTCACCCCGGCGGCGGGCTCGTTCGACGCGGCCGGCGGCGACCCGGTGCACCTGAACGCGCTCGACGGCGCGGCCACCGGTGCCGACGGCGGCCCGGACGCGAACCACATCGACAACGCGAACATGAACACCCCGCCGGACGGCACCCCGCCGACCATGCAGATGTACCTGTGGCACCAGCCGGGCGCGACCGACGCGCAGGACCCGTACGTACCGGCCAGCGGCGCCAACGACGCCAGCATCCTGTACCACGAGTACACCCACGGTCTGTCCAACCGCCTGGTCGTCGACGCCACCGGCAACTCGACGCTGAACAGCATCCAGGCCGGCTCGATGGGCGAGGCGTGGAGCGACTTCTACGCGATGGACTACCTGGTCTCGCACGGTCTGGAGAAGGACACCACCGCCCCTGGTGAGGTCCTCGAAGGCAAGTACGTCGCGCACGGCGAGCTGTTCCGGACCGAGGCGATCGACTGCCGGGTGAAGGCGGTCAGCCCGAACTGCGTCAAGGCCAACGGCGCCAAGGGCGGTTACACCTACGGCGACTTCCCGACCATCGGTGGTACGCCGGAGGTGCACTCGTCCGGCGAGGTCTGGGCGCAGACGCTGTGGGACCTGCGCGAGCGCTTCGGCCGCGGGTACGCGATGAGCATCATCACCCGGGCGATGGAGCTGGCTCCGGCCGACCCGACGATGCTCGACATGCGGAACGCGGTCGTCCAGGCCGACCTGATCGCCAGCGGCGGCAAGAACGCCGACATCATCTGGACGGTCTTCGCCAACCGCGGCATGGGCTGGTACGCCGGTGTCGTCGACGGCGGCGACGCCTACCCGGCGGAGGACTTCCACAAGCCGCCGACAGGCGCGACCACCACGCTCAGCGGCACGGTCAAGGACAAGGACACCGGGGCCCCGATCGCGGGCGCGCTGGTCTACGTCGGCGGCCACTCGTCCGGTTACGCCGGTGACTACGCCGGTTCGACCGACGCGGCCGGCAAGTACACGATCACCGGCGTGGCTCCGGGTACGTACCCGAAGGTGGTCGTCTCCGCGCCGGGTTACGAGCTGATCGTCCAGTCGGTCAAGGTCAGCCCGGGCGCGAGCGCGAACTTCGTGCCGCGGCGCAACTGGGCGGCATCGTCCGGCGGCGGCACGGTGGCCGGCTTCAACGGGCCGGACTTCAGCCCGCAGTGTGGGCCGGACTTCGCCATCGACAACGCGCAGGGCACCGGCTGGGGCAGCACCACCGGCGACAACAACGGCACGGCGACCAACACCATGATCGCCAAGCACGTCGACATCAAGCTGCCGGCGAAGGTCAACGTCAGCAACTTCAACGTCGACCCGTCGAACACCTGCGGCGACCCGGGCAGCTCGTCCACCGGCCAGTACCGGATCGAGACCTCGGCCGACGGCAGCACCTGGGCCACCGCGGCGGAGGGTACGTTCGGCGCCGCCAACCGGGGCAAGTACAACCTGGTCGCCCCGACCGGCAACGCGACCGGCGTCCAGTACGTCCGGTTCTGGATGCTCAGCCCGCAGGTCCCGGACTTCGCCACCAACTGCCCGAACGGGGCCTTCGGCGGCTGCAAGTTCACCGACATGACCGAACTCCAGGTCTTCGGCACCAAGTAACACCCCGCAGCACCCCGCAGCACCCCGCGAAGGCCGGCCGAGCACCCGCTCGACCGGCCTTCCGGCATGTCAGGGGGACCCGTCAGCCCCTCCGGCTAGCGCCATTTGGGACGTGAACGTCCGCCGTTGCCCGTTCACCACCTGCATGCGGGTGGTGAACGGGCACTTCGGGAGGTTCACCTCCGAAATGGGGATCGGGCCGGGGGTGGGACGGGTGACCGGATGGTGGACAGTGGGGGGTAAGTCTAGTGTTTTGGTTTAGTTTCGAAAGGTGGAGATTGGCGCTGACCTGACGGCGCCCGGCTCAGTGGGTGGGCGGGGCGGCTACCGAGCCGCGCTCGATCAGGGTCGGGGTGAGCGTGGTACGCCGGACCCGGCGGTTGGTGTCGACCGCGGAGGTGACGCGGGCGACGACGTGACTGACCAGGGCGTCGAGTGGCCAGTGGAACGTCGACAGGGGTGGCGTGAGCAGCTGCGACATCGGCTGGTCGTCGTAGCCGAGCAGCGAGAGGTCGTCCGGGATGCGCAGGCCGAGCTCACGGGCGGCCGCGTACACGCCGAAGGCCATCGAGTCGGCGAGCGCGAGGATGCCGGTCGGGCGCGACGGACCGGTCAGCAGCGTACGGGCGACCTCGGTGGCGCCGGCCAGATCATGCGGACACTGCAGCAACTGCAACCGCAGACCAAGCTCCCCAGCCACCCGCTGCGCGAGTTCTTCAGCCGGCCGCCAGGCCACCGGCCGAGGCTGAACAGCATCAGACTGCTCCACGTCCAACCGGTGGGTCGAGGTGGGTGCGGCGAGATCGCCTTGGCCGGCGGCGAGCCGGCGGGTTGGGATGAGGATGGCGAGGTCGTGGTGGCCGGCGGTGGTGAGGCGGCGGAGGGCTGTGGTGACGCCGGTCTCGTTGTCGAGGACGACCTCGGACTTTGCCTTCGCGCCCGGCAGGGCGTCGCCGATCGCGATCACCGGTGCCTGCTCGGCGATCTCCGCCCAGCCCTTCGCGGCCGGGTCGATCGGGATCACCACGATCGCGTCGGCGCGGTGGTCGACCAGGTGCTGGGCGAGCTCGAGTTGCCGGTCGGCATCGCCGGCCGAGTCGATGATCCAGGCGTTCCGGTCCGGGGCGAGCAGCTCGCGGCCGAGCGCGGCGGCGACCCGTTGCTGCCACAGGTCCTCCAGCGACGCGCACAGTACGCCGACCGAGCCGCTGCGCCCGGAGGCGAGCGCCCGCGCGACCGGATCGGCCTGGTACCCGAGCCGGTCGGCCGCGTCCTGAACCCGCTGCCGGGTCTCCGGCGTGCCGTGCAGACCACGCAGCGCGTACGACACGGCGGCCATCGAGAGCCCGGTCTCGGCGGCGATGTCCTTGAGGGTTGGCCTGCGGCCGGTTCCGGACATGCCCACGACCCTAGCCGGGGGTACGGACAGAAACTTGACAGGACGCCCTTTGAAGCGCTTCACTTGGTACACGCTGAAGCGCTTCAATTTGATCAAACCGAGGAGCGGTCGATGATCGACGTCCACCAGCACCTCTGGCCGGAGGCTTTCGTGGACCGGCTCCGGGCTCGCCGGCAGCCGCCGTACCTGACCGGCTGGACGCTGCACACCGCGACCGAGGCGCCGTACGACGTGGACCCCGCCGCGCACGAGCTCGGCAAGCGGGTCGCGCTGGAGCAGGACCTCGGTACGACGCTGGCGGCCGTGTCGCTGTCGAGCCCGCTGGGTGTCGAGCACCTCGGTGACGAAGAGCTGCTGACCGCCTGGCACGCCGGGGCGGCGGAGTTCCCGAAGCCGTTCCGCGCCTGGGCTTCGGTGAACCTGCTGGAGCCGGACGTCGAAGAGCTGAAATCCCTGCTGGCCAAGGGCTTTCTCGGCCTGCAACTACCCGCGCACGTGCTCGGTACGCCGGCCGGCTGGGATGCCGTCGGTGAGCTGCTGCGTACGGCCGAGCTGTCCGGCCGGCCGATCCTGGTGCACCCCGGCGTGGCTGACCAGACCGATGGTCCCGGTTGGTGGGCGCCCGTCGTCGACTACACCGCACAGTTGCAGGCCGCATGGTGGGCCTGGCACGCGTACGGGGGCCGGCGCGCGTACCCCGAGCTGCGGATGTGTTTCGTCGCGGCGGCCGGGCTCGCGCCCGTACACCACGAGCGGCTGACCGCGCGCGGCGGACGGCTCGGCACCATCGACCCGAAGTTGTACGTCGACACCTCGAGCTACGGCCCGCAGGGGATCGACGCGGTCGCGCGAGTCCTCGGTATCGACCAGGTCGTGCACGGCACCGACCGGCCGTACGCGGGGATCACCGACCTTCGCCAGGGCGACGCCGCGACCGCGGTGATCCGCCACGACAACCCGCACCGGCTCTTGTTCGGTGCCGGATTCCCACCTCCTGAGAGGGGAGTGCAGTGACTGCTCAGCCCATCGATGTACCTGACATCCCGGCCCGCCAGGCCAGCCGCCTCGTGGAGCTGAACAACTGTCTGTCGCTGGACGACCTGCCCGGCCGCGACCTGACCCCGGCCGAGCTCTCCGAGCTGGCCGCGTCGATCGCCGCGCAGCCGCAGCTGTGGGAGGACAAGGTCGCGTACAGCGACGAGGAGCGCGTGTTCGCCTCGCTGCACCGCGACGCCAACGTCGACGTGTGGCTGATCTGCTGGACGCCCGTCAACGACACCGGCTGGCACGACCACGACGTCTCGTCCGGCGCGGTCGCGGTCGCGAAGGGCAAGCTGGTCGAGCACAACCTCGCCATCGGGACCGACTCGATCGAGACCGAGGTCTCGGCCGGGGACGTGTACGGCTTCGGGCCGGACCACATTCACCGGTTGACCGGGCTCGACAAGGGCAGTGTCACCGTGCACGCGTACAGTCCGCCGCTGTGGCGGATGGGTCAGTACACCGCGAAGGACGGTGTACTTCGGCGCATCTCCGTCTCGTACGCCGATGAGCTCCGCCCGCTGGACTGACTTGTACTAGCGTCGGACCCATGAGGATTCGGGTCGTCGATGCGTTTGCGGAGCGGGCGTTCGTCGGGAACCAGGCCGGCGTGTGCGTACTGGAAGCCGGCGACTGGCCGGACGAGAAGTGGATGCAGGCGGTCGCCGCGGAGATGAACCACGCGGAGACCGCCTTCGTCCGTCCGAGCGCCGGCGCGGAGGCGGACTGGGATCTGCGCTGGTTCACGCCGACGAACGAAGAAAAGCTGTGTGGGCACGCGACGCTGGCGACGGCGCACGTGCTCGCGTCCGACGGCAAGGTGACCGGCAAGGCCTCGTTCTCGACGCTGAGCGGGGTCCTGGTGGCGGACGTCGCGGACGACGGCATCACGCTGGACTTTCCGGTGAACCGGCCGGTCGCGGTGGACGTTCCTGCCGGGCTGGTGGCGGCGCTGGGGCTCGAGCCGCTGGAGACGTACATCATCGGCGACCTGCGGGACCTGCTGGTCGTCGTACCCGACGAGGCGACCGTGCTTGCGGTGGTGCCCGACTTCGACGGGCTCGAGGTGATCACCAAGCAGGTGCGGCTGCGCGGGATCATCGTGACGGCGCCGAGCGAGCGGTACGACTTCGTGTCCCGGTTCTTCGCGCCCGGGAGCGGGATTCCGGAGGACCCGGTGACGGGAAGCGCGCACACCGGACTGGCGCCGTACTGGGGCGATCGCCTCGGGCGGGACGAACTGGTCGGCTACCAGGCGTCCGCCCGAGGCGGGGTCGTGCGGGTCAAGTCGTCAGGTGACCGGGTTCTGCTGACCGGTCACGCGATCACCGTCCTCGACGGACAACTGCTCGTCTAGGACCTGCTCGTCTAGGACCAGGTCTCGGCGTGGGTGGCCACGCCGTTCGGGGCGATCAGTTCGGTCACGACGTCCTCGGCTTCGACGTCGAGCGGTTCGTACGGTGCTTCGGGTACGACGTACGCGCGCGCTCCCGCGACCATCTCCGTACCTGGCAGCTCGAACCAGGCTTCGCCGACCTCGCGGCTGATCTCGTAGATGGCCTGCTCGGCGGTGTCGACCGGGTCGCGGTCGCCGGACTCGTCCAGCTCGGCCGGGTGCCGTTCCTGTGCGGCGCGACCGGCTTCGAGCAGCGTGTCCAGGTCGAGTACGCGCAGATCGAACCGCGACACGACGCTGATCACGTGGTCCTGCTCGGTCTCTTCGTCGTCTTCCTCGACCGGCTCGTCCAGCAGCAGCGGCGTCGTGCCGGTGTGCTCGAACACGGCGTCGTTCCAGTCCTCGACCACGCCTTCGAGCGCGGCGTTGTGCTCGAACAGCGTGGCGTGGTCCTCGGTGCCGGTCATCGCCAGCAGCGCGTCGGTGTGCGCCTGCAGCCGCTCGGCGAGCTTACGGCTCGCGGCGGCGAGTGCCTCCCGGGTCTCCGAGGAGAAGAACTGCTCGGCGGGGGCGGTGGTGTCGATCTCGGTCACGTGGGTGTTGATCCCTGTCTGTGGGTCGGAATACCAGCCGCAAGTATGTGAGAAGTCCGTGAGAGCTGTACAGCCGGGTGTGAGAGGACTGCGAGAAGCCTCCTGACCGGGCAGGTAGCGGTGTGCAGTGGAGGCATGAACGCCGAGAACATCGCCGGTCTGGTGGTTGCCGCCGCGCTGGTCCTCTATCTGATCGCCGCCCTGATCTTTCCCGAGAGGTTCTGATGTCAGACACCGCGGCCGGCCTCCTGCAGGTCGGCTTCCTGATCTTGTGCCTGGCGGTGGTCTACCGGCCGCTCGGTGGGTACATGGCGCGTACGTACGAGTCCGGGAAGGACCTGCGTGTCGAGCGTGGCCTGTACAAACTCTTCGGCGTCGACGCGCGCGCCGACCAGACCTGGGCGGTGTACGGGCGGTCGCTGATCGCCTTCTCGGCCGCGAGTCTGGTACTGCTCTTCCTGCTGCAACGCCTGCAGCACTGGCTGCCGCTGTCGCTCGGCCTGCCCAGCGTCCCGAACGGTATCGCCTTCAACACCGCCGCCTCCTTTGTCACGAACACCAACTGGCAGTCGTACTCACCTGAGGCGACGATGGGTCACCTGGTCCAGTTCGCCGGGCTGGCCGTCCAGAACTTCGTCTCGGCGGCGGTCGGGATGACGGTGGTGATCGCGCTGATCCGCGGCTTCACCCGCTCGAAGACCGACCGCGTCGGCAACTTCTGGGTCGACCTGACCCGGACGCTGCTGCGCGTTCTGCTCCCGATGGCGGTCATCGGCGGTCTCGCGCTGGTCGCGATGGGCGTCGTGCAGAACTTCTCCGGCGGTCACGAGGTGACCTCGGTGGTGGGCCAGACCCAGACGATCCCGGGTGGCCCGGTCGCCAGTCAGGAAGTGATCAAGGAGCTGGGTACGAACGGTGGTGGCTTCTACAACGCCAACTCGGCGCACCCGTTCGAGAACCCGAACGGCCTGTCGAACCTGTTCGAGATCTTCCTCCTGCTGGTCATCCCGGTCTGTATGACCCGGACCTTCGGCTTGATGGTGAAGGACAAGCGCCAGGGGTACGCGATCCTCGGCGTGATGGGCACGATCTGGGCCGCCTTCACCTTCTCCGCCACGTTCTTCGAGACCCGGGGTGCCGGCACGGCGACCCAGGCCGCCGGAGCCGCGATGGAGGGCAAGGAGACCCGGTTCGGCGAGTGGGCGTCCGCACTGTTCGCCAGCTCGACCACCGGTACGTCGACCGGCGCGGTGAACTCCGCGCACGACTCGTTCACCCCGCTCGGCGGCGGTACCGCCCTGTTCCACATGATGCTGGGCGAAGTCACACCCGGCGGTACCGGATCGGGCTTGTACGGGATGCTCGTGCTGGCGATTCTCGCGGTCTTCGTCGCGGGCCTGATGGTCGGTCGTACGCCGGAGTACCTGAAGAAGAAGATCACCGCGCGCGAGATGAAGCTGGTCGCGCTGTACATCCTGACCACGCCGACCATTGTCCTGGTCGGTACGTCGATCGCGATGGGTCTGGCCTCCGCGCGGGTGTCGATCTTCAACACCGACAGCCCGCACGGATTCTCCGAGGTGCTGTACGCGTTCACGTCGGCCGGCAACAACAACGGCAGCGCGTTCGGTGGACTGAGCGCGAACACGCCGTTCTTCAACACCGCGCTCGGAATCGCGATGCTGCTCGGCCGGTTCGTGCCGATCCTCTTCGTACTGGCGCTGGCCGGATCGCTCGCGAAACAGCAGCCGGTGCCCGTGACGCAGGGCACGCTGCCCACCCACAAGGCCCTGTTCGTGACGCTGCTGGTCGGCACCGTGCTGATCGTCACCGGCCTTACCTACTTCCCCGCCCTGACCCTTGGACCCCTCGCGGAGGGACTGTGACCACGCTGATGAACCCGCCGGCCGCGAAGCCGGCGGCGACCCCGAAGCGGGCCCCCTCGGGCCTGTTCGACCCGAAGCTGCTGCTCAGCTCACTGCCGGACGCGCTGCGCAAGCTCGATCCGCGGGTGATGTGGAAGAGCCCGGTGATGTTCGTGGTCGAGGTCGGCGCGGTCGTGTCGACGATCTTCGCCGTCACCGACCCGAGTGTGTTCGCCTGGTGGATCGTGGTCTGGCTGTGGCTGACGACGATCTTCGCGAACCTCGCCGAAGCCGTCGCCGAGGGGCGCGGCAAGGCGCAGGCGGAGACGCTGCGCCGGGCCAAGACCGAGACGACCGCACGCCGCCTGATCGCGGACGGCGAGGAAGAGGCGGTTCCGGCGACCCAGCTGCAGCTCGGTGATCTGGTCGTGGTCGAGGCCGGCCAGATCATCCCCGGCGACGGTGACGTGATCGAGGGCGTCGCCAGCGTCGACGAGTCGGCCATCACCGGTGAGTCGGCGCCGGTGATCCGGGAGTCCGGCGGCGACCGGAGCGCGGTCACCGGCGGTACCAAGGTGCTGTCCGACCGGATCGTCGTGAAGATCACCACGAAGCCCGGTGAGAGCTTCATCGACCGGATGATCGCGCTGGTCGAGGGCGCGTCCCGGCAGAAGACGCCGAACGAGATCGCGCTGAACATCCTGCTGGCCAGCCTGACGATCGTGTTCCTGATCGCCACCGTCACGCTGCCGACGTTCGCGAACTACGCGCATACCAACCTCAGCGTGGTGATCCTGGTCGCGCTCCTGGTCTGCCTGATCCCGACCACGATCGGCGCGCTGCTGTCCGCGATCGGGATCGCCGGGATGGACCGGCTCGTGCAGCGCAACGTACTCGCTATGTCCGGCCGTGCGGTCGAGGCGGCCGGTGACGTGAACACCTTGCTGCTGGACAAGACCGGCACGATCACCTTGGGCAACCGGCAGGCGGCCGAGTTCATCCCGGTCGCGGGCGTGTCCGATACCCAGCTGGCCGACGCGGCGCAGTTGTCCAGCCTGGCCGACGAGACGCCGGAAGGGCGGTCGATCGTCGTACTGGCGAAGACCGGGTACGGACTGCGGGAGCGGCACACCGGCGAGTTGCCGCATGCAACGTTCGTCGAGTTCACCGCGCAGACCCGGATGAGCGGCGTGGACGTCGACGACCGGCAGATCCGGAAGGGCGCCGCCGGTGCGGTGAACGCCTGGATCGGCGCGCACGGCGGGCGTACGGACAGCCGGCTCGGGGAGATCGTCGACGGAATCTCGGCCTCCGGCGGTACGCCGCTGGTCGTTGCCGAGAGCATCGACGGCGAGGCGCGGGCGCTCGGCGTCATCCACCTGAAGGACGTGGTCAAGGCCGGGATGCGGGAACGGTTCGACCAGATGCGCGCGATGGGCATCCGGACCGTGATGATCACCGGCGACAACGCGCTGACGGCGAAGGCGATCGCGGACGAGGCCGGGGTGGACGACTTCCTGGCCGAGGCGACGCCCGAGGACAAGATGGCGCTGATCAAGAAGGAGCAGGAGGGTGGCCGGCTGGTCGCGATGACCGGCGACGGTACGAACGACGCGCCGGCGCTCGCCCAGGCCGATGTCGGCGTCGCGATGAACTCCGGTACGTCGGCCGCCAAGGAGGCCGGCAACATGGTCGACCTGGATTCCAACCCGACCAAGCTGATCGAGATCGTTGAAATCGGCAAGCAGTTGCTGATCACCCGCGGCTCGCTGACCACGTTCTCGATCGCCAACGACGTGGCCAAGTACTTCGCGATCCTGCCGGCCCTGTTCGCCTCCGCGTACCCGGGCCTGGACAAGCTGAACATCATGGGCCTGCACTCGCCGCAGTCGGCGATCGTGTCCGCGATCGTGTTCAACGCGCTGATCATCGTGCTGCTGGTACCGCTGGCGCTGCGCGGCGTCCGGTACAAGCCGTCCTCGGCGTCCGCGATGCTGCGCCGCAACCTGCTCGTGTACGGCGTCGGCGGGCTGATCTCGCCGTTCGTCGGGATCAAACTTCTCGACCTGGTGATCTCCTTGATCCCCGGTCTGCGCTGAAAGGACATTTGCTGATGGCAAGCAGTTTCCGGCAGCTCGGTGTCGCGGTCCGGGTGCTCCTGGTCTTCACCGTGATCCTGGGCGTGCTGTATCCGCTGAGCATGACCGGGATCGCCCAGGTGCTGTTCCCCGGGAACGCCAACGGTTCGATCGTCAAGGTCGACGGCAAGGCGGTCGGCTCGGACCTGATCGGTCAGGGGTACACGCTGGACAGCGGGACGAAGGACGCCGACGGGAAGCCGGTCATGGTCGCGGACCCGAAGTGGTTCCAGACCCGGCCGTCGGCGGTCGACTACGACGGGATGGGTAGCGCGGCGTCGCAGTACGGGCCGAACAACCCTGAGTTGGTGAAGCTGATCGACGAGCGCCGGCAGGAGGTCGCCAAGCTGAACGGTGTCGACCCGTCACAGGTCCCGCCGGACGCGGTCACGGCGAGTGGCAGCGGCCTCGACGCGGGCATCAGCCCGGCGTACGCCGCGATCCAGGTGAACCGGGTCGCCCGCGAGCGGGGGATGACCGTGGTGGCCGTCCAGCAGCTGGTCAAGGAGAACACCACCGGCCGTACGCTCGGCTTCCTCGGCGAACCGTACGTCAACGTGGTCACGCTCAACGCCGCGCTAGCGAAGAGCTGAGAGCATGTTGGTATGAAGCGCGGGTATCTGCGGGTGTACCTCGGGGCCGCGCCCGGTGTCGGTAAGACGTACAAGATGCTGGGCGAGGGGCAGCGACGCCTGGCCCGGGGGACCGATGTGGTCGTCGGGTTCGTCGAGACGCACGGGCGGGTGCACACCGCGGAGATGCTCGAAGGGCTGGAGGCGGTGCCGCGGCGGATCATCGACTACCGCGGCGCCAGCTTCACCGAGCTGGACCTCGATGCCGTACTGACCCGGCGCCCCGAGGTGGCGCTGATCGACGAGCTGGCGCACACGAACGTACCGGGCAGCCGGAACGAGAAGCGCTGGCAGGACATCGAGGAGCTGCTGAACGCCGGCATCGACGTCATCTCGGCGGTCAACATCCAGCACCTCGAATCGATCAACGACGTGGTCGAGAAGATCACCGGCGTACCGCAGCAGGAGACCGTACCGGACCGGGTCGTCCGCGCCGCCGACCAGATCGAGCTGGTCGACATGACGCCGGAGGCGCTCCGGCGGCGGATGGCCCACGGCAACGTGTACGCGGCGGACAAGATCGATGCTGCCTTGGGCAACTACTTCCGGGTCGGCAACCTGTCCGCGCTGCGCGAGCTCGCGCTGCTCTGGCTGGCGGACCGGGTGGACGCGGGCCTGCAGCAGTACCGCGCCGAGCACGACATCGACTCGACCTGGGAAGCGCGGGAGCGGGTGGTGGTCGCGCTCACCGGCGGTCCCGAGGGCGAGACGCTGATCCGGCGCGCCGCCCGGATCGCGGCGCGGTCCTCGGGCGGCGACCTGCTGGCGTTGCACGTGGCCCGGTCCGACGGCCTGACCGGGGCGAACCCGGGCAAGCTGGCCCAGCAGCGGCACTTGGTCGAGAAACTCGGCGGCACGTACCACCAGGTGGTCGGCGACGACATCCCGGACGCGTTGCTGACCTTCGCGAAGGCGGAGAACGCGACGCAGCTCGTGCTGGGCGGCAGCCGCCGTTCGCGGTTCGGGACGCTGTTCAGCGGGCCTGGCATCGGCGCCACCACGATCCGCGACTCGGGCGATATCGACGTACACATCGTCACCCACTCGCAGATGGGTCGCGGCCGGCTGCCGCGGACTCACGGCAGCCTGTCCAAGCGCCGGAAGATCCAAGGGTTCGCGCTGTCGGTGCTGCTGCAGCCGCTGCTCGCGTTGGGTCTCGGTCTCGGCGGCGATCGGCTGAACCTGACCAGCGACGTACTCGTGTTCCTGCTGGCCGTGGTGGTGGTCGCCTTGGTCGGCGGGCGCTGGCCGGCGATGGTGACGGCGATCGGCGGGTCGCTCGTACTGAACTGGTACTTCACCCCACCGACCAGGACGTTCACCATCGCGGAGGTGAACAACGTGCTGGCGCTGGTGATCTTTGTCCTGGTCGCGGCGATGGTCAGTTCGGTGGTCGACCGAGCGGCGCGAAGGACCAGACAGGCGGCCCGGGCCGCCGCCGAATCGGAGACGCTGGCGACCTTGGCCGGCTCCGTACTGCGCGGCGAGACCGCGTTGCCCGCGCTGCTGGAGCGGGTCCGGGAGGCGTTCGGGATGACCGGCGCCTGCCTGATGGAACGCGTGGACGACGACGAGCTGACCGAGATCTGGCGCCCGCTGGCCTCGGCCGGAACGCTCACCTGTACGCGGCCGGAGGAGGCCGACGCGGAGATCCCGGCCCGGGACAACCTCGTCCTGGTGCTGCAGGGTCATCAACTGGAGGCGGACGAGCGACGGCTGGTGGGTGCGTTCGCGGCACACGCCGCCGCGCTGGTGGATCGGGCCCGGCTGAGCGAGGCCGCCGCGGAGGCGAAGCCGCTGGCCGAGGCCGACAAGCTGCGTACGGCGCTGCTGCGCGCGGTCGGGCATGACCTGAGGTCACCGCTGGCTTCGGCGAAGGCGTCCGTGACGTCACTGCGCAGCGACGATGTCGAGTGGAGCGAATCCGAGCGGTCCGAGCTGCTGGAGACGGCTGACGAATCGCTCGATCGGTTGTCGCGGCTGGTGGACAACCTGCTCGACCTGAGCCGATTGCAGGCCGGCGTACTGCCGGTGTTCACCCGGCCGATGGCTCTGGACGAGATCCTGCCCGGCGTACTGGCGGAGCTCGGCGATGACGGGGATGAGGTCGCCGTGGACATCCCGCATACGCTGCCGCTGGTCGAAGCCGATGCGGCGCTGCTGGAGCGGGTGGTCGCGAATCTGCTGGCGAACGCGATCCGGTACTCGCCGCCCGGCCGGCCGCCGCTGGTCACCGGGAGCGCGCTGGGTGCCACCGTCGAGATTCGGGTGATCGACCGTGGCCCGGGCATCCCGAGCGAAGATCGGGACCGGGTGTTCGCACCGTTCCAGCGGCTCGGTGACACCGACAACACGGTCGGCGTCGGCCTTGGCCTGGCGCTCGCCCGCGGACTCGCCGAGGCGATGCGCGGCAGCGTGCAGCCCGAGGACACCCCGGGTGGCGGACTGACCATGGTGGTCTCGATCCCCACCGCCGCCCTCCGCCCGGCCGACACCCCGGTCCCCGGCACCCGCGAACGATCCGAGAAAGAGGCCCCATGACCAGAGTGTTGGTGGTTGATGACGAGCCGCAGATCGTGCGGGCGTTGCAGATCAATCTGAAGGCGCGCGGGTACGAGGTGCATCTGGCCGGGACCGGTACGGCAGCGCTGAAGGTTGCCGCGCAGCATCCGCCGGAGCTGGTGATTCTGGACCTCGGGCTGCCGGACTTCGACGGGGTGGACGTGATCCGCGGGCTGCGCGGCTGGACGGACGCGCCGATCCTGGTGCTGTCCGGGCGGATCGACCAGACCGACAAGGTCGAGGCGCTGGACGCCGGCGCGGACGACTACGTGACCAAACCGTTCGGCATCGACGAGCTGCTGGCCCGGATGCGCGCCGTACTGCGCCGCAGCAACGTCGCCCAGGACCAGCCGGTGGTGACCGTCGGCGGCGCCGTCGTCGACCTGGCCGCGAAGCGGGTCACGCTGGCGAACGGCGAGGACATCCGCCTCACCCCGACCGAATGGCACCTACTGGAGGTCCTGCTCCGCAACCCTGGCAAGCTGCTCGCCCAGCGCCAGCTCCTGACCGAAGTCTGGGGCCCCGGGTACGAGACGGCCAGCGGCAACCTGCGCTTCTACATGGGCCAGCTCCGCCGCAAACTCGAACCCGACCCGGCCCGCCCGAAGCACCTCCTCACCGAACCCGGCATGGGCTACCGCTTCGAACCCTGATCGGGTGTCCGTTTCGTTCAAGACGTCGTGGATGCAGGTGCGGCAGGCTGTGGGCATGGACATGTACACGGCAGGGCGGGACTTCGTACGGCGGGACGGGCGGGTGCTCGAACGGCGGCTGTTCGCGACGATCTTCGAGGGCGCCGACCCACAGGGCGTGGTGGATGCGCTGCGTGGTTACCAGAACGCCGACGGTGGATTCGGGCACGGCCTGGAGCCGGACAAACGCTGCCCGGACAGTCTCCCGCTGGACGTCGAGGTCGCCTTCGACACCCTGATCGCGGCCGGTACGCGGGACGAGGAAATGATCCGCCGGGCAGCGGACTGGCTGGACAGCGTCGCGACGCCGGACGGCGCGGTCCCGCTGTGTGGACCGGCGGTCGAGGGGTACCCGCGCGCGGAACACATCAGCGAGTGGACGTACCAGCCGGGCATCAACCCGACCGCGGGCCTGGTCGGCCGGCTGCACCACCTGGACGTCGCGCACCCGTGGCGCGACCGGGCGGAGGCGTGGTGCGCGGCTGAGCTCGAGAAGGGCTTCCCGGAGGACGCGCACGGGATGCACGAGGCGATGGAGTTCCTTGAATACCGCAAGGACATCGACCTGGATCGCGTACGCGACTGGTTGCCGAAACTGCAGTACTTCCGCGCCGACGCGGCCGACCCTTCGTACGGCGTGACGCCGCTGCAGTTCGCGTCGACACCCGACAGCCCGTGGCGGGAGCTCTTCACCGAGGCCCAGCTCGAAGCCCACCTCGACCGCCTGATCGCCGACCAGCAGGACGACGGCGGCTGGGCCATCACCTGGGAACCGCCCGGCCCAGCGGCCACCCTGGAGTACCGGGCGGTCGTCACCCTCGGCGCCCTCCGGACCCTGAAGGCGTACAACCGCCTGTAGTTCGACGGGAATTTAGGGAGCGCCTCGACGGTTATGTGGTCCGTGCGGATGAACCGGTCCACCCCTTGACCGATCCGTCCGCTCCCTACTTGGAAGGAAGTTCAGCATGCAGAAGGACATTCATCCCGACTACCGCCGGGTCGTCTTCCGGGACAAGTCCGGCAACTTCAGCTTCCTCACCGGCTCGACCCGCGAGAGCACCCAGACCGTGGTCTGGGAGGACGGCAATACCTACCCGGTCGTCGACGTCGAGATCTCGTCCGCCAGCCACCCGTTCTACACGGGTCAGCAGCGCGTGATGGACACCCAGGGCCGCGTGGAGAAGTTCAAGAAGCGCTACGGCAAGCAGTAACACCCGATCAGCCCGCCACCGTCCTGGTGGCGGGCTGACCTTTGCCTGGCTGATGTCTCGTATTTCAGATACCGAGCTGGGCGCGGCGCTTACCCCCGGGGTGGGGGTGGTTTCACACTGTGGGGATGGAACCGGTGGAGCTCACGGGTGCCGGCCTCAGTCCGCTGGAGGCGGTGGCGCTCGGGCAGCGGCGTACGGCGGTACGCCTGGGGGAGGTCGCGCGGAAGCGGATGCTGGCTTCGGCGGCCGTGGTGGCCGCGGTGTCGGAGCGGCGGCCGGTGTACGGGCGGACGACCGGCGTCGGCGCGAACCGGGACGTACTGACCGCGGACCCGGAGCACGGCGCGCGACTGCTCGGTTCGCATTCGACCACCGGTACGACCTCGTACCCGAAGGACGTCGTGCGGGTCGGCCTGCTGATCCGGGTCAACCAGCTGGCCGCCGGTGGGTCCGGGCTCGATCCGGCGGTGGCCGACGCGATCATTGGGCTGCTCAACGACGATGACCTGCCCGACCTGCATCGTGGTGGTGCGATCGGTACCGGCGACCTCGGTCCGCTGGCCGAGCTCGGGCTCGCGCTGGGCGACGTGATCGACGGTACGAGCGCGCTGCCGCTGCTCTCCAGCAACGCGTTCACGTTGGCCGAATGCTGCCTGGCGTACGTGGAAGCGTCGACGCTGATCAACGTCGTACCGCTGGTCGGCGCACTTTCGCACGTCGCGCTTCGCGGCAACGCCGAGGTGTACGACACCCGCGTCCACGAAGCGCGGCCGCAACCGGGACAGGTCCGCGTCGCGCGGCGGATGCGGGAACTGCTCGACGGGCTGCCGCTGCGGCCGGCCCGGGTGCAGGACCCGTTCGGCCTGCGGGCGTTCGCGCAGGTGCTCGGCCCGGCCGTCGACCATTCCGATGCCCTGGGCAACAGTGTGCGGATCGACATCAACGCGGCCGCCGAGAACCCGCTGGTGGCCGGCGACACCGTACTGCACAACGGCAACTGGCACGCGATGCCGATCGCGCTCGCGCTCGACTCGCTCCGGCTCAGCCTGCACAGCGTCGCGACCCTGTCGACCACCCGGGTCGCGAACCTGGTCGACCCCGACTACACCGGCCTCAGCCGCTTCCTGGCCAGCGGTGCCGAGGCGAGCTCCGGCGTGATGATGATCGAGTACGTGGCGCACGACGCGCTGGCCGCGGTCCGCTCCGCCGCCCAGCCGGCCACCCTGGGTACGGCGACCCTGTCCCGCGGCGCCGAACTGCACGCCAGCTTCGCACCACAAGCCGCCGCGCTCACCTCACAACTCCTGGACGCGCTCCGCGAAGTCCTCGCCAGCGAACTGGTCACCGCGGTCCGCGCGATCCGCCTGGCCGGGCTCACCCCCAAAGCGCTGGCCCCCGCGGCCGTCGGCCCGTGGCTGACCGACGCCCTGGCCGCTCTCCCCGACGACCTGGCCGACCGCTCCCTCCGCGAGGACCTGGAAATCGCCCGCGGTCTGTTGACCCAATGGGGCGACCGGCAAGTTGAACATCCGGCGGAGGCCGGCTAACGACAGGAGGTTGTCTGACCCGCCGGCGACGGTCACGCTCAGCGCAGCGCGCCGACGGGTCAGATCCGGCACTACCTCCTGTCCTTACAGCTGCCGGAGGTCGAACGCGGCAGCCATCGCCTTGAAGCCGGCCGCGTTCGGGTGCAGGTGGTCGCCCGCGTCGTACGCCGGCAGGAACTTCGACGGAGCCGCCGGATCCCGCGTGGCCTTGTCGAAGTCCACCACCCCGTCGTACTCACCCGAGGTCCGGATCCACGTGTTCAGCGCCTGCCGATCGGCCTCACCTTCCGGGGTGTAATACCCGGCCCCTTCGTACGGCGTCAGGGTCGCGCCGATCACCTTCAGCCCGGCCTGGTGCGCGCGCCGGATGAACTGCCGATGGATCGCGATCAGGTCCGCCGGATCGGTCGCGCCACGGCTGTTCCCGATGTCGTTGATGCCTTCCAGCAGGACAACCGTCCGTACACCGGTCTGCCCGATCACGTCCCGATCGAAGCGCGCCAGCGTCGAGTCACCCGCCGTACCCGCGTTCGCGAGCAGACGGTTGCCGCTGATGCCGGCGTTCAGTACGCCGAGCTCCCGCGCCGGTGGGGCGGCCAGCAGCCGGTCGGCGAGCTGATCCGGGTACCGCAGGTTCTTGTCCACCGGCGACACCACCCCGTCGGTGATCGAGTCGCCGAACAGAACGACGGACCCGCGTACGCGACTCTGCACGTCCACACCTTCGATGATGTACCGCGCCGCACCCGGGATCGCCTGGTACGCCGACCCGTCACCGCCGGTCTGATCACCGGCCGCCGAGAACCCGGTCGCGTACCCGGCCGGATGCTGCGTGAGCGGACCGGTCGGCCCGGGGAAGTACGTGCTGATCACCAGATCGGTGTCCTCCGGTACGACAACGCGGACCGGATCGGACACCCACTCGGACCCGACCGGGATCGTCACCGAAGCACGCCCGTCGAACAGCACAGGCACCAACTTCGCCGGGTCCACCGTGGGCGTACCCGCTTGTGCATCACCGCGTGGCGTCACACTCACTTTTCCGACCACGAGCGGGCGCGTTCCGTACACATGGGACAGCCGCAACCGGACCTGCGCCCCACCAACCGACAGATGCGCGACCTGCCGAAGGGTCGTGTCGGTGACGCCGGTAGCCGACAGTCCGGACGTCCCCGGCGGCGTAACCGCAACCGACCAACTACCAACCCACCCGGCGGGCTGCACCGCTGTCGCACTCGGCGTGACAAACCCACCAACCAGAACAACCACAAGAGCCAACCACTTGAACCGACGCATAAGACCACCTTCAACTGGGCGGACAGAAGATGTTCCCTCCAATCTCACGCCCAGCAACCACCCCCCAGCAACCAGTAGTCGCCCAACGGTCAAACCCCCGCGC
This sequence comes from Kribbella solani, assembly GCF_014205295.1. NCBI lineage: Bacteria > Bacillati > Actinomycetota > Actinomycetes > Propionibacteriales > Kribbellaceae > Kribbella > Kribbella solani. The sequence continues at coordinate 6,035,963 of NZ_JACHNF010000001.1, forward strand.
CCGACGGTCTCAACCGTGCAGGCGGCGGGTTAGTGCGGTGGCGGCTTGGTGGATTTTGTGGGCCAGGTGGGGGCGGTCGGTGGTGGGGACGGTATCGGTGCGGAAAGTGACGCTGATGGCAGCTACTGGGTGGCCGGAGTGGTCGAGGGCGGCGCTGGCTACCGTGGCGACGCCGGGGGTGATGAATGAGTCCTCGACCGCGAAACCCTGGCGTTTCTCGTCGGCCAGGAGGCGGCGGAGCTGGGTCAGGGATTGGGGGCCCTGGTCGGTGCGGCGGACGAACGACTCAGGGTCGGGGAACAGCGCCCGGACCTGAGCGGGTGGCAGCTCGGCGAGTAAGGCGCGGCCGGAGGCGGTCAGGGTGGCGGGGAGGCGTACGCCGACGTCCGTGACCAGTGTGACCGGCCGCGGCGGCTGTTCCTTGAGCAGGTAGACAAGCTCACGCCCGTGCAGTACGCCGAGGTGCGCGGTCTGTCCGACCTCGTGGACCAGCTGCACCAACAGTGGTCGCGCCAACCGTTCCAGCGGGTCGTGCCGCAAGTACGCGGAGCCGATCTCGAACGCGGCCACCCCCAGCCCGTACCGCTTCTCTTCGGGCAGATGGACGACGAAACCTTCGTCGATCATTGCCCGCAGCAAGTGGTACGTGGACGAGCGTGGCAGTCCGACCGCGGAGGCGATGCGCTCCATCGGTACCGGACCGGGCTGTGTGGCCAGGAACGTCAGCACCCGCAACGTGCGGGTCGAGGCGGGAACGTTGCCGCTCACAACCGCAGGCTACCCCCACCGCTCCGGAACGCAGGCGCTCAAACCCCGGACGATTCCCGTTTCCGCGCGCGGCTGCGCTGCATCCAGTACCGGAAACCCTCGCCGACGACCGCCACCGCGAACAATCCGCCGGCGACGCCCCAGTCCATGAAGTCCGGCCCGGAAACCAGGTAGCCGACCACCAGCGCCAGCACGAGGAAGAACAGCAACGAGAGGAACAGTCGTTTCACAGTGCCTTCTCCGCGGTCCACGCACCCGAAGTCACCCGGTACCCGAGCCACTTGTTCACCGCGAGCATCGGCGCGTTCGCGGCGTCGTTCCCGGTCGAGGCGACGGTGAAGCCGGCGTCCCGCGCCCGGGCGAGCGCGGCGGACTTCACCACCTTCGCCAGTCCGCGCCCGCGTGCCGCCGGGATCGTGCCGGTCAGGTTCGACCAGATCATCCCGCGGTCCGGGTCGGCGGTCGTGGTGACAAAGGACAGCACCTGGTCACCGTCCAGCACGGCGAAGCTCAAGTCGTGCCGTCCGTCCGGGTTGTGCCACGACACGTCCACCCATTCCTCGTACGCGGGTCCGCCCGACAGACCACTCGGATCGTCGTCCCGGACCGCGATTTCCGCGTCGAACAGCTGCCGCGGTGTCAGCGTGCTGTAATCCAACACCCGCAGGCCCGCCGGCGGATCAACCGGTTCAGGTACGGCGGAGAGCTCCGCCGCGGCGTGCGCCATCTGCCGCCCGAGCGTGAACCCATGCCGCTCCGCGAAACCCTTCGAGGCGTCGTCGTCACGCACCGCCACCAGCAGTCGCCCAGCGCCGGTCGCGACGGCCCGCTCGGTGATCGCGGCCAGCAGCGCGCTCCCGATCCCACGCCGCCGAACCTCCGGTGGCACCTGGACCGTGATGCGTACCCGCGGCGCCCGCGCGTCCGGCGGCGGCAGATAGATGTTGGCGTACCCGACCACGTCCGCGCCGTCCGCCGCGACCAGTACGCCGCGACTCTGCCCGTGCCGCAGCTCGAGCTCGACCGCGCGTGCTGTTTTGACCAGTTGCGGCATCGTGACGGCCCAGATCCGGGCAACCCCCACCGCGTCCGCCGGAACCGCAGTCCGGACCTCGAACCCCATACGAGGAGCGTACGGCTACCGAGGGTCGCGACCGTGTCTCGGACCCGAGACAGAAACTGGTACGGCGCTGCTGTCGATCCCGGCGGCCGCGCGGTGCAATGACTAGGTGGAGAACACGGTGATTGTCGGCGTCGGCCCGCTGACCCCGGCCGAAGTGGTCGCGGTCGCGCGGTACGGCGCGCAGGTACGGATCGACGACCAGGCGCTGGAGGAGATCGCGAAGTCGCGGGCCGCGATCGAGGCACTGGCCCATGCGGACACCCCGCACTACGGCGTCTCGACCGGTTTCGGCGCGCTCGCGACCCGGCACATCGCGCCGGAGCTGCGGGCCCAGTTGCAGCGCAGCCTGATCCGCTCGCACGCGGCCGGCTCCGGCCCGGAGGTCGAGCCCGAGGTCGTCCGCGCCCTCGCGCTGCTGCGGCTGTCCACCCTCGCGACCGGACGTACCGGGGTGAAGGTCGAGACCGCGCAGGCGTACGCCGGGCTGCTCAACGCCAACCTGACTCCGGTCGTGCACGAGTACGGCAGCCTCGGCTGTTCCGGCGATCTCGCGCCGCTGTCGCATGTCGCGCTGGCGATCCTCGGCGAAGGCAAGGTCCGTGATGCCGACGGCAACCTTCTCGACGCCGGCGAGGCGCTGCGCGCGCACGGTCTGACGCCGATCGTGCTGGCGGAGAAGGAAGGTCTGGCGCTGATCAACGGCACCGACGGGATGCTCGGCATGCTGGTGCTCGCGCTCGCCGACCTGGACCGGCTGTTCCGGACCGCCGACCTCGCCGCCGCGATGAGCGTCGAAGCCCAGCTCGGCACCGATCGGGTGTTCGCCGCGGACCTGCAGGCCCTGCGGCCGCACCCCGGCCAGGCCGCGGCGGCCGCGAACCTGCGCGCGATCCTCAAGGACAGCGCGATCGTCGCCAGCCACCGTGGTCCGGACTGCAACCGGGTCCAGGACGCGTACTCGCTCCGGTGCTCGCCGCAGGTTCACGGCGCCGCCCGTGACACCGCCGCCCACGCGAAGAACGTCGCGGCCAACGAGCTCCAGGCCGCGATCGACAACCCGGTCGTGCTGCCGGACGGCCGGGTCGAGTCGAACGGCAACTTCCACGGCGCCCCGATCGGGTACGTGCTGGACTTCCTCGCGATCGCCGTCGCGGACCTGGCGAGTATCAGCGAACGCCGCACCGACCGCTTCCTCGACGTCGCCCGCAACCACGGTCTGAACGCGTTCCTGGCCGACGATCCGGGCGTCGACAGCGGTCACATGATCGCGCAGTACACGCAGGCCGCGATCGTGTCCGAGCTGAAGCGGCTGGCCGTACCCGCGAGCGTCGACTCGATCCCGAGCAGCGCGATGCAGGAGGACCACGTCTCGATGGGCTGGTCGGCCGCACGCAAGCTGCGCAAGGCCGTCGACGGCCTGCAGCGGGTGCTCGCGATCGAGATCCTGACCGCCGCGCGGGCACTCGACCTGCGCGCCCCGCTCACGCCCGCACCGGCGACGGCCGCCGCCCAAGCGGCGCTGCGGCAGTACGTCGATGGTCCGGCCACCGACCGGTTCCTCGCCCCCGAGCTCGAACACTCCGTCCAACTCGTTGCCAATGGCACCTACATCGAAGCCGTCGAGACCGTCACCGGTCCGCTGAATTGAGAGGCTGGATCACCCATGTCCGGACCACGTCCCGTCCGCGCGCCCCGCGGTACCACCCTGACCGCTCGCGGCTGGCAGCAGGAGGCAGCGCTGCGGATGCTGCAGAACAACCTCGACCCGGAGGTCGCCGAGCACCCCGACGAGCTGGTCGTGTACGGCGGTTCCGGCAAGGCCGCGCGGGACTGGAACTCGTTCGACGCGATGGTCCGGACGCTGACCACGCTGAAGGACGACGAGACCATGCTGGTCCAGTCCGGCCGCCCGGTCGGGGTGATGCGGACACATGAGTGGGCGCCGCGGGTACTGATCGCGAACTCGAACCTGGTCGGCGACTGGGCCACCTGGGAGGAGTTCCGCAAACTAGAGGCGATGGGGCTGACCATGTACGGCCAGATGACGGCCGGGTCGTGGATCTACATCGGCACCCAGGGCATCCTGCAGGGTACGTACGAGACGTTCGGCGCGGTCGCGGAGAAGAAGTTCGACGGCTCGCTGGCCGGTACGGTCACGCTGACCGCGGGCCTCGGCGGAATGGGCGGCGCGCAGCCGCTGGCCGTGACGATGAACGACGGCGTGGCGATCTGCATCGACGTCGACGAGTCGCGCATCCAGCGCCGGATCGAGCACCGCTACCTGGACGTCCGCGCGTCCTCCGTCGATGAAGCGCTTCAACTGGCCGAAGAGGCGAAGAAGGCGCGGCGGCCGTTGTCGATCGGCGTGCTCGGCAACGCCGCGACGATCGTGCCGGACCTGCTCAAGCGGGGTGCGCCGATCGACGTCGTCACCGACCAGACCTCGGCACACGACCCGTTGATGTACCTGCCGGTCGGCGTCGAGTTCGACGACTGGGCGGCCGCGCGGGAGAAGGACCCGGCCGGGTTCACCGAGCGGGCGCAGGAGTCGATGGCCCGGCACGTCCAGGCGATGGTCGAGTTCCAGGACGCGGGCGCCGAGGTGTTCGACTACGGCAACTCGATCCGGGACGAGGCGCGCAAGGCCGGGTACGCCCGCGCGTTCGAGTTCCCCGGTTTCGTACCGGCGTACATCCGGCCGCTGTTCTGCGAAGGAAAAGGCCCGTTCCGGTGGGCGGCGCTGTCGGGTAATCCGGCCGACATCGCCAAGACGGACCAGGCGATCCTGGACCTGTTCCCGGAGAACGAGCACCTGAGCCGCTGGATCAAGCTGGCCGGGGAGCGGGTCGCCTTCCAGGGGCTGCCGGCCCGGATCTGCTGGCTCGGCCAGGGCGAGCGGGACAAGGCCGGCGTCCGGTTCAACGACATGGTGGCGTCGGGTGAACTCGAGGCGCCGATCGTGATCGGCCGGGACCACCTGGACACCGGCAGCGTGGCGTCGCCCTACCGGGAGACCGAAGGCATGCTGGACGGCTCGGACGCGATCGCGGACTGGCCGTTGCTGAACGCGATGGTGAACGTGTCCAGCGGCGCGTCCTGGGTGTCGATCCACCACGGCGGCGGCGTCGGCATCGGCCGGTCCATCCACGCCGGTCAGGTGTCGGTTGCCGACGGCACCGACCTGGCCCGGCAGAAGCTGCAGCGGGTACTGACGAACGATCCGGCGATGGGTGTGATCCGTCACGTCGACGCCGGCTACGACCAGGCGGCCGAGGTCGCGGCCGAGCGTGGCGTCCGGGTTCCGATGCGGGAAAGCTGACTGTCCGCGACCAGCACAATCTGTACTGCTACGGTACACATTTCCAACCGGTGAGAAACCGTGCGAGCACGTGGTTCAGGACCAACGGTCCGCTAGGGTCTTTCGGGCGACCAACGAGCGCGAAGGGGCGCCATGATCGAGTTCGAGGACGTCACCAAGCAGTATCCGGACGGCACCGTCGCCGTCGACAAACTGTCCCTGCGGATCCCGAGCAACCAGATCACCGTGTTCGTCGGCCCGTCCGGCTGCGGCAAGACCACGTCGCTGCGGATGATCAACCGGACCATCGAACGGTCCGGTGGCACGATCTCGATCGACGGGGAGGACATCAACTCCCAGGACGCGGTCACGCTGCGGCGCGGCATCGGGTACGTGATCCAGAACGCCGGACTGTTCCCGCACAAGACAGTGGTGGACAACATCGCCACCGTGCCGAAACTGCTCGGCTGGGACAAGCGCAAGGCGCGCGGTACGGCGATGGAACTGCTGGAACGCGTCGGCCTGGAAACCAAGATGGCCGAGCGGTACCCGGCGCAACTGTCCGGTGGGCAGCAGCAACGCGTCGGCGTCGCCCGTGCCCTCGCGGCCGATCCCAAGATCATGTTGATGGACGAGCCGTTCAGCGCCGTCGACCCGATCGTCAGGCATCAGCTGCAAGAGGAGCTGCTGCGCCTGCAACGCGACATCGGCAAGACGATCGTGTTCGTCACGCATGACATCGACGAGGCGATCAAGCTCGGCGACAACGTGGCAGTACTGCAGGTGGGCGGGAAGCTGGCGCAGTTCGCGCCGCCGGCCGAGCTGCTGGCGAACCCGGTCGACGATTTCGTCCGTGGGTTCGTCGGGCAGGACCGCGGTTACCGGGCGCTGACGTTCGTACACCCGGAGAACCTGGCGGTGCGGCCGCTGCCGGACGAGCTGGCGTTGCGCGACGGCGTACCTGTCGGGTGGCGGAACGGCTCCGAAGAGCTGCTGCCGGTCGGCGCGGTCTTCAAACGCGGCGACTCGTTGCGCGCGGCCCTCGACGCCGTCCTCACCTCGCCCACCGGCTGCGGAATCTGCGTCGACGACGACGGCAAGGCCATCGGCGTCATCGACCAGGCAGCCGTTGCGGAAGCGCTTCGCCCATGACGTGGATCGGCGACAATCTCGGGCTGATCTGGGAGCAACTGCGGGAGCATCTGTACCTGGCGATCCTGCCGGTCATTCTCGGGCTGATCATCTCGGTGCCGCTCGGGTACGTCGCGACCCGCTACGCCTGGCTGGCCAACCCGCTGATCGCATTCGGCGGCATCCTGTACTCGCTGCCGTCGATCGCGCTGTTCATCGTGCTGCCGGCGATCCTCGGGACCAAGGTGCTGTCCGAGGTGAACATCGTGGTGGCACTGACCATCTACACCGTGTCGCTGCTGATCCGGAACGTGATCGACGGACTCCGATCCGTGCCACCGGACGTACGCCAATCGGCGATCGCGGTCGGGTACGGATCGATGCACCGGCTGGTCGCGATCGACCTGCCGATCGCGGTGCCGGTGATCTTCACCGGACTGCGCGTGGTCACGGTCGCGAACATCTCGATGGTGAGCGTCGGCGCGGTGATCGGGATCGGCGGCCTGGGTGAGCTGTTCACGCTCGGCTTCCAGAAGGCGTTCCTGACGCCGGTCGTGGTCGGCGTGGTGCTCTCGCTGGCGCTGGCGTTGCTCGCGGACTTCGTCCTGGTGACCCTGCAACGGGTGCTGACCCCGTGGACCCGCGTCGTGGCGCCCGTAGGGGAGGTGGCGTGACATGTGGCAGTTCCTGACCGACTCGTACAACTGGTCCGGCAACGAAGGCATCTGGGCGCGGATCGTCGAACACCTCTGGTACACGTTTGCCGCGCTCGGCCTGTCGGTGCTGATCGGACTGCCGATCGGCCTCCGGATCGGGCACACCCGGCGTGGCGCGTTCCTTGCCATCAACACCGGCAACGCGGCCCGCGCGCTGCCCAGCCTCGGCCTGCTGATGCTGGCGGTGCTGCTGACCGACCAGATCGGCTTCCTGCCCGTACTGATCGCCCTGGTCGCGCTCGGAATCCCGCCCATCCTCGCCTCGACGTACGCGGGACTGTCCGGTGTCGATCCGGCCACGATCGACGCCGCTCGTGGCATGGGGATGACCGGGCGGGAGATTCTGACCAAGGTGGAGATCCCGATCGGGCTGCCGCTGATCATCTCCGGCATCCGCAGCGCCACCCTGCAGATCGTCTCCACCGCGACCATCGCGGCGCTGGTGTCCCTCGGCGGGCTCGGCCGGTACGTGATCGACGGGCTGAAGCTGCGCGACTTCCCGCAGATGTTCACCGGCGCGCTGCTGGTGGCCCTGATGGCGCTGCTGCTGGACGCGTTGTTCGCGCTGATCGGGCGGATCACCGTCTCACCGGGACTGAAAACCGGCTGAACTGTCCGTACGACCTGATGAACTTGGGCTACATCCATCGGCACCGGCCGGTGGCTGAACGAGAACACTGGAGGCTCTCGTGTTGAGATCCACACTCATCCGTACCGCGATCGCCGGCGTGGCGGTCCTCGGCCTGGCCGGCTGTGGGGGTGGGGGCGACCAGCTCGGCAGCGGCAACGCGGGGTCCTCGCCCGCGCCGTCCAAGGTGACCAGCATCACCGTCGGGTCCGCGGACTTCTCCGAGAGCCAGCTGCTGGCGGAGATCTACGGGCAGGCGCTTGCCGCCAAGGGCATCGACGTGAAGAAGAAGCCGAACATCGGCAACCGCGAGACGTACATGGCGGCAATCAAGGACGGGTCCGTCGACCTGGTGCCGGAGTACACCGGCGCCGCGCTGGCGTACTTCGACAAGAACTCCACCGAGACCGACCCGCAGAAGGCGTACGACGCGCTGAAGAAGGCGCTGCCGTCCGGGCTGGAGATCCTGGAGATGTCGCCGGCCGCCGACGAGGACACCATCGTGGTGACCAAGGCGACCGCCGACAAGTACAACCTGAAGTCGATCGGTGACCTGAAGGGGAAGAACCTGGTCGCCGGTGGCAGCTCCGAGTTCAAGGTCCGGACCGCCGGGCTGAAGGGCATGAAGGAGAAGTACGACGTCGACTTCAAGGACTACAAGACGCTGGACGCGGGCGGCCCGCTGAGCATCAAGGCGCTGGAGGACAACACCATCCAGGTGACCGACCTGTTCACCACCCAGGCCGTGATCAAGGACAAGGGCTGGGTGCAGCTGGAGGACCCGGAGAACATCCTGCCGCCGAACAACATCGTTCCGCTGATCCGTACCGACCACAAGTCCGACGACGTCGCCAAGACACTGAACGCGGTCGACGCCAAGCTGACCACCGACGACCTGACCGCGCTGGTCAAGCGGATGGACGTCGGCAAGGAGAGCGCGGACGCGGTCGCGAAGGACTGGCTGTCGAAGAACCCGCTGTCCTGAGAGCCCTGCCGTGAGCTTCGAATCCCTCTGGGCCGACCAGTCGGCCATCGGCCGCCACCCCGAAACCGGCGGCTACACCCGAGGCGGCTGGACCCCCAGCGAACGCGAGGCGACGCACTGGTTCCTGAACCAGTGCGCCACCCGCAACCTGACAGTCGAATCCGACGGCATCGGCAACCACATCGCCTGGTGGAACCCGCGCGGAGAGCCGGTCCACCGGCCGGCTCCCCGCGTGGGCGGTACCGCACAGCCGACTTACCCCGGTGGTCCGGGTGCGCGCCCCGGTGACCCGGGCAGTGGTGTCGGTGACCGGGGCACGGGTGTCGGTGCCTCGGGCTCACGTGTCGGTGACCCGGGGTCAGGCGCAGGTGCTTCGTACGCAGTTGCCGGTGGGGATGCTGGATGGAGCGGTTCTTCTGCTTCGCCGGGCGGGGAGCCGGCCGGAGGGCCGGCTTTCCGGCCGGGGGTTGTCACTGGGAGTCATTTGGACTCGGTGATTGATGGTGGGGCTTTTGATGGGCCGCTGGGGGTGGTTTCGGCTTTGGCGGCTGTGGATCGGTTGCGGGCGGAGGGGTTCGAGCCGGGCGTGCCGATCGGCATCGGGGCGTTTGTGGAAGAAGAAGGGTCGCGGTTCGGGATGCCTTGTCTGGGGTCCCGCATCGCGGCCGGAGTACTGCCTGCTGAGAAGGCACTGCGGTTGACGGATCGCACGGGTGTCGAGCTGCGGCAGGCGCTGGAAGAGGCCGGGATCGACCCGGCCGGCGTCGGCCCGTCCCCACTGATGCAGCGAATGGGGACGTTCGTCGAGCTGCACGTCGAGCAGGGCCGCGGACTGACCGCACCCGTCGGAGTCGCGAGCTCGATCTGGCCGCACGGGCGGTACCGGTTCACGTTCACCGGCGAGGCGAACCACGCCGGCACGACCCTGATGGAAGACCGGCACGACCCCATGCTCACGTACGCGATGACCGCGCTGGCCGCGAACAAGCAGGCCCGGCTGGCCGGCGCCCGCGCCACCTTCGGCCGGGTCGCGGTCGAACCGAACGGCACCAACGCGATCCCGTCCCAGGTAACGGCATGGCTGGACGCCCGCGCCGCCGACACCGCCACCCTCGAATCGTTGCTCGCGGCAATCACCAGGCTATCCACCGAACGCGCCGAGCGCGACGGCACCACCGTCGAGGTGACGGCGGAGTCCGTCTCACCGATCGTCGACTTCCCGGCCGGTCTCCGCGATCGCCTGTCCGACGTACTGGGCGGCGCCCCGGTGCTCCCGACCGGCGCCGGTCACGACGCCGGCGTGTTTTCCGCGGCCGGCATCCCGACCGCGATGCTCTTCGTCCGGAACCCGACCGGCGTATCCCATTCACCCGCCGAGTACGCCGAACCGGACGACTGTCTCGCCGGCGTCGAGGCGCTGGCCGCCGTACTGAAGGACCTCGCGAAGTGACGTCGTACTGGTGCGAGACCGCTCTCCTCCCGACCGGTCTCGCCGCGAGAGTTCTCGTCACGATCGCCGACGGTCGCTTCACCACGGTCGGGCCCGACACCGACCCGGGGGACGCGACGATCCTGCACGGCCTCGTCGTCCCCGGCCTGGCGAACTGTCACAGTCACGCGTTCCACCGCGCGCTCCGCGGCCGTACGCAGACCGAGCGTGGCACGTTCTGGACCTGGCGCGAGCAGATGTACGCCGTCGCCGCCGCGCTCACCCCGGACACGTACTACGACCTGGCGAAAGCCGTGTACGGCGAAATGCTGCTCGCCGGCATCACCGCGGTCGGCGAATTCCACTACCTCCATCACGCCCCCGGCGGCAGTCGCTACAACGACCCGAACGCGATGGGTACGGCCCTGATCGCCGCCGCCCGCGACGTCGGGATCCGGATCGCCCTGCTCGACACCTGCTACGTTGCCGGCGGCATCGACCAGCCGCTGAACGAGGTGCAGCAGCGCTTCAGCGACGGCGACGCGACGAGCTGGGCGTCCCGGGTCGAGCAGCTCACCGGCGCGGACATGGTGGCCGGCGCGGACGATGTGGTGATCGGGGCGGCCGCGCATTCGGTGCGGGGCGTTCCCCAGGAGCAGCTCGGCGCGGTCGCGGCCGCATTCCCTGACGTACCGCTGCATATTCATCTCTCCGAGCAGGTCGCGGAAAACGAGGCATGCCTCGCGGCGTACGGGCGTACGCCGACGCAGATCCTCGACGAAACCGGATTCCTCAGCGAGCGGACGAGCGCAATCCATGCGACCCATCTGACCTCGGTGGATGTGGAGTTGCTGGGGAGCTCGGCGACGTACGCGTGCTTCTGCCCGACGACCGAACGTGATCTCGCGGACGGGATCGGCCCATCGGTGCAGCTGCGCGACGCGGGGTCGCCGTTGACGCTCGGGTCCGACAGTCACGCGGTGATCGACCTGTTCGAGGAGATGCGCGCGGTCGAGCTGAACGAACGCCTCGCCACCCAGGAACGCGGCCACTGGTCAGCCCCCGAGCTACTCAAGGCCGCATCCGCCGACGGCCATCAGTCAATCGGCTTCCCCGACGCCGGCGCAATCCAGGTCGGCGCTCGCGCTGATCTGGTCGCAATCCGCCTGAACACGGTCCGCACAGCCGGCACCATCACCAGCGGAAGTTTCTCCGGGAGTGCGGAAGCTGTTGTTTTCTCGGCAACCGCCTCCGATGTTTCCGATGTCGTCGTCTCCGGCAACCATCTGGTTGCTGACAGCAATCACAATCGAATGGACGTCGCGGCCGAGCTGGCTGCCTCGATCACGGCGGTGACCCGATGAGTACCTTGCTGCTGACCGGAATCAACTCCCTGGTCACGAACGACCCGGCCCACGGCGGCCCCCTCGGCGAGCTGCACGACGCCGCCGTGGTGATCGACGGCGGCAAAATTGCTTGGGTCGGCCAACGACGAGACGCCCCGGCCGCCGACACCGCGCGCGACCTCGGTGGCCGCGCCGTGATCCCCGGTTTCGTGGACTCGCATTCGCACCTGGTGTTCGCGGGCGACCGCGCCGAGGAGTTCGCCGCCCGGATGACCGGCACGCCGTACTCGGCCGGCGGCATCCGTACCACCGTCGCCGCGACCCGCGAGGCAACCGACGACCAGCTGACCGCGAACGTCGCCCGCCTCGTCGCCGAGATGCGCCGCCAGGGCACGACGACGGTCGAGATCAAATCCGGCTACGGACTCACGGTCGCGGACGAGGCGCGCTCACTCCAGATCGCGCGCCAGTTCACCGACGAGACCACGTACCTCGGCGCGCACGTCGTACCGCTCGACTACGCCGACGACCCGGCCGCGTACGTCGAGCTGGTCACCGGTCCGATGCTCGACGCGGCGGCGAAGCACTCGAAGTGGATCGACGTCTTCGTCGAGCGCGGCGCTTTCGACGCGGATCAAGGCCGGGCGATCCTCACCGCCGGCATCGCGCGTGGCCTGCAGGCGCGGGTACACGCGAACCAGCTCGGCGAAGGCCCCGGCGTACAGCTCGCTTGCGAAGTCGGCGCGGCCGCCGCGGACCACTGCACGTACCTGACCGACGCCGACATCGACGCCCTCGCCTCGACCGGCGTCGTCGCCGGGCTGCTGCCGGCGATCGAGTTCTCCACCAGATCCCCGTACCCGAACGCCCGCCGGCTGATCGACGCCGGCGTCACCGTAGCCCTGGCCACCGACTGCAACCCCGGCTCCGGCTACTCGTCGTCGATGCCGTTCTGCATCGCCCTAGCCGTCCGCGACATGCACCTGACCCCCGCCGAGGCCCTCTGGTCCGCCACCGCCGGCGGCGCCACCGCCCTCCGCCGCCCCGACATCGGCCACCTGACCCCCGGCGCCCAAGCCAACCTGGCCATCCTCGACGCCCCCTCCTACCTCCATCTCGCCTACCGCCCCGGCGTCCCCCTCATCACCCACACCCTGATCGCAGGTCGCTCCCACCCAGTGCTGAACTGACCCTGCGCGACACCGGGTCAGTCCAACACGGCAACCAACACCCGATCTATTTATTTCCAGCCGCTACAGGAGCCGGCGCCACTCTGGACGAAGCAGGCCCGCGCCCAAACACTCTGCCCGCTCGCCAGGCTGTAGGTTCTGGTCATTTCCTTGCGCACGTTGTACCGAGGTCGCGCGTCGTTCTCCCACAGCTTCTTCTGATTCCCCACGAGGTTGCACCCGCTACGGCTCGAGGAAACACAGATCCAGGCAGTCATTTTGGCGCGGTCGGCTTCCATCCGTGCTTTGACGGTGGCACTTGTGCGGCTGGAAGTAATCGAGCCGTTGAAGTGGCTGCTGGTGCCGGCGGGGTCCGGGATCTCGAACTGCCGCTCAGCCGCTGCCGCCGGCACAACGGCAAGCCCAGAAATCGACACGCCGGTCAGCGCAATCAGGGCGATTCTACTGAACAAAACTCTACCTCCGATGACAGAATGCGGTACCGCTATTTCCAGCCGCTGCAGGTTCCGGTGCCGTCCGCGTGCACGAAGCAAGCGCGCACCCAAACGCTTTGCCCGCTGGTCTTCGTGTAGGTCTTGTTGACCCTGTAGTGGAGGAAATCTGAGTGTGGTCGTGAGTCCATTTCGACGACCTTCTTTTGATTTCCCACGAGGTTGCAGCCGCTGATGCTCGCGGAGATGCACGCCAGACCCGTCAGTTTGACAATGTAGGCGTCGGCGTATCCGTCGAACGTGGCCTCCGTGTTGCTGGTAATCAGCGAACCGCGAAAGTTGTTCCCGCCTCTGAGGGGGTCCTTGATTTCGAATTCTCGCCTGGTGGCCCCTGATTCCGCTGATGCCGGTGCGACGGCGAGGGTGGCGATCGAGACGCAGGCGAGGGCGGCCAGGGTGATTTTTTGGAACATGGTTCTACCTCCGACTTATTTGGCGGTCCGGGTGCAATAGTTGGTAACTGTCGGGTCAACTAAAGCATCAAGTAATGCCATTGTTCGAATGGAGCCGGAGGAGGCTACCACGTGAAACATTCGTGCGGATCCGGTCATTTTGGGCGAGTGTTGATATTCGGGTGCGCCGGTGGCTGTTGGGTGCGAAACTGGGGGTATGGATATCGCGATGCGGCTCAAGGGTGCGTTTCGTTGGCGTACTGACGCCGGCGTCTGAAGTTCGTACGCCGACCTGACCGGGTGGTGGCGGGATGCCGGGCTGCTCCGGGAGTTGGGGCCGGCGTTGGGGGCGTTGTACGACGTGACGCCTACCGTCGTGCTCGGGCCGGTTTCGCGTGGGTCGTTGGTGGGGGCGTTGACGGCGGCCGCGCTGGGGGTCGGGTTCGTGGAGATGCGGAAGGGCGCTAGCCAGGCGACCGACAGCGATCGGTGGGTGCGGCGTACGACCGCGCCCGACTACCGGGATCGGCACGAGGTGTTCGGCTTCCGGCGGGACCTGGTGCGTGCGGGCGATCAGGTGCTGATGGTCGACGACTGGATCGACACCGGGGCGACGGCGCGGACGGCGCGGGCGCTGGTCGAGGACTGCGGCGCGCACTGGATCGGCGCGGCCTGCATCGTCGACGGCCTGACCGACCCACGCCTACGCCACGACCTCCCGGTCCGCTGCCTCATCGACGTCCGCCGCCTCTGACCACGCCCGGCTCTGACCACGTCCACTGGCGTACGGCAGCGCGCAGCCGCCACGCCAGGCCGTCGAGCCTCGACCGTTGAGCCCGAGTTTGGGAAGCCACCGCGCATTCTTCGAGCCGATTCATGCGCGGTGGCTTCTCGAAGTGGGCCGAGCCGATGGTGCATCGGGGGCGTACGCGTCGTCCCTCGGCGGGTGTCTTCTGGGTCACTTGGAAAGCCTTTGCCGAGGGGTTGCTGGGGCGGGGGAACCCCGGTCGCACCCTGGGGTGGACCCTTAAATCCGGGGGTGTGCTTGGGAATGACCTGGGCGGTGTGCAATGTTGAGTCAAGTGAACTCAAGTTTGTTCGGTCACGGATTTGAAACCGAGGCGGGCGAACGGCAACATTGAGTCTGCATCAGTCAACTCTGTGGAGGTAAAGCATGGCCCGCGCGGTCGGTATCGATCTCGGTACGACGAACTCCGTCATCGCCGTACTGGAAGGTGGCGAGCCCACCGTCATCCCCAACGCCGAGGGAGCGCGCACGACGCCCTCGGTGGTGGCTTTCGCCAAGAACGGCGAGGTCCTGGTCGGCGAGGTGGCCAAGCGGCAGGCCACCACGAACGTCGACCGCACCATCCGCTCGGTCAAGCGCCACATGGGCGAGGCCTGGAGCGTGGACATCGACGGGAAGAAGTTCACCCCGCAGCAGATCAGCGCGTTCGTGCTGCAGAAGCTGAAGCGGGACGCCGAGGCGTACCTCGGGGAGCAGGTCACCGACGCGGTCATCACCGTGCCGGCGTACTTCTCCGACGCGCAGCGCCAGGCGACCAAGGAGGCCGGCGAGATCGCCGGCCTGAAGGTGCACCGGATCGTCAACGAGCCGACCGCGGCCGCGCTGGCGTACGGGCTGGACAAGGGCACCGAGCAGACCATCCTGGTCTTCGACCTGGGCGGCGGCACGTTCGACGTGTCGCTGCTCGAGATCGGCGACGGCGTCTTCGAGGTGAAGGCGACCAGCGGTGACAACCACCTCGGTGGTGACGACTGGGACAACCGGATCGTGCAGTGGCTGGTGACCCAGTTCAAGAACAAGAACGGCACGGACCTGTCCGGCGACAAGATGGCCATGCAGCGGCTGAACGAGGCCGCCGAGAAGGCGAAGATCGAGCTGTCCAGCGCGGCCGAGACCACGATCCACCTGCCGTACCTGAGCCTGACCGATGCCGGCCCGCTGCACCTGGAGGAGAAGCTCTCCCGGGCCGAGTTCCAGAAGCTGAGCAACGACCTGCTGGAGCGCGCCCGCGCCCCGTTCAAGGCGGTCATCAAGGACGCCGGGATCGACGTCTCGAAGATCGACCACGTGATCCTGGTCGGTGGTTCGACCCGGATGCCGGCGGTGGCCGACCTGGTCAAGGAGCTGACCGGCGGCAAGGACCCGAACAAGGGCGTCAACCCGGACGAGGTCGTGGCGGTCGGTGCTTCCCTGCAGGCCGGTGTGCTGAAGGGTGAGGTGAAGGACGTCCTGCTGCTGGACGTGACCCCGCTGAGCCTCGGCATCGAGACCAAGGGCGGCGTGTTCACCAAGATCATCGAGCGGAACACCACGATCCCGACCAAGGGTTCGGAGATCTTCACCACCGCCGAGGACAACCAGCCGTCGGTGATGATCCAGGTGTACCAGGGCGAGCGCGAGATGGCCCGGGACAACAAGTCGCTGGGCAACTTCGAGCTGACCGGCCTGCCGCCGGCGCCGCGGAACGTGCCGCAGATCGAGGTCACCTTCGACATCGACGCGAACGGCATCGTGCACGTGAACGCCAAGGACCTGGCCACCGGCAAGGAGCAGCGGATGACGGTGACCGGTGGCTCCGCGCTGCCGAAGACCGACATCGACCAGATGGTCCGCGACGCCGAGCAGTACGCCGAGGACGACCGCCAGCGCCGGGAGGCGGTCGAGAGCCGCAACCAGGCCGAGAGCCTGGTCTACCAGACCGAGAAGTTCCTGCAGGAGAACGAGGACAAGGTCCCGGACGACGTCAAGACCGAGGTCAAGGACGGCGTCGCCGAGCTGAAGAAGGCGCTCGAGGGTGACGACGCCGACGCGGTGAAGACCGCTTCGGAGAAGCTCGCCCAGTCCAGCCAGAAGATGGGCGCGGCGATGTACGCGAACGCCCAGGCCGCCGGCGGGTCCGCCGACGAGGGTGCCACCTCCGGCAACGCCGACGGGAACAGCACCAACGATGACGACGACGTGGTCGACGCCGAGATCGTGGACGAGGACCGGCCGCAGGACAAGACGCAGGACAAGACGGAGGACAAGTGACGGATCGACCGACTGGCAGCGAGTTCGGTGACGGCGAGCCCGTCGTCCGGGACAAGCGCCGGATCGACCCGGACACCGGCTCGTTGCGGGAGGCCCCGGAGCAGTCCGGGGCCGACGGCGGAACCCCCGGCGGGCAGCCGCCGCGGGAGCCGTCCGACCTGGCCGGCCCGTCCGCGCAGGAGGCTCTGCTGACCGAGGCGCTCTCGGAGCGTACGGCGGACCTGCAGCGTCTGCAGGCCGAGTACGTGAACTACAAGCGCCGCGTCGACCGGGACCGGGAAGCCGCCCGGGAGCTGGTGGTCGGGTCGGTACTGACCGAGCTGCTCGGCATCCTGGACGACATCGGCCGGGCCCGTGAGGCCGGTGAGCTGGAGGGCGCCTTCAAGGCGGTCTCCGAGTCGCTGGAGCGGGTCACCGAGAAGCTCGGCCTGGTGAAGTTCGGCGAGAAGGGTGACACCTTCGACCCGCGGATTCACGAGGCCCTGCTGCACAACTACTCCGACGAGGTCGACGGCCCGACCGCGACGATGATCATGCAACCGGGCTACCGGCACGGCGAGCGGATCCTGCGCGCGGCCCGGGTGGCCGTGTCGGAGCCGACCGAGCAACTACCGGCGGACGCGGTGCAGACCGACGGTCCGGTGGAGAGCACTGATGACGAACAGGCCGCGGACAAGTCTGCGGAATAGTCGGCCGAACGGGAGGGGAGGCGTCGGATGAGCACGAAGGACTGGCTCGAGAAGGACTTCTACAAGGTTCTCGGCGTCTCCAAGACCGCTGAGGCCGACGAGATCAAGAAGGCCTACCGCAAGCTGGCACGTCAGTACCACCCTGACTCCAACGCCGGGGACACCAAGGCGGAGGCCAAGTTCAAGGAGGTCTCCGAGGCGTACGACGTCGTCGGTGACCCGAAGAAGCGCAAGGAGTACGACGAGGCGCGCCGGCTGTTCGGCAGCGGCGGCTTCCGGATGCCGACCGGTAGCGGCGGCCAGGGTGGCGGCGGCTTCAACTTCGACGTCGGCGACCTGTTCAACCGCGGTGGCGGTGCGGGTGGCAGCGGCGGCGGGCTGGGCGACATCCTGGGCGGCATGTTCGGCGGTGGTGGCCGGACCACGACCACCACGACGACGGCGCGGCCGCGGCGTGGCCAGGACATCGAGACCGAGGCGACGATCGAGTTCGCCGAGGCGGTGAACGGTGTCACGGTCGGGTTGCGGATGACCAGTGACGAGCCGTGCAAGACCTGCCGGGGTACGGGCGCCAAGTACGGCACCGTGCCGAAGGTCTGCCTGAAGTGCGAAGGCACCGGGATGCAGACGTCGGTCCAGGGCGGCGTGTTCGCGATGACCGAGCCGTGCACCGAGTGCAAGGGTCGTGGCCTGGTCGTGGACCAGCCGTGCGAGACCTGCCATGGTTCCGGCCGCGGTCAGTCGAGCAAGACCATGCAGGTCCGGATTCCGGCCGGCGTGCAGGACGGGCAGCGGATTCGGCTGAAGGGCAAGGGCGCGGCCGGCGAACGTGGCGGCCCGGCCGGCGACCTGTACGTCACCGTGCACGTGAAGTCGCACCGGATCTTCGGCCGGCAGGGCGAACACCTGACGCTGAACGTCCCGGTGAGTTTCACCGAGGCGGCGCTGGGCGCGGAGATCAAGGTTCCGACCTTGGACGGCCTGCCGGTCACGGTCCGGATCCCGGCCGGTACGGCGAACGCGAGCAAGCTGCGGGTTCGTGGCAAGGGATCGGTCCGCCGGGACGGTACGAAGGGCGATCTGCTGCTCACGCTGGAAGTTCAGGTGCCGCACGAGCTGACCGACGAGCAGAAGGAGAAGCTCGCCGAGTTCAACTCCGCGTCGGATCACCCTGATCTGCGGGCCGGGTTGTTCGGGAGTTCGTGATGGCCTCAAGAGCAAGCACGAGGCCGTTCGGTCAGGTGCCGACCTGGGACGACCGCACCCCGATCTACGTGATCTCGGTGGCGGCCCAGCTGGCCGGCATGCACCCGCAGACCTTGCGTCAGTACGACCGGCTCGGCCTGGTGGTGCCGAGCCGGGCGTCCGGCCGCGGCCGGCGCTACTCGGCGTACGACGTGGCGAAACTGCGCTACGTGCAGCACCTCAGCCAGGAGGAAGGTGTGAACCTGGCGGGTATTCGGCACATTCTCGCGCTACAGTCCGAAGTGGAGGATCTGCGCAAGCGGGTCAACCAGCTACTGGCAGAAGTTCAGCGCGGTGTCGGCGCCTCGCGGCGTACCGCCACCAGCCGGGTCTTCTCGGCCGGCCCCGCCGGTGACGTGATCGCCATGGGCCGGCAGCAGACCACCACCCGTTGGATTCGCACCCAGCCCCTGGAACTCGGGCCGCGCTGATCCAGCACCTTCCAGCAGGTGTGTGACGAGTCGTCGCACACCTGCCCAGGCCACCGGAGGCCTCCGAAACCCCACCCCCTCGGGGCCTCCGGCCGGTGGAGACGGTCGTACCCCGCGACCTCTCCACAGTCGAAGGCGCGCCACCCCCCGGCGCCCTTCGACCCCGCAGGGTGGTCCATCCCCGGACCGCCCTGCGGTTCTCATCGCTGCCGGGTGTTGTCCGCTGCGCATACTCTGGCGGGGTGACGCTGAAGCTGGAGACGGACCGGCTGTTGATCCGGGACTGGGAGGAAGACGACGCCGACGCCGCGCTGGAGATCTATGGCTCCGCCGACGTGGCGCCCTGGTTGTCACCGGCCATCGACAAGGTGCCGGACGCCGCGAGTATGCGGCTGATCCTGCAGGCCTGGATCGAGGCCCAACCGAACTTCGTGGTCCCGGCCGGCCGCTGGGCGGTCACCCGCCGGGACGACGGTGAAGTCGTCGGCGCGCTGCTGATCCGGCTGCTCCCTCCGTACGAGGAGGATCTGGAGATCGGCTGGCAGTTGCGGCCGAGCGCCTGGGGCAACGGGTACGCGACCGAGGCGAGCGGTGCTTTGATGCGCTGGGCGTTCGTCGAGGGGCAGGTCGACGAGTTGTTCGCGGTCGCCCGGCCGAACAACAAACGCGCGATCGCCACCGCGAAACGGCTCGGGATGCAGTGGGTGGGTGAGACCGAGAAGTACTACGAGCTGAACTTGCAGGTCTACCGAATGCGCGCCTCCGAGTTCAAACGCTGACTGGCCAGCACCTGGGGCGCGTTGCGCGCGGCCAGTGTGACTAGGTACGCCACACCGATCAGGACGTAGCTGGAGCCCAGTAGGTGTTCCAGGACGTTCCAGTGCCGTCCTTCGGGGTCCAGGTACACATGCGGTCCGACTGCGAAGGTGGCTACTACCAGGAGCGACAGCGCGGTGGTCGACTTGTTCCGCTTTCGCCAGGCGTGGCAGCCGATCGCCAGTACGGCGGGTGCGATCCACACCCAGTGGTGCGACCAGCTGACCGGTGACGCGAGCAGTCCGAAGACAGCAACCACCAGCAGTGCGGTCACGTCGTCACCGTTGGCGCGTGCCTTTCGCGCCGCGATCAGTGTCGGTACGAGCGCCGCAAGTACTAGTACGAACCAGATCACCAGTTGCAGCGGCCCGTCCGGTACGAGCCGGTGCACGACGGCCTGGAAGCACTGGTTGAACGCATACGTCGCGCCGCCGATGCGGTCGGTGGAGAAGAGCACGCCGAACCAGTACGCCGTCGAGTCGATAGGCCTGAGCGCGTACGCGACCAGGCTGATTCCGGCGAACGCACCCAGGACAGTGGCTGCCTCGCGGTACTGCCGGCGAACCAGGAAGTACAGGATGAACACGAGCGGCGTCAGCTTGATCGCGGCGGCGAGCCCGATCAGTACGCCGCGTGGCCAGCGTGGACGGGTGATCAGGCAGTCGACCGCGACCAGTCCCATCAGGATCAGGTTGACCTGCGCGAACCCGACGTTCGATCGCACCGGCTGCAGGAACATCGCCAGCACGACAACGGCCAGACCGAGGTACTGGGCGATCCTGGTCGTGCCGAGCAGGCGCCGGGCGACGACCAGCATCGTCGCGGTCAGTGCGATCACGCTGGCCGTACTGATCATCAGATCGGCCAGCGGGCGCGGTACGAGGTGCAGTGGTACGAACAGCATCGCGGCGAACGGCGGATAGGTGAACGGCAACGCGAAGCCCGGTACGAGCGACGGGAAGTCGTCCGCGTACAGCCGGAGATCGTGCAGTAGCGCGTATCCACCGGTGCGGTAGACGTTCAGATCGATGTTGCCCGAGTAGACGATGTAGATCACTGTCGTGATCGCCACCGCGAAGTACAGCAGTCGCCGGAGCATCAGCTCGTACTTCATGCGATGCTCTTCCGCCGCCGGAACTCGTAGGCGCCCAACAGGATGGTGGTAGCCGCACAGATGGCGTACGAGTTGCCGAGGAACAGATCGAAGCCTCGGAGGGTGTACTCCTTGTCGCCCAGGTGCGGTGCGGTCCACGGCAGCCCGAACGCGATGCTGACAGTCCACAGCGCAGCGAACGCGACCAGCACCGGACGCTTCCCGCTGGACACCTCGACGACCCGGAACCACAGCAGTGCGCAGATAGGCAGTGCCCAGACGAAGTGGCCGGTCCAGGAGATCGGCGAGATCAGTACGCCGGTCAGTGCGGTGAGCAGGATCGACTCGAGCCGATAGCCGTGGTCGTACGCCCGCTTGGCTGTCCACAGACCGATCGCCAGGGTCAGGGCGACTGCCAGCGCCCACGCCGGTGCGATCCCCTGGACGCCACCGGCGAGCCGGGCGAAGACACCGCGCCAGGACTGGTTGCTGATGAAGTGCGTCGCACCAGGGCGGCTCGGGTCGAGCATGTACTTGGTGAAGAACTGCCAGGTCCCTGTGGGCATGGCGATCGCGCCGGCCAGCATGGTCGCGGCCGTTGCGGCGGAGGCAACAACTGCCTCACGGAATCGGCGAGTCACCAGCAGGTACAGGATGAAGATCCCTGGCGTCAGCTTGATACCTGTCGCGATGCCGACCAGTACACCCCGGTAGCGGCGCGGCAGGTGGCCGAGCAGATCCACCAGCAGCATCGCCAGCAGCAGTAGGTTGATCTGGCCGAGGTCAAACGACGACCGGACCGGCTCAAGCGCCACACCGGCCGCACCGACTGCCAGTCCGGCAGCCGCCACGCTGTACCGCGACCAGTTCGGCCGCAGTGCGCGGACCGTGACCAGACCGATGACGATGAGCGCGCTGGCCGATGCCAGTGTCATGACTGCCCGCCCGGCCCCGGTGCCGAGGAGTGCCACCGGTACGAAGACCAGCGCGGCGAACGGTGGGTACGTGAACCCGAGCAGCATGTCCTTCGGGAAGGCGTGGTGGGCGGTGTAGATGTCCTGACCGTGCAGGAACGCTCGGGACGCGACGACGTACACCCGGAGGTCGTACTGCAGCGCGAACGGGTTCCAGCGCAGCAGGCAGAGGCCGAGGAACACGGCAGCGGCGGCAGCGAGCAGGGCCGTGCGGCGACGGTTGGTCCGGAGGGCCGGCGGCCTGCTGCTGGTGGTGGGGCGGACAGGACTGATGGTCATGACAGTGAGCCTCCCGGCTGGACCGGGGTGACCACATCGCCGCTGAGTGCAACGCAGAGTCACCGGTTGGGATGACACAAGAACGTCGCGTGTCACTCCTTTGAGTGACGTTGAGTCGGTGGCAAACGCTGCAGAATGAATCCTGGGCCCAAGGGATGGTCGCTGACCGTGACAAGCGACCCTGACGAGCAAAGGAGAGCCGTGAGCGTGCGCCGGCTGCCGGAACTGCTGGCTGCCGTGCGTCGCCAGGCGTCGGAAGTCCGGGTGGACGCGGTCGTGGCCGTGCTCGGGCTGATGCTCAGTCAGCTCATCCTGTGGCAGGGCTGGGGCAGCCCGCCGCACGGCCCGGGGGCACTGCTGATGCTCGTGCTCGCCGCGCCGGCCCTGATCGCGTTCCGCCGGATCGACCCGGTGATCGCCGCCGTCGGCATGGCCGCGGGCGCTTCGGCCGCCTGGATGCTGTCGCAGACGGACCTGGTCCTGTTCGTCGGTTGTGCGATGGCCTTGTGGTCACTGCCGACGCGTTGCTCATGGCGTACGGCGGCGGCCACGATCACCGCGACCACAGTCGTGCCCTTCGTGGTGGCTTCGCTGTTCGACGACTCGGCCACTACTTGGCGATGGCTGTGGATACCGCTGCTGGTGATCGGCGTGGCCCGCCTGGCGTACCAGCTGATCTCGCGAAGGCACGTGGCGTACACAGCCAAGCAGCGGTTTGCGGAGCTGCGCTCGCTGGCCACGGGTCGTACGCACCGGATTGAGTTCGATGCTGTCGTGGCCGGAGCGGTTACCGCGTTGACTTCGGTCGACCTGATGCACTGGCGCTCCGGCTTCACTGCGGCTGAATGGCCCGCGCCGAAGTGGATGATCTACTTCTGCGCGTACGCGGCGCTGACTCTCGTACTGCGCCGGGTCTGGCCGGTCGTACCGGTTCTGGTGCTGACAGTCGCCAGTCTGCTGACGTACTGGCTGGCCGGGCCGCGCTGGTTGTTACTGGCAGCGTTCGCATTGGCGCTCTGCTCGCTGATCGCAGACCGGGTGACCTGGCCGCGGATGCTGCTGATCGGTGCCGTCCTCACCGCACTGCCGGTGGTGGCCGAATTGATCCGCTACCGCCAGATGGTGCTGATCTTTCCTCGTCTGCGGCACGAGGGTCTGGAGAACGTGGGGGGTGTTTGGCACAACCGGGTCTACGAGGGCATCGTCGACAGCCAGTGGCCGTGGTGGTTGTCGGTTTTGCTGGTGTTGCCCGTGCTCGCGTACCTGCTGCGCTGGTGGTGGCTGGCGAAATCGGCCCAGACCGTCGCCTGGCTGCGGAACCCAGTGGTCCTGGACTGCCTGCTGGCACTGGCCAGTGTGCTCGTACTGCACTGGAAGGTGTTCCACCCCGACTCCGCATGGTCCACCGCGGCGCCCTGGTTGCGTACTGCCGTGGTCATCGCTCCGGTCTTGATCGCGCTGCGCCGGTTCTTCCCGCTGGCCGCGGCATTCGGCCTGCTGATCGCGGCGATGATGACCCAGGCCATGGGCAGCGTCGAATGGGTCCTGCTGGGCGGTTGCGCGCTGGCCCTGTGGAGCCTGGTCACTCGCCGCTCGCTCATGGTGGCGCTGCCGGGCCTTGCCGGTGTCGTTGCGGTACTGCCGTGGCTGGTCAACCTGTACTGGCGGCCGTTGGTTCGACTGGCACATCCGACGATCTGGCAAGACGAGGTGCCCTTCAGCCTGCCCGGGCGGGGTCCGGATGAGACCTTCCTCGGAACGCGCTACGGCATCCGCATCGAAGAGCTGCATCACCTCCAGGCGCACGACTGGCCCTGGAAGTACGTGGCTGGACTCCTGGTGGCCGGCCTGGCGGCACTGGCGTACCGCCTGCTCCGTCACCGCGTCCGCATCCCCGTTCGGTCGCTCCAGGAGTGGCTGAGCGACGCACGGACGGCGGCGGTGTGGCAGCACGGCTACCTGCTCGATTTACTGCTCGCGGTGACCGTCGCGACGGCGGTGCTGCTGGACATCAGAGCAGGCCAGTACCGGATGCACTGGTGGGCCGCTCAGCATTGGACGATCTACGTACTCGTCTACGCCCCGATGACCTTGGTGTTCCGGCGAATCCAGCCGGTCATTCCCTCGGTGGTCCTTGCCGGCGCGAGCCTGGTGGCGTACCTCGCCGACGGCCAGAACCTGCTGCTGACCGCCGCGCTCGGGATCGCCCTCTACTCACTGGTGGTGCGGACCAAACCCTCGCTCGGGCTGCCGATCACAGGCGTGATCCTCGTACTGCTGCCGGCGATCCCGGCCTGGCTGCCCGGACGGTTCCGGTTCCTGGCCTGGTTCTTCCCGGCCACGCTGGACATGCAGTTCAACGGGCTCTCGCTGAACGACTACGGCCCCGAGTTCATCCGGCTGTCCCAGCGCGCATGGCCGATCTACCTGTCCCTGGTCCTGCTGTTACCGGTCTGCGGCGGCCTGCTCGCGCGCCTGTACCAGCGGAGTCGCCAGCCGTCGGCCCGTGAGGCCGAGCTGGAGCGGTTGACGGTTGAGCAGGGCGAGGTCCAGGTCGTACTGACCGAACGCTCGCACATCGCCCGCGACCTGCACGACGTCGTGGCGCATGCGGTCAACCTGATGGTGATCCAGGCAGAGACCGGTCCGGACCTGGTACAGCGCGGCGAGGCCGACGTACTTGCCGGGTTCCAACGGATCGGGGACGCCGGGCGCCGGGCGCTCGGTGAGTTGGACCGGATGCTGTCCGCGCTCCGCGACGAGGACGGCATCCCGGACCCGGCACTGGCACCGCAGCCGGGACTGGCCGACCTGCGCCGGCTGGCCGGTGACGTGTCCAGTGAGTCGATGACGGTGTCGCTCGACCTGCAGGGCGACCCGGACCTACCGCCGGACGGTCACCAGCTCGCGGCGTACCGGCTGGTGCAGGAGGCGCTGACCAACGCGGTGCGGCACGCGGAAGCGACCAAGGCGATGGTGACGGTGGAGATCAAGGAGGCTGGGATTCAGGTGCGGATCGCCGACGACGGGCGCGGGTTCGAACCCGAGGTGGCGCAGGCCGGCGGCCGGCACGGCCTGGCCGGGATGCGGGAGCGGGTCCGGATTCACGAGGGCAAGCTGACCATCACCTCGGCGCCCGGCGAGGGTACCGAGATCAGCGCCTGGCTGCCGATCAGCCGGAAGGCGGTACCGGCCGGATGATCAAGGTGATGGTGGTCGACGACCAGGACCTGGTCCGGGACGGGATCTCGATGATCCTGGACGGGCAGCCGGACATCGAGGTGGTGGCGCAGGCGGTGGACGGCGCGGACGCGATCCGGCAGGCGGCCGCCGTGCTCGACCTCGGCGTGGTGCTGATGGACGTGCGGATGCCGGTGATGGACGGGATCGAGGCGACCCGCCGCCTGGTCGCCGGGCCGAACGCGCCGCGGGTGGTGATCCTGACCACGTTCGACCTGGACGAGTACGTGTACGACGCGCTGCGCGCCGGGGCGAGCGGATTCCTGCTGAAGCGGTCCTCCCGCGACGACCTGATCAACGCGGTCCGGGTGATCGCGGGCGGCGACGCGCTGCTCGCCCCGCCGGTGACCCGGCGGCTGCTCGACCGGTTCGCCGACAATCGGCTGGACCCGACCGTGACCGCCAGCCTGGACGTACTGACCGCGCGGGAACGCGAGGTGCTGGAACTGGTCGCGAAGGGGAACTCGAACCAGGAGATCGCGGCTGAGCTGCATCTGACCGAGCACACGGTGAAGACCCATGTCAGCCGGATGCTTGCCAAATGCGGTCTGCGGGACCGGGTTCAGGCGGTGATTCTGGCGTACGACGCCGGGCTGGTGTCGGCGGGCCGGAAGTAGCTTCCTGGTCCGGAACCCTGAACCGACCCTGGAATATCCCAGAGTTGAGTGGAATGGACTCAAGTTTGGATAGGTTGTATCCAGTGACTGTTGTTACTGGAGCTTGAAAGGCTGGAACCAGATGGATGTTCAGCGGTTGACGACGCTGGCCCGGGAAACCCTGTCGGTCGCGATCCGTCAGACCTCCGCGGCGGGCAACCCGACCGTGGAACCGATTCACCTGCTGTCCGCGCTGCTCGCGCAGCCCGAGGGGGCAACCATCGGCCTGCTCGAGGCGGCCGGCGGCGACCTGGACGCGGTGCGCCGGAAGACGGCCGAGCAGGTCGCCCGGCTGCCGAAAGCGAGCGGGGGCAGCGTGCAGGCGCCGAGCCTGTCGCCGAAGACCGGCGACGTGCTGAACCAGGCGGAGCAGCGGGCCCTCGGGCTCGGCGACGAGTACGTCTCCACCGAGCACCTGCTGATCGCGCTCGCGACCGTGGACGGCTCGGCCAAGAGCACGCTCGGCGTCACGCCGGAGGCGCTGCTGCAGGCGTTCGACCAGCTGCGCGGCAACCGGCGGATCACGTCCCCGGAAGCCGAGGGGACCACCAAGACCTTGGAGAAGTACGGCGTCGACCTGACGCAGCGCGCCAAGGACGGCAAGCTGGACCCGGTGATCGGCCGCGATTCCGAGATCCGCCGCGTCGTGCAGGTGCTGTCCCGGCGTACGAAGAACAACCCCGTACTGATCGGCGAGCCCGGTGTCGGTAAAACCGCCGTCGTCGAAGGACTGGCCCAGCGGATCGTCGCCGGCGACGTACCCGAATCGCTGCGCGGCCGCCGGCTGATCAGCCTGGACCTCGGCGCGATGGTGGCCGGCGCGAAGTACCGCGGTGAGTTCGAAGAGCGGCTGAAGGCCGTGCTGACCGAGATCAAGGAGTCCGACGGTCAGGTCATCACCTTCATCGACGAACTGCACACCGTCGTCGGCGCCGGTGCGTCCGGCGAAGGCGCGATGGACGCCGGCAACATGCTGAAGCCGATGCTGGCCCGCGGCGAGCTGCGGATGATCGGCGCGACCACTCTGGACGAGTACCGGACCCGGATCGAGAAGGACCCGGCGCTGGAGCGGCGGTTCCAGCAGGTGTTCGTCGGCGAGCCGTCGGTCGAGGACTCGATCGCGATCCTGCGCGGCCTCAAGGAGCGCTACGAAGCGCACCACAAGGTCGCCATCTCCGACTCGGCGCTGGTCGCCGCGGCCACGCTGTCGCACCGGTACATCACCGGCCGCCAGCTGCCGGACAAGGCGATCGACCTGGTCGACGAGGCCGCGTCCCGGCTGCGGATGGAGATCGACTCGTCCCCGGTCGAGATCGACTCGCTGCGGCGGACCGTCGACCGGCTGAAGATGGAGGAGCTGGCGCTGTCCCGCGAGGACGACGCGTCGTCCCAGGAGCGGCTGGAGCGGCTGCGCGCCGACCTCGCTGACCGTGAGGAGGAGCTACGCGCGCTGGAGGCCCGCTGGGAGCGGGAGAAGTCCGGGCTGAACCGGATCGGTGAGATCAAGGAGCGGATCGACGAGCTCCGCGGTCAGGCCGAGCGGGCGCAGCGCGACGGCGACTTCGAGACCGCGTCCCGGGTGCTGTACGGCGAGATCCCCGAGCTGACCAAGGAGCTGGACGAGGCGTCCGAGGAGGACGAGGTCGCCGAAGGCCCCGAGGCGATGGTGAACGAGGAGGTCGGTCCGACCGAGATCGCCGAGGTGATCGCGATGTGGACCGGGATTCCGACCGGGCGCCTGCTCGAAGGTGAAACCGGCAAGCTGCTCCGGATGGAGGACGAGCTCGGGCATCGGCTGATCGGACAGCGCGAGGCCGTCAAAGCGGTCAGCGACGCCGTACGCCGCGCCCGCGCCGGGATCTCCGACCCGGACCGGCCGACCGGATCGTTCCTGTTCCTCGGCCCGACCGGCGTCGGCAAGACCGAGCTGGCGAAGGCGCTCGCGGACTTCCTGTTCGACGACGAACGCGCGATGGTGCGGATCGACATGTCCGAGTACAGCGAGAAGCACAGCGTCGCGCGGCTGGTCGGTGCGCCGCCCGGCTACGTCGGGTACGAAGAGGGCGGTCAGCTGACCGAAGCGGTCCGCCGGCGCCCGTACTCGGTGATCCTGCTGGACGAGGTGGAGAAGGCGCACCCGGAGGTCTTCGACATCCTGCTGCAGGTGCTCGACGACGGGCGGCTGACCGACGGCCAGGGGCGTACGGTCGACTTCCGCAACGTGATCCTGATCCTGACCAGCAACCTCGGCTCGGCGTACCTGGCCGACATGTCGCTGGACGAGAAGGCCAAGCGCGACCAGGTGATGGCGGTGGTCCGGCAGTCGTTCAAGCCGGAGTTCATCAACCGGCTGGACGAGATCGTGCTGTTCGACGCGCTCGGCAGCGAGGAGCTGACGCAGATCGTCGGGCTGCAGATCGGCGCGCTGCAGCGCCGCCTGACCGATCGGCGGATCACCCTGAACGTCGACGAAGGCGCGATGGAATGGCTGGCGATGACCGGGTACGACCCGGTGTACGGCGCCCGGCCGCTGCGCCGGCTGGTGCAGTCCGCGATCGGTGACGAGCTGGCGCGCGGTCTGCTGGACGGTACGGTCCGCGACGGTCAGACCGTCAACGTCACCCTGAACGAGGCGAAGGACGCGCTGGACGTCTCCGCTGCCTGAGTCAGAAGACGCGCTGGATGTCTTCGGTGCCTGAGATAATGGATCGTGACGCGATCACGAGCTGACTGGGTGAACACGACGCACGACTGGGCGGCGTCGGTGGACCACGAGCACCTCGAGCAGATCCGGGGCGGGACCGCGGTTTCGGTCCCGCACCTGGCGCTCGAGGTGCTCGCATATCCCGACGACGAGGCCGAGTCGCTCGGCCGGCGCGGGAAGTGCACGGTGACGCTGCACCCCGACGGGTCCATCGAGATCACCGACGACGGCCGCGGTACCGACACGCGGGTTGACGAGCATGGTGCGGTGGTGAAGAAGCCGATCATGGCGACCAAGGACCTGCGGTTCTTCGACGAGGTGGATGGTCCGTTGTTGCCGGACGGGCATCCGCGGCGCGGCATGTCGGTTGTCGCGGCATTGAGCGATTGGCTCGTACACACGAACCGTCGGACGAACGGGTCGTGGACTCAGCGGTACGAGTACGGCGTACCGGTGACTGATCTTGAGCCGGTTGCCGCCGACGGGACCACTGGTACGACAGTGCACTTCCTGCCGTCGCCGTCCCACGCCCCAAACCGGTTTGGGGCGGTAAACCTGCCGTTTTGGGAGGGTAATGCTCCCCAAACCGGTTTGGGGGTCGCACTTGGGGACCTGGATTTGGCGTTCGCGCACCTCGATATCACCGTCGTGTCGCTTGGGTGATCTGGCAGGATCGAGAGCGGGGGTTTGGCTGGAAGGAACGTGCGGGTCGAATGAGTGAGCAGCCGGGTGACGAGCGGCCGGGGCCGTACAGCGGTCTGTTCGGTGCCGTTCCGGACACGTACGGACCGCGCCCGGGGCCGCCGCCCAAGCAGGTGACGATCGCGTCGGTCATCTCGATGGGCCTCGGCGCGATGTGCCTGCTGCTCGCGGTGCTCGCGCTCACCTCCGCCGGCGGTCAGATCTCGGAGGTACTCACCGGTTCCCGCGACAACGCACCGGTCGCCGTCGCGGCCGCGATGCTGTGCGCGGTGATCTACCTGGCCCCGGCGATCTACGTCCGCAAACGCCACGCCTGGGCCCGGTACCTGCTGATTGCCGTCGCCGCGATGGGCATCGCCGGCGGCGTACTGTCCTTCCCCGCCGGCCTCCTCGGCCTGGCGATCCACGTAGCCCTACTGACCCTGATGCTCCAACAACCCACCAAACGCTGGTTCCACCACCGCTGACCCGCTGCCCGCCGCTGACCCGCCGACCGCCGCTGGTTCAACCGCCCGCCGTCGACCCAGGAGACGTACGTTGGAAATCTGGATCAACCCCGCCTGCTCGAAATGCCGAGCCGCCACCAGCGCCCTCGACGAGGCCGGCGTCGAGTACACCGTCCGCCGCTACCTGGACGACCCACCCACGGCCACCGAGCTGGAGGACGTCCTGACCCGCCTCAACCTCGACCCCTGGGACCTCGTCCGCCACAACGAACCAGCCGCCCAGCCCCTGAAGTCCGCCCCCCGAGACCCCGCCCACCGCACCACCTGGATCGAGGCCATGGTCAACAACCCAATCCTCATCCAACGCCCCATCATCACCACCACCGACAAAACCACCGCCATCGCCCGAGACCCCCAAACCCTCAAACGCTTCCTGCCCTGACCACCAGCACCAGCACCTGCCCCGCGGTGCCCGCGGCTGCCCCACGACACCTGTGGACAACGACAACCCCACCGCAGGCGTTTCCTGGACAATCCGTCGAGTGTTCATCACCACCGGCTTGTCCCACGGCGATCCCACCCTCTCCGCCTGGGTAGACGAATCGGTGATCGTCGACGGCTCACGCTGCCCGACCGGCACCTACACCTTGGCCGCCGTCGTCGCGAAAGCAGCCGCAGTAGGCACGACGCGGGACGTCGTCCGTGCTCTCACGCTGACCAGAGGCGGCCGCTTGCATTGGGTCGATGAGTCGGGCAAGCGTCGCGATCGGATCGCCGCCGCGATCGCGGCCCTTGAGTTGTCGGTGATCGTCGTCGCGGGATCGCCGGTTCAGCGTGCCAAACAAGAGCGTGCCCGGCGGTGTTGTCTGGAGCGGTTGCTGCAGGAGTTGAGTTCGACCGGTGTACGCGAGGTCTGTCTGGAGTCACGCACCGCGACACCTGACCGCCGGGATCTGAGCTTGGTCGAGTCGGCGCGACGGAAAGGTCTGATTCCCCGTGGTTTCCGGGTCGGCTTCGCGCGTCCACGGGATGAGCCGATGTTGTGGATCCCGGACGCGGTCGCGGGGGCGGTGACGGCGTCCCGGCTCGGCGAACCGCGGTGGCAGCTCGCGATGTCGGAGATCCTCACCGAACACGAGGTCGAAGTTCGCTAGAAAGCGCGAAAGCTGGGGCCCATCCTCCGGTGGGAATCCCAGCTTCACTTCTCGCCAGGCAGCGCGCGGCGAGCTACTTGCAGTATGCCACAGGTGGTCACTCGCTGTCAGACAGCATCCACAGCTCAGAGTTTTTGCAGGCGGGTCAGGGCTTCTTGGAGTAGGGCGGGTTGTTTGCAGAAGGCCCAGCGGACGAGGGGGCGGCCTAGGGTGGTGTGGTCGTAGAAGACCTGGTGGGGGATGGCTACTACGCCGGCGCGTTCGGGGAGCATGCGGCAGAAGTCGATGCCGTCGGTGTGGCCGAGGGGGCGGATGTCGGTGGTGATGAAGTAGGTGCCGGCGGGGCGGTGGACCTCGAAGCCGAGGTCGGTGAGGCCTCCGGCGAGGAGGTCGCGGCGGGACTGCAGGTCGGCGCGCAGGGTGTCGAAGTAATCGTTGCCTAGTGCAAGCGCATTGGCGACGGCGGGCTGGAAGGGCGTGCCGGAGGTGAAGGTGAGGAACTGTTTCGCGGTCGTCACCGCCGTCACCACCGCCGCCGAACCGGTCACCCAGCCGATCTTCCAGCCGGTGACCGCGAAGGTTTTGCCGGCGCTGCTGATCGACACGGTGCGATCGGCCATTCCCTCGTACGTGGCCAGCGGCCGGTGCCGCAGTCCGTCGTACACCAGGTGTTCGTACACCTCGTCGGTGATCACGATCAGGTCGTGCTCGACCGCGACATCGCGTACGCCGCGCAGCTCGTCGTCGGTGAGTACGGTGCCGGTCGGGTTGTGCGGTGAGTTGATCAGCAGCACCTTCGTACGCGGCGTGACCGCGGCGCGCAGCTCGTCCAGCTCCAGCCGGTACGAGGGCGCACGCAGCGTCACCGGAACCCGGCGCCCGCCCGCGAACGCGATCCCGGCGGCGTACGAGTCGTAGTACGGCTCCAGCGCGATCACCTCGTCACCGGGCTCCACGTACGCGAGCAGTGCCGCCGCGACCGCCTCGGTGGCACCGGTCGTGATCAGCACCTGGGTGTCCGGGTCGTACGAGAGCCCGTAGAACCGCCGCTGATGATCCGCGACCGCCTGCCGGAGCACGGGTACGCCGCGCGCCGGGGCGTACTGGTTCGCGCCGGAGCGGATCGCCGCGATCGCGTCCTCGAGTACGGAGTCGGGGCCGTCGCGATCCGGGAAGCCCTGGCCGAGGTTCACCGAACCGGTCGCCAGCGCGAGCGCGGACATCTCGGCGAAGATCGTCGTGCCCAGACCGTTCAGCCGTTCTGCGGGTGCGTGCATCGTCTAACCCTCGACTGCCGTGACCATGTGTGCAAGCCAGGCCCGCGCGGTTGCCCGGTCGGTCGCGCTGAAGGCCGCTTCCAGCTCGTTCTCGACCTTGCGGATCGCCGGTGCCGCCTCGGCCAGCCGGCGCTCGCCGCCCGGGGTGAGGTGGATCTGCTGGGTTCGCCGGTCCTTCGGGTTGGGCCGGCGTTCGACCAGGCCGGCCCGCTCCATCCCGGTGAGCAGCTCGTTCGCGGACTGCCGGGTGGTGCCGACCACGCGGCCGATGTCGGCGACGGTCAGCCCGGGGCTTTCCCGCACGCACAGCAATGTCCCGTACTGCTGCACGGACAGCCCGTGGTCGTCGAGCGCGGCCGCCAGCGCCGACCGCATGCTCAGCCAGGCGTGCCGGACCAGGAACGTCACGCAGCCGGTCTCGTCAGTCGGTTCCATGCAACACATTCTGCCGGGGAAAACCCACAATGGAGATTGACAGGTTCCTGTCAATCTATGATGATCGAGTTCTCGTCAGGTTCCTGACAATCATAGGAGACTTCGTGTCCTCGATCGACCCCATCCCCGACACCCGCCGGCAGCGGCGGATTCTGACCGTACTGGTGGTCTCGGCCGTCCTGATCTGGATCGACTCGACCGTCCTCGGGATCGCCCTCGAACGCCTCGCCGACCCGGTCGACGGCCTCGGCGCCACGCCCGGCCAGCTGCAATGGGCCATCGGCATCTACTCGCTGCTCTTCGCCACCGCCCTGTTCCTGGCCGGTGCGCTCGGCGACCGGTACGGCCACCGGACCGTACTGATGCTCGGCCTGCTGATCTTCGGGATCGCCTCCGCCTGGGCCGCCTGGGCGACCGGGCCGACGGCGCTGATCCTGGCCCGCGCGACCATGGGCCTCGGCGGCGCGCTGATCATGCCGCCGTCGATGGCGATCATCGGCTGGACCTTCCCGCCGCAACGCCGAGCCGCCGCGATCGCGGTCTGGGGCTCGTCGGCCGGCGTCGGGGTCGCGGTCGGCCCGGTGCTCGGCGGTCTGCTGATCGACCATTTCTGGTGGGGTTCGGTGTTCACCATCAACCTGCCGATCGTCGCGTTCGGCCTGATCGGCGCGGCGCTGGTGCTGCCGAACCCGCGCAGCCCGGAGCGCCGCCGCCTCGACCCGATCGGCCTCAGCCTGTCCACGCTCGGCCTGCTCGGCGTCTCGTACGGCCTGATCGAAGGCGGTCATCAGGGCGGCTGGGATCGCTGGCAGGTGTGGGCGAGCATCGTCGCCGGAGTCGTCCTGCTGGCCGGTTTCATCGTGTCCGAGTGGCGGGAAGAGCGGCCGAGCTTCGACCCACGGCTGTTCCGCGACCGGCGCTTCGCGGCCGGCAACTTCACCCTCTCCGTCGTCTTCCTGACCCTCACCGGCCAGAGTTTCTACCTGGCCTTCTACTACCAGGGCGCGCGCGGCATGAGCGCGCTCTCGGCCGGCCTGATGTCGTTGCCGGCGGCAATCGGGGTGATCATCGGCTCCCAGCTCGGCGCCCGGCTGGCCGCCCGCTTCGGCGTCGCCAAGGTGTCGGGTACGGCGGTGCTCGTGCTCGCCGCGTGCTTCGGGCTCAACCTCCTGTACGACGTGAACACGTCCTTGGTCTGGCTGGGTCTGGTCGGTGGAATCGTTGGCCTGTCCATCGGTATGACGACCGCGCCGACCACCGCCGCGATCATGGCGACGCTGCCGCTGGACCGGATGGGTGCCGGTTCGGCCGTGAACAACGCGCTCCGTCAGGTCGGCAGCGTGCTCGGTGTCGCGGTCCTCGGTACGGTCGTGTCGTCGACGTACCAGGACAGGATCGCGCCGTCGCTGGCCGGCCTGCCGCCCGCCGCCGGTACGTCGGCAGAAACCACCCGCCACGCCGCGATCGCACTCGGCCGCCCGGACCTCATCCAGCACGCGAACGACGCCTTCATCCACGCCATGCACGTCGCCGCCGCAGTCGCCGGCGCGATCGTCCTGACCGGCGCCATCGTCCTCATCCTCGCCTTCCGAACCCCGAAGCCGCCCCACTCCCCAGACCCCACCAACCCTCACCCCCTGAACGCGAGGGTCGCCCCCTGAGGAAGGGTTGCCCCTTGCACGGGAGGGTTGCCCCCTGGAAATTCGAGGGGGCAACCCTGCGGTTGCGGGGATGACCCTTCAAATGGAGGGTTCGGCGCTCAGCGGCGCAGGTCCGGGCGGGGGTGGTCAGGGGACTGGTTGGGGGGTGGGGCGGAGGGCTCGGAGCCAGCGTTCGGTTTGGGCTATGTGGGCGGAGGCGGCGGTGGCGGCGGCCGCGGGGTCGCGGGTGGTGATGGCGGCGAGGATCGCGCGGTGGCCGCGGTCGCTGGTTTGTTTGATCGCGTCGAAGTCGGTGCCCGGTTCGAAGATCCGGTAGTGGCCGCCGCGGCCGCGGATCACGTCGGTCAGCGCGGTCACCGTCGGGTTGCCGCCGGCCGTACAGATCGCGCCGTGGAACTCGGCGTCCAGGTGCTGGATCTCGGTCGCGTCGGTGGTCGACTCGAGCCGGTCGAGGATCTCGCTCAGCCGCCCGGCCAGCTCCGGGTCCTGCCGGGCGGCGGCGGTCGCGGTGGCATGCGATTCGAGGACGCGGCGCACCTCGAGCAGTTCGAGCAGTCCTTCCAGCGGGATCAGCTCGACCGAGAGCGAGAACCGGCTGATGATCGCGGCCGGGTCGAGCGCCGACACGTACGTACCCGAACCGTGCCGGGACTCGATCACGCCGAGCGCGCCGAGCGATCGGACCGCCTCGCGCAACGAGCTGCGGGACACGCCGAGGTGCTCGCACAGCTCCGGCTCCGGCGGGAACTTCGCCCCCGGGCCGAGCTCGCCGGACGCGATCATCTGTCGCAGCCCAGCCAGTGCCTTGTCCGTCGCGGCCATCGGTCACCTCCTCGCCACAGCCTAAGTCATCAGACAATTCGCGCGAAAACCCGTCCAATGACAGCACGAAAGTGGTTAGCAAGCACAATTCATCAGATGTTTGCGCGCAAGAACCCCAACAGGTCGGCTGCCCGCCAGCGCCGCTCCGCCAGCCGCTCGGACGGTACCTCGCCATTCACCCACACGGTGGTCATCCCACGCTCGTGCGGCAGCGCCAGATTCACTTCGAGATCGTCGAACATCGCCGCCCGCGCCGGCTCGATCCCGAAGCGGCCCAGGAAGGCGTCCAGGCTCTCGGCGTACGGCTTCGGCACCAGCTTCCCGGCGAGGATGTCGAACACGCCATCGATGCATTCGTCGAGTCCGAGCCGGCTGAGCGCCTGCTCCGCGTGGTACGCCGACCCGTTCGTGTACACGTAGCGCCGCCCCGGCAACGCGGTCAGTACGGCGGCCAGGTCCGGAGCGGGCTCGATCACCGAGTAGTCGAGCCGCCGTTCGAAGCCGAGGAAGTCGTGTGGGTCGATCGTCCCGGTCAGCATCGCGCCGCGCAGCGACGTACCGTACCCGGCGACCAGGTCGGCCTGGATCTGCCGCGCGCCCGCGAGGTCGGTCCGGTAGTACGCGGCGATGGTCGACAGGATGCCGTGGGTGAGTTGCGCGGCAAGCGCCGAGTCAGCCGGGTACAACGTGTTGTCCAGGTCCAGTACCCAGGTGTCGATGTCCGCCAGCACTCGACCAGAGTAGGTGACAGACTGGGGGCTGGTCCCGACAGGAGGACGGAGAAGATGGCGACTGCGCTTGTTACCGGCCCGGCGACGGGGATCGGCCGCGCGTTCGCGGACAAGCTGGCACTGGAGGGGTACGACCTGGTGCTGGTGTCGCGCGACGAGGCGCGGCTCAAGGAGGTCGCGACCGAGATCACCCGGCTGCACGGCGTCGACTGCGAGGTATTGGTCGCGGACCTGACCGACGCGGAGGACCTCGCCCGGGTGGAGGAGCGGTTCCGGACCGGCCCGATCGAGGTGCTGGTCAACAACGCCGGCTTCGGGCAGAAGAAGCCCTTCTGGGCGAACCCGATCGAGGCCGAGGAGAAACAGCTCGACCTGCTGGTACGGGTGGTGCTGCGCCTAACGCATGCCGCCGTACTTCCGATGATCGAGCGCGGCTCCGGCGCGGTCGTCAATGTTTCGTCGGTGGCCGGGTTCCTGCAGCGCAACGTCTACAGCGCGCACAAGGCCTGGGTGACCAACTTCTCCGCCGGGCTGGCGGTCGAGCTGCATGCCAAGGGCGTCGCGGTGATGGCGTTGTGCCCCGGGTTCGTGCACACCGAGTTCCATGAGCGGATGGAGATGGACAAGTCGGTCATCCCGTCGTTCATGTGGCTGGATGCGACCGATCTGGTCGACGCGGCCTGGAAGGACCTGATGCGCGGGAAGGCGATCTCGATCCCGTCCCGGCGCTATCAGCTGATCGCGGCGGTGGCCCGGTTCACCCCGCGCGCTCTGATCGCGCGGGTGTCGACCGTGGGTCTGGACGGCCGGCGGCGGGCTTGAGCGCCTCGTAGATCGTCTTGGTCAGCGCGGCGGCGTACGCGTCGTGCTCGGCCGCGGATGGGTTGATCCCGGCGAAGCTGACTTCGAATCCACGCTGGAAACAGGCGCCGAACAGCAGCGCGGCCGCCGCGCTCACGTCCGCGGTACGCCGAATCCGGCCGAGCTTCTGCTCCTCGCGCAAATAGCGGATCAGGCCTTCCTGCGCCTTGTGCGGGCCTGCGTTCAGCTCGCGCAGGCGGTTGCGGTGCGCGATCAGCAGTTCCTGGGACGAGAACAGTGAGACCAGGATCGGGAAACCTTCGACGTAGAAGTCGATCGCGGTCCGGGCCAGCCGGGTCAGGTTGCCGCGGACGGTCCCGCTGCCGGGGTTGCCGATCAGCTCCTTGAGCGATCCGGGCAGCTGTGGCATCCGCTCGTGCAGTACGGCGAGCAGGATCGCCGGCTTGTCGGTGAAATGCTTGTAGAGCGCGGCCTCGGAGTACCCGGCGACCTGCGCGATCGACTTGGTGGTCGCCCGGGCGAAGCCCTGGGTCCGGAGCACCTCCGCGGCCGCGTCCAGGATGTCGTCCCTGGTGCCCATCCGGTGCTCCTCTCTCGGCGTACCCGACCCGCGCGCTCGGCGGCAGCCTACCTTGACAGGTTGGTGAGTGTTTACTCACCATAGTGAGTGAGTGTTTACTAACCTGGAGGGGTTGACGATGAAGCTGGTGGTTTTCGGGGCGTCCGGCCGGATCGGGACCGAGCTGGTCCGGCAGGCAGTGGCGGCCGGTCATACGGTCACGGCGGTCGTGCGCGCCGGTTCGAGTCTGCAGGTGGCGCTGCCGGAGCTGCGGCTGGTCGCGGCCCAGGCCGGCGTCCCTGGTGGGCAGGTCGAGGTGGTCACCGCCGACGTGCTGGACCCGGCCGCGATCGCGCCGGTGCTGGCCGGGCACGACGGGGTGCTGTCGGCGCTCGGTCCACGACCGTCCGGCCCGAGCGACCTACTGACCGAGAGCGCGCGAAGCATGCTGCGCGCGCTGGACGAGAGCGGCGTACGCCGGTTCCTGGTCGTGAGCGTGGCCGGGATTCACACCAAGGGTGATGATCCGTTCACCAAGTACGTGGTGAAGCCGATCCTTGGGCGGTTCCTGCGTGAGTCGTTCGCGGACGCGCGCCGGATGGAGGAACTGGTCACGGCGAGTACGGCTGACTGGACCATTGTCTGCCCGCCCCGGCTGACGAACGGTGCTGGAAAGGGGCGGATTCGCAGCAACACCGAAGGTACGGTCCGGGGCGGATTCACGATCACCCGCGCGGACGTCGCCACGTACCTGCTGGATGTCGTCGCCGATCCCGGGCTGCACCGCAAGACCGCGATCATTGCTAACGGATCGGGTCGTTGACGGGCGCGTCGGGCCGCAGCTTGATCGTCGCGGCGATGGCGGTCGGTGACTTGCTGATGCTCCAGACCGTGCCGGCCCAGCTCTCGCCGAGGAAGACGGTGACGTCGGAGCCGCCGGACGTCGCCGGATGACCGCCGATCGTCATGGTCGGCTTGACGGACGGCGCCGGGCGGACCACGCCGACCGTGGTGAGCGACCCGATGGCGCCCGGATCGACCGGATCGGCGTCGCCGAGCAGCACCGAGTAGCTCTCCGGCGAGACCGGTGACCCGTGCGGTTCCGCGACCGCGACGACCTCGTCCGATTCGACCGCGCTCCGGCCGAAGCTGAACGGGACGGTCACCGGCGCCGGTTTCGCGCGCAGCTGGATGCCTTCGGCAACATGCCGGGCGCGCTCCGGCGTGGCATCGGTACCGGTGTCCTGCACGGTCGCCCACCCGGTGTCCGAGTACCGGAAGGCGATCCGGACGCCACCGTGATCCCGCGCGAGGAGATACACCGGGCGCCCGTCGATGTCGTCGAGCCGCCGCTCACCGGTCACCCCCGGCCAGGCGCCCGGGGCGTACATGGTCGCGACCGCGGTCGCGCCGGGGGCCAGGCCGGAGTTGTCGGCGGCAACGAGTTTGACCGACTGCCAGCGGTTCGCGCTGGTGTACAAGCGTGGGGTGAAGCCGCCCGCCGAGCCGACGTCGAAGGCCCGCGACCAGATGCCGAACGGTACGACCTGGCCTGGTGCGGCCGGCTGGACCCGGTCCGCGCGGACCGCGTGCAGCACCATCGGCGTCGCCGACACGGCCGCGATCAGCGCGACCACCGCGGCACCACCGAGCACCCGCCGCCGCCGGACCGTCCGGCGGCCGTCCCGCATCGCCCGGTCGATACTGACCCCCGCCGGGCTCTGGTCAGGGGTTTCGCGCAAGGCCTTCAGCAGGCCGGCGTACTCCTCGGGTTCGGGGCTCATCGGGACTGCTCCTTCCTGAGCTCGGGCTCGATGTCCAGGCGGTCGCCGAGCAGGCGCCGGAGCAACGTCAGGCCACGGGCGGTCTGGCCTTTCACCGCGTTCTCCGAACAGCCCAGCGTTCCGGCCACGTCGCGGACCGGGAGGTCGTACAGGAAGCGCAACACCAGCACGGCGCGGGTCCGGGGCGGGATCCGGTCCAGGGCCGCCGCGACGACCAGGCGGGTCTCCACCTCGCGGCCGGTGCTCGCCGGAAAGTCGATCGGCTGATCCGTCAGCCGGACCCGCGACCAGCCGAGACGACGTTCGTTCAGGAAAGTACGGACCACGATCATCCGTACGTACGCGTCCAGGTTGTCGGCGTTCGTTGCCTTGTGCCAGTGCACGTACAGCTTGGTGATCGCGGCCTGTACGACATCGTCGGCCCGGTGCGCGTCCTTGCACAGCGAACCGGCCAGCCGGCGCAACTCGGGCAGGCGCGCGGTCACGTACTCGACGTACTGCTGCTCGTCAGCCGACCGCACGGCCGCACCTCCTTCCGGTACACCATCATGGGCGCGCCACCGGCCAGACCCATACCCCACCAACGAACGTGCTCCGGCCGAGCAACTCGTCGAGACATCCACGTAACTCACCTCGATCGTGTTCCAGGACGACGGCATCGGCCCGCCAGTAGCGCAGGTCGGCGTCGAGTTGGGCGGGGTCGATCACACATCCATCACCGTTCGCGGCCTGACGCATCAGGGTGGCGGTCGGGCGGGGCTGCGCGCCGTACGCGCCGCCGCGGTCGGGACCGTACGGTCCGACGAAGTAGCCCTCGGGGATGGCGAAGCCGAAGCCCGCGGCCGCCTGCCAGCGCATCGGCCGCGCATCGGCGGGATTCGGCGGCGGAGCGGGTACGACGGTGTGGCCCGGGCGTACGTAGCCGCGCCACGAACCGTCCGTGAAGAAGCTGGGTACGGGCCGGCGGTCCACGACCACCAATGGGGTCGGGACGATCGGGACCAGGGCGGCGCCGATGGCCGCCCACCCGAGCCACCGGAACGGCGTCGCCCGTAGCGCGTCGATGCCGAGGGCAAGCAGTGCGCCGATCGGCGGGATGCAGGCCATCGCGAACCGCGACTCGATCACCGATTCGTACAGCGGCAGCTGAGCGAGCAGGGTCCACGGTCCGGGGGTCAGCGACAACCATCCGATCAGCGCGGTGGTCGCGCCGAGGATACGGACGAGCTGTTGTTTGCGTAAGGCAAATACCAGGCCGATGACGAGGATGATCAGCGGCCAGCCGAAGAACGCGTTCTCCTCGGTCCGGTTCAGCGAGAGTTGTCGCGTGACCTCGGGATCGCCGAACAGCGATCGGGTGGGGAACGCGGTCAGGGCGTGCAGCGAGTTGCCGGCCCGCCCGTGTACGAGGCTGTGGTAGCTCTGCGGACCCCTGAACTGCCAGAACAACGAACCGGCGACCAGGACCAGCGCGATCAGGCCGGCGCCGGCGATCGTGGTCGCGTACCGGCGGGCGAACGCGGCCGCGCGCCCTGGATCGACCCAACCGTGGACGATGCCGAAGACAACCAGTCCAGTTGCTGCGAGCAACAAGATCTCTTCACCGAGGAAGAGTTGGTACGCGATCAGCAGGCCGACGACGATCGCGGTCCGGCGGCCGGGTGGGCGGGGGAGGAGCAGGCACGGGATGACCGCGAGGACGACGAAGTTCGGGTGCGCGTTCGCGTGCGAGATCATCGCGGGCGCGAAACCGCAGAACAGGCCGCCGAGTGCGGCAGCGGGCGCGGACGCGATTCGCCGGGAGAACAACCAGTACCAGGCGAATGCCGTACCGGCCAGGCCGATGGTCAGCGCGATCGCCCAGGTGACGCCCGAGCCGAGCAGCACGGTGACCGGGATCAGCGGGATGCTCAGGCCGAGCATGGTCGTGTTCGCCATCAGGTTGACGCCGTCCGGATGGTTCAGAAGCCCTGTGAACAAAGGGTTCTGGCCGTTCAGCACTTGGTGTGCGGTGATGTCGAAGAACCATTGCCACTGTTCCTGGTCCTGCCCGCTGTCGTACAGGTACCTACCGTTCGGGTCGGACCACAGTCCGTGCAGGAGAACCACGGCTGCGAACACGTACGCCACGGCGACCACCGCTGTGGTGACCTGATGTCGTGACCTCAGCTGCGTCTTCACGTGAACGCCGGAACGACGAGTTGGTCAAGAGGCGGGAGGCTGTGGTGGTACCGGCGAATCCGTCCGAGCTCGATCAGGCCGGCCAGGTAGCCGGATGGGCGGAGCTTCGACCCTTCCTGGTCCGACCATCGCACCGGGATCTCGGCAACCTCCAAGCCGAGCCGGTGGAACAGGTGCAGTACCTCGGCATCGGAGCACCACCCGTCCACGCGGGCCAGTTGAAACACGAGCCGGCCGCGCGGCCCGTCGTACAACTTGAAGCCACACTGCGTGTCCTGGATACCTGGTACGGCCAGCAGCTGGATGAGCGCGTTGCCGAAGCGGCCGCATGTTTCACGCAGTGCGCTCTGGCGTACGACCAGCTGCGACTGCGGTAGTGCGCGCGATCCGATCGCCGCCCAGGCGCCACGATCGAGTGCCTTGTGCAACAACTCCACCTGCTCGATCGACGTGGCGTTGTCCGCGTCGCACATCAGTACGCGATCACCGCGCGAGGCGAGGACGCCGATCCGTACGGCGTGGCCCTTTCCCCGGTTCACCGGCCAGCGGATCAGGCGGACCCGGTCGTCGTGGAACGCGTGCACCGCCTGCGCCGTGGCGTCGGCCGAACCGTCGTCGACGACCAGGACCTCCCATTCCGCGGACGTCGCCGTCAGGTACGCGGTGACCGCTCGCAGGGTTCGCGGAAGCCGGCGCTCCTCGTTGTACGCGGGAATCACCACGCTGAGCTGAACTCTCACACCCCGCAGACCACGCCGGCGGCCCGATCCGTTGGGTGAGCTGGGTCACAACTTTTCGGCGACCTCGGTGAGTACGTCGAGGGTGGCGGTGATGAGGGGGTGATCGGCGCGGCTGGCGCGGACCGCGGCGTACACGCGGCGGGTGGGGGCCGGGTCCGGGAGGGGGCGGATCAGGGCGAGGGTCGGCGCGGGCACGGCCAGGCGGGGTACGAGGGAGACGCCGGCGCCGGCCGCGACGAGGGCGGCGATGGCGCGGAAGTCATCGGACTGGTGCACGATGCGCGGCTGGAAACCGAACTGCTCACAGGCCAGCATGACGACATCGCGGATCGGGTTGCCGGGGGTCGGCATCACCCAGTCATCATCCGCCAGCGCCGCCAGCTCAATCGGTGCGGCCGCGGGGCGACCGGCGGCAAATGCGGAATCGGCCCGGCCGTCGGCTGGCGACGTGGGGATGTCAGGCGGAGTGGCGGCGGGGTGGGTTGGGGGGAGGACGGCGACGAAGGGCTCGGCGTACAAGGGGATTCGGGCCAGGCGGCGGTCGTCGGGGCGGGGTGAGCCGCGGTGCTCGACGGCGATCGCCAGGTCGGCGTCGCCGTCGAGCAGTTGGGTGATGCCCTGGTGACCCTCGGCGTCGC
The DNA here is from genome assembly GCF_014205295.1 of Kribbella solani. Classification (NCBI taxonomy): domain Bacteria; kingdom Bacillati; phylum Actinomycetota; class Actinomycetes; order Propionibacteriales; family Kribbellaceae; genus Kribbella; species Kribbella solani. Next base: position 6,078,597 of record NZ_JACHNF010000001.1, read on the forward strand.
GGACGACGAGGCTGAGACCAGGAGTGGTTTCGCGCAGCCGGGTCAGCGCCGGCGCGACCAGCAACGTGATCGCGGTGGCGAAGGCAGTGATGCGTACCTCGCCGTTGACGCCGTTCGCGTGCAGGCGCATCGCGTCCTCGGCCCGCTCCACCTCGGCCAGGATGGTGTCCGCGTGCGCGAGCAGCAGCCGGCCGGCCGAGGTGATCGCGACCCGGCGGCCGCGGCGTTCGAGCAGCTCCTGACCGACTTCGGATTCCAGCGCGGCCAGTTGCTGGGAGACCGCCGAGGGGGTCAGGTGCAGCACCTCGGCGGCCGCGGTCACGGTGCCGTGGTCAGCAAGCGCGCGCAACACGCGCAGGCGTCGTACCTCGATCACGAACCTCAGCTTCGCACAGCTCCTCGGCGGGAGCGGGGACCAGCGTCAGCTCGACGGGACGGACCAGCGACTCGGCGGGACGGACGGTGGGACGGGCGATCGGCTCGGCGGGCGTGACCACCGGGGTGCCCCGCCGGAACCAGCGGCGGACGGCGCGGACCGGGTGCCGCTTCGCCCGGTGCGGGCGGACCGGCGCGCCGGGCATGGCGGAATGGGTCTGTTCGTGGATCGACTTGATGACGGAGAACGGGACGTATTGCACGGGATTCCTTTCGACGTCTTTAACGGTACGTAGCCAAGGCCCCATGCGTCCAATGAATTCTTTACTCTGAGTTAATGCGTTTGGTGCATGATATGGGAATGGAACTGCGCCAACTCAGATCGTTCGTGGTGGTCGCCGAGGAGCTGAACGTCGGCCGTGCGGCGACCCGGCTGCACCTCACCCAGCCGTCGCTCAGCCGTCAGATCGCCGCGCTCGAACACGACCTCGGGGTGGAACTTTTCGCCCGGATCAAACGCCGATTCGTACTGACCGCCGCCGGCGAGACGTTCCTGGCCGACGCGAAGGACTTGTTGCGCCGGTCCGACGAGGCGGTGCGTACGGCGCAACGTACGCAACGCGGAGAACTCGGGACGTTGCGATTGCGGTTCGTACAGTCGGCGACGTTCGAGGTGCTGCCGCGGCTGCTGGGCGCGTTCCGGCAGGCCTATCCCGAAGTGGTGCTGGACCTGGAAGCGTCCACGACCCTCCGCCAGACCCAGGCGTTGCACGACGGCCGGATAGACGTCGGCCTACTCCGCCCGAACACCCCAGCACCAACAGGCACGACGAGTGCGGGTGGTGCGGCGGCGGGTGCCGGTGCCGCGGGCGCGGGTGCGGGTGCGCCGGGTGGTGCGGGTGGGGCGGCGGTGGTGCGGTTGGCGGGGTTGGAGTCTCGGGTGGTGGCGGAGGACGCGCTGGTGGTGGCGTTGCCTGCCGGGCACCGGCTGGCGGGGCGGAAGCGCCTCCGGCTGGCCGAGCTCGCGGACGAGTCGTTCGTGTTGTACTCGCGGCCGACCGGGCCCGCCGTACACGACACCATCGTCGGCTACTGCCGGGCGGCCGGATTCACGCCCCGGATCGAGCAGGACGCCGCCGACGTACAAACCATCGTCTCGCTGGTCGCGGCCGGGCTCGGCATCTCGCTCCTGATCAGCCCGACCCCGCCGTCGAACCCCGCCGCGGTCGTCTACCGCGAGTTGTCCGACGACCTCCCGTGCTGGCAACTCTCCGCGGCCTGGTCCCCGGACAACCGCTCACCCGCCCTCGCCCGCTTCCTCGACCTGCTGGCCCCCTGAAGTAGCGGGTTGCCCCCTCGATTTTCCAGGGGGCAACCCTGCGGTTGCGGGGATGCCCCCTGAAGTGGAGGGTTCGGCACGCGATCGGTCCGCGACCGGCGACGGGCCGGGTGCGCGGGCGGTGTGCGGGTGGTTCAGCCGAAGATGTCTGGGTCGCCGCCGGTGCGGGTGCCGGTTTCGAGGTCGGCGATCGTGGCCATGTCGTCGTTGTCGAGCTGGAAGTCGAAGACCTCGTAGTTCTCCTGGATCCGGCTCGGCGTCTTCGACTTCGGGATCACCACGTTGCCGAGCTGCAGGTGCCAGCGGATCATCACCTGGGCCGGCGACTTGGCGTACTTGGCGCCGATCGTCTTCAGGGCCGCGTTCTCCAGCAGTTCACCGGACGCGAGCGGGCTCCACGCCTCGGTGATGATGTCGTTCTCCGCGTTGAACGCGCGCAGGTCGTCCTGCGGCAGCGCCGGGTGCAGCTCGATCTGGTTCACCGCCGGGCGGATCGTGCTCTCCTCGAAGATCCGCCGCAGCGCGGGTTCGTGGAAGTTCGAGACGCCGATCGCGCGGACCCGCTTGTCGGCGTACAACTGCTCGAACGCCTTCCAGGTCTCGATGTACAGATCGCGCTGCAACGACTGCCAGTGGATCAGGTACAGGTCGACGTACTCCAGGCCGAGCTTCGACAGGCTGGTGTCGAACGCCTTCAGCGTGCTGTCGTAGCCCTGGTCGTTGTTCCAGACCTTGGTGGTGATGAACAGGTCGTCACGGGCCAGGCCGGACGCCGCGATCGCCCGGCCGACGCCGCGTTCGTTGCCGTAGATGGCGGCGGTGTCGATGTGCCGGTAGCCGGTCTCGAACGCCGACGTCACCACATCGGTGACGATCTCGTCCTCGACCTGCCAGACCCCCAGGCCCAGCTGCGGGATCTCGACGCCGTTGTCCAGAGTGATGGAGGGGACTGTGCTCATCTACCCATTCCACCCGGCAAAAGGTTTCCGGCCCAGTCATCCGACGTGTGACAACAACCTCATTAACTCGCAGTAACCACCGCATGGGTTGTGGCGTTGGGTTCCAGGAACCGCAGCAATGCGCTGCCTTCACGCTCAAGCTCGGTGGCGGTTTTCTTGAGCGTCCGGCCAAAGGGCGTGAGCGTGAGGGTGGCCACACCACGCTTCGTTTCGGCCGTCCACAGCCCGGCGACCAGACCGTCGACCGTGTACGTCGCCTTCACCCGCAGGTTCTTCGTGAAAACCGCCGGTTTGTGCTCGTCGGCGATGATCCGCTCCCGTTTCGCGTGCGAGAGCAGGACGTTGTCGAACTCCGGCAGGAAACGCACCGGCGCCGGAGTATCCGGATCCGGGCGCGGCGCGGCCGGTACGTCGTACAACGTCTTGCCGGCTTCGTCGGTGAACGTTTCCAGGTCGAGGTCGTCGAAGAGCGGTTTCGCCTTTTGCAGACCTGACCAGGTCTGGAAATCCGCGGGTGTCGCCGGGCCGAACGCCTGCAGGTACCTGATGACGAGCTCGCCCGGTTCTGCCTGCTGGTGCAGCTTTTTGCCGATCCACTCTTCGGCCGGGGTGAAGCGTGAGTTCGCCGTCCACGACCAGCGGACGTCGGCCGGGTACATGACGAGCGGCACCAGCATCCGTGTACAGAACCCGAGCGCCCGTTCGTTCACGTCCGGGAACTGTTGCTGCAGCGCGTCGCGTACTTCGGTGAACGTCAACGGTTCCTTGGCCAGCAAGGTTTCCGCCGCGGCGACCACCTTCTCCGGCTCCAGCCCCGTGGCCCGATCGCCCAGCACCTTCAACCCCGCCGCCAGTACCGGCGCCACGGTCATCCGGAACCGCACGTAATCCGCGGCCGTCACCAGATGCAACGTCCCCCGAAACATCGTCCCGCGGACAATCTCCCGCGCCCGGACCGCCTGATCCAGCTCCTTCTCGTCGAACCCGTCGATCCGGGTCCACAACCCCAGATAGGGATGCTTGGGCTCCTGCCCCTGCATCCCCACCAACCGCCCGACGACGTCCGCCGCGCCAACCTGTTCCCGCTCCAGCAACAACTGCCGCGCCAGGAACGCCCGATTGACCGCCCGCGCACTCAAAACCACCATGCGGAGATCCTCGCTGCCCGCACCGACAATTCTCAGCCGAGGGCGGTACGGGCCTCGGCGAAGGCGGTGATGGCGCGTTCCACGTCTTCGGTGGAGTGGGCGGCGGAGAGTTGGACGCGGATCCGCGCCTTGCCCTGGGGGACGACCGGGTACGAGAAGCCGATCACGTAGATGCCGAGGTCGAGGAGCTTGTCGGCGAGCCGTGCGGCTTGGGCGGCGTCGCCGATCATCACGGGGGAGATCGGGTGGTCGCCGGGGAGGATGTCGAAGCCGGCTTCGGTCATCTTGGTGCGGAACAGGGTGGTGTTGGCGGCCAGCTTGTCGCGGAGCGCGCTGGAGGTGCCGATCAGTTCGAGGGCCTTCAGCGAGGCGGCAGTCACGGACGGGGCCAGTGAGTTCGAGAACAGGTACGGACGTGAGCGCTGGCGGAGCAGTTCGACGATTTCGCGGCGCGCGGACACGTACCCACCGGAGGCGCCGCCGAGGGCCTTGCCGAGCGTGCCGGTGACGATGTCGACGCGGTCCTTCACGCCGAACAGCGACGGCGTACCGGCACCGTCCGGCCCGACGAAACCGACCGCGTGCGAATCGTCGACCATCACGAGCGCGTCGTACCGCTCGGCCAGGTCGCAGATCTCGTCCAGCGGGGCGACGTACCCGTCCATCGAGAACACGCCGTCGGTCGCGATCAGCCGGTACCGGGCGTCGGCCGCGTCCTTCAACTGCGCTTCGAGATCGGCCATGTCGCGGTTCTTGTACCGATAGCGGCGCGCCTTCGACAGCCGGACCCCGTCGATGATGCTGGCGTGGTTCAGCTCGTCGGAGATGATCGCGTCCTCGGCGCCGAGCAGGGTCTCGAAGAGCCCGCCGTTCGCGTCGAAGCACGAGCTGTACAGGATGGTGTCCTCGGTGCCGAGAAAGTTGCTCAGGGCACCTTCAAGATCCTTGTGGATCTGTTGCGTACCGCAAATGAACCGCACCGAGGAGAGGCCGAATCCCCACCGGTCAAGGGCTTCCTTGGCCGCGGCGACCACCTCCGGGTGATCGGACAGCCCGAGGTAGTTGTTGGCGCAGAAGTTGAGTACCTCGGCGCCGGTCGCGACCGAGATCAGCGACTGCTGCGGTGAGGTGATCACCCGCTCCGACTTGTACAGCCCGGCGTCCCGGATCTCGCCGATGGTCGCCGTCAGGTCGTCCCGCATCCGCCCGATCATCAGTGCTTCTCCTCCAGGGTTTCCCGCGTCCAGTCCATGATCACCTTGCCGCACTGCCCTTGCCGCGCGACGTCGAAAGCGCGCTCGAAGTCCGCGTACCCGAACCGGTGCGTGATCACCGGGGTCAGGTCCAGGCCGCGCTCCAGCATCACCGACATCGAGTACCAGGTCTCGAACATCTCCCGGCCGTAGATGCCCTTGATGGTCAGCATGTTCAGCACCACCGTGCCCCAGTCGATCGCGATCTCGTCCGACGGCAGGCCGAGCATCGCGACCTTTCCGCCGTGGGTCAGGTTCGCGAGCATGTCCCGGAGCGCGGCCGGCTGCCCGGACATCTCCATCCCGACATCGAAACCCTCGCGCATCCCGAGGCTCCGCTGCGCCTCCGCGATCGACTCCGCGCCGACGTTGACCGCACGCGTCACGCCGATCTTCCGGGCCAGGTCCAGCCGGTACTCGGACAGGTCCGTGATCACCACGTTCCGCGCGCCGGCGTGCAGCGCGACCGCCGCGGCCATCACCCCGATCGGCCCGGCGCCGGTGATCAGCACGTCCTCACCGACCAGCGGGAACGACAACGCGGTGTGTACGGCGTTGCCGAACGGATCGAAGATCGCTGCCACGTCAAGATCCACTGTGCCGTTGTCGTCCTTGTGTACCCACGCGTTGCTCGCCGGCAGCGCGACGTACTCCGCGAACGCACCCGGCACATGCACGCCCAGCCCGCGGGTCTTGATACACAGGTGGCGGCGGCCGGCCCGGCAGTTGCGGCACCGGCCACAGACCAGATGCCCTTCGCCACTGACCAGGTCACCGACCGCGACATCGCGGACACCGACGCCGACCTCGACCACCTCACCGCAGAACTCGTGCCCGGTCACCATCGGTACCGGCACGTTCTTCTGGGCCCAGTGGTCCCAGTTCTGGATGTGCAGGTCGGTACCGCACAGTCCCGTACGCAGTACCTTGATCAGGACCTCATCGGCCTCGATCTTGGGCTCCGGCACGTCCTGCAGCCACAACCCGGGTTTCGCCTCGGCCTTGACCAGCGCCTTCACCGCACACCTCCGTCGACGTCCATCGACCACATGGTCGTGTCAACCACATCGTCGTACCGACCACATCGTCGTCCCGGGCAACCACCGGCGTCCATCGACACGTGGTGCACAGCCTTTGCAGATCGGCTGCATACTTGTCCGCATGCGGGGAGTAGTCAGATGGTTCGGCATCGTCATGCTGGTGGCTGGAGTCGGGCTGCTCGGGTGGGTCGGCTGGCAGTACTACGGCACCGGAATCGCCTCGAACAAGGCGATGGGCGAGGCCGAGAAGTCGCTGCGGCAGCAGTGGCGTACGCCCGCGCCGAACAGTGCGGCGACCAGTGCGCCGACGAGTGGCAAGGCGTTCGTACTGCTCCGGATCCCCCGCTTCGGAGCTGACTGGGAGAAGCCGGTCGTCGAAGGGGTCGACCCGGATGACCTGGCCCGGGGGATCGGGCACTACCCGGAGACCCAGCTGCCCGGTCAGCCAGGCAACTTCGCGATCGCGGGGCACCGGATCACGCACGGCTCGCCGTTCCGCAAGCTACTCGACCTACGTAAGGGTGATCTGGTCATCGTCGAGACCCAGGATGCTGTCTACACGTACGAGCTGGACGGCTCGCCGCGCGACCTGACCGTGAAGAACACCGACTCCTGGGTGCTGGACCCGGTCCCGGGCAAACGCCAGGCGCCGACGAAGTCGATCATCACCCTGACCACCTGCCAGGACCTGTTCCACTCCCCGGACCGCTCCGTCGCCTTCGGCCACCTGATCAAGGTCAGCAAGAAGGCCTGACTTAAGCTCAAGTTCCATGAACTACGACCGGGACGGACTGCTGGAGCAGGTCAAGAGCAAGGCGATCGTGCACGGGCGGGTGACGCTGGCCTCCGGCAAGGAAGCCGACTACTACGTCGACCTGCGCCGGATCACGCTGGACGCGGCCGCGGCGCCGCTGATCGGGCCGGCGATGCTCGAGCTGACCAAGGACCTGGAGTACGACGCGGTCGGCGGGCTCACGCTCGGTGCCGACCCGGTCGCGATGTCGATGCTGCACGCGGCGGCTCAGCAGGGCCGGACGCTGGACGCGTTCGTGGTCCGCAAGGCCGAGAAGACGCACGGGCTGCAGCGGCGGATCGAAGGGCCCGAGGTGAAGGGCCGCCGGGTGCTGGCGGTCGAGGACACCTCCACGACGGGTGGTTCGGTGCTGACCGCGGTGGAGGCGTTGCGCGAGGCGGGTGCCGAGGTGGTCGCGGTCGCGGTGATCGTCGACCGGTCGACCGGCGCGCGCGAACGGGTGGAAGCGGATGGCCTGGAGTACCGGGCCGTGTTCGGACTCGAGGACCTGGGTCTCAACTGATGCAGGGCAGTACCTGGCTGATCGTCCTGCTGGCGGTGCTGATCGGTGTCGGCATCTTCTACTTCAACTACATCCGGGCGAAGAAGCGGCGCGAGCTGTTCGCCGGATTCGCCGCCCAGCAGGGCTGGTCGTACCTGCCGGTGAACAACTCGCTGGCAGGGCAGTGGGCGGGTACTCCGTTCCGTACCGGTGACAACTGGCGGGTCAAGAACGTGCTGTCCGGCCCGTACAACGGGTATCCGATGGTTGCCTTCGACTACAGCTACCAGACGCACAGCACCGATTCGAAAGGCCGCCGAACGACGACCACGCACAAGTACGGCGTGGTGGTGATGCAGTTGCCGGGAGCGCTTCCGCAGCTCGAGGTGACGCACGAGGGAATCTTCGGCGGCGCGGTGGCGAACGCGTTCGGGTTCCGCGACCTCCAGTTCGAGAGTGAGCAGTTCAACCGGGCATTCCGGGTGAAGGCCGACGACGAACGGTTCGGGCACGCGGTGGTGACGCCGCGGATGATGGAGTTGTTGCTGGCCCGCGGTGAGATCGGCTGGCGGATCGAGGGCAACTCGCTGGTCGGCTGGGACAAGGGCGACCACGACCCGAACGAGGTGATGAACCGCCTCGGGCTGCTGCAGCAGGTACTCGAGCAGGTTCCGCCGTACGTCTGGACCGACTATGCGGGGGTCGACCCACGATCGCGGCAGCAACCACCAGGCGGACCCACGTACCCGTAGAGTCGGCTGCAGCACTGCCAACTCTCGGGAGCTCCTGTCATGCTTTGGGTCATCATCGCGATCGTCGCGGTCGTCGTCATCCTGGCGATCCTGCTGATCACGTCGTACAACCGATTCGTCAAGCAGCGGAACCTGATCCAGGAGTCCTGGCGGCAGATCGACGTCGAGCTGCACCGCCGGTACGACCTGATCCCGAACCTGGTCGAGACCGTCCGGGCGTACGCGGCGCACGAGCGGCACGTGTTCGAGGAGGTCGCCCGGCTGCGGACCCAGGCGGTGAACGTGCAGGGCTCGAACCCGGAGCAGCGGGCCGCGGCCGAAGGGCAGCTGTCCGGCGCGCTCCGGCAGATGATGATCTCGGTCGAGCAGTACCCGCAGCTGCAGTCGAACCAGAACTTCCTCGGCCTGCAGCGCGAACTGACCGACACCGAGGACCGGATCGCGGCCGGCCGCCGGTTCTACAACGCGAACGTCGGCGACTACAACACCCGGATCGAGGCGTTCCCGTCGAACGTGATCGCGAACTCGTTCAAGTTCGAGAAGGCCGGGTACTTCGAGGTCAAGGACGAGCAGGTGCGCGCGGTGCCGCAGGTGTCGTTCGGCACGATCGGATCGGTCGCCGGTGAGCAGGCGCCACCGCAGATGCAGCCGGGCGTGCCGTCGTCCGGTCAGATCCACCCGCAGATGCCGGGGGACCAGGGCAACTACCAGCAGCCGCCGCAGCAGATCCCCGGTGGGTACCAGCAGCAGCCGGGTGGGTACCAGGGAGAGCCACCGGTGGGCGGGCCGCCTGTGGGTTCCCCCGCGCCACAGGACGGTCAGCCGCCATTCACCGGTGGCCAGTAGGCACCGGATCCCCGTGGTCCAGTTCCCCCGATCCTGGACTCGCTCCCAGTGCCAGGCCCGGTTGTGACGGCGGTCAAGTCGCCACGCCCGGGCCTGCCCTCCCCCCGGTACCTGAGTCAACAGTGCCGGACTGAGATACATCCGGCGTACATCGGTCTTCCCGCCGGGCCGGGCGGGGTGTCACGATAGGGCGTTCAAGAGTGGAGAGGCCGGGCAAGTGGACAGTCTGAGGTACGGAATCCTCGGACCTCTGCGCCTGATGCACGGTCCGGCCCAGCCGCTGAAGGCCGCGAAACCGCGCCGGCTGCTGGCCACCCTGCTGCTGCACCCGAACCGGTTCGTCTCCACCGACCTGATCGCGGACGCGCTCTGGGAGACCAATCCCCCGCGCTCGGCGACCGCAAACATCCGGACCTACGTACGGGCGTTGCGCGGCCTGCTGCAGGAAGCCGGACTGCCCGCGCCGATCGACACCTCCGCCGCCGGGTACAGCATCGAGGTGGGTGTCGACGAGCTGGACGCCAGCTTGTTCGAGTCGCTGCTGGCCGAGGGCGGCCACCTCCGGGACGCCGGTGACGGCCGTCAGGCCATGCAGGTGCTGTCCCGGGCGTACGCGCTGTGGCGTGGCCGTCCGCTGGAGGACCTGCCGATGCCGGCCGCCTGGGAAGGCTCGGTGGCGCGGCTGGAGGCGCAGCATCGCGGTCTGGTCGACTCCCTGCTCGATCTGCGGCTGGAGTACGGCGACGCGAGTGGCGCCGCGGTCCTGCTCAGCGGCCGGCTGACCGATGACCCGTACGACGAGCAGCTGTGGCGCCGCCTGGTGGATGCCCTAGTGGCTGCTGGACGGGTCGGCGAGGCGCGGGCGGCGTACGCCAAGGCAGTGCAGACGCTGGCTGATGAGCTCGACATCAAGCCCGGTCCGGAGCTGGAGGCGGCCGGTGCGCGCGCCGAGAACGGCCGCTCCGCCAACTGGCCGAACCCGGGCATTCCGGCTGCGCGGACTACCGACCGTCCCGGACCGGTTGTGCAGCCACGGCCGATGGCCGCGCCGGAGCTGACTGACCCGCTGCGGCCGCCGAGTCAGCTCCCGCTGGACCTGGCTGACTTCAGCGGCCGGCAGAACAAGCTGGAGCAACTGCGTGACCTGGTGTGCGGCCGCGACCCAGTGCGTCCGCCTATTGCGGTCATCTCCGGTGCACCGGGTACTGGGAAGACCTCTCTGGCGGTGCGGCTCGGCCACCTGGTCCGGGAGCACTTCCCGGATGGGCAGATCTACCTGGACATGCACGGCGCGACGCAGCCGCGCGATCCGGCCGCGGCGCTGACCGATCTGCTGCTGAGTCTCAATCTGCCCGACTTCGCGATCCCAACCGACCCGGAGCGCCGTTCTGCGATGTTGCGGTCGGAGCTGGCGAGCCGCCGGGTCCTGATCATCCTGGACGATGTGGCTACGGCTGGTCAGGTCACTCCGCTGATGCCGGGCACCGGTGCTTCGGCAGTAGTAGTGACCAGCCGCAACCGGCTGATGGACCTGGCCGGTGCCGACAGCATGCCGCTCGACACCTTCGATGACCGTGAGGCCGCCGTACTGCTCGCGTCGGTTGCCGGCGTCGGCCGGATCGAGGCTGGGTCGCCCGAGGCCGAGGAGATCCTGTCCGCCTGCGCCAACCTGCCGCTGGCGATCCGGATCGTCGGCAGCCGGCTGGCGCAACGGCCGGATCTGAGCGCCCGGGAGCTGGCGCGACGGTTGCGCGACGAGACCTCACGGCTTGATGAGTTGAGCATCGGGGAGCTCGCCGTCCGGACCAGTGCTGACCTGAGCTACGACGCGCTGAGTGCTGAGGAAGCGCGGTTGTACCGGCTGATCGGTCACTTCGCGGTTGGTGTCTTCTCGGCCAGGGCGTTGGAGGCAGTCGCGTCACCGGCCGGCGTACGCCGCAGTCTGGATCGGCTGATCGAGGTCAACCTGGTCCGGATCAGCTCGGTCGACCAGCGCGGTACGGCACGCTACCGGGTGCACGATCTGCTGCGGCTGCATGCGCTCGGGGTCGGTGACGACGAGCAGAAAGCACAGGCCGTACGCGACGTCGAGACCGTGGTCGACGCGATCCTGAACAAGATCCGGCGCGCCAACGACGCCTTGTCCTTCGAGTACTTCGGCGTCCTCGAACACACCGGTCCGCTGACCGCGCCGGACCCGTCGCCGTTCACCGAGACCGATGCGATCGCGTGGTTCGACAGTGAGCGCAGCACGTTCGTGCCGGCGATCCGGGCCGCGGCGCAGAACGGTCTGCACGAGTACGCCTGGCGGATCGCGGCGGCCTGGGGGCCGTACCTGGACATGCGCGCGGGCTTCGACGACTGGAACGGCTCGCACCAGCAAGGTTTGCTGAGCGCCGTCGCGTGTGGGGATCGGCGTGGCGAGGCGATCATGCACCGCAACCTCGGCCAGCTCGCGGTGTACCAGGACGACTGGGACAACGCGCGCCGGCACTTCGACCAGGCCGCGCAGGTGTTCGACGAGCTGGGCGATCGGCTCGGCGAAGGTGTCGCCGCCGTCGGGCTCGGCACGTGGCTGCGGGAGCGCGGTCAGCGCGCCGAGGGACTCGCCCAGTACGAGAAGGCGATCGAGGCGTTCGTCGCGGACGGCAACGCGAACGCGGAGGCACTCGCGCGGACGGCAGCCGCCAACGCGTACCTGGCTCGTGGTGATGTGGATACCGCGCAGCAGTACCTGGCGGAGGCGTTTCTGATCGCCGTACGCCGGGTGGACGCGCACCGGGAAGCGAAGGTACGGCGGCGGATCGCGGCGCTCCGGGTGCATCAAGGACGCCACGACGAGGCGGTACGTCAGCTGCGCAAGGCGCTGGCGATCTTCGACGGCATGGGCGACGACCACTGCGCCGCGTACACCCGGGCGCTGCTCGGGCAGGCGCTGAAGGAACGCGGCGAGGTCGCGTCGGCGCGAAAGACCTTGCTGGACGCGATCGACCTCGGTCACCGGCTGGGCGACCGCAGCGTCGAAGGCGAAGCGGCGCAGCACCTCGGCGAGCTCTACCTGTCCACCGGGAACTTCGACAACGCCCGCCGGACGCTCGAACGCGCCGCCCGGGTGTGGCAGCAGGCAGGCAACGACGGCGCGGCAGGCGAATGCCGCCGGCTGCTGGCGGGTTCCGTCCCGGGTGCCGCCGCCGGCTGACCCACCGCCTTCAGCCAACCTTCCCCGCCGTCACCCTTTCCCCGCCCCGCCGTCACCCCTTCCCCCGGCCCGCCTTCAGCCACCTTTCCCCTCCCTCTCTGTCTTTCCTTTCTTCAGCTGTCTTCAGCCACCTGCTGACGCGTCAATGTACGGCGGCTGTATCCCCGGCCGACAAGATTTCAGTTATGCCACGGCACAGGCCGAGGACGGGGGAATCGGGGGAGTACCTATGGCCTGCGGGGAGGTTGTGGTGGAGGGCCGGAGCGTCCCGCGGGTGGCGAACCCGCGGGACACCGAGTCGGCGCTGAACTGGCAGCTGGAGCGGATCGGTTCGGCGGCCTGGCTGGACTGGCCGCTGAAGTTCCAGCGGATGGCCTTCGGCTACGCGAACGACAGCGGCTGGCACGACGCGGCCGACGCGGTCAGCTGGCTGGACCACCACAAGTTGCTCCGCGAAGGCCAGGCGCCTCGTGGAGCGCTCGTCTGGTACCACGCCGGCGACCGCATCCGAGTCGCTTGCTCGCTCGGCTCAGGTCAGGTCGTCGGCCCGCTACTCACTGGTCCGGTCGAGGTCGCGCTGCTCATCTCGCTCAGCACCGACTACGTGTGGTCGGACCCACACTTCCCGTTCGGCCACTGACCGGGACAATTGCGCGGTGGGAGAACTCGACACCGTCACGTCCGCCAAGCCGGTCCGCCACGGCGCCGGACTGTGGCTCAGCCACCGCTTCTCGGCCTCCTGGGGCTGGGCCCGGTTGCTACTGATCAAGAACTGGGCTGTCGTCGCCGGCACGGTCCTGTCGCTCATTGGTGTCCTGGCGCTCGGAGTGGAAAGCCTCGGAACCGGAGTGATCGCGGTCGTCCTGGCGGTTGTCGGACTGATCCCGCTGGTCAGTGACTGGGTCAAAGTGCGACAGGAACTACAGGACCTGTACTCACTCGACCATCCGGTGCCAGATGTCGTACTGGAAGGGGACTGGCAGCTGGTCCGGTGCGCGCAGGGCCGTGTTGTCACCAGCCCATCGGTGGATCGCAGCCTGGATCGGCCTGTTGCGGTCGACTCACGGCCGTACCGGCTTCCGCCCGACCTGGCGGCGGTCAAGCCGACGGTGATCGCACTGGCTCGGTCGCAGCGGTCGCGTACGGCCGCACCGCCCTTCGACGGGCTGAACGTCGGGCTGTGCGATGACCCGGACCCGTCCGGCGGCGCGGTCCGGCTGCAACCGGTGCGGTACTTCGACATGATGGCGTCGAACTACCTGGCCGGTCACCAGTGGCTGAGCCGAAGCCTCGGCCGGCCCGTCGCGGACATCACCCAGCGTCTGATCAGCGACGACGGCCGGCTGATCGCACTGAACTCCACCGGTCTCGGCAACCAGGTCGGTGTCTCCACAGTCGCGCTGACGACCGACGGCTGGATGCTGCTCGTACACCAAGGAGTGGCGTCCCGCTCGTCGGCCGGTCTGGTCGCACCGAGCGGTTCAGGCAGTCTGGAGCCGCTTGATCTCGTCGGCCGGGACCGGTTGAGCGATGTGGTTGCCGCCGGCATGGAGCGGGAGCTCCGCGAAGAGCTCGGTCTGGTCAGTACGGCCATGCGCGACGTACGCATCGAGACCCAGGTGCGCGGGTACGGGCGCTGGCTGGAGAAGGGCGCCAAGCCCGAGTTCTACGGGGTCACCCGCATTCATGCGGAGTTGCGCGACCTCGACCTGCGGATCGACGTGTCCGAACGGCAGTTCGTCACCCGGCATGTACCGATCCGGCCCGACGACGTACGCCGGCTGCTGGCCGGTGAGCGATTCGAGGCGCTCGGCCAGGGCGTACCGTCGGTGCCGTTGGAGCTGTGCCTGGCCCGCTGGCGGGAGAGTCAGTCGTTCTGATTGTTGGTGACCGCGTGCTTCGGGGCGGCGTGCTTCGGGCCGCCGTCCGAGGGGCCGCCGGCGGCGTTGCGCTTGCGGCGGCGGGCCAGGAAGTACTCGACGAACATCGGGATCAGCGAGATCAGCACCAGCAGGATCAGCGCGGCTTCGAGGTTCTTGTGGATGAACTCGACGTTGCCGAGCGCGTGGCCGAGCAGCGTGATGCCCGGCGCCCAGATCACCGCGCCGACACCGGTCCAGACGAAGAACTTCTTCGGGTCCATCTTCCCGGCACCGGCGACGATCGTGATGAAGGTCCGGACGATCGGCACGAATCGGGCCAGGACGAGCGCGCGCGGTCCGTACCGCTCGAAGAACTCGTGCGTCTGCTCGATGTACTTCGGTTTCAGGAACCGGGCATTCGGGTTCTTGAACAGCGACGTACCGAGCGCGCGGCCGATGTAGTAGCCGGACACGTTGCCGAGGAAGGCAGCCACGGTCAGCAGCACGCAGGCCAGCCAGAGCGGGACGTGAATCGTGCCCTGCGCGATGAACAGACCGACGGCGAACAGCAGCGAGTCACCGGGCAGGATCGGGAACAGCACCCCGCACTCGATGAACACGACGAGCAGCGTGCCCCAGAGCGCCCAGTCACCCAGCCAGGTCAGCAGGTGTTCTGGGTTCATCCAGCTCGGCATCAGCATCGCGACAATTGGAAGCACGCGGACAGGGTAGCGTCCCGACCTGTGCACGAGCTGAGCAGCGAGGGTGACCCGCGTGGAGCGGACATGGTCGGGCCGAACGAGGTCGGAGTCGGCCCGTGGTCCGGCGACCGGCCGGACGACCCACGTCTCGATCCGGAACTGCTCGCGAACGGCGACCGGCGCAACGTCGTGGACAAATACCGGTACTGGAAGCTGGACGCGATCGTCGCGGACCTCGACCGGCAGCGGAACCCGTTCCACATCGCGATCGAGAACTGGCAGCACGATCTGAACATCGGCTCGGTCGTTCGGACCGCGAACGCGTTCCTGGCCGCCGAGGTACACATCGTCGGCAACCGGAAATGGAACCGGCGTGGCGCGATGGTCACCGACCGCTACCAGCATGTGCGCCATCATCCGACGCTGGCCGATCTCGCTGCCTATGCCGCGGATTCGGCGCTGCCGGTGATCGGGATCGACAACCTCCCCGGCTCGGTGCCTTTGGAGACGTACGACCTGCCGCGCGCCTGCGTGCTGTTGTTCGGTCAGGAAGGGCCTGGGCTGACGGACGAAGCGCATCAGATCTGTACGGCGGTGCTGTCGATCGCTCAGTTCGGTTCGACCCGCTCGATCAACGCGAGCGCGGCGGCGGCGATCGCCATGCACGCCTGGATTCGCCGGCACACGTTCGACCAGCCGGCGAGCAGAAATTCTTGACGAGTTCGTAACCTTCGACCGCGCGCCGCAGTTGTTCTTGACGACAGAAGTGAGGCCTTCTCGTCACGCTCTGAGGCGACGGGGAACATGGGGGTTTTGTCGTGAACGCTCTCTGGAACGAACTGATCCATGAACTGGGCACCGTCCGCGCCCTGAGCGCTGCCGCCCTGGAAGCGCGGTCCGAAACGTCCCGGGTGGCCCTGCTGACCCTCCTGGACGCGGAAACCGCCCAGATCTCCGAGATCCTGACCCAGATCCTCCACGAATCCCGAACAACCTCAGCCGCCTGACACCCACCCCGGGCCCCGCCGCCTTGGCCCGCAGGCCGCGAACCCCGCTGCTCCCCAGCGCCGCGATCCGGTGTGCGGATGCGGCGTGGGGCGTCAGCAGGGTTGTCAGTTCTGGGTGCCGGTGAGCTCGCCCAGGATTTCCAGGTAGTGCGGGTTGTTCATGACGCCGAGCAGGTTCCCGAACGGGTCGAGCAGCGCGGCTGTCCGGAAGCCGGTGTTCTCGCCTCGTTCGGTGATGTCCTCGTGCACGGTCGCGCCGAGCTCCACCAGGCGGGCAACGGTCGCCTCAAGGTCGTCCACGTGCCAGTACACGATCGAACCGGCCGGCGTGGACGTCACCTGATGGGTCGCGTACTTGGCGTCGATGATCCCCAGCTCGCACTGGAAGTCACCGAAGCGGAACTCCACGTACGCCGGCTCGTCGACGCTCGGCACCGCGTAGTACGCCTCGATCCCGAGGAACTTCTCGTACCAGGCCCGCGCCGCCTTCACGTCGGTGGCGTAGAAGCTGATCGTTGCGAGTCCTCGCAGCATGGTGGTGGTCCTTTCCTCGGGGGTTTCCCTTGTCGATGACCACCACCATTCCAGTCAAAGTGCTCACCAAATGAGCACTTTGACTGGAGAAGTTTTTCAGTCCGTCTGAGTGACCTTGCGCAGCCCGCGCGGCGCGTCCGGGTCCAGGCCGAGCTTGCGCGCCAGTGCCTCGATCGCACGCTGCGCCGGGATCACCAGCGCCAGCGGCGCGAGGGTCTCGGGCAGGTCCGGGCCGGCCAGGTTCACGTCGCACCGGGACGCGAACGTCGGGTCGCCGCCGATGCCCAGGATCTTGCTGCCCTTCTCGCGCACGATCCCGGCCAGCTCGGTCATCCCCGGCAGCGCCGGACCTTCGCCCGCCGCGACCAGGATCGTCACCAGGTCCGAGTCCACGACCGCGATCGGCCCGTGCTTCAAGTCGGCGTACGACAGGCCGCGGACCGGCTGCAGGCAGGTCTCCTCGAGCTTCAGCGCCACCTCGAGCGTCGTCCCGAAGGTCAGCCCGCGACCGCTCGCGAGTACGTCGTGCGCCCCGGCCAGCAGGTCCGCCGCCGCCTCGACCGAGCCGGACAGCATCTTCGCGGCCGCATCCGGCACCCGCGCGATGTCCGCGTCGAGCGTGCCCGGCCGCTGCGCCAGCGCGTCCACGGCGACCGTGATCGCCGCCAGCTGGGTCGTGTACGTCTTGGTCGCCGGCACGGCCAGCTCCTTGCCGGCCTGGGTGATCAACGCGACATCGGCCGTCGACGCCAGCGGGCTGTCGCCGTCGTTGGTGATGCCGACGATCGCGGCACCGTTCCGCTTCGCCCACTCGGCCGTGTCGACGATCTCCTGGGTCGCGCCCGACTGGCTGACGGCGACGACCAGCGAGTTCGACAGGTCGAGGTTCGCGCCGTACAGGGTCGCCACCGACGGGGCGGCCAGGGACGCCTGCCGGCCGGCGTGGATCTCGGTCAGATAGCGGCCGTACACACCCGCGTTGTCGGACGATCCGCGCGCCACGAAGATGACGTGCCGGCGCCCGGCGGCCAGCCGGGTGATGTCGTGCCGGAGCGGCAGGACATGCTCGAACGTGGCCGCCAGCGCGGCCGGCTGCTCGGCAATCTCGCGCGCCATCTGGGTTTCCTGGGCGGGGACAGACACCACTACGATCACTGGTCCTATCTGGTCTTAACAGGTATGCTGCCGACGATAGCAGTGAGCGGCGTCCCGGGGCACCCCCGAGGCCCGCCCAGGTCTGGAGGATCGAGATTCCATGGTGGCAACCAAGCGGGCCCAGGTCCGATCGGTGCTGGAACGGCTGATCGATGTCGAGCTGCATCCCGGCGATCCGATCCCGTCCGAGCGGGCCCTGGTGGACAAGCTGAACGTCTCCCGGGTGACGGTCCGGCAGGCGATCAGCGACCTGGTCGAGTCCGGCGCGCTGGAGCGGGTACACGGCAAGGGGACCTTCGTCACCGGTCCGCAGGTCGACTCGCAGCTGCACCTGACCTCGTTCTCCCGGGAGATGCGGGCCCGCGGGCTCGAGCCGGGGACCGTGGTGCTGTCGGCCAGCGAGATCGAGGCCTCCGACGAGACCGCGAAGGGCCTGCGGGTCGCGAAGGGCACCAAGGTGATCCGGGTCGAACGGCTCCGGACCGCCGACGCGTCGCCGATGGCCTACGAGGTCGGCTACTACCCGTCCGCGCTCTTCCCCGGCCTGCTCGGCCGTGAGCTCGGCACCCTGTACGACGTCTTCGCGAGTGAGTACGACGTCGTCGTCACCTCCGGCGAACAGACCGTCCGGGCGGACAACGCCGACGGTCATGTCGCCCGGGTGCTCGGCGTGGCCAGGCGGGCACCCCTGCTGGTCCTCGAGCGCACCACCTTCGCCGGCCGCAAGGTCGTCGAACTGTCCTGGTCGGCCTACCGGGCCGACCGCTACCGGCTGCACATGGCCCTGACCCCCCGCGGCCCGCGATCCGGGTCCGCCTGACCGAACCAGCAACAACCGAACCAGCAACAACCGAACCAGCAACAACCGCACCAGCGGCGGCAGAACGTGCAGGGCCAGACTCGATGGCGTCCGTCCCGGGTGGACATCCGGACGCCGGCAACTGGATCGGTCCTGTTCATCAACTGGTCTGCATCCCGACCGAAAGCTCCCCGGCCACCGGGCCGGCTCGGCGGGTGGGCCGCCGGTCACGACGAAGTGCCCGGCGGCGATACTGGAGCCGAACCCACAAGAACTGTGTTGTGAGGAGTACCGCGAGACATGCCTATTGCAACCCCTGAGGTCTACGCCCAGATGCTGGACAAGGCGAAGCAGAACCGCTTCGCCTACCCGGCCATCAACGTCAGCTCCTCGCAGACGCTGAACGCCGCGATCCGCGGGTTCGCCGAGGCGGGCTCGGACGGCATCATCCAGGTCTCCACCGGTGGTGCGGACTACCTGTCCGGCCCGACCATCAAGAACATGGTCTCCGGCTCCGTGGCGCTGGCCGCGTACGCGCACGAGGTGGCCAAGAACTACCCGGTGAACATCGCGCTGCACACCGACCACTGCCCGAAGGACAAGCTCGAGGGCTTCGTCCGGCCGCTGCTGGAGATCTCCGCCGAGCGGGTCGCCCGCGGCGAGAACCCGCTGTTCCAGTCGCACATGTGGGACGGCTCGGCGGTGCCGCTGGCCGAGAACCTGGAGATCGCGAAGGAACTGCTGGCCAAGACGGCGGCGGCGAAGATCGTGCTCGAGATCGAGGTCGGCGTCGTCGGTGGCGAAGAGGACGGTGTCGCCAACGAGATCAACGAGAAGCTGTACACCACGGTCGAGGACGGCCTGGCTACGGTCGAGGCGCTCGGCACCGGTGAGCACGGCCGCTACCTGACCGCGCTGACCTTCGGCAACGTGCACGGCGTCTACAAGCCGGGCGCGGTCAAGCTGCGGCCGGAGATCCTGGCCGAGATCCAGGACCAGGTCGGCGCCAAGGTCGGCAAGGAGCGCCCGTTCGACCTGGTGTTCCACGGTGGCTCCGGCTCCACGCTGGAGGAGATCCGGGCCGCGGTCGACCACGGTGTGATCAAGATGAACGTCGACACCGACACGCAGTACGCGTTCACCCGCCCGGCGGTGGCGCACATGTTCACCAACTACGACGGCGTCCTGAAGGTGGACGGCGAGGTCGGCAACAAGAAGGCCTACGACCCCCGCGCCTGGGGCAAGGCCGCCGAGGAAGGCATGGCGAAGCGCGTAGGCGAGGCCTGCGAAAGCCTCCGCTCCACCGGCACCTCCCTGAACGGCTAACCACCCGGGAGCTGGCAATGCCGTATTGCTGAACGTTCTTGGGCTGCAGACCCGGCGGTTGACCAGTGAGATGGTCAGCCACCGGGTATCTGCAGTGAAGCGAAAGCTCCCAAAGAGTTCGGACTTCAGACAACCAGGCGAACACTCTGGTCTCTGAGCTGGCCGACCAGGAAGTTGTCTGCGCCGGCCAGGAAGGTCGACACCGCCGTTTGCGTGTATTGTGGAGTTTGGTTGGCCCATGCTGCGAGCTTCTGGAGCTCGACCAGAGCCACCGCGTCCACCGGTCTGAAGAACGATCGGGGTAGCGCCTTGACCCAGTCAGCGAGTTCGTCAGCGCCGTCCATCAGTTCGTCGCGCACAGCGTCAACGGAGCACACGACCCCAGCGGCATGCGCCGTGTGCAGCCAACTCCAGAACCCTGGGGCGAAATCCATCCCATAGTGGGCGTTCTTGGCGCTGATGAACACGTTGGCGTCGAGAACGTACATCAGGCAACCCCAAGCTCTTCGCCGAAAGCCTGGAAGGTGGCTGGCTTACGCACGCCCAGCAGTTGAAATGCAAGGCGGTGCAGTGTTTGGCCCTCCGGAGTGTCCGAGATCAGCGCCGTCGCGAACCGGCGGCTGACCCTGAGCGGCTGAGTGTTGTGGTAGTTGCCTCCGCTGCCGGCGTTGTTCTCGGCCAACTCGAGGACACGCGTCAGCTCGTCGACGTAGGCGCTTTGGTAGTCATCCCAGTCGAAGGCTCCGGTATCGAAGAGTCTTCGCAGCACAACCAGCGTGCTGACTTTGAACTGCCGGGCCAAGCGATCCAGGTCATCGGTCAACGTCGGCCCGGAGAGTTCTGCTGGGACTAGTTCCGTCGGAACGAGGAATTCCGCGGCGACTCGGTTGCACCAGCGCTCCAGCGCTCGCCGGTCTTCAGTTCCGGCCTGTTCGTCCAGCGATCCGAGCTCTGGCTTGTCGACACCGGGCCGGCCTGCCCAGACATGGGCCAGTTCATGGGCCATCGTGAAGATCTGCGCGGCCTTGGTGTCAGCGCCGTTGATGAAGATCAGCGGGGCCCGGTCATCGATCAACGTGAACCCACGAAACTCCTTGGGGTCCAGCAGCCGGTGGGTGTTGCTTCCCACGATGCCACTGACCATGACCATGGCGCCGTTGTCCTCGACGAGATCGATCAAGCTTCGCAGCGCGTCCGACCACGTTCTGTACTGCTGGCGAGCCTGATAGGTGAAGCCGAGGGTCTCACGCATGGTGTTGGCGACGCTCGCCGGCGGATCGGTCGGGCGAGCACTGCCGACGAACGGGACGGGATCAAGGTCATGACGAGCCGCGAATCCGGCATACCACTCCTGCCGCTGTTCACAGAGGTAGATCGTGTCGAGGAGATTCGGACTCGGCTCGGCAACGGCAGTATTTCTGACCGTCCGGAAGTCAGGTATCGGGAGATCCTCGGCGGGCGGTCGCTCCATCAGCAGGTAGCCGACGGGCGTGTAGGTCGCGCGGGCGAATTTCTCCAGTTGCCTGACCGTTGGCCTGCCATCACCACTCATCCAGGCATCGAACTGGGGGACGGCTCTCGCTATCTCCTCCACGCCTCGGCGGGAGCGATCAACGGCCCATTGCAGCAACTCTGGCGAGACGTCCAAGCGAAGAACCATCAGGCCAGTACTCCTTTCCGGGGCGTCGTGACCGACAGTACCGGAGGGGCTCCCTCCGGTGGCGAGTTCAGGTATCCGATCGCGGCTTGTCCGCATGCCCGTTCACGGGTCGTATTCCACGCCTTCATGACTGGACCTGGGCGAAGTTGAAGTGGCGGATGCCGGTTCGGCGGGCGGCTCGGGTGAAGGTGGTGCGGACTCGGTCGACGACGAGGGGTGGGTCGTTGAGGTCGGTCCAGGAGATCCAGCAGTACTCGACAGGTTGCGGTCCATCGGGGTCTGCGGCCAAGGGTTCGGGGAGTGGTTCTTCGGCGGAGGGCTCGAATTCCTCGCACCAGAAGGGGAAACGCGGCTCGAACTCGACGACGGTGCGCTCGTCGGGGAACCACAGCGCGGCGGTGGACAGGTCGGGGTCAGGGGCTTCGGGCTCGGGAGGTGGGGACAGGCTGGGGGTTGGCAGGCCGGCCGTGCTGAGGATCAGGCGGAGGCGGGTCTCGGCGATCGAGGACGCTCCGGTGAGGTGGCCGAAGACGGCGTGCGCGCGTTTGGTGCCGTGGTCGAGCAGCGTGACGGCATGTCTGAGTGTGCGGGTGGTGACGAGGCCGGTGTGCAGCGCGGCATCAGCGAGCACGACCGCTGGTACGGGTGGTGCGGTCGCGGCCACCTCGGCGACCGCGCGGGCGGGTGAGGCCATCCGCAATCTGTTCCAGAGTTGGAAGCCTGGCCCCACGGGATCGCGAATGTGACGGTGGACGCCGCGTAGTCGCCCCGAACGTCCGTCGGCGCCGGTGACATGGACGCGGGTCAGGTCGAGACCCCAAAGCGGCAGCGCATGCAGGGCCGCCGCGGACTGGTGACTGGCGTAGACACCAGGCCCGCCGGCCCGAAGCACCTGGTACACCCTGCGCAGATAGAGCATTTCGTCGGTGATCAACATCAGCGACCGATGCGCCGCGTACGTCCCGCGACGAATCCGCCGCCAGCACCCGGAGGCGAGCAGAGCGTCGATGTCGGCGTCGGCATAACCACAGGCCCGCGCGTCGGCCCGGGTGAACACGCCACCCCGAATCGACGCCATCACAGCAAGTTGAGGATTCATGCCCTAGAACCTGCCGCGATCACCCCACCCGCGAACCAACGACTTCCCAGCCTGTGGACAACTCAGACCGCCCCACCCGCGCGGCTCGGCCTGGCCGGCGCGATCGGCAGGACCGGACGGATTCCGGGCATAAAAGTTCCGGGTATAAAAAAGGCCCGTCATGTGGTTATGACGAGCTCGGCGCGGGTTGGTACCCAGGGTTGCCAGAGGAGGGGCATGTCGGCCTCGGACGGGGTGCGGTTGCCTTTCCGCTCATTGCAGGCGGCATGGGCGGCCACGGCATTCAGCCACTCGGTGCGGCCGCCCCTGGATCTCGGTTGGACGTGATCCATGGTGTCGGCGTTCTCCAGGCCGCAGTACGCGCAGCGGAACTTGTCGCGGCGCAGCACCCCGTGTTTGGAGTACTTCATCCGGCCGGCCGCATACCGCCAGTGGGTGACTACATACCGCACCAGGCGGAGCACTCGCGGCACCGGGAACGGGCCGATCGTTCGCTCTCCGTGCGCCTCTTCCACCACCGCGACCTCGCGTACCAGCATCCGGATGGCGTGCTGGATCGATACGGTGTGCAGCGGTTCGTACGACGCGTTCAGGACGATGACGCTCATCCGGTGCCTCCTTCCGGCCGTAGCTGGGAACCACGGCGGTTGACGCAGGGTCTCAAGCATCCGTGGCCGGTGGGTGAACGGTCAACGGATTTCGTCAGACGGTCACGTGCCGCAACGGCTGCGTGATCGGCGAAGATGTGCTTATGGAATTGAACAATCTGCTCTCCGGCCCACCCGAGACACTACTACCGGTCGACCCGGCCGCGGCGGAACTCGCCGACGGGGCCGCTCCGGCCGACGTCGCCGCGAAGCATCCGACGTCCTCCCTGGCCTGGGCGGTGCTGGCCGAAGGCGCGCTCGCGGACGGCCGCACGATCGAGGCGTACGCGTTCGCGCGGACCGGTTATCACCGGGCCCTGGACCTGCTCCGGCGGAACGGCTGGAAGGGGCACGGACCGGTGCCGTGGGAGCACGAGCCGAACCGTGGGTTCCTGCGCGCGCTGGCGGCGCTGGGCAAGGCGGCCGCGCTGATCGAGGAGAAGGACGAGGCCGAGAGGTGCGTCACGTTCCTGCGCGACTCCTCCCCGGCTGCCGCCGACGCCCTCAGCTGACCACCCGCCCGAAGCGCCGCCCCGCGAAGTGTCTGCCCGCCCGAAGCGACGCCCCGGTGGGCGCCGGACCCGGGCGCTGGGGCTGATCACCTGAGGGCACGACCCCCAGGTGATCAGCCAGCCGCGCGGCCGGGGTTCAGCCGGGCGGACGGGAACGAAGTCCTTGCGGAACAGGTCAGGAGATGCGGTAGAGGGCGCCGCCGGCGGAGATGCCGACGGAGGTGCGGACCCCGCCGAGGGACAGGTCGATGATCGTTGTGGTGCCGGAGGTGCGGACCGTGTAGGTGACCCCTTGGGTCGCTCTGGCAGGGACGATGAACGACAGGATCGAGGCGGCGTACCCGGACCGGGCGAACATCAGGGTCGGGGCCGAGTTGCGGGTGATGGTGTTCGGGTAGTGCCAGCCCTGGATGGGGTTGGTCTGGCCTTGCTTGATCAGGATCGCGCCGGGCGGGAGGGCTTGCTTGTAGGGCACCTGGAACAGGATGGTCCGGGTCGCGTCGCCAGGCTTCATCGCCAGCGCGGTAGTTCGGGAGTACACGGTGGCCTTCTGGTCCGACGGCAGGTGCCACAGCGTCTGGAACTGCTGCGCCGTGGTCGACGTCGCGCGGTCCAGCGACATGATCAGGTCCGGGTCCTTCAGCACCAGCACGGCGCGGGTGCGGTTGATCCCCGCGCCGGGGACGTCGGTGAACTCGAAGAACTCCGACTTCGCCGCGATCGCCGAGCGCGTCAGCTTCGTCGCCGGGTACTTCTCCGCGGCCAGCGGAGTTGTCATCGTGCTGGCCGAGAACTGGCCCTTGGCCCACGTCCGCCACACGTCGTTCTGGTAGCCGGCGTGGCCACCGGTGATGAGAATGTCGCGGCCACGGGCGGTGTAGGTGATTCCGGTGTGGTCGCTGTGGCCGTGCAGCGCGCGCGACGGCCCGAAACGGATGCTGTAGGTCGACTCCTGTGAGAACGGCCGCGTCTGTCCCCAGCCCGTCCGCCCGAAGACGTAGCCCGCGGAGTAGACGCCGACGCGTTGCTGCGGGGCGATTCCCTTGGCGCCGAGGGAGCCGGCGTATTCGGCGGAGGTACCAGGGAACTGGCCGGTCGCGATCAGTTCGGAGTCGCCGAGCTGGTGCAGCTTGCCCAGCGAGTTTGTTGCGAGTGCGAGCCACTCGGCCAGCTTCGCCCGCCGCTCGGTGATCGTCGTGCCCGGATCGACCCCGCAGTTCTGCAGAACTGTGACAGCCCGTCCCCACAGCGAGTAGTTGAACTGCGCATACCCCGTCGACTGCTCGTTGGTCGAGCCCTCCGCGTCGATCGAGGTAGTGATGCCCGCGGCGAGGCGGTCTTGCGCGGTCTGCTTGTAGTCCGCGCGGTCCAGTGTGCATCCGACGCCGAACAACGCGATGCTCTCGTCGGTGCCGTGATTCCAGGCACCGGACCAGTTCGCGGTCAGGAACGAGGCGTGGTCGATCAGCGCCTGGTCGAGCCAAGCGTAGGCCGGCGGCAGTGTGGTCTGCGCGAGCCCGGACAAGACTGCCTGGCGCAGACAGATCAGCACGTTGGTCCGGTGCATCGTGGACTCCCACGCACCGATGTCGGACTTCCACGAGTACGGGTTGTCGGTGACCCAGTCCTTCGCGATCGCGGTGACGCGATCCATCGCGGCGGTGTCACCGGTGCCGGCGGCGGTGATGCCCTGCCCGAGCCAGCGCAGCGAGTGGAACCACATGTACCAGCTGGGGTTCTTGTACGGGTTCACCCGCCAGTTGACATTGCCCTTGCCGTCACCCACCTGGTACGGCTTGAACGTGCTCCAGGTGAAGGTGTCCTTGAGCAGGTTCGCGACCGGATTCGGGGCGTCGATCCCGCTGTACCCAGTACATGTGTACTGGCCGGCTGCCCGCGACACAGCGCTGACGCTCTTGATGTCGGTCGCCGGTGCAGCCGTCGGCTTGATCACTGGGCTTCGACCCGCGCTGAACTGGGCGGCCTTCGGCTCTGGCAGCTCCGGCGCGACGGCGATCCCGGCCGACCGAGCTCCCGGCGGGACAGGCGACGTGGCGGCGGACGCCCCACTGGCGATCGTCAGCGTGGACACAACGGCGGCAGCCGCGGCCACAGCGATCCAGCGGGAAAACTTTGCAGACAATTACAGCCCCACCCTTTGTTAGAACCTTGCTGATGCCGATCTCGGCGGCCTGACCGTCCCTGCCCCCGGGGGCAGGGACGCCGCAAGCACGCGCGTCGGCCGGCTCCCACATCATCGTTGTCAACATTTCCCGCGTTACAGGGCTGTCACAGGTTGGCCGTGGGTTACCGCGCCACTTCCGACCGTGACGAGAGCCGGCCCGCGGTACGATGCTCCGGTCAACCTGAATCACGAGGTTTCTGCCCGTTGACAGTGCCGGTAGCTGGCGAGCGTCCCCGCTGACTGCCGAACATGGACGGTTCTAGGCGGACGGACAGACCGGCGAAGCTGGACGCCCACGGTCGTGTCCCTCGCCCCGGCGGGCAGCGGAAGGTCCTACCGTGCCGGCTCTCACCGGACGGATCGGTGCGCCCAGCGGCACCTACGCAACGGTTCTGCGTACCCCGGGCGCCTGGAAGTTCTACCTGGCGGCCGCCCCGGCTCGCATCGGCATCGCGATGACCGGGCTCGGCATCGTCTGGCTGGTGCACGGGTCAACCGGCTCGTACGCCGCGGCCGGCACCGTTACCGGCGGGTTCGCCGTCGCCGAGGCGATCGCCGGACCGCAAGTAGCCCGGCTGATCGATCGTTTCGGTCAGACCCGGATGTTGCCGATCACCCTGCTCGCGCACGCGATCGCGGTCGCGTTGCTGATCGGCCTGACGCTGGCCGGCGCACCCCTGCCCGTACTGATCGCAACCGGCTTCCTGGCCGGCGGCTCGCTGCCGCAGATCGGTGCTCAAACGGCGGCACGCTGGTCGCACGCGCTACGCGATACGCCGTTGCTCTCGTCGGCGTTCGCGCTGGAAGCGCTGAGCGTTGGTGTGGCCTTCATGGTCGGCCCCGGGCTGGTCGGCACGGTCAGCTCGTTCGGCAGCCCCGCGGCGGGATCGGTGCTTGCAACCAGTCTCCTGTTGGCGGGCGGCTTCGTGCTGGCGTTGCAACGCGGTACGGCGCCACCTCCCAGCCCGCCCGGTCAGCACACCAGCGCGAAACGCCTGCTGCACAAGCGATTCGCGGGACTGGTCGGTACGAACGTCGGCGTCGGCCTGTTCTTCGGCAGCATGCAGGTGTCCGTCACAGCCTTCGCTGTCTCAAGAGGTACGCCCGGTCTCGCCGGACCGCTCTACAGCATCACCAGTCTGATGAGTCTGTTCGCTGGACTCGCGTACGGTGCGCGCCGCTGGCGGACTGCACCGGAGACACAGTTCGTCATCGCGTTTGTCTGGCTGACGGTGAGCTGCGTGCCCTTGATCGCCGTACACACTCCGCTGGCGGCCGCACTCGCTCTGACACTGCCAGGCGTAGCGATAGCGCCGTTCCAGACCCTGTCGGCGGTGCTGGCCGAGTCAACGGTGGACACCGCCGTTCTGACGCAAGCGTTCACCTGGCTGAACTCAGGTGGCGCGGCAGGTCTCGCGCTGGGCTCTGCCTTCGCAGGCTGGGTCGTCGACGGTCACAGCGCCCAGTACGGCTTCGTGGTCGCGCTGGTTGCCGCACTGACCGCAACCGTGATGGCAGTGCTGGTAAAGCTCAGCGGTAGGTGATCTGACGTTCGGCGGCCGCCCTGCTCGCGTACTCGGCCGGGGTCAGGCCGATCTGTTCCTTGAACTCCTTGGAGAAGTGCGCCTGGTCGAAGTAGCCGAGTGACGCGGACAGCTCCGCCAGCTCGGCGACTTCACCTTGAGCAAGCAGCTCAGCGCCGTCGTGCAGTCGGTACCGCCGCAACACCCACTTCGGACCGACTCCGACGTACCGGCGGAACAGTCGCTGCAGCGTACGGATCGGTACGCCGAACCGTTCGGTGATTTCGTCGACCCGCGCCACCGAACGGTCCGCGGCCATCGTCGAGACGATCTCCCGGACCAGCTCGTACGAGGGGTCGGGCGGTGCGAGATGGTCACGCAGGTACGCCTCGAAGACGGCCCGTCTGCGGACGTCGGACTCCGCCTCGAACATCAGGTCCGCGAGCCGATCGCCGTCCGGGAACACCGCGGTCAACGGGAGCACCTGGTCCCGGAACGAGCCCACGTCCAGCCCGGTGATCGCCCCGAACCCACCGGCCCAGAACTTCACCCCGAAGGCCCGGCCGCGCCCCGACAGCTCGCGCTCGAACTTCTTGGTGCAGACGCCGTTCACGAACGCGCCACCCGGTTGCTCGAAGGTGACGTTCACGGCTGGAAACGGCAGCACCTCCGCGGTGTACGGCTCGTCGAGATCCCATTCGACGATCCAGTACCACTCGACGAACCGCACTGCCTCGGGCCCAGGGGTGAGCCGGTTCAGCGAGCGGTGCCGGGCCTGCTCGCGCGGGTGCAGGATGCCCTTCTCGCTCTCGGCTGGATTGCTCACAGGCTGCCTGTCGCTTTCTTACAAGACCGGTACGGCCCCCAGCGACTTGACTGAGGGCATGACGAACACGGACGGCAACACGGTAAACCCCATCCCCGACGGTTATCACTCACTCACCCCGTACCTCGCCGTCACGGACGGGCCGAAGGCGATCGAGTTCTACCGGACGGTGTTCGGCGCCGAGGTGATCAGCCGGCAGGACATGCCGGACGGGCGGCTCGGTCAGGCCGAGCTGAAGATCGGCAACTCGATGCTGCAGCTGAGCCACGAGATGCCGCAGATCGGGCTCCGGGCGCCGAACGGCGAGTGGGTGCACTCCTCGCTGGTGCACTACGTGCCGGACGTGGACGCGACCTTCGCGAAGGCGGTGGCGGCCGGGGCGAAGCCGGTCGAAGAGGTGCAGACCTTCATGACCGGTGACCGGTTCGGCACCGTGATCGACCCGTTCGGGCACCGGTGGGCGATCCTGACGAAGGTCGAGGACGTGACGCCGGAGGAGGCCGACCGGCGGGTGAAGGAGTGGCTGGCCTCGAACCCCACCGATCTCCAGTAACTACCGGGGAACGAGACTGAGTTCCCCCGGGAACGAGACTGAGTTCCCCCGGGAACGAGACTGAGTTCCCCCGGGAACGAGGAAGCGGCCCGCCGGAACCGTCCCCTGCGGCAGTTTCGGCGGGCCGCTGACTAAGAGTGTGCACGTGATCACGCAAATTGGCAACCCATCAACTGATCGAACAATGACTTGGAACGATCGATTGCGAATTGTGGGCAGGCCCGAAACCCGTCCGCCCGGTTCCGGTAGGCTTTGGTCGCAAGAGCCTGGAAGCGCCGCCGGATGAATGTCCGGTGAACGTCTCCGGGCTTCACCGTTTCCAGCGTCGGCAGCTACGGGGTGTGAGGACGGCCATCACCCGGCGGCCGGCGCGTGAAGAGGAGGGCTGAGATGCCCGCAATCGTGCTCGTCGGCGCCCAGTGGGGCGATGAGGGCAAGGGTAAGGCGACCGATCTGCTCGGCAACACGGGCGAGGTCATCGACTACGTGGT
This sequence comes from Kribbella solani, assembly GCF_014205295.1. NCBI lineage: Bacteria > Bacillati > Actinomycetota > Actinomycetes > Propionibacteriales > Kribbellaceae > Kribbella > Kribbella solani. Next base: position 6,107,683 of record NZ_JACHNF010000001.1, read on the forward strand.
CAAGTTCAACGGCGGCAACAACGCCGGCCACACGGTGGTGATCGGCAGCGAGAAGTACGCGCTGCACCTGCTCCCGAGTGGCATCCTCACACCGGGCGTGACGCCGGTGATCGGCAACGGGGTCGTGGTCGACCTCAGCGTGCTGTTCGAGGAGCTGGACGCGCTGCAGGCGCGGGGCGTGGACACGTCCCGGCTGGTGATCAGCGCGAACGCGCACGTCATCCCGCCGTACAACCGGACCCTCGACAAGGTCACCGAGCGGTTCCTCGGCAGCCGCAAGATCGGTACCACCGGGCGCGGCATCGGGCCGACGTACGCCGACAAGATGAACCGGGTCGGCATCCGGGTCCAGGACCTGTACGACGAGAAGATCCTCGAGCAGAAGGTCACCGGCGCGCTGGAGCAGAAGAACCAGCTGCTGGTGAAGGTGTACAACCGGCGCTCGGTCGAGATCCGCGAGGTGCTCGACGAGCTGCTGGAGTACGCCGACCGGCTGAAGCCGATGGTCGCGGACACCAGCCTGCTGCTGAACGACGCGCTCGACGCCGGCAAGACCGTGCTGATGGAAGCGGGCCAGGCCACGCTGCTCGACGTCGACCACGGCACGTACCCGTTCGTGACGTCGTCGAACGCGATCTCGGCCGGTGCCTGCACCGGTACCGGCATCCCGCCGACCCGGATCGACCGCGTGATGGCCGTCGTCAAGGCGTACACGACCCGCGTCGGCGAGGGGCCGTTCCCGACCGAGCTGCTCGACGCGGACGGTGAGTGGCTGCGCCAGCAGGGCGCCGAGTTCGGTACGACGACCGGGCGCCCACGCCGCTGCGGCTGGTACGACTCGGTGATCGCCCGGTACGCGGCCCGGGTGAACGGCGTCTCCGACTTCGTACTGACCAAGCTGGACACGTTGACCGGCCGGGAGCGGATTCCGGTCTGTGTCGCGTACGACGTGAGCGGTGTCCGGCACGACGAGATGCCGATGACGCAGACCGACTTCCACCACTCGGTCCCGATCTACGAGGAGTTCGACGGCTGGTCCGAGGACATCTCCGGTTGCCGTAGCTTCGACGATCTGCCGAAGCAGGCGCGGGAGTACGTCCGCGCCGTCGAGTCGCTCAGTGGCGCGCGGATCTCCGCGATCGGCGTGGGTCCGGAGCGGAGCCAGATCGTCCAGCTGTAAGGCCGTCCGGCCTCCCTGTCATCCCTTGCCGATGATGGGGAGGTTGCGGACGAACGGCGCGTCCCGGAGGTCTCCCAGCGTCGGGCTCTGGATGTGCGGCGTCTGGATCGGCTCGCGGGCCCAACCAGCGCCGGCGCCCTGGGTCGCCTTGTAGAAGGCGATCCCGCCGACAGCCAGTAGTACGACAGCGATCAGTGCTGACAGCCAGTGCGCGCGGAACGTGTTCCGCGCGGCGATGTGGGCGCCTCGGCGGAGTGAGCTGCCGCCGGGACCCCACCAGGCCGTGAACAGTGCGCTCAGACCGGCGGCGCCGAAACCGACTGCTGACAGCGGCGGCCAGTCCAGGCTGTACGCGGCAACAGCGATGCCCGTGACGGTGCCGCCGACCACGACACCCATGATCAGTGGCAGGATCAGGCAGGGCAGGGTGATCAGGGCGGCGGTCGCCAGCTGCAGTGGGCTGGCTGCTGCCGCGACAACCCCGTCGGACTTGCCGGAGCGACCGCGGATCTGGCGGCGGCGCATCAGGGCCGTACTCGAACGGTCGACTGTTCTGGCGAGTACCAGTAGCACGATGGCGACTGCTGAGCCGACCAGCGGAGTCAGGGCGATCAGTCCGCTCAGCGCGATCATGAAGCCGATGACGACGACCGTACGGCGGCCTGTGGGTGGTGCTTTGGGCGGCTTCTGTGCTGGGTGCGACGGCTCTTGGTACTGCGCCGGCTGGTTGCTCTGGTACGGAGCAGGACTGTTTTGGTACGGCGTGCCGCTCGGCGCGGGCAGGTACTGGTCGGGCGCATACGGGGCAGCCGCGTAGGGCGCAGGCGCATACGGAGTGGCGGCGTAAGGAGCAGGCGCATACGGCATCGGCGCGGCAGCCGGCGTCCCGTACGCAACGGGCACCACCGCACCGCCTGCTGCACCGCTGACCGCCCCGCCTGCTGCAGCGGCGGCTGCGGCTGACTTCTTGGCTGTTGCCTCGCGGAGCTTGTCGCGGATCGGTGCGAACGCTGACAGCGGTGGGATGACCGGCGGCACCAGCTGCGCGACCTCGGTCGGCGTCGGCTCCGACGGTGGCTGCTCCGCCTGCGCGGGCTGCTCCGTCGGCATCAGCTGTGTCACCAGCCGAGTGGGTGGAGCCGCGACCGCGGTTGCATCGGCCGCTTCCAGCCGTGGCGGTAGTGCGTCGCGCCCCTCGGAGTACCGGCTCAGCCCGGTCATGATCTCGTCCTGTGTCGGCCGATCGGCCTTGGCGGGGGAGAGCGCAGCAGCCAGCAGTGACTTCAGCCGTGGGTCCAGCCCGTCGAGATCAGCCTGACCGGAGTGCACCCGCGCCAGCACCGCCTCGAACGGTCCCTTACCGAACGGACGGCGCCCGGTCGCAGCGAACGCCACAGTGGCCGCCCAGCCCCACCAGTCCGCCGACTCGGACACCATCTCGCCCTCGATGAGCTCCGGCGCCAGGTAGCCCGGCGTACCGATCACCAGACCGGTCTGTGTCAGCCGCAGGTCGTCAGCGGCCTGTGCGATGCCGAAGTCGATCATCACCGGCTTGCCGTTGGACATCATCACGTTGCCCGGCTTCAGGTCACGGTGGATCACTCCGGCTGCATGGATCGCCTGCAATGACTCAGCCAGGCATCCGGCAACCGGCAGCCACTTCCGTGGCGTCAGCGGACCACGCTCGTCCACCTGCTCGTCCAGCGGACGCCCCGGGACGAACCGGGTCACCAGGTACGGCCGGTCGCTCTCCAGGTCGTGATCGAGGATGCCGGCCACGCCCGGGTGGCTCACCTTCCGCAGTGTGGTCGCCTCGCGCTGCAACCGGGCCCGTGCGATCGGGTCGTCCGCCACGTGCGACCGCAGCACCTTCAGCGCCACCTCCTGGCGCTCCGGACCTTCGGCCAGGTAGACGACACCCATGCCGCCCTGTCCGAGCCGCCGGATCAACCGATACGGCCCGACCCGCTCCTCCACCTCCTCCTCGTGGGTGGAAGGCGGTCCCCCTGTGACTGACATGCCCTCTACGGTACGTCGGTTGCGGACCAGACACGTCCTACAGCCGGTCGAACGAGTCGAGGATCAATGCGCGGACGAGCTCGGCGGCGCGGCCGTAAACCGGTCGGTCTCTGGGCGGAATTTCTGCCGGTACTCTCGATGCATGCACACCTCGGCGACACCCCGTGAGCGGCTTCTCGACGCCGCGGGTGAACTTTTCTATCGTGACGGCGTCAACATCGGAGTGGATGCGCTCTGCAAGGCGGCCGGGGTGTCGAAGAAGTCCATGTACCAGTTGTTCCGGTCCAAGGACGAGCTGATCGCGGAGAGCCTGGCCAGTCGCGGACCGGCGTACCAGACGCTGTTGCGCCCGGGCGTGGAGGACGACCGGCCGGCCCGGGAGCGGATTCTGTCCGTGTTCGAGCGGCAGGACAACGTGGTTGCTTCAGGCAATTACCTCGGCTGCCCGTACGTGAGCATGGCGGTCGAGCTGAAGAACCCCGAGCACCCCGGCTCGGTGGTGGCGCGGCACTTCAAGCAGCAGCTGACCGACTTCTTCCACCGCGAGCTGCTCAAGGCGGGCGCCGAGGAGCCGGCCACGCTGGCCGTCCAGTTGACGATGATCTTCGACGGAGCCAGCGCGCGCTCGGTCGTTCGCGCCCAGCCGCTGGGCGGCATCGGCGCGGCAACCGCATCGGCCCTGCTGGACGCCGCCGGCGTACGCGCCGCCGAGCTCCAGCTGAACTGATCCGGCGATCAGCAGTGCGCCTCGCCGCGCTTCCAGTAGCCCTGGAACGAGATGGCGGCCTTCGGCATGCCGACAGCATTCACCAGGTGCCGGCGCACTGACTTGATCATCGACGACTCACCGGCGACCCACGCGTAGTCCGGGTCGAACGGCAGCGCCGCGGACTTCAGCGCGTCCAGCAGCGAGCCGTCCGTGACCCAGGTGATGTCAGCAGTCCCCGGCGTCGGCAGCGCGCGCACGTCAGCAGCATCCGGTACGGCAACGAACACCGTGGCATGTACTGCAGCCGGCAGCTCCTCCAAGATGCCCGCGAGTGCCGGGAGTGCAGTCTCGTCCGCAACGAGTACGCGGCGCACGCTGGTCGCCGGAGGGACGTAGTCGACGCCAGAGTGGAGCAAGCCCTTCGGACTGGTCGTGTCGACCGCGAACGGGAGCAGCAGCCCGACCTGGTCGCCCAGCTCCGCCGCACTCACCCAGGCCGACGCGGGTCCGTTGACTCCGTGCAGCACGAACTCGATGTCCAGCTCAGCCACCTCTGGCCGCAGCGCCCGCACGGTGTACGTCCGCATGATGAAACGCTCTTCGACCGGCTGCGCGCACCAGTCGGCGTACCACTCCGGTCCGTCCGGCAACCGGATCGCGCTGCCGTCCGGTGGGGTGAACAGGACCTTGATGCGCTGGTCCGGTCCGGCGGTGACCGCGTCCGCGATGCGCGGTGCGACGAATGTCACGCGGCGCAGATGCGGGCTCAGGTCCACTACGGCCGCCACGGTGGCCAGCACCGAGTCGAACACGATCGGCCGCTCGAGCACAGTCGTCATCCGGGGTTTCTCCATAAACTCTGCAGGGGGTAGCCGCAGATGCGGACCCGAGGGCGGCGGGTTATTCTGAGGCGTCTAGAGGTTAGCCTTACCTAAGAGGATCTGGAAAGTCCAATGCCCCCGCCCAGTGCTGTTGCTTCCGCCACGCCTGATCTGGAGCCTGCCGCCCCGGTGCGCCCGCGCCGCCGGGCCCGGCGGACCACTCTTGTCCTCGGCCTGGCCGGCTGCGCCGTTCTGCTGGTGCTGGTGTGCTTGCTCAGCGTCGCGATCGGGTCCAAGCAGATCCCACTGCCGACGGTGATCGATGCCCTGCGCCACTACAACGAGGCGAACACCGATCACGTGATCGTCCGGTCGCTGCGCGTGCCGCGGACGCTGATCGGCCTGATGGTCGGCGCGGCGCTCGGTCTGTCCGGTGCGCTGATGCAGGGCGTGACCCGGAACCCGCTCGCCGACCCGGGCATCCTCGGGGTGAACGGCGGTGCCGCGCTGTTCGTTGTCGGCGGCATCTACTGGTTCGGGCTGTCGACCCTGACCGCGTACGTCTGGCTGGCCTTCCTGGGCGCTGCTGCCGCGTCGGTCGCGGTCTACCTGCTCGGGTCGCTCGGCCGGGAGGGCGTGACGCCCGTGAAGCTCGCACTCGCCGGTGCGGCGATGACGGCGATGCTGGGCTCGCTGACGACCGCACTGCTGATCGGCGACGTCGACACCTTCGACCAGTACCGGTTCTGGTCAGTCGGCTCGTTCGCCGGTCGCGGAGCTGACATCGCGCAGCAGGTGGCGCCGTTCATCCTCGCCGGGATCGTGCTGTCGCTGTTCTGCGGCCGAGTGCTGAACGCGTTGTCGCTGGGGGACGACGTGGCGAAGTCGCTCGGCCAACGGGTCGGACTGGCCCGGGTGTTCGTCGCAGTGGTCGTCGTACTGCTCTGTGGTGCAGCAACCGCGGCCGCGGGACCGATCGCCTTCGTCGGCTTGACCATCCCGCACGTGGCCCGTCTGGTTACCGGACCGGACTACCGGTGGATCCTCCCGTACTCAGCACTGCTCGCACCGATCCTGCTACTCGGCTCGGACGTCATCGGACGAGTGGTAGCCCTGCCCGGTGAGCTACAGGTAGGCATCGTGACAGCGGTGCTCGGTGCGCCCTTCTTCATCGCGCTGGTACGCCGACGGAAGCTGGCCGACCTGTGACGGCGGAAGCGGTACATGTCATCAGCAAGGCCCGCGCGGCCCGGCAGACGCGTTCACTGGCTGTCATCGTCGTACTGGCTGTCGTGGTGTTCGCCACCTTCTGCGTCTCACTGTCACTCGGTGATTTCAAGATCCCGGTGATCGACGTGGTGAAGACACTGTTCGGCGGCGGCGACAAGGCGACCGAGTTCATCGTGAACCGGCTGCGGCTGCCCCGGGCACTCACGGGCCTGCTGGTCGGTACGGCGCTCGGTCTGTCCGGAGCGATCTTCCAGAGCATCGCCCGCAACCCACTGGCCAGCCCGGACATCATCGGTGTCACGTACGGCGCCAGCGCGTTCGCGGTGTTCGCGATCGTCACGCTCGGACTGACCGGTGTCGCCGTGTCCGGGTTCGCGATCGTCGGCGCGGTGCTGACCGCATTCCTGATGTACGTACTCGCGTGGCGGCACGGTGTTTCGAGTTACCGGCTGATCCTGATCGGCATCGGAATCGGCGCGATGGCCACCAGCGTCACCTCGTACCTGCTGACCAAGGCGCGGGTCGAGATCGCGCAGCAGGCGCTGGTGTGGCTGACCGGCAGCCTGAACGGACGGGACTGGTCGAACGTACGGTCGCTGGCGGTCACGCTGGTGGTGCTGCTGCCGTTGATGGTGTTCCTCGTACAGCAGCTCCGGATTCTGCAACTCGGTGACGAGACGGCGTACGGGCTGGGGTTGCGGGTGGAGGTGTCGCGACTCGGGCTGATCGTGATCGCGGTACTGCTGGCCGCGGTGGCGACCGCCGCGGCCGGGCCGATCGGGTTCGTCGCGTTCGTCGCACCGCCGATCGCGCGGCGGCTGACCCGGTCGCCGGGGCCCGCGATGATCGTGTCGGGCTTGCTCGGCGCGCTGGTGGTGGCGCTGTCCGACCTGGTCGCGCAGCATGCGTTCGGCGACACGCAGTTGCCGGTCGGAGTGGTAACTGGTGTCGTCGGTGCGCCGTACCTGATGTTCCTGCTCGCTCGGGCCAACCGGGTCGGGAGTGGTGGCTGAGAATGGAGAATCCGGTGGAACCCGTGACAGAGCACAGCTTGGCTGCCGACGGGCTCGCGGTCGGTTACGACCAGCGGGAGATCATCCACGACCTGTCAGTGCGGATACCCACCGGGAAGATCACTGTCATCGTCGGCGCCAACGCATGTGGCAAGTCGACGCTGCTGAAGACGCTGGCCCGGTTGCTGAAGCCGTCGCGCGGCACCGTGCTGCTGGACGGGAAGAGCATCCAGCAGATCCCGACCCGTGAGGTGGCGACCAAGCTTGGGTTGCTGCCGCAGTCACCGGCCGCACCGGAGGGCATCACGGTCGCGGACCTGGTCGGCCGGGGACGGTACCCGCGGACGCGCTGGATCCGGCAGTGGTCGAAGGAGGACGACGAGGCGGTCGCGGCGGCGATGACGTCGACGGACGTGCTCTCGATCGCCGACCGGCCGATCGATGAGCTGTCCGGCGGCCAGCGGCAGCGGGTCTGGATCGCGATGGCGCTGGCGCAGGAGACCGACATCCTGTTGCTGGACGAGCCGACCACGTTCCTCGACCTGACGCACCAGTTCGAGGTGCTGGACCTGCTGGTGGACCTGAACAAGTCGGAGTCCCGGACGATCGTGCTGGTGCTGCACGACCTCAACCAGGCCTGCCGCTTCGGTGACCACCTGATTGCGATGAAGAACGGCGAGATCGTTGCCGAGGGCGACCCGCGGAAGGTGATCAGCGAAGAGGTGGTCGAGGAGGTGTTCGGCCTGGCGGTGAAGGTGATCCCGGACCCGGTCGCCGGAAGTCCGATGGTGGTTCCGATCGGCCGGCACACGACCCGTACCTCTCCGGCTGCCAACGGCACTGCCGCGGCTGCCCTAGCCGCCAGCGCTGCAGCCGATGGTGTTTGCCGACCGATAGACCGCTAGAGCCGCATGCCGTCATAGGCCACTGACCAGTCGCTGAGGTCAGCTGCGAGCGCAGTGGGCGACAGGTGAGTCAGTACTAGCTGTCGGCAGGTGAAGCTGTCTCGGTACTGGGCCAGTGTCTGGAGGTCCAAGTGCCAACGGACCGGACTAGTGCTGTAGCCCTCACAAAGAAACAGGTCTGCTTCGTCTGCTGCACGGAACAGCGCATCGGTCCATTCGGTGTCACCGGAGTACGCGATCGAGCGGTCCGGTGTTTGCAGTCGCACTGCGTACGCCGGTGCGCCGGAAGCATGGCGTACTTCGTACGGGGTGACTGTCAGTTCATCCAGTTGCCGCGTACGCCCATCAGCATGCTCAAGGACGTGTACGCCGAACCGGCGCTGTACTTGGGACGAACCAGGGAACAGCGTCTCCATCGCATCAGTCAGCCGAGCCTGCGTACCGGGCGGACCGACTACGGTCAGATCCTCGGTACGGCGCCGGAACTGCCCGTCCAGGATCAGAAACGGCAGACCGCCGAAGTGGTCGCCGTGTAGATGGGTGATGACGACAGTGCGGATCTCGTTCGGGTCCAGGGACTGCTGGCGAAGCGCTGTCAGGCTGGTCGTTCCGCAGTCGATCAGCGTACGAGTACCGACCGCGATACAGGTCTGGAACCGTCCACCGGAACCGAACGCGTCCCCACTGCCGGCAACTGTGATGTCCATCCACCTACAGTGCCAGCAACTCAAGGCCAGTAACTGAAGCCGGCGGTGACCAAGAGCTCTGGTCACCGCCGGCAGGTGTTCAGCTGACGCTGATCAGGTCCACAACGAAGATGAGCGTTTCGCCGGGCTTGATGGCGCTGCCCGCGCCGCGGTCGCCGTAACCCAGGTGCGGCGGGATGACCAGCTTGCGGCGGCCGCCGACCTTCATGCCCTGCACGCCGGTGTCCCAGCCCTGGATGACCTGGCCGATGCCGAGCTGGAACGCCAGCGGGGCACCGCGGTTGTACGACGCGTCGAACTCCTCGCCGGTGGAGTGGGCCACGCCCACGTAGTGCACGTTCACCCGCGAACCGGCCTTGGCCTCGTCGCCGTCGCCCACGGTGATGTCGGTGATCTCGAGATCCGCCGGCGGCGGACCGTCCGGGAAGTCGATCTCTGGCTTGTCAGTCATGCCTCCAGCTAAGCAGATACCCGGCGCCGGTCCGTCCAGCCCACCCCGGTTGACACGTGCAGGGTCGACGGCGTCACGGAGTGCGGTCGCCCAGCACCTCACGGAGGGTGGCGGCGAACTCTTCGGGCTTGCCCGGCTGGCCGTACTCGTTGCCGAGGAAACCACCGTGGTTGCTGGGGAACGTGACAGCCTTGAGCCCGAGCCGGGTGGCGACGGCCTTCCCGCCGCGGGCCGCGAGCTGGTTCCCCGACTCCTCGCCGACGCCGACGACGATCCGGTCCTTCGCCGTCGCCAGTGCGTCGAAGTCCGGCTGGTACGACGTACACCCGCGAAGGTTCTGCCCGAGCAGTGCGTCCGTACGCGACCCGTCGTCCTCGGTCGGCAGCCCGAACATTGCCGGGTCCGGCGCCGGCTGATCCGTGTAGTCGGCCGGGATCTCGCCCTCGTACCCGACCAGGGCAATGAACTTCGCCATCCCGGCGCCCAGGCCGTCCCGTTGGTACGTCGCGTAGATGTCCTCGACCGCGCCCAGCGCGGCGGTGCTGTCGGGGATGATCGCGGCGAGCGGCGGTTCGTGCGCGACCAGTTTGTTGACCAGATCCGGGCGCTTCGCGATCAGGGCCAGCGCGTTCACCGCGCCACCGCTGCTCGCGAACAGGTCGACCGGGCCCGCGTCCAGATGTTCGATCAGGTCGGCGAGATCGGCGGCATGGTGGTCCGGCGTCACCTCGATCAGCTCACCACCCCGAATACTCCGGTCGACGCCGCGCGGGTCGTACGTGACCACTGTCCGGTCGGCGAAATGTGACGCCAGCGTGCCGAATCCGGCGGCGCCCATCGGCGATCCGATCAGCAACAGAAGTGGACGATTCGTGAGCTCACCACGGACGTCGTACGTCAGCATTGCTCCTGGTACGTCGAGCGTCTCGGTCACGGGATCGGTCATCGCGCGGCTCCTCTCTGAATCCGGGTCCTCCGAACAGGAACTATATTCGCTGTTCGTGATGAAAAGACTCGCTCTGGTAATCGGGCTGATGACGGCAATCGCCTCGGTCGCGCCGCCGGTGGCTGCCGCGAGTACGCCCGCATCGGCGGAGAACTACGGTCAGTACTCGCTGATGTTCGAAAAGTCGGCCGGGCAGTACTTCGCGGGTGGATCGGCCGCCGGGCAGTGGGCCTGGACCCCGCTCAGCGCGACCGAGTCGGACATTTCCTGGGGCGATCCGAAAGCGTGGCCGCCGAAGTCCGCGGAGCATTTCATCCACGCCGGCGAATGGGTTCTGCTCGACGGGTACAACGATGGCGCCGGGCGGCCGTTGACCCAGGTGCAGCGCGTCACCAGCGAAAAGATCGGCGCCGCCGACTGCACCAACCTGCAAACGCTGCCATCCGCGGGTGGCCGCCAGCATTACGTGAAGTGGAACATCCCCGCGACCGGGTACTGCCTGGACGCGACCGGCACGATCAAACCGCCGAACGGTTCCACGACGGTGAACTTCCGGCATGTGCAGAAATGGCTGCCGCCGCATCCGTGCGCCAACCCTTATCTCTCGGGTCAGACCTGCATCACGCAATCCGAACAGTGGTGGGACGACAACCAGCACCCGTACGCATTGCAGCTCGCCCGGACGGTCGAGATCGCCAGAGGGCTGGGGATGGCTTTCACCAACCGCACTACCGTCCCGGTCGCGTGGAATGCGGACGGGCGGTACTACTGGCATTACTGAGGCCGTACTCGGCGGCCGTTGCTGGTTAGGCAGGGGCCGGTCTAGGAGACCAGGCGGCGGCCGCGTGCCGGCTGGTTGATCGCGGTCCAGACCTCGTCCAGGGACAGGTCGAGCACGTCGGCGATCGCGGCGATGGTCGAGAAGGCCGGCGTCGCCACCCGGCCGGACTCGATCTTGCGCAGCGTCTCCGGCGAGACCCCGGCATCGAGCGCGGTCTCGAGCATCGAACGCTCTCCCCGGGCGCGGCGCAACAGCGCGCCGAGACGTTGCCCGCGCTCGACCTCCGCGGGACTGAGCGGCAACCTGACCATGACCCGATTCTAATACCGGGATAATATGGCCGGTATAGTTATTGGTGAGTCGCTGAGAACGCCTGCCGAGAAGGACTGTACGTGATCGAGATTCTGACCCCCGCCGAGCTGGTCCGAGCCAAGGACACCGGCGCCGTGGTGGCGAACATTCTGTACACGCTGAAGGACCGCGCGACGGTCGGTACGAACCTGCTCGACATCGACCGCTGGGCCGCGGAGATGATCACCGCGGCGGGCGCGGAGTCCTGCTACTACGACTACGAGCCGTCGTTCGGGCGCGGTCCGTTCGGGCACTACATCTGTACTTCGGTGAACGACGCGGTGCTGCACGGGCTGCCGTACGACTATGCCCTTGCCGACGGCGACCTGCTCACCCTGGACCTCGCCGTCCTCAAGCGCGGCGTCGCCGCCGACTCCGCGATCAGCTTCATCATCGGCGAATCCCGGTCCGCGGAGAGCGTCGCCCTGATCGGCACGACCGAACAGGCCCTCGCGGCCGGCATCGCCGCCGCCCAGCCCGGCGCGCGGATCGGCGACCTCTCCCACGCGATCGGTACGGTCCTGAGCGCCGCCGGCTACCAGATCAACACCGACTTCGGCGGCCACGGCATCGGCTCGACCATGCACCAGGACCCCCACATCTCCAACACCGGCCGCCCCGGCCGCGGCTACAAACTCCGCCCCGGCCTGCTCCTCGCCCTCGAACCCTGGATCATGACCGACACCGCCACCCTCGTCACCGACAACGACGGCTGGACCCTCCGCAGCACCACCGGCTGCCAAACCGCCCACAGCGAACACACCATCGCCATCACCGACGCAGGCCCCGAAATCCTCACGCTGCCCCGCTAAGGGCGTTGCCCCCTCATCCGCAGGGTTGCCCCCTCGATTCTCCAGGGGGCAACCCTGCGGTTCGGGGGATGCCCCCTGAAGTGGAGGGTTGCCCCCTGGGAGCGGGCGAGGGCTGGTGTCCGTGTGGTGGTTGGCTGGGTGGGGGTTGGGGGCACGCTAGGCTGGGCGCCTGTGAAGGTCTTGGTGGTCGGGTCTGGTGGACGTGAGCATGCTCTGGCCTGGGGGTTGACCCAGGATCCGGAGGTTGAGCAGGTTGTGGCGGCGCCGGGGAATCCGGGGATCGCGGCGTTGCGGCCGGTGTTCGACGGGCAGACCGTGGTTTGCCGGGCGGTGGATGTTTCCGATCATGACGCCGTGGTGGCGCTGGCTCGGGAGCTGGAGTCCGATCTGGTGGTTGTCGGGCCGGAGGCGCCGCTGGTGGCCGGTCTGGCCGACCCGTTGCGGGATGCCGGGATCGCGGTGTTCGGGCCGTCCCGGGAGGCGGCGCGGATCGAGGGGTCGAAGGCGTTCGCGAAGGACGTGATGGCGACCGCGAGCGTGCCCACCGGCCGCGCGTACGTGTGTACGACGCCGGAGGAGGCAGCGACCGCGATCGACGCGTTCGGGCCGCCGTACGTGGTGAAGGACGACGGGCTCGCGGCCGGCAAGGGCGTCGTGGTGACCGAGGACCGGGACGAGGCGCTCGCGCACGCGGCCGGGTGTGAGCAGGTGCTGATCGAGGAGTACCTGGACGGTCCCGAGGTCTCGCTGTTCGCGATCACGGACGGTACGACCGTGTTGCCGATGCAGCCGGCGCAGGACTTCAAGCGGCTCGCGGACGGTGACGAAGGGCCGAACACCGGCGGCATGGGCGCGTACACACCGTTGCCCTGGGCACCGGATGATCTGGTCGCGGAGATCACCGAGAAGGTGCTGCAGCCGACCGTCGACGAGCTCCGGCACCGGGGTACGCCGTTCTCCGGACTGCTCTACGCGGGTCTCGCGCTGACCTCGCGGGGTGTCCGGGTGATCGAGTTCAACTGCCGTTTCGGCGACCCGGAGACGCAGGCGCTGCTGCCGATGCTGAAGACCCCGCTCGGCGGCCTGCTGTACGCGGCGGCGACCGGCAAGCTCGGCGACCACGGCGACCTGAGCTGGCGGAACGCGACGTCGGTGGCGGTCGTGGTGGCGGCGAAGAAGTACCCGGCGAGCCCGCGCAAGGGTGATGTGATCGCCGGCATCGACCAGGCCGAGAACGACGACGTCCGGGTGTTCCACGCCGGTACCGCGCTGGACGGCGAGGAACTGGTCACGGCCGGCGGCCGCGTACTCGCGGTCAGCGCCGTCGGCAAGGACCTGGCCGAGGCGCGGCAGCGCGCGTACGCCGCCGTCGGGCAGATCCGGATCAAGGGCTCCCAGCACCGTACCGACATCGCGCTGAAGGCCGAACGCGGCGAGATCACCCTCTGATCGACGCCCGCGCGAACCGGTCCCGGATACAGTCGGGAATTCGATGGAACCGGATTCAGGGGTCGGGGGTGTAGGTGGGTATGGAGACGGAGGGGCTGCGGGATTTCTACCGCGCGTACCAGCCACGGCTGGTCGGGGTGATCTCGTTGCTGACCGGGTCGCGCGCCGAGGCCGAGGACATCGTCCAGGAAGCGTTCGTCCGGTTGGTGCCGCGCTGGCAGAAGGTCTCGCGGTACGACTCTCCGGAGGCGTGGGTACGCCTGGTGGCCGTGCGGTTGGCGGCCAACCGGCACCGTGACGGCAACCGGTTCCGGCAGCTGTTCCACCGGCTGCCGGCCGAGCAGGTCGCGGACCCCGCCGATGGTTACACGGGTGATCTGGAGCAGGCTCTCGCCGGCCTGCCGATGCCGACCCGGCAGGCCGTCGTCCTCCATTACGTCTGCGACCTGAGCGTGGCTCAGGTCGCGGACGCGCTCGGGATCGCGGAAGGCACGGTCAAGTCGCGCCTGTCCCGCGCCCGGGACACCCTGTCCGCATCATTGCTGTTGAGGAGTGACGACCATGCCTGATCTGCAGGAGGACCTGCGGGCCCTGGCGGACCGCCGGACGGCCGAGTCGGCGGGTGACTTCGACTCCGTGCTGACCACGGCCCGGACCCGTAAGCGCCGCCGGACCGCCGGCCTGTCCGTGATCGGCGCGGCCGTGGTGGTCGGTGCCGTCGCGATCGTGCCGACGCTGCGGCCGGCGCCCAACGACACCCCGGTGGCGAACCTTCCGGTACCGCCGAACGCGGTCGCCACGCCGGAGGTCTCGGTGCAGCCGACCACCGAGCCGGCCGTGAAGGCCGGTCCGCTCGGGATCAAGTCGCTGTCGAAGTCGGCCGGTGGTCAGTTCGTCGCGTCGTTCCCGGACAAGAAGGTCCGGGCCGCGACCTTCACGCTGGCGTCGACGGCGAAGCCGGACGTGCCGCTGTACACGCTGGTCGCGAAGATCCCGGGTGACGCGACGACGCCGCATTCGTGGCCCGCGATCCAGGGTGAGGCCGGGATGGCGATTCCGTCCTACCAGAGCGCCGGCCCGTACACGCTGGCTGTTCCGAAGGGCCTCGCCGCGGGCTCGTACCAGGTCTGCACGCTGTCCGGCGCGAAGCTCTGTGGTCTGGTGACGGTCAAGTAGCAGCCGTCTGGGAGAATGGGGTTCGTGACCAAACCCCGGATCCCCAACGTTCTCGCCGCGCGCTACGCCAGTCTGTCGATGGCGGAGCTGTGGTCGCCAGAGCACAAGATCGTGCTCGAGCGGAAGCTCTGGGTGGCGGTACTGCGGGCCCAGCGCGAGCTCGGGGTCGCGGTGCCGGACGGGGTCGTCGAGGACTACGAGCGGGTGATCGGCCAGGTCGACCTGGAGTCGATCGCGGCCCGGGAGCGGGTCACCCGGCATGACGTGAAGGCACGGATCGAGGAGTTCAGCGCGCTCGCGGGGCACGAACACATCCACAAGGGGATGACGAGTCGTGACCTGACCGAGAACGTGGAGCAGCTCCAGATCCGCGCCGGTCTGGAGCTGATCCGGGACCGCGCGGTGGCGACTGCCGTGCGGCTCGGGCAGCTGGCGGCGGACCATGCGGCGCTGGTGCTGACCGGCCGTTCGCACAACGTGGCCGCTCAGGCGACCACGCTCGGCAAGCGGTTCGCCTCGGCGGCGGACGAGTTGCTGGTCGCGGTCGCGCGGCTCGAGGAGCTGATCGAGCGGTACCCGCTGCGTGGCATCAAGGGCCCGGTCGGTACGGCGCAGGACATGCTCGACCTGTTCGGCGGCGATGCGGAGAAGCTGGCCACGCTGGAAACCACGATCGCCCAGCACCTCGGGTTCAACCAGGCGCTGACCAGCGTCGGCCAGGTGTACCCGCGGTCGCTCGATTACGAGGTCGTGTCCGCGCTGGTCCAGCTGGCCGCCGGGCCGTCGAGCCTGGCGACCACGATCCGGCTGATGGCCGGGCACGAGCTGGTCACCGAGGGGTTCAAGGAGGGCCAGGTCGGGTCCTCGGCGATGCCGCACAAGATGAACACCCGGTCCTGTGAGCGGGTGAACGGTCTCGCGGTCATCCTGCGTGGGTACGCGTCGATGGCCGGCGAGCTGGCGGGTACGCAGTGGAACGAGGGCGACGTGTTCTGCTCGGTCGTCCGCCGGGTCGCGCTGCCGGACGCGTTCTTCGCGCTGGACGGCCTGTTCGAGACGTTCCTGACCGTGCTGGACGAGTTCGGCGTGTACCCGGCGGTGGTCGCCCGTGAGCTGGAGCGGTACCTGCCGTTCCTCACCACCACCAAGGTGCTGATGGCCGCGGTGAAGAACGGGGTCGGCCGGGAAACCGCGCACGAGGTGATCAAGGAGCACGCGGTCGCGACCGCGCTCGACCTGCGCAAGGGCCTGCCCGCGAACGACCTGTTCCACCGCCTCGGGACCGACGGCCGGCTCGGGCTGACCGAGGAGCAGATCGTCGGCATCGTCGGCGAGCCCCTTTCCTTCACCGGCGCGGCAGTCGCCCAGGTCGGCGCCGTCGTCGCCCAGATCGACGAACTCGCCAAGCGCCACCCGGAAGCAGCCGCGTACACCCCGGGCGACATCCTCTGAGCCCTTGGCGTGGCCGGATAGCTGCCCGGCTGGGGCGATGTGACATTCTCTAGGGCGTGTTCGCACCGCTCACCTGGGTACTAGTCGCGTTGTCGCTGGCCGCGATGGTGTACGCCGTTGTCCTGGCCGCGCGGAACAAGCGGATCGACTGGACCGTGCTGGGAATCATCGGCGTGATCGAGGTCGCGTTGATCGCGCAGCTGGTGATCGGGATCGTGCAGCTGAGCGGTGCCGAGCGGGACGTGTCTGGGCCGTTCTTCGTCGGCTATCTGATCGGTTCGCTGCTCGTGCTGCCGGTCGGTGCGTTCTGGGCGCTGGCGGAGAGCAGCCGTTGGGGCGCCGGCGCGCTGGCGGTCGCGTGCCTGGTGGTCCCCATTCTCGAGCTGCGGCTGCACGAAGTCTGGACGGCGTGAGATGGCCGATCCAGCCGCGACGAAACACGGTCCGGGCCGGATTCTGATCGCGGTGTACGGCGTGTTCGCGCTGGCCGCGACGGCCCGGGCCGCCGTCCAGATCGCCACCAAGTTCCACGAGGCGCCGATCGCGTACCTGCTGTCGGCCGTTGCCGCGATCATCTATTGCGCGGCGACGTTCGCGCTGGCGAAGGCGACCACGGTGTCCCGCAAGGTCGCCACCGCCGCGATCGCGATCGAACTCGTCGGGGTGATCGGCGTCGGCGCGTTCAGTTACGCCGTACCGGACGACTTCCCGGACGCGACCGTGTGGTCGCATTTCGGTCAGGGCTACGGATTCGTACCGCTGGTGCTGCCCGTACTCGGCCTGCTCTGGCTTCGTCGCACCCGGTAACTGCCAGCAAACTCCCAGCCACCCGCAGGGGCCGGCTCAGGTTCGCCGGACAGCATCGGTGCCATGGAGATTCCAGGTCACCCTCGGGTCGAGATCGTCGTACCCGTCAAGAACGAGGAGAACGACCTCGGACCGAACATCAGGCGGCTCCGTGAGTTCCTCGACACCGCCTTCCCGTTCTCGGCCGAGGTCTGCATCGCGGACAACGGAAGTACGGACGCGACCTATGAGATCGGCGCGCTGCTCGCCGCGGAGCTGCCCGGGGTCCGGGTGGTACGGCTGGAGCAGTCCGGGCGTGGCCGGGCGCTGAAGCAGGTCTGGTCCGCGAGCAACGCAGAGGTGCTCGCGTACATGGACGTCGACCTGTCCACCAACCTGAACGCGCTGCTTCCGTTGGTCGCGCCATTGCTGGCCGGCCACAGCGATGTTGCCATCGGCACCCGATTGGCGAAGAGCTCCCGGGTGGTCCGGCGGCCGAAGCGCGAGTTCATCTCCCGCTCGTACAACCTGTTGCTGCGGGCAACTTTGAGCGCGCACTTCTCGGACGCGCAGTGCGGGTTCAAGGCGATCCGCGCCGAGGTCGCGCGCGAGTTGCTGCCGCTGGTCGAGGACACCAGCTGGTTCTTCGACACCGAGCTGCTGGTGCTGGCCGAGAAGGCCGGTCTGCGCATCCACGAGGTGCCGGTGGACTGGATCGACGACCTGGATTCGCGGGTCGCGATCGCGAAGACGGTCGGCGAGGACCTGCGCGGCATCGCCCGGCTGATGCGGAGCCGGGCGGACCTCGAACCGGTGCGGCAGAAGTACGGCCGGCCGCGAATCCTCGACCCGCGGACCGCCATGGCCGCGCGCGTACTGCGGTTCTGCGCGGTGGGCGTGCTCAGCACCGCGGCGTACGCGCTGCTCTATCTCGTGCTGCGGCAGGGCATGCCGGCCCAGGTCGCGAACCTGCTGGCCCTGCTGATCACCGCGGTCGGCAACACCGCGCTCAACCGGCGGATCACGTTCGGCGTACGCGGCGTGGAGGGCCGGTGGCGGCATCAACTCCGCGGACTGGTCACCTTCGGCATCGGCTGGAGCCTGACCGCGGCGTCGCTGTGGCTGCTGCACACGGCCGTCGCCGCGCCGCACCAGGCGGTCGAGATCACCGTCCTGACCGCCGCGAACCTGGCTGCCACGGTGGTCCGCTTCAGCCTCTTCCAGACGTGGGTGTTCGACGACGACGCGCCCACATTGCCCGCCTTCGAATCACCGGCGGTCCTCGATCAAACCCGGAGCAACTGATGACCACGCTGTCCGATCCCGTCGAGGCGACTCGGCCGCGGGCCATCACGTACACGCTCGGCAAGGACAAGGTCCTGTACGGCGGGCTGCTGGTACTGACCGCGATCGCCTATTTATGGGGACTTTCCAAGAACGCGTACGCCAACGAGTACTACGCGGCCGCCGTCCAAGCCGGATCGACGAGCTGGAAGGCCTGGTTCTTCGGGTCTTTCGATGCTTCGAGTTTCATCACCGTCGACAAGACGCCCGCATCGTTGTGGGTGATGGGTTTGTCGGCGCGGATCTTCGGCTTCAGCAGTTGGAGCATGCTCGTACCGCAGGCGTTGATGGGGGTCGCGAGCGTCGGATTCGTGTACGTGTCGGTGCGGCGCTGGTTTTCCGCGAATGCCGGTCTGCTCGCTGGGGCGATCCTTGCCTTGACGCCGGTCGCGGTGTTGATGTTCCGGTTCAACAATCCTGATGCGCTGCTGATTCTGCTGTTGTGCGCCGGGGCTTGGGCGGTTACGCGGGCGATCGACTCGTCGACGCATGCCGCTCGATGGATGATGCTGGCCGGGGCGCTGGTCGGGTTCGGGTTCCTGACGAAGATGTTGCAGGCGTTCTTGATCCTGCCGGCGTTCGGGTTGGCGTACCTCGTCGCCGGGAAGCCACGGTTGGGGAAGCGCGTCCTGCATCTCGTACTGGCGACTGGGTCGTTGATCGTCAGCGCCGGGTGGTGGGTCGCGATTGTCGAGCTGCTGCCTGCTTCGGCGCGACCGTACATTGGCGGGTCGTCGACGAACAGCATTCTCGAATTGACGCTCGGGTACAACGGACTTGGTCGGTTGAACGGCAACGAAACCGGGTCGGTCGGCGGCGGCGTCGGGAATCCTGGATGGGGCGGTTCCACTGGCGTACAGCGATTGTTCGGTGGGGAATTCGCTTCGCAGATCGCCTGGTTGTTGCCGGCCGCGTTGCTGGCGACCGTTGTGTTGGTGGTTGCCGCGGGCAAGGCGCCGCGTACGGATCGGAAGCGCGCGTTCGCGTTGCTGTGGGGCGGGTGGCTGGTCGTCACCGGGCTGGTGTTCAGTTACATGCAGGGCATCATCCACAGCTACTACATGATCGCGCTGGCGCCGGCGATCGGTGCGGTGATCGGCGCGGCGATGTTCGTACTGTGGCGGCGCCGGGGCGAGTGGTTGCCTCGGGCAACTCTTGCTGGTGGAATTCTGCTGACGGCCGGGTGGGGGTTCGCGCTGCTTCGGCAGACGCCGACCTGGCAGCCCTGGTTGCGGTGGGTCGTGCTGATCACGGGCGTCGTTGCTGCGGGGTTGCTGATGCTGCTGCCGGAGCTGAAGCTGCATCGGACGGCGGTACGGCGGGCTGGATTGTTCACGGCGGCTCTGCTTGCCGTGAGCGCATTGGCCGGGCCTACTGCGTACTCCGTGGAGACCATCAGCTCGGCGCACGCCGGCGCACTGCCGTCGGCGGGCCCGTCTGGTACTGGCGGAATGGGCGGATTGG
Source organism: Kribbella solani (assembly GCF_014205295.1). Taxonomy (NCBI): domain Bacteria; kingdom Bacillati; phylum Actinomycetota; class Actinomycetes; order Propionibacteriales; family Kribbellaceae; genus Kribbella; species Kribbella solani. Next base: position 6,127,279 of record NZ_JACHNF010000001.1, read on the forward strand.
GGCGCATGGGCATGATGCCGCCCGGCCAACTGAGCACACAGAACGGGAACGGGACTGGTACGCAGAATGGGACCGGCCAGCAGAACGGGGCCGGTGCGCAGAACGGGGCTGGTGCGCAGAACGGGGCTGGTGCGCAGAACGGGGCTGGTGCGCAGAACGGGACTGGGCGGTTTGGTCGCGGTACGGGTGGCGGCGGGATGGGCGGGGCCGGCGGGTTCCTGGGCGGCGGCGGAATCAGCAGCGTCTCCAGCGAACTGGTAACCCTGCTGCAACAGGGCGCGAAGGGCTACACCTGGGCAGCCGCCGCGGTAACCGCCAACGGCGCCGCCCCGCTCCAGATCGCCTCCGGTCAGCCGATCATGGCAATCGGCGGCTTCAACGGCACCGACCCCGCCCCCTCGCTGGCCGAGTTCAAGCAGCTAGTTGCTCAAGGCAAGATCCACTACTTCATCGGCTCCTCCGGCTTCGGCGGCCCCGGCGGTCGCGACGGCACCTCCTCGGAAATCGCCACCTGGGTAGCCCAAACCTTCAAATCCCAAACCGTAGGCAACGCCACCGTCTACGACCTGACCACCAACGCTGGAGCCTGATATGCCAAACCACCCCAACCAACCCCACGAAAACCCCGCCAACCCAACCAACGTCAACCCATCCATCCCCGCCAACGCAACCAACCCCGCCAACCCGGCCTATGCAACCAACCCCGCCATCCCCGCCAACTCAACGAACCCGACCGGCCCGACCGGCCCGATCGATCCGGACGTCGGCCAGGGTGTACCAGCGGGTCCTCCCGTGTCTCCCGCTCCGCCGGCGTCGAGCGCGGCGCAGCCAGTCACCGGTGGCAAACGTCCAAGCAACGTGGTCCTCGCCGGCGCCGGTTCCGTACTAGCTGTTCTCGCCTTCCTGGGCGGCATGGCAGTAGGCCACTCCTGGGACGGAACCAGCAATCAGCAGGGCCAGCTCGGCGGCCCCGGCGGCGGCTTCCGAGGCGGCTTCCCCGGCCAAGGCAATGGCACCGGCAATGGCACCGGCAATGGCACCGGCAATGGCACCGGCAACGGAACCTTCCCCGGCCAAGGCACCACCGGCCAGGGTCAGGGCACCACGGGCCAGGGTCAGGGCACCACGGGCCAGGGTCAGGGGGCGACCGGCCAAGGTCAGGGGGCGACCGGCCAGGGATCGACCGGGCAGGGGGCGCAGCAGGGTCAGGGAACGCAGCCGGGTCAGACCCAAACCGGCTGACCGTTCCGCCAACCCGACCTGGAACACGCCCCGCCGGCGCCGAATCAGGTGAAGGTGCCGAATCCCGTGAAGGTGATGGTCGGTTCGGCCGGGCTGTGCAACCACCGCAGGCATGGATCGTGTACCGAAGGACTGGTGGTACACCTGCGAGACGGTGTACGCGGGAGTGCATTCACGCTCAGGTGCACTAGCCGCCGCCTGACCACTACCTGTTCTTCGGTACGCAACCGCCACTCATCCGGTGCTCGTGGTTTTGAGGCCGGTGATTAGGGCGGTCACGGCGCGGCGTACGGCGGCCTCGTACGCGGCCGGGGTGAGGGTCGCGCCGACGCCGGCCACGCGGTCGTACATCAAACCGTCGAGCATCGCGGCGACCGGCCAGGCGGCCTGGTCCGGGGCGGGTACGTCGAGGGTGGCGAGGAGTTGGGCGAGCATGGCGCGGAGCTGGCGGCCGCCTTCGTCGATCGCGGTCCGGAGTTCGGGGCGGCGGGCGGCTTCGAGGGAGAGTTCGTAGCGGGCGATCAGGTCGTCGGGGCGGGTACGGGCGAGGGTGACGGTCATTGTCACGATCAGTTCGAGTGGGTCGGCGCCGGCGGGGGGCATGCCGCTGACGTCACGGGCCAGCATCCGGTCGACGCAGGCGGAGAGGAGCGCGTCGCGAGTACGCAGGTAGTAGGACGTCGACCCGGCCGGCAACCCGGCCTCGGCATCCACCGCACGATGCGTCAGCCCACGAAGCCCCCGCGTAGTCACCAGCCGAATAGCCGCATCCGCAATAGCCTCCCGCCGCCCCACCCCCCGAGGCACCTGCCGAACAGCCGCATCCACAGTCGCGTCCTGCTGCCCCGTCCCCTGCCGCGCCTGCCGAGTAGCCGCGTCCGCAGTGGCGTCCTGCTGCGCCGCCCCTTGAGGCGTCTGCCGAGTAGCCGCGTCTCCAGTGGCCTCCTGCTGCCCCGCCCCCTGCGGCGCCTGCCGGCCAGGTGGCACCGCGTCGTCTGTTGTTGGCGCACTGTCCCTCGTGTCACCGGCGTGGTTGTCCTCCGAGGTGGCGGGCTTTGGGGTGGGTGGGACGGGGGTTGTCACGGGGACAGTCTTGCACTGGCTGGGCAGACTCTACAGGTGTAGAGTTTGGAGTATGCGGACGGCGATTGTGGTGGGGGCGGGGATCGGCGGGGTGACCGCGGCGGTTGCGTTGCAGCGGTGTGGGTGGCGGGTGACGGTGCTGGAGCGGGCGCCGGAGTTGGGGGAGGTCGGTGCCGGGATCTCGGTGTGGCCGTCGGCGGTCGCCGTGCTCGAGGGTCTCGGGGTGAAGGGCGTCGAGAAGGTGGCGGTACGGGCGAAGCCGGCCGGGATGCGGAAGCCTGACGGCCGCTGGGTGGTCGGGGCCGCCGAGCTCGGCGTGGAGATCCCGGTGATGATCCACCGCGCCCAACTGCACGACCTGATCACCGCTGAGTTCGACGGCCCGGGACATACCAAACCGTTTGGTATGGCGGCTGGGGACCGGCGAGGTGGGGTGACGGTTTGGACTGGGTATGAGGTGGTGGGGGTTGAGCAGGATGGGGAGGGGGTGGTGGTGAACGGGGAGCTTCGGGCGGAGTTGCTGGTGGCGGCTGATGGGGTTCGTAGTGTGGTTCGGAAGGGGCTGTACCCCGACTACGCAGGACCCCGGTATTCGGGGGTGTCGGCTTATCGGGGGATCGCGGACGTTGCCGTGGATGACGGCGGTGGGGAGACCTGGGGCCGGGGGCAACTCTTCGGATTCGCGCGCCTGATCGACGGCCGCTTCTACTGGTACGGAACCGTGAACCAGCCGCCAGGAACGACCAGCGAACCGACCGCCTTCGCCTCCTGGCATGCACCCATTCCACAGCTGATCGCCGCCACCGAAACGGTTCTGCAGAACGACATTTACGACCTGACCACCCCGCTGGTTCCGTTTGTACAGGGCCGGATCGTCCTACTCGGCGACGCGGCGCACGCGATGACCCCGTACCTCGGCCGCGGGGCCTGCTCGGCGATCGAGGACGTCGGCGCACTGGCCCGGCACCTGCAAAACGCCAGCGATCTCACGACAGCCTTGGCCGCGTACGACGCCGAGCGCCGGCCCGCGACCACCAAGCTGGTGAAACGCTCCCGGAGTATCGGCCGCCTGTCCCAAACCGAGAATCAGCTACTGCGTACGCTCCGCGACGGACTGTTCGGTATCGGCGGCAAACTGATGTCACTGCGCGCCCGCAAGTAGCCGGATGGAAGAATCCGCGGTGTGACCACTCAGCCGCAGGCGCCGGAGATCGCTGGCGCGAAGCACATCCACTCCGGCAAGGTCCGGGACCTGTACGAGCTGGAGTCCGGCGACCTGTTGATGGTCGCGAGTGACCGGATGAGCGCGTTCGACTGGATTCTGGAGACGCCGATCCCCGACAAGGGGAAGGTGCTGACCGCGATGAGCCTGTGGTGGTTCGAGCAGCTCGACGTGCCGAATCACATCCTCTCCACGGACGTACCCGCCGAGGTCGCGGGCCGGGCCGTGGTCTGCGAGAAGCTGGCGATGTACCCGGTCGAGTGCGTCGCCCGTGGGTACCTGAGCGGCTCCGGGCTGCTCGACTACAACGCGACCGGCGCGGTCTGTGGCATCCCGTTGCCGGCCGGTCTGGTCGAGGGTTCGCGGCTGGAGACGCCGATCTTCACCCCGGCCACCAAGGCGGAGCTCGGCGAGCACGACGAGAACGTCTCGTACGAGGCCGTGGTCGCGACCGTCGGCGCCGACACGGCCGCCGCGCTGCGCGACGCCACGCTCGGCGTGTACACGACTGCCCGGGCGATGGCCGAGCAGCGCGGGATCATCCTGGCGGACACGAAGTTCGAGTTCGGCGCCCGCGCGGACGGGACGATCGTGCTGGCCGATGAGGTGCTGACGCCCGACTCGAGCCGGTTCTGGCCGGCTGACCAGTGGGCGCCGGGGAAACAGCAGCCGTCGTACGACAAGCAGATCGTCCGTGACTGGCTGCAGTTCGAGTCCGGCTGGGACCGCGAGTCCGGCGAGGCCCCGCCGCCGCTGTCCGACGAGGTGATCGAGCGCACCAGGTCGGCGTACATCGGCGCGTACGAGCAGCTGACCGGCCGCAAGTTCGACAGCTAGTGCGCCGACACGGCGCACTAGAACCCACTCACGCCAAGCGCCAGCAGCACGAACCGGGCGACCCGGCCGGCCAGTACTGACAGGGTGAAGACCACGGTCTTCATCCGGGACGCGCCGCCGATCAGTGCGACCCCGTACAGCGGTGGGATGCCGATGAACGCGCTCAGTAATGTCACCGGGGCGCCCCAGCGGCTGTCGCTCATGGCGTCCAGGAGGCGTTTGCTGACGCCCCGGTTCCACTGGACGAAGCGGCCCCAGCGGGTGTCCAGGTTGACCGGTTTGGGTTCCTTCGTCTTCCGGCCGGCATAGCCCGGGCGGTAGCGGACGGCGAGGAACATCGCGACCTTGCCGATGGTCTGGCCGATCGAGACCCCGATCGCCGCCACCACCGGGTCGAGCGCACCGGATACGCCCACCCCGAGCACGTACGCCTCGGCGTTCAGCACCGGTATCACGGCGGAGCCAATACCGAAGCCCACCGCGAGTACCAGTTGCCACGCCCACATGTCATCGAGGCTAGGCGTCCCGTCAGTAGTTGACAGGGAACCTAGGTCCACTTCCGGGAGCGATCAGGGTCACATCCGGGGACCAGGTACGATGCACCCGTCAGTCCGCAACGAAACTGGAGTAGTCAGTGGCTCGCGTTGTCGTCGACGTCATGCTCAAGTCCGAGATCCTCGACCCGCAGGGCAAGGCGGTGCACGGCGCGTTCGGCCGGCTCGGCTTCGACGGCGTGGCCGACGTCCGGCAGGGAAAGCGCTTCGAGATCACCCTGGACGGTGCGGCGACCGAGGAGCGCGTCGCCGAGATCCGGAAGGCCGCGGACACTCTGCTGGCCAACCCGGTGATCGAGGACTACACGCTGCACGTCGAGACGGATGACAACGAGGGCGGCCGGTGAAGATCGGGGTCGTCACCTTCCCGGGCTCGCTGGACGACGCCGACGCCCGCCGCGCGGCAGCGGTCGCCGGTGCCGAGGCGGTCGCGCTCTGGCACGGTGACGCGGACCTGCGCGGCGTGGACGCGGTCGTCCTGCCGGGCGGCTTCTCGTACGGTGACTATCTGCGCGCCGGCGCGATCTCCCGGTTCGCCCCGGTGATGGACACCATCATCAAGAAGGCCGGCGAGGGTCTGCCGGTGCTGGGGATCTGCAACGGCTTCCAGGTGCTGTGTGAGTCGCACCTGCTGCCCGGTGCGCTGATCAAGAACCACCACCGCAAGTTCATCTGCAAGGACCAGCCGCTGCGGATCGAGAACAACCGCACCGCGTGGACCAGCGACTACGACGCCAACCACGAGATCACCATCGTCCTGAAGAACCAGGACGGCTCGTACGTGGCGGATGACGCGACACTGGACCGCCTGGAGGGCGAGGGCCGGGTCGTCGCCCGCTACCTGGACGAGAACCCGAACGGCTCGTACCGCGACATCGCCGGTATCACCAACGAGCGCGGCAACGTGGTCGGTCTGATGCCGCACCCGGAGCACGCCGTCGAGACACTGACCGGCCCGACCACGGACGGCCTGGGCTTCTTCACCTCGGTGCTGAAGGCCGTCGTCGCCTCCTGATGAGGTGGTTGGTCCGTGCTGCCGCGGTGGTAGCTTCGGTCGTTGCCGCGGCCGCCGGGTCGGTCCAGGCAACCGCCGCACCAGCCACGCGGCCACCCACCAGTCCCGCCAGCCCGACCAGCCCGGCCAGTCTGCTGGCGAAGGTCGTGGTGATCGGCGTACCCGGCCTGACCTGGGGTGACGTCAAGGCGTCGCCCGAGCTGACCGCGCTGGTGAACCAGTCCAGCGTCGGGTCGATCTCCGTGAAGACAGCCGGACCGCAGACCTGTCCGATCGACGGCTGGCTGACGATCGGCGCCGGTACTCGTGCGTGGGGCAGTGATTCCGGCCAGCCATGTGGTGACCTGCCTGCGGTGAGTGATGGCAAAGTCACTGGCTGGCAGACGTACGTGGACCGCCAGGCCGAGCACCACACCGGCGCACCGATCGGTCGCCTTGGTCAGGCCGGCTACCCGATGTGCGGCTTCGGGCCGGGTGCAGCGGTCGCACTGGCGCGTACTGATGGTTCGGTGGCCAACTGGCAGCCCCAGTTCGACCAGGCCAAGCTAGCGAGCCTTGAGTGCGGTGACGCGGTCGTCGACGCCGGGGCGCTGCCGCTACGGGAGGGCCGGGCGGAGGCCCTGCAAAAGGTGGCCCAGCTGGTCGGACAGGTACGCCAGGCCGATGGCTGGGTGCTGCTGGCTGGAGTCAGCCAGGTGACTACGAACGACCACAAGCAGACGCTGGTCGCGATGCAGCTCCCGCCGGACGACGGGCCGCGTTGGTTGACCAGTGACAGCACCCGTCGGCCCGGACTGATCCAGTTGACCGACATCACCGCAACCATCCTGCGCGGCCGTACTGCCGCGGCTGTCGACCCGGCCGGCCCGGAGAAGGCCGGTCCGCTCGACGGCAGCGAGATCCGCTCTGTCGGTGACCGCCACACCAACGCGGCAGCTGTTATCGATGACCGGTTGGATGCCAACCAGCGGTTCGAGCAGCCGCGACCAGTGCTGTTCGCTGTAGCCCTGACCATCGTCGGTGCTGAAGTGCTAGCGCTGCTGTGGTTCCTGCTCCGGCGCAGCCCGCTGTCCCGTCGCGTCGCGGTGTTCACGCTGTTGGTGCAGGGCGGCTTCTACATCGCTGTCTTCTTGGCCCAAGCAACAGTCTGGTGGCGCTGGCCGTCTCCTGCGTTCTCCTTGTACGCGGTGACCATCGGCATCAGTGTGGTGTCTGCAGTGATCGCACAGGTCCTGTTGAAGAAGTCCGCGTACTTCGGGCTGGCGTTGGGGGCGTACCTACTCCTCCTGATCGACGGAGTGCTTGGTACGCCGATGCAGCTCGGCAGCCTGTACACCGATGGCCCAGTGATCGGTGGGCGGTTCTACGGCTTCGGCAACTCTACGTTCGCGGCGCTGGCCGTCGGTGCCCTGATCACAGCCGGGTGGGCAGCACAGAAGCTGTTCGACAAGAGCCGAGTGCAGGCTGCGGTAGCCGTACTGGTCATCGGTGGTGCCGCGATCGTCGTGGACGGCAAGCCAGGGTGGGGTACCGACTTCGGTGGCATCCTCGCGCTGACGCCGGCGGTCCTACTGATGGCCTGGCTGACCTGGCGCGGCAGCATCTCACTGCGCGCACTGGTCGGCGTTGGCCTTGCCGGCGTACTAGCTGTGGCGGGCGTCGCGTTCCTGGACTACCAGCGCCCACCGGACCAGCGCAGTCACTTCGGTACGTTCGTTGCCCGGCTGGTGGACGGTCAGGTGAGCGACGTCCTCGTCCGCAAGCTGCAGATGGCCGTCCAGGTCTTCACCGGCCCGGCTGGTTGGCTGATGCTGATCGCCGTCGTGCTCTGCATGCTGGCCACTGTCCTACCGAACCGTGTGCCGTCGCAGGCGTACCGCGAGTTCTACACCAGCCATCCGATGGTCCGGCCGACGCTACTGGCGCTGTCCGCCTGCGGCCTGATCGGCATGCTGCTGAACGACGTGGGCGTCAACCTGCCCGCGATCATGGTCGGTTTCGCCCTTCCGCTGCTGGTGGCCCATCTCCTGGCCTCGCACCAGCCAGCTACCGTTTTACCTGAGCCCCACCTAGTGCAGGAGTCCTGATGTCGACAGACACCGTGTCAGTTGCCGGTACCACGCCGGACGTCGAGCAGCCCTGGGCTGAGCTCGGACTGAAGCCGGACGAGTACCAGCGGATCCGGGACATCCTGGACCGGCGCCCGACCAGCTGTGAGCTGGCCATGTACTCGGTGATGTGGAGCGAGCACTGCTCGTACAAGTCGTCCAAGGTGCATCTGCGCAAGTTCGGTGAGATCCCGCAGGAGACACCGGCCGGGAAGATGCTGGCCGGGATCGGCGAGAACGCCGGCGTGATCGACATCGGCGAGGGGTACGCGGTCACCTTCAAGGTCGAGTCGCACAACCACCCGTCGTACGTCGAGCCGTACCAGGGCGCGGCCACCGGGGTCGGCGGCATCGTCCGCGACATCCTCGCGATGGGCGCCCGGCCGGTCGCGGTGATGGACCCGCTGCGGTTCGGCCCGCTGGACGCGCCGGACACCAAGCGGGTACTGCCCGGGATCGTCTCCGGCGTCGGTGGGTACGGCAACAGCCTGGGCCTGCCGAACATCGGCGGCGAGGTCGTCTTCGACTCGACGTACGCCGGGAACCCGCTGGTGAACGCGCTCTGTGTCGGCGTGATGCGGCACGAGGACCTGCACCTCGCGAACGCGACCGGCCTCGGCAACCAGATCATCCTGTACGGCGCGAAGACCGGCGGCGACGGCATCGGCGGCGTGTCCGTCCTGGCGTCGGAGACGTTCGCCGACGGTGGACCGACCAAGCGGCCGGCCGTCCAGGTCGGCGACCCGTTCATGGAGAAGCTGCTGATCGAGTGCACGCTCGAGCTCTTCCAGGCGCGCGTGGTCGAGGGCATCCAGGACCTGGGTGGCGCGGGCCTGTCCTGCGCGACGTCGGAGCTGGCCAGCGCCGGCGACGGCGGGATGCACGTGTCGCTGGACAAGGTGCCGCTGCGGGACGCGTCGCTCGCGCCGGAAGAGATCCTGATGAGCGAGTCGCAGGAACGGATGATGGCGGTCGTCACGCCGGAAAACGTCGAGGCGTTCCTCAAGATCTGCGCGAAGTGGGACGTCCAGGCGGACGTGATCGGCGAGGTCACCGACACCGGCCGGCTGGAGATCGACTGGCACGGTGAGCGGGTGGTGGACGTGCCGCCGCGCACCGTCGCGCACGAGGGACCGGTGTACGAGCGTCCGTACGCGCGCCCGGACTGGCAGGACGAGCTGCAGGCGGACGCCGCCGAGAAGTTGCCGCGGGCAAGCAGCGGCGCGGAGCTGCGGGACACCCTGCTGCGGCTGATCGCCTCGCCGAACCTGTGCGACAAGTCCTGGGTCACCGACCAGTACGACCGGTACGTGCTCGGCAACTCGGTGCTCGCGCAGCCCGAGGACAGCGGGATGATCCGGGTCGACGAGACCAGCGGCCTCGGTGTCGCGGTGTCGACAGATTGCAACGGGCGGTTCGCCAAGCTGGACCCGTACACCGGTGCGAAGCTCGCGCTGGCGGAGTCGTACCGGAACGTAGCGACCACGGGCGCCCGGCCGGTCGCGGTCACCGACTGCCTGAACTTCGGTTCGCCCGAGGACCCGGCGGTGATGTGGCAGTTCACCGAGGCCATCCGCGGCCTGGTCGACGCCTGCAAGGAGCTCGGCATCCCGGTCACCGGTGGGAACGTCTCGTTCTACAACCAGACCGGCGAGACGCCGATCCTGCCGACCCCGGTGGTCGGCGTGCTGGGTGTCATCGACGACGTGACCCGGCGTACGCCGATCGGGTTCACGCCGGAGATGGAGGGCCACCAGCTGTACCTGCTCGGCGCGACCGAGGAGGAGCTGTCCGGGTCCGAGTGGGCGCATGTCGTCCACGGTCACCTCGGCGGACGCCCGCCGGCGGTCGACCTGGCGGCCGAGCAGCAGCTCGCCGACATCCTGATCAACGCCTCCCGCGACGGGCTGATCGACGCGGCGCACGACGTCAGCGACGGCGGCGTCGCGCAGACGCTGGTCGAGTCGGCGCTGCGCGGTGGCGTCGGCGCGCGGGTGTGGGCGCCGGACGGGCTGGACCCGTTCCTGTTCCTGTTCGCCGAGTCGGCCGGGCGCGTGGTCGTCGCGGTGCCGCGGACCGAGGAGGTGCGGTTCACCGACATGTGCACCGCCCGCCGCTTCCCGCACGCCAAGATCGGCGTCATCACCGGTGACACCCTCGACGTGCAGGACCAGTTCGAGGTGCCGCTGACCGAGCTGCGGACGGCCTGGAGCGCGACGCTGCCGGCGGTCCTCAACGCGTGACATCCAGCGGCACTCCTGCTTCTCGGTGACCGGGTCCGCCCGTCTGGCACACTCGGTGGGGAGGAGTGAGGTGACGGATGGTTGAGCGGCGGCCGGGTAAGGCGGGGGAGCTGATGGGCCTGGCGGCTGCGGCCGGCCAGGAGGCTCGGGTCGCGGCTGCCCGGCGGCGGCTTGCTCAGGTACGGCTCACCGATGACGACCGGCGGGTGGTCACGGACGAGCTGTCGGAGCAGTTCGCGGTCGGGCGGTTGGACGAGGGCGAGCTGCATCGGCGCGTCGACCTCGTCCACGACGCGGTCACGCACGCGGATCTGCAGCCGATCTTCGCTGGTCTACCTGTGTCCGCGTTGTACCAGCCGGTGGCGCGGTCGTCGTCGAAGTGGCGGTGGGCCGCGTTCGCGGCGGCGGTGTGGCTGGCGGTGCCGTTCGTACTCGCCGGGTTGCTGCTGCTCGTCTTCGGACGCGAGATCGCGGCAGCCATCTTCGGCATTCCAGCAGTGGCAGCGATCGCCTACTCGTACCGCTGGGCCTCACGACCCCGCCGGGAAGAACGCCGCCAGTCAGGGCCCTAGCGTCGACTCGCGGGTGATCAGGTGGATCGGCAGTTCCAGTACGCCGTGATGTGGTTTGCCGGCGATCGCCTCTAGGAGCAGAGTGGCGGCGCGGCGGCCGAGGTCTTCCAGGCCGAGGTCCACGGTGGTGAGAGGTGGACGGCTGGCGAGGGCCATCACCGGCCAGTTGTCGAAGCCGGTCACCGCGATGTCTTCCGGGACCGGGTGGCCGAGCTCGCGGAGGCGGTCGCAGACGCCGCGGGCGATCTGGTCGCTGCCACAGCTGATCGCGTCCGGACGCTGACGTAGGACCAGGTCGGTGGCCTGGCGACCCCAGCGTTCGCTCCACTCGCCGAACAGTGGCTCACCGCACAGCGCGTCGCCGGCGGTGGTGACGGCGGCCTGTGCGCGTTCGGCCGCGGACCGGTGGTCGGCTGGGCCGGTGATGTGCGCGATGCGCGTGCGGCCGAGAGCCAGCAGGTGCTTGATCGCCGCGGTCGCGCCGCCCGCGTCGTCGATGATGACCGACGCGTCGGCCGGATCGGTCGAGGCCGCGAGCGCGTACACCACCGGTAGCGGGACGTTGATCGGCGGCCGCAGGTCGGTCCGGCGCCCGGTGACGACGATGCCGTCCACGCCGCGCGCGACCAGCGACCGTAAGTAGGTCCGCTCGCGCAGCGGATCGTCGCGGGTGTCGCACAGTACGGTCGCGAGCTCGCCCGCGCTGAGTACGTCCTCGACGCCGCGCATGATCGGGATACTGAACCGGCCGGTGCTGTCGCTGGTCAGCAGCGCGACCGTGTACGTCCGGCCGGAGGAGAGGGCGCGGCCGCGGGCGTCCGGGGTGAAGCCGAGGTGCGCGGCGGCGCGGAGGACGCGGTCGCGGGTGTCCTGGCTCAGCTGGCCGGTGTTGTTCAGCGCCTTCGACGCCGTCCCGGCGGACACACCGGCCAGCGCGGCGACGTCCACCATCCGCACTGCTGACCGCTTCATCCGTTTCCTTCCGATCGTCGGGCGCACTATAGCAGTACGCCTCCGATGACCTAGCTGACCTGCGCTTTGATCTTGACCGGGAATGCTTGCAGTCCTACGTTGTCAACGGCAGAAAACGTGTGCCGTCTTTCCTAGTCCGCTGCCGCCCGGCGCGATCGAGCCGCGCGGCTGGCTGGCGCAGCAGTTGGAGCTGCAAGTGCACGGGCTGTGCGGCACGTACGACGAGATCTCCGACTTCCTGGTCTACGACACCAACGGCTGGGTCGATCCGGAGCGGCTGCGGACCGCACTACAGACCGGTCCGCACTTCTGGCCAGGCATGCCACTGCTGGCCGCCTTCCGGTCCTGGTACGAGTACAGCGGTGACGAGCGGGTCATTCCGTTCATCACCAAGTACCTGCGGTTCCAGAACACGCAGCCGCCGGAAGTGTTCAACCGGTCGTGGGGCGCGTTCCGCTGGGGCGACAACATCGACAGTGCGTACTGGCTGTACAACCGAACCGGTGCGGAGTGGCTGCTCGACCTGGTGACCAAGATGCACAGTGGCTCGGCCGACTACGTCAACGGAATCCCTACCTGGCACAACGTCAACCTGGCGCAGGGATTCCGGGAGCCGCTGCAGTACTGGCTGCTGTCCGGTGACGAGAAGCACCACGCGGCGACGTACCGGAACTACGAGACCGTCATGGACCTGTACGGGCAGTTCCCTGGCGGTGGGTTCGCGGGGGACGAGAACTCGCGGCCTGGGTACGGCGATCCGCGGCAGGGGTTCGAGACGTGCGGCATCGTCGAGTTGATGCACAGCTACGAGATGCTGACGCGCTTCACCGGTGACAGGGTCTGGACGGACCGGTGTGAGGAGCTGGCGTTCAACTCGCTGCCGGCGTCGTACGACCCGCAGCAGAAGGTGATGCACTACATCACTTGTGCGAACAGCGTGCAGCTCGACGATCGGCGTAAGCACGGGCAGTTCGAGAACCCGTTCGCTATGCAGGCGTACAAGTACGGCGTACGTCAGTACCGGTGCTGTCCGCACAACTACGGCATGGGCTGGCCGTACTACGCGCTGGAGCTCTGGCTGGCAACCACTGACAACGGGCTGGCCGCATCGATGTACGCAGCAAGCAAGGTGACGGCAAAGGTCGGTTAGGCAGATGAGGTCTCGCTGAAGGTCAACGGCCAACCGGTACGAGTCAGTGGCGACTGGTTGAAGCTGGAGCGTACGTGGCACTCAGGCGATCACGTCGAGCTCGTACTACCGATGCGTACGAGCACTCGGGTCTGGAAGGACAACCAGAACTCGATGTCTGTGGACCGTGGACCACTGACGTACTCACTGGCCATTGACGAACGCTACGAACGCCTTGGGGATACAGAGGAGCTGGCTGTCTATCCAGAGTCCCCGTGGAACTACGGGCTGGTCTCCGGTGCGTCGTTCGAGCTGGTAGAGCGAGAGCCGGGAGACAACCCGTTCACTGCGAGCGGGGTGCCGATTGCACTCACCACGCAGGCGCAGCGGATTCCGGAGTGGGAGACAGACTCACTGGAAGCACCTGACTCGGGCCGCGTACCAGAGTCGTCTGCTGACACGTCGATCCCGCGCTTCACTTGGTGGGACCGCCGGGGCACCACCGAGTGGATCGAGTACGACCTGCGCTCCGTACGCGAGCTCTCCGAGGTGTCGACCTACTGGTACGACGACACAGGCACCGGTCAGTGCCGCGTACCGCAGTCATGGCGGGTGTTGTGGCTCGACGGTGAGATGTGGCGTCCAGTCGACAACACCACGCCGTACGAGGTGGCAGCCGACCAGCTCAACACCACCACCTTCACTCCGGTCCGCGCCCAGCACCTCCGAGTTGAGGCAGTCCTGCGCCCGGGGTACTCGGGAGGCTTGTTCCTCCTGGCAATGACCTAGTCTCTGGGGTGTGGAGGCTGTGTTGCGGTTGGCTGTTGGGGCGGATGGTGCTGCGATCGCCCGGTTGGCACGTGGTGCGGTGGAGCAGCAGTTCCCGGCGTACTACGACGCGGTGCAGACGGCCAGTGCGGCTCAGCACATCACCACGCTGGACACCGCACTGATCGAGGACGGCACCTACTACGTACACGACGCAGGCGGTGAGATCGTCGCGTGCGGCGGGTGGAGCCGGCGGAACAAGCTGTTCAACGCGAGCACGGCCGGTGCGGACGGGCGGCTGCTGGACCCGGCGACCGAGCCGGCGCGGATCAGAGCGATGTTCGTCCGCGCGGACTGGACACGGCGTGGGCTCGGCCGGGCGATTCTGAATGCCTGCACCGACGCTGCACGGGCCGAGGGGTTCACCAGACTCGCACTGATGGCCACACTGCCCGGCGTACCGCTCTACAAGGCCTATGGCTTCAGCGAGGTGGAGCCGGCCCAGCTACCGATGCCGGACGGCACTCTGTTGGCAGGTGTCGCGATGGAACGACCGATTGAGGAGAAGGCATGACTGCAGGTACCACTGTGACCGCACCGGATGGCTCTGAGGTCGTTCTGGGCGAGATCGGCACCCGAGTGCTGCTGAAGAACTCCCGTGTCCGCGTCTGGGAGGTGTCGTTGCAGCCCGGTGAGGCGCAGGGCTGGCACCTGCACCACAACCCGTACGTCGTGCTGTGCCTGTCCACGTCGCCGTGCCACATGGACTGGCTGGACGGCAGTCCGGCGCGGCACCTCAGTGAGACGGTCGGCGGGTCGGTGTACCGGCCGGTGTCGCCGGTGCACATGCTCACCAACGACGGCGACGCGCTGTACCTGAACAGGCTGATCGAGGTACTCGACCTCGGTGAAGAGGCATCCGGCGACCCGTACCTCACTGTTGCCGGCATCCCCGCGGAGGCCGGGTTCGAAGCGGCAGGCGAGCTGCCCACCAAGGTTGTCGTCGACGAGGACGACGTACGCGTCCAGCACGTCACACCGGCGGCGGGGGAGTCGTACACCTGGCGCACCGGCGCGTACCCGGCTCTGGTGGTCGATCTGGATCAGGACAGCCCGGACATCACCTACCTGGAGCCCGGTGCGGCTTACACCCTCCCGGCGAAGGCGGAGCAGACAGCCGGCTTCAACCTGGTCGAGCTGCGCTACTACAGCAAGCCGCGTACCTGATCCGCGTCCCGCGCGGCTAGCACTGCGGCAGTGTCGACCTGGCTGAGGTCGGCCTGCCGCAGCCGTGCTTTCACCAGAGGTACCTGTGGACCGACAGCGCTCAGCTCGGTCACGCCAAGTGCAGCGAGTAGCACTGCCGACTGTGGATCACTGGCCAGGTCACCGCAAACAGCCACCCGCACACCGGCCGTTCGGACCACGTGGTCGATCAGCTGGAGCACAGCTGGGTCCAGACCGTCAGCCAGTGCGGCAACCGAGGTGTTGGTACGGTCAGCGGCGGTCGTGTACTGGGTGAGGTCGTTGGTGCCGATGCTGACGAAATCGAGCTCCCGGGCGAGCGACGCGACCCGGAGCGCGGCAGCAGGTACCTCGACCATGATGCCGACCTCCAGCGCGTCCCGCGGGCCGAGCTCCGCCAACGCCCAAGCGACCTCGTCCGCGGTCGTCACCATCGGGAACATCACATGCACCGGCGTCTCGGCCGCCGTACGCCGGATCGCCTCGAGCTGATCGCGCAGCAGCTCCGGGCGTCGGCGGAAGACCCGCAGCCCGCGCTCGCCGAGGAACGGGTTCGCTTCCTTCGCCTGCGGCAGGAAAGGCAACGGCTTATCCCCGCCGATGTCCCAGGTGCGGATGGTGATCGGTTTGTTGCCCAGCGCATCGGCGATCGCGCGGTACGCCTCGACCTGCTCGTCCACGGTCGGCGGCGTACGCCGGTCGCCGAACAGCACCTCGGTCCGGACCAGGCCGGAGCCGTTCGCGCCGCGTACGTCGATCGCGTCCGGCACCGCGCCGACATTCACGAGTACGTCGATCGTCGTACCGTCGCGGGTGGTCGCCGGCCGGTCAGCCTCCTCGACCGCGAGCCGCCTTTCGTCCTTGCGTTCCGCGATCCTGGCGCGGACGGCGTCGGCATCCGGTGAGAGGTCGAACGTCCCCGTCCGGGCGTCGAACGCGACGGTCGCCCCGGCCGGTACGTCGATGTCGCCAATCCCCGTGATCAGCGGAATCCCACGCGACCGCGCGACGATCACCCCATGCCCGGTCGTCCCCGCCGCCCGAACCGCAACCCCCGCGACCCGCGCCACCTCAAGCGACGCCGCCGTCGCCGCATCCAACTCACCCACCACCAGAATCGCCCCCGCAACCTCCCCCGCGTCCGCCGACCCCGCTGCGCCGGCTTCCCAAACCGGTTCGGGGAGGCCCACCCACCCAAACCAGGCAGTTTCCCGCCCCGAACCGGTTTGGGGCGGACGCGCCGGGCGCACCGCCCCCGCCAGTACGCGCAGGACCCGGTCGCGTACCGCGCGGACGTCCTGTGCGCGCTCGCGCTGGTAAGCGTCCTCAAGCTGCTCGAAGGTTCCGGCCAACCGGTCAAAGGTCTGCTTCCAGGCGACCGGCGCGGACACCCCGTCCTCGATCGCCGCCCGCACCTCTCCGAGCAACGTACGGTCGTTCAACAACGCGAGATGCGCCGCAAAGATCCCGCGATGCTCGCCGTCCAGCATCCCGCGCAACTCATCCCCGGCCGCCCGGACAGCATCGTCAATCCGCTCAACTTCGTTGTCCCCAGCAACATAATCACCCAGGTCCACTTCAGCACCGGCAACCACCGCCGTCCCGATCGCGATATCCAGCCCGGAACCACCAGCGGCCGGCACCTTCCGCACCGGTTCATCGCCGAAGTTCTCCGCCGCCAGCGCCTCGATCGCGGCCAGTACCTCCGCGGCCTGAGCACCGCTAGCACCGACCCGAAGCCGATGCCCTTGCTGAGCGTTCAGCGTCGCCACCATGCTCAGACTGCCCGCGTCGACCGGTCCGCGCCCGGTATCAAGATCAGTGAGCACGACAGTCGCGTCGTACGCGTTGACCAACCCGACCAGCCGAGCCGCCGGCCGCGCGTGCAACCCGTGCTCATTGCCGACCACCACATCAACACTCCGGTCAGCGGCACCCGCCGGAGCCGACTCGGCGACCACCGCATCGCCGAGGTGATCCTGCTTCCCGGCCAGTCCGCGCCGCGCCTCGGTCGCGACCGTGTCCAGAGAGGCCCCGGTCGAGGCGGTGACGACCGCCGCCACCAGCCCTTCCACCAGCGGCGCGCTCGTCAACCGCACGTGCTCGACCACCGACGGGTCGAGGAACTCCAACGCCATCTCCGCGCTCAGCACCGCCGACCCGAGGTCAAGCAGCACCAGTACGCCGTCGGGGCTGTCGGCGGTCGTGATCGCTTCCGACACCGCCATCGCGTCGGTCCCGAACGTGGTCGCGTCCAGCCCCGCCGCCACCGCGATCACCGGGCGCCTGTCCTCGGCAACCATCTCGGCGGCCAGGCCGACGGCCGCGTCGGCCAGGGCGCGGCTGTGCGACACCAGCACGATCCCGATCATCGGAGCGTACGGGCCGCGCTCTCCACGATCAGAGTGCTGCTGGTCGCGCCGGGATCCTGGTGACCGACGCTCCGCTCGCCCAGGTAGCTGGCCCGGCCCTTCCGGGCGACCATCGGCACGGTCCCGTCCCGGCCCTTCGCGGCCGCCTCCGCCGCGGCGGTCAGCGCGGCACCGAGGTCCGCTCCGCCCGCGACCGCGGCGTCGTACGCGTCCAGAGCCGGCGCCCACGCGTCGTACATGGTCTTGTCCCCGAGCTCGGCCTTGCCGCGCGCCAGTACGCCCTCGACGCCGGCGTGCAACGCGGTGCCGATCGCCTCCGGGGTGATCGGGTCCACCCCGGCCAGCGCGGTCCCGAACCGCAGGAAGAACGTCCCGTACAACGGCCCGCTCGCCCCGCCGACCTTGCTGACCAGCGTCATCCCGGCCTTCTTCAGCAGTTCGTCGGCACTCCCGAACGACGACTCGTCCAGCACCGCCACGACCGCCTGAAACCCGCGATCCATGTTCGCCCCATGATCGGCATCCCCGATCGCCGAGTCCAACTCGGTCAAATACCCCGCATTCTCATGCATAGCCCCAGCAACATCCCGCAACCAGCCGACGAAGGACTCCACTCCCATGCTCACGAGCCCCAGCGTAGGCCGGGGGTGTTCACTGGGGCGTCCCAGAGGCGTACCAGTTCGTCGTCCACCTTCAGGAGGGTGACGGAGCAGCCGGCCATATCCAGGGAGGTGATGTAGTTGCCGACGAGGGAGCGGGCGACGGTGATGCCGGCCCGGTCCAGGAGTTGGGCGACCTCGTTGTACATCAGGTACAGCTCGATCAGCGGCGTGCCGCCCATGCCGTTCACGAACGCGATCACCGAGTCGCCTTGCGTGTAAGGCAGATCGGAGACGACCGGGTCGACCAGCAGCGCGGCGATCTCCTTCGCGGGCGCCAGCGGGAGACGTTGGCGGCCGGGCTCGCCGTGGATGCCGATGCCGACCTCCATCTCGTTCTCGGCCAGGTCGAACGTCGGCTTGCCGGCCGCCGGGACGGTGCAGGACGTCAGCGCCATCCCCATGCTGCGGCCGTTGTCGTTGACCCGCTTGGCCAGGTCGGCGACCTCCTGCAGCGACCTGCCTTCCTCGGCGGCCGCGCCGACGATCTTCTCCAGCAGCACGGTCACGCCGACCCCGCGACGCCCGGCCGTGTACAGGCTGTCCTGGACGGCGACATCGTCGTTCGTCACCACGGACAGCACCTCGGTACCGGCGTCGGCGGCGGCCAGTTCGGCGGCCATCTCGAAGTTCATCACGTCGCCGGTGTAGTTCTTCACGATGTGCAGCACCCCGGCGCCCGCGTCGACCGCCTTGGTCGCGGCCATCATCTGGTCCGGCACCGGGGAGGTGAAGACCTCACCCGCGCAGGCCGCGTCCAGCATCCCGACCCCGACGAACCCGCCGTGCATCGGCTCGTGCCCGGACCCGCCACCGGAGATCAGCCCGACCTTCCCGGACCTCGGCGCGCCCTTGCGATAGACGATCCGGTTCTCCAGATCCACCCGCAACCGATCCGGATGCGCCGCCGCCATCCCCCGCAGCGCCTCACCCACAACATCACCAGGGTCGTTGATGAGCTTCTTCATGCCCCCATCTGAGCACATCCCGCACCCCTACGGGAGCCCCCGCACGGACAAGTAGGTCCGGCTGGCTGCTAGTTCCACCGATGACCTGTTGTAGCCGGCCATCGGTGACACAAGCCGCCAGTCGCCAAGCTCAGTCCTTGGGGCGGAGGAGGGGGCGGACGACCTCGCGGGCGTCGTGGATGCGGGACTTGACGGTGCCGAGCGGGGCGCCGACCTCGGCGGCGATCTCCTCGTACGAGAGGCCGTAGACGTCGCGGAGCACCAGCGGGGTGACCATCTGCGGACGGTCCCGCTCCAGGGTCTCCAAGGCCTCCAGGAGGTCCAGCCGGGTGCCGGCGATCACGCTGGTGGTACGCGGGTCCGGCTTCTCCATCTGCTCCGGGTTGTGCGCGGCCTGCGCGGAGCGCTTCAGCTTCCGGTACGTCGAGCGGGCCGAGTTGGCCGCGACCGAGTGCACCCAGGTCGAGAAGCTGCTCCGGCCGGAGTACGTGTTGATCTTGGTGGCGACGTTGAGCAGCGCCTCCTGGGCCGCGTCCTCCGCGTCGGCGGAATACGGCAGGACGCTGCGGCAGATCCGGAGCACGCGCGGATACACCTGCCGCAACAGGTCGTCCATCGCGTTCTTGTCACCCGCCTGCGCGCGCTCCGCGAGGGTGGCAAGGTCGTCGGCCGGGCTGGTGCTGTCGCTCATCTGCGCCTTTGCTCTCGATCGGCCCCGGTGAGGGGACACTCCAATGCTCCATAATGCCCTCTATGGGGGCCCCAACCAGACTCGGTCGTTACATTGTGCGCCGACGCCTGGGCGCAGGCGGTTTCGCAACGGTGTGGCTCGCTCACGACGAGCAACTGGACGCCGAGGTCGCGATCAAGGTGCTGGCCGACAACTGGGGGCACGACGACTCGGTCCGGCGGCGGTTCCTGGAGGAGGGCCGGTTCCTGCGCCGGGTCGAGTCCGAACACGTCGTCCAGGTGCACGACGTCGGCGAACTCGAGGACGGGCGGCCGTTCCTGGTACTCACGTACGCGGACCGCGGTACGCTCGCCGATCGCCTGAAAGAGCAGCCGCTGCCGCTGCCGGAAGCAGTCGACGTGGTCGTACAGGTCGGCCGTGGTCTGCAGGCGCTGCACCGGCGCGGGCTGCTGCACCGGGACGTGAAGCCGGCCAACGTACTGTTCCGCAGCACCGACGATGGTGAGCGGGCCGTGCTGTCGGACCTCGGACTGGGCAAGTCACTCGACGAGGTGTCCCGGATCACGATGCCGGGCGGTACACCCTCGTACGTGGCGCCGGAGCAGGCGCTGGGGGAGCGGCTGGACCAGCGCGCGGACCAGTACTCGTTGGGCGCGGTGGCGTACGCCGCGCTGACCGGCCGGTCGCCGCACCAGGTGGACGGACTCGGCGCTGCTAGTCGCGTGGAGGTGGCGCCGCCGCCCAGCTCGCTTGGGTTCGACCTGCCGGAGCAGGTGGACGCCACAATCGTCCGGGCGCTCCACCCGGACCGGGAGAGCCGCTGGCCGGATATTCAGACGTTCACCCGTCAACTGGTGGGCGCGCTGGACGAACCGACCCGAGACCTCCCCGCTCCGGCCCGCGACAGCCTGACGGTTGCCACGGCCGCGGAAGACCTGGGCGCCAAAACAGCCCTCAGCGACGAAAACCAGCCAACCATCGTCAGATCCAGCGACCCGGCCGCCGACAGCAACACCACACAGTCCACTGGGCTCGGCCCACAATCCGCCACCGGGCCCGCCGCACAGTCCGCCACCGGATCCGCGACACAGTCCGCCACCGGGCCCGCTGCGCAGCCCCCCGGCGCACAGTCCGCCGCTGAGGCGGCCACGGGGTCTGCCGGACAGTCGGCCGCTGGTGCGGTGACGGGGTCTGCCGGACAGTCCACCGCTGGCGTGGTCACCGGCTCTGCTGCACGGTCCGCCGGCGGGGCGGCTACCGTGCGGGGTGCAGGCGAGGCTGGCGTGGAGGGTGGAGGTGCCGTCGGCTCGGATGACTCGACAACTTCAGCTGCTGCGCCCGGGGCATCCGGGGCGACTGCAGATGCAGCGCGCGAGGCATCTGAGGCCGCAACCAAGCAGCTGTCCTCCGGCGCAGCAGGTGGCTCTGGTCTGCCGGGCGCAGCGTCTGGTTCAGCGGGGACAGCTGGTTCAGCCGGCGTGGCGTCCGGAGCAGCCGGTGTTGGGGGTGCGGCGTCCGGAGCGGCTGGTGTGGCGGCTGGTGCGGTGGGTGGGGCTGGGGGTTCCCGGAAGCGGTGGGGGCGGTGGGTGGTGGCTGCTCTGGTGGTGTTGGTGGTGGGGGGAGGGGCTGGGTACGGCGGGCACTGGTATCTGGCCGGTCGGAAGCAGGTTGTGGTTTCGGGCGGGCGGTTCGAGGTGACGATGCCGCGTGGGTGGGCCAAGTCGAAGGCGGTCTCGGACTGGCTGGCGCCGGGTGCGAAGAACCGGCTGCCGTCGTTCCGGGTCAGCCGCGACGCCGACTGGTCGGCGGGATCGCCGGGTGTCTTCGTGGGTGTGTCCGCCTCGAAACTGGCCTTCCCGGACAGCTCCGACCTCGGCTGCCGGGACTCGGCGCCGTACACCGGGTTCACGCAGGGTGGCGAGCGGACTACCAACCGGCTTTCCACCCAGTGCGGTCCGGCAGCTATGGTGCTCTTCCAACGGGTCGTCGCACGCGGGGACGGCGGCTCGCTGCTCGTCCAGGTGATCGTGCCCGGCTCCGACGTCAACCGGGCCGCGGAGATCGCCGATTCGGTGAAGTACGTCGAATGAGGAAGTCCCGATGCGTTTTCCGACCGAACGGTTTCGGCCGTCGCCGGCGCTGATCCAGTCCGCCCGCCGCAGGTTCTACCGCCTGCGCACGACCATCTTCCGCACCATCTGGCCAATGGACTGACACATCAGTTATTCCACGGTCAACCAGGTGATGCCGAGGGCAACCGCCCACAGTCCGCCGCCCAGCCACGCCAGCGTGTGCAGTCCGGTGACGAAGCTGGGTGCGTGACCGACCACTGCCCCGTACACGCCGATCCCGAGGGCGCCGACCGCCTGGCGGGAGGTGTTGTTGACGCCGCTGGCCAGCCCGGCGCGGTCCTGCGGCAGTGCCGCGATGGATGCGTGCACCACGGCCGCGGTCAGGAAGCCCATCCCGAGGCCAAGACCGAGCTGCACCGGTACGACGGCCGCGTACCGGCTGGTGTCGTGTACGCCGAGCAGGAACGCCGATCCGATCACGCCGAGAACCAGTCCGATCGTCATCGGCAGCCGCGGACCGTACCGAGCGGTGATGCGCCCGGAGATCGGACCGAGTACGGCTAACGGGAGGAAGAGCGGGATGAGCTCCAGCCCGGCCCGGAACGCCTTCTGAGAAAGGTGTTCCTGCAGATAGAGCGTCAGCACGAGCACAGTGCCGAGTCCGACGAAGTTCATCAGTCCGGCGACCAGATTGGCGCCGATGAAGTCCGGACCGATCCGCAAGCGGGTCTTCGTACGCTCCTGCTTGGTCTGCTGGTGCGGAACGAGCCGCCAGGCCACTGGTAGTGCGATAGCGATGATCGGCAGGTTGATGAGGAACACGGCTCGCCAGCCAAGGCCACTGACCAGCGCACCGCCGAGTAGTGGTCCGGACGGCAACGCCAGTGCACCAGCGCCGGACCAGATGCCTACAGCGCGCGCCCGTGCCGCCTTGTCCGCGTACAGGTCTGTGATGACGGCCAGCGTGCCTGGCAGCAGTAATGCGGCACCGACGCCCTGTACGACTCGCGCGGCCACCAATAGCTCGATGTTCGGTGCGACTCCACACGCCAGCGACGCACCACCGAACACCGCCAGTCCAGCCAGAACAACCCGTCTATGGCCGATCCGGTCGCCCAGTACGCCGAACAGGAGCAGCAGCCCGGCCAGAGCGATCATGTACGCCGCGACAACCCACTGCTGGCCGGCCAGACCGGTCGCGAGATCGACCCGGATCGTCGGCAGGGCCACGTTGACCACTGTCACGTCCAGCTGAACCAGGAAGATGCCGATACAGAGCAGTGCGAGCAGCATGCTCTCCAAGTTCCCACTTGGTCGCTTCGGCCCACTCCGAAGCGACTACGACCCCACTGGGCTGTCGTGGCGCTGGACGCTGTCCGTAGCGCGGTCCAGCACCTCGACCAGGGCGTCCTTGTCCTGGGGGAGTCCGGTCGAGCTCATCTCGACCGCGCAGTTTCCGCTGGCATCCGCTACCCACCGCACGACCACGTACCGCACCACGCCTTCGGGTGACTGGTTCTCGTCCGGTACGTAGGTGTACATCAGCGTGGCGTAGTTGTCGTGCACGCTCTGGGACAGCAGCTGCACCATCTGGTTGGGCGGGAGCATCGACAGCTGGGCGATCCGCGCCTTGAGTGACTCCTCCGGCGGCCGGGAGACGGTGAAGCCGGACTCGACCCGGATCCAGCGCTTGCCGGTGGGGTCGGTGAAACGGCCCGTCTTCGGCGGATCGGGCTGGGTGAAGCTCCAGTCGCTCGGCACCCGCAGGGACATCCTGGACTTGAAGATGTCCCGCACCGTGAAGGTACGGGTCTTGTAGTTCAGCTCGTCCGCCCGCAGCGCGGGCGACTTGTCGTACGTGACCTTCCGCGGCGGCTGCGACTGGCTCGGTGTGGCCGACGGATCCGGGCTCGACGGGTCGGTGCCCAGCGGCGCGGCCACCCCGGCGTACGCGGCCGATGGTGCGTCGGTGGTGAGCAGGCCGAGCGCGTACCCACCGATGCCGCCCAGCACGGTGATCACGACCAGCCCGGAACCCATCAGGGTGCCGAATGCCCCACGGCGTGCCATCCCTGCCTCACCTCCCCAGATCTACTCCCAAAGACACCTCAGCCGTCTCTCAGGTTGCACTCCGCAGGTAACAATTCTGTGAAACAGCTCAGCTGCCCTGCCGGACCGACGTCGTGGCGGCCTCCAGCACCTCTTTCAGCGCCGGCGCGTCCTGCGGGAGCCCGGTGACACTCATGTTGATGTTGGTCTGGGTTCCGTCGATCGCGATCCACCGGACGATGACGTTCAGCAGCGTCGAGCTCGGGATGTACGAGTAGGTGAGCGTGGAGTACGTCCGGGGTGAACCGTCGTCACCCTCGACCTGGCCACTGGTCTGACCGAGGACCTGGACGTTGTTCTCCGGCGGCTGGCTCTTGCGCAGGTCGATGATCAGCTGTGACATCGCGGCGGCCGGCGTCTGCACGGCGGGCTCGACCGCCGCCACCCGGATCCAGCGCTGGTTGAGCTTGTCGTAGAACTTCACTTCGCCGGGCTTCTTGTCGTCACGGGTCAGTCGCCAGCCGCGCGGCGTCCGGATCGACAGCTGCACCGGCTGCGCGCCTGGTGGGTTCACGGTGAAGGTGTGGTCGGAGTAGTTCAGGCCGGTCTCGAGCGGGTCGGTGTTGTTCGGCACCGGGGTCTTCACCGGCAGGGACGGCGTCGGACTGGGCGCCGGCGTCGGCGTCAGGTTGCCGATCGGCCCGGCCGTACCAGAGGCGGTGGGGCCAGGACTGTCGAGATAGTCGCCGGTCAGATACCCACCACCGACGCCGAGTGCCAGGGCCACCAGAAGCAGGCCGACCAACAGGACTCGTCTCACCAGCCCATCCTCTCAGAGGGTGTCTGAGAACCCTGCACCTACTGCGGGGCACTCAGCACGGCACCTCGCTGAGCACCTCCTCGCTACGGCGCAGAGTTCTCAGACACCCTCTCAGGCGAGGCGACCACCCACGCAAAACGCCCTCGCGGCGGTTTTCACATCGGCCTGGACTGAATCCTTTCAATGAGGTCTTGACAGTCTCCCGGGGCGTCCGTAGCGTCCCGCGTGACAAAAGTAACACGATCTTGCGGTTACTTCACACTCATCGCCGGTATCTCGGCGCTCAGGAGGAACCCATGGCACTCGATCGCTCCGTCAGCCGGCGGCGGCTGCTGCAGTTCGCCGGCGGCGCCGTGGCGGCCGGCACGCTGGCCGCCTGCGGTGGAGGCGGCGGCTCGTCGTCGTCCGGCGGCACGCTCAAGGTGGTCGGCGTCGGCGATCAGGAGGCCGGCCTGCGGAAGTTGCTGGACGCGTACAAGACGGCGCACTCCGGCTTCGACTTCAATCTCTCGTTCGCCCCGGCGGACCAGGTCCAGACCGCGCTCCGTACGCAGCTCGGTGGCGGCAACGCGCCGGACATGCACGTGGTCTATCCCGGCAACGGCAGCGCGATGTCGATGGCCCAGCTGGCCAAGGCCGGGCTGCTCGCCGACCTCAGCGGTCAGTCCTGGACACAGAAGATCCCGTCCGGTTTCAAGGGTGCCTTCCAGAGCGACGGCAAGACGTACATCTACTCGCCCGGCTCCAGCATGCTCGGCGCGATCTACAACAAGAAGGCGTTCGCGACCGCCGGCGTGCAGCCGCCGACGACCTGGTCGGAGCTGCTCGAGGTCTGCGACAAGCTGAAGAAGAAGGGCATCGTGCCGATCGCGCTCGGCGCCCAGACCCCGTGGGTCACCCAGCTGATCGACTACGCGCTCGTACCCGGCACCGTGTACGCCAAGACGCCGGACTTCGACGACAAGATGGCCGCTGGTACCGCATCGTTCGCGGACTCCGGCTGGGCGGACGCGATGACGAAGTACCTGGACCTGCAGAAGCGCGGGTTCTTCAACGACAACCCGAACGGCACGACGTACGAGCAGGCCACCTCGATGGTCGCCACCGGCAAGGCCGCGATGGCGGTCCAGGTCTCGGCCGTACTGTCCGCGTTCCGGGCCGCGGCGACCTCGCCGGACGACCTGTCGATGTTCCCGTTCCCGTCCACCGACGTGGTCGCCGACAACTGGATCCCGGCCGGCGTCGTCGTCGGCATCGCGGTCAGCGCGAAGAGCAAGAAGCTCGACCAGGCGAAGAGCTTCCTCGACTACTGCGGCCGGCAGGAGAACCTGAACACCTGGGCCGAAGCGGTCTCCTGCGTACCCCTCTACGGCGACGCCAAGGTCGACCCCGCCCTCACCTCGTTCCTCCCGGCCCTGAAGGCGAACAAGGCAGTCCCGTTCATGGACCAGCGCTGGCCGAACGCGGAAGTACAACCCACCCACTTCGCGGTGGTCCAGGAACTCCTCGGCGGCAAAACCTCGGTCCAGGACGCCCTGAAGAAGATGGACACGGCATACAAGAAGGGCGCATGACGGCAACGGTGGCGGCGGCTCGGCAAGACGCGGCACGGCGGACCCGCCGGCGACGGCACAGTGGGATCGTGCCGCCGTGGTGGTTCGCGGTGCCGGCGGTTCTGGTGTACGCGGTGGTGGTGCTCTACCCGAGTATCGCCGGGGCCGGGTCGGCGTTCACGAACTGGTCGGGGATCGGGGCGGCGCGGTCCTTTGTCGGTGTGGACAACTTCAAGCAACTGGTGCAGGACAACCAGGCTCTTGGTGCGTTGCGGAACACGTTGCTGCTGACAGTTGCGATTGTCGTCGTACAGAACGGGCTCGGGCTGCTGCTCGCGCTCGGTGTGCACACCGGGATCAAGAGCAAGATGCTGCTCCGGCTGGTGTTCTTCGCTCCGGTCGTAGTCAGTCCGGTGATGGTGTCGTTCCTGTGGAAGTACGTGTACAACCCGGCGCCGGACGCGGGCCTGAACGCAGCGCTCGGCGCGGTCGGGTTGGGCGGACTGCGGCAGGACTGGCTGGGTAACCCGTCGCTCGCGCTGTGGTCCGTGGCGTTCACCGTGATCTGGCAGTGCGCCGGCTACTCGATGGTGATCTTCCTGGCCGGGCTGGAGGGCGTACCGGCCGAGCTGCACGAGTCGGCGATGGTGGACGGTGCCGGCACGATCGCACGGTTCCGGCACATCACCTGGCCGTTGCTGGCACCGGCCGTGACGATCAACGTGATGCTGTCGACGGTCGGTGGGCTGACGCTGTTCACGCAGATCATCGCGATGACGAACGGCGGACCCGGGTACGCCACCGACACGTTGTCCACCGTCCTGTACAAGCAGGCGTTCGTGTACGGGAAGTTCGGCTACAGCACCGCGGTAGCACTGGTACTGGCGATCTTCGTGGCGGCCGTGTCGTTCGTGCAGATCGGATACCTGAGGTCAAGGGAGACGAACGCATGAAGTACCGCCCGCGCACGTTCGCGCTCGAGCTGGCGATGATCGCGGTCGCGGTCGGGTTCCTGTTCCCGGTGTACGTACTGGTGACGCTGGCGTTCAAGGACCCGGCACAGATCGCGAACAAGCCGCTGTCCGTACCGGCACCGCCCAGCCTGGGGAACTTCGGTGAAGCCTGGCGATCCGCCGGTCTCGGATCGGCGCTGCTGAACAGCACGGTGATCACCGTGATCAGCGTGCTGTTGCTGATCGCGCTCGGCGCACTGGCCGCGTACTTCCTCGCCCGTACGGCAACCCGGCTCAGCTACAGCCTCTACATCCTGTTCCTGGTCGGGATCATCCTGCCGTTTCAGCTGGGGATGATCCCGCTCTACCAGTTCGTCGACAACGCGGGGCTGTTGGGTACGTACCAGGGGATGATCCTGTTCTACACCGGGATCCAGCTGCCGTTCACTGTCTTCCTGTACACCGGGTTCATCCGGTCATTGCCGGCTGACTACACGAACGCCGCGCTGATCGACGGCGCAACTCACTTGCAGGCGTTCGCTCACGTGATCTTCCCGCTGCTCCGGCCGATCACCGGAACAGTGCTGATCCTCAACGCCGTACAGATCTGGAACGACTTCTTCACCCCACTGCTCTACTTGGGCGGCTCCGGCCACGAGACCGTTCCAGTCCGGGTGTTCGGCTTCGTCAACCAGTACACGTCGAACTACGGACTGGTAGCCGCCGGTCTGGTACTGGCCGCGCTACCGATCCTTGCGCTGTTCCTGGTACTCCAGCGCTACGTGATCAAGGGCTTTGCCTCTGGTTTGAAGGGGTGATCAGTACACCTCGATGCGGTCCAGGCTGATCACTGTGCTGCCAGAGGAGGGGTTCTTGTCGCCGGTCACCCGGACGCGCAGCGAGTGCTGTCCGGGTGACAGCGTCGGAGTGGTGTACATGAGCTGTTCGCCGACGCGGATCGAGCTGTAGTAGTCGACGCGCTGCTCCGGTCCACCGTCGACTGAGATCGCAGCAATGCCGTTGCCGGTGTCAGCGACACTGAGCAGAGCAGCCTTGGTGCCAGTGAAGCTGATGGTCGCGGTGGCGTTGGTCTCGCCGCTCCAGTGGTCGTTGCCCCAGAAGCACTGGTTCCCACGGCCGGACCCCGAGCTCCAGTTACCGGTGTACGTGACCGTGCTGTCGGTGTCGTTGATCCAGTAGTTCGACGAGCCCGGGTCACCGGATGGCAGGTCCTGCGTTGCACCGGCTGCGAGCGGCCGGCCGAGGTTGGGCGTACCGTCCGCGTTCCAGCTGATCTTCTGGACCCGCGTGGTGCGGAACGAGTACGTGTAGGTGCTGGTGTTCTTGCCGTGGTAGGCGATCCAGTCCTGAGTACCGTCCGGTGACTTGAAGAAGGAGTGGTGACCAGGCCCCCAGACGCCGGTCGCGTCGTTGCGGGAGAAGATCGGACCGGCGTGCTGCACCCAGTTGGACGCGACCATCGGGTCAGCGCCGTTCGCAATGCTCTTCATCCACAGCTGGTAGTCCGGTTTGCCGGTGTCACAGGTGGAGTACGTGAGAAACGTCCGCGTGGCGCCGTACAAAGGCGTCGGCCCCTCTCGTACCTCCGAACAGCCACCGTCCGCCGGAATGGCGGCCCGTGCACCGGTGGACGTCCACGGGTTACTCATCCGCACGATGTACAGCTGCGCCGGTCCGCCCTGCCCGCGGCCCGGACCGGTCCAGACGAAGTACTGCTGGCCGTTGACCGTGATGGGCTCACCGTCGATCGCGTACTCACCGAAGTCGGCGATCTTTGCCTTGAAGCTGTACGGCCCGAGCGGATCGTCACCGGCGGACTCGAGCACGTACATCCTGTGGTTGGCGTCCACACCGTCGGAGGCCGTGTAGTAGATGTACCAGCGCCCACCGACGTGCCGGAACGCCGGCGCCCACATCTGTGTGTTCCGCGAGGTGTCCGAGTCCCGCCAGACCACCTGTTCGGGTTGCACCAGTAGGTTCGCCAGCGTCGGCGAGGACCAGATCCCGATCCGGTCGCCGCGGGTGGTCGCGACGTAGTACTTCCCGTTGTAGAACAGCATCGACGGATCGGCCGACGGATTCACCGGGTTCCGGAAGGTCTGGGAGTTCACTGACTTCTCCTGGATCTCGGTTGCCGACGCGGCCGGCGCCAGTAGACCGACGAGCAGTACGGCGGCCAGGGTGGCACGGAAGAACCTCATGACGCACCTCTCGCGAAACTCGGGGGCGGACGGGTCTCGTTCTCGGTTCTTTACCATCGTTGTAAGTCGTTGAAACAAAGAACCTACGGACCGCTGTGCGGGTGCGGCGGCGGGTACGGGTACCGGCTACGGGTGCGGCGGGTGCGGGTATCGGGTGCGGGTGCGGGTGCGGGTGTGGGTGTGGCGGTGGGGTTTGGTTTGGGGTGCGTGGTGTCAGCGTTGCTGGTGCCGTTGCTGCCTCTCCACGGCTTTGCCGAGATCCTTCTGCGCCCGCGCGATGTTCTTGTCAGCGGTCTTGAACGCGTCGTGCACACCGGGCATCCGACCGAGCTCCTGGCTGATGGCCTTCTTGTTGTTGATCTCGTCAACAACCCGCTGCGCCGCCGCGTCGATAGCTGCTTGCAACTTTTCCTCTCGGGACATGCAGGTTTCCTTTCCTGAACTGAGCTCCTGATACCGCTGCGACGACAGTGTGCGACCAGCAGTTCCACTTCGCGGAGCTATTCGACCTCCGTCGAAACCCAGTCCGAGGCAAGCTGTAACAGAACGTCATGGTGTCTGGGTACGCCGTGCATCTTGACCGTGACGGGGATGGTGTCGCCTGCGAGTAACCGGCTAGATCCGCAGAGTTTCCTGTGGATAACGTGCCTCAACTGTGGATATGTCGGCCATAGCTGTGCACAACCGGGAGATTTCTGTGGATAAGGCACTAAATGGCAGTGCTGATGCACGTGCAGTCCGGCAGGTGAGAGAACGGTTGCCGGAGTGGGTTGCCGGTGCTGAGATAAGTGGCCGTGCGCCGGTTGAAACTTTACGAAGATTTGTTCGTGACATTCGGCGCGCCAGGTCGTTGATCCGTCAGGCAGTCGCGATCAGCGGATCGCTGGGGAATCCGGAGGGCTCGCTCGTGCACAAGTTCAACCCGCCACCTGAGTGGCCTGAGCCACCCAGCGCGAGCTGGCGCCCGCCGCTCGGCTGGGAACCCGACCCGGCCTGGCCGAAGGCGCCGGCCGGCTGGGGCTTCTGGACCAACCGCAACGGCCGCCCGACCAGCGGCCCGATCGGAGCGTACGGCGCCGTCGACGCCGGCCGTCTCGAGCTGGCCACCGTCGACCCGGCCCTGGTGCTGATGCACTCCTGACCTTCCCGAACCCCTCGGCTCCCGCGCGCTCCCCCAGCGCCGGGAGTCTTCCCATTCCCCCGCCCCTACCGCCCCCGCCCCGGCGCGTTGCGCCCGCACGCCCCAAACTGGTTTGGGGCATCCAACTGCCCATTCCGGGGGTACAACGCTCCCCGATCCACGTGCGGAGCCGCCCCAAACTGGTTTGGGGCGGCCAGTGGCTACCTGGTTTCTGATCGGCTTGGCCGTCTTCGGCCACCCGATGGTGCACTCTTACCGTCTTCTGGTGTTATGTTACCAATGTAGATAACACTCACCTCGGAGGCGCCTCGTGGCCTGGATCGGTCTCGACCTCGGCACGCAAAGTGTGCGGGCCGTCCTGGCCGATGCCAAGGGCGCTGTTCTGGCCCGTGCAACACGTCCGCTCACCGGCCGGCGGGACGGCGTACGCCACGAACAGAACCCCCAGGACTGGCTCGACGCCGTCGACGCCGTCCTGGCCGAGGTGACCCTGGCGAGGCCGGAAGGCATCGCGATCTGCTCCACGTCCGGCACCTTCCTGCTGACCGACCGCGCCGGCCGCCCGGTCACGCCCGCGTTGATGTACGACGACGCCCGCGCCGCCGCCCGTCGCGACCAGATCGTGGACGCCGACCCGGATCGCTGGTCCACCAGCATGCAACCGACCTGGGCGCTTCCGAAGATCCTCGAACTCGTCGCGGACGGGTACGACCTCGCGGACCACCGCGTCGTACACAGTGCCGACTTCGTCGCGGCGCATCTCGTCGGCCACCCGGTCGCGACCGACACCAGTCACGCGCTCAAGACCGGCTACGACCTGAACGCCGAGGCCTGGCCGGCGGCATTCGACAAGCTCGGCCTGCCCCTGACCGCCTTCCCAGAGGTCGTCCGACCGGGCGCCGAGCTCGGCCGGACCCCCGACGGAGTCCCGGTCCGGGCAGGCATGACCGACGGCTGCGCCGCCCAGATCGCGGCCGGCGCGCTCGCTCCCGGTGCCTGGAACTCCGTCCTCGGCACCACCCTCGTCCTCAAGGGCGTCAGCAACGAGCTGCTCACCGACCCGACCGGCGCCGTCTACAGCCACCGGCACCCCGATGGCGGCTGGCTGCCCGGCGGCGCGTCCAGTACCGGCGCCGGCGTGCTCACCGAGCTCCTCCCCGGCGCCGATCTGGCTGCCCTCGACCGCGCCGCCCGCGCGAACGGACCGGTCGACGCGGTGAGCTACCCGCTGACCAAAACCGGTGAGCGTTTCCCCTTCGTCGCGCCCCAGGCCGGGCGCTTCACCCTCGGCTCCACCCCCGACGATCTGCACGTGTACACGGCCGTACTGCAAGGAGTCGCCTTCATCGAGCGACTCGCCTTCGAACACCTGGAAACGCTCGGCGCGGACCCGGTCCGCTCGGTGTCACTCACCGGCGGCGCCACGCGCGGGGGGTACTGGAACCAGCTCCGCGCCGACGTCCTCGGCGTACCCGTCGAGCTTCCAGCCGTCCCGGACCCGGCGTACGGCATGGCGGTCCTCGCCGCGTCCGGCGGAACCGACCTCACCGGTACGGCGCGGCGAATGGTCCGCGTCGATCACGTCCTCGAACCACGCGGCAACCGGCTCGACGACCTGTACGGCGACTTCGTCGCGGAGCTCGACCACCGGGGGTACCGGGCATGAGAACCACGATCGTGCTGGCTCGGCACGGCCGGACCGAATGGCATCACGGCAACCGGTACACGGGTTCCACCGACTTGCCGATCGACGACGTCGGCGTACGCCAGGCGGAGCAGCTGAAGGACTGGGCGACCGACTACGCGCCGGACGCGCTGTGGGCGTCGCCGATGCTCCGCGCCCGCCAGACCATCACCCCGACCGCGGAACTGCTCGGCCTGACGCCGACGCTGGACGCGCGGCTGCGCGAGGTCGACTTCGGCTCCGCCGAGGGCAAGATGCTCAGCGAACTGCCGCCCGCGGTGGCCAAGGCGTTCCAGCTCGACCCGGTCCGCGACCACCTGCCGGGTGGCGAGGACCCGGTCGCCGCGGCCGACCGGGTACGCCAGGTGTTCGACGAAATCGGGCAGCGGCACCAGGGCCAGAAGGTCCTCGTCGTCGCGCACAACACGCTCATCCGGCTGCTCGTGTGCAGGGTGCTCGGGCTGCGGCTGAACGACTACCGCAGACTGCTACCTGCGCTCGGTCCCGCGGCGCTGGTGCGTTTCCGGTGGCAGGACGGCACAGTGGGTCTCGAGGCGTACAACGTTCCTCCGCTACGTTTGGAGACCCTGACATGACAACGGATGTCGACGGCGACACCACCGAACTGAGCCGCCCGGCGCGCCGGCAGGCCGAGATCGCGGCGTACGTCGTGAAGCACGGCTCGGTCTCGGCCAACGACCTGGTCGAGGCGTTCGGCGTCAGCGTGATGACGGTGCATCGCGACCTGGACGAGCTCGAACGGCAGGGTGTCGTCCGCAAGTACCGCGGTGGGGTCAGCGCGCAGCCGACGAGTGTGTTCGAGAGCAATGTGGCGTACCGGCTGAACACCGCGCAGGCGGAGAAGACCGCGATCGCCCGGCAGGCGCGGACGATGATCGAGCCGGGGATGTCGGTGATGCTCGACGACTCGACCAGCGCGCTGGCCCTGGTCGACCTGATCGAGGACATCACTCCGTTGACGGTGGCAACGAACTTCCTGCCCGCGATCAGCCGGCTCGCGGAGCTCCGCGACATCACCCTGCTGGCACTCGGCGGGATCTACTCGGCGACGCACGACTCGTTCGGCGGGATGCCGTGCGCGGAGGCCGTCGAGGCGCTGCACACCGACCTGCTGTTCTGCTCGGTCTCGGCGGTGTCGTCGACGCACGCGTTCCATCAGGAGGAGGAGATCGTCCTGGTGAAACGGGCGATGCTGCGCTCGGCGCGGACCAAGGTGCTGCTGGTCGACCACGGCAAGCTGCAGCGTACGGCCCTGCACCGGCTCGCGCCGCTGACCGGCTTCGACGTCGTGATCGTCGACGAGAAGACCCCGAAGGACCTGCTCGAACCACTACGCGACAACGGCGTGACCGTGGCGGTCGCGCCGCTCTAGTCCTGAGTCGGAAGACCGGGAAGGGGAGGGTATGGACGTCGGAGTTGACGTCGGCACCACCGTCACCAAAGCCGTCGCGTTCGACGACGCCGGCCGCCCGGTCGCCGTCGCCTCCCGGCCGACCCGGCTGATCCACCGCGGCCCGGGCCGGTTCGAGCACGAGACCGCCGAAGTCGTTGCCTCGGTCAACGAGGTGGTGGGTGAGCTGGCGGCGCTGGCCGGATCGCGGCCGGGCGTTCTCGCGATCACGGCCCAGGGCGACGGTCTGTGGCTGGTCGACTCCGACGGCGCGCCGGTACGGCCGGCGATCTCCTGGCTGGATGCGCGGAGCAGCGCGATCCTCGAGCGGTGGACCGCGGCCGGCATCGCCGAAAAAGTGTTTCGGCGGTCGGGCAATCGGATGTTCCCCGGTGCCTCGGGTCCGCTGCTGGCGGCCGTGCTCGCGGAAGAACCTGACGTGATCGCACGTGCGGGTACGGCCGCGTACTGCAAGGACGTGGTGATGCAGCAGCTCACCGGCGTACGCGCGACCGATGTGTCGGACGGGTCGGCGCCATTCCTCGACCCGCGGCGGAACGCGTACGACGACGAGGTCCTGGACGCGACTGGTCTGACCGAGCTGCGGCACCTGCTCGCGCCGGTCGAGGCGGCCGGGCCGGTGGGGGAGTTGCGCGACGACTCGACCGGGATGGCGCGCGGCACGCGAGTTTCCGCCGGTCCGTACGACCTGCCGGCCGCGGCCGCCGGCGCCGGGGTGACCGAGCCCGGCGATGCGCTACTGACGGTCGGGACGACGTTGGCCTGCCAGGTCGTCACCCGTGAGCTCCCGGTCGACGGCGAGCCGGCCGGTCTGTTCCTCGGCACGTGGACGCCCGGCGTCTGGCTGCGCGCGATGCCGGCCATGGTCGGTACGGCGGCGCTTGATCGCGTACTCGCACTTGTTGGGGCGACCACCGATCAGTTGCCATCGTTGCTCGCGGACAGTCCACCGGGCGCGCAAGGCGTGACCGTACTGCCGTACCTGTCCGAGGCCGGTGAACGCGCGCCGTTCGTCGACACCCGCGCCCGCGGCACGATCGACGGCGTTTCTTTGTCGACCACCTCCGCTGATCTGATCCGCGCGACCTGCGAAGGCATCGCGTACGCCGCCCGGCATTGTCTGGAAGCAGCCGGCTGGACGGGTCGCGTGACGGTGTGCGGCGGTGGCGCGCGGAGCAGCGAGTGGACGCAGATCCTCGCGGACGTACTGAACGCTCCGCTGCACACCGCCGAGGCCGAGCAGGTCGCGGCGCGCGGCGCG
The DNA here is from genome assembly GCF_014205295.1 of Kribbella solani. Lineage (NCBI taxonomy): Bacteria > Bacillati > Actinomycetota > Actinomycetes > Propionibacteriales > Kribbellaceae > Kribbella > Kribbella solani. The sequence goes on from NZ_JACHNF010000001.1 coordinate 6,162,146, forward strand.
GTGATCTGCGCCCGCCGAGCCGTCGACCCCGACAGCGTCGGCCCGGATTGGATCGCGGACACCCGCCAGATCGACCCGGGCCCGAGCCGAACCGCGTTCTACGCCGAGGGATACGCCCACTACCTGCGCCGGATCGAGGCGGCCCGCCCGCGCTGGTCCGACCCAGCACCTACCTTCCCAGGAGTTCGATGAGAACCGTCAAGACCCTGCTCGCCGGAGACCACTTCGTCCGCAACGACCTGCTCGCTTCGGCGCTCGCGACGATTCCGGACGTGGCGTTCGACTTCCGTGAGGTAACGCTGCCGTGGCCGCTGGCGCCGTATGGGCGGGTGGCCGAGGTGGACGAGGCGAGCGACGTCGAGGACCAGCTGATCGAAGCGCTGAACGGAGTGGAGCTCGCGGTCACCCAGATGGGGCCGTTCACCGAGCGCGTACTGAATGCCGCGCCTGACCTTCGCTACCTGGTCGTCTGCCGCGGCGGACCGGTCAACGTGAACGTTGCCGCCGCCAACAAACGCGGTGTCGCCGTCGCATCCACGCCGGGACGTAACGCGGTGGCCGCGGCGGAACACGCGGTCGCCCTGATGATGGGTGCCCTGCGCAACATTCCGCGGCTGCAGCGTACGTTGGAGCAAGGGGAGTGGCGCTCGGACCTTTACGCGTACGACGAATGCGGTGTCGAACTCGATGGGTCGACAGTCGGCCTGATCGGGTACGGGGCGATCGGTCAGCGGGTCGCCCGCGTACTGCTCGCCTTCGGGGCGCACGTGCTGGTGTCCGATCCGTTCGTACGTGAAGCGCCGGACGGGATCGAGCTGGTCGCACTGGACGACCTGCTGCGCCGGTCCGAAGTCGTCAGCCTGCACGCTCGGCTGACCGACCAGACGCGCGGCATGATCGGCGCCGAGCAGATCGCCGCGATGCCGCGCGGCACCGTACTCGTCAACACCGCGCGGGGCGGCCTGCTCGACTACGACGCGACCGTCGACGCGCTCGAGTCCGGGCAGCTGGGCGCGGCTGCCTTCGACGTGTTCCCAGCCGAGCCGGTACCGGCCGGGTCGCGGCTCCTGACCGCGCCGAACATCGTGATGACCCCGCACCTGGCCGGCGCCACCCGGCAGACCGCGCATCGGGCCGGCTCGATCGCGGCCGAGGCGGTCGCGGCGTTCCTGAGTGGGAAGGACCCGGTAGGACTGGTCTCGGCGTAGCCGGGGCACTGGACCCAAGTTATGAAACTTGCTACTTCGAGTACCTGGACCGAGCTGCTTCTGCTGCTGATCGCCTTCGTGCTGTCGACGGTGATCGGGATCGAACGGCAGGTCCGGCAGAAGAGCGCCGGGATGCGTACGCACACCCTGGTCGGCACCGGCGCCGCGATGTTCACGCTGGTCTCCGGGTTCGGTTTCAACGCCGTCCTGGGGACCGAGGTCAACCTCGACCCGTCCCGGATCGCGGCCCAGATCGTCTCCGGCGTCGGGTTCCTCGGCGCCGGCGTGATCTTCATGCGCCGGGACGTGGTCCGCGGCCTGACCACCGCGGCGACGATCTGGATGACGGCCGCCATCGGCATGGCCTGCGGCGCCGGGATGCCGATCCTGGCCGTCGCCGCGACGCTGCTGCACCTGGTCGCGGTCGGCCCGCTGGCGCACCTCGGCCGCCTGATCCCGTCTCCCGATCGCCGCCGCACCGTCACCGTTCGCTACGACGACGGCGCGGGCGTACTCCGCTCGATCCTGTCCACCGCCACCGCGATGGGCTACGAGGCCTCGATCCTGGGCACCGAGATCCACCGCGACGGCCCCCGCCCCCAGGTCCGCGCCGCGATGCGCTTCTCCGGCCGCCCGCCCCTGCAGAACCTGGTCCTGGCCCTGAACGACCTGGACGGCGTAACCGGCGTCCGCCTCCGCACCGACGACCCCGACTAACCCCGCCCAGCGCCCCCGCCCCGCCCGCCCGCCGCTCCCGCCCCCGCTCCCGCCGCTCCCGCTCCCGCCCCCGCCGCTCCCGCTCCCGCCCCCGCCCCCGCCCACACGCCGCTCCCGCTCCGCCCCGCCGGGGTTGCCCCTTCAACTGGCGGGTTGCCCCTTGGTTATTCGAAGGGGCAACCCGCCACTTGAGGGCGCAGGCTTTACAACGATTGGGATGTGGATGTGAATTCGGTGAGAAAATCACACTGATCTTCTATACGTCACCATGATTCGGTGATAATTTCACCGGCATGCCCGCAGACTTGAACCTCGCTCACTTGCGTGAACTGGCCGTAAGGCTTGCGCATGCCGCGGGTGAAGAGCTGCTGGCCCGCCAGCAGAGTCTGTCCATCGACGCGGACGGTGTCGAAACCAAGAGCTCGGCCAGCGACCCGGTCAGCGCCGCCGACCGTGCCTCGGAGAAGCTGATCACCGACGGCATCACGACCGCCCGCCCCGGCGACGGCCTGCTCGGCGAAGAGGGCGCCTCCCGCCCGTCGACCACCGGTCTGACCTGGGTGATCGACCCACTCGACGGCACCGTGAACTACCTCTACGGCCGCCCCGACTGGTGCGTCTCGATCGCCGTCGAGGACGAGCAAGGCGCCCTGATCGGAGTCGTCCACCAACCCCGCACCAACACCACCTGGCAAGCCACCCGCACCGCCGGCTCCTACCGCACCACCAGTTCCTCCAGCACCACCAGTTCCTCCAGCACCGCCGGCTCCTACCGCACCGACCCGCCGCCATACCAAACGGTTTGGTATGCCGACTCGCCCACCCACCGGAGCCCTGAGCCGCCATACCAAACGGTTTGGTATGGCGAGCGGCGGCTGCGGGTTGGTGAGGGGCGGCGAGAGGTCGGGTTGGCTGAAGCGCTGGTGTGTACGGGCTTCTCGTATCTTCCTGATCGGCGTGCTGAGCAAGCCGAGCACCTACGCCGCGTACTCCCCGCCGTCCGTGACATCCGGCGTGGTGGATCCGCGGCACTCGACTTGTGCTCGGTCGCGGACGGCACGGCGGACGCGTACTACGAGCACGTCATCCAGCCGTGGGACATCGCCGCCGGGGCGCTGATCGCCCGCGAGGCCGGCGCCACCGTCGTACGCGATCCCGCTTTCCCGCAAGGCATCCTGGCCGCCGCCCCCACCGTGGCCGAACCACTTCGAGAGCTGCTCACAACCACCAGGAGGCAGGAGTGACGGTAGTTGACCTGCCGGCCCGGGCGCACCCGGACGAACAGACAGTTGCTGCCAGCAATGACCAGCTGAAGCGCCGCCGGCGGCGCGAGTACGGCCTGTTCGCCCTGCTGGTCGCCCCGAACCTGCTGGTGATCGCGGTCTTCGCGTACTGGCCGATCGTCTACAACGCGTTCCTCAGTCTGACCGACTGGAACATGATCGCCGCCCGGCCGAAGTTCGTTGGGCTCGCCAACTACGGCCGGACCCTCACCGACCCGGCGTTCCACAAGACGCTGTGGATCACGGTCGTGTTCACCGGCCTGATCGTGGCCGGCAGCCTGGTGATCGGGCTGGCGCTGGCGTTCCTGTTCAACCTGCCGCTGAAGGGCCGCGGCGCGGTCCGGACGATCGCGTTCGCGCCGCACATCCTGTCCGGCGCGGCGGTCGCGACCATCTGGGCGTTCATCTTCGACCCCGGGTACGGGCTGATGCGCGCGCTGATCGAACCGTTCGGCGCCGAACCACCGGACTGGATGAACAACTCCGACTGGGCCCTGCCCGGACTCGTCATCGTGTACCTGTGGAAGAACGTCGGCTTCGCCGCGCTGATCTACCTGGCCGGCCTGCAGGGCCTGCCGAAGGACCTCGACGAGGCGGCCGCGATCGACGGCGCGTCGACCTGGACCCGGTTCCGCGCGATCAAGCTGCCGCTGCTGGCCCCGATCACGTTCTTCCTGCTGATCACCACCGTGATCGGTACGTTCCAGGCGTTCGACGTGATCGCGGTGATGACCGGCGGCGGACCTGGTGACGCCACCACCACGCTCAGCTGGTCGATCTACAACGAAGGTTTCCAGGCGTTCAACGCGGGCCGCGCGGCGACGCTGTCGATCATCATGTTCGTCATCCTGCTGGTGGTCACCACGGTGCAGGCCCGGGTGATGGAAAGGCGGGTGCACTACCGATGAAGGCACGCCCGATTCAGTACGTCCTGCTGGTCGCCGTGGCGGCCGTCTTCCTCGGACCGCTGTACTGGTTGCTGTCGACGGCTTTCAAGGACCCGGCCCAGATCTACCAGTGGCCGCCCGCGTGGTGGCCGCACTTCACCTGGGAGAACTTCAGCCTGGCGTGGAAGGCCGCGCCGTTCGACCGGTTCTTCCTGAACTCCACGATCATCACCGTCGCCGGTACCGCGCTGAAGGTCGTGAACGCCGTACTGACCGCGTACGCCTTCGCCTATCTGCGTTTCCCGTTCAAGAAGATCCTGTTCTTCCTGGTACTCGGCGCGATGATGGTGCCCGGACACGTGACCCTGCTGCCGAACTACCTCACCGTGGCGTCACTCGGCTGGATCAACACGTACGCGGGTCTGATCATCCCCGGCATCGGCTCCGCGTTCGCGACCTTCCTGATGCGGCAGCACTTCCTGACGCTGCCGACCGAGGTGACCGACGCGGCCGCGGTCGACGGCGCGGGTCATCTGCGGACGTTGTGGCGGGTCGTGCTGCCGATGTCGCGGCCGATGCTGATCACCGTCGTCGTGATCACCGCGGTGGAGGAGTGGAACAACTTCGTCTGGCCGCTGATCGTCACCAACACCGCGTCGATGCGTACGCTGCCGGTCGGTCTGCTGATCCTCAAGGACGAGGAAGGTCTCGCCGCCTGGGGAACGATCATGGCCGGCACGCTGCTCGTCCTCGCGCCGATGCTGCTGATCTTCCTGATCGCCCAGCGCTACATCGTCGGCGGCATCACCCAGGGAGCGTTGAAGGGATGAGCATGCGACGCAGGATGTTCTTGGGCCTCGCCGCCGGTACGACGCTGGTGGGTTGCGGGTACCGATCGGTGGACGCGATCTACTCGCAGCCGGCCGGCAAGGTGCCGAAGCAGTACGCGAACCGTACCCGGGTGGTGTTCTGGTCACCGTACGGTGGGGTGAACGGCAAGGCGGTCGACAAACTCGTTGCCAAGTTCAACGATGCGCAGAGCGACGTGTACGTCGAGGTGCAGTTCCAGGGCAGTTACGACGACGTTGCCCAGAAGGTCGCGGCCGCGCTGGTCGCGAAGCAGGCACCGGACCTGGCCGTACTGTCCGATGTCACCTGGGAGCGGTTCTTCCTGAACGACGCGCTCGAACCGCTGAACAACCACTTCACCGACGGGTTCGGGCCTGGCGTGTTCCAGGAGAAGCTTTTCGGCGAATACGTTGTCAAGGGCAAGAGTTGGGCCGTACCGTTCGCGCGCAGTACGCCGATCCTCTACTACAACCGCGACGCCTTCGCGAAGGCCGGACTGCCGGACCGGGCGCCGCGTACGTGGAGCGAACTGCGCTCTTGGGTGCCTGAACTGGCGAAAGTACAGTCCGGCGGGCGGTCGATGCGGACGATAGCGTTCGCGAAGATCGACGGGGACTGGCAGTTCCAGGGCAACGTGTGGCAGTTCGGCGGCGCGTACTCGAAGGGGCTGGATGTCACGATCGACCAGGACGGGGCGGTCGCGGCCGGTGAGTGGCAGCGCCAGATGGTGCACGAGCTCGGCGCGGCGTACATGGCGAGCAGCCCGAGCACGGACTTCGCGAACGGTCTGGTCGGGGTGATCCAGGAATCCACCGGCGGCATGAAGACGATCAGCAGCAAGGCGAAGTTCAAGGTCGGTGCCGGGTTCATCCCGTCCGAGGTGGCGGCCGGAATCGCCACCGGCGGCGGTGGGATCGGCATGATGCGGAACATCTCGGACGAACGGAAACAGGCCGCGGCGACGTTCCTGCAGTTCCTCGCGCTGCCGGAGAACTCGGCCTGGTGGACCACCCAGACCGGGTACCTTCCGGTGGTGAACAAGGCCCGCGAAGACGCCGAGCTGAAGAAGCTGATCGCCGAACAGCCCAACTACGGCGTCGCGATCGCGCAGTTGGAGAACGCCCGGCAACAGGACGCGATCCGCTTGTACGGGCGAAACGCGAACGTGCAGATCTACACCGGACTGCAGCAGATCTACGCGGACAACGCCGCACCGAAGAAGGTGTTCGCCTCGGTCGCGAAACGGCTCGACGCGATCGGCGACGAAGTCAAACGGCTCTACGAGGAGAAGGTGCTGTGATCATCACCGGCCACCGCGGCGCGCTCGGAACCGAACCGGAAAACACCCTCCGATCCTTCCGCCGAGCCGTCGCGGACGGCTGCGACGAGATCGAACTCGACCTCCGAGTAACCGCCGACGGCGAACTCGTAATCATCCACGACCCCACAGTCACCCGCACCACCACCCACGACACGGGTTCCGGTGAGGTTGCTGGGATGACGTTGGACGAGCTCCGCGCTTTGGATGCGGGTGCGGGGGAACGCATCCCGACCTGGGCGGAGGTGGTCGCGGCGATCGACGTCCGCTTCCAGGCGGAGATCAAGGCCGAAGCCGCCGTACCCCTGCTGGCCCAATCCTTGAAAGCCGACCCGGCCCTGGCCGCGCGCACCTTGGTGACGTCCTTCCATCCGGAGATCCTGCTCGCGATCCGCGAGGCGTACCCGAACGTGACCACCGGCCACATTTTCGGCCGTACTCCGGAGATCCCCGAGGTGATCGCCCGCACCCGCGCCGCCCGAGCCACCTGGTCCCTGTGCGGCATCGCCGGCCTCACCCCCGAGGGCGTCGCCGAACTCCACGCCGCCGGCCTCAACGTCACCGCCTGGCCCGTCCCCGACGCCCCCACCCTGGCCGCCGCCCGCGCCCTAGGCGTAGACGGCATCACCACCGACAACCCCCACCTACTACAAACACCTGACCACTCCACCCCGGCCACCAGATCCTGACGACCTCACCCCGGCCACCCGCACCCGCGGCCGACCGCCGGCCCCCGGACCTCCACCACTCACCAACCGTCGCCTCGCACCACTCCGCCCGCCCCCGCCCCCGGTGTACCGCACATCACACAAACCGACGTTCAAATATGTTCTTCCATGGAACATAAATGTGTGATTGCCTTCTCGTATGGGAATCAGCATCGGTGTGGTCGGAGCGGGCCAGTTCGCGCCCTCGTTCCTGCGGTTGTGGTCGGCGCACCCGGACGTGTCCGAGGTGCGGCTGACCGACGTCATCCCCGAGCGGGCGGCGGAGATGGCCGCCAAGCAGGGCATCACGGTGACGCCCGCGTCGTTCGAGGAGATGCTCGAGTCGGACCTGGACGCGGTCGCGATCTTCACGCAGCGCTGGCTGCACGGCGAGATGGCGATCAAGGCGCTCGAGGCCGGCAAGCACGTGTACTCGACGGTGCCGATGGCGATCGAGGCCGACCAGATCGCCCGAATCATCGAGCTGGTGAAGGACACCGGGCTCACGTACATGATGGGCGAGACCAGCTTCTACTACCCGTCCTCGGTGTACTGCCGGCAGAAGCTGGCCGACGGCGCGTTCGGCCGGGTGTTCTACAGCGAGGGCGACTACGTCCACGACATGGACCTCGGTTTCTACGCCGCGTACCAGTACTCCGGCGGTGACGACTGGAAGAAGACCGCGTCCTTCCCGCCGCTGCTCTACCCGACGCATGCCGTCGGCAACGTTCTGTCGGTGACCGGTCAGCACGCCACGCACGTGTCCGCGATCGGGGTCAAGGACGACCGCGGCGACGGGGTGTTCGACAAGGAGGTCAGCCAGTTCGACAACGACTTCTCGAACGCGACCGCCCTGTTCAAACTGGCCGACGGCAGCATCATGCGTACCAACGAGATGCGCCGCGTCGGGTACCCGTCGCACATCCGTGAGTCGCGGCTGCGCGTGTTCGGGACCGAGGCCAGCTTCGAACAGCTCGCCACCACGACGTACTGGCAGAACAAGGAAGGCGTCGAGGACGTCGAGCACCTGATGGAGACCAGGCCGACGGGTGACGACGCCGACCTGGCGAACGTCGATCCGGCGCTGCGGGACGCGTTCCGTTCGGGTCTGTCCCCGGTGCACGACCGCTCCCGGCTGCCGAAGGAGTTCGACGGCCTGCACAACGGCCACGAGGGTTCGCACCATTTCCTCGCCGACGACTTCGTTCGCGCGGTCGCCGACAAGGCCTTGCCGCCGATCAACGCCTGGGTCTCGGCCCGCTACACCCTCCCCGGCATCTACGCGCACCAGTCCGCGCTCCAGGGCGGCGTCCAGTTGGAGATCCCGGACCACGGAGACGCGCCCGCCTGACCCGGTACTGTGCGGTATGGACCTGTTTGCCGGAATCTCCGTACGGGACTACGACATCGCCGTCGCGTGGTACGAGAAACTGCTCGGTGCGCCGCCGGCCTTCCTGCCCAACGACATCGAGGCGGTCTGGGAGGTCGGCGAGCACCAGTACCTCTACATCGAAGTGGTCCCGGAGCACGCCGGCCACGCGCAGCACACCCTGTTCGTCGAGGATTTCGACGGCGTACTGGCGGCAATCGCCGGCCGGGGCATCGAGCCGGCCGAGCGCGAAACGTACGAGAACGGCGTCCGCCACGCCACCTTCTACGACCCGGACGGCAACGAAGTTTCGTACGGCGGCGCCCCGGTGGAGTGATTGTTCAGCTGAAGGACGCTCGGTTCAGGTTGCGGGCGTACGCGGTGGACCGTAGGAACGTCCTATGACCCTGCGATGCCTGGGCCTGTCCGCCCTCTGCCTCTCCCTGACCCTCGGTGGCACCACCGCGATCGCCACCCCGCCGGTGCCACACCTGCCCCTCGGTCCCGGCGGCCTGACCGAAACCCGCGACACCCGCACGCTGCAGCCGGGGGTCACGCTCACCACCATCGTCCGCGGCCACACCGACCCGAATGCCAGCTGGACCGTCGAGGTCGCGATCCCGTCCACGTCCCCGGACCCGGACACGCCCGCCGCCGCGCTCTCCGACCGGGCCGGCGCGGACAAGGCCGCGGCCAAACTCCGCGCGGCCGGCCTCGACCCGCGGGTCGAAGAAGTCCCGACACCCCAGCTCGCCGACGCCGGTGGCGGCAGTCTCGGGTACCGCGTCCGGCTCGGGTTGCTCGGTACGAAGGCCGAGGCCGACGCACTGCGTACGAAGGTGATCGCCGCCGGTCTGAACGGATCGAGCCTCTACACCGGCTGGGACGGTGAACCCGACGACCTCGCCGGCTCGACCGGACCTTGGCATGTACAGGTCCTGACGATCGACCCGAAGAAGTTCCGCGGCACGCTCGACGCGACGTACGGCCCGGACCTCGAGGCCCGCGAGACCACGAGCACGCTCGCCACCCTCACCGGCGCGACCGCCGCGGTCAACGCCGGCTTCTTCGTCCTCGACCCGAAGTCCGGCGCGCCCGGCGACCCGGCCGGCGTCGGCGTGTACGACGGCCGCCTGGTCAGCGAACCCACCAACGGCCGCCCCGCCCTCGTACTCGGCCCGCGCGGCACTTCCGTCGACCGTTTCACCTGGCGCGGCGAACTCCGGGCGGGCGGCAAAGTACTCCCGCTGGACGGACTGAACCGCGTACCCGGCTTGATCCGCAACTGTGGTGGCACAGCCGATGACCTCCCGACCGCGAAGCCGTTGCACGACGTCACCTGCACCGATCCCGACGAGCTGATCGCGTACGACGAGTCGTACGGCGCCGCGACGCCGAGCGGACCCGGCGCCGAGGTGATCGTGAACAAGCGCGGCATCGTCACCGCGATCCGCCCGACCACTCGCGGCGGCGCGATCCCCGAGGGCGGCCGCACCGTACAGGCGATCGGCAACCTGGTCGCGCCGCTCCTCGCCACCGCCAAGGTCGGCAGGCCGCTGTCGATCCGCTCGGTCCTGCTCGACGAGCGCGGCCGGCCGGTTCCGCTGACCCCGCGCACGACAATCGTCAACGGCGGCCCCGAACTGATCCGCAACGGCCAGATCCACGCCACCGCGGCCGCCGACGGCATGGTCCAGTCCACCCCGAGCTTCTACTACGGCTGGGTCCACAAACGAAACCCCCGGACCATCGCCGGCGTGGACGACCACGGCCGCACCGTCCTGATCACCGCCGACGGCCGCAACGTCAACAGCCTCGGCCTCTCCATCGCCGAAGCCGCCGCCGTGGCCAAGTCCTTCCACCTCACCGAAGCCCTCAACCTGGACGGCGGCGGCTCCACCACCATGGTTGCCAACGGCAACATCCTCAACACCCCCTCGGACGCCAGCGGCGAACGCCCAGTAGGAGACGCCCTGATCATCCGCAAGTAGGAGCCGTGCGTAAGAACAGGTAGTGCACCGGCGAGACACCGTACGCGTCAGCACATCCACGCTCAGGTGCAGTACCCCGCCTCCACCACTACCTGTCCTTACGGCACGAGTTGCGCTACTCGTAGATGCGGCGTAACCGCAGTGTCATCGAGTTTTCGATGTGGTGGGTCATGGCGGCTTCGGCGGCGGTGGGGTCGCCGGAGGTGATGGCCTCGACGAGGACGCGGTGTTCGGTCAGTACCTCGGGGCCGATGTCGCGGTTGTAGTGGAGGCGGAAGATGTGCAGGTGGCAGTGGGTACGTTCGAACGCCTGCCGCACTTGTTCGCTTCCGGACAGCGACGCGATGAGGGAGTGGAACCGGTTGTCGTGCGCGGTGAGGGATTTGTAGCCGGCGTAATCGATGGAGGTCGGCTCGACCGCGTTCGCGAGTTCGGCTTCGAGGCGGGCGCGGCCTTCGGGGGAGATGAGTTCGGCGGCTCGGCGGGCGGCCCAGGGTTCGAGGAGGAGCCGGAAGCGGTACAGGTCGTCGAACTCTTCCAAGGTGAGTAGCGGCGTCGCCCGGTACCCCTTCAGTGGTTCCTTGACCGCCAGCCCTTCCGACTCGAGCCGGGCCAGTGCCTCGCGGACCGGGGTCGACGACACCTGGAACTCGCGGGCCAGCCCGTCGATCGAGATCCGCGCGCCCGGCCGGATGACGTGGTCCATCAGCATCGTCTTGATCGCCTCGTACACGTCGTCGGCCAGCATCTGCCGCCGCAACACCCGCCGGTCCATCGCCGCCGTTGGCCCGATCGACTCGGTGGGGCCCAACGTTTCCGCCATCTGATGTCTCCGGAATCTGGTCGCGGTCTTGACCCCGTCGGTCAGGTTTCGGCAGGGTAACACTGGTAATCATGCATCATGCACGATTCTGGCCCGAGTGAGCTACAGGAAGGCGCGGACGATGGTGAGGTTCGAACAGATCGGCGTGCTGCCTGAGCCTGGTGACAACGTGGCAATCGCCTCCCGGCGGCTCGAGGCCGGCACGGTGATCGAGCTGGACGGCGCGGCGGTGACGCTGCCGCACACCGTGCTCGAAGGGCACCGCTTCGTAGTCACTCCGGTCGCGACCGGAGCCGCCCTGACCTCCTGGAACACCGCGTTCGCGCGCGCCTCCCGCGATCTGCTCCCAGGTGACTACGTGTGTACGCCGACCAGCCTCGCCGCCGTGACCGCCCGCGGCGTGGAGGGACTGCCCGCGGAACCATCGGCGACCAACGAACCCCTCGACCCGTACGAGCTGGACGAGTCCGCGCTCCACTTCGGCGCCCAGGTGACAAGCGTCGAGCAACCCGGCACCTTCCTCGGCTACCCGCGTGAACAAGGCCCGGCCGGCACCCGGAACCATGTCGTCCTGCTCGCGACCAGCTCCCGCGGCAGCGGGTTCGTCACCGAGCTGGCCCGCCGGTTCGACGGCGCCGACGCGGGCGATGGGGTCGTACCGGTCGCGCACACCGAGGGCGGCGAGGACGACGTACCCAACAACCTGCACTTCCTGCTCGCCACGTTGGCCGGTTTCACGCTGAACCCGAACGTCGGCGCGGTCCTGATCGTCGACACCGAGGGTGACGTCGTGTCCGGCCAGGCGATCAAGAACTTCATGGCCGAGCACGACTACCCGGCGCTCAAGGTGCCGCATGCGTACTTCACCCGGAAGGCCGGATTCGAGCACGACCTGACGACCGCCGGCGCGCTGGTCGAGCCGTGGCTGCCGGTCGTCGACGCGAAGCCGCGGGTCGAGGTGCCGCTCGCGGACCTGAAGATCGCGCTGCAGTGCGGCGGTTCCGACGCGTTCTCGGGGATCTCCGCGAACCCGCTCGCGGGCCAGGTCAGCGCGGAGGTGATCCGCCACGGCGGCACCGCGGTACTCGCCGAGACCGACGAGCTGATCGGCGCCGAGCCGTACGTCCTGAAGAACGTCCGCGACCTGGCCACCGCGAAGCGTTTTCTGGCCACGATCAAGTCGTTCAAGGAGCGGGTCGGCTGGCACGGGCACACCGCCGAGGGCAATCCGTCCGGCGGCAACGTGTACCGCGGGCTCTACAACATCGTGCTCAAGTCGATCGGAGCCGCCCGCAAGCTGCCCCGCGAGGTACGCCTCGATCACGTCATCGACTACGCCGAGCCCCTGCCTGGTGACGGCTACATCTTCATGGACAGCCCGGGCAACGACCTCGAATCGGTCGCCGGTCAGATCGGCAGCGGCTGCAACCTGATCTTCTTCACCACCGGCAACGGCTCGATCACCAACTTCCCGTTCGTCCCGACGCTCAAGTTCGTCACGACGAGTGCCAGGTACGAGCGACTGCAGGCCGAGATGGATGTTGACGCGGGCAAGTACCTCACCGGTACGACGATGGCGGACCTGACCGCGGAAACCTTCGACCTGGTCGTTCGGGTCGCGTCCGGCGAGAAGAGCGCCGGCGAGCGGGCCGGCCACAGCCAGGTGTCGATCTGGCGGAACTGGAAGCAGACCGGTCCGCGCGACGGTATCTCGATCAGTACGGACGGGCGGATGAGCCGCACGCTCGCCGACCTCCCGGCCGAAGATCGCGACGCCCCGCTCGACGGACTGCCGCACCAGGGCCTCACGTCCGCCCGGCGTACCCACGCCGAACTGCTCCGCGTCGACGATCGGCTGGTACCCGAGGCCGTCGGCCTGATCTTGCCGACCAGCCTCTGCTCGGGCCAGATCGCGTTGCGGATCGCGGCCCAGGCCGAACGGGAGAAATGGGCCGGCGACGCGGTCACGCGGATGGTCGCCCTCCCGCACACCGAGGGTTGCGGCAGCAGCGGCGGCGCGTCCGAGGAGACGTTCGCGCGGATCATGCTCGGTTACCTGCTGCACCCGAACACCCGGATGGCGCTGCTGCTGGAGCACGGCTGCGAGAAGACGCACAACGACTACTTCCGTTCCCGGCTGGTCGAGGCAGGCGCCGATCCGGCCCGCTTCGGCTGGGCGAGCATTCAGGCCGACGGTGGTCTGGACGCGGTCGGCGACCGGGTCAAGGAGTGGTTCAACGGCTTCCAGTTGCCGGCGCCTGCCGACGAATCCGGTGATCTCGGTGCGCTCACGATCGGGCTGGAGGCGCGCGGCCCGTTCTCGGACACGACTGCCGAAGCGCTCGCGCTGATCGGGCGCGAGATCGTCGGCTTCGGCGGTTCCGTCGTACTGTCGTCACGTGGCGCACTACTCGCCGACACCACGTTCCGGGCGACGGCGTTCGGCTCGCCGGACCCGGTCGGGCCGACGATCGCGCACGGGCAGCGGCTCGCGGCACCGGGCTGGCACGTGATGCGGATGCCGGGTACGGACTGGATGGAGACCGCTACCGGGTTCGGTGCGACCGGTGTCCAGCAGATCCTCGCGCATGTTGCCGGCGGCACCTTGTCGGCGCAGCGGTTCGTACCGGTCGTTGAATTCAGCAACGACCCGGAGACGGTCGCGACGTACGGCGACGACCTGGACGCGGTCACCACCGGCGCCGCCGCCCAGCAGGCCCGGATCGGGCTGGACACGATCGCCGCGGTCGCCAGTCGCCGCCTCGTTCCGAAAGCCGTTGCCTCGGGCAATGTCGGTTTCCAGATCACCCGCGGTCTGCTCGGTACGTCGATGTAGAGGAAAGGCATCTTCATGCATTTGGTCCGTTATCTGTCCCCGGTCGACGGCCGGCCGATCCCAGGTGTGCGTACCGGCGACTCGGTCGCGCCGTTGGAGGGTGTCAACAGCTTCGCCGAGTTGCTGCGGCTCCCGCTCGCCGAGTTGCAGACCGCCGTCGGCAAGGTCGGCGCCGAGCTGCCGGCCGCGGGGCTGACCTTCCTGCCGCCGCTCGACGGGCGGGGTGAGGTTTGGTGCGCGGGCGTCACGTACGAGCGATCCCGCGGCGCCCGGATGGAGGAGAGCAGCGAGCAGTCGGTGTACGACAAGGTCTACACCGCCGAGCGACCCGAACTGTTCCAGAAGGCACCCGCCTGGCGGGTCGTCGTGGACGGCGAACCGGTCGGCATTCGGTCCGATTCGGGGCATGACGTACCTGAGCCGGAGCTCGCGGTAGTTGCCAACAGCCACGGTGAGATCGTCGGGTACACGATCTGCAACGACATGAGTTCACGCTCGATCGAGGGCATCAACCCGTTGTACGTACCGCAGGCGAAACTGTTCGCCGGTGGATGCGCGCTCGCGTCGGGCATCCGGCCCGCGTGGGAGGTCGAGGATCCGAAGAACCTCGGGATCGAGCTGGTGATCGAGCGGGACGGTACGGAGGTGTTCGCGGAGCGCACTTCGACCGCGAAACTGGTCCGTCAGTTGCCGGATCTGATCGACGTACTGTTCCTGCCGAACGACTTCCCCGACGGTGTGATCCTTGCCACCGGCACCGGAATCGTCCCCGACCTGGACTTCGCCCTGACCGAAGGTGACGTCATCACGATCACCATCGACGAACTCGGCACCCTGACCAACACCGTGGCGACCGGCCGCGCCCCGTTCACGTTCCTCGCCACCACCAACCTGGAAGGAACCCGATGACCCCGGCCCCCGGCATCGAGCCCAACTCCACCACCGGGCCCACGCCCGGCGCCAAGCACCCGTCCGCCGACACGACCCCCGCTCAGCTTGAGCAGGCGCTTGCCGCGGCAGCTGCGGCCGCCCCCGCCCCCGCCTTTGGCTCCTCCGAGCCGTCCGTTCGCGCGGGCTGGATTCGTGCCGTCGCCGACGCCCTGGATGCAGCGAAGGACGAGCTGGTGCCGATCGCGATGCGGGAGTCCGCACTCCCGGAGGCACGACTCACCGGCGAGGTCGCGCGCAGTACCGGCCAGCTCCGGATGTTCGCCGACGCCCTCGAAGAAGGCGCCCTGCTGGAAGTCACCATCGACACCGCGGACGCACAAGCCAAACCAGTCCCGCGCCCCGACCTCCGCCGCGTACTGGTACCCCTCGGCCCAGTCCTGGTATTTGCTGCCAGCAACTTCCCGTTCGCCTTCAGTGTCTGCGGCGGCGACACCGCATCCGCCCTCGCCGCCGGCTGCCCGGTGATCGTCAAAGCACACCCAGGCCACCCAGAGCTCTCCGTACGCACCGCCGCCGTGATGATCGACGCGCTGAAACAAGCCGGCGCACCCGACGGTACGTTCGGCCTGATCTCCGGTTTCGACGTCGGCGTGACCGCGCTGAAGGACCCACGGATCACCGCCGCCGGCTTCACCGGATCGGTACCGGCGGGCAAGGCGCTGCACGAGATCGCGGTCACCCGGCCGGAGCCGATCCCGTTCTACGGCGAGCTCGGCAGCCTGAACCCGGTGTTCGTCACCCAGGCAGCGATCGATGCCCGCGGCAAGGACATCGCGACCGGGTACGTGGGATCGTTCACCCTCGGCGTCGGTCAGTTCTGTACGAAGCCCGGCCTGCTGTTCGTACCGTCCGGTCATGGCCTGCAGGACCAACTCGTCGAAGCCGTCGGGGGTGTGGCCCAGGCGCCGATGCTGAACGACCGCATCAAGTCAGGCTTCACCTCCGGCCTGGACCGCCTGCGGAAGGTCGACGGAGTACGCGTCTGGTCCACGGCAGGAGATGGCGCATCGTTGCTTCAGACAACTGTGCCTGAGCTGCTGGCTCGCCGTGACGAGATCCTTGAGGAGTGCTTCGGCCCGGTGTCGATCGTTGTCGAGTACAACGATCGCGACGAACTCGTACAGGCTGTCGAGGCCTTCGACGGCAACCTGACCGCGACCCTGCACGCGGAGGACGCCGACGCCGACCTGGCCCGCGAGCTTCTGCCGCTGCTGACCGCGCGCGCAGGTCGCGTCCTCTGGAACGGCTGGCCCACCGGCGTCGCGGTCTCCTGGGCCCAGCACCACGGCGGCCCGTTCCCGTCGACGGTCGGCTCGATCCACACCAGCGTCGGCGTCACCGCGGCCCGCCGGTTCCAGCGTCCGGTCGCATACCAGGACACGCCCGACGCGGTGCTCCCGGACGTACTGAAGGACTCCAACCCGGCTGGAATCACCCGCCGGGTGAACGGGACCGTGACCACAGCCGAGGTGACACGATGACTGATCAACCTCCGACCAACGACCCGGCCGCAATCAACGACCCGGCCGCAATCAACGACCCGGCCGCAATCAACGACCCGGCCGCAATCAACGCCCCGGCCGGGACCAACGGCTCGGCCGATGGGGGCGTGCGGGCCGAGGGGGGAGTGCACCCGGCCGAGGGCAATGTGCTGGCTGGTGAAGGGGTGCCGGCGTCGAGCGGGCGCCGGAGCTTCGACCACTGGTTCGGCGAAAAGGGCCGGAACGGGTTCATCCACCGGTCCTGGATGAAGTCGCAGGGCTTCTCCGAGGAGGCGTTCGACGGCCGCCCGGTGATCGGCATCTGCAACACCTGGTCCGAGCTGACCCCCTGCAACGCGCACCTGCGCCGGCTCGCCGACTCGGTCAAGCGCGGCGTCTGGCAGGCCGGTGGATTCCCGCTGGAGTTCCCGGTGATGTCGCTCGGCGAGACGCTGCTGCGACCGACCGCGATGCTGTTCCGGAACCTGCTCAGCATGGACGTCGAGGAGTCGTTGCGCGGCAACCCGCTCGACGGTGTCGTCCTGCTGACCGGATGTGACAAGACCACGCCGGGCTCGATCATGGGCGCCGCGAGTGTCGACCTCCCGACCGTCGTCGTCACCGGCGGCCCGATGTTGAACGGTAAATTCCGCGGCTGCGACATCGGCTCGGGCACGGCGGTCTGGCGGTTCACCCAGGACCTGAACGCCGGCCGGATGTCGGCCGAGGATTTCGCCGCGGCCGAGGCCGGCCAGTCACGCAGCAACGGCCACTGCATGACGATGGGCACCGCGTCCACGATGGCCTGCATGGCCGAGGCGCTCGGTCTGCAGCTGACCGGCTCCGCGGCGATCCCCGCCGTCGACTCGCGCCGGTACGTGATCGCGCAGAAGTCCGGGCAGCGGATCGTCGAAATGGTCAAGGAGGACCTGAAGCCGAGCGACATCCTGACCCGGGACGCGTTCGCGAACGCGGTCCGCGCGAACGCGGCGATCGGTGGTTCGACCAACTTTGTCATCCACCTGCTCGCGATCGCCGGCCGAGTTGGCGTCGACGTCACGCTCGACGACCTCGACGAGTGGGCGCGGGGCGTACCGTGGCTGGTCGACCTGCAGCCGTCCGGCAAGTACCTGATGGAGGACTTCTACTACGCCGGCGGTCTGCCCGCGGTGATGAAGGAGATCCTGCCGCTGCTCAAGACCGACGCGATCACGGTCACCGGGAAGACGATCGGCGAGAACGTCGCGAACGCGGAGCGGATCGAGGCGACGATCCCGGGCGCCGCGCCGGGCAGCCAGACGTACGCGGTGATCCGGCCGGTCGGCGATCCGCTCGGTAGTGGCGCCGGGACCGCCGTACTGAAGGGGAATCTGGCGCCTGACGGTGCGGTGATCAAGCAGTCGGCGGCGTCCGAGCGGCTGTCGCGGCATCGGGGCAAGGCGCTGGTGTTCAGCAGCATCGAGGAGTACGACAAGGCGGTCGAGGACCCGGAGCTCGATGTCGACGAGGACACCGTGCTGGTACTGCAGAACGCCGGACCGCGAGGGTACCCGGGAATGCCTGAGGTCGGAAATCTGACGATCCCGCGCAAACTGGCCGAGATCGGTGTCGACGACATGGTGCGGATCTCCGACGCCCGGATGAGCGGGACGGCGTACGGGACCGTCGTACTGCATGTGACGCCGGAAGCGGCTGTTGGTGGACCACTGGCGCTGGTACGCACCGGGGACTGGATCGAGTTGGACGTGCCGGCGCGACGTCTCCATCTGGATGTTCCGGACGAGGAACTGGAGAAGCGGCGCGCCGACTGGCAGCCACCAACCCCACCAACGGACCGTGGCTGGGCCCGCCTCTACATAGACCACGTAACCCAGGCAAACCAAGGCTGCGACCTGGACTTCCTGGTAGGCCGCACCGGCTCAACAGTCGCCAGACAGAGCCACTGATGTCCGGTCCGCAATCCTGGGGATTGTTTGAGGCTGTTCGGGGTTTGCGGCCTGCGGGAACTCTCCCGCAGGTCACCCCGATCCGGCGGATTCTTACCGACTTACCAGTCTCGACTGACCCGTACGCCGACGCCCGCACCGCCCTGGAGCCACTCCGCGACCGCATCCACCCCGGCGCCCGGATCGCGGTCACGGCCGGCAGCCGCGGCATCCACGACCTCGTACCAGTGGTGAAAGCAGCCGTCGACTGGCTCCGCGACGCCGGCGCGGAACCGTTCGTGACCCCCGCCATGGGCTCCCACGGCGGCGCCACCGCCGACGGCCAGCGCGAAATGCTCGAAGGACTGGGCATCACCCCGCAAACCATTGGCGCAGCCATCGAAGCAACAATGGAAACAGTTGTCATCGGCACCCTTCCCGACGGCACCGAGGTACACCACGACGCGCTCGCCGCGAAAGCCGACGGCGTCCTGCTCGTGAACCGGATCAAACCACATACCGACTTCCACGGCCCGATCGAGAGCGGCATCGCGAAGATCCTCGCGATCGGCCTCGGCAACCACCGCGGCGCCGCGTCCCTGCACGCCGGCGGCATCCCTGCCCTCGGCGCCAACATCGAAGCCGCCGCGCGAATGATCGTTGCACAGGGCAAGATCATCGGCGGCCTCGCCATCCTCGAAAACTCCCGCGAGCAAACCGCATCGGTCGAATTCCTCGAAGCGGACGGTATCGCGGAAGCAGCAGAGAACGCGTTACTGCAAAGGGCGTCCAGCCTCCTCGGCCGCCTCCCGTTCGACCAGCTCGACGTACTCGTGGTGGACGAGCTCGGCAAGGACAAGTCCGGCGCCGGCATGGACACGAACGTGATCGGTCGTTGCTGGGTACACGGGATTCCGGAGTTCGAGTCACCGTCGATCGCCGCGATCAGCGTCCATTCGCTGTCGCCGGCGTCGCACGGAAACGCGTCCGGTCTCGGCCTGGCGGACGTGATCCCCGCGCGCCTGCTGGAGCAGATCGACCTGCACGCGAGCTACGTGAACGCGCTGACCTCGGGCGCCGGTGGGGCGCGGCGCTCACGGTTGCCGATGGTGATGGAAGACGACGAGGCGGCCGTACTCGCGGCCGTCACGATGTGCGGGCGGCGGCACTGGTCCGAGCTCCGGCTGGCCCGGATCAGGGACACGTTGTCGCCGAACGAGTTGCTGGTGACCCCGGCGCTGCTCAGTGAAGCGGCCGAACGATTCGACCTGGAGATCACCGGTACGGCGCGCGATTTGACGTCGGCCGGTCAGCTCGGACCCTGGAGCGAGAAATGAACCTGCGTGAAGCACGTGCCCTGCTCGCCGACCGCGGCTTCCGGCCGGGGGATGCCTCGGCGAAAACCTTCCCCGACGGTTCTCCGTACAAGGTGGAGATCCCGTCCTGCGAGGGCCCGCTGGTGATGACCGCGGTGCTCGAGGAGGCAAAGACGCGCGGCATCACGATCGACCGCGTCTCGCAGGGCAGCGGGGTGATGATGCTGACCGACGCCGAGATCGAGGAGATGCTCTCGCTCGGCGCGTCCGCGGGCGTCGAGGTGTGCCTGTTCCTCGGGCCGCGCGGCGCGTGGGACATCGGTGGTCAGGCTAAAGTTTCGGGTGCCGTCGGTGGTGTTGCCCGCGGCAATGACCAGGTGGCTGCTTCGTTGTGCGACGCGTTCCGGGCGGTCGAGCTCGGCGTACGCAGCCTGCTCGTCGGCGACCTCGGCGTACTGGAACTGCTCGGCGCGCTCAAGGTCGACGGATCGTTGCCATCGGATCTTGTCCTGAAGACCTCGGTCCTGATGCCGTTGCCCAATGCACCGACCGCGCGGTTGTACGAACGTCTCGGCGCGACCAGCTTGAACGTGTCGACCGACCTCCCGGTGCCCGTGCTGGCCGAAATCCGATCGGTCACGTCGGTACCGATCGACATGTACATCGAAGTTCCGGACGATCAGGGCGGTCACGTACGGTTCTACGACGTGCCCGACATTGTCCGGGTCGCCGCGCCGGTCTACCTGAAGATGGGCCTGCGCAACGCGCCGAACATCTACCCGGTGGGCGCCCACCTCACCGGCACCGCGGCAGCGCTCGGCCGCGAGCGTGTTCGCCGGGCCGAGTTGATCCTTCGGTTGCTCGCCGAACAAGATGAAGGATGAGCGATCCGCTGGTAACACGGCTCCGGTCCGACCTCGGCGACGGCGCGGTCGTCGACGATCCTGACGTACTGGACAGTCATCGCAACGACCACGCCACGTTCTGTACGGCGGGTGTCCCGCGGGTGCTCGTCCGGCCCGCGGAGACGTCGGACGTACAGGCGGTGATGCGGGTTGCCGCCGAGTTCGGCGTGCCGGTGGTCACGCAGGGTGCGCGGACCGGGTTGTCGGGCGCGGCGAACGCGATCGACGGCTGTCTGCTGCTGTCGACCGCGCGGATGGACCGCATCCTGGAGATCTCGGTCGAGGACCAGGTCGCGGTCGTGCAACCGGGCGTGGTGAACGCCGAACTGTCCCGGGCCGTGCTCGCGAAGGACCTGTTCTACCCGCCCGATCCGTCGTCGTGGGAGATGTCGACGATCGGCGGGAACATCGCTACCAACGCGGGCGGGCTGTGTTGCGTGAAGTACGGCGTGACCTCGGATTTCGTTCGCGGCCTGGAGGTCGTGCTGGCATCCGGCGAGGTCGTCCGGACCGGGCGGCGGGCCGCGAAGGGGGTCGCCGGGTACGACCTGACTCGCCTGATCGTCGGCTCGGAGGGCACTCTCGGGGTGGTGACCGAGGCGACCCTCGCGCTGCGGCCGGCGCCCGAGGCCGCGCTGACCGCGGCGGCGACATTCCGGTCGATCGAGGACGGTATCGCGGCCGCCGCGGCGGTGATGGCATCCGGACTCCGGCCGGCCTTGCTGGAGTTCCTGGACCAGCCGACGCTGCGCGCGATCCAGGACTACCGGGACATGGGCCTGCCCGCCGACGTCGGCTCGATGCTGCTCGCACAGTCCGACCGGGGCGTACGCGCGGCCGAGGACGTCGCGCGGATCGCCCAGATCTGTACGGCGCACGGGGCGATCGACGTCGCCGAAGCATCCGACGCGGAGGAATCGCGGATGCTCCTCGAAGCACGCCGGCTGGTGAACTCGGCGCTCGAACCCCTTGGCGTGACGTTGATCGACGACGTGTCGGTCGCCCGCTCCCAGCTCGTGCCGTTGCTTCGGGGAATCGCGGCGATCGCGCGCGAGTACGACGTGCTGATTTGTTGCCCAGGGCATGTAGGTGACGGGAACATGCATCCGACCGTGGTTTTCGACCGTGACGACCCGGCGGCCGAGGCGCGGGCGCTGGCGGCATTCGGCGCGGTGATGGAACTGGGTTTGCGGCTCGGCGGGACGATCACGGGGGAGCACGGGATCGGTACGCTCAAGGCGCGCTGGCTGGAGACCGAGCTGGGCCCGGTCGGGTTGGAGCTGCACCGACGGATCAAGCAGTCGTTCGATCCCGCCAACCGGCTGAATCCTGGAAAGGTACTGCTGCTGTGATTGAGGGCGTACGGCGGGCCGCGGCGGAGGTGCGGCCGACGCCGCGGCAGGTCACCTGGCAGCGGCAGGAGCTGACAGCGTTCGTACACTTTGGACCGAACACGTTCTCAGGCCTGGAGTGGGGGACCGGCGTCGACGATCCGGCGATCTTCGACCCGTCCGCCCTGGACTGCTCACAGTGGGTATCCGCCTTGGTTTCCGCAGGTTTCAAGAGCGTGATCCTGACCGCCAAGCACCACGACGGTTTCTGTCTGTGGCCGAGCAAGTTCCTGCCGCATACCGTTGCCGCATCACCCTATTCCGGCGACGTCGTCGCGGAACTGTCTGCCGCTTGCCAGACCACCGGCATCGGCTTCGGCGTGTACCTGTCCCCGGCGGACCTCTATCAGGAGAAGGCACCCGGCGGGTACTACGGAAACGGCAGCCAGGCCGTTGCCTCGCGCATCGGTTCGTTCGAGTACGTGGTGGACGACTACAACCGGTTCTACATGAACCAGTTGCACGAGCTGCTGACCACGTACGGTCCGATCGCCGAAGTCTGGCTGGACGGGGCGAATCCGACAAGCAGCGCGCAGACGTACGCGTACGAGGCCTGGTTCAATCTGATTCGGCGGCTCGCGCCGGACGCGACGATCGCGATCGGTGGGCCGGACGTGCGTTGGGTCGGCAACGAAGACGGGTTCGCCCGAGAGACCGAGTGGAGCGTCATACCGTTCGTCAACGGGCAAATGGTGGCCGCGCAGACGGCACCCGAAGTAGCCGGTCCGGCCCAGCTGGCCGAGGCAGACGAACTGCGCTGGTACCCGGCGGAGGTCGATGTGTCGATTCGGCCGGGATGGTTTTATCACGCGGCCGAGGACACCGAGGTGAAGTCGGTGCCGGAACTACTGGACATCTATCGCAAGTCGGTCGGCCGGAACGCCGTACTGCTGCTGAACATCCCGCCGGACCAGCGCGGATTGTTCGCCGATCCGGACGTCGAGGCACTGACCGCCTTCGGGGCAGCCGTGCGGGCGTACTACGAGACCGAAGTGCAGCTGCCGGGTACGGTCAATGTGCTGGATCTGCGCGAGGACATCACGTCCGGACAGCTCGTGGAATCATTCGCCGTCGACGCGCTTGTCGACGGCGCGTGGACCGAAATCGCCCGCGGCACGACCATCGGCCACCGCCGGCTACTCACGATCCCGACGACGACGGCCGCCGCCGTACGCGCCCGAATCCTCTCCAGCCGCGCCGACGCGACAGTGTCACTCGGGGTTCACTTCGATCCTTTGCTGCCCGCTTGAAGTCCCGTGGCCTGGAGTCGAACCAGGTTCCGCGTGCGTAAGGACAGGTAGTACACCAGCGAGACGCCGTACACCCGACCGTCTCCACGCTCAGGTGCACTACCCGGCCGCCGACCACTACCTGTCCTTAGGTACTACTCCTGAACCGAGACCACCTGCACCCAGTCGGAGCATTCGGCCTCGCACCACACGTGATCCCCACGGTGCGCGATCCGATCCCGCTGCACGTGCCCACAACCCAGCAGCACGCGCCGCATCGAATGTCCCTGCAAAACCGGAGCACCGGTCCTGCCACCAGGCACTCGCTTCCTGTTCCTGAGGTCGGCCATGGCCGGTCCTCCTCTCTGTTTGATCGACTACTACGTGCAGGAGGCAGGATTCGAACCTGCTCAGCCCAAAGGCAACGGGTTTACAGCCCGCCCCGCCTCTCCCACGACAGTGCTCCCGCGCATCCCGTACCGGACTCGAACCGGTGATCTCCTGGTTGAGAACCAGGCGTCCTCCCACTAGACCAACGGGACTGGCAGGGCGACCGGTCCATCCCGGCCGCCCAGCGGTGAGAGCGAGACTCGAACTCGCGAGCCGGGACCAACCCGACCAACGGTTTAGCAAACCGCTGCCCCTACCAACAGGCGGACCTCACCATCCCCACCCCACCGCCCGCCGTCTCCCCTGCCGACGACGGACGGCCTGTGGATAACCTCCCCACCTCCACCCCGCGAACTTGTACGCTTAGTGCAAAGGAAGAAGGCGCACGACGGGCAGGCACACGACACAGCCACCCACCCTGACGTACCAACCTGACGTACCAACCGGCCGCCCCGATCTGCTGACCGCTTCAGCCCTTCACGCAGATGATCTGCTTCAGGTGGGCGACGACTTCGACCAGGTCGGACTGGGCGGCGATGACCGAGTCGATGTCCTTGTACGCCGCGGGGATCTCGTCGATCACCCCGGCGTCCTTGCGGGACTCGACGCCGGCCGTCTGCTCAACCAGGTCCTCGACCGTGTACCGCCGCTTCGCCTCGTTGCGGCTCATCCGTCGGCCTGCCCCGTGCGAGGCCGAGTAGAAGGACCGCTCCGAACCGAGCCCACGGACGACGTACGACCCGGTGCCCATCGATCCGGGGATCAGCCCGAGATCCCCGAGCCCCGCCCGGATCGCGCCCTTGCGGGTGACCAGCAGATCAAGCCCGTCGATCTGCTCCTCGGCCACGTAGTTGTGGTGGCAAGAGATCGGCTGCTCGAACCGCACCTCCACCTCGAACGACTCCCGCACCGACTGCATCACCAGCGCCAGCATCACCGCGCGGTTCCGGGCCGCGTACTCCTGCGCCCAGGTGAGATCCCGGCGGTACGCGTCCATCTCCGGCGTACCGGACAGGAACACCGCCAGGTCACGGTCCGGCAGGTCCGTGTTGTGTGGCAGACCGCGCGCGATCCGCATGTGCCGCTCGGCTAGCTCCTTGCCGATGTTCCGGCTGCCGGAGTGCAGCATCAGCCACACGCGGTCCTTGTCGTCGAGGCACACCTCGATGAAGTGGTTTCCGCCACCCAGCGACCCCATCTGCTGCTTGGCCTTGCGTTCCCGGTCCTGTACGCCGTCATGCAGGCTCGTGAACCCACCCCACAACCGATCCCACGGCCGCGGGTCCAGCCCGAGCCGCCGTACGCCGACCGGGTCCTCGTGCGCCCGGAACCCCACCGGTACGGCCGCCTCGATCCGCGACCGGATCGCCGACAGGTCGTCCGGCAGATCGGCAGCGGTCAGCGAGGTGAGTACACCTTCCATCCCGCACCCGATGTCGACCCCGACCGCGGCCGGCGACACCGCCTGGTACATCGCGATCACCGACCCGACGGTCGCGCCCTTACCCAGGTGTACGTCCGGCATCACCCGTACGCCGTGCACCCACGGCAGCGCGGCGATGTTCCGCAACTGCTGCAGTGCCTGCGCACCGACCTCATGCTCGGCCGCCCACATCAGCGTGGAGCTCTTGGCCCCACTCAACTCAACCGGAAGCTCCATCTCCCCACTCTCCTCGTCCGTGTACATGCGGTGAGACTGGGATTCGAACCCAGACATCCCGATCAAGGGACCTGCCGTTTTCGAGACGGCTGCCGCTAGGCCTGACACTCGGCTTATCTCACCAGGACGCACGCCGCGCGACGGGCGTACAGCTGCCAGGGCAGGGCTCGAACCTGCGGGGTCTCGGGTCAGAACCGAGGTTGGGTCACCGTCGCCCACCTGGCATCGCGCTCGTCGGCGGCACCGGTGGGTGTCGCGTCAGAGCGCTATCTCGGCACGGGACGGAACCCAGGGCTGCCACAACAGCGGCATCCCGGCCTCGTCCGGCGTACGCGAGCCCTTCTTCTCGTTGCATCCCGCGTGTGCGGCGACGGCGTTCAGCCATTCGCCGCGTCCGCCGCGTGACCGTGGAACCACGTGATCCATCGTCGTCGCGCCCACCTGACCGCAGTACGCGCAGGTGTACTTGTCCCGTTTCAGTACGCCGGCGCGCGTGTACTGCAGCCGCCCGGACGCGTACCTCCACTTCATCACGACGTACCGAACCAGTCGCAGCACCCGGGGCAGGGGGAACGGACCGATGTGCGCGCCGTCGTGCGCTTCCTCGACGACGGCGACCTCCCGGACGAGCATCCGGATGGCGTGCGGGATCGACACGACGTGCAGCTGCTCGTACGAGGCGTTCAGGACGATCACACCGCTCATGTGGTTCCTCCTCCCTTCCAGTGTGCCCGACCGGCGGTTGGCAGGTCGGCGATCTCGGTGTCGGTTCGTTCGTGCTGTTCGCACGGCTGTTGCTGTTCGTACGTGCGGCCCCAGGGATTCGAACCCTGAACCTCCTGGTTCTAAGCCAGGTGCCTCTGCCAGTTGGACCAGAGCCGCGTACTCCGGCATGTACTACGCCGGAGCGTTCATCTACAGTGCGTGAGCGCTTCGTACGGAGGGTGTCCGGCGGGGCTCGAACCCGCTTTCTCCGGGTCCACATCCCGGCGCATCGCCCGCTTCTGCTTCGGACACAGCACGCCCGGCAGGATTCGAACCTGCAACCTCCTGCTTCGTAGGCAGGCGCTCTGTCCGGTTGAGCCACGGGCGTACGGGTGCCCTGCGCCGGATGTACGGCGAATTTCCGCCGCAGGGCACGCTTGTGGCGCCCGCTCGGCCGGTAGCGAGCATGCTGCGGGCGCCTGGTCCAGCTGGAGGGACTCGAACCCCCGATCTCCTCAACCCAAATGAGGCGGCCTGGCCACTGGCCGACAGCTGGTCCTCCCCGCGGCGACGCGCCGCGGGGAAATGCGATGAATGTCCAGTTGTCATTGTTCATGCCGATATCCGTGAATACCGGAAAAGCATCGGTGGAAGGAATCGAACCCTCACGACGCGGGCTTGGAATCCGGTCCGCAACCATTGCGCACCGACGAAACCCAACGGCCGATGAAAGACCGTCCGGGCAAAAGAAAAGACCGCCTGCACCGGACACCCGGCTCAGACGGCCCCTGAGGACTCTCCACAAGGAGATCACCCAGGCGGACCGCCCGCCGTACGCCCACTCAGTTCGTTGCTGGGCTCGGTGCTGAGCTGGTGATAGAACGCGTCATCGCCGACGGATCGCAGACACACCGACAAAGCCCCGCGGCCCAGCCGCCAAGCCCTCGTCAGCTTCTGCATCCCGTACACGATGTCTCCTCAAGATCCGTTTTGCTTGCGGGAATTAGTCTGACCCATCCCACAACCCAAGTCAACGCATTTCCCAAACAATCCATTCCCAAACAATTCCCACCCACCCGATCCGCACGCCCGCCCGATCCCCACCACTCTCGATCCGCACCCCAACCCGATCCCACCCATCCGACCCGTCCCCTCCGACGCCCACCCCCACCGCCACGTTCCATCCACCCCTCCACCACCCAGCCCGCACACCACCCCGCAGGTGACCCAAACCACAACCCCCTCACCAACCCCGGCCCCAGACCACCCCCGAGGTATCCGATTCGGATCCACCCCCACTCTCCCGCTACACTCTTCCCCGGCACCCGCCGCCTTAGCTCAGTCGGCAGAGCGTCTCACTCGTAATGAGAAGGTCGTCGGTTCGATTCCGACAGGCGGCTCCATAGAAACGCGCAGGTCAGGGCCACATTTCGCCCCCATCGGTAGCGGTCAGACCGGTGGGGGCGTCGCCGTTCTTACACGGTCTGTACACACGGGGAATATCGGCACGCCTGACGGACCAGTCCTCGTCGTGCCTGACGGCACGGTTGCAGATAGTCTTCTGCTGTTCACCCACCCGGGTGAGCGGCGGGAGGCCGTGTTGGCGCACGAACCCCCCGCCTAGGTAACCCTCCACTACCACTGGAGAGCACCGTGGATGAATCATCTCAGACGGGCGCGCCCACGCGCGCCTCCGAACAGACCTCCGGGTCCTCGTCCGTCTCTCGTCAGGCGGACGAGGCCACCGGCCGACCATCGGCCGAGGCGCTGTGCCGACGCGTGATCAGCATCCTGGACGCGCAGCACAATGACCGGGTGACAGTCGGGCTCCTGCGGGAGCTGTTCGACGCCTGGCCGGTCACGTCGCAGCCGGTCGTCAAACGTCCCTGGCCTCCCCTGCGGGCTGCGGACCCATACGATCCCCGCGACTGACGCAACACACGCAAGACCCCCTCGCCGCTCGGTAGGCGAGGGGGTCTTGTTGCGCTTGGCAACAGCTGGCCGACTAGAGCATCGGCTGCACCAGGACCTGCCGGTAGAAGACGGTGACGTTGCCACTCGCCTCACTGAAGTGCATGAGCCGTGCGTGGTAGCTGTTGCCGGGAGTCAGGCCCGTGATCAGCCGGAAGGTCCCGGCACCGAGCCGAGCCTCTACCCCACTCGTCACCGACCCGCTGACCTTGAGCGCGTCGTTGCTGTTCGAGGCGACCACGACCGACCCGCCGCCGATCGTCGCTCCGGAGCGGACCTCCATCGACACGAACGACACCTTGTCGTTCTGCGAGGACCAGAAGTCCGCCTTCCAGTGAACGAGCACCGAGCCGGAGTCGGGAGCGGTGAACGCGACACCGCAGGCGTTGGTGCCTGCTGTGGGGGTCGCGGACGAGTACGGACCTTCGACGTTGGAGTCCGAAGCGACGGCGCACGAGAGCCCGTTGATCTTGGCAACGTTCGCATCGATGCGGGCCAGCTCATCCTCGACGGCGAGCGCGAGGTCTTCGCCCAGGGTCGGTCCGTTCGGGGCATCGTTCGTGTCCTGGAACGGCAGGCTGTAGATGGGGGTTACGTCAGCCATGTCGGCTTCTCCTGTTCGTTCATAGCTGCTCCCGCACGATCTGGAAGAAGCTGATGTCTTGTGTCGTTGCCGTAGGCACCTTGTTGGTCTCGCTGCCACTGCTCGTGTGCTGGAATCTGATGATGACCGTGTCTCCAGCTGCCAAGCGGAAGAGCTTGTTCCACTGGGCCAAGGCAGGTGCCTTCCCTGAGGACGTGCCAGAAGGCGGGTCCACCGTCACGCTGGCGATAACGGCAGCAGACCCGCTGGTCTTGACGGCCTGGGTAAGCCGCGTGCCCGACACGGCCCCGTTGAATGGGCTCCACCACAGCTGCCCTGAGATCCTGTAGAGGCCGCCACCACCGGCAGGGATCGTGAAGACCCCGGTGCCTACGTTGGGGATGCCATCGTTCTCGATCGTCGTCCAGCCCGTGAGCGTCGTGAGCGTGCTGGCAGCTGGTACGGCAGGTGCACTGCTCAAGTAGCCCAGCCAGAAAGGGCTACCAACGGCTACATTGCCGCCGTTGAAGGTCAGATATGTTCCCTCGACTTGGATGCCGCTGCTGTCGGATGTGATGAACACCTCGTCAGCAGCCTCTAGCTGAATTTGGTTGCCGACGCCAATGGCTATCTGGGAGTTCAACCCGTTGAGCTGGATCTGATCCGAGTAGAGAAACGACGTTGACGAGTTCGTATCTGAGCGAGAACCCAGGATGAGCTGAGAGGCCGGAGACCCGCTTACGACCGGGGAGTTGATGTAGGTTCCTGCCGCAGTACCTCCCACGCCGACAACATCCGCGTAGATCGAACCAGGGAAGTCCTCGGTTGGCTCGCCCGAGTAGAACAGGACCTTGTCCTGGGATGAGTTCAGCTCAATGCGTTGTCCGGATGCAGCAGTCCGGATCAGAGATCCCGTGATGGTCTTGCCATCAATTGCCGTAGCGGACAGCTTGTCGCCCGTAATGGTGCCTGCGGCAATCTTCGCGGCGGTGACGGCACCTGCAGCTAGCTCGGTAGCCGTGATGGTGCCTGCTGCGATCTTGGCCGCCGTAACGGCGTTCGCGGCTAGGGCTGACGTGGTCACGGCAAGTGCCGCAATCTCGGCGGCGGTGATCGCCCCAGCCGCAATCTTCGGCGTGGTGATCGCGTCGTCGCTGATGTCGGTCTCGGTGATTGGCAGGATGCCGTCAACCTGGGCCTGCAAGGCGGGCAACGTCGTGCCGGTGAGCGCGTCTACGTCGGCCTGTGCGGCATCGGCGGCCGTCTGGGCATTGGTAGCCGTGGTCTGGGCGGTTGAGGCCGTAGAAACGGCGTCTGCCGCCGCTGATGCGGCATTGTCTGCAGCCGTCTGTGCCGCCGTCACATCAGAACCCAGATCGGTGACCTGACCCTGCACAACCGTCACGTCGCCCTGGACGGCAGGGATAGTGACGGTCTGGATGGTGTCGACCTGGCCGGTGAGCGCACTGATGTCGGCCGTCCAGGTCGGCACGGTGCCAGGGTCGCCGGGGGTCGTGACCTTGCCGAGCAGGAACCACTTGTTCCCCGCGCTCAGCAGGTTGACCACGTCGCCCGCCTGAAGCGAGGCGGACTCGGCGGTGAGCGAGGGCACGTTCAGTAGCTGCCCGCCGGCCACCCTCAGAACATTGTTGCCTGTGGCTCCATCCCAGGACTCGACGGTGCCCTGGCGGATGTGCGCAGCAGGTCCGGTATCAGTCGTCATTCGGTCACATCCCCGGTTTGCTCGCCGTATTGCTTCCGCGTGGTGATGGTGATGGGTGACCGTGGATGCAGCGGGATAGTGACCACATCGATGATGTGCCGCTCTGTGCCGATCCTGATTAGGTCATCCGGCTCGAGTGCGGGATTCGGGACCGCCTCGCAGTTGACGGAGTACGGGAGGCCGAGCGACTTGCGCAGCAGAACCTCGGCCGCTAGCCGACACTGGTCGTTCGTAGTGAGAAACGGTGACGTGTAGAAGCGCGGCACTGGCCCGAACGGTCCGCCGTACCTCGTCGGGCTGGATGGCGACAGATCCGCGACCGCACCCCACACCGGAGGAGTCGTGTCGGTCGCCTCGCCGGACGCGACAACCACGTTGTAAATGCCCTCACGAGTGATCGACCGCGACAGCTTCGTCAACACGCCATTACGTCCGCTGTTGACCTCCCAGGATGGAGTGCCGCTGATGGCCGGAGGTGTCTCGACTCGGAAGACCCCGTCGTAGCGCCAGTAGCCGACCTTGCCTAGCGACGTAACCAGATCCATCAACGTCTGGTAGCGGTCTCGGTCTGCGGTGACGGTGCGCCCGACAGTCGTATCCCTAACGCCTGTGTCGTCCCAGGAGATGGTGGCGAGCGGGTAGACCTCGGTGACCAACTGCGCGACGAGCTGCCCGAAGGTCATGGTCGATGCGAACTGGCGCGGCGTCAGGAACCGGCCGTCGATGATTCCAGCCATACGGTCTGTCGCCGTGATGTCGATCGGACCTGTGGGCGCATCGTCTTGCTCGGGGTTGTTAATGCGGAAGTACCCGTGGCTGACCCACTCGTGAGAGCCGTTGCCGTACGCAACTCCGCTCTCCACGAAGATCTCGTTGCCGTATGGGGCGAGCAGGCCAGAGGCGTTGCGAGGCCACTCGGCAGCAGGCACCGCGCCCTGGGGGTCGCGGCCGGTCGTGAGGTTCAGCGTTGCGCGGATGTTGGCAGTGGATGCTGCCTGCACGTTGCCGTCCAGGATCGGAATCTCGACGCCGTCAGGGTCGTTGCCGGTCTGGAAGCTCGTGCACACCCTGGCGCGAAAGCATGCCCCGTGAGACCCGCGCAGGGTGGACAGAAACGCAGCGCTGACCGGCCTCATGGCACGATCACGTCCGCAGGCGAGCCGGTGCGCTGCATCAGGTCACCCCAGGTCGCGTTGTCAGCCATGAGGTCATCCCACGTCGCGTACTCGTTCATTGCCGAGGTCCACGTGTAGGCAGCACCAGCCACGTCCGGGCCGGGGGCAACAACTCGCGTCAGCGGCAATGACCACACGCGCCGAGGCGACAGGCGCAGGGTCGAATCCCGCGACACGTCGCCCACCGCGTAGTACCCGCCCGAGATTGTCTCGACGGCTGCGGGCAGGTGAATGAAGATCACATCGCCGGTCGAGAGCGTGTACTCCATATCGCGCTCGTCGGCGGCCGTCTCGGTCAGCAGCTTGAGCGTGTAGGCAGGTCCACTCCGCACGTCGCTGATCAGGATCGGATCGGTGCGTCCCTGCACGTCGAACAGGCCACCGCGAGACCGGTTAGTGATTTCGCCTCGGTCAGCAACGACGACGGCCCGGTTAAGGAAAGGGGCCGCAGGCACCTTTAGCCACACGTCGCTGAACGAGACGGCCGAGACGCTGTACTCGGTGATAGCCGTCTCGGTGCCCGATGCATTGAACTCGTGGACGCGGTACTTGTACGCGACCCCCTCGGGGAACTCGTAGTCGTAGTAAGTAACGGCGTTGCTAGCGACCGGCTGCGCCGACCACCCACGCACCGCATCCCACCGCACGTATGGCGCTACGGCCCTCTCTACGGTCACACGGGTAGTCGTTGCGGCTAGCGCAGTGACCGCCAATTTGCGGCGGTTTAGGGTCGACTCGTAGCTGACAGAGAGCGTCACGATGCCCTCACCCCCGCAGTCTCACGGCGCTTGGTCTCCTTCTTGTCGGCCTTGATTTCCGTCCGCACGACTCGCACGACCTCGCCGCCAATCTCGATGTGATTCTCGACCACGATCGGCTGGCTGGTGCTAGAGGCAACAGACTTCAGGCGCTCGGCGTTCGTGATCTGCCCAGGCTGGTTGCCCATCGTCAGGAGCTCGGGGCCACGCTCACCAACGAGGTAGCTGCGGTTCGGCTGGACTGGACCACCCGACGCCGACCGACCAGCGGAGCCGATGATGTTCGAGGGCGTAGTCCGCTCGATGCCCGCGACCTTGTAGGTCACGTTGACGACCTTGTTCTTCGGCAGGTTGTTGATCGACCGGCCGAGCGCGTCGACCTGCCCCTTCGCTGCGGTCGCACCGGCTACCGAGACGTTCGCCTTCTTGTTCGGCGGAATACCGATCAGGGACGCGGCGAGCTTGTCGGCCTCCTTCTTCGACAGGCCCATCTGCGTTGCAATGCGGACGAAGTTGCCGCGTGCCTGCTCTGCCGACCGTCCGGCCGCTGCCGTGCCCTTGTTGGACTCGATCATCGACTGCGTCTGCGCATTGGCAGCCTGTGCAACGGCGAGGAGCGCCTGCTTGTTGGCGCGACCTTTCTCGCTGTTGATGTCGAGCGTCCGGCCGTTGTCCTTCACGGATGCGGTCGCTGCGTCGACGGCCGACTGGTAGTTGATCTGAGCACCGGCCAGGCCGAGCGCCAGGTTCTGCAGCCGGAACGTCGAGTCGATCAGCGCATCGGTGGCCGCCTTCTGTCGGGCGAACTTCGTTGCAGCCGTGTCGGCTGCATTCCCTGCGCCGGTAGTCGCGCCGGTGATGCCCATGGCCGCGAGCTGTCCTTGGCTTAGGCCCTGCGTCCAGAGCTTCGTCGTCTCGGCGTTGATCTGGATGGCCTGCGTCGCCTTGTCGGCCTTCAGGCCCACGGCATCCAGGCCCTTTTCGAGCAACGCGAACGGACCGAAGACCTGTGACACCGCGAGCTGCAATCCGCCCATCACGCCATCCACCAGGGAGAATCCGCCAGTGAGGTCTTCGACCTGGCCGTTGATGTTGTTCAGAACGGTGATGCCGTCGAGCAGCGTCTTGGTCAGATCACCAACGCCCTTGACCGTGTCGGCCAGCGCGTCGGGGTTGTCCTTTACTGATTCCGCGAGAGTCACAAGACCCTGCGACGTTTCGTGAAGGGCCGATTGCATGGCCGGCCCCAGGGAGTCGAGGACGTTTGCGAACGCCTCCGAAACAGGCTCGATCGCTGGTGCTAATTCCTCGAATGCCTGGCTGGCCTCATCGCCAAAATCGGTGATCGTCGGCGCGAGGAGCTTAAACGCCGAGTCGAGTTCCGGCTTGAATCGGTTGAATGTCCGCTGGGCGAAATCGGACATATGGACCAGCGTGTCCTCGAAGGGCCGCGACAGAAGCTCCATGTCGTCGCCCATGGATTTGATGGTCTTCTGCCAAGCCGACTTCACCTTGTCCGACTTGGCCGCGAACACCAGGCCGAGGCCGGCGATGCCTGCACCGAACCCTGCAACGAGTCCTGTACCTGCAATCGCACCTACGGCGGGCATGACGGTAGCCACAGTCGCGCCGACAACACCGAGGATGGCTGGACCGAGGACAGGCGTCTTCAACGCACCCAGGAGGCCGGAGCCGAAGACGGAGCCGCCAAACTCGCCGCTCTTCTTCAGGTCACCAAGCGCCGATGGCGAGAACCACTTCTTGAGCCCATTAATGAATCCCTTGCCGGAATCGTCGCCGGACTTCCGGTATTTCTTGTCGACGTTCTTTGTGAACCGGTCGATCTCCTTCTCGCCATCGCGAGCGGCGCGAGCGAGGCCGGAAGAATCGCCGTCGAATTTCGCCTTGACGGTACGAGACGGACTAGGCACCGGAACCCCACTTTCCCAGAACGTCATCAACGGCCTTCAGCCACTGGCGCTCGATGAGCTCTTGGTTCGACTCGACCGTGTCAAAGAACCAGTGGTCAGGCTGGGTGGGCTTGGGGAATTGCTTCAGGAAGTTCGCGCCGAAGTTCGACCCATAGATCAGGTCTGAGACCGTCGTCGGTCGTTGCCCACGAGAACGACGGGCCTGCTTGCCTGCGCGCTTCTTGCCGCCAGCCTGGACGGACGGAACTCGGTCGCGCTTCGCCTTGACCGTTGGCGCGACCAACGCACTCTGGCCGTTCGCCGTCTCGGCCGCCAGCCGGATGCGAAGCGCCAGGTCCTGCGAGATGCGCGTGTTGGCATCTCGCAGGGCGACCGTCGCGTCCTTGGGTAGCTTGCGGAACGCGGCGAGCGTCTCGCGTGCACCAGTGATCTTCACTCGGACTGCAATTCCCATCCGGCTGGTGCACCCCCTCTCGGCTGCTCGTCGTTGCCGTTGGCAAGTAGGTCAAGCGCAGTGACGATGGCTTGCTCGCCCTCGTCCGCCCAGACGGACGGCGGAATGCCGGTCCTGATGGCGAGCGCGATTACGACTCGCTGGAGCGAGCCTGCTGGGTAGGGTCCGGCTCGGCGTCCTGCTCCTCGCGCTCGTCGCCGGTCGACAGGTCGATGTCGTGCTGCTCTTCGAACTCCTTCAGAGAGCCGGTGAACAGCTGCTGACGCCATGCGGCGAGGTGGCAGATCTTGTAGTAGTCGACGAGGTTCGGCTCCCGTAGGAGGTCGACGTAGGACTTGTTGCCCTTGGTCGTCTTCTCCCAGGTGAGCACGTCGCGAGTGCTGGCCTTGACCTCGAACTCGTCGCCGTTCTCGGGACGGACTCGGAAGGTGAACATCAGAACCCCACAACCGCACGCGTGACCGAAGCCTGCGCGCTGTAGTCGATGTAGACCCGTCCCTCGTCGGCACCAGACGGCTGGCCGTAGGTGCCCTTGGGGAATGGGCCGATGAGCTGGGTCGCACCGGCAGCGACGGCAACGATGTTCTCGGCAACGTCCAGACCGGCCGACTTCGCTGGCGTCTGGGCCGTGACGTTGATCGAGGCACCAGATCCGTTGGTCACCATGACGGCGACAGAGCCGGAGTCGATCACGTCGCCATCGACGGTCGGCTGAGTCATGTTCGGAGCGAGACCTGTGCCGACGATCTTCTGGGTCGCTACATCCGTGCGCGCCATCAGGCCGGGTCTCCGAACACCGGCTGGCCGTCGCACGGCAGCTCGACGGAGAACGTGGTGAACGCGCCCTGCTCGCCGCCGAACGGGACCGCCTTCGCGGTGGCCGTGACGGTCGCCGAGACGCCGCCCTTCTTCGGCTCGAAGACGATGTCGATCTTCTCGCCGGACATCTCGGTCAGCAGGCGAGCGAGACCTCGGGCGGTCACGTAGTCCTGGATGCCGTTGATGCTGGCGGTCCAGGTGGCCGTGTCGGTGTCGTTGACGACGCCATCCGGCACCATCGTTCGGATGGTCTGAGTCGGCTGATCGGGGGTCAGGACGACGCTGGTGCACTGGGCGGCGTAGTCCGTCGCCTCGATGGTCAGAAGCGCGTCCTTCAACACGTACGCGCCAGCTGGTGCAGTCATTGGGCTTACTCCGATCTTGCGAGAATGACGACGGCGGTCATGTCGCCGCCCTCTGTTTGGACTGCCTCAGGTGTTGCCGTGTCGACGTACACCAGTGGCTGGAGTGCATCGGTGATCAGGGGGAGCAACTCGTCTAGTTGCTCGATCGCCACACCTTCGTCACCGGACAACAGGAGGACGATGCGCCAGGTGACCTGCCAGGCAACGCCGAGCGTGTGGTCGATCTGCTCGACCAGGACGATGGCGTCACCTGGGGTCCAGGTGGTCGGCCGCTTCGGATAGCCGGTGACGCCCTCCACGGTGGAGAGCGCCTCGGCAATCGCGGCACGGCTTTCAACGAAGCTCATCCGAGCATCAGCTTTCTGAACGGTGCCTCGAAGCGACGGACCTCTGGGTCTCGTCCTGGCAGGATCGTGTTGCCGGTCTCTGCGTCGCCCCGGAGGACCGCGATAGGTAGCCCACGCAACGCGAGGTTGCGTGCTACGCGCCGCTTTAGGGCTTCGCCTAGGTCATCCGGGTACGTCGCAGGGATGCGGCACACGCGGGATTGTGCGGCGGTCTCGGCGGCCAGCGCTGACGTGATCGTCTCGTCAGACGCGGACGTCTGTCCGAGGTAGTTCTTCACGGCTGTTAGATCTGGAATCGCCATCGCTGGCCACCTCCTCTCGGCGCTTGCTGTTGGGTCAGACGGTCGGCGCGCTCGGCGCCTGAGGGCTGGCCGGCGGTTCGTTCTCCTCGGCAACTTCCTCGACTGCGGGCGTGCTGACGACCTTCGTCGGGTCGACGGCCTCGTACTCGACCTCTTCGGTGCCGAAGGCAACGTGAGTGCCCTCGTGTCGCACCGTGTAGAGGCGACCCGACGTGACGACGCCTCCGTCTGGCAGGCGAACGTAGCCAACCTTCCCGAGGTCGATCTGGTCGCCTACGTTGACGTTCTTGCTCATGTGTCCGTCTCCGATCAGGACAGGGTGTAGGTGATCTTGCGCAGGCCGGTCACGTCGTAGACGACTCCGGCGAAGTACGCGAACACGCCCAGGTCCCAGCCCTCGACCTTCTCCTGGAGCTTGTCCAGGCGGGTCAGGCCGCTGTTCCAGATGTGCACCGCGTACGGGTCGGCGATCAGCGACTTGTTGTTGACGGTCGTCGCGCCGAGGCTCGCGGCCGGGTACATCTGGTAGCCCGCGATGTCGATGTAGGAGAACTTGTTGCCGGTCGAACCGTCGCGGTTCTGCGGGCTGATGATCGGGTAGACCTTCTCGTCGTTGCCGGTCACGGCGAGGGCGAGCTTGGTGTACAGGTCGACGTGCCCGAACGCCTTCGTGAACCGGAAGCCGTCCGCCAGGAACTGCAGTCCGAGCAGGCCCGCCTCGACCGCAGCACCGGCGACCAGTCCGGTCGCACCAGCGGTGATCGAGGCTCCCAGCTCGGTGATCGAGGCAGCCTGGATGAGCGCGGCGGTCTTGGTCTCCAGCGCGATGCTGAACGACCGATCGAACTCGTTGCGGATGAGGCCGGAGACAACCGGGTTGCCGCCCTGGTCCGCAACCTCGCGGGTGATGTGGACCCTGCCGGACACCGCCGTCGGGGTGACGGTCGTCCCAGCGGCGGTGACGAGGTCACGCGACTCCGGGTCGGTGCCCTCGGTGTGGTCGCTCACGCCGACATCGGTGTTCGCCCGGTCGAGCTTCGACCAGAAGAACGGCTGCACGCTCGACAGGCTGCCCTTGTAGAACGTGTCGTACAGCGGCGACTTCGGCGTCGGAGCCTGCCCCAGGAACATGTCCGGGCGGTACTGGCTCGGGTTGACGGCGGCAACGTCCGCAGTCGTGGTCGGCTGGTCCGCGAAGTGCGGGCGCATGTGCTCGGCGGTGAACTTCTGCAGGCGGGCCAGCGCGGCTGCGTCGCCGTCCTTGCCAGCCGCCAGCAGGTCGGTCGCGAAGTCGAATCCGGACGGCGCTGGCGTGTCGCCCGCGAACCGGTAGATCGGCTCCTCGTTGACCTGGAACTGCGCGGTGCCGGGGCCGACCGGGAGCTTGATCTTCTCGAGCTCCGCGATCTTCTCGGCCTGGGCCGTGACCTGCGCCATGAGCGCATCACCCTCGGCCTTGGTGAACGCGACGGTCTCGTCCGCGCCGACCTTCGTGTCTCCCATCGGTTCCTCCTGGTTTGGCGCGGCAGATGCCGCAACAGCTGTGATGTGTGCGCCCAAGAACGCGGGCTTCGGAACGACCGCCGCCCCCGTGAGGGTCGTTGCCTTGGAGTACTGAATGCCGTCCTGGCCGGCCTCGAACTGACCCTCGACTTCGGCACTGAATGCCTTGAGGACTCGGTCCTTGGCGAGCGCCAGAACGCGGTCACCTTCGGGGGTTTCGGCGATCTTGAACTTCGCCTGCACGCCGTCCTCGTCGGTCGCCAGTGCAACGGCAACGCCGACCTGGGTGTAGAGCGACTTGCCGTCGTGCCCGTAGTTCAGGACGACATCCGAGAAGTCCTCGGGCAGGGTGATCGTGCTGGCGTCCCGGAACATGAAGCGCGCCGAGCGGCCTGTCGTTGGATCGACGGCCGGACGAGACACCTCCCCGAACGGGAGAAGGACACCGGTCAGCGTCCGCGACTCCTGATCGACGGCGAACGCTGCCGCCGCGAAGGTGATGGTGCTGTTAGCCATTGCTGGCCTCCTGTGCGGCTGGCAGTGCCGGGGTGGGGTTCGGGATCGGCTCCGCAAGTTCGGCGTCACTGCGTGGCTCCAGGCCGCGCTTGTCGCGTGCCTCGTTGACCCGGAGCACCTTCGAGCGGATGAGGATCTCGTCGGTCTGCGCTGCGGCCAGGTCGTCCAGGCGCAGGTAGCTCGACGTGTCGAAGGCGACGCGGTAGCCGTAAGGCGTGATGTCGTCCATAGACAGGCGACCCTCGACCGCCGTCATGTACGGACCGAGCACCGATTCGAGGCGCTGACGCTTGCGGTCCTGGCTGTTGAAGTACGTACGGCTGGTGGTCGAGACGCTGAGCTCCTCGGCGTCGATGCCGGTCAGCCGTGCAACCTCGGTCACCATGAACTCGCGGGACGCGGCCATCTGCAGCTGCTCGGGGTTAAAGCCGTCGCGGTTGTACTTCAGCGCCGCTGGCACGTAGGCCGTTCGCCGAAGCTGGCGGGCCTGATACCACGCGTCGAGAATTTCCGCGATCGCCCGATCGTCGGCCTCCTCCTGCGTCTCGTCACCGATGGGCTCACCAACGACCGGATCAGCGCCCTCGGTCGGCGTGAACCAGTCGACGGGCGGCAGGCCCTGGGCTGCACGGAGGGCAGCGGCATTGAGGGCGATGTACGCCCGGAGCGCAGGCGAGGCGGTCAGCAGACCACCGTTCGGGGAGTCAATGCGGATGAGGCCGGGAACGTCCGGCCAGATCGTGGCGGTCCCCTCGGGATACGAGACGAACTTTGGTTGCACCGTCACCGTTTCGGCATCGAGGCGAATGGCCTCGATGGGGCGGTTGTGCCAGCCGACGTGCGTGATCCGCCACCAGGCGCGCTCCGACAGGAGCATGTCCTCGATGGTGCGAGTCATCGTCACCGACGGGGCGACGCCAGCTTCCGGCCGGTCAACGAGGTTAGGTTTGAAGTTCGTTGCCACGCGCCCCTGTGGGTCATACACCCGCAACGGGAACTGTCCGATTTCACCGCAGATCAGATCACGGGCTCGTTTGATCGCCGGAATGGCGAGAGCATCCTGGCGGGAAATCTTGGCGCGACCGAAGATGTAATCTTCCAGAGACGGGGTTCCGTACAGGACGCCAGAGTCGATATCGACCGCGAAACGGGGTCGCTGCACGAAGGATTCACCCGTGGTCGACGGGACCGCCAGCGCGTGCGACACAACCGATGAACGGCCGGTGATAGCGCGCCAAATGCCCATGTGCCGGACCGTAGCTCCGCGAATTCGGGTCGGCCAAGCAATGCCCTATTTCGACCGACCCGAATTCGCCTTACCGCGAGACGATGATACGCGGCCTTCCTACTGATTTCTTGCGGCACGATTGAATTGCCCATAGGGCTGCCTTGATCGCATCGGCTCGCCCATTGGAGACCATTCTCGGCCCATCGGTGCCAGCCGCGACCCGTGCTGCCAAAACCTGATTGGTTAGCTCCTCACCGCCGTCGTGCAAGAATGCGTCTTCGGACAACAGGCGTTGAAACTCCCGCACCGACGCGATCACTAGGCCCTGGCCTTTGGCGCATCGGATACCGACCAGCGCGGGATCGTCAGCCAGGCTTGCGCCAACGGTCACAGTGCCCCTGAAGCGCGACTCCTTGAGGACTAATGCCGCCTCTTCGAGGTCGGCAAAGTCCTGCACCGAGACGATTGCCTGACTGTCTACCTTCCAGGCGAACGCTAGCGAGACACCATCAGCGAACCACGACTCGATTGCAGCCGAATGTGGCGCGGTTGCCGGAAGGTCGACAATCCGTTCCTCCCACTCCTCCTTCGTGGAGATCGGCTTACCCTTCTCGCGTGGTGCGGTATTCAGCTGCCACATGTTGAGGTATTGCGCTGTGAAGCCAGCCATCGGGTCGAGGTCATCGGCCTCTGGGTCCACCTCGCCGGCCAGCGCTTTCTCGTATTTCTTGGTCATTATTCTGCGGCGATCTTCTGACCAGTGCGGGTTGGCCGCCTTCCATACTTCAGGGTCGCCAGGATCGGCTCCAGAAGGTGCACCCCACAGCATTAGCAACGTTTCGCCGTCGTCCACTACCAAGGCCTCGACAATGCGCTTCTTCATCAGGCTGGTAGCTCGCCGGTGAGCGGTCGACGTGAGGTGCAATTGCGACCACAGGCGCTCCAGCATTGCAGGCTCCAGGCCTTCGGAGACCGTGTCGGGCTTCACGTCCCAGGCCTCGTCTACCACCGCCAGGCCCGCCTCCCAGCCGTACACGCCCTCCTGACTGCGCACCAGCCAGCGTGACCCGTCGTCGGCCTCAATGGCCTCCTTGCCGTTGGCCTTCGTGACATTCCAGCCCTGCTCGGCTGACCACTTCCATGCACCTCGCTGGATCTCACGACAGATCGGCAGATCGTTGCCACAGTGAACGACCGTCTGCACCTCACCGATCAGGAACGCGTGCGCCATTCGCCAGAGCGCCATTCCCCTGATGCGCACCGATTTGCCCGCACGACGAGGACACGACTCGACAACTGAATGCCAAACCAGCGAGCCGTCTGCGCGATGCTCCAGTTGCCGCACGATTGCCAGCTTCTGCCACCAGCGCAACTTCTTTCCCTCAGCCTCCTCGATCCAGGCAATCGCGTATTCGCCATACGAACCGACAACCTCGTCGGTCGGTGGTGTCATATACAAAGGCGCAGCTGCGTCGGCGGGAATGTCGAGGAATGGCACCAACCACTCGTATGCACGCAGGCGGTCGGCATCCCACGTTAGGCCGTCACGAACTGTGATCTGATCGGCAGAAGTCTTGGGAGAGAGAAAGGACACGGACCGGGATGTCCTGGGGCCTGAGGCCTGGGAAAGAACTGGCCCTGCCTTCGGTGATGTTGGGTCTCCGACTTTGAGATTGCATTCTTTGCACGAGGCAATGAGCCTATCGGGCGGCACGATGATGCCGTTCTTTGTGCCGTCGAGGTGATGCACATGAGTTGCAACGACAGTGCACTGCATCGTGCCTGCCTTCGTGGTCCATGTACCTGGAATCTTGAGCTGGCATTGGTGGTTGTCCCTATCCAGTACGAACGCACGCAGCTCCCTCCATGCACGCGTACTGCCATTGACCCAGGCTTTACTTGGCATCGCGGCACGCCGCCTTCTGCTCGTTGTAGGTAGGTGCGAGCTGGTTGATCTGCCCTGCGTAGTAGGTCACTCCATACGCATCCAACCTCCTGGCAGATGACACCGCACCGGCAGCCATGGCGAATCCGCTGTCAGCTGAGTCAAGTGCATCCAGGCACGGCTGCGGTGTGCGAGGTTGAACTAGCAGGATGGTGCCGACGACGGTAGCTACTACTGCATAACCAGCCAGGATGATGGTGCATTTGTTCTTAGTGATACTCATATCTAGCTCCTGCGTTCGGTTCGTTCATATGGTCGCTCGGGTGGGTCTAATCCCCGATCCCGGTTCCTGGTGGTAGTGGTGGTGGTGGTGGTCCCTTAAGGGCGGGACCCACCACACACCACGGTGTGTCTAGACCCACCGAGACCCACTAGACCCACTGAGTGGGTCTACGTACGTCGGACCCACTAGACCCACTAGCCTGTCCACGACATCGCCTCGGGTGATCCCTGGATGAAGTGATGAGTTGCATTGTTCTTTCCAGAGCGGGTTTCGAGGTCGAAGTCATTGATTAGCTTCTTGATGACTGCTCGAATGTCCGCTTTCTGGCCGGTAATCGCACCTGTGATTTGGTTCTGCGTGCACCCCGGATTAGCGGTGACGTAGGCCAGGACCGCGCTTTGTAGCGTGCTGGTCGCCTTGGTCTTCCTCGTGCCGGTGAACGGGCTATACGTCAGTGTCTGCGTCGGCCTGTCGAACTTGAGCTCGCGCTCCTCCTGCTCGACGCGTCGGCCCTCGGCTCTGAAGTACCGGTCGCCGCTGTCGGCGTGCTTCGCTAGCACCCAGCGGTTGTCGGTCCAGTCATCGAGCTTCGCTCCACCGCGTGCCCGTTCGTTGCCCTCCTCTACGTACCTGCCCGTGTGTACCGGCATGAACAGATCCGCTATGCCCGCTTCGCGCTTGAACTCGTCCAGGCGTTTGGTGAAGGCGTTGATGTCGCTGTTGGAGTTCTCGTCGCCGTAGAACGCGCCGGAGAAGGGGTCGAGGATCCAGGCCTCAATCTCGCGCTTCCGCATCTCCGCGACTGCCCACGTGTACGCGGCATCGTCCATGAGGTCGAGGTGGTGCCCTCTCAATGGCACGTGCCAGACGCGGTCGGGTTTGTGGATGTTGATCTCGCGAAGGTTCCGCCGCATCTGCACGGCTTCTACTTCGTGGTTCCAGAACGCGATACGACCGTCGAGCTTGCGTACCTCGTGCGTTCCTAGAAACGGCGTGCCGTCCGCTAGTGCACGGACGAGGTTCATCATGAAGGTGGTCTTGCCGACCTTGAAGCCTGCGGTGATCGTCGTATTGCCGCCGACGCTGTGCAGGTTCTCGATCGTCCACTCGATGTCTGGATCCGGCTCGTCTAGCTCGGCGGCCAGATCATCCGCGAAGGCAGGCGGCGTGAACAGGGCACTCGACTCAATCCGGCTTGCCCTGCGCCGCACGTCTCGCCGCCGCAGTTCGATCTTCAGGTCATGTTCGACCTGCAGCTCGTAGAGGTCAGCTGTTGCCGGTGGCTCCGATGCAGGCGAGCTGGCCGGCGGTTGCACTGGTGGTATGACTGGAGCCGTAGGCAACATCACAGGCGGCGTCGGAGCGATGAACGTGTAGACCGGCTCAGGCGACCTCGGCTCGGTGAGACCCTTCTTGATCCCCGAGTCGATTGTCTGCTTCGTCTCGTATGGCGTCAGGCCGATCTTGAGGGCTGCCTGCGTCAACTCGGCACGTACTTGCGCTTCGTTCAGGTTGCCCCCCGCAACAAGCTGGCCGAGCTTCATGGCGGACACATTCAGCTGGTGATTGCGCTGCCCCTCGGTCGTTCCGAGTAGGACTCCAATCTCACTAGCCAGAGCGTTGGCCGCATAGGTCATCGCCGCCTGCGTGTTGACTACCGGCTGGCCCAGATCCTCCAGGCCCACGTTTGGCGTCGGTACGGCAGGCATCGGAGGTGACACCGGCGTAGGCGCAGGTGTGAACGCGGGTTGCTGTGGTCGGACCTGCACGCCGTTCTTCGCCGCGAGCGCACGGATGTTAGCCAGCCAGTCGACGGGTGGGCCGACAGTCGGGTCGTCCTCTGGCAGGTCGTCTGGGTCGGCGGTCATTCAGTGCACCTTTCGAGGTCGGCCTGGACCTTGGGCAGCCATTCGCGCAGGCACCGCTGGTGCAGGGTGAGGTGGAACTTGAAGGGGTGACCGGCCCAGACGAACGGGCGCTCGTGCGGCTTGATGTCCTCGCCGCAGTGGAAGCACTCGTCAGCGGCGAAGGCTGAAACCCATGCTAGGAACGTGATTCGACCCCTTCGGTAGTCGTCTCTCGTGTCCCTACTGGGTGGCGGCTCCGCGAGTACCTCGTCCATCTCGGCTGCCAGCTCGTTCTGACTTCTTGCGATCGCCACGTCACGCCCCCTTGCTGGCCGCAACGATCAGCAGCATCCAGAGCGCGACGATGGCGGTCATGATGCAGGTTGTCGTCATCAACCACATGACGACGAAGTCCAGGCTCGCCTCTTGGCGCTTCATCCTTCGGTATGCCCTGATGAACTCGTCGCTGCCTGGCTCCGGCAGGACATTGCGCTTCGGCTTGGTGTTCATTTCGTGCTCCTCAGCTGGTCGTAGTACTCGACGAGCGTCATCGCCTTGAGGTGTGCGGATGCGACGCAAAGTTGCTCCCGGCAGGTCCGCCACACCAGCTCGTCCGGCTGCAGCTCTCGATTGAGCATCTCGAAGACAATCCGTCGAACCTGGAGCGTCTTAACACCTTTCTGCCCGTCGCCCTTGCCGATCATGAGCACCGGATTGCCACCGGTATTGACGTAGCTGTTCCAGATCCAATGACCGCCATCCGTCTGGTCGAAGCGCTCAAGGACACGCCCCAGGACCTCGGCCTCGCGGCCTCCAAGGTCGAGTGTCATGACTTGTTGGCTTCGATCCAGGCCTGCACGACGGGCCTGCTGTAGAAGACCCGTCCGCCGATG
Organism: Kribbella solani; assembly: GCF_014205295.1. Lineage (NCBI taxonomy): Bacteria > Bacillati > Actinomycetota > Actinomycetes > Propionibacteriales > Kribbellaceae > Kribbella > Kribbella solani. The sequence goes on from NZ_JACHNF010000001.1 coordinate 6,206,670, forward strand.
CGGATGAAGTCCGGTCCTTTGCCGTCTCGCCGCCAGTTGCGAAGCGTCTTGATGTGCACATCCAGGTATGCAGCTAGCTCGGGCGCGCTGATCAGATCGCGCTCCTCGTGGATCGTCATGGGTTGCTCCTAGCGTTCCGTTTGTGTCCCGTGTTGCCGGGTGGATGGAACGCTAGGTGCCGGTCGGCCGATCCGTCATTCATTGGCCCTAGGCAACTATCGGCTCCGCCAGGCGTACAGGACTGACGGAGGTCCAACCGTCGCTTAGGTGTCCCGTAGGTGCATCGAACTGCGAGGACTGATGGACGACTAACGCCTTGAAAACAAGCCGATAGCACGTTGATCTGATGTGCTACGCCTTGCCTGCTCGCCGCCGACAGAGCGAAGCTCCTGCTCCGTTACACGAGATTGGAGATAGTCATGGCAAGCATCGAGACCCGATCAGGTACCCGGCGCACGTCCTACGTGGTGCGCTATCGGGACGACACGGGCAGGCAGCGCGCCAAGTCGTTTGACCGCAAGTCCGACGCATACACGTTCGCCAACAAGGTTGAGGTCCAACTGGCCGAGGGTGACTACATCGACCCCAAGCTGGGCAAGACGTTGTTCCGCGACTTCCACGAGCGCTGGGTGGCTGCCCGCAAGGTCTCGACCAACCGACGCGTCACCGAGGCCAGTCAGGCGAAGGTCCACATCATGCCCCGCTGGGCCGACGTTCCCCTGTCGCGCATCCGGCCGCTCGATGTGGACGCCTGGGTCAACTCGATTGCCGCAGGCCCGCATACGGCAGCTGGTGCCCTGCAGCAGTTCAAGCACTGCCTGAACGACGCCGTACGCGAGGGCCTGATCCGTACTAACCCCGCCGCGTCTACCAAGGCACCCAAGACGCCAACCAAGCGCGTTACGACAGCTGACGTTCTGGACGCCGACGAGTTGCTGGCGCTGGTGTCCGAGATGCCGAAGCGTTGGAAGGCGCTCATCTACCTGTCCGGCTGGCTCGGTTGGCGATGGTCGGAGGCGATGGGCCTGCGGGTAAAGGACTTCGACTTCGAGAACGGGGTCGTGTACGTCGGGCGCGAGACAGCTACGGAGGTGTCAGGTCGCGTCGAGAGGCGTGCCGGTGGCAAGACCGATGCCGCTACCCGCGTCGTGCCGTTGCCGCGACCGGCCGCCATCATGGCGCGGTGGCACATCATCCACGGGCTGTGTGGGTCCGGGCCGGATGGGTTGATGTTCGTTACAGAGGGCGGCACGACGCCGTTGCGATCGAACTTCGCCAGGCTCCTGAAGGACCGCACGATCAAGGGCAAGGTCATCCCCGGTGCGATCTCCAGGGCGGGCCTCGACGGACGCGGCGTCAACATGCGTCAGCTGCGCCACACGGCCGTCACGCTCATGTTGTCGATGGGCCTGGACATCCTCGACGTGCAGGAGCGCATCGGCCACGAGAAGGGCTCTACGACGTTCGACATCTACGGGCGAGTCCTGGCCAACCGACGCAAGCGCGGAACCGATCTGATGGCCGCCGCGATGACAGAAAACGTGCGCACGCGTTTTACACAGCCCAGGCCAGGAATATCGGCAGGATCGGCCGCCGCCTGATGCATCAGGTCCCCGGATCTAGGCGTAAATCGACCGATATTACGTGCTATCGGCAACTAAGTTTAGGTGCGGTTACTACCCTCGTAATGAGAAGGTCGTCGGTTCGATTCCGACAGGCGGCTCCACTCCGGTAGACGGAGAAACCCCAGGTCAGCGCACTGATGACCTGGGGTTCTGCATGTCTCGGCTGTCTCGTGGTGCGGCTCATGGTGCGAGTTTGCTAACGCCCTTGCTAACAGGGCACCAGCGCGGATGCCTCCGGTCCCTCGTCCTCGTCTGTCTCGTCCTCTTCGTCCGCCTCGGCGTTAGCAGGCTCCGACTTCGCAGCCGCAGCGGCGAAGATGCCGGCGACCCCGGCCGCGTGGGTCCGGATCACGTGGGCATAGATCCGGAGCGTGATCGCCGGGTCGGCGTGGCCCAGCCGCTCAGCCACCACATGCACCGGCACGCCAGCGATGAGAAGCAACGTCGCATGCACGTGCCGCAGGTCGTGGAGCCGTGCATGGGGGAGTGGTTTGGCCGGAGCCTCCTCCGAGTCAGGCGCGTTGTATGCCCGGATGACCTTGCCCATGAGCTGAGTGACTGTGTCGGGGTAGATCGGGTCTCCAAGGCCCGTCGTGAACACGTACCCGGAGTCAGGCCACGCCTCTCCGACCTTGGCTTGGTCCGCCATCTGGCGTCGTCGGTGCGCCTTGAGTTCCCTCACGGTGCCAGGATCGATGCTGACAGTTCGTTCCCGGCCGCCCTTGGTTGTGCCCTCGACTCGCTCGCCTTCCACGATGCCGACTGAGCCGCGAATTCGGACCGCTGGCGCTTTCCAGTCGACATCAGCCCACCGCAGGTTGAGCAGTTCCCCACGCCGAGCGCCTGTATACGCCGCCAGCCGGTAGAAGGTCCCGAGCCGGTGGTTAGCCATCAGCCCGAGGAAGAGGCGAAGCTCATCGGCCGTCCAGACCTCGACGGACGGTCGAGCGGTACGACGGGGACGCTTGGCGCGGTCCGCCGGGTTGGTCGTCAGAACGCCCTCGAACTTCACAGCGTCATTGAATGCCTTCCGCAGCACGGCGTGCACCTTGTCCACGGTCGCCCTCGACAGTGGCTTGCCGTCGGCCCGGCCGCCCTTGAGGAGATCCTGATAGAGCTTGGTCAAGGTAGTTGGCCGGATCGCCTGGAGACGCTGGTTTCCGATCCGGGGTTCTACGTACTGGCGCATGAGCCAGCGATAGCCGGCCAACGTCCGGGGTTTGGTCTCCAGGGCGTGAGCATCGAGCCAGTCGCCGAGGTACTCCTTCACTGTGATTGCCGAACGGTCGACGTACTCCCCTCGTCGCGCTGCACGTCTCGCGTCGTCGCGGGCTTCTTTGGCCTCGTCCTCGCTCGCAAAGCCTCCGACCCACTTGGGCTTGCTGATGCCGGTGTCGGGATTCATGACCCGGATGACGTACGACCAGGTCTTGCCGCGCTTCATGACGCCGTCCTTGAGCTTCCCCATTAGGCGGCCCGGTCCAGGTCGGCGACGAACTCCATGAGATCGGCGGATCGGATCAGTCTGGAGCTGTCGATCTTGACCGACTGCAATGCGCCGGACTGAATGAGCTGGTAGACCTTCGCCCTGCTGACGCCGAGCGCCTCGGCCACTTCAGGAACGCGGTACAGAAGCTTGATGTCTGGCATGGTGATCCCTCGTTCAGGCCGCAGACGCGGCGGTGTCAGTTGCCGAATTGCTGTGGTGCGGCGGGTCGCCGGGTGGGTTGGTGCGTTGTTTGGCTTGTTCGTACTGGGTGCGCCAGCGGATGCGGGTGGCGATCGCGGCGGCGAGAACCTCTTTGTGCGTTGGGATGTGTCGCGGTCCCTCTTCGCCTGGGCGGATCGGTTTCCAGATGAAGCGGGGCGTGTCGGTGTGGGTGGCCAGCTCGTTCTGGTCGTCCATCTCGACGCCGGCGGCGGCGAGGGTTTGGCGGATGACTTCGGAGCGGTCGGCGCGGTGTTGGGTGAGGGTCTTGCCGGTCCAGCCGCGGGATACGAGGACGCGTCGACCGCCGAGCCCGAGATGTTCGCGGTCGTGGGCTTTGGAGTCGCATTCGCCGGGGATGGTGTTGCCGCCTGCGTTCTTCGGGGTCACGCCGTAGCGGAGCCAGTTGGCGCACTCCGGCGAGCAGGGCAAGACGCGTACGTGGGCGTGCAGGCGGTTGATGTGGGCGCGCTGGGCCGGATGAAGTTCGGTCGGGTCGTCGCCGTACGTTTCGCCGATCGCTTTGCCGAGGTACTTCGTCAGGTAGCCGATGGCCTTGCCGACCTTGGCGTCGGTGTCGGCGATGATGCCTTGGTAGTCGAGCTGTGTGCCGAGCCGTACGACGTGTGCGGGCTGTGCGGCTGGGTCGGCGTCGAGGTCATCGAGAGCTTGATCCCAGGTCGGGAGAAGGGCGCCGGTCGACGGGTCCACGAAGGCGCTGGCCAGCTCGTCCCACACCGGCAGCTCTGAGTTCGACGCACAGCCGTAGACGGGCCGCCGATGGTCCGGCCACCACACTTGGTGGTACGTCGCCTTTGCGACCTCGCGGACCGTGTCGCGTGCGACGGTGCCTCGTACCGCGGCGTGTAGGTGAGGCGCGAGACGCTTCTGTGGTTCGACCACGGCGAAGTACTGCGCCTTGTATCCCGCGCACCGGCGAAGGTTCTGGATGAATCGGTCGATGAGCTTCGGGAAGTGCAGGGCGTCGAGTGCGGCCCGGCGGTAGTTGTACGTGTCTGGGTCGACCGGAGTCGACAGCAGCGGCGAGGTCCGACCGTGGAAGACTCCGCACTCACACGGCACCAGCCCCTTGCCTTGGACGTGATGCGGGAGTCGATGCGTTGCGCCGTACGAGCCAAGCGTGAGCGTGATGAACATCGACGGCCGGTAGATCTTGCCGTTCGGAGCGGTGAAGGTCGTTCCCACTGTGCGCTTGTCCATGGCGACCTTCGGGAGGTCGGCCGCGTCCTGGCGTCGTCGGGTCGAACGGACCCGGCGGGTGGCGTCCGGATCATCAGCCTCCGGCTCACCATCAACAGGCAAATCATCTACCGGCGCTTCGGGTTCGGTGTCGCGGTGCCAGCCCTCGCGGCATTGCTGCATGCGTAGACGACGGTTCGCCTCTGCGCAGGGCGGGCACTTGCTGACCAGCGTGGAACCGCACGACACCCCGACTACTCGGTCGGTGCCGGTCTGGGTGTCGAACACCCTGTTGAGCACCGGACGTACGCAGACGCCGTTGGTCACGGCCAGGTCCCGGACAACGTCCAGCGGGAACCGGTCGAGGGTGGCCCGTGCGGTGGGGTTCATGCTGCCGTCCTCCAGAGCGCGGCCGGGCCGTCGAGAACGACGCTCAGTGCGCTGTCAACATCGATGCCGAAGGCAAGTTTTTCGCGGATGGCGTCGCGCTCGGCCTCCGTCGTACGGCCCCACACGCCTTGTTCGTCGGCGACGATCGCGGCAGCAAGGCAGGACTGGACGACCGGGCAGAAGGCGCACATGTCCTTGGGATCGGTCGTACGCCGGATGTCGCGTGCGGTTTCGTCGTCGGGGTAGAAGTCGTCCGTGTCGAGGTAGCCGGCGCAGTAGGCCTTGTCCTGCCAACCAACGTTGATCCGCTGCACGAGCGAGGCTCGCGACTTCCTGGAGAGTCCCGGCACCAAGGGGAGGAGGAGTTGCCCACGTACCTGCCGCCGTGCGGTCATGCTGCTACTCCTTCCGGGGTGAGGACGGGTTCGGTCGCGCCGATGAGGTCCGGCGCGTAGGTGTTCACGAGATCAGCGATGTCTTCGTCGGTGATGTGGGAGAACCGGACGCGAATGGGCTCGGTCTCACCGTCGACGGCCACGTAGCCGACGCCGGGCAGGGTTTCGGGGATCTTGTCGCAGCGCGCTCCCCGCTCGCGGGCACCATCAGCGAGGACCAAACGAACCTGTTCGGCCTCAGCCATTCGCAGCGCGAGCCGGGTCGGGAAGAGATCGCGGAACGGAAGTACCTCCTTGCGCGGGTCTTGCAGAGCGCCAACGACGGTGATGCCAACGGCCCGACCCTGCGACAGCAACAGCGAGAACGCCTTGGCTATCCGCTTCTTCATCGCCGGGTCGGTGACGTACGCGGTCAGCGATGCCAGCTCATCCGCGATCAGGACGATGAACGGTTCATCTCGGCTCGGCTTGAGGAGGCGTGAGAATCCGCGAAGCTTGCCCTGGCGCCGACGCATGATCGCCACCAGATCTTCAAGCAGGGTGGCGAATGCCTCCTCATACTCAGCATCGCTCGCGCCATCCATCGAGGGATCGGAGCCGTAGCAGAACCGGTGGAACAACCGCCGGCCGAGAGCGAGTTCCATGCCGCCCTTGGGATCGAGGACCCAGAGCTGGACGAGTCCCGACCGGATACCAGGGGCGAGCGCCGCGATGATCGACCAGAGCACCGAGCCCTTACCGGCACCGGTCGCACCAGCCACCAGCAGATGTGTGTAGAGCAACCGAAGGCGGAACATCAGGCCGTCCTCGCGGCGCGCTACTTCGAGTGCCTGAAGGTTCGGCGGATCGGCGGCCGGGATCGGTGTGACGATCTCCCGTAGGGGGTCGTTGGTCAGGAACCACAAGACCAGCCGATCGCTCCGCCGAGGCAACGCCCAGCCGAACAAGCGAGCCATCCAACCCTCAGTACCTCCCGGCCACCATGCCGGGATCATCGAGGCGGCCGAGCGAACCCGGCAGTCCTCAGCGCCGAAGGTACGAGCCAACCGCTCGGAGTGCTCGGCGTAGTCGGTCAGGATCTGTCCCGGCAGCAACCGCACGGTGACCTGATCGACCGTGCCGGACGACCGGACATTGATGATCCGGGGTACGTAGGTCCGATCGTCCAGGCGAACAGTCAGGTTCAGCGCCCGCATCGTCGTGTCCCAGCGGGTCCGGTATTCCATGAAGCGTCGCCGTGACCCACGAATCCGCCAGACGACTCGCTGCGCGAAGGAGTCGGGCCATTGCCAGCGCCAGCCAGCTAGGCCGGTCGCCGGTACAGCCGCAGTCGCAATGACCAACCATGCGTCGCCGCCGGTCCAGAGCTGGTACGCCTTGAGTCCTAGCAGCGGTACGACGACGAGTGCCGGACGCCGGATCACCCAACCGAGCGCGCGGATGATTGCCCGCAGGGAGTACCAGAGAACCACCCACTTGAGCCGGATCGCGACCGAGGGAGACCGGAAGTTCACCGGCCCCGACCCGACCTCTTTGCCCTTGATCTTCGCCATGTCGATCAGCCGCCGTTCGGTCGCGGGTCATCGCACGTCACCGGATCGGCCGGGAGCCGGAGTGTGTACCGCGGGCACGGGCCGGGGGAGTGCCGGCGCTTGCCGCAGAACGGGCACGGACCCGACTTCGAGCCGCCGTCCGGGACGCCGCAATAGCCGATCTCGTCGCCGTCCGCACGAACGAAGACCTCCCGTGCCTGCCGCCCGCAGGTGCAGAGTTCCCCCGGCGCGGCCTGACGCCACGGGGTCATCACAGCCATCCTTCGGAGTAGAGGACCCGGTTGACCTCGCGATCGGCCGGGACCTCTTCCTCCTCGTCGTCTTCGTAGCCGTCTTCCCAGGCGTCCCGTTCCTCGTCGGAGTCGGACAGCCACGCCTGATGCTGGTTGAGCCAAGTACGCGCCTCGAAGCGAACGAACTTGCTCGGATCGCCGGTCAGCAGCTCGCTCAACAGGAAGGCCGCGCGGCCGTTCTGGTACGCGAGGTACTGACCGGGGTCAACGCTCTCCGCGACGGTCATGACTAGGCCGCCTTCTGCTCGGTCGCGCCTGAGCCGGGCATGTTCTTCGGCGCCCGGATGCCCATGCACCGGAAGCTCCAGCCCTGCCGCGCCCGGCACCGGTGCGAACGGCCCTCGTCCGGAGCCGAGCAGCTCCGGGTGTCGACCCACGGCGCGGCGGTCATGCCCTGCAGTTCGATCGCCGTGAACGGCAGACCGGGGAGAGCTGGCGGCAGCACCGGCTGAACCTTGGTGATGATGCGGATCGTGAACGTCCGGTCCGCCTTGCGCGCCTCCGGGTCGCCGTCCATCACGTCGAGGGTCCAGACCGGCAAGCCGGAGTCCTCGTCGATCGTCTGCACCGGGTTGGTCTTGGTGGACTTCTCGAAGTCCCGGGCCGCAGTGACCTCCGAGACCGCGAACAGACCGTGCGGGAACGTGTCGCCGAACTCGACCATGATCCTTCTCGGCATACCCATGATGCTTTGGTCCCTTCATTGGATTCGTACCAACCTTTGGTACGAGACCAATATTTACCAACGGGTTGCCGCGAAGTCAAGGGAAATGGGACCATTGGTTGGTACGAACCAGGAGGTTCCCTCGAATGGCACAGTCAGCACCCCTGTACCAGCGCATCGCGGCCGAGCTGCGCGAGCAGATCCGTACCGGCAAGATCAAGGCGGGCGAACGTCTGCCGACCGAGCAAGACCTGATGGCTTCGCACGACGTGTCCCGGAACACCGTCCGGCTGGCGCTCGGCATGCTTCAGAACGAAGGCATGGTCACCAGTACGCCGGGGCGCGGCACGATCGTGCGCGAGCGGATCATGGCCGACTATCACGCCACGTGGGCCGAGTCCCGCGATCGTCGCGCCAGCGACCAGGCCGACGCGTTCCAGTCCGAGATGGCGGAGCAAGGGCGGCATGCCGAGTACCGCGACTTTGCGATGAGTCTTGAAGTGGCCGGCCCCGACTTCTCCAACCGGCTGCAGGTGACCGAGGGGGATGCGTTGGTCTCCCGCGGCTTCGTTCGCTACGCCGACAACCAGCCGCTCAGCATTCAGGCCAGCTACTACCCGATGGACATTGCCCAGCAGGCCGGGCTTCTTGTCCCGAACGACGTCCCGGGTGGTGCGATTCGGGCGATGGCCAAGGTTGGCTATGAGGAGATCGGCTACCGGGACGAGATCACGGCACGGATGCCGACGCCGGACGAGGCCCGCAAACTTCAGCTCGGTTCGGGTACGCCGGTCATCGTGTACGCGCGTACGACCTACAGTGACAAGCGTCCGCTTCGTCTGACGCTGACCACCTTCGCCAGTGACCGCAACCGCGTCATCTACGAACTCGGCGACATGCGGGCGTACCTGGCGCAAGAGGACGCCGAAGCATGATCATCGAGCGCGCCGACGCCAGCGACCTGGGTGTCATCCTCACGCTTCGCTCGGAGGCGAGCGGCTGGCTGGCCGAACGCGGCATCGACCAATGGGCCGTCGCGTGGCCGACCCCGGAGGAGCAGAACCGCCGCATCCTCGCCAGCATCGAGGCTGGTGAGACCTGGATGGTTCGTGACGAGAACGAAGCCACCATGGCCACGGTCGCACTGGACACCTTCTCGGACCCGCGCCTCTGGACTCCCGAGGAGCAGGCTGACCCGGCGATGTACATGCATCGCCTGATCGTCCGCCGCAAGCACGCCGGCCTGGGCACCGAGATCATGGACTGGGCCTGCCACCGAGCCCACCGCCTCGGCCTCCACTGGCTGCGCATCGATGTGTGGACCGACAACACCGGCCTCCACAACTACTACCTCCACAACGGCTTCAAACATGTCCGCACGTTGGATCTCGCGGACTACCCATCAGGCGCGTTGTTCCAGCGCGCCGTTGACTCGCGTACTTAAGGCACGCGTGGCGCGTTTGACGCATTCACTTGAACGAACGTCTGTGTGTTGTCAATTCCAGACATGCGGCTGGCAGCATTGGCGAATCCTTTCCGGGGCTCTATGGTTACGTGCATGCCATCGCCACGTCTCACCCTCGCACTTGAGCAGCTCACTGCAGGTGACTGGCAAGTGTTCGAGAGATTCGCAGCAGAGTATCTATCAGTGGAATTCCCGAGTCTCCGAACCATGGCGACGATGAGTGGTGACCGTGGGCGCGATGGCGAGCTATACATTCCCGATGAAGAGCCCGAGGTTGCAGTTCAATACTCAGTTGCACAAGATTGGGCGGCCAAGGTTCGGGCAACCGTTGGGCGCATCTCGGAAACGATGCCAGGCGTGCGGCGCCTGCTGTATGCAACCAATCAAGATATTGGTGCAAAGGCAGATGGCTTGCGCACTGAATTGCGCGTTGGACATGGTATCCACCTCGACATTCATGACCGCTCGTGGTTTACCGAGCGCGAGCTTTCTCACCCACAAAGGCAGACGGCGGCCGAGGAGCTATCGCAGCAGTTCGTTGACCCCTTGCTTAGTCGCCGAGGTATCGGCGTCGTTGTCGCCCCAGCTCTTGAACGGCAGGATGCCAAGCTGGCCCTGCTGCATCTCACGTTAGACAATCGCGACAAGGCGACTGGTAAGGGTCTGACGAAGAGCTGTTTCGAATCGCTGGTGCTCGCGCAACTCCACGATACCGACACCGACCACCGTGCGAAGGCGTCGGAAATTGAAGGCAGCATAATCAGCCTTCTCGGAGCTGGCAATCCGACTCAAGTGCGGGCTCTTACTCGCAGTGCGCTCAGTCGGCTCTCAAACAAGCATGGCCCTGTGAATCATCATCGCTCCACGGATGACTATTGTCTGTCGCATGCCGAGAATCTGCATCTCCGGCAGAATGTGTCGCAATTTCTTCTCGATGAACAGAGTCTTGAAGATGAAATTCGGGCTGCTATCGCTGAAGCCACTCTTGATGTCGAGGCTGGTGATCAGTATGCCCAGCAAGCAGCTAAGGACCTGCGCCATGCAATCGAGAACGTGCTAGTGCGGCGAGGGGAGGGCTTCGCGAGCGCCGTTGCCACCGGCGAGGTCCAACAGATCGAGGCTGGCGAGATCTTCTCAGCTGCGGCAGACGCGAAGGCTGGTTCACTCGACAGACTGACCCAGGCTCAGGCAGTGGAGATCGTTTGTCAGGTCCTCGATCAGCCGTCTGAATCAACTCAGAGACATCTTCGCCGGTTGGCCGACGCCTATACTCTGTTTGCGTTTCTCCGAGAGACCCCAGATGTGCAGAAGGTCGTAGTAAAAATATTCTCGGAAGGAGATCTGTGGCTAGATACCACGGTTATACTCCCGCTGCTAGCAGAGACTCTGCTACTCGACCGTCAGGCGCGTCATTACACGGTGCTCTTGCGGGCTGCACTGGATGCTGGTTTAAGGCTTTATGTAACCGATTGAGTCATCGAAGAAGTTGAGCGACATATCAATAAATGCCTCACCTTCTCTCGGGTTGGCGCAAATGACTGGAGGTCGGCTTCGGTTCCGTTCCTCTATTCGGTGTATGCGTCGACCGGTCGTTCAAGGCTTGAATTTTCGGCGTGGCTCAATGGATTTCGTGGCCAAGTGAGACCAATGGATGATGTGCGGGACTTGCTGAGGGAAGATTTTGGCATACGACATCGCGATCTGACGGACCTTTCGGATGGTGCGCCGCTACAGCTCCGGGCTGCGGTTCAAGAAGTCTGGAACGAGGTTCACGAGAAGCGGCGGGCAAGTGATAAAGACGAGCTTGATGCGTTGACAAGGCAACGCCTGGTTGCGCACGATGTCGAGAACTGCGTGGGGGTGATGCAGCTTCGGCGTCAAGAACTTGCATCTCCTATGGGGTATAGGTCGTGGTGGGTCACCTTGGATAGAACCGCTTTCTCCCTCGCGAAAGAATTAAGCATCCGTCTCGGTCCGGATGCGCCTAGATCGCCAGCATTGAGTCCTGATTTCCTAACCGAATTTCTGCGGCTTGGGCCGCTCCGGAGTCAGATCGAGAAGGACATGCGAGACAGCCTTCCACTGTTGACGGATATCTCGCGGAGCGAGCGCCTTCCAAAGGATCTAGTGGCTCTGGCGGATCGCGTGCGCGCTGAATGCGCTGGAATGCCAGAAAGGCAGATTCGCCGTGAGGTTCGGGATGCCCTGGACACAGCCCGACTCCAGATCGGATCGGAAGCCCGGGGCGGCCTCAAGAAGGTTGAAGAGAGGCTGATCCAGAAGATCAGCGCGCAGCGAGACGAAGTCGACCCCCGATAGTTCGTGGACCCGACTCGCAATCACTAGCTGTGAGATCCCGCGCGCCCGGCACAATATGGTCATGGACGATGGGGCGCGCGTGGGCACGAGGATCGCCCTGCTTCGCAAGCACCGGCAGCTCACTCAGCACGGTCTGGCGACGCTGGCGAATGTCTCGTACAGCCTGCTGACCAAGGTCGAGAGCGGCAGTCGGCCGGCAACAGAGGGATTTCTGGCGGCCTGTGCCCGGGCGCTCGGCGTCGAGGTCGCTGTACTGCTGGACGATTCGTTGCCTGAAACGACGCAGGATCAGCGGTTGGGAAAGATGCTGAGTCGCGTACGTACGCAGCTCGACCTGTACGACTTGGAGCCTGACGAGTCGATCACGCCCCGGCCGTTGCATGTCCTTCGGGAAGCCGTGCGCGGCGCCAACATCGTGGGCCAGGCGGCGCGGTACGAATCGATGGTGCCGGTGCTCCCGGGCCTGTACGCCGAGCTGCATGCGGCGGCGAACACCTGGACGGGTGCCGATCGCGCCGACGCGTGGGGTTTGCTCGCCGAAGCGTATCGATGTGCGCACACGGTGGGGATCGCGGCGGGTTATCCGGATCTGTCCTTGACCGCGCTGAATCGAATGGACTGGGCTGCCGGACAGGCCGGAGATCGAGCGCCCGCCTTGCGTGCAGCTCGTGAGTACTTGCGGGTCACGGCGTATCTGCGCAAACGCGACTATGAGACGTGCTGGAATCTGAACGCTGCCGGCAGGGCTCACCTTGAGGGGACGGACGCGCGAACGCCGGGGGCGTTGATCGCCTCTGGTCAGCTCTACTTGGGCGCCGCTGTCCTTGCGGCGCGGACGGGGGATGCGTCGACGGTTCGCGACTACCTTGACGAGGCCGAGCGCTTCGCGAGTCGTACCGGTGAGGATCTGGAGACATTCTGGTTCGGGTTCGGTCCGACCAACGTCGCCGCGCACCGGGTCATCACGATGATTGAGCTGGGCGACTACTCGCACGCCATCCACTTGGGCGAGTTCATCCAGTTCCCCCGCGGCTGGCTGCCGACGCGGATTGGGCATCACCACTTCGACCTTGCGCGCGCGTACCAGCGCCTGAATCTTCCTGATCACGCGTTGCGGCATCTGCACACCGCCCGTCAGGTTGCGCCCGGACAAGCCCGCCGGCACCCGCACGTACGGGGCGTGGTGATGGATCTGCTGTCCACATCGCGGCATCCGTCCGAGGCCCTTACCCGGTACGCCGCCTGGATCGGTCTCTGACAAGCCGTCCGCCCTTTCACAAGCTGTGAAAGTTGCCGTCTTCACCCGCCGACACGATTGATCACGTAGCGCATCGATGCCGCTACCGAAGCGCTTGCTTCGTCCTCAACGACAACGGGTGTTGATCATGGTTACGGCGTTCTGGTTCCTCGTACTTGCTGGTGTCGCCTTGGACGGCGTCCTCCTCGGCCTGCTGCGCCGCACACGCGGGAACGCCTTATGAGCACGCCGACCACGGAACAGCCGAAACGCCGGGTCCGCGTTTGGCTCGGTGAGCACAAGGTCATCGACCACATCTCCGAACCGGCGGCAGCGGCCCGCTTCGAAGAGCTGATGCGGCGCCAGCACAGGACTCTGCGAATCACGAACGATCCCGCGGAGACGGAACAGTGACCGGGAAGGCGCCGGCCGTCGCGTACGTGAACGCGAACCTGCTGATCACCGAGTCCGAGGTGACCAGAGTGCGCGAGAGCATGGCGCGCTTCGCTGACGAATGGGGCTACGACCTCGACAGAGTCCATGTCGAAGACCGCACGTCGGGCCGTAGCGCGTTCAACGCGATGGTCACGCAACTGACCGCCGAGGACATCACGACGGTTCTGGTCCCGAGCCTCCATCACTTCGCTGGAATCGGTCACCCCGTGGAGGTCAAGAACCACCTCCAGCTCCTCACGGCCGGGCGAGTCATTCCTACCGGCACCACCTGAGCGGCGGGGTTGGCGTGCCGATCCCTGTGTCCGCGTCAACCCTGCCTTCCACTCCGCGCCCCTGCCTCGGTCACCCCTCCTCAACTCCTCCCGAGCCAGGGGCGCGGTCACGCCCAGACCCGAACGGACCAGCGATGCCGAAGCCCACCCGGCCATCGCGACAGCCCTGCCCCGCCTGCAACGGCACGTCGTGGAAGGTCATCCAGAAAACCCGCATCAAGAACGGCAAGGTAATAACCGTCCCCGAACACGAACCCTGCCCAGCCTGCAATGGCACCGGCTGGGCCAAGTAGGACCCCGGCAGGTCCACTTGCTGTGGTGGTGGCCCCGGCTGTACCACCGAGCCTTCATCCGGGGCAGGATCTGCACCCCACGGCCAGCCCATACGGCCACCTCAGCGCACCGTCTGCCGGATTGACCTCTTAAGCATCAAGGCGCGCCGCAAGCGGCGCGCAGCGCGCCCCGGGCTTACGACCTGCCGGCCGACGCCCTCCGCCGCGCGCACCATCTGCGTACTGCCGATCCCCGAACCGCTCACTCCACCAACAGGCCCGATGTGGCGATCGGGCTAAGGCCGGCGGTTTGGCCCCGTCCCCCTGGCCGCTCGATCGTACGGCCAGCACGCCACGCATCAAGAGCGCCTACGGCGTCCCTACGGGATCGGCAAGCCGACTCTTGACCCGCACCGCGCTGACCTGGGTTGGCAGCTATCAGGAGGACGGGGCAGGTGTGGCGTACGTGCTCGCTACCCTGAGCGCCATGGGACAGGATATGCGGCACTTCGAGGTCGAGGTTGGCGACGATGACCCCGAAAGGCTCTGGATAGTGCTGGCGGCAACCGAGGCCGCAGCGTTGGAGGCCGCCAAGCAATATCGGCACAATGTTGACATTGCGGTTTCAGGCGAGCACACGACCGGCAAGCTGTTCCGGGACAGCGCGGCAGAAGCCAAGGAGACCATGGACCGGTACGGCTTCAGGCCGGGCACCGTCCGCCTCTACATCCGGCAGGTCAAGGAAGAGCGCGCCCTTCCCTGGGTTGAGGCGGGTAAGTATGTGTACGACAACAAGGTCAAAGTCCAGGTGCTCAATGGTACCGAGGTCGAGGTCAACGGCGTCTTTACTCTGCTTCAGAACGCAGTTCAGGCAGCCCTACAACTGGACAAGTCCTCAACTGCTGTGCCGGTCGTCGCCAGCCAGCGATTGAGCTTGCAGCGCCGAGCCTGGCGCCTGGCGACAACCCACCCCCTGATTGTGACCGTAGTTGGCGGCGTAGCGGCAGTTGTGATCGCGGCTTGGCTCGGGTTCGGAAACCCTTAGATCGTGCTAACAGAGTTGCTAACAAGGAGGTGGACTGGGACAGACGGCGGTAGACCTGGTGCCCCTCTCCTCCACCTGGTTGCCGGTCGTTTGGATGGCCGTAGACACCCTTCGCTCGACTCGTAATGAGAAGGTCGTCGGTTCGATTCCGACAGGCGGCTCCACCAAAGTGTATGAGTCCGGGTCATCCTTGACAGGTTGGCTTGGGCTCTTGCTTTACGTGGCTCCGGTAGATGCTTGACGGTGGTTTCGGTTGTTTCTTGACACTCGACTCATGTTGCAGGAGTTGAGCGTGCAAGAGCAGAAGTACCAGGCGGTACTCGCGGTGTTGGCTGACGGACGGTCGGTGTCCGAGGTCGCCGAGCAGTGGGGAGTGTCACGCCAGTCGGTGCACGCCTGGCTGCGCCGTTACGAGGACGAAGGTCTCGCGGGTTTGGCGCCGCGTTCGCGCCGGCCGGGGTCGTGCCCGCATCAGCTCGGCGGGGTGGTCGAGGCCAGGATCTTGGAACTGCGCCGGGTGCATCCGGGCTGGGGTCCGCGCCGGATCCTGTACGACTTGCAGCACGACCCGGGCCTGGCTGAGCTGGACGGTGTGGTGGTGCCGTCGCGGTCGGGGATCTACCGGGCGCTGGTCCGCGCCGGAGCGATCGACCCGCAGGCCCGGCGGCGCCGCGACGAGCACTGGCGCCGCTGGGAACGGGCAGAGCCGATGGAGCTGTGGCAGATGGACGTGGTCGGCGGCTTCGAGCTGGCCGACGGGCGCCGGGCCAAGGCGCTGACCGGGATCGACGACCACTCCCGGTACTGCGTCTGCGCCTGGCTGATGCCGCGTGAGACCGCACCGCGCGTGTGCGACGGGCTCGCCGCCGCGATGCGCCTGTACGGCGTCCCCGAAGAGATCCTGACCGACAACGGCAAGGTGTTCACCGGCCGGTTCAACCACCCGCCCGCGGAGGTGCTGTTCGACCGGATCTGCCGCGAGAACGGCATCATCCACCGGCTCACCGAACCACGTTCGCCCACGACCACCGGCAAGGTCGAGCGCTTCCACCGTACCCTGCGTGCCGAGTTCCGCACCGACCGGATCTTCCCCGACCTGGCCACCGCCCAGACCGAGCTCGACGCCTGGGTCACCACCTACAACCATGACCGGCCGCACCAAGGCATCGGCATGATCCCGCCCGTCGAACGCTTCCAACGCCGCACCGAACCCACCCGCGTCCCCACAGCGCCCCTCGAGGACCGCACCGGCGACGACTGGATCGCCCGCCGCGCCGGCTCCAACGGCGTCATCTCCGTCTCGTGGCAACAAATCTGCCTCGGCAAAGCCGCCGCCGGCCACAACGTCGACGTCCACGTCACCCACCAACTCCTCCACATCTGGGACGGCCCCCAACTCCTCAAAACCGTCCCCCGCACCACCCAAGGCGACGTGCGAAAGAAGCACGCGTCCATCCCCAGAACCCAGGACTAATCTCAAACCATGGTGTCAACCAACAACCGAAGCCACCACGTCAACCATCACCCGGAGCCAAACAGCGGCTCCACCAAAGGCCCTCTGACCAGGCAAAACGCCTGAGTCAGAGGGCCTTCGACTCGAACCGGATCCGCCAGGTACACACAGAAGTACACAAAGCCGGGCTGGGTCCAGAAGTATCCGCACAGGTGTAGGCCGCAACCGGTGTGCGAGCGTTGGCCCCTCCACGCGTGTATGAGCGCTCTCGGACTGTGACCGGAGTGCATGCCCTCGGAGAGCCTTGGAGCTGTCGGGCCGTGCTGGGGCTGCTCGTGGCCTCATCCTGGCGCCACTGGCCCTGCTGATATCCCTTGGCCCCAGGTCGGGCAAGGGCTCCGAATGGCACGGTTGCGGTCACGCTCGGGCGGTGGGGCCATCGTTGATGGCACCCGAGAAGAGCCCCAGGCCATTCCTAGGGCTCAGACGAGTGTCCGAGCCCTGTCTGCGCATGCCCGATTCTCTCGACGGATGCGCCAGATCGGGATGGATAGTGACGCCGCTGCTTGCCCTTGACTGGGCTGTGTACCGTCATCTGTGGCAAGGGGCCCGGGACCGTACCTGAGCATCCACCAGATCTCTTCGAGACACGGAGCGCGGGATTGTGCCTGCGCCACCGTCTCTGTCCCCGTACCTCGTTCCCGTCTTCGGGGTGTCATGCGCCGAGGCAGAAGGAAACCTGTGACGATCTATTCCCAGCACCCAAACCGTGGCAAGGTCCAGATCCTCGCCACCTACCAAGGACCGAGCGGCGTCCTCTCCACAACGGTCACCAGCGTCGAAAACCAGGCTGTGGCCGGCCCAATCGTCGACGCGCTGAACCGCGTCTCGGCGTACACGACCGTGCCGGTAAGCGTCCAAGACGAGCGAGACGACCGCTACCGTCGTTATCCCACCGACCACATCGAGGCGCTCGTGGATCCGGAGGCCCGTCTCGCGCTGCGAGTCGGCGCGCATAGCCTCTGGTACCAGCACATCATGTTGCGTCTTGGCTATGCCCTCAAGGATCTGGACGAGGCGACAGCGTCCGCGCCACCGCCTGTGCGAGTCGCGGTCGCGGCTGAGCTGGAAGTCGAGGCGCGCGACCTAAGGCATGGGTTGGCCGAGTTTTCCGAGGGCGTGAGACCACCTGACGATGCGACTCGCCGGATATGGGACAACGATGCGCCCTTCGTCACCTCGGAGGAGGCGTTGAGCGATGCGACTCGGCGGCGCCTGGACGAGCAAGAAAGCGAAGGGGATGCCGCGGATCGTCGCCGGGCGGTCGCCGATCTGCAACTGCTCTACGACGCGTACGTCAAGACCACCAGTACCGGAGCGCGACTGGAGCTCGGCGAGTTCCTCGTCGAGGACGACCCTTGGGGCGACGAACGTGACAACTTCTTCCTAGATATGTCAGCGCCACTTCCGGATGAAGACTCGCCGCAGGACGCGTGGAGTATCGGCATCTACCGGTGGGTGCCCGACGACCCTGGCGAGGAGTACGGAGCAGCCTCCGGCGATTCAATCCTCGAGTGCCGCCGGTCGACCGCACCCGACCTCGATGAACTGGTCAACCTGCTGAACCTCAGCAACGGAGACGACGCCCAACTCGCAGCCTGGGCTGCGACCCCGGTGGGAGAACCGCTTGGTGGTACCACCTTCGTCGTGACTGCTCGCTACACCGGCTGATATCCCTACGGAGGGATCTGCGCGTCGTGCCGGAGCGCAGGCGGTTGCTGCGGCACGACGCGCCCCTCCTTGTACCCTACGTGGAGCTGACAGCCCTCCAATCGCCGGTGTTGTCGATGCAGGCTGAGTGGATGCCGGCCGGGATTTCGCGGTCGAGACCTGGCCATCACGCTCTCAATTCGTCGTGGGACACGGATATGCGCGCCGTCTGCAGCTTTCGAAGCATTCTCTCGAAGCGGCGTTCTGAATATGATCGCTAGATGGCGCGCCCTCCTCGATGGCAGTCGACGCTGGACGCCAGCGTCGAAGAAGCGTGTCTCGCGGTCCGGCTCTACAACGATCCGGCCGAGACCCGATCTTTCGAGGGCTTTGTCGTCCACATGCACCTCGCGTGGCTCTACCTCCTGCACGCGGAGTTCATCCGCGACCTTGTTGACTATCGATACTGGGATCCGAACCGCAAGAAGCGTCTGCTCAGGATCGATGGCGAACCGAAGATGTGGGAGTTGGAGCGCTGCCTACGTGAGCGTTGGCCCGACTCCGCAGATGTCGTACGGGCGAACCTCAGCCTCTTCATCCGGCTCCGCAATCGCCTGGAACATCGTCACGCACATGCCGATGCAGCCCTCATGGTCACATTGTCCGGTCATGCGCACGCGCTCCTGATCAACTACGAGCAAGAGCTCACGAACCAGTTCGGAGACGATCGATCGCTGGCGCTCCGCCTTCGCATACCGCTCTTCGTGGGTACCTTCAGTCCGCAGGGCGAGCAAGCACTGAGAACTCTCCGTAAGACGCTGCCGGCCGACCTTCAGGGATTCATCACGGACTACGAATCTGGGTTGGCCGAGGCCACCGTCATTGATTCGCGGTACGAGTTCCGGCTTCGAGCGACGATCGAGCTCGCACCGAAGGATCCGGAGGCCATTGCCATTCAGTTCACCCGATATGACGACCTGACCGATGTAGAACGTGCAGCAGTGGAGAAGATGGGTCGTAGAGGACAGGTGATCGTCCGGGACCGGAAGCAGCCCGTGTCAGGACTCGGAAGGTTGATGCCGAAGTCTGCTGCGGCCGAGGTTGAGTCAAGCATCCCGTTCGCGTTCAACCTGAATCACTTCGCCGCGGCCTGGAGGCGAGAACAAGTCCGGCCTCCATCCGGTGATCCACACCCGGACCGCACCAAACCGGACTTCTGCGAGTACGACGAGCCCACGAAGTCCTACCGATATACGAGAGCCTACGTGAACTACCTCATCAAGAAGTGCGGCACCGCTGAAGGCTTCCAAGCTGTCACGGGCATGCCACCGCGGTTCCAGCCCGGCGCGGAAGGCAGGGCCGAGCTCGGCTGACGCATCCGTGGTGAGATTTCCCGGCTGTGGTCTGCGGCGGCGAATCCTGTGTCATGTCGGCGCTCTCCTCCATACTTAGAGAGACCGACTCACTACGAAGGACTCCATCTCTGTGACGATCACTCAGCAAGAGCTCGAATCCCGTCTGTTGGCCGCTGCTAACGCCCTCCGCGGGCCTGTGGACGCGGCCGACTTCAAGACGTACGTCTTCCCGATGCTGTTCTGGAAGTGGATCAGCGACACCTGGGTCTACGAGCACGACGAGGCGATTGAAGAGTACGGAGATGACCTCGACGACGAGATCGAGGCGGACTTCCATCGCTTCGAGATGCCCAAGGGTACGCTGTGGAGCGAAGCCACTGGGAAGACCGCCAACCTCGGTGCAGAGATCGTGAAGACGTTCCAGCGGATCGAGAAGGCGAACCCACGGTCGCTGGCCGGCATCTTCGGGGATGCTTCCTGGGGCAACAAAGAGCGGATCCCCGAGTCTGCGCTGCTGGGGCTGATCAAGGCGTTCAACCAGATCCGCCTCGACCCTTCGACGGTGTCCCACGACCTTCTCGGTGCTGGCTACGAGTACTTGCTGAAGAACTTTGCCGACGAGTCTGGGAAGAGAGCGGGGGAGTTCTTCACGCCTCGAGAGGTGGTCAATCTTCTTGTCGGCATCCTGAACCCAGAGCCTGGCGAGTCTGTTTACGATCCGACGTGCGGTTCAGGTGGAATGCTCGTCGCGACCATCAATCAGCTTCGTGATGCTGGCAAGGATCATCGCACCCTGCGCGTCTACGGCCAGGAGATCAACTTAACGACTTCGTCGATCGCGCGGATGAACCTGTTCCTGCACGAGATCGAAGACTTCGACATCAAGCGCGGAGACACCCTCCGCGCGCCCGCATTCAAAGACAGGAGCGGCGCGGTTCGGAGTTTCGACGTTGTCATCGCCAACCCCCCGTTCTCGCTGTCGAATTGGGGGGCCGATCGCTGGGAGTCCGACCCACGGGCGATCGGTGGGGTCCCGCCGGCACAGAACGGCGACTTCGCCTTCGTCCAGCACATGGTTTCGTCGATGAACTCCGGCATCGGTCGCGTGGGTGTCGTTATGCCGCATGGGGTGCTGTTTCGCGGTAGCGCGGAGGCGAAGATCCGGCGGCGCCTCATCGAGGAGGATCTACTTGAGGCCGTCGTCGGTCTGCCGCCAAACCTCTTCTACTCGACGTCGATCCCGGCTTGCTTGCTCATCTTCCGCGGCCAGAAGCTCGCTGAGCGCAAAGATCATGTGCTCTTCGTTGACGGTTCGGCCCGGTTCGACAAAGCGAAGAATCAGAACGTGATGTCTGATGGGCACATCACGGCACTCGTCGATGCCTACCGCACGGGCGAGGACCCTGATGGTGAAGGCGTCGCTGGGGTTCGGCTCGTACCGTTCGAGGAGATCGAGCGGAACAGTTTTGATCTGAATATCGGCCGTTACATTAAGGTCGCAGCCGAGGAGACCGCTGATCTCGGTACGGCGCTGATCTCGTATGCCGACGCACGCCAGCATCGCATCGGCACGGAGGCCGTCATGTTCGGACGCCTCGTTGCAGCCGGTATTGACCTGAGCATGCTTGAGGCGTCCGATGAGTGAGTGGGAACTGGTACGCCTGGGCGACGTGACGTCTCAGATCCAAGACGTCGTAAAAGTCGCCCCCGGCGTCGAATACCCGCTTCTGGGCGTGAGATGGTACGCCGCCGGTCCATTCTTGCGTGAGGTCGTAACCTCGGATAACTCCAAGGCGACCCGCTTCTATCGTGCGCAGCCTGGACAATTTATCTACAACCGTATGTTCGCGTGGAAGGGATCCTTTGGGCTAGTAAATGCTGACCTGGATGGCTCCTACGTCTCAAATGAGTTCCCGTTGTTTGAATGTGACGCACGCCTGATGCCGGAGTTCTTGAAACTTCACTTCGGGCAGCCCTCAGTTTGGGCCGCCATCGAGCGAGTGAGCACCGGGACGACAGCCAGCCGAAATAGATGGAAGGAGTCGCAGTTCGGCGAGTACCAAGTCGCTCTCCCCTCTCGCGCTGAGCAGCGCCGCATCGTGGACATCATTGCGGCTCTGGATGCTCATATCGACGGGTTGGCGAGAGAAGTGGCCAAAGCTCGCCACCTTTTGCGGTGCTTGCTAGCAGACCATTTTGAGTCGGTCGCTGGTGACGAGATTCCTATCGTCGACCTTTGCGCGCATGTAATTGGCGGTATCTGGGGTTCGCCTGAGGGCGAGAGCGAGGTTGACGTGCTCGCACTGGGTCCGCGAATTTATAGTCCTGGCACGGCAGACTTTGTGACCGATGGTTCGCCAATGAGGTCGTTCTCACGGAAGCAGGTTGAGCCACGTCAGGTTCAACCGAACGATATCGTTCTGGAGCGGTCGGGTGGTTCACCAGAGCAGCCTGTCGGTCGGGTAGTGATTGCTGGAGAAGGGCTTCCTCCGTGTGTTCCTACCGATTTCCAGAGGCTCATCAGACCTGATGCCGAAAAGATCGATCCTCGTTATCTCTTTTGGCGTCTCCAGCATGATTGGAACAGCGGAATAACACGTGCTTTCAGTCGTCGAACCACCGGTATCACGAACCTCTCAGTCAAGGAGTACATCGCTCGCCAAGTGCCGGTTCCTGACCACGCAGTACAGGCGATGGTTATTTCCAGCTTCAACGCCGTCGCCCTGAGTATCGACGCGGCCGAGGCTGAGCGCATCTGTCTCCGCAACTTCCGGTCCTCCATCCTGGCCGCTCTGCTCAACCAGGAGATCGAGATTCCAGAGTCGTACGACGCCTTGCTGGAGGCAATGAGCTGATATGGGGTGGACAGAGGCCAGTACTATCCAACGATCGTTGCTCGAGTGGGCCGAGGAAGCCGGCTGGGAGTACATCCCGGGCGATGCGCTGCCTCGTGTCGCGCACGACGTCATCATCGAGGAATGGGCGTGTGGGGCATTACTTGCACTGAATCCGGATCTCGCTGGTGATCCCGAATCCGCGGAGCTGGTCCTTCACGAACTCAATCAGGCTGTGCTCGATGCCGCTAACGGGCTTGTTGCCGCCAATGAACGGTTGACCGTGATGCTGCGTGGCGACCACTCGTTCCCGACGATCGACGGGAAGCATGTGCCTCGTCGGCTCATTGACTTTGACGACCTGGAAAACAATCGATTCGTGGTCGCAGACGAGGTTACCATCACTGGTGCCGCCAAGCCGCGTCGTTTCGATATCGTCTACTACGTCAACGGTTACCCGCTAGTCGTCGCCGAAACGAAAACTCCCGTGAAGCACGCGGCATCCTGGGTGAATGCTGCCAAGGACATCTACGACATCTACGAAGAGGAGTGCCCGAACTTCTTTGTAACGAATGTCTTCAATGTTGCTACCGAAGGCCTCGAATTTCGGATGGCTCCCATCCGTGCCGTTCCTGATCCTGACTCGGAGATCTGGGCGCCGTGGGGCTCCACTGAAGACGATCCGAAGAAGATGACGGGCCCCGCACGTGTGGAGCGCGCAGCGAGGCTCTTGCTGCGGCCGGAGACGGTGTTGCCGATTCTGAAGGATCTGGTGATGTTTCGGCACGCGCGGGACGCATCCGAGGTCGATGTGAAGCTTCTGCCGCGCTATCCACAGTTTGAGGCAGCTCTCGCGATCCATGACAAGGTGCTAGCTGACCGCCCCGGTGGGCTGATTTGGCATCACCAGGGGTCGGGGAAGACCGAGCTGATGGCGTTCGCAGCGGCTCGTCTGTTGCGCGACGATGCGGTGACAACGAAGTTCGGCAGCGCGCCGACGGTGATCGTGATAGCCGACCGGAAAGATCTGGTCCGGCAAACCGCAGAGATGTTCGAGACGGCCGGTATGCCACGGATGACCGTGCCCCGCAACCGGCGTGAGCTGCATTCTTTGCTCCGCAGTGGCGAGCCGGGCGTCGTCATCACGACGGTGCATAAGTTTGCTGAGGCCGGACACCTCAACGATCGGTCGAACATTGTTGTGCTTGTCGACGAGGCACACAGGTCGCAGGAGGGGAAGCTCGGCGACGCCTGGCGTGCGGCGGTGCCAAACGCAAAGTTCTTCGGAGCGACAGGCACTGCCATCCAGGACAAGGATCGCTCGACTTTCAAACTGTTCGGTGATCCGTCGGATCCCGACTTCGTGATGTCGCGGTACACGCCTGAGCAGTCTATCGCCGACGGCTTCACGAAGCCGGTCGTTGTCGAGGGCCGAGCAGTGGGTTTCAACCTCGACAAGGAGGCCTTAGACGAGGCATTCGAGGAACTAGCGGCCGAGGAAGATCTGGATGAGGACGACAAAGTCTATCTGTCTGGGAAGGCGTCGCATATCGAGACCATCCTCTCCAACCCGGAGCGGGTGGCGGCCGTTTGCGCTGACATCGTCGACCATTTTCTAACCTACGTTGCGCCACTCGGGCAGAAGGCGCAGGTAGTGGCGTACAACCAGCGCCTGGTTGTTGCCTACGCGCGGGCTATTCAGGCTGAGCTTCACCGTCGGTCGGCCGTGATGCCGGACGGCCGAGGGCGCGAAGTCGGTGTGGTGATGCACGTCGCTGACTCCAAGGACACGCCGAAGGAGTACAAGCAGTACCTGCTAACTCCAGAGCAGGAGGAGGCGCTCAAGCGCCGCTTCAAGAAGGTCGATGATCCGATGTCGTTTGTCGTCGTCACTGCTAAGTGGATGACCGGCTTCAACGCGCCGATCGAGGGTGTGCTGTACCTCGACAAGCCGGCCAAAGAGACGAATCTCTTTCAGACCATCACCCGTCCCAACCGGCCATGGAAGAACCCGATCACCGACCAGCGCAAGGACTACGGTCGTGTCGTCGACTACATCGGCCTCGCGAAGGCGATCGGTGTTGCGATCGCGGGACCGAAAGTGGGTACGGGCGAAGAGGGCGATCTCAACATCACTGACTCGTCGAAGTTGGCAGGGAAGTTCGTTGCCGACCTCACTCGTTTGCTACATCTGTTTGACGGCATTGACACGACAGACTCGTCATTCGCATCGCTTGCTGAGGCGTACGAGCGGATCCCCGACGGGAGTGCGCAGCGCACTGACTTCATTGAGACATACGTTGCTCTGCAGACCGTGTGGGAGTTTCTTGATCCGCACCCGATGCTTGTTCCGTTCAAGCAGCAGTACCA
Organism: Kribbella solani; assembly: GCF_014205295.1. NCBI lineage: Bacteria > Bacillati > Actinomycetota > Actinomycetes > Propionibacteriales > Kribbellaceae > Kribbella > Kribbella solani. The sequence goes on from NZ_JACHNF010000001.1 coordinate 6,231,286, forward strand.
TTGGCTCGCAAAGCTGTACGAGTCGATCCGACCAAAGGACGTAACCAAGGCGTTCCTGTGGGCTCGCCTCGGCGCCAAGACAACCGAGCTGATCCATGGGCATATGTCCGAGGTCAGCGTGAAGTCGATGCCGTCGAAGACGGTGACGCTGGACGCCGCCGGTCTGGCGCTGGTCAAGCGAATCGCGGAGCAACTGAGGCTTCCGGAACGAGAACCGTCAGCGCAAGACGAAGGCGACATCTACCAGCAGGTTCTCGACTCGATTGAGGCGCGGATCAAGCGCCGCGCAGCCGAGACCGAGAGTCCGGTGTATCAGTCGCTGGCAGAGCGTATAGAGAAGTTGCGTGCCAAGGCGATCGAGAACGTCGAGGATTCGTTGGCGTTCCTCGAGGAGGCACTGCGAATCGCCCAGGACGTCGTTGCCGCTGACCGTGCGGTTGAGGCAGGTGACGAGGAGGCGCTTAAGAGGTTGGCGGATCCGAAGAGCGGAGCTCTTACCCAGATCGTCGAACAGAACACGCCACCTGGATTGCACAAGATCGTGCCGGACATCGTCTTTCGCATCGATCGCATCGTCATAGAGGTTGCCTACACCGGGTGGACCGACAGCGACGCCGGCGACAAGCGTGTCCGGCGTGAGCTCCGAACGGCCCTGAAGGAGTACGGTCTGCCGATCAAAGGGCAGCTTTTCGACCAGACGTACTCCTACATTCGCGAGAACTACTAAGTCAGTCTTGACCTGACTGCCGGCTGTCGACGTTGGAAGCCGCCCAGGTTGCGGCGATGGCAGCGATATGAAGCCAGGTAGTTGCAACAAGCCACTACCTGGCTTCTTGGACGTCTGCCCCTCAACGGTGCTCGTGGTCGGGGAGGACTGTGCTGCCGCCGTGCCACCATGTGCTGCATGTGGGGCACTTGATCTTCCAGTCGTCGGAGCCCGGGATTGGGATCATGCGCCCAACGTTCTCGCCGCTCGATGGGCACAGTCGATCCGTGGTCTTGGAACTCCCGTCGCTCATGTTCATCCTTTCGTCGGCAGCAGTGGTCACTCGAGTGCGAGATATCAGGCTGAGGTGGCTGTCAATCTGTGCACCGATCCTGGCCAACAGCTGAAGAGCATCGCGCGTAGCCAGGGTATCTGGGGATCAGGCGATTGGACTCATGCTCGGGCAGCGCCGCCTCGGATCCGTTCGTCTTCGATCGCTGACGCGATGGCTGGCCACTCGAGTGCGAGGGGCGACAGCCTTTGCCAGTAGCTGTGTGAGAAGCGGACCGTCGGGTCTAGGCCGAGGGGAGCTGAGACGGTGTTGATGATTCGGCGGGTTGTGCCGGCGGCGCCTCTGGGGCCGGGGCGGATGCCGTGGCCGAGTAGGAGGGTTGCGGTGCGGATGGCGTCGAGGGTTGCTGGTGGTGCGGCGTTGGCGAACGGGCCGAAGACGAGGTCCTTCCAGTTGGATCGGGACCTCGTCCAGGCGAGGCGCTCGAGGCCGCTGCCGAGGTCGACAGCCATGCGTTGGGGTTGATCGACATTCCAGAGGAGGTTGACGTCTCCCAGCGTCATGTCCAGGTGTTTGAAGCGCGGTGTTGTGCCGCGAACCTGATCGCGCTGCCATACCGTCAGGTGGCCGCAGATGGTGATGTGTCGGGCGTGCATGCCGAGTCGGGAGAGGACGGAGAGCCAGAGATTGATGACATCTGCGAACTCGTCGTGGTGCTTGATCGGCTGGATGTGGGAGACATTGACGAACGAGGTGAGGAATCCGTCGCGTAGTTCGCCGCGGTCGTCACGCTGCCCGGTGAGGCGCACGACCGGTTGAGGTAGGAATCCTGATCGGTAGAACCTGTCCTGGCCGTCTTTGAGGAAGGGGTCGAGCGCCTGGATCGCGGACACGGTGAGGTCGGTGTCGCGTCCCCACCGAAGCGGCAGGGGGCGGCGCGGGGTACGCCATGCATCTCGAAGCCGGACTCCAAGATGTCGAGCAAGTCGGCGAAGGTCAGAGGGCGTCGTGGTGGCGTGTAGTGGTCCGAGCGATCGCCATGTCGGGCCGTTAGCAGATCGCCTTCGAGACGGATTTTCCATCTGGGGCCGAGATTACGGCGGAGCGAATCGGGGATCCGGCCCACCGGATCCGCCCACGGCCGTAGAAGTACTCTCAAAAGTACACAAAGCGAGCGCTCCCCAGTGATCCCTGGCGAACCGATCTGAGCCTCAGATGATCCAGCCAGACGAGCTCTGACCAGGCAGTTCATGGCGAGATAGCTCTCTGGCCAGGCATTATGTCGAGAATGCTTGGATAATGAGAAGGTCGTCGGTTCGATTCCGACAGGCGGCTCCACTCCGGGGACGGAGAAACCCCAGGTCACGGTGTATGTGACCTGGGGTTCTGTATGTCTTGTCTGGCTCGGGGGCGGCGGGCTCTGAATGGATCGGGCCGCCGGCTGCTCGCTCTGTGTGACCGGGTGCCGGTGGATCGTGGGTCAGGCTTCGCCTTCGGTGCGGTCGTAGACGTCGGCTTCGAATTCTTCGAGTAGGCGTTCGCAGTTGGCGACCTTGGTTCGGGCCAGGTCCTTGCCGTCGGCATCCATCCAGTCGCGGCCTTCTACCTTGGTCAGCCAGCGGCGGAGTTTTTCCAGGTCCTGGCGGATCTCCTCGGCTTCCTCGAAGGTGTAGTTCTCCCGGAAGCGTTCGAACTCGATCTCTTTGACGAACTTGGTGTCGCACTCCTCGACGATCTCGGCGTACTCCTTGGCCGACTGGGTCCGGAAGCCCTCGACGAACTGTTCGCGCGCGTCGTCGTCGACGTCCGTCAGGGTCAGGAACACGCTCGAGCCGCCCAGCTCGGTGATCCGTTCGCGTACCTTCTCCATGCCGGCGCGCAGATCCTCCCGGTCAGGTAGTACGCAGACGGCCTGCTGTACGTAGAAGCCGCCGAGTCGCTTGAGCTCCCGCCACACGGCGACCCGGGCCCGGGAGGACTCGCTGGGCACCTTGTAGATGAGCAGCAGCCAGCTGTCCGGGTTCTTCGGCTTCGTACGTCGGGTCGCCATCAGGACAGGCTATCCAACACTGTCAGGACAGACCTGTTCCGACTGCGAGACCGATCGCGAACGTCACCGCCGCCGACAGCCCGCCGAGGAGGAGTTGGCGGCCGCCGCCGTACCAGAACGGGCGGGCGGTGATCTTGCCGACGATGCCGCCGGTGATCACCAGGCCGAGCGCGCTCAGCAGCAGCGCGGGCAGGATGCTGCCGACGCCGAACACGAACGGGATCAGCGGGATCAGCGCGCCGATGGCGAAGGCGGCGAACGACGACCCGGCCGCGACCCACGGCGACGGCAGGTCGTTGGGGTCGACGCCGAGCTCCTCGCGGACGTGGACGTCGAGCGCGACCTCCGGGTCCGCGGTCAGTTCGCGGGCCACTTCGGCGGCCAGCTCGGGGCGCAGGCCCTTCGCCTCGTACATCAGCGCGAGCTCGCGTTCCTCCTCGGCCGGATGGATCTCGAGTTCGCGTTTCTCGACGGCGATCTCGGCCTGCATCAGCTCGGCCTGGGACGACACCGAGGTGAACTCGCCGGACGCCATCGAGCAGGCGCCGGCCACCAGTCCGGCCAGGCCGGTCATCAGTACGACCTTGCCGCTCGCGCCGCCGCCGACGACACCGGCGACCAGGGCGAAGTTCGACACCAGGCCATCCATCACGCCGAACGTCGCGGGCCGCAGCCAGCCGCCGGTGACGTCGCGGTGGGAGTGGTGGATCTCCGGGGAGCGTTCCGAGAGTTCCGCGGTCATGAGTACTTCCTTCGGGACTGAGGTGAGCCTCGCTTAACCAAGGTTTGCGTAACCTTCGTTAATCTGAAGCATCTGTTACAGCAGTCTATTCGTTACCCATGGAAGCGGCAAGCGGGGCCGGCCAACTGATTGACACTCCAATGATCTCGTAACTACTGTTTCAGGAAGCATATGTTTCATCGAGCCTGAGGAAGTGACAGATGGACGCGGCAACGTGGGGGTTGATCATCGCGACGTTCGTCGCGTGTTTCGTGGAGATGGTCGAGGCAACCACGATCGTGATGGCGATGGGATACACCCGGGGCTGGCGGTCGGCGCTGGCCGGCACGTTCGCGGCACTCGGCGCGCTCGCCGTGGTCACCGTGGCTGCCGGGTACGCGCTGGCGACCTGGATGCCCGAGTCGGCGCTGCAGCTGGCGATCGGCGGCCTGCTGCTGATCTTCGGCCTGCAATGGCTGCGGAAAGCGATCCTCCGATCATCCGGGCGCAAGGCAGTGCACGACGAGGACGCCATCTATCGTGAGGAGGTCGAGGCAGCCAAGGCGGCCGGCGACACCAAGGGCGGGCTTGACCTGTTCGGCTTCATGGTCTCTTTCAAGGGCGTGTTCCTCGAAGGCATGGAGGTCGTGTTCATCGTCCTCACCTTCGGGCTGAACGCGGGCAACATCCCCGGCGCGAGCATGGGTGCCCTGGCCGCGGTGGTCATCGTGCTGGGCGTTGCGATCGCCCTGCGGCGTCCGCTGTCGATGATCAACGAGAACCTGCTCAAGTACGGCGTCGGGCTGCTGCTCGCTTCATTCGGCACGTACTGGGCGGTCGAGGGAATCGGGATCTTCCGCGACGGTCGGGAAAGCCTCGACTGGCCCGGTCACGACCTGATGATCCTTGTCCTGCTCGTCGCCTGGCTGCTGCTCAGCCGAATCTTCGTCGCCGTGCTCCGCAAGCCGGCCGTCGCGACCCCCGCTGTATCCGTGGAGGTGCAGAAATGAAGTTCCTCAAGGCCTTCGGCCAGTTCTGGTACGACTTCATCATCGGTGACGACTGGAAGATCGCCGTCGCCGTCGTCACCACCCTCGCCATCCTGGTGATCGCCATGCTCAGTGGCGCATTCAGCGACACTGCGTTGACTCTGGTCGGCGGCGCACTGCTCATCGTTGCCTTCAGCATCAGTTTGGCGATCGACGGTCGCAAGAAGAGTGGATGAGGCTCAGTTGCAGCGTTTTGGAAGCTGAGGCGTCTCTCAAGGTGTGACTGATTCGGCGGAGCGGCTCCGCCTTTGGCTGAGCCGCGCCGCTTGTCGGTAAGGTCGACCTTGGAGTGGAGTGGATGGCGCTGAACAGGAGCAGGCTGAAGGTGCTTGCGTTGGGCAACAACGCGAGGTCCCGCACGGCGCGGGTGACGGTAGTTGCCGGGCTTGTTGCCCTGGGCCTGATTCTGCCGGTGACCGGCGGCGGCAACCCTGCACCCGCGGCACCTTCGGGGGCTGCGGCCGGCGGGTTGGCCGGCGCATCGGCTGGGGTTGCCGACCTGGGCGTTGACGTCTCGGAGCCGGTGACGACCGGTACCTACGATCTCGGCCCGATCAATCTCCCCGGCGTACCCCACAAGGTCGAACTCACCGGCGTCGTCCACCGGCCGAAGGTGTCGCTGGGCCGGCGGCTGCCGGTGGTCGTCATGGTCCACGGACAACACGCGGTGTGCCTGTATGGGGTGGACGCCACCGTTTGGCCCTGCCCGCGTGACAAGTACTTCCCGAACTATCGCGGCTACGATTATGTCGGCAAGAACCTGGCCGCGCATGGTGTTGTCGTCATCTCGATCGGTGCCAACGGGGTCAATCACCGCAGCGCCGACTCCGACGACGAAGCCATGACCGCCCGGGCCCGGCTGATCCGCAAGCATCTCGATCTCTGGCGCGAGTGGACGACCCGCGGCAACGGTCCGTTCGGGCGACAGGTGCTGGGTGCGATCGACTACTCCCGCGTCGGGTTGATGGGGCATTCCCAAGGCGGCGAAGGCGTAGTACGCGCCGCTGAACGTGACGGCGCCGACCTCAAGCCGTACGGGGTGAAGGCCGTGCTGGCAGTCGCTCCGAGCGGCTTCAAGCGACGCTCGGTGAGCTCGATACCGATCGCTGCCCTCGTCGGAGACTGCGACCACGATGTCGGTCCAGGGGTCGTCAAGTACTACGACAACTCCCGGTATACCAAGGCCGGCGACTTGGGCCCGAAGTACCAGGTGATCATTCGGGGCGCCAACCATGCCTTCTTCAACACCACCTGGTCGCCCAGCGGCGGACTCGGTGGGCTCGACGATTGGTTCAGCTATGACCCCAAGGTCTCGGAATGCGCAGTGGGCAAGCCGGCCCGGCTGACCGAGAAGGGTCAGCGGGAGGTCGCGCTGGCGTACTTCAGCAGCTTCTTCCGGCTCCACCTCAAGGGCGAGCGGCGCTTCGCGGGGATCTGGGAGGGTACGGCCAAACCACCGCGCTCCTTCGGTACGGCAGAGGTGCCGATCAGCTACCACGCCCCGGCGAATCGTCGCCTCGACCTGAACCGGCTCACGGTCGCGGCCGATCTGACCAGGAACGCCGTCGGCGGGGCAGCCAGTCAGCGCGGGTTCCAGTCGGTCAGCCTGTGTGGCGGAGCCGCGCCGCAGCCGCGCAACTGCCTGGCCCGGTCGGACATGGAGGGGGTCACCGCCCCGCACCAGGAAACCACCGGCCCGAAACCAGGGCTGGGCGTCGTCGCCTTCAAATGGGCCAAGCCTGGCGCGACCTTTACCAACCGCCTGGAAGGCGCCGCCCGCAACCTTTCGGCCTACCGCGAGCTCCGCTTCCGGGCCGGCGTCAATTTCACCGATCCCCTCAACCCGGTCGGCAAACCACAGGATTTCTCCGTCGTCCTCACCGACGGCTCCGGCAAAACCAGCTCAGTACGCGCGGAGCAGTACGGCAAAGCCCTCCAGTACCCGCGCCTCATCGACCGCCTGCCCGGCAACCGAGACCTGAGAATCTTCTTCTTCCACCAGCAAACCGTTCCCCTCACCGACTTCACCGGCATAAACCTGAACGACATCCGCTCAGTAGATTTCCACTTCAACACCACCCCAAAAGGCTCAATCGCCATAACGGACCTGACCGCTACCCGCTGACCTAACCAAACCCTTCGGCGAGACTGGTGGGACAGAATCGGTACGGGATGGAGGTGGTTTGGTGTTTGTGGTTCAGATGTCGGGGGTGCCGGGGGCGGGGAAGTCGACGGTGGCGGCGTACGTGGGGCGGGTGTACGGGGCGGTGGTCGTCGACTATGACGTGATCAAGAGTGCGGTGCTTGATGCGGGATTCGGGTTGGGTGAGAGTACGCGGGCCGCGTACGAGGTGATGTACGCGCAATCGCGGCATGTGTTGCGGCAGGGGCGTGATGTGGTGATGGACAGTCCGTGTTTCTGGCCGCGGATCCTGGATGAGGGGATGGCGATGGCTGAGGAATACGGGGCCACGTATCGGTATGTCGAGTGTCAAATGGCGGATTTGAAGGTGCTTGACGAGCGGTTGAAGGAGCGCGTGCGGCTGCGGACTCATCGGCGTGGTGTGGGGCATCCGCCGGTGGATGTCGGTGACGAGCTCGAGGATGGCGAGGTGTTCTACCGCGGCGCGACGGAACGAGTGCAGCGGCCGGCTGGAGATTACTTGCAGTTGGACATGGAGCGGCCGTTGGCCGACGTACTGCCCGAGGTCGACGCGTACCTCAAGTCATGAACCGGGGCGGATGCCGAGCCACTGGTTGGCGTTGAAGGCTTCGTAGCGGGCCGCCTCGGTGAAGCCCAGTTTTTCGGCGAGGCGGAGGGACTGGGTGTTGGCGGTTTGGGTTGAGAGGGCGATCGGTTCGCCGGGGTTGGCGGTGGCGAACCAGGTCAGCGCGGCGGCGCAGGCCTCGGTCGCGTACCCGCGGCCCCAGGAGTGCGGCAGGAACAGGTAGCCGAGCTCGTACCTGGCGAGATCGAGGCGGATCTGGTCCGGGCGCTCGGGGTCGCGAGGGTCGAGGGTGACGGTGCCGATCATCGCGCCGTCGAGCGCGACCACGAACAGGCCGGGGCGCCGCCGTGGCGGGTCGGGCATCGTGCGTTCGAGTTCGTCGCGGGGTTGCGGTCCGCCGATGTACGTGCCGACATCCGGGGACGCGAGAAGATCGATAATCGCCGTACGGTCCTGGGGCTCGGGTTCGCGGAGGACTAAACGCTCGGTGTGGATCGGCGGCGGCGGCCAGGCGGCGGTCATGACGATCAACTTATCGGACGTCCGGCCGAAGGAGGGCAAGCTGTATCGACCGCTGGCGGACTGCGACCCCGGACGTTGTCGAAGGCGACACGCTGTACCGATGCCGCCGCTCATCCGAATTGGTTGCTTGAGGCAACCGGTGAGGTATTGGGATGCGGTCAAGAGGTTTGGTCGCTAGCGTCGTGGGGGTTGTCGACGAGTGCGGGAGGTTGCGGTGCGGTACTACTACGCCGAGCACGAGGACGCGTACCGGCGCCTGCGGGAGCGGGGGATGCGGCAGTGGAGCGCGCTGTTCGAGGCAGAGTGGGGCGGGGGCGTCGACGCGTTCCCCAACCGCGAGTTTCTCGAGCGGGCGCTGTCGCGGCTGAGCCTGGGTGAGCCGCGGGACGTCGACGTGCTGGAGTACGGGTGCGGCACCGGGCCGGCGGCGTGCTTCCTCGCGGGACTCGGGTATCGGGTCGAGGCGGTCGACCTGATCCCGGATGCGATCGAGGTTGCCCGGGAGATCGCGCGGGAGCTCGGGGTCGAGGTCGAGTTCGCGGTACGGGACATGTGCGCGTTGGCCGGGGAGCCGGTGCGGAAACAGTACGACCTCGTGCTCGACGGGTACTGCCTGCAGTCGATCGTGATTGACGCGGATCGAGCGGCGCTGTTCGCTGCCGTACGCGAACGGTTGAAGGGGTATTACGTGATCTCGACCGCGATGTATGCGCCGGACCGCGAGTACGAAGAGGGTTTCTGGTACGACGCGGAAACCGGAATCTGCTACCAGGCAGGAGCCGCGGGCGACGCCACGATCGAGCGCGACGGGGTCTGGTACCGGCCGCATCGCAGACACCTACGCCCCGAGGCCCTACACACCGAACTCGAAGCCGCCGGCTTCCACATCATCACCCAGGAAGGCAATGGCGGCGGCGATGTCATCTGCACCCGAGCGTGACGAGGCTGGGTCGCGGATGGTTCTCGCACCTGACTGGGGGACCGCGACGTCTATGAACGTACGGGTTGGTTACCTAACATTTAGGTTGTGAAGGAAGTTCGGGTTTTGCTTTGGGTTGTTGTGGTTGGGGCTGTGGTTGGGCTGGTTGCGGGGGTGGTTTCTGGGGAGAGGTGGGGGGCGGTGTCGCCTGCGTGTATGGCTGTGGCGGCCGGGGCGATGCTCTTCAAGTACCGGACGAATCCGCCTGAGTTGCGGCCGTGGAGTCGGGGGCGGGTGGTGGTGAGTGCGGTTGTCGGGGGTGCGGCGACTGTTGCAGTGCTGGGGACGTTGGGGTGGGTCGCGGTGTTCTACCCGGACTGGCGGATGCAGCTGATCGCGGCGGTGTTGATGGCGTTCGTCGTGGGTTTCACGATCTGGGTGGTACGGCTGGCCCGTCGTATGCATCTGCGCGCGCTGGAGCCGTGAGGGTCCAGGTCCAGGTGTTGTTGGTCTGGGTGAAATGCCAGTTCAGCTGGGTCCCATTAGTCAGGTAGTGGATGGCGGGGACGGCGATCGGCGGGTACGGCATGTTCTTCAGCGCCTCGATCGCGTCGGCGTACGTGAACCAGCGTGCTTCCAGGACCGAGTTGTCGGGGTCGTTGATCGCGAAGGTGGGGTCGTCTACGTCGGTCACGTAGTTCCAGGAGCGGGAGGTGAGGGTGCCGTCGACCTCCACGCGGGTGGTCCAGGCGAGGTGGAGGGTTGGGGCGTGCAGGCCGGATTCTTCCTGTAGTTCGCGGCGGGCGCCGGTCGGTGGGGTTTCGCCGGGTTCGACGGCGCCGCTGGGTGGGGACCAGTACGGCGGGAGGTTCCACTCCTCGTAGCGCTCCCGGATGAGGGCGATTCGGTTCGCGTGGCGCGCGAGTACGCCTGCGTAACGCTGGATTTCAGGCATGGGAGAAGTATGTTCCGGAAGGGGAGCGTCCGGAATGGGGGTTAGCGTGCTGGGTATGAGTGAAAACGAGTGGGTATCTCCCTGGTGGGAGCCGCCGTTGGCGGGGAGTGAGGCCGAGCAGCTGGTGGGGGCGCTGGACCGGTTGCGGACGACGTTCCGGTACAAGGTCGACGAGTTGGACGCCGACGGGCTGAACGTACGGATCGGGGCGTCGTCGATCACGCTCGGTGGGTTGATGAAGCACCTGGCGGCGAACGAGGACTACATGTTCGACGTGAAGTTCCGGGGACTGCCGATGGGTGGGCCGTGGGTGGAGAACGGGTGGCGGGACAACAACGACTGGGAGTTCGAGTCGGCGGTGGAGAACACGCCGGCTGAGTTGTACGCGCTGTGGGACGGCGCGGTCGCGCGCTCCCGGGCGACACTGTCCGCGGCGATCGCGGACGGCGGGCTCGACCAGCCGGCCGACATCAGCTGGCCGGACGGGCGGCATCCGAACCTCCGCCGGCTGGTCTGCGACCTGCTCGAGGAGTACGGCCGCCACACCGGCCACGCCGACCTCCTCCGCGAAGCCGTCGACGGCCGAGTCGGCGAAGACCCACCCACCGACTGGAAACCCCACGGCCCGAAAAACCACACCACCTAACCACTTGATCCCCCAAGAACCCCTCAACCACACCCCACCGAACTCCGGCAGTCGGCGTACGCCGAAAGGCGGCGGATGCGGCGCCCCGAGCCAGGTGGTTGGGCGGCGCCGGCATTCGCCGGTTGGGCATACGCCGAAGGCCGGTGATTGCGCCCACCCCTGGTCCGGTGGTTGCGCGTACGCAGGGTCGGATGTTTTGGGGGAGTGGTGGGTTACTTGATTCGTTGCATGGTGCCGTTTTCGGAGATGCTGATTGTCGTGGTGACGCCGTCGACTTTCAGGTTTACGAGCAACTGTGAGCCCCGTTGGGTCGTCGTGTACGAAACGACCGCGTTGCTTCGGGTCGGTGCGATCACCGACAGGATGCTCGCGCTCCGCCCAGTCCGGTTGAACTTCACCACCGGCGCGGCCAGTCGCTGATCGATCGTCCGGTAATGCCACCCCTGAATCGGATCCTGCTGCCCACTGACGACCTCGATCGGCGTCGTCGCCTGCTGGAACGGGATCTGCAACAGCGTCGTCTTCACCGTATCGCCAGGCTTCCGCGCCACCACCCAGTCGTTGCCACTGACAACCACCTTCTGATCGGCCGGCAGGTGCCACAATGTCGAGTAGTTCTCGTCCGCCTCCGACGTACCGCGATCCAGCACCACCATCAGATCGGGATCTTTCAGCATCAGCACGCCCCGCGTCCGGTCGATCCCCGCACCAGGCGAGTCGTTCAGCTCGTAGAACTCCGACGTCGGCTTGATCGCGGACCGTACCAGCTTGGTCTCCGGATGCCCGCTCGCCGACTGCACCACCAGCTCGTTGTGCGCGAACTGGCTCTTCGCCCAGGACCGCCAGCCGTCCATCTTGTACCCGGCGTGGCCGCCGTCGACCAGGATGTCGCGCCCGTGCGAGGTGTACGTGACCGAGGTGTGGTCGTTGTGCCCATGTAGTTTCTGGGCCGGACCGAACCGGATGCTGTACGTCGACTCCTGCGTGAACGCGCGCGTTTCACCCCAGCCCGTACGCCCGAAGATGTAACCGGCGTCGAAGATCCCGACTCGCTGGGTCGGCCGGATGCCTTGCTTGCCGAGCGTTCCGGCGTACTCCAGCACCGTCCCGGTGACCGGCACCGTGCGAACCACCTCGGAGTCGCCGAGCTGCGGCAGGTTCCCGAGCGAGTTGGTGGCCAGCGCGAGCCATTTCGCCAGCTCCCGGCGGCGCGCCATGATCGTCGTACCCGGGTCGACGCCGCACTGCTGCAGTACGTCGATCGCCCTTCCCCACAAGGCATAGTTGAACTGCGCGTACGCGGTGGACTGCTCGTTCGTCGATCCCTGCGTGTCGATCGATGTCTTGATCGCGCTGGTCAGCCGGCCGGCGGCGAGCTGCTTCAGGTCGGCGCGCCCGAGCGTGCAGCCGATGCCGAACAGCGCGAGGCTCTCGTCGGTGCCGTGGTTCCAGTCACCGCTCCAGTTCTCCTGCAGGAACCGCGCGTGGTCCAGCAGCGTCTTGTCGAGCCACGCGTACGTGAGTGGAAGCTTGCCGACGTGCAGCCCGGACAGAACCGCCTGGCGCAAGCAGATCAGTACGTTGGTGCGGTGCATCGTCGACTCGTAGGCGCCGACGTCGGACTTCCAGGAGTACGGGTTGTCGGTGACCCAGTCCCGCGCGATCGCGCTGACCCGTTGGAGGGCGGCCTGATCGCCCTTCGCGGCGGCGTTGATTCCTTGGCCGAGCCAACGAAGCGAGTGCAGCCACATGTACCAGCTGGGGTTCTGGGCCGGGTTCGCCCGCCAGTCGATGTTGCCGGTGCCGTCGCCGACCTTGGTGGGTGGCGTCGTTCCCCAGGTGTACGTGTCCTTGAGCAGGTTCGCGACCGGGTTCGGGCGGGCGATGCCGCTGTACGGGGTGCAGGTGTACGTGTTGACCCGGGCCGGTCCTGGTGGCGCCGTCGGCGGTTCGGCGGTGCGCTCGCGGGTCGGGTCCGGCGCGGCCTCGGGCGTGGATCCGCCCCACGGGACGATCAGCGCGGTCGCGAACACGGCGGCGGTGCCGAGCAGGGCGACGGCGAGTCGCGCGGGCGTGCTACTCGTACGCAGATGTCTCGCGGGCATCGGGTGTCCTCACCGCATGCGGCTGGGCATGCCTGTTCTGGCCTAGACCTGAATTTTGATGGTCATGTTCCTTTGCGTCGTGGCTCGGTGGGGTGCCCGCGTCAAAGGTTGCTTACGGCATCTGGTGCCGGGACCTCAGGGAGTGGTTCCCTCTGCCCTGATAGACGGTACGAAGTGGAGAGAAAGTTGCACGAAGCCCCGAATTCGCCGCGCACCTGCCCGGAAGGGCAGCGCCCGGTAGGCCGGAAGGGCGGACTCAGGTGGGCAGGATCAGGTGGGGCGGATCAGCTGTTGAGGCCGGGGGCTTCGATCGCCTGGGTGATCAGTTCGTTGCGGGCGCTGCCGCCGAGCGGTTCGCTGGTGTGTACGCCGTCGCGCAGGTAGCTGGCCGGGCGGTCCTGCCGCGCGGTGAGGAACTCGGACCAGCGGATGATCTTCAGGTTCGGGTGCCGGGCCGCGGCTTCGTCGAGTTGCTGGTTGATCCAGGCGCTGTTCGCCAGGTCGGCTTCCCGGACGGCCGCCGGTTGTTTGGTACGGCTCGCGTACACGTTCACCCAGTACACGGTCCGGTCCGGGCCGGCGATCCGGAGCGCGCGCTCGACCTGCGCCGCGAACGCCGGCGGGTCGAAGATGTCGTTCGTACCGACCGCCATCACGATCCGGCGTGGCAGGCCGTAGTCGCGTGACCACTGTTCGAGCGCGTCGACCGCGGCGGACGTCGGCTGGCCGGACCAGTCGTGGAAGGCGATCGAGTCGCCGGTACGGTTCGCGAGCATCCGCTCCAGCGCCGAACTGTCCTGAACGGCGATGCTGTCACCGAACATGAAGATCCCGTCGAACGCGAGTACATCCCGGATCTGGTCTTCGGGGGTGATCCGGCGGATCAGGTTCTGCCAGGAGCCGAGGGTGCCCGAACCGTACCGGCCGGGGCCTTTGGTGGCGACGCTGTACGAACCGTTGCCGTCCGCGGTCGTGTCGGCGTTCCTGGTCCGTGGTTCGAGCACGACGAACGCGGCGCCGACCAGACCGAGGATCAGCAGCGAGACGACGATCGCGACCAGCGACGCACCGAACGACCCGCGCCCGGCCGGCCGATCCCGCTCAGCCTCGCTCCGCACCTGGTGCAACATGTCGCTCCCTCACCGTCCGTCTGGATGCCCACCTACAAACAAGACGCCGCGACCCCCGGATCTGCTGCATCGAGGTCTCACCCACTAGATGCCCACCACCCCCGCAAGGTTGCATCCACCCACTTTCCAGCATCCCCGAAGACACAAATCACCGATAGATTCCGGCCCATGTCCGAACCCGCTACACTTCGCGCCCTCGAACAGGCCCGCCTCGGCCACTTGGTCGCGCGCCGCGTTTCCGAGGCGGACGCGCTGCATGCCCCCGATTTCGTGATCGTCACGCCGAGCGGCCTGGCCTGGACCAAGGCGGAGTACCTGGGCGGCATCGAGTCGGGCGCGATCGTGTACCGGCGGTTCGAGCCTGTGAGTGAGATCGACGTGATGATCGACGGGGCGCTCGGCGTACTCCGCTACCGCTCGGCGATCGAGATCGGGGTGAACGGCCGGGAGCCGGCGCCGCTGTCAGCCTGGCACCTGGACTGCTACCGCCGCACGGAATCCGGCTGGCAGCTCCGCTGGTCCCAGGCAACAGAAATCACCTGACCGAGCACTCACCCGGCGCCCACCGTGGATGCGATCCGCCGGGTCAGTGCCCGCGGCATCGCCACCCGGCACCCACCGCCACCCGGCACCCACCGCCACCCGGCGCCCACCGCCACCCGGCGCCCACCGCCACCCGGAGATTGCCGCCCCCAGCCCCCCGCCTGGGGCGTCAGTTGGTGCGTTCTGCTTCGCTGCGTTCGATGCAGAATTCGTTTCCTTCGGGGTCTTTCATGGTTACCCAGCCGCGGCCGTCGGGGGCGCGGTGGTCTTCGTGGATGGTGCCGCCGAGGGCAAGGACGCGGTCCACTTCCGCGTCGCGGGTACGTTCGGTCGGGCTCCAGTCGAGGTGTACGCGGTTCTTCACGCTCTTCTCCTCGGGCACCCGGATGAACAGCAGCCCTGGAATCGGCGCGGGCGCCGGCACCAGTACCTCGTCGTCCCCGGGCACGTCCCCGGCGGCGATCGCCCACCCGGTCACCCCACTCCAGAACTGAGCGAGCGCGTACGGATTTCCGGCATCGATGGTGATATGTCGCGGCATCATGCCCGAGACCCTAGCTGTCCGCCGCGGCGAGCCCGTGCGTGCCGGTGAGCGGCCCCGTCTCTCGACCGCTCACCGGCACAACTCGATCAGAGATAGGCGACCGGACCGATGTCCTTGACGCCGCCGCCTGAATGGTAGGCCGAGAAGGCGTGGAATTCGATTCCCCGTCCCGCCTCCACGTTCCCGATATACACCGTGTACGACCTGCCCTTGCCGAACGGGTTTTCATAGCTGGAGGTTTGTTTTTTGCCGTTACGCACGACCGACAAGCTCATCCAGGCATGAATGTTGGTGTCGCGGCCGCTGTAGAGGTTCTTGATGTCGCACGAGTAGCTGTGCACCCTGTTGTCCGCTCCGGTTTGGGTGCAGGTGACCGAGACGTAACCGTTTTCCCCTTTCGACGTCGCCGACGGAGCGGCTGACGCGGTGGGGGCTGCCAGGGCGAATGCGGCCACTGTTACTGTCAACGCAGTTAACTTGCGCTTCATTTGTTCTCCAGTGCATTGATGGGCGCCATCCACTGTCCCCTGTCGATGGCCCGCGGAGCCTAACAGCTTGTTTGCCGGACCGTCACTCATTGCCAGCGAACGGGCGCGATGCGTGGAGTGGTGCCGTTACCGGATTGATGGTCGCGGGTTGTCGGTGCGTGGGTTTAGTGTGCGAGATGGGTGCCGTGCCACCAGGCGCGGCCGGTTGGGGGAAGGACCTAGCAATGGCATCCCGGCTCAATCCGTACATTCAGTTCGACGGTGACGCGCGCGCGGCGATGGAGTTCTACCAGGGGGTTTTCGGCGGCGAGGTGTCGTCGAACACGTTCAAGGAGTTCGGCTCCGGGCACGGGCCGGACGACGACGACAAACTGATGCATGCTCAGCTGGAGACGCCGAGCGGTTTCACGCTGATGGCGTCCGACACGCCGCAGGGGATGCCGTACAACCCGGGTGAGAACATCGCGATCAGTCTCAGTGGTGACGGCACGGAGTTGCGTGGCTACTACGAAAAGCTTTCCGACGGCGGCAAGGTCACGGTTCCGCTGGAGAAGCAGATGTGGGGCGACGAGTTCGGCATGCTGACCGACAAGTTCGGCATCAACTGGATGGTCAACATCGCGGGCTGATCCAACCGGAACATCCGCGAGCCGGCACCTCCAAGAGCCGGCACCTCCAAGAGCCGGCACTTCCACGACCCGGGACATCCACGGGCCGGCACATTCGCGAGCCGGCGCGTACGGACCGTACGCGCCGGCTGTCCGGGCTAGCTGTTGATCGTCGCGGCGGCCAGCCCAGGCTCGTACGAGCCGCCGAGCTGGTTCAGCGTGACCGCCATCCGGTTGGTCGCGTTGATCATCGCGATCAGCGTGACCAGGGCGACCAGCTGCTCCTCGTCGTAGAACTTCGCGGCCTGCGCCCAAGTCTCGTCGGTGACGCCCGGGGAGGCGTCCGCCAGCCGGGTGGCCTCTTCGGTCAGGGCCAGCGCCGCCTGCTCTTCCTCGGTGAAGACCGTCGAGTGCCGCCAGCCCGCGACGAGGTTGAGGCGTGTACTGGTCTCGCCCTCCGCGGCCGCCTCCTTGGCGTGCATGTCGATGCAGTTGCCGCAGCCGTTGATCTGGCTGGCGCGCAGCATCACCAGGTTCTGCGTACTGTGCGAGAGGCCGGACTGTTGCAGCAGGCCGTGCACCGCGAACAACCGCTTCGCCAGCCGGGCGCCGAACTCGTTCTTCATCAGGTCGATCCGGGGTTCAGTCATCATCGTCCTCATTCGTGGGATCTACTGGATGAACACGAGATGCTGCCGGCCGGACGGCTGTGACCGGCACCGGACGTGACGAGCGCCATATCGGGCGAGATGTCACAAAACTCGGCGGAGCGGTGTCTGGTGGTGACACACGCGCGCACAAGGAGCCCAGCCATGACCGGTACCGACCGAGCCACCGAGGCGTTCGTTGCCCACCGCAACCTGTTGTTCACCGTCGCGTACGAGCTGCTCGGCTCGGCCGCGGACGCCGAGGACGTCCTGCAGGAGACCTGGTTGCGCTGGGTCGGCGTCGATCTGGACACGGTGCTGGATCAGCGCGCGTACCTGGTCCGGATCGCCAGCCGCCAGGCCCTGCAGCGGTTGCGTACGCTCGGCCGCCGGAAGGAGTCGTACGTCGGCCCCTGGCTGCCCGAGCCACTGCTGACCGCGCCGGACGTGGCCGAGGATGTCGAGCTCGCCGACAGCGTGTCGATGGCGATGATGCTCGTCCTGGAGACGCTCAAGCCGACCGAGCGCGCCGTCTTCGTTCTCCGGGAGGTGTTCGGGCTCGAGTACGACGAGATCGCGGCGGCGATCGACAAGAAGCCGGACGCGGTACGGCAGATCGCGCACCGGGCCCGATCGCATGTCGCGGCGCGGCGTCCGCGCGGGGTGGTGTCGGCCGATCAGACCCGCGGCGCGCTGGAGGCGTTCCAGCGCGCGGTCAACACCGGCGACCTGCAAGGCCTGGTCGACATGCTCGCGCCGGATGTCGTCTTCCTCGGCGACGGCGGCGGCGTCGTCCAGGCACTGCCCCGCCCGGTCGTCGGCGCCGGCAAGGTTGCCCGCCTGCTGGCCCTGGCCATCGTCCGGATGGCCGAGGGCACCCTCGAATCCACCCAGATCAACGGCCAGCCGGCCATGATCCTCCGCTTCGACGGCGAGATCGACACTGTCACCGTCCTGCACGTCGACAACGGCCGCATCACCGGCTTCTATGCGGTCCGCAACCCCGAGAAGCTGAACAACCTGGCCAACGAGGTCCCGCTCACCCGCTGAATCCCCTAGCCAACGAGAGACCTCGACTCGGGTACGGGCGTGAGCGGGGTGCCCTTGGTCAGATAGCTACGGAGGTTGTCGACCACCAGGTTGGCCATCGCGGTTCGGGTGGGCTGGGTAGCGGAGCCGACGTGGGGGAGCAGGACCGCGTTGGGCAGGGTCAGGAGGTCTGGGTGGACCTTCGGTTCGTGTTCGAAGACATCCAGGCCGGCGGAGAGGATCGTGTTGGTACGGAGCGCGTCGACCAGCGCCTGTTCGTCGACGACCGTGCCGCGGGCGACGTTGATGACGATGCCGTCCGGCCCGAGCGCTTTGAGGACCTCGGCGTCGACCAGATGGCGCGTACTGTCCCCGCCTGGGATGACGATCATCAGGATGTCCACGTCGGTGGCCAGCTCCAGCAACGACGGGTAGTACTCGTACTCGACCTCCTTCGGGCTGCGGTTGTGGTACGCGACCGAGACACCGAACGGTTTGACGCGGTCGGCGATCGCTTGGCCGATCCGGCCGAGGCCGAGGATGCCCATCCGGCGACCATGCAGGGTCGTGGGCGTCAGCGGGTACGGCGTACCGCCGGCCCACTTGCCGTCCCGCAGGTACCGCTCGGCGCGGGACAGCTCGCGAACCGTCATCAGCAGCAGACCCAGCGCCGTGTCCGCGACCTCGTCGTCCAGCACGCCAGGCGTGTTCGTCACCACCACGCCACGCTCGGCCGCCGCGGTCGCGTCGATCCGGTCGTACCCGACGCCGAAGCTGGCGACCAGCCGGACCGCGGGCAGCTGGTCCAAGTACGCCCCGTCGATCCGCGTGCCGCCGGCCGCGATCGCGACGATCTCGTCGCGACGGCGCGCGAGTACGCCATCGGGGTCGGGCTCCTCCCAGAGCCGGATCAGCTCGCAGTGACCGTCCAGCCCGGCGGCGACGGCGGCGTTCATCGGTCCTGGCATCAGCACGACTGGTAGTTCCATGCCTTCATCCTCGTCGACGCGCGCGGGCCGGACCAGGAACTCAACCGGAATTTCTCCGGCCCTGAACCGGAACTCCGCCTGTTCATCGCCGCTTTCCGTGGCGCCACTGTTGCCCGGGCGCCCGCGAGGACGACGATCGGAACAGGAGGTCACCATGATCATCGACTGTGCCTACTACCGGGACGGCCGCCGCCAGCACGTCGAGGCGATGTCGGTCGCGGATGCCGCCGCGAGCTGCCGCGCCGGCGGTTTCGTCTGGCTGGGGATGTACGAGCCGACCGCCGAGGAACTGACCCAGGTCCGGGAGAGTTTCGGGCTGCACGAGCTGGCGGTCGAGGACGCGCAGACGTTCCACCTGCGGCCGAAGGTCGAGCCGTACGCGGGCGACATCCGCCTGGTCATCCTGCGTACCGCGCGGTACGACGACGACCGCGAGGAAGTGGACTTCGGCGAGGTCAGCATCTTCGTCGGTCCGGCGTTCGTGATCACCGTCCGGCAAGGCGTGGCGAGCGATCTGCACGGCGCTCGGATCCGGCTGGAGCAGCGCTCCGAACTGCTGGAGTGCGGTACGAGCTCGGTGCTCTGGGCGATCCTCGACCAGGTCGTGGACGGGTACGGGCCGGTCGTCGCCGAGCTGGAGCGTGACATCGAGGAGGTGGAACGGACGGTCTTCGCCGGGTCGGTCGCGCCGACCGAGCGGATCTACTTCCTGCGCCGCGAGGTCACCGATTTCTACCGCGCGGTACATCCGCTGCTCGCCGTACTGGCGACGCTCGAACGCGATGCGCGTGACACCGCGCTCCTGCCGTACTTCCGCGACGTACACGATCACCTCGTCCTGGTGAACGAGGAGGTTGCCGCGCAGCGCGATCTGCTCGCCACGGTGCTCGAAGCGAACATGGCGGTGATCGGCGTCGAGCAGACCAAGGTCAGCGTCCGGCAGAACGCGACGATCGAGCAGCTCACCATCCTCGCCACGGTGTTCCTGCCGTTGACCTTCGTCACCGGGTTCTTCGGGCAGAACTTCGCCTGGCTGGTGGACCGCATCGGCGCCGAGTGGGACTTCTTCGTACTCGGCGTCGGCGGCCTGGTCGTGCCCTGCATCGCCCTCCTGATCTGGTTCCGCCGCCAACGCACCGCCCGGGCCCGGTAGCGGACACCTCATGTCCGCCACCGGCGTGATGCTGGCTTCATGACCATTTCCCTGCACGCGTACTTCGCCTACCGCGACGCCGTCACCGCACTGCGCTGGCTGGAGCGCGCTTTCGGTTTCGAGACGACGATGGAGGTGCCGGACGAGAACGGCGGCATCATGCACGCCGAGATGCGGTACGGCGAGCTTGCGTTCACGTGCTTCACGGACGATCGGCAGTACGAGCGGCCCGTACGCAAGGGGGACTCCGTCGGCCACGGGATGTACATCGCGCTGGATACCCAGGACGCGGTGCACGCGATGTACGCGCGGGCGACCGCGGCCGGTGCCGAGTCGGTGTGGGAACCCGAACTGTCCGAGTGGGGCAACTACCGCTGCCGGGTGGCGGACCCCGAAGGCTACGAGTGGACCTTCGGCACGCACCGCCCCGGTCTGCCGGCATCCTGGTAGGGGGTTAACCTCCGAGCTGGTCCGTTCACTATCCGCATGCGGCAGGTGAACGGACCAGCTCAGAGGTGAACGTCTCAAATGGGGCGGGGCGCGGTCGCCGCCGCGGGGAGGGTGGCGGCGGCGGGGGTGCCGCGGCGGGGAGGGTGGCGGCGGCGGGGGTGCCGCGGCGGGGAGGGTGGTCGTGGGGAGGGTGGCCGTGGGGTGTTAGCTGGTCCAGCCGCCGAGGTTGAGGTCGGTGACGGTGATCGGCTGGCCGGTGGTGAGGGACTGGTTGGCGGCGATGCCTACCGCGACCGCGCGGACGCCGTCGTGTACGTCGGCCGCGCGCGCCAGCGGGTCGTCGCCCGGGCCCTGGAACAGGTCGTTGTAGATCAGCCGATCACCGCCGCCGTGACCGCCTTCGCCGCGTGGGATCTCGACCTCGACCGCGGTGGCCCAGTGCTTCTGCAGGACCAGCCGTTCGCCGTCGGCCCGGATGTCACCGGCGATCACCCGGCCGGACGGGTAGCTCGGGTCGATCTGGTCGTCGACCACGGCAGCCCGTTCGACCACTTCCAGCTCGGCGCGGCCGAGGGTGCCGTTCACCGACACCCGGTAGCCCTCCCACGGCGAGTGCGCGTTCAGCGAGTAGCTCAACCGCGCGCCGTTCGCGTACTCGGCGATCACCGACATGTTGTCCTCGATCGTGATCCCCGGACCGAACACGTCCTGGTCGCGCAGGTACCCGTCGTACTGCTCGCTCTCGTAGTAGAGCTGCCGATTCACGTCGTCGTCGCGCAGATCGAGCAGCCACGGGTCGTTGGCCGAACCCTCGACCGTACCGCGCGCCGGGCGCTCGCCGAGCCCGCGTGCCGCCGCGTTGTCGGCGCCGTAGAAGGCCAGCCCACCGGATGCGAACACACGTCGCGGCGACGACGCGATCCACCAGTTGACCAGGTCGAAGTGGTGGGACGCCTTGTGGATCAGCAGGCCGCCGGAGTTCTTCTTCTCGCGATGCCAGCGGCGGAAGTAATCCGCGCCGTGCCGGGTGTCCAGCACCCACTGGAACTCGACGCTGGTCACCTGCCCGATCTCACCGTCCTGGATCAGCTGCCGGAGCGCGCTGTTCCGCGGTGAGTAGCGGTAGTTGAAGGTGACGACGACGGACTTGCCGGACTCGTTCATCGCGTCGACGATCCGGCGCGTGCCGTCCGCGTCGATCGTCAGCGGCTTCTCCACGATCACGTCGGCGCCCGCGCGCAGCAGCCGCGACACCACGTCGGCGTGGGTGTAGTCCGGGCTGGTCACCACGACGCGGTCGACGGACTGCTCCTTGACCATCCGCTCCAGGTCGTCCGCGCCGTACTCCGGCTGCGCGGGCAGGCCGAGGCTCGCGACGAACCGTTGGTGGTACGCGAGCCGGCCGGGGTTCGGGTCGAGCAGCGCGACGAGCCGTGCGTCCTCGGGGCGCTCCGAGATCGCGCGTATGTACGACTGGGCCCGCGATCCGGTTCCGGCGACTGCGTAACGTCTGGTCACGGCCGACTCCTTCTACTCGTGTAGATCGTCTGGATGAAGCACGCTAGCAACCGCTTTCCAGCCCGGTCAACCGTCGTACCATCGCTGCATGCCGAAGGAACCGGTCACCCGTAACGACGTGGCGGCGTACGCCGGGGTGAGTACCGCCGTGGTCAGCTATGTGGTGAACGAAGGGCCGCGGAAGGTCGCGCCGGCGACGCGGGACCGGGTACTGACCGCGATCCGCGTCCTCGGGTACCGGCCGAACGCGACCGCTCGTGCGCTCCGGATGGGTACGACGCGGACGTTCGGCCTGATCACGCCCGACGGCGGGAACCCGTTGTTCGCGGAACTCGCGAAGGCGATCGACAAGGAAGCCGCGGCGCGCGGGTACGTGGTGCTGCAGACGAGCGCGGACGGCGATCCCGAGACCGAACGGGCGAAGATCGCGGAGCTGCTCGTTCGGCAGGTGAGTGGGCTGGTGCTGGTCGCGCCCACCGCCGACCCGGATCTGAGCGCCGCCGAGGTGCCGGCGATCGCGATCAACCGGGTGCTCCCGAAGGTCAGCTCGATCCGCCCGGCGTACCGCGAAGGCGCCCGGCAAGGCGTGCGGCACCTGATAGAGCACGGCCACCGGAGGATCGCCCTGGTGATCGGAGACGCGAGCCCGAACCGAGCTGTCGTGGCAGAGCGGGACGTGGCGGCTGGGGAGGTCCTGCCGGTGCGCGGCGTTCAGGCGGGGCACCGCGCCGCGAGGGCTGAGCGGGAGCTGGGGTGGGAGGACGCTTTGCGGGCGGCAGGTTTGGCGCCGGGGCCGGTTGTTCGGGTGCCGTTTTCGCGGGCCGGTGGCCGGCTCGCCGGTGAAAAGTTGCTGGCGGCAACTGAGCGGCCGACGGCCGTCTTCGCCAGTTCGGATCTGCAGGCGATCGGGGTGCTGCGGGCGGTCCACGAGGCAGGTCTCCGGGTGCCGGAGGACCTCGCGGTGGTGGCGTTCGACGGTACGCCGGAAACCGAGTACAGCTGGCCGCCGCTGACGGTCGTACGCCAACCGCTGGAACTGCTCGCCCGCGAAGCCGTCGACCGGCTGATCGCGGGTGAGCAGACCGTCGAAGCGCTCACCCTGCCGACCGACCTGGTCGTACGGAGATCCTGCGGCTGCCCGAACTAGAGCGTCCCGATGTCCTCGAAGATCAGCGCGGTACGGGTCGCGAGTACCTCCGGGAGTGCCTGCAGCTTCTCCAGTACGACGCGGCGAAGCCCTTCGTTGTCGGCCGCGCGGACCAGCAGAATCGCGTCGAAGTCGCCGCCGACCAGCGCCATGTGCTTGATCTCCGGAATCGCCTGCAGTTGCTTCCGGAGCGTCCGCCACGAGCTCTGCCGGAGACTCAGCGTGACGTACGCGGAGGTTGCCAGCCCGAGTTTCAACGGGTCGACCGTGACGGTGAACCCGGTGATCACGCCGGTGCTGGTGAGCCGTTCGACCCGGGCGTACGCGTTCGCGCGGGAGATGTGCACCTGATCGGCGAGCGCCCGGATCGACAGCCGTCCGTCCCGCCCGAGTGCCTCGATGATCTGCCGGTCGACCTCGTCCAGCGCCGGCGCCACGACAATCTGTCCAGGACCGGCCCGGTGCACCATCACCTCTTCGGACATTCTGCGCAACCCTTCGCCGGATGTCTGGACCAAACGTCTCCCAATTCTTCCAGGTCTGGAACAACTTGGCCAGGAAGGGCGACGATGTGGCTACCGTCCGTCTCCTGCGCAGGAGTGCCTCATGACTACCGTCGAAGAGCGTTTGCTCCCTTCCGCGGACCCCGTCTGTCTGATCGATCAGCACGGTGTGCCGCACCATCACCCGTCGTACGAGCTGCCCACCAAGGACGCTCTCCTCGACGGTTACGCACGGTTGGTCAAGGGCCGCCGGTTCAACGACCAGGCCAGTGCCCTCGTACGCCAAGGCCGGCTCGCCGTGTACCCGTCGTCGCACGGCCAGGAGGCCTGCCAGCTCGCGGCCACGATGGTCCTGCGGGAAGGCGATTGGCTGTTCCCGACGTACCGCGATTCGGTGTCGATCGTGAGCCGTGGCGTCGACCCGATCGAGACCCTGACGCTGCTTCGCGGCGACTGGCACTCGGGCTACGACCCGTACCAGCACAATGTCGCGCCGCAGTCCACGCCGCTCGCCACCCAGCTGCCGCACGCGGTCGGTGTCGCGCACGCGGCCCGGCTGAAGGGCGAGGACACCGTGGTGATGGCGCTGGTCGGCGACGGCGGCACGAGCGAGGGCGACTTCCACGAAGCCCTGAACTTCGCGGCCGTGTTCCACGCGCCGGTGGTGTTCTTCATCCAGAACAACGAGTACGCGATCTCGGTCCCGCTGTCCAAGCAGAGCGCCGCGCCATCCCTTGCCCACAAGGGGATCGGGTACGGCGTACCGGGTGAACGTGCCGATGGCAACGATCTGGCCGGGCTGCTCGCCGTACTCGGTCGCGCGGTGGCGAAGGCTCGCGCGGGCGAAGGTCCGCAGCTGATCGAGGCGCACACCTACCGGGTCCAGGCGCACACGAACGCCGACGACGCGACCCGCTACCGCAAGGACGCCGAGGTCGCGCCGTGGCTCGACCGCGACCCGATCCAGCGACTGACGACCTACCTGGAGCAGCAGGGCTGGCTGGACGACGGCGTGAAGGAGCGCGCCGAGGCGGGCGCGGTCGAGGTCGCCGCCGAACTGCGCGCCGGGCTGATGCCGGAGCCGGAGGTGGACCCGGCGGAGCTGTTCACCCACCTGTACGCCACGGAGACCCAGCAACTGCGCGAACAGGCCGCGCTCCTGCGCGACGAGCTGACCCGAGAAGAGGCCTGAAGCCATGACGCATACGAAGATCTCCATGGCTCAAGCGCTCAACCAGGCGCTCCGCGACGCGATGGCGGCCGACGAACGGGTGGTGATGTTCGGTGAGGACGTCGGCGCGCTCGGCGGCGTCTTCCGGATCACCGACGGGCTGACCGCCGAGTTCGGCGAGTACCGGTGCTTCGACACCCCGTTGGCCGAGGCCGGCATCGTCGGGATGGCGGTCGGGATGGCGATGAACGGGATGCGCCCGGTGGTCGAGATGCAGTTCGACGCGTTCGGGTACCCGGCGTTCGAGCAGGTCGTCTCGCATGTCGCCAAGATGCGCAACCGTACCCGCGGCAAGGTTTCGCTGCCGATGGTGCTGCGGATTCCGTACGGCGGCGGCATCGGCGGCGTCGAGCACCACAGCGACTCGTCGGAGAGCTACTACGCGCATACCCCGGGTCTGACCGTGGTCACGCCGGCGACGGTCGCGGACGCGTACGCGTTGTTGCGCGAGGCAATCGAATACCCGGACCCGGTGGTGTTCATGGAGCCGAAGAAGCTTTACTGGGCGAAAGAAGAGGTCGATCTGACCGAAGCACAGCCAGGGATCGGCACCGCCGTCGTACGCCGGGAAGGCGCCGACGCGACGCTGATCGCGTACGGTCCCGCGGTACCGGTCGCGCTGGAAGCGGCCGAGGTCGCGGCGGCCGAGGGGCGGCAGCTGACCGTGGTGGATGTGCGGTCGGTGGTTCCGTTCGACGACGAGACGGTGTGCGCGGCCGTACGCCGGACGGGGCGCGCGGTCGTGGTCGCGGAGGCGACCGGGTTCGCGAGCGTGTCGTCGGAGATCGTCGCGCGGGTGACCGAGAAGTGCTTCCACTCGCTCGCCGCGCCGGTACGCCGGGTGACCGCGTTCGACATTCCGTTCCCGCCGCCGAAGCTGGAGAAGTACCAGCTGCCCAGCGTGGATCGGATCCTGGACGCGGTCGACGATCTGCAGTGGGAGGACTCGTGAACACCTTTCTGCTGCCGGACCTCGGCGAGGGACTGACCGAGGCGGAGGTCGTGCGCTGGCTGGTGAAGGTCGGCGACGTGATCGGGGTCGACACACCGGTCGCGGAGGTGGAGACCGCGAAGTCGATCGTCGAACTGCCGTCGCCGTACGCGGGGGTGATCGAAGCACTGCATGGCGAGCCGGGGACCACGGTTCTGGTGGGGAAGCCGTTGATCACGGTCGCGGACGCCGCCGGGGCCGGGGCGGGTGCTGCGGCCGGGGCCGCGTACCGGGAAGAGGAGCGGGCCGGGTCGGGGAATGTGCTGGTGGGGTACGGGACCGCGGAGAGCGGGACCGTCGGGCGCCGGCGGAGGCGGCGCGGGGTGGAACCGCCGGTTTCCGGAACAAAACTGGCGCATGGTGACGGAAATGTTCCGGAAAGCCGGCCCGAGCGTAGTGCTGGCCGGTCGGTGCCGTTGGTGATTTCGCCGTTGGTACGGCGGCTGGCGCGCGACGCGGGGGTCGAACTACGCGAGGTGATCGGGTCCGGGCCGGACGGGTTGATCGTGCGCCGCGATGTCGAGCGCGCGATCGCGGCCCGTACGCCGACCGAGCCGAGCCCGCTGCCCGCGCCGAGCACGCTGCCCGAGGGGAGCATGCTTCCCGCGCGAGCGTCGGCGGGGTGGGGCGCGGCGTCCGTTGTAGGTTCGCGGGTCGGGTTGGGGGAGTTGCGGCGTACGCCGATGAGCGGATTCCGGAAGGCTGTTGTCGCGACGCTGACGCGGAGTCGTACGGAGATCCCCGAAGCCACCACCTGGGTGGACGTGGACGCTACCGCGCTGATCGAGTTGCGGGAATCGTTGCGGACGGCAACTGACCCGGGGCCGGGGTTGCTGGCGCTGATGGCCCGGTTCGTGGTGGTCGGGCTGGTGAAGCACCCGGAGCTCAACGGGTACGTGGATGTCGAGCGGGAGGAACTTGTCCAGTACGCCGGGGTGAACCTCGGGCTGGCGGCGCAGACCGATCGGGGTCTGGTCGTGCCGGCGGTGCCGAACGCGCACACGCTGACCGCGCGGGGGCTGGACGGGGAGATCCGGCGGTTGACCGCGGCGGCGCGAGACGGGCGGCTGACGCAGCAGGAGCTGACTTCCGGGACGTTCACGCTGAACAACTACGGAAGCTTCGGTGTTGATGGGAGCGCGGCGATCATCAACCATCCCCAGGTCGCGATCCTCGGCGTCGGCCGGATCATCGACCGGCCGTGGGTGGTCGACGGTCAGCTCGCGGTCCGCAAACTCACCCAACTCTCCCTCGTCTTCGACCACCGAGTCTGCGACGGCGGCACCGCCGCCGCCTTCCTCCGCTTCATCGCCGACACCTTCGAAAACCCATCCACCGCCCTCGCCGACCTGTAGCCGCTCGGTGCTTGCCCCCTCAACTGCAGCGTTGCCTGTTGGAATTCCGAGGGGGCAACCCTGCACTCAAGGGGCTACCCCTCAAACACAGGGTTCGGCCCGGGGCGCCGGGTTGGCGGGCGGAGAAGGCGTGGCGGTGCCGGAGTGCGGCGGTGGGGAGTGTGGGTTGGGTGGTTAGGAGAGTTGGCGGGGGCGGAGGGCGGTGAGGATTGCTCGGAGGCCGGTGGTGAAGCGGGACTGGGGGCCGGCTTGGCTTTGGGGGTTCAGGTAGGCGGTCAGGTGGGTGGGGTCGACGCCGATTCGGTCGGCTGATTGTTGGGCCCAGGTGGATTCGGGCAGGCCGCTGCGGCGGACCACCGCGCGCCAGGCCGCGTCGGTGACTGCTGATCCGATCAGGTAGTGGAAGATCGCGGACATCGCCGCGTCGAGGTGGGTGCCCTTGAACCGGGCCTCGGTCAGGATCTGCTGTACGGACTCGGTGAGCGCCTGGTAGTTCGGTCCGAGTCCCGCATGCGTCGGCAGCAACTGCGCGGCCCAAGGATGCTCCGACAACGCCCAGTACGCCGCGTGCACCACCTCACTCACTCTGTCCCGCCAATCCCCCCGCCTCGGGACGGCGTTCCCCCTCGCCACCTGCCCCGCAGCTCTACGTCCTGGTGCGGCGCCCTTCGGGGTCAGCTGTTCGGTTGCCAGTTGTGCGGGGGGCTCCTGGTTGAGGGTGAGGGGGTTGTCGAGCGCGAGGATCTCGTCTACTACGAGTTCGAGGAGGTCGTCCTTGGTGGCTATTCGCCAGTAGAGGGCGGAGGTTGCAGCCGTGCCCAGCTCGGCCGCCATTGTTCGCATGGAGAACCTGTCCAGGCCGTCGCGGTCGAGTAGATGGATCGCGGTCGTGACGATTTCGGCTCGGGTCAGCGGTGCCCGGGTCGGCTCGGGCTCGTCGCGCAGCCACACCGAGCCCAGCACTGTTGATCGATCCGCAGCACGCACTAAAACAGTGTGTCAGATCGGAGCACACTGTTTTACCAACCAAAGTCACCCCGGGCTGAACCGAGGACCGACGACTCATATCCCGGCCCGGGAAAAGCTGAATGGCATGAACAAATCGACCATCAGCCGCGCCCGGTTCCTCGGCCTCGCCGCCGCCACCGGAGCCGCCGCGACCGGCATCGCCGCCACCACAACCGCGTCCGCCTCCACCACAGGCTCAGCAACCACAACCGCGTCGGCAACCACCTCCGCGTCCGCGTCAGGAAGCACGTCCGCGTCAGCAAGCACGTCCGCGTCAGGAACCACATCTGCGTCAGCGGCCGCTTCCGCGACCGTCCTGGGAGGGCTTGAGTTGAAGGGCGTCGCGTACGACACCGGTGGTGGTGATGAGGACAGTCGGGCGTACTGGCGTGCGAGGGTGGTGCGGAATGAGATTCACGCCATCCGGGATCGGCTGCATGCGAGCTGGGTGAGTCTCTACGGCAGCGACGTACGACGCCTGATCGGGACCGCGAAGGTGGTGCTCGATGCGGGGATGACGGTGTCGATCCAGCCGCGGTCGTTCGACGAACCGCAGGTGGCGGCGCTCGAGAAGCTTCGCAAGGTGGCGGTCAAGGCGGAACGACTCCGGCGGCGGTACGACAACGAGGTGATCCTGGTGATCGGCTGTGAGTTCATGCTGTTCACGCCGGACATCGCGATGGGCGCGACGTTCGCCGAGCGGGTCGCGTACCTGAGCCGTCCGGACCTGGATCGGGTCGCCCTGCAGCGCCGGTTCCAGGCCTTCTGCGCGAAGATGGTGAAGGTTGCCCGCGACAACTTCGACGGGCGGATCACGTACGGCGCCGCGAGTGATCTCGAACAAGTCGACTGGTCGCGCTTCGACATCGTCGGCCTGGACTACTACTCGTACCACGCGAACCGCGCCGGTCACACCAAGGAACTCGCACGGTTCCGGCAATGGAACAAGCCGATCCTGATCCTGGAGTTCGGCTGCTGCACGTTCACCGGGGCGGCGAAGGTCGGTGGGATGGGGTGGGACATCGTCGACTACAGCGGCGACGTTCCGGTCATCCCACCGCAGTACGTGCGCGACGAGCAGGAGCAGGCGGACCACCTGGCGAACATGCTGGGTGTGTTCGCGGCCGAGGGCTTTCTGGGCGCTTCGCCGTACACGTTCATCTCGCCGGACGCGCCGCACCGGCCGCACGATCGCCCGCACGACGAGGACATCGCGGCGTACAGCCTGTGCAAGGTGTACCGATCCGATGACACCAATCCGGCCTCCCGATACCACTGGCGCCCGAAGAAGTCGTTTCACGCGGTCTCCCGCATCTACGGCGCCTGCTAGTGCCCCGCGCGCTGTTGCCCGATCACTATGATGGTGTGCAGGTATTCAGTGGAGGTGCCGTGGGAGTGCCGGATGATGCCGCGGCGGCGCGGGCGCAGGGGTGGCGGACCCTGGCGGCCTTGCATGCCCGGATCGAGGACGAGCTGGAGCGCGCGCTGCAGAAGCAGCATGGGTTGTCAGTGAGTGAGTACAGCGTGCTGGACGTGCTGGCCCGGCAGGACGACTACCACCTGCGGATGAACCAGCTGTCGAACGCGGTGGTGCTCAGCCAGTCAGCCACTACCCGGCTGGTGAACCGGTTGGAGGACCGCATGCTGCTCCAGCGGTACCTGTGCCCGGACGACCGCCGTGGCATCTACACGGAGGTCACGCTGGCCGGCCGGAACTTGCTCGAACAGGCACAGCCGACCCACGACGCCGTACTGACGTCCGCGCTGGACCAGGCGTCCGCGCTGCCTGAGCTGTCCCCTTTGGTGAAGGCCCTCGGGACGCTCCCGCTGATGGTGTGACATGGCCCGGTACAACAACCGCAAGGTGTACTTCTGGCTGATGGGGAGTTGTCTGACCCTGATCGGGCTGGCCTGGTTCGTGGTGCGGCTGTTCTCGATCCCGGCCGCGATCGGGATGAGCGCGGTCGCCGCCGTGCTGCCACCGGTCGCGGTGATCATGGCGAACTGGGGTCAGGACAAGCGCTGACCCCGGATCAGGTCCGCGCTGTGGTCGCGCGGAACAGGACGTCGATGAACGCCGCCGCGAGCGGGTCCGGCTCGCCGCGCGTGTACGCCATCAGGGTGCGGCGTACGGGCGGCAGCGGATGCAGGATGTGGCCGTCGAAGTCCTTCGGGAGGATGTTGTCCGGGACGAGCGCGGGCCCCAGTCCGGCGGCCGCGAGCGCGGGTGCCGCGGCGGTCTGCTCGGTACGGACGGCGATCCGTGGTTCGAAACCGGCCTGT
The DNA here is from genome assembly GCF_014205295.1 of Kribbella solani. Lineage (NCBI taxonomy): Bacteria > Bacillati > Actinomycetota > Actinomycetes > Propionibacteriales > Kribbellaceae > Kribbella > Kribbella solani. The sequence goes on from NZ_JACHNF010000001.1 coordinate 6,261,597, forward strand.
GTACAGGCCTGATCGAGGACATCGGCGAGCCCGTGATTCGGCGCGTAATGGACCCAGGCGCGGTCGGCCAGCTCGTGCAGTTCGATCGTGTCTCCCGATCCGGCCGGATCGTTGGCGGCGACAACGACCACCAGTTCCTCGGTGCCGAGTACATGGGTGCGGCCGGTCCAGTTCGCCGGTTCGGGGCCGACGGCGAGATCGGCCTGGCCGGCGTACATCGCGTCGACGAGTTCATCGGTGTGGCGGTGCTCTAACAGGCGGATGCCGACATTCGGGTGGGTCTGCCGCCATCGGCGCAGCGCCGCGGGCAGTACGCCGAGGGTGATCGAGTACAGGGTCGCGATCTGTAGCTCGCCGGCCTCGAGCCCGGCGGCTTGGCGCGCGGCGCAGCGGGCGCGTTCCGCGTCGGCCAGCGTGGCGCGGGCGTGCGGAAGCATCGCCCGGCCGGCCGGGGTGAGGCGAACGGCGCGGGGGAGCCGTTCGAGCAGCGGTCCACCGGCGGATCGCTCCAGGGCGCGGATCTGGTGCGAGAGCGCCGGCTGCGTGACGTGCAGGAGCTCGGCGGCCTTCGTGAACGAACCCTGGTCGACCACCGCGACCAGGTACTCGAGCTGCCTCAAGGTTGCCATGAGCTGAGTTTATGGCTTCAATGAAAAGTAAGCCTTGGATTTATCTGCGCAGATCAGCAAGGCTGTTCGGCATGGAGAACGTTGCGCTGGTGGTCGGAGCCCGCGGGGTGATCGGGACGAATCTGGTCGAGCATCTGGCGTCGCTGCCGGACTGGAAGGTGATCGGTTTGTCGCGGCGCGGCGGCACCGACGTACCCGGCCGGGTGCGGCACGTTGCCGTCGATCTGCTCGATCCGGACGACACCCGTACGCGGCTGTCCGGGCTGACCGACGTGACGCATGTCTTCTACGTCGCGTACCAGGATCGGCCGAGCTGGGCCGAGTTGGTGGCGCCGAACCTGGCGATGCTGGTCAACGTCGTCGATGCGATCGAACCGGTCGCGCGAGGGTTGCGGCATGTCAGCCTGATGCAGGGCTACAAGGTGTACGGCGCGCATCTCGGACCGTTCAAGACGCCGGCCCGGGAAGACGATCCGCCGCATCTGCCGCCTGAGTTCAACGTCGATCAGCAGCGGTTCCTGGCGGAGCGGCAGCAGGGCAAGGCGTGGACGTGGTCGGCGTTGCGGCCGTCGGTGGTCGGCGGGTCCGCGCTCGGCAACCCGATGAATCTCGCGGTCGCGATCGCCGTGTACGCGTCGATGTCGAAGGAGCTGGGGGTGCCGCTCCGGTTCCCGGGCAAGCCGGGCGCGTACGACGCGCTGCTCGAGCTGACCGATGCCGGTTTGTTGGCGAAGGCAACGGTGTGGGCGGCGACCACCCCGGCCGCGGCGAACGAGGCGTTCAACATCACCAACGGCGATCTGTTCCGGTGGAGCGAGTTGTGGCCGAAGCTGGCGGCCTGGTTTGGGCTGGAGGTCGCGCTGCCGCTGAAAATGTCGCTGCAGGACGTGATGGCCGACAAGGAGCAGGTCTGGAAACAGATGCAGGCGACGCACGGGCTGGCCGCGACCTCGTACGCCGAGGTGTCGTCCTGGCCGTTCGCGGACTTCGTCTTCGGCTGGGACTACGACTTCTTCGCCGACTCGTCCAAGTCCCGCCGGGCCGGCTTCCACGAGTACGTCGGCACCGAGCAGATGTTCTACCGCATCTTCGAAGATCTCCGCAGGCGGCGGATCATCCCCTGACCAGCGATATGGCATGCTCCCTGGCGTGGCGATGGGTGCGGGAAGAGTGCTCGGTACGAACTTGCGGGCGCGGCGGGACGAGCAGGGGATCTCGCTGTCCGAGCTGGCTCGGCGGTCCGGGATCGCGAAGGGGACGCTGTCGCAGCTGGAGTCCGGCGCGGGGAACCCGACGATCGAAACAGTGTTCAGTTTGTCGAACGCTCTCGGCGTACCGGTGTCGGCGCTGCTGGCCGAGTCGTCGGCCGCCGGCGTGGTCCTGGTCCGGTCCGCCGAGGTCGACGTACTGTCCGGTGACGCGATCGACCTGCGGATGCTCCGGCGGCTCGAACACCCGGGCGGGCTGTTCGAGATCTACAACCAGGAGATCCGGCCGGACGCGGTCCAGCACTCCGACGGCCACCCGGGTACCGAGCACCACATCGTGCTGACCGGACGCCTGCGGATCACCGCGCACGGCAAGACCGAAGAGCTCGGACCGGGGGATTACCTGGCGTTCCGGGCCGCGGGGCCGCACGGGTACGAGGCGGTCGGCGGGCCGGTGCGATCGGTGCTGCTGCTGGAGTACCCACCGGACGTGTACCCGGCCGCCGCGGGCGGACCGCACCTCGGCTGATTCCCCCCTCCGCTCCCCAAACCGGTTTGGGGAGCGGCGCCTACCCGGATCGGGCGGTTGTGCTCCCCAAACCGGTTTGGGGCGGGGGTGGCGAGGGTGGTTCGGGTCGGCATTGACCGGTCCTCGGGACGGCGCGTACTCTCAAGATCGTTCATTTTAGCGAACGCATCGCGAGGGAGAACCGTCATGCGCCGGTCCGCGACACCCGACGTGGTCGTGGTCGGCGCGGGCATGATCGGCGCGGCCTGCGCCGAGGCGCTGTCGGCGGCCGGCGTGCGGGTGCTGGTGATCGACCGCGACGGGCCGGCCGGCGGGACGACCGCGGCCGGTGAGGGCAACGTGCTGGTCTCCGACAAGGCGCCCGGACCGGAGCTCCAGCTCGCGGTTGCGTCGCGCGCGGAGTGGGACGTGGTGCGTGACCGCCTGCCCGAGCCGGTCGCGGACATCGAGTGGGAGTCCAAGGGCGGCGTCGTCGTGGCGACCGGCGACCCCGAGCCGCTGACTGCGTTCGCCGCCGAACAACGCACCGCCGGGGTGGTGGCGCGCGTGATCACACCGGCCGAGGCGTTCGAGCTGGAGCCGCTGCTGACCCCGCGCGTCACGGTCGGCGTGCACTACCCGGACGACGCGCAGGTACAGCCGGTGCTGGCGGCCACGGCGCTGCTCGCGGCAGTGCGTGCGCGCGGCGGCGAAGTGCGGTCGGGCGTGACCGCGTTGGGCATCCGGCAGTCCGGGGGTCGCGTCGTCGGCGTTGACACGTCCGCAGGCGATATCGCGTGCGGCGCCGTACTCAACGCGTGCGGGCCGTGGGCCGGCGCGTTCGGCGCGGCCGCCGGTACGCCGATCGAGGTGCTGCCGCGGCGCGGGATGATCCTGGTGACGGCGCCACTGCCGGAATGCGTACGGCACAAGGTGTATGACGCGGACTACGTCGGCGCGGTCGGGAGCGGCGACGCTGATCTGCAGACGTCGACCGTGGTCGAGTCGACGCGCGGCGGGACGGTGCTGATCGGGTCGAGCCGGGAGCGGATCGGCTTCGACGACACGATCCGGGTCCGGGTGCTGCGCGAGCTGGCGCGGAAGGCGATCGGGCTGTTCCCGTTCCTCGGCGATGTTCCGGTGCTGCGCGCGTACGGTGGCTTCCGACCGTATGCGCCGGATCATCTGCCGGTGATCGGGGACGACCCACGGGTGGCGGGTCTGTGGCACGCGACCGGTCACGAAGGCGCGGGCATCGGGCTCGCGCCGGCGACCGGGCGGTTGATCACCGAACAGTTCCTCGGGCTGGCGCCGCATGTCGATCCGGCGCCGTTCCGGGTCGACCGAGCGGCGGTGATCGCGGTATGAGTTCGTATCTGCGTCCGCGATCGGGCGATCCGGCCGAGGTCGGTACGCCGGAAGCGGTCGAGGTCACGGTTGACGGACAGGGTGTTGCCGCGTACGCGGGGCAGACGGTCGCGGCTGTTCTTTTGTCGAACGGTCGGGATACGTGGCGTACGACCCGCGTCCGTGACAAGCCGCGCGGGGTGTTCTGTGGAATCGGTGCTTGTCACGACTGCCTGATCACGGTGAACGGTCTCCCGGACGTGCGCGCTTGCCAACGCACGATCGCGCCCGGCGACATCATCACCACCCAACGAGGTGCTGAACTACCCGGAGTCGCGTCGGTTCGGCCGTCGCCCGCGTCCGGGGAGGGCGTTCAGGTGGGGCCTGGAGCCGCGGAGGTACGTAGGGCGGGTGTTGTTGTGGTCGGCGCCGGACCGGCTGGAGTGTCTGCCGCGCTGGCTGCGGCGGAGGCTGGGGTTGAGGTGTTGCTGGTGGACAACGGGCGGTCGATTGGTGGGCAGTACCATCGGCAGCTGCCTGTTGAGCTCGCTGCTCGGCGGCCGGAGCGGATTCAGCACGATTGGAAGAGGTTTGCGAGTCAGCGGGATCGGATCGCTGCGCACCCTCGGATCACCTACCTGCCGGAGACGTCTGTCTGGGCGATCGAAGGGCGTCGGCTCTGGGCTCAGCGAGGTCCCGCGGATGCGTCCGGGCGGCAGCCGTTCTCGATCGATGCGACTGCTGTCGTGCTGGCGACCGGTGCTTATGATCGCGTGCTTCCCTTTCCTGGTTGGGATTTGCCGGGGGTGTACACGGCCGGGGCCGCGCAGGCGCTCGCGAAAGGGCACCGGGTGGCGGTTGGCCGGCGGGTGGTTGTCGCTGGCACCGGGCCTTTTCTGCTTCCGGTGGCGGAGTCGTTGATCGGCGTTGGCGCGCGGGTGGTGTCGTTGCTTGAGGCAAATTTGTTGAGCACCGTGCGCAGAGGCTGGGCGAGCGATCCATTGGTTGCTGCTGGCAAGTTGCGTGAGGTTGCTGGGTATGGTGCGTTGCTGGCTCGGCATCGGGTTCCGTTGCGGCATGGGTGGACGGTGATTGCCGCGCACGGCACAGCTCGGGTTGAGGCGGTCACTGTTGCTCGGCTGGACGTCAACTGGAAGGTGGTTTCCGGAAGTGAACGCGAGGTGGAAGTCGATGCCGTCTGCGTTGGCTTCGGCTTTACTGCAAACCTGGAGTTGGCGGTCGCCGCGCACTGCAAGCTGACCACTGGACCCGACGGCGGTCCTGCAGTTGCCGTAGACGGCGACCAGCAGACCAGTACACCCGGGATCTTTGCTGCCGGTGAGCTGACCGGAATCGGTGGCGCGGACCTGTCCGCCGCCGAAGGAGAACTGGCCGGCCTAGCCGCCGCCCACCACACCCAGCAACCCACCACCCAGCAACCCACCACCCAGCAACCCACCACCCAACAACACCACCCAGCCACCACCCACCAACACCACCCCACCGCGGAAGGGGCAGATGTTACTGCGGGGCAGGCGGGACCGGCGCGTGCTCAGCCGGCGCGGTTGGTTGGGCGGGGGTGGCGGTTTGCCAGGGCGTTGGGGCGGGCGTATCCGGTTCGGGACGGGTGGATGGGTTGGAGTGACGCGGGGACGGTGGTTTGCCGGTGTGAGGAAGTGCTGCGGGGGGAACTGGACGACGCGGCGGCGGCGCGTGGGCTGGCGGATGGGCGGGCTTTGAAGTTGAGCAGCCGGGCGGGGCTGGGGATGTGTCAGGGGCGGGTGTGTTCGCGCAACGTCGCCGCTCTGGTCGCCCGGCCCGGGGAAGTGCCGAATCCAAGTATGAAACGACCGATCGCGGTGCCGGTGCGGTTGCGTGATCTCGCCGCCGCCGAGACCGGGTCCGAGCCGGAGACGCCGGAGACGCCGGAGACGCCGGAGATGCGCGAGATGCGCGAGACGCGGGAGATGCGGGAGATGCGCGAGACGCGGGAGATGCCGAAGACACCGGAGACGCGGGGGATCCCGACATCCCCGGAGACGATGGAGGAACAGTGAGCGAGAAGTTGGACGGCGTGATCGTTGCGACCGCGTTGCCGTACGCCGAGGATGTGGCCGCGCCGGCGGGGCTGCGGCCGGACCTGGACAAGTACGCCGAGCACTGCCGCTGGGTGGTCGAGAACGGCTGCCGCGGCGTCGGGCCGAACGGTTCCCTGGGCGAGTACTCGTCACTCACCGACGACGAGCGCCGTGCCGTCGCCCGGACCGCGATCGAGGCGGTCGGTGACGACGGGATCGTGGTCGTCGGCGTGCACGGCGTCGGTTCGCACCAGGCCCGGTCCTGGGCGGAGAAAGCAGCGGAGGACGGCGCCGACGGCGTACTCTGCCTGCCGCCGACCATGTACCGGGCCAACCGCGGCGAAGTGATCAGCCACTTCACCGAGGTCGCGAAGGCCGGTTTGCCGGTGATGGTCTACAACAACCCGCTGGACACCAAGGTCGACCTGACCCCGGACGTACTCGCCGACCTCGCCCAGATCGAGAACGTGGTCGCGGTGAAGGAGTTCTCCGGTGACGTCCGCCGGATCCTCGAGATCCGCGAGCAGGCGCCGGACCTGGCCGTGATCGCCGGCGCCGACGACCTCACGCTCGAGGCGCTGCTGATGGGCGCGACCGGCTGGTTCGCGGGCTTCCCGAACGTGTTCCCGAAGGAATCGGTGCGGTTGTTCGAGCTCGCCACGCAGGGCAAGCTGGAGGAGGCTCGCGCGTTGTACGAACCGCTGGTCGCCGCCTTCCGCTGGGATTCGCGGACCGAGTTCGTGCAGGCGATCAAGTACGGGATGGACTACGTCGGCCGGTTCGGCGGACCCTGCCGGCCGCCGCGCGGGCCCCTCGTACCCGAGCACGTCGCGCAGCTGGAGCAGGACATGAAGAAGGCAGTGGAGTCACTGCGATGAGATCCGTCCGGACCATCACCGCCATCGACTCGCACACCGAGGGGATGCCGACCCGCGTCGTCACCGGCGGGGTCGGGGTGGTCCCGGGTACGACGATGGCCGAGCGCCGCGAGTACTTCGTCGAGCACCTGGACGACCTGCGGCGGTTCCTGGTGAACGAACCGCGCGGTCACGCCGCGATGAGCGGCGCGATCCTGCAGCCGCCGACCCGCCCGGACGCGGACTGGGGCGTGCTGTACGTCGAGGTGTCCGGCTGCCTGCCGATGTGCGGTCACGGCACGATCGGGGTCGCGACGGTGCTGGTCGAGTCGGGCATGGTGGAGGTCACCGAACCGGCCACGTTGGTCCGGCTGGACACCCCGGCCGGGCTGGTCGTGGTGGATGTTGCCGTGAGCAACGGCCGGGCCGAGCGCGTGACGTTGCGGAACGTCCCGTCGTACAGTCACGCGCTGGACGCGTCGGTGGACGTGCCGGGGTTCGGCAAGGTCGGTTACGACCTGGCGTACGGCGGGAACTTCTACGCGATCCTGCCGCTCGAACAACTCGGCCTACCGTTCGACCGGGCCGAGAAGGACCGGATTCTGCACGCCGGGCTGGCGATCATGGACGCGATCAACGCGACCGATCGGCCGGTGCATCCGCTCGACGCCGGGATCAACGGGTGCAAACACGTGCAGTTCACCGCGCCGGGCCGGGACGGGGCGGACTCGCGGAACGCGATGGCGATTCATCCCGGCTGGTTCGACCGGTCGCCGTGCGGCACCGGTACGTCGGCGCGGATGGCGCAGTTGTACGCGCGCGGTGAACTTTCGCTGCACGCCGACTTCGTGAACGAGTCGTTCATCGGGACCCGTTTCACTGGGCGGTTGATCGAGGAAACCACGGTCGGCCCGTACGCGGCGGTCGTCCCCACCGTCACGGGCCGGGCCTGGATCACCGGCACCGCCAACTACCTGCTGGACCCCGACGACCCGTTCCCCACCGGCTTCGTGCTGTAACAAGCCGGAGTTCGGCCGGCCGCCGCGCGGAGGCGATCCGCGCGGCGATCGATCGGAGCAGAGATCAGCCGCGGCCACCGAGGTCGGTGGACTTCGTTTCTCTGCCGGTCGCGGGCTTCTGGCTGGTGTTGCCGTTCTGTTCGGTGGCTGCCGGGGCGGTGCCGGGGGCGGCTTGGGCGCCGAGTCCTCGATCGATCGTGCGGGTCAGTTCCTGGTCCTTGACGACCTGCCTGATCGCCTGGATGCCGGCCTCGGCGGTTTCACGGCCGAGGCGGGTGCCGTAAGTTCCAGGCCCGTCGGCCGGCGGGTTACCCGTACGGCTGTCATCGAGCCGCTTGGCCATCGCGTCGTGGGCCCGGACGAGCATTTGGGTCCTTTCCGGCCGCGAGTAGTGATCCGCGGACAAGCCGGAAGACTCGGCCCCGGAAATCGTCTCCGCGAGCCGGTCGAGTGCGCCTGACTCGCCAAAGGCCACGTAGAACCGCACTTGCGGCAACGAGTCGTCGTCCTCGAGCCGCAGGTCGTCCGCACCCTGGTGGTACTCCTCGACGAGTCGCTCGGCGACACCGTTGAAGAGATCCGCCTCCGGGCCATCGGGCCTCGGCTTCACCAGTCCCGCATAGGACGCGGCTGCCGCACTTGACGTCAATCTCGCGGCCGCGCTCACCTGCATCGCCGCATCGGCCCACGGCAGCCTGGTGCCGTTCTCCTCGTAGGCGCGGAGCTGGTTGGCGACGGTCGCCGCCTCGAGTGTCAACCGGGCCCACTCGGCGTTGCTGGGATCGATGCGATCGGCGGAAGAGGAGTCGAACGACATGACCATGGGCTTGTCCTCGAAAGTCGGCGTCAGGGGATCACAAATCTCTCATGACGCCGAGCGCTCCGAGGGGGTTTCCGGGTTTCGGTTCGACCGCGGTTCGACGGAGACGGGCAGGCCGAGCGGCGACTGTACCGGCAGGGTCAGCCGCGGCCGCCGTGGTCGGTGGATCTCGTTTGTTTGGCGGTGGTCGAGGGCGTGCTGCCGTTGCGCTCGGCCGGAGCCGGGGTGTTGCCGTTACGTTCGGCTGCTGCCGGGGTGTTGCCGGCTACAGCCGCGGCGGTGCCGGGGGCGGCTTGGGCGCCCAGGCCGACCTCGGCGAGGCGGGCCATCCGCTCCTCCTGGAAGACCTGCTTGATCGCGCCGATGCCGGCCTCGGCGGTATCCCGGCCGAGCCGGGCGCCGTACGTTCCCGGACCGTCGGCCGGCCCGCTGCCGGCCCGGCTGTCCGCGAGCCGCTGCACCATCGCGTCCCGAACCACGCCGACCATGGCCGGATCGGGGCGCGAATGAACGCGCATGATGTCCTCGGCCTTGACGATCGCCACCGCTATCCAGGTCAGTGACTGGTCGGCGTAGCTCTGGGTCACATCCGAGCGCACGTTCGTGAGCGCGTCGTGGGTGTCGATCCAGTTCCCCCGGTTGTCGTCGGTGTTGTACTCCGCGGCCAGCCGCTCCGCGAGTCCGTTGAAGACATCCGCCTCCGGCGCGGCCCGCGTCGACGCGCTCGCGTACATCACCGCGGCCGACCAGGTTCCGTCCCGGCCGGTCGCCTCGTAGTTCAGGAGTTCGACCTCGGCCCCGAGCTTGTCGAGGTGTTTGCGGAACCACACGTCGCTGCTGGGGTCGCGATAGGTGGTGACCGGACCGTCAGGGGATGGTCGGCTGTACGAATATGACACGGGCTCGCCCTTCGGACTTGGCGTCAATCGGGTTCAAGGTGCCATGGGACGAGGTTCATCCGGCCCGGATCAAACGCGTTGCCGTGAAGGCGAGTGTTTTCTACCGATGTAGTTTGCCTCTGAGAGCAGCGTTGTCGCTGCTCTCACGCTTGCCGCGCAGATCAGCCGCGGCCGCCGAGGCCGGTGGACTTTGTCTGACTGTGGGTGGCGGGATTCTGGCTGGTGTTTCCGTTCTGTTCGGTTGTTGCTGGGGCGGTGCCGGGGGCGGCCTGGGCGCCGATGCTCAGATTCAGGGTGCGGGTCAGGCCGGCGTCTTGTTTGGCCTTGTTGACTGCCTGGATGCCGGCCTGGGCGGTTTCGCGGCCGAGGCGTTCGCCGTACGTTCCCGGGCCGTCCGCCGGTGGGTTGCCGGTGCGGCTGTCGTCGAGTCGCTGAGCCATCGCGTCGCGTACCGCGCCGATCTTGATCGGGTCAGGCCGCTGGTAGGTCCCGGGCGCACCGTGGTCCGCGGACTCGACGATAGCCGTGGCGAGCTTCTGGAGTGACTCGTCGACCTGGCTCCGGTTCACGTAGGCGCGCTGGTTCGGCAGCGACTCGTGGCTGTCGATCCAGTGCACTATGTTCTGCTCGGTGTTGTACTCCGCGGCCAGCCGCTCGGCGAGTCCGTTGAAGAGGTCTGCCTCCCGTCCACGGGGGTTCGCCGCCGCGCTGGCGTTCACCGCCGCGTCCGCCCACGACACCTCCCGCCCGGTTGCCTCGTAGCCGCGGAGCTGGGCGGCGGCTGCCCCCGCCTCGATCGCCAGGCGGGACCGCACGTCGGCATTGAGATCAGGGCTGGGAGCAGATGGCTGGCTGTACGAGAATGACACGGGCTCGTCCTTCGGAGTCGGCGGCAACTGCAGTCACAACATCGCATGCTTTCGGTTCACCGAAGCCCCTGTGACGGTGTTGTTCGAGAGCTGAAGTGCTCTCTCTGTCTATGAAGTTTGGATTGCCGGCCGTGCACGGCGCCGGAAGCACTCAGCCGCGGCCGCCGTGGTCGGTGGATCTCGTTTGTTTGACGGCGGTTGCGGGGTTCTGGCTGGTGTTGCCGTTCTGCTCGGCTGCGGCCGGAGCGGTGCCGGGGGCGGCTTGCGCGCCCAGTGTGTGCTCGACGGTGTGGGCCAGGCTCTCTTCGCGGAGCACCTGCTTCATTGCCGTGATGCCGGCTTCGGCGGCTTCGCGGCCGAGGCGGGTGCCGTACGTTCCGGGGCCGTCGGCGGGCGAGTTGCCGAATCGGCTCTCGGCGAGTCGCTGGGCCATCGCTTCCCGGACCGCGCTGATCTGGTCCGGATCAGGGCGCCGGGAGGTGCGCTGATGGTCCTCGACGATCGCCGTGGCGATTCGCCGGAGCGCCTGATCGATGTCGTCCTGGGCCACGTCGGCGCGTACGTCCGGCAAAGACTCCTGGTTGTCGATCCGATGCCCCACGTTGTTCTGGGTGGTGTACTCCGCGCCCAGTCGCTCGGCGAGTCCGTTGAAGAGATCCGCCTCCTCCCCGCCGCTCGCCAGGGCGCTGCCGTGCATCGCCGCGTCCGCCCACCCCGGCAGGCGGCCGGTTTCCGTCACCCCGAGCCTTCTGGCTTCGAGGGCCACTGTCTCGATCACCAATTGGGACAACGCGTCGATGCTGGGATCGCCGGCGGACGATTGGCTGTAGGAGGATGGCATGGGTTCCGCCCTTCGGACTCGGGGCCAATGCGGTCCTAAGATGCCATGCGCCACGGTTCATCGAAGTCGGATCAAAACGGTTGCCGCGGATGTAAGTACTGTCTATCGATGAAGCTTTGTCTGCCAGTCGGGCGGCACGTTTCCGCCGGGTACGGGCTGGGTGTTCGGGCGGGCGGCCGGTGGGGCCAGTTCGGGGCCGTCGTAGTACTCGGACTCGCCGTAGTGCCAGAACCAGTCCTCGCCCGGTTCGAAGCTGCGGACGATCTGGTGGCCGGTCTCGGTCACGTGGGCGGACGCGTGCTGAGCGGGTGAGGAGTCGCAGCAACCGATGTGCCCGCACTGCGCGCACCGCCGCAGGTGGAACCACCATCCGCCGGCGGCAAGGCACTCGGCGCATCCGGTGCCGCTCGGGGGAGCACTGCTGTCGATCCCTGGAATCTCCGTCATACCGGCCATCATGGTCCATCACTCAACAGCTCACAAAGCTGTACAGGACAATACCTGTCCGCTACTCCGGCAAGGATCGGGGTATGACGACGCAGAGGATTCCTGGTGGGAAGTCGGCCGTGACGCCTTACGTGGCGGCCAAGGGCGCGGATCGGTTCCTGGAGTTTGTGGAAAGTACGTTCGAGGTGCCGCCAGGGCTGCGCGTCCTGAACGCGGACGGGACGGTCGGCCACGCCGAGATCGCGATCGACGGTGCGGTGCTGATGGTGTTCGACGCGGCGCCGGACTGGCCTGAAATGCCCAGCTTGCTGAGTGTGTACGTCGATGACGTCGAGCGTACGTACGCCCGGGCACTGCAGGCCGGAGCGACCGTGGTGACGGAGCTGATGTACTCGGGGATCACCGGCGATCGTGGTGGCCGGGTGAAAGATCCGGTGGGGAACATCTGGTGGTTGCAGACGCACGTCGAGGATGTGGACCCGGCTCGGCTGGGGGAGTTGTTCGCGGATCCGGTCGAGGCGGCGATCATGCGGAAGGCGCAGGAGACCTTCGCCGACGAAATGCGAAGCCGGAGGCCCTGAAAACATGGTGATTCAGTCGATGAGTCGTACGGGTTGGCCGGGGCGGAGTTGGGCGCAGGCGTCCAGGTCCGGTTCGGTGACGTACGCGATGACCGGGTAGCCGCCGGTCACCGGGTGGTCGGCGAGGAAGATGACCGGGGTGCCCGACGGCGGGATCTGGATCGCGCCGCGGGCCATGCCCTCGCTGGCGAGTTCGCCGGTTCGGGAACGGTCCAGCGGCGCGCCGTCGAGGCGTACGCCGACGCGGTTGCTGTTGCTGCTCACCTGATAGGTCTGCTCCACCAGCGCCGCCCACCCGGCGTCCGTGAACCAGTCGCGCCGCGGCCCCGGTGTCACCCGCAACCGCACCTCGCCACCGGGCGGATGCGCGACCGGAGCAAGGTCCACGCCTGGCATTGGTTCCACCAACGTTCCGATCGGCAGCGTCTGCTGGGCAGTGAGTGGCGCGGGGCCAAGTCCGGACAGGAGATCGGTCGAGCGCGACCCGAGGACCGGCGGTACGTCCACTCCGCCGCGTACCGCGAGGTACGTCCGCAAACCAGTTGCCGGAGGCCCGAATCGCAGCAGTTCGCCGGCGCGTACTCTGGCGGGCGCGTTCAGCGGTACGCCGGTACACGGCGCGCCGGTGATCGCGACGACGAGCTCGGTGTCGGCGTGGACGACCAGCCCGCCGTACGTCAGCTCGATCGCGGCCGCGCCGGCGACGTTGCCGACCAGACGGTTCGCCAGCTCGTACGCGGCCCGGTCGCAGGCGCCCGACGCCGGTACCCCGAGCGCGGCCTGGCCGGCCCGGCCGCGGTCCTGGATCGTTGCCAACGGCCCTGATTCGATGACGGTCAGGCTGCTCATCCACGACCCGCGTCGACGAACCGGACCCGGCGGCCGGGGTGGAACAGCGCGGCCGGTTCGCGATCCTGGTCGAAGATCCGCACCGTCGTCCGGCCGATCAGCTGCCATCCACCGGGCGATTCCCGCGGGTACACGCCACTGAACTCGCCGGCCAGCGCGACCGCGCCGACCGGCACCTTGGTACGCGGTGACTCGCGCCGCGGAAGGTTCCACGTTCCGGCGGAGGTGAGGTACCCGAAGCCGGGCGAGAAGCCGCAGAACGCCACCGTCCACTCGTCGCCCGTGTGTCGCGCGACCACCTCGCTGACACTGCACCCCAGCAACCGCGCCACGTCGTCCAGGTCAGCGCCGTCGTACGTGACCGGGATCTCGATCAGATCGCCTGCCACCTGCGTAGTGCCGGCCGGCGTGACCGCCCGGAGGGCCTGCGACAGCGCGCCGAGCGGACCGGAGGTCGTGACCAGCACGGTGTGCGCCGCCGGGACGATGTCGATGACCTCGGCCGGCGGATCGGCGGTGAGTGCCGCGTAGTACCCGAGGACTTCGTCGAGGTTGCCGAGCTCGACCAGCACCGCGCGATCTCCCGCCGGGAGCAGCCGCATCAGCCGGTGAACGGGCGCATCGTCACGCCCGCTCCCTCCAGCGCGCCGCGTACCCGCCGGGCGATGTCGACGGCGCCGGGAGTGTCACCGTGTACGCAGATCGACGCCGGTTCGACGACAAGCGATCCGCCGGAGTCGTCGCGGATCGGTTGTCCGGTCGCCATTGCCGTACACCGGGCCGCGATCTCGTCCGCGTCGTGCAGCACCGACCCGGCCTCGCGTCGCGACACCAACGTGCCCTCCGGGGTGTACGCGCGGTCCGCGAAGGCCTCGTGTACGACGGTCAGCCCGGCGTCCGCGGCAAGCCGAAGCCAAGCCGAACCGGGCAAGCCCAGCACCGGAAGGGATTTGTCGTAGTCGGCCACCGCGGCAACCACCGCCGTGGCCTGGGCCTCATGGTGACCGATCGTGTTGTACAGCGCGCCGTGCGGCTTCACGTACCTGACCCGATCCCCGGCGATCCGCGCGAACGCGTCCAGCGCGCCGAGCTGGTACACGACCTCGTCCCGCAACGCGTCCGGTTCGATGTCGACGAAGCGCCGGCCGAAACCGGCCTTGTCGGCGTACCCGACGTGTGCACCGATCGCGACGCCGCGCTCGACCGCCCGCGCGGTCACCCGGCGCATGATCGACGGGTCGCCGGCATGGAAGCCGCAGGCCACGTTCGCGCTGGTCACCACGTCGAGCAGCGCGGTGTCGTCACCCATCGGCCAGGAGCCGAAGCCTTCGCCGAGATCAGCGTTCAGGTCCATCGGCCACCTCCTGGTCTCGGTCCCGTCGTTCCGAGCCTAGAGATTGTTCAACAATCCGGCAAGCGCTGTTCCGCTTTTCACCCTCGGTGCGGGATGATCGGGTCATGAGTACGCCTGGGGCCGAGGGGACGCGGCGGGAGACCGGGCGGCAGGCGTGGTTGCGGACCGTAGCCGCGGACGTCGCGCGGCTGGACCGGAGCAGCTCGGCCGAGCGGGCCGCGGACATCCTCCGCCGGAGCATCACCGAGGGCGCGCTGCCGCCCGGCGCCCAGCTGTCCGAGGTCGAGCTGACCGAGGTCCTGGAGGTCAGCCGGAACACGCTGCGTGAGGCCTTCCGGCTGCTCACCCACGAGGGCCTGCTGGTCTACAAACTGCACCGCGGCGTCTTCGTACCCGAGCTGGGCGAGCACGACGTGATCGACCTGTACCGGTTGCGCCGCGTACTGGAAGTGGATGTCGTCCGCGGTCTGGCCGGCCGCGAACCGGAGCTCCCGGCGGACCGGCTGGAACCGTTGCGGGCCGAGGTCGACGCGGCCGAGGCGGCGGCGCGGGCGGACACCTGGCCGGCCGTGGGTACGGCGAACATGCGCTTCCACCAGCAACTGATCGGCCTGGCCGGAAGCAGCCGGATGGATGCGGTGACCGGCCGGCTGCTCGCGGAGCTGCGACTCCTCTTCCACGTGATCGCGGCGCCGCGCGAGCTGCACGAGCCGTACATCGGGCGGAACCGCGCGCTGCTCGAGCTGCTCGAAGCCAGGAAGTACGACGAGGCCGCCGCGGACCTGCACGAGTACCTCCTCGACTCCGAGCACCGCATCCTCGCCGCCTTCCGCGCGCGATGAGTGGATATCCACTGCTGTTGTGGGTTCTCCACCGGTATACGAGTGGAGAACCACAACACGGGTGGATAAGGGCTTGCGCCGGCAAGCGGAAACCTGAGTTGATGAGCTGGGAAGCCGACAGCTGCAAAGGGGAGCACAGCTCATGACCGATGACGCCCGGACCGATCAGACGCCGAAGTCGTACCGCCCGATCGATTCCAAGGGGTTCCGGGACTTCATCGCCCGCGGCTGGGGACCGGTGGACCGGACGGTGACGGTGCCGGACGGGCTGGCCGAGGCGGCCGCCGAGCACCGGCGGAAGCTGGCCGCGGCGCTGCCGGGCCGCCGGATCGCGATCGCGGCCGGCCGCGCGCCGGTCCGGTCGAACGACACCGACTACCTGTTCCGCGCGGACAGCGACTTCGTTTGGCTGACCGGTTGCCAGGCCGAGGGTTCGGTGCTGGTCCTCTCGGGTGACGGCGACGCGACGCTGTACCTGCGCGAGACGGCCGGCCCGGACGAGGCCGACTTCTTCGCGAACGCGCGCGACGGCGAGCTGTGGATCGGCCCGGTGCCGGGCCTGAAGGACTGGTCGGACGCGCTGCAGATCGCCTGCCGCCCGATCGAGGAGCTGCCGGCCGCGGTCCGCGGCGCGGTCCCGTTCATCCTGTCCGTACCTGGTGTCGAGCCGCTGCTGGACGCGCTGGTCCGGACGTCGCCGACCGACGGCAACTCGCTGCGCCAGACCCTGGCCGAGTTGCGCCGGATCAAGGACGACTGGGAGCTGGACCAGCTGCGCGAGGCCGTCGCCGCGAGCGTACAGGCGTTCGGCGATGTGGCCAGTGAGCTGCCGGAGGCGATCCGTGGCGGCGGTGAGCGCTGGCTGCAGGGTACGTTCGACCGCCGCGCCCGGACCGCCGGCAACGGTGTCGGGTACGCGTCAATCGTTGCTGCAGGCAACCACGCGCCGGTGCTGCACTGGGTACGCAACGACGGCCCGGTGAACGAGGGCGACGTGATTCTGCTGGACGCCGGTGTCGAGACCCGGACGCTGTACACCGCGGATGTCACCCGGACCTTCCCGGCCACCGGCGAGTACACGGCGGCGCAGCGGCAGGTACACGACCTGGTGCACAAGGCGCAGCTCGCCTCACTCGACGCCGTCCAGGTCGGCGCTCCGTACCGGGCCTTCCAGTACGAAGCGCTGCGCGTGCTGGCCGAAGGGCTGCGGGACTGGGGTCTGCTCGACGTGTCGCTCGACGAGCTGCTCGGTCCCGACGGCCAGCAGCACCGGCGGTACATCGTCTGCGGGACGGGCCACTACATCGGCCTCGACGTCCACGACTGCGACGCGTCCCGGCCGGAGGCGTACTTCGCCGGCACGATCGAGGCCGGAATGGCGCTCGCGGTCGAGCCGGGCCTGTACTTCCACCCGAACGACGAGACCGTCCCGCCGGAGCTGCGCGGCATCGGGATCCGGATCGAGGACAACGTCGTCGTGCACTCCGACCGGCTGGAGATCCTGACCGAGGACCTGCCGATCACCACTGACGGCCTGGAGCAGTGGACCCGTTCGCAGTTGGCAAGGAAGTAGCTCAGCCCACTGGTGCCACGGCGGGGCAGCTCGTGCCCCGCTCCGGCACGTCCAGTGCGATCAGGTACCGGTCGACCGTGCTCTGCATGCAGGCGCCCTTCGAGTAGCTGCCGTGGCCCCAGCCCTCGTATGTGAGCAGTACGCCGCTCCGGCCGAGCTGGCGTGCGACGCTGCGCGCCCAGTCATACCCGGTCGCGGGATCGTGGATCGCGTTCGCCAGTAGTACCGGCGTCTTCAGGTCGCGCACCTTCAGTACGTGCTGTGGGTTGTTGGCCTTTGGTGCACCCAGACAGATCGACGCAGCCATCAGCTGGCCCGGGTACTTGACGTCCTGGTTGTTGCGGGCGATCCGCTGCAGGTGCGCGGCGTACTCACGGTAGTCACGCACTGGCAGGTTCCAGTCCTGACAGAACACAGCAAGCGGGTACGAAGCGAGTCCGGTCGGCGCCGCGGTCGTGGTGGCAGTACTACCCGCAAGAGTGTCCGCGAGCTTGGACCACTGCGGTCCGTAGAGCAACTTGAACGCGGCAAAGCTCAGCCTGAACGGATCAGCTGACTTGGCAAGCTGGTCTGCCCACACAGCGTGGGCGTCACGGCCATGCAGCGCACAGGTCGTCGTAGCGTCGCACCACTTCACGAACTCGTCGAACGAGTCCTGCGCCGCGGCCGCCTGGTCGTCCAGGAACGCGCGCGTCGAGGACGTGCTGTGGTCGCTCACGCTCTCCAGCACCATCGCCCGTACCCGATGCGGGTAGGTCTCGGCGTACTGCCCGCCAAGCACCGTGCCGTACGAGCTGCCGTGGAACGTGATCTTGGCTTCACCGAGTACCCGGCGGATCGCGTCGAGGTCGCGGACGGTCTGCCAGGTGTCGATGTGGTCGTACAGCGGACCGGTGTTCGCACGGCAGTCCGTGGCGAGCTGACGGTTGTAGCTGATCGTCGCACTGAACTCGGCCGCGCTCTTGATGATCGGAGACGGCTGCTTGGCCAGTAGGTCGGCCGAGCAGCGCACCGGATTGCTACGGGCCACTCCACGCGGGTCGAAGCTGACGATGTCGAAACGGTCCTGCAGGTCGGTACTGAAGCGGCTGATCCCGGTCTTGATCCGATCGACGCCGGAGTCGCCAGGACCGCCCGGACCGAAGACCAGTACGCCGACGCGCTCGCGGGGGACCTTGGCGGTTCGGCGGGCGATCGCGAGGTCGAACGAAGGTCCGGCCGGGTCACGCCAGTCGACCGGCAGCCGGAGCGTCGCGCACTGGGAACCCTTGACGTCCTCGGGTTTGTCCTTGCCCTCGGGCTTGCAGTCGGTCCAGCGCACCTGCGGCCCGGCGGCCGCGACCGTGTCCGCGGCCATCGACGGCAGCGTGGTCAGGCCCGCGGCGAGGACGCCGAGCAGGGCCACGCCGGTCAGGGTCGCGCCGGCCAGAGTCGCGCCGGCCAGGGCAGGTCGGGAGAAAGTCATGCCGCCGATCCTTCGGCAATCGCTTGCTCCCGGCATCGGGCAGGACCCCCGCCCGACCCCGGGCCGTCACCCCAGGGAGCCCTTGCGGGTGTTGTTAGGGTCGGCGGTGATGAGTACCAAATACGCCAGGTGGTTCCGGACGGTGGCGATCGCCGAGGCGATCTCGTGGACCGGGTTGCTGATCGGCATGCTGTTCAAGTACGTCCTGTCCGACAACGAGCTCGGGGTGAAGATCTTCGGCCCGATCCACGGCGGCATCTTCGTCGTGTACGTCGCGACCGTGCTGGCCGTACGCGGCCCGCTGCGCTGGTCGTGGCCGGTCACCCTGGCCGCGCTGGCCGCCAGTGTTCCCCCGCTGTTCACCTGGTTCTTCGAGATCTGGGCGGTGAAGACGGGCCGGATTGACGCCGGGCGTGGCGCGGCCGTACCGTCCACAGCGGAAGTCAACTCAACAGCCGCATGAACCCGTGCGGGAGAGTCCTGGGTCCGGCCCAGGCGCCGTAGGAGCAACTCTCCCCAAGAATCTCTCAGGCACCTTCACCGCACGGGCGAGGCACCTCTGGAAGGCAACTCCGTCTGACAGAGCGGGGAGGACACCAAACGGTCAACGGCGACCGGAAGGAACCTCCACACGATGGCGATCAGTGTCTTCGACCTGTTCAGTATCGGGATCGGCCCGTCGAGCTCCCACACCGTGGGACCGATGCGAGCGGCCCGCACGTTCGCGCTCGGTCTGGCCGATGACGGCCTGCTGGCCGCGACCACGACCGTCGGCGCGCAACTCTTCGGCTCGCTCGGAGCCACCGGCCACGGCCACGGCAGCAACAAGGCGGTGCTGCTCGGTCTCGAGGGTGCCGACCCGGAGACCGTGGTCACGCATTCGGTCGACGCCCGGGTCGAGACAATCCGCGAACGCGGCCGGCTGGCCCTCGCCGGTACCCACGAGATCGCGTTCGACGAGCACGCCGACCTGGTGATGCACCGGCGCAAAGCCCTTCCGTACCACCCGAACGGGATGATCTTCGCGGCCCGCGATGCCACCGGCGGCGTACTGCGGGAGCGTACCTACTACTCGGTCGGCGGCGGCTTCGTCGTCGACGAGAACGCGGCCGCCGGCGACCGGATCGTGCCGGACACCACCCCGCTCAAGTACCCGTTCACCACCGGTGCCGAGCTGCTCGACCGGTGCCGGGAGTCCCAGCTGTCGATCAGCGAGGTGATGCTCGCCAACGAGCTGGCCTGGCGGACCGAGGACGAGATCCGGGACGGCCTGCTGCGGATCTGGCAGGTCATGCAGGACTGCGTCCGCGAGGGCTGCGAGACCGAAGGCATCCTGCCCGGCGGGCTGAAGGTGCCGCGGCGCGCGCACGCCCTGCACCAGAAGCTCAGCCAGGACCCGTGGTCGGTCGACCCGCTCAAGGTGATGGACTGGGTGAACCTGTTCGCGCTCGCGGTGAACGAACAGAACGCGTCCGGCGGCCGGATCGTCACCGCGCCGACGAACGGTGCCGCGGGCATCATCCCGGCCGTACTGCACTACTACCGCCGGTTCGTGCCGGGCTCGACCGAGGACGGCGCGGTCCGGTTCCTGCTCGCGGCCGGCGCGATCGGCGTGCTGTACAAGGAGAACGCGTCGATCTCGGGCGCCGAGGTCGGCTGCCAGGGCGAAGTCGGCTCGGCCTGCTCGATGGCCGCGGCCGGGCTGTGCGAGGTGCTCGGCGGTACGCCGCGGCAGGTCGAGAACGCGGCCGAGATCGCGATGGAACACAACCTCGGCCTGACCTGCGACCCGGTCGGCGGGCTGGTCCAGATCCCGTGCATCGAGCGGAACGCGATGGCGTCGGTGAAGGCGATCAACGCGGCCCGGATGGCGATGCACGGCGACGGCGTGCACGTGGTCACGCTGGACAAGGTGATCAAGACGATGCGCGAAACCGGTGCCGACATGAAGATCAAGTACAAGGAAACCTCCCGCGGCGGCCTCGCCGTCAACGTCATCGAATGCTGAGCAAGTAGTTACGCTGAGCAGGTAGTTGCCTAGGGAATGCCAGTACCAGGTTGTCGCCGGGTGAAGTCGGGATACTGGGCGTCATGGGTGAGCTTGGGCGGACGTTGCATGCGTGGCGGGATCGGGTGACGCCCGCGCAGGCCGGGCTGCCGGTGGGTGGGCGGCGGCGGGCGCCGGGGCTGCGGCGGGAGGAGCTGGCTCAGCTGGCCGGGCTGTCGGTGGACTACGTCGTCCGGCTCGAGCAAGGCCGGGCCGAGTCGCCGTCGGTGCAGGTGCTGTCGGCGCTGGCGCGTGCGCTTCGGCTGTCCGATGCCGAGCGCAACCACCTGTTCGTACTGGCCGGTGAGGTGGAGCCGTCACCCGGGCGCGTGTCGGCGTACATCCCACCGGGCGTGCAGCGGATCGTGGACCAGCTGGAAGGCGCGCCGCTGTGCGTGTGCGACGCCGCCTGGACGATGATCACCTGGAACTCGCTGTTCGCCGCGATGACCGGTGACCCGTCGCGGTGGCACGGGCGGCAGCGGAACATCATCTACCGGCATTTCACCGCGCCCGGCGACCGAATCGTGCAGACGCCGGACCAGCAGCGCGAATTCCGGAACGCGATGGTCACGGATCTGCGCGCCTCGCTGGTGCGTTATCCCCACGACCCGGAACTGCGGGCACTGATCGAGGAGCTCCGCGGGTACGCCGAGTTCGCGCGTTTGTGGGAGCAGCCGGTGACCGGATTCCACCGCTCCGAACGGAAGACGATCCGGCATCCCGAGGTCGGCGAGTTCAGCATCGACTGCGATGTGCTGGCGGTACCGGGGAACGACCTGCGGATCGTCGTCTACACCGCGGCCCCCGGCAGCGATGCGGCGGAGAAGCTGCGGCTGTTGTCGGTGATCGGCTTGCAAGCCTTGACCTGAGCGATCAGCTAACGCACCGCATTCCTACGGTCGCGTAAGCGGTATGTTATTCCCGAATTGTTTCGCACCGAGGTGGAATTTCCTCCAAGGACTGTTTCAAACGACCTTTCAGCCGATAACCTGCGGGACTTGTGAATCTGATCTCTGCCACGGCTTCCCGCCGCTCGCCCTGGCAGAACCCGCGGCGCCTGCGTCAGGTTGCCGCCGGCGTCGGCGTCCTCTTGCTCGGTTACCTGGTCCTCGTTCTGGTCGCGCTGCTCGGCGGGCCGCGGATCGGTGCGGGCTTCCTGCCACTCCCGGGTGGTGGCGGTGGACCGGAGCCGGTCAGTCCGGTGGCCGGTCTGCAGGCCGGTCAGCCGACCGAGAACCTGCCACGGATTCCCCACACGCCGACACCGACACCGGCTCCGTCGATGCTCCCGGTCGCGACGCCCGGTGTGCTGCCCAGCGCCGTACCGACTCAACTGCCGGGCGCGACCACACCCGGCACCCGCCCGGCTGACGCGGCGACCACGCCCACGCCGGAGATCGTGGAGAGCAAGGAACCGACCATCCCGGTGGTCACCGCCACCCCGCCGGTCGTCCCGCCGACCCAGCCGACCTCCGGCCCGGACAGCCCACGACCGACCGCCCAGCCGACGGACTCGACCACTACCCCGACGGTCACGCCAACCACCCCCAGCACGCCACCGAGCCGCCCCGACCACGGCGGCTTCCTCGCCAAACTGCTCCGAAAGCTAGGCCTCTAGCCGTCCCCGCGCCCCAAACCGGTTTGGGGGACCGGATCGGATCGGACGCGGGTCATACAGTCCGCAGTGCCTCGGTGGGCTGCATTCGGGCCGCGCGGATCGCCGGGAGCAGTCCGGCGATCGCGCCGATGGCCAGGGCCGATCCGACGCCGCCGATCCACGCCTCGGGGGGAACCACGACCGTCCAGCCCTTGACGGAGGCGTAGACGACCGTGGCCGCGACTCCGCAGAGGACGCCCACCGCCCCGCCTATCCCGGCGAGCAGCACCGCTTCGGAGAAGAACTGAGTACGGATGTGTCCGCGGGTCGCACCCAGTGCGCGCCGCAGCCCGATCTCCGATCGGCGTTCCAGGACCGAGATGACCATGGTGTTGGCGACCCCGACCCCGCCGACCAGCAGCGCCACCGCGCCCAGGCCGAGGAACAGGCCGTTGAGCGCCGACTCCGCAGCCGCCCGGGCGACCAGTGCGACGGACGGGTTGCTGACCGTGGCATTCGCCGGGTTCTCCGGGTTGGCCGTCCGCGCCAGCACCGAGTGCACGTCGTTGACGTACTCGGTCTGCGACCTGACGTAGATGGTGGTGGGGTGCCCGTCGTAGTTGAGATAGCGCTCCGCGGCCGGGTAACCGACGAGTACGGAGGCGTCGATCTCCGGGGCCAGGACCGCCTTGTCGAGAATGCCGATCACGTAGAACCACTGGCTGCCGAGCCAGATCCGCTGCCCGGTACGGACCCGGTCGATCCCGAGGCGCTTGGCCGCGTCGTAGCCCAGCACCGCCGTCGGTTGGGTAGCGGTGGCTTTATTCAGGAACGCGCCGTGGGCGACCGTGGTGCGTACCGTCGCGGGCAGGTTCAGGCTCGTCGCCTGGACCTTGAGCCCGTTGGTGTTGAGCGCCGGAACCAGCGGACTGCGGTACACCCGGGCTTTGGTGGCGCCGGTGTTCTCCACCTGCTGCACCGGGCCGATACGAGAGATCATCCCCGGGGCTGCTTTGGGCAGTTTCACCTCGTTGCCCTGGATGTCCCGGCCAGGCGTCACGGTCAGCATGTTGGTGCCGAGCCGGTCGATCTCGGCCAGCAGTCCGGCCTGCGACGAGGCGGACAGTCCGAGTACGGCCACGATCGAGGCGACCCCGATCGCGATGCCCAGCGCCGACAGGGCCGCTCGCATTCGCCGGGTGCGCAGTCCGACGCTGCCTGTGCGGGCGAGGTCGACGAGCCCCAGATGTCCGGGGCGGTAGGTCACGGTCATCGGTTCCAAGCCCCCTTCCGGGGCGCGTTGTCGGCGACCACCCGGCCGTCCCGCATCTCGATGCGGCGGGGCAGCTGGGCAGCCATTTCCCGGTCGTGCGTGATCACGACGATGGTGGCGCCCTGCTGATTCAGCTCGGTCAGCAGCGCCAGGATCGCCGAGCCGTTGACGCTGTCGAGGTTGCCGGTGGGCTCGTCGGCGAGCACGATCGCGGGGCTGCCGACCAGCGCACGGGCGATCGCGACCCGCTGCCGTTCGCCACCGGACAGCTTGGACGGCCGGAACTCGGCGCGGTTCGACAGCCCGACCCGGTCCAGGGCCTCGGCTGCTGCCCGGCGCCGGGCTGCCCGGCCCACACCCGCGTACAGGAGGCCGTCGGCGACGTTCTCCAGCGCACTGGTGTGGTCGGCCAGGAAGAACTGCTGGAACACGAAGCCGATCTCGGTGGCCCGCACCCTCGCCAGCTGACGGTCGCTCATCTGCGCGACGTCGGTGCCGGCGATGCGCATGACGCCCGCGGTCGGCCGGTCCAGCGTGCCCATGACGTTGAGCAGCGTGGACTTGCCGGAACCCGACGGGCCGACGATCGCGACCAGTTCGCCGCGGTTGATGGTGAAGCTCACCCCGCCGAGGGCCACCACCGGCGCCGCACCACCCGGGAACAGGCGGGTCACCCCGTCCAGCTCCAGAACCGGGGAGTCGGCACCCCCCTCCGGCACGTCGTCCAGCACCTCGGTATTGCCCGCGCGGGCGCTGAGCTCGCTCATGACGCCGGCACCACGATCTGCTGACCGGCCTTCAGACCGGCCCCGGTGACCTCGACGATTCCGGCGTCCTGGTCGAACATCCCCAGCTTGACCGGCACCAGCCGGCGCTCGCCGCCGGAGCCGACGACCTCGACGCCGTAACCGCCGTCAAGCAGCGCCAGCAGAGAGTTCACCGGGACGTTCAGCACATTGCGGGCGCTGTCGGTGATGATCGACACCTGTACCGGCGCCTGGTCGAGACTGCCGGTGGCCTTGGGGTCGGCGGGCTCGATGCCGACCGTGACCTTGGCGCCCTGGTTGTCGCTGCCCGCCTCGGCGACCCGGCCAACCGATGTCACCTTGCCCGCGGTCGTCTTCAGGTTCGGGAGCGTGATCGTCACCTTGTCACCGGGCTTCACCTGCGACTGGTAGGCGGTGTCGATCTGCACCGAGACGTACCGGCGCAGTGAGCTGGCTGTCAGCACCGCCATCCCCGGCTGGGCCTGGCCACCGATCTTGACGTTCACCTTGGTCACCTTGACCTTGTCCTGAGGCAGATACACCACCTCGCCCATCGACAGCTTCCCGTCCTCCTCCAGGCCGAAGTCGTCTTCCATCTTCTTGACCGCGGCCTTGGTCAGGTAGCCGTAGTAGCTGGAGGAAGCGCTCAGGTAGCTGCTGTAACCGAGCTTGACCAGTGCGGCGTTGAGCTGTTTGACGTCGGCGCCCTTGTCGCCCTGCTTCAGATCCCGGAACACCGGGATGGATCCCTTCAGCAGGATGACCGGCTTGCCGTTGACCTCGTACAAGACCTGGCCTGCGCGGCGCAGGTCGCCCGCCCCGGGCACCCCGGTGACCACACCGCTCGCCTGGCCGATGGCCTCGTAGCTGCCGGCGTACGCCAGTGTGCCGTTGACCGACGTGCGAGCGGATATCGTGCCCCGCTTCACGATCGCCGTACTGATGGGGGTCTTGTCGCTGGTGTCGTCGGCCTTGGCTTGCCGGTCGAGAGGGGCGACCAGGTAAGCGGCGACGCCCGCTCCCGCGGTGCCGACCACCAGGATTGCCACGAGCGTCCGCCGACTGCCCTTGCGCCGCCCGGTCGCCGCGGTCGTGGGCTGTGAGTCGTTGCTTCGTGCAAGGGAAGGCAGCACGCTCATCGCCCGTCACCGCCCGGCCGCCGCGCTTGGCCGTGTTCATATCCGCGCATACCCGTCTCCTTCGACCGACTTCATCAGCTTTCTTGTTTGCCTGCTGGTTTTGTTCTACGGGAGCGGCGGTTTCAGGACGGTATCGCCGCCCGCCGAATTCCGGGGCCGCGATGGGTCGGATGAAACCTCGCCGCAACCCTCCGGTCGCTAGCATGGGAATACGGCCGGATTTGACGACTGTGGGCCGTAGTCTTTTCCGGAGGGACAACAAGGTGCGCATTCTTATCGTCGAGGACGACGAGGAAGTTGCCCACGCGGTGGCGGTAGGTTTGCGCCGGCAGCGGATGGCGGTCGACGTCGCGCTGGACGGGCTGTCCGGTCTGGAACGTGCCCTGGTCAACGACTATGACGTGATCGTTCTCGATCGGGACCTGCCCGGGATGGACGGCGACACCGTGTGCGCCAAGCTCGTCGTCGCGGACTGCCGCAGCCGGGTGCTGATGCTGACCGCGGCCGCGACCACCGAGGACCTGGTGGACGGGCTGAACCTCGGTGCCGACGACTATCTGGGCAAACCGTTCGACTTCCGCGTACTGACGGCCCGGATCATCGCGTTGGCTCGGCGCACGCATCCCGCGGTGCCTCCGGTACTGCAGCATGGGGACATCGAGTTGGACGCGGCGCAGCGCCGGGTGACTCGGCGCGGCGAGCCGATCGACCTGGCTCCCAAGGAGTTCGGCGTGCTGGAGCTGCTGCTCGCCGCCCAGGGCCGGGTGGTCTCGGCGGAGGAACTGCTCGAACGGGTCTGGGACGAATCGGCCGACCCGTTCACCAAGTCCGTGAAGATCACCATCAGCCGGCTACGCGCCAAACTCGGCGACGAACCGGTGATTCATACCGTGGCCAAGTCCGGCTACCGGGTCTGAGGGCAGCCCGTGCGCACAGTCTTCCGCAGGCCCCGCAACACTGTCCGGTTCCGCCTGACGCTGCTCTACGGCGGGGTGTTCCTCGTGTCCTCCGTGGCACTGCTCGCGATGACCTTCTTCCTGGTCGACCGGGCCGACCCGGGCCTCTACGTGTACAACGGCCAGGGCAGCGCGGCCACGGTCAAGGAGATGTCGAAGCCGCCGGCCAAACGCGGCCCGCAGGAACTCGACAAGCAGGGGAATGACCTGCCCGCGCCGGCTGCCGGGGAGAGCAAAGCGCTCATCGAACTGGCACAGCGGCAGAAGGACCAGCGGAGGCACACGCTGCTGGTTCAGGGCCTCATTGCCCTGGGCATCATGACGGTCGTCTCGATGGGTCTCGGTTGGGTGCTGGCCGGGCGCGTGCTGCGCCGGCTGAGTACGATCACCCGCACGGCCCGGGAGATCTCCGCGACCAACCTGCACGCCCGGCTGGCGCTGCCGGGGCCTGCCGACGAACTCAAGGACCTCGGCGACACCTTCGACGAGTTGCTGGCCCGGCTGGAGGCCGCTTTCGAGGCACAGCGCCGGTTCGTGGCCAACGCCTCGCACGAGCTGCGGACTCCCATGACGCGGCAGCGCACCCTCGGACAGGTCGTCCTGGCGGATCCGGACGCGAGCGTGGAGTCACTGCGGGAGGCCCACCTGCGGATCCTCGCCGCCGGCCGCGAGCAGGAGCGGTTGATCACGTCGCTGCTGACCCTGGCCCGGGGGCAGGCCGGCCTTGACCGGTGGGTGCCGTTCGACCTCCAGGCACTGGCCGGGAAGGTCGTGGTGTCCCGCGACGAGGAGGCCGAGCGGCGCGATGTGTCCTGGCGTACGGCGCTGGATCCGGCCGTCGCGATCGGTGGCGCGGGCCTGGCGGAACGCCTGGTGGTCAATCTGGTGGACAACGCACTGACCTACAACACTCCCGGCGGATGGGTCGAGGTCACCACCCGCGCCGAGGGCGATCGGGCCGTGCTGACCGTGAGCAACTCGGGTCCGGTCGTTGCCGCCGAGGAGCTGGACCGGCTGTTCCAGCCGTTCCAGCGGGTCGGCACCACGCGCACCCACCGTGAAGGGCTCGGTCTCGGGCTGTCCATCGTCAGCGCCATCGCTACCGCCCATCAGGCCGAACTCGACGCCGTGCCCCGGCCGGAGGGCGGTCTGACCATGACGGTGCGCTTCCCCTGCGCGGCGGCGGACACGGTCGTAGGCCCGGCCGCGGTCGAACGCGTCTAGTGTCCTGAACCTGAAGTTCGGACCCTGGCGACGGAGGGGCAGCAGCCGGGGTCACCCGGATCGCTGCCCCACGGGACGTCGCGGTCATCCGCCTTGCGTGTTCTTGGCGCCGTCTTCCGCGCCTTTTCCGCCGTTCCTCAGGACCTCTTTGCACTTGTCGTCAGCCTTCTTGAAGACGGGACCGGTGATGTCGACGCCGAGCGCACCTCGGTCGAGGTCGGTCCCGCCTTCGGCGTTGGGGTCCGGGAACTTGGGTACACCGTTCTCGCGCATGCATTTGGCGTACGCCAGCGCGGCCTCTCGGTCCGCGGGCGCCTCAGGTGCTGGCGCAGCGTTGTACTGCTTGCACGTCTCCGCGGCCTTTTCGTACGCCGGCGTGCCCAGACCGACCTTGTCGCCGTCAATCTTGAGACCACCGTTGGGGTCCGGGTCCGGGAAATTGGTGACGCCGTTCGCCCGCATGCACTTCGAATAGGCGAGGGGACTGTTCTTTTCGGCGCCGCCGCCCGGCTTCGCGCTTTCGCTGGTACCAGGGCTGGCCGCCGCGACACCGCCGGCGCCGTCGTTGCCGCCATCTTTTCCGCCGTCGTTTCCGCAGGCGGTCACCAGCAGGCCGATGGTGGCGATCGCCGCGACCAGAGTGCCGCGCGGCCGGATATGACGCGGCAACGCTGCAGTCTTCCATTTCTCCCGCTCAGCCGTATTTTTCGGCATACTTTCGCACCTTTCTCGAATCGCTCCTGAGAAAGTTGTATCGGACCGGCGGTTGCGGGAAGGTATCAGCAAGAAGGAGCCCGGCCCCCTGCGAGCGAGGGTTAGTAGGCCTCTACCTGGGTGGTGTCTGCGTTGCCGCGGGTTGTCGGCTGGAGGTTTACCTGCCAGCCCTGGTTGCGGCCGAAGGTCTGGTCGAACTTCTTGAACGAGCAGTCCGCCCGGAACTTCCGCTCGGACTGATCCCAGTCGCTGCCGCTCTTGAAGTACAGGTGGTACGTCCCACCGATCCGCTTCACCGTCGTCGTCTTGGTCGACTGGATGTACACCATCACCTGCGGCTCCCCGGGCGGCTGACCGTCGCCGACGATCGAAACCGCGACGTCGTGCGTCGTCCCGTTGGTGATCTTCACCTGGCCGGTGCCTTCGGCCGCGCGCCGTACCAGGATGTCGCCGTTCCGCGGGCGTACCGGCTCGGGCGCGGGCCCCGGATCGGGCAGTGTCTTGCCGAAGCTCAGTTTGAGTCGCTGCAACTGGACGATCGCCGACTTCAGGTCGGTACGCAGCTGCCGCTGAACCTGCTGTGACGTGTACGCGACGCCACCGCAGCGCGCATCGTCCTCCGTCTTCCGCGTCGACGACGTCAGCTGGGCGGCCGCCACCCCGATCCGTTCCTTCAGCAGTTCGTGTACGCCGTTCAACCGCGTGGTCACGGTCAGTGCCGCCAACCGGATCGCCACCGTGTTCAGCGTCTCCGCGACCGTACTCATCGAGTCGGCCAGCCCTTCGGCGGTCCGGACCCGCGTCAGCCGCCGGGCCGGCCCGGTCAGCACCTGGTCGATCCGGCGCAGCTCCGCCTGGTACGCCGCCGCACCCAGCGGACCCGCGGCCGGTACCGAAGACGCCGGAGCCGGTGCCGCGCTACCGGTCGCCGAGGCACTCGGCTCAGGCGTGTGCCGTGGCTCCGCGCCGCAGCCCACCACCAGCCCGATCCCAGCACAGAGCGCAACCCAGCGCTTCATTCCCCACCCCCAGGTCCCCACCCGTGTCAGTCAGCTGCCAGCGTAAAGCATCACTCGCGCGGCGCCGGGCGTACGAACGGGAACGCCAGCGTGCTGCGGATGTTCTGGCCGGTCAGCATCATCATCACCCGGTCGACGCCGATGCCCAGCCCGCCGGTCGGTGGCATCGCGTACTCGAGCGCGGACAGGAAGTCCTCGTCGAGCGACATCGCCTCCGGGTCACCGGCGGCCGCCTTGAGCGACTGCTGGGTGAGCCGGCGGCGCTGCTCGACCGGGTCGACCAGCTCCGAGTACGCGGTCCCGATCTCGGCGCCGAAGGCAACCAGGTCCCACCGCTCGGCGAGCCGGGGCTCGGTGCGGTGGTTCCGGGTCAGCGGCGACGTCTCCAGCGGGAAGTCGGTGTAGAAGGTCGGCAGCATCGTGTTCGGCTCGACGAGCTCGTCGTACAGCTCGAGCACCAGCTCGCCGGCGCTCAGGTCGAAGGTGGTGTGCACGCCGTGCTCCGCGCACAGCTCCCGCAGCCGTTCGATCGGCGTGTCCGGATCGATGGGCGTACCCGCTGCCTGGCCGACCGCGTCGTGCACGGTGATCACCGGCCAGTCACCGGAGATGTCGATCTCCTCGCCGTCGCGGCGCACCACCGGCTTGCCGTACACCGCGGTCGCCGCCTCGATCAGCAGCTCCCGGGTCAGCTCGCGCATCACGTGATAGTCCGCGTACGGCTGGTAGGCCTCGACCGAGGTGAACTCCGGGTTATGGGTCGCGTCGGCGCCCTCGTTCCGGAAGTTGCGGTTCAGTTCGAAGATCTTGCCCATCCCGCCGACGCTGAGCCGCTTCAGGAACAGCTCCGGCGCGATCCGCAGGAACAGCTCGGTGTCGTACGCGTTGATGTGCGTGACGAACGGCCGTGCGTTCGCGCCGCCGTGGACGGCCTGCAGCATCGGCGTTTCCACCTCGATGAAGCCGCGCGTCTCGAACCCGTTCCGGATCGCGCGGACGGCGGCACTGCGCTGCTGCATCATCCGCAGCGATTCCGGGTTCATCACCAGGTCGATGTGCCGCTGCCGGACCCGTGCCTCCGGGTCGGTGAAGCCCTTTCGCTTGTCCGGCAACGGGTGCAGGCACTTGGCGGCCATCACCCAGCTGGTGGCCGCCACCGACAGCTCGCCGCGGCGGCTGGTGACGACCTCGCCGGTGACGCTGACGTGGTCGCCGATGTCGACGAGCCGCTGCCACCGGTCCAGCGAGACCTCGCCGCAGGCATCGGTCGTGAACATCACCTGCAGCTGGGTCAGCCCGTCCTGCAACTCCGCGAACGACAGGCCGCCGTGGTCCCGCATCCGCAGCACCCGGCCGGTCACCGAGACCGTGTGCCCGGTGTGATGGTCCGGCGGCAGGTTCGGGTAGAGCTCGCGGATCCGTTCCAGCGTCTCCGTCCGCGGTACGCCGACCGGGTACGGATCGATGCCCGCGGCAACAAGCTCAGCGAGTTTGGTACGCCGGATCTGCTCCTGCTCGGTCAGCTTGCGGGTCGGCAGCGCGGGCGCCAGCAGCTCCAGCTCCTGCTCGCGTACGGCGGTGGTGAAGGCCAGACCGTCCGCGGACCTGATCGCGTGCCGGTCGGCGGCGCCGGCGCTGTCCACCCGGGTCCACGGCCGCGGCGCGGGCAGGAAACCTTCCGCCGTACCGGCCGCCAGCAGCACCTGCGCCAGCGATGCGCCACGCGAGTAGCAGATCAACCGCGGCGACCAGCGGGGCAGGTACTTCTCGTTCGACTGGTAAAGACTTTCCAGCTGCCAGAACCGCGATGCCGCGGTCAGCAGCGCGTTCGTGAAGCGCAGGAACGGCCCGGCGCCGACCCGCTCGGCATCGCTGAAGATCTCCCGGAACATCGCGAAGTTCAGCGAGATCCGGTGCACGCCGAGGTCGCCGCAGGCGTCGATCAGCGACGCCACCATGAACTCCATCAGGCCGTTCACTGACTCGGGATCGCGCCGCATCAGGTCCAGCGAGACGCCCCGGACCCCCCACGGTACGAACGACAGCAGGCCGCGTACGGTGCCGTCAGCGTCCCGCGCGATGACCATCACGCAGCGGGCGTCGGCCGGGTCGCCGAGCCGCCCGAGCGCCATCGAGAAGCCACGCTCGGTCCGGGCGCCGCGCCAGTTCTCGGCCAGCTGGACGTACTCCGCGAGGGTCTCCGGGGACAGATCGCCGTGCCGCACGACCTCGGCGTGGTACCCGGCCCGCTGAACCCGCGTGACCGCCTGGCGTACCGGGCGCATCGTCCGGCCTTCCAGGGTGAAGTCCGCGACGTCGATGATTGCCTCGTCACCCATCGCCAGCGCCCGCATACCCGCGTCGACGTACGCCCGCGCTGCCTCCTCGCTGGCCGAAAGGACAGCGGGGGACCAGCCGTACGTCCGCGCCTCGGCGAGCCATCGCTGGATCGCCGCCGGCCAGGCGACCGGATCACCGACCGGATCACCACTGGCCAGACTGACCCCGTTGACCACCCGGTACGCGATCGCGGCGTCATGTCCGGGGGAGAAGACGACGGCCTTGTCGCGGCGGGTGGCGAAGTACCCGAGTGAGTCGCGTTCGCCGTGCAGGAGCAGGAGCCGGCGCAGGTCCAGCTCCTCCGGCTGGGTCAGGTAGCGGACGCGGCGGACCGACCGGAGGAAGATCCAGAACGCCAGCACCAGCGAGGCGGCCGAGATCGCACCGACGGACAGGCCGATCCAGCCGTGCCCCTCGTGACCGGCCATCTTGCTGCGGGACTGGCCGAACGCGGCCGCGACCGCCCAGCCGATCTTCTGCCGCTGGCCGCTCAGGGTTCGCGGGAAGATCTGGGTGAGGGTGACGCTGACCGCGAGTGAGATCAGCATGCCGAACACCAGCGCGCCGATCGCGAGCCGGCGGCTACCGGTCGCGAGCCGGGCCGGGAAGGCACCGCGGATCTTCCACAGCAGCACGATCAGGGCCATCACCACGAGCGCCTGGAGGATCGCCCACTCCAGGTCCTTGGCCGAGGTGCGGTCGAGGTCGGACAGCCACTCGGTACCGCGTGGGCTGCTCAGCCGGACCGTACTGAACGCGATGTAGGCGGTCAGGCCGAACAGCCACAGGCCTTCGAAGACCCAGAGCACCCAGAGCAGCGCGGCTCGTTTGCCGCGCAGCAGCGCACTGCCGACGACCGCGAGGTAGACCGCCGAGAAGATCGTGTGCCCGGCCGGGATGCCGACGAACTCGAAGGCCATGTCCGCGTGCCGGACGAGCCGAGGGCTGAGGAATCGCAACGGAATCGCAAGGAACGACCAGACGGCAGCGACCACGACGACGCGGCCAACCCAGACCGCGGCGCGGTGCTGCCACGCCGGTACCACTGCTTCTTCCGACCGCACCCGCCGATCATCCCACTAGTTTGCTGCGACTTCGGTCGACCTAGCACTACCTCAACAGTACAGTTGACGCCACAGTCAAGACTTTGGTTGACCTGACAGGCTGAGGAACATGCTCGCCGTCCCGTACCGCCTGGTCCGCGCCCTGATGATTGCCGCGGGCGTGGTCTACTGCAGCCTGATCCTCGAGGCGATCGCCGGCTTCCCGCTGAACGTACACATCTCTTTCCTCAGCGAACTGAGCGCGCGCGACCAGGCCACCAGCCCGTACGCCCGGGCGATGGACCTGATCAGCAGCCTGCTGATGCTGGCCGCCGTGGTGCTGTCCCGCCGGGCGCGCGCCGTCCGCTGGGAGATCGCCGGCGTGCTGATCAGTACCGCCCTGTTCGCGATCGGGACCATGTTCGACTCGTTCATGCCGATGCACTGCGCGCCCTCGGTGGGTACGGCCTGCCGGGAGTCCGAGGCGGGCGGGCAGGCCGGGTTCGCGCTGATGCTGCACGAGGCGACCTCGACCATCGCCGGGGCGGGCACCATCGCCCTCGGCGTGTTCGCGGTGCTGGCGATCCGCCGGTACGGGTGGGGCGGCTGGTTCGCGAAGGCGGTCGCGCTGCTGGCCGCCGGTGTCGTGGTGACGCAGGTCTGGCTCGGGTCAGTGGTGGCGTACGAGACGCTGAGCGGCGCCGAGGTGATCGCGCCGGGCATCCTGCAACGGGTCACGACGGTGCTGACCTGCCTGCTGCTCGGGACATTGTTACCAGCCTTGCGGCAAGCTTGTACTCGATGAGCGTGACCTGGATCGTGCTACCCGGCCTGGCCGAGACTCCGGAGGAGTTCGCCCAGATCGCCGCCCTGCTTCCGGACCAGGACGTCCGGATCATCGACCCCTGGCGTACGCCGGTCACGTCCGACGTCGACGCGCTACGCGCCGCGGCCGAGGTGGAGCCGGACACGGAGATCGGGTTGATCGGTCACTCCATCGGCGGCCTGGCCGGTCTGCGCTGGGCGCTGACCCGGCCGCTGGAGGTGACCCGGCTGGTGCTGGTCGACAGCAGTCTGACCTCGGAAACCGGGTGGCGGTTGTGCTACCCGGGAGCGCCTGGTGACCGGGTGATCCGTTCACTGGCACGGTTCCTCGGGCGGCTCGGCGGGCCGCGGCTGATCGGTGCGTCGTTCCGCTGGCTGAGTGTCCGGTTCGGCAGCCGGACCCGGAACGAACCGTTGTCGAAGGCAACGATCAGGGCAAGGTACGGCGCGGCGGACTCGTGGTTGCTGTTCTGGGACGAGCTCGCGGCTACCTGGGAGCTGGCCGCCGAAACCGCGAAGCTCGTGGCCGGGCCGATCGCGGAGGTCGCGCCGACCGAGGTCCTGGTCGCGACCGGCGGCGGATCGCGGCGGGCGGCAAGACG
Organism: Kribbella solani; assembly: GCF_014205295.1. Taxonomy (NCBI): domain Bacteria; kingdom Bacillati; phylum Actinomycetota; class Actinomycetes; order Propionibacteriales; family Kribbellaceae; genus Kribbella; species Kribbella solani. The sequence goes on from NZ_JACHNF010000001.1 coordinate 6,295,332, forward strand.
CTGGCTCACCGGCCAACAGCAACTGGCGGATGCCATCGGCGGCCGGATCGAGATCCTCCCCGACTCGGCGCACCTGGTCCACCTGGACCGCCCCGACGCCATCGCCGCCGCCGTCCACCGCCAGTAGACGGGCGGATATCCACTCTTGTTGTGGGGCGGGGTCCAGTGGTCTAAGCAACGAGTAGTTCGGCCAGTGCTTGGGCTGGGGTTTTGAGGTTGAGTGTAGGGCGGGGTCGTTGGTTGAGGGTGGTGGCGATCTGGTCGAGGCTGGCGGCGGTGTGGGTGGACAGGTCTGTGCCTTTGGTGAGCCAGAACCGCAGGAGCCGGTTGGTGTTCTCGTTGGTGCCGCGTTGCCAGGGGGAGTGGGGGTCGCAGAAGTAGACAGGCATGTTCAGATCGAGCTGGATGCGCCGGTAGGCGGCTAGTTCGCGTCCGCGGTCCCAGGTCAGGGAGCGGCGCAGGTGGTCGGGCAGGGTGCGCATCTGGGTGATCATGGTCTCGGCCACGGTGTCGGCGTCGTGCTGGCCGGGCAGGTGCAGCAAGATGGTGAACCGGGTGGTGCGCTCGACGAGTGTGCCGACCGCGGAGCGGTTGCCGGTGCCGATGATCAGGTCGCCTTCCCAATGTCCGGGCACGGCACGGTCGGTGGCCTCGGCGGGGCGTTGACTGATCGTGAACGCTTCCCGGTACGGGTTTCGGGCCTGGCGATGGTCGCCGCCGCGGGGTTTGCGGGCCGTGCGGCGCAGGCTCAACTGCCGGTGCAGGTCTTGTCGCAGCTGGCCGCGGGTCTGCACATACAGCGCTTGGTAGATGGTTTCGTGCGACACACGAGCCATCCTCTCCTGCGCGCTGTCGCCGGGGTGATCACGGCGCAGTACTGCCGCGATCAGGCCCGGGGACCAGCCGGTGTCCATCCAGCCGGTGATCCGGGCGCACAGCCCCGGATCGGCGGCCAGCTTGAACTCCTTGGGCCGGCGCCGCCGCTCATGAGCGGCACGGTGAGCCACCGGCGCCCAATAGGACCCGTCCCGGCCGCGATTGCGGGCCACCTCACGCCAGATCACCGACTTGTCCCGCCCGATCGCCTCACCGATCCCGGCATACGACAACCCCTGCCGTAACAGCACAGCGATCACCGCCCGGTCCTCACTGGTCAACGGCCGCCGAGCTCGCGTCCCCGCGACCCCACCCGCGACCCCACCCGGGACTGCTGCTGGCACGCTGCCCGGCAACCCACCAGCTCTGTTCTGCCGCAACGATGGCTCCACAAGCCCCGATGTTCGCCACCACAACGAACCCGTATCCCACGACACGCCGACCGCCGACGCCGCTGACTGCACCGACCACCCACCACCCACCAGCGCGAAAAACTCATCCCGCACTCCGTACGGATACCTCATCGGCATACACAACACCTTCCATCAGGCGTTGCTTCGACCACTGGACCCCGCCTGGGTTCTCCACTGGTGTGCGGGTGGAGAACCCACAACACGAGTGGAGAACCCTCGGCTGCTGTGGCTAGGCAGTGCTTGTCATTGCGGGGGTGGGGAGCTTGCGTTGCCACACCTCGTCGAGTGCCATCCGCATTGCTCCGGTGACCACCGCGTCTTCGGCCAGAGCGGACAGCTCCAGCCTTGGGTGGTTGAGCGTCAGCAGGCGCAGCTGGTCCGCGATGGCGTCCAACAGGACCGCACCGGCCCGCGCGACACCGCCACCGATCACCACAGCCGTCGGGTCGAGTACGAGAACAGACGGCGCCAGCGCGCGAGCAAACGTGCGCGCCACCTGCTGCACGACGGCCTGGGCAACCGGATCGCGCTCTGCTGCCGCAGCGAAGACATCGGCGGTGTCGAGCTGCTCTCCGCCCAGCTCAGCCAGCCGCGACTGCGGATTGTCCAGCGCGGCCTGTCGGCCCAGCGCCGCGATCGCCTCCGAGCCAACCGCCCGCTCCAGCGGTCCACGGCTGTCATCCGGGTTGATCACGTCATCCGTGTCAGTAGCGATGAACCCGATCTCACCAGCCGCTCCAGTACCACGGTGCAACCGCCCGTCGATGACGATGCCGGCACCGAGCCGCTCGCCCCACTGAACCGCCAGCAGCGTGCCGGTGCCGCCGCGAGCCGCCGCGATCGCCAGCGCGGCCAGGTTGGCGTCGTTGTCCAGCATGACCGGACAGTCGAGCAGCCCGCGTACGTGCTTGATCAGGTCGACCGCGGACCAACCGGGAACGCTGGGGACCAGCTGGACCCGTCCGGTGTGCTCGTCGACGATGCCGGGGCTGGCGGCGACAGCGGCGGCGATGTCCTCGGCCGGCACCTCCGCCTCGGCCAGCGCCTCGGTGATCACGTCGCCGATCACGCCGAGCAGTTCCTGCGCGGACCAGCCGGGGCCGGAGCGCCGGACGAGCGCGAGCTTGCGGCCGGCCAGGTCGGAGACTCCTACCGTGACCCGGTGCGGTCCGACGTCCAGGCCGAGCACCGGCGCGGCGCGACCACGCAGGGAGACCCGGATGGCCGGCCGGCCGAGTGACCGGTCCGCTGAGTCCGGCCCGTGCTGCTGCAGCCAGCCGGCCTCCAGCAGCTCGTCCACCGCCTGCGCGACGGTCGGCCGGGCCAGACCGGTGCGCTCGACCAGCTCGGCGACGCGCAACGGCGCCGGCGCGGATCGGCGGACCGCGTCCAGGACCGAGGCGACATTGATCCGCCGCAGCATCGTCGTTCCGCCGCCGCCGATCGTTCCCTTGCTCATGTCCGACCCCTTGCCTGCCACCCACCCAGTATAGATAGCGAGCGTTCGTAAATACTGTCCGTGTCCAGCTCTGGTCAGCACCGACCGGCGGCGTTTCGATGCGTGAGTCGACAACTATCACCGATCGGCCACCTGATGTTCCAGCACACGCATTGCTGCCCGTAATCGGGTAGACCGCCAAGGGTCATCCCGGCCCGCCGGGCGGGGTGATCGGCCACCATATTCTGGGTACCGCCGAGCAGACGAGAGGTGGGCCGATGTCATCCGAGCGGGAAGTCGTCGAAGCGTGTCCAGCCGAGTTGTTCATTGCGGGCAAGTGGGTGGCTGCCAGTGGCGGCCGGACGCTGGCGGTCGAGGACCCGGCCACCGGTGCGACCCTCCGGGAAGTGGCCGACGCGAGTCCGGCGGACGGTCTGGCGGCGCTGGACGCGGCCGTCGCGGCACAGACCGACTGGGCCGCGACCGCGCCCCGGGACCGCGGCGAGATCCTCCGGCGTACGTACGAGCTGATGACCGAGCGCGCCGACGACCTCGCGCTGCTGATGACGCTGGAGATGGGCAAGCCGGTGGCCGAGTCGAAGGGCGAGATCGCGTACGCGGCCGAGTTCTTCCGCTGGTTCGCCGAGGAAGCGGTCCGGATCGACGGCGGGTACCAGGTCGCGCCGAACGGAGCCGGCCGGTTCCTGGTGATGCGGCAGCCGGTCGGGCCGTGCCTGCTGATCACGCCGTGGAACTTCCCGGCCGCGATGGGCGCGCGCAAGATCGGGCCCGCGGTCGCGGCCGGCTGCACGATGGTGATCAAGCCGGCCGCGCAGACGCCGCTGTCGATGCTCAAACTGGCCGAGCTGATGGCCGAGGCGGGGCTGCCGGCCGGCGTACTGAACGTGGTCACGACCACGGACGCCGGTGGGGTGATGGAGCCGCTGATCCGCGACGGCCGGGCCCGGAAACTCTCCTTCACCGGGTCGACGCCGATCGGCCGGAAGCTGATCGAGCAGGCTGCCGGGCAGGTGCTGCGAACCAGCATGGAGCTGGGCGGGAACGCGCCGCTGCTGGTGTTCGAGGACGCGGACCTGGACAAGGCGGTCGACGGCGCGATGCTGGCCAAGATGCGCAACGGCGGCGAGGCCTGTACGGCGGCGAACCGGATCTACGTGCAGTCGCCGGTGATGGACGAGTTCGCCGCGCGGCTGACCGAGCGGATGGCGGCGTTGAAGGTCGGTCGCGGTACGAAGGCAGGTGTCGACGTCGGGCCACTGATCGACGCCAGGCAACGGGACAAGGTGGCCGACCTGGTTGCCGACGCGATCGCCCAAGGCGCGCGGACGTTGACCGGTGGGGCGATCGCCGCCGGCAACGGGTACTTCTTCCAGCCGACCGTGCTCGCCGACGTACCGGCGACCGCACGCCTGCAGAAGGAGGAGATCTTCGGGCCGGTCGCGCCACTGACCGCGTTCGAGACTGAGGACGAGGCGGTCCGGATGGCCAACGACACGGAGTTCGGCCTCGTCTCCTACCTGTTCACCAAGGACCTGAGCCGCGCGCTGCGGGTGTCGGAGCGGCTCGAGGCCGGCATGATCGGGCTGAACCAGGGCATCGTGTCCAACCCGGCCGCGCCGTTCGGTGGCGTGAAGCAGTCCGGTCTCGGCCGGGAGGGCGGCTCGGTCGGAATCGACGAGTACCTGGAGATCAAGTACGTAGCGATCAACGTCGACTGACCAGCTGGGTCACCGTGACCAGCTGGTAGCCGCGAGCTCGCAGTTCCTTCACGATCGGCCCAACGGCCTGCGCGGTGTACGGGGCGTTGTCCCCGCCGTGCATGTGCAGTACGACGATCGACCCGTTCTGTACGTGGTCCAGCACCTGCTTCACGATCGGCTGCGCTGCTTTGGCGAACCCATCCGCACCCGGTACGTCCAGACCGACCGCAGTGACACCAGCAGGCGCCAGCTCGTGCAGTGCGGTCGCGTCGTAGCACCCACCGGGGAACCGGAACCACCTGGTTGCCTGCGGGTCCAGCTTGTCCAGTTCCACGATGGCACGCCGTACGTCAGCCAGCATCTGGTCTTTCGGTACGGTCCCCAGCGTGTAGCAGTTCTTGGTGAAACCACGGTGGTCGTACGTGTGCGTCCCCAACTCGAACAGTGGGTCTGCGGCGAGCTCCTTCGTCACCTGTGGGTACTGCTCCATCCACATGCCCGTGAGGAACAGCGTGGCCGGGACATGCAGCGTACGCAGCTCGTCGATCAGTGCCTTGTTGTAGTACGACTTGACCTTCCCTGACTGCAGTCGTCTGCGCATGAGAGCAGTCAGGTCCGCGTCGAACGTCAGCGCGATCTGCTTCTTGTCCCGCGGCCCATGGTCGAGTACCGGCATCAGGTTGGTGTTGCTGGATGCACCCGGCTTGGCTTGCGCCGGTGCCAACGTGGGGCGGACCGTACGTACCGGAGCGACCGGTGCATGGGTTTGCGGTGTCTCACTGGGTACGCCGGCTGTCGGACTGTTGTCACTGCAGCCGACAAGAGTCAGTACCAGGACACCGCTTGCAACCCGCTTCGGCCAGCTCACGGTACTCCAGTATGCCTACTGCACCAGATCGTTGGCCGACCGGATGACGGGGGAGGTGAGCTGTTCCGGAGCGGCGGCACCGGTTACGTGGAAAGTGTGCGATTCGCCGGGGGAGAGGGTGATCAGGCCGGAGTCGACTCGGGCCGCCGGGTCGAGGCGGTCCGGGAAGAGGCACAGGTCCTTCGTGAGCGCATCGGCGGTGACGATGACGTCGTAGCCGTCAGCCGTTGCCGTCACCTGGGCAGTGAACGCGTCCGCGGCCAGCTGCAACGCCGTGTCCTCGACGAAGTACCAGTAGGCCGTGGTCCCGTCCGCGGCGCGCACCTCCAGGTACTCCCGGATCGGGTCCGTGGTGGTCGAGTCAGGCACTCCGTTCAGTACGCCTGATCGGGCGGCCACCTCAAGCGCGAAGGTCTCCCGCGCCAGCACCGCCCCACCTCGAGCAGTCGAGCGCCGGGTCACCGTCACCTCGGTGGACCAGCTCTCGTCCGTGTCGTTGTGCGCGGCAACCACCAACCCGTCTTCGCGCGGTTGAACGGTCAGCAGGCGATCGGCGTACACGCGCTTCAACGCGAACCACAGCGGCTTCTTGATCCCATGCCCGTCAACCGCGGCCCAGGACACCACCGGCCAGTTGTCGTTCAGCTGCCAGACCACGGCGCCCGTGTTCAACGGGAACAGGCTGCGGAAGTGTTCGATGCCATAGGCAACAGCGCGTGCCTGGTTGAGCTGCGTTGTCCAGTGCCAGTCGTCGATGTTCTTCCACTTCGGCAGGTGTTCGCCGAGCCCGCGCTCCAGTTTGAGATTGCCCTCGAACGCCTTCTGGTGCACCAGCATCTGCTCGCCGTACGGGTCGAGTGGGGCGTCGTGCACCACCGACGTCAGCGTCGACCAGGCCGGCGGCCCCTGGAAGCCGAACTCGGACGCGAACCGTGGCTTGTACTTCCGGTACGTCGTGTAATCCACCTGGTTCCACACGTCCCAGATGTGCATCGTGCCGTGCCGCTCATCGTTCGGGTGGATGAACTGGTCGAACGAGTACGGGCTGCCGGCCGTGTACGGCGTCCGCGGGTCGAGCTCGGCGACGATCTTCGGCAGCACGTCTAGGTAGTACCCGGCGCCCCACGGCCGCTCGGCCAGCGGTACCCGCCAGCTCCACTCGACGTAGCCCCAGATGTTCTCGTTGTTGCCGTTCCAGACCGCGAGACTGGCGTGCGTGCTGAGCCGCGTCACCGCCTCCCGCGCCTCGGCCTCGACCTCGCTCCGCAACGGCTCGTCCTCCGAGTACGCCGCGCAGGCGAACAGGAAGTCCTGCCAGACCAGGATTCCCAGCTCGTCGCAGGTGTCGTAGAACGCCTTGCTCTCGTAGATCCCGCCGCCCCAGACCCGCAGCAGGTTCATCCCGGCGTCCACCGCGTCCTGGACGCTGGTCCGGTACGTCGCCGTGGTCAACCGGGTCACGAACGCGTCGTCGGGAATCCAGTTCGCGCCGCGGATGTAGATCGGTTTGCCGTTCACGGACAGGACGAACGGCGTACCGGCGTCGTCCGGCGTGACGTTCACGGACATGGTGCGGAAGCCGACCCGGCCGTGCCATTCGTCGTCGTCGACCGTGACCATCACGTCGTACAAGGGCTGCCCGCCATGGCCGCGCGGCCACCACAGGTCGACCGCGTCGACCAGGCTGACGATCTGGACGCTGCCGGTCCCCGGCTCGACGGTCACCGACTGCCGCGTACCGCCGACCTCGACCGCGACAGTCGCCGCCGCACTGTCGGTCCAGGCCAAACCGACGTGCGTGGTCAGTACGCCGCGGTCGCCGACGACGCCGGCCAGCGGACGGACCGAGTCGATGCGTACGCCGGACCAGGACTCGATCCGGATCGGGCGCCAGATACCCACGGTCGCGACATCCGGTCCCCAGTCCCACCCGAAGTTCGAGGCCATCTTGCGCAGCTGGTTGTACGGGTGGTGGTTGGTGTGCGGCCAACTGCCGTTCCTCGCCCGCTCCGCCTCGGCCGCGGCCACCGGTCCTTCGAACTCGATCACCAATTCGTTGTCGCCGGCATCTAGTACGCCAGTGACGTCGAACCGGTACGACCGATGCTGATTCGCGGTCCGGCCGAGCTCTTGGCCGTTCAGCGTCACGGTCGCGACCGTGTCCAGCCCTTCGGCCACCAGCTCCTGCCGGTCGTTGCCATCGGCAACCCAGGCGAAGGTGGTCCGGTAGCTCCATCGGGTCCGGCCGATCCAGTGCAACTTGGACTCGTTGTCGCCGTCGAACGGGTCCGGGATCTCGCCGGCCGCGAGCAGGTCGGTGTGTACCTCACCCGGCACGGTGGCGGCCACGGCCCGGCCGATCAGGCCGTCGGGGACGGGGCCTTCGACCGCGCGTACGGTCCAGGCGGTACCGCCCTCGGTGGTCAGGTCGAAGGTCTTCAGTGCGGTCACAATCTGGCTCCCAGCGTGATGAACCGGTTTAGCGCGACTGCACCGCTCCCCACCAGGCAAGGGGAGCGGCGGACGTCAGTCGTTCAGTACGTACCGCCGCCAGAGCGCGGCGAGGGCACGGTGTCCGGCCGCGGACGGATGTACTCCGTCGCCGGCCAGCGTGGCTGCTCCGACCGAAGCGGCCTGCTTGGTCAGCTCGGCATCGGCCGGAACCAGGATCGCGGCGTACTCGACCGCGAGTTTCCGGACCACCTCCAGCTTCGGGTCGAGATCCGCACGCCATTCGTGCTGCCCGTCCTTCACCGGCAGCAGGAACGGCTCGATCATGACCACCGGACAGGAAAGGGCGTCCAGCAACGACCGGTACGACGCCTCGAACGATTCCGGCGTGGTCGGATCGTCCTCGTCGTACCGGCGCCAGGTGTCGTTGATCCCGATCATGATCGAAACCAGCGACGGGTCATGCGCCAGTACATCGGTGGCCCACCGGGTGGCCAGATCGACCGCCCGGTTGCCACTTATACCCGCATTGACGATCTTCGGCGCGGATGCACCCAGATCAACGGACAGGTTGCGTACGTAGCCGTCGCCGAGCCCGTCAGGATCGGTACGGCGGCCGCAGTCGGTGACCGAGTCCCCGGCGAACACGATGGTCCGCCGGGGATCGAGAAGGATGCCGGTCACAGGGTCGCTTCGGTGACGTCCCAGTCGTCGGGCAGCGTCGGCGCCACCTCGACCGTGCTCCGTACGTCCACGAACGCGCCGGTGTCGATCGAATCGGTGATGGATGCCATCACGTCGACGATGTGGAACGCCAGCGCTCCGGTGGCCCGGTGCGGACTGTCGGCACGGATCGCCCGCGCCATTTCCAGTACGCCGGTGCCACGCTGCGCGACCGCCTTGGTCTCGGCGACGGTCTCCCAGTCCTCGGCGCCGCGACGGCGGATCTTGATCGCACCGTCGAACGCGTTCGGGTCCGGTACCGCCAGGGTGGCGTCCGAGCCGGTGATCTCGACGAACCCACCCCGCGGCAGCGGCGAGTCGAAGCTGAAGATGCTCTGCGACGACTGCCCCGACTCGAACCGCGCGATCGCGCTGACATGCGTCGGCACGGTCACGTCGAAGTCGGTCCCGGCCAGCGGACCCGAGCCGATGGTGCGTTTGTCCCGCGACTTCGAGCCGAGCCCCGCGACCGCGGCGACCGGACCGAGCAGCTGCACCAGCGTGGTCAGGTAGTACGGGCCGATGTCCCAGAGCGGACCCGCGCCTTCCTGGAACAGGAACGCCGGGTTCGGGTGCCAGGACTCCGGGCCGGGGGACTGGAACAGGGTGAGCGCGGTCAGCGGCGTACCGATGTCGCCGCGCTCGATGATCCGCCGGGATTCCTGCAGGCCCGGACCGAGCACGGTGTCGGGCGCGCAGCCCAGCCGCAGCCCCGCGTCATTGGCCGCGGCCAGTAGCTTCAGGCCGCTGTCCTGGTCCAGTGAGAACGGCTTCTCGCTCCAGACATGCTTGCCGGCGGCAAGCGCCGCGAGCGCCACCTCGACATGCGCGACCGGGATGGTCAGGTTGACCACGATCTCGACGTCCGGGTGGTTCAGCACGATCTCGGGAGCCCCGTGGCTCTCGATGCCGTACTCGGCGGCCTTCGCCGCGGCCGCCTCCGGCCGGAGGTCGCCGATCGCGACCACCTTAAGATCCGGAAAGCTCTGCATGCTCTTGATATAGGCGTCGGAGATCACCCCGGCGCCGATCACGCCTACGCCAACAAAGCTCATCGACGTCCTCGCTTCGCTCCGGGCGCCGATGAGGCACGAAAGCCGCTGTGCTTGATGATGAGCTCGCTGCGCTCACTCATGCAGGTGCACCCGCTCCGGTCAGGAAGGCGTAGCTGCCGGCGACCGCGTCGAGGATCTCGCCACTGAAGTCGTCCAGCTCGACCACCCGGAGCGCGTTCGGGGCGGCGGCCAGGATGTCCCGGACCGCGATGCTGCCGTCGCCGACCGCCACCTGGGCCTTGTTGTCCAGCGTCCCGTCGCCGTCCTTGACGTGGATCGCGGTCACCCGCTCGCCGAACTTCTTCAGCAGCGCCGGTACGTCCGCGCCGCCGACCGCCGCCCAGTACGTGTCGACCTCGAGGATGACCTGGTCGGACAGGTTGTCGACCAGGATCTCCAGCGCGTGTACGCCGTCGATCGTCGACTCGAGCTCGAAGTGGTGGTTGTGGTAACCGACCGTGATGCCGTGGTCGGCGGCCTCGGCGGCGGCCTGGTTCAGCCCGGCGGCGATCACCTTGATGTCGTCGGCCGACTGCCAGCGCGCCGGGTCGGTGTGCGGGTCGATCACGGTGCCGATGCCGAGCCGCTTCGCGGCCGCGTAGATCGGGGCGCTGTCCTCGCGGAGCAGGCCGGCGTGGGTGGTGGGAGCCGAGAGTCCGTGCTTGGGCAGCGCGTCGGCGAGGCGGTCCGCGAAGGCGGTCACACCGAAGGGCTCGACCTTGGTGTAGCCGAGCTTGGCGATCCGCGCCAGCGTGCCGTCGAAGTCGTCCTCGAGCTTGCCCCGGACGGTGTACAGCTGGAGGGACAGGTGGTCCACTGCGACCATGGTTTCTCCTTGTCGGCGGTGCGTCGCCCGCTGCCCTTGGGGTCCACACCGACTGATGAGCCGAACCGGTTAAGTAACGATGCAAACCGTATCCCACCGGCGCCGGTGCACACCACCCTCGGCCCAACGACTGGGCGGTCACTTCGAGCAGCTCCGCCGAAGCTGAAGTTTGATCAAATAGTCACGTTCTGTACTCATCTGATGACACGGAGTGTGATATAGGAGCACACTGGAGGATTGCGGAACCGTCCGTCAGCGGTTCGCTCGCCCGTGAGGAGTTGCCGACGTGCCCGACGCTGTGCACCGAGTGACGATCAAGGAGATTGCCCGCCGTTGCGGCGTCTCCCCCGGCGCGGTCTCGTACGCGCTGAACAATCGGCCCGGAGTATCCGAAGCGACCCGGGCCCGGGTGCTGCAGGTCGCCGCCGAGCTGGAGTGGGTGCCCAACCGGGCCGCCCGCCAGCTGTCCGCGGCCCGCAGCGAGACGCTCGGCCTGGTATTGGCCAGGTCAGCGCAGACACTGGTCGAGGAGCCGTACTTCATGGGCTTCGTCGGCGGCGTCGAGTCCGTGCTGTCGGAGCGCTCGTACGCGCTGGCACTGCAGGTCGTCGCGGACCTGGACGAGGAACTGCTGACGTACCGGAAGTGGTCGGCCGAGCGCCGGGTCGACGGGGTGATCGTCGTCGACCTGCGGGTCGGTGATCCGCGCATCGCCGTGCTGCGCAAGCTGGGCATGCCGGCCGTACTGGTCGGTGATCCGACGCTCGCCGACGGCATGCCCTGCGTATGGACGGACGCCACGGCCGCGATGAACGCCGCGCTCGAACACGTCGCCTCACTCGGGCACCGGACGGTCGCTCGCGTGGCCGGCCGGCCGGACTTCGGTGATGTCTGGATTCGCGATCGTGCCTTCGACCTCGCCACCCACCGGCTGCAGCTGGCCGCCCGCATCCATCACACCGACTACTCCGCGCACGAGGGCGCGACCGCCACCCGCGCGGCGCTCGCCGAGTACCCTCGCCCGACCGCGATCGTCTACGACAACGACCTGATGGCCGTCGCGGGCCTCGCGGTCATCCAGGGCCAGAACCTGCGCGTACCCGAAGACGTCACTGTGGTCGCCTGGGACGACTCACCACTGTGCAGCATCACCCGGCCCACCCTCACCGCCCTGAGCCACAACACCGTCGGCTACGGCGCCGAAGTAACCCGCCACCTCCTGAACGCCCTGACCGGCGCCCCACCCCAAGCCCACCTCTACTCCACCCCCCTCCTGATCATCCGAGAAAGCTCCGCCCCACCCGCCGCCCCACCCCGCTAACGCGAGCGGATATCCACTCGCGTTGTGGGTTCTCCACTGGTGTATGGGTGGAGAACCCACAACAGCGGTGGATAAGCGGCCGGCCAGTCGGCGGCCGGTCAGGCTGCGGTGACGGTGACCGGCACGCCGTTGACCGCGGCGGTGCCGGCGGTGGGGTCGGTGAAGGCGGCGTCGGTGATGTCGTTGGCGCTGGGACCGGGTACCTGGCTGGCGACGGTTAAGCGGGTGCCGGGGTGGTGGTGGCCGAAGCCGTGCGGGAGGCTTACCACGCCGGGCATGATGTCGTTGCTGGCGGCAACTTCCACCGCGATCGAGCCGGCCGCGGAAGTGACGGTGACGAGCTGGCCGTCGCTGAGTTCGCGGTCAGCCAGGTCCTGTGGATGCATCAGCAGGTGGTGCCGTGGCTTGCCCTTCACCAGCCGGGCCGAGTTGTGCATCCAGGAGTTGTTGTTCCGCAGGTGCCGGCGCCCGATCAGCAACAACTCGCCGTCGCCGCAGGTCAGCGCATCGAGCAGCGGCAGGTCGTCAAGGATCATCCGTTGCGCCAGGTCGATCCGCTTCGACCGATGGAACAGCGCTCCCGGTAGCGCGGGTTGCAGTGGTCCAAGATCGATCCCGCCGGGCGTACGCCGCACCTTCCGCAGCGTCAGTGGGTACGGCCCGATCCGCAACCCGGCGTCGACGATCCGGCGTGGTGGTACGCGCAGTCTTGCCATCATCGCGACCTTCCGCCGGCTCCAGGGCGTACGGCGGACCAGCGCGAGGCCCAGGTCGCGGAAGATCTCCCAGTCGTGCCGTGCTTCGGCGGGTTTCGGCAGCACCGGATCGTTCCAGCGGGCGGTGTTTCGGACCGCGAGCTGATGGAACACCAGGTCGTAGTGCTCCCGTTCGAGCGGCGGCGCCGGCGGCAGGATCACGTCGGCATGCCGGGTCGTCTCGTTGAGGTACGGGTCGACGGCGACCATGAAGTCCAAGGAATCAAGGGCTTCGTCCAGCTGGCGGCCGTTCGGTGTCGACAGCACCGGGTTGCCGGCCACGGTCAGCATCGCCCGGATCTGTCCGTCGCCCGGAGTCCGGATTTCCTCGGCCATCGTCGACACCGGCAATTCACCACCGAACTCCGGCAGCCCGCGGACCCGGCTCTTCCACACCCCGATGTGGCCGCGGCCCAAGCCCAGCAACGCGTTCACGGCCGGTCGCGGGAACATCGTCCCGCCGGCTCGATCGAGGTTTCCGGTGATGATGTTCAGCACCTGGATCGCCCACTGGCAGATCGCCCCGAACTGCTGCGTCGACACCCCCACCCGTCCGTAGCACGCGGCCCGATCGGCGGTGCCGTACTCGGCCGCGACCCGGCGAATCACCTCCGCCGGCACGCCGGTGAGTTCCGCGGCGCGCTCGGGCGTCCACGCCTCCACCGCTTCCTCGACCGCGGCGAGACCGTCGACGTACGCGGCCGGGCGAGCGTTGCCGTCCTCGATCACCTGGTGGATCAGCGCGAGCAGGAACGCCGCGTCCGTACCCGGCCGGACGAAGTGGTGTTCGTCGGCGACCGCCGCCGTCTCGGTCCGCCGTGGGTCGATCACGACCACCTTGCCGCCCCGCTTGCGTACCTCCTTCAGCCGCCGGCCGAACCCGGGTGCCGTCATCATGCTTCCGTTCGAGGCGAGCGGGTTCGCGCCGAGCATCAGCAGGTACGAGGTGCGGTCGATGTCCGGTACGGGCACCATCAGCTGATGCCCGTACAGCAGGTACGACGCGAGCATGTGCGGCAGTTGATCGATCGAGGTCGCGCTGAAGCGATTCCTGGTCCGCAGTTGCCGGACCATGGCCGGTAGATGAGTGAGCGCGCCAAGGCTGTGGACGTTCGGGTTGCCGAGGTACACGCCGACCGCGTTCCGCCCGTACTCGCGCTGGATCGCACCGAACCTGCCGGCGATCAACTCGTACGCCGCGTCCCATCCGATCGGCTGCCAACCGTCGGCCGTCCGCCGTACCGGTGTGGTCAACCGGTCGGGGTCCTCCTGGAGGTCACGAAGCGCGACCGCCTTCGGGCAGATGTGGCCGCGGGACAGCGGGTCCGACTCGTCGCCGCGGATGTCGGTGACGCGCCCGTCCTCGACGGTGACGAGCACACCGCAGATCGCTTCGCACAGGTTGCAGGAGGTGCGCCGTACGGTCATCCACTCAAACTACCCTCGGGTAGCCGGAGCCGCCATCAGTCGAAGCCGCCATCAGTCGAAGCGTGCCTCGTCCAGCCGGCCGAGGATCGCGTCGACGGTCTCACCTACCGACAGGTCGGAGTTGTCCAGCCACAGCCCGCGGCGCGGACTGAACGCGTGCAGCTCGTAGTCGAGCTCGTCGACCAGATGACGCGCCCCGCCGATCCGGTTGGAGATCACGTCGGGCCGCGGGGTCAGCACGACCAGGTAGCGCGGGCGGGTCCGGATGCCGTCCAGGAACTCACGCAGCAACTCACCGATCACGACGTCCTGCAGGACCACGGTGAAGCCGGCCCGCGCGTACGAGTCGGCGGCCTGGCAGGCGAGCCGGTACCGCAACTGCAGCTGGCGTTGGGCCTCCAGTACGTCCTCGGACATCGAGGCCTGTCCGCTGACGATCATCCGGCGGAAAACATCACCGCGCAGATGCACCCCGTACTGGAATCTCTCGGCCAGCATCTGGGACACCGACGACTTCCCCGCCGCCATGATTCCACTGACGACGATCACCCCCTCGGACTCCATGCGAGTGATCGTGCCATGCGCCGCGCGGTTTTGGTCCGGTCGCGGCGATTCTTGTCCGAAAACCCAGCTTTTGCAGGGCCTTTCAGGCCAGGGCGTGACGGTTGATCCTACGGCGTGGGATCAACCGTCACGCCCAGCAGCGACTCGATGTGATGCCGCATCAGCTGCCGGATCCGGGTCGGTGTGGAGTGCGCCGGCTGGATCGCCGCGTGCAGGGCGAGGCCGTCGAGGACGGCATGCAAACGTTCGATCTCGCGGCGTACGTCCAGACCGTCCCGGAGCAGCTCGTTCTCGGCCAGGGCATTGATCAGCAACGTGCACAGCTCACGTAACTCGTTGTGCACCCGGTCGACGAGCGCGTGCAACGTACCGGCGCCGGATTCGGCCTGCGCCTGGGCCATGAACGCGAGCCAGATCTCGAACTCCGCCCGCCGCTCCGCGTCCAGCGGCAGCACCTCGTCGAGGTAGCGCAGCACGATCGTCGGCACGCTGCCCTTGGCCGAGACCGCGCTGACCCGGGCGGTGACCCGCCGGGAGACCAGGTCCATCGCGAAGCTGAGCAGACCGTCCTGGTCCGGGAAGTAGTAGCGCACCGCGCCGGCCGACCAGCCGGCCTCGGCGGCGACGGTCCGGACCGAGGCGGCCCGGATACCGTCCCGGCGGACCACCCGCCAGAGCGCTTCGGCGATCTCCTCACGGCGGGTCGCGTGGTCGACGATCTTCGGCATGTGGTCCGTTTTAGCACAGCCGTGTTAGTCTTTTATGGCACAGTCGTACTGAAACAAGCTTTGGGGAGGATGAACGTCGTGCTGGTCGCTGTCATCGCCGCGTGCGAGATCGGGTTCTGGGTGCTGCTCGCCGCCGGCATGGTCACGCGGTACCTGCTCCGGCTGCGCAGGACCGGGCTGGTGCTGCTCGCCGCGGTGCCGCTGGTCGACGTGATTCTGCTGGCCGCCAGCGTGGTCGACATCCACCGTGGCGCCGAGCCCGGGTTCAAGCATTCGCTGGCCGCGATCTTCGTCGGCGTCAGCGTCGGGTTCGGTCACCGTACGCTCAAGTGGGTGGACGGCTGGGCCGCGCACTGGATGGCCGGCGCGCCGCGGCCGCCGAAGCTGCCGAAGAAGGGCCCGGCGCGGGCCAAGCACGAGCGGTCCGGGTGGTTCCTGCACCTGCTCGCGTACCTGATCGGCGTCGCCATCATGATCGGTCTCGGCCTGCTGTCCGGGCGTGGGTACGCCGCGGTGCTCGGCCCGGCGGGGACCTGGACGCTGGTGCTGGTGATCGACGCGATCGTTTCGTTCAGCTACTCGTTCGGCCGGGCCGAACCAACTGACGAGGCCCCGGCGGCAACGCAGAAGCAGTCCGTCTGATCTCCCGGATTCGCGCCGTCACTCGGCGTACATTTCCGGCATGACGACGGTTGGGCGGATCTGGGCCGCGATCACCGGCCTGCTGGTCGTGATCGGGATTGTCATCCAGCTCGCGGTGACGGCGAACGGGCACGAGGGATTCTTCCCGGACAATCCGGAGCGCGTTTTCAACGTGTTCGCGTACTTCACCATCCAGTCGAACCTGCTCCTCGGCGGGACCGCGCTGATGCTCGCCGCGCAACCGGATCGAGCGCAGACGACGCTGTTCAGGACACTGCGGCTGAACGGCGTGCTCTGCATCGCGGTGACCGGAATCGTCTACCACGTGGCGCTCGCGCCGCTGGCCGACTTCAAGGGCTGGGCCGCGGTCACGAACTTCCTGCTGCACACCGCGACGCCAGTGGCCGGCGTCCTTGGCTGGCTGGCGTTCGGGCCACGCGGTCAGACCGACTGGCGGATCGTCGGCTGGTCGATCGTGTACCCGCTGCTGTGGCTGGCGTTCACGCTGGTCCGCGGCGAGTTCGTCGGCTTCTACCCGTACCCGTTCGTCGACGTCAGCGAGCACGGGTACGGACGGGTGCTACTGAACTGTCTGTTGGTGGCGGTACTCTTCCTGGCTCTGGCGGCCGGTGCGACCACCTTGGATCGCCGGCTGGTTCGGAAGAAGAGCTCCGTCGAAAGGTAGACCCGTGCTGGTGACCTCGCGCTCGTACGCCGAGTACGAAGCGATGTTCGACCTGAAAGAACTGCCCGACTCGATCCTCGACTGCTGCGCGGGCGGTAGCGGCTTCACCGCCGAAGCCGCCGCCCGTGGCGTCGACGCGATCGCCGCCGACCCGGCGTACGAGCTGGAGACACCGGAGCTGGTGGACACCGTCCGGCGCAGCCTGCCGGCCGGATCGGGGATCGTCGACGAGCACAAGGGGAGCTTCGTCTGGCACTGGTACGGGACGCCGGAGCAGCGTGACCAGCACCGGATCGAGGCCGCCGACCGGTTCCTGCAGGACGTGATGGCGGCGCCGGAGCGGTACGTCGCAGCGGGCCTGCCGGAGCTGCCGTTCGGCGACCGGCGCTTCGAGTTGGTGCTGTGCTCGCATCTGTTGTTCACCTGGGCCGACAAGTTCGACCGCGCCTGGCACGAGGCCGCGCTGCGGGAGCTGATCCGGGTCAGCAATGCCGAGGTGCGGATCTTCCCGCTGGTGCTGCAGGGCGCCGGTGATCAGATTCCGTGGCTGTCCGAGGTGCTGGACGCGCTCGACGGAGTGACCACCGAGGTCCGCAAGGTGCCGTACGAGTTCCAGGCGGGTGCCAACGAGATGCTGGTCATCACCCGCGACTGATCAAGACGCAGGGATCAATCGATCCGTGCGGGCCGGGCGAGCGACGGGAGGACGGTTCACCGTCCGCTCGCCCGGCCCGGTGATCAGCGGAGGTACTTACCGCAGACCGGCCACGGGGAGGCGCCGCGCTGGGCGTACAGCTTCTTCGCCCGCATCAGCTGCTCGCCGGCCGAGGCCTGCGCCGGGTTGCCGGAGCCGCCGACACTGCGCCAGGTCTGCATGTCGAACTGGAACAGGCCGTAGTAGCCGGCGCCGTTCACGGCCCGCGGGTTGCCGCTGGACTCGCAGTTCGCGACCTTGGCCCAGGCGCCGCTCAGGCTCGCCTTGCTGCCGCTGTTGCTGCTCTTCGCGCGGTCCTGGGACCGGCTCGACCGAGACTCGCGGCTGGACTTCTTCGAGTCGGACTTGTGCGAGTCGGACTTCTTGGTGTCCGGCTTGCGGACATCGGACTTCTGCTCGGTGACCTGCGGCTTCGGAGCGGCGGAGGTCTTCGCGCCGTCCAGCGTCAGGCTCTGCCCGATCAGGATGAGGTTCGGGTCCTTCAGGTGGTTGAGCTTCGCCAGGTCCTGCCAGCTGGTGCCGTTGGCCTGGGCGATCTCGGAGAGGGTGTCACCGGGCTTGACCGTGTAGTCGGCCGCGAAGGCCGAAGCGGTGCCGATGGCGGTGATGCCGGCTCCCAGACCGGCGATGGAGAGGGTTCGGGCCACCCGGCGAGTGCTTCGCCGGGCGCGCGCATGTCGAGCCTTGGGCATGAAAAAAAAATACTCCTTGGGCTTGGACGTGGCAGGCACACCACGTCCCCCGTAACAGGGGAGGGGCACTCGGACTTGTCACCGTGTGAGGTCACGGGACTGCGTCCGAATGGTCACGCCCCGGTAACGGCGCGACCTGAGCCATCCTGTGCGAGGTTCGCCGGAAACGCAAGTCCAGATCCGGATCTGCCCCGAATTTTTTCCGGAGTTTGATGTCCGGAAAGCCCAACAACAGAACGGTTTCGGGGTGTTTTCGAGGCGCTGAAACTGATCGGTTTATGCCGATTTGAAACAGCGTTCCGGAACCAGTGATATGTGTTCTCGGCCACTTGAGAGGTGAACGTTCGCCGTTGCCCGTTTGCTGCCCGGATGCGGGTGGTGAACAGGCAGGTTGCGGGGTTCACCTCTCAAATGGGGGAGCTGGTGCACGGGCGGATCGTTGGGTCGGGCGTGTCATCCGGGGGGTTCACTCGTTGATCGAAGCACGGGCACCGTCGTCCGGTCGCTGGGTTCCGGGGCGCGGTGGATGCGGCGACGGTATGTATTGGGGGCAGGTGCGGTGATCCGAGTGGCACTCGGGCATCGGGGTGTGCTGGTGCGTGGGGCACTGGCCGCGGTGCTGGCGCGGGAGAACGACCTGGACGTGGTCGCGGAGCTGGACAGCTCGGACGACGTGCTGCCGGTGGCCGGCCGGCGGCCGGATGTCGTGGTGCTCGATCCACAACTGCCGGGCCGCATCCGGATCGAGGAACTCTGCCGCAAGCTGGCCGGCCGGGGCGTACTGGTGCTGATCGACCACGAGGCGATCGCGGCGACCAGCCTGGCGCTGGTGAAACAGGCACCGCGGATCGGGCTGATAGCAACGGACTCGACCACCGACCAACTGGTGCAAGCAGTGCGCGATGTCGCGAAGGGCCTGCCGGTGGTCGACGTACGCCTCGCGGTGGCGGCGCTGAAAGCGGGTGACAACCCGCTCACCGATCGCGAGTGCGAGGTGCTGCGTCAGGTCACCACCGGCGCGACCGCCCAGGAGGTCGCCCGTACGCTCAGCCTCAGCGCCGGGACGGTCCGCAACTACCTGTCCCGGATTCTCGCGAAGACCGGTTCGCGGAGCCGGATCGAGGCGATCCGGAAGGCTCAGGACGCGGGCTGGATCTGAGTCGCGCCCTGGCTCGTGCCCGGCGGCGTGTTCTGGCTGGTCGGCGCCCAGTTGCCGTGGAGGTCGCGGTAGAGCGGTGACGTCCGCAGCAGGCCGGCGTGGGTGCCGAGCGAGGCCTTGTTGCCGTCCAGGACCAGAATCCGGCGCGCGCGCAGCGCCGAGCTGATCCGGTGCGCGATCACGACCAAGGTCCCGTCACGCTGGGCGAACGCCTCCTCGGCTTGCCGCTCCGCCTCCGGATCGAGGAAGCAGGTCGCCTCGTCCAGTACGACCAGCGGCGCGGGCGACAGGTACGCGCGAACCAACGCGAGCAGCTGCTTCTCCCCGGCCGACAACTCACTCGGCCGGACGTCAGCCTGCAAACCACCGATGCGGTCGATCAGGCGGGTCGCGCCGATCGCGTCCACTGCCTTGTCGAGCTGCCCATCAGTTGCTTCTGGCAACAAATAGCTGAGGTTGGCGCGGACGGTGCCGGTGAAGACGTACGCCTCCTGTGGGATCAGCACCCGGGTCGCGGCCAGCTGCCGCGTGGTCACCTCGGTCGGTGCCGCGCCGCCGAGCGAAAGCCGGCCACCGGTCGGCGTGAGCATTCCGCAGATCAGGCCGGCCAGGGTCGACTTGCCGATTCCGCTCGGTCCGACGACGGCGAGATGATCACCTTCGGGAATCGTCAGTTCGAGCTTGTCCAGGACCGGCTCGGCGTTCGGTCCGTAGGCAAAGGTCAGTTCGCGGATACCGACCTGGTACCCGGTCAGCTTGTCGATCGGCCGCGGTTCGTCAGCCGCCGGTGACGTGTCGAGAATCCGGCCGAGCGTGATCACGTACCTCAGGCCGCTGTCGCCGAGCGCGTTCATCACCGTGTTCAAAGCTGGTTGCAGACCGATCAGGACGTACGTGAGTCCGCCGAGCAACGTACCGGTGCTGACCCCACGCCCGACCAGCCAGGGACCGGTCGCGAGCAGGATCAGCAACGGCAGCCAGCCGCCGACCGCGAAGCACAACGTCCGCAGCGCCGCGACCTTCGCCAGCGCGCGCTCCGCCGCCGCCTGCGCCTCGATCGGCCGCCCGGCAAGCCACTCGGCGTACTCCTCGCTGCCGGCCGCGGTGATGTCGCGCACCCCGCCGAACACCATCCCGGCCGCCGTCGCGAGCTCCTCGTCCGCTGCCAGCGATGCACGAACGCGATCGGCCGCCATCCCCAGCACGGCAAGGGACAACGCGAACCCGATCAGGAACGGCGGTACGACGAATGCCGCCACGAGTGGGGCCAGCGACAGCAGCCCAGTCAGTACGCCGAAGAGCGTGACCGCGAAACTGCGCAGGACGAGTACCAGGCCCGCGAACGTGTCCCGGACGATCTCGACCTGACGGTTGAGCCGCGCGACCGATCCGTCGTCCCCGGACCGGATCGCTCCGCCGACCACCCGCCGTACCAGGTCATCGCGCAGCGGCTCGACCAGGTCGCCGAGTCGCGCGTACACCTGCCGGGCGCCCGCGGACCCCAGACCGGCGGTCGCGACCAGCCCACCGAGCCACGCGATGCCCTGCCAGGCGTGCCCACCGAGAAAGCTGTCGGTCGCCCGCGCGACCGCGATCCCGTACACCGCGGTCGGCAGAATCTCCGGCACCGACCACGCGACCAACTTGAGCGCCGCCCGCTTCCGCACCGCCCACGCGCCGTACGCCAGCTCCCGCTTCATCCGAACACTTCTCGGTACGAGGGGTTGTGCCAGAGGTCGGCGTGGGGGGCGATCGCGCGGACCTGGCCTTGGTCCAGCCAGATGACCAGGTCGGCGCGGGCGGCGGTCGCGGGGCGGTGGGTGACGATCAGGCGGGTGCGGTGCTGCCGGTCCTCGGTCAGGGTGCGGCTGATCTGGCGTTCGGTCGCGGTGTCGAGGCTGGAGGTGGCGTCGTCGAGGACGAGCAGGCGGCCGGCGGGCCAGGCCCGGGCCAGGCCGAGGCGCTGCCGTTCGCCGCCGGACATCGGTGCCTTGCGCAACGAAGTGAAGTAGCCGTCGGGCAGCCGGCTGACGAAGTCGTGCGCGTGCGTGGCGCGGGCGGCGGCGAGCGTACGGACCGGGCTGACCGCGTGCGGATCGATGGCCTCGCCAATGGTCCGGCCGACCAGTTGCGGACGCTCGAACGCACAGCCGACGGCCTTCCGGAGGATGCGCCGGCTGACTGCCTGCAGTGGCACGCCGTCCAGGGAGACCTGGCCGGTCGACGGATCCCGCAGCCGTGCGGCGACCGCGGCGAGCACCGACTTGCCGGCGCCACTCGGACCGACCACTGCGACGGTCAGCCCGCCGGGGAGGTCGAGATTCACGTTGTCCAGCAGGACATTCCCGTCGGCGACCACGCTGACCTGGTCGAAGGTCAGCTGTCCCGGACCGGCCGGCAACGGCAGCGTGCCGTGCGGGACGTGCTCGATCGTGATCACCTCCGCGGACCGGCGTACGCCTGCCTTGGCGCGGGCCAGTTCGCCGAGCACACCGGTCAGGTTGCCGAGGCCCGCGCCAAGGACCGCGTACTGCGAGGCGGCGAACAGGTCGCCTGCGGTGATCCGGCCTGAAACGAGCTGCAGGCCACCGACGGCTAGGACAGCGACGAGTACGAGCGGGCCGACCACCGCGGCCTGGGCGCCGGAGCGGGCCAGGATGCGCCAGGTGACGACGCCGTGCCGGTGCAGCTCGGGCAGCGACGCGAGGATGCGGCTCTCCTCGCGCTGAGCCGTGCCGGCGGCCGTGATGGTGCGGAGGCCCGTGAGCGACTCGGACAGCAGCGCGGCGATCCGGCCCTGGGTCTCCTGGTAGGCCAGGCTGACGTCGGCGGTCCGCTTGGCGAACGTCCACAGCACCAGGATGACCAGCAGCACCCCGCCGAAGAACGCGGCCGCGAGCCACGGGTCGATGAACGCGAGCAGAACGAGGCTCCCGACCGGCGGAGCGATCGCGGCGATCGCCGTCACCGCGGCCGGGCCGGCCTGCGCCGCATCTGACGCATTGGCAGAGACACGCGTAACCAGATCGCCGGTCTCGAACTCACGGGCACCGTCCGGACCGCCGCGTACGACGTGCTTGACCAATCGGCGCCGGAGCCAGGCGGTCGTCTCCGCGACACAGGCTGCCCCGGCGAACGCGTCCACGATGCTGGCCGCGACCCCGAGCGCGATCAGCGAGGCCGCGACGACCAGCCAGCGCGTGTAGCCGGAACCGGCCACGATCGAATCGACCGACCGCCCCAGGACCGTCGGCAGCGCGAGTGTCACCCCACTGCCGATCAGCGCGTTGAGTCCGATCAACGGCAGCCAGCCGCGCCCATGCTTGGCGACCCCACCGAAGGTGAGCATGCGCTCCGAGCCAAAGGTGATCATGTGCTCAGGCCGGTCTGGTCGGCGATGAAGGCCAGCATGTCGGCAGCGAGGTTGATGCCGCCGGTGGTGTGACCCGCATCGGCCTCGTGTCGCAGCAGCACCGGGCGGTGCGATGCGGTTGAGTACTGGAGCGCCGCGCAGAACTTCCTTGCATGCAAGGGGTCCACGCGGGTGTCGTTGCCGAAGCTGGTGAGCAGTACGGCCGGGTACTGCACGCCGTCCGTCACCTGGTGGTACGGCGAGTACGACAGCAGTGAGTTGAAGTCATCGGGGTCCTGGGCAGAGCCGTACTCGGCGGTCCAGCGTGCGCCGAGGCCGGACTGCTCGTAGCGGACCATGTCAGTGAGCGGCGCGGAGCAGACAGCTGCTGCGAACAGCTCAGGGCGCTGCGTGAGTGCGGCGGCGACTAGTAGTCCGCCGTTCGACTCACCACAGAGCGCTAGCTGATCTGGTGTCGTCCAGCCCGTACCTATTAGGTGCTCGGCTGCTTCGATGAAGTCGTCGAAGACCTTCTGCTTGTTGCGGCGCGTACCGGCCTGGTGCGAGGCCGTGCCGCGCTCACCACCGCCACGAACCGCTGCGGTGACGAAAGTGCCACCGGCCTCGACCCACGCCAGTGCGAAAGCCGAGTACGTCGGTGTTAGTGACTGCCCGAACCCGCCGTACCCGTAGAGGATGGTGGGGCGCGGACCGGGCTTGCCGATGATCTGTAGTTCCACACCGGAGCTCGTGGTCAGCCTGTGCGTCTCCACAGAGGCCCGGGCCTCGCTCTGGTACGCCGTCTGCCCAGTACGGGCGTCATAGCGGCAGACCGTTGGCGGCGTGACGCTGTCGGTGTACGTGAACCAGGCCTGGTCGCCAGCTGCACTCAGTGACCCAACCGAACCGAGACCGGGCAACTCCACTGCACTACGAAACAGACCGGTCTCGCGGTCATGCACTGTGATCTCGCTCAGTGTGCCCACCAGTACTACCTCGTCCAGCACGGCCAGACCAGTCAGTGGACCGCTCGGCTGAATGTAGTCATGCCAGACAGTCGGCTCAGCGGGGTCGCCGACGCAGATCCGCCCAGTAGGGGAGTCCTGCGTGGTCACGACGTACAGGCGGCCGTCCGGACCGACTGACATGACTGTGGTGGCATCCTGCGGTACGTACGCCGGCGGTGCGTCCGTGGTCAGATCAGCGAGCCACAGGTCGTTCCCTGCACCGCGTACTGCCGAGATCGTCAGCCATCGACCGTCGGCACTGATCTCCAGGCCGTACGACGCCTCGCCGTCGAGGACGATGCTGTCGTCGTGGACACCGAGCTGGTGGTGGCGTACCTGGCGGAAGCGGACGTAGTAGAAGGACGTCCCGTCCGGGAGCCAGGCGATCGGGGAGTAGCGGCAGCCGTCGATCGGGCCGTCGATGGTCAGACCGGTGGCGACGTCCAGTACGGAGAGCGTCGAGCGTTCATCTCCGCCCCGGGACAGCTGCACCGCGAGCTTGCTGCCGTCCGGTGTGGGCTGCCAGGCGTCCAGCGTGGTCAGCCCGGTCGGGTCGAGTTGTTTCGGGTCGAGCAGTGGTGTCTCGTCGACGTACAGCACCGCGTGGTCCTGGTCGGCTGCCCGGCGCAGCGTGAAGCTGCGGCCGCCGCGCCGGACCGGCGCGGAGACGCTGCCGACGTTCGACAGGCGGCGGACAGCGTTCTTCCAGCCGAACCGGTTGGTCAGCGTCCCGGCGTACGTGAGCCAGTGGTCGTCCTGGTCCTGCAGCCATCGCAGCGTGCCGGCGGCCGAGGGGTCCTCGAGCCGGCGGTACGGGTCCGCGACGGTACGACCGTGCATCTGCTCCACGAGCGGCAAGCGCTCGGCGCATGGATGCGACTGCACGGAATCGATCACCTCACTTCTCCTTCCGTCCACCAACTCAACGAGCACCGGGCCGCTGGGCTACAGGAGTGCCGGCTGGCAGGAGGCCGGAGACAGGTCGGCCCTGGGTGGGTATGCCGCCCACCCAGGGCCTCACTACCTGGCATAACAGGTGCCGTTATCAGTGGCAGAGCAGCAGGCTCAGGTTGCTCGGGGTCTGCGAAGCGCAGCCCAGCACGGTCAGCGTGGAGCCGCCGTGGTGGTGGCCGTGGTGGCCGTAACCCGGGGTCTCGAGGCCCTGAAGGTCGAGAAGTGCCATGTTTTACACCTCCTTCGGTGCGGTTCGTCGGGATGGAGACTCGGACCACTGGGGAGGTCCGAGGAACGGGAGGGTCACCGGCGCGTCATGCCGCGCGGTGCCCAGGGCCAGCAGGACGCCGGCCGATCCGGTGGACAGGTCCATCGACAACCGCAACAGCTGGTTGCCGGGGTACGCGAGGCCGCCTTCGAACGGCATCGCGTGCCAGCCGAGACCATGCACCAGGTCGTCGACGGTTGCCTGGTCCTCGCCGAGTGCGGCGGCCGTCAGAAGCAGACCGGCGCGCCCCATGAACAGACCGGGCTGGACGTAGAAGGAACAGTGCGTGACGCGCTGCAGCTCGTGGAGCGTCGCGGCGAGCTCTTCGGACGGGCGGTGGCGCAGGTAGCGCGCCAGCACGAGCGCGACACCGGCGGAGCCTTCTTCGAGGTACGGCAGCGTGCGCCAGCCTTGATTGACCTGGCGCATGCCGTCCTCGGTGAGTACGGTCCGCTTCAGGTCCTGCCGGATCGCGATCTCGGACAGGTCGAGCAGGCCGGTGTCACCGAGCAGCTCGTACGCGTTCAGGAAGAGCAGCGCGGGGCCGGACGACCCGTACATCAGGCCGGCTCGTGGGTACTGACCGCCGCTGATCTCCGGTACGTCGCTGCCGAGCCGGTCGGCTACCAGGTCCAGCACGCGAACCGCCTTCGCGCGCAGCGCCGGCTCGGTGTCGAAGTGCAGGAGGCTCAGACCGATACCAGCCAGGCCGGAGTGCATGCCGAGCTCGCGGGAACTCCAGTCGTCGGCGAGCGTGCGGTCGACGAGGTCCAGTGCGTCCTGGCGGTGGCCGAGCTCGTCCAGTACGTGCGCGACGCCGTGCAGTCCGTCGTACAAGCCGGGGCCGGTCTCCGTACTGATGGCGCGCTTGCGTAGCCAGTCGTCGTACTCCGGGAACCGTCCCGCACCCGTCTTGGCCAGCGCGTACAGGACGCCGGCCGCGCCAGTGGCCAGGTCGATGCCACCACCGTCGCGGAACTGCGCGATGTCACCGGGGAACAGCCGGTCGGTGCGTTCGGGCGTCGCGCCGGCGACGATCGACTTGGTCAGCGCGGCGCGTACGTCGGTCCACTCGGACTGACCAGGCAGCGGGAGGTCTTCGAGCTCGTTCGCCGAGCTCGATCCGACGATCGTCCGGACGGCCTCGTCCAGCTCGGCGCGCGGTACCGGGAAGGTACTGGCGATCATGTCCGCGAGCTGGAAGGCCTTGCCTGGATGGAGATTCAGCAGGATCGTCGCCTGCGGGGCGTACACGCCGAGCGCGATGCAGGCCAGCGCGTACCGGTCGACGTCGACGCCCTGCCGGTCCCGCGGAGCGGCGTACCCGGGATGGGCCAGGGTGGAGCGGGCCTGGTCCTCCGCCTTGGTCGCGACCTCGAAGTCGATCAGCGTGAGCTTGCCGTTCACGTCCAGCAGCAGGTTGTCCGGGTGCAGGTCGCAGAAGACCACGCCCCGCTCGTGCAACTGCCCGACCGCTTCGCCGACCTTCGTCACCATCGCGGACGCCCACTCGGCGTACGCCGCCTTGTCCGCGGCGGTCGCGTCCGGGTGGGTCAGCGGGTAACGCCGGACCAGCTCCCGCTGCAGTGACACCGAGTCGATGTGCTCCTGGACCAGGAAGTGATGATCGCCGAGCTGCAGATAGTCATGCGTCCGCGGTACGGCGTCGAGGCCGGTGAGCTGTTCCAGGATGTCGCGTTCGTGCGCGATTCGGGCGACGGCGTCCCGGCCGGCCATGTCCAGGCCCGCGTACGGACGCCCTTCCTTGAGCACCACGCGCTCGCCGGACTCGTTGTGATGGCCGAGGTAGACCCCGCCGCCGTTGGAGAACTGGATGACGCCGTCGATGGTGTATGCGAGGTCGTTGGTGGTGACCGCGTTCCGGGCGTCGAGGTGCGGTTGCAGGAAGTCCGGCAGCCGCACCCAAGGCGGCGTGACGAACGTCGGGCCGCGGTGGTCCGGGACCAGGTTGCCGTGGTCGTCCGCGATCGCGAGCACCCGCTCGCCGGTCGCCGACAGGCAGTAGCGGCTGACGAACGCGCCGTACCGGATGAACAGCGGACCGTCCGCGTAGCGCAGATCGCTCAGGATGTAAGGGCCTTCGACGCCGTGCAGGACCTCGTCGAGCTCCTTGAGGACGAGCTCCAGCTGGGCTTCGTCGGTCGGGTAGATGGTCACCAGCTTGCCGCTCGACCCGCGGGGAGCGGCCTTGGAGTTGACCATCAGCAGGACGGCTTCGTTGCGCAGGAACTTGAACGCGATGCCGCGCGGGACGCAGTACGCCCAGATCGCGTCGAGGGTCCGCTCCACGTCCTGCAGCCGGGCCGACACGTGGATCTTCCAGCCCTGCTCGGGCAGCCGGAGTCCGGCGGGCGCGTAATGCATCCACTGCTCGCCCGGCACGTGCTGCCAGCCCTCCGGCACCGGGCGCTCGGCGATCGCGAAGTCCGGATGCTCGGCACCACGGTTCGCCGGCGTCTCGTAGAACCGCCGGTCCGCTAGGCAGTAGAACTCGTAACTCTCGTGCATGACTGTCCGACCCCCCTTTCGTGGTGCCCCGCCACATCTTGGGCGCCCGGCCGGGGGTCGGCGTAGTGCACGATGTCATCACTCTGATGTGAAGAATGCACACACTACGAGTGAGTATATAAACACTCTTCGTTACGTCATCGCGCGTCCTGAGCGTGAATCGGGCCGTAACAAGATGTCAATCCGCGACAACCGCGTCACGGGGCGTAACTTCGTACCGGATGAGTCGTGGTCACACCGGGTAGGTGTGGACCTCGGTCGCCTTCAGGGTCGCGTGCAGCGGCTGACCGGGCGTCAGGTGCAGCTCGGCGACTGCGGCCGTGGTGATGTCGGCGAGCAGGTCCTTCGGGCCGGCCGGTGACGCGTCGAGGCGTACGCGAACGGTGTGGGCGTGCTGTTCGATACCGGTGACCACAGCAGGCCAGGTGTTACGCGGACTCCCGGCGGGCTGTTCCGGGTAGAGGCTGACCGCGGTAGGTGGGAACGCGACGTGTACTGGGCCGGTAGCTGGTTCAGCGAGAGTGATGGTGCCGCCGTCGGTCAGTACGACTGTGGTGCTCGTTGCAGCGCCTCGGTAGAGGTTGAGGCCTACCAACTGGGCTACGTAGTCGGTGCGCGGCCGGTGGGCTACCTCGGTGGGCTTGCCTTCCTGCACCACCTGGCCGTTCTCGATGATGACGAGGCGATCTGCAAGGACCATGGCGTCCAGTGGGTCGTGTGTGACCAGCAGGGTGCGGCCCTCGAAGCGGCGCAGGTGCTGGCCGAGCTCGGCGCGTACGTGCAGGGTGGTGCTGGCGTCGAGGGCTGCCAGCGGTTCGTCCAGTAGGAGCAGCTCGGGCTCGGTGGCCAGTGCACGGGCCAGTGCGACGCGCTGTGCCTGGCCGCCCGACAAAGCACGTGGGCGCGTACGGGCGTACGCGTCTAGGCCGACTGTCTTCAGCCAGCGGGCTGCGGTTGTTCTGGCAGCGGTCTTGTCCACACCGCGAGCGCGCAGGCCGAAAGCGACGTTCTCCAGGCAGCTGAGGTGGTTGAAGAGTAGGTAGTCCTGGAAGACGACACCGATTGGGCGGCGGTCCGGCGTACGGAACGTGCGTGGCGGTTCGTCCCAGACGGTGGAGTCGAGTGCGATGCGTCCGCCGTTCAACGCGAGCAGTCCGGCGATGGAGCGAAGTGCAGTCGTCTTGCCGGCGCCGTTGGGGCCAAGTAGCGCGACTACTTCACCAGGCTGCACGGTCAGGTCGATGGACAGTTCGAAAGGGCCACGGGTGACCTGGAGGTCGGCGTACAAGGTCATTGCAGACCGCCCAACCAGCGCTCGCGCAGCGATGCCAGCACGACCACTGACACCAGTAGGAGCACCAGACTGAGTACGACCGCCACATCGGGGTCTGTTTCCAGTGCGAGATAGACGGCAAGAGGCATGGTCGTCGTACGGCCTGGGAAGTTCCCGGCGAAGGTGATGGTCGCGCCGAACTCGCCCAGTGCGCGGGCCCAGCACAGTACGGTCCCCGCGATGATCCCGGGAGCGATGGACGGCAGTGTCACGCGCCGGAAGGTCGTCCATCGACTCGCACCGAGCGTTGCGGCCGCCTCTTCGTACCGTGGGTCTGCTGCACGCAGTGCGCCTTCGACAGAGATCACCAGGAACGGCATGGCTACAAAGGCTTCTGCCACGATCACGCCTGCTGTGGTGAACGGCAGCGAGATCCCGAACCAGGCATCTAGGTACTGGCCGACCAGGCCGCGCCGCCCGAGTACCAGTAGCAGCGCAACGCCTCCTACTACTGGCGGGAGCACCAGTGGGACGGTCACGAAGGCTCTGATCACACTTCGGCCGGGCAGTCCGCCTCTAGCGAGTAGCCACGCCAGGGGTACGCCTAGCACGAGGCAGACTGCGGTAGCGGTCGTAGCGCAGATCAGTGACAGCTTCAGTGCCTGCCAGACGTCCGCACTGAACAGGCGGTCCGGCAGCGTCGACCACGGCGCTTTGGCGAGCAGGCCGATCAGTGGGACGAGCAGGAACGCCAGACCGATCAGTGCAGGCAGCAGGAGCACGAGGGGCAGCCGCCCACTCGTACTCCTGCCACGACGACTCACGGTGCGGAGAAGCCGGCCGCGGTCAGAACCGCCTTGCCCTTGTCGGACAGGACGAAGTCGACGAACGCCTTCGCGCCATCAGCGTTCGGCGCCTTGGACAGCGTGGCGATCGGGTACTCGTTGACGGCCTTGCTCGCCTCCGGGAACTCGATGCCGTCGACCTTGCCCTTCGCGGACAGCACGTCGGTCTTGTAGACCAGCGCCGCGTCCACCTCGCCGAGGCTGACCTTGGTCAGCGCGGCCTTCACGTCCTGCTCCAGGCTGTCCGGCTGCGGGGTGATCCCGGCGGCCTTGAACACCTTGTCGGCGGCCGCGCCGCACGGCACCTGCGGCGCGCAGAGCGCGATCTTCTTGGCCTTGTCGGCGAAGTCCTTCAGCCCGGTGATCTTGCCCGGGTTGCCGGTCGGGACGGCGATCTCCAGGGTGTTCTTGACGAAGTTCGCCGGGGTGCCCTTGTCCGTCACCTGGTCCATGTTCTTCGGTGCCGCGGAGGCGAAGACATCCGCCGGCGCGCCCTGGTTGATCTGCTGCGCGAGCGCCGAGCTGCCGCCGAAGTTGAAGGTCACCTTCACGCCCGGGTGCGCGGCCTCGAAGTCCTTGCCGAGCTGGGTGAACGTGCCGGTCAGCGAGGCGGCGGCGAAGACGTTGATCGTCCCGGAGACGGCCGGCGCGCTGCTGCTCGTGCCGCCCGACGGCGACGACGACCCGACCGGGGTCTTGTCGGCGGAGTTGTCCCCGCAGCCGGCCAGGGTGAGCGCGGCGACGGCGGCCAGCGCGGCGAGGGTGGTACGGCGGGACATCAGGCCTCCGGGATTTCGACGACGACATGGGTGGACTTGATCGAGGCGACGGCCACCACACCGGGCTCCAGCCCGAGCTCGTCGGCGGCCTCACGGCTCATCAGCGACACGACGCGGAACGGCCCGGCCTGCATCTCGACCTGGGCCATCACGCCGTCCTTGACTACGCGGGTGACGATCCCGCGCATCCGGTTCCGGGCCGAGGCGGCCGTGGTGGCGCCCGGCTCCGGTGTCTCGGCCAGTTGCTGGGCGAACGCGGCGAGCGCCCGCCCCTCGACGGCCATCCGCCCGTTCTCCTGTGTCGACGGCAGCCGGCCCTGGTCGATCCAGCGACGCACCGTGTCGTCGCTGACTCCGAGCAGCGCGGCCGCTTCGCTCACCCGCAAATTCGGCACGGTACACAGCATACTTCCGCAACTGCGGGTTGATACCAGGTTTTCCACAGTCACCGAGTGGTGACGGACAGTGGCCGCGAATCCTCGTAAGTTAAAGGCATGAGGACATCGGGGATGCGTGACTATCTGGACGGGCCGCACAAGGCGGCCCGGGACGTGGTGCGGGCCGAGCTGGTCGCGCATGCCGGGCCGGCCGGCCTGGCCGAGCACATGTCGCGGGACGAGTACCGCGACAAGGTGCTCGAGCTGCTGCTGGTCGCGGCCGCCGACGGGCTGCCCGCGCGCGGGTACCCGAAGGAGTACGGCGGGGCCGACGATCTCGGCGGGTTCATCGCGGGGTTCGAGACGCTCGCGTTCGGTGACCTGTCGCTGATGGTCAAGGCCGGGGTGCAGTTCGGTCTGTTCGCCGGCGCGATCCTGCACCTCGGCACCGAGCGGCACCACGAGCGGTACCTGGCGGATGCCGTCAGCGGGCGGCTGCTCGGGTGCTTCGCGATGACCGAGACCGGCCACGGGTCGAACGTGCAGGCCCTCGGCACCACGGCGACGTACGACCCGGAGACCGACGAGTTCGTCGTGCACACGCCGACGCCGGCCGCGCGGAAGGACTACATCGGCAACGCGGCGCGGCACGGGCGGATGGCGGCGGTGTTCGCACAACTCGTGGTCGGTGCCGAGAGCCACGGCGTGCATTGCTTGCTGGTGCCGATCCGCGACGACGACGGCGCCGCGCTGCCGGGCGTGACGCTCACGGACTGCGGGCCCAAGCTGGGGCTGAACGGGGTGGACAACGGCCGGATCGTGTTCGACCAGGTCCGGGTGCCGCGCGACGCGCTGCTGGACAGGTATGCCCAGGTCGATGCCAACGGCAACTACCAGAGCTCGATCGAGAATCCGGACCGGCGCTTCTTCACCATGCTCGGGACGCTGGTGCAGGGGCGGGTGTCGGTCGGCGGGGCGGCGATCAACGCGAGCAAGGTCGCACTGACGATCGCGATCAGGTACGCGGCGCGGCGCCGGCAGTTCGGTGCGCCGGGCAGCGCGGAGGAGGCGTTGCTGCTCGACTACCGGATGCATCAGCGCCGGCTGCTGCCGTTGCTGGCCCGGACGTACGCGCTGCACTTCGCGCAGGCCGAGCTGGTCGACGAGTTCGTGCGGGTGTTCAACGCCGGCCGAACCACCGCGGACGCTCGCGGCCGGAGCGGTGACGATGGCGGCCGGGCGGGCGGCGATGGCGGCGGCACGGGTAGGGATGGCGGCCGGACGGGTGGGGATGGCGGGGAGCATGATCGGCGGGCGCTCGAGGCGCAGGCGGCCGGGACGAAGGCGCTCGGGACGTGGCATGCGACCGAGACGATCCAGGTCTGCCGCGAGGCGTGCGGCGGCGCCGGGTACCTGGCGGAGAACCGGCTGGCCAGGCTCAAGGCCGACACCGACGTGTTCACCACCTTCGAGGGCGACAACACCGTCCTGCTGCAGCTGGTGGCGAAGGGATTGCTGACCGACTACCGCAGATCGTTCGGCGAGCTGGATCCGTTGGGGACGGCACGGTTCGTGGCGGCGCAGGCGGTCGAGATCGCGGTCGAGAAGGCGGCGCTGCGGCCGCTGATCGAGCGGCTGCGCGACGTCGTACCGAACCGGAGCGACACCTCGGACCCGGACGCCGGCCTGCGCGACGACGCGTACCACTCGGGCCTGCTGCGATACCGGGAGGAGCACATGCTGTCTGGGGTGGCGCGGCGGTTGAAGGCCGGGATCGACGCTGGGGACGATGCGTTCGACGTGTTCAACCGGTGCCAGGACCACGTGATCGCGGCCGGGCGGGCACATGTCGATCGGGTCGTGCTCGAGGCCTTCCAGTCCGCTGTGCGGGACGCTCCGGAGGAGGTGCAACCGTGGCTGCACGATCTGTACGACCTGCACGCGCTGACCACGATCGAAGCGGAGCGGGCCTGGTATCTCGAGCACGGGCGGCTGTCACCGGGGCGTTCGAAGGCGATCACCGCACTGGTGAACGAGCTGTGCGCGATCGTCCGGCCGGTGGCGGTGGACCTCGTCGACGCGTTCGGCGTACCGGGCTCGGCGGTCGACGTACCCATGGTTGTACCGTCGCAGCATGAGTGAGCCGATCGAACCCGCGTCGGCCGCCGAGGCCGCCCGCGAACTCGCCCGGGTGCTGCTGGAGCAGGCCGACGCTCTGGACCTGCACGACCTGCGGGCCACCGGCGCGATCGAGAACGTCCGGGTCCAGGCCCGGGCGCTCGCCGACGCCGTACACGAGCGGGGGTGGGGTGACATCTTCCTCGGGATCGACTCGTACGACCCCGATGAGCTGGACGACCTGCCGCTCGGCCCGGACGACTTCGACGACCCGGCCGACTACCGCGAGATCGTCGAGGGTGGCGCCCTCGGCGACCTGGACGACCTGGAGGAGCTCGAAAGCACGCTGCTCCCGGAGAACGGCGTCCGGCTCAGCTACCAGGCGCGCTACGACTACGTCGTCACCGACCCGGACGCCTTCGTCCGGTACGTCCGCGACCGCGCCGAGAAGGCCCAGGACGAGGCGCTGACCGACGACGCGATCGACGACATCGAGGACGCCCAGTCCGCGTTCGAGCTGCTCTGCTACCTGGACGGGCTGGGCTCCAAGGAGTACGAGCCGTACGGGCTGATCCCGGGCGGTGGCGAGGAGTCACACAAGATCGTCGAGTTCTCGCTCTGGGACCTGGACCCGACCCGCCGCGACGACACCTACCCGTACTGACTGTCCTGACCCCGAGCCGTTCACCGTCGAGAGTCTTCGCGGGGAGCGGGGAGGGGGTCCTCGGTGTACTGATCCCCAGTCGCACCAGTACAGCGAGGAACGCCCCACATGAGAAACGCCGGCCGTGCCGGGCGCCGGTCACCACCTCACTGGCGACCGATGCCCAGCCGGCACGGCCGGCGTCCTGCTGTTTGCCCCGAGAGGGCAAGTGGCCCGAAGGAGGGTGGCCCGGGACACTCATTCCGCGGCCGGCAGGGGAGGTACAGTCCGGTCCCGGACGGGAGTGCAGCGGGGGCCACCTGGACCCGGTTGCCGGCGACCCGTCCGCCGCCGACACCAGAACCGTGGCATGGGCGGCAGCTCCCCGGGAATCCTCCCGATCAAACATTTGCATTGCCTTTGAAGTAGGCAACTCTGTGTACAGATCGCTTCACGTTCCGTAGATATGTTGCCTGCCGCAACAACTATCCACGTTTTGTTGAGCGCCTGATTTCTCGAATCGTCAGGCGAGTTCCAGCGACGGCCGGGCCGGTACGTCGCCGTACGTCGTGGTGCGCTGGCGAGCCGGGCGCCCGGCCGCGGTGGCCATCGCGGTGAGCTCGGCGATCGACTTGCGGCTGCCGTGCTTCGAGCCGGCCATCCGGCTGATCGTCTCCTCCATCAGCGTGCCGCCGATGTCGTTGACGCCACCGTTGAGTACGGCCACGCAACCGTCGACGCCGAGCTTCACCCACGAGCACTGGATGTTGTCGATCCGCCCGTGCAGCATGATCCGCGCCATCGCGTGCACCGCGCGGTTCTCGTCGTACGTCGGGCCCGGGCGGGCCACGCCGGCCAGGTAGATCGGCGAGTTCTGGTGGATGAACGGCAGCAGCACGAACTCGGTGAACCCGCCGGTCCGGTCCTGGATCGCCGCGATCGTCCGCAGGTGCTGGACCCAGTGGTGCGGCGCGTCGACATGCCCGTACATCATCGTCGAGCTGGACGGCAGGCCGACCTTGTGCGCGGTGCTGATCACCTCGATCCAGCTTGCCGTCGGCAACTTTCCCTTGGTGAGGATCCAGCGGATGTCGTCGTCGAGGATCTCGGCGGCGGTGCCCGGGATGCTGTCCAGACCGGCTTCCTTGACCGAGATCAGGAACTCCTCGATCGACAGTCCGGTCCGGACCGAGCCGTTCACGATCTCCATCGGCGAGTACGCGTGGACGTGCATCTCCGGGACCCGGTCCTTCACGGCGCGGACCAGGTCGGCGTACGCGGTGCCGGGGAGGTCGGGGTGGATACCGCCCTGCATGCAGACCTCGGTCGCGCCGATCACCCAGGCCTCCTCGGCGCGCTGCCCGACCTCGTCCATCGAGAGCGAGTACGCGTCCGCGTCCGTACGGCGCTGGGCGAACGCGCAGAACCGGCAGCCGGTGTAGCAGACGTTGGTGAAGTTGATGTTCCGGTTCACCACGTAGCTGACGTCGTCGCCGACCGTCTGCTTACGCAGGTCGTCCGCGATCCGGGCAAGCTGATCCAGCGCGGGCCCGGTGGCCGTCATCAAGGTCAACGCCTGCTCATCGGACAGTCCTGCCGGATCCCGTTCAGCAGCAGCCAACGCAGCCTTCACGTCACTGTCTATCTGCTGAGGTGAAGTAGACGCGGCGCGGCGGGCAGCTACGTCTTCGCGGAGGACGTCCCAGTCGCCGTAGGCGGCGTCGAAGTCGGAGCGGGTTTCGGTGCGGCGGCCCTCGGTGTCGATCGCGGTGTGCAGGTCGGTGCGGCCGACGCTGTCCCATCCGCCATCAGGCTCCTGCCACGGCAGCCCAACCGGCAGCGCACTCTCGTTCGCCAGACCACTTGCCGGATCGACCAGCGCCTCGACGTGCGAAATCAGCCGCGGATCAAGCCAGGGCTCCCGCAGGTACTCGGGGTGAGCCGTCAGCCGCTCCCGCAACACGAACCCGGCGTCGGCCGTCACCTTCGCCAGGTCGTCGATCTGCGGCCACGGTCGCTCCGGGTTCACGTGATCGGGCGTCAGCGGCGAAACCCCACCGAAGTCGTCCACCCCGGCGTCCAGCAACGCCCGGCACTCGGCCAGATCGACCAGGTTCGGCGGCGCCTGCACCCGTACCCGCGGACCGAGCACGACACGGGTGACGGCGATCGCGGCCAGCCACTCGTCCAGCGGTACGTCGGCGTCGTTCCGCATCGCGGTGTCCGGCTTCACCCGGAACCCCTGGATGATGACTTCCTGAATCCCGTTGTACTGCCGCGCGATCTTCCGCAGCGCGAAGATCGAGTCGGCGCGCTCGGTCAGTGTCTCGCCGATCCCGATCAGCAGCCCGGTCGTGAACGGCACGTTCGACCGGCCGGCGTCCTCCAGCACCCGCAGCCGTACCGCCGGGTCCTTGTCCGGCGACCCGAAGTGCGGCTGGCCCTTCTCCTCGAACAGCCGCCGGGACGTGGTCTCGAGCATCATCCCCATGCTCGGCGCGACCGGCTTCAACCGCTGCAGGTCCTGCCAGGACATCACGCCGGGGTTCAGGTGCGGCAGCAGCCCGGTCTCTTCGAGGACCCGGATCGCCATCGCGCGTACGTAGTCGAGCGTGCTGTCGTACCCGGCCTCGTCCAGCCACTGCCGTGCCGCGTCCCACCGCTCTTCCGGCGCGTCGCCCAGCGTGAACAGCGCCTCCTTGCAGCCCAGCGCCGCGCCTTGGCGGGCGATCTCCAGCACCTCGTCCGGCGACAGGTACGGCGCGTGGACGCGGCCGGGCGTGGTCGCGAACGTGCAGTAGTGGCACCGGTCGCGGCAGAGCCGGGTCAGCGGGATGAAGACCTTCTTCGAGTAGGTGACGATGCCCGGTCGCCCGGCGTCGGCCAGGCCTTGGTCGCGGACCCGCGCCGCGGTCGCCATCAGGGTGGTCAGCGCGTCACCGCTCGCACCGAGCAGGACCTCCACCTCCACCGGGTCGAGGGTCTTGCCGTCGCTTGCGCGCTTCAGGGCACGGCGCATCGCGGTACCGAGTTCAGAGTTGGCCACGAGATCCGAGCCTAAGTTGCCTTGGCCGGTCGTTCCCGCGATTCCGGGGATCAAAATCAATCCGTACGAACGTCCTGATAGTTTGCTGTTCATGCAGGTCAGGCGGGTTCCCGACGGTCGCCGGATGCGCGGTGAGCAGCGCCGGAACGAATTGCTCGCGGCCACGCTGGCGGTGATAGAACGCGACGGAGTCGCAGGTGTGAGCCATCGAGTGGTGGCCGCGGAGGCCGATGTCTCGGTCGCGTCGATCACCTACCACTTCCCGACGCTGGACGCGCTGCTGGTCGCCGCGCTGCAGTCGGCGGCGGAGGATCTCGCGGCCGAGCTGGACGGCCGGGGGAGTGAGCTGGGAGCCCGGCCGGCCGACGAGCTGGCCCGGCTGATCGAGCACAGCGCGGTACGCCGACGTGGCCGCACGCTCGCCCTGTACGAGCTGTACTTGTACGCCGCCCGGCGTCCCGAACTGCGCGGGTCAGCCGCGGCATGGCTGCAACCGCTGACTGAGATCGCCCGGGCGTTCGCCGGTGACCCGCAGAAGGCGCGACTACTGGTGGCGGCACTGGACGGGCTGCTGATGCAGGCACTGATAGGTGCCCGCGAGGTCGACCGTCGGGACCTGGCTGCCCTGCTTGAGGTGCTGAGGTAGCGCTGGGGCTACCTGCGGCCGGGTGCGCAGGCCAGAGCGCGCTACCGGCAGTGCAGGTTGGCTAGCTGCATGCTGAGGTTGTCTGTCGGAGCACTGCGGACCAGGTGGCAGCTGTTCGCCGGTGCGGTAGTCGCTGTCGCGCTGGGTGTCGGTCTGGTGCAGTCCGGACTCCAGATGCTCGCCGCAACTGACAAGCCAGTGCTGCCGGCCGGACTGACGGCGTACGAGCGCGCACAGGTGCGGGAGGGGTACGTCGGTGCGTCAACGCTGTTAGGCATGTCGGTGATGCTGGCGGTCTTCCTGAGCGTGTTCATCGTCAGTACGACGTTCGGGTTCATGACCGTGCAGCGGCGGCGTGAGTTCGGGCTACTGCGGCTGGTGGGGGCGCAGCGAGGGTATCTGTGCCTGATGGTGGTCATGGAGGCCGGACTGCTTGGTGTACTGGGCAGTGTGGTCGGCCTGCCGCTCGGACTGGTCGCTACCTGGGCACAGACGTGGCTGCTCACCCAGTTGGGGATGCTGCCGAGCTGGTTCCATGCGCCGTGGGACCAGGGCGCGATGTGGGCCGCGATGATCGTCGGGGTCAGTACGGCGCTCGCCGGGGTGCTCGCCGCGGCCTGGCGGGCGTCGCGGATCCGTGCGCTCGAAGCGATTGTCGAGGGGCAGGCGGCGCAGCGGGTGATGACCGCGTGGCGCTGGTTCTGGGGGTTGTCGGCGGCGGGTGGAACGCTCTTGCTGGTGATCGCGGCGCAGGCGGCGCGGGACCTCTTGGCCGGGTTGATGATCGCCCTGGTGGTGATGATCAGTGGTTCGGTCGCGCTCAGTCAGTTGAGTCCGGTGGTCGTCCCGCTGGTCGGCCGGCTGCCCGCGTTCGTTGTCCGGGGCAACTTGATCGCGGACCTGGCGCGGTCGGGCGTGCTGCACGCCGTACGCCGAAGTGCCGCGACCGCGGCGCCGCTGATCGTGCTGGTCGGGTTGACCGTCGGGTTGTGGGGCACGTTCGGATCGCTGGCCAAGGCGGTCGGGGTCGAGCAGAAGCGGCTGATCACCGCGGATGTGGTGGTCGATCGTCCGGTCGCGCCCGGGCCGGGGATCGTCGCGGCGTCGACGCAGACCGCCGTACCGATCGCGATCACGCGCGGGAAGCGGACTGTGTACTCGGAGGCGATCGGGATCGATCCGGCCGCGTACGAGGCGACGCATCGGCTGCGGCCGCGGAAGGGAGCGCTGGACAAGCTGACCGGGCCTACGATCGCGATCGGACCGGGGATGGCGGCCGAGGGGTACAAGCTCGGGTCGACGCTGAAAGTTGCTCTAGGCAATCGAAAGATCGAGGTCAAGGTGGTGGCGATCATGCCCGAGACCCTGGACGTGAGCGAGAACTTCTTCATTCCCAGGAGTTTGCTGCCGGCCGGTGGCCGGACCGAGACGCTGGTGAAGTTGGAGCCTGGGGCAACGATGGACGGGCAGACGGTCAAGTCCTGGGCCGAGCAGCGGGGTGAGGATCAGCAGCGCGGCAATGCCGGGTTGTTCGCGGCGCTGATGGGTCTGGCCGGGATCTTCACCGCGGTCGCGGTGGTGAACGCGGTGGTGATGTCGACGGCCGACCGGCGGCGTGAGTTCGCGCTGGCGCGGATGGCCGGCCTGACCCGCGGGCAGGTCGTGACCGTCGCGCTGGTCGAGTCCGCGACCGTCGTGGTGGTCGGCGTACTGCTCGGGGCCGTGGTGGCCGCGGCGGCGCTCGCCGGGATCGCGGCCGGACCCTACGGTATCGAGGCGCTGGCGGTCCCGTGGCAGTTGCTGGGGCTGATCTTCGGTACGGCGCTGGTGGTCGTCGGAGCGACGTCAGCGCTTACCGCGTATCGCGCGACGTCTCGCCGGCCCGGCACATACTGAGCAGGACGACATGATGGAACGGGCGGATCAGGTTGAAGTAGATCCGCCCGGCCGGCCGGAGGTACTGCACCAGGGTCGCGACCTTGAACGTCGCCGGATGCTCGTCGTCGGTGAAGAACGCCAGGTACGCCATCAGGTGGTTGTCGGCGATCTGCAGCAGCAGGTAGCGGTCCTCCTCGCCGCGGACGACCGTGAAGAACGAGTTCTTCTCGCCCGGCGTGAAGCTCACGGTCTCCGGCCGGAGCCGCCGCGAGTCCGGGATGCCGGTGGTCTCGAGCCGCAGCACCGCGGCGAGCGCCATTCGGACCGCGAACAGTCCTTTGATCCAGAGCGGGCTGTGGCCGAGCGCACCGGCGGCGAACTCGCGCAGTGTCACGTCGGCGTGCGCCGTCTTCACGTCGATCTCGTCCACGACCGGAATCAGCTCGTCCAGCTCGTGCAGCATCGTCGGCATGATCGCGTCCTCCCAGTTGATCAGTCGATGAGGCGGAGCGTGAGGTTGTAGATCTCGCGCAGGTCGGCGCGTTCGACCGTCGGCAGCACCTGCTCGGCACCGATCAGGATCAGGTAGAGCATTTGCGCGTACCGGTCCGGGTCGAGGTCGGCGTTCAGCCCGTGGCACAGCTCCTTCAAGTACGCCGTCCGCGTCGCGTCCACGCGCTCCTGCGCCGCGCGTACTTCCGGGTCCTGCAACGCCCAGGCGCGGATCGCGATCTCGAGGGCCACGTTGTCCGGGTCGGTCAGCACCAACCGGAGCAGGTGCTCGAGCTTCGCCTTCGGCTTGGCGTTCTCGGCTTGAACGGCGTCGATCAACCGAGTCGTGTACTCCTGCTCGAAGTACTCCAGCAGGGCGGTCTTGAACCCGCCGGCGCCCGCGAAGTGGTGGTAGAACGACCCCTTCGTCATCCCGAGCTCGCCGGTCAACCGCTCGATCGTGATCGCCGGCGCCCCCTCGGTCGCCAGCAGCTCGACCCCTACCTCGATCCACTCCACCCTCGTGACCACGGGCTGAACATACCATACGGTTTGGTATGCCCGCTCAACCCGCCCCTCAACCCGCCCCTCAACACACAGGCGGGGGTTCACGTCTCAAGTGGTCGGTTAGTGCCTGGCATGCGAGTGGTGAACCGGCCAGATCTGAGGTGAACCCTTCCCGTTGCGTTCGGAAACGGCGGTCCGGTTGCGCGATGCGGCCGCGCCGGGGCGGCCGGTCGAGGTTGGATGGTCCAGGTCCGGTGGTCCAGGTCGGGTGGTCAATCCAGCTTGATCTGGAGGTTGTTCAGGTAGATCGAAGTGACGTGCGGGTCGCCTTCGTGGACCTGGAGGGTGTGGGTGCCGGTGTCGAAGGTGCCGTACGCGTCGCCGGTCGACCAGAACACCCGGCGTACGTCCGGGTGATGCGGCGTGAAGCGCATGACGCCGGTGTGGGCGTCGTACCCGAATCCGGTGAGCTGGATGACCGCGCCCCAGGACGCCATCGCCCGGGCGTAATGATGACCGCATTCGGCTTCGTCGTACGGGTTGCGCCGCTCGCCGTCGTACCGGTGCCGGATGTCCGTGACGAGCTGGATGCCTTCGTCGATCATTCCTTCGGACATGAGCCCGACGGCGAGGATGTGCTCGAAGCCGGTCATCACCTCGGTGAAGTACGGGAACGGGCGCTCCGGGCGGTTGCCGCGCGGGTAGCTGCACATCAGGACGGCGGATTCGTCGGCACCGAGTACGTAGCTGCGCATGTGGTTGAAATGCCCGGTGAACCCGGACAGCCGGTTGTACCGGACGATGCTGCGCAACGTGGTGGCGACGTGCTCCTCGTTGAGCAGTGAGCCGAGTTGGGTCAGTCGCGCGAGGTGCTGCCCGACGAGCTGGTCGACGAGGCAGCCGTCGCCGAGTTGCAGTACGGGATGCGTCGGGTCAGGTGCTCCGGCCTGCTCGCGCAGCCCGGGCGCGATGTCGTCGGCGGACGCGGGCGGACGGATCTCGTGCCGGTAGTACTCCCCGTTGAACAAGTGCTCGTCCATCCACGCGCTACCGCTCGCGAACAGTTTCCGGCACTCACCGGCGAGATCGTCACCGAGGTACGTCGCCATCTCCTCGCAGGCGCGGAGCGCGGCCAGGTACCAGGACTGCATCTGGGGATTCGGCCCGTAGTACTCGACGTCCATCGTGTTGTGCTGGCAACCCTCCATCACCCCGTCGCGGTCGGCGTCCCACCCGCCGGGAATCCAGCAGAACTCCAGTGCCCGGCGCGCGGCCGGCCACAACGACCGGAGCAGCTCGTCGTCACCGCTCAGCCGCCACTCCCGGTACAGCTTCACCAGGCAGCCGAGTTGCCCATCCGCGGCCGCGACCGTCCAGTTGCGGGCCTTTGTGTCCAGCGGCAGCCCGACGCGGAAGCTCATCAGCCCGTCCGGGCCGGTCGCGTGCGCGAACTCGATCTCACGCATCGACCGCGCGATCTCGCCGAACAGGTAGGGCGTCGCCTGCTCGTAGTTCCACACATGGGTACAGGTCCCCATGCAACTGCCTTCGTGGTCGGAGCAGCCCTCCCACCCGAAGAAGCGCCCATCCGGCGTACGGAACACGGTCTGCGTACGCAGCGTGCTGAGGTTGAACAGCGCTGCTTCTTTCACCGCGTCCGGTAGATCACTCGACACAAAGGCATCGACGAAGCGCACGGTACGGCGCTCGAGCTCGTCCAAGCGCGGTGCGAATCGCGTCAGTGCATCCCACGCATCCGCGTACAACGTCGTGTAGTGATTGCCGACGAAGTCCGGGTTCTCCCAGCCGCGCCGGTTCGGGAAATGCCAGCCGAGCAGGAAGGTGAAGCGCTCGGTCGCCCCGGCGGCAACCGCACGCCGGTCCGCGACCGAGGCGACCGGGGTCGCGGACTCACTGACCCGCTCGTCCAGCCGGCCGTCGGCGCTGAAGTCGTCCCAGAAATCGAGCAGGCTGTCACCCCAGGTACGGTCGGCCCAGCCGGTCCGCCGGGTCACGTCCTGCCCGTCGAGTACGGCCAGCGCGATCGATCCGTACTGCTCCGCGCCGGGATCGACGCCGCGGCTGCGCAGCAGTACACCTGATGGGTCGGCCAACGTGTTGTAGTTGCCTGCGGCAACGTCAGTCCGGCCGTCCCGGCCGATGAAGTTCTGCAGCGCGCCGGCGATGGAGACGGTCAGCGGTTCCGGGCCGCGGTTGGTGACCGCGAAACGCAGCACCGCGACCGGCCACGAGCTCGCCTCGACGTCGGTGGGTACGAACGGGTTGAACGCTTCCAGATCGACCTCGACCGGTGCGTCGCCGTCACGCAACTCGAGCCGGCCGAACGGGTACGCGGTGGCGAAGGTCGCGTCCCGGAAGCGCGGCAGACCGTGGTTCTGCGCGCCGCTCCCGTGCGCGCCCTCGTACTCGCTGAGGTCCAGCGGGCCTTCCAGCGCGCGGGCGGTGACCGCGCCGGACGGGGATTCGGTCCGGAGCGCGAAGAAGGCGGTGCCGGGGTGGAAGCCTTTCGCCGGGCGGTTCACGATCTCCCAGTCGCGGAGGTTGCCGCGGCCGCCGAGGCTGACCGTGCCGGTGCCGATCCCGCCGAGCGGGAGCGCGATCCGGCGGAGATTACGTCCGGTGTACGTGCGCAGGGTTGGCCACATACCCACCGACCCTAGACGCGAAAACCCGCCGGAGAAATCGTTCTCCGGCGGGTCGGGTAGACCACTCAGGCGTCGGCCGCGGTGAGCGCCTCCGCTTCGGCCGGGGAATGGTCGGCGGGAATCCGCAGGTGGGCCAGCGGCTTCCAGCCGGTGGCCAGCGCGCCGACCGCGAGCAGCACCGCGAGGGCGCCGACGTAGAACGGCAGCTGGATGTTGACCTCCTCGCCGAGCTTCCCGGCCAGCCACGGAGCGACCGCGCCGCCGGAGAATCGCACGAAGGAGTATGCCGCCGACGCCGTACCGCGCTCGACCGGAGCTGCTCCCATCACCGCCTCGGTGATCAGCGTGTTGTTGATCCCGAGGAACAGTCCGGCCACAACCACACCCACCGCGAGTACGGGCTTGTGGTGCGCGTACATGCCCATCACCGCGAGGTCGACGGCGAACAGGAACAGTGCGGTCATCGCCACCGGCAACGTGCCGAACCGGCGTTGTAGCCGGGGCGCCACGAAGACCGACGTGAACGCCAGGCACAGGCCCCAGCCGAAGAAGATCAGCCCGATCTGCCGTGCCGACATGGCCAGCGGGAACGGCGTGAACGCGAGCAACGTGAAGAAGCCGAAGTTGTAGAGCAGCGCGGTGACCGCGACGGTTGCCAGCGACCGGTGCCGCAACGCCTTCAACGGTTCGAGAATCGAGGTCCGCCGGGCCTCGGGCGGTGACGCCGGCAGCAGGAACGCGGTCGCCGCGAGCGCGATCGTCATCAGCACCGCGACGCCGAAGAACGGGCCGCGCCAGGAGATCGTGCCGAG
Source organism: Kribbella solani (assembly GCF_014205295.1). Lineage (NCBI taxonomy): Bacteria > Bacillati > Actinomycetota > Actinomycetes > Propionibacteriales > Kribbellaceae > Kribbella > Kribbella solani. The sequence continues at coordinate 6,338,584 of NZ_JACHNF010000001.1, forward strand.
TTCACCACCGACCAGCGGGCCGGCCGCGATGCCGACGCCGAGCGCCGCCTCGTACAGGATGATCGCCTCGGCGACCGAGCCGGCGGCCGAGTTCACGATGGTGGCCAGGGCGGTGGCGATGAACAGCGCGTTGCCGAGGCCCCAGCCGGCCCGGAAGGCGACGATCATGCCGATGCTGTTCGACAGGCCCGCCAGCGCGCTGAACACGACGATGATGGCCAGGCCAATGAGCAGGGTGCGCTTGGCGCCGATCCGGCTCGAGACCGCGCCGGTGATCAGCATCGCCACGCCGATCACCGCCATGTAGCTGGTGAACAGCAGCGAGACCTGGGACGGGCTCGCGTGCAACTGCTCGGCGATCGGCTTCAGGATCGGGTCCACCAGGCCGATGCCCATGAAAGCGATCACGCAGGCGAACGCGACCGCCCAGACGGATTTCGGCTGCTTCAGGAACGACGAGGTGCTCACCGGGGCGTTGCCTCCAAAGGTTCGATGGCGAGGAGTTTGTGGATGACGGTGGCGGCGGCCTCCAGGGTGGCGAGGTCGTGCGCGGGCAACTGGCCCAAGTGGGCCGCGAGCGCGGCGCCCGCCTGACTGCGCGCGCCGCGCAACTCGGCAAGACCCGCGTCGGTGAGACTGATCAGGCTGGCCCGCGAATCAGCCGGGTCGGACCCACGCCGAACCCACCCCTGCTCCTCGAGCCGCTGAACCAGGTTGGACATGGTCGGCTGCGAACACCGATCGGCCTTGGCCAACTCACTGATCCGCGCCTCCCCAAGCTCGTCCAGCCGCCCCAGCACCCGCATCGCGGCATGCGGCAACGTGTTCACATTCCGGGTAGCCAGCCGCGACAACCGCGTAGCCACCACCACCAGCTCTTCCCCAAGCCGCTCCAGCTCACCAGTACTCACACCTCGAATATACATAGCTTTCCTATGTACCTCCACCGAAGTGAACCACCTCACGGCGCACCGTGCCGGCGGCTGGGAGTGTGGATTGTCTGTACGTTGGGCTGGTGGCCCGCCCCGCTCGTTCTTCTGGTGCTGAGTTCGCTGATCGGCCTGCTACCTACAGCGAAGTGTTTGCCGTGGCCGAGTTTCGGTGGTTGTGGTTTGCGCAGTTGGGGTCGGTGGTGGGGGATCAGCTGGCCCGGGTCGCGTTGGCCGTGCTGGTGTACGACCGGACCGGATCGGCTGGTTTGTCGGCGGTTACGTATGCGTTGACGTTCCTGCCGGACATTGCCGGTGGGCCGTTGTTGTCGGGGCTGGCGGATCGGTTTCCGCGGCGGCGGTTGATGATCGGGTGCGATGTCGCGCGGGCCGTGCTGGTGGCGGCGATGGCGATCCCGGGTGCTTCGTTGTGGGTGCTGTGTACGTTGCTGGTGGTCGTGCAGTTGCTCGCCTCGCCCTTCCAATCGGCGCGGGCGGCATTGCTGCCGTCGATTCTGACCGGGGACAAGTTCGTACTGGCCAGCTCGGTCTCGAACATCACCGGCCAAGCGGCCCAGCTGGCGGGGTTCGTCACCGGCGGCACGCTGGTCGCGGCGTTCGGTGCCGGCAACGCGTTGCTGGCCGACGCCGCGACCTTTGGCTTGTCCGGATTGCTGCTGTGGTTCGGCGTACGAGAGCACGCGCTGCCGGAGACCACCGAAGAAAGCAAGGGCTGGTGGGCATCGCTCTCCGCGGGCGCGCGGCTCGTTTGGAGCAATCGCCAGCTGAGGTACTTGGTCGCGCTGGCATGTGTAGCCGGTTTCTACGTGAGCATCGAAGGACTCGCGGCCCCGTACGCCGCGTCCGTCGGCGGTGGGCCGGCCGCGGTCGGGATCCTGCTCGCCGCCAACCCCGCCGGGCAGATGATCGGGATGCTGTTGCTGACCAGGGTCGCGCCGGATCGCCGGCTCACCCTGATGGGTCCGTTGTCGATCGGGTCGTGCGCGCCGCTGATCGGCTGCGTGGCCCAGCCGGGGCTGTGGGTGACGGTGGCGTTGTGGATGCTCTCGGGGTTGTGCGCGTCGTACCAGTTGGCGGCGAGCGCGGCGTTCGTGATGAACGTGCCGGACGCGCAGCGCGGCCAGGCGTTCGGCCTGGCGCGCACTGCGCTGATCGTCTCGCAGGGAATAGGTGTACTGGCCGCCGGCGCGCTCGCGGATCGCTGGGCGCCCGCGTCGGTCGTGGCGGCGGCCGGAATACTCGGAGTGTTGGTCGCGGCCGGAGCGGCGTACGGTTACGCCGGGGCGACGCGACGGCTCGCGTGATCGATTTACCAGTCGTTGTTCTGCATGGCAGTGGCCTCCTCTCGCGCAAGGTGAGGCAAGTGACAGCGAGGTAGTGACAGTGAGGCAGTGACATTGCGTGAATACCACGGCTACGCTGTGACAAGGACCGACTGTGAGGCGGGGGTCTTGTCATGAGTATCAGGCATCGGCTGGCGCATCGTCGCCTGCGCAGACGTAACGACGCTGCCTGGTTTCCCACCCGGTGGGCGATGTGGACCCAGCCGCGGCCGGTGCTCGGCTTCGTACTCGCGGTTGAACTGATCACTTTCCTCGTCGTCGGCGCGACGGTCAACCTGGTCGCGGTGACCGGGAGTGACTGGATTCGGTTGCTCGTCCTGGTGGCCGGATCGGCGATCCACCTGGAGGCCGCGCGGGACATCGAGCGGCTGCGCAAGGTCGGCGCGGAAGGCATTCCGTACGTCAATCTGAAGGGGATGTGGACGTTCGCGGGCATCCTGATCCTGCCGCCACCGCTGGCCGTGCTGCTGATCGTCAGCACGTACGTCCACTCCTGGTTGCGGGTCCGCCGGGTGCCGCCGTACCGATCGGTCTTCACCGCCACGACGCTGATCCTGGCCGGTGCCGCGGGTGCGGTGGCGATGGCCACGATCCGTCCCGGCGTGTACCCGGGTTATCCGTCCGGCCCGATCGGGCTTGCCGCGGTGGTCGCGGCCGGCCTGGCGTACTGGTTCGTGAACTACGTCCTGGTCGCCGGCGCGATCATGCTGTCCAACCCCGACTCCCCAGGGCGGAACGCGCTTGGGCGGCTGTCGGATCAGCTCATCGTCGCCGGCTCGCTCGGGCTCGGCGTCGCGACCGCGGCGCTGCTGCTCAGCCAGCCGTGGGCGGTCGCGGTCCTGCTGCTGACCATCCTCGGCCTGCACCGCGCGCTGCTGGTCGACCAGTTCCAGGCCGCGTCGCGTACGGATCCCAAGACCGGCCTGGCGAATGCCGCGTTCTGGCACGAGATCGCCCGCCGCGAATTCGCCGGCGCGGAGCGTACGAACACGCCGCTCGGCGTGCTGTACCTGGATCTCGACCATTTCAAGATCCTCAACGACACGTACGGGCACCGGGCCGGCGACGAAGCATTGAAGGCGGTCGCGGACGAGCTGCGCAAGGAGGTACGCGACAACGACCTGGTCGGCCGGCTCGGTGGTGAGGAGTTCGCGATCCTGCTGCCGCGGACGCCGGCCGCCGACGCCGCGCTGGCCGCCGAGCGGATCCGGCGCCGGATCGCCGGGCTCGCGGTCACCATCACCACCGCGGGCGGTCCGTTGCTGTGCGACACGATCACCTGCTCGATCGGCGCCGCGACGTACCCGGATTCCGGGACCACGCTCGACGAGCTGCAGATCGCGGCGGACCTGGCGATGTACCACGCCAAGGACCTCGGCCGGAACCGCGTCGTCAGCGCGCCGGGAAACGACAGCGAGCTGCCGACCGCCTGAATCCCGCCCTGGACCGCGGTCGCGGGTGACAATGGCGATCCGGGGAAAGGAGCTGCGCGGTGAGCTTCACCATGCTCGCGGTGGTCGTCGCGATCGGTCTGATCGGTCCGCTGCTCGCGCTTCCGCGCGGCTGGCACATCCCGATCGTGCTCGGCGAGCTGGTCGCCGGAGTCGTCCTCGGCAAGACCGGATTCGGGTACCTGACGGCGTCCGATCCGCGGTTCACCTTCCTGGCCGACATCGGATTCGGGCTGGTGATGTTCGTTGCCGGCACCCACGTTCCGGTCCGGGACGCGAGTCTGCGGCGGGCGATCCGGCCCGGTCTGCTCCGGGCGGTACTGACCGGGGTCGTGGCGACCGGGCTGGCTTTCGCGCTGAACGCGATCTTCGGCACCGGACATGTCGCGTTGTACGCCGTGCTGATGGCGTCTTCGTCGGCGGCGCTGATTCTGCCGATCGTGGACTCGCTCGGGCTGGGTGGGCGATCGGTGGTCGAGCTGCTGCCGCAGGTCGCGATCGCGGACGCTGCCTGCATCGTCGCGCTGCCCCTGGCGATCGATCCGCCGCACGCGGGGCGAGCGGCGCTCGGTGCGGTGGCGGTGATCGCGGCCGGGGTGGTGGTGTTCTTCCTGCTGAACCGGTTGGAGCGGTCGGGGTTGCGGCAGCGGGCGCACAAGGTGTCGGAGGACCGGCGGTTCGCGCTCGAGCTGCGGGTCAGTCTGATGGTGCTGTTCGCGCTCGCCGGTCTCGCGACCGCGACCCATGTCTCGATCATGCTGGCCGGGTTCGTACTCGGGCTCGCGGTGGCGGCGGTCGGTGAACCGCGGCGATTGGCGCGGCAGTTGTTCGCGCTGACCGAAGGATTCCTCGGTCCGGTGTTCTTCGTCTGGCTCGGGGCCTCCCTCGACCTGCGCGAGCTCGGCACGAAACCGGCGTTCATCGGGCTGGGCGCGGCACTCGGCGTCGGCGCCGTGATCAGTCATTTGTCCGGCAAACTGACCCGCCAACCGTTGTCGATCGGCGCCTTGGCCTCCGCGCAGCTAGGCGTACCCGTCGCGGCCGCCACGGTCGGTACCACCCTGCACGTCCTCCAACCAGGCGAACCATCCGCCCTGATCCTCGGCGCCCTGATCACCATCGCCATCAGCGCGGCGGCCGGCGGCATCGCCGTACGGCACGGATTGACCGCCCCGAAACGGCAGTAGTCCGGACCGGCGGGCCGGCCGTCTTGTGCAGGGGTGCAAGTTTTCAGGGTTAATAGTTTGCACTGGGTGCAAATTTGTCCGTACCCTCGTTTTTGTGGCACAGCAGGGTGGGTTGCGGGAGCGGAAGAAACGGGAGACGCGGGCGGCGCTGGCCGAGGCCGCGTTGCGGCTGGCGCTGGAGAAGGGGCCGGATCAGGTCACGGTCGAGGAGATCGCCGAGGCCGCCGACGTGTCGGTGCGGACCTTCTTCAACTACTTCCCGCACAAGGAGCACGCGATCCTCGGGCGCAATCCCGAGCACGTCGACCGGGCGCTGGAGCGGGTACTGAACGCGCCGGCGAGCGAGTCGCCGCTGACCACGATGTGGTTCATCGTGCAGGACGTGCTGCGCGATTTCGAGGAGGACGGGGAGATGACGCGCCGGGGTGAGCTGATCATGAGCACCCCGGACCTGCTGTACCACCTGCTGCACGCCAGCATCGAGGACGAACGACTGCTGACCAAGGCCCTGACCGAGCGGATGGGCGAGCCACCCGGCTCGCTCCGGCCGGCGCTGATCGTGAGTGCGGCCGGCACCGCCTGCCGGATGGCGATGGAACTGCACAAGACGGTTCCCGGCCGCCCGGTCCGCGAGCTGCTCACCGAAGCATTCCAACTACTTGCCCAAGGCATCGATACTGCTTTCGGGCCGGACGACCAGAAAGGCAACTCATGACGACGACCTCGTCGCCATCACCGGAACCGGTGGGTGAGGTCACCGCCACCGAATCCACCACGCTCACCCCGCGACAGACCGTCCAGGCCATCTCCGGCCTGATGATGGGCATGTTCGTGGCGATCCTGGCCGGTACCGTGGTTTCGACCGCGCTGCCGCGGATCATTCACGATCTCGGCGCCAGCCAGTCGTCGTACACCTGGGTGGTCACCCTCGAGCTGCTGACGATGACCGCCACCGTGCCGTTGTGGGGCAAGCTGGCCGACCTCTACAACAACAAGCTGCTGGTCCAGCTGTCGCTCGGCTTCTTCGTGATCGGCTCCCTGGTGGCCGGCTTCGCGCCGAACATCGAGGTGCTGCTCGGCAGCCGGGTGCTGCAGGGTCTGGGCGCCGGCGGTCTGACCGCGCTGGTGCAGATCGTGATGGCGGCGATCATCCCGCCGCGCGAGCTCGGCCGGTACTCCGGCATCTTCGGCGCGATCTTCGCCTCGGCGACCGTCGGTGGACCGCTGCTCGGCGGTTTCCTGGTCGACTCGCCGCTCGGCTGGCGGGCCTGCTTCCTGGTCGGCGTACCGTTCGTGCTGGCCGCGATCATCCTGCTGCAGCGTACGCTGAAGCTGCCGACCGTACGCCGCGAGGTGAAGATCGACTGGCTGGGCGCGGTGCTGATCATGGGCGGCGTGAGCACGCTGCTGGTCTGGTCCTCGTTCGCCGGCAACAAGTTCGAGTGGGTCTCCGGCTGGAGCTTCGGCCTGGTCGCGATCGCGCTGGTCGCGCTGCTGGCCGCGGTCCTGGTCGAGCGCAAGCACCCGGAGCCGATCATCCCGATGGACCTGTTCCGCAACCGCACGGTGACGCTGGCGATCGTGGCCAGCGCGCTGGTCGGCGTGGCGATGTTCGGCGGCTCGGTGTTCCTGGCGCAGTACTTCCAGATCGCGCAGGGGTACTCACCGACCAAGGCCGGCCTGATGAGCCTGCCGATGATCCTCGGCATGATGGTCGCGTCCACGATCGCCGGTGGCCTGATCACCAAGTACGGCAAGTGGAAGATCTACCTGGTCGTCGGCAGCGTGCTGCTGCCGATCGGGCTCGGGCTGTTCGGCACCATCGACGCGCACACGTCCAAGTACCTGCTCTGGGCGTTCATGATCGTGCTCGGCGTCGGCATCGGCCTGGTGATGCAGAACCTGGTGCTCGCGGCGCAGAACGACGTCCCGGCGCGTGAGCTCGGCGCGGCAACGTCGGCGGTGAGCTTCTTCCGCAGCATGGGCGGCACGATCGGCGTCAGCGTGCTCGGCGCGATCCTGGCGAACAAGGTCACCGAGACGCTGAACCCGGGCGGTGCCTCGTCCGGCGGCGGTCACGCGGTGCCGAACATCGCCGAACTGCCACCGGAGGTGCGGACCGTGGTGGAGAACGCGTACGGCGCGGCCACCGCCGATCTGTTCACGATGTCGGTGCCGTTCGCCGTACTCGCGCTGATCGCGGTCCTGTTCATCAAGGAGAAGGCGCTGCTGACCACCTCGGGGACCGAGCGTCGCGCGCAGGAGGAAGAACCTGATATCCAGGATGCATGATCGTCGCATTCAGCATCAGCCCGTCCGCGGGTGACGAAACCGGAGGCGTGAGCGAAGCGGTGGCCGAGGCCGTCCGCGTCGTTCGCGCCTCTGGTCTTCCCAACGAAACCAACGCCATGTTCACCAACCTCGAGGGCGAGTGGGACGAGGTGATGGCGGTGGTGAAACAGGCAGTGGAAGCGGTGGCGGCGGTCTCGCCGCGGGTCAGCCTGGTGCTCAAGGCGGACATCCGGCCGGGGTACACCGGGCAGCTGACCGCGAAGGTCGAGCGGGTCGAGCAAGCATTGAGCGACTGACGCGAGCCCGTCTTGTGGGTTAGGTTCGCGCGCATGAGATTCCTGCGTGTGGCCGCTGGTGCGGCAGGAGGTCTGCTGTTGATGGCTCAGGTCGTTCCCGCCCAGGCATCTGGCGGCTCGCCGTACCGGTGGGAGTTGACGCCGACCGGGAGCACGGCGCAGTTCCGTGGGCTGGCGGCGGTCAGCAAGGACATCGCCTGGGTGGCCGGTACCGAAGGGACCGTGCTGCGTACCGTCGACGGCGGCAAGCGTTGGCAGAACGTCAGCCCGAAGGGCGCGGAGAAACTGCAGTTCCGCGATGTCGAGGCGTACGACGCGCGCAGTGCGGTCGCGCTGACGATCGGCCCGGGTGCGGACTCCCGGATCTATCGCACGACCGACGGCGGCAACACCTGGACGGAGACCTTCCGGAACACCGATCCGAACGCGTTCTACGACTGCTTCGCCTTCAGTACGTCGAAGCACGGGCTGGCGTTGAGTGATCCGGTGGACGGGAAGTTCCGGATCGCGGCCAGTACCGATGGCGGGAAGTCCTGGAAAGTGCAGCCGAACGACGGGATGCCGGCCGCGCTGCCCGGTGAGTTCGCGTTCGCCGCGAGCGGTACCTGCCTGGTCGCCGGCGCCGGCCGGACGGCGTGGTTCGCGACTGGTGGCGGCGATCGGCCGCGGGTGTTCCGGACCGTCGACGGCGGCCGGCACTGGAAGGTCAGTGACTCGCCGATGGCAAGTGGTGAAGCGGCCGGAATCTTCAGCCTCGCGTTCCGGAACTCGTTGTTCGGCGTCGCGGTCGGCGGTGACTTCCTGAAGCCGAACGAGGCGGTCAAAGCCGCCTCCGTGACGTACGACGGTGGCCGTACCTGGAAGCTGGTGCCCGCGGACAAAGCGCCGAAGGGCTACCGGAGCGGCGCGCACTTCGTACCAGGGTCGCTCGGGGTCGTGGTCGCGGTCGGACCGTCCGGAAGCGACGTGAGCTTCGACGGCGGGCGGAGTTGGAAGCAGTTCTACGACGGCAGCTTCGACAGTGTCGAGTGCGCCGGCCACGGCGCCCAGGCCGGGTGCTGGGCCTCCGGGGCGAAGGGCGCGGTCGGGCGGCTGGTGCGTTGACGTTCAGGCTGTGCGCTGACGTCTGCGCTGATGTTCAGGCCGGCGACACCCGCTCGTCGAGCGGGGGTCGCCGGTTACCCGGAAAGATGCTGGTATGCGGAAACTGCTGACCGTTCTTGTGGGGTTCCTGATGGTGGTGCCTAACGTCGCCGCGGCTCAGCCGGACACCGGCCGGCCGGGTCGTCCGCTGACCGTGATGACCTACAACATCCACCACGGCGCCGGCATCGACGGCGTACTCGACCTGGAGCGGATCGCGGCGCTGATCGAGACGTCCGGGGCCGACGTGATCGGGCTGCAGGAAGTCGATCGGCACTGGGACGTACGCAGCAACTGGGTGGATCAGCCGGCCTGGTTCGCGAAGCGCCTCAAGATGCATTACGCGTACGCCGCGAACCTCGACCTCCCGCCCGTGAAGCCGGGCGATCCGCGTCGCCAGTACGGGACGGCGATCCTGTCGAAGTATCCGATCAAGGACTTCACGAACACGCTCTTGCCGCTCTACCCGACCGGCGAGCAGCGTGGTCTCGCGGTGGCAAACATCACAGTGCGCGGAGCGAAGCTGCGGTTCGCGAACACGCATCTGACCAGCAACAACAACGCCGAGCGGCTCGAGCAGGCCCAGAAAGTGGTCGAGCTGCTGAGCGGATCGAGTACGCCGACGCTGCTCGTCGGTGACCTGAACGCGACGCCGGCGGCGCCGGAGATCAAGACCCTGACCGCCGCGTACGACGACACCTGGGCCGAGGCCGGCGACGGTCCGGGGTACACGATCGAGGCGGGCAATCCGACCAAGCGGATCGATTTCCAGCTGCACGGCGCCGGTCTGCGGCCGATCCGCGCGACCGTACCGGTGACGCCGGCGTCGGACCATCTGCCGGTCGTTGCCACGTTCGTCCTGAGCTGAATCCGGCTTCGCGCAGACGCCCCTCCGGCACCGGCCGGAGGGGCGTTTTCGTGCGTTCACCTGCAACTTTGCGAAATTACAAGCTTGTAGTTTGTCAAGTCGACACACGGGTGAAACAAAGATACTTGTGTGAAAGCTGTTCCCAATGGGGCTGTAGGCAACTAGTGTCACGTATGTGGTCCAGGAGGACCAAAAGCTCACGAACCCTGGGGAAGGGGTTCGTGACCGGCGGAAGGAACGACCCCGATGCGGACGCCCACGAGGGCCACGTCCGGCGAGCGGGTCGCGAGTAACGGGAAGCCCGGCCGAGCAGGCAAGGTGCTGCTCTCCGGTGTGCTCGCGATCTGTCTGGCTGCTGCGATGGCCGTACCGACGCTCCCGGCCGAAGCCACCAAGCCGAAGCCGCCGGTGATTCCGTCCAAGGCCGCGGTCGAGCGGGCCAAGCAGGCCGCCGCCTCGAAGGCCGGCCAGGTGGCCGCGATCGAGAACCAGCTGGCCGCCGCCAACACCCGGCTCGAGCAGCTCGGCGTCCAGTCCGGGATCGCCGACGAGGCGTACAACGGCGCCGTCTACCGCTTGCAGCAGGCGAAGGCCGAGGCGGCCGCCGCCGCGGCCCGGGCGGCCGAGGCGCAGAAGACCCTGACCACCCAGCGGCAGCAGATCGGCCGGTTCGCGGCCGCGTCGTACCAGGGCGGTGGCGAGGTGGCGAAGATCGCGCCGCTGTTCACCGCCAACGGCCCGCAGGAGCTGCTCGACTCGGCCGGCGCGGCCCGCTCGGTGTCGGCCGCGATGCAGGGCTCGTACCTGCGGTACTCCGCGACCCAGGTGATGACGAACCTGTTCAAGGTGCAGGCCGACCAGGCGGTCGTGAAGGTGAAGAAGGCCACCGACGAGGCCGCGAAGGCCAAGCAGGCGGCCGAGAACGCGGAGGCGGCGCAGGCCGCGGCCGTGACCGCGATCGGCGTCCAGCGGAAGCAGTCGATCGCCCAGCTCGCCGTCCTGCAGAGCGTTTCGGTGCAGGTGGCGGCCCAGCGGCAGCGGGGGCTCGAGGAGCTTGCGCGGCAGCGCGCCGCCGCGCTCGCCGCGAAGAAGGCCGCCGAGCTGAAGGCCCGGATCGCCGCCAAGGAGGCTGCCGAGGCGCGCGCCGAAGCGGCCGAGCGGGCCCGCGAGCAGAAGGAGGCCCGCGAGCAGGCGAAGCAGAACCACGGCAAGAAGAACCCGCCGAAGCGGCACAAGCCCTCCGCGCCGAGCGACGGCGGCAACAACGGTGGCAGCGGCGGCAACGGCGGTAATGGTGGTAATGGCGGGAGCAGCCACGGTTCGAAGAAGGGCGCGCGGGCGGCGATCAACTTCGCGCTGAAGCAGCTCGGCGACATGTACCTGTGGGGTGCTACCGGTCCGAGCCGCTGGGACTGCTCCGGGCTGACGATGGGAGCCTGGGCGCAGGCCGGTGTCGACCTGCCGCACTACAGCGCCGCGCAGTACGAGCAGATCCGGCACATCCAGGAGGACGACCTGCGGCCGGGCGACCTGATCTTCTGGGCGACCGACCCGAACGACCCGGCCACCATCCACCACGTCGCGCTGTACATCGGCAACGGGCAGATGGTGCACGCCCCACGGACCGGCAAGCCGGTGCAGATCGACAGCGTCTACTACTGGATTCCACCGAACTTCTTCGGCCGCCCCTGAGTTGCCGAACCCTGCAGTTGAGGGGGCATCTCCTTGAAGATGAACTGGTCCCCGAAAGTTGGACTGGCTGGGTAGGGAGCCTATGCCGTGAGGGTCTGGGTGCGGTATTGCACTGGGCTCAGGCCCTTGAGTGTTGTTGAGGTGCGGTGGTTGTTGTACCAGTGGATGTAGTCGGCGAGTGCGGTGGTGAACGCGTCGGCGCTGGTGAAGGTGGTGTGGTGGAAGAGTTCTTCTTTGAGGTGTCCGAAGAAGTTCTCGATGATGGCGTTGTCGTAGCAGTTGGCTTTGCGGGACATCGACTGGGTCGCGCGGGCGGTGGTGAGTAGGGCCTGCCAGGAGTGGTGCTGGTATTGGAAGCCTTGGTCGGAGTGGACCAGCAGGCCGGGGCTGGGGCGCTGGGTGGTGAGTGCTTGTTGCAGGCTGGAGTTGGTGAGTTGCAGGTTAGGTGAGTCGCTGGTTGTGTAGGCGATGATCTGGCGGTCGAACAGGTCCATGACCGGCGACAGGTAGAGCTTGCGGCCGGCGATGGCGAACTCGGTCACATCGGTGACCCACTTGCGGTTCGGAGCGGTGGCGGTGAAGTCACGGGCCAGCAGGTTCGGTGCGGTCTTGCCAGTCGCGCCGGTCGTGCTGGTCTGGCCTTTGAACGAGTTGTAGCGGCGGCGGCGCCGGACCAGGCAGACCAGCCCGAGGCGCCGCATCAGCGCCAGGACGGTCTTCTTCGCGACCCGCCAGCCGGCGGTCACCAGTTCGCGGTGGACGCGACGATGCCCGTAACGGCCTTTGTTGTTCTCGAACACTTCCCGGATGGCGGTCTTCAGGGCGGCGCGTGGGTCCGGCGAGGCGAGGCGGGCCTGGTGGTAGAAGAACGTCGACCGGGCCAGACCAGCAACCTCCAGCAATACCTCGAGGCGGTGGTCAGCCTTGAGAGCGGTGACGGCCTGGGCCTTCAGCGTCGTTGCTGGGCTCTCAAGGCACGCAATTTTCCCAGGTAGGCGTTTTCGGCCCGCAGCCGCTCGTTCTCGCGACGCAACCGCTCCAACTCACTCACCTCACCCAATTCACCCGCAGACCGGCCACGATCACCACCACCGGCACCCGGTGGGCGGCCCGGACGTTTCGGGCGCAACCCGTCATCACCCTCGTCGCGGTACTTACGGGCCCAGTTCTCGATCAATTTCGGCGACGACAACTCGAACTCCCGCGCGAGCGCGACCTTCGTCTCGCCCGCGAGAAACCGCCGGACCACCTCGCGCTTGACCTCGAACGAGAAGACCCGTTTCCCCGGCATCGCCACCAACGCTCCCGTACCTCGAACACGCCACCGGTCGTACAACCGGTTCACCGCTGAAGCACTCCCACTCAGCCGCACCGCGACCGCCTGCCGGCCCCAGCCAGCCTCGAACAACGCTACCGCCTCACACCGCTGCTCCTCAGACAACGAACTACCACCACGCATACAACCACTCCCCAGAATCAGAACTGAATTTCTCAGTCCAACTTCTGGGGAGCAGTTCAAGAGAGGGTTGCCCCCTCGAATTTCCAGGGGGCAACCCTTCGTTCGAGGGGGCAAGCTGCCCGGTTAAGGGATGGCTACGAGGCGGCCGTGGGCGGTGCGGGCGTCGAGAGCTTCGTGGAGCTTGGTGACGTCGGCGAGTGGGTGGGTCGCGTGTACGACCGGGCGGAGGTCGCCGGTCTGCCAGCGGCGGGTGACCTCGGCGATGTCGGCGCGGGCCGTGTCCGGCCGGGCGCCGCGCCAGCCCATCATCGACACCCCGGTGACCGTCTTGAAGCCGAACAGCGCGGCCGCCGGAATCGTCGGCAGCTCGGTGCTGATGGCCCCGTACGTGAGCATGGTGCCGAGCGGCTTGACCAGTTCCAGGCCCTGGTCGAAGACCGCGCCGCCGACCGAGTCCAGGACGGCGTCGACGCCTTCGGGCGCGATCGCGCGGACCTGGTCCGGCCAGTCCGGGTCGGTGAGGTTGACGGCCTCGGCGCCGAGTGAGCGGATGAAGTCGAGGCGGGCGGGTGACGATGCCGTACCGATGATCGTCTTCAGGTCGTAGCCGCGGGCCAGCTGGACGGCGAGGTGGCCGACGGTGCCGGCCGCGGAGTGGATCAGGACGGTGCCGCCGGCTGGGAGGTTGGCGGTCTCGAGCAGCCGGAAGGCCAGTGGACCGGTCATCGGCAGCATCGTCGCCTCGGCCAAGTTGGCGCTGTCGGCTCCGGTGCCCCAGGCGGCGCTGTCGGGGATCGGGGCAAGGAAGGCGGCGTCGACGGCCGCGTACTCCGCGAAGGCGTCTTCGGCCAGGGCGGCGACGCGTTGGCCGACCGCGACGCCGGGCGGGGTGTCCGGGCCGAGCGCGGCGATCCGGCCGACGACTTCACCGGTCAGCGTGCCGGGGAGTGGGCGGTCCCAGGCCGAGCCGCCGCGGCGGAGAACGGTGTCGATGGCGTTGGCGCCGATCGCCTCGGCCTCGATCAGGACCTGGCCGGCGCCGGGCTCCGGGACGTCCACCTCGTCGAGCTGAAGAACGTCCGGGCCGCCGTGGCGGTGGAAGCGCACTGCGCGCATGGTCGGGCGCATGGTGGGTACTCCATATCGTGGGAGTTATAAATAATGGGAGATTCCCACGATAACGGCAAGCGGAGCCGAAGCCAATAGAGTTGACGGGTGGAGAAGTCGCCGAAGCATCGACTGGCCGACCGGGTGCTGTGGGCGCTCGGGCGGGCCAGTCAGCAGTCCCACCGGCTGGTCCGGCAGCACATGACGACGGCCGGCATTCGTACGCTGCACTATCACGTGCTGGCCAGCCTCGCCGACGACGGCGAGGGGGCGCAGGCGACGCTCGCGGACCGGATCGGGCTGGACCGCAGTGATCTGGTCACGTTGCTGGACGAGCTGGAGGAGCAGAAGTTCCTCGCCCGCCGGGTCGACCCGGCGGACCGGCGACGGAAGATCGTCGCGATCACCCCGGCGGGGCAGCGGCAGCTGGAGGTGATGGACCAGCTGATCTACGCCGCCGAGGCGGACCTGCTGAAACCGCTGACGGCAGCCGAACAGAAGACCCTGCTCACCCTGCTCACCCGCCTAGCCCCGGACTCCTGACCCCGGGCCGGGCACCGCTCCACCTTTCCCCAAACCGGTTTGGGGTGCCTAACCGCCTGTTCCAGGGGTAGAACCTGCCCCACTCCACGTAGACAACCACCCCAAACCGGTTTGGGGCGTCCAGTCTGACTCGGCCGGACGGGCTGTCCTGGGCGAGTCAGTGTGAGGTGGTCTTGAGGCGGTTGAAGGAGGCGCTGATCTCGGCCTCGGCCTCCGCTCGGCCGACCCAGGTGGCGCCCTCGACCGACTTGCCCGGCTCCAGGTCCTTGTAGACCTCGAAGAAGTGCTGGATCTCCAGCCGGTCGAACTCCGGTACGTGGTGGATGTCCCGCAGGTGTTCCTGCCGCGGATCACCGGCCGGTACGCAGAGCACCTTGTCGTCGGGGCCCTTCTCGTCGGTCATCCGGAACATGCCGATCGCCCGGGAGCGGATCAGGCAGCCGGGGAACGTCGGCTCCGGCAGCAGCACCAGCGCGTCCAGCGGGTCGCCGTCCTGACCGAGGGTGTCCTCGATGAACCCGTAGTCGGACGGATACTGGGTGGCCGTGAACAGCGTCCGGTCCAGCCGGAGTCGCCCGGTCTGGTGATCCAGCTCGTACTTGTTCCGGGTGCCCTTGGGGATCTCGATGAAGACGTCGAACTCCATACGGCAGATACTGTCACGGTTCCGACCGACCGAATGACAGGAGCAGCCCGGTGGCTCGACCAGCCCGTGCGGCATTCGTCACGCTCGTCGCCACGGCTCTGTGTGCCGGCTTGTGCACGAGCCAGGTGAACACGGCTGGTGCCGTACCCGCCGCGGCGGGGGATGCGGTGGCTCAGCAGGCGCCGGCAGTACTGGCACCCGCGACCACAGAGGGTGTCGCTCCGACGGCAGCGGGTGTCGCCAAGGCGCTGGCCGCCGTACTCAAGGATCCGTCACTCGGTCCGCACCACGGTGTGTACGTGTACGACGCCTCGCGGAACAAGCCGCTGTTCTCGGTCGGTGCAGGTACGCCGTACACGCCGGCGTCCACGCTGAAGCTGCTGACCACCGTATCGGCGCTGGAGACGCTCGGCCCGGACCACACGTTCGCCACGAAGGTCGTCAGCGGTGCCAAGGGGTCGGTAGTGCTGGTTGGTGGGGGCGACCCACTACTGGCGGTCAGGCCGTCCGCTGGTGATGGCTACCCGACCAGGGCGACTCTCCAGACACTCGCTGCCAGTACGGCGAAGGCGCTGAAGGCCCAGGGCCTCACCTCGGTGTCACTCGGGTACGACGCGTCGCTGTTCACTGGTCCGGCCATCAATGCGCGCTGGGAGGCCAACTACGTGCCGGAAGGCATTGCGGCGCCCACGTCCGCGCTGTGGGTGAACGAGGGCCGCGTCGCGCCCGGTATGGCGAAGCGGTCGACCGCACCGGCTCAGGCGGCGGCGGTTGCGTTCCAGAAGCTGCTGGTCCAGTACGGCATCAAGGTGGCTGCTGCGCCGAAGCCCGCGGTCGCACCGGCTGCGGCGGCTCCGATTGCACAGGTGAAGTCGCCGACGCTCGGGCAGATCGTCGAGTACATCAACCTGCACAGCGACAACGATGGTGCGGAGACGCTGCTGCGGCACGTCGGCATCGCCACCGGCAATGGCGGCTCGTACGTCGGCGGGGTCAAGGGCGTACGCGCCACGCTGACGAAGCTGGGGCTGGACGTCTCCAAGGCAACCATCTACGACGGCAGTGGTTTGACTAGGGCAAACAAGGTCCCGCTGGATGTACTGGCCGGTGCGGTTCGAGTGGCCGTGTCGAAGGACCACCCGGAGCTGCGCCACCTGCTGACCGGTCTGCCAGTGGCTGGATTCAACGGCAGCCTCCGGGAGCGCTTCAGCACAGTAGGTACCGGTCCGGGCCTCGGACTGGTCCGGGCGAAGACCGGGACACTCACCGGTGTCCACAGTCTCGCCGGGTACGCGCGGGACATGTCCGGGACGCTCCTGGTCTTCGCGGTCGCCAGTGACAGCGTTCCCGTACCGAAAACGCTCGATGCGCGTGCCGCGCTGGACAGGACCACCTCGCTGCTCGCTGCCTGCGGATGCTGAAGTACCTGATCCGGCGGCGCATGTTGGTACATAGCACTAGGGTCGTTGTATGAGTACGGCGGAGGGCGAGACCACTACTGAGATGGTCGACTGGCAGCTGGCGACCGGCGTGGCGCGGAGGTTGCTGCGTCCGGGTCCCGCGGTCAGCCGCGCGCAGGCCGACCAGGTGGTCGCCGAGCTGCGGCAGTTCGCGGCCGAGTCCGAGGGCCACGTACGTGAGTTCACCGGTCTGCAGGCCACGTCGGCCACGGCGCCGGTGGTGATCGTGGACCGGCCCGGCTGGGTCCAGGCGAACGCGGACGGCTTCCGTACCGTCCTGCAGCCGCTGGCCGACAAGCTGCGCGAGAAGGCGGACCGGACTGCCGGTCTGTCCTCCGCGGTGGGTTCCCGGGTCACTGGTATCGAGGCGGGTGCGCTGCTGGCGTTCCTGTCGTCCCGCGTACTCGGGCAGTTCGACCCGTTCTACCCGGCTCAGCCGGACCCGGACCGGCCCGGACTGACCGGCCGGCTGTTGCTGGTCGCGCCGAACGTGATGCACGTGGAGTCCGAGCTGGATGTAGTACCGAGGGACTTCCGCTTGTGGGTGTGTCTGCACGAGGAGACGCACCGGGTGCAGTTCACGGCGGTCCCCTGGCTGCGGGACCACCTGCGGTCGGAGATCGCGCTGTTCCTGGACCAGGCCGAGCTGGACGCATCGGCGTACGCCGCCATGTTCCGCGAGGCGGCCCAACGACTCGGACGGTCGATCCGCGGTGAGGCGGAGCTCAGTCTGGTCGACCTGATGCAGTCACCGGAACAGCGTGCGGTACTGGATCGGCTGACCGCGGTCATGTCCCTGCTGGAAGGACATGCGGACTTCGTGATGGACGGCGTCGGTCCGGCCGTCATCCCGACCGTCGACAAGATCCGGTCCAAGTTCTCGTCGCGGCGGACGAGTGGCAACCCGGTGGATCAGCTGCTGAAGCGTCTGCTCGGGCTGGACGCGAAGCTGCGGCAGTACAAGGACGGCGCGGCGTTCGTACGCCATGTGGTCGACCGGGTCGGCATGGAGGGCTTCAACCGGGTCTGGACCGGGCCGAACACGCTGCCGACCAAGAACGAGATCGCGAACCCGGATGCCTGGGTCACCCGACTCCACGGCTGAGCCGGCAGCGGGCCAACCGGCAGCCGGCGAACCGGCGGGCGGCCAACCGACAGCCGGTGAACCGCTGGCCAGGCCGGTGGAGGAGCTTGTCGAGCATCGCAGGGGACGGCTGCACCCTGCCGTCGCGCGCACCCGGGAGGCAGTCCGTACCGCCCTCGCCGGGCTCCCGCAGGGCACCACGGTGCTGGTCGCATGCTCCGGCGGCACCGACTCACTCGCACTGGCCGCCGCCACCGCGTTCGAGGCCCCGAAGCTCGGGCTACGCGCCGGTGCGGTCATCGTCGACCACGGTCTGCAGGCGGACTCCGCGCACATCGCCGAGACAGCCGCCGAGCAGTGCAGAACACTCGGTCTGGACCCGGTCCAGGTCAGGCCAGTCACTGTCGGCACCGAAGGCGGCCCGGAGGGTGCGGCCCGCACTGCCCGCTACGACGCCCTGCGCGACGCGGCCGACGAGCTGGCCGCGGACGTCGTACTCCTCGCCCACACCCGCGACGATCAGGCCGAAACCGTCCTCCTCGGCCTCGGACGCGGTTCCGGTGCCCGCTCCCTCGCCGGGATGGCGCCAGCGGTCGGACTGCTCCGGCGGCCGTTGCTGGACGTGCCACGCGCCACCACCGCCGCGGCGTGCATCGCGTCCGGTCTCCGCCCGTGGCACGACCCGCACAACGACGATCCGCAGTACACGAGGGTCCGCGTACGCCATGAGGTCCTGCCGATCCTGGAAGAGGCACTAGGACCCGGCGTGGTCGAAGCGCTCGCGCGTACGGCCGGACTGCTTCGCGCGGACGCCGATGCGCTCGACCAGCTCGCTGCTGACGTGGCCGAGACCGCACTGAGCCGGGCCGAGGGCGAAGTACGCGGCGACCTCGGCGTACTCGCGGGCGAGCCCACGGCCGTTCGTACGCGGGTGCTGCGCCAGGCCGCACTGGAGGCCGGGTGCCGCGCGACGGACCTCACCGCGGGCCACGTGGCGGCCGTCGACGCGCTGGTGACCGACTGGCGCGGTCAGCGCTGGATCGACCTACCACAGGGCGTCCGGGCCGTTCGCAAGGGTGGATTCATCGCATTGGGCCCTGATGTGACAGGCTGAGCCGCGTGGATGCTGCGGACATCGAGAAGGACCTGAGCACGATCCATTACACCGAGGAACAGATCCTGGCGAAGCTCCGGGAACTGGCCGGCCGGATCGAGCAGGACTACGAGGGCAAGGACCTCCTCATCGTCGGCGTTCTCAAGGGCGCCGTGATGGTGATGGCCGACCTGGCCCGGTCGCTCACCCGGCACGTCGAGATGGACTGGATGGCGGTCTCCTCGTACGGCTCCGGGACCAAGTCGTCCGGCGTGGTCCGGATTCTGAAGGACCTGGACACCGACATCAGCGGCCGGCACGTGCTGATCGTCGAGGACATCATCGACACCGGCCTGACGCTGACCTGGCTGGTCAGCAACCTGCAGTCCCGCGGCCCGGCCTCGGTCGAGATCTGCACCGCGTTCCGGAAGCCGGACGCGGCGGCCAAGATGGAGGTCCCGGTCCGGTACGTCGGCTTCGACCTGCCGGACGAGTTCGTCGTCGGGTACGGCCTGGACTACGCCGAGCGCTACCGGAACCTCCGCTGCGTGGCGACGCTCGCCCCGCACGTCTACTCCTGACCACCACCCCGCGTCGTTCCCGGCCTGCTCTCCGGTCACACTCGGTAACTAACTTGGCTCAGTAGTGCTCGATGCGCAGTCGTGCCCCTGTAGTGGGGGAGTTTGCGCGGCACGAGACACTAGAGTCGGTGTACCGTCTCAAGCCCGAATATCCGGGCCTGTCGAGCTAGGAGGGACGGGGCCTAGGCCTCGATCATGGACGTGAAGCGCATCTTCCGCGGACCCCTGTTCTGGATTGTCGTCGCCTTCCTCGGCGTCTTGGTGATCGGGCAGCTCCTGACCGGCACGACCGGGTACAAGTCCGAGCCGACCGGTCAGGTCGTGCAGCTGATCCAGCAGGCGAAGTCGTCGAGCGACAAGACGATCAAGTCGGTGACGCTGATCGATCCCGACCAGGAGATCCGGATCGAGAAGACCGACGGCTCGAAGATCAAGGCCAACTGGGTCGACGGCCAGGCCGACACCCTCGGCAACGATCTCCAGACGCTCTACCAGAACGGAAAGGTCGAGACGTACAACGTCGAGAATCCGAAGCCGAGTTTCATCGGCCAGGTGTTCTCGACCCTGATTCCCTTCCTGCTGATCGCGGTGGTGTTCATCTTCCTGATGAACTCGATGCAGGGCGGCGGATCGCGGGTGATGAGCTTCGCCAAGTCCAAGGCCAAGCTGATCACCAAGGACACCCCGAAGACGACGTTCGCGGACGTCGCCGGGTGTGACGAGGCGATCGAGGAGCTCGGCGAGATCAAGGAGTTCCTGCAGGAGCCGGGCAAGTTCCAGGCGGTCGGGGCGAAGATCCCGAAGGGCGTACTGCTGTACGGCCAGCCCGGTACCGGTAAGACGCTGCTGGCCCGCGCGGTCGCCGGTGAGGCCGGCGTGCCGTTCTACTCGATCTCCGGCTCGGACTTCGTCGAGATGTTCGTCGGTGTCGGCGCCTCCCGGGTCCGGGACCTGTTCGAGCAGGCCAAGGCGAACGCCCCGGCGATCGTCTTCATCGACGAGATCGACGCCGTCGGCCGGCACCGTGGCGCGGGTCTCGGCGGCGGTCACGACGAGCGCGAGCAGACCCTGAACCAGCTGCTGGTCGAGATGGACGGCTTCGACGTCCGCGGCGGCGTGATCCTGATCGCGGCCACCAACCGGCCGGACGTGCTGGACCCGGCGCTGCTGCGCCCGGGCCGGTTCGACCGGCAGATCGCCGTCGACGCGCCGGACCTGCCGGGCCGGGCCCAGATCCTCAAGGTGCACGCCCGTGGCAAGCCGATGGCGCAGGACGTGGACCTGACCGCGGTCGCCCGCCGGACCCCCGGCATGACCGGTGCCGACCTGGCGAACGTACTGAACGAGGCGGCGCTGCTGACCGCCCGTTCGAACGCGCAGCTGATCGACAACCGCGCGCTGGACGAGGCCATCGACCGCGTGATCGCCGGACCGCAGCGGCGTACCCGGCTGATGTCCGACAAGGAGAAGGTGCTGACCGCGTACCACGAGGGCGGCCACGCCCTGGTCGCGGCCGCGCTCCCGCACTCGGACCCGGTGCAGAAGGTGACGATCCTGCCCCGCGGCCGGGCGCTCGGCTACACGATGGTGATGCCGGACGAGGACAAGTACTCGACCACCCGGTCGGAGATGCTGGACAAGCTGGCGTACATGCTCGGTGGCCGCGCGGCCGAGGAGATGGTCTTCCACGACCCGACCACCGGTGCCAGCAACGACATCGAGAAGGCGTCGGCGCTGGCCCGCGCGATGGTCACCCAGTACGGCATGACCGAGCGGCTGGGCGCGATCAAGTTCGGCCAGGACAGCAGCGAGCCGTTCCTGGGCCGTGACTTCGGCAGCCAGCGGAACTACTCCGAGGAGATCGCGGCCGCGGTCGACGAGGAGGTCGGCAAGCTGATCCTGAACGCGCACCAGGAAGCCTTCGACATCCTGGTCGAGAACCGGGCCGTCCTCGACCACCTGGTCGAGGAGCTGCTGGAGAAGGAGACGCTGGACAAGCACGAGATCGCCCGCGTCTTCGGGCCGATCATCAAGCGCGACCGCCGGCCGGCCTGGACCGGGTCGTCGACCCGGATTCCGTCGGACCAGCCGCCGGTGATGCCGGTGCCGACCCGCGGCGAGCAGAACGGTTCGCTCACCGACGTGCTGCCGGGCGGATCGGTCGGTCCGGACGAGGCGATCCGGCCGCCGGACTACGGCAGCGGCCCGACCCCGCCGCCCAGCAACCAGTAACCTTCGGCAGGACCAGTGAACGCCGCCACCCGGACCGGGTGGCGGCGTTTTCGTTGCCCGGGCCGGTAGCGTTCGAAGTCTGCCGTCAGGAGGCCTGGATGACATCACCGAACTTCGACCACGGGCGGGCCGAGCGGGCCGTCCGGGAGCTGCTGATCGCGATCGGCGAGGACCCGGACCGCGAAGGGCTCCGGGACACTCCGGCCCGGGTGGCGCGCTCGTACGCGGAGATCACCGCCGGGCTCGGGCAGACCGCCGAGGACGTACTGACCACCACCTTCGCGCTCGAGCACGACGAGATGGTGCTGGTGAAGGACATCGAGGTGTGGAGCCTGTGCGAGCACCACCTGGTGCCGTTCACCGGGGTCGCGCACGTCGGCTACATCCCGAGCCGGGACGGCCGGGTGACCGGGCTGTCCAAGCTGGCCCGGCTGGTCGACGTGTACGCGAAGCGGCCGCAGGTCCAGGAACGGTTGACCACCCAGGTCGCCGAGTCGCTGGTGGAGCTGCTGCAGCCGCGGGGCGTGATCGTGGTGATCGAGTGCGAGCACCTGTGCATGACCATGCGCGGTGTCCGGAAACCGGGCGCGAAGACGATCACTTCGGCGGTCCGCGGCCAGCTCCGGAACCCGGTCACCCGCGCGGAGGCGATGAGTCTGATCGTCGGCTGAGCCGTAGCCCGGGAACCGGTGTGATCGTTGACGTTTAAGAGACAAGCCCTCTGGACATTCTGTTGCTGAACGTTTACTTTCCGTAGTGGCGCTTGGCCAACGGGGACCAGGCGCTGGTGTGAGGAGGACAGATGTCGGGGCGTTTCCGGGTCGGCGCCGCACTGGCCGGAGTCGTCGTCCTGACGACCACCGGCCTGGTCGCGGCGAACTGGGCCACCGCCGGGACAGCGGACCAGCCAGACCCGCAACCGGCCGCCAAACCGGCCGGCCCGGTGACCAACCCGCTGCTCGCGGAGACGCTGGAATCGGAGCTCGGCTCCGACTCGGGTGTGGTCGGCAGCTACTACGACGAGGCCGGTGAGCTGATCGTCGCGGTCTCGAACCTGTCGACGGCCGCGCTGGTCCGGCAGATCGGCGCGGTGCCGCGACTGGTCAAGTTCACCGCCCGGCAACTGAACGCCGTCCAGGGCGAGCTGAACCAGCTGGCCAGTACGTCCAGTGCCGGCAAGGTCCGGTCCTGGTACGTCGACCCGATCACCGGCACCGTCGTCGTCTCGGTGCCGAAGAACGCGCACGACCTGATCACCAACCGGTTCCTGCGCCGGGCCGAGGCGAACGGCGACCGGGTGACGGTCCGCAGGGTGGCCGGCACGATCCGGACCACCGCCGACGACTTCGGGCTGCGCGGCGGCCTCCAGGTCGACAAGAACACCGGGTACGTGTGCTCGCTCGGCTTCAACGCCCGCACCCGCAAGGGCAATCGGATCTTTCTGACGGCCGGCCACTGTACGTCCGGCAAGCCGTCGTTCTCGCGGAACGGCTACGTCCTCGGGAACACGTACACCTCCACCTTCCCCGGCCACGACTTCGGTTCGGTCGGCGTGATCGAAGGCTGGGACCAGCAGGGGTACGTCGAGGGCTGGGGCAGCGGGAACGTCGCGGTGAAGGGGATCGCGGACGCGACCGTCGGCTCGACGGTGTGCAAGTCCGGGAAGAGCACCGGCTGGACCTGCGGCCGGATCGTGGCCCGGAACGTGACCGTCAACTACGGCAACAACCGCGTCGTCCGCGGGCTGTTCCAGCACACCGCCTGCGTCGAGTCCGGTGACTCCGGTGGCGCGAACATGACCGGCAACTACGCGCAGGGCATCACCAGCGGCGCGGCGCTGATCGACGGGCAGTGCCTGGAGAAGTCCGGGCAGACCAACGAGTCGTACGCCCAGCCGATCGGCGAGGTGCTCCGCGCCACCGAGTCCCGCCTGATCCTCGCCAACTGACCTTCGCCGGCAACCCGTCCCGTACGCCGTTCAGCGCCTGTTCGACCGGCCGGCCGGTCAAATCGGCGGCTGCCTGTCGGGGTGGGGGTGCGGGCTACTACGGTGTGTGGGTGAGAACTGGGTCGTGGGGTCACGTGGACGGACTGCCGGTCGTGGACCGGTGTCTCGTCATGGGCGTGGTCAACGTGACGCCGGACTCGTTCTCGGACGGCGGCAAGTGGTTCGAGCCGGAGGCGGCGATCAAGCACGGCCGCGAGTTGCTGGCCGAAGGCGCCGACCTGCTGGACGTCGGCGGCGAGTCGACCCGGCCGGGGGCGGCGCGGCCGGAGCCGGACGAGGAGATCCGCCGGGTGCTGCCGGTGATCGAGGCGCTCGCGGCCGAGGGCGCGATCATCTCGGTGGACACGATGCGGGCACACGTCGCGGAGCTGATGCTGGACGCCGGCGCCACCATGATCAACGACGTCTCCGGCGGCCAGGCCGACCCGGACATGCTGCCGCTGGTCGCCGAGCGGAAGGCGCCGTACCTGTGCATGCACTGGCGCGGCCACTCGATCGACATGCAGAACCGGGCGGAGTACGGCGATGTGGTCGCCGAGGTGATCGCCGAGCTGGCCGAACGGCTCGAAGCGCTGAGCCGGGCCGGCGTCGATCTGAACCGGGTGGCGATCGACCCGGGGCTCGGGTTCGCGAAGCACGCGGGTCACAACTGGGAGATTCTTCGCCGGATCCGGGAATTCGCGGTACTGGAGCGGCCGTTGTTGATCGCTGCGTCCCGGAAGGCGTTCCTCGGTAGGCTGCTCGCCGACGAACAGACCGGTGCACCCAGACCGGCGGTACGAAGAGACGATGCGAGCGCGGCCGTCACCGCCCTGGCCGCCGCCGCGGGAGCCTGGTGTGTCCGGGCGCACGCGGTGGCACCGAGCGCGGACGCGGTCCGGGTAGCGAAGAGATGGGGAACTGTATGACCGACGGACCCACCGGCGCTCCGCGTCCCGGCGCGGGCGGTGCGGGCGCGTCCGGCGCCCGGGTGGACGACGTCGTACTGGCCGCCAACACCGCGTTCTACAACGCGTTCGAGGCCGGCGACCTGGATCTGATGGCGGCGGTCTGGCTGCCGGAACCCGATCCGGTCTGCATTCATCCCGGCAACGCGGCGATCTCCGGGTACGCGGAGCTGATGCGCGCCTGGGCGATGATCTTCGCCAACACCCCGTACATCCAGTTCTTCCTCACCGACGTGCGGGTACGGGTGGATGAAGACGTGGCGTACGTCACGTGTACGGAGAATGTCCTGTCGTCGGGCGAAGGCGCGCCGGAGGAAGGATTCGCCGGTGGTATGGCGCTGGCCACGAACGTTTTCCGGAAAACTTCCTCCGGCTGGCGGTTGTGGATTCACCATGCCTCACCGGTACTGTCGTCTGGGGGCCGACAGGAGGAGGCGCCGTGACGGAGCGAAGCGAGGTCACACAACGCTGCGTCCCGAACCCGCCTGACGTGATCGAGATCCGTGGGATCCGTGGATTCGGACGGCACGGGGTCTTCGATCACGAAAAGGCCGACGGGCAGGAGTTCGTCGTGGATGTCCGGCTGGAGCTGGACACCCGGCCCGCCGCTGCCTCCGACGACCTGGCCGACACCGTGAACTACGGGGTGGTGGCCGAGCGGGTGCACCAGGCGATCGAGACCGATCCGGTGGACCTGATCGAGACCCTCGCCCAGCGGATCGCCGATCTCTGTCTCGCCGACGACCGGGTGACAGCGACGGCAGTGACCATCCACAAACCCTCGGCGCCGATCACGGTGCCGTTCGACGACGTTGTCCTGACCGTGCAGCGCAGAGCCGGAGAATCCTCGTGACTGAGACCCCTAGTCCCCACGTCATCGACGCGGACACCCTGAGCGGCGGCCTGAAGCCGATCCGCCAGGTGATCCTGTCGCTCGGCAGCAATCTCGGCGACCGTGAGGCGAACCTGCAGGGCGCGGTCGACGCGCTCCGGGACACCCCGGACGTCGTGGTGGTCGAGGTCTCGCCGGTGTACGAGACCCAGCCCGTCGGCGGACCGGAGGAGTCCGGCCCGTACCTGAACATCGTCCTGCTCGCCGACAGCACGCTGGCGGTCGACCTGCTGCTGGAGCGCGCGCACGCGGTCGAGCAGGCGTTCGGCCGGGAGCGTGGCGTACCGGGCGCGCCGCGGACCCTGGACGTGGACCTGATCACCTACGGGCAGAAGACGATCGAGTCCGAGGAGCTGACCATCCCGCACCCGCGGGCGCACGAGCGGGCGTTCGTACTGGCGCCGTGGCTGGACATCGAGCGGGACGCGGTCCTGCCCGGTCATGGCCCGGTCGCCGAACTGCTCGCCAAGGTCGGCACCGAGGGCGTGACCAAGCTCGACATCGAGCTGCAGTAGTGGCACCGGGCGGTACCGAGCCCGGCCGGGCGCCCGGGGACAAGCAGGAACCGCCGCACCCGGGTTCGGTGCGGCCGACGTCGCGCCGGCTGCTGGTCGCGATCGCCGTCCTCGGCGTCGCGGTCGGCGTCACGCTGGTGAAGGCGATCGAGGCCGGCGGCGGGGTCGCGCCGTCGCTGTCCTGGCTGACGCTGGTCGCCTGGGCGTTCCTGGCCGCGCTGCTGTTCGCGGCGGCCCGGAACACCCACCAGCGGATCCAGGTCCGGCACGAACGGGTCGAATCGTCGCGCGCGGTCTTCCTGTTGATGATCGGCAAGGCAAGCGCTTTCGTCGGCGCGTTGTGCACCGGTGTTTACACAGGGTTCGCGTTATCCTTCCTGCAGGCAGTGGGCTCCTCGGGGCCTCGTAACCGTGTGATCATGGCCGGTGCCGCGGCGGTGATCTCTGTGCTGGTCGTCACGGCCGGATTGTTGCTCGAACGTGCGTGTCGCATTCCCAAGGACCCGGACGAAACCCCTTAACATGACGACCCATGGGGTCAAGGGGTAGCCGCCGTCGAACCAGGACCACAGTTCTCACCGTCGCCAACGGTCTGGTGATCGTTGTCTGTCTGGGCGTGAGTATCGCCCTGTTCTCACAGAACGCCTGGATTCTCCGGGCGGCCGCCGGGGGCGCTGTCCTGGTCGCGATCGCTGCCTCGGTGCTGTTCCGGCACCAGCTGCTGGTGGAGCGGCTGAAGCACTCCGACGAACGCGCGCAGGTCGCGCAGGAGTACTCGCGGATCACCAGCGCGCGGGTGGTCGAGAACGCCGAGTTCGTCGACCTGATGCAGCGCCGGCTGGACAAGATCGACCAGCGCCTGGACAAGATCGACGAGGAGGTCGCGACCGTGGTCGCGGCCGGCGACAAACACTCCCAGGCCGAGGCCCCGACCGTCGTCGACCTCAAACTCCGCGGCCTCGCCGCCTCCTGACAGCCCTCCACACGAGTGGATATCCACCGTTGTGGTGGGTTCTCCACCCGTATACCGGTGGAGAACCCACCACGGCAGTGGATATCCACTGCTGTGGGGTGGGTAGGTTGGGCCTGTGGAACTTGCCGAGTTGTTGAAGGTTGCCGGGGCCGCGGTCGAGCGGGGGCGGGCGGTGACCGCGTCGCGGGCGCCGGGGGAGCTGACCTCGAAGGGCGACCGGGACATGGCGTCCGAGGTGGACTTCGCGGTCGAGCGGGAAGTCCGGGCGTTCCTGGAGCGCGAGACGCCGGAGATCGGCGTGCTCGGTGAGGAAGAAGGCGGCGCCACCGACGGGACCCGCTGGGTGCTCGACCCGGTCGACGGCACGGTGAACTTCATCCACGGCGTACCGCTGTGGGCCATCTCGCTCGGGCTGATCCACGAAGGCCGGGCGGTCGCGGGCGTGATCGACCACCCCGCGCTGGGTACGACGTACGCAGCCGCCGAAGGCCTCGGCGCGACCTGCAACGGGCGGGCGATCCGGGGCAGCGAGTGCACCGATCTGACCGACGCGCTGGTGTCGATCGGTGACTACGCGGTCGGGCCGGACGCGGAGCAGGTGAACGCCGAACGGGTCGCGCTGACCGAGCGGCTCTACCCGCGGGTGCAGCGGCTGCGGATGATCGGTACAGCCGCTACGGCGCTGACGTGGACAGCACACGGGTACTTCGACGCGATGATCCTGTTCTCGAACAAGCCGTGGGACACGATGGCCGGCGTCGCGATCTGCCGTGAAGCGGGTGTGACCGTGCTGGACCTCGACGGCACCGAGCACGCGCCGGAATCCCGTGGCGTCTTCGCGGTCGCGGAGGGCATCCGCGAACCGTTGCAGGAGCTTCTGGGCTGATCCCTACTTGTCGATGTCGCCGACGACGAAGAACATGCTGCCGAGGATCGCGATCATGTCCGGGATCATCGTGCCGGGCAGCAGCGCCGGCAGCGCCGAGATGTTGTTGAAGCTGGCCGATCGCAGTTTTAGCCGCCACGGGGTCTTGTCGCCGCGGGAGACCAGGTAGTAGCCGTTGATTCCTAATGGGCTCTCGGTCCAGGCGTACGTCTGGCCTTCCGGGACCTTGAGGATCTTCGGCAGCCGGACGTTCACCGGCCCGGCGGGCATCGTTGACAGCTTGTCCAGGCAGGCGTCGACGAGGTCGAGTGACACCTTCACCTGTTCGAGCAGGACCGCGAAACGCGCGTAGCAGTCGCCTTCGGGGCGGGTCACGACGCGAAGTACGTCGGTCAGCTCGCCGTACGCCAGGTAGGGCTCGTCGCGGCGGAGGTCCGCGTCCACGCCGGAGGCACGGGCGATCGGCCCGGAGACGCCGTACTGCGCGACGAGCTCGGGGGAGAGTTTGCCGACGCCGACCGTCCGGGCGCGGAAGATCTCGTTGCCGAGGATGATCTCCTCGATGTCGGGCAACCGGCCGCGGACCGCCGCGGAGGCGGCGGCGGCGCGGCCGAGCCAGCCGTACGGCAGGTCCTCCTTCAGGCCGCCGACCCGGTTGAACATGTAGTGCATCCGGCCGCCGGACAGTTCCTCCATCACGGCCTGGATCGTCTCGCGCTCCCGGAACGCGTAGAACACCGGCGTGATCGCGCCGAGTTCCAGCGGGTACGAGCCGAGGAACATCAGGTGGTTGAGCACCCGGTTCAGCTCGGCGAGCAGCGTACGCAGCCAGACCGCGCGCTCCGGGACTTCCAGGCCCATCATCCGCTCGACCGCGATGACGACGCCGAGCTCGTTGGCGAAGGCGGACAGCCAGTCGTGCCGGTTCGCGAGCACGATGATCTGCCGGTAGTCGCGGACCTCGAACAGTTTCTCCGCGCCGCGGTGCATGTAGCCGATGATCGGTTCGCAGCCGACGATCCGCTCGCCGTCGAGGGTCAGCCGGAGCCGCAGGACGCCGTGGGTGGCCGGATGCTGCGGCCCGATGTTGAGCACCATGTCGGTGGTCGGCAGGTCCGAACCGGCCCCACCACGCTCGTACGCGGGGTCGAATCCGGCAGCTCCGGCCCCGACTCCAACCACTCTTTCGGTGCTCATGCCCTCTATCGTGACAGGCTGGGGGCGTGGATGACCTTTTCGCACCCTCGGATGTCAGTTGGATGCCGGTGTCACCCAAGCTGGCCACGCTGCGCCGGCTGAACGCGGCGATCACGGGCGGGCTGCTGGCGATCGTGGCGCTGGTGGCGCTCGGTCTGACGGTCGGCTGGCTGTACGGCGTACTGGCCGTGGTCGTGATCGCACTGCTGTTCGCCTGGTCCTGGGTGCTGATCGGCCGCAACCAGCGGTCCTGGAAGTACGCGGAGCGCGAGGACGAACTGCTGGTCAGCCACGGGATCATGTTCCGCGAGCTGGTCGTCGTACCGTACGGGCGGATGCAGTTCGTCGACGTGACCGCCGGACCGCTGGAGCGGGCGTACGGGATGGCGACCGTGGAGCTGCACACCGCGACGCCGGCCACCGACGCGAAGATTCCGGGACTGCACCCGGATGAGGCGAGCCGGCTGCGGGACCGGCTGTCCGCTCTCGGCCAGGCGCAGGCGTGGGGCCTGTGACCGAGCAGCCGGCGGTGGAGGTGGTCGGTCAGCGGCTGCACCCGCTGACCCCGTTCGTGAAGGGCTGGGGGTACTTCGTCGTCGCGGCGGTCGCCCTGGTCAACAACGAGGGGCTGCGCAGCAATCTGACCATCGCGGGCATCGGCCTGGCCGCCGTACTCGTCGGCGGCATCCTGCTCGGCGCACTGTCCTGGTGGTTCACCAAGTGGCAGCTGACGGCCGAGGCGATCCGGGTGGACAGTGGGTTCCTGTTCCGGCGGACGCGGATCATCCGGTTCGACCGGATTCAGGCGATCGACGTGGCGCAGCCGTTCGTCGCGCGACTGTTCGGCATGGCTGAGCTGCGCATGGACGTGGCCGGCGGTGGCAAGAGCGACGGCAAGCTGAGCTACTTCCGGTACGAGGAGGCCGTGCAGCTGCGGACCACCTTGCTGGTCCGGGCCAAGGGCGAGCAGGGCGCCGCGCAGCAAGAGCTGGAGCAGCAGGCCGAAGCCGAGGCTCCACCACTGCTGACCGTACCGACGAGCCGGCTGCTGGGTGCGACGCTGCTGTCCTCCACTGTGGTCGGTAGTGCCGGCGCACTGATCTGGCTGATCGTCGCGACCATGGTGCTGAACTTCCACGTCGGTCTGGTCGCCGGTCTGCCGCTGCTGCTCGGTGTCGTGCACCCGATCTGGAAGCAGGTCGTAGGCAACCACGGCTTCACGCTGTCGGAGTCCAGCCACGGGCTGCGGACCAAGCGCGGTCTGCTGGACGTACAGCGGCAGACGATCCCACCAGGCCGCGTACAGGGCCTGCTGATCACCGAGCCGTTGATCTGGCGGATGATCGGCTGGTCACGCGTCGAGCTGGACATCGCCGGTGTGGCCGGCAAGAAGGAAGACGGCGAGGACGACTTCGACGGCGCACAACTGCTGCCGGTGGGCGAGCGGACCGAGGTGGCGTACGTACTGAGCCGTGTCCTACCTGGGTTCGATCTGGCCCGGATCGACATGCGTCGTGCACCGGAACGAGCCAAGTGGCTGCGTCCGATCGGCTGGCGTTACCTGACGTTCGGCTTCGACGAGCAGGTCATGGTGACCAGCAAGGGCTGGGTCAGCCGGCAAACGGCGATCGTGCTGCATCACAAGACGCAGTCCGTACGGATGGCACAGGGACCGATCCAGCGGCGGCTGGGAGTTGCCAACGTGCATGTGGACACGCCGCTCGGCCCGACCAACGCCATCGCGTTCCACCGGGACCAGGCCGAAGCCGCGGCACTGGTCGATGCTCAGGCGGACAGGGCGCGGGAGGCGCGGCGTACGGTGTCGGCTTCGGTTGCCGTCCAGACCCAGCCGAACCCGCCGAGTCCGGACGGGTCCAGCAGCTCACCTGCCTCGCCTGCTGACGACAGCTCGGCCAGATAGCGCATCGGATCGGTCTGGGCGAGCTCCAGCGGCGGACGCCGACCGGACAGGCCCAGCTGGGTCAGAGCGTCGCGTTGCGAGACCAGCTGACCGTCAACGGCTGCTGCGAGTGAGTCGAGCGCTACGTGTGCGGTGATGTCGCAGCTGCCGTCCGGTTCCGGTGCGCACTCCTGGCCGGAGCGGAAGCCAGTCAGCGTGCCGAAGGGCGGCCGCGTCGCTCTGAGATGGCCGTAGTCGACTGCGATCGCTACCGCACCCGGCTCCAGCCGCCGGACCACGTCCTGCCAGGACTCGTCCCTGGCCCGTCCGACCTCCGCACGGTCACCTGGCTCGCCGGGCCACCATT
The DNA here is from genome assembly GCF_014205295.1 of Kribbella solani. Lineage (NCBI taxonomy): Bacteria > Bacillati > Actinomycetota > Actinomycetes > Propionibacteriales > Kribbellaceae > Kribbella > Kribbella solani. The sequence goes on from NZ_JACHNF010000001.1 coordinate 6,369,696, forward strand.
GCTGCAGCCAGTCGAGGTTGTTGCCAGTAACAACCGCACCTGGTGTCAGGTCAGCCAGCAGGTAGCGCGGTACGCCGTCCTCGTCCCACTCGACCAGCTCGCACGGGACGTTGTCGAGCCACTCGTTCGCTATCACCAGTCCGGTCAGACGGTCGGGCAGCTGGTCGTCCAGCTCGATGTCGAGTACGGACAGCCCCTCGGTGCGCAGTACCTTGCCCAGCTCACCGGTGCCTGCTCCGATGTCCACCACCTCGCTCAGGTCGAGCTGCTCCGCCAGGCGGGCGATGGCCTGACCGAAGAGACTGGAGGCGTGTACGGACGTCCGGAAGTGCATGGCAGGCCGCTGGCGCCGGTAGAAGCCGTCAGGGCCGTACAGGGCCTCCTGCCACGCGTCCCGGAAGGTTGTCATCTGGACCCAAGTGGCACTGTGCCGAGCTGGTGCCAGGAGCCGTCCGCGTCCTCGCGCCACAGCCCCAGCTCGGTCAGGCGCTTCGTCGGGGCCGGTGTGTCGGCCAGCGCGGCAGTTGCCTCGGCCAGTACGGCCGGTCCGCCTTGGTTGGACGACGAGATGGTCAGGTGTGGCCGTGCGTCCGGGAACTCACCGCCGTACGGCGGACACTCCGGGAAGGCCGCGAACACAGCCAGCAGCAGCGAGCGGACCGTGTCGAAGGGCTCCGGCTGCAGCCACACCGTGCCGTTGGGGAACTGGCCCGCGGTCGGGAAGGTGAGCTCGAAGGGCTCGATGGTCGACACGGCGGCACGCAGCCGGGCGATGTCGGCGTCGGTGGGCTCGGCGACCCAGGGGACCAGCACCGTCACGTGCGGCGGGATCAGCTCGGTCAGCGGGACCTGTGGCCGGGCTGAGGACCGTGACACCGAACGCCAGCGCTCCGTGTACGCCGCCAGCTCAGGCACTGTGATCAGAATCGCCGTCAATCCGGTCCGCGCTGCCCACGCATCAGTCACCCCAGCATCCTCTCATCGCCTACGCTGGAAGACAGATCGTCTGGTACCCCGCCGTGGGACTGGAACGAGAAGAGAGTTGAGTGATGGAACGGATCGGCTTGATCGGAGCCGGCCGGGCCGGGTCCGCCGTGGGAGCAGCCTTGGCGGCAGCCGGACATCCCCTGGTCGGTGTCACCGCGCGGTCGGACGCGTCTCTGGAACGCGCCGCCCGCCTACTACCTGGCGTACCGGTGCTGACGGCGGATGAGGTCGCGGACCGCGCCGAGGTGGTGCTGGTCGCCGTACCGGATGACCTGATCCGCGAGGTGGCGCAGGAGCTGCCGTTGCGCGCTGGGCAGTACGTCGTACATCTGTCCGGAGCGCATGGGCTGGAGCCGGTGGCCGGGCTGAGTGCGACGCCGGTCGCGCTGCATCCGTCGATGACCTTTCCCGGTGGGCCTGTGCGGCTGGACGGGGTCATGTTCACCGCTACCGCGCCAGACTCGGCTCAGGGGGTCGTGGAGCGGCTGGTGAAGGCGGTGGGTGGACAGGTGCAGTGGGTGGCCGATGAGCAACGTGCGCGCTACCACGCCGGGCTGGTGCACGGTGCGAACCACTTGACCACGCTGGTCACCCAGGCGGTCGGTGTCCTGCGAGAGGCCGGTGTGGCCGATCCGGTCGCGACACTGCGCCCGCTGCTGACCGCAACCCTCGACAACACGCTGCGGGCCGGTCATCATGCGCTCACCGGGCCGATTGCCCGGGGCGACGTCGAAACCGTCGCGGCACACCTGGCAGCACTGCGCACGGGGATGGATCGCACAAGGACTACCTACGCCGAGCTGGCTCGCGCGACAGTGGAATTGACTGCGGCGGACGGCCGGCTGGACGCGGCCACTGCCGACCGGTTCACCGAACTGCTCGACGGGCATCCGGCGGTAGCGGACCCGGCCGCCGACCGTCACCCGACAGCACCGGACCGGACAACACCGCAGGATCGGACAGCGCAGGATCGGACAGCGCAGGATCGGACAGGGGAGGCACCGCGATGAGACTCACCCAGACCAAGGCCGAGCTGCGAGCAGCGACCGCGATCCGGCCGCGCGCGGTGGTGATGACGATGGGCGCGCTGCACGAAGGCCACGCGGCGCTGCTGGCCGAGGCGCGCGAACGGGTCGGACCCGAGGGCAGCGTGGTCCTGACAATCTTCGTGAACCCGTTGCAGTTCGGGCCGTCGGAGGACTTCGACCGGTACCCGCGGACGCTGGCCAGCGACCTGGCGATCGCCAAGAGCGAGGGTGTCGACCTGGTCTTCAACCCGTCCCGCGACGAGCTGTACCCGAACGAGCCGTCGGTCACCGTGCATCCAGGCCCACTCGCGGACGAACTCGAAGGCGTGTTCCGCCCGGGGCACTTCTCCGGCGTACTCACCGTGGTCTCGAAGCTGCTGCACCTGACCGCGCCGGACATCGCGTTGTTCGGCGAGAAGGACTACCAGCAGCTGACGCTGATCCGCGAGATGGTGTGCGACCTGGACATGGATCTGGACGTGATCCCGGTGCAGACCGTACGTGAGGCCGACGGGCTGGCGTTGTCGTCACGCAACCGCTATCTGAGCGAGACCGAGCGTGACGAGGCGCTGGTGCTGTACCGGGCGCTGAGCGCCGGCGCGAAGGCCGGGATGAACGGCCCGGACGCGGTGGTCGCCGCCGCACAGGCCGAACTCGAAGCAGTACCGTCGGTGAAGATCGACTACCTGGCCCTGCGCGCACCCGATCTCGGCCCGGTGATCGGCCCCGGCGAGGCGCGGATGCTGATCGCGGCCCGGGTAGGTCTGACTCGTCTCATTGACAACATTTCCATCACCCTCAGATGAATTCCGTTGATACGGTCGCCGAATGACCGTGCCTGCAGTTCCGCAGCGGCTGGCTGCGCCGGAGCCTGGTTGGACCGACAGTGCCGACGTAGTGGTGATCGGTTCCGGCGTGGCCGGCCTGACTGCTGCTTTGAAGGCTCGTGAGTTGGGGTCCGTGCTGGTGGTGACGAAGGATGTCGTCGCCTCCGGGTCCACGCAGTGGGCGCAGGGCGGGATCGCCGCCGCGCTCGACCCGGAGGACTCGCCGGAGGAGCATCTGCAGGACACCCTGGTCGCCGGCGCCGGGCTGAGCGACCCGGAAGCGGTCCGGGTGCTCGTCACCGAGGGCCCGGAGGCGGTGCACGACCTGATCGACCTGGGCGCGCGCTTCGACACCCTGGCCGACGGTGAGATCTCGCTCGGCCGCGAGGGCGGCCACCACCGGAACCGGATCGCGCACGCGGGCGGTGACGCGACCGGCGCGGAGATCGAGCGGGCGCTGGTCGCCGCGGTCAAACGCGCCAAGGACATCCGCATCATCGAGCACGCGCTCGTACTCGACCTGCTGACCGCCGCCGACGGCGCGATCGCCGGCGTCACCCTGCACGTGATGGGTGAGGGCCAGCTCGACGGCGTCGGCGCGATCCGGGCCCGGGTCGTCATCCTCGCCTCCGGCGGGCTCGGACAGTTGTACGCGGCAACGACCAACCCGAGCGTGTCCACCGGCGACGGGATGGCACTCGCGCTCCGGGCCGGCGCGAAGGTGCGGGACCTGGAGTTCGTGCAGTTCCACCCGACCGTACTGTGGCTGGGCAAGAGCGCGAAGGGCCAGCAGCCGTTGGTGTCCGAGGCGGTGCGAGGCGAGGGCGCGTTCCTGGTCGACCACACCGGCAAGCGGTTCATGCTCGGCCGGCACGAGCTCGCCGACCTGGCGCCGCGGGACATCGTGGCGAAGGCGATCATGCGGCAGATGCTTGCCACCGGCAAGGATCATGTCTACCTGGACGCCCGGCACTTCGGCGACGAGAAGTGGCGGGTCCGGTTCCCGACCATCCTCGCGTCCTGCCGGTCGCACGGCATCGACCCGGTCCGTGAGCTGATCCCGGTCGCCCCGGCCTGTCACTACTCGTCCGGTGGCGTCTGGACCGACCTGAACGGTGAGACGTCGGTGCCCGGGTTGTACGCCTGCGGCGAGGTCGCCTGCACCGGCGTACACGGAGGGAACCGGCTCGCCTCGAACTCGTTGCTCGAAGGCCTGGTGTTCGCCCGCCGGATCGCGGCGCATCTCGCCGCCGGTCTGCCCGAACAGCGCGATCCGGTCGAGGACACGCGTACGCCCGGGCTCGTCGACGCGGACATGGTCCCCGAGCTGCAGCGCGCGATGACCGCCGGCGCGGGCGTGATCCGGAGCGCGGCCGGCCTGGCCGAGGCGGGCGCGACGATCGCCAAGCTGATCGAGCTGCCGTACGACGAGCCGGGTACGCCCGGCTGGGAAGCCACCAACCTGGTGACGGTGTCCGCGGCCCTGATCGCGGCCGCGACCGTCCGTGAGGAGAGCCGCGGCGCGCACTGGCGCGAGGACCACCCGGATCGCGACGACCGGAACTGGTCGGGCAGTCTGGACCTCACGTTGCCCGCGGTGCGTGACCGAGCTGTGCCCAAAGCGACGTTTGTACCGCGTGAATCCGAGGAGAATGACCGGCATGGATGAGACAGTCGACCGGCAGTGGGTCGGGGACCTCGTGCGGGCAACCATCGAAGAGGATCTGGCCGGCGGGGTGGACGTGACCACCACCGCCACCGTCGACCCGGACCAGGTGTCCGTCGCGGAGCTGGTGGCGCGGGCCGATGGCGTCGTGGCCGGGCTGGAGATCGCCGAGCTGGTGCTTCGTCAGGTCGCCGCCCCGGACGTGCCCGAGATCGAGTACAGCGTGCGCGACGGCGCGTCCGTACGCGCGGGTGACGTGCTGATGACGGTCCGGGGCAAGACCCGGCAACTGCTCACCGCCGAGCGCACCACGCTGAACCTGCTCTGCCACCTGTCCGGTGTGGCGACGCTGACCCGGCGCTGGGTGGACACGGTCGAGGGCACCGGCGCGATCATTCGCGACACCCGCAAGACGATGCCGCTGCTCCGTTCGCTGGAGAAGTACGCGGTCCGCTGCGGCGGCGGGCAGAACCACCGGATGGCGCTGTCCGACGCCGCGCTGATCAAGGACAACCACGTGATCGCCGCCGGCGGGGTCGCGGAGGCGTTCCGGCTGGTCCGCAAGACGTTCCCGGACATCTCGATCGAGGTTGAAGTCGACTCGATCGAGGACGCGCTGATCGCGGTCGAGTCCGGCGCGGAGCTGATCCTGCTGGACAACATGGCCGTTCCGCTGCTGCGCGAGGCGGTCGAGAAGGTGGCCGGCCGGGCCCGGCTCGAGGCCTCCGGTGGCCTGACCCTGGACACGGCCCGAGCGGTCGCCGAAACCGGCGTCAACTTCCTGGCCGTCGGCGCACTGACGCACTCGGCCCCCGTACTCGACATCGCGCTGGATCTGCAGGAGGCCTGATGCTGCTGGCCGTTGCCGTCGAGAACACCAGGACGCTGGTCGGCCTGGTGTTCGAGGGCACGGTCAAGCGGCACTGGTGGGTCGGCACGGACCCGCGGCGTACGGCGGACGAATGGGCCGTGCTTTTGCAAGGCCTGCTGACCGGCGAGGCGCCGGTGTCCGGGATCGCGGTGTGTTCAGCCGTGCCGCATGTCCTGCACGAGCTGCGCGAGGCCGTCGGGCGGTACTACCGGAACGTACCGAGCGTGGTGGTCGAGCCTGGCGTGAAGACCGGTCTGCCAGTGCTGGTGGACAATCCGCGGGAGGTCGGTACGGATCGGATCGCCAACGCGCTGGCGGCGGTGCACAAGTACGGCGCGCCCTGCCTGGTGGTCGATGTCGGTACCGCGATCACCATCGACGTCGTCAGTCCGGCCGGCGCGTTCAGCGGCGGAGTGATTGCCCCAGGCATCGAAACCGCGAGTGACGCGCTCGGTCGGGCGGCCGCGCAACTGCGCCGGGTCGAGCTGGTCCGGCCGCGCTCGGTGGTCGCGAAGAACACCGTCGAGGCCTTGCAGTCCGGCGCGATCCACGGCTTCGCCGCCATGGTCGACGGACTGCTGGCCCGGATCCGGCAGGAACAGTCCCTTCCCGCCGGCACCACCGTCGTACTGACCGGAGCCCTGGCGCCACTGCTCGCCGACCAGCTCAGTACGCCGATCCACAACGAACCGCTACTGACCTTGCACGGCTTGTACTACGCGTACGCCCGAAATTCAGGTGCCTGAGGCAACTGAACTGATGGGGCGGCCGACGGTCAGCGCCGTCCGGAGGTTCTCCGGGAGACCGCTGAAGACGGAGTCCGGTTGGGTTCCGGTGGCGTCGAGGGTCTTGGAGAAGAAGGCCCGGGCCGCTGCGGTGAGGGCGATGTCGAGTACGTCACCGTCCGACAGGCCAAGAGCTTTCAGCTCGTCGATGTCCGTTTGGGTGACCGCGTCGGCGCCGAGCGCTACCTTACGGGCGAAGGACATCACCGCCTGATCGACCGGGTCCGTCGGCGCTGCGTCCGCCAAGGCCGTGACCTCGTCGGCGCTGAAGAACTTGTCCGCCAGGATCTGGCCGTGCGCGAGACTGCAGTAGCTCGACTTCAGCGCGGTCGCCGCCGCAAGCGTGGCCAGCTCGTACCGGCGCAGGTCCATGGACTCCTTGATCGCGCCGTTCAGCTGCTTCCACGCCTCGTACACGGCCGGTCTGGCCGCGAACGTGCGGACGAAGTTGGGTACGTGCCCGGCCGCCGCCCGGTTCCGATCGAAGAACTCCGGGTCGTCGGGTGTGTCGATGAAAGCCATCCTGGTTCCCCCTTTGTGGCTGCTCTCACGGTAGATCCGCGATACCGATCCGGCAACGGCAGTGGGGAGTACGCACTCGCTACTGGGTAAGGTTCACCCGGACGTGAGGCAGCGGAGACGAGGTGGTCGGAGTGCGGCGCTTTCTCGCCGTGGCACTGGTGGTTCTGGCGGGGAGTGCTTCGCTGACCGCCTGTTCCTCCGACCCCGCGCCTTCCGACGTCGCGGTCGCCTGGGCACCGAACGGACGGCCCGCCGTCGTGGTGACCTGGCAGGACGGCGGTCAGCCGAACCGGATCACGATCGAGGGCGTGCTCAGCGAGAGCCCTTCGTACGTGAAGTACATCCCGGTCGGTGACCCGAACCGGTGGGAGATCCCGACGTCGGCGTTCCCACCGGACGGCAACTACAAGATCGCGGTGGCGACCGGTACCTCACAGGGCGGTATGACCAGCAAGCTGACCCGCTCGCCGGTGTTCGACACCGACGGCCCGGTCCGGCCGAACACCGCGACGGTCGCGGCCCAAGGCCGGGGCGTACTGATCAACTGGTCGGTGCCGGTCGCGCCGCAGGACTTCACCCCGAACGATCCGCTCGACGTCACCGGCAAGAAGACCCAGCGGTACGTACCGATGATCGGCCGGCCCGGTACGACGCTGAAGGCGATCGGTCCGGCGACGACGTCGAACCAGCAACTGATCAAGAGCATCAAGCCGCCGTACGTCTTCCAGCTTCGTACCCAGAACGAATGGGGTACGCGGATGGGCGGGCAGGTGCTCGGCCTGACCAGCTCGATCAGCGGGTCGGTGCCGCCGCTGGCGCAGTTCAGCGTGCCGATCCGGGTCAAGGGCCGCGTCATCCTGCAGCAGGTCGGCTGCGATCCGGAGGCGAAGTGCGGTACGCAGCGCGCGACGCCGGCCGGCGTACCCGTCGTGGTGCTGACCCAGGTCACCCCGGGCGCGCGCTGGACGCCGGCGGCGCGGGGCGTCACGAGTGGCGGTGGGTACTACGACATCGCCGTACCGACCGGGGGCAGCCGTCCGTACAAGATCACCGTGCCGGTGTACGCGAAGCCCGGGATGATCACGGGCGAGTCCTCCAGCAGACCGGGGTACACGCGGTCGGTCGTACGCGTCGCGTCGGCCGGGTTCGCGGGTGGTGAGACGGCGAAGAAGGCCGGGTCGATGGTGGCCGTGGCGATCGCGGTGAAGCCGGCCATGAGTACGACCGTGATGCTGCAGGTCTGGAACCGGCAGGCGCGGACCTGGACCAACGTGAAGGCGATGCCGATGCGGCAGGGTCAGGCCGCGCTGGCCTTCAAGGCCGGCCAGGCGGGGGACTTCGTGTACCGGTTCGTGGTCCCGGGCGCGATGATGTTCGGCCGGCCGATGGACGGCGCGACCACCCCGGGACTCGCGCTACACGTCCGCTGACTCGGTCGCCGGGCCGGTCTCGGCCGGTGCGGCCGGTGCGGTCGTCGTCGCGGCGGCCGCCTGCTCGCGGCGGCGCTTGCGGACCTTGTGTACGACGTACAGCGCGACCGCGACGACCGCGACCGCGATCAGCGCGCCGACCGACACCCGGCCGAAGATCTTGTCCGCGTTGTCGCCGATGTTGTACGCGACGACGCCGATCGTGGTCGACCAGGCGATGCCGCCGGCCGCGTTGGCGACCAGGAACTTCGGGTAGTTCATCCGCAGCATGCCCGCCATCGGGCCGGCGAAGATCCGCAGCAGTGCGACGAACCGGCCGAAGAACACGGTCCAGACGCCGTACTTGTGGAAGTACTTCTCGGCCCGGGCGATCCGGTCCTCGGAGAAGTGGTGGAAGCGTCTGCCGAGCCGTTCGAACAACCGGCGGCCGGCCTTGCGGCCGATGAAGTACCCGATCGAGTCACCGACGATCGCGCCCAGCGCGGCGGCCAGGATGACGAACTCGATCTTCAGGTGGTGCTGCTGCGAGGCGAGCAGCGCGGCCGCGATCAGCGTGGTCTCACCGGGCAGCGGTACGCCCATGCTCTCGACGCCGATGACGAGTCCGACCACCAGGTACGCGAGCACCGCGACACCGGACGGGATGGCGATTGCCTGCGCTATCAGCAGTGGTTCCCCCATGTACCCATGGTGACATCGTCAGGCAACCGCTTTCGTGCCGGGGCAACAATCCCAGGGACTAGCCCCGGGAGATTTCAGGGTTGTGCCCGTTCTCCGACGGCAACTCGGCCGGTGGCTTCGGTGCCGGCGTGTTGGCACCGGTGTCAACGGTGAACGCCTTGGTGACGTTCTGCAGCGCGGTGGTGACCTCGGACGGGATGACCCAGAACGTGTTGCCGGGTCCCTTGGCGAGCTCCGGCAGCATCTGCAGGTACTGGTACGCGAGCAGCTTCGGGTCCGGGTCGTTGCGGTGGATCGCGTCGAACACGGTGTCGATCGCCTTCGCCTGGCCCTCGGCGCGCAGGATCGCCGCCTGCCGGTCGCCCTCGGCCGTCAGGATCCGGGCCTGCCGCTGGCCCTCGGCGGCCAGGATCGCGGCCCGCTTCTCCCGCTCGGCCCGCATCTGCTTCTCCATCGACTCCTTGATCGACGGCGGCGGTTCGATCGCCTTCAGCTCGACCCGGTTGACCCGGATCCCCCACTTGCCGGATGCCTCGTCCAGTACGCCGCGCAGGATCGAGTTGATGTGCTCGCGCGAGGTCAGCGTCTTCTCCAGGTCCAGCGCGCCGATCACGTTCCGGAGCGTGGTGACCGTCAGCTGCTCGATCGCTTGGATGTAGTTCGCGATCTCGTACGCGGCCGCGCGCGGGTCGGTGACCTGGAAGTACAGCACGGTGTCGATGTGGACCACCAGGTTGTCCTCGGTGATCACCGAGTTCGGTTCGAACGACACCACTTGCTCACGCAGGTCGATCAGCTGCCGGGGCCGGTCGACGAACGGGATCACCACGTTCAGACCGGGTTCGAGGGTACGCAGGTACCGGCCGAGGCGCTCGACGTTGCTGGCCCGGGCCTGCGGGACGATCCGGACCGTCCGCAGTACCAGCGCGACGGCGAGCAGGGCGACGACCAGCCCGATGATCAGTTCGGCCATGGCTCCTCCTGGGGATGGACGAGGGCGGTGGCCCCCTCGATGGCGAAGACGTCGACCCGGGTACCGGCGGGGATGAGCAGGTCCGGGTCGTAGGAGCGCGCGCTCCACTCCTCGCCGCCGATCCGGACCCGGCCGGTGTCCCGGTCACAGGTCGCGAGCACGACGGCCTCCCGGCCGACCAGGGCGGCCACGCCGGTACGGATCAGTGGATGCCCGGTCAGGTGCCGGCGCGCCACCGGCCGGACCAGCGTGATCAGCGCGCCCGCCGTGGCGGCGAACGCGACCACCTGGAAGCCGGTGCCCAGCCCCAGCCCGGCGGTACCGGCCGCGGCCAGCGCGGCGACGGCGAGCAGGAGCAGGTCGAAGGTCGCTGTCATCAACTCGGCCGTGCCGAGGACGGCGGCGACGATCAACCACAGAAGCCAGGACTGCATGACGACCACCCGACGGCGGAAATACCTCTACTTCGAAGGTACTCCTGGATACGGCCGGAAACAGCTAACGGTTCAGCTGTCTTCGGGCGGTTTACCGAGTGGTACGACCGCGTACAGTGAGCCGACCGCCCGGCTACCGGCCGGGTGGTCGCTCTGGGTGCGGTGCTGCTTGTAGCGGTCGACCAGCTCGCTCAGCTCCTGGCCGAAGCGCACCGCCTCGTCGTGCGTCAGCCACAGCCGGGACCGGCTCATCATGCTGATGTCGTCCCACGGGTCCTCGTCGGACAGCTCCTCGAACTGCGCCAGGATGCGGTCCACGGCGGTCCGCATGATCGCCTGCCCGGCGAGCCGGCCGGCGCCGGCCGAGGTGGAGTCGATCCGCAGGCTCGCGGCCTTCGATCGCCACGGCCGTTCCCGACCGTCGGCGGTCTCCTCGGCGCGCTCGATGATTCCCCACTTCTCCAGCGCGCGCAGGTGGTAGCTCATCGCCGACGGCGTCAGGCCGGCCAGCTCGGCGCACTCGGTCGCGGTCAGTACCCGGCCGTTGTAGAGCTCGTCGATCACCTGCTGCCGGGCCGGGTGGGCCAGGGCACGGATCGCCTGCGGGTCGCTGATCACCACCACGCGCTGCTGCTTCGCCACCAGGGCAGCGTAGCGAACGCCTTGACCGTCCAAAGTCTGAAGTGTTTACTTCATAATTGTGAAGCAAACACTTCAGACCTCGATCTGGTCGTACCGGGACATCCGGCTGGTGCTGCCGGCCCGGGCGTTGTCGTACGCGGGCGACGCGATCGCGATGATCGCGCTCACGCTGCGCGTCTCGGACGGGCACGGTCCGGCCGCCGTCACCGCGTTGCTGCTCGCGTTCGCCGTGCCGACGGTGGCGATGATCCCGTTCGCCGGGCGGATCGTGGACGGGTTCGACTCGCGTACGGTCCTGGTCTGGTCGGGGCTCTTGCAGGTGATCGCCGGGGTTGGACTGGCTCTGGTGCACGACCTCGTACCCACGTTGTTGCTGGTGTGCGTGCTTCAGATCGGTCAGGCGGTTTCCGGGCCGGCGTGGGGCGCGCTGATCCCACGGATCGTCGGCGAGGAGCTGATCGGTCGGACTACTGGAGTAAGCCAGGCGCTGGTCGGTGTCGCGACACTGGCCGGGTCGGCGGCCGGCGGGCTGCTGGTTGGGTGGTCCGGGAGCCGCGGGGCCTTGCTGGTCGACTCCGCGACGTTCCTGGTCCTGGTAGTAGTGGCGGCGCTCGTACGCACCCGTCGGCGGCCTGAGCCGGGTGCCGACGTTGAGAAGGGCGGTGTGTCCGCCGGACTGCGGTCCATCTTCGGGGACGGCGTACTGCGCATCCTGGTGCCCGGACTCTGGGTGTTCGTGCTGGTAGGCGAGGCCGTCAACGTGGTCGAGGTCTTCCTCATCACTGGTGAGCTGGGACTCGGTCCGAGCGGCTACGGCGCTGCTGGTGCTGCCACTGGAGCCGGTGCGATCCTCGGCGCCTGGTACAGCGGCCGGCTGCGGAGTGATCGGACCAGGACCCGCGGCGTGGTCGCTGGGATGGCAGCCATCGGTACGGCGTGTGTGGTGATCGGATTGGCCGGCAACTTCGCCGTACTCCTGGTCGGTGCCACTGGGATCGGTCTGGGCAGCGGCATGCTCAACGCGGCAACCAGTGCGCTGGTAGTGACTCGGTCGAGCGATGCGGTGCGCGGGCGGGTGATCGCGGCCCTGAACGGCACTGCCCGTTCGTGCAGCATCTTCGCCATGCTGCTGGGCGGTCTGGCCGGTACGTTGCTCGGTCCGCGGGGCACGTTCGTGACCGGTGGAGTGGCGTGCGCGGTGGCTGCTGCGGCAGTCGGAGCACTGGTCGTACGAGTAAAGGATTCGGAGCTGGAGGTGATCAGTCATTAGCCTTTGCTTATGACTGATGCACACGTGGACCCGGTGAACCCCGACAACGGGCAGGACGACCTGCCCGAGCAGATGCGGGTCCGCCGGGAGAAGCGTGACCGCCTGCTGGCGGAAGGAGTGCAGCCGTACCCCATCTCCGTGCCGCGGACGCACCTGCTGAAGGACCTCCGCGCCAAGTACGACGCGCAGGAGCTGGCCGCGGACACTCGCACCGGCGAGCAGGTCTCGGTAGCGGGCCGGGTGATCTTCCTGCGCAACACCGGCAAGCTCTGCTTCGTACGGCTCCGTGAAGGCGATGGAACCGAGCTGCAGGTGATGCTGTCGCTGGCTGACGTCGGTGAAGAGGAGCTGGCCCGGTTCAAGCAACTCGTCGACATCGGCGACCTGCTGTCCGTGCAGGGCGAGGTGATCACCAGCCGGCGCGGTGAGCTGTCGGTGCAGGTGACGGCCTGGCAGATGGCCGCCAAGACGCTGCGCCCGCTGCCGAACGAGCACAAGCCGCTGAGTGAAGAGGCCCGTGTCCGGATGCGGTACGTCGACCTGATCGTCCGCCCGGAGGCGCGCGACATGGTCCGCGCCAAGGCGGCGGTGCTGAAGGCGCTGCGGGCGACGTACGACGGGCATGGCTTCGTCGAGGTCGAGACCCCGGTGCTGCAACTCACCAACGGTGGCGCGGCGGCGCGGCCGTTCAGTACGCACCTGAACGCGTTCGACCAGGAGATGAAGCTCCGGATCGCGCTCGAGCTCGACCTCAAGCGCGCGATGATCGGCGGCGTCGACCGGGTGTACGAGATCGGCCGCACGTTCCGCAACGAGGGACTGGACTCCACCCACTCGGCGGAATTCTCGATGATCGAGGCGTATCAGGCGTACGGCGATTACGACACGATGGCCGAGCTGATCCAGGAGCTGATCCGGAACGCCGGTGCCGCGATCGGCCGTACCTCGATCACCGCGCGGGACGGGCAGACCATCGATCTGGCCCGGCCGTTCCGGCACGCGACGCTTTTCGGGTTGCTCTCCGAAGCGGTCGGCGAGCAGGTCGACGTGAGCACCGATCTGGCCACGCTGACCAAGTTGGCCGAGCAGCACGACGTCGAGCTGCAGCCCGGCCGGAATGCCGGCGAGATCGCCGTCGACTTGTTCGAGAAGCTGGCCGAGCACACCCTGATCCAGCCCACCTTTGTCCGCGACTATCCGGAGTCGGCACGCCCGTTGGCGAAGCCGCACCGGGAAATTCCGGGCCTGGTCGAGGCCTGGGACCTGTTCGTGAACGGCGTCGAGCTCGGGGTCGCGTACTCCGAGCTCAACGACCCGGTGATCCAGCGGGATCGCCTGCAGGCACAGTCGATCCAGGCCGCGGCCGGCGATCCGGAGGCGATGGAGCTGGACGAGGACTTCCTCCGCGCGATGGAATTCGGGATGCCGCCGGCCGGTGGTATGGGGATGGGCCTGGACCGCTTGGTGATGCTGCTCACCGGTGCCGGTATCCGGGAGACGATTCTCTTCCCGTTGCTCCGGCCGGAGTGATTCCGCCGCCGGCCGGCGTGATTCCGCGAATCCCGGACCGGTTCGTTGCATAGCACAACGGACCGGTTCCGCGAATTCCGGGGCCCCGGTTTTTGTCCGGGTCTGCGGCCGGCATTCCGGTCCGGCCGGTTTCGGATCGGATGAATACGCAAAGTCACGGCCGCGGTACGGCGGCGATGAATGACAGGACGCCGGTTTGTGCGGTACAAATCAGGTGCTAACAATTCGGCAGGGGGATTGTGCCCGGTGACGGGCGCGGAAAGGACTGTCATCGATGGCGCAAAGGGTGCAGGTGGTCCTCGAGGACGATCTCGACGGCGGAAAGGCCGACGAGACCGTTACCTTCGGGCTGGACGGGACGACGTACGAGATCGATCTGTCCAAGAAGAATGCCGCCAAACTGCGCGACGCCCTGGCCGCCTACGTCGGCTCCGGCCGCCGGGTTTCCGGCCGGCGGGGTGGCGCGGGCCGGGCCCGGGGCCGCGGCCGCTCGGCCTCGGACTCGGCGGACATCAGGGCCTGGGCCAAGGACAACGGCTACGAGGTCAGCGAGCGTGGCCGGATCTCCGCGGAGGTCCGGGCGGCGTACAACGACGCCAAGTAATTCCGCCCACTTCAGCACTGCGGTCCCGGCGACCCCTTTACGGGTTGCCGGGACGGATCAGGCGGGGGTGTGTCCACAAAAAGCGTGGACACACCCCCGCCCTCTCTGTCATGAGGAGCTTCGCTCCGTGGGACCGTCCGCATTCCGGTTGTTTCACAGAGTGGGACAGAGTGCGCCCGGGCGTGTCGGCTCCGGTCACTGAGTGGACAGGTAGTTCCGGGAATTCGCTGGTGGCGAACACGGCGATCACCGGCGCGTACCCGGGAACACCTTGGTGATCAGGGCGGTTGTTCCCTTGTGATGCCGCCCGCGCGGCCGACGGAACAGTGATCGGGTGTTCGCCGAGAGCGAGCCTGTCGGCACCGGGGACTAGCATGCAGGTACGGGGGTCGGCCTACACGGCACGTCCGACTCCTCTGAGGCAAGGAGCGCTTTGGCGATGTTTGAACGATTTACGGACCGCGCCCGTCGGGTAGTCGTCCTGGCTCAGGAAGAGGCCAGGATGCTCAGCCACAACTACATCGGGACCGAGCACATCCTGCTCGGCCTGATCCACGAGGGTGAAGGGGTCGCCGCCAAGGCTCTCGAGAGCCTGGGTATCTCGCTCGAGGCCGTTCGCTCCCAGGTCGAGGAGATCATCGGCCAGGGGCAGCAGGCGCCGAGCGGGCACATCCCGTTCACCCCCCGCGCCAAGAAGGTGCTGGAGCTCTCCCTGCGCGAGGCCCTGCAACTGGGCCACAACTACATCGGCACCGAGCACATCCTGCTCGGCCTGATCCGCGAGGGTGAGGGCGTCGCCGCGCAGGTCCTGGTCAAGCTCGGCGCGGACCTGAACAAGGTCCGGCAGCAGGTGATCCAGCTGCTGAGCGGTTACCAGGGCAAGGAGACGACCACGGCCGGTGCGCCCACCGAGGGTGCGCCGAGCAGCTCCCTGGTGCTCGACCAGTTCGGCCGGAACTACACCCAGTCCGCCCGCGAGGCGAAGCTCGACCCGGTGATCGGCCGGGAGACCGAGATCGAGCGGGTCATGCAGGTGCTGTCCCGGCGGACCAAGAACAACCCCGTCCTGATCGGTGAGCCGGGCGTCGGCAAGACCGCCATCGTGGAAGGTCTGGCCCAGCAGATCGTCCGTGGTGACGTCCCGGAGACGCTGAAGGACAAGCAGATCTACTCGCTCGACCTGGGCGCGCTGGTGGCGGGCTCCCGCTACCGCGGTGATTTCGAGGAACGCCTGAAGAAGGTGCTCAAGGAGATCCGTACCCGCGGCGACATCGTGCTGTTCATCGACGAGATCCACACCCTCGTCGGGGCCGGTGCGGCCGAGGGCGCGATCGACGCGGCGAGCATCCTGAAGCCGATGCTGGCCCGCGGTGAGCTGCAGACGATCGGCGCGACCACCCTCGACGAGTACCGCAAGTACGTCGAGAAGGACGCCGCGCTGGAGCGCCGGTTCCAGCCGATCCAGGTGGCCGAGCCGTCGATCGCGCACACGATCGAGATCCTCAAGGGCCTCCGCGACCGGTACGAGGCGCACCACCGGGTGACCATCACCGACGCCGCGCTGGTGAACGCCGCGCAGATGGCGGACCGGTACATCTCGGACCGGTTCCTGCCGGACAAGGCGATCGACCTGATCGACGAGGCCGGCGCCCGGCTCCGGATCCGCCGGATGACCGCGCCGCCGGACCTGCGCGAGTTCGACGAGAAGATCGCCACCGTTCGCCGGGAGAAGGAGTCGGCGATCGACGCGCAGGACTTCGAGCGCGCCGCCCGGCTCCGGGACGACGAGAAGAAGCTGATCAACGCCAAGTCCGAGCGCGAGAAGCAGTGGAAGGCCGGCGACATGGACGTCGTCGCCGAGGTCGACGAGGAGCTGATCGCCGAGGTGCTCAGCACCGCGACCGGCATCCCGGTCTTCAAGCTGACCGAGGAGGAGTCCTCGCGGCTGCTGGACATGGAGAAGGTGCTGGCCAAGTCGTACATCGGCCAGGAGGACGCGGTGAAGGCGCTGTCGCGCTCGATCCGGCGTACCCGCGCCGGGCTCAAGGACCCGCGCCGCCCGAGCGGCTCGTTCATCTTCGCCGGCCCGTCCGGCGTCGGTAAGACCGAGCTGTCGAAGGTGCTGACCGAGTTCCTGTTCGGCGACCAGAACGCGCTGATCAGCCTGGACATGTCCGAGTACTCGGAGAAGCACACCGCGTCCCGGCTGTTCGGTTCGCCGCCTGGGTACGTGGGCTACGAAGAGGGCGGCCAGCTGACCGAGAAGGTCCGCCGCAAGCCGTTCTCGGTGGTGCTGTTCGACGAGGTCGAGAAGGCCCACCCGGACATCTTCAACTCGTTGCTGCAGATCCTGGACGAAGGTCGCCTGACCGACGCCCAGGGCCGGGTGGTCGACTTCAAGAACACCGTCATCATCATGACCACCAACCTGGGTACGAAGGACATCGCGAAGGCGGTCTCCCTCGGGTTCGCGCAGGCCAACGACGCCACCGGCTCGTACGAGAAGATGAAGGGCAAGGTGACGGAGGAGCTGAAGCAGCACTTCCGCCCCGAGTTCCTGAACCGGGTCGACGAGATCGTGGTCTTCCACCAGCACAGCAAGGACGACATCGTCAAGATCGTCGACCTGATGCTGGCCCAGGTGGAGGAGCGGCTGAAGGACAAGGACATGGGGATCGAGCTGACCCCGGCGGCGAAGGCACTGGTCGCCGACCGCGGCTTCGACCCGATCCTCGGTGCCCGCCCACTGCGCCGCGCGCTGCAGCGCGACGTGGAGGACGTGCTGGCCGAGAAGATCCTGTTCGGGGAGCTCCGCCCCGGCCAGATCGTGCTCGTCGACGTCGCCCCGGAGGGCACCACCAACTCCGACGGCCTGACCGAGTACTTCACCTTCACCGGCACCGAGAAGTCCACCACCTCGGACCTGGAACTGACCGACCTGACCACCGGCGGCGGCAACACCGGCGGCACCACCGGCATCCAGGACTCCTAACCCTCCACCCGAACAGATCGGCCCGGCACCCCAAGGTGCCGGGCCGATCCACGTTCACCCCCCACCGGGTGCCGGGCCGATCCACGTTCACCCCCGCCGGGTGCCGGGCCGATCCACGTTCACCCCCGCCGGGTGCCGGGCCGATCCACGTTCACCCCCGCTTTCCGGCCGCCGACCGCCCCTCCCCTCCTCGCCATTTGAGGGGTGAACCTCTTCGGTTGTCCCTTCACCACCCGCAGGCGGCCCGTGAAGGGACAGTTTCAGACGTTCACCTCTCAAATGGCGGGGTGGGGAAGTGGTACAGGCCGGATCGGTTTTTGGGCGGGTGGTCAGTACTTTGGCGGGGGGTGGGGTATCGCGGGGACACGCTGGATTTGCGTGTGGGGCTACTGAATGGTCGTATCGTCCTGCGGAGCGTGATCAGTTTGGTATCGGAGTGGGTTTCGCGGGGCTCCGGTTCGATGGGAAAATCTCGCGACTCCTGACGAAGCAGTTACCTACCGCCTGGCTAGCGCGTTGTAACCCTGTGACCACGCTGTTCGGACCCGGACTGTCGGAAAGGGGGCCGGTGATGGAATCATCTCGTCGCATGGACGCTCCGCGTCTGCCGCTGACCCAGGAACCGGTCGCCGACACCGGTTCCTTTGGCGTGCGGCAGGCGGGCGGGGTACTGGAGCGGGCGCAGCGGATCGCCGACACGTTGCGCGAACAGGCCGAGCTGGAGAACGATGCCGCCCGGGACGAGGCGAGCCGGCTCCGGGCCGCGAACGAGCGGCTGAAGGCCGAGGCCGAGAGTGCGGCGCGTAAACAGCGCGCGGATGCGATGGCGGCCGCGCAACGGGTGCTGAGCGACGCTGAGCGGGCCGCTGAGCAGCTCCGGACCGAGTCCACGGCCGATGCCGAGCAGGTCCGCTCCGAAGCCGCCCAAGCCGCCGCCGAGCTCCGCGCGACGGTCGCCGCCGAAGTAGCCAAACTACGCGCCGACGCCGAAGCAGCAGCCGACCACCTGAAGTCCGAAAGCGAGAGCACCGCGGAGCGGGTGCGCGCGGAGAGTGTCGCGGCCGCCGAGCAGCTGAAGCAAGACAGCGAGGCTGAGGCTGAGCGGGTCCGCAGCGAAAGCGTCGCCGCCGCCGAGCAGTTGAAAGCGAACAGCGAGCGTGCCGCCGCCGAGCTGAAGGCAGAGAGCGAGCATGCCGCGCAGCGGCTGAAGCAGGAGAGTGAGGCTGACGCTGAGCGGGTGCGCGCCGAGAGTGTGGCCGCTGCGGAGCAGTTGAAGGTGGAGAGCGAGCGCGCTGCCGCGGAGCTGAAGGCGGACAGTGAGAGCACCGCGGAGCGGGTGCGGGCTGAGAGTGTGGCCGCGGCCGAGCAGTTGAAGGTGGATAGTGAGCGGGCTGCCGCGGAGTTGAAGGCGGCTAGTGAAGGGGCTGCTGAGCGGGTTCGGGTTGAGTCTGAGGCGGCGGCTGGGCGGCGGGTGGTGGGGGCTGAGGGGGAGGCGGCTCGAGTCAAGGAAGAGGCTGCTGGGCTGCTGGAGGAAGCTCGGTTGGCTCGGGAGTCGGCGCAGGCGGCGGTGGAGCGGGCCGGTAAGGAAGCTCAGCAACTGGTCGCGGACGCGGGGGAGCAGGCGGCGCTCGTCTCGCAGGCGGCGGTACGTAACGAGGCGGACGTGATCGCCCGGGCCGAAGCCGAGGCGAGTGAGCTGCGGTCCGCCGTCGAGCGTGAGGTGGAGGCGGCGCGGGAGAAGTCCCGGGTGGAGATCGCCGAAGCACATGCCGAGATCGAGCGGCTGCGCGGCGAGAACCGGACCGAGCTGGAGCGCCGCACCGCGGAGCTGGAAGAGACCGAGCGCGCCAAACTGGCCTCGATCTCGCTGGAGATCGAGAAGCTGCGGACCGAGGCCGTCGCCGGGCTCGCCGCGGACAAGGCCGAGGCGGAAGCCGGCAACGAGCGCCTGATGGCCGACGCCCGCGCCCAGGCCAAACTGGTGGTGGACTCGATCGAGGCGGATCGCCGGTCCGCGGCCGCCGAGGCGCAACGCATCCTCGAGGACGCGAACAAGGCGGCCGAAGTGGCGCTCGCCGAGGCCGAGAAGCAGACGCGGTGGAGCAAGAAGACGGTCGACGACCTGGTCGGCGCGGCCGAGTCGGAGGCGCAGTCGATCCGCGACCAGGCCGCCGCCGACGCGGCCGAGCTGCTCCGGAGCAAGCGCGCGCATCTGCGCCGCGTCGTCGGCCGCTCGACCAGCCGGCTCAAGCAGACCCAGGAAACGATCGCCCGGGAGAACGCGGAGCTGACCCAGCTCGCCGAGACGACGCTGTACTCGGCCGGCGAGCAGGCGGAGTCGACGATCGCCGCGGCGAAGCAGGAGGCCGAGAAGGTCACCGCTCAGGCACAGGCGCGGGCCGACCGCTTGAAGAACACCGCGAGCCAGGACGCGAGCGAGATCATCGAGCGGGCGAACCGGCGCGAGGCCGAAGCGCAGCAGAGTACGCAGGTGCTGCGTGAACGTGCCGCGAACGACCTGGCCGAGTCGCAGCGCCAGGCGCACGAACTGATCCGCAAGTCCCGGTCCGAGGCGCAGCAGATCGAGGCGCAGGCCCGGGAGCACGCCGATACGCTGCGGGCCCAGGCCCGGAAACTTCTCGCCGACGCCGAGGCGAGGGTCGCCGCGCTGAACCAGCGCCGCGACGAGATCACCAAGGAGCTCACCCAGCTTTCGGGTGTGATCGAGGCACTCGCTGTACCGGGGTTCCGCCCAGGTGGTGGAATGTCCTCCAGTGAGGGTTCCACGGGGGAATCAGGATGAGGACGTGACAGCCAGATCCTCGTCAGTGACAATGTGTGATCCACCCACCATCGAAGTGAGCATCGGAAAAACATGAGCAGTGAAAGCCCAACCCCGTTCCGTACCGTTCTGCGTGGCTACGAGCCTGCCCAGGTGGATCAGCACATCCGTGAGCTGACCACCTCCCTGACCGCTCTGCAGCAGCAGTCGGAGCAGCTGCAGCGGCACGTCCAGGAGCTGCAGTCCCGCACGGACGCGGCGGAGGCCGCAGTCATCTCCGCCCAGGAGGACTCCAAGGACCGCGCGCCGACCTTCACCGAGTTCGGTGAGCGGGTCGCGAAGATCCTGTCGCTGGCCGACGACGAGGCCCGCGACCTGGTGACCCGTGCGCGGACCGACGCGGAGGCGATCGTCGCCGACGGCGAGTCGCACGCGAAGAAGGTCCGCAAGGAGGCCGAGCAGTACTCGCTGGACTGGAAGAGCGAGGTCGACGCCGAGGCCGCCCGGATCCTGGAAGAGGCCCGGACCCAGGCCGACGACATGCGTGACGAGGCCGAGCGCGACGCCACCGCGCGCCGCAGCGAGGCCCAGGCGCTGTACGAGCAGGAGCGGGCCAAGTCCGCTCAGGCAGCGGCTGCCTTCGAGACCACCCTGGCCGAGCGCCGGGGCAAGGTCGAGCAGGAGTTCGCGGCCCGGACCGCGCTGGCCGAGCAGCAGCTGGCGGCCGTCACCGACCGCGCCGCGCAGGTGCAGCGCGAGGCCGACCGGTCCCGTTCCGAGGCCGAGCGGCTGTCCCAGCAGCAGCTGGCCGACGCGAACCGGCAGGCCCAGGAGATCGTCGCGGCCGCGAAGGACAAGGCCGAGCGGATTCGCGCCGAGTCCGAGCGTGAGCTGGCCGCGGCGACGCAGCGCCGGGACAGCATCAACGCGCAGCTGACCAACGTCCGCCAGATGCTGGCGACGTTGTCCGGCGGCAGCCCGGCGATGTCGCTCGACCTGCTGGCCGAGGACGACGAAGGCGCCACCTCCGGCAGCAAGAAGAACTGAAGCACCAGTAAGAAGCCGGCTCGAGCCTCTCGAGCCGGCTTCTTGGTTCAGGTGGGCAACCGGTAGCTGTTGCCGGCGAGTGGTTCGACGAGGCCGTCGGCGACCAGGCCGTCGAGGGCACGTTCGCGCTGGACTGCGTCTGGCCAGCACGCATCCAGGGCTGATTTGGGTACGGACGTGTCGGCGGCGCGCAGTACGGCGAGCAAACGCCCGCGCGCCTGACGGTCCGTACCTTCGTACGTCTGCCCGCGCCGCGGCGGTCCGTCGTACGGCGGGCTGCCCGCGAGGACCCAGGCACATTGCGAGCGGATCGGGCACTCGGCACAGTGCGGCGTACGCGCCGTGCACACCAACGCGCCGAGTTCCATCGAGGCGACGGCCCAGCGGGCGGCGGTGGGTTCGTCGGCCGGCAGCGCACTGACGGCGAGCCGCTGATCGGCCGCGGTGGGGGAGATGGCCGGCTGCGCGACGCCGGTCAGCGCACGAGCGAGTACGCGGCGGACGTTGGTGTCGACGACCGCGTGCCGCTGCCCGAACGCGAATGACGCGATCGCCGCGGCCGTGTACGTGCCGACTCCTGGCAGCGCGAGCAGTTCGGCGTGGTCGTCCGGTACGTCGCCGCCGTGCCGCTCCACGATCGCCTGAGCGGCCGCGTGCAGCCGGAGGGCGCGCCGGGGGTACCCGAGCCGGTCCCAGGCCCGCACGGCCTCACCAGGCGCCGCTGCGGCCAGGTCCACCGGCTTCGGCCACCGCTCCAGCCACTTCTGGTACGCCGGCAGCACCCGGTTGACCGGAGTCTGCTGCAGCATGAACTCACTGACCATCACCGCCCACGGGGTCGCATCAGGCTCCCGCCAGGGCAGCACCCGCGCGTTGGCGTCGTACCAGCGCAGTACCGCGTCGTGAATGGGCAACGGCGAGCCTGAGTGGTCTTGCACGCAGCCGATATTAGAGTGCGCTCCATGAGCAGCCTGCTCCGTCCGGTCGGGCACCTGCCCGCCAGCGTGTACTGGTTCCGCCGGGGACTGGTGCTCGCGGTAGCTGTCGTGCTGATCATTCTGCTCTCCCGGCTGTTCTCCGGTGGCGGCAGCGACGCGCAGAACACGGCCGCGTCCAACCCGAACCCGAACTCGACCGGCGCCCCGCCGGCCGCCGCGCCCAGCACTGGGCCGACGCCCAGCGCCGGGGCGACCCGGACGCCGACACCCAAGCCGTCGTCCGAGCAGAGCTCCGGCTCGACCAAGGAGCCGAGTGCCGGGACGAGCTCAGCGGCCACGACGAAGGCGACCACGCCGCCCACCGACCTGCCGTGCAAGGGCGCCGACGTCCGGATCACCGCGCTGCCCGCGAACCGGAAGATCGTCTCCGGCTCGATGCTGAACTTCGTCGTCCAGCTGGCGCCGACCGGCGACGGTTGCAAGGCGACCGTGAACGCCGACCAGCTGACCATCACGGTGATGTCCGGCAACGACCTGATCTGGTCCACCACCCAGTGCGCCAAGACCGTCCAGACCGCCACCCTGGTAGTTGCCAAGGGCAAGCAGGCGGCGGTGACGGTGCCTTGGGACGGACATCGGTCCGGGCCGGGCTGTCTGCCGGGGCAGCCGGTCGCCAAGCCCGGTACCTATGTCGTCAAGGCCGAGTACGACGGCAAACAGTCCGGCGCACAGGCCTTCCAGGTGGTTTAGGCAGCCTCAGCTGGTTGGGCGTTGTCCTGCGGCTGCTTCCGCAGGTACGACGGCGCAGTGAACAGTAGTGCGGCGACCAGTCCGATTAGCAGCACCAGCGCCGGCAGTATCAGTGCCTGCGCCATCGAGTCACTGAACCCCTGACGCACCACCTCCGGCAGCTTGCCCCCAGCGAACCCTTCGGCGCTAGCAGGAGCACCACCCGGCCGTACCGGCAGGTTGTGTGCCAGCCGCGACTCCATCAGTACGGCGATGCTCGCACTGCCCAGTACCGCACCGACCTGTCGCGTGGTGTTGTAGACGCCCGCACCGGCGCCGGCCTGGTGCAGCGGAAGGTTCCGCGTGGCAGTAGTACCGAGCGGTGCCCACATGAAGCCGTTCGCGACACCCAGCAGGGCGATCGGCAGCAGCAGCTGCCAGATCGGTACGTCCGGCTCGATCACCTGACTCATCCAGAACATCGACACCGCGCAGCACAGCAAACCGAACCCGGCGATGAAGCGTGGCGCCGCTCGGTCGACCAGCCGGCCGACGAAGGGCGCCAGCGCGCCGGAGATGACCGCCATCGGTACGAGGAGCAGGGCCGACTTCGTCGGGGACAGTCCGCGTACGGCCTGGGCGTACAGCATCAAGGGGAACGCCATCGCGGTGATCGCGAACCCGACGGTGGTGATCGCGACGTTGGCGAGGGAGAAGTTCCGGTCCTTGAACAGTCCGAGCGGCAGCAATGGTTCACCGCGGTTGCGCGACTGCCAGATCACGAACGCGGCGAGTACGACCACGCCCGCGATGATCAGCGACCAGACCGAGATCGGCCCGGTGATCTTGCCCCAGTTGTACTTCTGTCCTTCCTGGATGCCGAACACCAGCAGGAACAGCCCGGCCGCGCTCAGTACGACCCCGATCAGGTCGAACTTGTGCTCGTGCGTCGGCAGGTCCGGTACCAGGCGGACCGCCAGGACGAAGCCGATCACGCCGACCGGCGCGTTGATGAAGAAGATCCACTGCCAGCCGAGCCCGTCGACCAGTACGCCCCCGAGGATCGGGCCGACCAGTGTCGCCACGCCGGCGGTCGCGCCCCACAGGCTCATCGCCCGGCCGCGCTGGTTCGGCGGGAAGATCCGGGTGATCACCGCCATCGTCTGCGGCGTCATCATCGACGCGCCGAGACCCTGGAAGACCCGGGCCACGATCAGCAGCTCGATGGTGTGCGTCAGTCCGCACCAGATCGAGGCCAGCGTGAACAGGGCCAGTCCGGCCAGGTACAGCTTCTTCGGGCCGATCCGGTCGCCGAGCCGGCCGGTGATCAGCAGCGGCACCGCGTACGCGAGCAGGTACGCGCTGGTCACCCAGACCACGGTGCCGACGTCCGACCCGAGGTCCTCGAGGATCGCCGGGGTGGCGACCGAGACGATGGTCGAGTCGACCAGGATCATGAAGAAGCCGAGTACCAGCGCCCACAGCGCCGGCCACGGCCGAACCTCCGGCCTCACTGCTTCTCGCGAGGTTGCCATGCCAAGTCCTTGCTCTCGATACGTTCGATGGTGGTGGCCAGCCAGTCGCGCTCCGCGGCGAGCTGGTGGCGCATGAACAGCCCGCCGATCAGGTACACCTCCGGCACGTCGACCTCGGTGGCCTTTCCGAGCGTGGCGTCCACGTCGGCCAGCAGGGTGTCCAGATCGTCCACCCGGCTCCGCAGCCGCAGGACGGCGTCGTCCGCCTTCAGGTTGTGTGCCTCACTCAGCAGCACCGGAAACGTCGGGTACTCGTAGGCGTAGTTCTCCAGCCCGCGCTCGACCCGGCGGATCAGCGCGTCCGAGCCGGCCGGAGTGATCTCGTACGTGGTGCGCTCGGGGCGGTTGCCCGCGCGTTCGGTACCGGTGGCGCGGACGTACTCCTGCCCGGCGAGCCGCTCGACCGTGTGGTAGAGCGAGCCGGGCCGGACCTTGACGATCCGGTCGTTCTTCCGGGTGATCAGCAGCTGGTACATCTCGTAGGCGTGCATCGGCTTCTCTTCGAGCAGCGCCAGCACCGAGATCGCCAGCGGCGTCAGCTCCGCCATGATCCTCCAAATGGATTGTTCCGCGCCAAATGTTCCACATGGAGTATTAGTCGCCTCGCGCCGAAACGCAAGACGCCTCCGGTTCTTTCACGAACCGGAGGCGTCGAGTGACTGTCAGTGCTTACACGTAGCGTTCCAGGATGCTGGACTCGGCCAGCCGGGACAGGCCCTCGCGGACCGTGCGGGCCCGGTTCTCGCCGACGCCCTCGACCGTCTGCAGGTCGTCGATGCTTGCCGCGAGCAACTTCTGCAGGTGGCCGAAGTGGTCGATCAGCCGGTCGATCACGGCGCCCGGCAGCCGCGGCACCTTGGCCAGCAGCCGGTACCCGCGCGGGGTGACCGCGGCGTCCAGCTGCTCGGCGCCGCCGAGCTGCAGGGCCCGCGCCACCTGGCCGATGTCGAGCAGGTCGGTCGGGCTGACCGCGTCCAGCTCGACCAGTACGTCGTCGGCGGTCTTCGGCCGCCGGCCGGTCGCGGGCGGCAGGTAGTCACGGACCACCAGCTCGCGCTCGCCGGCCACCCCGGCGACCAGTTCGTTCAGCTGCAGGGTGAGCAGCCGGCCGTCGGTACCGAGCTCGACCACGTACCCGTCGATCTCGGTGGCGATCCGGCGGACCATCTCCAGCCGCTGCGCGACCGCGGCCACGTCCCGGACCGTGACCAGGTCCTCGATCTCCAGCGCGGACAGCGTGCCGGACACCTCGTCCAGCCGCAGCTTGTACCGCTCCAGAGTGGCCAGGGCCTGGTTCGCCCGGGACAGGATCGCGCCGGAGTCCTCGAGTACGTACCGCTGGTCGTCGACGTACAGCGCGATGATGTGCATCGACTGCGACACCGAGATCACCGGAAAGCCGGTCTGCCGGTGCACCCGGTCGGCGGTGCGGTGCCGGGTACCGGTCTCCTGGGTGACGATCGCCGGGTCCGGCATCAGGTGGACGGCGGCGCGGATCAGCCGGGTCGCGTCCCGGTCGAGCACGATCGCGCCGTCCATCTTGCTGAGCTCGCGCAGGCCGGTCGCGGTGAACTCGACGTCGATCTCGAAGCCGCCGGTGGAGATCGCGTCCACCGCCTTGTCGTGACCGAGCACGATCAGTGCGCCGGTCCGCCCACGCAGGATCCGCTCCAGGCCTTCACGCAGTTCGGTGCCGGGGGCGACCGCCGCGAGGGTCGCGCGCAGCCGGGCGCCGGTGCTGTTCTTGTCCGTGTTCGGTGCCACGGAACCTGAGTCTATGCGGTCTCGCGGGCGGAGCGGCGCGGATAACTGCCGTACTGGCGGGTGTGAACTGCCCGGTTCGGCGTGCAGTTGCGGGTGCGCGTGCACCCGCCCGTGCATCCGGAGCGTGCAATGCCGGTTCCCCGCGTGAATCGGTACCGGCGGTGCCTGGCCGCTGTCGTGTCAGGGGCAGCGGATGACCTGGCCGGCGTACGAAAGGCCGCCGCCGAATCCGAACAGCAACACCGGCGCGCCGGATGGAATCTCGCGCTTCTCGACCAGTTTCGAGAGCGCGATCGGGATGCTCGCGGCGGACGTGTTGCCGGACTCGACGACGTCCTTGGCGACCACCGCGTTGACCGCGCCGAGCCGCTTCGCGAGCGGCTCGATGATCCGCAGGTTGGCCTGGTGCAGGACGACGCCGCCGAGCTCCTCGGGCTTCAGGCCGGCCTTCTCGCAGACCTGCTGGGCGATCCGTGGGAGCTGCGTGGTGGCCCAGCGGAAGACGCTCAGGCCCTCCTGCGCGAACGGGCCGTCGCGGCCCTCGATCCGGACCGCGTCGGACATCTCCGGCACCGAACCCCAGACCACCGGGCCGACCCCGGGCACGCCGTCGGTGTCGTCAGCGTCGTCGGCGACCAGGACGGCCGCGCCGGCGCCGTCGCCGATCAGTACGCAGGTGGTGCGGTCGGTCCAGTCGGTCCAGTCGCTGAGCTTCTCGACGCCGATCACCAGCGCCTTCGAGGCGGCACCGGCCCGGATCGCCTGATCAGCGGTGGCCAGCGCGTACGCGAAACCGGAGCAGGCGGTGTTCACGTCGATGGCGGCCGGGTTGCCGAGGCCGAGCCGGGCCGCGACCCGGGCCGCGATGTTCGGCGACCGGTCGATCGCGGTGCAGGTGGCGACCACCACGTAGTCGATCTCGGCGACGTCCAGGCCGGCGTTCGCGACCGCCTTGTCGGCGGCCCGCCAGGCCATCTCGTCGACCGACTCGTCCGGCGCCGCGATCCGGCGCTCCCGGATGCCGACCCGGCTCTGAATCCATTCGTCGTTCGTCTCGACCATGGTGGCGAGCTCGGCGTTGGTGAGCACTCGCTCCGGCTGGTAGTGGCCGAGCGCGACAACTCTTGATCCGGTCATCAGGTGCTCCTGCAGTCGTCCAAGGGGCATCCCGGGCTCAGCGCCGAACCCGGTGGGGCGACCCCAGCGTACGTTCCGGATCCGGTGGCTGTTGATCCCTCGTCCCACCCTGTGGTGGGGAACACAGGCGTCCGGGTGGTACGGAACACAGGTGTCAGGCCAGGCCGGCCGCCATCAGCGCGGAGGGCAGATCGGGGGCCGCGAAGGTGCGCAGGCCGTACTTCTTCTGGATGTCCATCGGCTTCAGGTCCTTGCTCCGGTTCGGCACGTCGGCCGGCACGATCGCCTTGGTGAACCCGAGCCGGGCGGCCTCCGCGAGCCGCTTCTCCAGGCCGCCGACGCGGCGCACCTCACCGGCCAGCCCGACCTCGCCGATCGCGACCAGGCCGGGGTGGATCGGCCGGTCCATCACCGAGGACGCGACCGCGATCGCGACCGAGAGATCGGCCACCGGCTCGGTGATCTTCACACCGCCGACGGTCGCCACGTACACCTCCTGGTCGGTCAGCTTCAGCCCGGCGCGGTTGCCGAGCACGGCCAGCACCATCGCGACCCGGGACGACTCCAGCCCGGACGTGGTCCGGCGTGGCTGTGGTGCCGCGGACGGGCCGACCAGGGCCTGCACCTCGGCCAGCAGCGGGCGGCGGCCCTCCATCATCACGGTCACGCAGGTCCCGGCGACCGGCTCGGCGTGCTCGGACACGAACAGGCCGGTCGGGTCGGTGACCTCGACGATCCCGGTGTCGACCATGTCGAAGCAGCCGACCTCGTCGGACGGGCCGAACCGGTTCTTGGTCGCGCGCACCATCCGGAACCCGGAGTGCCGGTCGCCGTCGAACGCCAGCACCACGTCGACCAGGTGCTCCAGCATCCGCGGGCCGGCGATCGCGCCCTCCTTGGTCACGTGCCCGACGAGCACGACCGCGATGTGCCGCTCCTTCGCCAGCCGGACCAGGGCGCCGGTCACCTCGCGGACCTGGGTCACGCCACCGGGCGCGCCGTCCACATCGGGGTGCGCCATGGTCTGCACCGAGTCGATCACCAGGAAGGACGGCTCGACCGCGTCTACCTGGCTGACCACCGCGCCCAGGTCGGTCTCGGCCGCGAGGTACAGCTCGTCGACGAGCGCGTCGGTGCGGCCGGCCCGGAGCCGCACCTGGGCGGCCGACTCCTCACCGGACACGTACAGCGTGCGCTGGCCGCCGCGCGCGGACTGGGCCGCGACCTCCAGCAGCAGCGTGGACTTGCCGACCCCGGGCTCACCGGCGAGCAGGATCACCGCGCCCGGCACCACCCCGCCGCCGAGCACCCGGTCCAGCTCGCCGATCCCGGTCGGCCGGGACTCGGCCTCGATCGCCGACACCTTGCCGATCGGCAGTGCCGGCGACGTCACCGGGCCCGCGGTGATCCGCGCCGACTTGGCCGCGCCGACCTCGGCCACCGTCCCCCAGGCCTGGCACTCACCGCACCGCCCGATCCAGCGCGCCGAAGTCCACCCACACTCCGAGCACGCGAACGCGGACTTGCCCTTCGCCTGAGTCGCCGCCTTAGCCATGGGAACAACCTAGGCGAGACCACCGACAAGACGCTTCAAGGTGCTTTCAGAAGGTTCGGGTCCAGAGGTTGATCGCGTAGTCGACCTCGGTGCCCTGGTGCGCCGCCAGGATGCGGCGGGCGTCCGCGGGGGTGAACTCGATCTTCACCACCGCCTCCAGGTCCGCCCGGCTCTCGAACCGCCAACCCATGTCCAGCGGCGTACGGTGCCAGCCGCGATCCGCCCAGAACCGCTCCACCTCCGGCGCCTTGATCATCGGGTACGAAGCGCTGAACCACCTTCCGAACGTCGACCGACTCCCGTCGTTGTCGATCACGAACGCCGTACCGCCGTGCCGCATGACCCGGTCCAGCTCGGCCAGACCGGGCTCACAACCCGGACCGAAGAAGTACGCCCAGCGCGCGTGCATCACGTCCACCGACGAGTCCGGTACGGGCAGCCGCTGCGCGGTTCCTTGGCGTACCTCGACGTTCGGCAGCGCCCGCGTACGCCGTCGGGCTGCTTCCGCGAGGGCACCGTGCGGCTCCACGCCGACCACCCGCGCGGCGGTCGCGGCGAACATCGGCAGGTGGAAGCCCGTCCCGCAGCCGATGTCCAGCACGGTCGCGCCGGTCCAGTCCCGGATCGCCCGCATGGCCGGCTCGATCACGCCGTCCGGGTCGACCGCGCGGTTCTCGAGCTCGTACACCTTCGGGTGGTGCCAGATGTTCGGGCTCGGAATCCCACCGTCCGCGATGCTCACAGCCCTAGACCCTAACCATTGCCTGCTTGGTAGTAGCGGCGAGGACGGCGACCGGGATCAGCAGAATGCCGCAGAAGATGGCGAGCCAGTGGAAGCCGAGGTAGGCCAGCACCGGGCCGGCGGCCGTGCCGGAAATGGAGGCCAGGATGCCCATGGTCAGGTCGGACAGACCCTGCGCCGAGGTACGGATGTCATCGGGAACCGACCGCGACAGCAGCGTCGACCCGGCGACCAGACAGGCCGACCAACCCAGCCCGAGCGTGAACAGCGCTACTCCGGTCAACACGTGCGCGTCGTCCGGAGCAACCGCGGCGATGGTCATCGCGATGGCGAGAATGCCCAGGCCGATGCCGATCGTGGGGATGCGGCCGAGCCGGTCGGCCAGCCAGCCGGTCAGCGGCGACAGGGCGTACATGCCGGCCACGTGGCCACTGATGACGAAGCCGACGATCGTCAGCGATGCGCCGTGGTGCCGTAGGTGCACCGAAGTCATCGACATCACGCCGACCATCACGGCATGCGCGGTGGCGATGGCCAGCAGGCCGAGCCGGGCGTGCGGGATGCCGACCACCAGCCGAAAGGTCGCGGCCAGCGGCTGCCGTTCGACCTTCTCGGGGCGTACCTGGCTGCGCATGCCCACCCAGACCGTGGCCGCGCTCAGACCGAAGGCGACCACCGAGAACACGTACGGGCCGGCCAGCGCGAGGATGCCGAGCGACGAACCGACCGAGCCGCCGACGCCGGTGAGGTTCGGACCGACGATGACGCCGATCGTCGTGGCCCAGACGACCAGGCCGAGTGAGCGGGCGATCCGGCTCGGTTCGGCGGCGTCCGTGGCGGCGTACCGGGACTGCAGGTTCGAAGCGGAGCCGCTGCCGAAGAGACAGCCGGCGGCGAGCAGCAACGCCAGCGAACCGAGTTGCGCGGCCACGATCGTGAGCGCGGCCCCGGCGAACGCGAGCAGGTAGCCGAGCGACAGCGACACCCGCCGGCCGTGCGAGCGGGCCAGCCCGGCAAGCGGTACGGCCAGGACGGCCGCACCGAGAGTGGTGGACGTGGCTACCAGGCCGGCCAGCGAGGTGGACCCGGACACGTTCTCCGCGAGCAGCGCCGCCACCGCGAACCCGCTGGCCGTCGCGACCCCTCCGAGCGCGTTGCTCGCCACCAGTACCCGCAACGTCGTCCGCTGGCTAGTCACGCCCAAACCCTCTCACGCCCCTGACATCTCAACATCTTTCCGGAACAAAGTTTGCGCAGGCTGCCGGCTTCTTTCCGGAAAGGCTTGGTGAAGCGTCGGGCGCGGGGGTGGACGAGGTTCGGGTGCGGTGGCGACGATGGTGCGATGAGCGCTGTCGGGCCGCTGGACGCCATGTTCCTGGGCGGCGAGAGCCGTGAACAGCCGATGCACGTCGGCGGGCTGATGCTCTTCGAGCTGCCCGAAGGCGCCGGGCGGGACCAGGTGTTCCCGGAGAGCTCGCGGGACTTCGTCTCCCGGCTGTACCACGAGCTGGTCGCGGCGCCGGAGGTGAACCCGCAGTTCGCCCGACGCGTCCGCAACCGGATACAGGACCTCGGCTACTGGTCGTGGGAGCAGGACGACGCGATCGACCTCGACTACCACGTACGGCTGTCGGCGCTGCCGCGGCCGGGCCGGGTCCGGGAGCTGTTCGAGCTGACCAGCCGCCTGCACGGCACCCTGCTGGACCGGCATCGCCCGCTCTGGGAGATGCACCTGATCGACGGCGTCGAGGGCCGCCGGTTCGCGGTCTACAGCAAGATCCACCACTCGATGATCGACGGCGTCACCGCGCTCCGCTGGATGCAGAAGACCCTCACCACCGACCCGACCCGAACCGGCATGCCCGCCACGTACGCCCTGCCGCCGGAACCTGCAGATCCACAGTCCGGGAATGGTTGGCTGCCCACCATCACCCGGACGCCTACAGACATCCTCAAAACAGTTGTGGACGTGGCCGGCCTGCCGCTTGCCGGCGTCAAGGGACTCGTACAAGCGACTATGCCGTTTCAGGCGCCGCGGACGGTGTTCAACCAAGGGGTGACCGGGGCGCGGCGGTTCGCGGCGCAGTCGTGGCCGATCGAGCGGCTGGAGAAGGTTCGGGCGATCTCCGGGGCGACTCTGAACGACGTCCTGCTGGCGATGTGTTCTGGGGCCCTGCGCAACTATCTGCTGGAACTGAACGCGCTGCCGGACAAGTCGCTGACCGCGATGGTCCCGGTCTCGCTCCGCGACCGCGAGAGCACACCCGCCGGCGGCAACCCCGCGCCCGGTGGTGGTAACTCGCTCGGTACCCTGATCGCCGATCTGGCCACCGACGAGGCCGATCCGGAGCGGCGGATTCGCCGGATCATGGCGTCGACCGCGCACGCCAAGAGCGTGCTCTCCGGCCTCACCCCGTTACAGAACCTGATCGTCGGCGCGCTCGGCTTCGGCGTCGCCGGTCCGGCCGCGGTCCTCCCCGGTGTCGCGGGCCTGGCGCCACCCCCGTACAACCTGGTCATCTCGAACGTACCCGGCCCGCGCGAAAGCCCGCTGTACTGGAACCGGTCCCGGCTGCTCGGGATGTACCCGGCAAGCATCGTGCTGAACGGCCAGGCGCTGAACATCAGCGTCACCAGCTACGCCCACCAGCTCCACTTCGGCCTGGTCGGCTGCCGCCGCACCGTACCGCACCTGCAACGCCTGCTCGGCCACCTCGAAGCCTCGCTGGCCGGCCTCGAGAACCTTTAGAGCCGGACGACCCCGTTCGGGGTGTTGAAGACCGCGGCGACCAGGCCGGGCTGGCCGTTCGGGCCGACCCAGGCGACGTCGAGGTCGTCGAGCAGGTGGTCGGCCGGGTGGCCGATCCAGTCCGTCACCCGGGCCGGGTCGCCGGCGATCTCGAGCGCGGTCAGCTTGATGTCCTTGCCGCCGATCGACGGGTGCTGGCTGAGGTCGTCCCAGTGCACGAAGAACGGCAGCTGCGGGTCCGCGATCAGGCCCTTCACGCCGAGCTGCCGCCAGGTCAGGTTCACCCCGTCCGGGCGGTGCCGGTTCCCTGGTACGGCCTGCCGGCCGAGGCGCTGCTCGATCGCGGCCAGGTCGGTGACCTCGACCACCCACCCGAGCCAGCCGCCGCCGAGCTCCTTCCGGGCCCGCACCGCCTGCCCGAACGGCGCCTTGTCCGACGCCGGGTGGTCGAGCACGTCCACGACCTCGATGTACCGGTCGTTCTCCAGCGGCAGGATGTGGTTGACGGTCCCGAACCGCGGGTGCACCCCACCATCCACGAACTCCGCCCCGAGCAGCTCCGAAAGCCGCTCGAGCGTGGCCGCGCACCCATCCGGTCCGCACGCGTACGACAGATGATCCAGACGCATGCCAGCCATTCTTGCGCCCCGCACCGACAACCGCCGAGCGGGGTGTGTCGTCAGGCTATTTGGAAGCCGGGTGCGGCAGCAGCGGATGTACTGCCTCGAGGCGCTGGCGGCACAGTTCGGCGAGTACGTCGTACGCCTTGAGGCCCATCAGCGTTTGCAGTTCGACCTTGCTCGATTCGTACACCGGCTCGACCGCGATGTGCGCCTCGGTGTTACCGGTGCAGTACCAGTCCAGGTCGTGCCCGCCGGGGCCCCAGCCGCGGCGGTCGTACTCGCCGATGCCGACCTCGGTGTACGTCGTCCCGTCCGGCCGCTCCACGTCCCGGAACGTACGCCGGATCGGGAGTTGCCAGCACACGTCCGGCTTCGTCTCGACGAAGTGCACGCCGCGCTTCAGCGCCAGCCCGTGCAGCGCGCAACCGGCGCCACCGGAGAACCCCGGGCGGTTCAGGAAGATGCAGGCACCTTCCCAGACCCGGGTCTTGCGGTCGCCGTCGTCATCGGTCTCGACCCAGCCGTTCGCCCGGCCTTCCTTGCGGAACTGCCAGTCCTCCTTGCCGAGCTCCTTGACGTACTTCTTCACCCGCTTCTCGTCGTCGTCATCGGAGAAGTGCGCGCCGAGCGTGCAGCAGCCGTCGTTCGGGCGGCCCTTGTAGATCCCCTGGCAACCACCGCCGAAGATGCAGGACCAGTTGGAGGTCAGCCAGGTCAGGTCGCAGCGGAACACCTGATCGGCGTCGTCGGGGTCGACGAACTCGACCCAGGCACGGGGAAAGTCGAGAGAAACCTCAGGCACCCGGAAAGCGTACGCGCCGGACCGCCGCAACCCGAACGCCGACTCCGGAAAAGCCGTGATGGGGGCCGCTATCCGATTGTCCAGTAGCGTGAGGGTATGCGGCTCGGCGTACTCGACGTGGGATCCAACACCGTCCACCTGCTCGTGGTGGACGCGCATCGTGGTGCCGCGCCGTTACCGGCGTACTCGCACAAGACCGAGCTGCGGCTGGCCGAGCACCTGGACACCGACGGGCGGATCGACGAGTCCGGTGCCGACGGGCTGGTCGAGTTCGTCAAGGAAGCGGTCGCGCTGGCCGAGGACAAGGGCTGCGAGTCGGTGCTGTCGTTCGCCACCTCGGCGCTGCGGGAGGCACCGAACGGCGAGAAGGTGCTGGCCAGGGTACACAAGGAAACCGACGTCACGCTGGAGGTGCTCAGCGGCGAGGACGAGGCTCGGCTGACCTTCCTGGCCGTCCGCCGGTGGTTCGGCTGGTCCTCCGGCCGGCTGTGCGTGTTCGACATCGGTGGCGGCTCGCTGGAGATCGCGGCCGGGTCGGACGAGCAGCCGACGGTGGCGGAATCGGTCCAGCTCGGCGCCGGCCGGCTGACCCGGGAGGGACTGACCGCCGACCCGCCGGACAAGGACGAGGTACGCGCGTTACGCCGCCGGATCCGGATGGAGCTGGCCGCCGTCGCGGGCCCGATCCTGCGGGCCGGCAAGCCGCAGCGTTCGGTCGCCACCAGCAAGACCTTCCGCTCGCTGGCCCGGATCGCCGGCGCGGCGCCGTCCGCCGACGGGCCGTACGTCCCACGGCTGCTGAACCGGGACGACCTGAACGAGTGGATTCCGAAGCTGACCACGATGACGGCCGCCGAGCGGGCCGCGCTGCCGGGCGTCTCGGCCGGCCGCGCCTTCCAGCTGACCGCCGGTGCCCTGGTCGCGGACGCGGTGATGGACCTCTTCGACCTGCCCGCGCTCGAGGTCTGCCCGTGGGCCCTGCGTGAAGGCGTCATCCTGTCCCGGCTCGACCAGCTGCAACCCCGGTGAGCGAATGAACCCCCGTACGACCGCGAAGATCGGCCTGTCCACTGCCTCCGTGTACCCGGAGTCGACCGCCAGCGGGTTCGAGCTCGCCGCGCGGCTCGGGTACGACGGGGTCGAGGTGATGATCGGGATCGACCCGCTGAGTACCCAGATCGACGCGATCCAGCGGCTGATCGACTACCACCAGCTGCCGGTGCTGGCGATCCATGCGCCGACGCTGCTGATCATGCAGCGGGTGTGGGGCACCGACCCGTGGAGCAAGCTCGAGCGCAGCGCCGAGGCGGCGAAGGAACTCGGTGCCGACGTGGTCGTCGTGCATCCGCCGTTCCGCTGGCAGCGTGACTACGCGCGCGGGTTCGTCGAGGGGGTCGCCCGGCTCGAGGCCGAGACGGGCGTGACGCTGGCGGTCGAGAACATGTACCCGTGGCGGGCGCCGGGCAAGGGCCTGCAGGCGTACGCGCCGAGCTGGGACCCGACCGAGCAGACGTACGCGCACACCACGCTGGACCTGTCGCACGCGTCCACCGCGGAACAGGACTGCGTCGAGCTGGCCGCGACGATGGGCAAGAGCCTCACGCACGTACACCTGACCGACGGCACCGGCTCCGCGAAGGACGAGCACCTGGTGCCGGGTCGCGGTACGCAGCGCGCGGCAGAGCTGCTGTCGACGCTGGCCACCCAGGATTTCCGCGGCCACATCATCATCGAGATCAACACCCGGCGCGCGACCAGCCGCTCCGAGCGCGAGATCGACCTGGTCGAGTCGCTGGAGTTCACCCGCAAGCACTTCGTCCGCAAATCCTCCCGCCGGACCCCGTTCGCGGTCACCCCGGACGGGGTGGTCTCGGAGCTGGCGCCGTGACGACCGCGCGCCCTCCGGCGTCGGGCCGGTCGTCGTCAAGCCGGTCGTCGTCGGGCCGCCCGGCGTCGGGACGGTCGCCGGGCCGGCGGCCGGGCGGTCCGGACACCCGCGGCGAGATCGTCAAGGCGGCCCGGGAGACCTTTGCGGAGAAGGGATTCGCGGCCACCTCGCTCCGTGCCGTCGCCCGGCAGGCCGGCGTGGACGCGGCGCTGGTGCACCACTATTTCGGCGGCAAGGACGAGCTGTTCATCGAGGCGATGGCGCTGCCGCTGGACCCGCGGCAGATGGCGGCGCGGATCGTCGACGGTCCGCGCTCGGAGCTCGGACGGCGGATCGTGACCCTCTTCCTCGGCGTCTGGGAGTCGGCCGACGGGCGGCAGCGGATGACCGCGATGCTGCGCAGCGTCGTCACCAGCGAGGCGGTGGCGCGGACGATGCGCGAGGGGATGACCGGCATGATCCTGGAACCGGTCTCGCGGTTCATCGGGCCGCCGGACGCCAGGCTCCGGGCCGGCCTGATCGCCGGCCACCTGTTCGGCGTCGCACTGACCCGGTACCTGGTCGAGCTCGAGCCGGTCGCCGACGCCGACCTGAGTACGTTGATCGACCGCATCGCGCCCGCGATCCAGCAGTACATCGACGGCTGATGCGGGTCCCGACCGACCGCGAGATCCGCGCGCTGCATCGCGAATGCGCGCCGAGCCGCGGTTCGTACGAGCTTGTGTCCGAGCATTGCCGGCTGGTGTGTTCGGTGGCGGAACAGTTCTTCACCCGGCTGGACCTCGACACCGACCTCGTACGCGCGGGTGCGTTGCTGCACGACATCGGCGTGTACCGGCTGGACTCGACCGCGTACATCCGGCATGGCGTACTCGGCCATGAACTGCTGGCGTCACTCGGATATCCGGTCGAACTCTGCCGGTTCGCGTCCTGTCACACCGGGGTCGGGATCACCCGGGAGGACGTGGTGCGGCAGGGTTTGCCGATCCCGGTCGCGGACTACGTACCGGCGACCCCCGAGGAAGAGCTGGTCCTTTACGCCGACAAGTTCCACAGCAAACGGACGCCGCCGGTGTTCCTGTCCGGGGCCACGTACGCCGCTGAGGTCGCGCGGTTCGGCGCGGACAAGGCCGTCGCGTTCGACGCGTTGCGGGCGCGGTACGGCGAACCCGAACTGGGCGCGC
Source organism: Kribbella solani (assembly GCF_014205295.1). Lineage (NCBI taxonomy): Bacteria > Bacillati > Actinomycetota > Actinomycetes > Propionibacteriales > Kribbellaceae > Kribbella > Kribbella solani. The sequence continues at coordinate 6,406,413 of NZ_JACHNF010000001.1, forward strand.
TGAGCGCCGCCACCGGGTACGCCGTCAGCTGACCGGGGTTGTTGCCAGGCGATGTTGCACGCGCTAAATTCATCATATGATGAAAAACGCCGTGAGCTGCCGGGACGTGGTCGTCGTACGCGGCGACCGGGAGGTACTGCACGGGGTCGGCTTCGACCTCCGGGCCGGAACGGTGACCGGCCTGCTCGGGCCGTCCGGCTGCGGCAAAACCACGCTGATCCGCGCGATCGTCGGCCTGCAGGCGCGGGTCACCGGCGACGTGTCGGTGCTCGGGCAGCCGGCCGGCGCGCCGAAGCTGCGCGGCCGGATCGGGTACGTGACCCAGGAGCCGAGCGTGTACGGCGACCTGACCGTGACCGAGAATCTGCGCTTCTTCGCCGCGGTGCTCGGGGTCGAGCCGGCGGATGTGCAACGGGTGATCGAGGCGGTCGACCTGACGACGCACGCCGATGCTCGGGTCGACCAGCTGTCGGGTGGCCAACGTTCGCGCGCGTCCCTGGCCGCGGCGCTGCTCGGCAGCCCCGAGCTGCTGGTGTTGGACGAACCAACGGTCGGGCTGGATCCCGTGCTCCGGCGTGATCTCTGGAACCTGTTCCACGAGCTGGCCGACGTGGGCGCGACGCTGCTGGTGTCCAGTCATGTCATGGACGAGGCGTCGCGCTGCGATCGGCTGTTGCTGATGCGCGAGGGGGAGCTGCTCGCCGACGACACACCCGACGCGCTGCTCACTTCGGCCGGTACGGCCGACATCGAGCAGGCGTTTCTCACCCTGATCGACCGGAAGGCAGGTGCACGATGACTCCGCGGGTGACGTTCGCGGTCGCGGCCCGGGTGCTGGCGCAGTTGCGCCGGGATCGTCGGACGGTGGTGATGCTGATCGTGCTGCCGGCGTTGCTGGTCAGCCTGATGTACTGGATGTTCACCGACTCGCCGAACACCTTCAACCGGGTCGGCGGGCCGCTGCTGGCGGTTTTCCCGTCGATCATCATGTTCGTGGTCACCTCGGTGGCGACGCTGCGGGAGCGGTCCAGCGGGACGCTGTCGCGGTTGTTCACGATGCCGATGGCAAAGCTGGATTTCCTGCTCGGGTACGCGTTGGCCTTTGCGCTGATAGCCGTTGTGCAGGCGCTCGTAGTGGTGTCGATCGCCCTTTATCTGCTGGACTTGCAGATCCAGGGTGCTGCCTGGCAGCTCGGGGTGGTCGCGGTGCTCGACGGCGTACTGGGCGCGGCGCTCGGCTTGTTCGCGAGTGCTTTCGCGCGGACCGAGTTCCAGGCCGTCCAGCTGATGCCGGCCGTGATGATTCCGCAGATCCTGCTGTGTGGATTGCTCGTGCCGCGCGATCAGCTACCGGGTGTCCTGCGCGCGATCAGTGACGTACTTCCACTGTCCTACGCGGTCGACGCCGTTCTGGGGGTTGCCAAGGGCAACGGTTTCGCCACCGGTACCGGCGGCGACGCGCTGGTCGTACTGGCCTTCATCCTCGCCGCGCTCGGTCTCGGCGCCGCCACCCTGAAACGCCGTACCGCCTGAGAACGCAGACCGCCCGGACCGTGGTGTCAGCACGGCCCGGGCGGGCGGGGTCAGTTTTCTCCGAAGACCCTTACCACCTTGTTGTTCTTGTCATAGGCAGTGGCCTTCGGGAACACCTTCGCGGGGTGCTTGGCCTTGGAAGTGAAGACGTAGGCGAACCAGCCGTCGTTCACCGGCACCTCTTGCACCGGGCCGGTGCCCTGCTGAACCTTGACCTTGGTCGCGTTCGACGCGGCCCGGCCCCAGTCGACGTAGGTGTCACCGAAGCAGGCCCCGTTGTGGCACTGCCCGCCGCCGCCACCGCCCGAGTACAGGTCGAGGCGCTTGTTGCCGACCGCCGGCATGGCCGGGTCGAGGTTCGGGTCGATCTTGTCCAGCGTCAGCGAACCGATGCTGGTCAGGTCGTACCAGGGCGCATTCTCATCGGTTTGCAGGGTGCAGTTGACCGCCTTCTGCCTCGACGGCGAGACCGCGACCACAATCGCCTTGCCGAGCGCGGCGTTCCGGTCCTGGGCGACGACCGTCCACTTGGTCAGGTCGGACCAGGCGGCCACCGAGCAGGCCTTCAGCTGGCCGGCGAGATCTGCCGGGACACTCTTGGTCTTCTGGACCTCCGCGACCAGTGCCGCGGTCGGCTTGTCGCCGCCCGGGATGTCACAGCTCCCCGGCTTCGTCCCGTTCCGGAGGTCGTAGACGGCGGAATGCACCGAGCGGAACGTCTTGCCCATGAGGGGTAGCTTCTGCTCCGGGTTCCGGAGCGCGCAGCGGCGCTCGGCCTCCGCCTTGCTGATCGTCTGATTGACGCCGGCCTCCCCGCTGGGCACACCGGGCACGGCCTCGAACATCGAGCTGTCCTGCCCGGCAACGCTCGGCTGCCGGTCGGCGCTGGTCAGGTTCGGTACCAGGGCGGCGCCCAGCGCGATCACGGCAACCCCGGCGACGGCCCCACCAGCGCCGAACAGCTTGCGGCGGCGCCGGCCGCGGCGGCCCTTGGCCACCAGCTGAGCCGTGTCGAACGGCTCCAGCGGCTCGCCGTCGGCCAGCCGGTGCAACTCGGCGCTGACCTCACGTGTGTCATCCATCTTGTTCTCCTTCACAGCGCCGCCCGGCCGGATCGCCGGAGGTCGATGGCTCGTCGGAGAGTGTCGAGCCCACGAGCTGCCTGGCTTTTCACGGTGCCTTCCGAGCAGCCGAGGATCTCCGCGGTCTGCTCGACCGACAGGTCCTCGTAGTACCGCAGCACCACGCAGGCGCGCTGCCGCGGCCCGAGTGACCTCAGTGCTGCCAGTACCTCGTCCCGCTCGGCGTGACCGTGGGCGAAGTCGTCCGGAACCACTCGGTCCGGTACCTCGGCGATCGCCACCTCACGCCGCCAAGGCCGCCGCGTACCGTCGTACGCCACGTTCACCACCATCCGGCGCGCATAGGCCAGCGGGTTACCGACCCGCCGCACCTTGGGCCAGGCCAGATACAGCTTGTACAGCGCGTCCTGGACGATGTCGTCCGCCTTGTGCCGATCTCCCGACACCAAGAACGCCGTCCGCCGTAACGCCGCGCCCGCCACCTCGACGAACTCGACGTACTCCCGGTCCCGCTCCGCCATCCAAGCCTCCACTCTCCATCTCCACCTCAAGACGGAAAGCCGAATCCCCCAGGTTGCACCGTCACCAGATTCGCATACGAATCCGTCCGGTGGGGCTAACTGGAGAGGTGGGCGACATTCTGCCAGGCGGGGTCGGGGGTGGTGACCAGGGTCACTTTGCCGTGTGGCCAGCCGGTGGTGGCGGCTTGCAGCTGGGCGTCGGCGGGGGTGGTGCTGTCGGTGTAGTAGTGCAGGATTCGGGTGCCGGCCGACGTCTCGTGGGCGAGCAGGTTGCCGGAGCCGCCGAGGCGGTCGGTGAGGTGGTCCTCGAAGGCGCGGAGTTCGTCCAGCATCTCGGATTCGGGCAGGCCGTCGTCGCGGACCAAGGGGTACTGGATCGAGACCGCGACGTGCGTGTCGAGGTGCGGCCGGCGGATCGAACGCAGTGGGTACTCGGCGGTGGCGATCACCCGTCGACCGTCCCGCGTACCCTCCAGCATCTTCCAGGCCGGGCTGCCGTCGTCGAGGGTGTGCTCGGCGGCGAACCCGGCCACCGCGGGCAGCAACTCCTGTACGGGTACGGCGCCCGCGGGTGCCTCCGCCAGCGGGTCGATCGCGCCGACCCAGGTCTCCACCATCTCCTCACCCAGGACCAGATCGAGGATCAGGAAGGTCACCCGACGCTGCGCGTCCACCGGCAGGGTCCCGAACACCGGGTGGTGTACGCCGACATGCACCGACGCCGAATCCGGATCGATCGACACCAGCGATTCGTCGATCGCGACCGGCGGCAGTCCGTCGAACTGGATCGTCACCGCGGGTCCGGGGCGGCGCAGGTCGGCGTACTCCCAGACCTGGTCCGACGTCGGCGCGGCCCGCAGCCAGCGGCGGGCGACCGCGCGCTGGGCCGGGTTGCCGGCGGCGGTGACGATCAGCACGTGCTCGGCGTGCAGCCCGGGCCCGAGCTCCCACTCCAGGTCCGGGTGGATGCGGGCGATCCGCTCGTTCAGCGTCGCGTTCGCGTCGGCCGGCTGCCGGCGGGTGACGGCGTCCGCGACCGTCGTGGCGCCGGTACCGGCCCACCAGGACCAGAACGCGCCGATCGGGTCGGCGTCCACCACGATCCGCTTCCGGCGCTTGAAGATGGGCATGCGCGCATCTTCTCCCAGCCAGGGGTGCGACCGCCGAACCAGTACACCTGCTGGTGTGGTCCCGGCCACACGATTAGGGAGCGCTCAGTTCAGGCGCGTAGCCTGCAGACACCACTGCGGCTGGGTGGGTTTGACGAGGAGGAACACGTAGTGCTTCGGCGAGTCCTGCTGGGCATGTCCCGCAGCCCCCAGATCAAGAAGGCAGTGTCGTCGCTGCCGGTGTCCAGTGGGATCGTGGCGCGGTTCGTCGCCGGTGAGACCGCTCCGGAGGCCGTGCTGGCGACCGAGAAGCTGGTCAGCAACGGCCTGAACGTGACGCTCGATCACCTCGGTGAGGACGTCACCGACCTGGCCGCCGCGCAGGCCACCGCCGACGCGTACCTCGACCTGCTGAAGAAGCTCGCCGCCGCCGGCCTGACCAAGCACGCCGAGGTCTCGGTGAAGCTGTCCGCCGTCGGCCAGGCGCTGCCGGGCGACGGCGAGAAGATCGCGCTGGAGAACGCGCGCACCATCTGCCGCGCGGCCCGCAACGCCGGCACGACGGTGACCCTCGACATGGAGGACCACACCACCACCGACTCCACGCTGGGCATCCTGCACGAGCTGCGCCAGGACTTCCCGGAGACCGGCGCGGTCCTGCAGGCGTACCTGCGGCGGACCGAGGCCGACTGCCGCGACCTCGCGTACGCCGGCTCCCGGGTCCGGTTGTGCAAGGGCGCGTACAAGGAGCCGGAGTCGGTCGCGTTCCAGGAGAAGCGCCAGGTCGACAAGGCGTACGTACGCGCGACGAAGGTACTGATGAACGGCGCCGGCTACCCGATGATCGCCTCGCACGACCCGCGGCTGATCTCGATCGCGGGCGCGCTCGCCGACCGCGCGAACCGGCAGCCGGGCAGTTTCGAGTACCAGCTGCTGTTCGGCATCCGCCCCGAGGAGCAGCTCCGGCTGGCCGGGCAGGGGCACACCGTGCGCGTCTACATCCCGTACGGCGAGGACTGGTACGGCTACCTGGTCCGCCGCCTCGCCGAACGGCCCGCGAACCTGCGGTTCTTCGCCCGCTCCTTGATCAGCAAGAAGTAGCCCGCCCGCCTCGCGCTAGCCTGTGGACCATGAGTGCACAGGTGGCGGTCCTCGGGGCCGGAGTGATGGGGGAGACGTTGCTGTCCGGGCTGATTCGGGCCGGCCGGCGACCGCAGGACCTCCTGATCACCGAGCGCAGGCCGGAGCGTGCCACTGAGCTGCGGGAGCGGTACGGGGTGGAGGTCGTCACCAACGTCGAGGCGGCGAAGCAGGCGGACACGCTGGTGCTCGTGGTGAAGCCGCAGGACATGCCTGACCTGCTCGCGGAGATCGCGCCCGCGATCCGGGTCGAGCAGACGGTGGTTTCGCTGGCTGCCGGTATCAGCACCCGGTTCGTCGAGTCGCGGTTGCCGGAAGGCGTCGCCGTCGTACGCGTGATGCCGAACACGCCTGCCCTGGTGGACGAGGGGATGGCCGCCATCTCGCGTGGCGCGCACTGCGACGAGAGCCACCTGGAGCTGGCCGAGAGCCTGCTGGCCGCGACCGGCCGGGTGATCCGGGTGCCGGAGAAGCAGCAGGACGCGGTGACCGCGATTTCCGGCTCTGGCCCGGCGTACCTGTTCTTCGTGGTCGAGGCGATGATCGAGGCGGGCGTACACATGGGTCTGCCCCGCGGTACGGCCACCGATCTGGTCGTACAGACCGTGGTCGGCTCGGCGAAGCTGCTCCGCGAAACCGGCGAGCACCCGACCGTACTGCGTGAACGCGTCACCTCCCCGGGTGGCACCACGGCCGCGGCGGTCCGCGAGCTGGAGGACCACAAGGTCCGCGCCGCGTTCCTGTCCGCGATCGAAGCCGCTCGCAACCGGTCACGAGATTTGGCCGCTGAGTAACACCTGTCGCTCAGGTGGCGTTAAGGTTGGGCGCCGAGGTATTCCTGCCATGTTCGAGGGATGATTCCGCCCATGGGTAATGGTTCGGTCGAGCCGGCCACCACACCTGCGCAGCCACAGCAGCACGAGGTGCCGCAGCTCCCGTGGCGTGTGCCGCTGGACCCGGCGCCCTGGTGGGCGTGGGCGCTGTTCGTCCTGCCCTTCATCGTCGTGCCCGCGCTGAACTCGTGGCTGTGGATGGGCGCCCGGGACATGCTCGCGGTCGGCCTGCTGACCATCATCGGCGCCTCGGTGGTACGAGTTGCCGGCGGCGTCGTGCTCTACCGGGTCGAGCTGACCGCGACCTCGCTGAAGGCGCGGACGAGCATGCTGATCCGGAGCCTGTCCTGGCAGGACGTGGACGCGATCGAGATCGGCGACGACAACGTCGTGCTGACCCACGGCCGGGACGAGAACGAGATCAACGGCATCCCGAAGGACCGCGCCGCCGAGGTCGGCGCCGTGATGGCGGCGATCCGGCAGCAGGCCGCGGACACCCCGACCCGCCGGCACCGCCCGCGGCCAGGTGTCGGCGCGCTGCTCGTCCTGCTCTACCTGGTCCTGTCCATCGGCGCGTTCCTGCTCCGCTGGCACATCGTCATCTGACGTCCGAGGATCTAGAGGGACAGCGTCGCGACAACCGGCCAGTGGTCGCTCGGGACGCGGCCTTCGGGGCGGTGGTGGGAGACGGCCGCGTCGGTGACGGTCCAGCCGGGGGTGACGAGGATGTGGTCGATCCGGTCGTCGTCGGTCGCGCCGGTGAAGTCGTGCCAGCTGCCGCCGGCCTCGAGTGGGACGGCGAGCGAGAGGCCGGATGCCAGCAGGGCCTTGAGCGGCGCGGAATCGGGGGTCGCGTTCAGGTCGCCCATCACGATCCATGGCAGCGAGCCGGTGATCCAGCGCGCGATCAGCCGCGACGACTGCAGCTGGGCGACCTCGCCGGCGTGGTCGTAGTGCGTGTTCACGACGCCGACCGTCGTACCGTTGCGATGCCGGAGCCAGACCAGGGTCGCGATCCGGGTCAGGTCGGCGTCCCAGCCGATCGACCCCGGCGTACCCGGATCGTCCGACAGCCAGCGCGTCTCATGTCGCTCGATCCGCCAGTCGCCGGGCCGGACCAGGACCGGGGAGTGCTCACCCGCATCCATCCCGTCGTCCCGGCCGGCGCCGACGATCTCGTACTTGGGGAACCGCCAGCGCAGGTACTCCAGCTGGTCGGGCAGCACTTCCTGCAGCCCGACCACGTCCGCGTCCAGCTGTTCGATCGCCGCCACCGCCGCCTTCCGCCGCACGGGCCAGGCGTTGTCGCCGTCCGGTGCGGAGGAGTTGCGGATGTTGAAGGAAGCGGTGCGGATCTTCATGGCGCAGATCCTGCCAAACCCATCGCCCGGGCCGCAGCCTGGAGTCGCGGCGTACTCGCGTCGAGGGCCCGGTCCCGGCCCTGAGCCAGCAGGTGATCGATCGCGCCCGGGTCGGTGGTCAGCCGCGCGTACTCGTTCTGCAGCGGTTCGATCAGCGCCAGTACCGCGTCCGCGACGTCCTGCTTGAGCTGGCCGTACGACGCGTACGCTGTCGCCAGCTCGACCGGATCGCCGTCGGTACACGCGGCCAGGATCTCCAGCAGGTTCGTCACGCCCGGCTTGTTCGCCTCGTCGTGCCGTACCTCGTTGCCCGAGTCGGTGACCGCGCGCATGATCTGCCGGCGGATCACGTCCGGCGGGTCGAGCAGCCGGATCGTACCGATCGCGTCGTCCGCGTCCGACTTGCTCATCTTCGCGGTCGGGTTCTGCAGGTCCTTCACCCGGGTCGCCAGCGCGGCCTTGTTCAGTCGCGGTACGACGAACGTCTCGCCGTACTCGCGGTTGAACCGGATCGCGACGTCCCGGGCGAGTTCCACGTGCTGGTCCTGGTCACCGCCGACGGGCACCCGCTCCGCGCCGTACAGCAGGATGTCCGCGGCCATCAGGCACGGGTACGTGAACAGCGAGGCCCTCGTCATCGGGCGGCCGTTGCCCTTCTCCTTGTACTGGATCATCCGGGACAGCTCACCGACGTACGACGTGCACTCCAGCAGGTACGCGAGCTGCGCGTGCGTGGGTACGTCGGACTGCACGAACACCGTGCCTTCGGGGACACCGGCCGCGAGCATCAGCGTCGCGAACTCGCGGGTCAGCGTGGCGAGTCTTCGGGGATCGTGCTTGGTCGTCATCGCGTGCAGGTTCGCGACGAAGTAGAAACCTCCCCTGTCGGTGAACCGGCGGAGCGCGCCGAGGTGGTTCCCGAGGGTGAGCCGGCCGGACGGGGTGATGCCGGAAAGCGAGGTCATGATGGTGCCCTTTCGGTGAGTCGGAGCCCCACCGAGGGCAAGAAAAAAGGCCGCCTCGGCGAGGCGGCCTTGGTGGCTGCGTGCGAACACGCGCTGGGATGGACCGCCCTAGGCGGCCCACCACTGCTGCAAGTTCGTGTTCACACAATCAGCCTACCAGCGACTGGACGATCAGCTCGTTCCGCGCGTCCTGACCGAGCGGGACCGACGGGTGTACGCCGTCGCGGAGGTAGTTGGCCAGCCGGTACGGCTTGACCCAGAGCCACTCGGCCCAGCGGATGATCCGCAGGTTCGGGTACCGCTCCTGCGCGTCGTACAACTGCATGTTCAGCCAGGAGCTGTTCCGCTGGTCGGCGAGCTGCACGGCCGCGGAGACACTGCGGCGGACGACCTGGAGGTTCACCCAGTACAGCGTCCGGTTCTGGCCGACGATGCTGACCGCGCGGGCGACCTGGGCGGCGAACTTCGGCGGGTCGAAGATGTCGTTCGAACCGCTCGCCATCAGGATGCGGCGCGGCAGCCCGTACGTCGACGCCCACTGCTGGAGCGCGTCGACCGCGCCGGAGGTCGGCCGGCTCGACCAGTTGTGTACGGCCAGCTGGGTGCCGTTGCGGTTCAGCAGCCGCACCGCCAGCGCCTTGCCGTCCTGGACCGAGATGCTGTCGCCGAACATGTAGACACCGCCGGTCTGGCGGGTGCGCTGGATCTGCTCCGGCGTGGAGATGGCCCGGGTCGCGGACGACCAGGAACCGGCGACGCCCGAGCCGTACGGTCCGGTGGAGGCGGTCGACGCCGCCAGCTCCGCGGCTGCCGGGCGGGCGGCGGCGGTCTGGGTCTGGACGCCGGCGGTAGCTGCGGCAGCGGCGGCCGCCGCTCCGGCCGTGACGATCTGCCGGCGCTTCGGGGTTGTCTTCCTCACCGGAGAACTGTGCGGCCTGGACCGGAGACGCGCAAGTCCGGATCTCACCGGAAGTTCACTGTATGCAGTCGGATCATGCGTTACTCAGGAGTAGATCAGCGGAAATTTGCAAATCCTGTAACGCTTTGCAGTCCGGGCCCGATAAATCGACTGTTGGACCACAGACGGGCCGGCGCGACCTGGGAGGGGTGTCGCGCCGCCCGTCGTCGTGTTTTCAGACCCTTTTCTGGGGTCCTCAGGCTGTCGGCACCACGCTGACGTCGATCGCGTCCAGCTCGGTGTAGCAGTCGCCCTTGGTGAACTTCACCGTGTTCGAGCCGGCAGTCAGCGGCAGATCGACCGCCGACTCACCGAGCAGGTCCCAGCTGTACGACGGGTACTTGACCGTCGCCGGCGGCCCGCCGTTCGCGGACACCTGGTGGCTGCAGACCGTCCCCATCCCGTTGGCGCCCCGGGCGCGGATCCGGTACGTGCCCGTGCTGCCGACCTGGAAGGTGAAGGTGACCGAGCTGTCGGGGTAGTCGATGTACCCGATCTTCCCGCCGCCGGACGCTGACGTGATCTGGACGCGCTTCGCGTTCGTGATCGTCGCGTTCGCGGTCTGCTCGGCCTCGTACCGGGTGATCGGTACGCCGGTCAGCGCGCCGTACCAGCGGATCGCCGCCTTCGACGCGGCGCCGTAGTTCGGGTGCCACATATCGACGAATTCGTACGGCTGGAACAGACCCGAGTTCGCGTCCACGTACCGCACCTGTTTGCCGGCCGCCGCCTTCGCCGCGACGATGCCGGGGATGGTGTAGTTGAACGCCGCCACCCGCGCGTAGTGGTTCGGGTCGGCAAGCTGCGGGATGCTCGCGACGAACAGCTTCACGCCCGGCAAGGTCGCCGTGATGGTGTCGAGCAGCGTCGACAGTTTGCCGGGCGCGGCGCCCGCCGAGGCGTCGTCGTACATGTCGTTGGTGCCGATCTGAAGGGTGATCACGTCCGGCCGGTACGTCGTCAGCCAGCCGGTGACGCTGCCCTGGATCTGTCCGATCGTCCAGCCGCCGTGCCCTTCGTGATCACGGTCCCCGAGGACACCGGCTGGTCCGCTGTTCACCGACCCGACGAAGTCGACCGGTCTGCCGTCGGCGCGCAACAGCTGCCACAAGTCGGCCCGGTACGCGGCTCCGGCGGCGTCACCACCGACGGTGTTCGAGTCGCCCAGCGGCATCAGCTTGGTCGGCGTCGCGCGACTGATCGGCACGGCCGGCTCGTCGGCCGTCGGGGCGGAAGTTGGAGCGAGGGTGAAGGCCAACGCGCCGACGCCGGCGATGGCAGGCAGCGCACGGAGTAATCCACTGGGCAAACCACTGGGCAAACCACTGAGCAAACCGCTGGGCAATCCACGCATGGGGTATCTCCTTCGGGGCGGCGGATGCCCCGATCGTCGGCCTGGCCCCGGCCGGCGGCAATCTATTCGAGCGCCCTGGAACCCTTCACCAGCTCGTCGATCAGCGGCCCGGCCACCGCCATCAGCTGCTCGGGCGCGGCGTCCAGCCCTTCGAGGCGAACCAGGTGCCGGCTGATCACCAGGCCGAGGGTGAGCGCACCGATGACACCCGATCGCAAGACGGCGTCCTCGCCAGGCAGAAGCGCCGCGACCTGCCGTTGCTGGGCCGCCATCGCTGCCCGGACCTCGTCGGCCGCGGCTGGGTGGCTGAACATGGCGCGGAGCGCACCCAGCGCGGCGGTCGGCTCATCGGTCAGCTTGCTGCTGAGCGCGTCCGCCAGTTGCCGGGCGATCTGGTCCGGTGTGCCGTCGATCGGCCCGGCTGCCGGGATCGCGGTGGCCTGGGCGAACAACTTCTCCTTGGAACCGAAGTACCGCATCACCAGGCCGGGGTCGCTGCCGGCCGCGGTGGCGATCGCCCGGATCGTGGTCCGGTCGAAGCCGCGCTCACCGAAGAGTTGCCGGGCCGCGGCGAGGATTCGGTCCTCGGTCCGTTGTCGTTGCTCGAGCCGGGTCGCCATCACCTCAGTCTACGGATGTTGACTCGAGTGCTATGGTTTCAGTCAACACTTGTAGACTGAAACCGGGAGCTCCGATGCTGCAGACGATCGCGCTGACCTTCCTCGGCGTGCTGATGGGGACCAACGGCATTCCGCACTTCGTGCAGGGCATCACCGCCCGCGAGTACCCGAACGTGACCGGGAACTCGGCCACCCACAACGCGATCGCCGGACTGGCGGCCTTCGCGGTCGCCGGTGCGCTGATCGCGCCGGCGCACGTCGGCCGGCATCCGTGGCCGGCGTTGATCGCCGGTGCGCTGGGTGCTGGGGTGATGTCGGTCTTCCATGCCCGTCGGGGTGCCTACTGGCTGAGCAGGAGGTTCGGGAAACCTCTGCCTGAGCTGTGACGGTTAAGGTCGTTGCCATGAGTGGCGAGGCGTTGCTGGTGTTCGACGACGGATTGACGGCTTACGACTTCGGCCACGGGCATCCGATGAATCCGGTCCGGGTCGAGTTGACGATCAAGCTCGCGCGGGCACTCGGCGTACTCGACCGGCTGAAGGTGGTGCCCGCGCCGGCCGCTGACGATGCGCTGCTGGAGAGCGTGCACACCGCCGAGTACGTTGCCGCGGTGAAGCGCGCCGGCGAGTACCCGGACGACGCGGACCCGGCGCACGGGCTGGGTACCAGCGACACGTACTGCTTCCCGAACATGCACGAGGTCTCGGCCCGGATCGCCGGCGCTTCGGTCGAGGCGGCGCGGGCGGTGTGGCAGGGCGACGTACTGCATGCGGCGAACGTCGCGGGCGGTCTGCACCACGCGATGCCCAACCAGGCCAGCGGTTTCTGCGTGTACAACGACCCGGCGATCGCGATCCAGTGGCTGCTCGATCACGGCGCCGAGCGGGTCGCGTACGTGGATGTGGACGTACACCACGGCGACGGCGTACAGACCGTGTTCTACAACGACCCACGGGTGCTGACCGTCAGCCTGCACGAGTCGCCGACCACGTTGTTCCCAGGTACGGGCAGCGCCGGCGAGACCGGTGGACCGGGCGCGGAAGGTACGGCGGTCAACGTGGCGCTGCCGCCTGGTACGGGCGATGCCGGTTGGCTGCGGGCGTTCCACGCGGTCGTACCGGACGTGGTCAAGGCGTTCCGGCCGAGCGTACTGGTCACGCAGCACGGATGTGACTCGCACGTCGAGGACCCGCTGGCGCACCTGACCAAGACGATCGACGGGCAGCGGGCCGCGTACCTGGCGCTGCACGACCTCGCGCACGAGTTGACCGAGGGGAAGTGGGTCGCGACCGGTGGCGGCGGGTACGCGATCATCGATGTGGTCCCGCGGGCCTGGACCCATCTGCTGGCGATCGTGGCCGGCGAGCCGATCGACCCGGCCACCCCGGTGCCGGACGGGTGGCGCGAGGAGGTCCAGCTGCGCTTCGGACGGGTCGCGCCGCTGCGGATGACCGACGGCCGCGAGCCCACGTACGCCGACTGGTCGACCGGCTACAACCCCGGCGCTTGGCTGGACCGGGCCATCAAGGCCACCCGGGACGCCAGCTTCCCGCTGCTCGGGCTCGATCCAACCTACTGAGCGCTCGGGTTCAGTACCCGTTCCGAGTTCAACGATTGAGTCACAGGAGTCCCCCTCTTTCCCATTCGCACCAACAGCCACTACGCTCGTGACATGCACGGACGGAGGTGCCGGAGGGGAAGCCGGCGCACGATCCGTGCTGGAAGTGCGGTGCGCAATGGCATCAAAGAAGTCCGGTGGTGAGCAGCCGCTCGCCGAGGTGAAGTTCCTGACCGTGGCGGAGGTCGCCACGGCCATGCGCGTGTCCAAGATGACTGTGTACCGGTTGGTGCACTCCGGCGAACTGCCCGCGGTCCGCGTGGGACGTTCGTTCCGGGTGTCGGAGGACGCCGTGCACGACTACCTCAAAGGCGCCTACTTTCAGGCCGGATAACCACGAGAAACGAAGGGCCGGTTCCAGCTACCTGGACCGGCCCTTCGTCATGTCAACTGCGGTTTCGGGGCTGGTGAGGGCGCGGAGTGACTCGGCCGCCTGGGTGACTGCTGTGGTGGGCAGGTTGGCCCAGTGCTCGTGGTGTGCCGCGGCGCCGGCGGCGACTGCACGCCCGGCGAGCTCGACGCCCTCCAGGGTGAGCCGGAGCTGCGTCCCGCGTCCGTCCTCCGGGTCCGGCTCGCGCACCACCAGCCCCCTCCCATCCAACTGCCCTCACCGCATCAGCCACGTACTTAGCCGGCCAGGTTCGGCGGCTCGACAGGTAGTGCACCGGCGAGACGGTGTACACGCGGCGGCGATCACGCTCAGGTGCACTACCCAGCCGGCCAGTACCTCCTGTCGTGCCGCTGAAGTTACCGGGCGAGCAGCGCGCGAATGGCGGTGGTGATCTCGGCCGGGGCCTCCTCGGCCATGAAATGGCCGGCGGTGGTGGTCTGATGGTGGAGGTCGGTCGCCCACGCCTTCCAACGGGCCGCCGCGTCGAACCCCAGCGCCGCGCCCCAGTCCTGCTGAATCACCGTCACCGGCATCCGCAGTTTGTTGCCCTGAGCAAGATCAATCTCGTCGTCCGCGACATCGACGGTCGCCGACGCTCGATAGTCCGCGACGATCGACGGTACGGCTGCCCGGCACGACTCGAGGTAGTGCGCGCGTACATCAGCCGGGATCGCCGCCGGATCTTTCGTCCACAGGTCAAGGAAGTACCCGAAGAACTCGTCCGAACTCGCGGCAATCATCCGTTCCGCCAACCCAGGCGGCTGCGCCATCAAGTACAAATGAAACCCGACCGCCGCGCCGGCCCCGTGCATCACTTCCCACATGTCCAACGTCGGCAACACATCCAGACACATCAGGTGCGTCACCACGTCCGGATGATCCATCCCCGCCCGAAACGCGACCAGCGCCCCACGGTCATGCCCCACCAACGCGAACCGCTCATACCCAAGTCCCCGCACGACCCCCACCACATCCGCCGCCATCACCCGCTTCGAATACCCGTCAGCAGGTTTGTCACTACCCCCGTACCCCCGCAGATCCGGCACGATCACCGTGTGCTCCGCCACCAACGCCCGAGCAACCTCCCGCCACATCAAATGCGTCTGCGGAAACCCATGCAACAACACCACCGGCAACCCCGACCCCGCGACCGCGACGTTCAACTCGATGTCGTCGGCCCCGCGCACGCGGACGTACTCAAATCCCTCGATCTCCATGTCACCAGCGTCGCGCCGGTCGATGAGCGTTCGATGAGCGTTACCGTGGGTGGGTGGAGTTTGGGGTGTTGGGGCCGGTGGTGGGGTGGGATGTGGGGCCGGTTGATTTGAAGGGGCCCCGGCATCGGGCGGTGTTGGGGCGGTTGATTGTGGCGCGGGGGCGGGTGGTGCCGGTCGAGGTGTTGATCGGGGATCTGTGGACGGTTCCGCCGGCTGGGGCGTTGAGTGCGGTGCGTACGTTTGTTGCCGCGTTGCGCCGGGCGATCGAACCGGATCGGGCGCCGCGTACACCGCCGCGGTTGCTGATCACGTCCGGCCCTGGGTACGCGTTGAAAACGGAGAACGTGGACGCGTGGCGGTTCGAGGCGGCCGTACGGGCGTCGTTGCCGGCCGAAGAGTTGTTGCCGGAGTTGCTGTCCGCGTTGGCGTTGTGGCGCGGGCCGGCGTACGCGGAGTTCGCCGATGAGGGGTGGGCGCTGGCCGAGCGGAAGCGGTTGACGGAGCTGCGGTTGCGGGCGGTGGAGCGGGTCGCGGAGGCGCGGCTGGCGTTGGGGCGGGCGGCGGATGCCGTACCTGAGTTGGACGCGCATGTGACCGAGCATCCGTGGCGCGAGGACGCTTGGCGGCTGCTCGCGCTGGGGTTGTACCGGAGTGGGCGTCAAGGTGATGCGTTGGCTGTACTGCGTCGCGCCCGCGAAACCCTGGTCAGTCAACTCGGCGTCGATCCCAGCCCAACCCTCGCCCGGCTGGAAACCGACATCCTCAACCAGGATTCGCACTTGGCTCTACCTGCTCGAGTTGAGGCAGGTGGGGTCTGGGAGGAGGCTGCGGCGGTGTACGGGCGGGTGGTCGGCGGGTCGCGGGCTCGGATCGAGTCTTCGGTCGGGTTGTTGCGGAGTCTTGCGGTGGCCGGGGGTGGGGGATTGGAGGCTGCCCGGCGGCATCGGCTGGCGGCCGTGGTGGCGGCTGAGGAGCTTGGTGATCCGGACCTGACCGCTCGGGTGATCGGCGCGTACGACGTACCGGCGATCTGGACGCGGGCGGATGATGAAGCGCAGGCGGCCGCGATCGTGGCGGCGGCCGAGCGGGTACTGCCGACGCAGGATCATCCGAGTATCCGTGCCCGCCTGCTCGCGACCATCGCGCTCGAGTCACGCGGCTCACGGGAAGCACCCCGCCTGGACGAACCTCGTCTGGACGGACCTCGCCTGGTCGGGCAGCGGCGTGTTTCGGCGTCGCGTGCCCGCGAGGCGGCGCTGGAGGCCGAGGAGCTGGCGCGCGGTCTCGACGACCCGATGCTGCTCGCGTTCGCGTTGAACGGGGACTTCATGCAGACCTGTTACCGCTCCGGCCTCGCGCCACAACGGGCAGCGATCGGTACGGAGCTCGTCGCGTTGTCCCAGCGCCACAACCTCTTTACGTACGAGGTTCTGGGCCATCTCATCAGCATGCAAGCAGCCTGCGCCACGGCCGATCACACGCGCGCCGATGAGCACGCGCAGGCCGCGGACGCGCTCGCAGTACGCCATGAGTTTCCGCTGGTCGCGGTGTTCACCCGCTGGTACGCCGCACTGCGCGAGGACACACCGGAGTCCTATCGCGCGGCCGCCAGCTTGCTGGACGATGCGGGCATGCCGGGGTTGAGCGATGGACTGCTTCCGCTGGCGTTGGCCGCGCACGCCGTACGCCATGGGGAACCGATTCCGGTAGCCGACTACGGTCCGCATACGCGGGGGATGCACGGATCACCGCCGCCGGGTTTGCTGCTCGAGGCGTACTCGGCGCTGACCGTCCACCAAGCACGGCAGTCAGGTGATCTTCGGTTGCTCGCGAAGGCACAAGCCGCGCTAGCACCCGCGGCCGACGAGGAGGCGGCCGGCAGCGGCCTGCTCACCCTCGGCCCAGTCGCCGACTACCTCAACTAGCGCCGACGGCCTCGACTAGCGCCGGTCCCGCGAGACCAGAGGCCGTAGACGCCGTCCCGCCAGGCTAGAGGTCGTCCGGTGAGCCGGTCTCGGACTTCCGGTCCGCCTGCTGTCGTAGCTCGTAGTGCGACTGGTGCCCGGTCGTCCGGTACGCCTCCTCGTACGCGGCCAGTGCCCCGGCCACACCGGACCCGCGTCCGCGCCGCTTCGCCCACGAGGCGAACCAGGTCAGCCCGCCCAGCACGACCACGACGCCACCGAGAAACACCACGTACGCCATGCCCTTCACGGTACCGCCCGTTCCCAGCCGGCTCCCAGGTTGCTGCCAGGGGCGTCGCAGCCCGCGGCGTCAGGATGGAATCACCAACCTGAAGGAGGCACCCGATGCCGATCCGAATCGTCAAAACCGTTGCCGTAGGCACCATCGCGTCCCTGGGCCTGGCCGCCGTCGCCTTCACCCCCGCCGCCTACGCGAGCAGCAGCAAGCAGACCGCCACCCCGCACCTGGCCGTACTGGCCGAGCCGGTCGGCGCTGTCACCGCCCGCAAGGCCGCCTAAGGTCCAGGCTCCAGTCGTTGCAGCGCATCCAGTGCCCTTTCGGGTACTCGAAATCGCGCTCGCGGACGAGGCTGAAGCCGGCCTTGCGGCAGAGCGCGTTGGACGCCGCGTTGGTCACGCCGGGGTAGGCGTGCAGCGTCCGGTACGAGCCGGCCGCCCGCGCGACCTCCGCCACTGCCTGCACCGCCAAGGCCGCCAGACCGCGACCCTGGAACTCCGGCAGCACCGCCCACCCGGTCTCCCACACCGTCTCGGTGTGCTCGGGGTCGTCGGCGTGTTCCCAGTACCCGATCAGGCCGGCCCGCTCGCCGTCTTCGGTGACGATCACGAACATCTGCCCGGTGAAAGCATTCTCGGCGTACTTGCGATGCCGGTCACGCACCTTCTCCGGCGTCTCCGGGCCACCCAGATGCGCCGTCATCTCGGGCGTGTTGCACCGCTCGAGCAGCCCGAAATCCTGCTCACTCCACGATTCCAGCGTCACCATGCCGACAGTCCACCACCCGACACCGACAGTTTTCACCCCGGGATGTCAGCCCAGGATTTCAGTTCGTACGCCGCGCCCGCACCGCCAGCGCGTGCGGTACTTCCGGACCGTCCGGCTCCTCAAAGCGCTCGATCGACAGCGACGGGACCAGGAACGCGTTCAGGAAGTCCGCCAGCGGTACGTGATGCATCCCGACCCGCCGCCGAATCCCGTCCTCCGACCAGTACGGCGACTCGTCGTGCCAGCCCCGCTGCCGGTACGTCGGATGTACGAGCCGGCTGCCGTCCTCGTTGAAGTACATGTGTGGCCCGTTGAAGCACGGGTGGACGCCGTACACGACGAGCACCCCGCCCGGCCGCAGTACCCGGGTCGCCTCCCGAACGACGGTCGCGAAGTCCTCGACATCAGTCGAGATCCACATCGTCACCGCGGTATCGAAGCTCCGATCCGCGAACGGCAGCTTGGTCGCGTCGCCTCGCATCAGCGGGCCGTCGGTGCGGGTGCGGGCGCGGCGGAGCTGGTCGGCGGAGAAGTCCAGCCCGACCACCGTACGACCGGTGGCGCGGATGGTTCCGAAGTTGCGCCCGGTGCCGCAGCCGATGTCCAGACAGGGCCCGGAGCCGGTGCCGAGCAGGTCGAGGAGGCCGGGTTGATGGGTCGGCGCGTCGGCGCCGAACCGCTCGTCGTACCAGTCCGCCAACCCGTCGTACCGAGCTCTCATGAAGCCTCCCCAGGTCCCCGCCCAGTCTAGTTGTGGAGGCTGCTTTAGGTCGGGGCAGCGACCTACGGGTAAGCTTTGCCGACGTTCTCTTTGAGTTTGGATGGTCCGACGTGGGTTCTGTGATCAAGAAGCGCCGTAAGCGGATGGCGAAGAAGAAGCACCGCAAGCTGCTGAAGAAGACGCGGGTGCAGCGCCGCAAGCTCGGCAAGTAGGCAGTTCCGCCGCGCCCGGTCCGGCTGGGGGTGTCTGGTGGCACGGGTAGTGATGGTGACCGGCGTCTCGCGAGACGCCGGTGCTCGCTGTGCCCGTGCGCTGGCAGCTGACCCCTCGATCGGCACCGTGCTCGGTGTCGACGTGGTTCCGCCGCGGGCGGAGCTCGGCAAGGTGCGGTTCGTCCGGGCCGACATCCGCAACCCGGTGATCGCGAAGGTGATCGCCGCGGAGGACGTCGACACGGTCGTACACACCGGGGTGGTGGCCACGCCTGGCAGCGCCGGTGGCCGGTCGTCGATGAAGGAGATCAACGTCATCGGCACCATGCAGCTGCTCGCCGCCTGCCAGAAGGCACCCGGCGTGGCCAAGCTGGTGGTGAAGTCGTCGACCACCGTGTACGGCGCGGGTCCGCGCGACCCGGCCATGTTCACCGAGGAGATGGCGCCGCGGGCGAATCACCAGCACGGGCTGAGCAAGGACGCCGTCGAGGTCGAGGGGTACGTCCGCGGTTTCGCGCGGCGCCGCCCGGACGTCTGCGTCAGTACGCTCCGGATGGCGAACTGGATCGGTCCGAAGACCGACTCCCCGATGACGCGGTACTTCGGCCTGCCGGTGGTCCCGACGGTGATCGGGTACGACGCGCGGCTGCAGTTCCTGCACGAGGACGACGGCGTCGAGGCGATCCGGCACGCCACCGTGAACGACCTGCCCGGTACGTTCAACCTGGCCGGTGACGGGATGCTGATGCTCTCGCAGGCGATCCGCCGGCTCGGCCGGCCGACGCTTCGGGTACCTTCGTTCACCGCGTCCAGCACGGCCGCCGTGGTCCGCCGGGCCCGGCTGGCGGACTTCTCGCCGGATCAGATCACCTTCCTCACGTACGGGCGCGGGGTCGACACCACGCGGATGCGGACCGAGTTCGGTTTCGAGCCGGCGTACACGACCGCGTCGGCCTTCGACGACTTCCGCGCCTCCCTCGGCACCGGCGCGATGACCCGCGCCACCACCCTGCTCACCGCCGGCCTGCACGGAGCAGGTTTGCACGGAGCCCGCCGTGGCTGACGCCGAAATCATCCCCATCGGCACCGCCGGCCGCCCGGGCCGCGCCACCGGAAACCGAACCACCCCCTCAGCCGCCGCCCGCAACCTCGCCGGCAGCAAGAAACCCCGCCGCACCACCACCGCGTCCACCCCGTCCACCCCGGCTCCGGGCGACGCGCAGGCGGGTAGTGCGGGCGGCACGGGCGGTGCGGGTAGCGCGGGCAGCACCGGTGGTGCGGGCGGCAAGAGCGGCGCGGGTAGTGCGGGTCGTGGGGAGCGGGTGGTTGGGGTTGAGGTTGGTGAGCCGGGTGTGGGGGTGGCTGAGTTTGAGCGGTTGGCTCGTGGGGTGCGGGAGTTGTTCGGGGAGGATGGTGAGCGGCGGGTCGCGGAGTGGGTGGCGTTTCTGCGGCGGCGGCTGGTGGGGGAGTACGAGGTCGACGAGTTCGGGTTCGACACCGATCTGACCGATCAGGTACTGCTGCCGATGCTGCGGCCGCTAGCGGAGAAGTGGTTCCGGGTGGAGGTGCGCGGGGTGGAGAACATCCCCGCCACCGGCAGCGCGCTGATCGTCGCGAACCATTCCGGCACGATGCCGCTGGACGGCCTGATCACCCAGCTGATCGTCGCCGACCACACCGGCCGCCCACTGCGTACGCTGGCCGCCGACCTGGTCTTCAAGACGCCGTTCGTCGGGGAGCTGGCCCGTAAGGGCGGCGCGACGCTGGCGGGGAACGACGACGCCGAGCGGCTGCTCCGGCAGGGCAACCTGGTGGGGGTCTGGCCGGAGGGTTTCAAGGGCCTCGGGAAGCCTTTCAGCGAGCGGTACAAGCTGCAGCGCTTCGGCCGGGGTGGCTTCGTCAGCGCCGCGATGCGTACCCGCGTGCCGATCGTGCCGTGCTCGATCGTCGGCGCCGAGGAGATCTATCCACTGGTCGGCAACCTGGCGTCGCTGGCCCGGCTGGTCGGCGTCCCGTACATCCCGGTGACGCCGTTCTTCCCGCTGCTCGGCCCGCTCGGCCTGGTCCCGCTGCCGTCGAAGTGGCTGATCGAGTTCGGCGAGCCGATCCGTACCGACGACTTCCCGGACGGCGCGGCGGACGACCCGATGCTGGTCTTCAACGTCACCGACCAGGTCCGCGAAACCATCCAGCAAACCCTCTACACCCTCCTCATGCAACGCCGCAGCGTCTTCTTCTGAGCCTGCTTCTCCACCCGTCTGTTGGGTTCTCCACCGGCATACGGGTGGAGAACCCACAACAAGAGTGGATAACCCTCACCGGAACGCGCCGAAGCCCCCGGTCGGACGGACCAGGGGCTTCGGTTTGGTGCTTACTTCCAGGGTGGGAGCAGGCTTTGCAGTACGCCTGGGAGGTTGATCAGCGGCGTCGTCGGCAGGGTCGGGAACGGCCACGGCCAGGACGGCGTCGACGGGGTCAGGGAAGGCAGCACCGTAGGCGTCGTAGTCGGCGAGTTTGACGACGAAGGCCGTGGTGGTGTCTTCAGCGCGGTCGGTGGCGGAGCGGTGGACTCCTCCACGATGGTGGTGTTCGGCACCTTGGTCGGCGTCGTGCTCGGCTGTTGCGAGGTCGAGGCGCCGGGCGTCGGGATCGTGCTCGACGCCTTGGTGCTCGAACTCGCTTTCGCGTGGTCACTCGGCTCGGCCGGGCTGGTGCGGTTCGGCTGGTGGTTCGTCCCCGTACTCGGGGCGGTGGCCGGCTTCGGGGTGTTGCACTTCGGGCAGGCCGCCGTGGTGTGCTGAGCCAGCTGCTCGATCGTGGCCAGCGCCTCCACCCCGGACTTCAGCGATTCCGGTGGGAGTTTCGGCGCGAGCTCACCAAGAGCCTGGCGGGCGCTGGTGATGAAGGCCGTGATCGCGGCGATCGAACTCTGATCACCGTTCTGCTGGTACGACGCGACCAATCGGGACACGCCCTTGCGGGCCTGGGCCGAGAAGTCGTCGAGCGTCGCGTTGATCGTGTCCACCGAACCGCCGTTCGCGGCCAGTTCCTGGACTTCGGACAGTCGGGTCATGGCGTGCTCGAGATCGCGCCGGCCACGGGAGTCGTCGCCGACGCTCACGTTGGTCGAAACGTTCTCGATACTGCGTTTCATGCCGTACAACGTGTCGCCTGGCATTGCCTGCTGGGCAGCGGCAGCAGAACCGATGCCACCTCCCAGCAGTACCAGCGCGGCGGTCGATGCCACCAGCCGGATCCTCCGGCCCTGGCGACGGCGGATATCTGTCACGGACGCGCCAACGTCCTCGCTACCCGGCGGGTCATCCGAGTCGTCCGGTGTGCTGCGCACCAGCAGCGGAGTCGCAGTTGTTGCCGCGCGCGCCGCCGCCTGCTCCATCAGGCGGTGCCGCAACTCGGCGCTGAACTCCGGTCGCGGTGCAACTGCGCCGGCGGTCCTCAGCCGTCCGGCCAGCTCCACAGCTTCCAGCAACTCGGGGTCTTCGCTCAGTCGCGCGGAGTGACGGGGCCCGTGATCGACGGCGTGCGCGAATGCCTCCGCGCGCGCTCGAGCCCTGTGTAGGTCACTCATGAGTTCTCGTTCTCCTCAATGGCCCGCCGGGGTCACCGACAGGTCCTCACCAGGCAAACGAGGAAACTCCCTGACGGGTTACGAAAGACATTCGTTGTCATCCTCCTCACCTCAAGTCCTTGGGGATAACCTTCGCCAAGTGCCGGACGGCCCGCAGCTGAAGCTGCTTCACGGCGCCTTCGGACTTCTCCAGGGCCTTGGCCGTCTCGGCGATCGACAGACCGGCGAAGAACCGCATCGTCAGGCAGTCGCGCTGTTCGTCCGGCAGACCGGCCACCGCTTCCCGGAGCACCTCGGCGGTGGCCGCGGCCAGCACGTCGATCTCCGGGCCCTCGGTCTGCCGGTCGTGGGTCTCGATCTCGTCGGTGACCACCTCGAGCCGGACCCGGCCGGACTTGTAGTGGTCGGTGATCAGGTTCCGGGCGATGGTCACCAGCCAGGCCCCGAAGTCCCGGCCCTGCCAGCGGAACGAGTCCAGCGCCCGGAGCGCCCGGACGAAGGTCTCGCTGGTCAGGTCCTCGGCCAGGGCCGAGGACGAGACCCGGGCGTAGATGTAGCGATAGACGGTGAGCGAGTACTCGTCGTACAGCTCACCGAAGGCACCGACGTCCCCGGCCTGGGCGCGATCGACGAGCTCCGCGCGTCTGATCCCGTCCGGGCTTGGCTCCGGCGTGGTCAAGTTTTCTCCCCGTTCAACTGACACGTCTTCTGACACATTCGCGAATGGCCACAATGGCTGCGACAGCACCGAGCGTCATCGGTGCAACACATGCTGTCAACAGCCTGGGGCGTGCCGCCTTCCGTTCGCTCCGAGCGTCATCGAATGCGCCAGCGGACTGCGTCCCGGATCGGGGCAGCCTGCTGTCGGGGAGGGTCCATCGCGCATGAGGTTCCCCGCGCGAACGGAGTTTCTGCAGTGTGAGGTTCTGTAGAAGCGCGTTCGCGAAGGCACCTGTATATCGGTGGTCACGCTCCGCTGCAACCGTTCTGCCAAAACCCGGCCGGTCCCGGACCGGATCGGTGCCGTGACAGACTCACCTGGTGAAGGTGAATTTCGCGGACATTCTTCGTGACACAGCGCAACGTCACGGCGAGCGTCCCGCGCTGGTCGACGGGGATCGGCGGCTGACCTGGAACGAGCTCGACCAGGCCGTCGACCGGACCGCGCGGGGCCTCGCCGCGGCCGGCCTGGTGCCTGGCTACCGGGTCCTGCTGCTGGTTGCCAACAGCATCGAATTCGTCACGTCCTACCTGGGCATTCTTCGCGCCGGGCTGGTCGCCGTACCGCTGAACACCGGGCTGACCAAGCCCGAGCTGGCGGCCGTCGCGGCGCATTCCGGCGCCCGGCTGGCGATCGCCGGGCCGGGTCTCGCGGAGCGCCTCGAAGGCGTCCGGACGGTGGCGCCGGACCAGCTTGACGGTGACGTTCAGTTACCGCCGTCGATCGACCCCGAGGCGCTCGCGGTGCTGCTGTACACGTCCGGAACGAGTGGCGATCCGCGCGCCGCGATGCTCACCCATCGGGCGCTGGCGGCGAATGTGCAGAACCTCACCGACCTCGGCGAGGACCGGATGGGTCCCGGGGACGTCGTCCTCGGCGTGCTGCCGATGTTCCATGCGTTCGGCCTGAACGCGGTCCTCGGCTGGGCGGTCGCCACCGGGGCGGCACTGATCGTCGAGCAGCGGTTCGACCCCGCGTACACCCTGGACCTGATCGGCCGGTACGGCGTGACCCGCCTGCCGCTGGCGCCACCGGCGCTGAACGCGCTGCTTACCCGGCCGGACCTGCGGACCGCGCTGAAGTCGGTGAAGGTCGTGCTGACCGGCGCGTCCACCCTCGACCGCGGGCTCGCCGACCGCTTCGAGCAGGCCAGCGGGTTGCACGTACACCAGGGCTATGGCTTGACCGAGGCGTCCCCAGGCGTCACCACGACGCTCGGGGAGGCGGCGCCGAAGCCCGGTTCGGTCGGCCGCGCGCTGCCGAACGTCGAGCTCCGGATCGCCGACGAGCAGGGCGAGGACGTCGAGGGCGACGACCCCGGCGAGATCCTGATCCGCGGCGGCAACCTGTTCTCCGGCTACTGGCCGGACGGCGTGGACGGGCCGGACGCGGAGGGCTGGTACCGGACCGGTGACGTCGGCTTCCTGGACGTGGACGGCGACCTGTTCCTGGTCGACCGGCTGCGGGAGCTGATCATCGTGTCCGGGTTCAACGTGTTCCCGAGCGAGGTGGAGGACGTGCTGGTCGGCGCGGACGGGGTCCGCGAGGCGGCGGTGATCGGCGTACCGTCCGAGGACACCGGCGAGGCGGTGAAGGCGTTCGTGGTTCCGTTGCCGGGCGCCACGATCGACGTCGCGGCGGTGCGCGCGTACGCCGAGGGCCGGCTGGCGCGGTTCAAGTGCCCGGTCGAGATCGAGGTGGTGGACAACCTGCCGCACTCGGTCACGGGCAAGGTGGCCAAGGGCCGGTTGCGGGCGGGAGGCAAATGAGCAGGGTCACGATGTACGGGAAGCCCGGTTGTCACCTCTGCGACGACGCCCGGGAGATCATCCGGGCCGTCTGCGCCGAGGCGGGGGTGGAATGGGACGAGGTCGACATCACTCAGGATGACCGGTTGTTCACCCAGTACGGCGAGCAGATCCCGGTCACCTTCGTCGATGGGAAGCAGCACGACTTCTGGCGAGTGGACCCCGCCCGGCTCCGAAAAGCCCTGATGAGGTAAGCGCGCCGGGAGCAATCCGGCCCGGAGTGTCTCTCAGCTCACTCTCGCCGATTTTGTTCTCACGTTCACAAGCTCCTAGAGTAAGAGAGCCGCCGGCCGTCAGACCGCGGTGAACCAACCTGCTCCCAGGAGAATTGTGACGCGTGCCAGCAGCCGTCGCCCCGGCCCGCCGACGAGAACCGAACGCGGCATCCCCGAGGCGACTGTCGCGCGCTTGCCGGTCTATCTGCGGGCGCTGACCGCGCTGTCCGACAACGGCATCGCGACCGCCTCCAGCGAGGACCTGGCCACCGCCGCCGGGGTGAACTCGGCGAAGCTCCGCAAGGACCTTTCCTACCTCGGCTCGTACGGCACCCGCGGCGTCGGCTACGACGTGGAGTACCTGCGGTACCAGATCGCCCGCGAGATCGGCGTCACCCAGGACTGGGCGGTCGTCATCGTCGGGATCGGAAACCTCGGTCACGCGCTGGCGAACTACTCCGGTTTCGGTACCCGCGGCTTCCGGATCGTCGCGCTGCTGGACGCCGACCCGAACCTGGTCGGCGAGCGGATCGGCGACATGGAGGTCCGCGACTTCGCCCAGCTGGAGGAGATCGTCGAGACCGACCGGGTCTCGATCGGCGTCATCACCACCCCGGCCGGCCCGGCCCAGGAGGTGTGCGACCGGCTGGTCGCCGCCGGTGTGACCAGCATCCTGAACTTCGCGCCGGTGGTGCTGTCCGTGCCCGACGGCGTGGACATCCGCAAGGTGGACCTCTCGATCGAGTTGCAGATCCTGGCGTACCACGAACAACGAAAGTCCGGAGAGGCGGCGCTCCCCCAGGTGCCCGAGCTACCAGCGATGAACGGTCTGACGGATCTCCCGAGCGTCGGGGGAGGTGTCGGAGCATGAGCTACCTGGTAGTCGGAATCAGCCATCGGTCCGCCGCGATCGATGTGCTGGAGCGGGTGGCGCTGGACGCGGGCGCGGCGACCAAGCTGGCGCTGACGGTGAACAACTCCCCGGCGGTGGCCGAAACCGCGGTGCTCGCGACCTGCAACCGCACCGAGGTGTACGGGTCGGTCGACCGGTTCCACGCCGGCATGGACGAGATCACCGCGATCCTGTCCGACCTCACCGGCGTACCGCTGATCGACCTGGCCGAACACCTGTACGTGCACTTCGAGGAAGGCGCCGTCGCGCACCTGTTCCAGGTCGCGGTCGGGCTGGACTCGATGGTCGTCGGCGAGAGCCAGATCCTCGGCCAGGTGAAGGAGACGCTGCGCGTCGGCCAGGACCTGGAGACTGTCGGCAGCGACCTGAACGCCCTGTTCCAGCACGCGTTGCGGGTCGGCAAGCGGGCCCGGACCGAGACCGGCATCGACTCCGCCGGCCGTTCGGTCGTCTCGGCCGGCCTGGAAGCGGTCGGCGGGTTCGAGAACCGGCGAGCGCTGATCGTCGGCGCCGGTTCGATGGCGTCGCTGGCCGCGCAGACGCTCGCGAACGGTGGCGCCCGGAGCGTGACCGTTGCCAACCGCAACTACGACCGCGCGGTCGTGCTGGCGGAGCGCATCGGGGGTACGGCGATCCGCCTGGACGACGTACCGAAGGCATTGCACGACGCCGACCTGGTCGTCTCGTGCACCGGCGCGCGCGGCGTCGTACTGACCGAGGAAATGATCCGCGACGCGTCCGACGGGCGCCCCCTCGGCGTACTGGATGTCGCGCTGCCGCGGGACGTCGCGCCCGAGGTGGCCCGGATTCCGGGCGTCGCGCTGGTCACCCTCGCCGACCTGGCCCGGACGGCCGGCGGCAGCGAGGACGACATCGACGAGGTCCGCCGGATCGTCGGCGAGGAGAGCGGGTCGTTCGAGGCGACCCGCCGGGCCGCGTCGGTGGCGCCGACCGTGGTCGCGCTGCGGGCGATGGCCAGCGGACTGGTCGACAGCGAGCTGGCCCGGCTGGAACGCCGGCTGCCGGGTCTCGACGAGCACGAGCGGCACGAGGTCGAGCGCACCATTCGGCGGGTCGTCGACAAGGTGCTGCACAACCCGACGGTTCGGGTGAAGGAGCTGGGCGGTGACCCGGGCGGACCGACGTACGCCGACGCGCTGCGGCAGCTGTTCGCGCTCGACCAGGCGGCGGTGGACGCCGTGACCGCCGCGAAGACGCCGGGCGAGACGAGCAACACCCGCGCCGATGCGGGAGCAGCAGGAGGTGAGCAGGCATGATCCGGTTGGGTACCCGCCGGTCCGCGCTGGCGAACGCGCAGGCGACGCTGGTCGCGGACGCGCTCCGGAACCTGGGTCACGAGGTCGAGGTGATCCCGATCGCCACCACCGGCGACGCCGACAAGGTGTCCCCGGTCGAGCAGATCGGCGGCACCGGCATCTACGTGAGCTCGCTGCGGGACGCGCTGCTGGCGGACGAGATCGACATCGCCGTGCACTCCCTGAAGGACCTGCCGACCGCGCCGATCGACGGTCTCACCATCGGTGCGATCCCGGTCCGCGAGGACCCACGCGACGTCCTCGTCGCCCGGGACGGCCTGACCCTCGGCGAGCTGCCGCGCGGTGCCCTGATCGGCACCGGGGCGCCCCGCCGGGCGGCCCAGATCGACGCGCTCGGCCTGGGCGTCGAGTGCACCGGCGTCCGCGGCAACGTGGACACCCGGATCGGGCTGGTCACGTCGGGCAAGGTCGACGCGGTCGTGCTGGCGCGGGCCGGCCTGGCCCGGCTCGGCCGGCTTGCCGAGGTGACCGAGACGCTGGACCCGATCCAGGTCCTGCCGTCACCCGGGCAAGGCGCCCTGGGCGTCGAGTGCCGGGCCGGCGACACCGCGATCCTGGCCGCGCTGGCGCCGCTGGAGGACCCGGCCACCCGGGCCGCGGTGACCGCCGAACGACAGCTGCTGGCCACGCTCGAGGCGGGCTGCACGGCGCCGGTCGGTGCCCTCGCCGAGGTGGTCGAGGGTGAGGACGGCCCGGAGCTGTGGCTGCGCGGCGCGCTCGGCCAGGACGACGGCGTCCGCCGGCTCTCCGCGAACGGAGCGGTCGACGATCCGGTGGTGCTCGGCAAGGCGCTGGCGTACGAACTGCTGGAGCGAACATGACACCAGCACAGGGCACCACCACGAAGGCCCACAAGACGAGCAGGAAAACGACGAGGGCGAAGGCAGACGTGAGCGCGAAGACAGCCGCCACCGCGGCACCGCAGAAGGCCGCCACCAGTACCGTCAAGCAGACCAAACCACTCGGCCATGTCACGTTCGTCGGCGTCGGCCCCGGTGACCCGGCGCTGCTGACGCTGGCCGGCCGGGACGTGCTCGCGAACGCCGACGCGGTGGTCGTCGAGGGCCCCGAGCACGACGCGTTCCTGACCTACTGCCCACCGGGCGTCGAGGTGATCGACGGCTCCGGTGCCGAGGGCAGCCGGGCGCTGCGGGTGGCCGCCCGGGCCCGGCTGGTGGTGAAGACCGCCAAGTCCGCGGCGAACGTGGTCCGGCTGCTCAGCGGCGACCCGTTCACCTTCTCCAGCGGCGCCGAAGAGGCGGCCGCCTGCCGGAAGGCCGGCATCGGGTTCAACGTCGTGCCGGGCGTGAGTGAGGTCAGCGCGGTCCCGACGTACGCGGGGATTCCGCTGACGATGAAGGGCGACCGCGAGGTCACCGTCGTCGACCTGGCCGAGAACAAGCTCGACCTGACCCGGCTGCAGCCGAAGCAGACGCTCGTCCTGCTGAACGCCACCGAGGTCCTGAAGGAGACCGCAGCCGCGCTGATCGAGGCCGGTTTCGACGCCGGTACGCCGGTCGCGGTGACCGTCGGGGGTACGACGACCACCCAGACCAGCGTGGTCGGCACCCTGGAGACGATCGTCGCGGACCTGCGCGCGGCCAAGGTCACCGGCGAGGCAGTGATCGTCGTCGGCGCCGTGGTCGAGCAGCGCGAGGCGCTGTCCTGGTTCGAGACGAAGCCGCTGTTCGGCTGGCGGATCCTGGTCCCGCGGACCAAGGACCAGGCCGGCCCGCTGATGGACCGGCTCCGTCGGTACGGCGCGATGCCCGAAGAGGTACCGACCATCTCGGTCGAACCGCCGCGCAACCCGCAGCAGATGGACAAGGCGATCCGCGGCCTGGTCGAAGGCCGGTACGAGTGGGTCGCGTTCACCTCGGTCAACGCGGTCAAGGCGGTCCGGGAGAAGTTCGACGAGTACGGGCTGGACGCGCGGGCGTTCTCCGGGCTGAAGATCGCGGCCGTCGGTGACAAGACCGCCGAGGCGATCGGTGCCTGGGGCATCCGTCCGGACCTGGTCCCGTCCGGTGAGCAGTCGGCGGCCGGCCTGGTCGAGGACTGGCCGCCGTTCGACGAGGTGCTGGACCCGATCAATCGGGTCTTCCTGCCCCGGGCGGACATCGCCACCGAGACGCTGGTCGCCGGTCTCACCGATCTCGGCTGGGAGGTCGACGACGTGACCGCGTACCGGACCGTACGCGCCGCGCCGCCGCCGGCCCCGACCCGCGAGGCGATCAAGTCCGGCAAGTTCGACGCGGTCGTCTTCACCTCGTCGTCGACGGTCCGGAACCTGGTCGGCATCGCCGGCAAGCCGCACGCGTCCACCGTGATCGCGGTGATCGGCCCGGCGACGCTGAAGACCGCCGAGGAGCACGGCCTGCGCGTCGACGCGATGGCCGAAACCCCGTCCGCCGAAGAGCTCGCCGACGCGCTGGCCCGGTTCGGCGCGGACCGCCGCGACACCATGGTGGAGGCCGGCGAGCCGGTCACCCGCCCGTCCGAACGCCGTCCCGGTTCCCGTCGAAAGAGCTGATCGTGTCTGGATTCCCGGAAGTACGGCCGCGCCGGCTGAGGTCGTCGGCGGCGGTGCGCCGGCTCGTCGCCGAGACCACGCTCGAACCGCGGCAGCTGATCCTGCCGATGTTCGTCCGCGAAGGCGCCCGCGAGCCGATCGCGATCAAGTCGATGCCGGGCGTCGTCCAGCACACCCGTGACACCGCCCGCAAGGCGATCGCCGAAGCCGCCCAGCTCGGCCTCGGCGGCGTGATGCTGTTCGGGATTCCTTCGGTCAAGGACGAAACCGGGTCCGGTGGGCTCGATCCCGACGGCATCCTGAACGTCGCGATCCGGGACGCGGTGTCCGAGGCCGGTGACGCGTTGCTGGTGATGGCGGATCTGTGCCTCGACGAGTTCACCTCGCACGGGCACTGCGGCGTACTCGACGCGTCCGGCCGGGTCGACAACGACGCGACGCTGGCGCTCTACGCGGAGATGGGCGTCGCGCAGGCGTCGGCCGGTGCACATGTCGTCGGGCCGTCCGGGATGATGGACGGGCAGGTCGGCGCGGTTCGTACCGCGCTGGATGCGGCTGGCTTCCTTGACACGGTGATCCTGGGGTACGCGGTGAAGTACGCGTCCGCTTTCTTCGGTCCGTTCCGCGAGGCGGTCGACTCGTCGCTGACCGGGGACCGGAAGACGTACCAGCAGGACAACGCGAACGCCCGCGAGGCGATCCGCGAGGTCGACCTGGACATCGCCGAGGGCGCCGACATCGTGATGGTGAAGCCCGCGCTGGCGTACCTCGACATCATCCGCCAGGTCCGCGACCACGTGAACGTACCCGTTGCCGCGTACAACATTTCCGGCGAGTACGCGATGGTGGAGGCGGCCGCCGCCAACGGCTGGATCGACCGCGAACGCGCGATCATGGAAACCCTCACGTCGATCCGCCGGGCCGGCGCCGACACCATCCTCACCTACTGGGCAACGGAAACCGCCCACCTGCTCAACCGCCGGTAGCCCACACCACCCCGCCGAGCAAGCCGCCGAGTTCAGTAGCCGGTGATGTCGGGCCAGGAGAGTTCGATGCCTTGGGCAACTAGGGTGGACTGGAAGGTGCTCAGGGAAGCGGGGGTGTTGCGGACGGCTCGGGGGGTGGTGTTGTGGTTGAGGCAGTAGGCGGCGAGGGCGCCCGCGGATTCGCCGATGTTCCATTCGACCGGATGTAGCCGGTAGCAACCATTGGTGATGTGGGTGGTGCCCAGGTTCTTGCCGGCGGGCAGGAGATTCTCGACGCGTTCCGGGATCAGCGACCCGAGTGGAATCCGGAACGGGCTGCTCGCCACGTCGATGTAGTTGTCGCCGCCCGTCGACGGATGCAGGTCGATGCGATACATCCCGACGCCGACCGAGTCCGCGTACTCGACCGCGCCCCGCGCGCCCCGGACCGCGACGGACAGATCCTGTTCGACGATCGTGTACTCGGCCTTGATGCGCCGTGATTCCCGGATGTACGGCGCCTGGGCCAGACCGTTCGTGGAGCCGAGCAGATCCCCGCGCAGCCGCAGACCGGGGAATCCGGTGCCGCCATCGGCTCGAGGTGCTTCGGTCTGCAACCAGTAGAAGACGGCCAGAGACAACTCTTGAGCCGCGGCAAGGTGCTTCGCGGCATCGGGTACGTCGATCACCGGGCCGTCGAAGTAGTCGATCATCGGCCAGTTGACCAGGCAGATGTCGCTCCCGTACGCGCCGGGGACGAACTGCCGGCGGGCGGCGATCCGGCGGAAGGTCCAAAGGTTGGTGTCACCACCGGTACGGCGCTGGTCGGCGATCACCGCGAGCGGGTCGTCGTCGGGGTTCGGGGTGAAAGTACGCTTCGAGGATTCCAGGGTGCGCGGGTTCGGGGCGGTCCAGGACAGCAACCGGTCGCCCCAGAACTCGGGCTGGTAGTTCCGCCAGTACGCGTAGTTGGCCGGTTTGTCGCCGATCTGATCGCCGTCGACGTGATCGACCGCGAAACAGTACGAGACGGCCTGCATGTTCAATGGTTGCGCCTCGGCGGGGGCGCTCGGCTCGCCGGTGGTGGACTGGGATTCGAAACCGGTGACGTACTCGGTGCCGGTCAGCGGTAGTAGCTCGCCGGTCTCGGTCGCGTCGAGTACGTACGGCGCGGTGATCGTGATGCGTTCGTCGGACTCGCGGTGCTGGACGGTCACCGCGGTGACCCGGTCGCCGTCGGTGTCGGCCGCGACCGGACGGTACGGCTGGAGGACCTGCAGGCGGCGACCCGCCCGGTACGGGGCGAGCATGGCTTCCAGTACGGCGAGGGCGACGCGTGGTTCGTGGCAGAGCTTGGAGACGTAGCCGGCGCCTGGGTTGAGCTGTACGGCGTCGCGGGCGGCGGCGGTGAGCGGATAGTGGCGGCGGTAGTAGTCGCGGATTCCGTCCCGCAGGGCGCGGTACGACGCGGTGACGCCGAACTGCTCGACCCAGGAGTGCTCGTCCGGCGGTACGGCCTGGCTGGTCAGCTGTCCGCCGAGCCAGTCGAACTCCTCGGTGAGGACGACCGAACGGCCGGCGCGCAGGGCGGCGAGGGCTGCCGCGACACCGCCAAGACCGCCGCCGACGACGAGAACATCAGTACGCATTTAGTGGCCTTTGCTGGGCGGGGTGAGGGTGGTGCCGGTGGTCAGTTCGCAGGGGAGGAGCACTTGGTGCGGGGTGGTGGTGCCGTTGAGGATTGCTTCCAGGAGCTCGACCGCCCTGAGGCCCATCGCGCGGCGGGGGATGTGGAAGCCGGAGAAGTCGACGTCGGTGGCGACCGGGCGGGTGGAGTCGCCCAGGGCGATCACTGACAGATCGGCGGGTACGTCGATGCCGCGCGCCGAGGCCGCCGCGAGCAGGGCGATCGCGTCGGCGCGCTCCTCCACGAAGACGGCGGTGATGTGCCGATCGAGCAGGGTGTCAAGCAGCTCGCCCGCCCAGGAGTCCGGTGGGGTCGCACCGGCGCTTCCGGACGAGCTGTGGTCATCGGGAAGGGCGGCCGGTCGAGGGGCGGTGGTGAGGGTGAGGGCGCGGGGGCCGGCGGCCTGGTGGAAGCCGCGGATGCGGTCGGCGGAGGACTCGGCGAGGTGATCCGAAGCGGTCAGGTCGTGGAGGGTCGCGCCGGGGCCCGCGTAGGCGACGTGACGGTGGCCGAGGGACAGGGCTTGCCGGACGATTGCCGCGGTGGCGGTGGTGTAGTCGGCGCCCACGTACGGCACGGGGCCGCCGGCGTCGTCTCGGCGGCCGACCGAGACGAATGGGTAGTCCTCGGCGATCAGCCGAGCCAGCTCGTCATGCGGGACGTCGCGCCCGAGCAACAGGCACCCGTCGGCGATCCGCAACCGGTTGTTCTCGTGGAAGATCCGCCGGTGACCTTCGTTCACCGGCGCGCTGGTGAACAGCAGCAGATCCAGCCCGAGCCGTTCGGCGCAATCCTCGATCCCGGCCAGGAACGGATGATAGAAATCCCCGCTCGCACTCGGAAACACCGACTCGTACGTGAACACGCCAAGGATCTGGTTGCGCTGTTTCAGCATCCGCCGGGCCAGCGGATCGGCCTGGTACCCGGTTTCGCGGATCACCTTGAGCACCCGGTCCCGGGTTTCGGCCGGGATCCGGGCGGTCGCGTCGCTGCGGTTGTTCAGCACCAGCGAAACGGTGGTCTGGCTGACGTTCGCCAGCCGCGCGATGTCACGCTGCGTCAGTCGGGTGGCCTTGTCCGGCATCGTGCGACGATAGCTCGCCCGAAACTCCCTCGTCAAGCCGAACAAGCAGTGATAATTCGAATTACTAGGACACTCGGAACTGCAGCACCTGACGCCCGGGAGTACGCCCGGTCAGGTACACCCGAAGCCCGTCCGGGGTCAGATTGCCACCGAGATACGTGTACCGCTCACCCGGATCCATCGCGACCCGAGCCGTACCGTTCCCCGGCCCGAACGAGATCCGGTCCGAACCCACGGTGTAACTCCCGGTCCCGGCCCCGAGCTGATAGTTGCCCACAGCATCCAAGGTGTCCACCCCGGCCAGGGTCCCGCCCGGCCGGAAGCACAGCTCGATCGCGTACGCCGTCGCGTCGCCCGCGAAATCGAACGTCAGGTCGAACCCGTCCGAGACCTCGGCAACCGTGATCGACGTACGCAACGACCGGTACTGCTTCGGCCGATGCCCGAAGTCCATCGATGCGTAGAAACGTCCATCCGGAGTCAACGCATACTGCCCGTCAGCCCGGCGATGCCGCTTCGGCAACGGCAAGTGGTACGGCACTTTCACCTCGGACGCCAACCGAAACGTCTTGCCCGTGACCCGAAGTCCAGCACTGCGAAAGTGCCCCGTACTGAAGAACTGCGGAGACAGCCGCACCGAGTCCAGGATCGCCGCACCGTTGCGCAGTTTGAAGAACGTCGGATTCGTTGACAACCCCGACGAAATCACCGGCAGGTCCCAGAAGTCCGTGCCACCGAAGACAGTCGCCGTACGCGCCCCACGCCGCACCCGGACCGACGCCTGCGACGGGTAGTGCCGCACGAAATCAGCCGGCGCCGGAACCGAAACCGGAAGCTTCGCGGCAAGTGACGGCCGCTCCAGTACCTCGGCCAGAAAGTCCCCGAGCTCACCGGTCCCACGTGCTTCGATGCCTTTGGCAACAGTCGCGAATCGCCCGTCCCGCGAGTGCAACGCGAGCTCACGGAACTGGGTCAGGTACCACCAAACCTCCCGAACCCCCTTCTGATCCTGCCGTCGCGACGCGGTCGTATCCACCTCGCCGTTCGGCTCCAGCAGATACAGCGTCACGTCGAGATTCCGGCGTACGTACTCGAGCAACCCGGGCTTGTTCCGCAACCACGCGATCGTCAGCAAACAAGGGTTCGTGACCTCGGCCGCGTACGTGGAGCTGCGTTCGCTGTAGATCCCGTCCGGGGTCGCGTCGATGCCTTCGTCCAGCCAGTCGTCGATCCGCGCCGCGTACCGCCGGTCCGGGAACAGGTGGTGCGCGCGGGCCAGCGCGGCGGACACCTCCCACCGGTGGTTCGGTGTGTGTACGCCACCACTCGCCAGCGCCGGACCGGCCTTCTTCACCACCGACGCGAGGCGCTCCCGGAGCGCGGCGGAAGCGGACTGACCGTCGGCGTCCAGCAGCGCGTACAGCATGCAGACATCCTGAATCGCGAACGCACTGTCCGGTGGCGAATGCAGGTTCCCGACGTCGTACAGCCCATCCGAGTGCTGCCGTACGACGAGCTGATCGATGAGCCACTCAAGCGGCTCGAGCAACGCCGGGTCGTGGTGGTACGACGACCGGCCCCACACGTACCCGGAGACCAGGCGGCGGGCCTTCCGCGCCACTGTCCGGACGCTGTCGCCGGCGTTCCGGTAGTTGGCCAGGACCAGCGGGATCTGTGCCTGGTTGGCCTTGGTCAGCACGGCCAGGAAGTCGTCGTCCACGGCAGCAACCTCAGCATGCGCGGCGCCCGGATGCAGCGCGCCCACCGCCACCGTGGTCAGCGAACCGGTCAGAAATGTACGTCGGAGCATCAGGGCTCTCCTCTGGTAAGCGGTTGCCAAGTGTCCAGAACTGTCGCTGCGCGACTTTGTCCTGTCAAGACCGCGCAAGCACCGCGCGACCGGTCGGCCCGGCGCGCTCCGAGCCCTTGCATAAACCGGTTTCTCGTACTAGTTTCACCGGCCAAAGCAAGCGCTTTCCGGCGGCCTGGTTCAACCCGCCGGCCTGGGATGGAGGAGTAGTCGATGAGTGCGCTCAGCGAACTGGGCAGCCTCCGGGGCAGGAAGGCATCAGGCCGGAAGAAGGACAACCTGGCCGGGTACCTGTTCCTGGCGCCGTGGTTGCTCGGGCTGTTCCTGATCACGATCGGCCCGATGCTGGCCTCGCTGTACCTGTCCTTCACGGACTACAACCTGATCCAGGCGCCGAAGTGGATCGGCCTGGACAACTTCGTCCGGATGCTGTCCGACCAGCGGCTGCACAACTCGCTCAAGGTCACGTTCACGTACGTGTTCGTCTCGGTCCCGCTGCAACTCGCGCTGGCGCTGCTGCTGGCCGTGGTGCTCGACCGGGGGGTTCGGGGGATGGCGCTTTATCGATCCATCTTCTACCTGCCGTCGCTGCTCGGCTCGAGTGTCGCGATCGCGATCCTGTGGCGGCAGGTGTTCGGCACCGAGGGCCTGATGAACCAGGTGCTCGGCCTGGCCGGCATCGAAGGCAAAGGCTGGATCTCCGACCCGAGTACGGCGCTGGGCACGCTGGTCGTACTGAACGTGTGGACGTTCGGTTCGCCGATGGTGATCTTCCTGGCCGGCCTCCGGCAGATCCCGTCGATGTACTACGAGGCAGCCGCCGTCGACGGGGCCGGCACCCTGCGCCGGTTCGTCAGCATCACGCTGCCGCTGCTGACGCCGATCGTGTTCTTCAACCTGGTGCTGCAGCTCATCCACGCGTTCCAGTCGTTCACCCAGGCGTTCGTCGTCTCCGGGGGCAGCGGCGGGCCGTCGGACTCGACGATGTTCTTCACGCTCTACCTCTACGACCGGGGCTTCGGGAATTTCGACATGGGGTACGCGTCCGCGATGGCGTGGTTCCTGCTCGTGATCATCGGGGTCTTCACCGCCGCGAACTTCTTCGCCTCGAAGTACTGGGTGTTCTATGACGACTGAGACGCTGCCCCGAACCGTCGGCCGGACCGCGATCCTGACCTGGCCCCGGGTCCGCCCGCTGATCATCCACGTCCTCCTGGCCGGCGCCGCGCTGGTGATGCTCTACCCGGTGATCTGGATGGTGGTCAGCTCGCTGCGGCCGGGCAACGAGATCTTCCGCGATCCCGGCATCCTGGTGAAGGACCTGCGGATCGAGAACTACCGGGTCGGCTGGAACGCGCTGACCGAGCCGTTCACGCGGTACCTGCTGAACTCGGCGCTGGTGGTGCTGGGCGCGATCCTCGGCAATCTGGTGTCCTGCTCGATGGCGGCGTACGCGTTCGCCCGGCTGGAGTTCAGCGGCAAGAAGTTCTGGTTCGCGATCATGCTGCTGAGCATCATGCTGCCGATCCACGTGGTGATCGTGCCGCAGTACATCCTGTTCTCGAACCTGGGCTGGATCAACACCGTGCTGCCGCTGATCGTGCCGAAGCTGCTCGCCACCGACGCGTTCTTCGTCTTCCTGATGGTGCAGTTCATCCGCGGCATCCCGCGCGAGCTGGACGAGGCGGCCCGGATCGACGGCTGTGGCAAGGCCGGCATCTTCGTCCGGATCATCCTGCCGCTGATGGTGCCGGCGCTGGCGACCACGACGATCTTCACGTTCATCTGGACCTGGAACGACTTCTTCAGCCAGTTGATCTACCTGACCGACCCGCACATGTACACCGTGCCGCTCGCCCTCCGTTCGTTCGTCGACTCGACCTCGAGTTCGTCCTGGGGATCGATGTTCGCGATGTCGGTGGTGTCCCTGGTCCCGGTCTTCCTCGCCTTCCTGCTCGGCCAGCGTTTCCTGATCAAAGGCATCGCCACCACCGGCATCAAGTAACCCGCACCGACCAACCCGGCTTCGAACAGATCCGTTGTCGCTGTAGATATTGCTGAAAGGTGCACCACATGAGGCACATCCCCAAGGCCCTGACGGCCCTGGCGCTGGCCACCACGTTGCTGGCGGCAAGCGCCTGCGGTGGCGACTCCGGCGGCGCCGCGTCGTCGAAGGACGGCGGCAAGGTCACGCTCCGCTTCACCTGGTGGGGGTCGGACACCCGGACCAAGCTCACCCAGCAGGTGATCGACGCGTACCAGCAGGACCATCCGGACGTCACCATCAAGGGTGAGTTCGGTGAGTGGTCCGGCTACTGGGACAAGCTCGCCACCACGGTCGCGGCGAACGACGCGCCCGACATCATCCAGATGGACGAGAAGTACCTGCGCGAGTACGCCAAGCGGGGCGCGCTGCTCGACCTGAAGAAGGCGCCGGGCCTGGACACCGGCAAGTTCGAGCCGGACACCCTCGGCGCCGGTGAGTTCGACGGCGGTCTGTACGGGCTGAACGCCGGCATCAACTCCTTCGCGGTAGTGGTGAACCCGGCGGCGTTCAAGACGGCCGGCGTACCGATCCCGGACGACACCACCTGGACCTGGGACGACTTCGCCAGGACCGCTGCCGAGATCACCACCAAGACCGGCGGCAAGATCACCGGTTCCGGCACGCTCGGCGGCAACGAGGCCGGCCTGAACCTGTGGGCCCGGCAGAACGGCGAGTCGCTCTGGACCAAGGACGGGAAGCTCGGCGTCTCGCCGGAGCAGACCACCGACTTCTTCAAGTACATCCTGAAGCTGCGCGACCAGAAGGCGATCCCGTCGGCCGAGGCGGTCTCGCAGGACATGAACGCGTCGCTGGACCAGTCCGCGTTCGCGACCGGCAAGCTGGCGATGACGTTCATCTGGAGCAACCAGCTGGTCGCCTTCAGCAAGGCGACCGGTCAGCAGCTGAAGCTGCTCCGGATTCCGAGCCCGGACGGCAAGGCGGCCGACAACGGCTCGTACTACAAGGGTTCGATGTTCTGGTCGATCTCGTCCCGGTCGAAGCAGCAGAAGGCGGCCGCCGAGTTCGTCAACTACCTGGCCAACAGCGCCGCGGCCGGGAACGTGCTGCTGGCCGAGCGGGGCGTACCGCCGAACACCGAGATCCGCGCCGAGGTGACGCCGAAGCTGCAGCCGGCCGACGCCGCGACCGCGAAGTTCATCCAGGACATCGGCAAGGACCTGGGCGACCCGTCGCCGGCGCCGCCGGTCGGTGGTGGCCAGGTGGAGAAGATCATCCAGCGGTACACGACCGAGGTGCTGTTCGGGCGGCAGGCGCCGGACGCGGCCGCCAAGGCGTTCCTGGCCGAGGTCGACGGGGAGCTCAAATAGTGTTGCTGACGGCAACTGATTGCCGATGACGGGGCCGCTTGGGCCGTCTGGGCCGCGCGTGGCCGTGGTGGGAATTCACGGCCACGGCGCCTCCCATCTCCGGAACGTCACCCGGCTGGCCGGACGCGGCCAGGCCGAGCTGGTCGCGGTCGCCGACCCGCAAGGCGCGGCCGACCTGCCGGCCGGGGTCCAGGTCTTCGCGGGTCTGGACGAGCTGCTGGCCGCGACCGCGGTCGACGTGGTGGTGATCTGTACGCCGATCCAGACGCACGTACCGCTCGCGGAGCTGGCGATGCGCGCGGGCGCCGACATACTGCTGGAGAAGCCGCCGACCGCGACGCTGGCCGAGTTCGAGCGGCTGTCCGCAGTGGTGGCCGAGACCGGCCGGGCTTGCCAGGTCGGGTTCCAGGCGCAGGCGTCGGAGGCCACGTTGAAGCTGGCATCGATGATCGCCGACGGACACCTCGGCGAGCTTCGCGGCATCAGCGCGACCGGCAAGTGGGTACGAAAGGCGCGGTACTTCCAGCGGGCGCGCTGGTCCGGCCGGCGACGGCTCGACGGAATCGACGTGGTCGACGGCGCGGTGACGAACCCACTCGCGCATGCGGCCGCGGCTGCGCTGCTGCTGGACGGTTCGACCGGCGTGGATGACGTACGCACGGTCGAGACCGAGCTGTACCGGGCGAATCCGATCGAGTCCGACGACACCTCATCGGTACGGATCACGACCACTCGAGGTACGCCGATCCTGATCGCGGTCACCTTGTGCGCGACGGAGCATCTGGAGGCGTCCGTGATCGTGCACGGCTCTGAAGGGCGTGCGGTGCTGACGTACCAGTCGGACCTGATCGACGGTACGAAGTACGGCCGGGCGGATCTGCTGGAGAACCTGATCGCACACCGCGCCGACCCGGCCGTACCGCTCTACTGTCCTTTGCACGCGACCGGCGGATTCACCCGCGTGGTCGAGGCGGTGCGGACCGCCCCGGATCCGATCGAGATTCCCGCGGAGCTGGTGCGCTGGGAAGGCGACGGACCGGAACGCCGGCCGGTCGTCCTCGAAGTGGAGGACTGGATCGACCGCGCCTCGGACGAGCTCGCGTTGTTCAGCGAACTCGGCGCGCCTTGGAGCCAATCAAAAGGGAAGACTCAATGACGCGGAATCTTGGCTGCAACCACGCGGTCGGCCGATCCATCCAGGTCACCGCGGGCGGCCGCGAGCTGTTCACGTACGTGTACAACGCGGACGACCCGCAGTACGAATCGCCGCGCCCGTACTTCCACCCGATCCGCACGCTGACCGGCGATCTGGTCAGCGTGTACCGCCCGTGGGATCACCTGTGGCACAAGGGTCTCGCGTGGTCGCTGCCGCACTTCGGGCGGGACAATTTCTGGGGCGGGCCGACGTACGCCAAGGAGGACGGCTACCAGCCGCGGGACAACAACGGATCGCAGCACCACGACCGGGTGGACGCGCTCGACGTCAGCGATGACGAGGTCCGGTTCGCGCATCACCTCTCGTGGCACACCCAGAGCGGCAAGCAGGTCGTCGACGAGCTGCGTACGATCATCACGCGCTGCACCGACGACGGCTGGGTGTTGCGGTACGAGACCGCGATGACGAACGTGTCCGGCGAGGACGTACCGATCGGCAGCCCGACCACGGCCGGTCGGCCGAACGCCGGGTACGGCGGACTGTTCTGGCGCGGACCGCGCTGCTTTACCAACGGCACGATCCTCTCCCCGCAGGGCAGCGGGCGCGACGAGTTGATGGGGCAGCGCGCACCGTGGATGGGCTTCACCGCGCGGCAGGACGAGACGGACACGGCGTCGACGATCATCGTCGCGGACGACACCGGCAACGTACGCCATCCTCCGCGGTGGTTCGTCCGCTCGGAGAACTTCGCCGC
Organism: Kribbella solani; assembly: GCF_014205295.1. Taxonomy (NCBI): domain Bacteria; kingdom Bacillati; phylum Actinomycetota; class Actinomycetes; order Propionibacteriales; family Kribbellaceae; genus Kribbella; species Kribbella solani. The sequence continues at coordinate 6,446,965 of NZ_JACHNF010000001.1, forward strand.
GGTCTGCCCGGCTCCGTGGTTCTCCGAAGAACTGCCTGTCCCGGCCGGCAGCACTCTTAACCTCAGGTACGCCGTCCTGGTCGCCGACGGTCTCTCCGATGACGCCCGCGCCAACGCGCTCGCGGACCAGGCGCGGAAAGCACTGGGCTAAGTCGCTTCCTTATCAACAAAAAAGGAAGCGTTTGAAATTCGGAGGTGTAAGCCGCCAAGGTAATGGGGAGGTTCGAGACGTTTCCGGATTCGCCTCCCCTTCCGGGGCCGGGAACCGGTAGCCTCGTGCAGCGCGCTACATGGGGGCCGCCGTACCACCCACCCGACGAACTGCCGGAGAGCCCAAACCGGTCAGGAGAGCACGTCTTGCAGGAGAACACCAGCACAACCAGTACTGGCGAACTGGTCAACGTACCCCTCACCGGTGCGGACAAAGTCGCCTACGCTTTCTACGCGACCGCGGCTGCCGCGGCTCTGGTCGGCCAGGTCTGGGCCGGCGTGACCCATATCCCCTGGCCGGACAGCGGCTTCTCGACGCTGCTCAAGATCGTCCTGGTCACTCCCGCGGTCGCGGTGCTCGAGCTCGGTGGTGTCGCCACCGCCGCGCTCGCCGACCTGCGCCGGCGCAAGGGCGAGCAGGCCTACGCGTACCGGGCGATGTCGTTCTTCGCGGCCCTGGTCGCGGTCGTCTTCAACGTGATCGGCCACTGGCGGCCGGAGGAGCGGTTCCTCGCCTTCGGCTTCGGCGGCCTGTCCGCGTTCGCCTACGTACTCTGGCTGATCCACAGCTCGGCGCGCCGCCGCGACGCGCTGCGCGGGGCGGGGCAGATGCGTGACACCGGTCCGGTGTACGGCCTGGTGCAGTGGGCTCGCGAACCGCGGGTCACCTGGCTGGCCCGTTCGCTGGCGATCGAACACGGCTACGGCCTGTACGAGAGTCTCCGCGCGGCGCAGCACCAGATCCGGAACCGGAGCCGGCGTGAGGCGATCGCCGGAACGGTTGCCGAGTACATCCGGTCCGAGCACCAGGACGAGCGGCTGGCGAAGATCGCCGAGACGACGTACGACCCGGACCGGCTGGCCGGCATGCTCGAGGAGCGGATCAACTACGAGGTCATCACCAACAAGCTGACCAAGGCGATCTCGCCGCCACCGGAGGCCGAAGAGCGTCCGGCCGCGGTGTGGGTGCTCGAAGGCGGGCAGCCGCGGCGCGCGGACGGCGGTGTGTCGTTGCGTGGCGACGAGGACGCCTGGACCGGCGAGCTGATGGCGATCGTCGACCAGCCCGACCGGACCGACAGCGACGTCGCCGAGGCGGTCGTGGTCGAGGACGAGAGCGAGTCGCGGAACGGTGCCAGCGGCAAGCTTCAGCCGCTGGCCCCGCAGCCGAAGGCCGAGCCGGTGGTGAAGAAGCCGCAGCCGCCGTCACCGTTCGCGGGACCGACGGACGCCCAGCCGCCGGCGCTGCTGAGCGGTGTGAAGGTCGAACCGGTGCTACCGGACCCGGCGCCGGCCGGGAAGGCTGAGCCGGAGCCGGAGGAAGAGCAGCCGGAGCCGACCGATCTGGAGAAGCGGCGGATGCGCGCGTGGAACATGCTGGCCGACTGGCCGGAAGGTCACGAGCGCACGGCGAAGAACCTGGCCACGGCGATCAACTGCAGCGAGCCGATGGCGAGCCGTTTCATCGAGCAGTACGAGGCTGAGCACGGCCTGGTCTTCACCTCGCCGAACTGAGTTTCAAGAGCTATGTGAACTGCCGGTGCGCCTCAGAGGTTGAGGTTCACCGGCAGTTCCGCGAGACCGCTGACCAGGACGCGCCGCCATTCGAGCTCTTCGGCCGGTTTCGCGAGCCGCATCCGCGGGAAGCGCCGGACCAGCGCCAGCAGTGCCTCCTGCAACTCGATCCGCGCCAGTTGCGCGCCGAGACAGAAGTGCGGTCCGAAGCCGAAGGACAGGTGCTTGTTGTCCGCCCGGTCCAGGCGCAGTTCGTCCGGCGCTTCGTACGCCCGGGGGTCGCGGTTGGCCGAGTTGAGGGCTGCCATCACGCCTTCGCCGGCCTTGATGCGTACGCCGTGCAGCTCGAGGTCCTCGAGCGCGACCCGCAACTGCCCGACCTCGCTGAACCGGTTGAAGCGCAGCAGTTCCTCGATCGCCGACGGGACCAGCGACGGGTCCGCGACCAGCCGATCCCAGTTCTCCGGCCAGCGCAGCAGGGTCGCGACACAGCTGGAGATCTGGTTCGCCGAGGTCTCGTGACCGGCGACCAGCAGGTTCACGCCGAACGCGATCAGCTCCTCCTGGCTGAGCCGATCGCCCTGCTCGCGGGCGCGGACGAGCTCGTCGAGCAGATCCTCGGCCGGCTGATCGGTGTTCGCCAGCTTCTTGCCGACCAGGTCCTCGATGTACGCGGTCAGGCTGGTCATCGCGTCCTCGACCAGGTCCTTCTCCGCCATCTTCATGCTGTACCCGAGCTCGGTCCACTCGCGGAACTGTTCCCGGTCCGCGTACGGTACGCCGAGCAGCTGGCAGATGACCTGGATCGGCAGCGGCAATGCGACCAGCTGACGGAGGTCGGCGCCATCGCCGGCGCGGGCCACGTCCTCGGCGAGTCGCGCCGACAGCTCGGCGACCCACGGCCGGGTACGTTCGATCTTCCGGTGCGCGAACGTTGGGGCCACCAACCGTCGGAGCCGGGTGTGCTCGGGCGGGTCGGTGGTGGTCAGGCTGTTCGGCATCGGCTTGGCCAGCGCGACCCGGGGCGCGCCCTGCTTGACCACGGCGGCGCGCGAGAAGCGCGGATCGGCGAGTACGAGTTTGACGTCCTCGTACCGCGTCACCAGCCAGACGTCGGCGCCGGCCAGCGTGCGGACCCGCGCCACCGGGCGGTCCTCGCGCAGCTCGGCGAACGTCGGCGACGGATCGAACCGGAACGCGTCCTCGAACGGAATCTGCAACACCGGATCAGCCATACCCCGACCCTAGGCAACTTAGGTAACCCTTGCCTCCGAGAACGGCGCGTCGGCAGGCGCGCGGCGGATCGCGTCCACGCCGGGGGCGTGTCTCGCCGACCGTGGCTGCACGCGGCCGAGCGGCCCGGCTCCGACTACAACTGGGCGTTCGGGCTGCCTACCCCGCGGAGCAGGGTGTCGACGACCTGGGTCGCCAGTGTGTCGGTGTCATCCGGGTCATCCGGGTCATCAGCGTCGGCGGCGCGGTTTTCGCAGACTTCGTGCAGCAGCGCGTAGTACACCCGGCGGACCCAGATCAGGTCGACGTCCGGGCGCAGTACGCCGCTGTCCTTCAGGCGCGCGAACAGCCGGTCGCAGGCGGCCACCACGTCCGCGAGGATCTGGTCGCTTTCGTTGCCGGTGGCAAGGGCCGTGTTCATCGAGAAGCCCCAGGAGAGCTTGACCTCGAGCGCGTTCGCGGTCGCCTGGTAGAGCGCGACCAGCGGCGGCGCGCTGTCGAACCGGGCCTCGTCGACGGCGGTCGCGAGCTGCCGGGACGCCCAGGTCTTCATCGCCACGATCAGCGCCTCGCGGGTCGCGAACCGCCGGTGCACGGTGGTCCGGGCGACACCAGCCGCGGACGCGATCTCCTCCATCGAGGCGGACGGGTTGCGGTTCAGTACCCGCTCGGCCGCCTCGAGGATCGTCCGCACGGTCCGCTCGGCGTCCGCACGCAGCGGGCGCGCGGCTGTATCGGTCACACCGGAAAGACTACCCGCTCGTCACTTCTCTCGCGCTACTTGCAACATCAATGTTGCAAGTAGTAGCTTCTAGGCATCAGCAAAGATGCAATTAGCCGAAAAGAGGGTCCGATGGATCTCCAGTTGAAGGACAAGACCGCGCTCGTCACCGGAGCCAGCCGGGGGATCGGCCTGGCGGTCGTGGAGCAGCTCGCGGCGGAGGGCGCGCGGGTCGTCGCGGTGGCCCGGACCAGTACGCCGGAGCTGCGCGCCACCGGGGCGTACGTCATCTCCGCGGACCTGGTCGCGGCCGACGGCCCGGAGCAGGTGGTCGCCGCCGCGCTCGCGGAGGTCGGCGAGCTCGATCTGCTGGTGAACAACGTCGGCGGTGGTGACGGCGAGGCGGCCGGCGGGTTCCTGCAGACCGACGACGAGACCTGGCGCCAGCTGTTCGAGGTGAACTGCTTCGCCACCGTACGCACCACGCGCGCGGCGCTGCCGAGCCTGCTCCGGCAGGGCGGCGCGATCGTGAACGTGTCGTCGAACGCGGCCCGGACGCCGTCGAGCGGCCCGATGCCGTACACGACTGCCAAGGCCGCGCTGACCGCCTTCGGGAAGGCGATGGCCGAGGAATTCGGTCCGCAGGGCGTGCGGATCAACACCGTGTCACCGGGTCCGGTGCGGACCGGGTTGCTGACGGACCCGGAGCGGTACGGCGGACAGCTGGCGCGGGCGCTCGGCGTACCGCACGAAGCTCTGCTGGCGGGTCTGCCGCAGCAGGCGGGCATGCTCACCGGCCGCCTGATCGAGCCTGCCGAGGTGGCCGCGCTGATCGTCCAGCTGTGCTCGCCGCTGACCGCGAGCATCATCGGCGCCGACTACCTGATCGACGCCGGTGCCGTGAAGACTGCCTGACGAACCGCCGTACCTGCTGGGGGTACGGCGGCTCGCGCGGGCCGGCTACTTGGTGCCGAAGCTGTAGATGGTGGTCGACTTGTACGTCTCGCCCGGACGCAGGACCGTGGACGGGAAGTTCGGGTGGTTGGGCGAGTCCGGGAAGTGCTGGGTCTCGAACGCGAAGGCATCGCTCTGCCGGTACGCCTTGTTGCCGATGCCCGCGAACGTGCCGTCCAGGAAGTTGCCGCTGTAGAACTGCACGCCGGGCTGATCGGTACGCACCTCGATCGTGCGCCCGTGCTCCGGCTCCCAGAACCGCCCGGCCCGGCGCAGCCCGTCACGGTCCGGCTGTCCGGCGATGACGAAGTTGTGGTCGTACCCGCGCCCGAAGACGAGCTGCTGGTGGTCGCCGCGGAGCCGGGCGCCGATGGCGGTCGGCTTGCCGAAGTCGAACGGCGTACCGGCGACCGGGGCGATCTCGCCGGTCGGGATCAGGTTCGCGTCGACCGGCGTGTACTTGGTCGCGTTCAGCTCCGCGACGTGGTCGTAGATGGTGCCGTTGCCCTCGCCGAGCAGGTTGAAGTACACGTGGTTGGTCAGGTTCACGATCGTCGGCTTGCCGGCCACTCCTCCGTGGTAGTCGATCCGCAGGTTGTCACGGGTGTCCAGGGTGTACGTGACGGTGCTGGTGAGTTCGCCGGGGAACCCCATTTCGCCGTCCGGGCTGACGTACGTGAACGCGACGCCGATCGCCTTGCCGGTGTTGACGGTCTTCGCCTTCCAGACCAACTTGTCGAAACCGATCGTCCCGCCGTGCAAGGCGTTCTCGCCGTTGTTGACCGGGATCTGGTACGTGGTCCCGTCCAGGGTGAACCGGCCCTTGGCGATCCGGTTGCCGTACCGGCCGATGGTGGCGCCGAAGTACGGGCTGAGCTTCGCGTAGTCCGGCAGGTTGTCGAAGCCGAGGCTGATGTTCTCGGTGTGGCCGCGGCGGTCCGGCGTCTCGATCCGCTGCAGGGTCGCGCCCCAGGTCAGCATCGAGACCGTCACCCGGCCGTTGGTGAACGTGTACACGTCCACCGCCTGGCCGTCCGGGGTGGTACCGAACGGGTCCTTGCGGATCTCGAGCTTGCCGTGGTGTTCGCCCATGCCGGTCAACCTAGCTGTCGGGTCAGTGGCCGAATCGGCCTCGATGGCTTCCGCTGTACTGCTGAGAGCGCCCGCGGCGGCGGCACCGAGGCCCAGTGCGCCGGCGGTCCGGAGGACCTGGCGGCGGGGCAGGTGGTCGGGCATCGCAATCCCCTCAATCGTTGTAGAAGCTGGACGAAGGCACGATAAGCGCGCCAGACCGGTGTTTGGAACAGTTCGGACCTGTGTCAATTTGAGAGGTGAACCCCCGGGGTTGCCCCTTCACCACCTGCAGGCGGGTGGTGAAGGGGCGAGCTGAGGGGTTCACCTCTCGAATGGGGTTGGAGCGGTGGTGACCGGATCGGTCCGGTACGGGCCGGGATCGGGCCTGTTGGCGGGCCGGCGGCGGGGTGACGATGGGGGTATGAGCCGAACCGCATTGATCGTGATCGACGTCCAGGAGTCCTTCCGGACCCGCCCGAACTGGCAGTTGGTGAACCACCCCGACATCGCCGAGCGGGTCGACCGGCTGGTCCAGGCCGCTCGCGTCAAGGACGACCTGGTGGTGTGGGTGCTGCACTCCGAGCCGGGCACCGGTGGCGCGTTCGATCCGGCGCTTGGCAACGTCCGGCTGCTCGACGGTCTCGAACCGTTGCCTACTGAACCGATCATCACCAAGACGTCGCACAACGCCTTCACCACAACGAATCTGCAGCAGTTGCTGACCCAGCACGGCGTCGGCGAGATAGTTGTCTGCGGCATCCGTACCGAACAGTGCTGCGAGACGACCGCGCGGGTCGGTTCCGATCTCGGGTACGAGGTCGTGTTCGTGACCGAGGCGACCGCGACGATGGCGCTGGCGCACTGGTCGATCCGCGAGCAGGCGAGTGTCGAGGAGATCCTGGCGGACCCACGGACGCTGACGGCCGAGCAGGTCACCGAGCGGACCGAGTACGCGCTGGCCGGCCGGTTCGCCACCATCCGGACCCTCGACGAGCTCACCGGCGTACCCGTGTCATCCTGACCGGATGCGTCCCGCTCGCGTGCTCTTCGTACTGGTGCCCAAGCTGCACCTGCTGGATCTGGCCGGGCCGGCGCAGGTGTTCTCGACCGCGAACGACCTCGGATACGGGTACGAGGTGAGCTACGTGGCCGAGTCCGACGAGGTGATGACCGCGCAGGGCGTGCCGCTGCGTACGCAGGTCGCCTGGCCGGAGCTGGAGCCCGGCGATCTGGTCCTGGTACCCGGCTGGCGGTCGCCGCGACTGTCGCCGGAGCCGCCGATCGGCCCGGCCATCCGGCAGCGGTTGCGCGATCATCACGCGAGCGGTGGGACCGTGGCGAGCGTGTGCTCGGGCGCCGACGCGCTCGGCTGGGCCGGGCTGCTCGACGGGCGGCGGTTCACCACCCACCACGACCTGACCGACGAGCTGGCCGACCGGTACCCGCGGGCGACCATCGTCCGGGACGTCCTGTACGTCGAGGACGACCGCGTCATCACCTCGGCCGGGATCGCGAGCGGTATCGACCTCGCGCTGCACCTGGTCGCGATCGACCATGGCGCACTCGCGGCGGCGCGGGTCGCCCGCGAGATGGTCGTGTACGCGCGCCGGAACGGGGACGAACTCCAGGAGTCCGCGATGCTTCGGCACCGTGGGCACCTCAACGACCTGGCGCACCGCGTCCAGGACGTGATCGACACCCAGTACGCCGACCGCCTGCCGCTCGCCGAGCTGGCCGGCCGGATCGGCGTCAGCGAACGTACCCTGACCCGCATCTTCACGACCGCGACCGGCCTCACCCCACTCCGGTACCAGCAACTCCTCCGGCTCGAACGCGCCGAACACCTGATCGGCCACGGCGCCACGATCGAGTCGGCCGCCCGCACCGTCGGCTTCGAGGACGCCCGCATGCTCCGCCGCCTCCGCTCCAGAACGCCGGTTCAGACCTGACCGCAGTGAGGTCTGGACAGCCGGCCGCCGGGTGGGTGAGGGTGATCGAGATCGCGCCGCGCAGTGGGGTCAACGCGTGGGGGACAAGTCGTGGGGGAGAACTCGATGAAGCTCCGGTACGTGCTGAGCAGTGTCCTGTTGGTCGTGCCAATGGCGGTGGTCGCGGTGGTAACACCCGCGGCGGCGGCCGGTCCGAGCGATGCGGCCGCGGAACCGTCGTCGTCGAAGGTGCCGTCGATGCTGCGGTCCGCGGCCGAGGCGGCCGCGACCAAGGGAAAGCAGGCGCGGGCGCTGACGACTGGGCAGGGCGGCCGGTTGGGCGTACAGGTGTACGCCGCCGCGCCGATCGACGCGCGGCAACAGGCCGGCCTGACGAACCTCGGCGTGACCGTGCTCAGCAACTCCGCCGACTTCAAGAGCGTGCCCGGTGCCGACCTTCCGAACACCGGCCTGGTTTCCGCGCAGGTCCCGTACGACAAGCTCGACGCGGTCGCCGCGCTCGACTGGGTGACTGCGCTCCGGCCGTCGCTGCGCCCGGCGGTCGACGCCGGACCGGTGACCGCGGAAGGTGTCCAGCTGCACCAGGCCGACAAAGCCCAGGCGCGCGGTCTGACCGGCCGTGGTCAGACGATCGGCGTGATCTCCGGCGACGCCGATCACGTCGCCCAAGCGATCGCCGCCGGTGAGCTGCCGGCGGACACCCGGGTACTGCAGTCGGCGGCGTACGACAATGACGAAGGCACCGCGATGATGGAGATCATCCACGACCTCGCGCCGGACGCGAAGCTTGCCTTCGCGAGCACGCTGAACTCGAACGCCGACTACTTCCAGGCCTTCCATGTGCTCGCGAACGCGGGCGTGACGATGATCGCCGAGGACATCGCCCTCGACGACGAACCCGCCTTCCAGCAGGGCCTCGGCGCCGCAACGGCCGAGGCACTCGCGAAGCACGGCATCTGGGTCAGCTCGTCGGCCGGCAACCTCGGCAACCGGCACGCGCCCCGCGTCCAGGCGATCGGTACGGGTGCCGGACCGGATGGGGTCACCGGCCCGTACACCGGGTGCCCGAAGAACCCCGACAACGTGGTGAAGCTGCGCGGCAACGACACCTCGTACGACCTGAACCTGCTCCCGGGCGCCTCGGTCCTGCCGACGTTGCAGTGGAGTGAACCGCGCGCGATCTACCCGACCGCCGGCCAAGGTGGTTTCACCGACCTGAACCTGTACCTGATGGACGCCACCGGTACGAAGTGCCTCGCGTCCAGCACCGCGGTCCAGGGGAACGGCGTCGGCGACACGATCGAGCAGTTCGAGTACGACAACACGACCGGCGCGCCGCAGGCGGTGAAACTCGTCGTCGATGTCGAGAGCACCAGTACGGCGCGCAAGGCTCCCGTACTGGATCTACGGTGGCGGGCACTGTCCGCCGGGGTGCAGACGATCGACCCGCCGGAGCGTGCCGGTTCGATGAACCCGGACTCGAACTACACCGTCTTCGCCACCAGCGCCGGTGCCGTGAACGCGAGCTTGTCCACCGACCCGGTGACTGCCCCGCTCGAGGCGTACAGCGCGGCCGGTCCGACCCAGCTGCTCACCACGACCCGCTGCCTAGCCGGCAAGCCCGGCCCGTGCCGCGGCATCCCGGGTCCGGGCGAGCGGAGCTTCCCGGCGCCGAACTGGCTGGCCGCCGACGGTGAATCGGTCAGCGGCGCCGGCGGCTTCGGCTCCGGCACCTGCCCGACCGAGACGCAGGGCGCCTGCCGCTTCTTCGGTACGTCGGCCTCCGCGCCGACCGCCGCGGGCGTGGCCGCGCTGACCCGGCAGGAGTTCGGCGGCCGGCTGGCCCCGGTCGCGCTGAACGCGCTGCTGGCCGGACGGGCCGTACACCGGAGCGGCCCCGGGGTGGGCGCGGGCGTACTCAGCGCCGATTGAGAAGCCGATCAAGAAGCCGATTAAGAAGCCGTAGTGCTCTGATTGAGAACGAATTCAGTACTCGTAGTCATGGACCGGGACACCCGTCGCCGGAAAGGATGACACCATGACTACACGTTTCGGGGTATTCGTTCCGCAGGGCTGGAAGATGGACCTGACCGCGATCGCCGACCCGATCGAGCAGTGGGAGGCGATGACGGCCGTCGCCAAGCGGGCCGACGAGCAGTCCTGGGACTCGATCTGGCTGTTCGACCACTTCCACACCACGCCGGAGCCGACCGACAACACCACCTTCGAGTGCTGGAGCGCGACCGCCGCGCTGGCCCGCGACACCAAGCGGGTGAACATCGGCCAGATGGTCGGCTGCAACGGGTACCGCAACCCGGCGCTGTACGCGAAGATCGCGTCCACCGTCGACGTCGCCAGCCACGGCCGCCTGTACGCGGGCATCGGTGCCGGCTGGTACGAGCACGAGTGGAAGGCGTACGGGTACGAGTGGACCGACATCCCGGAGCGGATGGCCGGGTTCCGGGAAGCGACCGAGATCATCTACAAGATGTGGACCGAGGACAAGCCGGTCTACAAGGGCAAGTACTACTCGATCGATGCCCCGATCAACGAGCCGAAGGGTGTCCGCAAGCCGCACCCGAGCTTCTGGATCGGTGGTGGCGGCCCGAAGGTGACGCTGAAGCTGGTCGCCCAGTACGCCGACGCCGCGAACATCGGCGCCGGGAGGCCGGAGCTGTTCAAGGAGAAGGCGGACATCCTCCGCGGTCACTGCGAGAAGCTCGGCCGGAACTACGACGACATCATCAAGTCGACGAACTTCAACATCTTCCCGATCGACAAGGGCGATGACCCGCAGCGGGCGACCGCGAAGGCGCTCGGCCCGATGAACCGGGAGAAGTTCGACAACGACAACCTGATCGCCACCGAGGACGAGATCGCCGCCAAGGTCGAGGCGGTGCTGGAAGCCGGCGCCAACTACGTCAACTTCTACATCCCCGGCGTCGCCTACGACCTGGACCTGCTCGAGCGCGCCGAACGCATCGCCAAGCGCTTCGCCTGACTTTGAGAACCCACCGCGCGTCTCCAGCGCCGGGAAATGCGCGGTGGGTTCTCAAAGTGACCAAATCCGGTCATGGCGGGGGTCGGTCAGGGGGAGTGGTGGATCTCGGGTGAGGGGCGGTGCGAGGGTTTCGGCGATGGCCTCGCGTGGGTCGGGGCATCGGAAGGTGTCCGCCTATGTTGCCCCGATTGTCCAAATCAGCGACGGCCCTGATCGCCGCGGTGGCCGCCGGTTCCCTGCTGCTGCCGGCCACCGCGGCCGCCGGTCCACCACCACCGCCGGCCGATCCCGGATCGACTGGTCAGCCGACGCCCGGTACGAGCAGTAAGCGGATCACCCTCCTGACAGGTGATGTGGCCGAGCTGACCACCAGCTCCAACGGTCAGCCATCGGCCCGCCTGCTCAACGACGAGCCGTACTACTTCGGCGCGTTCGACGGTGAACTCAGCCTGATCCCGGCGAAGGCGTACCCGCTGGTCACCTCCGGCCGGCTCGACAAGCGGCTGTTCAACCTGACCGAGCTCGCGGCGCAGGGGTACGACGACGCGAGTACCGATCAGTTGCCGCTCCTGCTCACCGCACCGGCGACGTTGCGCAGCGCGCCGAGTACGCCCGCGGCCGCCACCTTCCGCCGTACGCTCGCCAGCGTCGGGAGCACCGCGGTCAGCGTGAAGAAGTCCGACGCGAAGACGTTCTGGGACGGCGTGAGTGGCCCGGCCACGTTCAAGAGCAGCCAGGTCAACAAGATCTGGCTGGACGGTCGTACGCACGCCACCCTCGACCGTTCGACCAAGCAGATCGGCGCGCCGACGGCGTGGAAGCAGGGGTACGACGGGCGCGGCGTGAAGGTCGCCGTCCTCGACACCGGGTACGACGCCGGGCACCCGGATCTTTCCAAGCAGGTCGTCGCCGCGGAGAGCTTCGTCCAGGGTGAGGCGGTGCAGGACCTGCACGGTCACGGTACGCACACCGCGTCGATCGTCGCGGGCCTCGGTACGGCGTCGGCCGGCCGGCGGAAGGGTGTCGCGCCCGGCGCCGAGCTGTTGATCGGCAAAGTGCTCGACAACGGCGGCGGCGGGTACGACTCCGAGGCGATCGCCGGGATGGAGTGGGCCGTCAAGCAAGGCGCCAAGGTCGTCAGCATGAGCCTCGGCGGCCTGCCGTCGGACGGTACCGACCCGATGGCGCAGGCCGTCGACCGGCTGTCCGAATCAAGCGGCGCCCTGTTCGTGATCGCGGCCGGTAACGCCGGCGGCGAAGAGAGCGTCGGCTCGCCCGGTTCGGCGACCGACGCGCTGACCGTCGGCGCGGTCGACCGGGACGACAGCCTGGCGGGTTTCTCCAGCCGCGGCCCGCGCCTCGGCGACGGCGCGATGAAGCCCGAGATCACCGCGCCTGGCGTGGAGATCGCCGCCGCCCGCGCTGCCGGTACCGCCGAGGGTCTCATTCTCGGCCAGTACTACACCGCGATGAGCGGCACCTCGATGGCGACACCGCATGTCGCCGGCGCGGCCGCGATCCTGGCGCAGCGGCACCCTGACTGGACCGGCCCGCAGCTGAAGGCCGCCCTGGCCGCGACCGCGGTCCCGTCGGCCGGCGCCCGCGTCGACCAGCAGGGCCTGGGCCGGGTCGACCTCCCGAACGCGCTGAACCCGGCGGTTCTCCCGGACACCGCCAGCCTGCTGTTCGGCGACCTGTCCTGGACCGGCGCGACCGCTCCGGCGCCGGTCACCCGGACCGTTGCCTACCGCAACACTTCGCGCCGTCCGGTGACGCTGACCCTGGCCGTCGACGCGCAGTCCCCGGCGAAGGTGAAGGCAGCCGTCACGGTCAGCCCGTCCCGGCTGACGATCCCGGCCGGCGGTACGGCATCCACGAACGTGACGCTCAACCTGGCGAAGACGCAGCCGGCCAACTACGCCGGCGTACTGACCGCCAAGGCCGGCAACCAGTCGGTCCGCACCGGTCTCGGCTTCACTGCCGGCGGACGACTGAACCAGGTCACCGTGAAGGCAACCGGCCGCGACGGCAAGCCGGCGACCGCCAATACCGGCGCGAGCGGGGTTCAGCTGTGGAACCAGGACACCGGTGACGTCAAGGCGATCGCCTTCGACGACAACGGCAGCCGGACGCTCGACGTACCGACCGGGCGCTACAGCGTGATGGCGTTCGCGATGGGCGGCGACGAAGCGAACTGGACGAACTCGATCAGCTTGCTCGGCGAACCGGACGTGTGGATCGACGGTGACCGCACGTTCGCCTTCGACGCCCGCACCGCACACAAGGTCACGGTCAAGACCCCGCGGCGGGCCGACCCGAACGGCGTCAAGATCGCCTGGCACCGCAAGGTCGGCAGCCGGGACGCGGTGTCCGGCTGGTCACTCGACGGCCGGGTCGCCGACGGCGTGTACGCGCAGGGCTTCGGAAAGGTTGCCAACGGCACCTTCCAGGTCGTGCAGCGCTGGGACCTCGCCGAACCGAAACTGACCGTCGACGTGAGCGGTGCCGGCAGCAGCTTCCGGCTGCCGACTCCGCGCGAGGGCGACCAGCGGACCGTGTACGTAGGGACCGGGCAGCTGGAACTGGTCAACGGCGGCGACGGCACCGCGTCCGAGCTGACCGGAGCCAAGGGCAAGGTGGCACTGATCCGGTTCCGGGACCAGGACCTGACCGCCGAGCAGGTTCGGGCCGCGAAGGACGCCGGCGCCAAGGCGGTCCTGATGTACAACGACAAGCCCGGCTTCTGGTCGACCCTCGCCGAAGAGGGTCTGCCCTTCAACCTGCTGGAAGCGCCGCAGGGCAGGCAACTGCTCGACCTGCTCGCGAAGGGCCCGGTGACACTGAAGCTGAACGGTCTGCTGGACAGCAGGTACCGGTACGACCTGGTGATGGCGCCGTCCACGGTCCGTGGGCCGTTGACGTACGACGTCGCGAAGCTGCATCCGGCCGAAGTGACGACGACCTTCAACCGCAACGACGCGTGGTTCCTGCACCGTGAACAGCGGATCGCCCATGTGCCCGGAATCGCGAGCGGGCTGGGCGCCGGGCGTCAGGTGACCGGGCCGTTGACCCGGACCGACTACCTGGCCACCGATGTGAAGGGCGTGACCTGGGACGAGAGCCTGGTCGCCGGCGAATGGAACGAGAGCGGTTACGACGCGACGCTCGCCCGTTCGTACCGGCCGGGGGAGAAGGTCACTCGCGGCTGGTGGGAGTCGTTGACGCGACCGGCCGTGCCCGGTCTGTCGGCGGCGCCGGGTGATGTGGCGCAGGGCTGGCCGCCGGCGCGCTTCGAGAACGCGCTGCGGATCGCGATCCCGCAGTACGTGAACGGCGACCGGAGCGTGTACGGGTGGGCCGACCGTGGTGACGTGACCAGCATGAAGTTGAGCAGCAACGGCGTGGAGCTGGGGAGCAAGGACTGGTCGGTGGCGCAGTTCGCCGTACCGGCGAAGGCTGCCTGGTACGACCTGACGCTTGACCAGCAGCGTGGGCCGAAGAGCTGGGCGACGACGTCGACCGCGACGCACACCAAGTGGCACTTCGTGTCGGCGCCGAGCAAGGACCGGGCCGTACTGCCGCTCGTGCAGGTGGACTACAAGCACACCAACGGGCTGCTGGAGCTCACGCCGGGATATCAGCCGGGCGTCCGTGGGTTGGCGATCTTCCGCACTACTGCCGAGATCTCGTACGACGGGAAGACCTGGCAGAAGCTCGCACTGCGCGGGATCGGGAAGACGGTTCGGGCCCAGCTTCCGGCGGCTCCGAGTGGTTCGGCCGCCAGTGTCCGGGTGACCGCGACGGATCTGATCGGCAACAGCATCAGCCAGACCATCGAGAAGGCCTGGATCAACTGAGCTGATCGTTCAAAAAAGGGCGACGCCACGAAGCCGGGGGGAGGTGCTCCGTGGCGTCGCCGGGGCGCGCCAAAGGGAGGGGTGGGGGCTGGCGCGCCGGTCGGTGTAAATCAGGTGGCAGCTGTGGGGGATCAGCTCCCGAGGATGCCTCCGCCCAGGACGCCGAGCAGTCCGAGCAGGGACAGCAGGTTGCGGATCACCTGGTCGACCGCCTTCGCGCCACCGGTCTGGTAGGCGGTCACGCACTTCTGCAGCTGGTCCTGGGTCGGCTTGGTGATCGTCACCTTCGACATCTCGGACTGGCAGTACGTGGTCGCGGTCTGCAGTTCGTGCAGGGTGCTGCCGACCGTACCCACGATCAGCCCGGCGGCCGTCTTCAGCGTGACCAGACCCGGTGGGGTCGTCGTGGTCGGCGTCGTCGGCTTGGTGGTGGGCTTGCCGGGCGTGGTCGGCCTGCTCGGCGTCGGCTTGCCCGGGGTGGGCTTGTCGGACGGCTTGGCCGGCGTGGTCGGACGCTGGGTCGGAACCGTCGGCCGGCTGCCGTCGCGCTCGTCGGTCGCCGTCGGGATCGGCTTGCCCGGTGGGGTGGTGGGCAGGTCGATCGCCTTCGGCAGGTTCTTGTCCGCCGGCGCGTCGATCTTCGGGTCGCCGATCTGCTCGCCGGCCGTGTCCACGTCGTCCCCGGACGTACCGTTCCCGACCGCGATCCAGCTGCCACCCGCGTACGCCTTGGCGATGCTGATGACCAGATCCGCGTACGACTGCGAGTGGTTGTAGCGCAGCAGGGCAGCGTTCAGGTCGCTCGCCTTGGACAGGTCGGTGCTGCCGGAGCACAGGTACACGCCGGTCGACATCGCCGCGTCGTTGATGTCCTGCGGGTTCCGCACGCCGTCGCCGTCGCCGTCCACTCCCACGGCTCGCCAGGTGCCGGGGATGAACTGCATCGGGCCGACCGCGCGGTCGAACGCGCCGTCACCGTCGAAGGCGCCGGCATCGGTGTCGGCGATCTTGGCCGTACCACCGGAGCCGTCCAGGCGCGGCCCGAAGATGCCCGGCACCGCGACGCCCTTGGAGTTCAGCGAGTTGCCGCCGAACCGCCCGTGGTTGGACTCGACCCGGCCGATCGCGGCCACCAGTGTCCACGGCAGGTGACAGGACGGATCGGCCTGGGCCAGCACCTGCTGGGCCCGCGAGTACGCCTTCAGCGCGGCGTTCGGAATGCCGTTGCGGGACAGGCCCGAGACCACCTGGTTCGGCGGTTCGCCGGCGCCGACTCCCGGCCCGACCTGACCTGGGACCGGCACGTTCGCCGGCACCGCGATCGGCTGCTTCGGCACCACCACCGGGTTGCCGCCGCCGCCCTGTTCCAGCGACGCGGTGGCGATCGCCGGGTCGTCCGTGGCACTGACGGTGAACGCGCTCGCGAACAGCGCGACCGGAATCAGCGGCGCCACCTGACGCCACCCGCCACCGGTGGCGCGGCGCTTGCCCTTCGCCATCGAAGAAATCCCCTCCGTGACTCATCGACCGGCCCGGCCCCACGCTGCGGACAGTCTTTGCGTCGTTGTGGTTCTCGCTCGCTCTAGGTCTAACGTCCGCCCCGTTGCGTGGGTTACGCGTCGGACGCAGACCGTGTACGACCGGTCACCGGGTACCCATACTGGCGCGTAACAAAGCCTGTGTATACCCCTTGGTGACGATCCGCGCCGGGTTTTCCGGCTGCCCTGCCCATCGGCCCGCGCGGGCGGCAGGGGAGAATGGCTCGGTGCCCGATCACACAGTTCAATCCGCCGAGCTTTTCGCCAGGGCCACCGCCGTCACACCGGGCGGGGTCAATTCTCCGGTCCGCGCGTTCCGCGCCGTCGGCGGCGTGCCGCGCTTCATGGCATCCGGTGACGGATGTCACATGACCGACGTGGACGGCAACCGGTATGTCGACCTGGTCTCGTCCTGGGGTCCGCTGCTGCTCGGCCACGCCCACCCGGAGGTGATCGCCGCCGTCCAGGCCGCGGTCGGCCGTGGGACCTCGTTCGGTACGCCGGCCGAGACCGAGGTGCTGCTGGGTGAGGAGATCGTGGCCCGGACGCCGGTGGACAAGGTCCGGCTGGTGTCGTCCGGCACCGAGGCGACGATGTCCGCGCTCCGGCTGGCCCGCGGGTTCACCGGTCGCGCCAAGATCGTCAAGTTCGCGGGTTGCTACCACGGGCACGTGGACGCGCTCCTCGCCCAGGCCGGTTCCGGCGTACTCACGCTCGGCATTCCGGGTACGCCCGGAGTGACCGAGGCGACCACCGCCGACACGATCGTCCTTCCGTACAACGACCAGGCCGCCGTCACCGCCGCGTTCGCCGAGTACGGCGACCAGATCGCGGCCGTGATCACCGAGGCGTCGCCCGGCAACATGGGCGTGGTGCCGCCGCGGGACAACTTCAACGCGTTCCTGGCCCGGACGTGTACTGACAACGGCGCGCTGTTCATTTCCGACGAGGTGATGACCGGCTTCCGGATCACGCGCTCGGGCTGGTACGGCGTGGACGGCGTACGCCCGGACCTGATGACCTTCGGCAAGGTGATGGGCGGCGGCTTCCCGGCAGCCGCGTTCGGTGGCCGCGCCGACGTGATGGCACACCTGGCGCCGGAGGGCTCGGTCTACCAGGCCGGCACCCTGTCCGGGAACCCGATCGCCACCACCGCCGGCCTGACCACGCTCCGGCTCGCCACCGACGACGTGTACGCGAAGATCGACGAGACCTCGCTGACCATCCAGCGGCTGGTCTCGACCGCGCTGGACAAGGAAGGTGTGCCGCACGTCATCAGCGCGGCCGGGAACCTCTTCAGCGTGTTCTTCGTGAAATCTTCGGAGGAACCTGCCGAGATCCGGGACTTCGCCGGTGCGAACGCACAGGTGCTGCCCAGGTTCACGGCGTTCTTCCATGCCATGCTGGACGCCGGCGTCTACCTGCCGCCGAGCGCGTTCGAGGCCTGGTTCGTCAGCGCCGTTGTCGACGACGACGCGCTGGCCGAGCTGGAGTCCGCGCTGACACCGGCGGCCCGCGCGGCCGCCGCGGTAAAGGACTGAAGGGACAGTGGTGACCGAAACGACGGTCGTGCACCTGATGCGTCACGGCGAGGTGCACAACCCGACCGGAGTCCTGTACGGCCGGATCCCCGATTTCCACCTGTCCGAGCTCGGCCGGCAGATGGCCGACCGGGTCGCCGAGCACGTCAAGGGCCGCGACATCGTGCACCTGGTCAGCTCGCCGCTGGAGCGGGCCCAGGAGACGATGCGGCCGATCGCCGAGGTGTTCGGGATCACCCCGGACATCGACGAGCGGGTGATCGAGGCGGCGAACCTGTTCGAGGGCAAGAAGTTCGGCGTCGGCGACGGCGCGCTGCGGAACCCGAGTGCCTGGTGGCTGCTGCGGAACCCGCTGAAACCGTCCTGGGGTGAGCCGTACCAGCAACTCGTCCGCCGGATGCGGGACGCGATCGAGACCGCCCGCGAGAAGGCCGCCGGGCACGAGGCGCTGATCGTGTCGCACCAGCTGCCGATCTGGATTGTCCGGTCCGCGATCGAGGGCCGCCGGCTGCCGCACGACCCGCGCAAACGGCAGTGCAGCCTGGCCAGCCTCACCTCGTTCACCTTCCACGGCGACCAGATCGTGTCCGTCGGGTACTCGGAGCCGGCGAAGGACCTGTTGCCGGTCAAGAACCCGAAGAAGTTCGTCGGAGGAGCCTGATGCGTCGCGTCGTACTGCTGGTGGCGGGCCTGATGCTTGCCGTGACCGCCTGTTCGTCTGGTCAGCAGGCGGCGCAGAACCGCCAGGGCCAGGCCGGTTTCGTCAGCGGCAACGGGAACGTGTCGGTGTTCGCGGCGGCCGACCGCAAGCCGGCGCCGGAGCTGACCGGCACCACCTTCGACGGCAAGCCGTGGACACTGTCCGACCACCGCGGCAAGGTCGTCGTCCTGAACGTGTGGGGCTCGTGGTGCCCGCCGTGCCGCAAGGAAGCACCCGATCTCGTTGGTGCGGCCAAGGAACTCGGGTCCTCGGTGCAGTTCATCGGGCTGAACACCCGGGACCAGGACCAGGCGCAGGCGAAGAAGTTCGTCCAGGAGTTCGGCGTCCCGTACCCGAATCTCTACGACCCGAGCGGCAAGGCGCTGCTGCGGTTCCGCGGCCAGATCGCGCCGGCCGCGATCCCGACCACGCTGGTGATCGACAAGTCCGGCAAGGTCGCCGCGCGGGTGGTCGGCGAAGTGACGAAGCAGACGCTGGTCGGCATGGCCAAGGACGCCGGTTGAGCTGATGGGTGAGTGGTTCGCCCAGTCGATGACGGGCTCGATGCTGGTGGCATTGCCGATCGCGGTGCTGGCCGGTGCGATCTCGTTCTTCTCGCCGTGCGTCGTCCCGTTGCTGCCCGGCTACCTTTCGTACGTCACCGGCCTGTCCGCGGCCGAGCTCGGCTCGGAGAAGCGCGGCCGGATGCTGGCCGGGACCGCCTTGTTCGTGGCCGGTTTCTCGGCCGTGTTCATCCTCACCGGCGTGCTCTTCGGTACGGCCGGGAACCTGCTGCTCGATCATCAGACCGCGATCACCCGGGTACTCGGCGGGCTGACCGTCGTACTCGGCGTGGTCTTCCTCGGCGGCTTCGGGTTCATGCAGCGCGACCTGCGCGTACACCGCGTCCCGGCGGTCGGGATCGCGGCCGCGCCGTTGCTCGGCGTACTGTTCGGATTCGGCTGGACGCCGTGTATCGGCCCGACGCTCGGGACCGTGATGACGCTCGCCGCCACCCAGGGCAGTGTCGGGCGCGGCGCGGTGCTGGCGCTGGTGTTCAGCCTCGGGCTGGGGATCCCGTTCATCGTGGCGGCGCTGGCGTTCCGGCGGATGCTGGCCGCGGTGGCCTGGGTACGCAAGCACCAGCTGCTGGTGATCCGGATCGGCGGCGTACTGATGATCGTGGTGGGACTGCTGTTGCTGACGGGAGTGTGGGATGCGATGACCGCGGACCTGCGGCAGTGGGTCGCCAACTTCGGATCGGCGGTCTGAGGTGACGGAAGTGAGGGACCGGATCGCGGCCGCCTCGGGACCGGAGGAACCGTCCGGCCCGCCGGCGCTCGGCCTCGTCGGCTGGCTGCGCTGGACCTGGCGGCAGCTCACCTCGATGAAGACCGCGCTGGTGCTGCTGTTCCTGCTCGCGCTCGGCGCGGTGCCCGGATCGCTGGTACCGCAGACGCCGATCGACCCGATCAAGGTGTCCGACTTCCTCGCCGCGCACAAGACGCTCGGCCCGATCTACGACAAGCTCGGGCTGTTCGACGTCTACAAGTCCGCCTGGTTCTCGGCGATCTACCTGCTGCTGTTCATCTCGCTGATCGGCTGTGTCGTACCGCGGCTCTCGGTGTACTTCCGCGCGTTGCGGGCCCGCCCGCCGAAACCCCCGCGGAACCTGAACCGCCTGCCCGGCTACCAGCGCTTCGAAGTTGACGACGCCGGTGACGTACTCGCCGTCGCCACCCGTGAGCTCAAGCGGCGCCGGTTCCGGATCGAGGCGTACGAGGGCGCGGTCGCGGCCGAGCGTGGGTACCTGCGCGAGGCCGGCAACCTGCTCTTCCACTTCTCGCTGATCCTGGCTCTGGTCGGCGTCGCCTGGGGATCGCTGTTCGGCTACCGCGGCACCGTACTCGTTGTCGTAGGCAACGGATTCTCCAACTCGGTGGCGCAGTACGACGACTTCACCCCCGGCCGCGCGTTCAGCGGTGACGACGATCTGCCGCCGTTCTCGCTGACGGTGAAGGACTTCGAGGCGAAGTTCCAGCAGGACGGTCCGCAGAAGGGCGCGGCCCGTGAGTTCAAGGCCCAGCTGGCGTACCAGGAAACGCCGGACGCGCCGGAGAAGTCGTACGACCTGCTGGTGAACCATCCGCTGAAGCTGGACGGCAGCAGCGTGTACCTGCTCGGCCACGGGTACGCGCCGCGGGTCACGGTGAAGGACGGACAGGGCAACGTCGCGTTCTCCGGCCCGGCGCCGTTCCTGCCGCAGGACACGAACTTCTCCTCGTTCGGCGTGATCAAGGCCCCGGACGCGCGGCCGATGACGCTCGGGTTCGAGGGCTTCTTCCTGCCGACCGCGGTGATCGGCCAGAACGGTCCGGTGTCGGTGTTCCCCGACTCGCTGAACCCGGAGCTGGTGCTGACCGGGTACTACGGCCGGCCGCAGCCGGAGACCGGGAAGCCGGAGTCGGTGTACCAGCTGGACAAGTCGAAGCTGACTCAGTTCGAGCAGAACAAGGACAAGTGGCGCGTCCAGCTCGCGCCCGGGCAGAGCGTGCAGCTGCCGGACAAGGCCGGGTCGCTCACCTTCAACGGCTACAGCCGCTGGGTGAAGCTGCAGATCAGCCACACTCCGGGTACGGACCTCGCGCTGGCGGGCATCCTGCTGGCGATCCTCGGCCTGATGGGTTCGCTGTTCGTGCATCCACGGCGTACCTGGGTGCGGGTCCGCGAGCAGGACGGGCGTACCGTGGTCGAGGTCGCCGGCCTGGACCGCGGGCCCGAACGCGGGCTCGGTGACGAGATCCGGGCCATTACCGACCGATTGAAGCCTGCCGGCTCGAGCAACGAGGAGCAGTCATGAGCCCGGAGACCTACGCGCAAGTCTCCAACTTGCTGATCCCGACCGCCACGGTGATCTATGCCATCGCGATGGTTTCGCACGCGATGGAGTGGGCGCTCGGCCGGGCGGCAGTCGCGCAGAAGGCCGAAGCCAAGGTGGAGACACTGGTCGCCTCCGACGGGGCAGCTGTCTCCGGCGGGACCTCCGGCGGAGCGGACTCGGCCGGCGGACGCGCTGAAACCGGCGCGGCCGCAACCGCCGAGCCGGCGTCGACCGAGCGGATGGCGGCGGCCAGCCGGATCGGCCTGATGCTCACCTGGCTGGGCTTCGTGCTGCACCTCGGCGGCGTGCTCACCCGCGGCCTCGCGGCCGGCCGGGTGCCGTGGGGCAACATGTACGAGTTCTCGATCACGGCGTCGCTGGCGGTCGCGATCGTGTACCTGATCTTCGTGCAGCGCTACAAGCTGCAGTACCTCGGGCTCGGCGTCACCTTCGTGGTCGCCGCGGTGCTCGGGCTGGCATCCCTCGCGCTGTACACCCCGGCCGGACCGCTGGTCCCGGCCCTGGACTCGTACTGGCTGGTCATCCACGTGTCCGCGGCCGCCATCTCCGGCGGCGCGTTCACGGTCGGCGGCCTGATCTCGGTGCTGTACCTGATCAAGGCCCGGGCCGAGCGCCGGGTGCTCGCGGGCGGCACGATGGCTGCCTCGCTGCGCCGGCTGCCGAGCGCCGAGGCGATGGACGGCACCGCGTACAAGGTGCTGGCGTTCGCGTTCCCGCTCTGGACCTTCGGCGTCCTGGTGGCCGGCCCGATCTGGGCCGAGCACGCCTGGGGCCGGTACTGGGGCTGGGACCCCAAGGAGGTCTGGTCGCTGGTCACCTGGGTGGTGTACGCCGCCTACCTGCACGCGCGGGCGACGGCCGGCTGGCGTGGCCGCAAGGCCGCGAACATCGCGATCGCCGGCTGGTTCGTCTTCATCTTCAACTTCGTCGGCGTGAACCTGCTGGTGTCCGGCCTGCACTCCTACGCCGGGGTGTGAGATGAAGGAATTCGCCATCTACACCGGCCTGCGGGCCGCGCTGTTCGCGATCTGCTTCGGCGTGCTCTGGCTGGTACTGCACTCCTGGCTGTCGATCTTCCCGCTGCTCCTGATCGGCCTGATCATCTCGTCGATCCTGTCCATCTTCGTGCTCCGCGCCGCCCGGGACCGGCTGGCCGGCAAGATCGACACCCGGGCCGAGAAGATCGCCACCCGGCTCGAGCAGGCCCGCAGCGCCGAGGACGACGACTAGAGCACCCCGCTCCCTCCAGCCGTACCAGTGCTCCACTGGTACGGAGAGTGACCTATGCCACTCGTGAATTCTCCGCAAAACCCTTTGTGCATTCCTTCACATGAGTCGTACCGTGGTTGATGAAACGAAACCGTTTCGTTCCATCGGTGTTCTGACGGCTACCCAGGGTGATGAAGGTGGATGCAGCAGGCGTGCGGCAGCAGCGGCCGCGGGTCGAGGGCGGGCGCGAGGAGGAGATTCTCGACGCGACCGTCGCGGTGGTGGCCGAGCTTGGCTACGACCGGCTGACCATGGACGCGGTCGCGACCGCGGCGAAGGCCAGCAAGGCGACCCTGTACCGGCGCTGGACCAGCAAGGCCGAGCTGGTCGTGGACGCGATCAGCCGGGCCAAGGGCTGCCCGATGCCGGAGGACGTCGACACCGGCAGCCTGCGTGGTGACCTGATCTCGATCTCCTGCGGCGACGGCGGTTTCACCGACGAGCTGCCGATGTCGGTGGTGGCCGGTCTGCTGACCGCGCTGCACCGCGACCACGAGTTGCAGAAGGCGTTCCGGGAGCTGTTCCTGGCGCCCCGGCTCGAGATCACCGGCAAGGCGTACGAGCGGGCCGTCGTCCGTGGCGAGATCGCCCCGGACGTCGACGTCGACCTGCTGTCGGTGACGTTGCCGGCGGTGATCATCCAGCACGCGTACGTCCTCGGCATCCCGCCGACCGACGACCTGATCCTGCGCGTGATCGACAACGTGATTCTGCCTGCGGCGCGGGGGTCGCAGGCGAGCTGACCGGTTGAGGGGCCGGTCCGCGACCAAGACAGTTCTGCCAAGAGGGGAAATATTCATGTCCGAAGAAGTGATCAACGCCGATCCGCCCGAGCGGCGGCCGGCCGACGCGCCCGGGGGCGAGCACGGCCACCGGAATCTCGGCATCGCGCTCGCGCTGATCTGCATGGCGCAGCTGATGGTGGTGCTGGACGGCACCATCGTGAACATCGCGCTGCCGCACATCAAGGACGCGCTCGGCTTCACCGACGCGTCGCTGCCGTGGGTGGTGAACGCGTACGCGCTGGCGTTCGGCGGCCTGCTGCTGCTCGGCGGCCGGATCGGGGACATCCTCGGCCGCCGCAAGGTCTTCATCGTCGGCGTCGTGCTGTTCGGCCTGGCGTCGTTCGTCGGTGGTATTGCCCAGAGCGAGGGCGTGCTGCTGGCCAGCCGGATCCTGCAGGGTGTCGCGGCCGCGATGGCCTCGCCGAACGCGCTGGCCCTGATCACCACCACCTTCCCGGCCGGCAAGGAGCGGAACCGGGCGATGGGCGTGTACGCGGCGATGTCCGGCGCGGGCGCGGCCGTCGGCCTGATCCTGGGTGGCGCGCTGACCGAGGCGTCCTGGCGCTGGACGTTCTTCATCAACACGCCGATCGGCCTGATCGTGGCCGTGCTGGCCTTCCGGTTCCTGGGTGAGTCGGCCCGCCAGAAGGGCAAGTTCGACCTGCCCGGCGCGATCACCGGAACCGTCGGTCTGACCTCGCTGGTGTACGGCCTGACGCACGCCGCCACCGAAGGCTGGGGCGACAAGTGGACGCTGATCTTCATCTTCGGCGGCCTGGTGCTGATCGCGGCGTTCCTCGCCATCGAGGCCCGTTCGCGGCACGCGCTGATGCCGTTCCGGATCCTCGCGAACCGGACCCGGGGCGTCAGCTTCTTCGTGATGCTGGTGGTCGGCGCGGCGATGTTCTCGATGTTCTACTTCCTGGGCATCTTCGTGCAGAGCATCATGGGGTACAGCGCGCTGAAGACCGGTCTGTCGTTCCTGCCGTTCAGCGTCGGCATCGTGGTCGCGGCGCAGGTCGCCTCGGCGCTGGTGGCGCGGATGGACCCGCGCTGGATCTCCGGTGCCGGTGGGATTCTGGTCGGCGCCGGGATGTTCGGCTTCAGCCGGCTCCAGGTCGACTCGACGTACCTCACGCACCTGCTGCCGTACATCCTGGTGCTGTCGTTCGGGATGGGCCTGATCTTCGTACCGCTGACGCTGACCGCGGTCAGTGGGGTCGCGAAGGAGGACTCCGGTGTCGGGTCGGCGGTCCTGAACACGGTCCAGCAGATCGGTGGCGCGGTCGGCCTGGCGCTGCTGGGCACGATCTCCACCAGCGCGATCAAGGACAAGTTCGCCGAGCTGGCCCCCGGGCTGCAGAAGGCGGCCGAGTCCGGGCAGTCACCGGAGCAGCTCAAGCAGCTGCAGGGCCAGTTCACCGCGCTCGCCACCACGCACGGCTTCACCCGCGCGTTCCTGTGGTCGGCGTTCCTCGCGGTCGGCGCCGGCCTGGTCACGATCATCGGCCTGTCGATCAAGCACAAGGACCTCGCCAACGACAGCGAAAGCGGCCCGGTCCACATCGGCTGACCCCCGCCACACCGCAAAGCCGAAGGACCCGCTTCCCGGGAGGAGAGAAGCGGGTCC
This sequence comes from Kribbella solani, assembly GCF_014205295.1. Lineage (NCBI taxonomy): Bacteria > Bacillati > Actinomycetota > Actinomycetes > Propionibacteriales > Kribbellaceae > Kribbella > Kribbella solani. The sequence goes on from NZ_JACHNF010000001.1 coordinate 6,471,844, forward strand.
TTCGTTGTGTTCGGGACGTGACTTAAAGTATGCGCGAGAGCGGGCGGCAATTCGGAGCTGAGGTGGTGCATGGCCGGCGAGGATCCGGAGCTGGACGCGGTGGCCCGGCGGACGCTGGTGGACACGATCGCGGCCGGCGTCCGCGCGTTCGCGAGTACTCCGGGTACGTCGGTGCTGGTGATCGAGAAGTCGGCCGGGGACGAGTGGCGGCGCTGTGTCCAGCGGGTCGGGACGGCGTTCTCGAAGACCGAGACCATGCGCCGGGCGATGCCGGGATTGAATCCCGGTCCGGGCTGGTCGTCCCAGCGCGCGGCAGTGGACGCGCTCGCGCATCCACGCGCTGAGTACGCCGTGGTAGCCGAGACCGGCGAGGGCCCACTGACGGTCGTGAGCTTCGAATATCCGACGGCCAAACTCGTCGTGGTCGGTGGTGGAACGACCTTCCCGGTGCCCGGCGCGCTCGCGGACTCCTCGCTGCCCAGTGGCGAGCAGGCTGCGTGTGCCGTGCAGTATGTGCTGGCGACGGTCGCGGCGGAGCACAGCCTGGCGCTGGAGCATGAGGTTTCGCCAGACAACTGGTACGGGCGGCCGCTCGACGCCCGGCGTGAGATCGGTCCGGATGGGCAGTTCCTCAGTACCAGCCCGGCTGTGGCGTCCTGGTCGGCGGCCGATGCGCGGTACATCGCGCAGCGGGTTACCGTGCGCCAGCCCGGGGGACAGCATCCTTATCCGGAGGTCAGTGCTCGGCCGCTCGGTCCGGACGAGTACCGGCGCTGGGCCACTCAGCTCCGCGGCTGGGTTCAGCGCGGCGGGACCATCACGGTGTACCACCACGAAGATCCGGCGCAACGGGTCGAGGCCGAGCTCGTCACGATGCAGCTGGACCCTTGGATCGACCCTGGCGCGCCTGACCCGGATCCGATCCCGGCCCAGGCCGGTGTCCGCACGATCGTCGTCGGCACGGCCGACGGCCCACCGCTCGCCTCGGTCACCGTCGGCCGGGACGCCGCTGGTGACCTGCGGGTGCTGCGGTTCCTCCGGACCGACGAGGGCTCGCTGCGGGCGGCCGAGCTGATGATGTGCGAGGCTGCCGTCCGTGCTGGTGGTGGGGTGTCCTTCTCCGCGGCCGGTGCGATCGACTACGGCGGGCTGGGGGAGAACCCGGAGACCTTCGCGAATGCCTCGGTCCATGCCGAAGTTCTAAGGTTCCAACTGCAGTTGCTGGACCCTCAGTCGGCCACCCAGCTGTCCGGGGTGATCAAGTCCCTGGACGAGGTGCCCGGCGAGCCGGTTGTGGACCCGTCCGCGGTGGCCGCTGCTGTTCAGCGTTCCCGCGAGGCTGGTGGGGATGTGCTGGTGCTCGGCCGGTCGGATCCAGCTTTCGTGACGCTGCAGGAGCAGGCGGCTGATCAGATGGCGGCCGCGATGGGTCCGGACGGGACCGTTCCGCCGGACGTCGACGGTCTGTGGCAGGTGTTCAGTCCGCCGGTCGCCGAGCCGGGCCGGGCGGTTTCCGGCGAGCAGCAGGTGGCGGTTGCGGTCGTCGACGGTCGGCCGGTCGCTGCGGCAGCGGTCACGAACACCGGCTCCCGGTACGAGCTGGGAGCCGTCGGCGCGGTCAGCGGCGCCGACGACGCGCTGCTCGCGGCGATTGTCGACGGCGTGTACCCACGGGACGGTGACATCAAGCCGCTGACCATGTTCCGTGCCGAGGAGGAGACCAGGGGGCTCGCGGCGTTCGGTCTGGAGGTGACCGGAGTACGTCCGGTCGACGGCGACGGGGTCGAGGTTCGGCTGCCGGAATTCACCCGGCAAGCGGTTCTCGCCGCCGACAGGTGGTCGGGATGGATGAACGGCCGTGATCTGGACCGCAGCGCGAGAAAGCTCGGCGAATTCCAGCAGGACAACGGATCTGTAGTGCGGTTGGACCATGCGGTCGCATCCCAGCGGCAGCCGGCCGAGGAGGCGGTTCGGGCGCTGGCCGACCGCGCGCGACCTGCGTCCGAACCTCCTCCTCGGCCCGTACCGTCCTTGCCGCCAGTGAATGGGAACCGGTTCACGTTGCTCGCTCGGTCCGACCAGGACTTGGCGTATATCACCTTCGATGAGAGTGCCGATGGCGAGATCGAGGTCGTGGACGTGGCCGCCGCCTCGCGGCGTGACGGCGGAAGTCAGACGGCCGCGCGGTACGGGTTGTGTACGTACCTCGCCGAGCGCGGTAAGGATGCGATGCCGCACCATCGGATCAGCGCCGGAGTCGTCAGCGAGGGTGTCTGGGATGCGGCCGAGAGCCGCTACTTCGTCACCGGCATGCACAACCGCCGCGGCGACCAGACGGCGGAATTGTTGCGCCCGGCCCCCGAATCCGCCCCCGAAGCCGCCCAGTCCAGGGAAGCCGGACAGCCCGCCGAGACCGGGCAATCGACCGAACCCGGGCAGACCCGGGATGCCGGGAAGGGTGAGGCGCCGCGGCGGCAGGGTGAGTCGGACCACCGGCGAGGTGGCTCGATGGAGCGGTGAATGGGTCGAGTCGAGGCGGACATGCAACCTTTTGCCGGATTGGATCCGTCCGCGGACCCGGGCAACGATTTCGAATGGAGGGTCGGTGGCTGCAGCTGAGCAGGGTTCCGGCGGGCAGTACAACCGGATGGATGCCGCGAACTCGATCGCGGCCGGGCTGAAGGAGTTTGCCGCCCGGCCGGGCACGACGGTGCGGGTGGTTGCGAAGACGGCGCCGGAGTGGCGGGAGTATGTCCATCGAGTCTGGAACACGGTCCTCGATACCCAGCACCTGGTCGAGACGTTCCGCCAGGCCATGCCGGAGCACCAGCCTGCTGCTGAGGTGCTGTCGCAGCAGCGGGCGGCGGTGGATGCGTTGGCGCATGAGGAGGCCGAGTATGCGGTGGTGGCTGAGGATGGCGGTAACGGTCCACTGACTGTTGTCACGTTGACAGTTGCCGGCGACCGCCTTGTGGTGGTTGGTGGTGGTACGACCTTCCTGCCACAAGTTCCCGAAGGCGCCACGCTGCCGATTGGTGAGCAGGCCGGCTGTGCTGTGCGGTACGCACTGGCGACGCTCGCGGTGCAGCAGTCCCAGGCAGTGGAGAACAGGGTTCCGGCAGGCAGTTGGTACGGGCAGCAGGCCGGACCGTCTTGGTCGGTGGATGATGTGCAGTTCGTCGCGGAGATGGTCGTGTCGCTTCAGCCCGACGGTGCGGATCCCTATCCGGAGGTCAGTGCGCATCTGCTTGGTACGGATGAGTACCGGCGTTGGGCCACTCAGCTTGACTCTTGGGTGGAAAGCGGCGGCGGTGTCGAGGTGTACGACCATGCGGATGAAGAGCAGCATGAGGTCGTCGAGCAGCTGTTGCTGAGTCTCGATCCTTCGCCCGCGCGGATGGTGGAGCACCCGATCCCGCAGCGGCCCGGTGTCCGGACGATAGTGGTGACGATGAACAGCGAGCCGCAAGGTGCCGTGACCGTCGGGCACGATGCGGCCGGTGACCTGCACGTGCTGCAGCTTGTCCCGTCGGCGGATGCGGGCGCGAACCGGGCGGCCGAACTGATGATGTATGAGGCTGCGATCCGCGCTGGTGGTGGGGTGTCCTTCGCCCCGCAGAGTTCGGCGAGCCCCGGGCAGGAACTGCACACCGTCAGCGCTTTGGACAGCGCCGAGCACGCCGGCAAGCTGCGCGGCCACCTTGATCGAGTGAACCCAGCCGGGGGAATCCGGATGTGGAAGTTGATCAAGACTCTCGACGACGTCTCCGGCCGGCCGGCTGCCGCCCAGGCTGTGGATCCGGCTGTGCTGGCGGCGAGGGTGCAGGCATTTCGTGTGGCTGGTGGGGACGTGTTGGTTCTCGGTCGGTCGGATCCGGCGTTTGCGGAGTGGCAGGGGAAGGCGGCTGATCGGATGGCGGCTGCGATGGGTCCGGATGGGACTGTTCCGCCGGATGTCGACGGTTTGTGGCGGGTGTTCAATCCGCCGGCCGTCGAGTCCGGTGGAGTTGCCTTTGGCGAGCCGCGGGTGGCGATCGCGGTTGTGGATGGTGTGCCGGTCGCTGCGGCGGCGGTCAACGGCATCGGCTCGCGGCTCGAATTGGGAGCGCTTGGTGCGGTTTCCGGTGCTGATGACGGTCTGGTCGCGGCTGTTGTCGATGGGGTGTACCCGATGGCGCTCAAGAGCAGAGAGCCGTTGACCATGCTCCGTGGCGACGAGGAGGCGGCGCGGCTGGCGTCGTTCGGTCTGGAGGTGACCGGAGTACATCCGGTCGATGACCAGAGGCTCGTCCAGGTTCAGCTCTCGAAGGATGCTCAGCGGGCGATCAGCGTGGCCGTCGGTGAGACTGGGTGGGCGCGTGCCTCGCAGCTGAACTTCGAGGCACGGGCACTCGGTGCTTTCCAGGAACAGAAGCACGGTTCCGTGCGCCGGCTGGATCATGGAGTCGCAGCTGAACGGGCGGCTGCCGAGGAAGCCATCCGGACCGTGCAGGACAGACCCGATATGCCGCAGCCGGATTCGCCGGTACCGCCGGTGAACGGTGAGCGGTTCACGGTACTGGCCCAGTGCGACGAAAGCTCCGCGTACATCAGCTTCGACGAGACTCCCGACGGCCGGATCGAGGTCGTCGACGTCGCCGCCTCCAGTTTCGACGATGCGGCTCTGAGCGCCGCGCGGCACGCGTTCTGCAACCAGCTTGCCGAGCGAGGGCAGGACGCGGCGCTGCACTCCCGGATCACCGGCGGTGAACGGGACCGGAACATCTGGGACAAGCGGCAGGGCCAGTACTACGTGACTGGAGTGCGCAACCGCCTGGGCGCCGAACTCGCCGAATCGTTGCTCCCGGCCCCTGAACCGACCGCCACCCCGGAAGCCAGCCAGACCACCGAAACCGCCCAGACCACCGAAACCGCCCAGACCACCGAAACCGCCCAGACCACCGAAGCTGGGCAGGGCACCGAGGCCGGGCCGGCCGCCGAGGGCGGGCAGACGCTCGGCAGCGGACAGGGTGAGGTGCCGCGGCGGCGACCGGGCGGGCCGCACCACGGGCGCGGTCCGGAGCGGTGAACCGTGGCAGCAGCTGGGCAGGGTTTCGGTGAGCAGGATGACCGGCTGGGTGGGATGGCGAACTCGATCGCGGCCGGTGCGAAGGAGTTTGCGCGCCGGCCGGGTGCGAGAGTGCGGGTGGTTGCGAGGTCGTCTGCGGACGAGTGGCGGGTTGTGCGCAGCGGGCAGCGGTCGATGCGTTGGCGGATCGGGATGCCGAGTATGCGGTGGTGGCCGAGGCTGGTGATCACGGTCCGCTGACCGTCGTAACACTGAATGTGGCCGGTGCCCGTCTGGTGGTTGGTGGCGGTACGACCTTCCTGCCACGGGTACGCGAGGACGCCTTGTCGCCGACTGGTGGCGAGGCGCGGCGCCGTCCGGACGGTCCGGATGGTCGGGGTGGCCGGCGGGCCGGCCCGGCCCGGAGCGCTGAACTGCTGAAGTGAGATCCATTTGATCGCTGTGTAACCGATTGCTGACTTAGAGTGTCCGCAGCATCGGGCGACGAGTGGATCTGGGGTGAGGAAATGGCCGACGGTGATCCGTACCTGGACCGCGGGACTCGGACGGCGATCGCGGCGTCGATGGCGGCGGGTGTGAGCAACTTCGACCGCGGGCCGGGTACGAGGGTGCTGGTGATCGCGAGGTCGTCCGGAGACGAGTGGCAGCGGTACGTACGGCGGGTCGGGGCCGCGTTCGCCGATTTGGACCGGATGACCAGGGTTTTGGACCAGGGGTTGCCGGGGTCCGATCGCAGTCCTGGCTGGCGGTCCCAGCGTGCGGCGGTGGATGCGTTGGCGGATGCGAATGGTCAGTACGCGGTGGTGGCCGAGGTCGGCGACGACGGACCACTGACGGTCGTCAGCTTCGTGCCGGCCGACGGTGAGCTCAGGGTCGTCGGCGGCGGTACGACCTTCGCGCCGACACCACCGCCACCGCCAGCGCCGAAGGTGGTGGTGCGCGGTGTTCTCGAGGATGTCCCGCGGTTGGGCGCTGAGCTGGCCACGCACGCCGCACGGTTGAGGGGTGAGCGAACCGGTGACGTCTTCCTGCCAAGCGGTGAGCAAGCCGGGCATGCGGTCCAGTACGCGCTGGCGACGCTCGCCGGACGGCACAGCCTGCGGCTCGTCCACCAGGTTTCGCCGGACGGCTGGCACGGACCGCGGACACTCCAAGGCCGGCGAATGGTTCTGCCCGACGGACTGACCCTCAGCCCGATGTCCGCCGCGCAGGCATGGTCGGAGCTCGACGCGCAGGACATCGTCGCGCAGGTCACGCTCAGTCAGGCCGGCCGGCATCCGTATCCGCAGGTCAACAGGTATCACCTCGGCCCGGTTGTCTTCCGGCGCTTGGCCACCGAGCTGAGGGACTGGCTCGAGCTGCGCGGGACCGTCGAGGTGTACGACCATGGTGACCCGGATCAGCGGTTCGCGGCCCACCTTGCCGTACTTGAGCTGGAAGCGGGTGGCAGCCCGGACGAAAGGGAACCGATTCCGGACCGGGCCGGGGTGCGGACGATCGTGGCGAAGCGGAAGAACCAGCCACAGGCGGCGGTGACGCTCGGGCGGCAGTCCGACGGCGACCTCCGGGTGCTCAGGTTTCTCAGATCAGGCCACCTGGGCGCCGATCGGGCGACCGAGCTGATGATGTTCGAAGCCGCGGCACGCGATGGTGGCGGATTGTCGTTCTCCAGGGCAGCTGCGATCCGATATACGAAGAGGTTCGCGTCGTACTCGATGAGTTCTGAACAGGTTGCCCGCAGCATCTACCAGCTGCGGGAGCAACTGGGGCAAGTGGACGCGGTGCAGGCACGCAAGATGCACAAGAGGATCGCGACCCTCGACGCGACCGGAGTGCCGTCGGTGGACCCGGATGCGCTGGCGGACCGGGTGCAGCGGTTCCGCGAGGCCGGCGGGGATGTGCTGTTTCTCAACCGGTCCGACCCAGCCTTCGAAGCGCTGCAAGACAAGGTGGCCGACCGGATGGCGGCCGCGATGGATCCGGCCGGGGCCGTTCCGGCGGATGTCGACAACCTCTGGCGGGTGTTCACTCCGCCCGGTGCCGAACCCGGCCGCCCGAACTCCGGCGATCAGTACGTTGCCGTTGCCCTCGTCGATAGCCTGCCGGTCGCTGCCGCCGCGGCCAGGATGACCAACTACCGGTGCGAGCTGGGGGCGCTCGGTGCTGTCTCCGGTGCCGACGATGCTCTGGTCGCCGCCGTCGTCGACGGGGTGTATGAGCCACTCACCAAGACCAGGCCGTTGACGATGTTCGTCCACGACGCGGAGGTGCCTGAGCAGCTTGAGGCGCTGGGGCTGCAGGTGACCGGAGTCCGTCCGCTCGATGACGAGAGCCGCGTCGAATTCCGGCTCCCGGAGACCACCCGGGCGGCGATCGAGATCGCCGGTAGGTCCGGCTGGCCCCCCGCTTCCGTGCTGGACGACCGGGCGGAGCAACTCCTCGTGTTCCAGCGGATGAACGGGTCGATGCAGTGGTTGGACCATGGAGTCGCGGCCCAGCGGCAGGTGGCCGAAAAGGCCGGCCGAGACGCGCAGGACGATCCCGGCCTGGGGCCCCGGCCGGAGTCGCCGGTGCCACCGGTGCACGGTAACCGGTTCACTGTGCTGGCCCAGTCCGGCAACGGCTCCGCGTACGTCACCTTCGACGAGACTCCCGGGGGCGAGATCGAGGTCGTGGACGTCGCCATCCCGTCGCTCGAAGACGCGGGTGGGACGGCCGCACGGTACGCGTTCTGCGACTATCTCGCCAAGCGTGAGCAGGACGCCGTGCTGCATGCGCGTATCCCCGCCGCCGCACGCGCAGCGGGCACCTGGGACGAGGCCCGGAGCCGATATTTCGTCATCGGTATGGCGAACCGCCTCGGCGACCGGGCAACGGAAATGGTGCGCCCGCTCTCAACGCCTGCCCCCGACGCCGCCAGGGTCAGTGAGGTGGGGGGAGCGAGGGCCGGCCAAGCTGACGAGGCTGGGCAGGGTAACGGGGGTGGGAAGGTTGCTGGCTCTGGGAAGGGCGAGGCACAGCGCCGTCCGGACGGTCCGGATGGTCGAGGTGGCCGGCGAGCCGGCCCGGAGCGCTGAGTTGCCGGAGGCGACAGGTTTCATCGCTTTGTAGCTCTTTGGTGACTTAGAGTGTCCGCTACATCGGGCGACGAGTGGATCTGGGGTGAGGAATGACCGGCGGCGATCCGTATCTCGACGGAGTGGCCCGGAAGGCGATCGCGGAGTCGATCGCGGCGGGCGTGATCGACTTCGGCCGGCTGCCGGATTCGAAGGTGCTGGTGATCGAGCAGTCGTCCGCGGGCAAGTGGCCGGAGTACGTGGAGCGGGTCGGGGACGCATTCGGCAAGACCGACGAGTTGGTCGAGACGCTGCGCCGGAGTCTGCCGGGTTTCGACCGCGATCCCGTTCAGCGTTCGCACGTCGCGGCGCTGGACGCGCTGACGCATCCGGACGCTCAGTACGCGGTGGTGGCCGAGGTCGGCGACGACGGGCCGCTGACGGTCGTGAGCTTCGAGCAGGTCGGGATGGACCTCGTTGTGGTCGGTGGCGGTACGACCTTCCAGCCACCGCCACCGCTACCGCGAACGCCGAAGGCGGCGGCGCGCGGGGTTCCCGGAGACATCTTCCAGCTGAGCAATGAGCTGGCCGGACACGTCGCGCGGCTGCGGGGCGAGCAAGCCGGTGGCGTCTCGCCGGCAGGTGGTGAGGAGGCCGGGTGTGCCGTGCAGTACGCGCTGGCGACGATTGCCGGACGGAACGACCTGCGGATCGTCCACCGGGTTTCGCCGGATGGCTGGTACGGGCCGCGGACGCTCCGGGGCCGGCGGATGATCGGGACTGACGGGCTGACTCGCAGCACGAGGTTCACCGCGCAGGAGTGGGAGGATGTCGACGCGGAGGAAATCGCGCATCAGGTCACGCTCCGGCAGGACGGCGCCCGGCACCCCTACCCCGAGATCGACAACTTCTATCTTGCTCCGGCCGACGCCCAGCGCTGGGCCACTCAGCTCAGTGCCTGGCTCGGGCAGGGCGGGACCGTCGAGGTGTACGACCACGGCGACCCGGACCAGAGCTCTGCGTCCGGCCTTGCCGTGCTCGAGCTGGAAGCGGGTGGCAGCCCGGACGAAAGGGAACCGATTCCGGACCAGGCCGGGGTGCGGACGATCGTCGCGAGGACGAACGGCCGGCCACAGGCCGCGGTGACCTTCGGGCGGCGGGCCGACGGTGACCTGCAGGTGCTCAGGTTTCTCAGATCAGGACACCCGGGTGCTGATCAGGCGACCGAGTTGATGCTGTTCGAAGCCGCGATGCGCGATGGTGGCGGGTTGTCCTTGTCCAGGGGAGTCGAGATCCAGTACGTCCAGGACCAGCAGGAATACTCCATCAGCGCCGCGGAGGTCGACGAAAATGCCGAAGCGCTGCGCGGTGAGCTGGGAAGATTGGATGATACGCGGGCAGACCGGATGGCCAGGCAGATCGCGGCTCTCGACGTGGCCGGAGTGCCGGCGGTGGATCCGGATGCGTTGGCGGCTCGAGTGCAGCGGTTCCGCGAAGCTGGTGGGGATGTGCTGTTTCTGGATCGGTTCGATCCGGCATTCGAGGACTGGCGGCAGAAGGCGACTGACCGGTTGGCGGCCGCGATGGATCCCGAGGGGAGTGTTCCGCCGGATGTCGAGAGCCTGTGGCGGGTCTTCAATCCGCCGATCGCCGAGCCTGGCCGGCCGAGCGTCGATACCCAGTGGGTGACGGTTGCCGTCGTCGATGGCGTACCGGTTGCCGCGGCCGGGGTGTGGGCAGATGGCCACCGGTACGAGCTTCGGGACCTTGGCGTGGTCGACGGCGCGGACGACGCTCTGGTCGCGGCGGTCGTCGACGGGGTGTACGCGCAGGGCTCCACGACCGAGCCGCTGACGATGTTCGTGACCGACGCGGAGGCGAACTCGGAGCAGCTTGCCGAGCTGGGTCTGAAGGCGACGGCGGTCCGTCCACTCGACGATGCCGACCGAGTCGAGATTCGGCTCTCGGAGCCTACCCGGTCGGCGATTCGCGCCGCCGTCGACGCGGCCGGATGGTGGTCTGCCGTCGAGCTGGACTTCAAGGCGGAGGATCTCAGCGACTTCGAGCGGAAAAACGGAACGGTGTGGTGGCTGGACCATGGAATCACGGCTGAGCGGCACGCTGCCGAGGAAGTCATCCGGGCGGTGCAGGAGCACCCCGATCGGACCCAGCCGGAGTCGCCGGTGCCGCCGGTGAACGGCGATCGGTTCACGGTGCTGGCCCGGTCCGGCAACGACTCCGCGTACGTCACCTTCGACGAGACTCCCGGGGGCGAGATCGAGGTCGTGGACATTGCCGCCGGGCCGTTCGGCCAGTCGGCTCTGGACGCCGTGCAGTTCGGGTTGTCCGGCGAGCTTGCCGCGCGTGGGCAGGATGCCGTCCTGCATGAGCGGATCACCAGCGACGACCGCGAGCGGGGCATTTGGGACGCGGCGCGGAGCCGTTATCTCGTCACCGGTATGGAGAACCGCCTCGGCGACCTGGCAACCGGAATGCTGCGCCCGCCCCCAGCGCCTGCCCCCGATGCCGCCATGACCACGGAGGCGGGGCAGGGCGCGGCGGCCGGCCAAGGGCCTGAAGCCGAGCAGGGCGGGCAGGGTGAGGTGGGCGGGAAGGCTGCCGACCCTGGGAATGACAAGCCACCGCATCGGCCGGATGGACGGGGTGGCCGGCAGGGCGGCCCGGAGCGCTGAGTCTCCAAACGATCGCCGGGTAGCCGGTAGATAACTTAGAGTGACTCCCGCCCGACGATTGCAAGCGAGGTGACGCGTGACTGCGGACAATCAGGAGTTCGAGGACCAGGATCGCCGGCTGCGTGGGTTGGTGAGGGCGATGGCGGCCGATGTATCCGCGTTCGCCGACCGGCAGGACGTGCGGGTGCGGGTGATCGAGAAGCGCTCCGCGAAAGAGTGGCGGGAGTGCGAGCAGCGGATCGGCGAGACGTTCGCCGAGACGAGCCGGATGGCCAAGGTGGCGCGCCTGGCGTTGCCGGGGTTCGACCCTGGTCCTGGCTGGCGTTCACAGCAGGCGGCCGTGGAGGCGCTGGCGAATCCGGATGCCGAGTACGCGGTGGTCGTCGAGGCCGGCGACAAAGGACCAATGACCGTCGTGACATTCAAAGAAGCCATGGTGTTCCGGCAGTCTGCAGCCGAGCCGTTCCAGGACACTGGAGCCTGCATCGTGGTCGGCGGCGGCACGACATTTCCGTCGGCGTCGCCGGCACCACCGCTGCGAATCCCCGGGGCGAGCCATGATTTCGGGGATGCCCCGCGGCTCAGCGATGCGCTCGCCGCGCACGTTGCACGGTTGAGAGATGAGCGGGCTGGGGATGCCGCGCCGTTGGGCGGTGTGGAAGCCGGGTATGTCGCGCAGTACGCGCTGGCCACCTTTGCGGCGCAGCAGCGGCTGGACGTGGCTCACAACGTCTCTCCGGGTAGTTGGCACGGACCGTGGGCGATCGGCGAGTTGCAGGAGATCGACGAGGACGGGCGGGCGAGTGATGTCCCCGTACTGGGCTGGTCGGCGGACGACGCGCGATACATTGCCGAACAGGTCACACGGCTCCAGCCGGACGGCGAACATCCCTTTCCGGAGGTCGACGCCCGCCCGATCGCCCACGACGAGCACCGGCGCCGGGCCGTCCAGCTCAGCGAATGGATCGAACGAGGCGGAAGCGTCGAGCTGTACAACCACGAAGATCCCGATCATCATCTCGCGGCCGAGTTCATGCTGCTGGAACTGGACCCCGCGATCGAGACGGCCGTGCGGAATCCGATCCCGCAGGTAGCCGGCGTCCGGACCCTGGCCACGACGATGAACGGCGATCCGCAAGCCGCGGTGACCTTCGGCCTCGATGCCGCCGGTGATCTGCACGTACTGCGGTTCGTCGGCTCGGCGGATCCGGGTGCGCATCGGGCGATCGTGCTGATGATGCACATGTCCGCGATCCGGGCCGGTGGCGGGGTGTCCGCCTCCCGGCAGGGTGCGATGGACCTGGTCGGGGAGGAACAGTTTGCCGTCAGCGCCTCGGAATGCGTCGACCTCGCTGACAGACTGCGGACCCACCTCAAGACGGTGAATCCGGCGGCCGCGGACCGGATGTCGGCGTTGATCCAGACTCTGGACGATGTGCCGGTGGAGCCGGCTGTGGACCCGGAGGTGGTCGCTGCTCGGGTACAGGGCTTTCGTGAGGCTGGTGGGGATGTGCTGGTTCTCCGCCGTTCGGATCCGGTCTTCGCGGCCCTGCAGGAGAAGGCAGCTGATCGGATGGCTGCCGCGATGGGTGCGGACGGGGCCGTTCCGCCGGAGGTGGACGGACTTTGGCGGGTTTTCAACGCGCCGGCCGCCGATCCCGGCCGGGGCACGGACCCGGGTAATCAGCAGGTGGCGGTTGCTGTCGTCGACGGCATGCCGGTCGCTGCCGCCGCGACCGCGCGGCTGAGTTCCCGGTGCGAACTCGGGGCCTTCGGCGCGCTGCCGGGTGCTGACGATGCTCTGGCCGCGGCTCTCGTCGACGGCGTTTATCCGATGGCCCACCGCGGCAAACCGTTGACCATGTTCCGTGGTGACGAGGAGGCGAACTCGGAGCGGCTCGCGGCGGTTGGCCTGGAGGCAACCAAGGTACGTCCGTTGGACGGCGACGGGAGCCTGGTCCAGATCCGGCTCTCGGAGGTCACCCGGAAGGCGATCGAGGCCGCTGCCACGTCCGGATGGCTTTCGGCCCGTCAGCTGCACGGCAGGGCGAGGGACCTGGAAGATTTCCAGCTCAGGAACGGATCGGTGCGGTTACTGGACCATGGAGTCGCGGCTGAGCGACAGACGGCTGAGGAAGCGATCCGGGCTGTCCAGGGCCGGGCCGACGTGCCGCAGCCCGATTCGCCCGTACCGCCGGTGGCCGGTGATCGGTTCACTGTGCTGGCGCGGTGCAACTCCGATACCGCGTACATCAGCTTCGACCAGAGTCCCGAAGGCGCGATCGAGGTCGTGGATGTTGCCGCCTCGAAGTTCGACTACATGGCTCTGAACGCCGCGCAGTACGGGTTTGCTGCCCACGTCGCCGAGCGTGGCCAGGACGCGATGCCACACGAGCGAATCACTCAGGACGAACAGGGCCGGGGCGTCTGGAGCGTGGGGGAGAGCCGCTACTTCGTCGCCGGTGTCGAATCCCGCCTCGGAACCGAAGTCGCCAAATCGTTGCTCCCGGCCCCCGAACCGACCGTCGGCCCCGAATCCGCCCAGGCCACCGAGTCCGCCCAGGCCACCGAGTCCGCCCAGTCCACTGAAAACGGGCAGTCGACCGAATCCGGGCAGGGTGCGGCGCCGCGGCGGCCGGATCGGCCGGACAACCAGCGGGGCGGCCCGGAGCGCTGAGCGTCGGCAAGGGTGCCCTCCAGGGGCGCGAGGCAAACGATTTCGAGCGAGGTGGCGGATGGCTGGGGACGGTCAGGAGTTCGAGGAGTGGAACCGTCGGCTGGATGTGACGGCGATCGAGGCCGGCGTGTCGGCGTTCGACGGCTCTGTCCGGGTGATCGAGAAGTCCACGAAAGAGTGGTCGGAGTACACGCGGCGGGTGCTGGATGAATTCGATCGGACGGACCAGCTGACCGAGGTCCTGCGCCGGGGGTTGCCGGGGTTCGATCATGGTCCTGGCTGGCGGTCCCGGAAGGCGGTCGTGGACGCGCTGCGGCATCCGGAGGTCGAGTATGCGGTGGTGGTCGAGGCAGTCGGCGACGGAGGGATGACCGTCGTGACCTTCAAGGAAGCCGTGTCCCAGGGTGCCGCGGCCTGCTTGGAGGTGGTCGGCGGCGGTACGACATTCCCGCCGACGGCCGACGTTCTCCGCGACGTACCGCGGCTGAGCGACCAGCTGGCCCGGCACGTCGCACGGTTGAAGGGTGACGGGGCTGGGCACGCCGCGCAGTTGAGTGCCAAGCAGGCCGGGTATGTCGCGCAGTACGCGTTGGCAACCATCGCGGCAGATCAAGGTTTCGGCGTGATTCACCGGGCTTCGCCGGACAGTTGGCACGGGCCGCGGGGGATCGAGGGGCGGTGGGAGATCGACGTGGATGGGCAGACGGGCGATATCCAAGCGCTGAGCTGGTCGGCGGCCGATGCACAGCACATTGCCGAGCAGGTCACGCTCAGACAGCCGAGCGGTCTTTATCCCTACCAGCGGATCGCCGTCCCTCCGGCCCGCGATGACACCTTCCGCCGGTTGGCGACCCAGCTGAGTGGCTGGCTCGAACGGGGCGGAACGATCGATGTCTGCGACCATGGTGACGAGGGCCAAAAGGAGGCGGCCGACGTCGCTGTGCTGGCACTGGAACCACCCGACAGGCAGGACGCACGGGAGCCGATTCCCGATCAGGCCGGGGTACGGACGATCGTCGCGAGATTGAACGGCCGGCCGCAGGCCGCGGTGACCTTCGGGCGGCGGGCCGACGGCGGCCTACAGGTGCTCAGGCTTCTCGGATCGGAACATCCGGGCGCTGATCAGGCGGCCGAGTTGATGCTGTTCCAAGCCGCGGTCCGCGTTGGTGGTGGTGTGTCCTACGCCCCGGCCGGCGCGATCGACTTCCTCGGGCACGAGGCGCACCTCGTCAGCCCTGACGACGTCTCGTCCCACGTCACGAGACTGCAGAATCATCTGCGGCAGGTGGATCGAGCCTCGTCGGATCGGATGACGGAGCTGGTCAACGCCCACTTCTACCTGCCGGAGGAGTCGGCCGTGGACCCGGATGCACTGGCGGCGCAACTGCAGCGGTTCCACGAAGCTGGTGGAGACGTCCTGTACCTCAGTCGATCCGATCCGAATTTCATGGCTTTGCGGGACAAGGTGGCCGACCGGATGGTGGCGGCGATTGGTTCGGACGGGAGCATTCCACCGGACCTCGAGAGCCTCTGGCGGGTCTTCAATTCGCCGGTCGCCGAGTCCGGGCAGCCGGTCTCCGGCCTGCCGGACTCGGTGCGCGAGCGAGTGGCCGTCGCGGTCAAGGATGGTATTCCGGTGGCGGCGGCTGCGGTCAGGGCTACCGGTTTCCGGTGCGAGATCAAGGCGTTCGGGGCGGTCGCCGGAGCCGATGACGGTCTGGTCGCGGCTGTCGTCGACGGGGTGTATCCGAGGTTCGGCGCCGTGCCGCTGGTCATGTTCTGGCCTGATGACGAGGCACGTCCGGAGCAGCTTGCGGCGCTCGGTCTGGAGAAGACCGGGATCCATGCCCTCGATGACGACGGCCGTGTCGAGATCCGGCTGTCGGATGCCACCCGAGCATCGATTGACACCATCCGGTCGGGGGGATGGATGAGCTCCCGTCAGCTGGAAGTCACCGCGATCAATCTTGAGATGTTCCAGGAGCAAGCCGGCGCGGTCCGTCGACTGAACCACGCGGACGCGGGGCAACGGCAGGCGGCCGAGGACATCATCCGGGCGACGCGGGACATGCCCGACTGGGACCTGCCGGAGTCGCCCCTGCCGCCGGTGAACGGGAACAGAGTGACCTTGGTGGCCCAGGGCGCGATGGGCGCGGCGTACCTTACTTTCGACGAGACTCCCGACGGACAAGTGGAGGTCGTCGACATCGCTGCCCACGCGTATGCCTCCCATGCCCGGCACGTCCTGCGGCACGGGTTCTGCGCGTATCTCGCCGAGCAGGGAACGGACGCGGTGCTGCACGAGCGGATTTCCGGTAAGGAGCGCGACGGGGGTATCTGGAGCGCGGCGGAGAGTCGATACGTCGTCACCGGCATGCGCAACCGCCTCGGCGCCGAAGCAGTCGAATCGTTGCTCCCAGCGCCCGAACCGGCCGCCACCCCGGAGTCTGCCCAGCCGACCGAAACCGCCCAATCCAAGGAGTCCGCCCAGTCCACCGAGTCCGAGCAGTCCGCCGGCGGTGGGAAATCTACCGACGGTGGGAAGGGTGAGGCGCCGCGGCGGCCGGACAGGCCGGACGGCCGGGGTGGTCCGATGGAGCGCTGAAGGTCCGAAGAACGGGTGGTGGTGTGGTTTGCCGGCCCGAGTGCACCTTCGCGGAGAGCGACCGGTACCCCTGTTTGTCCCGGCGCTCCACATGCACCTGGAACCACTTAGAGTGACTCGACAACTACGGAACGATTCGAGCGAGGTGGCGGGTGGCTGGGGACGATCGGGAGTTCGAGGAGCGGGACCGCCGGCTGGGTGGGACGGTAACGGAGCTGGCGGCCGGCGTGGCCGCGTGCGCTGCCCGGCCGGACGTGAAAGTACACGTGATCGGCAGGGCGTCCGCGAAATGGGCGGACTATGCAGCGCGTCTCAACCGCGATTTCGCGGTGACGGATCGCGTGGCCCGGACGTTGGAGCAGGGTCTGCCGGGGATCGGTCGCGGCCCGGGCTGGTACCTGCAGCGGGCGGCGGCGGAGGCCATGACGGCCGCGGGTGCCGAGCATGCCCTGCTGGTCGAGGCGGGTGAGTACGGGCCGCTGGCAGTCGTGACGTTCCAGCGGAAAGACGGCGGGTTGGTGGTGGTCGGTGGCGGGACCACGTTCCCGCCGGGCGCATCTCCGGAGGCGGCGCTGCCGAGTGCCGAGGAAGCCGGCCGCACCGCCCAGTACGCGCTGGCGTCGATGGCCGCGCAGGAGATCCTGTCGGTGTCCCACGAAGCTCCGCCGGAGTTCTGGCACGGACCGCGGGCGCTCGAGTCCCAGGGGTTGAGCGGCGGCGTCGACGGACAGCGCCGCGACAACACGGCGCCGGCCTGGACCGTGGCCGACGCTCTCCACCTCGCCGAGCAGGTCACGCGCCGCCAAGCCGGCGGGAAACATCCCTTCCCGGACGTCGAGTCCTACCACATCGCCGAGCCCGGGTTCCGGCGGTGGGCGACTCAGCTCCGGAGCTGGATCGAGCGGGGCGGCAGCATCGAGGTGTACGACCATGGTGACCCGGAGCAGCGGGAGGCGGCCGCCCAGGCGATCCTGGAACTGGCCTCCGATCCGAACGATGCCGTGATGCCCCCGATCCCGGACCGATCCGGGGTGCGGACCATGGTGGCGATGGTGGACGGCAGGGCCAGTGGTCTCGTCACCACCGGACGGGGTGCCGACGGCAACCTGCATCTGATGCGGTTCTACGGCTCCGATGATCTCGGCGCGGCCCGCGCCACGGAGCTGATGCTGACGGAGGCCGCGGCCCGGTCCGGCTGCCCGGTCATCGCGTCCAGGACCGGACTGATCGCGAACACGAAAGTGAACCAGGAGATCAACTGGTCGCAGCCGAGGGCCTGGGCGGCACAGCTGCGCAGCAGGCTGCGCCAACTGGACCCCAAGGCGGACAGCGGGATGACCGAGATCCTCGGCGCGCTGGACAGGCCCGGAACGTCGACGGCCGACCCGGCCGACCCGGCGACGTTGGCCGCGTCGGTGCAACGGTTCCGTCAAGCCGGGGGCCACGTCCTGTACCTCGAAGCATCCGATCCGAGGTTGGCGGAGCTGCGGAAGAAGGTGGCCAAGCCGCCGGCCGTGTACGGAACGGCGCTGTCCGATGCCGGCAGCCTGTCGCGGGTCCTTCACCCGACGGTTCACGACGACGGCGTCTGGATGCCCGCCAACGACACCCGCCGGGTCGCCGTAGCCGTGGTCGACGGTGTGCCGGTCGCCGCCGCCGCGGTCAGGGAGACCGACCACCGGATCGAGCTCGGGATGCTCGCCCCGGCCCCCGAAACCGCCGACGCGCTGAACGCGGCCATCGTCGAGGGCGTATACGCCCGGGTGGAAGACCAAAAGCCGTTGGTCATGTTCCGGCCCGACGTCGAGGCGAGATCAGGGCAGTTGGAGGCGTACGGGCTGAACGTGACCGGAATGCGTGCCTACGACGACCATCGTCGCGTCGAGGTTCGCCTGCCGCTCGGCGTACGCGACGCCCTCCGTAGGGCGGACCGCGCGGCGGGCTGGGTGGATGCGCAGTCGCTCGACCACACGGCGGAGCAGCTGACGCGGTTCCAGGATGCCGGCGGATCGGTGCGCCGGCTGGATCACTCGGTCGAGGCCGAGCGGGTCGAGGCCGAGCGGGTCGTGGCTGAAGACGTGGTCCGCGGCGTGCCGGGCAACCTTGACCCGGTTCCGCCGGTGAACGGGAGGCGGGTGACGGTGGTGGCTCAATCCGAGCGGCACGGACCGGCGTACGTCACCTTCGACCAGACGCCCGGCAATGGGATCGAGGTCGTCCAGATGAACGCGAGGCAGGACGACGGCGCCGGGCAGGCCGCTCGGTACTGGTTCGCCGGACACCTCGCCGAGACCGGTCAAGCAGCGGTGCCGCAGAAACAGATCTCCATGTTCGACCGCATGGAAGGGATCTGGGGCCCGGACGAGAGCCGCTACTTCCTCACCGGAGTGGAGTACCGCCTCGGCAACCGACCAGCCGACCTGCTGCCGTCGGCCCCAGCACCTACCTCCGAACCCGCCCAAGCCCACGAAGCCGACCACCGCGCCGACTCCGGCCGAGCTGCTGAAGGTGGGAAGGGTGAGGCGCCGCGGCGGGCGGGTGGGGCGGACGGGCGGCGGCGGGGGCCGATGGAGCGCTGAGGTCGGCGTAGGTATGGACGGGTGGCGGACGTGCGGCACTCACCAACGTGGGGATCGCCTGGGCGGCGCGCTCGGCAGGTGGGTGATTGTGCCGGGTCGGTGCGGTTGGGGAGTGGTGCAGGTTCGCGCCCGGAACGTGGGGGTGCACCTGCGGCTGACTTAGGGTGATGGGGGGGGGGCTAGGCAACGATTGAGTGAGGTGGCGGGGTGGGCGCGGGCGAGGTGGGGTTCGAGGAGCGGGACGGTCGGCTGCGTGGGACCGTGGGCTCGATCGCTGCCGGGGTTGCCGGGTTTCTGAGTCGGCCGGGTGGGACCGTGCGGGTGATCTGGAGGGGCAACCCGGAGTGGCGGAGCTACACGGAGCGGCTTGAGCACACGTTTGCCGCGACCGACCAGCTGACCGACACGTTGCGCCGGGGGTTGCCGGGGATCGATCGCGGCCCCGGATGGCGTTCGCAGCGGGCCGCGGTGGATGCGTTGACGCACGTAGACGCGGAGCACGCCCTGCTGGTCGAGGACGGGGAGAACGGGCCGCTGACCGTCGTCACGTTCCGGCGCAAGGACGGCGAGCTGGTGGTGGTCGGCGGCGGCAGCACCTTCCCGCCGACACCGCCCGTCGGGCGGCCGGGCGGGCAGGGGGTTGGGCTCCCGGGCGGGCTGCTGGGCGACGGTGCTGGTGCTGGTGCTGGGGCTGGGGCTGGTGCGTTCCCGGCGTGGTCGGCCGGTGGGCCGGCGGTGGCGGGTGGGAGCGCCTTTCCGCCGGCGCTGATTGCCGAGGACGGGAGTACGTTTCTCCCGCCGCCCGGTGGTGTACGAGGGGATGCGCCGCCGCTGAGTGGTGAGCAAGCCAGTTGTGTCGTGCAGTACGCGCTGGTGTCGATGGCCGCGCAGGAGATGCTGGCTGTGTCGCATGAGGTTTCGCCGGAGACCTGGTACGGGCCGCGGGCGCTGGAGTCGCGGCGGTTGATCGGTATGGACGGGCAGACCCGCGGTATCAAGGCACCGACCTGGGCGGCGGCCGACGTACGCCACATCGCCGACCAGGTCACGCAGCGCCAGGCAGGTGGGCAACATCCCTTCCCGGACGTCCAGTTCCACCAGGTCAGCCCGTCCGCGTACCGCCGGTGGGCGACCGAGCTGAAAGGCTGGCTCGACCAGGGCGGCACCGTCGAGGTGTACGACCACGGTGACAAGAAGCAGCGGGACGCCGCCGACCTGGCGATGCTGGAACTGTCCACCTACACGGAGGTTCTCGCGGACCTGCCGATTCCGGCCCAGCACGGGGTACGGACGATGGTCGTAATGGTGGACGACCGGCCCCAGGGCCTGGTCATCGCAGGGCGCAACGCCAACGGTGACCTGCATGTCCTGCGGTTCGCGGGCGCCGTGGAGATCGGCGCGTTCCGGGCGACCGAGCTGATGATGATGGAGAGCGCGGTACGTACGGGTGCGGGGGTGTCGTTCTCCGCGGCCGGAGCGCAGGAGTACGCCGGGCAGAATGAGTATGAGCTCTCCGCGGGGGACGCGGCGAACTGGGCGTCGAAGATCAGGAGCAACCTGAGGCAGATCGATGAGCCTTCGGCAGCGCGGATGACAGAACTGCTCGCAGCGCTGGATACCCCCGGCGTAGTGGCCGTCGACCCGGCCGAGTTGGCTGCCGCGGTGCAACGGTTCCGTGAGTCCGGTGGCGACGTTCTGTACCTCAGTGCGTCCGATCCAAGGTTCGTGGCGCTGCAGGAGAAGGTGTCCGACCAACTGGCGGCCGCGATGGACTCGGACGGCCGTGTTCCGCCGGATGTCGAAAGCCTCTGGCAGGCAATCGTCCCCTCGGCTGTCGAGGCGGGTGATTCGAGTGCTGCCAACGATCAACGACGGGTCGCCTTCGCCGTACGCGACGGGGTGCCGGTGGCGGCCGTCGGGATCACGCAAACGATCGCCCGGTTCGAGCTCGGGAAGCTCGGTGCGGTCAGCGGCGCTGACGACGCGCTGATCGCGGCCGTCGTGGAAGGCGCGCACCGACGGATGCAGCCCGGCCAGCCACTGGTCATGTTCCGGACCGTGGCCGAGGTGGAATCGGCGCGGCTGGCGGCGTTCGGCCTGGAGACGACCGGAGTACGTGCGCTCGACGACGACAACTACGTCGAGGTTCGGCTGCCGCGCGCCGTACGTGACGCCGTTGTGGATGCGGACCTCGCGTCGGGCTGGGTGAGTTCGACCTGGATCGACGCCGTCGCGACGGGGCTCGATGAGTTCCAGCATGACAACGGAGAGGTGCTGCGGCTGGACCATTCGGTCGAGGCGGACCGGGTGCTGGCCGAGGAAGCGGTACGCGAGGTGCTCGCCAAGCCCGTGACGGCGCCGTCCGAGCTGCCTGTCCCACCGGCGAACGGGAACCGGGTGACACTGCTGGCCCGATCCGAGCCGCAGGGGCCGAGGGCATACCTCACCTTCGACGAGACGCCGGCTGGTGGGATCGAGGTGGTCGACGTGAACACGAAACGGCCCGACTTTGCCGGGCAGAATGCCATTCGTTACTGCTTTGCCGATCACCTTGCCAACAGCGGTCAGCGGCCGGTGCTGCACGAGCGAATCCCCGAGGTGGAACGGTTGGGCCACCGCGGTACCTGGGGGCCGGAAGAGGGCCGCTATCTGGTCGCCGCGATACACAACCGCCTCGGCGATGCGCCGGCCCAGTTGTTGCGCCCGGCCCCTGAATCGACGCCGGCTGCCGAGGCTGCGGTTGGCACCGAGTCCGAGTCCGCGTCGGGGCGAGAGCAGGGTGAGGCGCCGCGGCGTGCGGGTGGGGCGGAGGGGCGCCGCAAGGGGCCGATGGAGCGGTGAGGTCAGAGGGGTTTGTGCATGACGAGTTCGTGGTGGATGCCGTCGGGCATCGGGTCGCCGGGGAGGTCGGTGTCGGTGTAGCCGTGGCGCAGGTACAGGGCGTGCGCGGGATCGTTGCCGGGGACAACGGATAGCTTGAGCGTGGTGGCGCCGATGCCGCGGGCCCAGGTTTCGATCGCGGTCATCAGGGCGTTGCCGACGCCGCGGCCGCGACCCGTTGGGGCGACCCACATCGAGACCAGCTCGGCCGTCCCCGGCTCGTCCGGGAACCCGCCGGCCATCCCGGCCGGTACGCCGTCGATCGAGGCGATCACCTGGTACGCGCCGGGTGAGCCGAGCCGCTCCCGCCAGCGCTCCTCGGTCGCGTCCACCCAGTCCGCGTACCGCGAACCGAAGGCGAACGGTGCTTCCTCCAGCGCGGCCAGCCGCAGCTCACGCCACGCCTTCCAGTCCTCCGGGCCAACTGCCTGTACGTCGATCACCCGCACAGGATGACAGTCGGCCCAGACAACAACCAGTCAGTTTCGGGGCGGGAACTTCGAGGACACCCAGTCGCGTACGCCGCCCAGTCCCTCGCCGACGTCGCGGAGGAACTTGGCCAGCGGGTCCTGCGACCGGTTGAAGGCGTCCGAGTACGACTTGGCCGCGTTCTTCGCCTCCTGGGAGATCGACGCGTTGTCGTCGTCCTGGCGCTTCGGGTAGTCGCCGGACACGATCGTCGTGTACTCGCCCTCGTCCACCCAGCGGCGCAGCTCGTGCGCGCGGATGACGGCCAGCGGGTGCGACTGCGCCTCGAGCAGCAGCAGCTTCAGTACGCTGTCGCGCAGGTCGCCGGCACTCTCGTACTCGGTGCCCTGCGCCAGGAACGCGGTCGTGTCGAGCTCACCGAGCTGTCCACCGCTGGCCAGCTTCATCTGGACGCGCAGCGCGACCGCCGGGTCCTGGACCGCGAGCAGACCGGCCCGGTCGCCGGACAGCTCGGCCTTCCGCGACCACTCGTGCAGGGCGGCGATGATCGCCCGAATCCCGAGCGCGCCGATCGGCATCCAGTTGACCGCGCCGGTGAGCCGCATCAGCCACATCAGCAGCGACTGGTACAGCGCGTGCCCGCTCTGCGCGTGGCCGAGCTCGTGACCGAGGACGAACCGCAGCTCCTCCTCGTCCAGGCCCTGCAGCAGCGCGCTGTTGACCACGATGAACGGCCGGTCCATGCCGATCGTGACCGCGTTCCAGATCGGGCTGTTGGTGACGTACAGCTCGGGGAGCTGGCGTACGTCGAGGGTGGAGGCGGCCTCGGTGTACAGCCGGTGCACGGTCGGGAACTGCCGTTCGTCGACGCGGATCGCCGACCCGAGGTACTGCAGCCGGAACGCCCGCTCGTTGATCAGGCTGGACATCTTCCGCAGGACGAAGTCGAAACCCTTCAGCTGCCGCAGTGCGACCAGGGCGCCACGGTCGGCGGGATGCTCCCAGGCCCGCGAACTGATATCGGTCAACGTGACCCGCTGCCGCGTCGGCCGATCACTGCTCTCGCTCATCGCTCCCCCTGCCACCGGTTGTCATGAACCCCCAACCTAGCTCGCTTCCGGGGCCAGTGGGGTTCGAGCGCCGCCGCCAGCAGCAGCGTGGGGACCCACCCGGCCGGCACTGCCCACCACCCGAGCCCGTTCCCCGCGGCCAGCGCGGTGGTGGTGAGGCAGAGCGCCGTACCCGCGAACCAGTACCAGAGCGCGGTCCAGCCCGGATGGTTCCGGCCGCGGCGGGCGCCCACCCAGGCCAGCGTGAGCGTGGCCGGCAGCGCGAGCGCGGTGGCGCCGAGGGTGAGGACGGCGAGGATCAGCGCGATGTCAGCGGGGGAGAACTCGACCGCACCGAGAGGAATCATGGCCACGATCCTGGTCGCCGCACCGGTGGTTGCGGAGCGTAGGAATACTCAAATCCTCAAGTTCGTCCTAGCCTGGCCCGCATGAGTGAGGTTGTGTGCCATGAGGTCGATCGGCGTGACGAGAAGGCGCGGGCCTGGGTGTCCGAGGCGATCCGGATCGTGGACGCCGACGCGAACCGGAGCGCGGACACGCATCTGCACGTGTTCCCGATGCCGGAGGGTACCGGCGTGGACCTGTACCTGAAGGACGAGTCGGTGCACCCGACCGGGTCGCTCAAGCACCGCCTGGCCCGGTCGCTGTTCCTGTACGCCCTGTGCAACGGCTGGATCCACGAAGGCACCACCGTGATCGAGGCGTCCAGCGGCTCGACCGCGGTCAGCGAGGCGTACTTCGCGCGGCTGCTCGGGCTCTCGTTCGTAGCGGTGATGCCGCGGTCGACCAGCCCGGAGAAGGTCGAGCTGATCGAGTTCTACGGCGGCCGCTGCCATTTCGTGGAGCGCTCCGGCCAGATCTACGGCGAGGCGAAGCGGCTGGCCGAGGAGACCGGCGGGCACTACATGGACCAGTTCACGTACGCCGAGCGCGCGACCGACTGGCGCGGCAACAACAACATCGCCGAGTCGATCTTCGGTCAGCTGTCGCTGGAGCAGCACCCGGTCCCGACCTGGATCGTGGTCGGCGCCGGCACCGGCGGGACCTCGGCCACCATCGGCCGGTACGTCCGCTACCAGCGCTTCGAGACGTCCGTCGCGGTCGTCGACCCCGAGAACTCGGCGTTCTTCCCGGCGTTCGAGGCCGGTGACCACGAGTTCTCCACCGGCCGACCGTCCCGGATCGAGGGCATCGGCCGGCCGCGGGTCGAGCCGTCCTTCGTACTCGGTGTCGTCGACCGGATGATCTCCGTACCGGACGCCGCGTCGATCGCCGCGATGCGCTTCTGTTCGCGCGTCACCGGCCGGCTGGTCGGCGGCTCCACCGGTACCAACCTGTGGGGTTCGCTCCGGCTGGCGGCCGAGATGCGGCGTACGGGCGTCCGCGGCAGCATCGTCACGCTCTTGTGCGACAGCGGCGAGCGGTACGGCAACACGTACTACGACGACGCCTGGCTGCGGACCAGTGGAATCGACATCAGCCCGTACACGGCGACCCTCGAAACCTTCGCCACCACCGGCCGCTGGACCGAACCGGAGTGACGCCGGGTCAGCGGCGGTACTCCTTGGTTTCGCTGCCGCAGGTGAGTTTGCCGTTGGTGGTCTTGCGGCAGACCCGGAACTTCACCCCGGACACCGGAATCAGTGACGTGATCGTGATGGTGGTCGGCCCGCGGCTGACCTTGAGGTAGCTCGGCCCGACGAAGAACGACCAGCTGACGTCCGGGCGAGCGGGCCATGCGTGCAACTCTCTTTCGAATCGATCAGGTAGCTTTGAAAGAATTTAACATCGCGCCGCCGCGGTGGGCAACCGTTTGATCGGCACGGTGGATCGGTAGCCTCCCGAAGATGTCGCAGCTGGTGGTCATCAGGGGGAATTCGGGTTCGGGGAAGTCGACGCTGGCGGCTGAGGTGCAGCGCGGGATGGGGCGTGGTACGGCCAATGTGGGGCAGGACCATCTTCGCCGGGTGATCCTGCGCGAGCATGACGTGGCCGGCGGGGACAACATCGCCTTCATCCGGGAGACCGTGCGGTACTGCGTCGGGATCGGGTACCACGTGATCCTCGAAGGCATCCTGTACGAGCCGCACTACGGCGAGATGGTGCGACAGCTGGTGGCTGAGCATCCGGGGCCGACGCACGTGTTCTACCTGGACGTCCCGCTCGAGGAGACGCTCCGGCGGCACGAGGGCCGGAACATGTCGGTCAGCCCGGACAAGCTCCGCGAGTGGTACAAACCGCTCGATCTGCTCGGCGTACCGGGCGAGATCACGATCGAGGCCGGTCCCGATCTGGCGGACCTGACGGCGTACGTGCTTGAGCGGATCGGTCCGGTGCAGCCGCTGGGCCGTCACTTTGGTACTGCGCAGTTCCTGTAGCCGGCTGTGCGACGGCGCCGGTGGCCAGGCTCTGCCCTTCGAACGCGATTCTGGCCACGTCAGGACTCGCGGCGGTCCGACCGAGCTCTGGCTCCGGGAACCTGCCGTGCTCCTCGGCACGCAGCGTCTCGTACGCGTGTGCCACTCGCACCAACGTCGACTCGGTCCAGGCAGTGCCCGTGAAGGAAACCCCGACCGGCCGCCCGTCGATCATGCCGCAAGGCACGGACACGATCGGGTACCCGGCCCAGGCAGCGTGCGTCGACCATCCGTTGAAGGATTTGTCACCATTCTCCAGATCGATCGGCTGCGCCGCGGAGCACCCAGGGAGCAGCAGCGCACTCAGATCGTTCTGTTGCACGAGATCGTCGATCCCGCCCCGCCCCAGTCGCAGACAGGTTTCGAGGGACGCGGCGTAGGCCGGTGCGTCCAGTCCTTCGGTCAGCGCCGCGCGCTCGAGGCCGTCCTGCCCGAAATATCGAAGCTCGGTGTCCGCGTGCGTGCGGTTGAAGGCGATCACCGCCTCCAGCGTCTGCGGCGCGTCCGGACGCGTTCGCAGGTACGCCTCCAGGCCCACCTTGAATTCGTGGTCGACTCTGGGTTGTCCGTGCAAGTAGTCGGCGACCGGCAGCGCGAGATCGTCGATGATCGTCGCGCCGGCCGCGGACAAGCGACTCAGCACCAGCTCGGTCTCCCGGTCCCGCCGTGGGTCCGCCCCCCAGGGAGCACTGCGTGGTACGCCGATCCGGACACCGGAGAGGTCAGTCGGGTTCGCTGCCGCGCAGATGGCCGCGTAGTCGGTCGGGCGCCCACTCAGCACGGAAAGCGCGGCGGCGGCCTGCCGTACCGACGGTGCCATTGGTCCGGCGGTGTCCTGGGAGAGCGACAGCGGCACGATCCCGTCCGTCGGAATCAGCCCGACGGTCGGTCTGATGCCGACCACACCGTTGACCGAGGCCGGGCAGACGATCGAGCCGTTCGTGTCGGTGCCGATCCCGAGCTCGGTCAGACCGGCCGCGACGGCGGCGGCCGAACCGGCCGACGAGCCGCCGGCGGAGTGCCCGAGCGCGTACGGGTTCCGGGTCAGGCCGCCGTACGCGCTCCATCCGCTGGTCGACCCTTCGCCCCGGTAGTTGGCCCACTCGCACATGTTGGCCTTGCCGATGATGACGCAGCCGGCGTCGTACAACCGGCGGACGAGCTCGGCGTCCGCGGCCGGCGGTGCGATCCCGGCGAGCGCCAAGGACCCGGCGGTGGTGGCCAGGCCCGCGGTGTCGATGTTGTCCTTCAGCACGACGAGTCTGCCGTGCAACGGTCCGCGGACGCGGCCGGCCGCGCGTTCGGCGTCCAGTACGGCGGCCTGCGCGCGGGCCTCAGGGTTCAGGGTGCAGATCGCATTGACCGACGGGCCGATTTCGGCGATGCGGGCCAAGGCCCGGTCGACCCGTTCAGTACAGCTCAGCGGTGACATAGGAGAACTATCCTCCGAGAGCCGGCCCGGATCGGTCCGGTCCAGCCGTTTTGCCGGGACTTTGGGGTGGCACAGTTCCGGTAGGCGGTACGGCGGCTCCGATGGCCTGGCTCTGTCCTTCGAACGCGAGCCTGACGACATCGGGTCCCGCGGCGGCGAGCGGAGCTGTCCGGCCGAGCTCCGGCTCCGGAAAACGGCCGTGCTCCTCGGCCCGCAGTGTCTCGTACGCGTGTGCCACTCGCACCAACGTCGACTCGGTCCAGGCAGTGCCCGTGAACGCGACCCCGACCGGCAGCCCGTCGACCATGCCGCACGGGACGGAGACGATCGGGTACCCGGCCCAGGCAGCGGGTGCCGACCAGCCGCCGCGGGATTTGTCACCATTCTCCAGATCGATAGGCTGAGCCGGTAAATACCCTGGCACCAGCAACGTGTTCAGTTCGTGGTGCTGGACGAGGTTGTCGATCCCGTCCCGGCCCATCCGGAGGCATTCGGCGCGGGCCGCAAGATACGCCGGCGCAGCCAGTCCCTCGGTCCGGGCCGCGCGCTCGAAGAACTCCTGCCCGAAGTACCGGAGCTCGGTGTCGGCATGTTCGCGGTTGAAGGCGATCAACGCCTCCAACGTCTGCGGCGCATCGGGCCGCGTCCGCAGGTACGCCTCCAGCCCTGCCTTCAGCTCATGGTCGAGCACGACGGGTCCGGGTGAGTCATCGTCGATCGGTATCGACAGGTTGTCGACGATCGTCGCGCCGGTCGCGGACAGCCGGCTCAGAACCAGCTCGGTCTCCCGGTCCCGCCGCGAGTCCATTCCCCACGGCGTATCTCGGGGGACGCCGATCCGTACGCCGGACAGATCGGTCGGGTTGTCTGTGGCGCAAATGGCCGCGTAGTCGGTCGGGCGCCCACTCAGCACGGAAAGCGCGGCGGCGGCCTGCCGTACCGACGGTGCTATCGGTCCGGCCGTGTCCTGGGAGTGTGCCAGCGGCACGATCCCCCGCTGCGAGATCATCCCGACCGTCGGTTTGATACCGACCACGCCGTTCACTGACGCGGGCCAGATGATCGAGCCGTTCGTCTCGGTGCCGATCCCGAGTTCCACCAGCCGGGCTGCGACCGCGGCGGCCGAGCCGGACGACGAGCCGCCGGCGGAGTGCTCGAGCGCGTACGGGTTCCTGGTCAGCCCGCCGTACGCGCTCCATCCGCCCTGCGCGTCCTTGCCGCGGTAGTTTGCCCATTCGCTCAGGTTGGTCTTGCCGATGAGGACGCAGCCGGCGTCGTACAAGCGGCGGACGAGCTCGGCGTCCGCGGCCGGCGGTGCGATCCCGGCGAGCGCCAGTGATCCCGCTGTGGTGGCCAGATCAGCGGTGTCGATGTTGTCCTTCAGCACGATCGGCAGGCCGTGCAGTGGCCCGCGGACGCGACCGGCCGCACGCTCGGCGTCCAGCACCGCGGCTTGCTCGCGTGCCGCCGGGTTCAGCGTGCAGATCGCGTTGACCGAAGGGTCGATTTCGGCGATGCGGGCCAAGGACCGTTCGACGCGTTCGGCGCTGCTGAGCGGTGGCATGGGAGAACTATCCCCCGAGGGCGAGTCCGATGCCGAGGCCGACGGCGTACAGGAGTTCGGTGAGGCCGGTGTTCTTCAGGACCGGGATGAGGGCCGGGCCGACGGCGTCACTGAGGATGATGCGGATCGACTTGATCGCCAGTGGGACGGCGATGAAGGCGAGCAGCGCCCACGGCGTCGCGATAGCCGAGACGGCGGCCAGGACGAAGGCGAGTGCGACCAGGGCGGCGTACATGCGGCGGGACCGTGCAGCGCCCAGTACGACGGCGAGTGTGCGTTTGCCGGTGACCGAGTCGGTGGGGATGTCGCGGAGGTTGTTGGCGACCAGGAGCGCGCATGCGATCGAGCCGACGGACACGGCGCCGGCGATCGCGGTCCAGTGCAGCGACTCGGCTTGGGCGTACGTGGTCCCGAGTACGGCGACCAGGCCGAAGAAGAGGAACACGCTGACTTCGCCAAGCGCGCGGTAGCCGTACGGCTTCTTGCCGCCGGTGTAGAACCAGGCACCGAGCAGTGACGCGGCACCGGCGACGAGCAGCCACCAGGTGGTCGTCGCACAGAGCACGATGCCGAGCACCGCGCCGGCACCGAAGCAGGTGAAGGCGGCGGTCTTGACCGACCCGGGAGTGGCTACCTTGGAGCCGACGAGCCGCAGCGGCCCGACCCGGTTCTCGTCGGTGCCGCGGATACCGTCGCTGTAGTCGTTGGCGTAGTTCACGCCGATCTGCAGCGCCAGCGCGACGCCCAGAGCGAGCAGCGCCTTCCACCAGACGAAGCCATCCAGGTACGCGGCAGCGCCGGTTCCGACCAGGACTGGGGAGATCGCGGCGGGCAGCGTACGGGGGCGGGCGCCTTCGATCCACTGGGCAGGGGTAGCCATGGCGGTCGATTCTGTCAGCCGGGGGCCGAGCGGCCGGAGGCGGGCCGTAGGCTCGTCAGTGTCATGACTACGTTGCGACTGGTTCCGGGGACGCCGGACGGGGTGCTGGCGGCGCTGGCCGGGCTGCTGGACGGCAGCGGCACACCGTTCGCGCCGGTGCCCGAGGACGCGGTCGGGGCCGCGCGGGTACGCCAGGCGGCCGCACCGGACGAGCCGATCGAGGACGCCGCCGGTGTGGTGCTGACCACATCAGGCTCCTCGGGTGAGCCGAAGGGAGTGCTGCTGTCACGGGAGGCGCTGATCGCCTCGGCCGAGGCCACGCACGACCGGCTCGGCGGCCCAGGGCAGTGGCTGCTCCCGATGAAGCCGTACTTCGTCGGCGGTCTGCAGATCCTCACTCGTTCGCTGGTCGCCGGCACCACCCCGGTCGTCGTTGCGGACAGCTTCACCGCCGCCGCCCGGAAGCTGACCGGCGTACGGCGCTACACGGCGATGGTCCCGACCCAGCTGGCGCGCTACCTGGACACCGACCTGGACGGCCTGCGGTTGTTCGACGCGATCATCATCGGTGGGGCGTCGACGCCGGAGCCGCTCAAGGCCCGGGCCGCGGCAGCCGGTGTCACCGCGATCCCGGCGTACGGGATGACCGAAACCGGCAGCGGCTGCGTGTACGCCGGTGTACCGCTGGACGGTACGTCGATCGAGCTGGACGCCGGCCGGATCTTGATCAAGGGCAGCACCTTGTTTTCCGGCTACCGCTTGCGCCCTGAGCTCACTGCGGACGTGCTGCGGAACGGCTGGTTCCGTACGCAGGACCGCGGCGAGCTGGTGGACGGACGGCTGCGGGTGGTCGGCCGCGTGGACGACGTGGTGATCTCCGGTGGCGTGAATGTCACGCTGACTACTGTGCAAGCGCGGCTGCTCGAGCATCCTCAGGTGAAGGACGCTGCCGTACTGGGCGTACCGGATGCGGACTGGGGGACCAGAGTGGTCGCGTTCGTGGTGGGGGAGCCGTCCCGGGATGAGCTGCGGGACTGGATCAGCGAGTTGTTGCCGCGGACCTGGGCGCCGCAGGACGTGGTCGCACTGGACGCGTTGCCGATGCTTGCCTCCGGCAAGGTTGACCGGCAGCGGTTGCTGGAGGGCGTGCGGTGATCACGTACTCCATCGGCTTGAAGAACAAGTTCCGTGGCATCAACGTCCGCGAGGGCATGCTGTTCGAAGGCCCAGCGGGCTGGGCGGAGTGGAGTCCGTTTCTGGACTACGACGACGCGACCTGTGTGTCCTGGTTGCAGGCGGCGTGGGAGGCGGCCGAGTACGGGTGGCCGGCGCCGGTGCGCGACCGCATCCCAGTCAACTGCACTGTGCCTGCTGTCGGTCCCGAAAAGGCAGCAGAGCTGGTCAGAGCATCAGGATGCGGTACGGCCAAGGTGAAGGTGGCTGAGCCGGGTCAGACCCTTGCGGATGATCTGGAACGAGTTGAAGCGGTACGGGACGCGATCGGCACCGGACGCGTACGCATCGACGCGAACGGCGCCTGGTCGGTGGATCAGGCCGTGTACAACCTCAAACAACTGCAGCGGTTCGACCTGGAGTACGTGGAGCAGCCGTCCGCGACTGTGGAGGAACTGGCGGAAGTACGGCGGCGTACAGACGTACTGGTTGCCGCTGATGAGTCGATCCGACGTGCAGAAGACCCACTGCGCGTACGGGAACTGGAAGCCGCGGACATAGCTGTACTGAAGGTGCAGCCGATAGGCGGCGTCCGTGCCTGCCTGGACATCGCAGAGCGCATCGGACTGCCAGTAGTGGTTTCGTCAGCACTGGAAACGTCAGTAGGTATCGCAGCAGGCGTCGCACTCGCCGCTGCGCTTCCAGAACTCCCGTACGCCTGCGGTCTGGCCACCGTGTCGATGTTCACTCGCGAAGTGGTCGCCGACCCGTTGCTGGCGGTCGACGGGTACTTGCCGGTCAAGCGCATCACACCAGACCCCCAACTGCTTGAAGCGGCCCGTGCGGATGCGGACCGGACCAAGGTGTGGGAAGAACGGATGTCCCGAGTAAGGAGTGCCGGATGAACCCGTCCACGGCGTTCGCGACGGTTGTCGTCGACGAGCTGATCCGGTGTGGCGTACGCGAGGCTGTGGTTTCCCCGGGGTCGCGGAGCGCGCCGCTGGCACTGGCCCTCGCGGCCGCCGACCGTGACGGCCGGCTGCGGCTGCACGTCCGGATCGATGAGCGTACGGCCGGGTTCCTCGCCATTGGGCTGATGCGAGGCAGCGGTCTGCCGGTGCCTGTTGTCACCACCTCTGGTACGGCTGTGGCGAACCTACATCCCGCCGTACTCGAAGCGTCGCACAGTGGCCTGCCCCTGATCGTGCTGAGTGCCGACCGCCCACCGACGTTGCGTGGCAGTGGTGCGAACCAGACAACCGATCAGCTGAAGGTGTTCGGCTCCGCGATCCGTCTGTTCCACGAGATGGGCGCTCCGGTGCGAGAGATCGGCCAGGTCGCGTACTGGCGTTCGCAGGTCGCTAGGGCCGTTGCCAGTGCGACTGGAGCACGCAGCGCCGACCCCGGGCCTGTACAGCTCAACTGCCCGCTGTCCGAGCCGCTGGTGCCGACGGAAGGACCGGAGTGGCCTGAGCCGTTGGAGGGGCGCAGCGCCGGGCCGTGGACCGCAGTGCACGCGGCAGCCAGCCGGCCGGCGGCGGTGTCGCCCGGACCGAAGACGGTAGTGGTTGCGGGCGATGGTGCGTCCCAGGCCGCGCGGCTGGTGGCGGAGGCGGGTCAGTGGCCCTTGTTCGCCGAGCCGTCGAGCCGCGCACGCACTGGTCCGGCGGTCATCTCCGCGTACCGGTTATTGCTGCAGGCAAATGAACTGGCGACCGAGATCGAGCGCGTACTGGTGTTCGGCCACCCGACGCTGTCCCGGCCGGTGTCGGCGTTGCTGGCCCGTCCGGACGTCGAGGTGATCGTGGTGTCACCGACCGGTTCGTGGCCGGACCCGGCCCGGCGCGCGGCTTCGGTGGTAACCGGGCTGGAGGTCACCGGCGCCGACCCGACCGACTGGTTGGCGCGCTGGCAGCACGCCGACCAGCTGGCGCGCCCGGCCCTCGACAAGGAGCTCGGCGACGGCCTGAACGGGCCGCGGATCGCCGCGCTGGTCGGCGAGGCCGTCGGCGCCGACGGCATGCTGGTGGTCGCTTCGTCCAACCCGATCCGCGACCTCGACCTCGCCCCGGTCGTACCGATCCGCACGGTCGCCAACCGCGGCCTGGCCGGCATCGACGGCACGATCTCGACCGCCGTCGGCGCCGCGCTGGCGAACGCCGGGCCGACGTACGCGCTGGTCGGTGATCTGGCCTTCCTGCACGACGGCAACGGTCTGGTGATCGGGCCGGACGAGGCGCGGCCCGACCTGCGGATCGTCGTCGTCAACGACAACGGCGGCGGGATCTTCTCCACGTTGGAACAAGGCGATCCGTCGCACGCGACCCACTTCGAGCGCGTCTTCGGTACGCCGCACAACGTGGACCTGTCCGCACTGTGCGCGGCGACCGGAACGCCGTACACGCTGGTCAGGACCGTGGACGAGCTGCGAGCAGCGCTCGTACCGGCGGTTGCCGGGCTGGACGTGATCGAGGTACGGATCGCCCGCGACGGGCACCGGCCGCTGGGCCAGTCACTGGTCGCCGCGCTCAAACAGCTGTAACTCAAGCAGCTGTAACAGGGACCTTCGCAGCCTTCCGTGAAGGGTGCAGCGTACGGACGTGGTTGAGCAGCGGTAGTACTACCGCGATGACCAGTGCGGTCGTGGTGAGGATGGGGATGGTCGCGCCGCGCAGCGACGAGTTGAGCGGTGCGGCGATGGTGAAGATCAGACTGACCGCGGTCATGATCGTGGTCAGTCTGCGACCGGGGCGTGCCACTGCCAGGAAGGGCATGCACCACAGGAAGTACCAGTCGTGTGCGCTCGGACCCAGTACGACCACTGCAAGCAGTGCGATACCCACGGCGCGCGCCGCGTAGTGGATGGACGACCGGAGGCTCAGGAGTGCGATCAGGCCCAGTGCGGCGACCATGCCGACCAGTCTGACGATCTGGAGTGCTTGAGCAGCCGCAGTGTCTTCACCCAGCCAGCCGAGTACGCCGGACGCTGCCATGCCGACCAGGTTGGCTATGGAGAAGGGCGAACGGACCAGTCCGGGTACGTCGAGCGCGCCGAGCCAGCCGGAGCCGACACCTGTCAGTGCGCCGATGGTGACGAGTGTTAGCACGGACACGGCACCGGCAATGACCAGACTGGCGAACCGGTGCAGCCGTCCGGCCAGTGGGCTCATCACTGCGGCAATGGCAATGGCCACAAGACCACCGGGCAGCTTTACTGCGGCTGCTACGCCGGCGATCACAGCTGCCGTACCCCACCGGCCGGTCAGCGCCAGGGCGAAGGCACTGCAGGCCAGCCCGATCATCAGTACGTCGTTGTGGGCCGCGCCGATGCCGTGCGTGAGCAGCATCGGGTTCAGTACGACCAGCCAGGTAGCGAAAGCCGGGTCGACTCGACAGGCGGTCGCCAGTCGCGGTACGGACCAGGCGATGAGCACTATGCCCAGTACGGCGAGGAGGCGGTGCGCCAGCATCAGTAGGTACGGGTCCATGGTGAGGTGCGCGGCCAGACCGCCGTACGCCAGCGGTAGCGGTCCGTACGGCGCTGGTGTCTGCATCCACATCGGATCGACTGCTTCGACGATGTGGCCGGACAGTACGCCCGGGCCGACGTCGTACGGGTTGAAACCCTTGGCCACCAAGGCGCCCTGCGCCGCGTAGCTCCAGGCATCGCGGCTGAACAGTGGCGGTGCAAGGAGCAGCGGCGCACTCCAGTACGCGACGTAGCGCAGTAGTGGGAGACGTTCGCCCGCCATCACGCGGCGGCCGACGGTCAGCCAGGCCCAGGCCATCAGCCCGAGCCCGGCGACCATGAACGTCAGTCCGAGCATCCGTCCGGCCAGCGAGTGCCGCAGGTCGCCGGTGACCGGCAGCGCGGCCACCCAGGACGACGGGGGCACCACCGAGGTCACCAGGCTGGCCACGGCGACTACGACGGCGCCGACCACCCCACGGACGACCGGCGAGCGCATGAGCGGACGGTAGCGCCGCCGGGCGACCCGTGGATGAACAGCAGGTTGATCAGGCGGATTCCTTGCGGAAGGTACGCGCACCGACCGCCAGGCCGACGATCGTCAGCAGTACCACCCAGAACAGACCCCACAGCGACGACGAACTGGTGATGTCACCACGGAACAGGGCGCGTACGCCGTTGACCACGTGCTTCAGCGGGCTGATGTCGGACAGCCGCTGCAACCACGTCGGACCGATCTGCATCGGCAGCAGGATGCCGGACAGCAGCAGCAACGGCATGGCGATGCCGTTCAGCAGCGGAGCCAGCGCGTCCTCGCTCTTGGTGATCAGCGCGACCGAGTACGACAGTGAGGCGAACGTCGCGCCCAGCAGCGCCACGATGACCAGGGAGAGCAGCACGCCACCCCACGGTGCGCGCAGACCCAGCGGAACCGCGGCGAGCAGCAGCAGTACGGACTGCGCTACCAGGACGACCACGTCACGCAGAACCCGTCCGGCCATCAAGGCG
Source organism: Kribbella solani (assembly GCF_014205295.1). Classification (NCBI taxonomy): domain Bacteria; kingdom Bacillati; phylum Actinomycetota; class Actinomycetes; order Propionibacteriales; family Kribbellaceae; genus Kribbella; species Kribbella solani. Next base: position 6,506,844 of record NZ_JACHNF010000001.1, read on the forward strand.
ATCCGGGACGCCGGTGTCACCCGGTCGGCCTCGATCACGCCGGCCCGGTACTCGGCGATCAGGCCGAAGCCGACGAACATCGCGCCGAACATACCCAGCTGGACGATCAGACCCGGGATGAACACCTGGTACGCGTTCGTGGCGGCGCCCTGGCTGATCTGGGCGGTGATCGGCTTCAGCAGCGGGCCGAACAGGAACAGGTACATCAACGGCTGGCTGAGCATCAGGATCGACCACATCGGGTTCCGCAGCGACAGCCGCATCGCCCGGTTGAACACGATCCAGGTCTCGCGGAGAGTACTCATCCACGTCCTCGCTTCGCTCCGGGCGCGGACGAGGCTCCGAGCGGGCTGTGTTTGATGATGAACTCGCTTCGTTCCTTCATGCCTTCGTTTCCTTCTCTTCCTCGGCGGGCGCCGGGTCCTCGTCGCGCAGTGATCGGCCGGTCATGGTCAGGAACACGTCGTCCAGCGTCGGGCGGTGCACCTCGACGCCGGCCAGTTCGATGCCCTGGGCATCGATCGAGCGGAGCAGCCCGGGCAGCACCGAACCGCCACGCGGGATCCGGAACCCGACCACGTCGGCCTCGGTCTCGACCTCGATCGCGCCGTCCAGCTCGCGGGCGATCTTCATCACCGCCGGCGCGTCCGCGACGTTCGCCAGGCCGAGCCGGACCGCGTCGCCGGAGACCTGCTGCTTCAGCGCGTCCGGCGTACCGGAGGCGACGATCTTGCCGTGGTCGATGACCAGAATCCGGTCGCAGAGCGCGTCCGCCTCGTCCAGGTAGTGCGTGGTGAGGAAGATCGTCGCGCCGCGCTGCCGCAGCTGCCGGATGTGCTCCCAGAGGTTGGCCCGGGCCTGCGGGTCGAGCCCGGTGGTCGGCTCGTCCAGGAAGATCAGCTTCGGATCGTGGATCAGGCCCATCACGATGTCCAGCCGCCGGCGCTGACCGCCGGACAGCGTCTTGCTCTGCCGGCGCCACAGGCCCGGCAGGTCCAGCTCCTCGAACAGCCGCTGCCCGTCGGCCGCCGCCTTCGCCTTGGGTACGCCGTACAGCCGCGCGTGGTCGACCACTTCGTCACCGGCGATCGCCTCCGGCAAGGTGGAGCCGCTCTGCGGTACGTACCCGATGCCGCGCCGGACGCCGACCGGATCCTTCGCGAGGTCGCAGCCGGCCACCGTCGCGGTCCCGCTGGTCGGCTTGATCAGGGTCGCCAGCATCCGCATGGTGGTGGTCTTGCCGGCCCCGTTCGGGCCGAGGAAGCCGACGATCTCCCCGTCGGCGACGTCCAGATCGACCCCCTGCACGGCCTGGACCGGCCCACGTTTCGTTTTGAAGGTGCGGACCAGTCCGCGAGCTTCGATCATCATCCGGTCAGTCTGAATGATCAACTTTGACTAGTCAATCTTGATTACTGCGCCAGCTTGCCCCCGCGAAGAGGGGGTTGCCCCCTGGAAATTCGAGGGGGCAACCCTGCGGTCGCGGGGATACCCCGTCAAGTGAAGGGTTCGGCGCGCGCGGAGGGTGCGGAGGGTTCTGCGGGGCTTGGGTGGGGTCAGGGGCTGGGTGGGTTGGGGATCTCGCCCCAGTGGGTGATCATGCTCGGGTGCGGGGCCCAGTCGGCCGGTTCGCCCGCGAACGCGTACGCGCCGTCGCGGATCCGGGCGGCGAACTCCCTGGTCCAGCGCAGTTCGCCGGCGTCGCGGGCGCTGGTGATCCGGAACATCTCGAGGACGTGATCCGGGGTGGCCGGGTCCTCGATGATCTGCCGCTCGGAGAACGGCTCCGCCTTGAGCAGCGCTTCGAGCTGACTGATCCGCGCGTCGAGCGCCGCGATCACCTCGTCGCGGCGCAGCGACCACAGGAAGCTCAGCGTGGCCTGCATCTTGTCCGGGTGAAACCCGTCGACGGTCCAGAGCATCGCCCGGAGCAGCGAGAAGTACTCCGTCTCACCGTCCGCGGTCAGCTTGTACGTCGTACGCCCCGGTCGCCGCGCGCCGTCCTCGGCCACCTCCAGCAGGTACCCGTGCTTGGCGAGCGTCCGCAGACCGGTGTAGATCGATCCCGGGTTGATGTTCGCCCACGCCTGCACGTTCCAGGTCATCAGCTCCCGCCGCAGCTGGTACCCGTACGCCGGCTGGAAGATCCGCACAATGCCGAGCAACAACAACCGCGTGGTGGACATGGTCGCAGTGTAAATCCGCCGTACGGCCGGCTTGACCTTGACGCAGGGGCAACCTTCGATGCTGATCGTCATGAGCGCCGATACAGCCGGGGGACCGGCGATTCAGGTCCGGAGTCTACGGAAGTCCTATGGAAACCACGAGGTGTTGCGTGGCGTCGACTTCGAGGTCGCGCCGGGCAGCATCTTCGCCCTGCTCGGCTCCAACGGCGCCGGCAAGACCACGACCATCAAGATCCTCGCCACCCTCCTGCGGGCCGATGCGGGGACGGCCGCCGTCAACGGGTTCGACGTCGCGACGCGGGCCGCCCAGGTCCGGGCGTCCATCAGCCTGACCGGACAGTTCGCGGCCGTCGACGACATCCTCACCGGCCGCGAGAACCTCGTGCTCGTCGCCAAGCTGCGGCACCTCGCTGATCCGGCCGCGGCGGCCGACGACCTGCTGGCCCGTTTCGCGCTGACCGAGGCGGGCGGGCGCAAGTTGTCGACGTACTCCGGGGGAATGCGCCGGCGGCTCGACATCGCCATGAGCCTGATCGGGGACTCCGCGTTGATCTTCCTGGACGAGCCGACCGCCGGGCTCGACCCCGAGGCGCGGATCGAGGTGTGGCAGCTGATCAAGGAGCTCGCCGGCTCGGGGACGACGGTGCTGCTCACCACGCAGTACCTGGAAGAGGCCGAACAGCTCGCCGACCGGATCGCGATCCTGCACCAGGGCCGGCTCATCGCCGACGGCACCCTCGACGAGCTCAAGCGGCTCCTCCCGCCAACCCAGATCGAGTACGTCGAGAAGCAGCCGAGCCTGGAGGAGATCTTCCTCGCCGTCACCGGCGGCAAGACTGGTACATCGGAGGGGGCACGATGACCGCGAACTTCCTCGGCGACACCGCCGCGCTCACCGGCCGGACGCTGCGGCACGTCACCCGCAGCCCGGACACCATCATCACCACCGTCATCACTCCCGTCGCGATGATGCTGATGTTCGTCTACGTCTTCGGCGGCGCGATCGACACCGGCTCCACCCAGTACGTGAACTACCTGCTGCCCGGCATCCTGCTGATCACGGTCGCCTCCGGTGTCGCGTACACGGCGTTCCGGCTGTTCATGGATCTGCAGAGCGGTATCTTCGAGCGGTTCCAGTCCATGCCGATCGCCCGGTCGAGCGTACTGTGGGCGCACGTCGTCACGTCGCTGGTCGCGAACCTGATCGCGCTCGCCGTCGTGCTGGGGATCGCGCTGGTGATGGGTTTCCGCTCGGGGGCAGGCCTGCTGAACTGGCTCGCGGTCGCCGGCATCGTGGTGCTGTTCACCCTGGCGCTCACCTGGCTCGCGGTGGTCCCCGGACTCACGGCGTCGTCGGTCGAGGGCGCGAGTGCGTTCGGGTACCCGCTGCTGTTCCTGCCGTTCGTCAGCTCGGCGTTCGTTCCGACCCAGACCATGCCGGGTCCGGTGCGCTGGTTCGCCGAGAACCAGCCGGTGACGTCGATCGTCGACACGATCCGCAACCTGTTCGCGCGGCAGCCTGTCGGCCACGGCGTCTGGGTCGCCCTCGCGTGGTGCATCGGCCTGCTCGTCGTTGCCTATGTCCTCGCGATGGTGATCTACCGCCGCAAGATCGCCTGACGCAAGCTGGGAACCATGCTCACCATCGGTCAGTTGGCGGCGTACGCCGGAGTCACGGTCCGGGCGGTCCGGCATTACCACAACATCGGTTTGCTGCCCGAGGCCGAACGCGATCACTCCGGCTACCGCGTGTACGGCGCTGCCGCCGCCGTACGACTGATCCGGATCCACACTCTGGCGCAGGCCGGCGTACCGCTGGCCCGCGTGCACGAGCTGCTCGGCGCGACTCCCGAGGAGTTCGCCGACGGCGTCCAGGAGATCGACAAGGAGCTGCGCGCCGACGTCCGGCGGATCCAGGAGACTCGCCGCCGGCTCGCACGACTCGCTGCCGGGGAGCACCTCGCACTTCCGGAGAGCGTCGTGGGCTACCTGGACACGCTCCGCGGTCTCGGGGTCCAGGAGCGCTACATCGAACTGGAGCGCGACGCCTGGATCTTGGTCGCGGCGCAGGCCCCGGAAGCGATCGAGCAGGTGATCGCGCTGAAGCACGAGGGACTGCGGCACCCGGACATGCTGAAGCTCTACAGCCTGGTCAGCGGGGCATTCGACGCACGACCGGACGACCCGCGGATCGTCGAGGTCGCCGACATCGTGGAGCGCCTGATGATCGCTGCCGTCGAGGCCGGATCGACAGGTGCCGGCCTCGACGATCACCTGGTCGCGCTGCTGGACGCCGCCATGCTCGAGTCGGCGCCGCAGGCCGACCGCCTGCTCGCGATCCTCGAGCAACGCGGCTGGCGCGGCTGGACCCGCATCGAGCGAGCCCCAGCCGGCTTGGGCAGGCCGGAGCTCAGTTGATCTCGACGGACTCGCCTGGGGTGAGGCCGTGGTACGGGCGGTCGTCGGAGTTCAGGAAGCGGGCGAACATGGACAGGCCGACTGGGCTGAGCAGACCGTCGTGGATGCCCACCAACTGCGATGACCGGACCGTGCGGGCGTACTCGACGGCCGGCGGTAGCGCGAACCACGGGCCGGAGATCGGGACCAGGTTCGTGTGTACGGCACGGTCCGGCCGGGTGAACGAGTCACCCGGGTGGTATACGGCGTCCTCGATCAGGAAGCCGACGTTCTCGCACGGTACGCCCCACTCGGGCAGGATCACCGCGTGGTCCTTGCCGTACGCGCTGACCGCGAACCCGGCCGCCTCGAACGACTGCCCATCAGCCACGACGTGCACCCGGTCGCCGAGCGCGGTCAGCTGCGCCGCCACGCCCGCGTTCGTGTACACGGGCACGTCCAGCGCCGCGACCCGGTCGACGTCGAGGTGGTCCTGGTGCTCGTGCGTGACCAGGATCGCGTCGGCGCGCTCGAACGCCGCGTCCTCGCTGAACGAACCCGGGTCGACCAGCAGCGTCTTCCCGTCCTTCTCCAGCCGGACACAGGCGTGCGCGAACTTCGTCAGCTTCATGGTCAGTCTCCCAACGCGTCTCTCATCGGCACCAGCTTGGCGTTCGTCTCGGCCAGTTCGGCGTCCGGGTTGGACCCGGCGACGATCCCGGCGCCCGCGAACAGGCGCATCCGGCGCGGTTCGTCCGGGTCGGCCTGGCCGCAGCGCAACGCGATGCACCACTCGCCGTCCCCGGCCGCGTCCATCCAGCCGACCGGTCCGCTGAACCGGCCGCGCCGCATCCCCTCGATCTCGCCGATCAGGTCCCGCGCCACCGGCGTCGGCGTCCCGCAGACCGCCGCGGACGGGTGCAGCGCGGCGGCCAGCCCGAGCGCGGAGGCGCCGTTGTTCGCGACCCCGGCGACGTCGGTGGCCAGATGCATCACGTTCGGCAGGTGCAGTACGAACGGCGTCTCCGGAACGTTCATCGAGGTGCAGTGCGGTTCGAGCGCGTCCGCGACCGAGCGGACCGCGAACTCGTGCTCCTCCAGGTCCTTCGACGAACGTGCCAGCGAGGCGGCCAGCGCCAGGTCGTGCGCGTCGTCGCCGGTACGGCGGATCGTCCCGGCCAGTACGCGGGACGTGATCAGGCCCTTCTCCCGGCGTACGAGCAGCTCGGGGGTGGCACCGATCAGGCCGTCGACGGAGAACGTCCAGCAGTTCGGGTACGCCGTGGCGAGCCGGTGCAGCGGCCAGCGGAGGTCGATCGGCCGCGCCGCGATCGCGATCAGGTCGCGCGCCAGCACCACCTTGTCCAGTTCGCCCGCGGTGATCCGGCGGACCGCGTCGGCGACGATGCTCGACCAGTCGGTACCGGTCCGGGCGCCGTCCGCGAAGGTCACGTCGTACACCGGTGACGGCTCGTGCACGACCAGCTCCGGCGGCGTGGTCAGCGAACTGGCCGGGGAGACCGTGGTCACCCAGGTGGTGCCGGCGCGCCGGCCGACGATCACCTCCGGTACGACCAGCTCACCCGGATCCTGGTCGGTGAAGCCGAACGATCCGAAACAGATCAGCCCGGACCCCGGTACGCCGACCTCGTCGCGGACCACCGCGGTCGCGGTCAGCTGCTGCCACCAGCTCATCGCGTCCTGGAAGCGGTTGCCACCGGCAACGTCGAGCCGGGCGGCCGTACCCCAGCCGATCTGCCCGTCGCCGCGCCGGACCCAGGCCAGCCCGCCGTCGGGCGGCAGATGGTCGAGCAACTGCGCGGACACACCGCCCACGCGCTGGCTGCGGATCACCAACCGCGGTGCTTGCGACCGACCGACCGGCTCGGACACGCTCACAGGCCCACCCCTCGCTCGTGCTCCGGCCCCGGGTCACGGTGGCCGGACAGGATCACTGAAGACGCACTCACGAAATGCAAGAGTATGCCTCCCCGATGTCCAGCCAATTTCGGTGCCGCTTACGCCCGTGATGAACTAGACAGGTGACACGCGCAGACCTCAGCAAGGACCCGCAGGCCGTGGCGGCCATGTTCGACAACGTGGCCGAGGGGTACGACCGGACCAACGTGGTCGCGACGATGGGTCTGGAGAAGCTGTACTGGCGGCCGGCGACGCTGACCGAGATCGCGCCGCGGAAGGGGATGAAGATCCTCGACCTGGCCGCGGGAACCGGCGCGTCCAGCATCCGGTTGCGGGAGGCGGGTGCCGAGGTGGTGTCCTGCGACTTCTCGGTCGGGATGCTGACGGTCGGCAAGCGGCGGTACCCGGAGCTGGACCTGATCGCGGGCGACGCGCTCCGGCTGCCGTTCGCGGACGGGACGTTCGACGTGGTGACGATCTCGTGGGCGCTGCGGAACGTCAACGACGTGCCGGTGGCACTGGCCGAGATGCTCCGGGTGACCCGCCCGGGCGGCCGGCTGGTCGTACTCGAGCAGTCGCACCCGACCTGGAAGCCGTTCCGGGTGGTGTACCTGGAGTACATGATGCGCGCGGTACCGGCGGTCGCGAAGGTGGTCTCGACGAACCCGGAGGCGTACGAGTACCTGGCCGAATCCACCCGCGCCTGGCTGCCGCAGCAACCCCTCGCCGAAGCGATCGAGGCCGCGGGCTGGACCCGCGCCCAGTGGCGCAACCTCAGCGGCGGTCTGGTCGCCATCCACCGCGCGGTCAAGCCCGCCTGACCTCCTGCCTCCCCTCACCCCCACAAGAGTGGATATCCACCGGTGTGGTGCCTTCTCCACCGTTACACCAGTGGAGAAGGCACCACACGAGTGGATATCCACCGTTGTTGGGGGGCGGTTAATTACGCAATAGAAGTTATGCGTAATTGGCTTGTCTGCAAGGCGGTTGGGGTGAGTTTCGTGTCGGCGTCAGGCAGTCCTAGACTGTCGGGTGTAGAGGCCTCGTGAATGCCTTCACGAGCGCACACGCCCCTAACTTCCAGGCCGGGAAAGAGATGAGCCAGAGCGTGCCGAGCGGGCAGCAGGCGGAGACCGCCGATGTGATCGTGGTCGGTGCCGGACCCGCCGGATCGGCGGCGGCGTACCACTTGGCGAACGCCGGTCTCGACGTCCTGCTGCTGGAGAAGACCGCCTTCCCCCGGGAGAAGGTGTGCGGCGACGGGCTGACCCCGCGCGGCACCAAGCAGCTGATCAACATGGGCCTCGACATCTCCGAAGAGGCCGGCTGGATCCGCAACTACGGGCTCCGGATCCAGGGCGCCGGGCACCAACTGCAGCTGGACTGGCCGGACCTGGCCAGCCACCCGAACTACGGGCTGACCCGGAACCGGATGGACTTCGACGACATGCTCGCCCGGCAGGCGGTGAAGGCCGGCGCCCGGCTGCGCGAGCGGACCAACGTCGGCGCGCCGATCCTGGACGAGCGCGGGCACATCGTCGGCGTGACCGCGAAGCCGGTCGACGACAACGGCCGCCGGGCCGGCGCCGACGTCGAGTTCCGGGCGCCGCTGGTGATGGCGGCCGACGGCAACTCGTCCCGGCTGAGCATCGCGATGGGTCTGCACAAGCGCGACGACCGCCCGATGGGCGTCGCGGTCCGGACGTACTTCACCAGCCCGCGGACGAACGACGACTACCTCGAGTCCTGGCTGGAGCTGTGGGCCGACGACCCGAAGCAGCCCGGCGGCAAGGTGCTGCTGCCCGGGTACGGCTGGATCTTCGGCATGGGCGACGGCACCGTGAACGTCGGCCTCGGCATCCTGAACACCTCGGACGCGTTCGGCAAGGTCGACTACGCCGACCTGCTGAAGCAGTGGCTGAAGGTGACGCCGGACGAGTGGCAGTTCCGGGACGAGTTCCAGACCATCCCGATCCGGGGCGCGGCGCTGCCGATGGGCTTCAACCGGCAGCCGCACTACACCCGCGGCCTGATGCTGCTCGGCGACGCCGGCGGCATGGTCAACCCGTTCAACGGCGAAGGCATCCCGTACGCGATGGAGTCCGGGTCGTTCGCCGCCGAGGTCGCCGCCCAGGCGCTGCGCCGGCAGCCGAACCAGCGGGAGCGCGCGCTGTCGGCGTACCCGAAGGCGCTGAAGCAGGAGTACGGCGGGTACTACACGCTCGGCCGGATCTTCGTGAAGCTGATCGGAAATCCGGAGGTGATGCGGCTGTGCACCAAGTACGGTCTGCCGCGCACCACGTTGATGAAGTTCACCCTGAAGTTGCTGGCCAACCTCACCGACCCGCGCGACGGCGACGTGATGGACAAGATCATCAACGGCCTGACCAAGCTCGCACCGGCGGCCTGACCGGCGGGGCGAGTGCGCCGGGCCATCGCGGTACTGATACCAACTGACTGACAACCGACATCACCGGCTGAAGGAGGGAGCACGAGAGCGATGCACCCCTATACACCGATTCTCGCTCTTGGTGTGCTCGCGGCGCTCTTCGTGGCGGGCAGCATCACGGTAAGCGCGCTGGTCGGCCCGAAGCGGTACAACCGGGCCCGGCTGGACTCGTACGAGTGCGGCATCGAACCGACTCCGCAGCCGGTCGGCGGTGGGCGCTTCCCGGTGAAGTACTACATCACCGCGATGCTGTTCATCGTGTTCGACATCGAGATCATCTTCCTCTACCCGTGGGCGGTCGCGTTCGACCAGATGGCCCTGTTCGGGCTGGTCGAGATGGTCATCTTCATCGTCACCGTCTTCATCGCCTACACGTACGTGTGGCGCCGCGGCGGACTGGAGTGGGACTGACATGGGTCTTGAGGAACAGCTTCCGGCCGGCGTACTGCTGAGCACCGTCGAAGGACTGCTCGGCTACATGCGCAAGGCCTCGTTGTGGCCGGCGACCTTCGGGCTGGCCTGCTGCGCGATCGAGATGATGACCACCGGCGCGCCGCGGTACGACGCCGCCCGGTTCGGCATGGAGGTTTTCCGGGCGTCGCCGCGGCAGGCCGACCTGATGATCGTGGCCGGCCGGGTGAGCCAGAAGATGGCTCCGGTACTGCGCCAGATCTACGACCAGATGCCCGGCCCGAAGTGGGTGCTGGCGATGGGTGTCTGCGCGTCGTCCGGCGGCATGTTCAACAACTACGCGGTCGTGCAGGGCGTGGACCACGTGGTCCCGGTCGACATGTACCTGCCCGGCTGCCCGCCGCGGCCGGAGATGCTGCTGGACGCGTTCCTGAAGATCCACGACCAGATCCAGCACATGAAGCTCGGCGCGCACAAGAAGGCACTGCAGACCGAGCAGGAGGCGGCGGCCCTGGTCGCGGCCCCGACGATCGAGATGAAGGGGCTGCTCCGGTGACCGAGCGTAGCGAGGGAACAATTAGCACAGCGACCCTGTCGCTCGCCGGCGGACGAGCGAAGCGAGGTAGCCGGTGAGTGACTCCCAGCCCGAGAACCTGCCGGCGACGTCGGCGGGGAGTGACGCGCAGACGCCGCAGGCCGAGGTGATCGACCAGCGCGAGGGCATGTTCGGGGTCCGCGGCACCGGCGACACCTCCGGTTTCGGCGGCCTGCAGCGCCAGATCGCGCTGCCCGGCAGTTCGCCGCGGCCGTTCGGGTCCTGGTTCGACGGCGCGGTGGACCGGCTCGAGAGCCTGACCGGCGCGGACGCGATCGAGAAGGTCGTCGTCGACCGCGACGAGCTGACGCTGCACGTCAGGCGCGAGCAGCTGGTCGAGGTGTGTCAGCACCTGCGGGACGACGAGTCGCTGCGGTTCGAGTTCTGCTCCGGGGTCAGCGGGGTGCACTACCCGCACGAGACCGGCCGCGAACTGCACGCCGTGTACCACTTCCTGTCGATCACCCACAACCGCAGGATCCGGCTGGAGGTGTCGGCGCCGGACGGTGACCCGCACATCCCGTCGATCGTCTCGGTGTACCCGGCGAACGACTGGCACGAGCGCGAGACCTGGGACTTCTTCGGGATCGTCTTCGACGGTCACCCGGCGCTGACCCGGATTCAGATGCCCGACGACTGGCCGGGCCACCCGCAGCGCAAGGACTACCCGCTCGGCGGCATCGACGTCGAGTACAAGGGCGCTGTCATCCCACCGCCAGACACGCGGAGGTCGTACAACTAATGACCACTACAGACCCGTACGCGACCACTCGGGACACCACCGAGGGCAAGGTCTTCACCGTCACCGGTCAGGACTGGGACTCGGTCGTCTCCGGCCTCGGCGAGGAGCCGGAAGAGCGCGTCGTCGTCAACATGGGCCCGCAGCACCCGTCCACGCACGGCGTGCTCCGGCTGATTCTCGAGCTCGACGGTGAGAACGTGACCGAGGCCCGCTGTGGCATCGGCTACCTGCACACCGGCATCGAGAAGAACATGGAGTTCCGCTCCTGGACGCAGGGCGTCACCTTCGTCACCCGGATGGACTACCTGTCGCCGTTCTACAACGAGGCGGCGTACTGCCTCGCGGTGGAGAAGCTGCTCGGGATCGAGGAGCAGATCCCGGCGAAGGCCAACGTGATGCGGGTGCTCCTGATGGAGCTCAACCGGATCAGCAGCCACCTGGTCTGTATCGCCACCGGCGGTATGGAGATCGGCGCGCTGACGGTGATGACGATCGGCTTCCGTGAGCGGGAGATGACGCTCGACCTGTTCGAGCTGATCACCGGCCTGCGGATGAACCACGCGTTCATCCGGCCGGGCGGCGTCGCCCAGGACCTGCCGCCGGGCGCGCTGGACAAGATCCGCGAGTACATCACCTGGATGAACAAGCACCTCCCCGAGTACGCGGAGCTGTGCAACGCGAACCCGATCTTCAAGGCCCGGCTGGGCAACGTCGGCTACCTGGACCTGGCCGGCTGCATGGCGCTCGGGATCTCCGGGCCGACGGTGCGCTCGACCGGGTACGCGCTGGACCTGCGCAAGTCCCAGCCGTACTGCGGCTACGAGACGTACGACTTCGACGTACCGACCTGGGACAGCTCGGACTCGTACGGACGGTTCCGGGTCCGGCTGCAGGAGATGCACGAGTCGCTGAAGATCGTCGAGCAGTGCGCCGACCGGCTGGAGAAGATGGACGGCGAGCCGGTGATGGTGGCCGACAAGAAGATCGGCTGGCCGAGCCAGCTGGCGGTCGGCTCCGACGGGATGGGCAACTCGCTCGACCACATCAAGCACATCATGGGCGAGTCGATGGAAGCGCTGATCCATCACTTCAAGCTGGTCACCGAGGGCTTCCGGGTCCCGGCCGGCCAGGCGTACGTGGCGATCGAGTCGCCGCGCGGTGAACTCGGCGCGCACGTCGTCTCCGACGGCGGCACCAAGCCGTACCGGGTGCACTTCCGTGACCCGTCCTTCGCAAACCTGCAGGCGATGCCGATCATGTGCGAGGGCGGCCAGGTCGCCGACGTGATCGTCGCCGTCGCCAGCCTTGACCCGGTGATGGGTGGAGTGGACCGCTAAATGGCCGAGAACCACACGACGAACAGCGAGACGACGGTGCCGTACAGCACCGGCGACTCGAAGATCACCGACACCACCGTCGCCGAGCTGCGCGAGATCGCGGCCCGGTACCCGGAGGCGCGGTCCGCGCTGCTGCCGATGCTGCACCTGGTGCAGTCGGTCGAGGGCCGGATCACCCCCGAGGGCATCGAGGTGTGCGCCGAGCTGCTCGGGCAGACCGGTGCCGAGGTGTCGGCGGTGGCCACGTTCTACACGATGTACAAGCGCCGTCCGGTCGGCGAGTACCACGTCGGCGTCTGCACCAACACGCTCTGCGCGGTGATGGGCGGCGACCTGATCTTCGACCGGCTGAAGCAGCACCTGGACGTCGGCAACGACGAGACCACCGAGGACGGCAAGATCACCCTCGAGCACCTCGAGTGCAACGCCGCCTGCGACTACGCGCCGGTGATGATGGTGAACTGGGAGTTCTTCGACGACATGACGCCGGAGAGCGCCACCCAGCTGGTCGACGACCTGCGCGACGGTACCGAGGTGAAGTCGCCGCGCGGCGCCACCATCTGCACCTGGCGCGAGGCCGAGCGGGTGCTGGCCGGTTTCCCGGACGGCCGCGCCGACGAGGGCCCGACCGGCGGCAAGGCCACGCTGGCCGGCCTGCGCCTGGCCCGCGAGCGCAACTGGTCGGCCCCTGACAGCTCTGCGACCCCGAAGGAGGGCTGAGGCGTGACCGACGTGCTGACCCCGGTGCTGTCCGACAACTGGGACCAGATCAACGCCTGGCAGCTGGCCTCGTACCAGCGGTCCGGCGGGTACGACGCGCTCCGCAAGGCGCTCGCGATGCAGCCGGCCGACGTGGTTGCCACGGTCAAGGACTCCGGTCTGCGCGGCCGTGGTGGCGCCGGCTTCCCGACCGGGATGAAGTGGTCGTTCATCCCGCAGGACAACCCGAAGCCGAAGTACCTGGTGGTGAACGCCGACGAGTCCGAGCCGGGTACCTGCAAGGACATCCCGCTGATGATGGCCTCGCCGCACACGCTGGTCGAGGGCGTCATCATCGCCTCGTACGCGATCCGCGCGTCGGCCGCGTTCATCTACGTCCGCGGTGAGGTACTGCACGTGATCCGCCGGCTGCAGCAGGCGGTCCAGGAAGCCAAGGACGCCGGCTACATCGGTACGAACATCCTCGGCAGCGGCTACGACCTGGACGTGATCGTGCACGCCGGCGCCGGCGCGTACATCTGCGGCGAGGAAACGGCGCTGCTGGACTCGCTGGAAGGCCGTCGCGGTCAACCCCGGCTGCGTCCCCCCTTCCCGGCCGTGGCCGGTCTGTACGGTTGCCCCACTGTCATCAACAACGTCGAGTCGATCGCATCCGTTCCCGTCATCATCAAGAACGGCGCGGACTGGTTCTCCTCGATGGGCACCGAGAAGTCCAAGGGCATGACGCTGTACTCGCTGTCCGGCCACGTCACCCGCCCAGGTCAGTACGAGGCGCCGCTCGGCATCACGCTGCGCCAGCTGCTCGACCTGGCCGGTGGTGTCCGCGCAGGGCACCAGCTGAAGTTCTGGACACCGGGTGGTTCGTCCACGCCGCTGCTGACGGCCGAGCACCTGGACGTACCGCTGGACTACGAGGGCGTCGGCTCGGTCGGGTCCATGCTCGGTACCAAGGCGCTGCAGATCTTCGACGACTCGGTGTGCGTGGTGCGGTCCGTACTGCGCTGGACCGAGTTCTACAAGCACGAGTCCTGCGGCAAGTGCACCCCGTGCCGCGAGGGCACCTGGTGGCTGGTGCAGATCCTCGAGCGGCTGGAGCAGGGCAAGGGGTCCGAGGAGGACCTGGAGACGCTGCTCGACCTGTCCGAGAACATCCTCGGCCGGTCGTTCTGTGCGCTCGGCGACGGCGCGACCGCGCCGATCACCAGCTCGATCCAGCACTTCAAGGACGAGTACCTGGCGCACTTCGAGCACGGCGGCTGCCCGTTCGACCCGATGGCAAGCACTGTCTTCGCGACTGCTGGAGCTAGCGCATGACGATCCAAGCCAACCCGCCGGCCGGCGCCGAGGTGGAGCGGACCGACCTGGTCACCGTCACCATCGACGGCATCGAGGTGAAGGTTCCGAAGAACAGCCTGGCGATCCGGGCCGCCGAGCAGATCGGGATCCAGATCCCGCGGTTCTGCGACCACCCGCTGCTCGACCCGGTCGGTGCCTGCCGGCAGTGCCTGGTCGAGGTGCCCGACGCCGGCAACGGCCGCGGCATGCCGAAGCCGCAGGCGTCCTGCACGCTGACCGTCGCCGACGGCATGGTGATCAAGACCCAGGTCAGCTCGCCGGTGGCCGAGAAGGCCCAGCACGGGAACATGGAGTTCCTGCTGATCAACCACCCGCTGGACTGCCCGGTCTGCGACAAGGGCGGCGAGTGCCCGCTGCAGAACCAGGCGATGACCAACGGTGGCGGTGAGTCCCGGTTCGCCGAGACCCACGGCGTGAAGCGGACCTACCCGAAGCCGATCAACATCTCGGCCGAGGTACTGCTGGACCGGGAGCGCTGCATCCTGTGCGCGCGCTGCACCCGGTTCTCCGAACAGATCGCCGGTGACCCGTTCATCGCGCTGATCGAGCGCGGCGCGCTGCAGCAGGTCGGCATCTACGAGAAGGAGCCGTTCGAGAGCTACTTCTCCGGGAACACCATCCAGATCTGCCCGGTCGGCGCGCTCACCAGCGCGGCGTACCGGTTCCGTTCCCGGCCGTTCGACCTGGTGTCGGTGCCGTCGGTGGCGGAGCACGACTCGTCCGGCGCGGCGATCCGGATCGACTACCGGCGCGGCAAGGTGATGCGCCGGCTGTCCGGTGACGACCCGCAGGTGAACGAGGAGTGGATCTCGGACAAGGACCGGTTCGCGTTCCAGTACGCGACCACCGGTGACCGGCTGACCCACCCGATGATCCGCGAGGACGGCGAGCTGCGGCCGGCGTCCTGGCCGGAGGCGATCTCGTTCGCGGGCGCCAAGCTGGCGGCGGCGCGCGGGAACGCGGGCGTCCTGACCGGTGGCCGGCTGACGCTCGAGGACGCGTACGCGTACTCGAAGTTCGCGCGGGTCGCGCTGGGCAGCAACGACATCGACTTCCGGGCCCGGCCGCACTCCGCGGAGGAGGCGGACTTCCTCGCCGCCGCGGTCGCCGGTACCGGCCTGGGTACGACGTTCGCCGACCTGGAGAAGGCCGGCAGCGTGCTGTTCGCCGGATTCGAGCCGGAGGAAGAGGCGCCGTCGGTGTTCCTGCGCGTCCGCAAGGGCGTCAAGACCCACGGCACCAAGGTGTTCACTCTCGCGGCGTACGGATCGCGCGGTATCGAGAAGCTGGACGGCGTGGTCGTACCGGCGTCGCCGGGCACCGAGGCCGCCGTCCTGGCCGACCTGGCCAACACCGGTGAGGCCGGGGCCGCGGCCCGGGCCGCGCTCGGTCCGGACTCGATCATCATCGTCGGCGAGCGGCTGGCGAGCGTACCGGGCGGGTACTCGACCGCGTTGCGGCTGGCGCTGGACACCGGCGCGCAGCTGGCCTGGATTCCGCGCCGCGCGGGTGACCGGGCCGCGCTCGAGGCCGGCTGCCTGCCGGGCCTGCTGCCCGGTGGCCGGCTGGTCAGCGACCCGCAGGCGCGGGTCGACCTGCAGGCTGCCTGGGGTGTCGAGCACCTGCCGGCCGAGACCGGCAAGGACCTGACCGGGATCCTCGCGAATGCCGGCGGGCTCGGCGCGCTGGTGGTCGCGGGCGTCGAGATCGACGACCTGCCGGACCCGGCCGCGGCGCTGGCCGCGCTCGAGGCCGCGCCGTTCGTGGTCAGCTTCGAGGTCCGCAACTCGCAGGTGACCGAGTTCGCCGATGTCGTCTTCCCGGTGGTTCCGCCGGTGGAGAAGTCCGGCACGTTCGTGAACTGGGAGGGCCGCGAGCGGCCGTTCCCGGTGGTGCTCAAGCAGCCGGCCGCGATGCCGGACGTCCGCGCGCTGGCCGCGCTGGCGCAGGAGATGGGTACCCCGCTCGGGTTCGCAACGCCGGAGGGTGCCAAGCGGGAGCTGGACGAGCTCGGCCGCTGGGACGGCGACCGCGCGCAGGAGCCGGGATACCACCCGGCACCGCCGCTCGGGACGTTCGACTCGACCCGGCTGGCGACCTGGCGGATGCTGATCGACGACAGCCGCGCCTGCGACGGTGAGCCGCACCTGACCGCGACCGCGCGGACGCCGGTGGCCCGGATCTCCCGCACCACCGCGCACCGGATCGGCGTCGCCGACTCCGACGAGCTGGTGGTGAGCACCGACGCCGGGTCCGTCCGGCTGCCGGTGCTGATCACCCCGATGACCGACAACGTGGTCTGGCTGCCGACCAACTCGGCCGACTCCCACGTCCGCCGGTCGCTGCACGCAGACCATGGCTCGATCGTGACGATCGCCGGAGGGAACGCATGAACGAGCGCAGCGAGTTCATCATCAAGCACAGTGCGGTTCGTGCCTCATCGGCGCCCGGAGCGAAGCGAGGACGTCGATGAGCTACCCGCTTGCGGTGCCGGATGCCGGAGTTGGGCACGATCCTTGGTGGGTCATTCTCATCAAGGTGCTGTTCATCTTCGTCTTCCTGGTGGTGCTGACGCTCTTCAACATCTGGTGGGAACGCCGGGTCGTGGCGCGGATGCAGCACCGGATCGGCCCGAACGTGCACGGCCCGGCGGGCCTCCTGCAGTCGCTGGCCGACGGCGTCAAGCTGATGCTGAAGGAAGACCTGATGCCGAAGGGCGTCGACCGGTTCGTCTTCGTGCTGGCTCCGGCCATCGTCGCGATCCCGGCCTTCCTCACCTTCGCGGTGATCCCGTTCGGGCCGACCGTGAAGATCCCGTTCACCGACACGTACACCCGGTTGCAGCTCACCGACCTGCCGGTCTCGGTGCTGTACGTGATGGCGATCGCCTCGATCGGCATCTACGGCATCGTGCTCGGCGGCTGGTCCTCGAACTCGACCTACTCGCTGCTCGGTGGACTCCGGTCCAGCGCGCAGATGATCTCGTACGAGGTCGCGATGGGCCTGGCGCTGGTGACGGTGTTCCTGTTCGCCGGCTCGATGTCCACCTCGGAGATCGTGGCCGCGCAGTCGCACCAGACCGTGCACTGGTTCGGGGCGTCGATCCCGCTACCGGGCTGGTACGCGTTCCTGCTCTTCCCGTCGTTCGTGATCTACGTGATCTCGATGATCGGCGAGACGAACCGGGCACCGTTCGACCTGCCCGAGGCCGAGGGCGAACTGGTCGCGGGCTTCCTGACCGAGTACTCCTCGATCAAGTACGCGATGTTCTTCCTGGCCGAGTACATCAACATGGCGACCGTGTCCGCGCTGGCCACCACGCTGTTCCTGGGTGGCTGGCGGGCCCCGTGGCCGATCTCGATCTGGGACGGCGCGAACTCCGGGTACTGGCCGGTGCTGTGGTTCATGGGCAAGATGATGTGCTTCATCTTCTTCTACATCTGGCTGCGCGGAACGCTGCCGCGACTGCGCTACGACCAGTTCATGAAGCTCGGCTGGAAGATCCTGATCCCGGTCTCGCTGGTCTGGATCCTGCTGGTCGCGACCGTGCGCGCGGTCGGCCGGGAGACCAACTTCAGCCGGACCACGCTGCTGGTCGCGGCCGCGGTGGTGCTGGTCCTCGCGGTGATCAGCATGTTCGTCCCGCAGAAGCCGAAGCCGGAGCAGCCGACCGAGGCGGACCGCGCGAAGGACTTCGACGCGTTCGCCGGCGGGTTCCCGGTGCCACCGCCGCTCCCCAATGCTGGCAGGGGTCAACAGTCCGAGCCGACATCGAAGGCAGGCAGTCGTGGCTAGTGTCAAAGAGTCCCTCTGGGATCCGGTCGCCGGGTTCGGGGTCACCTTCCGGACGATGTTCCGCAAGGTGTTCACCGAGCAGTACCCGTTCGAGAAGAAGCCGACCGCGCCACGGTTCCACGGCCGGCACCAGCTGAACCGCTGGCCGGACGGGCTGGAGAAGTGCGTCGGCTGTGAGCTGTGCGCGTGGGCCTGCCCCGCGGACGCGATCTACGTCGAAGGCGCCGACAACACCGAGGGCGGCCGGTTCTCGCCGGGCGAGCGGTACGGGCGCGTGTACCAGATCAACTACCTGCGCTGCATCCTCTGCGGTCTGTGCATCGAGGCCTGCCCGACCCGGGCGCTCACGATGACCAACGAGTACGAGCTGGCCGACACCAGCCGCGAGTCCCTCATCTACGAGAAGAAGGACCTGCTGGCGCCGATGCTCCCGGGCATGCAGGAGCCGCCGCACGACATGCAGCTGGGCAAGACCGAGAAGGACTACTACCTCGGCCTCACCGGCGCTGCTGTGCAGGCCGAAGGGAGTGACACCAAATGATCGCCATGGTCACCGGCCCGCAGGTCGCGTTCTGGCTGCTCGCGCCGGTCATGATCCTGGCCGCGATCGGGATGGTGCTGGTCCGCAAGGCGGTGCACTCGGCCTTGCTGCTGGCGACCGTGATGATCTGCCTGGCGATCCAGTACGCGGCGCAGGACGCGCCGTTCCTGTTCGCGGTCCAGATCATCGTCTACACCGGCGCGATCCTGATGCTGTTCCTGTTCGTGCTGATGCTGGTCGGCGTCGACGCGTCCGACTCGCTGGTGGAGACGATCCGGGGTCAGCGGCTGCTGGCCGGGATCGCGTTCCTCGGCTTCGGCATCCTGCTGGTCGCGGCCATCGGCAGCGCGGCCTTCGGCAACCCGCTGGGGCTGGCCGACGCGCAGCCGGACGGTAACCCGAAGGCGATCGCGGCGCTGCTGTTCGGCAAGTACGTCTGGGCCTTCGAGGTCACGTCGGCGCTGCTGATCACCGCGGCGATGGGCGCCATGATGCTGGCCCACCGTGAGCGGCTGACCAAGAAGCGGACCCAGCGCGACCACGCCGAGGAGCGGATTCGCAAGTACGCGGAGCAGGGTGTGCACCCGGGCCCGCTGCCGACCCCCGGCGTACTGGCCCGGCACAACGCCGTCGACACCCCGGCGCTGCTGCCGGACGGGTCGATCGCGCCGACCTCGGTTTCGCGGGTGCTGCAGGCACGTGGCACCGTGTTCCCCGAGGCGGACGAGCGCGCGGACGTCGACGAGGTCCGCAAGCTCGACGCGGGCGACGACTTCGACGAAGGAGAGAAGCGGTGACCACGGAGCCGTACATCGTGCTCGCGGCGATCCTGTTCAGTATCGGGGCGCTCGGCGTCCTCGTACGCCGGAACGCGATCGTCGTCTTCATGTGCGTCGAGCTGATGCTGAACGCGACAAACCTCGCGTTCGTCAGTTTCGCCCGCCAGCACGGCAACCTCGACGGCCAGATCGCCGCCTTCTTCGTGATGGTGGTGGCCGCGGCCGAGGTGGTCATCGGCCTGGCCATCATCATGGCCATCTTCCGCACCCGTCGCTCGGCCTCGGTCGACGACGCCAACCTGCTCAAGTACTGAGGTAGCAACCGATGAGTCATGAGCTGACCTGGCTGCTGGTTGCCGTACCGGCGGTGTCGGCGGCGATCCTGCTGCTCGGTGGCAAGGCCACCAACGCGTGGGGTCACCTGCTCGGCACCCTGGCACCGGTGATCTCCTTCGCCCTGGGCGTCGTGCTGTTCATCCAGATGAACGGCAGGTCCGGCGAGGAGCGGTCCGAGACGGTCCGGCTGTTCGAGTGGTTCTCGGTCGGCCACATCAAGGTCGACTTCACCCTGCTGATCGACCCGCTGTCGATCCTGTTCGTGCTGCTGATCACCGGTGTGGGTTCGCTGATCCACATCTACTCGATCGGCTACATGGAGCACGATCCGCGGCGGCGCCGGTTCTTCGGGTACCTGAACCTGTTCATCGCCTCGATGCTGCTGCTCGTGCTCGCGGCCGACTACCTGCTGGTGTTCGTCGGCTGGGAGGGCGTCGGTCTGGCCTCGTACCTGCTGATCGGGTTCTGGCAGCACAAGAACTCGGCGGCGGTCGCGGCCAAGAAGGCCTTCGTGGTGAACCGGGTCGGTGACATCGGCCTCTCGCTCGCGGTGATGAGCATGTGGGCCCTGTTCGGCTCCTCGGCCTTCGGCGTCGTGAACGCCGGCGCCGGCCAGCTCTCGCACACCTGGGCCACGCTGCTCGGCCTGATGCTGCTGCTGGCCGCCTGCGGCAAGTCCGCGCAGGTGCCGCTGCAGTCCTGGCTGCTGGACGCGATGGAAGGCCCGACCCCGGTGTCGGCGCTGATCCACGCGGCGACCATGGTCACCGCCGGCGTCTACCTGGTGGTCCGGTCGCACGCGATCTACGCGGTCACCGACGCGGCCTCCACCGCGGTGGTGATCGTCGGTACGGTCACCGCGCTGGCCGGCGCGATCATCGGTTGCGCCAAGGACGACATCAAGAAGGCGCTGGCCGGTTCGACGATGAGCCAGATCGGCTACATGATGCTCGCCGCGGGCCTCGGCCCGGCCGGGTACGTGTTCGCGATCTTCCACCTGCTCACGCACGGTTTCTTCAAGGCGAACATGTTCCTCGGCGCCGGTTCGGTCATGCACGGCATGAACGACGACGTGAACATGCGGCACTACGGCGCGCTGCGGTCGGCGATGAAGGTCACCTTCGTCACCTTCGGCTTCGGCTACCTGGCGATCCTCGGCATCCCGCCGTTCGCCGGCTTCTTCAGCAAGGACAAGATCATCGAGGCCGCGTTCGCGCACAACACCGTGATCGGTCTGTGCGCGCTGCTCGGCGCCGGTATCACCGCGTTCTACATGACCCGGGTGATGCTGATGACGTTCTTCGGCAAGAAGCGCTGGGCCGAGGACGTACACCCGCACGAGTCGCCGAAGGTGATGACCTGGCCGCTGATCATCCTGGCGGCCCTGTCGCTGGGTGGCGGCGCGCTGTACTTCGCCGGCGACTGGATCGTGAAGTGGCTGGAGCCGATCGTCGGTCACGAGGAGGAGCACCCGCCGGTCAGCGCGCTGGTGATGACGCTGATCACCCTCGCGGTGGTTGCCGTCGGCATCGTCATCGCGGTGCTCAAGTACCGGCAGGACATCCCGCGGGAGGCGCCGGCCGGTTCGCCGGTCACCGTGCTCGCCCGGCGTGACCTGTACGGCGACGCGCTGAACGAGGCGGTCCTGATGCGCCCGGGCCAGTACCTGACCCGGACCCTGGTCTGGCTGGACAACCGGGGCGTCGACGGCCTGGTGAACGGCCTGGCCGCACTCTTCGGCGGTCTGTCCGGCCGGCTCCGCCGGTACCAGACGGGCTTCGTCCGAACGTATGCACTCAGCATGGTCTTCGGCGCCGCATTCGTGGTCGTCGCCCTCCTCGCGGTGAGGTTGTCGTGAACATCGGTTGGCTGACCCTGTTACTGCTCCTGCCGCTCGTCGGGGCCATCGCGACGATGCTGGTGCCCAAGGCGAAGGCGCTGCTGTCCAAGCAGGTCGCGCTCGGGTTCTCGCTCGTCACGCTGGTACTGACCGCGATCGTCGCGATCGGCTACCAGCGCAACGGCGCCGGGGACTACAACGAGACGCACACCTGGATCAAGGCCTTCGGCGCGCACTACGCGCTCGGCCTGGACGGTGTCGGTGTCGTACTGGTGGTGCTGACCGCGCTGCTGACGCCGATCGTGCTGATCGCGTCCTGGAACGACGCCGAGCACGGCCGCTGGTCGGAGAAGTCCTTCTTCGCCTGGGTGCTGGCCCTGGAGGCACTGTCGATCGGCGTGTTCAGCGCCACCGACGTGTTCCTGTTCTACGTACTGTTCGAGGCCACGCTGATCCCGATGTACTTCCTGATCGGTGGCTTCGGCGGTCCGCAGCGCTCGTACGCCGCGGTGAAGTTCCTGCTGTACTCGCTGCTCGGCGGGCTGATCATGCTGGCGTCGGTCGTCGGCCTGTACGTGGTGTCGGCCAAGCACGGCGCGCCCTCGTACCTGCTGACCGACCTGATGAAGCTGGACATCAGCCAGAACACCGAGCGCTGGCTGTTCCTCGGCTTCTTCTTCGCCTTCGCGGTGAAGGCGCCGATGGTGCCGTTCCACACCTGGCTGCCGGACGCGGCCGGTGAGGCGACGCCGGGTACGTCGGTGCTGCTGGTCGGCATCCTGGACAAGATCGGCACCTTCGGGATGATCCGGTTCTGTCTCGGGCTGTTCCCGAACGCGTCCGAGTGGGCGACCCCGGTGGTGCTCGTACTGGCGCTGATCTCGGTGCTGTACGGCGCGCTGCTGGCGATCGGGCAGACCGACATCAAGCGGCTGATCGCGTACACCTCGATCTCGCACTTCGGCTTCATCGTGATGGGTATCTTCGCGCTGACGTCGCAGGGCCTGACCGGGTCGACGCTGTACATGTTCAACCACGGTCTCTCCACCGCCGCGCTGTTCCTGGTCGCCGGGTACCTGATCTCCCGGCGTGGGTCCGCGCGGATCGCCGACTACGGCGGCGTGGAGAAGGTCGCGCCGGTGCTGGCCGGGACGTTCCTGTTCGCGGGACTGTCCAGCCTCGCGCTGCCCGGCCTGTCGCCGTTCATCTCCGAGTTCATGGTGCTGGCCGGGACGTTCAGCCGGCACAAGGTGATCGCGGTGATCGCCGTCCTCGGGATCGTGCTGGCCGCGCTGTACATCCTGCTGATGTACCAACGCCTGATGACCGGCCCGGTCCGGGACGGGATCGAGAAGCTGAAGGACCTGAACGCCCGTGAGGTGCTCGCGATCGCGCCGCTCGCGGTTCTGATCATCGGCCTGGGAATCTTCCCGAAGCCGGTGGTCGACATCATCAAACCCGCGATCGACTCGACCATGCAGCGGGTGGGCGTGACCGACAAGGCACCGCAGATCCCCGTGACGGAGGGACAGAAGTGAGCGCGATGTTGCTGCCGCTGGCGGACTTCACAGCGCCGAAGATCGAGTACAACGAGCTGGCTCCGCTGCTCGTGATCTTCGCCGCCGCGTGTGTCGGCGTACTGGTCGAGGCGTTCCTGCCGCGGCCGCTGCGGCACCTGGTGCAGCTGGCGATCACCGTAGTCGCGGTGGTCACGGCCGGGGTCCTGACCGGCATCCTGATGCACGGCAAGAAGGAACTGATCGCCGCCCAGGGCGCGATCTCGGTCGACGGCCCCGCGCTGTTCACCTGGATCATCCTGCTGGCACTGACACTGATCAGCGTGCTGCTGTTCGCGGAGCGGTCGGTCGACGGCGGGCTGTCCGCGTTCGCCGGGCAGGCCGCGGCCGTACCCGGCTCCGAGGCCGAGCGGGAGGGTACGGCGGCCCGGATCGAGCACACCGAGATCTTCCCGCTGACCATGTTCGCGGTCGGCGGCATGATGCTGTTCGCCGCGTCGAACGACCTGCTGGTGCTGTTCGTCGCGCTCGAGGTGTTCTCGCTGCCGCTGTACCTGCTCTGCGGTCTGGCCCGGCGCCGGCGGCTGATCTCGCAGGAAGCCGCGATGAAGTACTTCCTGCTCGGCGCGTTCTCGTCGGCGTTCCTGCTCTTCGGCATCGCGCTGCTGTACGGGTACGCGGGCACCATGTCGCTCGGCGGGATCTCGGACGCGCTGTCCACCCAGACCAGCGGCGACGCGATCCTGCTCGCCGGTACCGGTCTG
Source organism: Kribbella solani (assembly GCF_014205295.1). Lineage (NCBI taxonomy): Bacteria > Bacillati > Actinomycetota > Actinomycetes > Propionibacteriales > Kribbellaceae > Kribbella > Kribbella solani. The sequence continues at coordinate 6,530,529 of NZ_JACHNF010000001.1, forward strand.
CTCGGGGTCGGCCTGCTGTTCAAGGTCGGCGCGGTTCCGTTCCACTCCTGGACCCCGGACGTGTACCAGGGCGCGCCGACGCCGGTCACCGGCTTCATGGCGGCCTGCACCAAGATCGCCGCGTTCGTCGGCCTGATGCGGGTCTTCTACGTCGCGCTCGGCGGATCGCGCTGGGACTGGGCGCCGATGATGTGGGTCGTCGCGATCCTCACCATGGTGGTCGGTTCGATCGTCGCGATCACCCAGACCGACGTGAAGCGGATGCTGGCGTACTCGTCGATCGCGCACGCGGGCTTCCTGCTGACCGCGTTCGTCGGTCTCGCCCAGAGCGGGAACGGCGTCCACAACGGGATCACCTCGACCCAGGCGGTGCTGTTCTACCTGGTCTCGTACGGCTTCCCGACGATCGGCGCGTTCGCGGTCATCACGCTGGTCCGCGATGCCGGCGGCGAGGCGACGCACCTGTCCCGCTGGGCGGGCCTCGGCAAGAAGTCGCCGTTGCTGGCCGGGATCTTCGCGTTCTTCCTGCTGTCCTTCGCCGGTATCCCGCTGACCGCGGGCTTCACCGGCAAGTGGGCGGTCTTCAGCGCGGCCTGGACCGGTGGCGCCTGGCCGCTGGTGGTGGTCGCGGTGCTGTCCAGCGTGGTCGCCGCGTTCTTCTACGTCCGCGTGATCGTGCTGATGTTCTTCTCCGACGTGCCGGCCGACTCGCCGGACGTGGCGCTGCCGGGTTGGCAGACCACGTCGGCGGTCGCGCTGGGTCTCGCCGCCACGGTGGTGCTCGGTCTGGTTCCCGGACCGGTGCTCGACCTGGCGGCCCGAGCTGGTGAGTTCATCCGTTGAGTCCCCATCCGCTGCCGGCCGAGAGCCTGGGCTTCGAGTTCGCCGATCCGGCACTCGAGGCCCGGGTTCGCGCTGGGCTGGAGCGGGTCGAGCAGGCGCTGCTCGACGCGACCCAGTCCGAGGCGCCGTTCGTCACGGCGGCGGCGCAGCACGTCATGGTTGCCGGCGGCAAGCGGTTCCGGCCGCTGCTGGTGCTGCTGGCGGCCGAGTTCGGAGCTGCCGAGGTTGCCGTCGACGAGGTGGTGAAGGCGGCCGTGGTGGTCGAGCTGACCCACGTCGCGACCCTGCACCATGACGACGTGATGGACGAGGCGGCGCTCCGGCGCGGTTCCGCCACCGCGAACGCGCGCTGGGACAACTCGGTCGCGATCCTGTCCGGCGACTGGCTGTTCGCGCGGGCGTCGGACCTGGTCGCCGATCTCGGACCGGAGGCGGTCCGGATTCAGGCCCGTACCTTCAGCCGGCTGGTCGAGGGCCAGATCCGCGAGACGATGGGTGTCGGCGAAGGCCAGGACCCGCTCAAGCACTACTTGTCGGTGGTCGCCGACAAGACCGGTTCGCTGATCGCGACCTCCGCGCTTTTCGGTGCCCGGTACGCCGGTGCACCTGATGACGTACAGGAATCACTGCGGGCGTTCGGCGAGGAGATCGGCGTGGCGTTCCAGCTCGCCGACGACCTGCTGGACATCGCATCCGAGTCCGACCAGTCCGGTAAGACTCCTGGTACGGACCTGCGCGAGGGCGTACCGACCTTGCCGGTGCTGATCTTCCGCGCCCAGGCGGACCCGACGGACCCGACCGACGCGCGGCTGCTCGACCTGCTCGACTCGGACCTGTCCGACGACGCCCGGCTGACCGAGACCCTCGACCTGCTCCGCGCCCACCCCGCCTTCGGCCAGGCCGAGGACGACGTCCGCCGCCGCGCGGCCGACGCCCGGAATCTCCTCACCGGCGTCCCTGACGGCCCCGGCCGCGACGCCCTCGAAACCCTCTGCGACCTGGTGGCCACCCGCTCGGTCTGACGACCGCGGAGCGGGCTTGGGGCCCGGCGCTCCGGCTCCATCGGGGCCGTGTCGAAAACTTTTGGATCACCCGTGCGTGACTGCGGTACCACTCTGCGCGTTGTGCAGATATCGGTACCGAGAACACGGAGGTCCCCATGGCCGAGCACCGCCGATCGTTGGACGCACCAAGCGAGGAGGCGGGCGGACGCGGCCTGTTGGGGCGCCGGCGCGTCCTCGGGTACCTGATTGCCGCTCCGACGCTCGCGGTCGGCGCGAGTTGGCTGATCAACGACGCCGACCCGCGATCGGCCGACGCCGCCGTGCCGTCGCTGCCGCAGCCGGAGGACCTCTTCGACCTCGGCGACCTGCAGAACCTGGCGGCCGCGCCGACGTCCGGCCTGATCACGGTCGCGATGCGTACCGACGGCACGGCGCACTTCGCGGTCCCGCGGACCGAGGTCGGGCAGGGCATCACGACCGCGTTCGCGATGATCGTCGCCGAAGAGCTGGACCTGCCGATCGAGAAGGTCGAGATCAGTCTGGCCGACGCCCGTCCCGAGCTGTTGATGAACCAGCTGACCGGCGGCTCGAACTCCATGCGCAGCATGTACACGCCGGTCCGGACGGCCGCCGCGATCACCCGGCAGCGCCTGGTCGAGGTAGCCGCGCTGCAATGGAATGTCGCGGTCGACCAGGTGACCGCGACCGCCGGCGTGCTGACCGGGCCGAACGGGCTGAAGGCGACGTACGGCGCGCTGGCCACTGCGGCCGCGGTCACGAAGACCGTCAAGGTGGCTGCCCACCTGAAGGCAAAGGCCGATTTCAAGGTGCTGGGCAAGCCGCACAACCGGGTCGACGCGCACGACATCGTCACCGGGCGCAAGCAGTTCGCGATGGACCTGCACGTCAAGGGCGCCAAGCCGACGATGGTGGCCCGGCCGCCGACGATCAACGGCACGCTGCGCCGGATCAACAACCTCAAGGCGCTGCGGGCGCTGCCGGGTGTCACCGATGTCGTTGGTATCGCCCACGGTGTGGCGATCCGCGCGGACACCTTCGGCCAGTGCATCGACGCGATCCAGAAGGTGGACGCGACCTGGGGACCAGGCACCGTCGACGACGAGTCCGACGCCAGCGTGCTGAAGCAGCTCCGCGCCGCGCAGCTGCCGATGGCGGTGCCGCCGCTGCTGGCGCAGACGATCGACGCCGAGTTCGTGTTCGCGTTCGCCAGCAACAGCGCGCTCGAGCCGGACTGCGCGATCGCCGACGTCCGCCCGGACAGTGCCGAGATCTGGTCCTGTCTGAAGGTGCCGATCGTCGCTCAGGAGGACATCGCCAAACAGCTCGGGATGCCGATCGACGCGGTCAAGGTGCATGTCGTGCAGGGCGGCGGCTCGTTCGGCCGGCACCTCTTCCACGACGTCGCGGCCGAGGCGGCGGAGATCTCCCAGAAGATGGGCAAACCGGTCAAGCTGTCCTGGTCGCGGACCGACAACTTCCGGCAGGGCCGGACACACCCGATGTGTACGTCGCGGGTCCGGGTGAACTACGCCGCCGGCAACGTGATCAGCTACGAGCAGCGGCACACCAGCGTACAGACGGACTTCGGTCACGGCCTCGGCGAGATGCTGACGGCGTTCGCGGCGGACCTCCCGATCGCGGGCAACCTGTCGTTCGCCGAGTCGATCTTCGAGCTGACCCAGTCGTCGCCGTACAACTTCGGCGTGACGACGCAGCTGCTGAACGAGATCCCGCTGAAGTTCAACACCGGCAGCATGCGCAACATCTACTCGCCGAACGTGGTCTGCGCCGAGGAGTTGATGGTCGACCAGCTGGCCGCGAAGCTGGGCCGGGACCCGGTCCAGTTCCGCCGCGACTTCCTCAAGGACCAGCGTCTGCTTGCCGTCCTGAACAAGGCGGCGGCGGTCGGCAAGTGGGGCAAGGCGATGCCGAAGGGTACGGCGCAGGGCATCGCGGTGCACTCGGAGTACCGGGCCGCGGTCGCGACCCTGGTCGAGATCGACTGCCGGCCCGAGACGGTGAACCGGCCGATCGAAGGCGAGGCCGTCACCGGGCCGCGGGTGACGAAGGCCGTGATCGTCGTCGACCCCGGTTTCTGCATCAATCCGCGCGGCCTCGAGGCACAGATGTTCGGCGGCCTGCAGGACGCGATCGCGCTGGCGCTGACGTCCAGCCTGCACATCAAGGACGGCATCCCGCTCGAAGGCAGCTGGGACAACTACTTCTACACGCGGGAATGGAACTCGCCGCTGGACGTCCAGGTGGTGATCATGCCGAACACCAGCGACAGTCCGAGCGGAGCCGGTGAGCTCGCGGTCGCGCCCGCGTTCGCCGCGGTCGCCTGCGCGTACGCCCGGGCCACCGGGACGCTGCCGACGTACTTCCCGATCAACCACGGCAAGCTCGGGTTCGAGCCGCTGCCGGTGCAGCCGTCCACCCCGCAGTCGCCGACCGATGGCCTCGACCACAAGTTCTGAGGAAGCCATGCCAACTCACACCTTCAAGCTCAACGGCAAGCAGATCAGCGTCGACGCCGAGGACTCCGTGCGGCTGCTGTGGGTTCTGCGCGACCTGCTCGGGGTCACCGGACCGAAGTACGGCTGCGCGCTGAACGTCTGCAAGTCCTGCACGTCGCACATCAACGGCAAGGCGTTCAACCCGTGCTCGGTGCCGGTGAAGGACATCGCCCCGACCGATGAGATCACCACGATCGAAGGGTTGCCGGACACCGTCGGCAAGGACCTGCACCCGATGCAGCAGGCCTGGCTGAAGTACGACGTGGCGCAGTGCGGGTACTGCCAGCCCGGGCAGATCATGGCTGCGGTTGCTCTGGTGAAGAAGGTTCGCAAGGAGGAGCGCGAGATCACCGACGCGGACCTCGACGAGCTGCGCAACATCTGCCGTTGTGGGACGTACACGCGGATCCGCGAAGCGGTGAAGGCCGGAGCGGAGCACATGGGTGCGTGACGTCCTCGCGTCCGTCCGCGACTGGTACACGTCCGGCGAACGGTTCGCGCTGGCGACGGTGATCGGCACGTTCCGGTCGGCGCCGCGCCGGCCCGGGGCGACGATGGCGGTCGCCGCGGACGGCACGGTCGTGGGCAGCGTCTCCGGCGGCTGCGTCGAGGGCGACGTGTACGCGGTGGCAGAGGAGGTGATCCGATCGGGCGTCCCGGTGGTTCGCCGCTACGGGATCTCCGACGACGCCGGTTTCGCGGTCGGCCTGACCTGCGGCGGCATCCTGGACGTCCTGGTCGAACCAGTGGACCAGACGTCGTACCCAGAGTTCGCCACCATCGCGGACGCAATCCAGTCAGCCCACCCAACAGCAGTCGCAACCATAGTCACCCCAGGCCCCCAACTAGGCCACCGACTGGCCATCCAACCTCCACCCCTCAACCTCACCTCCACCTCCTCCTCGGCCGTTCTCGGTGGCTGGCCCGGTGTCAGCAGCGGAGGTGGGTTTGGTGATCCGGGGCTGGATGCGGCGGTGGTTGCGGATGCGTGGGGGATGCTTGACAGCGGGTCCAGTGGCATTCGTGAGTACGGGCCGCACGGCGAGTGTGGGCGGCGGGAGGTCGCGGTGTTCGTGCAGGTGCTGGCGCCGCCGCCGCGGATGTTCGTGTTCGGGGCGATCGACTTCGCGGCCGCGGTCGCGCGGGTCGGCAAGTTCCTCGGGTACCACGTGACCGTGTGCGACGCGCGGGCCGTGTTCGCGACCCGGGCGCGGTTCCCGGAGGCGGACGAGGTGGTGGTCGACTGGCCGCACCGGTTCCTGGCCGGTGCGCTGGACACCGTCGACCACCGGACGGTGATGTGCGTGCTCACACATGATCCGAAGTTCGACGTACCGCTGCTGGAGGTGGCGTTGCGGACGGACGCGGGATACATCGGGGCGATGGGTTCGCGGCGTACCCACGAGGACCGATTGACGCGGTTGCGGGCCGCCGGCCTGAGCGAGGCCGAGCTCGCGCGGATGTCGTCGCCGACCGGGCTGGACCTCGGCGCGCGGACCCCTGAGGAGACCGCGATCTCGATCGCCGCGGAGATCATCGCGAGCCGCACCGCCGCGACCGCCCGGCCGCTCTCGACCACCACCGGGCGGATCCACGGCGCTCCCCATCCGGACCCCGTCGCCCTCGGCCCGGACCCCCAGACTCCCCACCCGGAGCCCGCCGTGCTCGGCCCGGACCCCCAGCCTCGGCGCCCGGAGCGGCACGTCGCGGTGGCCGAGGCCTACGAACCGGTCCGGGCCTGAGCCGGTTGCCAACAGCAACAACCCTGCACGGCGGTCACGCGGATCGTGTTCCGCGCGGCGGCCGCTTGGCGCGCGGATTGTGATCTCGTCGGAGGTTCAGCTGGTGAGGACGAGCGCCTTGGTGTCGCGGCCGGTGAATGCCGTGATGGCGGTGAGGATGACACCCGCGGCGCTGAGCAGGATGGCGGTGCGGAGGCCGTCGATCGGTTCGGCGCTTTGGCCGGCGATCGCGACCAGGACGGCGAGGCCGACCGCGTTGCCGACCTGCTGTCCGGTCGAGGCGGTGCCGGAGCCGACGCCCTGGTGTTCAGGCGCGACGCCGGTGGACGCGGCGGCGTACATGGTGGTGAACGCGCTGCCCTGGCCGAGACCGAGGACCAGCAGCGCCGGGACCAGGACCGCGTACGAGGCGGTGGTCGAGATGATCAACCCGAGCACCGCGACGCCGGCGCCCGCGATCGCCAGGCTGGCCGCGAGCGTGACGTGCAGGCCGAAGCGGGTGGCGAGCCGGCCGCCGAGGTTGGCGCCGACGAAGATCGCGACCGTGGGTACGAGGTAGGCGAGCCCGGTTTGCAGGGCGTTGTAGCCGTGGACGTCCTGGAAGTAGACGGTCTCGAAGTACAGCAGCGGGCCGAGGGTCGCCGCGAAGAGCGTGATCACGCTGACGCCGGTACGCAGGTTGCGGATTCGCAGCAACGCCAACGGGAGCAGGGGATCGGCCGACCGCGACTCGATCAGTACGAAGAGCGCGAGCAGCACGGCGCCGATCACGCCCGCGAGCACACTCGCCGTACTCCAGCCGGTCGCCGGGCCCTGGACCAGCGCGAACACGATCGCGGTGATACCGGCGGTCGCCGAAAGCGCGCCCGGTACGTCGAACCGGCGGCCGTGCCGTACGGAACCGTCGGCCGGGAGCAGCAGCACGGCGGCGACGACCCCGATCACGGCCAGCGGTACGTTCACGAAGAAGATCGCCGGCCAGCCGAACGCCTGGGTGAGTACGCCGCCGAGCAGCGAACCGAGCGCCATCCCGCTACCGCCGGCGGCACCCCAGATCGAGAACGCCCGGTTGCGTTCGCGGCCTTCCTCGAAGAGCGTGCCGATCAGGGACAGGGTCGCCGGTGCGAGTACCGCGCCGCCGAAGCCCTGGACGGCGCGGGCGCCGATCAGCAGGCCGGGGTCGGTGGCCAGGCCGCCGGCGAGGGACGAGACGCCGTACAGCAGCAGGCCGGCGGTGAACATCCGGCGCCTGCCGAGCAGGTCGGACATCCGCCCGCCGAGGAGCAGGAAGCCGCCGAACACCACCGCGTACCCGCTCACCACCCATTGCAGGTTGTGCGCCGCGAAGCCGAGCTCCCGCCCGATGTCCGGTACGGCGACGAACACGATCGTGTAGTCGATCGCGATGATCAGCTGCGCGAACGCCAGCAAAGCCAGGATCATCGGCTTATTTAGGATATTAGACATCCAGAATCAACTCCTGGGGAAAGTGGGTTGTGCGGACGAGGAGGCTCAGGACTTGAGGTTCGTGAAGTGGTTCCGGACGTTGTCCGGGGCCTCGGGGGTGTAAGTGACCACTCGAGCGGCGATGTCGGCGATGGACTGGCTCGACAGTTCGCGACGGTATGTGAGCTCGGCGGAGCGCATCGCCTGGGAGATCAGACAGGCCTTGGTGTAGTCGACCTTCGGATCGGCGGCCGGTCCGGCCTTCAGGATCTGCGTACAGCGGAAGGCCTCGTCCGGGCCGTCGATGGCGACCACGATGTCGAGCAGGCTGATGTTCTTCGGGTCCCGGGCGAGCTGGAAGCCGCCCTTCGGTCCGGAGACGGAGGTGAGGATGCCGGCCCGGGTGAGCGCCTGGAGCTGCTTGTTCAGGTACGCCGTCGGCAGGTCGTAGAACGCGGCGAGGCGCTTGGCCGTGACCGCCGCGCCGGGCATCCAGCTGAGGTTCACGCAGCTGTGCATAGCCCATTCCACGCCCTCGTTCATCTTCACAATCTGGATATTAAATGTCCTGAATGTGTCTGGTCAAGTGGTCGCCGCCGGGCCGGCGAACGGTCAGACCGCCGCGGCGGTGACCGCGGCGCGTTCGAGCGCGAGCGTACGGCGGCGGGTGTGCATGCTGTCGAACGTGAACAACGCCAGCGCGACCCACACCAGGCTGAAGCCGACCCAGCGCATCGACGTCATCTGCTCGTGGAAGATCACCAGTCCACAGATGAACTGCATGATCGGGGCGATGTAGTTCAGCAGCCCGAGCGTGGTCAGCGAGACCCGGGTGGCGGCCGCGCCGAACATCAGCAGCGGCACGGCGGTGATCGGCCCGGTCAGTACGACCAGTGCCAGGTACCCGGCGCCGTGGTGGGTGACCGTCGCGTCCCCGTGCATCCCGAGTACGGCGATCGCGACCAGCGCGAGCGGCGCGACCGTACCCGACTCGATCGCCATCCCCTCGATCGCGCCGGCGCCGGCCTTCTTCTTCGCCAGCCCGTAGAACCCGAACGAGAAGGTCAGCGCGATCGCCACCCACGGTGGTTTCCCGTTCTCGATCGCGAGCCCGAGGACGGCCACGAACGCGATCCCGAGCGCGGTCCACTGCATCGGGCGAAGCTTTTCCTTCAGCACGAAGACGCCGAGCAGGACGGTGAACAGCGGGGTGATGAAGTACCCGAGCGACGTTTCCACGACATGCCCGTGGCCGACGGCCCAGATGTACGTACCCCAGTTGACCGAGATGAGAAAGGCGGCCGCGATCAACGGCCACCGCCGCCGCGGCTCGGCGAGCAACGCCTTCACCTGCCCGAACTTCCGCAGCGTGACGACCAGCACCACGATCGTGACCAGCGACCAGACGATCCGATGCGCCAGCAGCTCGACCGCGCCGGTCTGATCCAGCAACTTCCAGTACAGCGGAAAGAGCCCCCAGATCAAGTACGCACTGAATCCGAGAAAGAACCCCCGTCGCTGTTCTGGCACCGGGTCAGCGTAAGCCCCGCCGACAGTTGCATCCAACTTGTTTGCTCATGACGTGAGACGCGGGGGTACTAGGCTGCGCGGCGACCTGTAAGGACACCCAGGAGGTGGCAAGTGGTATCTGTCAGTAGTCGGCACCACGAAGACATCTTCCGGAGCGCGGCTGGAGCGGTCGCGCTGACCCCGGAAGAGCAGGCGCTCGCGGCGCCGAAGGTGCGGAAAGCGGTGGAGGCGGCGGTGAATCAGGCGGCCTCGGATGTGAAGGCGTTTCTCGACAGCAACGGGAGCTCGGGGGCGAATGGGTTCGGAGCGTATCTGAAAGCCGGGGACAGTTCGAGGCGGAGGACTGGGGATGCGGCGACGCGGCTGGGGGAGGACGTAGCCAGTTCGGTGGTGAGCCCGAATGCCTACCAGACCATGAGGCAGGCCGCGGGGGCGTACATCGGGGAGGCGGTCCGAGCCGCCGCACAGGACGTGGTTCTCGGCGCGGCACGCGAAGGGAACCGCTCGGCACGCGCTGCCGGAACCGCCGCGAGCACTGACACCGCGCGGCTGAGGCGCGACGACAGCAAAAAGGGTAAGGGCTGGGGCTGGGGCAGGTAAGAATGCGGCACGAGCCTTCCAGCGCTGAACCTGTGCGCTGACCGCTGCCCATCCCGTCTGCTGCTCCATCGGCTCAGGTGGCGCGGGGCGGGGTGGGTTGGGGGGATGGGGTTGGATGGGAGGGTGATGAGGAGGCGCGTGTGGGTGTGAGGACCGGGCTGGTTTCGGTGACGTTTCGGCAGTTGGCGGTTGATCAGGTGGTGGAGGTCGCGGCCAGGTCGGGGCTGGCGGCGGTCGAGTGGGGTGGGGACATTCACGTGCCGCTCGGCAATCTGGTGAACGCCAAGCGGGTCCGGAATCTGACCGAGGTGCATGGGTTGCAGGTCGCGGCGTACGGCTCGTATCTGCGGGCCGGAAGTGCTGACCGGGAGGAGATGCGCTCCGCGGTCGCCACCGCCGAGGCGCTCGGTGCGCCGCGGATTCGGGTCTGGGCCGGTAACGTCGGGACCGCGGACGCCGGTGTCGGGGACCGGATGGCGGTCACCCGCGGGCTCGGTGAGCTCGCCGACATGGCTGCCGGCGCGGGGATCGAGATCGCGATGGAGTTCCACCGGAACACGCTCACCGACGAGGTCGACTCGACGATCACGCTGCTGCTCGATGTGGGCGCGCCGAACCTCAAGACGTACTGGCAGCCGCCGGTCGACCTCGACGATGCCGAGTGTCTGCGGCAGTTGGAGGCGCTGATGCCGTGGCTGAGCACCGTGCATGTGTTCTCGTGGTGGCCGTCCAACAACCGGTTACCGCTGGCTGCCCGGGAGTCGCTGTGGCGCCCGGTCCTGGAGCGCCTTGCTGCCGAGCCGCGCGAGATCAACGCTCTCCTGGAGTTCGTCGCCGACGATTCCCCCGAACAATTCACCAAAGATGCGGCGGATCTGCACGGCTGGGTCTAGGAGACCGGTTCGTACAACGCGATGGCCAGTTTGCCGCCGGCCGGGTGGCCGGCGTTGATGTAGAAGCTGACGGTCTTCGGCTGGGTTTGGGCGTCCTCGGACATCCACCCGAACCCGCCGCTCATCGGCCCGTCCTGATGCGCGGTCAGGCCGTCCCAGCGCGTCCACACCCCGGCGCCGATCCCGAGTGTTCTCCGGGGTTACGTGCGTTCGGAGCCGGCGTTGCGCCGAGCTGCGGTGGCTGGAGTGGTGGTGACCGGGGTGGTGGCGGGGGATTGCAGGCGTTCGGGCAGGGGGAGGTGGGCTACCCGGTTCAGGTGGCCCATGTCTTGCAGGATGGTGTGGGCGGCCGCGGCGGCTGCTGTGCCGGGTTGATAGCCCGCGGCCAGGCCGACTGCTTTGAACATGTCGACGTCGTTGCTGCCGTCGCCGATCGCGATGGTGCGTTCGCGGGGGATGCCAAGTTCCCGGCTCCAGCCCTCGATCGCGGTGACCTTGCCGGGGCCGTCGACCAGGCCGCTGACCTCACCGGTCAGCACCCCGTCCTCGATCCCGAGCTGCCCGGCCGCGTACCGCTGCACGCCGAGACGCTCGGCGAGTGGCGCGACGATCGCGTCGAAACCTCCGCTGGCGATCGCGATCTCGTGGCCGGCGTCCTTCAGGTCGCGGATCAGTTCGATCACGCCGTCGCTGAGTTCGACGGTGTCGGCGACTTCGCGGACCAGCGCCGCGTCGACGCCTGCCAGCACGGCGATCTTGGCGCGGATCGAAGTCTCGTAGTCCGGCGCGTGCACGGCTTCGAGCTCGGCCAGCAGGCCGGCCTTCTCCGCGAGAGTGTGCAGGGTGTCGTGCTTGCTCAGCGTCTTGTCGACGTCGAACACGAACAGGTGCCTCTGCAGCGGAACGAGCGGCTGGTGCTCGCCCGCGTCCGGTCGGATCATCACGGCGGACGCATGCTCCGGGCGGTTTGCCGGGGTGAGCGCGGCGCGGTCCATCGCGGCAGCCACCTCGCTCCGGACCGATGCTTGCCATTGGCCCCGAACGGGATCCCAGACCCCGTGGCCCGGCTCCGCGGCGCCGTCCAGGAACGTTCCGATCGTCTCCACCATGGTCCCGAAGTCCGGATAGTCCTGTAGCTGCCGGACCTTGTCACGTAGTTGATCGAAGCCCTGATTCCAAAGGATCCCGACCTCGCCGTCCTGCGCCGGCGCTTGACCGTAGAACCGGTACGGTCGCGGCGGTCCGCCCAGGTCGGTCTCGCGCCACTGCCAGTTCTCCGCCATCGCGGTCCGCAGCTTTTCGCCGTCGACCGGACAGGTACGCGCGATGTAGTACAGATCGGCGATGTCCTTGAATCGCGGCGCGAGGATACCGTCGCCGACACCAGGCTGGCAGGAGAGTGCCGCCATCTTGTCGGCGGCCAGGTCCGCGATCGGTCGCAGCAGCGGCGTGATCGGCCGCAATCCGGGCAGCTGAACGCCGACGATCGACCGGCGGGCGCGCTCGGATTCGCTGGTGCGCTGAATCATCGTCGGCAGCTTCACATCGACCTCGATCGAGAAGCTGTCCCCAGCCCGCCGTAGGCCCAGCGGCCCGCGGCGGTCGTCGACCGGGTGGACATCGAGGGCGAACACGGCGCGCCCCCTGCCCCCGACCTGCACGTCGCGAGTCGTGTACCGCACCAGTCCGGCCAGGCCGACGCCTCCGTCGATCCCGTCCCGCCGTCGCGGGGCAGCGTCCAGTACGGCTGCACGGACGCGCGCTACGTACTCGTCGTCCGGAAGATGACCAAGTGCGCTGTTGTAGATGTCCAGATCGTTCGCGGTCCGCGCCAGCTCGTACACCGGGTCGATGGCGCCGCCGGCCACCGCGCCCGGCCAGGTCTCGGCGTACGCCGGCAGCGGATTCGACCCGGTCGCCTCCCAGTCGTCACCGCCCTGGTTCAGCTGGCTGAGGAAGTCGCCGGCGATCAGCTGTCGCAGCGCGCGGTCGGCCGTGAATCGCGGTGTACTGATCTGTTGCAGCCGATCGAGCAGCTGGTCCCAGGTACGAAACGCGCCGCGGAACTCGAGGTGATGGAGGTGATTGTCGAATCCGGCCATGTCCTCAGCCCTTCGCGGCGGCGTCGAGAGCGGCGCTCAACCAGGCCGAACCATCCTGGTCCTGACCGGCTCGGCCGGCGAACTGTTCGGTCAGCTCAGCCCCAAGCTGCTCGATGGTGGTCCATCCCTGACTGATGAAGGAGCGTGCCAGCCGGCCCAGGTCCGAGAGGTCCAGCCCCTGCCGGTCGGCGAGGTCGGCGAGCGTACGCGCCGGGCCTGTGACCGGAAGCCCTTCGACCACGACACACTCGTCCTCCCGCACCGACCGCGGATGCACCGTGACACCGGCCGGAAGGGAGTTCCGCGCCCGCCCGGAGAGCTCGATCCCCTCCGGAGCGGCGGTCCCGGCGCCGTACAACTCCGCCGCCGACCGGTGCGAGATCACCAGCGCGGTCAGCGATCGCTCCCAGGCCGGGGTGGCTTCGGCAAGCAGCCACGTCGCGTACACGGTCTGATGCGGATGTCTCGCGCCGGCCCGGACCCGGATCACGCCGTCGATGACCGGTTCGACGATCTCGGCGTCCTGCCACTGGGTGAGGATCTGCTCGGTCACCTCGCCCCGCAATTGCGAGATCCCCACAAGCCCGTGCTGGCCCTCCGCCAGGGCGCAGATCCGCGCAAACTCCGACACCGGTCGCGAACGTGTGAATCCCTTCATGGCAGGCATCATCCCTGCCGGCCGGGTCACTCTCGGTAGATATGTGATGAACCTTACGTAGCTAGACCAGTTGGCTGAGGGTGTGGATGGTGAGGCCGACGAGGGCGCCTACGACGGTGCCGTTGATGCGGATGAACTGTAGGTCGCGGCCGACGTGGAGTTCGATTCGGGCAGCGGCTTCGCGGCCGTCCCAGCGTTCGATGGTGTCGGAGATGACCGAGACGATCTCGGTGCCGTACGTGCGGACGACGTACCCGACGGCCTCGGCGGCGCGATCGTCGACCTTCGTACGCATCGTCTCGTCGTTCTGCAGGCGATGACCGAGGTCCTGCAGGGTCTTGATCGCGCGCAGCCGGAGCGCGCTGTTCGGGTCTTCGATCGCGCCGATCAGCGCGGTCCGCATCGCGTCCCAGACCGCGGTCAGGCTGTTGCCCATGTCGGGGTGGGTGAGCATCCGGGCCTTCCAGGCCTCGAAGCGTTCCATCGTGTCCGGGTCGTGCTGCAGGTCGTCGGCGAGTTGCGCGAGCAGCCGGTCGACCGCCCGGCGGGCCGGGTGCGCCTGGTTGTCGCGTACGTCGGCCAGCCAGGCGAGCGCCTCGCGGTGGATGCGATCGACGACGATCCGGTCGACCCATTGCGGTGACCAGCGCGGCGCGCGGGGGCCGATCACGTCCGCTAGCAGTTCCCGGTTGTTCGCCAGCCAGTCGTACGCCTCGACCATCAGCAGGTCGAGCAGGGCGTGATGCGCGCCGTCCTCGACCACGGACTGGACGAAATGCCCGGCGATCGGACTCAGCGGCTCCTTCACGAACCGGGGCAGCAACGATCCCCGGACGAACGCGGAGACGTCGTCGTCGCCGAGTTTCGGCAGCGCGGCACCGACCGTACGCGCGCCTTCGGCCACGATCCGTTCCGCGTGGTTGCCGTCGGCAAGCCATTCACCCGCGCGGCGGCTGACCTGCGCGGTACGCATCTTCTCCGCCACCACTTCCTCGGACAGGAAGTTCTCGGTGACGAACTGTTCGAGGCTCTCCGCGAGACTGTCCTTGCGGGTCGGCACGATCGCGGTGTGCGGGATCGGCAGGCCGAGCGGCCGCCGGAACAGCGCGGTGACCGCGAACCAGTCGGCCAGCGCACCCACCATCGCCGCCTCGGCGGCCGCGTTCAGGTACGCCCAGCCGCCGGCCCGGTGCAGTGTCGCCACGTAGATCACCGCGGCGAGCACCAGCAGCGCCAGTGCCACCGACCGCATCTGCCGCAGCCCACGCCGCCGTACCAGGTCGGCCGCGCCCAACGTCAAGGTCGCCATGTACCGATCTAACCAACTAGGTGGTGACTACCGCGTCAGGCAAGCACCTGAGTCGACCCTCGGCGTTCCATCAAACCCGAGATCAGCGCCAGGATCAGCCCGGCCACGGCGAGCGCGGCACCGAGGCGGCTGGGCCATTCGTAGCCGTAGCCGGCGGCGAGGACGACGCTGCCGAGCCAGGCGCCGAGCGCGTTCGCGATGTTCAGCGTGGAGTGGTTCAGCGAGGCGGCCAGCGACTGGCCTTCGTGGGCGACGTCCATCAGCCGGGTCTGCAGCGCGGGCACCAGGATGCTGGCCGAGCAGCCCATCGCGAACACCGCCACCAGCGCTCCGGGCCGGGTCTGCGCGAGCCAGCCGAAGGTTCCGAGCACGACGGCGACCGCGACCAGCCCGCCGTACATGGCGCCCATCAGTGACCGGTCGGCGAGGCGGCCGCCGAGGACGGTACCGACGGTCATCCCGATGCCGTACACGGCGAGCACGATGGTGACCGCGGACTCGGAGAAACCGGCCAGTTCCGTCATCGTCGGGGTGATGTACGAGTACGTCGCGAACATCCCGCCGAAGCCGACCATCCCGACCAGCAAGGCCATCCACACCTGCGGCCTGCGCAGTGCGCTCAGCTCGCTGCGTACGTTCACCTCGCTGCCGACCGGCTGTGGTGGGACCCACAACCACACCGCGACCAGCGTGAGCAACCCGAGTACGCCGACCGCCAGGAACGGCAGTTGCCAGCCGAACCGCTGCCCGAGCAGCGTCGTCAGCGGTACGCCGACGATGTTCGCGACCGGGAGTCCGAGCATCGACATCGCGATCGCCCGCGCGCGCCGGTCCGGCGGGACCATCGAGGCGCCGACGACCGCGCCGATCCCGAAGAACGCTCCGTGCGGTACGCCGGACAGGAACCGCGCTGCCATCAGGAACTCGTAGCTGGTGGCAACCGCCGACAGCACGTTGCCGGCCACGAACACCGCCATCAGCCCGAGCAGCAACCGTTTCCGCCCGGTCCGCGCGCCGAGCGCCGCGATCACCGGTGCGCCGACGACCACCCCCAGCGCGTACGCCGAGACCACGTGACCGGCGGTCGGGATCGAGATGTGGACGCCGGCCGCGATCTGCGGCAGCAGGCCCATCGTGACGAACTCGGTGGTGCCGATCGCGAAACCACCGGTGGTCAGGGCGAACAGCGCCAGGCCGACGTGCCGCGCGGTGGCGCGATTGTCAGGCGTCACCGAACTTTTCACACCTGATTGTCGCACCGATCAGCAACCCGATCGCGAGCAGGGCGAAGACCGCGTTCCCGATCAGATCGGCCGTGTGCGAGGCGCCGAACACCGGGCTTTCCGGGAACGCGTGCCAGGCGTACGTGAGCATCGCCCCACCGGCGGCTGCCAGCGTGTGCAGCCGGGTCCAACTGCTCCGCCGGGACAGGTCGACGACCGCGACCGCCGCCAGGATCTCGATCGCCAGCGTGATCGCGGCGCAGAGCCAGCCGTTCGGCACCTGGTCGTTGACGAGCATCCAGGCGCTGGTAACCACGAGCGCTGCCGCGCCGATCAGCCAGGGCGACGGTACGTTTCCGCCGGTACGCCGCGGAGCGCGACGGCCGACGCGTACGGCGAGCGCGATCAGTACGAGGACCGCGATGACGACGCCGATGTTCTGGCCGGCGGATGCCCGGAACGGGTCTTTCGTGTACCCGAATGCGGTGGTGGCGACCACGCCGATCGCGAAGAGCACGCCGTACACGCCGAGTCCGAGTTTGCCGAGCCAGGGTTCGCGGGGGCGCCGGGACAGTGACTCCAGCACCACGATCGGGACGGTGATGCTCCACAGCGTGTGCAGGCCGAGGACCATCAGCGTCCACGGCGCGCCCATGCCGAGGAACGAGATGTGACCGGGGTCGAGCAGACGCAGGCCCGCGTAGTCCGGGTTGAACAGCGACTGGGTGGTGATGCCTTCCTCGATCACGCCGTACGCCAGCGCCAGGATGACGATGCTCGGGTAGCCCCAGCCGCGCCGGCGGGCGACCTCGCGGATCAGTACCGCGCCACCGCCGTACAGCGGCGCCAGCGTGAGCAGGGCGAACAGCGCGGTGATCGGGATGTTCCCGAGCAGGAATTCCGCGACCAGTGGGGACAGGAAGAACAGGCCGAGAGCCGGCAGTGCGCGCCGTACGCCGCTGCGTGGGGGAGCGGTCACCACGTTCGTGTTCGTCATGGCTTCACTGTCCGGTCCGGAGCGTGCCGATGCCGGTGCGATCCGTCCGGATCGTTGCCTGACGGACGTCCGGCCCCGGGTATGACCGATGTCATGGCTCAGGGTCCGGTCAGGGTCGATGCGCCTATACAGCGTATAGGAAATGCGTATTTAATGGTTTCCATGAGCGAGGTGACGACAAAAGAACGGATCACCGCCGCGGCCACGTACCTGCTGACCGAGCACGGCGCGGCCGGCGTCTCGATGCGCAAGGTGGCGGCCGCGGTCGGGATCACGCCGATGGCGATCTACCAGTACTTCCCGGACCGGGAGGCGCTGCTGAACGCGGTCGCGGACGCGGCGTTCGCCGAGCTGGTTCGGCGCTGGGAGGCGGCGGACCGGCCGGTCGAGGCGGACGCGCGGCTGCGCGAGATGCTGGTCGACCACGTCGACTTCGCGCTCGCCCAGCCGCGGCTGTACGACTACATGTTCACCGCGCGGCGCGACCAGGCCCGGAAGTTCCCGGCGGATTTCGAGGCCCGCAAGTCACCGACCTTCAACCTGGTCGCGGACGCGGTCAGCGCCGGGATCGACCAGGAACTCTTCCGCGGCGACCAGGACATCTGGGAAACCAGCCTGATCTTCGCCGCGCTCCTGCACGGCCTGATCCAGCTCCACCACGGCGACCGCATCGGCATGCCGGAACCGGCGTTCCGCGCCCTCTGCCTGCGCCTGGGCGAAAGGATGATCGATGAACTACGTGTCTGAGCGGGCAGCCGCGAACGCCGCGGGACCTCGGGGGCTTTCCAAATGGTGGGCGGTGGCGGCGGCCGTCGCCACCGGAGCCTTGCTGTACTTCGGCTCCGGCCTGCACACCCTCCCGGCGCTCACCTGGTGGGCCGCCGTCCCGGTGTTCTTCGTCGCCCCGCTGTTGCGGGCGCGCGCCGCGGCGCTGACCGCCTTCGCGGGCTGGCTCCTCGGCCTCACCAACCTCGTCGGCTACCTGCTGAACGACCTCGACCTACCCCCGGTCGCGCTGTCGTTCCTCCTGCTCCTTGCCGGCGTCTTCACCCTCACCGTGCTGTTCTTCAGAGCATTGGTCGTCCGCGGGCGTCCGCTGATCGCGGCCGTGGCGGCGCCCGCGCTGTGGGCGGTGCTCGACTACGTACTCACCAGCTTCTCACCGCACGGAGCGTTCACGAGTCTCGCGTACACCCAGGTGGTAGTTGCCCCGATCAACCAAATCGTTTCGCTGACCGGCATCTGGGGTCTGAGTTTCCTGCTGATCCTCCCGGCCGCGGTGATCGCCACCCGGCGGATCAAGCTGGTCTTCGTACTCGCGGTGGTTGCCGTCGGCACCTGTCTGTACGGCATCGTGAGGTTGAGCGGAATTCCGGCCGCGCAACCGGTGAAGATCGCGATCCTGTCCGCCGAAGGAGCGGATGACGCGGGCTGGCCGAACGCCGGCGGACCGGCGATCCTCGAGCGGTACCGGCCGATGATCGCGTCTGCAGCGCACGACGGCGCACGGATCGTGCTGCTGCCGGAGAAGACGATCGATGTCCAGACGACCGAGCTGGCGAAACTCTCCCAGCAGTTCCAAACACTTGCCACGAGCAACAAGGTCGAGCTGGTCGTCGGGTTGACCGTACTCGGCGATGGTGATCACAACCGGGCGCTGATCTTCCACCCGGACGGCGCGGCACCGACGTCGTACGACAAACATCACCTGATTCCGGGCATGGAGCCGTACACGCCGGGCGATCAGCTGGCCACGTACCAGGGCTGGGGGTTGATGATCTGCAAGGACCTGGACTTCCCGCCGCTCGCGCGGCAGTACGGCAAGCTCGGTACGTCGCTGTGGCTCGTGCCGGCGCTGGACTTCGTGGACGACGGCTGGTTGCACAGCCGGATGGCGATGTTGCGCGGGATCGAGAACGGGGTCCCGATGGCCCGCGACGGCAGCAAGGGCCGGCTGGTACTGGCCGATGCGAACGGGCGGGTCGTGGCCGAGACGAACGCGCCGGCGGACGGCCCGGCCGTACTGATCGGCGAGCTGCGGCCGGGGATCGACAAGACGCTGTACACGGCCTGGGGTGACTGGTTCGCCTGGCTGTGCGGGCTGATCGTGCTGATCGGGCTGGTGTGGTTGAGGTCGCGTGGTGGGCGTGGGAGCATCCGGCATGGCCAACTTCGGGGACTACCAGTTGCAGATCTACCTGCAGGGCATGCTGCAGGGGACGACGCCGGAGATCACCACCGACCTGGCCCGGCTGGAGTCGCAGGCGGCCGGGAAGTTGTCGGCGGAGGCGATGGGCTACATCGTGCCGAGCGCGGGCAGCGGGGCGACGGCCCGGGCTAACCAGGCGGCGTTCGAGCGGTGGCGGCTGGTGCCGCGGATGCTGCGCGGTAGTACGGAACGTGACTTGTCCTGCACGATTCTCGGTACGGCGATGCCCGCGCCGGTGCTGGTCGCGCCGATCGGTGTGCAGACTCTCGCGCACCCGGACGGTGAACTGGCGACGGCGCGGGCCGCGGATGCGCTTGGGTTGACGTACACGCACTCGACCCAGGCGAGTCATGCGATCGAGGAGATCGAGGCGCGGAACAAGTGGTTCCAGCTGTACTACCCGACCGACCCTGACGTCTGCCTGAGCTTCCTGCAACGCGCCAAGGCGGCCGGGTACGCCGTGCTGGTCGTCACGCTCGACACCGGGACGATCGGCTGGCGGCCGGCCGACCTGGACCGCGGGTTCCTGCCGTTCCTGAAGGGGGAGGGGCTGGCGAACTACTTCAGCGATCCCGTCTTCCAGTCGAAGCTGGCCAAGCCGATCGCCGAGGACCCGGGCGCGGCCGTGATGCAGTGGGCGCAGATGTTTCCCCATGTCGGTCTGCACTGGGACGATCTGTCGTTCCTGCGGGACAACTGGGACGGCCCGATCGTGCTCAAGGGCATCCTGCACGTCGAGGACGCGAAGCTGGCCGCCGAACACGGTGTCGACGGCGTCATCGTCTCCAACCACGGCGGCCGCCAGGTCGACGGCGCGATCGCCGCCCTGGACGCGCTTCCACCGATCGCGGAGGCCGTCGGCGAACAACTCACGGTCCTCTTCGACTCCGGCGTACGCACCGGCGCCGACGCCGCCAAAGCCCTGGCCCTGGGCGCCAAAGCCGTCCTCCTGGGCCGTCCCCTCCTCTACGGCCTCGCCCTGGCCGGCCAACCCGGCGTGGACCACGTCCTCCGCTGCTTCCTCGCCGACCTGGACTTGACCCTCGCCCTAACCAGCCACGCCAACCACCGCGAGCTGAACCGCGATTCGGTGGTGCGCGGGTGAAGGGGGTTGTGTTCGATCTGGATGACACGCTGTTCGATCACTCGGGTTGTGCTGAGGTGGGGTTGCGGGGGTGGGTCGCGGATCTCGGGAGGACCGCGACGGATGAGCTGGTCGCGCGCTGGTTTGTGATCGAGCAGGACTGTTTCGACCGGTTCCTGGCGGGTGAGTTGACGCACGTGGGGCAGCGGCGGTGCCGGTTGCGGGCGTTTCTGCCGTTGCTGGGGGTTGAGGTTCCGGCGACGGATGCCGGGCTGGATGCGGTGTTCGAGGGGTACTTGGCGCGGTACCGGCAGAGCTGGGCCGCCTACCCGGACGCGCGGGCGGCGTTGGAGGTTGCTCGGGGCAACGGGTGGCGGGTGGGGGTGCTGACCAACGGGAGCACCGTGCAGCAGAACGCGAAACTGCGGGCGATCGGGCTGGCTGACCTGATCGACGTGGTGTGTGTTTCGGAGCAGCTCGGTGTCAGCAAACCCGCCCCTGAGGCGTACCTGCGAACGTGTCAGGCGCTGGGTGTGCTCCCCGCGGAGACGCTGATGATCGGCGACAACCTGGAGCTGGACGTGATCGGCGCGCAGGCGGCCGGGCTGAGTGCACGGCACCTGGATCGCCGGTCCGGCGGCACTCTGCTGGAGCTGATCTAGAAGTCGCGGTCTCCGGATGCTTTGGAGCCGCCCATGACCTCGCCGAGTTTCTTGTTCCCGTTGAAGATCCAGAACAGTACGAAGTACATGACGAATCCACCCGCCAGGCCGATCGAGTACCAGGCGAACAGGGTTGGGCTCTTGAACAGGCCGGTCACCGCTCCGCCGCCGACGGCCGCGATCACCGCGGAGATGTCGGTCAGGGCGGCGCGGTCGGTCCGGCGGATGAGGGTTCGGTACGTGACCCATCCGACCACCACTCCGAAACACAGGGCACCCAGCTCCGTGACGCGCATGGCGATTCCCTTCCTAGGTCCGCTCGAGCATCAGATCCATCGAACAGAACGGCGTGTACACCAGTCCGGCGATGTTGCCCTTCCGGAGCAGATCGATCCGGGTCCGGTACAGCGCCGTACCGGCCGTCGCCCCGTCCGACCCGACGAACTGCCGGTAGAAGTTCAGCGCGACCTCGCCCGCGACCCGCTGCGACACGGAGATCTCGGTACCGATCACGCCCGCCGCGTGCAACCCGGCGAACGCGTCCACGAAACTCACCACATCCGACGGTTGCAGCGCGGCCGTCTCGCAGCCGTTGATGAACACCAGCGGCGCCGTCTCGCTCCAGTGACTCGTACCCCAGCTGCCGGCCTCGTGCCACGCCCCGAGCGACCCGGGCGCGATCCGCGTGTCCCGCCCGATCTCCAGGTACGGCGTGATGACGTCGGCCTGCTTCTCGGTCTTGCCATGGCAGTAGAAGTACGCCAGCGGCAACCGTGGATCGGCCAAAGCCGTCTCCAGCGCGGCCTTGTCGTCGCACGGCACCAACTGGAACTGCCCGGCGAAGCACGCCGCCAGGTCGGTGAAGTGCGTCGCCGTCAGCGCCGCGTCCAGCGCCAGGCTGCGCGCCGCCGCGGCCTGCGCCGGCTCGACCACCTTGATACTCGTACGCAGGATGCCGGTCCGTACCGACGGCGGTTGCTCGATCAGATGCCGGAATCCCCAGAACCCGTACGGGCAGATGACGTTCAACCCGTGCGACGCCTCCTCCGGGCACCGGACCGGGTAGTCCCGCAGCTCCAGCTGCCGCTGGTCCCAGTCCGTCAGGATCGGGCAGAGCGTCCCGTCCTCCTCCGGGTCCCGTGGGATGTCGTAGATCAGCGCCCACGGAAAAACCGTGTACGTCGCCCGCGTGATCTGGATTCTCGCCCGCTCGGCCAGGTGCTCGCGCAGGTACGCCCGATCCGCGACGTCCGGTACGACGGCCTGCCACAACTGCGCTCCGCTCAGCGCCATCCGCCGAAGATCCATGATGAACCCGGCGGCCGGTTTGCGATTGTCGTCGTCGTACTGCGACTGCTTGCCTGAGGCACCTAACGTGATCTCGGTCAGCCGCTTCCGGATCGCGGTCAGTACGGTGGTCGCCTGCTGGTCCGACACGGTGACCGCGATCGCCCGCTCACCGTTGTTCACCACGATCTTGTGCGTCCCGCTCGGTCCGTCGTTGGTGAGGATGTTCAGGTTCCGGTACGGCAACTCCGGCGATCGCCCGACGTCATCCGTCAGCGCGTAGTCCACCATCCCCTTGATATGCCCGGTACGCCGGCCGCGCCGCTCGATGTCGAAGTCGACCCGCGCCGACTGAACCGCGTTGTTCCGGTGGTACAACGTGACCCGAAGTGCCGCCGCGCCAAGACTCGCGCCGGTACGGAACGGGACGTACAAATACCGGCTCGCACCGGTCAGCGGAAGCTTCAGTTCGTACGGTCCGGGATCGACCGTGACATCACTGCTGCTGACCACGACATCGAACTGGTAGCCCCACTCGTCATCCGGATCGTCCAGTTGCAGCGGAACCGGGTTGATGATGACCGAGTCCTCGACCAGCGGTCCGATGTCGATGCGTACCTGGTACCCGGCGTCGGGCCGCAGCGGCGCCGTCGTACTCAACAGCTGCCGTTCGGAATCGGTCAGTGCCACGTTCAGTACTCGGGGCGCCAAACCGCGCTGCAGCCGCTGTAATGTCCACGTGCGGGGGACCGGACGGATGAAGCCGGCGAGCGAGAGTCTGGACAACGACTGCGCGAGGAACGCGTTACCGCGCGCATCTCCACGCTCGTCTCCACTGACGGCCGGCGACAGCCGCACCTGGGCAGAGGTCCCGAACAGCTGATGATCCGAGACCGACTCGACTGCTGTCCGGCGGCTGATCGCGCTGAGGTCCAGCGTCATTCCGTCGCCGAAGGCAACCGTTGCCTGAAGGTCGTAGAACCGCTTGTAATAGAGGTCGAGCACTCGCTGCGTGGCAGTCATCTCCGGGATCGCGAGGCTCAGTCCGTAGTCCGACACGTCCATCGCGAGGTCCGCGAGTACCGACTCCGAGGCCTCGTTTCCTTGCGCCGACAGCAGCAGGCTGGACGGGAGCGGCGCCAAGGTGTCCAGCTCGTTGTCGTCGAGGTAGAGCTCCTCGAGCGGCAGCTCCGCCAGTACGTCCAGCGCCGCTGACGTGAGGTGGTTCCCGGACAGATCCAAGCGGTGCAACGCAGGCAGTCGCGCGAACGCCGCGGGCAGCGTCGCGAGCTCGTTGCCGCTCAGGTCGAGCGCTGTCAGCGTCGGCGGTCCGGGCGCCGCGGTGAGCTCCGACAGCCGGTTGTCGGCCGCGTCCAGAATCAGCAGGCCGGGTACTTCGGCGAGCGGGGTGAGATCGCGTAGGCCGTTGCTGGAGACATCGATCCGCCGCAGCTCGTGGCAGTGCGCGATCTCGGCCGGAATCGCCTCCAACCGGTTGTCGGAGACATCGAGGAGGCGCAGCGCGGTCGCCTGCCCGATGGTGGCCGGCAACTCGGTCAGCCGGTTTCCGGCCAGCACCAGCCGTTGCAGCCGGGGCGCGTCGGCCAACCAGGCCGGCGGTAGCTCGGTCAGCTGGTTGTCGCTCAGATCAAGACTGGTCAGGAGCTCCAGGGACGGCACCCGATCCGGCAGCGAGCGCAGCCCCATCCGGCGCAGCGACAGGTGCCCGGACTGTTGCCAGTCCTGGGCTGCCATCGCTTCGGACACCCGGATCAGATCGCCCAGCCGGTTCGCGGCGTCGTTCATGGGTGTACGTCATACGGCTCCATGCCGCTCCCCCTGCCGTGACTCCCCTCAGGGATCCACGATAGGGGCTGGTGAGCGGAAGTAACAGAGCGTGAGTCAGTCCACTGTCCAGGTGTCGGAGCCGGTGACCAGGGACTGCAGATCGCCGGTGCCCTGGGCCTCCTGGGCGGTCGTGATCTGCTGCCGGACCAGGTCGTCGTACGCCGGCCGCTCGACGCTGCGGAACACGCCGATCGGAGCCCGGTGCAGGACACCGCCGTCGGTCAGCCGGGACAGCGCGAACGCGTACGCCGGGTCGTCGGTGTGCGCGTCGTGGACGACCAGATCGGCCTCGCCGCCGGGCAGATCCGCGATCTCCCGGACCGCCAGCGACGCGAAACCGTCCCGGACCACGCCGAGCCGGCGATCGGTGCCGAACCGGATCGGCTCGCCGTGGACCAGCGGGATGATCGCGTCGTCCCGGGTCTCCGGGTCCTTGATCGCATCGAACGCGTTGTCGTTGAAGATCGGGCAGTTCTGGTAGATCTCCACGAACGACGTACCCCGGTGCTCGGCCGCCGCCCGCAGTACGGACGTCAGGTGCTTGCGGTCCGAGTCGACCGTCCGGGCCACGAACGTCGCCTCCGCGCCGAGCGCCAGCGAGACCGGGTTGAACGGGTTGTCCACCGAACCCATCGGCGTCGACTTCGTCACCTTGCCCGGCTCGGACGTCGGCGAGTACTGGCCCTTGGTGAGGCCGTAGATCCGGTTGTTGAAGAGCAGGATCTTCAGGTTCACGTTCCGGCGCAGGGTGTGGATCAGGTGGTTGCCGCCGATCGACAGCGCGTCGCCGTCACCGGTCACCACCCAGACGCTCAGGTCCGGCCGGGACACCGCGAGGCCGGTCGCGATCGCCGGCGCGCGGCCGTGGATCGAGTGCATGCCGTACGTGGACAGGTAGTACGGGAACCGGGACGAGCAGCCGATCCCGGAGATCATCGCCACGTTCTCGCGTTTGATCCCGAGCTCGGGCAGGAACCCCTGGAAGGCCGCGAGGACGGCGTAGTCACCGCAGCCGGGGCACCAGCGGACCTCCTGGTCCGACACGTACTCCTTGCGGTTCTGTGGCTCGGTCGCGGCCGGGACGCCCTTCAGGCCCCCGGGCAGGCTCGGCATGCCGAGCTCTACGGTGCTCATCGTGCTCCCTCCGTGTTCAGGTGGCCGTTCTGGTCGGCGAGCGCCTCACCGTGCGCGAGCGCGGCCGCGGCCGAACCGAGC
Source organism: Kribbella solani (assembly GCF_014205295.1). Classification (NCBI taxonomy): domain Bacteria; kingdom Bacillati; phylum Actinomycetota; class Actinomycetes; order Propionibacteriales; family Kribbellaceae; genus Kribbella; species Kribbella solani. The sequence continues at coordinate 6,555,718 of NZ_JACHNF010000001.1, forward strand.
TGGCGGGCGTCGTCGTCGATCCCGGCGGTCTCCTCGACCAGGTTGCCGATCACCTCGGCCAGCTCCGCGGCGCCGAGCGGCATCCCGCGGACCTGCGCGTACGAGACCACGTCGACCAGGTACTTCGACCGCAGCAGCAGCGCCAGCTGACCCAGGTTCATCTCCGGGACCAGCACCTTGTCGTACGACTTCAGCACGTCACCGAGGTTCGCCGGGAACGGGTTCAGATGCCGCAGGTGGGCCTGCGCGACCTTCCCACCGACCTTGCGGACCCGGCGTACGCCGGCGCCGATCGGTCCGTACGTCGAACCCCAGCCCAGTACCAGCACCTTCGCCGTACCGTCCGGGTCGTCGACCTCGAGCGGCGCGATGCTCCGGGCGACCGCGTCCACCTTCGCCTGCCGGGTCCGGATCATCAGGTCGTGGTTGGCCGGGTCGTACGAGATGTTGCCGGTCTTGTCCTCCTTCTCCAGGCCACCGATCCGGTGGTCCAGCCCGGCCGCGCCCGGGATCGCCCAGGCACGGGCCAGGGTCTCCGGGTCACGCAGGTACGGGAGGTACTTCGGGGCGCCCTTGTCGTCGGTCGCGTTCGGCTCGACGGTGAAGTTCGGGTCGATCGTCGGCAGGTCCTCGATCACCGGGATCTGCCACGGCTCCGAACCGTTCGCCAGGTAGCCGTCGGACAGCACGATCACCGGCGTCCGGTAGGTGACCGCGATCCGGGCCGCCTCGATCGCGATCGCGAAGCAGTCCGCGGGGGACTGGGCCGCGAGCACCGGCAGCGGCGCCTCGCCGTTGCGGCCGAACATCACCTGCAGCAGGTCCGCCTGCTCGGTCTTGGTCGGCATCCCGGTCGACGGGCCGGCCCGCTGGATGTCACAGACCACCAGCGGCAGCTCGAGCATCACGCCGAGGCCGATCGTCTCCGACTTCAGGCTGATCCCGGGGCCGGACGACGTGGTGACGCCGAGCGCGCCGCCGAAGGACGCGCCCAGGGCGGCGCCGACCCCGGCGATCTCGTCCTCGGCCTGGATCGTGGTCACGTTGAACCGCTTGAGCTTGGACAGCTCGTGCAGCACGTCCGAGGCGGGGGTGATCGGGTACGCGCCGAGTACCAGCGGCAGTCCGGCCCGTTGCGCGCCCGCCACCAGGCCGTACGCCAGGGCGAGGTTGCCGGAGATGTTCCGGTACGTGCCGGTGGCCATCCGGGCCGGCTTCACCTCGTACCGGACCGAGAACTCCTCGGCGGTCTCGCCGAAGTTGTAACCGGCCCGGAAGGCGGCGATGTTCGCGTCCCGGATGTCCGGTTTCGAGGCGAACTTGGTCTGCAGGAACGTGATCGTCGACTCGACCGGCCGTTGGAACAGCCAGGACACCAGCCCGAGCGCGTACATGTTCTTCGCCCGGGACGCGTCCTTACGCGTCAGCCCGAACTCCTTCACCGACTCGACCGTCATCCCGGTGAGGTTCAGCGGCACGACGTGGTACGCGTCGAGCTCGCCGGTCTCCAGCGGGTTCTCGTCGTAGCCGATCCGCTTCAGGTTCCGGGCGGTGAAGTCCGCGGTGTCGATGATCAGCGTCCGGCCGCGCGGGACGTCCTTGAGGTTCGCCTTCAGCGCCGCCGGGTTCATCGCGATCAGCACGTCGGGCGCGTCGCCCGGCGTGAGGATGTCGTGATCGGCGAAGTGCAACTGGAAGGACGAAACGCCCGGCAGGGTTCCGGCTGGTGCCCGGATCTCGGCCGGGAAATTGGGCAGGGTCGACAGATCATTGCCGAACGACGCCGTTTCCGCTGTGAACCTGTCCCCCGTGAGCTGCATCCCGTCACCGGAGTCACCGGCGAAGCGGATCACCACGCGGTCGAGCTGCTTGACCTCGATGGTCACTGTTCTGTTCATCTCCAAGTCGAAGCTTGGGCCGGCCGGCACCTCGTGAGCGAAGGCCGATCCCCCCGTCTGGGCGATAACTCAATATTAGTTGGCCCTTGGCACGGAACCATGCGGAAGCCCCGGTGGTCCACAGCCTGGGACGGAGTGCTACAAGCGGGGCGCGTGAGGTAGGGCGAAACCCTCCAGTATCACAGTGCGCGAACGCTCGCTTGCGATCCGCAGCCGGAACCGGCAGGGTGTCGTCATCAAGCTGTGATACTCGCTGTGTTCAGGGAGATTCTTCATGCGCCGTGTGCGTTTGCTGGTCGGGCTGCTGACGTTGCTGGGAGCGGGGTGCGCGGCGCCGGCGGCGTCGGCGGACAGCGCGATCGGCCTGGGCAGTACGGCGGCGGTGCCGGCCGTGGCCGGGCCGGCCTCGGCGGGTCCGGGTCCGGCCGTCGCGCCGGTGTCGGAGACGGCTCCGGCCCGAGCGGCGACGATCAAGAGCATCCGGACGACGGACTCGACCAAGGGCGTGATCACCGTCGTCGGCACGCTCACCCCGGCGCCCGCGGCCGGGACCAGGGTTCCGTTGCACCAGTGGCTGCCGGCGCAGAAGCGCTGGCAGGAGATCGCGCACGGGTACTCGACGGGCACCGGCGTGACGATCACCACGGTTCAGCCCGGTTCGATTCGCTCGTACCGGATCGCGGTCGGGGCACAGGCGCCGTACGCGGCCGCGATCTCGCCGGTGATCAGCTTCAAGCACTACGTGTGGCGTGGGTTCTTCAAGAAGGGCCTGGTGGCGAGCGGTGGGGTGGGGCAGCCGCAGCTGAACGTCGTACCGCCGAAGGAAGGCCCGCGCCGGGCCGAGGCGGATCTACTGGCGAGCAAGGGCGGGTCCGTCTGGGGTGACGTCGGCACCACCGGTTGCCGGTACTCGCGGAACTGGCTGGGCAACATCACCGACGGTACGGTCCGGGTCTCGCTGTACAACGGGACGAAGGCACTGACCTCGCTGCGGATGAAGCAGGAAACCGAGGGCTGGATCAACCAGGACATCACCGGCGTAACGCGCCTCCGGCTCCAGGTCGCGGACATCCAGTCCGGCTACGGCCCGTACGTCTCCATTGACTCCCTGCTGCTCTGCACCAACTGAGTGCAGGTCCTAGACTGCTCACCGTGTCGGACAGCTATGGCGTCGTCGCCGCGGTGGTCGCGCTCGGCCTGGTCGGGCTGCTCGGCGCGTTCGCGCTGAACCGGGCGCTGACGGTCACTTATCCGACCGAGGGCAAGCTCAAGACGTACGAGTCAGGCGTCGACCCGGTCGGCGAGGGCTGGGCCCAGGTCCACATCCGGTACTACCTGTTCGCGTACCTGTACGTGATCTTCGCGGTCGACGCGATCTACCTGTTCCCGTGGGCGACCATTTTCGCCACCCTCGGCGTCTCCACCCTGATCGAGATGTTCGTCTTCCTCGCCTTCGTCACGGTCGGCCTGCTGTACGCGTACCGCAAGGGCGTTCTGCGCTGGACCTGATTTCTACCTTGAGGGGGATCGATGAACCTGCATCAGGACGCGCTGGTCGCGGACGGGCACAACGATCTGCTGATGCTGGTCGCGCGGCGGCCGAAGGAGGTCTGGCCGGAGTACTTCCGCGAGCGCTGGCTGCCGCAGCTGCGCACCGGCGGGATCGACGTCCAGGTGCTGCCGGTCTTCATCGACGCCGAGTTCCGGCCCGAGGGCGCGCTGCGCGAGACGCTCCGGATGATCGAGGCCGCGCACCGGATCGCCGAGAAGAACGCGGACCAGGTGATGCTGTGTACGGCGCCCGGCGACATCGCGGCGGCGACCGAAGCGGACCGCATCGCGCTGGTGCTCGCACTGGAGGGCTGCCCGCAGATCGACACCGACCTCGAACTGCTGCAGACGCTGCACCGGCTCGGCGTCCGGATGGTGTCGTTCACGCACTTCGGCCGGAGCGCGCTCGGTGACGGTTCCGGCGAGGACGCGGCGGGCAGCCGGCTCACCCACGCCGGCGTCGAGGCGGTCGGCCTGCTCGAAGAGCTCGGCGTACTGATCGATGTCTCGCACGTCGGCCGCGCTGGTACCGAACACATCCTGGAGCTCGCGACCAAGCCGGTCGTCGCCTCCCACTCCAGCGCGTACGCGCTCCGCGAGCACCACCGGAACCTGACCGACGACCAGCTGCGCGCGATCGCCGCGACCGGCGGCGTGGTGTGCGTGAACTTCTTCGCCGGGTTCCTGACCGCCGACGAGAAGCCGACCGTCGACCACCTCGCCGACCACCTGCTGCACGTTCTGGAGGTCGCGGGGGAGGACCACGTCGGCTTCGGCAGCGACTTCGTCGCGGAGGTGTTCGGCGAGAAGATCCCGGCCTGCGACCGGCCGGTGATCATCCAGGGCCTGGACGCCGAGCTGTACGTACCCGGCCTGGAAGGCCCGGCCGGGATGCCGCTGGTCACCGACGCCCTGCTCCGCCGAGGGGTGCCGGAGACGACGATCCGCAAGGTCATCGGCGAGAACCTGATCCGTGTGCTCTCCCTGGAGTGATGACGTGCAGAGCTGGCTCGACAGCAACCTCGCGGAACTGATCACCAAGCACGGCGTGCCCGCCGCCTCGGTCGCGGTGCTGGCCGACGGTGGGGTGAGTACGGCGGCGGCCGGCGTACTGAACCTGAACACCGGCGTCGAGGCGACGGCCGACTCGGTGTTCCAGATCGGCTCGATCACCAAGCTGTGGACAACCACGCTGATCATGCAGCTGGTCGCCGAAGGAAAGGTCGAGCTCGATCGGCCGGCACGCGCGTACCTGCCCGAGTTCACGCTCGCCGACGAGACCGCCGGCGCGGTGATCACGGTCCGGCAGTTGCTCACGCACACCAGCGGGTTCTCCGGCGATGCCTTCACGCCGACCTCCCGTGGCGACGACGCGGTCGAGTTGTTCGTACGCGACGTGCTGCCCGGTCTGGCGCAGGAGATTCCGCCGGGCGCGGGGTTCTCGTACAACAACTCCGGCTTCGTGGTGCTCGGGCGGATCGCGGAGGTGCTGCGGGGGAAGCCGTTCCATGAGCTGATCCGGGAGCACATCGGCGTACCGCTGGAGCTGAAGCAGCTCGCGACGATCCCGGACGAGGCCTTGCTGTACCGGTCCGCGCTCGGCCACATCGCGCCCAAGCCGGACGAGTCGCTCCAGGCCGCGCCGATCTGGAGCCTGGTACACGGGATGGCGCCGGCCGGGTCCTTGCTGGCGATGAGCGCGCGCGACCTGCTCGCGTTCGGCCGCGCGTACCTGGACGCGACGCTGCTCGATCGGGCGACGGTGGATCAGCTGTGGGAACCGCAGGTCGACGTACCGCTGATGGACGGCTTCCCGCGGCACTGGGGTCTCGGCTGGATGATCTTCGACGTCGAGGGCGGCCGGATGTACGGGCACGACGGCGGCACGGTCGGCCAGTCGGCGTTCTTCCGGCTGGTGCCCGAGCGGGGCGTCGCGGTCGTCCTGCTGACCAACGGCGGCGGCACGGCCGCCCTGTACGACGAGCTGGTCGGCGAGATCCTCCGCGAAACCGCGGGGATCGTACTCCCGAAGCGCTCGGTGCCACCGACCGAACCGGTCGAGATCTCGGCGGAGCTGGTCACCGGGCGGTACACCGGCGTGGTGACCGAGTCCACGATCAGTGTCGAGGACGGCGAGTTCTGGGTGGTCGACGAGGCGATCACCGAGGCGGGCCGGTTGCTGCTGCCGGAGCCGGAGCGGACCAGGCTGGTCGCGCTCGACGACTCCCGGCTGATCGCCGCCGAGCCGGAGCGTGGTACGCACGAGGTGCTGGCCTTCCGGGAGCCGATCGACGGTCGCGCGAGCTATTTGTTCCGGGGTGGGCGGCTCACGCCTCGTAGTCACTGACAGTAGTCACGGCCGGAGCGGGCAGGCTTGTTGCCTCGTCACCTTTTGTGATTGCAGTGGGCAACAAATGTGAGGTTGAATCACTTTTCCTCACGGAATGCGTGCAAGTGATCGCCAACCGCTCGGTTCGGGGCTATGGTGATTACTCGGGGGAACGGGGCGAGTACGTGGTGGTGAGGCTATGTCTTGGCAACTCTGGGTGGCGATCGCGGTCGTGGCGGCCGGTCTGATACTGCTGGCCGCGGCGCGGATGCGGCACGCCCGCCGGGTGTTCGACGACATCACCGATTTGGGCCACCCGGCGGCTGCCCGTACCTCCCGCACGCGTGCCTCCCGGCCCGCGGCCCCGGCGGCCGACCCGGCCGACGAGCTGGCCAAGGCCCGGGCCCGCCAGTTCCGCGCCGAGCCCTACCGCCACCACGGCCACGGCTGAGCCAACCCCGTTCAGCCGGAGCGATCGCGGTCGGCCGGAGCCGGTGCGGGTCAGTCGAGGAGGCCGTCGCGGCGGGCTACGGCGGCGGCTTCGGTGCGGGAGCGGACGCCGAGCTTGCCGAGGATGTTCGACACGTGCACGCTGACCGTCTTCTCGCTGATGTACAGCTCCCGCGCGAGCTGCCGGTTCGTCCGGCCTTCCGCGAGCAGCCGGAGCACCTCACTCTCCCGTGACGTCAGCGCACTCGCACTGCCGGCCTCGACACCACCGGCCTCCTCCAGCAGCGGCTTCGACCGCAACTCGCGCCCGACCTCGGCCGCCAGCGCGGTCTGCTCGTTCGCCTCGGCGACCCGCCCGGCCGCCCGCAGCGCCGCGGACAACCGAACCCGCGACCACGCCTGCTCGAACACATACCCGTACCCGAACGCGTCCGTGGTCCGCTGCCACGCGGCCACGTGCTCCTCGGGCGTCGGCGCGTCCACTCCGGCCAACCACCGCAACCGGTCCCACTCGGACTCCAGCCGAGCCAGCCAGGCGAGCCCTTCGACCCCCATCAACCGGCCGGGCGGCAACCCCTTCTCGGCGGTCGCCTGCCCCAGCGCGACCAGCTCCGCGCCGCGCCTGACCAGGTCCGCCGCGGCCGACGGCTCACCGACGGCGCGGTGGCACAGCAACTGCAGACCAAGCGTGGCGAACCGGATGCGGGCCAGAAACCACTCGGTTTGGAACACGTCCGCGCACATCGCCGACACGTCCGCGATCAGCTTCTCCGCCTCGGCCGGCTGATCGAGCTGCCGGTACGCGTCCACGGCCGGCTGCAGTCCGATGATCGGCAACATGATGTCCAGGTCCCACCACTTGCGGGACAGCACGAACTCTTCGGCGACCTTGGTGTCACCACGCCCGCCGCGGACCGAGAACTCCAGGCCACGCAGCGCCGCCGCGGCCGCCCCGGGCGTCATCGAGTCGGTCCGGGCGGTAGTGGCCGCGTCGTCCCACTCGCCGAGGATGAACTGGGTAAGCGCGAGCATCCGCCGGGCGTCGAACCCGTACGCGGCCCATTGCCGGCCGAGCTCACCGGCACGTTTGGTGGCGAAGGACAGCGCCGCCTTCGCGTTCAGCAGGTCGCCCTGCTCGTAGTGCGTCGACCCGAGCAGGAACCGGCTCCGCACCTCGGCGGCCGGATCGCCGGTGAGCTGCGCCCGGACCGCTGCCTCCTCGAGTTGTTTCGCGGCCGTCTCCGGGTCGCCGGCCCGGCGCCGCAGCTGCGCGAGGGTGATGCCGGCGTCGCTCGCCGCCGACTCCTGACCGGCCTCGCGGGCGATCTCGAGCGCCTTGTGCGCCCAGCGCTCCGCCTCCATCGGCCGCCCGAGCGCGTCGGACACCCGGGCGTACAGCGAGGCGACCTGTGCTTTGAACACGCTGGCCGGTTCGTCGTTGACCAGCTTCAGCGCCTGCGAAACGGCCTCGTTGGACTCCTGGTCCTGGTCGATCACCAGGGCGATGTCGGCCAGCGGCAGCAGCAGCTGCGCCCGCTCCAGCTTCGGCGCGTCCGGCGGGAGGTCGGCCAGCGCCTTGCGGAGGATCTTGACCGCGCGCAGGTGCTGCGAGGACAGCGTCGCGGCGGTCGCGGTCTGGACGATCAGCCAGGTCTTGTCGATCGAGTTGTCGGGCGCACGGTTCGGGAAGAGCTCCAGCGCCAGCTCGTAGTGCTTCAGGCCCTCCTGCGGCGCGGCGACCGAGATGGCCTCCTCACCCGCCCGTACACGGGCCTCGAAGGCGACCGGCAGGTTGTGCGACCGGGTGGCGTGACCGGCCAGCTCGGCCGCCGTCCCGTTCACGGTCTCGTCGTGCAGCGCCTGTACGTACGCCGCGTGCAACCGGACTCGTTCACCGGGCAGCAGATCGTCGTACACCGCTTCGGCGAGCAGCGCGTGCCGGAAGTAGTACCGATCGCTGGTCGGTACGTCGATGATGTGCGCGTCGATCAGCTCGCGCAGCGCCTCGTCCAGCTCACGGTCCGGCAGGCCCGCCACGGCGGTCATCACGGTGTGCGGCACGCGCCGCCCGGCGACCGCGATCACCCGCGCGACCTGGCGCGCGTCGTCGGACAGCGGGTCGAGGCGGACCAGCAACAGATCAGCCAGATCCGGCGGCACGGCGTCGCCGTCGCCCATCGACGCGGCCGCCGCCAGCTCCTCGGTGAAGAACGCGTTGCCACCGGCCCGCTCCAGAATCCGCCGCTCCTCGGCCGCGGGCAGCGGCTCGGTGAGCAGCGAGTGCAGCAGCGTACGCGCCTCGTCGGCGTCCAGCGGGAGCAGGTTGACGCGGCGGACCCGGGGATTCCGCGACCATTCGGCGATCGGGCGGCGGAGCGGGTGCCGGCGGTGCAGGTCGTCGCTACGGTACGAGACGACCAGCGCCAGCCGCTGCGAGGTCAGCCGGGTGATCAGGAAACCGATCAGGTCCCGGGTCGAGTCGTCGGCCCAGTGGGCGTCCTCGATGATCACCAGGATCGGCTCGCTGGTGGACAGCGCGGTGAAGGCGCCGAGCACGGCGTCGAACAGGGCGGCCCGGTCCAGCTGGCCCTCCTGCGGCGCCGGCTGGGCGCTGAGCAGGCGGTGCGCCGGCAGCAGGCGGCCGATGGCCGGGAAGTTCGTCAGCACGCTGTCGACGAGATCGGGGCGGTCACCGGCCAGCCGGCCGAAGATCTCGGAGAACGGCTGGTACGGCAGGCCGGCGTCACCGAAGTCGGTGCAGTGCCCGACGAGTACGCCGAAACCGCGCTCGTGGGCGCCGGTGGCCACCTCGTCCAGCAGCCGGGTCTTGCCGACACCGGCGTCGCCGGACAGCAGCACGGCACCCGCCCGGCGGGTTTTGGCGTCGTCAACGGCGCTCAGCAGGGCGGCCATCTCGCTCGAGCGGCCGACGAGAGGTGTCGAAGTCCAGGGCACGTCGTCCATCTTCGCCCCTGGCGCCGACACAAATCGACGGCATCCCGTTCTGTGAGTTTTCCCAGCTGCAGAAAAAGCAGAATCGCCGTCCCTGATCGCGAGTTTCGGATCAGGAACGGCGGTTCGGGTGCTCATGCGGCCGTGGTGGGTCGGACCGGGCGGCGGGCGTGCCGCGGCTCCGGCTGGGCTGCCTTGGTGGCACTGGCTGCCTGCGCGGCCTGGGCGGCGCGCTTGCGGCGGCCGGGCCGGAAGTCGCGGTTGGCCCGCTCCTGCCGGTACGCCACCTCAGCCCTGATCAGGTCCTGGCTCAATGGAGTGGTGAACATGGTTTGACCTCCCTTCAGGCTTTCCGGGTGAACAGGCTGGTGAGGCTCCGGCGGCTCCGGTGCGTCCGGTGCGGCCGGAAGTCGCGGCTGAGGCGCTCCCTGCGGTAGTCGACCTCTGCCTTGACCGATGCGTTGGTGAACATGTGTTCCTCCGTTGGTTGCTGCCGGCTCCCTGCCGACATGGACAAAGGTGCTCGTCTGAGGTAGGACCGCACATCGGAAGTCCTCCCTATCCGCGCGAGCCGGTCGCACTTAGGTGCCTCAGGCGGTCCCTTAGGCGCTCGCCGGGTCCGGAAACGGGGCCTGGAAACGAAGGCGGCGCGGCCGGCTCAGGGGGAGCCGGCCGCGCCGGGGGGAAAGGGCTTGCTGGGGGCGGTGACCGTGCGGTCACATCGCGGGCCGGGCCCGCAGTTCGGGCGCGCAGGGCCGTGGCGGCTCTGGCTTACGCCCGCGCTGGAACCAGAACGGCCGCAGAAAGTCGCGCCGGATCCGGTCCTGGCGGTACCGGGTCTCCGCGCGTACCGCCTCAGGCGTGTAAACGAACATGATCTCCTCCGACCTGCTGCTGTCGATGAGAAGACAGTGCGCCGCTGAGGGCGCGCGCCACATCCGTACATCTCCCTATGCCGGAGGCAACAAAGCCTTAGGTACGTCCGACCGGCTACTGAGTGCGGTAGGAGAGGGTCAGTTCGTAGTGGTTGGGGTCCAGGAGTTCGTCGGCGTGTTCGGCGAAGGTTTCGGTGGCGGTCCAGCTGGTGCGGAGGGTGTGCAGGAACCAGGTGCCGGGTGGGCGTTCCAGGTGCCGGCACTCGGTGCTGGTCAGCGGCCGGCCGCGGAGGTGCTGCTCGCAGTGGTCCAGGTAGAGGCCGGCGCGGTTCAGGGTGGTACTGATCGAGTTGTCGTCGAGCCCGCGTTCGGGCAGGTCGCGAAAGGCGGCGGCGGCCGGGAGCCGGCTGCGTTCGAGGGAGATCGGCGTACCGTCGGTGAGCTGCCGGACGCGTTCGATCACGACGAACTCGGAGGTCGCGAGACCGAGCTGACCGGCCAGCGCTCGATCGTGCTCCAGCTCGATCCGTACCGTCCGCATCCGCGTCTCCACGCCCTGTTCCGACAGCGCGTGCGTCCAGCCGAGACGCCCGTCCAGCGGCCGGCCGTCGAAGCGTACGTACGAGCCTTTGCCGGTCATCGTGGTGATCAGTTCGTCGGCGGCCAGGACGGCGAGCGCGGCGCGGACGGTGTTCCGGCTGACCGCGAACCGTTTCGCCAGCTCGACCTCACCGGGCAGTTGCGCGCCGCGGCGTACGACGCCGGACTTGATCTCCCGCGCCAGCACCCGGGCCACCCGCTCGTGTTTGAGCGCGATCATGCGGTTTCCTGCCGGCGCACGGAGGTCCTTCCGCCGAACCATTGCGCCCCGAAGCCGATCACCAGCGCGGCAAGTACGCCGAGGTTCGCGTACGCCCAGGCGCCGCCCTTGCCGCCGAGACCGAACGCGCCGAGCAGGTAGCCCTGCCATTGCAGCCAGGACGCGAGCGTGTTCGTGACCAGGCCCCAGCCGATGCCGGTGGCAACGACCATGGTGATCACGGGCAGCGCGCGGACGTCCCCGTACCGGCCGCGGGAGTCGTAGAGGTCGTCCTCGGCGTAGTCGCGCCGCCGGGCCGCGATGTCGGCCAGCATGATCCCGCACCAGGCCGCGATCGGTACGCCGAGCGTGATCAGGAACCCCTGGAACTGGGCCAGGAACTCGCCGCCGTAGAACACGACGTAGATCGTCCCGCCGATCATCACCACGCCGTCGATGAACGCGGCGACGTACCGCGGCACCGGCAGCCCGAGCGAGAGCAGCGCGAGCCCGGACGAGTAGATGTCCAGCACCGCGCCACCGACCAGGCCGAGCACCGCGACGATCACGAACGGCACCAGGAACCAGGTCGGCAGCGCCGCCGCCAGCGCGCCGATCGGGTCGGCGCTGATCGCCTTGCTGAGCTCCTCCGACGATCCCGCGAGCAGCAGACCGAAGATCAGCAGCACGACCGGCGCCACCGAACCGCCGAACGTGGTCCAGCCGACCACCCCGCGACTCGACGCCCGCCGCGGGAGGTACCGCGAGTAGTCGGCGGCCGCGTTCACCCAGCCGAGCCCGAAGCCGGTCATCAGGAACACCAAGGCGCCGATCATCGCCTGAGCCGATCCGCTCGGCAGCGCGGAGACCGTACTCCAGTGGATCCGGTCCGCGACCAGGACGATGTAGACGACCGTGAGTACGCCGGTGACCACGGTGATCACGGTCTGGGCGCGCATGATCAGGTCGAACCCGAGTACGCCGCAGGCCACCGTGAGCGCGCCGACCACGACCAGCGCGATCACCTTCGTCAGCGTGCCGCCGCCCCACCCGAGCCGCTCGAACACGGTCGCGGTCGCGAGGGTCGCGAGAATGGTCAGCACGGTCTCCCAGCCGACCGTGAGCAGCCAGGACACCAGCGAGGGCAGCTTGTTGCCGCGGACGCCGAACGCCGCCCGGCTGAGCACCATCGTCGGCGCCGAACCACGCTTGCCGGCCAGCGCGATCAGGCCGCAGAGCAGGAACGAGAACACCACCCCGATCAGCCCGGCGATCACCGCCTGCCAGAACGAGATCCCGAAGCCGAGCGCGAACGCGCCGTAGCTGAGCCCGAGCACCGAAACGTTGGCCCCGAACCACGGCCAGAACAACTGCGCCGGCCGGCCCTTACGGTCCGCGTCGGCGATCACGTTCAGCCCGTTGCTCTCCACCACGAGCGCCCGGGACTGCTGCTGCTCGACCTGACCCGTCATCCCCACCCCCTGAACCTGTCCAGTCCTGTCCACTCCCACGCTAGCGCGTGGGGCACTAGGCTGGGGGCGTGGCCGAGACCGAGTTGGGGATGCCGACCGTGCGGCCCGCCGTGGGCGCGCTCGCGCGGCTCGCGCCGGAACCGGTCAGGTATCTGCTGAACTGGGGCCGGAAGTACTCGCTCTGGGTGTTCAACTTCGGCCTCGCCTGCTGCGCGATCGAGTTCATCGCGGCGTCGATGGGCCGGCACGACTTCATCCGGCTCGGCGTGATCCCGTTCGCCCCCGGTCCGCGGCAGGCCGATCTGATGGTCGTGTCCGGGACCGTCACGGACAAGATGGCGCCGGCGATCAAACGCCTGTACGACCAGATGCCCGAACCGAAGTACGTGATCTCGTTCGGCTCCTGCTCGAACTCGGGCGGTCCGTACTGGGACTCGTACTGTGTGACCAAGGGCGTCGACCAGATCATCCCGGTCGACGTGTACGTACCCGGCTGCCCGCCGCGGCCGGAGGCGCTGCTGCAGGGGATCCTGAAGCTTCAGGAGAAGATCGCGGGGGAGAACGTGACCTCCCGGTACGACGAACCGTCGGCCGCCGCGCTGACCCGAGACCTCGTCCAGCCGGATGATGCGACGCGGCCCGGAAGCCCGGTGCGGTCCGGAAGCGTGGCGCGGTCCGGAAGCGTGGTGCGGCCGGATGGCGCGGTGTCGGACGACGGGTTGCGGTCTTGACTGCTGATGCGGTGGCGGCGCTGGAGAGTGCCGGGATCGCCGCGACTTCGGTGGACAATTTCGGGCTGACCGCGGTCGACGTGGCGCCGGAGGCGTGGGTCGCGGCGCACGAGGTGTTACGGGACGCGGTCGGTCTGACCTTCTTCGACTTCCTGAGCGCGTCCGACGAGCTCACCGACGGCTTTCGCGTCGTGTCGCATCTGGCCGACTTCTGGGGCGGCGCGCATGTCGATCACCTGCTCGTCCGGACCCTCGTACCGCGCGACCGGCCGGTGCTCGCGACGCTGATCGACGTGTACGCCGGCGCGAACTGGCACGAGCGGGAGACGCACGAGATGTTCGGGATCGGCTTCGACGGCCATCCGAATCTGATCCCGCTACTACTGCCCGACGAATTCGAGGGGCATCCGTTGCGCAAGGAGTTCGTCCTCGCGTCCCGGGTCGCCAAGCCGTGGCCCGGCGCGAAGGAGCCCGGCGAGTCCGACCACGCCCCGACCGGCGCCCCCAGCCGGCGTCGTACGCTCCCGCCGGGCGTCCCCGATCCGGAATCCTGGGGCCCCCGCCCGCCCGGTTCGCCGGACCCTGACCCGTTGGCGCCTGCCCAACCCGCCGCCACTCCTGCCCGGCCGCGACGCGCGGGCGGCGAACGACGTACCCGGAGACAGACCGAGTGATCCCGACCGCGGAAGAGCTGGCCAAATACACCCTCGACCGGCAGCACCCGCTCACCCGGGCCTGGGCCGACGACGGACCGCGGCTCGCGGTGCTCGCCGAGGAGCATGCGGCGCTGGACATCCTGCTGGCCGAGGATCTGGAGATCGCCGCCCAGCGCGCCACCAACCTCGCCCCGGGCAAACCGGCCGAAACCATGCTGAACAAGTGGGTTGCCGTCAGCAACGATCTCTCGGCGATGTTCGGCATCCGGCTGGAGAACATGAACCCGGCCAAGCCGTTCGTCGACGCCACCCCGATGACCCGCTCGCCGGAACCACGTGACCTCCCCGCGCTGGCAGCCGCCGCGCGCGAGCATTTCGGCGTACACGACCCGCTCTACCTGCGGCTGTGGAGCGCGGAGCCGGAGCTCGACGGGACCGAACCGGACCGCCGCTTCCTCGCCGCGCCGATCAGCGAGCTGCAGCCGCGCGACGTACCAGCCGGTCTCGCGCTGCGCCCGGCGAAGAGCGTCGACCACTACGACGAGGCCCGCGAGGCGTACGACGCTGTGGACGCCGACCACCCGCACCACGCCGACGAGGCCACGCTGCAGAGCCTGGACGATCTGCAGGAATCCGCGGACGACGGTCTGCTGTTCGACGTCACGGTGAACGGCGAGTGGGCCGGATACTCCGCCGCGATGATCAATCCGGCCGACACGCTCGGCCTGCCCGCGTACGTCGTCGGCGAAGTCATCCTGGCCAAACAGCACCGCGGCCACGGCTACGGCCGGCACCTGAGCGCCCTGCTCGCCCAGTCCCTCCCCGACCCCACCCGCGTCCTGATCGGCACCATCCACTCGGCCAACCACGGCGCCCGCACCGCCGCCCTCCGAGCCGGACGCCAAGACATCGGCGGCTGGCTCCAACTCCCGCTGATCTGACCAGGCAGTCGCTCAGGATCAGCGGAAGTCCGGCGCGTGTTCTTCGGCCCATTGGGCGAAGGTCAGGGCGGGGCGGCCGGTCAGGCGGGGGACTGTGGTGGTTACTGGTTCGGGGTGGTCGACCAGGGAGGCCCAGTAGGTGACGGCGCTGTCGGCGAGGGTGGGGTCGGCGCCTTGGTCGAGCATTGCCTGGCGGGCTTCGGCGGCGGACAACGCCTCGACGCGCATCGGTTTGCCGATGGCGCGGGCGATGGTTTGGATCTGTTCGGCTTGGGAGAGTACCTCGGGGCCGGTCAGTTCGTACGTCCGGCCGATGTGGTGATCGTCGAGCAAGGACAGTACGGCGACCGCCGCGATGTCGCGTTCGTGGATCAGGGATCGGCCGGCTTCCGGTGACGGCACCCGGACGACGTCGCCGGTACGGAACTCGTCCGCCCACGACTGGGCGTTCACCGCGAAACCACCTGGCCGTACGTACGTCGCGTCCTTCCCCGCGGCGCGCAGCAGCTGCTCGATCTCACCCCAGACCCCGCCGGACGACGCGTTCAGTGAAGACAGGTGTACGACGCGCCGCGGCAGCTCGCCGACGACGGCCTCCGCGCCGGCCGAGCTGAACGACGGCCAGAGCAGGAATGCGGCGTCCGCGCCGTCCGACGCCCGGCGGACCGCGGCCGGGTCGTAGATGTCGCCTTTGGCGAGCTCGACGTCGGCAGGAAAGCCGGCCTGGTCCGGCGTCCGGACGAGGGCGCGAACGGTGACGCCCGCGGCCCGCAGCCCGGCGACGACATGCCGCCCGACCCGGCCGGTGGCACCGGTGACAAGAATCGTGGTCATGAACCCACCCTGAGACCTGAACGCTGGTTGAGGTCAAGCCGCAACCACCGAGGGCACGTCTGCCCTAGGCTGAGTACATGCTGGAGTTCGTGGTGCGGGTGGTGGGCGTGCTGGCCGCCTTCCTGGTGGCGCCCCTGGTGGTCGGGCAGGCCGAGCACAAGGTGATGGCGCACATGCAGTCACGGCTCGGCCCGATGTACGCCGGCGCGTTCCACGGCTGGGCGCAACTTGTCGCGGACGGCGTGAAGTTCGTCCAGAAGGAGAGCGTCACCCCGGCCGCCGCGGACAAGCGCGTCTTCGAGTGGGCGCCGATCGTCGCGATCCTGCCGTACCTGGCGGCGCTCGCCGCGATCCCGCTCGCGCCCGGCCTGGTCGGCGCTGACCTCGACTCCGGTCTGTTCTTCGTCCTCGCGGTGATGAGCATCGGCGTACTCGGCTCACTGATGGCCGGTTGGGGGAGCGGCAACAAGTACAGCCTGCTCGGCGGGCTCCGGGTCGCGGCGCAGCTGATGAGTTACGAGCTCCCGTTCGTACTGTCCGCGGCGAGCGTCGCGGTCGCGGCCGGGACGCTCAGCCTGACCGGGATCGCGCACGCGTGGAACCCGTGGTGGCTGCTCTGGCAGCTGCCCGGCCTGGTCGTGTTCTTCATCGCCGGCCTGGCCGAGCTGCAGCGGCCGCCGTTCGACATGCCGGTGGCCGACTCCGAGGTGATCTTCGGCCCGTACACCGAGTACACCGGGCTCCGGTTCGCGATGTTCCTGCTCGCCGAGTACGCGGGGATCGTGGTGCTGGCGGCGCTCACCACGGTGCTGTTCCTCGGCGGCTGGAGCGGTCCGGGGCCGGAGTCGATCGGCTGGATCTGGACACTGGTGAAGGTCGCGTTCGTGTCGCTCGTGGTGATCTGGGTACGAGTGTCGTTCCCGCGGATGCGCGCGGACCAGCTGCAGAAGCTGGCCTGGCAGGGCCTGGTGCCGGTGGCGCTGTTCCAGCTCGCGCTCACCGGCGTCGGCGTCGTCGTCTTCTGACGCGGTCCGTCAAGGAGTGGCGAGGGCCTCCGTGGGGGAGAGGCGGGAGGCGCGGACGGCGGGGTAGAGGCCGGCCAGGGCGCCGATTGCGAGGGTGGCGATCACGCCGCCGGCCAGTGCCCAGACCGGGATCACGGTCAGCCAGTTCTGGTACGACGAGTAGGCGGCGGTCACGGCTGCTCCGAGTAACGCGCCGCCGATGCCGCCAAGCGCGGAAAGCAGCAGCGATTCGGTCAGGAACTGGGTCCGGATCTGGCCGCGGGTCGCGCCGAGTGAGCGGCGCAGTCCGATCTCGGCGCGGCGTTCGAGCACGGAGATGACCATGATGTTGGCGACCCCAACACCACCGACCAGCAGAGCAACCGCGCCGAGGCCGAGCAGCAGGCCGGTGAACGCCTGCCCGGCGGCCTGTTTCGCGGCCAGCGCGTCGGACGGCCGCGACACCTCCACCTCGTTCGGGGCTTCCGGGTTGGCCGTTGCCCCGAGCACCGATCGGACGTCGGCCACCTGCGCGTCGTCGGAGCGGGTGTAGATGGTGGTCGGGTGCCCGTCGAAGGACAGCTTGCCGCTCGCGGCCGGCCAGCCGATCAGGGCTGCGGTGTCCAGCTCCGGTGCCAGCGCGGCGGGTTCGAGGATGCCGAGCACGGTGAACCAGGTTTTGCCGATCAGCACCTGGACATCCGGGCCGGCGCGGGTGATCCCGAGCCGGTCGGCGGCGGCCGCGCCGAGCACGGTCGCCGGGTACGTGCCGGTCGCCGCGTCGATCCATTTGCCGCTGCGGACCGTACCGCCGATGGTGTCGAGCAAGTTGGTCCGGGCGGCGTACGCGAGGATGCCGTTGGTCTCGATGTCGGGGATCTTGTTCGTCCGGTACACCGAGGCGTTGTCCACCTTGCCGATCGCCGACTCGGCCCGGATCGGTGGGATCCGGCGGACCATGGACTCCGCGGCGAGTGGTAGCTGGGCCTGTTCGCCGGTCAGGCTGGTGCCCGGGGTGACGGTGAGCAGATTGGTGCCGAGGGCATCCAGTTGCCCGTCGAGCTCGGCCCGTGAGGACGACGAGATCCCGACCACGGCAACCATCGCCGCGATCCCGATCGCGATGCCCAGCGCGGACAAGAACGCCCGGGTGGGCCGCGTCCGCAACCCGACGGCACCCACCCGGACAACATCCCGCGGCTTCAAACTGGCGGGCCGCAACTCAGCGCCGGGCGAGCGGGTGGAGCCAGGGCGCGTCGGCTTGCCGCTCGGTGAGCGGGTAGAGCCAGGCGGCGTCGGCTCGCTCGGTGAGCGGGTGGAGCCGGGTGGCGCGGGCTCGCTGCCCGGGTTGCCGGTTTCGGCGTCTGTCATGCGTGTGCCTCCTCGACGATGTACCCGTCGCGCATCCGGATCTGGCGGGGGAGGGACGCGGCGATGTCGCGGTCGTGGGTGATGACGACGACCGTCGTACCGGCCGCGTGCAGGTCGCGGAGGAGTTGCATCACACCTGCCCCGGACGCGGAATCGAGCGCCCCGGTCGGCTCGTCGGCCAGTAGTACACCGGGTTCACCGACGACCGCCCGGGCGACCGCGACGCGCTGGCGTTCGCCACCTGACAGCTGGTTCGGGTGATGGTCGAGGCGATGCCCGAGCCCGACCCGCTCCAGCGCCGCCGCCGCTCGTTTGCGGCGCGCGGACATCCGCAAACCGGAGTACAGCAACCCGTCGGCCACGTTGTCCACCGCCCGTACCCCGGCGGCCAGATGGAACTGCTGGAACACGAACCCGATCCGGGTCGCCCGGAGCGCGGACAGGCCGGCGTCGGACAGTCGCGCCACGTCGTACCGGTCGATCCGGACCGTGCCGGACGTCGGCCGGTCGAGCGTGCCGAGGACGTTCAGCATCGTCGACTTGCCGGACCCGGACGGCCCGACGATCGCGACCAGTTCACCGCGCTCGACCTGCAAACTCACCCCGGCAAGCGCGTTCACCCCGCCCGCGTACACCTTCGTGACGTCCCGTAGCTCGATCACTTCGGAATCCCCACCGTGGTACCGGCCTTGATCCCCGTACCGGTGATCTCGACCTGACCGCTCGCGAACAACCCGGTCTTGACCGGTACGTACCGCGACGTGGTCCCGTCCGTCACCTCGACCCCGAACCCGCCTTCGCGCAGCGCGACCAGGGCCGCGACCGGGACGGTGAGTACGTTCTTCCGCTCCGAGGCGGTGAAGGTGACGTCGGTGGCGGCGGACGACCAGGCGGTGACCGCCTTCTGGTTGGCGATGGCAACGATCACCTCGATCTTGGTCTCCGGGTCCTTGTCCGGGCTCTCCGCCGGGATGACGACCGTCGACACCTTCTCGATCTTGCCGGGAACCGTGTTTCCGTCCGGCAGCGCGACGGTCACGGCCGCGTTCATCGTCGCCAGCCGCTGGTCCGCGGCGTCGAGCCGGACCGTCACCGCCCGGGTCGTACCGGTGTAGCTGAGCACCGGCTGGTTCGGCCCGAGCGGTGAACCTTCCTGTCCTTGCACGCTGTCCACCCGGATGTGCCCAGGAGCGAACAACACGGAGCCGAGCTCCACCACGCCGGTCTCGTCCAACCCGAGGTCGTCCTGCCACTCCTCGACCGCCGTGGCGGTCGCGGACGTGTACTCGTCATCCACCGTGAAACCGCTGTAACCCATCGCGGCGAGGTTCTGCTCGAGTTGCAGAACGTCCTTGCCCTCGCTGCCGATCGACAGTTTCCGGTACGCCGGCAACGCCCCGTACAGCAGCGTGGTCGGCTTGTTGTCGATGCTGTACACGGTGTTGCCCCGCCGGAGCTCCTGCCCGCTGCCGGGTACGAACGTGACCGTGCCCGCGTCCCGGTTCACCGCCGACGAGGTGGTGCCGAAACCCAGCGTGCCGTCCTGGGTCTCGGTGTCCTTCAGGGTCTGCTGCGTCACCTTCGTGGTGTTCACCGGCAGCGGTTGCGCGGTCTGCTTCGCTGCCTGACTGGTGTCGCCCCGGTTGACCAGGAAGACGCTCGCGGCGCCCCCGGCAACCAGGACGACCGCAGCCGTCAGGGCCTTGCGCATCACTTCGCGGCCAGGAGGTTCTGGCAGGCGGCCTGCGCGGTCTTGAAGTCCGGGTCGTCGGCGACGCCCGGGCCGATCATGATGCCGCGCTGGTCCGGCTTCGGGTCCGGGAACTTCTCCACGCCGTTCTTCCGCATGCACTCGGCGTACTTCCGGCCGTTCTCCGCCTGCTGCGGGTTCGCGCCGCCTTCGGCCTGCGGGTCGTACTGCCGGCAGGCCTCCATCGCCTTCTGCACCTGCTCCTGGGTGATGCCGGAGTTCTTGTCGAACTTCAGCATCGGGCCCTTGCCCGGTTCCGGATCGGGTACGTTCAGCCCGTTCTCCCGCAGGCACTGGGTGAACTTCACCGCCATCTCGTCCTTGCTGAGGCTCGCCGGGGCGCTGGTCGGCGCGCTGGACTGGGCGCCGGCCTGGTCCCCGCTGCCGGAGGCGACCTGGGCGTCGGGCTTGTCGGCGCCGCAGCCGGTCAGGATCAGGCCGGCCGCCAGGATGGTCGTGGCCAGGATGGTCTTGCGCATCGGTGATGCTCCTCTCGTTTCCGGACAGCCTTCGCGGTACGCCGTTTCCTGACCGTTTCCGGGCCTGGAAACACGGCGGAAACAGCGGCATCGGTGATCATGGGTAGGTGCGCGTACTGGTGGTGGAGGACGAACCGTTGCTGGCGGCGGCGATCGCGGAGTGGTTGCGGGACGATTCGCACGCGGTCGACGTGACCGGCGACGGCGGCACCGCGCTGGAGCGGCTGTCGGTCAACGCGTACGACGTACTGGTGCTGGACCGTGACATTCCGGTGGTCCACGGCGACGAGGTCTGCCGGCAGCTGGTCGCGTCCGGATCGGCGACCCGGGTGCTGATGCTGACCGCGGCCGCGGCGATCACGGACCGCGTCGATGGGCTCGGGCTGGGCGCGGACGACTATCTGACCAAGCCGTTCGCGTTCGCCGAGCTGGCGGCGCGGGTGCTGGCGCTCGGCAGGCGCAGCCGGCCGGCCGATCCGCCGGTGCTGCGGCGGGCCGGGCTGGCGCTGGACCCGGCCCGCCACGAGGTGTTCCGGGACGGCCGGTACGTGCCGTTGTCGAAGAAGGAGTTCGCCGTACTCGCGGAGCTGCTGCGAGCCGACGGCGCGACCGTGTCGGCCGAACAACTGCTGGAGAAGGCATGGGACGAGCATGTGGATCCGTTCACCGGAGCGGTCCGGCTGACGATTCTCAAACTGCGCCGGAAGCTGGGCGAACCGGGTCTGGTCGAGACGGTCACCGGCGTCGGGTACCGCATCCCTTGAGAAGACTCTCGCTCCGCGGCCGGCTGACCCTCCTGTACGGCGGCCTGTTCATGGTCGCGGGCGTGCTCCTGCTCGGCGTCACGTATGCCCTGTTCAACGCGAACCTCGGCCAGCAGTACCGAGTACTGATCAAGGGCACGTACGTGAACCCGGGTACCACTCAGAAGGCACTGCCACCGCCGGACGCGTACGTGATGAACAAGGACGGCGCCGTGCTGAGCGGTCCCGACGCGGAGCGGGTGCTGGCCCAGCAACGTGATCAGGTCCGCGCGGCGGCCGTGAAGACGTTCCTGACCCAGGGCAGCATCGCGCTGGTCGCGGTCGGCGCGCTGGCGGCGGGGTTCGGCTGGCTGGTCGCCGGGCGGGTACTGGCGCCGCTGCACCGGGTCACGGACACGGCTCGCCGCATCTCCGCCTCGCCGTCCGCCCTGCACGAACGGATCGCGCTGAAGGGCCCGGACGATGAGGTGAAGAACCTGGCTGACGCGTTCGACACGATGGTGGAGCGGCTGGACCACTCGTTCGACGGCCAGCGCCGCTTCGTCGCCAACGCGTCGCATGAGCTGCGTACGCCGCTGACGCTCGGCCGGGCGCTGGTGGAAGTCGCGATGCACCGGCGTACGGCGTCGGCGGACGTGAAGGAGCTGGGGGAGAGTCTGCTCACGATCAACGCGCGGCACGAGCAGCTGATCGAGGGCCTGTTGATCCTGGCCGACTCCGAGAAGCAGCTCACGACCACGTACCCGGTGAACTTCGCGGACATCGTCACGCACGTGGCCGGGCAACTGGCTGGTGAGGCGGATGCGGCCGGCGTCGAGGTCATCCGCGGCGCCGGCGACGCGCCCACGCGAGGCGACGCGCTCCTGCTTGAGCGGCTCGTCCACAACCTGGTCGAGAACGGCATCCGCCACAACACGGACCAGCAGGGAACCGGGCGATGGGTACGGGTGATCAGCAAGACCGTCGGCGACCAAGTGGAGGTGGTGGTCACCAACACCGGGCCCGAGATCCCGCCGTACGAGGTGGAGGCGCTGTTCAAGCCGTTCTACCGGCTCGGCGCGGAGCGGCTGGTCGGCGGCAAGGGTGCCGGGCTGGGCCTGTCGATCGTACGGTCGGTGGCGGAGGCGCATGGTGGGACGGTGACCGCCGTACCGCGTGCCGGCGGCGGCCTGGAAATCACCGTGGTGCTGCCTGTCGATCCGGGCTGAGACTGTTCGTACAGGTGATGAGAAGGAGGCAGTGATGAACCAGTACCTGCTCAGCATCTACCAGCCCGACGGACCCGCGCCCGACGCCGAGGTCCTGGAACCGATCATGGGTGACCTGCAGGCGTTGAACGAGGAGATGCGGGCGGCCGGCGTCTGGGTGTTCGCCGCCGGCCTGCACCCGCCGGAGACCGCGACCGTACTGAAGGCGCGCGACGACGAGGTACTCGTCACGGACGGTCCATATACGGAAGGCAAAGAACACCTCGGTGGGTTCACCGTGATCAAGGTGGCGGACCTGGACGCCGCACTGCACTGGGCGCGGCGGCTGGCCGAAGTACTGCGTGGTCTTGCCATCGAGGTCAGGCCCTTCTACTCGTGAATCCACCCCCGGAGCTTGGTCTGGAAGCGATCTTCCGGGCCGAGCACGGGCGGGCCGTGGCGGTCCTGACGCGGGTGTTCGGTGATCTGGAGATCGCCGAGGACGCCGTCCAGGACGCGTTCGCGGCGGCGATCGAGAAGTGGCCGGAGAGCGGCGTACCGCCGAGCCCGGCCGGCTGGATCATCACGACCGCGCGGAACCGCGCCGTCGACCGGCTGCGGCGCGAGGCGGCGCGGGCCGGCAAGCAGGCCCAGGCGGCGCTGCTGCACGCCGAGACCGAGCCGGTGGAGGAGGGTGCCGTGCAGGACGACCGTCTCCGGCTGATCTTCACCTGCTGCCACCCGGCGCTCGCGCTGAACGTACGCGTCGCGCTCACGCTGCGGATGCTCGGCGGCCTCAGCACCGCGGAGATCGCGCATGCCTTCCTGGTCCCGGAGCCGACGATGGCGCAGCGGCTGGTCCGCGCCAAGGCGAAGATCCGCGCCGCGGGCATCCCGTACCGCGTGCCGTACGAGGCCGATCTGCCGGAACGGGTCCGGGGCGTACTCGCGGTGGTGTACCTGATCTTCAACGAGGGGTACGCGGCGTCGTCGGGCGAGAGCCTGGTTCGCGACGAGCTCGCCCGTGAAGCGATCCGGCTCGGCCGTCTGCTCGTCGACCTGATGCCGGATGAGCCTGAAGCAGTCGGTCTGCTCGGTTTGATGCTGCTCCAGCAATCTCGCCGCCCGGCGCGGGTCGCGGCCGATGGTTCACTCGTCCGGCTGGCTGATCAGGACCGCTCCCGCTGGGACAGCGCGCTGATCGCGGAGGGGCAGTCGCTGGTCCGGCAGTGCCTGCGCCGGAATCAGCCTGGTCCGTACCAACTCCAGGCCGCCATCAACGCCGTACACGCCGACGCCCGCACCGCCGCGGCGACTGACTGGCCCCAGATCGTGCAGCTCTACGACCATCTCCTGGCGTTGGAACTCACGCCGGTGGTGGCGCTCAACCGCGCCGTCGCGGTCGCCGAAGTGACCGGCCCGGCGGCCGCGCTGGAGCTGGTCGATGCGCTTCCGCTGACCACCTACTACCTGTTCCATGCGATCCGCGCCGATCTCCTGACTCGTCTCAACCGCCCCGCCGAAGCCCGGGCCGCGTACCGGACTGCCCTGTCGCTGACTCCCAACCAGGCCGAACAGGCCTATCTCCGCTCCCGGAGTGGCTGAGCCCGAGTCGATGGGCGGAACGGCGGTCGGGGCGCTAGGGTCCTGGTAGAGAGACGGGAGGTGGATCGTGGGGTTGCCAGGTAAGGGGCTGGTCGACGGGCTGAAGGTCACGGCGAGGACGCTGGCCCGGCGGTCCGTCACCGAGCAGTACCCGGATGTCCTGCCCGAGTTGCCGCCGCGGAGTCGCGGGGTGATCGCGCTGATGGAGGAGAACTGCACCTCCTGCATGCTGTGCGCCCGCGAGTGCCCGAGCTGGTGCATCTACATCGACTCGCACACCGAGACCGCGCCGTCGGTCGGTGAGCAGGCCCGGGAACGCAGCCGGAACGTACTGGACCGGTTCGCGATCGACTTCAGCCTCTGCATGTACTGCGGGATCTGCATCGAGGCCTGCCCGTTCGACGCGCTGTTCTGGTCGCCGGAGTTCGAGTACGCGGAGACCGACATCCGCAATCTGACCCACGAGAAGGACCGCCTCCGGGACTGGATGTGGACGGTCCCGGCACCACAACCGATCGACCCCGGCCCGGCACCCGACAACCAAGCCGGCGACAATCAGCCCGCCGGGGACCGGCCAGCCGAGGATCAAGCGTGACGACGGTTCTGTTCGCCGTCGCCGGGGTGGTAGCGGTGGTGGCGGCCGTGCTCGTCGTCACCTCGCGCCGGATCGTGCACGCGGCGCTCTGGCTGGTGGTCGCGCTCGGCGGGGTGGCCGGTTGTTTCGGCGCGCTGCACGCCGAGTTCGTCGCGCTGGTGCAGATCCTGGTGTACGTCGGCGCGATCGTCGTACTCGTCCTGTTCGCCCTGATGCTGACCAAGGCCCCGACCAACCCGCTGCCCGGTCTCACCACCGGCCGCAGCCCGTTCGCGGCCGTCGTCGCGGGCGCCCTCGCGCTGCTCCTCGGCGCCGGCGTGGTGCTTGCCTTTGGCAACAAGAAGATCAGGCCGGTACCGAACGGCTCGGCCGAAGCCGTTGGTACGCAGGTGTTCAAGACCTGGGTGCTCCCGTTCGAGGTCCTCTCGGTGCTGCTGCTGGCCGCGCTGATCGGCGCGATCGCCCTGTCGCAGCACAAGAAGGGGGACTGACGGTGCCGTTGATCCTCCCGCTGCTGCTGGCGGTCGTCCTGTTCTGCCTCGGTGTGTACGGCGTGCTGGCGCGCCGCAACGCGATCACGATGCTGATGTCCTTCGAGCTGATGCTGAACGCGGTGAACCTGAACCTGGTCGCCTTCGACGCGTGGCGGCTGGACACGGCCGGCCAGACGCTGGCCGTCTTCGTGATCACACTGGCCGCGGCCGAGATCGGTCTGGGCCTGGCGATCGTCCTGCTGCTGTTCCGCGGCCACGGCCACGTCGACGCGGACGCCGCGCGTGACCTGGTGGAGGTGCCCGGCGCGGCGGAGGGGCCCGGCCTGGTGGAGGCGACTGACCGGGCGGCGTCGCGCGGGCCGGAGGAGGCGTCGTGATCGCGACCGTCTGGCGCGTCACCGGCGTCGCCTTCTCGCTGCTGATCCTGCTGTTCGCGGCCCTGCTGCACGGCGCCACGCCCGACCAGGTCGCGTTCCTGAACTCCCCGGTCGGCGACCTCACGATCGGTTTCGCCGCCCGTACCGACGATCTGACTGTCCTGCTGCTCGCGGTGGTCGGCGTGATCGCGACGTGCGTCCAGGTGTACTCACTCGGGTACCTCCAGGAGCGCCCCGCTTCGTACCACGCCCTGGTCACGCTGTTCACCGCGGCGATGGTGACCGTCGTGATCTCGGACAGCCTGTTCTTCCTGCTGATCGGGTGGGAGGTGATGGGCGCCTGTTCGTACCTGCTGATCGGCCACTACTGGGAGCGGCGCGACGCCCGGTCCGGCGCGGTCAAGGCGTTCCTGATGACCCGGTTCGCCGATGTCGGGTTCCTGTTCGGCATCTTCGTACTCGGGGTCGGCGCGCACACGTTCCGGATCTCGGAGCTCGATCCGGCGCGGATCGCACCCGGCGTGCTCACCACCGGGACGCTGCTGCTCCTGGTCGGTGTGGTCGGCAAGTCGGCGCAGGTCCCGTTGCAGACCTGGCTCCCGGACGCGATGCCCGGCCCGAGCCCGGTCAGCGCGCTGATCCACGCGGCCACGATGGTTGCCGCCGGCGTCTTCCTGATCGCCCGGCTGTACAACGTGTTCTCCGCTTCGCGGACCACGCTCACCGTGCTGGCGATCGTCGCCTGCGTGACCATGCTGTTCGCCGCGTTGTGCGCTTCCGCCGCGGTCGAGGTCAAGCGCGTACTCGCCTGGTCGACGGTCAGCCAGCTCGCGATCATGTTCTCCGCGCTGTCCCTCGGTACGGCCGACGGCCGGCACGCGGCGCTCTTCCACCTGGTCACGCACGCCGCCTTCAAAGGCCTGCTGTTCCTGTGCGCCGGGGTGCTCCTGCATCAGATCGGCAGCGCGGCCCTCGTCGTCCTGCGCCGGTACACGCGCCGCGGCCGGTCGCGGAAGGTGTTGCGCGTGACGTTCGTAACCATGACGATCGGACTCGCGGCGCTCGCCGGCGTACCGGGGTTCGCGGGGTTCTTCTCCAAGGACACCGTGATCGAGGCGGCCTGGGAGCGGGCGCACGACGGGTCGGCGATCGGCTGGGTAGTCCTGCTCTCGGTCTGCCTGACCGCCGCGCTGACCGCGTTCTACTGCGTACGGCTGTGGCTGTGGGTGTTCTTCCGGACGCCCGCGCTGGCCGGTGGGGTCGACGCCTTCGAAGAGGGCAAGGCGGAGCTGGACGATCCCGACACGTCCAAGCTGCGCGATGCGCCGTGGGTGATGCTGGCGCCGCTCGTGCTGCTGGCGGTCGCCGCGATCGCCCTCGGGTACGCGGACGGCGTACACCTCAACTGGGTGATCGGGCTGATCTCGGCCGCACTGGTCGTCCTCGGTGCCTTCCCGGCGTACTCGCTGTGGCGTCGTGGGGCCGATCCACGGCCGGTCGTGCTCGAGCGTGAGTTCGACGTCGATCCGGCGTACCACGCCGCGGTCGTGGTGCCGGTGCACTGGCTGGCGAAGCTGACCGTCGCGGGCGATCGCGATGTCGTCGGCGCGTACGTCCGGGCGGCGGGCCGCGCGGGCACGCTGGCGTCACAGGGCTTCCGCCGGTTGCAGACCGGCAACGTACAGACGTACCTGACCGCCGCCGTGATCGGCGTGGTCGCGCTGGCCGTGCTGGCGGGGGTGATCGGCTCGTGAACGCGATCCTGCTCGGCATGCTCGCGCTGCCGATCCTCGCCGCGCTGGCCCTGTGGGCGGTCCCGGCCACACTCGGCGACAAATTCGCGGCCGCGTACGGGTCGGTGATTTCGGGCCTCGTTCTGATCGGAGCGGTGCTGTTGTGGGCCGGCGCACCGGCCGGCAACCGGCGGTACGCCGAGCTGGACGTGGCGTGGATTCCGTCCCTCGACGTCCGGTTCCACGTCGGCGTCGACTCGATCTCGGTGCCGCTGATCGCCCTGACCGCGCTGCTCACCTTCGTCTGCTGCCTGTACTCGCTGAAGATCACGCCGCGGATCGGGCGTACGCGCTCGCTGATCGCGCTGCTGCTGGTGATCGAGGCGGGTGTACTCGGGACGTTCTCGGCGCTCGACCTGGTGCTGTTCTTCGTCTGCTTCGAGATCGTGCTGATCCCGATGTGGCTGGTGATCGACATCTGGGGCGACCACCACGACCCGGCCGGGCGGAAGCGGGCCGCGACCACGTTCATTCTGATGACGGTGTTCGGGTCGGCGTTGATGCTGCTCGGGTTCTTGCTGGTGCAGCGGGTCGCGGGGACGTTCGACCTCGTCTACCTGACCTCGTCGCCGGTGCTCGGCGGGCACGGCATCCCACTGGCCGCGGCCGTGCTGATCGCGGTCGGTCTGGCGGTGAAGGTGCCGCTGTGGCCGTTGCACATCTGGCTGCCGGACGCGCACGCCAAGGCGCCGACGGTCGGATCGGTGCTGCTCGCGGGCGTCCTCCTGAAGCTGGGTACGTACGGCATGATCCGGATCCTGGTGCCCGTACTGCCCGACGCCACGGCGACCATCGCGCCGTACCTGGGCGGGTTCTCGACGGTCGCGATCGTGGCCGGATCGCTGGCCTGTCTGGCCCAGACCGACGTGAAGCGGCTGATCGCGTACTCGAGTGTCGGCCACATGGGCTTCATCGGGCTCGGTATCTCGACGATGTCACCGGCCGGGCTGCGCGGCGCGCTGTTCGCGAACATCGCGCACGGGTTGATCACCGGCCTGCTGTTCTTCCTCGCCGGCGCGATCAAGGACCGGCACGACACCAGCGACCTGCGCGCGATCGGGCGGGCCCTGTACGCGCGGCTGCCGCGGATCGCCGCGCTGCTGACATTCGCCTGCCTCGCTTCGCTCGGTCTGCCCGGGCTGGCCGGGTTCTGGGGCGAGATGCTGGTACTGCTCGGGGCGTACGATCCGGCGCCGTGGTTGCCGAGGACAACGTTCTTGGTGTTCATGGTGATCGCCGGGCTCGGCACCGTACTGACCGCGGCGTACTTTCTGCGCCTGGTCCGCAACCTGTGCCAAGGCGACCCGGCCGAGAACCCACCGGCCGCCTTCGCGGTCGATCTGAGCGGCATCGAGCTGGTCACCTGGACCCCGCTGATCACCCTGACCGTGCTCCTGGGCGTTTGGCCCGGCCTCCTCCTCCAGCAGTGGGGTGCACTGTGACCCTGACCTGGATGGATTGGCAGGCGATCGCCGTACCGCTGGTGCTGGCGATCGGCGCGGTCGCGGTGCTGCTCGTGGACAGCTTCTGGAAGAGCGCGTCGGCCGAGCTCCGGCACACCGTCGTGACGTTGCTGACCAGTGTGGTGATCCTGTTCGGGCTGGTCTTCGTCTGGGCGCAGCGGACCGACTTCAAACCCGCGTTCTGCCGGACGGCAGTGGAAGGCCCGGCGGAGTGCAGTCTGGTCTTCGAACCGTTGACCGCCGGGTTGTGGGCGGTGCTCCTGGTCGGTGGGCTCGGTGTCGTCGGCCTGTCCGCGTACCGGTTGCTGGCCGCGGACATCCCGATCGGCGAGTACCACTTCCTCCTGCTCAGCGCGCTCACCGGCGCGACCGTACTGGCCGGCGCGCGGGACCTCGCGACGCTGGTGATCGCGCTCGAGGTGGTGTCGCTGCCGAGCTTCGCGATGGTCGCGCTCCGGCGGGACCGGCGCGGTTCGGAAGGCGCGCTGAAGGCGTTCCTGGTGTCGGTGCTGTCGACCGCGGTGATGCTGTTCGGCGTCTCCTACCTGTACGGGGTGACCGGCTCGCTCTACCTGAGCACGATCGCGAATCGGTTGACTGGTTTGGACCCGGACCTGGCCCGGGTCGCGTTCGCCGCCGGGTTGTTCGTCATCGTCGGGTTCGCGTTCAAGATCGCGGCGGTGCCGTTCCACGGCTGGCTGCCGGACACGTACGTCGGCGCTCCGGTCGAGGTCACCGCGTTCCTTGCCGTCGTGTCGAAGTCGGCCGGCGTCGCCGGACTGCTGGTCCTGATGACGTCGGGGATCGCGCCGGACGGCTCGTCCCTGCGGACCGTCGTCGCCATCCTCGCCGCCGTCACGATGACGGTCGGCAACCTCGCCGCGCTGCGTCAGGTCGAGGCGGTGCGGCTGCTCGCCTGGTCGTCGATCGGCCAGGTCGGCTTCCTGCTCGCGCCGCTCGCCGTCGGCGACGCGCAGGCAGTAGTCGGGTACCTGGCGGCGTACGTCGTGGTCACGCTCGGCGCGTTCGGAGCCGTCGCCGTCGTGCAGCGGCACCGCCCCGGCGGCCGGCTCACCGACTACCGCGGCATGGTCCGCTCCGAGCCCGGCCTCGCGGCCGCGCTGATCTTCTTCCTGGTCGTGCTGGCCGGTCTGCCGCCGGGGCTAGCGGGCCTGTTCACCAAGTTCGCCGCGTTCCAGGCGGTCATCGACGCGCACCTCGGCTGGCTGGCGATCGTGATGGCGATCAACGTGATGATCGGCCTGGCCGTCTACCTCCGCTGGGTCGCCGAACTCTTCCGACTCCCGGCCGACGACCCGTTCTCGGTCGACATCGAAAGCCCGGCGGTCGCGATGATCTCGCTGTTCGCCGCGATCACCGCGGTCATTTCGGTCCTACCCAGCATCCTCTTCGCGCTGGCTACCTGACGTCCGCGCCAGGAACGCCTCGTACTGCGCCCACACCCGGCGCCACAGCCGGTCGCGGTCGGCCGGGCCGTACTGGGGGAGCGGCAGCCGGAAGATGTCCGCGAGCGCGGTGAAGTAGTCGGCCGGGTTGTCGAGCAAGGTGTGGTCCACGCGGTCGGCGAAGGTCTCGCTCATCCCGATCGAACGCACCACGACGACCGATTGCCGCGTACGCCGAAAGGCCGACGCCACGGTGACGAACCGGGACGCCGGATCCATCGACAAGGCAGTGTGCTGCGCCGCGAACGCGTCCAGCCCGACTGCCGCCGACTCGAAGTCCATGCCGATCAGGCCCTGTCGTGGATCGTGGTCGAGCCGCCAGCCGTCGGCGGTCTTCTCCGACCGGCGGAGGCGGAGCGTGAACGGGTACTGCTCGGCCGTACCGAGCTCCAACGGCATCGGCTGCCGCAGACCGTCGCCGAGGCCCGCGTCGACCAGCCAGACCCGCTCCGGATCCTCGGCCAGTCCACTGACCGTCAGCACCAGGTGCGTGGCATCGATGTCCGCGTCCCGCGTCACGGTGTGGACGCTGCCGCGGTGCATGCGTACTTGGTACCCGAGGGTGGTCAGCAGCAGAGCGAAGCTGCCGTTGAGCTGGAAGCAGTACCCACCGGCTTCCCGGGCGATGATCCGCTTCGCGGACTCCTCCGGCTCCAACGGACCACCGAGTGTGAGCTGGTACTGGATGGTCTCGTACGGCACCTGATCCACGAACGCCTCATGCAGCCGAGTCAACGCATCCAGCCGAGGCGGACCGCCGTACGAGTCGATGCCGATCCGCCGCAGGAACGCTGTGCTGTCCATCGGATCACACTAGTGCCCGCACTAGATGGACAGAGGCGTGCTCGGCGGCCGGTGAGCTGGCAGGGTAGGGCCCATGACTTCTGAGCGGATCTATGTCGGCAGCTACACCAGTCAGGCCGGTGGCGGGGACGGGATCGCGTTCGGGCCGCTGGACGGGCTGAAGACGGTCGCGACCGTCGCCGACGCGTCGTTCCTGGTCAGGTCCGCCGACGGCCGGTTCCTGTATGCCGCCGACGAGGAGGACGAGGGCCGGGTCACTGCCCTCGCGATCCAGCCGGACGGCGGTCTGGAGCTGCTGAACGACCAGCCGACCGGCGGTGCGCATCCGTGCCACGTCGACATCGACCCGTCCGGGCGGTTCCTGCTGACGGCGAACTACACCTCCGGCTCGGTCGCCGTACACCCGATCAACGCGGACGGATCGCTCGGGGAGCGCGCGGCACTCGTCCAGCGCGAGGGCACCGGGCCGAACCAGGACCGGCAGAGCGGACCACACGCCCACCAGGTCACGTTCGATCAGGCGGGCGTGTACGTCTTCGACGTCGACCTCGGCACCGACACCGTGTACTCGTCGACGCTGACCGCGGACGGCCAGCTGACCGAGGTGGATCGGCTGCACATCCACCCGGGCGCCGGTCCGCGGCACCTGGTCTTCCACCCGATGGCGATCGCGGCGTACGTGATCAACGAGCTCGACTCGACGCTCACCGTCTGCAGCTACCTCGACGGGAAGCTGCAGATCGTCCAGACCGTGTCGACCCGGCCGGCCGACTCACCGGGCGAGAACTACCCGGCCGAGCTGCTGATCTCCGCCGACGGCCGCTTCCTGTACGGGTCGAACCGGGGTGACGACACGATCGCGGTCTTCCAGGTCGCGCCGAACGGGCTGAGCGTCGAGCTGGTGCAGACGATCAGCTCCGGCGGCAGGTGGCCGCGGCACCTCGCGTTGAGCCTGGAGGAGCCGACGCTGTACGCCGCCAACGAGCAGTCCGACCAGATCGCCGTCTTCAGCATCGACGACGGCCGGCTGACCGCTCAGGACAACACGGTCAGCTGGCCGAAGCCGGTTTGCATCCTGCCGATCTAGACGACGTCTCTCAGACGAGCTTTTCGAAGAAGAACTCGTGCTTGAGGAACGACACGTCGTACTCGTGACCCGGGTACGGCTGGTGCAGCTGCGACGCCTGGAACAGCCGCCAGCCGTCCTTGAGCGCGTCCAGCCCGGTCGCGTACGGCGGGACGTCGGAATCACCTGTGGTCGGGTGCGTTCCGCCGGTTCCGTCGTACGCCGACCAGCCCACCACGCGGGCGTCCAGCGCGGACGAGGCCAGGTACAGCACCAGCACCTGCTGCCGCAGCCCGGTGAGCGGTCCGGTGACCTGTGGGGTTTCGGCGGTGGCGGTCATGCCATCTCCTTCTTGTTCGCGGCGGCGTGCGGGTTGTTGACGCGGTCGGCCACCACGCGCTGCGGGCGGTTCGAGACGCGGGTGACCCAGTAGTTCGGGTCGTAGGTGTCGTCGCCGCTGATCGCGCGCCACAACAGGATGCGGTTGTACCGCTCCAGCCGGCCGGTCGCGTTCTCGTACCAGGGGAACGACTGCTCCAGCTCGGCCGCGACCGCCTCGTCGTACAGGTCGTCGGTGTTCCACAGCCGGACCTGCCGTACGGTCGGGTTGAACCGGATCTTGAACATGTACCGATCGAGATCGCTGTCGTTCTTCCGGCCGCCGTGCCAGATGCCGTGGTGCAGGAACTGAACGGTTCCCGCCGGGCAGACCAGCCGGGTCTGACCGAGCAGGTTCTGGTACCGGCCGGTGTCGGACTCGTTGGTCTTGCGCAGGTGGCTGCCCGGGACGCTCAGGGTGCCGCCCATTTCGAGCGTGACGTCCTGCGGGTAGTACATCAGCTGTACGTCGAACGCGTCGGTCCGGACGTCGATGATCGCGTCGCCGTGCAGGTTCTGCGCCTCACCCTCGTGCGCCTTGCGGATGTGGACGGCGTGGTGGTCGACGGTCGGCTCCGGACCGACCAGGCTGTGGATCGCGCCGGCCACCTCGGGCAGCCGCACCAGCCGCTGGACGAAGTCGCTGTCCACGAACGCCTCCGACAGCGGGGTGCCGTACGGAACTCCGGGGATGCCGTTGTTCAGGACCTCGATCGCCTGCTGGTTCATTTCGTCCGGGACGACCGCGTCCATCCGGAGCGCGCCGGTGGCGACGAAATGCGCCATTTGGACCGAGGTGAGCAGGTGTTTCCGATGCGGCTGAGGCATCAAGACTCCCATGATCAGTAGTGGTCGCTACTCCTCCAGGCTAGATTCGATTCCCGTGCCAATGCGTGGGTTGTGATCACCACTGGTGGTAATTTTTCACCATGATCGCGTTGCATCTGGAGACCCCGCCGGAAGTGGTGAACGCCGGCGCGGGCATCCACGGCGTACGCAAACTGCGTGACGTCTTCCGGCTGCCGGACCTCTGGCAGCTGCATCTTTACAACTACTCGGCCGAGCTGACGCTGCTGGGTACGACGTTCCCGGTCGCCCCTGGGTACGTCTCGCTGACGCCGGCCGGGACCCAGGTGCAGTTCGACTACCGAGGGCGGTCGGAACATTTGTACGCGCATTTCCGGCCTGTTGTCGCGGGCGAGCCCTCGTACGTACCCGTCGTCCAGGACGCCGGGGACGTGGCGCCGCTGTTGTCACGCCTGCTCCGGTCGGCCGTCGAGTCGTCACCGTCCGGTTCCGGCCGCACCAGGGCCGAGGTGTGGGCGGCGCTCTGGCGGATCGCCGACCTGACTCCGGCGACCACGGAAACCGGTCATCCCGCGGTCTCCACCGCGATCGCGCACATCGAGGCCAACCTCGCGCAACCCCTGACTGTGCCCGCTCTGGCGCGGCTGGCCGGGGTGTCGCACAACCACCTCACCCGGCTCTTCCAGGCCGAGACCGGCCAGACGGTGATCGCGTACATCCGCACCCGCCGCATGACCCGCGCCCGGCATCTACTGGTGTCCTCGACTTTGTCGATTCCGGCTGTCGCCGCCTCGGTCGGCATCCCGGACCTGCAGGCCTTCAACAAGACCTGCCGCCGCGAACTCGGCGCCGCACCTCGGATGGTACGCAACGCGGTCGCCGGGGGTTAGTACACACGTCCGCCTCGGCGCGACCCTGCTCGCGTGCTCAGCGCGTGCTCAGCGCGTGCTCAGCGCGTGCTCAGCGCGTGCTCAGCGCGTGGCCAGGGCTGCCAGGCCGGTGCTGAGGATGCCTTTGGTGACATCGAGCGCGTACGCCTCGTCAGGCCCCGTGATGGCTTGATGCGACCAGCCAATGACGTCTTCGTACGCACGAACGTGCCGGTAGTAGCGAACCGCGTCTTCATCCAGCTCATGCTGCCCGTACCCAGCCAGAAAGGCGCCCTGCTCAGCAGCCGTAGCCGGACCGACAGCCCCCATCCCCCCGAGCATGAACATCAAATCCTGCTCCCGCGGTGCCAAAATCACGTCATCCCAATCAATCAGATGCAGTTCCTGCCCGCCCGCGCCCCGCGCATCGCTCCGTCCGACCAGGACGTTGCCGAGGTGGGGGTCGCCGTGGCACACCACCCGCGGGCCGTACGGCTCCCGCGGACGGTTCCTGCACAGATCGGCAATCACCTTGTCGTACTCCGCCCAAACCCCCGCCAGCTCCTCCTGAACATCCCCCTCCGGCGCCTCCAGCCGCGTACGCACCTCCCGCTCCACCGCCGGCATCCGCGCATCAATGTGACTCTGCTTCGGCAACGCCTCACGAAGCCGATCCGGCAACTCAGCATCATGCACCCGCCGAAGCAGCCGCCCGTACGCCCCCCACTGCTCACCCGACAGCCCGCTGTCAGCCGCCCGTACCCCGTCGATCCACGGCACCACCGTCAACCGCTTCTTCGCGTGAACACTCCACAGCCCGCCATCAACCGTACGAACCATCTCCGGCACGCCCGGCACCCCACAATCAGCCAAGTACGCCGCCACCTGATGCCCGGTGTTGGTCCCCGCCCCACTCCACTTCACCGCATACGCATTGGCACCCGTAACCACCTTCCAAACCCGCGCCGCCACATCCGCCCCGTACCCAACAGACGTGACCTCCACCACATCCAACCCAAAATCCCCCAACAGCCACTTCCGCAACAACGTCTCACCCACACCCCCCAGCATGCCGCCCCACCAACACCCCAAGCGACCCGATTACCACCCCACCCGCCTGGCACCACACTCCAGCTCTACGCCCGTGACGGCCAGGCACAGACCGCGTGACCGGCGTTCGGCCGGGTCATGGCCGGACACCCCCAGACACCGAACTCCAGAAACGACAATGGCCCCCGACTCGCGTTTCCGCAGGTCAGGGGCCACTTGTCGCACGTGTGGCGGGTGCAGGGTTCGAACCTGCGTAGGCATAAGCCGACAGATTTACAGCCGAGATGCACTCTCGCCCCTGACCTGCGAAAACGTCACCACAGGCCGACGGTTTGGGAGATATTTAGGATCAGCCATTCACAGCCGCTGCTGGACAACGAATGTGTCAGGCCGTTCCCGCCTGCTGCGCGATCACGCTCGCGATGTTGGGCGGGCGGTACAAGTCGCTTTTCTGCACTTTCCCGTCCCGCTCGATGGGTCTGCCGTTGGCATCGAGCTTGGTCATGTTCGCCTTGTGGATCTCGGCGAGGACGGCGTCAAGGTCGATGCCGTAGCTGATCGCTGTTCCGTATGCCGCGTAGACCACGTCTGCCAGCTCGTGGGCGATTTCAACGAGGTTGCCGCCTTGGGCGGCTTCGGCAACCTCGCGTACCTCCTCATCGAGAATCCGTTGGCGGGCGGCGGCCAGTCCGGCCGGCAGTGGCGTGGGCCGGTCGGGGTGCCTTAGCTCGAATGCCTCGTGAAACTCACGGACGAGCCGCGCCGGGGATTCAGCCACGAGTGCTGTCGACCGGCGCCGCGCCCGCCGCCTTGTTGTCAGGGACTCGCCCGAACTCCGCGTAGATCGGAGCCCCTTGCCGCAGCGCCTCCTGCGCGCACGCGATGCGGCGGACCATCGACGGCCGCATACGGTCGCTGGCCTGATCGAGCGTCATGAACTGGAACCGTCGAGCCTCGGTGTCATCCAAGGTGATCTGCGCAATCTGCTCATCGGTCAGAACGCCGCCGTCGAAGATGAACATGACGCCGTCGTGCCAGACGCCGGTAGCGGGTATCCAGTCGATGACGAGGGCTGGGCCGATCTCGATATCGATGCCGATTTCCTCGCGCGCTTCGCGGCGGGCTGCGTCGAGCGGCGACTCATCGAATTCAGCGACCCCGCCGGGGATCTCAAGCGTCGGCTTGTAGACCGCTTCAAGGAAGAGGATCAGTCCTTCGCTGTTGCGTACGAGAGCGCCCCCCGCTGTCGTCTTCTTCGGCAGTCGTCCTGCGATGCCGATGTTGAATTCCTTCTCCGGTTCGCCTTCGGCTGCTAGGTCAGCCTCGCGGCTTGGGTGGATCATTTGGTTACACCTTCTGGATTTAGACCGCTCTGGTCGAAGAAGCTTCGGACAACATGAGTCGTCTTGAACGGTTCCAGCTTTGCGGCCAGCCGCTCAAGATGTCGTTGTGCACGATTTGAATCAACGTTGTCGCTCAAGGAGATTATCTCCGTGCCGTAATGGCATGCGAGTTCCAACTCGCCTTCTCGGGTTGCCGCTATTCCGAGTTCTGCCGCGCTGTAGATTCTGCGCCTCGGCCGGTCTCCCGATCCCTCCCAAACCTGAGTGAGATGCCGCCTCGCTTCCTTCGTGTTGCCCAGGTCGTTCCAGCAAGTCCCCGCGTGGCTTGCAAACATGATTTCATCCCACTGCGGTTCCCACGTACGAGGCTCCGCTGACTGGATCTGCTCGTAAGACTGCTCCGCCGTACGGAGCGCGGCGGTTGCTTCACCGACTGCTCCGAGGCGTGCGTGTGATCGGGCGAGCAACAGGTCAGCCTCTACCAGGACCTGCGGACTGCCTGCCGACTCGGCAACATTGCGGGCCGCCTTGGCCACTCGCAGAGCTGCACCTGCTTGCCCGACGTGAAGTGCTTGGTGGGTGATGCTCGTCATCAGGTACGCCGACAACGCGTGGTCGCCTACCTCGCGCGCAAGCCGCAGCGCTTGCGTGAAGTACGCCTGGCCTGCACCGTGCTGTCCGGCGTCGTAGTACATCCAGCCGACGATCTCGCACAGCTCAGCCACTGCGGAGAAGAGATCCGATCGGGTGTCCGCTTGGATCTCCCTTTGGAGCATTGGCAATGCAACGTCGTGCAGGTACCGACGGGCGGTTGCTCGACACTCCGCACCACCTGCCCGTCGCTCGATCGTGTCTATCGCTGAGATCATCGTTCGCACCAGCTCAACGTCCGAGCTGCTGACGCGGCTGCCGTCTGCACTCACAATCGCCTGCCCTACAGCAGATGTCAGCCAGTCGAGCACAGTCGCTGCTAGATCTTCGGGACGGTACGCGACCTGTCCGGCGGATGGCTCGGCGAGGTTCTGCAGGATGGTTACTGCTACTTGCAGCCCGGACGGGTAGGCAGTCCGAGAGTGCGTCGCGTCGGCCGAAGAACCAACAGCAGAAGGCGCGGGGCGCATCTCCCGGAATCGGTCGGCCACAGCCTCGGGAGCATCTCTGAGGGTGCGGGTCAGTTCCGTCTGCATGTCTTGCCTGAGTGGCTTGGCCTGCGGCCGGTTCCGCCAGTTGTAGAGGGTGCGCGGCGCGATCCTCAAGACATCCTGCGCGAATGCCTCATCGGTCATCGCCGGGAAGACCACCTGGAAGGCGTCTTGCAGAGCTCGGACAGCCGCAGGAGTCCATACGTAAGGGCGATCCATCAGCCCGCCAAAGGCACGCAGGCGGGCAACGTCGAACGGCCGGCAGTGGCCGGGACCTCAGCCCCAATGCGCATCGCAGCTATCCCCCGGCGGCGGGTCGTCACTGAGGTCCGGTGAGATCCAACGCCTGGAACACGTCTTCGGGTGCGCCCTGGAGCAGTTCGCGGAAGCTGATCTTCAAGGCCGCGCAGAGTGCCACGGCGTCTGCAACTGTGATTCGACGCTTACCGGCTTCCAGATTGCTGACCGTCACGCGCTGCCAGCCCATCTCGTCGGCAAGATCTTCCTGGCGTTGCCGGGCGCGTGCTCGCGCCGCGCGCACGTTGCCCGCAATCAGCGCGTCCAGTTCGGCCGGGGTCACGTGTCGATCCTGCCCGCATCTAGCAGGACACGTCATGCATAAAGACATGACGTGACGTAACTCAAGTTACACACATTTCATGCTCAATTACATGATGTCATCTATTCTTACATCATGACGCTAAATTCATCAGAAAGTAGCTACGGCCAATCCGACAGTCATCAGGACGGTGGAAGCCTCGGCGGGCCGAGCGGCGGACCGGCGGCCCACGGGGACGAGTGTGAGTCGTGCTCGGTGCAACGCAATATCCGGGAGATCCTTGGATCGGCGCGGTCGGCAGGTGAGAAGCTCCGATTGGTCGGACTCGCACTCGACCCACCTTCCCCAGTCCAGACCCCGCTGAGGAGTGATCGCGGCTGGCCAGTCCTGCGAGCGGCAGCACGTCCGACCGACGGTCTGAATGGCCCCTGATGTGCATCCACGCAACCGAGGACCTGATGGACTGGCAGTACGGGGTGACTCACTGGCTTGCCCTGCGCGACGAACCTCGCCTTGCCGACGAGCCCCCGGAGGGCGACGGCTGGATTCTGAACGACGACATCGGCGACAACGGCCATGTCGTGAAAGTGCCTGCCTGGTCAGATGGATCGATTGTCTGTCATCGCACGCTTTGGCGGCGCCACAAGCTTGGTCATCGCCATTGGCTCCGAGGGGCGTACGTCGACGTGAATCGCCGTCCATGGTTCAACGGCAGTGACATTCCGGAGCGAATCCTCCGAGAGTCGGAACGGCGGGCAGCGGAGGGCGTGTCACGACCCTCCGGGTCGCCGTGACTAATCCGGCAGCCGCGCCACCACTCATGCAGCGCTGATACCTGCGCCAACAAGGCCGCAGGTATCAGCGCTGCAGCATTTAGCGCCCCTTCGCAGCGAAGGCTCGCGGCGGACGGGGGATCGGGCTCTAGCCCAACTTGCGGAATGTGCAGACGACTTGCAGACGATCGTGACGAGTTGCAGGTGGCTGTTCATGGTCCGGGCGGCTGATCGCCAGTTGACTTGTCTGCATGAGCTTCCAGGGATTCCACTCGCTCCGCGAGGTCCTCAACCATCCTGCGCAACTCGGTGAGCTGCGCGCCTTCGCTGGTCTCGCCCGGGCCTGCCTCGGCGGCCGGCACCGTCGCCTGCTTGCTTACAAAGGTGCCTCGTCCGCGCGACGACATGACCAATCCCTCTCGCTGCAACTCACGGATCGCGGCATGGATCGTCATCTCGGCTACGGCGTATTCGGCCGTCAGGGCGCGAAGCGCGGGCAGCTTCGTACCAGGAGCGAACTCGCCCGTGTGGATTCTGCGGCGGATGTCATCCGCCAATTGCGCATGCAGCGGCTGAGCGCTGTCTCGATCGATCGCCACCTGTCCACGGTACCTGAAAGCACTAGGGCACGGTCGTGTATTGACAAGATGCAAAACCCTAGGGCACGCTAGTGCAATCGAAGCGACGCCCCGGCGGGTGCAACCGCCGAGGCGTCCGGGTCGCACCAATCCATTCGCGTAGAGGAGCACAACCCAATGAGCATCATCCACCTGTCTGCCGTCACTGGCGAGGAACCGACCGCTGCCGATCTGGCTGCGATTGAGCGGGAGTGGCCGTTGATCGCGGCCGAGCTGGACTTGTTGGACGCCGAGATCGCGGCCATCAACGCCGGGCCGCACGCGTCGGAGCTTGAAACCCGCCGCGTTCGGCGGGCCAAGCGTCACGTACTGGAGATCGGCCGGGAGCTGGCCGACCGCGAGCCGGGATCGGAGGTTGTGGCATGACCGCCGCGTTCGCCGCATACCTGGCGGCTCTCCTGGCTGCTCACACGGTGGGCGACCACTGGATTCAGACCCACACCCAGGCCCTGTGCAAGGGCAAGCCCGGCTGGGCCGGTCGGCTGGCCTGCCTTCGCCACGTCGCCACCTACACCGCCACCACAGCCCTGCTCGGCCTGCTGGTCTGGCAGGTGCTCGACCTGCACCTGTCCTGGCTCGGCTTCCTGGCCGGTCAGGTTCTGTCGGCAGCGACCCACTACCTGGCCGACCGCCGGGTACACCTGGAGCGGTTCGCTCGCTGGCTCGGCAAGGGGGACTTCCTGAAGCTCGGTGTACCTCGGTTGGGCGTCGACGGTGACGGCCGGGAGTACGACGACAACCCGTCACTCGGCACCGCCGGGTACGCGTTGGATCAGTCGTTCCACCACTTGTGCTTGTTCTTCGCGGCGCTGGTCACGGTGCTGCTGTCTGGGGGTGTGCGATGAGTACTCCGTTGCGTGCGTCGTATCCGGTGCCGGTGGAGGACCTGATCCCGGCAGCTCGTGAGCTGGTGTCGGAGCTGGGCGAGGTCCCGTCGCAGAACCGGCTGATGAAGCATCTGCGGGTCGGTAAGGACAAGGCCAAGGCCGTCCACGCCGCCCTGACCGACGAGCACACCGAGCGGACCGAGGACCGGTCGGAGACTCGGTTGCACTCGGTGCCGGACCCAGACGAAACCACCGAGACCACCACCGAGACCGCTGTCGGGATCGTCACTCCGGAACGTGCTCCTGAGCCTGTAGTGGAGGAGACCGTGCAGGTGACGCCACCTACGGACCTGGTTCCGGCCGACGCTCCCGCGCCGGTTGAACTAGGCCCCGCGGGAGCAGAGTTCGACCGCGCGGAGGGCATCTCTCCGGCGTCCGAGGCGACCCCGGAGACCGGTGCTGAGACCGGTGCTGAGCGCGATGCTGGGTCGGGGGAGGAGATGCCCCGGCTGCGGTCGTGGCCGGTGTTGTTGCTGGCGTTGCCCGCGTTTGTCGCGGTCTGGTCCGGGTGGGTTGGTCTCGGTGAGCTGACCGGGTTCGGGGTCGTGCATCCGCTGCCGGGGATCGCGGACGGCTTCACGATCAACTCGGCGATCACGCTCCCGATTGGTGTGGAGACGTATGCCGCGTTTGCGCTGCGGGTGTGGCTGTCCGGCCGGGTCCCGGACACGGCGCGCCGGTTCGCGAAACGGTCCGCTCTGGCGGCGCTCGGGCTGGGTGCGTTGGGGCAGGTCGCTTACCACCTGCTGGAGGCCGCTGGCGTCACTCGTGCGCCGTGGCTGATCACCACGGTTGTTGCCTGCCTGCCCGTCGCCGTGCTCGGCATGGGCGCCGCGCTGGCTCACCTGATCCACGCCCGCCCTGCCCGCCCCATCCAGAACGGGGAGAAGTGACCATGACTGAACCTGTGAACAGTCAGAACAACGAGCTGCCTGACCCGATCGACCTGGACGCCCACCGGGTTGACCGTGCCCGCCGTGAGGACGATGCCAGGCCCACGGAGCAGGCCGGGAGCGAAAGTGCCGGCATGGTGGTGCCGTTGTCGGCGGGCGAGGTGGAGTCGATGAGCACCGCGTACGAGGTCGCGTTGGACGACGCCGACGACGACCCGGCCACGGGCAAGGTCATCGTGCCGGTGGACACCCCGGGCCTGGCGGTTCCGGTCGCGGACGGCCAGCGGCTG
Organism: Kribbella solani; assembly: GCF_014205295.1. Classification (NCBI taxonomy): domain Bacteria; kingdom Bacillati; phylum Actinomycetota; class Actinomycetes; order Propionibacteriales; family Kribbellaceae; genus Kribbella; species Kribbella solani. The sequence continues at coordinate 6,597,053 of NZ_JACHNF010000001.1, forward strand.
CCGATCATCCCGACCCATCTGCACCCGCAGAACCTGCGCGCGACCACGACCCGTGCCCTGGCGCGTGCGGGGCACGTGACGGCGTTCCACGCGGTCCGATCCCCCTGGTACGCGACGAAGTTCGGGTGGTTCGCGGGGCGTGGTCTGTCGCGGCTGGTCGGTCGGCAGATGCGGTGGTGGTGGGTGCCGAACTCGGTCGAGCTGGAGCAGAAGGCGGCCGATGCGGGGGAGTTGAAGGAGTGGGAGAAGATCCACCGCCAGCTCAAGGCCACCCGCCTGTGGCGCGGTCTGGTCCTGACCGGACAGAATCTCGGGTTGCTGGTCGGGTTGCCGATCGCCTGGAACCTGGCTCCGGCCGCTGGTCTCGCGGCGGTCGCGGCGGCGGCGGTTGCCGGGCTGGCGCACTACGGCAGGCCTGCAGGTCAGACCGTGCTCGGTACCGCTGTCGTCGCGCCCCGGTACCGGAAACTGAACTCGGACATTGTGCTGCGGGCGTACTACGCGGCGGGGCTCGGCAAGCCGGACAAGGCTGACCAGGAGGTTCGGTTCGGGTCGCCCATGTCCCGCGACGCCCGCAACACTGGCTCTCAGGTCCTGGTGGACCTGCCGTATGGCAAGAGCTGGTCCGATGTGGTCGGCGTCCGGGAGAAGATCGCGTCCGGGCTGGATGTGCACCTGAACCAGGTGTTCCTGACCCCGGACAAGACCAGCTCCAGGCGGCACACGCTGTTCGTGTCCGACCGCGACCCGCTGGCCGTCCCGGTGGGCCGCACGGACATGCTGGACTGTAAGCCGCGCTCGATTTGGGAGCCGGTGAAGCTCGGCAAGGACGAGCGCGACAGCTTGGTGACGTTGTCGCTGATGTGGAACTCGCTGCTGGTCGGTGCGCAGCCGCGTAAGGGCAAGACGTTCTTCGCCCGGCTCGTCGCCTTGCATGCGGCGCTGGACCCGTGGGTGAAGCTGATCGTTGTCGACGGCAAGAACTCGCCGGACTGGTTGTCGTTCAAGAAGATCGCGCACCGGACCGTGTTCGGGACGCACCCGAACCCGAACGATGACAACCCGGTCGAGCACCTGCAAGCGATCCTGGACGAGGTCCTGGCCCACATCGACCGTGTCAACAGCATCTTGACCACGCTGCCGGTGACGATGTGCCCGGACGGGAAGCTGACCAAGGAACTCGCCCGCGACCCCCGCTACCCGGACCTGCGGGTCCTGGTGCTGGTGATGGAAGAGTTCCAGGTCTACTTCGAGACCGAGGACCAGGCGGTGAACAAGGAGATCGCCGCCAAGCTCTCCCGCATCCAGGCCGTGGGACCGAGCGCTGGGGTGATCATCGAGTCCAGCTCGCAGAAGCCGTCCGGGGTCGGAGCGGGTGACGTGGGCCGCCTGTTCAACCGGTACCGCGACAACCACTCGGCACGGTTCGCGCTCAAGTGCGGCAACCGGATCGTGTCCGAAGCCGTGCTTGGCGGCGACGCCTACGCCGAAGGCTTCGACGCCGCCGCCCTCCCAGTGGGCGACGAGTACCGGGGTGTCGGCTACCTGTACGGCGTCACCGACAACACACCAACCGTCAGGTCGTTCCTGGCCGATGCGGCCGACGCGGACAAGATCACCACCGCCGCCCGCAAGCACCGCGAACAGCTCGGCACCCTCACCGGCGAGGCAGCCGGGGAGGAGATCGAGCGGGCAACCCGTGACGTGCTGGCTGACCTGCTGACCGTTCTGGACGCGGACAACGCCGCGCACTGGGACACGGTCGCCGGGCGGCTGGGGGAGCGGATGCCGGAGCAGTACGACGGCACCACGCCGGAGGCGATCTCCGCGCAGGCCCGCGCGCTGGGCGTCCCGAGCGTGAACGTGAAGCGCGACGGGGCCACCCGCAAGGGCGTCAAGGCCGCCGACATCCGGGCCGCGATGGCCCGCCGCGACAAGACCAACTGATCTACGGAGCGTAACCAAATCAACTGAGGGTGCGGGACGGATGAGGTAGCGGCCCCGCCGCTACCGGTAGCGGCTGCGCTACCCGTCCCGCTACCCCGCAACCCGACCACCACCAGGCCGTATATCCGCAGGTAGCGGGTCGCGGCCACGGTCCCTCACGCCCAAAAACAGCCCGTTGGAGGCTCCCCGTGCTGTCCCACGCCGCTACCGCCACCCACATCACAACTACCCACCGTAGCGACCTGGGTAGCGGGCAGATCGACGCTGCCGCTACCCTCACCGCCACCATCCACACCACGATCCACACCGCCGCCCTGGCCGCCACGGTCCTACTGATCGTGACCGCCGTGGTCGGGTTCTACCTGCTCACCTGCCTGATCTGGCCGTTCGGCAAGTGCCACCGCTGCAAAGGCGTCGGCAAGTTCAAAGCCCCGATCGGCAAAGCGTTCCGGCACTGCGGCAAGTGCGACGGGTCCGGGCTACGGGTCCGGACCGGACGCCACTTCATCAACCACCTACGCGCCGTCCGGGGCGCCGGGCAGAACTCGACCAGCAAGGGCGGCAAGTGATGCGCGGCCTGGTGGCAGCCGTCGTCGCGGCTGTCCTGCTCAGCCTGACTGCCGGTTGTGCCACGGGAACCGTGGTGGATAAGGGCTACCGGGTCGATCGGGTCCTGGTGAACGGCAAGCCGCAGTTCCGGCCGTGCTGGTGGGTGAAGTTCCGCGACGGCGACGGTGCCACCCACACCGCCTGCACCTCCCGCGCTAAGTGGAAGCACGCCAAGACCGGTGACCAATGGGGTGCCCAGTGAACGGCCTGGAAACGGTCCAGGCTGCCGCGTTGGAGGCGGCAGTACGCGGTTGGCCGGTGTTCATGCTCGGACGCTCCAAGCGGCCGGTTGCCAACTGCAACGACTGCCGCGACCAGGCGCACGAGCCGGGCTCCTGTGGGCACCTGACCTGCCACGGGTTCTACGCCGCCACCACCGACCCCGACCGCATCACGGCGATTGTGGCTGCTGTCCCGGCCGGGCAGCTCGCCGTCCGCACCGGCGCGGTATCGCGCGGAGGGTCCGGGCTGGTGGTGGTCGACGTGGACCCCGCCCACGGTGGCTGGCCCAGCCTGGCCGAACTGGTGGCACACCAGCTCGTGCCGCGCACGTTGTGGGTTCGGACCGGGTCGGGTGGGGTGCACCTGTACTACCGGCACCCCGGACAGGAGATCGGGTCGCGGCCGATGCCGGGCCGTGCCGGGATCGACATCAAGGCCGATGGCGGGTACGTCGTGCTGCCGCCGTCGATCCACCACCGCACCCACCAGCCCTACCAGTGGGGAGCAGGCCTGGGCGAACCGCACGAGATGCCCCCCGCGCTGATCCACGCCTGTCTCCCGCCCCCGCCGGCCGAAACACCCACCCACCCGACCGGGCCGATCCGGACCACCTCCACGACCGGGAGCGGGGGCATCTCCCACCCTGAACGGCTGCTAGACGCCCACCTGGACGCCGTACGCAGAGCAGGCAAGGGGAAGCGCCGAACCACCCTCTACGGCGCCGCCAGAGGCGTTGCACGGATGGTCGCCGCTGGAGCCGTCACGCCAGCCGACGCGATCGCCGCACTGACCGCTGTGGGGCAGCAAGCCGACCAAACCGCACGCGACATCCAAGCCGCTATCACCGGCGGCTTCCGTGACGAAGGGATCGCCGCATGACCACCCCAACCGACACCACCAGCTCCACCAACACCGCAGGAAGCACGACGGCTGCCACCGCCGCCGATGCTGTACGGGAGCGAGTCAACGGTGCGGAGTTGCTGGACGACGTGGCCGCCACGATCACCCGGTACGTGATCCTTCCTAGCCCGGCCGCGCTGACTGCCGTGGTGCTGTGGATCGCCGCGACCCACGCGATGGATGCGTGGAACTGCGCGGCACGGCTGGTCATCCGGGCACCGCAACGCCGGTGCGGGAAATCGCGGCTGCTCGACATGGTCGAGGCCATGTGTCACCAGCCGATGATGACCGCCAACGCCTCCCCAGCGGCTGTGTACCGGTCGATCGGACTCAACCCGGAAGACCCGCCCACGCTGCTGCTCGATGAGGCCGACACGATCTTTGGGCCCAAGGCAGGCGACCACGAAGACCTGCGCGGCCTGCTCAACGCCGGTCACCAGCGCGGCCGACCCACCAAGCGGTACAACGCGGGGCTGAACCGCTTGGAAAGCCACGAGACGTTCGCTATGGCTGCTCTGGCAGGGATCGGCGCGATGCCCGACACCATCGAAGACCGGGCCGCTGTGATCCGGATGCGGCGCCGCGCCGCCGGTGAAACCGTCCAGCCCTACCGCGTCCGCCGTGACGGCCCCGCACTGGCCCTGATCGGCTACCGGCTGCACGAATGGCTCACCGCGCACGTAGACGAGCTGGGCGACGCCATGCCCGCCATGCCACTCGAAGACCGCGCCGCCGACACCTGGGAACCCCTCATCGCCGTCGCCGACCTCGCCGGAGGCCACTGGCCCGCCGACGCCCGGCAAGCCGCACTGACCCTGCTGGCCGAACACGAAGACTCCGCCGAAGAACCACTGTCGGTACGGCTCCTGACCGACTGCCGGACCGCGTTCCGCGACGCCGACGCCCTGCCCACCGCTGATCTGCTGCAGCGGCTGCTCGCCGACGACGAAGCACCCTGGGCGACGCTCGGATCGGGTGGGCTGTCACCGATGAAGCTCGGCATGCTGCTGCGCGAATTCGAGATCCGCAGCGGCAACATCCGGTTCCCCACCGGACAAGCCAAGGGCTACCACCGCCACGCCTTCACCGACGCCTGGAACCGCTACTGCCCCGAACCCCAAACCACCACCGCCGGCACTGCCGACGACACCGGCACAGGACAAGCCGTCCCAGCCGTACCAGCCGTCCCAATGCAGGTCACGCCGGGGACGGCTTCCACCCCCGGGACGGCTCAAGCCGTCCCACCCACCCAAGCCGTCCCGCACCTGACCTGCGAAGGGACGCCTGGGACGGCTGGGACGGCTTCCCCGCATGAACCCGGAGCAGCCGTCTGCATTCGTTGCCGACAGCCCATGTCGCACGACGACGGAACGCACACCCACTCGACCTGCGAGACCGCATGAAGGAGACCGCAGACGTGAGCAAGACAGCCCCGATCCATCGGGCGCACCTGACCATCGCAGAACTCTGCGCTGAGCTGGGCGTGGCCCGCTCGACCTTCTACGACTGGCGCCAAGCCAGGAAAGCGCCGCGCTGCATCAAGCTCCCCAACGGTGAGCTGCGCATTCGTCGTACCGATCTCGAAAACTGGCTCGATTCCTTGCAGGAGGCAGCGTGACCGACGACCACAAGATGGATCTCACGTATGACGTGCGCTTCCACAAGATGGAGGTGTACAAGGGGAAGACGAAGACCACGTACCGCCCGCGCTGGGTAGTTGCCGGAGAGCGATTCGGGGAGAGCTTCACTCACGTGAAGCTCGCGCGATCGTTCGAAGCAACCCTCATCGCGGCGGCACGGGAGGGGGTTCCTTTCGACAAGAAGAGCGGCCTACCCGCGCCGATGGCGAGGAAGCTGTACAGCCGTAAGTGGTTCCAGCACGCGTGCCAGTACGTAGACGTCAAGTGGCCCCACATCTCCCCCGGCCACCGGCGGGGCATCTCGGAGACGCTGACGCAGGCCACCCTCGCATTGCTGACCGACCAAAGGGGTCGTCCGTCTGATGATGAGATCCGCGTAGCACTACACGGTTGGGCATTCAGCAAGTCCGCCCGAAAGGAATTGCCGGTCGATCAAGCCGAGCCGCCCGCTCGGATTGCCAAGACGATTGAGTGGCTACTGACCGGCACGGTAGAGCTGTCGCAATTCGACGACGCCGAGGTCGTGCGCAGTGTTCTCGACAAGCTGGCCCTTCGGCAGGACGGCAAAGCAGCGGCGGCGAGCACGATTACCCGGCGCCGCGCAACGTTGCACGGTGCGATGAAGTACGCAGTCGAACTGAAGCTGCTTCAACGTCATCCGTTCGAAACCGTTAGCTGGACCGCGCCGAAGCACGAAGAGAAGGTAGATCCTCGTGTCCTGGCCAACCCAGAACAGGTCCGGTCGTTGTTGGCGGCCGTTCGCGAGATCTACCCATCGCTTGAGGCGTACTACGCCTGCATGTACTACGCAGCCATGCGGCCGGCAGAGGTCCGCCACCTTGCCAAGCCACACCTCCTGAGGCTGCCCGAAGAGGGCTGGGGTGAAATGCTGCTGGACGGCTCGACCCAGCAAACCGGGCAGACATGGAGCGACACTGGCGAGGTGCGGGAGGAACGGCCGCTGAAGCACCGCGCCAAGAACAGCACGCGACGAGTACCGATCTGCCCGGAGCTGGTAGCCATCCTGAGACGGCACTTGGAGGTGCATGGCACCGGCCCCGATGGACGGCTGTTTGTGACTCGTGTCGGTCGCTTCGGGCGAGTCCCTCTGCGGGCGTACTGCAACCCGGTTCATCCGAACACGCTTTCTCGGACCTGGGCCAAGGCGCGCAAAAAGGCTCTGACCGAACACCAGTTCCGCTCGCTGCTGGCCCGCCGCCCCTACGACCTCCGGCACGCCGGTGTCAGCCTCCAACTCAACGCCGGAGTTCCGGCGACGCTCGTCGCGGTGTGGGCGGGACACAGCGTCAAGGTCTTGCTGCAGGTCTATGCCGGATGTATCGACGGGCAGGAGGAAGCCGCCCTCAGGCGGATCGAGTCAGCATTGGGCCTGCGCATCGTGATCGTCGCCTGAGACTTTGGGACGTATTCGGGACGAGTGGCCGTAGATCGCCGTAGCTGGCCGGACACTCTCGGACACCGGCACTCAACATGAAGATGGCCCCTGAGCTGCGTTTCCGCAGGTCAGGGGCCATTTTCAGCCTTACTACCAACCGGTGGCGGGTGCAGGGTTCGAACCTGCGTAGGCATAAGCCGACAGATTTACAGTCTGCTCCCTTTGGCCGCTCGGGCAACCCGCCAGGGTGGTGCTGGTTCGTGAACCGGCGTGGGAGACGATACAACAGGTAGTGGCCCTGACAGCAAATCGGAAAGGTAGTGCCCATGGCTTCGGAGTCCTCCTTCGACATCGTGAACAAGGTTGACCGTCAGGAGGTGGACAACGCCGTGAACCAGGCGGCGAAGGAGATCAGCCAGCGGTTCGACTTCAAGAACGTGGATGCGGGCCTGAAGTGGTCCGGTGAGTCGATCGAGATGCAGGCGAACACCGAGGAGCGGGTGAGCGCCGTACTCGACGTGTTCAAGGACAAGCTGGTGAAGCGGCAGATCTCGCTCAAGGGGCTGGACGCGGACGAGCCGAAGCTGTCCGGGAAGGTGTACAAGATCACAGCGACGATCGACGCCGGGATCACGCAGGAGAACGCGAAGAAGATCTCCAAGCTGATCCGCGACGAGGGGCCGAAGAGCGTGAAGGCGCAGATCCAGGGGGACGAGCTGCGGGTGTCCAGCAAGAGCCGGGACGACCTGCAGGCGGTCCAGTCGCTGGTCAAGGGGCAGGACTACGACTTCGCGGTGCAGTTCGTGAACTACCGCTGACCAGTGGCCGTCGGGGCCGGGGCCGAAGGGTTCGCCAGCTACCACCATCTGCTTGGCGAACCAACGGTTCGGACCCGGTACACGCCACTACGGCGATGGGCGAGGTGTGTTGCGCGGTGTACGCGCTGACCGCCTCGCCTTTGTTGTTTGGTGGGGCTGCGTGTTGCTTGGCGTGGGCGGGGGCGCTCTCTGCGTGTTCGCTTTGTTCGGGGGTTGGACTGGGAGGATGGGGGGATGGGACGGGTGTTGGGGCGGCGGGAAGCTTCGGGGGCTGTGGAGGGGGACGGGTGGCGGTTCTTGTTGGGGAGTTTGCAGGGGGTTGTGGTGGTGGGGGCGTTGGAGCGGGGGGCTCGGTTGGTGGTGGAGGTGGTGGCTGCTTGTGGGGAGGATGCGGGCGGGCATCTTCGGGTTGATGTTCGGGGGGATCGGGTCGTGTTCACGTTGCAGTCGGTGGAGCGGGCGTGGGTTACCGAGCGGGATGTTGAGCTTGCGCGTTTGATTTCTGGGGTGGTGGCGAAGGCCGGGTTGGTGCTGGGGCCGGAGATTGGGGTGGGGGCGGGGCGGTCGGTTCAGGTGGTGGAGATCGCGATTGACGCGATGGATATTGCCGGGGTGCGGCCGTTCTGGAAGGCGGTGCTGGGGTACGCGGATGAGGCGGGGGCTGATGGATCGGAGGACCCGCTGGTTGATCCGGTCGGGCAGGGGCCGGCGGTGTGGTTCCAGCAGATGGATCGGGAGCGGCCGCAGCGGAATCGGATTCATTTCGATGTTTGTGTTCCGCACGATGAGGCCGAGCGGCGGGTGGAGGGTGCGCTGGCGGCTGGGGGTCACCTGGTGTCCGCGGAGCGGGCGCCGGCGTTCTGGGTGCTGGCCGACCGCGAGGGGAACGAGGCCTGCGTGACGACCTGGCAGGGGCGGGACAGCTGAAGGCGCAGGTCGGTCAGGCGGAGCTGATGGGTCGCTGGAGCTAAGCACGCGGGGTAGCTGAAGCCGAAGGGTCGTCTGGTCGGGCGGTGCAGGGTGAAGCTGGAGCGCTGGCGTGAACCGATGGGCGGGCGGTGGTCGGGGGATCCGGCGTCTGAGCGGTGAGTTGGGGCCCGTGGCGGGACCACTACCCGTGCTTAGGTACGTCAGGTGGGGGGGGGTCTAGCGTGGGGGTGGCTGCGGTGTATGGCGGATGGAGGCGGCCATGCAGGGTGACTTGGAGCCCTTGACGGTTGGGCGGGCGTTGGGGGCTTGGACGCTGGATGTGCCGGTGCTCGTTGGGGTGCTGGTGGTTGGGGGCGTGTACCTGCTGGGCGTACGCCGGGCAGTGCAGCGCGGTGGTAGCTGGCCGGTGTGGCGCACGGCGGTGTTCTTCGTCGGCGGACTGGGCAGTGTGGTTGTGCTGACTATGTCGTTCCTCGGTGCGTACGACCGCGTGCTCTTCTGGCCGTACGCAGTGCAGAACGTGCTGCTACTGGCGCTGACACCCGTGCTGCTGGCGTTCGGCGGTCCGATGCAGCTGATCGCGCTGAACTTTCCATCGGTCGGGTCGGCGCGCTGGTTGCGCGTACTGACCTTTCCTGCCGTCAGCTCGTTGCTAGGCGCGGCGCTGTTGCCGCTGGTGTATTTCACTCCGTACTACCTCGCAGTACTGCAGAACGACGTGCTGCACGAGCTCCTGCGGCTACAGCTTGTACTGGTTGGGTGCCTGTTCTTCTGGCCAATGCTGGGTGGTGAATCGTTGCCTGAGTGGTGTACGCCGCCGGTGCGGGTGGCGATCGGGTTCCTGGACGGGCTGCTGGATGCACTGCCGGGGATTCTGATCATGACCAGTCCGGGTGTACTCGCGGCCGGCTACTACCTGTCCGTACGGCACGGGTGGGGGCCGACGCCGCATCAGGATCAGCGGCTGGGTGGCGGCATCATGCTGACGCTCGCCGAGATGGTCGGGTTGCCGTTCCTGGCCGGTCAGCTCGTCAGCTGGGTACGCGCCGACCGGGCCGAGGCCGCGGCGGTGGACCGGCGGCTCGACCAGGTCGTCGCCGAACGGGTCGCGGCCGGCGAACGCGAGCCCGAGCTGATGCGCCCGTGGTGGGAAACCGAACCGGGTCAGCTCGCCGACAGATTCCGCCCACGCCGCGACCACCCGGACGACTGACCCCAGCCGGCCGACAGGTCAATGGCTGGGGCTAGCGGTTGTGGCGCTCGTCGGGTTTGCGTCGCGGGGTGTTGTTTCCCGCGGCGTGGTTTGTGGGGCTGGTCGAGGCGTCCGGTGTGGGGGTGTCGTGAGCTGTGGAACCGTGCTCTGCAAGGCCCTGGGTGCGGTCCTGGTGGTGTAGTAGCTGGTGGACCATTCGGCGGAGTTTGTCGTCCTCGTCCAGCGCGGGTTCCGGTGGCGTGTTCGACAGTGCGGGCAGGACCAGCCCCTGAGGTACGCCGCAATCCCGCCACATCTGATCGGCCTCCGCGAGCGCCTGATCGAACTTCTCCTGTACGTACGCGCGCGACTCCTCCGTACCGTGAACCGCGTGATGATCACTCGCGTTCGCGGCCTGGTCGAGTTTCTCCAACGCGATCAGGCGTTCGAGGAGCTGCGGTTTGGCGCCGGGTTCGACGGCCAGGCGACGGATGGCCAGGGCGGTACCGGCGCGTACCTGACCGGTGATGCCTCCGGTGACTCGTCGGCCGTCGGCGGGGTCGACGGCGCCGAGGTCGGGGAAGTGCTTGCGTACACCGTTGCTGTCGGCAATGGATTCGTACTGCTCGATCGCGGACCGGAGTTCCTGGCGTGCCGCGGGTAGTCCGGCCGAGCTGTCGACCTGGGCGGCCCAGTGGTCGACTCGTTCGAGTGCGTGGATTCGTTCGGGGACAGGCGTTTCGGAAGCGTGGTCGAGCTCAGCCTGGCGTACGGCGGCGCGGACGTGATCGGTGTACCTCGGCGACGTTTCCGCCGGCGGGTCTGTCGCCGGGCGCGGCGCGCTGTGTTCGACGATCGCTTCGGCCTGGATGGAGAGTTGCGCCAGGAGGTACCGCGCGACGGCGCGCTGCTTGCGGAGTTCGGTCTGATTGACTGCTTTGAAAGCCTTGTTGGTCTCCAGGGCCTCGTGAACGCGGAGTTCGTGGCGGCGGAAGAGGAAGCGTGCGGCCGGGGTCGCGCTGATCGTCCCGGTCGCGCCGGCGGCGGTCAGTACGAGGGCGAGATCGGGGATGTCGACGACCAAACCCAGGCCGACCGCTCCAGCAACTCCACCGAGCGATCCGGCCGCGGCCTGAACCGCGTACGCCGACCACCCAGCGCGCGCCAACGGCCGCGCCCCAACCGGCGGAGCGGTAACCGCCGGCAGCTCACGACCGGGCTCACGGCCAGGCTGACGACCGGGCTCATGACCGGCAGTCCCATGACCGGTGGTCTCGGCGGTCGGCTCTCGCCCGGACGGTTGGTTCGGTGGTGTGCCGGTCAGCGTTTCCAGGTGGTTGGTGAAGTCTCGAAAAGCGCGCAGACGTGGTTCCAGTACGCCGGCGAGCGCGGCTGCCTGGGCGGCTTCCTGGTGGCCGCGGAGCCAGAGTTTGGCGGCGTCGCGGGCGATTTCGTCCCGGTTCAGGAAGTACTGGTCGCCCATCGCTCCGGTGACCGCGCCGAGCAGGCCGGGGCCGGCGGCGCTGAGCAGGCTCTGGACTTGCGGGCTGAGGTGCTCGGCGACCGGGGTCGGGTTGGCGCTCGGCTTGGAACTGCCGCCGACGAACGCGCGCCGCGCGGTACCCGAGATGTTCTCGATCAGCTGCGAAGACAGGCTGACCGTGTACGGTGGCGCGCCCGGAACGTCCGCGAGATCAGGTGCGCCGGGCGTACCCGTACCCGGGGTTCCTTGGTGGTTCGGGGAGAGTTGGTCGAGCCGGCGCTGGAGGTCGGTGAATTCGGCGGCGATGCGGCTGACGTACAGGTCCGGGTCGGCCAGGCGTACGCGCTCGGTGGCGTCCAGGCGCTTGAGGCGGAACTCGAGTTTTTTCTTGTCCACCAGGCGTTCGGCGAGCGACTTGGCGAGGGCGGAGGATGCGATCACCATCGCGGTGGACATGGCTGGTACGCCGAGCGGGGTGAGCGCGCCGGCGACGGCGGCCGTGGCGAGAGTCGGCACCGTGTGGCGGGTGACGTAGTTCCGCCATGCGGTTGCCATAGGCAACTTCTTGGCAGGAGAAGAAGGAAGAGAAGAGGAGGTGGAGAGGGCAGGAGAAGGAGAAGGAGGGAGAGAAGGGGAGGTGGAGAGGGCAGAAGAAGGGGTCGGTGGTGGGGTGTCGAGTAGGCCGGGGAGGCCGGGGTGGTCTTGTTCGCGGATCTTGCGTTCGGCGTCGTACGCCGGGCGGCGGCCGTCGATGCGTTGGCGGTCCAGGCGGCGTTCGGTGAACGAACCGACGGCGGCGTTGACGATGGTCGGGACCGCGATGCCGACGCCGACGAGTGGGTTGCCGGTGAAGGCGGCCGCGGCGGTGCCCATCAGTACGGACGAGACGCCGGAGCTGCCGACCGAGCGGCCGAAGTAGCCGAGCGGGTCGGCGCGGTCCTCCAGCGGGCGGGTCTGGTTCTTGGCGCGGTCGAGGATCGCGAGCTCGTCGGTGGTCAGCAGGGTGCGCCGCAGCTCGGCGTTCGGCTGCTCGTCAGCAACACCCATGGTCAGCGCCAACTGCCGGATCTTCTTGTGTACGCCTCTGGCTGCCGACACTGAACCCCGCTCAGCCATCCGCCCCCGCTGCCGCAGCTCGGCGCGCAATCCGTGGTCGCTCGGTCGCAAGACAGCATCTACATCGGGGGTGCCAGCCGGACCGAACACTCGATCGGCCGCGGCATTTCCGGTGGTGGCCCCAGCCAGCGCGCGTACGGTGGCGGCGGACTCGGCGAGGGAGTGGGCGAGGATCGGGGCGATCTCGTTCTCGGGCAGCCGGTCGGAGAGGGTGAGGACCACGACCGGTACGCCGTTGTCCTCGTCGGTGAGGTCGAGCGAATGTTCGGCGTTCACCCCGGCAGGCAGCGGCGCGACGCGTTTGATCAGGCGGTACGCGCCGGCATCCATCAAGTAGACGCCGTTGCCTTCGTCCTGTACCTCGGTCAGGTCGACGGCGAGCTGACTCGGGTCACTCAGCAACCGGGCGGATTCGGTGCTGACCAGGATCCAGCCGGGACGGAAACGCGCGGTCCGGGGCCGCATCCACTCGGCAACTATCTGTCCGCCCTCCAACACTCATTGACAAGTTAGCCAAGCCTAACCTAAAGCAGTAACAGGTAAGATGTACACCGTCCGACCGGACCGCGTCGTCAGCGGTTCACCAAGACGTTGTCGGGTCAGGGAACGGTGAGTGGTTGCGCCGCCTCGAGCGCGGTGCGGCCGGGGCCGGGTGCTGCCCGGCCCGGCTCGTTCAGAAAGCACAGGTCGACGATGAAACATCGTTTGACGACGGGGATCGCGGCCGTCGCGGCCGCCGCGACCCTGTGGTCGCTGCCGGCCGTCGGGTACGCCGACGATCACCCGGTCTCCGGTCTAGCTCTGGTCGACACGACCGAGAAAGTCGGTCCAGGCATCTCCCTCAATCACGTGAAGACCGTCGACCAGCGCGGCTGGGTCGACGCGCAGTACCTCACCATCGATCTGGCCGACAAGGCAGTCAGTACCGACCTGTTGACGGCTGGTCCGGTCGCGTCGGGTGGTCCGCTCAGCGTGGCCGCGAACAAGGCCGGCGCGGTTGCCGGCGTCAACGGTGAGTTCTTCGACATCGGCAACAGCAACGCCGCGCTCGGCGGCGAAGTGCAGAACGGTCAGCTGCTCAAGACCGCGGATGCCAGCGGCCGGCAGCACGTCGGGGTGAGCAAGGACGGGATCGCGCAACTGGTCGACCTGGCCGTCGACTCGACCGCGACGTTCGCGGGCGCCGACCACAAGGTGCTGACGATCAACGCGGCCAACGGCGGTGGCGTGCCGGCGAACGGGCTGGTCGCGTACACCCCGATCTGGGGCGAGTACAGCCGCAACCGCGGTTTCGGGACCGCCGACGTCGCCGAGGTGCTGGTCCAGCACAACAAGGTCGTGTCGGTGACGCCGACCGGTCCCGCCGGTTCCGGCCCGATTCCGGCGGACGGCTTTTATCTCGTCGGCCGCGACGAGGCCGCCGCTGCGCTGCGGGCGTTGCAGCCAGGCGACGCGGTCACGTTGCACTACGAGCTCGCGGACAACGCGGCCAAGTCGATGAAGTTCGCGCTCGGTCAGGGCGGCACGATCGTTCGCAACGGACAGGTCGTACCTGGCCTCGACCGGTCGATCGCGCCGCGGACCGCGCTCGGCTTCAAGAACGGCGGCCGTATGCTCGTGCTCGCGACCTGGGACGGACTGGGCGGCACCGGGAAGGGCGGCGTCGGGATCGACCGCGAGGCCCAGGACCTGGCCGATCGTGGCATCGAGACCGCCGTCAATCTGGACGGTGGCGGCTCGACGACGATGGTCGCGCGGGCCCTCGGCGCGGACGGCGCGACGGTCCGCAACAATCCGTCGGACGGCCAGGAGCGCAACGACCCGAACGGCGTCGGCGTCTTCGTCAGCCCTGGCGACGGCAAGGTACACGAGCTGCTGCTGAGCGGCGACGCGGCCGCGGACGGCGGCCTGAAAGTCTTCCCGGGCATGCACCGCATGTTGACCGCGAAGGCGGTCGACAACCACCTGACACCGGCCGCGATCGACCCGAAGAAGCTGGTCTGGAAGGCCAACGGCGGCAACATCAAGTACGGCACGCTGACCGCCGGCGGTCGTGGACCGATCACGGTGACCGCGCAGGTCGGCCGGATCAAGAAGGTGCAGCGGGTCGACGTACTCGGGCCGCTCGCCGCGCTCGAGCTGTCGAACACCCGGCTGTCGTTGTCCGAGGCAACGCCTGCCAACGCGGTGAATGTCGCGGTCACCGGTCGCGACGGCCAGGGTTACACCGCGCCGATCGACCCGCGGGACCTGAAGCTGGACTACGACCACGGCGTCGTCGACATCCAGGCCGCGGGCGGCAAGCTGAAGATCACGCCGCTGAAGAATGCCGGCACGATCCTGACGATCTCGGCCGCCGGTCAGGTGGTGAAGCTGCCGATCACCGTCGGCGTCGAGACCAAGGTCGTGTACGACTTCAACGACGACGTACTGCAGCGGTGGAACAACAACAGCACCGCGGCCACCACTCGCTCGGCGGACCCGGACGGTCTGCGCATCGACTTCCCCGCGATGCGCAACGTCGGGATCTCCGCGAACGGCGCCGCCAACCGCATTCAGGTACCCGGACAGCCGCTGCGGCTCCGGCTGCGGATCAAGTCGAGCATCGACGTACCCAGCGGGCTGACCTACGCCGGACTGTTCGACGGCAACGGAAAGTCCCTGGGACTGTACGGATCCGGGCTCAGGGCGGGACCGGACTACCAGAACGTCACCTGGACGGTGCCCGCGAACACGGTGTACCCGATCTCGATCTCGTCCTTCCAGGGAATCAACACCGCGGTCGCGCAGCAGAAGGCCGGTACGTTCGTACTGGACCGGTTCGAGGCCGACGTACCGACGGCGATCGAGCTGCCGGCGCGTCCGGACCTGGTCGCCGACCCACTGGTGTCGGCGGACGGAAACCTGGCCGGCGGGACGTTCAAGTTCGCGACGCTCTCCGATGTGCAGTTCACCGCCGACAACCCGGCACTCGCGCAGGTCGCGACCGCGGCGCTGGCCCGGATCCGGAAGACGCGCCCCGACCTGGTCGTGCTCAACGGTGACATCACCGATCGCGGTCTGCCGCAGGACCTTTCGCTGGCGCGCAAGGTGCTGACCGACGCGGGCTGCGACCTGATTCCGGTCGGCAAAGAACCCGCGCCGAACAGTACGCCGAAGGGCAGCACCCTGCCCTGCTACTACGTGCCGGGTAACCACGAGTCGTACGGGCTGAACAACACCCAGTCGGATCTGACCAACTTCACCAACGAGTTCGGGCAGCCGTACCGGACGTTCGACCACAAGGGTACGCGGTTCGTCCTGCTGGCCAGCGCGCTCGGCACGTTGCGTACGTCGGCCTGGGATCAGCTGCCGATGCTCAAGCAGGCGCTGGCCAGTGCGGCCACCGACCGATCGATCCGCAACGTGATGGTGTTCGCGCACCACCCGGTGGACGATCCGGAGGAGACGAAGTCCAGTCAGCTCGGTGATCGGGACGAGGTCGCGCTGATCGAGAAGCTGCTGACGAACTTCCGGAACAGTACCCGGAAGGGCGCGGCGATGGTCGGATCGCACGCGCAGGTCGCGAACGTGCACCGGGTCGAAGGCGTGCCGTACGCGGTGCTTCCGTCGTCCGGCAAGAACCCGTACGGCACGCCGGAACGTGGTGGCTTCACCGGCTGGGTCGACTGGTCGGTGGACGCGCGCCGGCCGGCCGGCGGGCAGTGGCTCGAGGCGGACGTCCGGGCGTTCGCGCAGTCGATCACGCTCGACACGCCCGCTGCGTTGCGGATCGGTGCGACCACGCGGCTCAGCGGCAGAATCGTGCAGCCGGAAGGCGTCGGAACCGGTACTCGCGTGGTGCCGCTGCGCTACCCGATTTCGGTGCACTGGAGTGGTTCGCCGAACCTCGCGATCGGTTCGGGACCGGCGGTCGTGCTGGCGGCACGGGTGACCGGCAAGGTCGCGGTCCTCGATCCGGTGACGCGGAAACTCACGGCGCTGCGGCCGGGCAAGGTCACGGTGTCGGTGACGAACGATTCGATGCGCCCGTACACCGGCGGCGCGTCGCTGGCGCCGGTCACCGGCTCGGCGACGATCAGCGTCCAGCGGTAACCCCCGACCGGTCCCTGACCTGCGGAAACGCCGGTCGGGGGCCGGGCCTCCGGAGCGGGGGAATAGGGTCGGCTCGGGCCGGGGTTGAAGGTTGAGTCCGAGTGTTCGAGCAAGGAGAACGATGAAGCCGACCGAGTTCGTGAAGGTGAATGGGCAGTTCTGGGCGGAGCACCTGAAGGGTGTGAGCGGCCATCTGCCGGTGAGCCACCGGACCGAGCTGCCCGGCCCGATGCTGTTCCCGCGGATGATGGTGCTGACCGAGACCCCGGACTGGAACATTCTGGAGCTGGTCGGGCTGAGCCGCGAGTACCGGACGCTGGAGGTCCGGCGGCAGAAGGCGGCGAGCGTCGAGGAGTACTTCGGCGTCGGCGACGGCGACCCGGTGATCACGCTGCCGGGGGAGAACCTGTTCAAGGACGCGACGATCGCGACCGAGGCCGGCAAGCGCGCGCTGACCGAACGGTTCCCGAACGCGGCGAACCTGCTCGGCGAGGAGTTCGTCGGCCGCGGCGACCAGCTGCTCCAGTTCGCGCCGGGCAACTACTCGACCTTCGATCGTGCGCTGCTCGTGCACGGTGCCGATGACGCGTTCCGCGCGCACTGGGTGTTCTTCGCGCTGGCGATCCACCGGTCGGAGCCGGCCGACAAGTACCTCGACTTCCTGCGTACGTACTCCAACGCCCGTCCGCATCTCGACCCGATCGGCACGATCAGCCTTCCGGTCGACCCGGTGGTGCTGAAGGCGGACGCGTTCGAGAGCACGTACCTCGCGCACGGTCTGCAGGATCTCGGCGTCGACGAGTTCCTGGACAAGCACGAGGAGATCCTGCTGTCGGTGTTCGGCGCGACCAAGCTGGTCCGGCAGCCGGCCGACGCGGACTTCGTCCTCGAACGCGCGGACGGCAACAACGTGCTCGGCCGGCTGGAGCTCCCGGTCGCGGACGTGGTCAACGGAAAGAAGCGCCGCCGGAGCTTCCGTACGCCGGTCCGCGCGAACACGGACTCGCGGCAGCTCGCGATCGTGCCGTCGCAGGAGATCGTCGCGTCCGTTCCCGGCGTGGAGATCGTCGACTACGACACGATCCTCCGGCTGTACCTGGAATCGTGACCCAGTACTTCGTCTACGGACGGGATCGTGACGGCGCGGGCGAGCTGAAAGGCCGGCTGACCGAGGAGCACTGGGCCTTCATGGACCGGTACGACGCGCAGCTGATCGCCCGCGGCCCGACGCTGACCGCGGACCGCGAGGCGTCGACCGGCAGCCTGCACATCATCGACCTGCCGGACGCCGGCGCGTTGAACACGTTCGTGTACGACGAGCCGTACTACCTCGGCGGTGCTTTCGCGACCGTCGAGGTGTATCGCTTCGTCAACCACACCGGTCGGACGATGTGGGAATTCGAGCATGCGGTCGAGGCGTACAACCGGTATCTCGTACTCACCAAGGACGCGGCCCGGCCGCTCAGCTCTGAACACCTGATCGTGTACGGCGATCTGTTTGGCGACGACGGTCAGGTTGGTAGGGCGGCGTTGGTCGAAGCGCCGGATCGCGCCGCCGCGGCCGCGCTGGTCGAGGCGGCGGACGCCGAGGTACACCCCTGGGAGTTCGGCGGCCGGCGCTAGCCGATTCGGGCGGTGCGGCTCAGATGGTGGGTGGCGTGCTGGTGATGGTGCGGAGTGCCGTGACCAGCGTGCGGCGGGTGGTTTGGCTGAGGTCGGCCGTCAGGGTGTTGATGCGGTCGACGACCGCGTCGTGACACTGGTGGGCGAGGGTGAGGCCGTCCGGGGTGAGCTCGATCAGGCAGGCGCGGCGGTCGCGGGGCGCGGCCGTACGGGCGACCAGTTCGCGGCGCTCGAGCCGGTCGACCATGCTGGTCAGGCTGGACCGTTCGATGCTCAGAATCCGGCTCAGCTCGGTCATCCCGAGCGGGGCCGCGATCAGTACGCAGAGCAGGTGGGCCTGTTGCGGGGTCAGACCGAGCGGCCGACTGGTCTCGGCATGCAGATCCTGCAGGCGGTGCATCGCCTGCACCAACGCCTCCGCGAGCTCGCTGTTCCGGGCCGTCGTCGTCACCATTTCCCCATGGTAGTCCGCTCAGCTAATAGTTCGTGGTACAACTAGTTAGGACAGCGAACTATTTGAGGAGAAGTCATGACTGTACGGTTCGGGTACGGCTCACCGGACGCGGTACGCGACGTCGGCGAGATCGTGCGGCTCGCCCGGCAGGCGGATCGGGACGGGCTCGATCACGTCAGCCTCGCGGATCATCCGTACGTACCGGACATGGTCGACGGGTACGCCGCGGTCGCCTTCCTGCTCGGGCGGACCGAGCGGCTGAGTGCGTTCGTCAACGTCACCAACCTGCCGCTGCGTCCGGCGCCGGTGCTGGCGCGGACGGCGACCTCGCTGGCGGCGTTGTCCGGCGGGCGGTTCGTGCTCGGGCTCGGTGCTGGTGGGGCGTGGGACCGGATCGCCACGATGGGCGTACCCGAACTGCGTCCGGCTGAGGCCGTCGAGGCGTTCGAGGAGGCCATGCGGCTCGTCCAGGCGTTGTCGGCCGGTGGTACGCCGGTGCCGAGCAAGCACTACCCGATCGGTGCGCTCCGGCCGGCCGCCGTACCCGCGCCGCCGATCTGGACCGGGTCGAACGGGCCGAAGTCGCTCGCCGCGACCGGCCGGAACGCGGACGGCTGGATCCCCGGCCGCGCGGCCGACTGGCTGAGCGAGCGGTACCGCTGGTCCCGCCCGATCATCGACGAGGCGGCACTCGCGGCCGGCCGCAAACCGTCCGACATCGCGACCATCTACAACCTGCCCGGCACGATCACCGAAACCCCACTCCGCCGCACCCGCGACGACACCGGCCGCTGGCTCGGCGGCTCCCCGTCCCAATGGATCGAGGAACTGACCGACGCGGTCCTGAACCACGACGCCGCCGGCTTCACCCTCTTCCCCAACGGCCCGGACCCGTACGCCACCCAACTCTCCCGCTGGGCAGAAGAGATCGCTCCAGCGGTCCGATCGGTACGCAGTGCCCTATTCCTCGATTGATGCCTGGATTGAGCGGAGGTGCCGGCGGAAGGTCAGGGTGGGGTCGGCTGCTCTCTTCTCCAGGAACTGGGTGAAACTCACCTGTTGCCGGAGGGTCCGGCCGGCCCGGATTTCGGCGGCCTGCCGGCGCTCGGTGTCGCGGATCGACTCGGCCAGGGTGGTCAGCTCGTCGACCCGGTCCGCGGGGACGAAGATCGCGCCGTCCTCGTCCGCGAGCACAACGTCTTCGCGCGTCACCGCCCACTCGCCGATTGTTGCCTCGGACAACGCATCGGCCGGCTGCGGATCGAGCCGCAGCGGACCGGTCGGCAACGCGCCGAGGCTGAAGACCGGCAGCCCGATCGCGAGGATGTCTGCCGTGTCCCGGTGCAGTCCCCAGATCACGATCCCCGCGACCCCGGCCGCCTTCGCCTCCAGCGCGGCCAGATCACCAACACATGCCTCGTCCCGCCGCCCGCCGTTGTCGACCACCAGCACATCACCGGCCACCGCGGACTCGAACGCCTCCAGAAACACATCCACACTGCCCACATGCTGAGCCGGCAACACCCGCCCCACCACCCGCACCCCACCGCTCGCCGCACCACCCGCGGCGGCGCCGCCCACCGGCGTCACCGACACGGTCCGCACCGGCACCCCGGCCCGTACACACGCATCAGCCACGTGCGCCGTAGTCAACCCCTCGAACACACCCGTCCCCTCTCGTCCGCGCCAGTTCGACAGGAGGTAGTCCACCACGCTCGCCCAGTTCCCGCCTGAACGGCCCACCAACGGCCCCGCGGAGCCGACTACCTCCTGTCGTTAGCGCGACAGAAACCGAAGAATGTCCGCCAGCGGAGGCTCGGAGGTGGTGTCGACGGTGCAGGTGGGGACGGGTAGATCGACCGGCTGGAAGGCGTTGTGCGTACGCAACCTCGCGTCCGGGCTGATCTGGGCATCCTCGTGCGCGGCCCGCCGCGGGTCGGAATCCGAGCGGGCGGTGATCCGCGCGAGCGCGACCTCGGCCGGCGTACTGCAGTGCACGATCCGCAGGTCGGTGCGGCCGAGCAGTGGGCTCAGCCCCGGCGTCCACAGCCGATCCTGGAACGCGGCCTCGGCGACCACGGTCGTACCGCGCCCGACCAGCAGGCCGATCACGTCGAAGAACGTGGACAACGTACGCATCGTCAACGGATCGCCGGGACCGGGTACGAACCCGGGGGTGGCGTGCGCCATCCCCTCCTTGATCTCGTCCCGGCAGATCGCCGGGCAGCCGATCGCCGCCGCGATCCGATGCGCCAACGTCGTCTTCCCGGTTCCGGGCGGACCACTGACCACGACAAGCATCGGTTTCGACTGCACTCGCCGTACCTTATCGGCCGGCACCGGAACGCGACGGGCGCGGCGTGTCAGACCTGAAGCCGCCTCAATTATCGTCTCAAAATACAGGATGATATGTCTCAAAAAGCAAGATCTTGGTCTAGCGTGGGCGTCAGACGGCGAGGGCAAAGGAGCCTGGGATGAACAACGTGTACACGCATGGCCATCACGAGTCGGTGCTGCGGTCGCACAGCTGGCGGACGGCGGAGAACTCGGCGGCGTACCTGCTGCCGCACCTGCGGCCGGGGATGTCGTTGCTCGACGTCGGCGCCGGGCCGGGCACCATCACCGCGGACCTGGCGCGGCTGGTCGAGCCGGGCCGGACGACCGCGCTGGAGGCGAGCGACGCGGCGATCGGGATCACCCGGAAGGCGTTCGAAGGCCTGGACCTCGACGTGGAGTTCGTCGTCGGTGATGTGCACGCCCTGGACCTGCCGGACGACGCGTACGACGTCGTGCACGCGCATCAGGTACTGCAGCATGTCGCGGATCCGGTGCAGGCACTGCGCGAGCTGCGCCGGGTCTGCAAGCCCGGTGGGATCGTGGCCGTACGCGACTCGGACTATCACGGTTTCGTCTGGTACCCGGCGTTGCCCGAGCTGACCGAGTGGATGGAGCTGTACCAGCGGATGGCGCGCGCGAACGGGGGTGAGCCGGATGCGGGCCGGCGGCTGCTGTCGTGGGCGCGGGCGGCCGGATTCGAGCAGGTGGAGGCGACCACGTCCACCTGGGCGTTCACCGATCCGGAGGGGCGCGCGTTCTGGGGTGACATGTGGGCGGATCGGGTGCTGAAGTCAGCGATGGCGGATCAGGCGCGTACGTCCGGTGTGCCGGAGCAGACGCTCGAAGCGATCTCGGCGGCATGGCAGACCTGGCGCGACCAGCCGGACGGCTGGATCTCCATCCTGCACGGCGAACTCATCTGCACAGCCTGACCTAGCCGACTGAGGCGAGTACCACCAGGTAGCCGTCGGGGTCGCGGAGCCAGAGTTCATCGTGCTGGGCGTTCGGGTTCAGGTGGATCTCCTTCTCGACGGTCGCGCCGAGCTCCGCGGCCCGCGCGGCCGCCGCCGGCAGGTCGTCCGTCTCGAACCACACCCCGACCCCGTTCCCCAACGGATGCGCGGGATCGCCGAACCGGCCGTGATGATGCCCGACCTCCAGATTGTGCAACTGCAGTACGAGCACCCCCTCGACCTCGAGCCGCTCGTACTCCGGTCCGCCATGCGCACTGACCGCGCCAAGCACCGTCTGGTACCAGGCACTGCTCTTCTCCACGTCGCTGACCGCGATCAAGGGTTGTGGCCTCATGCCGTCACGGTACGGCCGGGTGCGCTAGCGCGTCTTGAACGAATGGGAACGCTGGCGCGAGATCTCGTACAGGACGGCGGTCGCGGCGTTGGCGGCGTTGAGTGAGCTGGCCGATCCGGTGATCGGGATGCGGACCAGGTGGTCGGCCGCTTCCTGCCACGCGCTGCTCAGGCCGGCCGTCTCGTTGCCGATCAGCAGCAGTACGGGCTGGGTGAAGTCGAACGCGTCCACATCGGTCGGACCGTGCTCGTCGGTGCCGACCACGACGACCGGTACGTCCGTACGCCGAATCCAGTCGAGTACTTCGCGATGTGATGGAGCGCGGACGGCGGGTACGGCGAACAGCGATCCGGTCGTCGCGCGGACCGCCTTCGGGTCGTACACGTCGGCCGCATGCCCGGTGATGATCACCCCGTGCGCGCCGAACGCGTCCGCGGACCGGATGATCGATCCGATGTTTCCGGGTCCGGTCGGCCGGTCGAACACGACGCCGAGGAAGTCCGGCCCGACCGGGATCCGGCCGAGGTCGTCGGCGGGCAGCTCCAGTACGGCGATCAGCTCGGCCTCGTCCTTTTCGCCGAGCTCGGCCAGCAACTCGGGCGCCATCGCCACCCGCTCCACGTCGGGCAGTCGCCGCAACAGGTCGGACGCCCAGCGGGACAAGGGCCGGGACGCGTCGGTGAGCACCGTACGCACCGGCCATCCGTTGTCGACGGCAACCGAAATCGGGCGGACGCCCTGGACCAGGAACTCGCCCGATCGTTGCCGCTTGGTCCGATTGGTCAGCGACGCCTGCCAGACCTGAAACCGGGCGTTCCGCGACGAGATCCGTTGCACGCCCCAACCCTACGCGGACCTGATCGGCTCAGGGTGGGGGTGCGGTGGATTCGCGGACGATCAGCTCCGGGCGGAACAGCAGCGACTGCCCCTGCGCGGGACCCGAGTTCTCCAGCCGGGCCCGCAACTGGGTGAACGCGGCCGCCGCCATCTCCGGCATCGGCTGCCGAACGGTCGTCAGCGTCGGCGCGTACAGATCAGCCAGCACGATGTCGTCGAACCCGACCACCGACACGTCCTTCCCGACCTCGAGCCCACCATCCCGCAAGCCGCGGCAAACCCCCAGCGCGCACATGTCGTTGATCGCGACGATCCCGGTCGGCGGCTCATCCAGCGCGAGCAACTCGGCAGCCGCCGCGCGCCCGAGCTCGGACGCCTCGACGTCGCCGAAGTCGTCCGCGTCACCCTTCACCGGCGCGCGTACGGCGGATTCCGCGTCGATACCGGCCTGCTCCAGCCCGGCGATGAACCCGCGGTACCGCTCCTTCCGGTTCACGCTGGCCAGCGCGCCCGAAACGAACGCCACCCGTGAATGCCCGAGCCCGGTCAGGTGCTGCGTGGCGAGCTGACTGCCGATCGCGTTGTCGACGCTGATACTCACCAGCGACGCCGGATCGCCGGCCTGGGACGTACGGTCGAAGGCCACCAGTTGCAGACCGCGCTCCACCAGCGGCATCACGTGTTCGAGCGACGGCAAGGACGAGCACAGTACGACGCCTTGGACGCCATCGGCCCACAACTCGTCGATGTAGTCGCGCTCACGCCGTGGATCGCGCTCGGAATTGCAGAGCAGTACGTGGTACCCCTCCGCGAGCGCCGCGGACTCCAAGTGCCGGGCGAGCGCACCCCAGAACGGGTTGCCGACCGACGGCACGACCAGCCCGATCGTGGTGTTCCGGCCGGTCCGGAGCTGCCGGGCGGCCCGGTTCGGCCGGTACCCGAGCTTGTCGATCGCGCGCTCGATCCGCTGCCGGGTCTCGGGCAGCATCCGGTGGCCGCGCCCGTTCAGCAGGTTCGACACCGTGCTCGGCGAAACCCCCGCCTCGGTCGCGACCTGCTGGATCGTCACCTCGCCCGTCCTCAATTCACCGGCCACCCGCGCATTCTGTCACCCCGTCGTTCCGTCGTCCCGTGTCCTTCAACGACGCAGTGCAACGATGCATCACCAGTGCACTAATGTCCAGTCGAAGTTCGTCCGAGCCGACCCCTTGACGCCGATCGAAAACCCTTCCTAGCATGCGGTGCATCGTTGCACCAGCGCCGCACAACTGCGCCGCTCTGGCTGGTGCATCGTTACACCGAGCTCCACCACACCACCTCTCCGCAGCATCACGAGCAGCACCACGAAAGGCGCGCGCCATGGAGTACACCCGTAGATCAGTCCTGACGGCCCTCGGGCTCGGCGCGGTCGCTGCCGCCACCGGCTGCTCCACGTCGTCCGGTGGCGATCAGGCCGCCGCCGACGGACCCGTCGAGGGCGAGATCACGCTGCTCACCCCACTGTTCGAGGGTGGTACCGGCAAGCAGTTGCTGGAGGGCAAGCTGCTGCCCGCGTTCAAGCAGAAGAACCCGAACGTCACGGTCAAGGTCGACTACACGACGTACAACGCGCTGAACGAGAAGCTCACCACCAGCCTGGCCGGTGGGCTGATGCCGGACGTGGTGATGCTCGGCGTCGGCTGGATTCCGCCGTTCGCGCACAAGAAGGTGCTCGCGCCGCTGCCGGACGAGCTGGCCAAGCGGTACGAGTACGAGGACCGGGTGCTGGAGCCGTCGCGCTTCGACGGCAAGCTGTACGCGCTGCCGATGGTGCTGGACACCCGGATCGTCACCTACCGCAAGGACCTGTTCGCCGAGGCCGGGATCAAGGCACCGCCGAAGGACTGGGCCGAGCTGCGGGAGATGTCCAAGGAGCTGGCCCGCCGGGACGGTTCGGGCAAGCTCACCCGGGTCGGCTTCGACCCGTTCTCGATCGATCTGCGGCAGTGCTGGGAGACCTTCCTGTTCGCGAACGACGGCAACCTGTTCGACGAGGCCGGGCAGCAGGTCAAGTTCAACGACGACAAGGGTGTCGAGGCGCTGCAGTTGTTCCTGGACGTGCTCAAGGACAAGTCCGCCGACTACTCGTTCAAGTCCGCCGCCGGTCAGCCGACCACGCTGCAGCAGGGCCGGTCCGCGATGATGATGGCGAACAACTCGCTCTGGGTGCAGCTGAAGAAGGAGAACCCGGAGCTGCTCAAGGAGGACAAGGTCGGCGCGTTCATCCTGGCCAACAAGGTGCCGGCGATGTTGCAGGGCGGGACCCTGGTGGCTCGCTCCGCTTCGACGAAGCACGCCGCCGCCGCGCAGGCGCTGGTCGAGTACATGGGTTCGCCGGACTCGATCCTGCCGACTGCCGAGCAGCGCGGTTCGGTGCCCGGCGTCCAGAACCTGCGGACGTCCGAGTACGTCAAGGACAACGGCTTCGTGAAGCTTGCCCTGGACAACATGAGCAAGGCCCGGTCCGAGGGTGGTACCGCTGCCTGGATGGAGATCCGGGAGAAGATCAAGACCACCCTGGAGACCGCGGTGGTCGGTCAGCGGACCGCCAAGGAAGCGATCGACGAGCTGGCGAACCTGAGCAAGGAAGCGATCTCGCGGCTGTGAGCGTCGTATCGACCGCCGAACGCAGGCGCGGTTCCCGCGAGCGGTCCGCGGGCAGTACCGGTCGGCCCGGCGCGCCTGGATCCGACGTGTCCCGCCAGGGACTCGGCCGCGCCCGGCGGCGGGCCGGTCTGCTGATGGTCGCGCCCGCCCTGCTGCACGCGCTGATCTGGATCGGCATCCCGCTGGTCGCCGCGGTGGTGCTGAGCTTCACCTCGTACGACGTGCTGACGCCGCCGCGCTTCGTTGGGCTGGCCAACTTTCAGGACCTGCTCGGCGACCAGGTCTTCCGGCGCGCGGTACTGAACACCAGCGTGTACACGTTCTTCACCGTCCCGGTGGCGATGGGGATCGCGCTGCTGATCGCGCTGATGCTGAACACCAAGCTGGCCGGCCGGGCGATCTTCCGGACCGCGATCTTCATCCCGCAGGTGACCGCGACGATCGCGGTGGCGCTGGTCTGGTTGTGGATCTACGACCCGCGCAGCGGACTGGCGAACGCGATCCTGTCGTTCCTCGGCCTGGACGGTCCGGCCTGGCTGTCGTCCACCACCTGGGCGATGCCGGCGGTGATCGTGGTCGGCATCTGGCAGGGGATCGGCCTGAAGATGCTGATCTACCTGGCCGCCCTGCAGAGCCTGCCGACCGACCTGTACGAGGCCGCGTCGGTGGACGGCGCCTCGAAGGTCCGGCAGTTCTTCAGCCTGACCGTGCCGCTGCTCCGGCCGGCCACGTTCTTCGTCTTCGTCACCTCGGTGATCGGCGCGTTCCAGTCGTTCGACCAGGTGTACATCCTGACCGACGGCGGGCCGGCGAACAGTACGACGATGATGACGTACGAGATCTACAAGTCCGCGTTCCGGGAGTTCCGGATGGGGTACGCCTGCGCGCAGAGCCTGGTGCTGTTCGCGATGCTGCTGATCCTGACCCTGGTGAACCGGCGCATCACCGGAGGTGACCGTGGCACCCGTTGACACCGTCCGTCGCGCCCGCCGCCGGCAGGTCCGGCCCGGCCGGGTCGCGCTGTACCTGACGCTGGCCGCGATCTCGCTGGTGATGATCGTGCCGTTCGTCTGGATGCTGCTCACCTCGGTCAAGACCCCCGGCGACATCGCCGCGGTGCCGCCCCGGCTGTTCCCGACGAAATGGGCCTTCGGCAACTACGTCGACGCCTTGCGCGCGGCGCCGTTCGCGACGTACGCCCGGAACAGTTTCGTGATCGCGATCAGTCACACCCTGCTGAACGTGGTGATCGCGTCGATGGCCGGGTACGCGCTCGCGCGACTGCGGTTCCGGGGCAGTTCGCTGATCTTCCTCGGTTTCGTCGGCGCGCTGATGATCCCGACGTACACGAAGATCCTGCCGGAGTTCCTGATCGTCCGGTTCATGCCGTTGTTCGGCGGTAACGACATCACCGGCCAGGGCGGTACCGGCTGGCTGGACACCTGGTGGGCGCTGATCATTCCGGGCGCGGTCAGTCCGTTCTCGGTGTTCCTGTTCCGGCAGTTCTACCTGGACCTGCCGGTCGAGCTGGAAGAGGCGGCCCGGCTGGACGGTCTTGGTGAGCTGGGTATCTACGCGCGGATCATGACGCCGTTGGTGAAACCGGCGTTCATCACCGTCGCGCTGCTCACCTTCGAGAGTTCGTGGAACAACTTCCTCTGGCCGCTGCTGGTGACCAAGAGCGACAGCCTGCGGGTGATCCAGGTGGGCCTGTCGGTGTTCCGGACCGAGAACGACACGCAATGGGCGTTCCTGATGGCCGGTACGACGCTGGCCACCGTACCGATGGTGGTGCTGTTCCTGATCGGGCAGCGCTACTTCGTCCAAGGTTTCGCGACCGCGGGCATCAAATGACAGCCACCGAAGGGAAGCACGTGATGGAACTGCAGGGCACGCGCGCACTGGTCACCGGGGCCGGGCACGGCATCGGCCGCGGGATCGCGCTCGGTCTGGCCGCGGCCGGCGCGGACGTCGTGGTGCACTACGGCAAGTCCGCGGACGCCGCCGCGCGGACCGTTGCCGAGATCGAGGAACTCGGCCGGAAGGCGATCGCGGTCGGCGCGGACGTGACCAGCACGGCGGAGGTCAACCGGCTGCTCGATGAAACGATCGGTTTCCTCGGCGGACTGGACGTACTGGTCTGCAACGCCGGGCACCTGATCGGCCGGGTCAAGGTTGAGGAGATGACCGACGAGCACTTCCAGCAGGTCGTGGACGTGAACCTCGGCGCCACCTTCCGGACCACCCGGGCCGCGATCCCGCACCTGGCGCAGTCGGCGAACCCGCGGATCGTCACGATGTCCTCGCTCGCCGCGCACAACGGCGGCGGACCGGGCTCGGTGGTGTACGCGGCCGCGAAGGCCGGGGTCCGGGGGTTCACCAAGGGTCTGGCGAAGGAACTCGGGCCGCGCGGCATCACGGTGAACTCGGTCGCGCCCGGGTACATCGCCGAGACCGCGTTCCATCAGACGTTCTCCACGACCGAAGCACAGGCGAACATGGTCGCGGGTACGCCGATCGGCCGCGCCGGGCAGGTCGAGGACGTCGCGAACGCGGTCCGCTTCCTGGCGCTGCCGTCGTCCGGTTACCTGACCGGGATCACGATCGACATCGACGGTGGCACGTGGCCCCGTTGACGGGACATCCGCCGGCCGAGCGCGGTGGCTGGTGGCACGAGTACGTGTGCCCGGCGCACGGCGTCGAGCTGGAGCACATCGGGTTCGAAACCGGTGAGTTTCCGGCGGGCGGCGTGCCGTGCGTCCACGGCTGCCGCGTCGACAGTCCGGCCGTACGCGGCGCGTGGACCGTCCTTGCGCATCACTGGTGGGCGCGACGGATTCGGTTGCTCTCGTACGAGGGTGGTGGCGGCGAGCTGCTAACGGCGTACGCGCGGTTGTACTTGGAGCTGACGAAGACCGGCGAGCACGAGCAGGCGCAGGGGTGGATGCAGCGCGGCCGGCTGTTCCATCAGGCGCTCACGGATGCGGTTTGGGGTGTGCCGATCGCGCACTCGATTCTCAATCTGGCCTCCGCTGGAGCCGCGTCGGCTGACTTGGTCGAGACGCTGCCGATGCTGGACGACATGGTCGTCGGCGCGCGCCGGGCCCGGGACGCGATGGTTGCGCAGGGCAAGTTCTCGTCCAACTACACGGCCTGGTTCAACGCGCTGGGCACGACCGCGGGCCAGGCGGCGGCCGCGGTTCGGGGCGAGGCGTGGGACGGCGCGGGGGAGTGGCTGACCGGCGAGCTCGGGCAGTTCGCGCACCTGGAGATCGCGACCGGCGAGGACGGTTGGGAGTGGGAGGCCAGCACGTACTACCACGGGTTCGTGCTGCGGGCGTACCTGCTCAGTCTTCGCGGCATCGATCCGGCGTCCGTACCCGATCGGCTCGAAGCGATGATCGCCGCGCTCGCCGGGATCGCCACTGACGGCGGCATCCTGCCGGCGCTGCACGACGGACCGTACCTGCGGGTGCCGTTGGCGTTGGAATGGCTGGAGATCGCCGCGTTGGCCCGGCAGTTCACCTCGGCGGTTGAACTCTCCTCGGTCGCGCAACGGGCGCAGGCGGAGGTCGGACCGGAGTACGACGGTCTGGAGCGGAAACTGATCGGTTGGTTCGCCGGGCCGCCGCGGGCCGGTTCGCGATCGTCGCGGGCGATCACCGGGTCGTACGCGGTGGTGCGGGTCGGCGGGATCCACGCGATCCTCGACCATGGTCCGCACGGCGGGTCGCATGGGCATCACGACAAACTTGCGCTGTACCTGTACGGCGCGACCACTCCGTGGCAGCCGGATCCGGGGCAGGTGCCGTACGGGCATGCCGAGTGGCGACGGCACTATCAGTCGGTCGCCGCGCATCCGACGATCCGCATCGACGGACTCGAACCGGCGGAGGCGACCGGCGTACTGACGCGGAACGGGACGTCCGTGACCGTGGAGGTCGAGGGCTGGTACGAGGGTGTCCGCGCCACGCGGCAGCTGATTCCCGGTGACGGGTACTTGGTCGACATCGTTCGCGTGACGGCCGACCGGGAGCGCGAGATCGTACTGCAGTTCCGGCCGGACGTGGAGCTGACGGTCGAGGTCGAACCGGATGGGGTTCGCACGACGTGGGTCGGCGCGGAGACGTTATATGCCTTCCACGTCGGACACGGCAGCGCTGACACGGCCGGTGAGGAGCGGACCGATTCGGTGCCGGTGCCAGTCACGCGGCCCGGGCCGGGCCCGGCGGACGATCCGCAGCGGGTGCGGACCTGGGTGGACTGGACAGTCGTGGGTACGTCCGCGACCTTCCGCTCCGTGTACGCGACCGCGCCGATCGACTTCGAGAAGGTGATCGGCGATGTATGAGCAGCGTCTCGACGTACTGCGGGCCGGCCTCGACGGCAGGTACGCGGCGCAGTGGAAACGGCTGCGCGAACAGTGCGACTGGTACCGGACGCAGACCCCGCCGACCGAACATCCGTCCGCCAGCATCACGTACTTCGGCCCGGCCGCCGCGAACCTCGCGCTGGCCTACCGGCTCACCGGCAACGAGGGGTACCGGAGTGAGGCCGCGCGATGGATCGCGGCGGCCATCGGCTTTCCGCACTGGGGCAAGGCGCACCTGCCCGATCACGACCTGGACGCGGGCTGGCTGCTGCACGGTCTGTCGCTCGCCCCGGTCTGGCTCGGCGACGACTTCGAACTCGCCAAGGAACTGCGCGCGAAGCTCGAACTGCAGGGCTCGCGGTTGTACGACTTCGCCGTCGAGTCCGAAGGTACGTGGTGGAGCTCGTCGTACTGGCAGAACCACAACTGGATCTGCTACACCGGCCTCGCCACCGCCGGGTACGCGCTGCAGCGGCCGGAATGGACCGAACGCGCGAAGGCCAACTTCGCCACGGTCATCGAGGTCCTACCGGCCGACGGGTCGGACATGGAAGGCGTCGTGTACTGGCGGTACGGCGTGCCGTGGCTCGCGACGTACCTGGATCTCCTGCAGGACCAGGAAGAACTGGACTGGTGGGATCGCTGTGCGTTCCTGAAGAACACGTTCTCGTACCGGTTGCAGCAGTGCGCGCCCGGCTTCGAGGAGAACATCGATCATGGCGACTGTCATGACCGGCGCAGTGGTCACAGCGTCGCGCTGTACCGGAAGCTCGCGGCCGCGTACCGGATCGGTGAAGCACAGTGGCTCGCGGATCAGGTCGCGGAACGGTTCTTCTGGCGTGAGGCGTACGCGAGTGGCGTCAAACCGGGGGTGATGCCCGAGGCGTACCTGGAAATGCTCTGGTACGACGACACGTTGCCGGCGGTCGCGCCCGCGGAGCGTACGCCGTTGTCCGCGTACTTTCCGGACCTCGGCCTGGTCACCGCGCGGACCGGGTGGGACGACGACGCGACGATGGTGTCGTTCAAGGCGGCGCCCGGTGGTGGGCATCAGGCGTGGGAGCTGTCGCACCAGCTGGATCGTGAGCATGGTTGGGACACGTTGAGCGCCGGGCATCACCATCCCGATGCCGGGTCGTTCGTGCTGACCTCGCGTGGCGCGTTTCTCGCGGTGGACGAGGGATACAGCAACCGGAAGCGCGCGGGGGACCACAATCTGATCCTGGTCGACGGTCTGGGGTACGCGGACGAGGACCGGTATCACGTGTACAAGGGGATTCCGTACGAGCGGCAGGCGCGGATGGTCGACGTGTACGCGGCCGATGGGGTGGTGCACGCGACGGCACGACTCGCGGCGATGTATCCGGCTGAGCTGGGGATCACGCGGCTCGACCGTACGCTCGTGTTCACGCCGGCCGGGCGGATCGTTCTGCTGGATCGGTGCGCGGCTGACGCGCCGCGGGACTGGACGTTGCTGCTGCACGCGGATTGGCCGATCGAGTACGGCGCGGAGATCGCGCTGCGGTCCGGGTCGGCGCAGGCGTGGGTCCGGTTGCACGGTCCGGTCTCCGTCGAACCGGCGATCACCGAAGTCGAGGCCAACCCGACCTCGAGCACCCCCAGCCTGCGCCTGACCCGCACCATGCACACCCTCCGCGCCACCGCTTCACAGTCCACGACGGCCACGTTGCTGACCACCATCGAACCCACCTCCTCCCTCCACCCAACCCCACCCACCGCCCGCCGCCTCCCCGTGCGCCGCGGCCACGCCATCACCTTCGCCGACGAAACCGTCCTGCTCCCGGACGACGCCGGCCTGCTCCCGGACGACGCCGGCCTGATCGAGGGCACGAAGGGTCTCCACGCCATCATCCGAACCATCACGACCCGGATCACGATATGAACGCCTCTCAACCCAAGCGGCCGGCGCGGGGCCGGGGTGCTCCGGGGAATGGAGGTCCGGTGCCGGGGATCCGGACTCCTGCGCCGGGGAGCCGCACCCCGAACGCGTCGATCAGCACCGCCGGCGCGATGGGGCGGCGGGTGCTGGATCTGCTCGGGTGGGTGACTTTTCCGGCCATGGCGGGGGCTGCGTTTGTTGTGCTGGCGCTGGGGATCGTCACCTGGTTGCCGGCGCTAGCGGGGGTTGGATTCGCTCTGGAGCGGTGGCGGCGGGACGGTGACAGCCGGTGTTTCGCCGGCGTGTTCACCGGATGGCGGAAGTTCTGGCGCCCGTTGCTGCCGCACTCGATCCTGATGACCGTCGCGACGCTGGTTGCTGTGAGCAACTTGTGGTTCCTGGCCGGCAAGTCAGGGCCGCTGGTGGTCGCACTGTTCATGGTCCACGTCGGCCTGCTTGCCGCCGCGATCACCTACCACCTCGCGCTAGCCGTCGCCGCCGCGCGAGCCCCGGACGAATTACCAACCACCTGGCGCAAAACCGCCTTCCGGCTCGCGTTCACCTCCGTCCCGCGCGGTACCGCCCTGCTCGGCGCCGCGATCGCCGCACCCGTGTTCTCGCTCGTCGTCCCGGCGGGCCCGTTGCTTCTCGGCACCACCGTTCCGGTTCTGGTCGGCCTGCTCGTCGCCGACCGCGCTTGATATCGCGTCATCCGACCGCCCAATCAGGAGGACCAGCATGTCCAGAACCGTCCCGATCCTGCTCCTCGGCATCACGCTCGCGCTCCCCGCCGTACCAGCACACGCCGCGACCGACTACTACGTATCGACCACCGGAAACGACACCAGTTCGGGTACGTCGGCCAGTACGCCGTTCGCGACCATCCAGAAGGCACTCGACACCGCCCCGCGCGGCGCGACCGTACACCTTGCCTCCGGCACCTATCTGCAGGACGCGGTGACCGTACGCTCCGGCGTCACCATCACCGGACCGTCGACCGCGGTGGTGAAAGGCGCCGGCAACTCGCGCATCCTCCAGGTCCAGCACGACGGCGTGACTCTGGACGGATTCACCATCGATGGTCTCGCCGGATCGTCGTCCAGCAAAGCCGGCTACCGCGACAAGCTCGTGTACGTGATGAGTACGTCGCCCGGTGACGGCGTAGGTACTCTGACGATCCGGAACATGCGCTTGAAGAACGCGGGCAGTGAATGCCTGCGACTGCGCTACCTGGTCACCAACGCGGACGTCCATGACAACACCATCGGGCCGTGCGGAGTTTGGGACTTCAAGTTCAACGACGGCGGGAAGAACGGCGAGGGCATCTACCTCGGGACCGCGCCCGAACAGCAGGGCGCGAACGGCGCGCCGGACGCGCAGGCCGACCGCAGCCGGAACAACCACATCCACGCCAACACGATCGCGACGTACGGCAACGAGTGCGTCGACGTGAAGGAGAACTCGACCGCGAACGTTGTCGAGTACAACGACTGCAGCCAGCAGCAGGACCCGAGCTCGGGCGGGCTGGACGCGCGGGGGAGCGGGAACACCTTCCGCTACAACACGATCCACGACAACGTCGGCGCCGGGGTCCGCCTCGGCGGTGACACGGAAACCGATGGCACCGGCAACGACATCTACGGAAACACGATCACGAACAGTGCGGCCGGTGGCATCAAGTTCATGCGTACGCCGCAGGGTCAGGTCTGCGGGAACACCATGTCCGGAAACACCACCGGCAACTCGGTCGGAACGTTCGGCGCGGACTACAACCCGACAGCCGGCTGCTGATGGGCAAGGTGTCGCGGCGGCTCGTCCTCGGTGGGGCGGCCGCCGGTTCGGTCACGCTGTGGGGTACGCCTTCGTACGCGAGCAGTGCGCGTGGGTGGGTCACCAGTTGGGCGACTGCTCAAACCGCGCCTACCGCGGCTGATGCGGATGCGATGAACGGGTTCAGCGACACGACGATCCGGAACGCGTTGCGGCTGTCCGCGGGCGGACAGGTTCGGCTGCGGTTCGCCAACCCGTTCGGTACGGCGCCGATCGTGGTCGGACCGATCACGGCCAACGCGACGCCGGTGCGGTTCGGCGGTGCGCGGGACGTACTACTCGCGGCGGGTGCCACGGTGGTGAGTGATCCGGTCGACGTGGTCGTACCGGACGGCGGCGATCTCGTCGTCTCCATGTACCTACCGGGACCGACAGGACCGATCAGTTTCCACCGCAACGTACACGCGACCGGAACGATCGGGGAACGGTCGAACGCGGATGTGACTGGGACGGTCGGGGATCGGTCGACGAACTCGGTGTTTCTGTTGGCTGGGGTGGATGTGCCGGCGAACGGACGGTCGACCGTGGCGGTGCTCGGGGACTCGATCACCGAGGGTGTGGGCACGCCGGACAACGCCGACCTGCGCTGGCCGGACCAGTACGCGGCCCGATTCCGGCGCCGGCCCGCGATCGCGAACCTCGGCATCAGCGGCAACCGGCTGCTGCTCGACGACGCCCGCTTCGGCCCGAGCGCTCAGGCGCGGTTCGACCGCGACGTACTCGGCCTGCCCGGCTTGCGGAAACTCATCGTTTTCCTGGGCATCAACGACATCCAGCAACCACCGAGCCAGCCCGATCCGGGCCGGATCCTGCAGGCATACGAGCAGCTGGTACGACGCGCGCACGATCACGACTTAGAGGTAATCGGCACAACCATCCCCCCATTCAAGGGCTGGCCCCGCTACACCCCAGAACTCAACCAGACCCGCAACAAGGTGAACGCCACCCTCCGCCAAAACCAACCGAACGCCACCCTCAACCGGGACCAGCTGAACGCCACCCTCCGCCGGGACCAGCTGAACGCCGGCGTCCGCCCGGACCAGGCTGGTCGCCGGACGGATCTCCCCTTCCCTGGCTTCGATCGGTTGGTCGACGTCGACGTGATCCTCCGCGACCCGGCCGACCCGGCCCGTCTCCACCCCACCTACAACAGCGGCGACGGCCTCCACCCCAACCCCACCGGCGCCAAAGCCATCGCCCAAGCGTTCTGAGAGGACCCTCATGCCGAACCGCACCCCCGGCGAACGCACACCGGACCTCACCTCCCCTCGGCTCACGTCAAACCCGCCTCCGCCCACGCCAGACCTCACCCCGCGCCGGCGCACCTCAACCCCCGCCGCCCCCACGTCGGACGGCACTTCCCGCGAGGGCACCGCCGCCACCCGCACGTCAGAGATCACCCCGCGTCGGCGCGCCGTGCTCGGTGGTGCGCTGGGTGGTGCCGCGCTGCTTGCTCTGCCCGGCCCGGCAGCAGCCGCCTCCACGATTCCGGCCGTCGCCGGTTCACCTCTGACCTCCAGCGCCCGCGCCGCCTCCACCGTTGACGAGCTTCGGTTGCGTTGGGGGACGCTGTTGACCGGTGGTCCGTCCGTCGACCCGACCGACCCGGATCTTGCCGTCGCGATCGCCCGCGTCGACCGCGCCGCTCAGTCCGCCCTCACCACCCTCGACCGATCGGCGAACCGCACCTTCCTCTGGCCCGATCTCGCCAGCACCACCCTCTCCAACCACGTCGCCTCGAACTTCCGCCGGATCAAGCAACTCGCCGTCGCCTGGGCAACCAACGGCTCGTCCTACCAAGGAAACACCTCGGTAGCCGACGACATCCGCGGCGCCCTGGAATGGATGCACACCAACCGCTACAGCCCGACCCTCCCGCGGTACGACAACGACTACGACTGGGAGATCGGCGGCGCATCCGCCTTCGCCGACACCCTGGTTCTGCTGTACGACGCGATCCCGGCCGCCGTACGCACGACGTACACCCAAGCCATCAACTACTACACCCCCGACCCGAATCTCTGGCGCGCCGACCGCCAGATCGCGACCGGCGCGAACCGCGTCTGGATCGCAACCGTGGTCGCCATCCGCGCCGTCCTCGACGGCGACACGCCAGCTCTGGTGCGCGTCCGCGACGCACTGAGCGACACCGAAGGCGCCGGCGCGAACAGCGTGCTCGCCTTCAACGACGCGCCCGGCCGGGTCGACGGAACCGGCGAAGGGTTCTACAGCGACGGCTCGTTCCTCCAGCACTACAAGCACCCGTACAACGGCGGGTACGGCAAGGAACTGCTCGGCACGCTGTCCTCGTTGCTC
This sequence comes from Kribbella solani, assembly GCF_014205295.1. Taxonomy (NCBI): domain Bacteria; kingdom Bacillati; phylum Actinomycetota; class Actinomycetes; order Propionibacteriales; family Kribbellaceae; genus Kribbella; species Kribbella solani. The sequence continues at coordinate 6,633,024 of NZ_JACHNF010000001.1, forward strand.
TACCTGCTCGGCGGCACCGAGTGGACCGTCACCGATCCGGATCTGGAGAACATCTACCACTGGATCGACGACGCCTTCGACCCGCTGATGGTGCGCGGCGATCTGATGGGTTCGGTCTGTGGTCGCGAGATCGCCCGGCCGAGCAAGCAGAACCACGCGCCGACCCAGACGATCATCGAGGGGACGCTCCGGCTGATTCCGGCCGCGCCGGCCCCGCGGGCAACCCAGTTGACCGCGTTGGTGAAGCAGTGGATCACCGAGGACACCTTCCGCGACTTCCTCAAGGTGACCGACCCGGCGTCGTTGGTTGCCGCGCGCACCATTCTCGCGTCGTCCGCGCCGGCTCGCGGTGCGCTGGTGGTCCACAAGCAGTACCCGTTGATGGACAAGGCGGCGCATCACCGGCCGGGTTTCACGATCGGGCTGAGCGCGTACTCGTCCCGGATCTACAACTACGAATCGATCCAGAACGAGAACCTGCACGGCTGGCATCTGTCCGACGGCATGGTGCTGCTGTACGACGACGACCTCGGTCACTACTCCGGCGACTACTGGCCGACGGTCGATCCGTACCGGTTGCCGGGGACAACGGTCGACACCCGGCGGCTGGCCGACTCGTACGGTTTCCGCAGTACCAGCGCGGCGGACTGGGTCGGCGGCGCGGCCGTACCGGGCCGGACGATAGGTGCCTACGGCATGGATCTGCGCGGGTACGGGACGAACTTGCGGGCGCTGAAGAGCTGGTTCCTGATCGACGACGTGATGGTGTGCGTCGGTTCGGGCATCACCGGTGAAGGCACGGTCGAGACGATCGTGGAGAACCGCAAACTGCGAACCGGGAACGAGACGTTCACCGCAGCCCCCGGCTGGTGCCATCTGGAGGGTACGGGCGGCTACATCTTCCCGGACCGGACTCCGGTCCAGAGCCTGCGTGAGAACCGGACGGCGACCTGGCGCGAGATCAACTTGAAATACGGCACCGACGATCCGATCACCCGGCCATACCAAACCGTTTGGTATGCCCACGGCGCCGCACCGGTCGGCCAGGGCTACTACTACGTGCAGCTCCCGACGGCGACCCTGGACCAGACGAAGTCGTACGCCAACAAGCTCCCCGTGCAGAAGCTCCGCTCGGACAGTACGGCACACGCGATCCGGTTGAACGACGTACTCGCGGCGAACTTCTGGACGGCCGGCACGGTCGCCGAGCTCACCACCGACGGCCCGGCATCGGTCGTTTCGGTCGGTGGCGTGGTCACCATCTCCGACCCGACCCAGACCCGTACCTCGATCACCGTGGACCTCGACAAACCCGGCCTGAGCCCGGTCACCACTTCGCTCACCGCCGGCTTGCGTGTCAGCCGCCGCGGACGTGGCTGGCGAATCGTCGTCGACACCACCGACCGGCATGGCCACAGCGCGGTCGTCCGCTTCCGCTGAGCGCCCACAACACCCTGAGCGCCCACCAAGAGAGGAATCAAATGCTGGTTGACATGCCGCTGGAGCGGTTGCGCGAGTACCGGCCGGCGCCGGAGGAACCCGCCGACTTCGACTCGTTCTGGAAGCAGACACTGTCGGACACGGCCGGCCATCCGATCGACGCCCGCTTCGAGGCGTACGACGCGCGCCTGGCGACCGTTGAAGTTCAGGACGTGACGTTCCGCGGGTGGGCCGGGCAGCCGGTCAAGGCGTGGCTGTTGCTGCCGCGGCACCGGAGCGGTCCGCTTCCGGCGGTCGTGCAGTACATCGGCTACAACGGCGGCCGCGGCATTCCGTACGAGTGGCTGACCTGGAGCGCCGCCGGGTACGCGCATCTGGTGATGGACAATCGCGGTCAGGGTGGTGGCGGGAAGACCGTTGCCGACACCCCAGACATCGCGCCGGCCGGGCATGGTTCGTCCTCGCCCGGGTTCCTGACTCGTGGCATCGAGGACCCGGCGAAGCACTACTACCGGCGGTTGATCACCGATGCGGTTCGCGCGGTCGACGCGGTGAAGTGCAGCCCGGACGTGGACGGTGATCGAGTCGCGGTGGTCGGTGGCAGTCAGGGCGGCGGGCTCGCGCTCGCGGTCGCCGGGTTGCGGGTCGACCTCGCGGCCGCGATCGCCGACGTACCGTTCCTCTGTCATTTCCGGCGGGCGTCGCAGATCACGGACAACGGCCCGTACGCGGAGATCGCGCGCTGGCTGAAGGGGCATCGGTTCGAGGCGGACACCGCGATCGGCACGCTGTCGTACTTCGATGCGGTGAACTTCGCGGCCCGCGCGACCTGCCCGGCGTGGTTCTCGGTCGCGCTGATGGACAACGTCTGCCCGCCGTCCACGGTCTTCGCCGCGTACCACCGCTATGCCGGCCCGGCCGAGCTCGAGGTGTTCACCTACAACGGGCACGAGGGCGGTGCCGAGTACGACCTGCCGCGAAAACTCGCCGCGCTCGCCGGCACCCTTGGGGGTTGATCCGGGCGCCTGGGTTCTCTACCTTCGGAGTCTAGGAAAACGTGTGCCGTTTTTCCGTGCCATCAAGTCCAGAACCCAGGAGCCAAGCATGAGCGAAGCCCTCCGCGGCCCGGCCGCCACCACGAGGGGCCGGCTGCGCCCCCTCGGACTCGGCGCGGCCACCATCACCGGTGGTTTCTGGGCGCCCAGGCAGGCCCGCAACGGCGCCGACGCGATCCCCAGCGGTCAGGATCAGCTGGAAAAGGCCGGCAACCTGCACAACCTCCGCCTCGCCGCCGGGATCGGTACCGGCGAGGCGATCGGTCCGGTGTTCGCCGACTCCGACGTGTACAAGTGGCTCGAGGCGGCCGCGTGGGAGTACGGGCGCAACCCGGACGACGACCTGCACAAGCGAATCCGCGACCTGACCGTCGTGGTCGCGGCCGCGCAGCGCGAGGACGGGTACCTCGACTCGGTCGTCCAGCTCCGGCAGGGCGACGAGGGTCGCTACCAGGAACTGGTCTGGAGTCACGAGCACTACTGCGCCGGCCACTTGATCCAGGCCGCGGTCGCGCAGGTCCGCTGCACCGGCGATCGCGGGCTGCTCGACGTCGCGATCAAGCTCGCCGACCACCTGTTCGCGACGTTCGGTGACGACAAGACCGTCGACGTGGACGGTCATCCGGTGATCGAGATGGCGCTGGTCGAGCTGTACCGGGAGACCGGCACGACGGCGTACCTGGAGCTGGCCAAGTGGTTCGTCGATGCCCGCGGCCACGGCATCATCGAGCGGCACGGGCACTCGGCGGCGTACTTCTCCGATCGGGTCCCGGTCCGCGAAGCGACGTCGGTCGAAGGGCATTCGGTACGTGCGGTGTACCTCGCCGCCGGGGCAGCGGACGTCGCGCTCGAGACCGGTGACTCGGATCTGCTCGATGCCCTGAAGCGGCAGTTCGATCACATGTGGTCGACCAAGACGTACCTGACCGGCGGTCTGGGCGCCCGCTGGGAGGGCGAGGCGTTCGGCGACGAGTACGAGCTGCCGCCGGACCGCGCGTACGCGGAAACGTGCGCCGCGATCGGCGGAATCCAGTGGGCCTGGCGGATGCTGCTGGCAACCGGCGACGCCGCGTACGCGGATGCGATCGAGCGGATGCTGTACAACGGTTTCCTGGCCGGGGTGTCGCTGAGCGGAACCGAGTACTTCTACGTCAACCCGTTGCAGTTGCGCGGCGCCGCGTACCCGGACACCGGGCGCAGTCCGGCGCACGGGCGGCGCGGGTGGTTCGACTGTGCATGCTGCCCGCCCAACATCATGCGTACGCTGGCCAGTCTCGATGCGTACTTGGCGACTGCCACCGAGGATGCGATTCAGCTGCATCAGTACGCGGCCGGAACGATCACGTCCGGGGAGGTCGAGCTCACTGTGGACACGGCCTATCCGTGGGACGGGTCGGTGCGGATCAGCGCGAGTACGCCGACCGTGGTCGAGCTGCGGATTCCGGCTTGGGCGGAGGGGGCCACGCTCAACGGGGAGGCAGTGGCGGCGGGTGGGTACGCGCGTGGTTCCGGTCAGGAGTTCGAGTTGCTGTTGCCGCTGGTTCCGCGGATCGTGGGTGCTGATCCGCGGATCGACGCCGTGCGTGGGTGCGTCGCGTTGGAGCGCGGTCCGCTGGTGTACGCGGTCGAGCAGGCGGACAACACGGCGAACGTCGACGACCTGCATTTGTTGCCCGAGGCCCCGATCGCGACGCCGAGCGACGTACTCGACGGTGTCACGATCCTGACCGCTCGCGGAAAGATTGGCACCGGGCATCGGGGTGGCTGGGCGTATCGCACCGATGCGGACGACTCCACCGGCCCCGAGGTCGACGTGGTCGCCGTCCCGTACTACGCCTGGGCCAACCGCGAAATCGCCGTCATGCGCGTCTGGCTCCCCCGTGCCTGACCCCACTTTGCGAAGCCACCGCGCACAACTCCGCGGTGGGAGTGCGCGGTGGGTTCACAAAGTCAGAGGTTCGGGTGGATTTCGTGGGTGGGGTGGGCGGTGGTATGGGCGTTGGCGACCTGGCGGCAGAGGGCCATCAGGTCGGCTTCGTTGCGGACCTGCTGTTTGGCTTTCGGGCCGAGCGTGGTGATGTGGTCGCGGGCGCGCAGCAGGCGCTGGAAGATCCGCTCCCGCTCGGCCGGGTCATCGGTGTACTCGGGGTCCAGGTACGCGGTCGCGTCCCGGCGGATGTGGGCCATCGCGGTCTGCGTACGGCCGCGCGTACTGAACAACGACGCGAAGATCGTCAGCAGGAGTACCACCAGGATCACCAGCAAGGAGAAGCCGGTGCTGATCTCCAGGACGTCGACGGGATCGCCACCGTTCACGAACGGCAGATTGTTCTCGTGCAACGCATGCAGGATCAGCTTGGCGCCGATGAACGCGAGGATCGCGGCCAGCCCGAAGGACAGGTAGATCAACCGGTCCAGCAACCCGTCGAGCAGGAAGAACAACTGGCGCAGTCCGAGCAGACTGAACGCGGTCGCGGTGAACACGACGTACACGTTCTGGGTCAGGCCGAAGATCGCCGGGATCGAGTCCAGCGCGAACATCAGGTCGGTGCCGCCGATCGCGACCATCACCAGCAGCATCGGCGTCAGCATCCGGCGCCCGTCGACCACGGTGGTCAGCCGATCGCCGGCGTACTCGTCGGTGGTACGGAACACGCGGCGCGCCAGCCGGACGACGAGGTTCTGCGCGGAATGTGACTCCTCGGTTTCCGGCCGCAGCATGTTGCCGGCCGTCAGCAGCAGCGCCAGCCCGAACAGGTAGAAGACCCAGGAGAACGTGTTCAGCAGCGCCGACCCGACGAAGATGAACGCGGACCGGGCGAACAGGCTGACCACGATCCCGACCAGGAGCACCTTCTGCTGGTTCTCCCGCGGCACCCGGAAGCTGGTCATGATGATCAGGAACACGAACAGGTTGTCCACCGACAGTGCCTTCTCGGTGACGTACCCGGCGAAGTATTCAGAACCCATCGCGCCGCCGCCGACGATGAGTGTGCCGAGACCGAACAGCACCGCGATCCCGACGTACAACGCGGACCAGACAGCGGCCTCACGCAGCGTCGGCACGTGCGCGGACCGGACGTGGAAGAAGTAGTCGAACAGCAGCAGGCCGACGATCGCCAGCAACGTCAGCACCCAGACCAGCGGGGACACGGTCACCTACCCAGCCAACCACGTCCTTTGACCAACGCGACCAGATAGCGGCACGGTGTCGTACCAGGATTGTGGAACGTCGTCGCGGTTGGTGGGCCCAGTTGCAGGCAGTCGCCCGTACGCAGCTCGTGTACTTGAGCGCCCTCGTGGAATCGCAACCAGCCGGCCAGGATCCACAATTGCTGGTACTTGAAGATGTACGCATCGGCCGCGTACGAGACCGATGCACCCACCGGCAACTCGACTTCGACCAGCTCCAGCGGGCTGTCGGTCATCGGGGACACCGCGCGCCGGTGATATCCGGTCACCGGGTCCGTCCAGACCGGCTGATCGGCCGCGCGCCGCAGCAGCTCGCCGGTGTTCTCCGCGCGGGCGACCAGCTCGGACAGGGTCATGCCGAGCGCGCCGGAAAGCTTTCCGAGCAGTACGGCGGTGGGTTGCGCTTCGCCGCGTTCGATCTTCCCGATCATCGCGCGGGACACCCCGGACCGCTCGGCCAGCGCGTTCACGGACAGGTCCTGGGCCGTCCGCGCCTGCTGCACGGTCGCGGCCAGGGAGCGGGACAGGTCATCGATCACAGTTGCCACTATAGCGGCATCTGTGGCTACTATCGTGTCATGTATTTGGTCAGAGACGCCATGGCGAGCGATGCCGCGGCCTGCGCCGCGATCTACGCGCCGTACGTCACCGGCACCGCGATCACGTTCGAGATCGAGCCGCCGAGCGTGGCGGAGATGGCGGCGCGGATCGCCGCGGCGCGGAAGACGCACGCCTGGTTGGTGCTCGAGCTTGATGATCAGGTGATCGGTTACGCGTACGCCGGACCGATGAAGCCGCGGGCCGCGTACCGGTGGTCCTGCGAGGTCAGCGTCTATCTGGAACAAGGCCGGCGCCGTACGGGTGGGGGCCGGGCGTTGTACGAGGCGCTGTTCGATCGCCTCGCCGCGCGCGGGTACCGCACCGCCATCGCCGGAATGACCCTGCCGAACCCCGCCAGCGAAGGCCTGCACAAATCCCTCGGCTTCGAACCGATCGGCACCTACCGCAACATCGGCTGGAAGCTGGACACCTGGCACGACGTCGCCTGGTCCCAACGCCCCCTCGCCGAACTCCCGGACCCACCAACCGAACCACGCTGAAGCCGTACCGGCGGATCAGCCGGCTGTCGGCGACCCCTCGGCGGGGGCAGGATTGTGTTGTGAGTGCAACCGAGGTGACCGTACGGCAGGCTGTCGAGTCGGATGATGCGGCGTTGCTCGCGATCGAAAAGGTCGCCTGGACGGCGATGTCGGGATTTCCGTCGTTCCAGGAGCTGCTGACCGAGACGTTCTTCACCCGGAGCGGGCCGGAGGCACACCTGGTCGCCGAGCACGACGGCGCGGTGGTCGGCTATCTGCGGCTGCAGGAGAAGTACAAGTTCCCCGAGGGTGCCGGGGTGCTCGCGATCAACGGCCTCGCCGTCGCGCCACGAGCCCGCCGCCTAGGCGTGGCCAGCGCCCTGCTCCAGGCCGCCACCACCGAAGGCCGCCGCCGCGGCGCCCGCAAGATCACCTTGAACGTCCACCACACCAACCTCCCCGCCCGCCACCTCTACGAACGCCACGGCTACATAGTCGAAGGCACCCACCCCCGAGAGTTCCTGATCGAGGGCGCCTACGTAGACGCCCTGACCATGTCGAAAACACTCTGAGAGCAGGTGCCTGGTACCGCGGGGCTTGGGGTTACGGGTTGAGGCCGTGGGATTCGAGCCAGGGTTGGGGGTTGATGGGGGAGCCGCCGCCGGGGAGGACCTCGAAGTGGACGTGGGGGCCGGTGGTGTTGCCGGTCATGCCGATGCGGCCGACCATGGTGCCGGCCTGGACCTTGTCGCCGACCGAGACGTCGAACTCGGACATGTGACCGTACGAAGTGACCGTGCCGTCGGCGTGCCGGACCTTCACCTGGCGGCCGTACGCGCCGGCCCAGTCGGCCTGGATGACCTCGCCGGCCATCACCGAATCGACCGGCGTACCCATCGGTGCGGCGAAGTCGAGGCCGGTGTGGTTGTGCGCCCAGCGGCCGCCGGCCTGGTTGAAGCGGGCGGTCAGGTGGTAGCCGGTGGTCGGCAGCACGATCTTCGGGGCGGCGGCCGCGATCTTCGCCTGCTTGGCGGCCGCGGCCTCCTTCGCGGCGGCTGCCTCCTTGGCTATCGCCGCCGCCTTGGCCACGGCCGCGGCCCGCGCGTCGGCGAGCGCCTTCGCGGTGGCGGCGGCCTTCTTCGCCGCGGCCGCCTTCGCCGCGGACAGCGCGAGCGCCCGGCGCTGCACCAGCGCCGCGTTCGCCGCGAGCTGCCGGGCCCGGACCTGTACGACCTTCTCCGCGTCGGCGTTCAGCGACGACTGCAGCGACAGGCTGATCCGGGACGCGTCCCGGGAGCCGAGGTCGCGCCGGTCGATCCGGGCCGCGGTGAGGGCACTGGCCTGTGAGGGGTTCAGGCCAGTGCCCTCGTTCGCGGTGGCCGGATCGGATTCCTTGGCCGCGAGTCCGACGGTGGTGGTTCCGGCCGCGGCCGCCAGCGCGGCGGTCAGACCGATCAGCTGGGTACGACGGGTGGAACCACCACGTCGGAGGAGTGCGCGGTGCTTGGCCACCCGGCGCGGTGCGTCGGTACGACGGGCGGCCGGCCGATCTGCTTCCGGCACGTCTTGGTGAGTGGGCACGAAAAAACCTTCCAGGGGAGGGGCGCCGCCGTTGAGGGGGTACGACGGCTGTTCGACCATAAAGGCCTGATCACGGGCCCCTCAAACACGGATTGCGAAAAGTTCAACGAATTCGCGCACGCTCGGTGAGGGCGTCCTCCCAGCTTGTGCAAGTCCAGGCGTGAACCGCGCAGGCAAGAAAGTCGCCGAAACAGTGACGCGGATCACTGCAACTTTGGCGTAAAGCAGGCCCCGTGGACCGGTATAAGCCGTCCATATAATGAGAGCTTTGTCGACCAACTTACTTTCCTTTCACGGGCGTCTCATACTGAAACGACACGACCCACGGGAGGAGCCGGAGATGACGCGCAAACCGCCGTACTACCGCCTCCACATCGACCTGCTCCGGGTCTCCAGCGCGCTCTGTCCACGCTGAGCCCAGCCTCCACAGCACCCCACTGATCTCACCGACGTCCGGTCTCCGGACGTCCGCCCTGCTCTGCCCACCGCCAGGGAGTCGCACCGTGTCCTTCACTTCAGTCACGTCCACCTCCGGTACCACCGGACCGCCGGCCACCGTCGTACCGCTCGAAGCCGACCTGCCCGTCGTCGCCCGCAAACACCCGTGGCGCTGGGTCGGCGTCGGCGTCGTGCTGGTCCTGCTCGCGATGTTCGTCCACGGCCTGGTCACGAACCCGGGCTGGGACTGGCCGACGTTCTTCCAGTTCTTCACCACCCGGACAGTGTTCTCGGCGCTCTGGGTGACGGTTCAGTTGACCGTGTACGGAACGGTGCTCGGCTTCGTACTGGGCGCGGTGCTGGCGTCGATGCGCTTGTCCAGCAGTCCGTTCCTCCAGGTCGTTGCCTGGGGCTACATCTGGGCGTTCCGCTCGATCCCACTGATCGTGCAGCTGCTGTTCTGGTTCAACATCGCCTATCTGTACCAGGAACTCAGTCTGGGCATCCCGTTCGGCCCGGAGTTCGTGCACTTCAGTACGAACAACCTGTTCGGCCCGCTCGGCGCCGCGGTGCTCGGATTGGCACTGCATCAGGCCGCGTACGCGGCGGAGATCATCCGGGGCGGGATCATCTCCGTCGACGCCGGACAGACCGAGGCCGCGGCCGCGCTCGGGATCCCGAAGGCGCGGCAGTTCTTCCGGATCGTGCTGCCGCAGGCGATGCGCTCGATCCTGCCGAACGGCGCGAACGAGGTGATCAGCCTGTTCAAGGGCACCTCGATCGTCTCGGTGATGGCGATCCCGGAGCTCTTCTACCAGGTTCAGGTGATCTACGGCCGGAACAGCCGGGTGGTTCCACTGCTGATGGTCGCGACCGTCTGGTACATCGTGCTGACCACGTTGCTGTCGATCGTGCAGTACTACGTGGAGCGCCGGTTCGCCCGAGGTACGACGCGATGATCGACGTACTGGGAGTACACAAGAGCTTCGGCGACCTGCACGTACTGAAGGGCATCGACCTGGAGGTGCGGGCCGGCGCGGTGACCGTGATCCTCGGGCCGTCCGGTTCCGGGAAGTCGACGTTGCTGCGGGCAATCAACCACCTGGAGAAGGTGGATCGCGGCCTGATCAGGATCGACGGCGAACTGATCGGCTACCGGCGGCGCGGCGACAAACTGCACGAGCTGCGCGAACGGGAGATCCTCCGGCAGCGTTCGCAGGTCGGGTTCGTGTTCCAGACGTTCAACTTGTTCGGGCACCTGACCGTCCTGGAGAACGTGGTCGAGGCGCCGGTGTCCGCGCAGCGGCGGAAACGCGCCGAGGTGGAGCAGTACGCGCGTGAGTTGCTGGAACGGGTCGGTGTCGGTGACAAGGCCGACGTATACCCACGGCAGTTGTCCGGCGGTCAGCAGCAGCGGGTCGCGATCGCCCGGGCGCTGGCGCTGAAGCCGAAGGTCCTGCTGTTCGACGAGCCGACCAGCGCGCTCGACCCGGAACTGGTCGGCGAGGTCCTGGACGTGATCAAGGAGCTCGCCCGTGACGGCGCCACCATGGTCGTCGTCACCCACGAGATCGGTTTCGCCCGGGAGATCGCCGACACGGTGGTCTTCATCGACGACGGCCGGATCGTCGAAGCGGGCCCGCCACGCGAAGTACTCGACAACCCTGTCCACGAGCGCACCCGCGCGTTCATCTCGAAGGTGCTCTGATGAAACGTCTGACAGTCGCCCTGCTTGCCCTGCTCACCCTGCTCACTCTGGCCGGCTGCGGCGCAGAGTCGAAGGCCACGGCCGCCGAGACCGGGGTGAACACCTCCGCCGAACAGCACCGGATCACCACGCCGAAGAACGCGGCGGCGGCCGCGTTGCTGCCGGCGAAGGTGCGCGACCGCGGCACCCTGGTCGTCGGCGGTGGATTCGGCTCCGGCAGCGTCCCGCTCGGTTTCTACGCGGACGACAACAAGACCCCGATCGGCCTCGAGGTCGACATCGCGTACCTGGTCGCGGACGCGCTCGGTCTGAAGCCGGAGATCGAGGTGACGAGCTGGGAGAACCTGTTCGTCGGGCTCGACTCGGGCAAGTACGACGCCGGGTTCTCGAACATCACCGTGACGGAGAAGCGGAAGCAGAAGTACGACTTCGCCACGTACCGGAAGGACGACATCGCGTTCGAGGCGAAGAAGGGTGGCAGCTGGCGGGTCACCGGCGGGAAGGACATCGCCGGGAAGAGCATCGCGGTCGGCTCCGGGACGAACCAGGAGAAGCTCCTGGTCGACTGGAACGAGGCGAACATCAAGGCCGGGTTGCCGGCGGCAACGATCATGTACTTCCAGAAGAACACCGACACGTACCTGGCGCTGAGCTCCGGGCGGATCGACGCGTACTTCGGGCCGAACCCGTCGATCGCGTACCACGTCCAGACGTCCGGTGAGACGGAGACGATCGGCAAGTTCTCCGGCGCCGGTCCGTCGTTGCAGGGGTTGATCGCGGCCACGACCAAGAAGGGCGACGGCCTGGCGAAGGCGTACCAGGCGGCGCTGAACGCGGCGATCGCGGATGGCAGCTACGCGAAGGTCCTGGCCCGCTGGAACGTGTCGAACGAGGCGGTCACGATCTCCGAGCTGAACCCGCCCGGCCTCCCGCTGACGAGCTGAGGAGTGACGATGAGACGACAAGCGTACGGAAGCACAGGAAGTGGTAGGCGCCGGCCGCTCCGCGGCCGCGGAGCTAAGGCGGAACGGTCGCGGCGGAGGGCACCACTACCTGTCCTTCGGTACGTTGCCTGCGGGCTGCTGGTGCTTGCCGGTTGCGCGGATCCGCCGGCCAAGGACGTTTCCCAGGTTGCTTTCGATACCTCGGCTACGCAGGAGCATGTGGCGTCTTCGAAGGTGGATGCGATCGCGGCCGAGTTGCCGGCCGGGGTGCGGGAGTCGGGGAAGCTGGCGGTCGGGAACGGGTCCGCGGGTGGCGGGCAACCGCCGCTGGGGTTCACCGCCGACGACAACAAGACCCCGATCGGTGTCGAGATCGACATCGCGTACCTGGTGGCGAGCGTGCTCGGGCTGAAGGCCGAGATCCAGACCACCAGCTGGGAGAACCTGTTCCTCGGCCTCGACTCCGGGAAGTACCAGGTCGGGATCTCGAACATCGGGGTGTCCGAGCTGCGGAAGGAGAAGTACGACTTCGCCACGTACCGGCTCGGGCTGCATGCGTTCGAGGCGAAGCAGGGCTCGGGGCTGAAGATCACCGGCCCGGCCGATCTCGCCGGGAAGAGCGTCGCGGTCGGGTCCGGCACGCTCCAGGAGGCGATCCTGGTCGACTGGAACAAGCAGAACGTCGCCGCCGGCCGCAAACCCGCGAGCATCAAGTACTACCAGCAGTCCGCCGACATCTACCTCGCACTGCAGTCCGGGCGGATCGACCTCTACCTCGGGCCGAACCCGAACGCCTCGTACCACGTGGCGACCCGGCATCAGACCGAGATCGTCGGCACGGTCTCGTCCAGCTACCCGGTCCAGGGCCTGGTCGGGATCACCACCAAAAAGGACAACGGCCTGGTCAAGCCGCTCGCCGACGCGCTGAACGCGGCGATCGCCGACGGCAGCTACGCGAAGGTGCTGGCCAAATGGGGCCTGCCGGCCGAGGCCGTCCCGAAGTCGCTGATCAATCCGCCCGGTCTGCCCAAGAAGTAGGAGAATCCATGGCGATCATCGCAACTCTTTCGAGCAGTCCGTCCGTACCGTCGCGCACCGACGCCGTACTGGACCATGTCAGCAAACGGCTGATCAGCCACGGCCACACCGTCACGCCGATCGTGCTCCGGGACCTCCCGGCCGATCCGTTGCTCCGCGGTCAGGCCGATCACCCGGACATCGCGGCCGCGGCCTCGGTACTGGAAGCGGCCGATGCGGTCGTGGTCACCACACCGGTCTACAAGGCGGCGTACTCCGGTTTGCTGAAGGTGTTCCTCGATCTGCTTCCGCAGTATGCGCTGAAGGGCAAGACTGTGTTGCCCTTGGCAACAGGTGGGACGCCGGCGCATGTGCTGGTGATCGACTACGCGCTGCGGCCGGTGCTGACGAGTCTCGGCGCCGGCGCGATCGGGCAGGGCTGGTTCGTGTTGTCGTCACATGTTCGGTTGTACGACGGTGGCGGTCTGTTGCTCGATCCGGCCGCGTCGGTGCCGCTGTATCAGGTGACCGAGGCGTTTCTCGCGACTATCGCGGGCGATCAGCCGAAGGAGAGTACGCCGGTGCAGGCGGCGGCCGTTGAGGCCGTACGCGCTCGACCGGAGGATCCGGAGGCGGCGCCGTTGCTGGCGGATCTGGTCGTGGAGTACAGCACGCGGTACGGGCGGACGAATGTGAACACGCAGCTCACCGAGGTGCCGGCGGCTGACTTTCACGCTGAGCAGGGTGGGGCGTTCGTGCTGCTGCGGTCTGGCGGGCAGACGGTCGCCGGGGGTGCGATCCGGCGGTACGACGATGCGACCGCGGAGGTGAAGCGGATGTGGACCTCGCAGGTGCATCGGCGGCAGGGGTTGGGGCGGCGGGTGCTGGCGGAGCTGGAGGCGGCGGCGCGTGACCTCGGGTACCGGCGGTTGTACCTGACGACCGGGCCGAGGCAGCCGGAGGCGGCCGGGTTGTACCTGGCGGCCGGGTTCGAGCCGCGGTTCGATGTCGAGGCCGATCCGGAGTCGATCGGGCCACTGCCGTTCGTCAAGGAAATCCCGGCCGAGCTGAAGGTGGCGTCATGAGCACGCCGGAGAGTACGTCGGGCGGTGCGGCGAGCGGTCGGCGGCAGGCGGTTCTTGGGATTGAGATCGATGGGGCCGGGGCCGATCCGGGTGCGTGGCGCGGGGCTGAGGTCGATCCGCGGGCGATCCTGACCGGGGAGCTGGCGGTGCGGGCGGTGCAGCGGGCGGAGGCGGCCGGGATCGACTTCGTGACCTTCGCGGACACGTTGGAGGCACCAACGGACGTACCGGGCGAGGTCAGCGTGCGACTCGACGCGCTCGGCCTGGCGGCTCGGGTCGCGCCGGTCACCCAGCGGATCGGCTTGCTGCCGACGATCACCGTCACGCACACCGAGCCGTTCCACGTGCAGGCGTCGGTCGCGACGCTCGACCACGTATCGGGCGGACGGGGTGGATGGGTCGCGGACGTTTCGGACTCGGCCGAGGCCGCCGCGGTGATCGGCCGGCGTACGCCCGCGCCGGCCGCCGAGACCTGGCGGGAGGCGCGGTACGTCGTGGATGTCAGCCGCCGGTTGTGGGATTCGTGGGAGGACGACGCGATCATCCGGGACGCGGCGACCGGACGGTACGTCGATCGGGAGAAGCTGCACTACGTCGACTTCGAGTCGCCTACGTTCAGCATCAAGGGCCCGTCGATCGTGCCGCGACCACCACAGGGTCATCCGGTCACGGCGGTGCTGGCGCGTACGCCCGAAGCATTGGAAGCGGCCGCTGACGCGGACGTTGTGCTGTTGCCGGAGTCGGATGAGCTCGTGTCACAGCTCAGCCACCTACGTCGACAGAGCGTGACGCTCGGTCCGGCGGCGCGGGCGGGTCTAGTGGTGCTGGCGTCGGTGGTGGTGCGGCCGCGGGCGGACGGGGTCGCGCGAGTAGTCGAACAGATCGAGAACCTGGTCGAGGCAGGCGTCGACGGCGTGCACCTCCGGCCGGGGTCGCTTGAGCTCGACGTGCCGTTGATCGCGGGCGAGGTGGTTCCGCGCCTACGCGACCGCGGGCTGATCGGTACGGCCGACCGGGGTGGGAGTCTGCGCGGCCGCCTCGGGTTGCACAAGGCAACCAACAGATACGCGAGGAGCACCCGATGACCAAGCAGGTTCACCTTGCCGCGCACTTCCCCGGTGTCAACAACACGACCGTCTGGTCCGATCCGGCCGCCGGTTCGCAGATCGACTTCGCGTCGTTCCGGCATCTTGCGGAAACCGCCGAGCGGGGTACGTTCGACTTCTTCTTCCTGGCCGAAGGGCTACGGCTGCGGGAGGTGAAGGGCCGCATCCATGACCTCGACGTCGTCGGCCGCCCCGAGTCACTGACCGTACTCAGCGCGCTGGCGGCCGTCACCACCCACCTCGGCCTGGCCGCGACCGTGAACTCGACCTTCAACGAGCCGTACGAGCTGGCCAAGCGGCTCGCCACGCTCGACCAGCTCTCCGGCGGCCGCGCGGCCTGGAACGTGGTCACCTCCTGGGACGCGTTCACCGGCGAGAACTTCCGCCGCGGCGGCTACCTGGACAAGTCCGATCGGTACGTCCGCGCGCAGGAGTCGTTGCGGATCGTCCGCAAACTCTGGGATTCGTGGGCGGCGGACGACCTGATCGCCGACCAGGTCACGGGCCGCTTCGCCCGCGAGGGCGCTGGGGCCTTCGCGGACGACGGCGACCACTTCCGGATCAGCGGGCGGTTCGGCCTGCCGCCGTCGCCGCAGGGCCGGCCGGTGATCATCCAGGCCGGGGACAGCGATCAGGGCCGGGAGTTCGCCGCGTCGGGCGCGGACGTGATCTTCAGCTGGCACGGTACGTTCGCCGCCGGGCAGACCTTCTACAAGGACGTGAAGGCGCGGCTGGCCAAGTACGGCCGGAGTGAAGACTCGCTGAAGATCATGCCCGCGGTGACCGTGGTCGTCGGCGACACGGACGCGGACGCGGTCGAGAAGGCGGCGTACATCCGCGAACAGCAGGTGTCCGGGCCGACGGCGCTGGTACTCGCCGAACTGCTCTGGGGGCGCGACCTCTCCGCGTACGACCCGGATGGCCCGCTCCCTGAGCTGGAGCCGGTGGTCGGATCATCGGTAACGCAAGGGCGGGTCGGATACAACGATCCGGGCCCGATCGTCGCCGAGTGGCGCGCGCAGGCGGAGGCGCACGGCTGGTCGCTGCGCGAGACGGTCATCAACCAGCAGAACCGCCAGACCTTCATCGGATCGCCGGCAACGGTCGCCGAGGCGATCAACCGGCACGTCCAGGAGGACGCGGCCGATGGGTTCGTGCTCGTACCGCACCTCACGCCAACTGGACTGGATGACTTCGTCGACCAGGTGGTGCCGCTGCTGCGGGAGCGGGGCGTGTTTCGTACGGAGTACGCCGGACCGACGTTGCGCGATCAGCTCGGGCTACGGCGATGAGGGTGTACCCGTGGAAGGAACCGCCCGCGACGTTGGTGTTCGTGGGCGGTGGGCCGCGGACGGTCGGGTTGCTGGAGCGGTTCGCCGCAAGTGCCGACGAGTTGCTCGACGGGCGCGAGGTCGAGATCCACGTGGTCGATCCGTACCCGGTCGGCGGCGGGCGGATCTGGCGGCGCGAACAGTCCCGGCTGCTGTGGATGAACTCGATGACCTCCGACGTCACGATCTTCACCGACGAATCGGTCGACTGCGAGGGGCCGATCACCCCGGGGCCGGATCTGGCCGCCTGGGTCGCCGGGCCGGGCGCGGTGATTCTCGAAGAGGCAGGGCTCGAACCGCCGGGCCCGATGGACTTCCCACCACGGCTGGTGCAGGCGGAGTACCTGGCGTGGGTGTGGGAGCGCGTCGTCCGCGATCTCCCCGCGACCGTCATCACCCACCGGGAGCGGGCGGTCGAGCTCACTCCGGACCAGCGGGTGGTGCTCGAGTCGGGTACGGAGATCGCGGCCGACGCGGTAGTACTTGCCCTCGGCTACCTCGATCGGTTGCCGACGGCATCGGAATCGGCGTGGGCGGCCCAGGCGGCGGACGCCGGCCTGACGTACCTGCCGCCGGGTTACACGGCCGATGTCGACCTGGACGGGCTTTGGCCGAAGGACCCGGTGATCGTACGCGGGTTCGGGCAGGCGTTCGTGGATCTGATGGTGCTGCTGACCGAAGGACGCGGCGGCTGGTACGACGAGTGCGACGGACTGCTCACGTACCACCCGTCGGGTGACGAGCCGGTGTTGTACGTCGGTTCGCGGCGCGGCGTTCCGTACCACGCGAAACTCGGCTACACGGTCGCCGGTACGAAGCCGGTGCCGACGCGGTACCTGACCCGCGAGGCGCTGGGGGAGGGTGTACTCGACTTCGATCGTGAGGTGCAGCCGCTGATCGAGAAGGAACTGGCGTACGCGCATTACCGGCAACTGTTCAGCGCACACCCGGAGCGAGTCCGCTGCTCCTGGGAAACCTTCGAAAAACTCCTCGACACCTGGTCACCAACGGCGGCCTCCGCCGCGTTGAAGGTCCGGTTCTTCGCGGCCGTGGCGGGGGCCGTTCCCGACCCAGCCGACCGGTTCGTCCGGGCCGAGGTCGACCGGCCGTTGGCGGGGCGGGTGTTCGCGGATCGAGCGCAGTTCGAGCGGTACCTGGTCGAGTTGATCGAGGGCGACCTGCTGCGGCGCGCCGACCCGGCGTACTCCGCGGATCTTGCCGTTTTCAACGCCCTGCTCAGCATCTACGGCGTGCTGTCGCAGGCGATCACCGACGGCCAGTTGAGCGACGAGGATCGCGTCCGCCGGGTGGAGAGCGACTGGCACGGGTTCTTCTCCTTCGTCGCGAGCGGTCCGCCACCGCGGCGGCTCGAAGAACTGCTCGCGCTGCACCGGGCCGGGGTCGTCCACTTCGCCGGACCGGGTCTGGAAGTTGCTCTGGACAACGACCAGTTCGTTGCCCGGAGCCCCGGTGTCGCGGGCGAGATCCACGCCCGGGCGTTCGTCGAAGCCCGGTTGCCGCGCCCGGACGTACTCGCGACGACGGATCCGTTGCTGTGCGGTCTGCTCGAATCCGGTGCGCTGGCGGCGGACGAGTTGTTCGCCACCGACGGTACGAGTCTCGGCGGCGGTCAGCTCCAGGCGGACTCGCGCTCGCGGGCGATCCGCGACGACGGCTCCGTACACCCCGCCCTGTTCTTGCTCGGCCCGTCGGTTTCCGGATCGGCCGGCTCCTCCGGGTTCTCCCGGCCGTACTTCAACGGTCCCGGCTTCCGGCAGAACGACGCCGTCGCCCGGGACCTGCTCAGACTGCTCGCCGCATCCACTGCTCGGAAGGAAGAACGTCATGCCAGTTGAGTTCCTCGGTATCGCCGGCACCAACCCGGCCAGTGAGGTGACGCCGCGGCCCGGCGGCCCGCTGGACCTGGAGTACACCTCGAAACTCGCCCGCGCCCACGAGGACAACGGGTGGGACCGGATCCTGTTCGCGTACCACTCGGGCGCACCCGATCCGGCGCAGGTCGCGGCGTACGTCGCCGGGCGTACGGAACACATCAACCTGGTCGTGGCACACCGGCCGAACGTCGCGTACCCGACCCTGACCGCGAAGACCTTCGCGACGCTCGATCACCTCAGCGGCGGCCGGTTCGAGGTACACGTGATCACCGGCGGCTCGACCGCGGACCAGGCGGCGGAGGGTGATTTCCTCGCGAAGGACGACCGGTACGGGCGTACGCGGGAGTTCATCCAGATCCTCAAGCAGGCCTGGACGTCCGATCAGCGGTTCGACTTCGACGGTACGCACTACCGGTTCGAGCAGTTCCTGGCCGACATCAAACCGGTGCGGCAGCCGCGGCCGCGGATCTCGTTCGGCGGGTCGTCCGCGGCGGCGTACGCGGTCGGTGCGGCCGAGGCGGACATCTTCGCGCTCTGGGGTGAGCCACTGGCCGGGACGCGGGAGCAGCTCGCGACCATCGACGCGGAGGCGGCGCGGGCCGGGCGGACGGACCGGCCGGTGATCCAGATCGCGTTCCGGCCGATCATCGCGCCGACCGAGGAGCTCGCCTGGGCGAAGGCGGAGAACATTCTCGGCCGGATCAAGACGGTGCAGGCAGGCGGTACGCCGGTCACCCGGCTCCGGTCGGCGACGCCGGAGAACGCCGGATCGCAGCGGCTGCTCAAGGCGGTCGCCGCCGGTGAGCGGCACGACCGCGCCCTCTGGACCGCGCCGACCGGGCTGACCGGTGGGGGTGGAAACTCGACGGCGCTGGTCGGGACACCGGACACGGTCGCGGCCGCTTTGCTCGATTACTACGACCTCGGCGTGCGGATCTTCTCCGCACGTGGGTACGACATCTACGACGACGCGATCGACTTCGGCCGGTATGTCATCCCACTGGTCCGCTCCGAGGTCGCGCACCGCGAACAGAGGAAGGCGTCATGACCGTAGTTTCCGATCTGGAGCAGGACTGGCATACCTGGCATGCGGCCCGCGAACGCGACCTGGACACCGACTACGGCTGGCTGTCCATCGTCGCCTTCGACTGGCTGTCGTCCGCACCGACAGGGCTGCAGGGCCTGCCGGGGCAGTGGTGGGCCGATGAACGCGCGCACGTGTCGGCGTCCGGTGAGCTGACGCTGGGCGGTGAGGATCGGGCGTACGAGCTGGTGGCTACCGCCGCGGGGGACAGTCGGCTCAACCTGTCCTTCCACGACCGGACGAACGGTGCCGAGACAGCTCCGTGGCGCACCGTGACGACCGGTCCGGTCGCGCGGGACGGCTCGGTGTCGATCGACTTCAACCGGGCGATCAACCTCCCGTTCGCGTTCACGGCGTACGGCACGTGCCCGGCGCCCGTACCCGGCAACCGGATCGACCTACCGGTGACGGCCGGAGAGAAGAAGGTGCGCTGAGAGCTTCGTCACAGCGAGTCAGCCGTAGGTCGGCGCCTGCGGCCAGCCGGCGGGGGAGTCCTCCCAGTCCTCCTGGCGGCCGTACGGCGCCAGGTCGAGGATGTTGTTCACGAACAGCAGCCGGTCGACGCCGCGCTGGCCGGTCGAGTACGTCCGGTACACGGCGTCGCCGTCGCGGAAGAACAGGCTGAGCAGGAACCCGCCGTCGGCGCCACAGTCGGCGGCGAACGTCGTACCGGCCGAGGACGCGAACGGGATGCCGTCCCAGCCCTGCTCCTTCCAGTAGCCGGCCATCTGGTCGAGCGGCATGTCGGACACGGTCGCCCAGGCCACGCCGTTGTGTGCCAGCCCGGCCAGATCGGTTACCTGCTTGGTGAAGTGGGTGCAGCCGGGACAGAAGTTGCCCGGGCCGTTGTTCATGAACTGGTACAGCGCGAGCTGCTGCTGATCGCCGAAGAGGTCACGGAGCGTGACCGGTCCGCCCGGTGCGGAGAAGGTGTACTCGTCGAACCGCACCATCGGCAGCCGCCGGCGCCGGGCCGCGATCCGGTCCTGGACGCGGGTCGCCTCCTTCTCCGCGACCAGCAGCTCGGCCCGCGCCTGCTCCCACTCCTCGGCCGTTACCACCGAGGGCATGACTGTCTCGGACATCTCTGGTTCCTCTCGTTGGTCTTGCCCTGATGACGAAGCCGTCGCGCGGTTCTCGACAGGGGGCCGAAAATTGGTCAAGAGCACTCCGCGGAACCGGTATGCTTTCCGGGACGGACCGAGGGCCTGCAAGGCGCTCCAGACCCGATTTCACATCGGGCCCGGAGACCGTGTAATCTCTCTCCTCGGCCCGCCCCTTTAGCTCAGTCGGCAGAGCGTCTCCATGGTAAGGAGAAGGTCTACGGTTCGATTCCGTAAAGGGGCTCGGAGAACGGCATCCCACCTTCGGGTGGGATCGCTCATCTCACCCGGCGGGGTAGCTCAGGTGGTTAGAGCACACGGCTCATAATCGTGGTGTCGCGGGTTCGACTCCCGCCCCCGCTACCGACTCAGTATTTCGAGAGTGCGATCACCCAAGTTGCGTACTCATGACCCGAAGAGGTAGCAGTGGCCAAGTCGACCGACATTCGCCCGAAGATCACGCTGGCATGCACGGTGTGCAAGGAGCGGAACTACATCACCAAGAAGAACCGGCGCAACGACCCGGACCGTCTTGAGCTGAAGAAGTACTGCCACCGCTGCAACGACCACACGGAGCACCGCGAAACCCGCTGATTTTTCAGTACTCCCACGAAGCCGCTTCGGACCATCCGAGGCGGCTTCGTGCTGTTAGGAAAGAGTTGGGATTCAAGTAGTGAGGATGGGGCGGCCGGCTTCGTAGGCGGCTTGGCGGGTGGGGCGGGGGGTCAGGCAGCAGGAGCCACAGAGGGTGTTCTTGCCGGTTTCGCTTGTGTAGTACAGGCAGCAGGTGTTGCGCAGGTACACCAACTTGCCGGCCGCCACCTCCACATCACCGAGCCGCGCCAGCCCGCCGGGCGCCTTCGCAACGAACGACCGCCACCGCTCCAGCAAGAACCCCGGATCCACCGTGACCTTCTCCCGGGTCGCGGCACAGAACCCCATCGCGCACCCGGCCGCCACCCCGCCGTACACCTGCCGCAGTCCGGCCCGCGTCCGCCGATGCAACTCCTCGGACAACGGAAGCAGATGCTGCCGAAGCACCACGTCGTACAGCGTCTCCAACCCACCCGGCAAGAACTCGGCGGAGCGTACGGCGACCGCCGCGATCCCATGCCCTTCCTGCGGCCGGACCCACAGGTTGCGCGGCCGGATGTCGAGTACGCGACCCTCCAGCGCCCACAGCAGCAGCGCCGTCGCCGGCGCGCGACCGGCGTAGAACGACATCAGGCTGAGCGCGTTCGCATGCGCCGATCGGTGCCCGCTCGCCTCGTCGTCACGCTTGAGCAACTCGGTCAGCTCCGGGCCACCCGGCTCCAGGATGTGGTCCACCCGCAACCACTCCGAACCCGCCGGCTCCCCGATCTCCACCCGATACCGAGCCGCGTACTCCGCCAGCGCCGCCACTGCCGTCACGATCAACCTTCCATCCCAGAACCGTGGGCGGCGGACACCCGGGTCATAGTGTGCCAGTAAGGTTTGCGGATATGACGATCGACGCCACGATGGTCGGCCGGGAGTACGCGGCCGCCGGGTCCTACCAGGTCGGCCGGGAGAAGATCCGGGAGTTCGCCGACGCGATCGGTGACGGTAACCCGGCGTACCGGGGTGATGACGCGATCGCGCCGCCCACCTTCGCGTTCGTGATCGGCAGCCGCGCGCTGGAGCAGCTGCTGAACGACGCGGAGCTCGGGCTCCGGCTGGACCGGATCGTGCACGGCGCGCAGAAGTTCGCGTACACCCGTCCGATCAAGGCCGGTGACGAGATCGCCGCGACCGCCACCATCACCACCGTACGCAAGGCCGGTCCGGTCGAGGTGATCATGTACGAGACCACGCTGACCACCGTCGCCGGCGAGCCGATCGCCACCGCGACGTCGACCCTCTCGCACAACCGGGCGGACGCATGATCGAGGCAGGTTTTGAGCTGTCGCCGCTGACTGTCACCTTCCGTCGTGAGGACCTGGTCCGGTACGCGGGGGCGAGCGGTGATTTCAACCCGATCCACTGGAGCGACCGGATGGCCGAGGCGCTCGGTCTGCCCGGTGTGATCGTGCACGGGATGTTCACGATGGCCTCGGCGGTCCGGGTCGTGACGGACTGGATCGACGACCCGGCGGACCTGGTCGAGTACGGCGTCCGGTTCACGAAGCCGGTGGTCGTACCGGATGACGACAAGGGCGCGAGCGTGACGTTCTCGGCGAAGGTGGAAAAGGTCACCGACGGGTTGGCCGAGATCGACATCACGGCGGTCGCGGGCGAGGAGAAGGTCCTCGGCCGGGCCCGGGCGGTCGTGCGCGTCCGGTGAAAACTCAGGTGCCGCTGGCCGGGTACACCACCCTGCGGGTGGGTGGGCCGGCCGACAAGTTCGTCGAGGTCGAGACCGAGCCGGAGCTGATCGCCGCGGTCCGGGACGCCGACGCCGCCGGTGAGCCGGTGCTGGTGCTCTCGGGGGGCAGCAACCTGGTGATCGGGGACGACGGGTTCCGCGGGACGGTGGTGAAGGTCGCGACGTCCGGCATCCGGGTGGACGCGGACGCCTGCTCCGGCGCGACCGTGCACGTCGCGGCCGGCGAGGACTGGGACACCGTGGTCCAGCGCGCGATCGCCGAGGAGTGGAGCGGACTCGAGTCGATGTCCGGCATCCCCGGGCTGGCCGGGTCGACCCCGGTGCAGAACGTCGGCGCGTACGGGCACGAGGTCGCCGGGACGATCGCGTCGGTCCGCGTCTGGGACCGGACCGAGAACGCGATCCGGACGATCTTCGCGGCCGAGTGCGGCTTCTCGTACCGGAACTCGCGCTTCAAGGCGGATCCGGATCGGTACGTCGTCCTCGAAGTCGCATTCCATCTTCGGCTAGGCGATCTGTCCGCACCGGTCGAGTACGCCGAGCTGGCCCGCGTACTGGATGTCGAACCCGGGTCGCGCGCCCCGATGACCGAGGTCCGCGAGGCAGTCCTGGGCCTGCGCCGCGGCAAGGGCATGGTCCTGGACCCCGCCGACCACGACACCTGGAGCGCCGGCTCCTTCTTCACCAACCCCATCCTCGACACCCCCGCCGAGGTCCCCGCCGGCGCCCCCCAATGGCCGCTACCCGACGGCCGAGTCAAAACCAGCGCCGCCTGGCTGATCGAACATGCTGGCGTCTCCAAGGGCTTCACCATCGGTGCCGCCGCCGTCTCCACCAAACACACCCTGGCCCTCACCAACCGAGGCCAAGCCACCACCAAAGAACTCCTCACCCTGGCCACCCACGTCCGCTCCCAGGTCCACCAGGCCTTCAACATCACCCTCGTCAACGAACCAGTCCTGGTGAACTGCACCCTCTAACGACAGGAGGTAGTGCGCGCCGGCCTGACCTCGAGCGGCCGGCTGAGCGCACAATCCGATAGCCAAAGGAACTACCTCTTGTCCTTACAGCACCTGTGGATAACTTCGGCCGCGTATCCAGCCAACCCTGCAAGATCTGGGGATGATTGATGTGGCCGAGGTTTTGGCTCGGCTTGGGGGTTGTGCGACATCCGTTGAGCTGCTCCGGGTGGTCTCGCCCGGGGCCTTGAAGGTGGCGGTGCGGCGAGGTGAGGTTGAGCGGCTCGCCCGAGGTGTCTACGGGCTGCCGAGTCTGGGGCCTGACCGGCTGGCCGCGATTGCTTATGACGGCGTCGTTTCGTACACGAGCGCGGCGGTTGCCTGGGGGCTGCCATTGCTTGTGCGGCCGGAGAAACCTCATGTCACGGTCCCGGCGCAGCGCAGGCCCCGGCCGGGCCGGCCGGTGGAGTTGCATTGGGCGGCAGTTTCGCCGGCGGAGCGGGGTGTTCGACTGACGTGCATCCTGCGAACAGTGCTTGATTGCGCCCGCCTGCTGCCCTTCGGCGAGGCGCTGGCGGTCGCCGACGCGGCACTGGTCACCGGCGAGCTGGTGAAGGAGGAACTGCAAGCAGCTGCGAACGCGATGCGTGGCCCGGGGCGCCCGAACGCGATTCGCATCGCGGCTGAGGCCAGCCGGAGATCGGAGAGCTTTCTGGAGTCGATGTTGCGGAGTCTGCTGGTCAGCGCCGGGGTCGACGGCTTCGAGCCGCAGGTCGTCGTAGCCGCCGGTGGTATCCGCGTTCGCGTCGATCTCGGTCATCGGACGGCCCGGATCGCGCTGGAGGCCGAAGGGTACGAGTTCCACGGCTCGGCCCGGAAGTTCGCCGCCGACTGTCGGCGGTACGACGATCTGGTCGCGGCCGGCTGGCTGGTGCTCCGCCTCACCTACCAGCAGGTCATCGGGGACCCAGCTTGGGTGGTCGAGACTGTTCGGGCGACGCTCGCGACCCGCTAACGACAGGAGGTAGTCCTCCAGCCACACCGATCGCGGTGGCGGTTGAGCGCAGATCAGCCAGCAGGGGCACTACCTCCTGTCGTTAGACCCCTTGAAAATCTTTTGCACCACAGTTCCGTCCGAGGACCTTGGTTGGGACGCGGCGCCCTGGCTGCAACTCACCTGGGCCGAGCCGGTGACCTTGTCGGAGATCGTCGTCGTGCTGGACGCCGATGTGCAGGAGGATCTGATCAACCTGCACCACCACCGGAGCCCGTTCGAGGCGCTCCCCACTCTCCTTGCCGACTACACGCTCGAAACGCGCACCGCCGGCACCGACTGGACGCCTGTCGCCGAGGTCAAGGACAACCACCACCGCGCGCAACGGCACGTTCTGCCCACGCCCATCGAGGCGACCGACCTCCGGCTGACCGCGTTCCGGACGCACGGCAATTCCCGCGCCCACGTGGTCTCGATCCGCGCTTACAGATCCTGAAGTTTCTGTCAACGGCATCTCGGACGGCCGCGGGACAGTCCCGCCGGGGTTCGCGCAGGTCAGTTTCGTGCGGCGCACCACGGCGCGCACCGGATCGGTGAAAGTCGCGCCATCGGGGCCGTTGGGCTGCCCTCGGACGGCTTGTCCAGTACCGGGCGTGACCGGTACCTTCCTCTGTGTTCCAGTGGAGCACGTGCAAATGCACGTGCATATGGAGGGAGAAGCATGTCCCGGACACCTCAACCGGTCGAACCACACCGGGCGGCGCCGACAGTGGTGATCGTGATCCTGGTGCTGCGCGTAGCTGTCTTCGCAGTGACCGTGGGTCTGGCCGCGGCGCTGCTGATCAGCGGACAGGACCTCGGAGCCGTCTCGTCAGCCGTCAGCGGCCTGGTCACCGCGGCAGTCGCGGCCGCCTGCGTCCTGACCGGCCGACTCGGACTCGGGCAGCGTGGACTCGGGCAGCTCGGACTCGGCCAGCTCGGAGTGGGGCAGCTCGGAGTCAGGGGGCCAGGGATCGGGCGGCCAGGGATCGGGCGGGTGGTGCGGTGATGCAGGTGGACACCAGTCAGACCGCGCCGGAGTTCTATCTGCGCGAGTTCGCCGAGATGCTCAAACAGGTACGCGGGGACGCCGGCCTGACGGTCCGTGAGCTCGGTGCGGCGATCGGCCATCACCACAGCCGCATAGTCCGCGCCGAGCAGGGCGCGAACCAGCCGACCTGGGAGCTGACTCGCGCGTACTTGTGCCGCTGCAGTGTCAGAAGCCAGGAGCTGTCGGCCTGGTCATTGCTCTGGGACGTCACCTACGAGGCGGAGCGCCTCCGCAAGCGCGGGCCCGACGCGATGGAGCAGAGCGAGGGGGTGAAGCTGCGCCAGCTGCTGCAGGAGCGCTGGCCGGCTGCGGTCGCTCGGCTTGCCGCGCCGCACCCGCTGGTGACCAAGCTCCGGATGGTCACCACCAAGCGCGAACTGGGGATCGCGTTGCAGGAGCTCGGCGCCAGGCTCGAGCCGGTGTCGATCCGGCAGTTGGCGGAGTGGGCAGGCGTTCCGAAGACGACGCTGCACGACTGGACCTCCGGGCGCCGGCTGCCGGACTCGAAGCGTCTCGTCACGGTGGTGTCGGCGCTGCGGGCGACGAAGAGTGAGGCCGACGAGTTCAGGTACGCGCTGGAGCGGATCAGTGGCAAGCGGTGCGACGGCGTACACGTCGGGAACCGGCGGCCGTGCGTGTTGTGGGAGTACCACCGCGGGCCGCATCGTACGTCCCGCGGTCATGAGTGGCTGGACGACGGCGACTGAGCTGGTCGGGGCTGGTCGGGGCTGGTCGATGGGCTGGTCAGGGGGCTGGTTCGAGGGGGAGGGTGCGGGAGGTCGTCCAGTGGTACAGGTGGTCGGAGCGGGTCAGGGCGAGCAGTCTGAGGGCGGTGATCGACACCTTGGCGGAGTGCGCCGGATGCGCCGTCAGCCGGGTGGCGGTCGCGGCGGCCGGGGACTGGCTGTTGCTGTAGGCAAGGGTTATGTGCGGGTCGAGTCCAGGCAGTTCGGGGACGGCGTCGTCGCCCCAGATGTCCACCATGGCGGCTCTGGTGAGGTCGCGGAGATGGCGGAGCGGTTCGGCCGGGTCGACCTGGAGGCGGATCGATTCCGGGTCGAGGACAGCCGGCCCGACGGTGACCGGGACGGCGCCGAAGCCGGAGACGCGCAGCCGGGTCGCGTCCACGATGTCGAGCAGATCGGCCTTGGGTACGCGGTCCGCGAAGCCGACGCCTTGCACCGCGAGGTGCAGCCATTGGACCGGGACCGGGGTGAAACCGGGTAGTTCGTCGAGCAACCCGGCGTACGCGGCACGCAGGCCGGCGATCTCGGGATGGTCCTCGAACGTGACGTGCCAGGTGTAGAAGATCCGGCCCGGGCGCCAGCCCGGACGCCAGGACCAGTGATCTCGGAGTTCGTCGGACATCGGCTGATCCTTCACTTGCTGACGGTGGCCCGGCTGGCGGGATGGCGGGTGAAGACCCGGATCGCGTCGTGCAGCGCGCGGGCCTTCGGGTCGGTGGCGTGTTTGCTCATCCGGGTCAGCGCGGCGACCTCGCTGATCCGGTGCACGAGTGGACGGACCCGGTACTCGACCGGGGTGTTCAGGACCACGAAGACCGCGTCGTTCGCGCCGTCGAGCTCGTCCAGGTGCAGGTGCGCCTTGGCCTGCTGCAGCCGCACCATCCGCTCGGAGCCGAAGTTCCGCAGTAGATGTGGTGATGCCTCGAACGCGGCGATCGCGTGATCCGCGTGCGCCAGCGTCAGCTCGGCCTCCCCGAGTGTCAGGTGGACGTCGGACCAGATCCCCTCGGCGCGTTCGGGCGTACACAGGAACGGGCCGCCGCGCTCCGGCCCGTCGGTGCGTACGGTGGTGCGCTTGGCGATCATCAGCGCTTCGCGGGCCTCGGCGTGCCGGCCGGACCGGGCCAGGTCGACGGCGACGGCGCTGGTGAGGAACAGCGTCGAGCTGCCGACCGCGTACCGCAGGCCGTCCGCGGCGTACGTCGCCGCCTGGTCGAAATCGTCCTGCCAGAACGCGATGGTGTGCTGGGTCGCGCGGACCCAGGCGCGCAGGTCGTCCTGGTCGGCGGCCTCGGCGCAGGCCCAGGCGGTCCGGGTGTGGTTCTCGGCGATGTCGGGCCGGCCGAGATCGACCGCGATCCAGCCGAGCAGACTCAGTGCCCAGCCGGCCGCGTCGTACAGACCGCGGCTCTGATGCGGCGACTGCCGACCGGTGAGCAGCCGGAACGCGCGGTCCCGGATCGCGAGCGCGCGCTGGTAGAGCGGCCTGGTCGGCGTCCGCAGGTAGTTCTGGGTGATCCGCAGCAGGTCCGCGTGCAGTTGCTCGACGGTGAGCTCGCCGACGTTCGACTCCTCGGCGAGCGCGAGCTGCGCGACCGACTCGTCGCCGGTCCGGACCAGGTCGTCCTCGAGGTCGATCACCGAGCTGACGCCCGGCTCCGGATCGGTGACCCCCGGACCGCCGGGCGGGACGAAACCCAGCTCGAGGTCGTCGGCGACGTTGAGCACATGCCGTAGGCCGGAGCGGTACGCCGCGCCGGGCCACCGGACCGCGCCGCGTTCCAGCTTCGCGATGTAGTGGCCGTCGAGTTCGTACTTCGTCTCGGTCGTCTCCCACAGCCAGGCGCACACCGCGTCGGCGAGCTCGGCCCGGGTCATCTGCTCGCCGGGCGCGATCCGCGACGGGGTGCGCTCCCGGGCGGCGCGCAGCAGTTCGTTGGGCTCTGGCATGCCGGTAACAGTAGGTGTTCGAACACCCTCAGCGACGGCAAAGACAGGGCCTGTGGACGATCTGCCCGGTGATTCCCCGAGATGCCCCGTGGAGCCCCGATTTTCCTGTCCTGCAAGGGGTTTCGGCCGCTGCCGGGAGCTGCCGAGGTGGCTCTGCGGGCCGATCGTGGGTTAGCTGAGCGTAAACGATCCGGGCAGGCCCGGCCAGGCCGGGGCAGCGGCCCGGTGCGCGCGGGGCAGGTCCGGTCGTGGGAGGCCGGTCGGGGCATGTCCTAGTGCGCCGTGTCGGAAGTTCCGTTGCGGCGCACTAGGGTTGCCGGGTGCCGGAAGAAGCCGTGACGACGTTGCGCGCCGAGCTGGATCGGTTCGAGCGGGCCGAGGAAGGGTTCGCCCTGCTCGAGGTGTTTCTCGAGATCGGGCAGCCGTACCTGGGTGCCGCGGTACTCGATCCGGCCGGGTTGCGGTTGCCGGACGCGATGACGGCGGACCGCGCGGTGGTGCAAGAGCTGATCGAGGACCTCGAACGCGAGCCGGCCGGGAAGAGTCGCGTGGTCGAGCGGGACTTCGACCTCGCGGATCCGCGGGCGCGCTGGGATTACGTCCGGCTCGCGTACAGCTCGCGGCAGGCGACGGTGTGGAGTACGCGACGCCGAACCACCTACTTCGAAGTGCACGAGCAGGTACGAGCTACGTACTGGCTGCCGGACGGCTTGAAGGCGGAGTACTTCGAGGCGATCAAGGCCCGCGGCTGGGCCGTTCCGGACGACTGGCTGACCGCAGTCGCGAAACGGCCCAAACCCTGGTGGAAACGCGGCGGTTTCAGCTGATCGCCGGTAGTCGCGTGAGCGCCTGCGCCACGGCGGCCTGGATGTCGGCGTCGTCCCAGGCGCGGTCGGTGATCCGGTTGCCGAGATAGGCGTCGTACGCGGCCAGGTCGAGGTGCCCGTGCCCGCAGAGCGCGGTCAGGATGACCTTCTCCTCGCCGGACTCCTTGCAGCGCTGGGCTTCCTCGATCGCGGCGGCCAGCGCGTGCGTCGGCTCCGGCGCCGGCACGATGCCTTCGGTACGGGCGAACCGCAGACCGGCCGCGAAGCACTCGGACTGCGGTTTCGCGACCGCCTCGATCTCGCCGGTCTCGTACAGATGACTGACCAGCGGGCTCATGCCGTGGTAGCGCAGGCCGCCGGCGTGGATCGGGTCCGGAACGAAGTCGTGGCCGAGGGTGTGCATCTTCATCAGCGGCGTCATCCCGATCGTGTCGCCGAAGTCGTACGCGTACGTCCCCTGGGTCAGCGACGGGCACGCGGCCGGCTCGACCGCCCGGACCACCGGCGACATCCGGCCGGCCCACTTCTCCCGCAGGAACGGGAACGCCAGACCGCCGAAGTTCGACCCGCCGCCGGTGCAGCCGACCAGCAGATCGGGGGTCTCACCAACCATCGCGAGCTGGATCAGCGCCTCCTCGCCGATGATCGTCTGGTGCATCAGCACGTGGTTGAGCACCGAGCCGAGCGCGTAGTGCACCTCGGGATCGCGGACCGCCGCCTCGACCGCCTCGCTGATCGCGATCCCGAGCGAACCGGTCGAGTCCGGGTCGGCGGCAAGGATCTTCTTCCCGGCCTCGGTCAACTCCGACGGGCTCGGATGTACGGTCGCGCCGAACACCTGCATCATCGTCCGGCGGTACGGTTTCTGATCGTACGAGGCGCGCACCTGCCAGACCTCGCACTCCAGGCCGTACTGCGCGCAGGCGAAGGCGAGCGCCGTACCCCACTGGCCCGCGCCGGTCTCGGTGCTGAGCTTCCGGATCCCGGCCCGCGCGTTGTAGTACGCCTGGGGGACCGCGGTGTTCGGCTTGTGCGATCCGGCCGGCGAGACCCCTTCGTACTTGTAGTAGATCCGGGCCGGCGTATCGAGCGCCTTCTCCAAACGATGCGCCCGGTACAAAGGACTGGGCCGCCACAGCCGGTACACATCCAGGACCTCGCCCGGAATGTCCACATACTGCTCCTGCGACACCTCCTGCAGGATCAGCTCCATCGGGAACAACGGAGCCAGATCGTCCGGCCCGATCGGCTGTCCCGTCCCCGGGTGCAGCACCGGCGGCGGAGGCGTGGGCAGGTCGTGCAACACGTTGTACCAACGGGTCGGCAGCTCATCCTCAGGCAACAGGATCTTCGTCGGCGTCATAACGCAAAGTTAGGCCCGTGCCCGGCGCCCGCACAACGACCTGAACCGGAACTCGACCGGCCCTTTTCCGGACGATACAGCTCAGGACGGTACAGCTCCGGACGGTACGGCTCAGGAAGGTAGACGGCTCAGGAAGGTACGGCGGCGGCGAGCTCGGTGCGCATGATCTCGTCGCGCTCCCGCCAGTGCGACCAGAACGCGCCCTTGTAACCGAGCTGGGTCAGCCGCAGCAGGAACGGGTTGTCCGCGTAGTTGTTGTCCTCCGGCGTCAGCCCGGCGACCGTCGGCAGCATCACCCGGTGCCGGTCCTGCTCGGGCACCCACTTCCAGAGCAGCTCGAGACTGGTCAGCCAGCGGTCACCCGGATGGTTGCTGTGATCACCCTCCGGCAGCTCGGGCGAGAAGAAGTAGATCGGCCGGAAGTTCCCCTGTGGATCGAACATGAACTGCCGCTCGTACTCGACCGTGCTCCCGCACTGATCGGCCGGTTTCAGCAAGATCGGTTCGGTCGCGGTGTTGGACTGCACCCCCGGCACCGGGCGGATACCGGCACTGCGGGCGGCGAGCCGGATCCCCAACGGCGAGTACGGGAACGCGCGGATGCCGAGCGTGAAGCCGACCACCGTCGCGTCGAGCGCCATCAACTCGTCCACACAGTCGTGCATGGTCGCTTCGGTCTCACCGGGCATCGCCAGCAGCGCTTCGACCATGGTCAGCATGCCGTACTTCTTCGCCAGCCCGCACACCGTCCGGATGTCGTCGGACGCGTAGAACCGGGTCCCCTTCGCGCTGATCTTCCACCCGTCGAGCACCTCGTCGCGGACATGGTCGGGCGCGACGTTGACGCCCGCGCAGCCCGCCGCGGCCAGCAGCTGGGCGTACTCCTCGTCGAACGGCGCCGGCTGGATGTAGATCCACAGCCGCAACCTGTGCAACGGCGACGACGCGTCGGCGTTCTTCCGGCGGACGATCTCCCGCAGTACGTCCTTGCTGTGGCTGATGCTCAGATTGAACTCGCTGTCGGTGGTGTGCAGATCGTGGACGCCCTGCGCCGTCAGCATCTCCATCTCGTCGACGACCACCGTCGCGGCACGTCGCGCGAACTGCGCCCCTTTCGCATCCGGTTCGACGCAGTGCGTGCAGGCGTACGTACATCCGTTCTTGGTAAGGATGTTGCCGAGACCGCCGTGCCGGTAGTACGCCAGGTTGTCGACCTTGTACGGAGTGCTGGATCGCCTTGTATACGGCGTGGTCCGGTTCACCAGCGCCGCCCGGCCGATCGAGATCAGGCGATCGGCGTGCGGTACCTGATGCACTTCACCGTCGCCGTCGTTGATGATCAGACCGGGTACGCGGGTGGCCGGCGTACCGGTCGTGAGTGCTTTTGCCAGCTCGACGATCGTCACGTCGCCAGGGCCTTTGACACCGAAGTCGATGTCGAAGTAGTCGACCAGCGCGAACGGCATCGACGAGAACCCGACGCCACCGGCCACGATCGGCGCGGCGCAGCAATGCTGGATCTCGCGGATGATGTCGCGATGCGAGTCCAGGAAGACCCGCTGCTCCTGCGGATAGATGGTGTCCGTGTTGCGCACCGTGACACCGACGAGCAACGGCTGCCGGCGCGCGAAGTACGCCGCGACCGTGGTCTGCCAGTGATCCCGGACCAGGGTCAGGTCGAGCACCTCCACCTCGAACCCGGCGGCTTCCAGTGAGGTGGTGAGGATGTCCAGCGAGTACGGCGTGATCGGTGGATGAACGAGATTGGGATTCACCAGCGTGATCAGGCGGTCGTTCACCACGGTCTCCTTCGGACGGCTCGATCAAGCTCCGGGACGACGGGTCAGGCATCGGTGCCGAGATCGTGTCACCGCGCCGGGGACCTCGGGCAGGGGCCAGTACGCCGGTACGCGCCGAATTTCGCAATGTGGTTCGCGAAGTGGACAGGACGATGCGTGAATCGGCTCTGGCGGCCCGATCCGCGCTCCTAGCCTGGATGGATCGTCAGAAAGGTCGCCAGGATTGCCATGGAGCCCCACTTGCTCGTTGGAGAAATGATTCGGCAAGCACGCAGCAGCCTCGGGTACAGCCAGTACGCGGTCGCGAACGAACTGGTCCGGGTGTCCGGGAACGACGCGCTCACCCGGGAGGAGGTCGCCCGGTGGGAACGTGGCAAGCGGATCCCGGGTCCGTACTGGCGGAAGTGGATCTGCACCGTGCTGGAGTTGTCGCTCGGCGAGGTGGAGGTGGCCGCGAGGTTCGCCCGGGCGGCGCGCTGGAGCTGTGAAGTCACTCGAGCGGCATCAGTTCGGCGGTGAAGTGGCGTAAGGACGCGGACTGTTCGGTGATGCGGTATCCGTTCAGTTGCGTGGCTTTCGCGGCCACGGCGGCGGCGACTTCGGCTACGTACTCGAGGTGGCTCTTGGTGTAGACGCGGCGCGGGAGGGCGAAGCGGACGAGCTCGCGTGGTGCGGTGATGTCCTCCTCGCCCGGGACTGCCCGGCCGAAGACCAGGGTGCCGAGATCGGAGACGCGTACGGCGCCGGCCAGGTACAGCTCGTTCGCCAGAGCTGTTGCCGGAAGCCGATGCGGTTCGATGTGAGGCAGTAGGCGGGCGGCGTCGACGTACACGGCGTGGCAGCCGGTCGGCTGTACTACTGGCAGGCCTGCGTCTTCGAGCTGTTCGCCGAACCAGCGTGCGGATCGCGCGCGGTACTCCAGGTACGCGGGTTCGGTGACCTCGAGCAGTCCCTGGGCGAGCGCGTCGAGATCGCGGCCGGCCAACCCGCCGTACGTCGGAAAGCCTTCGAAGGCGATCAGTTGTTCCCGGCAGCGGCGCGCCAGCTCCGGGTCGCGGAGCGCGATCATCCCGCCGATGTTGGCGATTCCGTCCTTCTTCAGGCTCGCCCAGCAGCCGTCGGCCTGCGTGAACACCAGTTGGGCGATCTCGCGCGGAGTGCGTTGCGCGTACTCGGGCTCGCGTTCGCTGATCAGATAGGCGTTCTCGGCGAACCGTGCCGCGTCGAGCAGCAGGAGTACGCCGTACTGGTCGCACAACCGGCGAACGCTGGTGACATTGGCGATCGAGACCGGCTGACCGCCTGCGGCGTTGTTGGTGATGGTCAGTACTACGCAGCGGACCCGATCATCGTTCAGTCTTTCGGCGAGTCGCGCGAGATCGATGTTGCCGCCGAAACTCGACGGTGGCGACGTTTGCTCGACCGGCAGGTCCAGCGCGGTGGCGCCGGCCGCCTCGACCGCGGCCCGGGTGGTGTCGAAGTGCGTGTTGCTGATCGACACCTCGCCCGGCCCGAGCAGGTTTCCCAGCACGATCCGCTCCGCCGCGCGGCCCTGATGCACCGGAAGCACCTCGTCGTACCCGGTGAGGTCCCGGACCACGGTCTGGAAGTTCTCGAACGAGGTCGCGCCGGCGTACGACTCGTCGCCGGAAATCAGCGCCGCCCATTGCGCGGCGGACATGGCGTTCGTACCCGAATCGGTGAGCAGGTCGATCGTGATCGCCCGGGACGGCACCCGGAACAGGTTGTAGCCGGCCGCGGCGAGTGCCGTACGCCGCTGCCCGGCGGTCGGGAACGGGATCGGCTCGACGGCCTTGATGCGGAACGGTTCCATGAACGCGGGCAAGGCGGAGTCCCTTCAGGCGTGGTCCTGGTGCCCCCAGTGTGGGCAGGCGGCCGGTGGCCGGGCAGGGGCCAGTTCCGCCGATCGCGCACCGGAAATACCGCGTGGCGGCGGAAATACGGCGCTGAGACGGGATCTTCACCGGACCGCCGGGTTCCGGTGATCTGTTCGGCGAGATATTCTCAATTCTGACTCTGAGTGACCGAGGGGGTCCAGTGCGCGAGAGGGCTGGAGGGTCCGGTCATGGGCAACCGTCCCGTGGATCGGCGCAGTTCGGCGATGAGGCGCGGCAACGGGCCGCGGGGGCACGGCCGCTGGAGCAGTTCGAGCTGTTCCACACCGGCGATCTGGACGACGCCCGGGACACGGTGGGGCGGGTGTTCGTACCGCACCGGCTGGACCTGGCCGGGAAGGCGGGGCACCTGGACGCCCGGATGCACACCCGGCGGTTCCCGAAGGTGGCGGCGAACTACGTCAGCTACGGCGCCGAGGTGCTGATCGATCCGGAGGACCTCGGATCGTTCTTCGTGGTGCAGGTGCCGCTGACCGGGTTCAGCCACGTCCGCAGCGGCCGGGAGGCGGTGCTGTCCACGCCACAGCTGGCTTCGGTGGTGTCACCAACGGAACCGCTCAGCATGCGCTGGTCCGCGGACTGCACCAAGCTGATCCTGCGGCTGGAACGGTCGGCGGTGGAGGACGAGCTGACCGACCTGCTGGAGGCGCCACTGCCGGAGCCGCTCCGGTTCGCGCTCGGGATGGACGTGACCAAGAACCCGGCCCGGAGCTGGCTGTCGATGTTCCGGCTGTTCGTCGACGAGATCGACGACGCGGACGAGGACCTGCTCGTGGTGTCCGGCTACGAGGACGTGCTGATCCGCGGCCTGCTGTACGCGCAGCCGCACAACTACACCCACCGGCTCGGCGACACCAGCCGGTCGAAGGTGCCGTCCCGGGCGATCGCGATCGCCCGCGACATCATCGAGAACCACCCGGAGTGGGACCACACCGTCACCAGCCTCGCGCGCGAAGCCGGCATCAGTCCACGCGCGCTGCAGAAGGGATTCGCCCGGTACCTGGGGGTCGGCCCGAAGGAGTACATGACCGCCGTCCGGATGCAGCGCGCGCACAGCGAACTCCGGTCGAAGCACCGCGACACCATCACCGTCCGCCAGGTGGCCGGGAGATGGCATCTCGGCCACACCGGACGGTTCGCCACCGAGTACCGCAAACGATTCGGTGAACTTCCGTCCGAGACACTGGCGAAGTAAAGGCGCGGCGAGGTTCTCAGGCGACGCAACGTGGACCAATTCGGTCGTAATTCGGCCATGCCCGGTACGCGTCCCGTCCGTAGTGTTACCGGCCTCAGCGGGAATGATCGCGGGGTGCTCTTCACCACCGCGGTCAAGCGTTTTACGGACGGTTCGTTCCGGAGTGGAGACGTGCGTGAACCCGAGTGGTCAGACAACGATTTCTCAGCTCATCAAGAGAGCCCGTGAAAACAAGGGTTTGAGTCAATCCCAACTCGCGAAAGAGCTCGGAACCCTCTCCGGGCGGTACACCATCAATCGCGACCTGATATCGCACTGGGAACGCGGCGC
Source organism: Kribbella solani (assembly GCF_014205295.1). NCBI lineage: Bacteria > Bacillati > Actinomycetota > Actinomycetes > Propionibacteriales > Kribbellaceae > Kribbella > Kribbella solani. Next base: position 6,668,598 of record NZ_JACHNF010000001.1, read on the forward strand.
GCAGGTTCCCAGGGCCGAAACCAGACAATGGCTGGCAGTGTTCTTCGGCATTCCGCCGGAGGAGTTCGAACGGGCCGCGGCGCTGTCCAAGCGGCGGGCCAAGACCGGCAACGCGGTGGTCGCGCAGAACACCCCACGGCGGGCCGGCCCGGTCCGCCGGGCGCAAGGCACCCCCGAACTGCTGCCGGTGCTGCGATCCCGGGTCCAGGGCGGCATCCTGGCCGCCCTGCTGCTCAACCCCGACCGCTGGTTCTCACTCAGTGAACTCGGCGAGACCGCCGGCGCCGCGCTGGCCTCGGTGGACAAGGAAGTGCAGCTGCTGGAGACCTCCGGGATCGTCAGCAGCCGGACCGAAGGAACGATGCGGCTCTACCACGCCGCCCACCTCGGTCCCGGCCTCGCGCCCCTCGTCGAGCTGATCCGGCAGAGTTACGGCGTACCCCAGGTGCTCGGCGAAGAGTTCGGCCAGATCCACGCCGCCGCTCGCCTTGTAGTCGCCGGTACTTGGGCCGAACGGTTCGCCGGCGTACCCGGACCGGCCCCGGAGAGCCTCGATCTGGTCGTGGTGCCGCACCCCGGCCAGTACGCCGACGAGGACGAGGTACGCCTCGCCGCGGACCGCGCCGAACGAAGACTGAAACGCCCACTGCGCTGGCAAGTGGGCGAATCCGGCCCCGGCCGGACGCTGACCATGCCGACCCACTGGGAAGGCCACCCGATCGTCGAGGTCAGGCTGGTCCGCCCCCGCGAACCGCACCGCGCCCGCGGCACCGTCACCGCCGAGCCCGACATCATCACCCAACTGCTCGAATCCGGCCAGCTGACGATGACCAACGGCCCCGACGCCCGCGCCGAACCGGCCCTGGAACTGGCCGAAACCCACCTGGAGGCGGCCGAACGGATCGCCGCCGACGCCCCCGAATCCGCCTACCTCCTGCTGGTCGAAGCCGGCCAGCTCATCGCCAGCGGCCTCCTCGCCCAGCAAGGCCTCCGCCCCGACCTCGCCGCCCACCCCAACACCGCCGGCGAAGCAGTCACCATCCAGTTCGGCCACCAGTTCTCCCACGTCACCCAGATGCGCGAACGCGCCACCGCCCTGCACATCCGCGTCAACCGCCCCACCCCCGACGAAGCCAAGATCAGCACCGCCACCATCCGAACCCTCCTCACCGAAGCCAAGACCCTGACCCGCCAACTACGCCCCTTCGAACCCAAGACCTGACCGGCAGAACTCGCCACCTACCCCCACCCCAACCCCCACCCACACACTCGACAAGAACCCGCCCACGCAACCAGAAGGGATGCGATGACGCTTGACGAGAGGACCGTTCAAGCGACCGAGCGGCGGTGGATCGCCTTGGGCGTGCTCTGTTTCGCCGCGCTGCTGATCTCGCTGCACGGGTTCGTTCTGCTGCTGGCCATGCCCGCCGTGACCGCGGCGCTGGGGGCGTCCGCCACCCAGCAGCTGTGGATTCTGGACGTGTACGTGTTCATGGTGGCGGGCCTGCTGATCACCATGGGTTCGCTCGGCGACCGGGTCGGCCGGCGCCGGCTGCTCCTGGCCGGCGCGGCCGTGTTCGGGATCGTCTCGATCGTCGCCGCCTACTCGGTCGACCCGGTCATGCTGATCGCCGCTCGCGCGGTGCTCGGGGTGGCGGCGGCAGCGATCGTGCCGAGTACGTTGTCGCTGATCTCGACGCTGTTCCCGGACGAGCGGGAGCGGGTGACCGCGCTGGGTATCTGGGGAGGATGCTTCACCGTGGGCGCGGTCGTCGGCCCGATCGCCGGTGGCATCCTGTTGCACCGATTCTGGTGGGGCTCGGCGTTCCTGATCAGCGTGCCGGCCATCGTCGTCCTGCTCGCGGTCGGTCCGTTCATCCTGCCCGAGTACCGCGATGAGGACGGCGGGCGCATCGACCTCGCGAGCGCCGGACTGTCGTTGGCAGCGATCCTGTCGGCGATCTACGGGCTGAAGCAGCTGGCCGCGCAGGGCCTCGATCCGCGCTCGATCGCGTTCATCGTCGCCGGCGCGGCCCTCGGCTGGGTCTTCGTGCGGCGTCAGGATCGGCTGAGCGACCCGTTGCTCGACCTGCGGTTGTTCCGGCGGCGTACCTTCCGGGTGGTGCTCGTCAGCATGACGGCGTACGCGATGCTGTCCGGCGGCCTGATGGTGTTCGTCGCGCAGTATCTGCAGTTGGTCCGGGGCATGACCGCTCTGACCGCCGGGATCGCGATGGTTCCCGCCATGATCACCTCTACGATCGCCTTCCAGCTGACACCCAGGCTGGCGCGTCGGGTCCGGCCGGGCGTACTGATTCCGGTCGGCGTCGCCGTGACGGTCGTCGGCATGGCCGTGATGTCTCGGACCACCTCGACGACCGTGCTGCTGGTCGCGTTCGGGATCGAGTACCTCGGGGGTGCTCCGCTCGCGCTGCTGGGCACCAACCTGGTCATCGGATCCGTTCCGCCCGAGAAGGCCGGGACCGCGGGAGCACTGACCCAGACCGGCAACGAGCTGGGCCTTGCCCTGGGCGTCGCGGTGCTCGGCAGCGTACTCACGATGATGTACCGCGGCCAGATGGATGGCCGCGGCGGCGACTCGCTGGCCCAGGCGATCTTGAGCTCGGCGCCACCTGCGGTCCTGGACGCGGCCCGCAACGCGTTCACGGCCGGCTTTCAGTTGGTGGCGGGCATCTCAGCCGTGGCCTTGACTGTCGTAAGCGTCCTGCTGGCCCGGAACCTCCGCGATCTGCCCCTCCTGCGCCGGGACTGAGGCCTCAGGTGGCCCAGTCGGTGAAGTGCTTTTTGAACAGCCCGTCCAAGGGGGTGGTTTTGAGGAGGTGGAGGATTCGGGGGGCGGCGTGGCCGTCGCCATAGGGGGAGGGGCAGGTGGTGGCCCGTTGGGCATACTCGGGGGTGAGCGCTTGCTCGATGGCGGCGTGTATTTCCTCGGCGGAGGTGCCGCAGCTGATGGTGGACGCGGCAGTTGGGCGGCCTTCCTGGCGGGTGCCGATGTTGACGGTGGGGGTGCCCAGCGCGGGGACTTCGATCAGTGCGCTGGACGAGTTCCCGACGACGACGTCGGCGTGGTCGGCGAGGCTGAGGTAGCCGGTCTGGCCGAGGGAGGGGCGCAGCACCATCCGGCCGGGGTGGCGGGCCACGAAGTCCTGGAGTTCTCGGTCGGCGGACGGGCCGCCGAGGTCGACGTTGGGGCCGGTGAAGACGACTGTGCCCCGGCCGAGCCGGTCCAATGCCCGGATCAGGCCCTGGAGGCCGGCTTTGCTGCCAACGGGGTCCGCGGTGGCCGGGTGGTACGTGACGGCGATCGTCGGCGTACCGAGCTCGATGCCCAAGATCGCCGACAACTCCGTCCGGTCCAGCAAGGTGGTGGTTCGTACCGTGTCGAGCCCAGGTGATCCGACCGTGTGTACCCGGGCCGGGTCCTCGCCGAGCTGAACGACCCGGCGGCTGAACGCCGTGGTCGCGGTGAAGTGGAGATGCGACAGCTTGGTGATCGCGTGCCGCATTCCCTCGTCGGTCGATCCCGCGGTGACCTCACCGCCGCAGATGTGCGCGATCGGGAGCCGTAGGAAGGTGGCCGCGACCGCCGCGGCCAGCACCTCGTACCGATCTCCGAGCAGGACCAGGATGTCCGGGGCGATCCGCTCGAGCGCGTCGGCGTACCCCATCGCTCCGAGCCCGAACGACTTCGCCAGACCCACCGGCGTATCGCTCGCGACCACCATCGGTACGCACGCACTGACCGCGAACCCGTCGGCCGTGATCGCATCGATCGTGGCGCCTTGCTGTGAGACCAGGTGTGATCCGCTGACGAGGACCCGCAGATCGACTCCGGGATCGTTGCCGAGGGCCCGCAGTACGGCGGCGAGTGGTCCGTAGTCGGCCCGTGAACCGGTGAAGACGCAGATCTTGCGGGCCATCAGTTCGCTGCCAATGCCGAAGCCAGCTCGGCGCGGACGAGGTGTTGCTGCTCCGCGGTCAAATGCGCGGAGCTCGGCAACGAAAGACCGCGATCGTGCAGGTCATCGGCGACCTCGCCACCGAGCCGTTCCGTCCGGGCGTACGGCGGTTGCTGGTGGATCGGCCGCCAGACGCGTCGCGCTTGGACGCCACCGAACGACAACCGATCCGCGATCTTCTCCGGCTCGTCGGCATTGAGCAGGACCGAGTACAGCCAGTACGTCGGTTCGGCCCACTGCGCGTGGGGTGGCAAGGTCAGCGCGAGACCGTCGAGCTGTTCGGCGTACCACCGGGCGATCTCGCGTTTCCGGCGAAGGCGCTCGCCGAGCTGTTCGAGCTGCGCGACGCCGAGCGCGGCGGACAAGTTGCTGAGCCGGTAGTTGTAGCCGATCTCGTCGTGCAGGTAGGACGACGCCGGCACCTTCGCCTGGGTGGTCAGGTGCTTTGCACGCACAGCCAGCTCAGGGTCGTTCGTGGTCAGGATGCCACCGGCGCCGGTGGTGATGATCTTGTTGCCGTTGAAGGAGAAACCGGCCAGTTTGCCCACCGTACCGGTCTGCCGCCCGGCCGCCGGACCAGCGCGCCAACTCGCGCCAAGGGACTCGGCGGCATCCTCGACGATCCGGATGCCGAACCGATCGCGCAATTCGAGCAACGGTTCGAGGTCGGCCGGATGGCCGAGTACGTGCACGACTTCGACCAGATCGGGTATCCGGCCACCCCGCGCTGCCTGCCGGACGACATGGTCACGCAGCAGTTCGCTGTCCAGGTTCCAGGTCCGCGGCTCGCTGTCGACCAGCAGTACGTCGGCGCCGGTGTACCGGATCGCGTTGACCGAAGCGATGAACGTGAAGTCGGACACCGCGACCAGCCGCCCAGGTCCCGCGCCGGCGAGCTGCAGCGCGACATGCAAGGCCGCCGTGCCACTCGCGCAGGCGACCGCATGAGCCGCGCCGACCGTTTTCGCGAAGTCTCGCTCGAACCTGTCCACGAACGGTCCGACGGACGACACGAACCCGCTGTCCAGGCATTCCTTCACGTACGCCGCTTCGTTGCCACTGAAACTCGGTTCGCTCAGCGGGATCACGTTCGACACTCCGCCCCTGCCTTTCTGGAGATCAACCACGCTGCCAGAGCGGGCGGCGGCGAGCCAGGGGCCGTGTTCCGCCGCGGTCGGTGAAAACCGCCCACCTGCCGAACACCCGCGGAGATTGCCAGACTCGAAGCGCCCTGCTTCCTCGTCGGCCCGGTACAAAGGTGGACAAGAATGACCTTGGAATCACGGGAAAACCCCAGCGTCGGCATTGTCGGCCTCGGCTACGTCGGCGTCACGTTGGCCGCCGCGATGGCGCTGAAGGGATTCGAAGTACACGGCGCAGACGTGCAGCCGGCCGTACTGGATTCCCTGCGCCGCGGCAAACCGCATCTTTTCGAGCCGGGCGTCGAAGACGTCTTCGCTCGCTGCGTGAACCAGAACCTGTTCGTCGCCGAGGAACTGCCGGAGAGCCTCGACGCGGCGATCATCTCGGTATCCACTCCGGTGGACCCGGTCACGCACGAACCCGACCTGCGCAATCTCGCCGCCGCCGCGGCGGCGGTCGCGAAACGATGCTCGCCGGACACACTCGTGGTGGTCCGGAGCACCGTTCCGGTCGGCGCGAGCCGGGAGGTCGTCCTGCCGGCATTGCTTGCCGAATGGGGATCTGCCCACCTGGTGATGGCGCCGGAGCGTACGATCCAGGGCCAGGCGCTCCGTGAACTGGTCGAGCTGCCACAGGTCGTCGGCGCCCTCGATGCGGCCAGCCTCGAGCGCGGCGTACGGCTCTTCGGCCGGCTCTGCAAACAGGTCGTCCCGGTGTCATCGCTCGAAACCGCCGAACTGGTGAAGCTCGGCAACAACTGTCACACCGATCTGATCTATGCCTTCGGCAACGAAATCGCCATGCTGACCGAGCGTTTCGGCCTGGATCCGCTCGAGGTGATCCGGGCAACGAACCTGGACTACCCACGGCCCGATCTGGCCAAGCCCGGCTATGTGGGTGGCGGTTGCCTGTCGAAGGACCCGTACATCATGCTGTCCGCGGCCGGGCGCAGCGGTCACGCGCCGGGTCTCGTACGCGCCGCGCGGACGCTCAACGAGCAGCTGCCCGTGCATGTGGCCGAACGCGTCGCGGCCATGATGGGTGCCGGTACGTTGGCGGTGCTCGGGTGGGCGTACAAGGGCAGTCCGCCGACCGACGACATGCGGGGTACGCCGATCGCCGCGATGATGCCGGTCTTCGAGGCCGCCGGGATTCGCGTAGTGGGGCATGATCCGCTCGTACCCGACGCCGTGATCCGCGCGTACGGTGGCGATCCGGTCGGGTTGAGTACGGCCTTCCGGACCGCGGACGCCGTACTGGTCATCACCGACCACGCCGAGTACCGCGCGGTCGACATCGCCCAACTGCTCACCGACTCACCGGTTCGGCTGGTGTACGACTCGTGGCGCATCCTCGACCCCGCCGCGATCACCTCCCGAGGCGTTCGGTACGCGGGCATCGGTTATGAGGCGGCGGCATGAGAGTTCTCGTCCTCGGCGGCGCCGGGTTCATCGGGCTGCACCTGACCCGGCGCCTGGTTGCGGAAGGCAACGAAGTCACCATCGTCGACGACTTCTCCCGCGGGCACACCGATCACGACGTGACGGCGCTCGGCGTACCCGTCGTACACGCCGATCTGACCGATCCCGCGGCGCTGCGCGACCTGCCGCGTCCGTGGGACCAGATCTACATGCTCGCGGCGGTCGTCGGCGTACGGAACGTCGAATCCGATCCGGCCCGAGTGATCCGGACGAACGCGTTGTCGTTGCTCCACCTGCTGGACTGGATGCGCCCGGGGGAGCGGCTGTTCTTCGCGTCCACCAGCGAGGTGTACGCGGGCGGGGTCAGCGCCGGCGTCGTACCGGTGCCGACGGCGGAATCGGTGCCCCTGATGATCAGCGACATCACCGCGCCACGGTTCGCGTACGCCGCGAGCAAACTGTTCGGCGAGGCCGCCGTACTGCACACCGCGCCGGCAACCGGGATTCCGTTCGTCATCGGCCGTTTCCACAACGTGTACGGGCCCCGGATGGGCGCGGACCACGTCATCCCCGAACTGGCGTTGCGCGCGCTGCGCAAGGAGGACCCGTTCAAGCTCTACGGCGCGGACCAGTCCCGGGCGTTCTGTCACGTCGACGATGCCGTCGAGGCGATGATCCGCCTGATGGACAGCGACGACGCGATCGGCCAGATCGTCCACATCGGCAACGACGCGGAGGAAATCGCGATCGGAGCCCTCGCCGAGCTGATCCTGCGCGTCGCGGGACACCACCCCCGTACGGACCTGCTCCCCGCCCCCCGCGGCTCCGTCGCCCGCCGCTGCCCCGACCTGACCCTCCTCCGCAAGCTCACCGGCTACGAACCATCCGTCCCACTGGAAGCCGGCGTACGCCGAACCTTCGACTGGTACCGCGATCGAGGCGCGTAATGGACATCCTCATCCTCACCCACGGCACCCGCGGCGACGTCCAGCCCTTCGTGGCCCTCGCGGCAGCGCTGACCAGAGCAGGACACTCCGCGCGGCTCGGCGGCCCCGCGGCATCGGCCGGCCTGGCGGAGTCGTACGGCGTCAAGTTCGTACCGCTCGCGGACGGTCCGAACGAGCTGTACGGCGATGAGGCCATCCGCGAAGTGCTCGAAACCAACTATCGGGGTCTGCGTGGGAAGCGGCTGGCGATGACGGTGGCACACCGGTACCGCAACAAGATGGACGCGGTACTGGACGACATCGCGGACATCGCCCAGGAGGGGACGGACGTCATCGTGCACGACATCGTCCTCCCGGGGCGTCAGCTGGGCGAGTGGCTCGGCATTCCGACCGTACGCGTGTGCATGCAGCCGTTCTGGATCGCGACGAGCGCGTTTCCCAACCCGATGCACGCGTTGCCGCTGCCTGCCGCGTTCAATCGGTTCACGTACCTGACGACGAACATCTGGTACCAGATCCTTGCCGGGCACACACGAAGGTGGCGGACCCGGAAACTGGGCCTCGACCGGCGAGGCGGTTACCTGGACGCCATCCGGATGCCGGGAGGTGGGACCACGCCGGTGCTGCAAGCCTTCAGCGCACATCTGCTTACTCCGCCGCCCGACGACTATCCGTCGTGGGTCCACACGACCGGTCCCTGGCTCCTGCCCGCACCGCCCGGCTGGACGCCGTCCGAGGAACTGCAGAGCTTCCTCGCCGGCGACGGTCCGACCGTGTACGTCGGCTTCGGCAGTATGGCTGGGCTGGACCCGGCCCGAACCGGGCAGATCATCAGCGAGGCGGTGCGGCTGGCCGAAGTACGCGCCGTACTCGGAACCGGCTGGGGTGGCATCGGTGCGAGCCCGGACCGCGACGACATCCTGCCGGTCGCCGAAGTGCCGCACGGCTGGCTGTTCGATCAGGTGACGGCAGTCGTGCACCACGGTGGTAGCGGTACGTCCGCCGCGGCGCTGGCGGCCGGCCGGCCGCAGGTGGTGTGCCCCTTCGTACTGGATCAGCCGTTCTTCGGCCGGCGGATTCACGAGCTCGGCGCGGCTCCCGCGCCGCTGCCACAGCGTGAGCTGGACGCGGCGAAGCTCGCGGCCGCCATCACGGCCGCGGTCGAAGATCGGACGATGGCGTCGGCCGCCCAGGCGGTCAAAGCGCGCATCCTGGCCGAGGGCCGCCTCGACCAGGCCGTGGAGCTGATCGAGCAGGCGGCGGAGTCTCACCGGCCGAACGTCCGGTACCTGCGTTCCGGATGAGACGCCTAGCTGAACTGAGGATCCTCGAACGAGAGCCCGGCCCGGTACACGGTGCGCTCGTCGAACATCCGGCCGATGATCTGCAACCCGGTCGGCAGTTCGTTGTCGCCCGGGCCGGAGGGCACGGTCAGAGCGGGATGGCCGGTCAGGTTCGCCGGAGTCGTATTGGTCATCGCCCGGACATAGTCGGCGAGCAGGAACTCGTCGGTCCCCAGCTCGTCGAGTAGCTCCGGGCCCGTTGGCGTGGTCGGCGTGATCAGCAGATCGACCTCGTCCAGACGGTGCTCGACCTGCCGGCGAAGCTCGAGCCGCAGGTTCTGCGCTTTCCCGAACGGCACTCCGAGCCGGGTCTCCTGGATGTACTCGTAGGCGGCCGGAAGGATGGACGCCAGCCAGGGCACCTCGCGCTCACCGCGCCGGTACTGGCCGGCGACGGTGGCGAGCCGGTCCACGTCGATGCGGCCGAGATGTCCGTACCCCTGGCCGTTCGAGCCGGCCATCGCCATCAGGCCCGAGGTGAGGACCGCGAACCAGATGACCGCGCTGTCGGACCAGAGCGGAATCGAGACCGGCTCGACCTTCGCGCCGAGGTCACGCAGCCGCTCACAGGCCCGTTCGAACGCCTCGAGCGTGCCGGCCGTGCAGCCGACGGGATCCAGCGCTTCCTCGACCACCCCGATGCGCAGGTCCGCGATTCCCTCACCGGGCGTGCCGGTGTACCGCGCGCGCACCGGAGCCGTCCAGGTGCAGTGCGGATCGCGCCAGTCCGCACCTGCCAGCACCTCCAGCAACGCGGCATTGGCGGCGACGGTCGTGGTCATCGGTCCGATGTGGTCAAGAGTGTGGTCCCAGTACGCCAGGCCGTAGGTGGGGACCAGGCCGTGCGTGGGTTTCATGCCGACGATCCCGCAGTACGCCGCCGGGTTGCGCACGCTGCCGCCCTGATCGACACCGATCGCCGCGTCGACCAGCCCGGTCACGACAGCCACCGCCGAACCGGCCGACGACGCTCCGGCCGAGAACCGGGGATCGTGCGGGTTGCGCGGAATGCCGAAGACCGGATCGCTGGGGCTGATGGAGGTCTTGGCGGTGATCCGCGCCCCCGCGTCCAGCAGCCGCTCCACCACCGCGGCATCGCCGCTCGGCACGGTACTCAAGGCCGGCGCGAGCCCCTCCGTCATCGGCACGCCCGCGACCGCGATGTTGTCCTTCACCCCGACCCGAAGCCCCGCCAGCGGCCCCTCCGCGGCCCCCAGCACCTCGCACCACCGGGTGATCGCGTGATACGGGTCCTCCGCACCCCGCGGCCGCCGCCCCGGCCCCCGCCGCGGATACCGCAACTCCACCGCCGGCTGCCCCAGCTCCTCAACCCGATCAAAGACCCGCAAAAACTCCGCAAGCCCCACTGGCTTCCCGATCATCGCTCGTCCTCCCGGACGTCCCCGTCGTACTGCCGATCAAGAATTGAAACAGCCATTTCACTCTACACGGAGACGACCTCCGCTGTCAGCCGGTCCCACCCGGCCGGCGGTTCCTGGGTGTCGGGCTGAAGTCGCCGCCTGTTGGGGTGGGGTGGGGTTGCACATGATTGGGCGGGAGGACGTCGACGGAAGGGTGGACCGATGTGCGGTATCGCCGGGTGGGTTGATTTCGGGCGCGATCTGAGTTTCGAGGTCGAGAGCGTTCGGGCGATGACGGCGACGATGAGCAACCGGGGGCCGGATGCGTCCGGGACCTGGGTTCGGCGGCATGTTGCCCTCGGCCACCGTCGGCTGTCGGTGATCGATCTTGCCGGTGGCGCGCAGCCGATGACCGTCGGGCTGCCGGACGGTGAGGTCGCGATGGTGTACAGCGGGGAGGCGTACAACTTCCTCGAGCTGCGCGGGCAGCTGGAGGCGCGGGGGCACCGGTTCCGGACGAGCAGTGACACCGAGGTCGTGCTGCGTGGGTACGTGGAGTGGGGTGAAGCCGTCGCCGAGCGCCTGAACGGGATGTACGCGCTGTCCATCTGGGACGGCCGAGACGACAAACTGGTCCTGATCCGGGACCGGATGGGCGTGAAGCCGCTGTACTACCACCGCACGCGCGACGGCATTCTGTTCGGCTCCGAGCCGAAGGCGATCCTGGCGAACCGGCTGGTCGCGCCGGTGGTGGACGCCACGGGTATGCGCTGGCTGCTCGCCCCACTCGGTGTCACCGGCGGATCTCCGTGGAAGGACATCACGGAGGTCGAACCCGGCACGGTGCTGACCGTCCGTCGATCGGGCCTGTCGGTACGCAGGTACTGGCGGCTTCCGACCCGGCCGCACGAAGACGATCGGGACACGACCGTCGAGAGGGTCAGGGAACTCCTCGGCGACATCGTGCATCGGCAACTGGTGGCAGACGTTCCGCTCGGCGTACTGCTGTCCGGTGGGCTGGACTCGAGTTCGATCACCGCGCTGGCCGCGTCCTATCTGAAGGAACAGGGCGAGCAGGTTCGTACCTTCTCGGTCGACTTCGCTGACCTGGGCGAGAACTTCGCCGCCAACGAGATGGTGCGCGGGCTCGATACGCCGTACGCGAGCGAGGTTGCCGATCGGGTCGCTTCCAGGCATGAGGTCGTCACGCTCGATCCGGGCCGGATGGACGATCCCGAACTCCGCCGCGCCGTCGTTGCCGCCCGCGACGTGCCGGGGCTGGGCGAGCTGGACGCTTCCCTGTACCTGCTGTTCGCCGCGATCCGGCAACGCGCGACGGTGGCCTTGTCCGGCGAGTCCGCCGACGAGCTGTTCGGTGGCTACTTCTGGTTCCACGACGATTCCGCGCGGGTTGCCGAGGGCTTCCCTTGGCTGGCGGTGCCGCGGGACCAGGTCGTCGGGCGCGCGCCGGCCCGTGCCGACATCGTCCGTCGTACCGAGCTGTCCACCTTCGTCGCGGATCGGTACGCGGATGCGATCGCCTCGCTGGAGTACCTTGATGCCGAGTCGCCGACAGACCGGCGAATGCGGAGAATGTCGCACCTGTTCCTGACCGGCTTCGTCCGGAGCTGGCTCGATCGCAAGGACCGGATGTCGATGGCCGTCGGTCTCGAGGTACGCGTGCCGTTCTGCGATCACCGGCTGGTCGAATACGTCTACAACGTGCCATGGTCCCTGAAAACCTTCGACGGGCGTGAGAAGAGCATCCTGCGGCAGGCGATGCGGGACCAGCTGCCGTCCTCGGTGATCGAACGGGCAAAGAGCGGCTACCCGTCCAGCCATGATCCGCTGTACACGGCGGCGCTGCAGCAGCGTGCGAAGGAACTGCTCGCTGACAACGACGACGCGCTGTTCGAGGTGGTCGAACGGGTCTGGCTCGAGGACGCTGCCCGGTGCGATCCGATGAAGGCGCCGCAGATGCTGTCCCAGGACCTCAACTGGGTGCTGGATCTGAGCGAGTGGTTCGACCTGTACAAACCCACCCTGGAATTGGGCTGAACCGATGACGACACCGCATCCGCAAGCTCCCCTGCGCATGTACTGGTGGCGGCCGTGGTCGCCGCTCCGGGGCAACTTCGGTGACGAGCTCGGCCCGTACCTGGTCGACGCGCTGTTCGGCATCCGAACCGTGTGGGCCGAACCGGACACGTGTGAGATCGCAGCGGCCGGCTCTATCATCGAGATCCTCCTGTCGAGCAAGAGCACCAACCGCCCGGTGTTGTGGGGCAGCGGGATGTTCTGGGACTCCAGCGGCGTGGTCGCTGCCGACGAGTTCGAGATCACGGCGCTGCGCGGCAGTCTGACCAGGGCGCGAATCACCGACCTGGACACCGAGGTGGCTCTCGGCGACCCGGGGCTACTGGCGCATGCGCTGCTCAAGTCGGCCCCGCGCAAGCAGTACTCGCTCGGGATCGTCCCGCACTTCCTCGACGCGGATCGGCCGGCTGTTACGCAGCTGCGGACCTGGCCGGATGTGAAGATCATCGACGTCACCGATCCGGCGCCCGAGGTCGTGCGGGAGATCGCTGAGTGTCACTACATCCTGTCCTCCAGTCTGCATGGCCTGGTGGTCGCGGACAGTGTCGGTACGCCCAACGCTTATGTTGCCTTCAGCAATGACCATCGGATCGGCGGACCGAACAAGTTCCACGACTACTACTCGGTGTTCGCCGACCCCGGCCGGCAGCTGAGCGTGCCACTGGCCGGGGTGCTGTCCGGCGACACCCGGTCGGTGGCGGCCGAGGTGGAGCGGGGCTACCGCGCCCCGGACGACCTGACGACGATCACCGACCGTCTTGTGAAGGCATTTCCGCGGTAGTGCCGTCGTCAGGCCCGTGCATCAGTCCACCGCGCCGAGAGTCAGGCCGGCTCGCCAGTAGCGCTGCAAGGCGAGGAACGCCCCGATCAGCGGCGCGGTCGACACGAACGATCCGATCACGACGAGCAACTGCACATGAGGATCGAGTTGCGACTGCCCCTTCCAGGCGAACAACCCGAAGGTCGCGGGGTACAGGTCCTGGCTCTGCAGCATCAGCAGTGGAAGGAAGAAGTTGTTCCAGATCGCGACGAAACCGAACAGGTACACGGTCGCCAGACCGGGCAGCATCAGCCGTTGCGCGATCGTGGCGAAGATCCGGAACTCCCCGGCGCCGTCCACCCGGGCCGCTTCGATGATCTCGGTGGGTACGGAGGAGTCGGCGAAGATACGCGAGATGTACACGCCGAACGGGCTGACGATGCTGGGCAGCAGCACCGCCCAGTACGTGTCGACCAGGTGCGCTTTCGAGAAGACGAGGAACAGCGGCAGGGCAAGTACGGCCGCCGGAACCATCACCGCGCCCAGGATCAGCGAGAACAGGAAGCGCCGTCCGCGGAAGGAGAACTTGGCCAGATAGTACCCGGCCATCGACGACAGGACGGTGCCGATCAGCGCGCCGACGCCCGCGTACAGGGCGCTGTTCAGCAGCCATCTCGCGAAGATCCCATGGTCGTAGCCGAAAAGCGCGCGAAGGTTCTCCATCAGATGGAATCCGCTGAACCAGAACCCGTTGGTGGTGGCGAAGTCGCCCTGCAACTTGGTCGCCGTGACACTCAGCCACCACAGCGGCATCAGGAAGTAGGCCGCGAATACGGCGAGAACGATGCCTACGACAACTACCCAGAAGTGGCCGCGGATTCGATCGGCCGGAAGTACCGCGGTGCTCATCGGTCCGCCCTCCGCTGCAGGATCTTGAGAAAGCCGAACGACGCGGCGAACGTGATCACGGCCAGCGTCACCGACAGGGCCGCCGCGTACTGGTACTGGTCGGCCGAGGCGGAGTTGTAGGCCAGCATGTTCGGTGTGTATCCCGAGGTCACCTCGGAGGTGATGGTGCGGAAGATCATCGGTTCGGTGATCAGCTGGAGTACTCCGATCATGTTCAGAATGGCCGTGAACACAATCGCCGGCCGTACCAGCGGGATCTTGATCGACCACGCGATCCGCAGGTCTCCGGCGCCGTCGAGCCGGGCGGCCTCGAACAGTTGCGGCGGTACCGACTTGAGCGCTGCCAGCAGGATGATCGCGTTCGATCCCGCGTAGGTCCAGACCGCCACGTTGCCGATGCTTGGCAGCACGAGGCTTGGACCGAGGAAGTTCACATGCAGCCCGGCCTGGTAGAACGGCGAGGTGCTCGGGTCGAGCAGCGATCCCCACATGATGGCCGCGACCACGCCGGGCACGGCGAACGGCAGGAAGTAGGCCAGCCGGAAGAATCGGCCGAGCCGGACCCGCGGCGAGTCCAGCAGCAGGGCCAGCAACAGTGCGAGTGCTCCCATCAGCGGCACCTGGATCACTCCGAGCAGCGCGACCCGGCCCACGCTGGACCAGAAGTCAGGACTACTCAGCACCGCCGCGTACTGGGTCAGACCGCCGAACTTCGTCACCGTGGTCCCGAAGATTCCCCCCACGCGCTCGGTGACCTGCGTGCTCTGGATCGCCGCGTAGACGACAGGTCCGACGTAGAAGAGCAGGAACGGGACGAAGAAGGGCAACAGGAAGCCCAGGCCGATCAGCCAGGACCTCCGCTTGCCGGGTCGCTGCTCCGCGGCCGGCCGGACGCTGCGATCGAGCGACGGCCGGACGGCGGCGGTACGTTCCCCGCCATGGCGGGAGCGGTGCAAAGTGTCTTCGGCATCGGTCGCCGAGCTGGTTTCGATCATTACTGACCACCGCCCCGCGCATCCACGCCGCGCGCCTTCAGATCGTCGACCGCCTTACGTTGCGCGGTCTCGAGCCCGGCCTGCAAAGTGCCCGAACCTTTGAGCGTGCCGGCGATCGCGTCGCCGACTCCGTTCGCCACCGTGGTCATGTTGGGCGCCCACTGGAAGCTGGTGTCGACGGCCTTCGACGAGTCCCGGAACACCTGCCAGATCGGCTCCGAGCCGAAGTACGCGGGCTTGGCGCTCATCTCCGGCAGGGCGAGCGCGTCGGTCGACGGCGGTACGCTGCCGAGGGCGATCAGCTGCTTCTGTGCCTCCGTGCTGGTCGCGATCCAGGCCGCGAACTCGGCCGCCTCGGCCGGGTGCTTGCTGTCGGTGAAGACGACGTTCGCCGAGCCCCCGTAGTTGGCGCTGGCCGGCTTCGCGACGTCCCATTGCGGCAGCGGCGCCACCGCCCACTTGCCGGATGCGCCGGGCGCGTTGGCCTGCAGTACGCCGGTCTCCCAGCTCGCGCCGATCATCGTCGCCAGCGTCCCGTCGTTCATTCCCTTGAATTCGGCCGGAGTGAAGGGCTGCACGGTGGTTGTGACCAGGCGCTCGTCGACCAGCCGCTGCCAGTAGTCAGCCACTTGGCGTGCCTTGTTGCCGGTCAGATCGATGGTGAGGTGATTGTCCGCGTACTCGAACGGCCGGGCGCCGTTCTGCCACATCAGCCCGAGCAGGATGTACGAGTGACCGGCGGTGAAGTTGGTGAGGTGCGCCGCCGGGTCCGCGGCCTGCAGCCGCTTGCCGACCGCCTCGTACTCGGCCCAGGTCTTCGGCACCGTCAGGCCGTACTTGGCGAAGACGTCCTTGCGGTAGTAGAGCGCCATCGGGCCGGTGTCCTGGGGCATCCCGTAGACGCCACCGCCGCCGAAGGTGATCTGCTGCCAGGTCCACGGTACGAGTTTCGCCCGGGTGTCGGCGATGCCCGGACAGGCGGAGATGTCCTTGAGGCCGTTGATGAGCCGGAAGCCGGGCAGATCGGTGTAACCGATCATGCCGACATCGGGCGCGGTGCCGGCCTTGAGCGCGTTCGTCATCTGCTGGACGGTGTTGACCGAGACATCCTTCATCGTGACGTGGATGTTGGGATGCGACGCGTTGAACGCGGTCACGATCTTCTGCGCGTTGAGGCCGAAACCCCAGTAGGTCAGTTCGACCTTGCCCTGAGACGGTGCGCACGGATTACTGGAAGCGCCGGCAGCGGGACTGTTCCCGCTACTGCCGCAGGCGACAAGGGAGACCATCGCGAAGGTGCTCATCGCAACTGTGGTCAGAGAGAGGCGGCGGTTCATGTCTAGGCTCCTTTGAATGATGCCTGGCGTGGTACCCGGCTCAGGGGCTTTCCCCGGGGGCAACATCCGATGCACTGGACTCCGAGGCGAGTTTGGAGACGTGCCCGGCGGTAGCATCCAGCCGCCCGCGCCGTGAACACACGGTCGCGGGTACTGGCGCGGTGCGCGTCAACGCGCGGGTGGAGTCCCTGCGCTCGATGGTGTGAACGCGCCGATCACATCGAGTTCCGGCATGCTGCGCCGGACACGGTCGCGGTCCGTCATCGACCCACCTCCTCAGGGCTGGAGTTGGCACGGAGCGGTTCGACCCGGGGCCCTCGATCCGGAGCCGCGGCCCGGAAGGGGGCGCGGGAGATCAAGCCTCGTGGTTCATCAATTGAACTCCGTGTTTCATTCCAGTAAATGAATGCTGTCCTGAGCTGTCAAGGGCGGGGCCTGGATGCCCGGTCCTGGCCGGTCGGGGCAGCGACTCAGATCGCGTTGATGTCGCGGGCCGGAACGCCGGCGACACAAGCCCGGGGCGGAACGTCCGCGGTGACGACGGCACCTGCCCCGACCGTCGCGCCGGCGCCGATCACCCGCCGGGGCAGCACCACCGCGCCGGCGCCGATGAAAGCCGCGGCCTCGATCACGACGCCGCCGCCCAGCATCGCGAGCGGACTGAGTACGACGTGGTCGTGGATGTCGCAGTCGTGCCCGACGACCGCGTTCGCGTTCACCAGTACGTGCCGGCCGAGCCGGGCGTCCACCTGGATGCGGGCGCCGGGGAACGCGATCGTGCCGGCCCCAAGAGTCACGTCGTCGTCCAGCGTCGCGTCCGGGTGCCGGAGCGTCACGGGTTGCCGGCCCCAGCGGGTGGCGGACAGGTCGACCTGTCGCCGGACGAGAGGCTTGCCGACGGCAATCACATAGCCGGCATCGGTGCCGGCCAGTACTTCGTCGCCACCGAGGATCGGGACACAGCCGCTCGGTCGCGGCGACCGGGGCAGATCGAGATAGCCGAGGATCCGGTACGGGTCCCCGGCGAGCCCGGCGATCAACGACCGGATCTGCCGGGCGATGGCGCCCGCGCCGACGACGACGAGCGGCCGGGACTGGATTCGCGGGACAGCCATGGCTGTGATCGTGCCTATTGGCCGGACCGGGAACCAGTGGGTCTCTTTTCGCCACCGCCGTGTCCCACGCCCGGCCGCGCTTGCATGGGTCGCGGGGCCACCCTATTCTGCCAAATGAAACCGCGATTTCATTTTGACTGAAAGGTGATGCCATGGCTGACATCCAGGCCGACGGCGGTGAGGTGACCGAGATCCGGCTCGGACCGGTCGCGGACAGTGACGGCTTGGTCGATGTGTGGTTCACCGAACCGGACGGCCGGCGGCTGGTGGTGCCGGCGTTCGCGTCGGGCGGTGAGTGGAAAGTCCGCTACTCGTCGCTCGCGGCGGGGACACATCACTACGAGGTGGGAACCCCCACGGTGCCGAACCTGGCCGGCGTCGCCGGGACGATCGACGTGACCGCGCGGCCGGATCAGCAGAGACTCGCGGCGCGCGGGCCGCTGCGGATCGCACCGGACGGGCGGCATCTCGAACACTCCGACGGGACACCGTTCTTCTGGCTCGCCGACACCTGGTGGTACGGATTCGCCGAGCGGCTGCAGCTCACCGAGTTTCGTGAGTTCGCCGCTGCCCGCGCCGAGCAGGGTTTCTCGGTCATCCAGATCGTGGCCGGCCTCTATCCGGAAAGCCTGCCGCAGGCTGCCGCGGCGCGGAGCCGGAGCGGGTGGGTGTGGGACGAGGAGGCGGGTGCACCGAACCCCGAGTGGTTCGACGAGGCGGATCACCGGATCGCAGCGCTTGCCGACCAGGGCCTCGTACCGTGCATCGTGGGTGCTTGGGGGCACTACTACGAGCTGATGGACAGCGGCCAATTGGCCCGGCACTGGCGGGAGATGATCGCGCGCTGGGCGGCGTACCCGGTTGTCTGGTGCCTGGCCGGCGAAGCCTCGCTGACGCCGGCGGTCGACGTGGACGATCCGGAGCTGAGGTCGGCGCTGGAGGCCGAGACCACCGAGGAGGCCTTGCGGGACCTCGCCGCGCACGAGCACGCGACGATCGAGCATCAGTTGAAGACGCTCAACGATGTGGCTCGGACCGTCCGGTCCGCCGATCCGTTCGGCCGGCTGGTGACGATCCATTCGGTGCCGTTCGCCAAGCCGTGGGAGTTCCTGGAGGACGAGAGCGTGGTGGACTTCTGGCTGCTGCAGACCGGTCACCAGGGCCACCAGGCGCTCGCACCGGCCGTCGACCAGATGCAGGCCGCGCTGGATCACCGGCCGGCGAAACCGGTGATCAACGGAGAGCCGTCGTACGAGGGGATCGCCGGCTCCAGCTGGCAGGACATCCAGCGATTCATGTTCTGGAGCCATGTTCTCTCCGGAGCCGCGGGGCACAGCTACGGTGCGCACGGGATCTGGGGGTTCAACACCTCGAGCGTTCCGGGACTGTACTCCGGACTCGCGCCGCACTGGCGTGATGCCGCCGACCTGCCTGGAAGCCGGCAGCTCGGCCTGGGGCGGCGCATGCTGGCAGCGTTGCCCTGGCACGAGTTCGAGCCGCACCCCGAGTGGCTCTCGCCGTCGGCGCACCCCGGCGATCGACTGCTCCCGTACGCGGCCGGGCTGCGGGAAGGACCCCGGGTGTTCTACTTCCCTCCGAACGCCTACCTCACCAACTGCTTCCGGTACTCGGCCATCTGGTTCCACGAGCTGGGCGACCGCCGGTGGCGGGCCGAGTTGATCGATCCAGTCACCGGAGCCGTGGAACGGGAGTTCGTGGTCGAGCCGGAGCCCGACGGCTCGGCCCGCCTGGTCGGCGGCGCCGGCTTCCTGACGCCACTGCCGAGCTGGGCGGATTGGCTTGTGGTCCTGCACCCCGAGGGAGGGCCGCGATGACGAAGATCGTCGACGTGCGGTGCCGGCTGTTCGAGGCGCCGGGCGGGCCGTACCAGGTGATGTACGCGAATCCCCTGCGGGCCTGGGATGGAGCTCCGGCGGCGGAGGGGTCTTTCGGGTTCCACGAATGGATGACGGTCGAGGTCGAGCTGGCCACCGGCGAGATCGGTGTCGGCAATGCCGCGTTGAGTCCGCGGCTGGCGATCCAGGTGGTGTCCAGGCAGCTGGCACCGCTGGTACTCGGTCAGAGCTCGGCCGACCGGGAAGCGCTGTGGCAGCGGATGTACCGGACGATCGTGCCGTTCGGACGCCGAGGGGTGGGAATCGCGGCCTTGAGCGCGGTCGACATCGCGTTGTGGGACGTGGAGGGGAAGCGTCTCGGCGTACCTGTTTATGACCTTCTGGGTGGGCTGAAGGCGGCCAGGACCCAGGTGTACGCGAGCCAGCTGTACCCCACGGAGGACCTGGAGGCACTGGCCGCCGAGGCGAAGAGGTACGTGGATGCCGGTTTCGGCGCGATGAAACAGCGGTTCCTGTACGGGCCGAAGGACGGCCGATCCGGTCTCAGCCGGAATGTCGAACTGGTCCGCGCGGTCCGGGAGACGATCGGCTTCGACATCGACCTGGCCGCGGACGCGTACATGGGCTGGGATCGCGAGTACGCGTTGCGGATGGTGCGACTGCTCGAGCCCTACGACCTGCGCTGGCTGGAGGAGCCGCTGTTGCCCGACGACATCGCCGGCTACCAGGCAGTGCGGGCGGCGAGTCCTATCCCGATCGCGGCAGGCGAGCACGAGTCGACGCTGCCCGCCTTCTACCAGCTGATCACCAGCGGCGCGGTCGACATCGTCCAGCCTGATGTGAACCGGGTCGGTGGTCTGACGGCAGCGCGGAAGGTGAGCGCGCTCGCCGAGGCCGCGGGCATCCCACTCATGCCGCACGCCGGGCAGGTCCACAATTATCACTTGGTGGCATCGCAGCCCGCCTGTCCGATGGCGGAGTACTTCCCGGTGAATCCTGAACCGCTGGTCGGCAACGAGATGCCGCATCTGTTGTTCGAGGGGGAGCCGAAGGCGGTTGACGGGTACATCGAACTGAGCCGGGCTCCTGGGCTGGGGATCAGCATTGCGCCGCGGAGTCCGGTGCGGGAAGTGGAGTTGGGTGATCGGTCGGAGGATCTTGGATGAGTGGAGTGGCGGATCAGGGGCTTGGGTGTGAGGGGCTGCTTCGGGTTGGGGGTGAGGTTCTGGAAGGGCCTTGCTGGGATGGGCGTACGGGGCGGCTGTGGTTCGTGGACATTCCGCGCGGCACGATCTTTTCGTACGGGTGGGCGGACCGGCGGCTCGAGCGGGTTGATGCCGGGGAAGCGGTGAGTGCGGTGATTCCGCGGGTGGAGGGTGGTGCGGTCGTCGCGTGCCGGCGGGGGGTGGCGACGTTGGCGGGGGATGATCTTCGGCTGGGGATGTTGATCGACGAGGACATCTCCTGGATGCGGACCAACGACGCGAAGTGCGATCCGTACGGGCGGCTCTGGGTCGGCACGATGGCTGATGACGCGAGTCCGCGGACCGGCAGTCTGTACCGGATCTCGGCGGACTGGACGCGTACGACGGTGCTGACCGGGGTTTCGATCAGCAACGGGCTCGGCTGGAGTCCGGACGGCCGCCGGATGTACTACATCGACAGCCCGATCAAGACCGTCGACGTACTCGACTACGACCCGAGCACCGGAAACGCAGTGGCTCGACGAGTTCTGATCGACACGGCGGAGTACCCCGGGATGCCGGACGGGATGGCGGTGGACGCCGAGGGTTGTCTGTGGGTCGCGTTCTTCGGCGGTGGCGCTGTCCGCCGCTTCTCACCTGGAGGTTCCTTGCTCGCAACCATCGAAGTTCCCGATCGCTACGTGACCAGTTGCGCGTTCGCCGGTCCGGAGCTCGATCACCTGGTCATCACCACCGGGCAGGGGCCGGATTCCGCGGCCGGTGGCAACCTTTTCGTGGCTCGTCCGGGCGTACCCGGGTTGCCGACGGCGGCGTTCGCCGGATGACGCGTACGGCGCTGGTCACCGGTGGCTGCAGTGGGATCGGTCTCGCGGCCGCGAACAGATTGCGAGCGGACGGGATTCGGGTCCTGACCGCGGACCTGGCTCCGGATGCGGATGTCGCCGTTGACGTGTCGTCCGCCAAGGACGTCGCGGACGCGGCCGGCTCGATCGGCGCGGTCGACATCCTGGTCAACAGCGCGGGCATCGTCGGTCCGAACGCGCCGTTGTGGGAGATCACCGACGAGCAGTGGGACCGGGTCATCAGGGTCGATCTGACCGGGGTCTTCAACTGCTGCCGAGCGGTGATCCCGGGCATGATCGAGCGCGGCTGGGGCCGGATCGTGAACGTGGCAAGCATCGCCGGCAAGGAGGGCAACCCGAACCTGTCCGCGTACTCGGCGGCCAAGGCGGGCGTGATCGGGCTGACGAAATCACTCGGCAAGGAGCTGGCGACCAGCGGCGTACTCGTGCATGCGATCGCGCCGGCCGTGATCTCGACGCCGATGAATGCCGGTACGGCGCCGGAGACGTTGCGGTACATGATCGACCGGATCCCGATGGGCCGGCTCGGTGAACCGGATGAAGTTGCCGAACTGATCGCCTGGTTGTGCTCGGATCGGTGCACCTTCTCCACCGGATCCGTGCATGACATCAGCGGCGGCCGGGCCACGTACTGACCGAGTGGGGTGAGCTGATGCGAGCGTTCGTGATCGACGGTCCGGGGTCGGGATCGGTTCGCGACGTACCGGAACCGAAGGCGACCGGAAACCGCGTGGTCGTCGACGTCGAAACCGTGGGTCTGTGCGGAACGGACGTCGAGCTGTTCGCGGGGACGATGCCGTACTTCCGCCAAGGACTGCTGACGTACCCGGTCCGCCCCGGGCACGAGTGGGCCGGGACGGTTCGCGAGATCGGGCCCGAGGTGA
This sequence comes from Kribbella solani, assembly GCF_014205295.1. Taxonomy (NCBI): domain Bacteria; kingdom Bacillati; phylum Actinomycetota; class Actinomycetes; order Propionibacteriales; family Kribbellaceae; genus Kribbella; species Kribbella solani. The sequence continues at coordinate 6,690,814 of NZ_JACHNF010000001.1, forward strand.
CGTCCGTCCAGCCCGGCGATCGCGTCACCGGCGACACGTTCGTCGGCTGCGGTACGTGCGAACTCTGCCGTACCGGTCGGCATCATCTTTGTCCGGTGCATGACGAGATCGGTGTACGGGACGGGTTGCCGGGCGCCTTGGCCGAGCGGATCGCCGTACCGGAAATCGCGGTGCACAAGCTGCCGCCGTCGATGTCGGCGGCGGTGGGGGCGTTCATCGAACCGGGCTCCTGCGCGTTGCGCGGGGTGCGGGCAGCGCGGGTGCGTGACGGCGCTGCGGTACTCGTTTGGGGTACGGGCACGCTCGGACTGCTCGCGGCGCAATTCGCCCGTGCTTTGGGTGCTTCGGTTTGCGTTGCCGGTGTTGTTGCCGAGCAGCTGGACCTGGCGCGGCGCCTTGGCTTCGACGATGTCGTACGGCCCGAGGACCTGGGTGGCCGTCAGTTCGTCAGCGTCATCGACGCGACCGGAAGCACGACGGTGCCTGGCCAAGCCATGAATCACATCGCTCCAGGCGGTGTACTCGCATTGCTCGGCGTCGCGCCGGAGCCGGGCGTGCTGGACGTGAATCGCCTTGTTCTCAACGACATCAGCGCGATCGGCGTCCTTGGTGGATCGGCCTGCATCGACGATGCGATCACCCTGCTCCAAAGCAATGGTGTCGATGTCCACCCGATGATCGCCGGCACCGTCGCGCTGGATCAGGTGGCCGAGATCCTTTGCAATGGTGGAAAAGTAGCCGGAACATGCGCTCCCAAGGTGCAGGTTGCCCCGTCCGCCTAAGGAGTGCGGTGTAACTAGCCCTGATGAGTTGACCCGCCGCATCGCCGTACGCTCCAGGCACCGTTGGGAAACTCGGGCAGGGGAGCGCCAATGCGAGTCCTGATCACCGGTGGAGCCGGCTTCATCGGTTCGCACTACGTCCGGCGGGTGATGGCCGGCGCGTATCCGGCGCTCCGCGATGCCGAGGTGATCGTGCTCGACAAACTCACCTACGCCGGGAATCTGACCAATCTCGCCCAGGTCGCGGGCAATCCGCGGTTGCGCTTCGTACGCGGCGACGTCTGCGACGCGAGCCTCGCGGCCGACGTGACGACCGGCGCCGACCTCGTCGTGCACTTCGCGGCCGAGTCCCACGTCGACCGCTCGATCCTCGGCTCGGCCGACTTCGTGCTGTCGAACGTGCTCGGCACGGCAACGATGCTGCGGGCCGCGCTCGACGCCGGGGTGGACAAGTTCGTCCATGTCTCCACCGACGAGGTCTACGGCTCGGTCGATTCCGGTGCGTCGACGGAGGAACAGACACTCGAACCCAACTCGCCGTACTCGGCGTCGAAAGCCGCTTCGGACCACCTCGCGCGCGCGTTTCATCGTACGTACGGGCTTCCGGTGTGCATCACCCGCTGCTCGAACAACTACGGCCCACACCAGTACCCGGAGAAGGCCATCCCGCTGTTCGTCACCAACCTGCTCGACGGGCGGCCGATCCCGTTGTACGGCGACGGCCGCAACGTCCGTGACTGGCTGCACGTCGACGACCACTGCCGCGGCATCCAGCTGGTCGCCGAACGCGGCCGCGCCGGCGAGATCTACAACATCGGCGGCGGCACGGAGCTGACGAACCACGCCCTCGTCGGCCGCCTCCTGGACGCTCTGAACCTCGATTGGTCAAGGGTGGAACACGTACCGGACCGCCAGGGCCACGACCGCCGCTACAGCGTCGACATCACCAAGATCAGCACCGAACTCGGCTACCGGCCAACCATCGACTTCACCACCGGCCTCGCCGAAACAGTCCGCTGGTACACAAACCACCGCTCCTGGTGGGAACCCCTCAAACACTCGGCGGATCTGGCGCGCTGATACCTGACAGGAGGCGCTCATGGTGCGCTGGCTGGTGACCGGATCGGGCGGCCGGCTGGGGCAGGAGTTGGTGCCGCTCTTGCCCGCGGCGAACACCTTGGCATTGCGGAGACACGAGCTTGATGTCACCGACAGGTCCGCGGTGCTGGATGCGGTGGCGGGGCAGGACATCGTCGTACACCTGGCAGCTTGGGTGAACGCCGATCGCGCCGAGACGGAGCCCGCGGCCGCGATGGCGGTCAACGTGGCTGGTGCCGCGAATGTCGCGTACGCATGTCAGGTGCACAAGGCGCGGATGATCCACCTTTCGAGCGACTATGTCTTCGACGGGAAGGCGACGGAACCGTACGCCGAAGACGCGCCGGTGCGGCCGATCTCCGTGTACGGCAAAGGGAAGGCACAAGCCGAGCGGGTTGTCATGGAGCAGCTGCCGCGAAGCGGGGTGATCTTGCGTACCGCCTGGTTGTTCGGTGCGTATAGCAACAACTTCGTCACCACCATGCAGCAGCTGGCCGAAGTACGCGACCAGGTGGACGTCGTGGTCGATCAGATCGGGCAGCCAACCTGGACCCGCGATCTCGCCGAGCGAATCGTCGAGGTCGCGCGGATCGATGCGCCGGCCGGCATCTACCATGCGACGAACGCCGGTTCGGCAAGCCGGTTCGAGCTCGCCCGGACCGTCTTCGCGGCCATCGGGCAGGATCCGGCCCGCGTCCGCCCCACCACCTCGGATCGCTTTCAAGGTGCGGCCAGACCCGCGTACTCGGTGCTGTCCCACGCCGGCTGGCAGCGCGCCGGACTGCCGCCGATGCGGCACTGGCGAACTGCTCTGGCCGCCGCGATGCCGGCGATCCGGACGCTACGACCGCCGCGCGCGCGGCACTGATTCGGTCGGCTGAATGCGACTCTGGCGGCGAAGGCGTCCGGAAGGCAGCATCGATAGCAAGGAAATCCGAGCCACGGAAGGCGATTCGCATGAAGGGCATCGTGCTGGCCGGTGGTAGCGGGACGCGTCTCTTCCCGGTGACTTCGGCCGTCTCGAAGCAACTACTGCCCGTCTACGACAAACCGATGATCTACTACCCGCTGTCCGTACTGATGCTGGCCGGCATCAGGGACATCCTGATCATTTCGACGCCGTCGGACCTGCCGAACTTCTGGCGGCTGCTCGGCTCCGGCGATCAGTTCGGAATCCGGCTCAGCTACGCCGAACAGCCCAGCCCGAACGGGCTCGCGGAAGCATTCCTGATCGGACGCGAGTTCATCGGCAACGACGACGTCGGCTTCGTACTCGGGGACAACATCTTCCACGGCCAGGGGTTCTCCGGCCTGATGCGGCGGGAGCTGACCGATCTCGATGGCTGCGTGCTGTTCGGCTACCCGGTCAACGACGCCCGCCGCTACGGAGTCGGCGAGGTCGACGCCGACGGGCGCCTGGTGTCGATCGAGGAGAAGCCGGCCGAGCCCAAGTCGAATCTCGCCATCACCGGGCTGTACTTCTACGACAACCAGGTCGTCGACATCGCGCGCGAACTCAAGCCGTCGGCGCGGGGCGAACTGGAGATCACCGACGTCAACTCCGCCTACCTGCGCAGTGATCGCGCGAAGCTGGTCAATCTCGGCCGTGGGTTCGCCTGGCTGGACACCGGAACGCACGAATCGTTGCTGGAGGCATCACAGTTCGTCCAGGTGCTCGAGCACCGGACCGGCGTACGCATCGCGTGCCTCGAAGAGATCGCGCTCGGGATGGGATACATCAGCGCGGAGGAGTGTCTGGCGCTCGGCCGGAAGCTGTCCACTTCGCAGTACGGCGACTACGTCGTCGCGGTTGCCTGTGCGGCATCGCCAGGGCTGGACCCGCTGGAGCCGATTCGATGAGGGTGCTGATGCTCACGCACTTCAGCCGTGGTGACGTGCAGCCGTTCGCCGCCTTGGCGAAGCTGCTCGAAGAGTCCGGGCACGAGGTGACCGTCGGTGCGCCGGGCACCTCGGACGCGCTGCTTCGGCCGTACACCACCAACCTGATTCCGTTCGCCGACCGCGCCCGTGACATGGCGGTCGCGCCCGATGTGCGGCGCCTGCACGGTATCGGTGTGCCGATGCAGTTCATCCCCAGCGCCAGGCGTGAGCTGGACGGCATGCTCGACGACTTCGCCCGCGCGCTCGACAGCCGGCCCGATGTGGTTCTGCATCATGCCGGCCTCCCCGGACACCAGATCGCGGAAGCACTGGGAGTTCCGTCGATCCCGGTGTGCATGCATCCGTCTTACGTACCGACGAACGCCTTCGCCAACCCGTACTTTCCGTTCCGGGCGCCGCGGGTGTGCAACCCCGCGACGTACGCCTGGACGGGCTTCTATCTGCGAACGCTGTTCCCCGGCATGGGTCGGTGGCGACGCCGGACGCTCGGCCTGGCGCGGCGACGGGATCATCGCGACTCCTTGGTGCGCCCGGACGGCCGACCGGCCACCGTGCTGCAGTGTTTCACCCGTCATGTCCTGCCGGAGCCGCTCGACTATCCGGACAACGTACACACCACGGGGCATTGGCTGCTGCCCGCTGCGGACGGTTGGCGTCCGCCCGAGGAGCTGACCGCCTTTCTCGACCGCGGCGACCCACCTGTCTACGTCGGCTTCGGTAGCTCCGGCTTGACCGACCCGCGCCGCCTGGGCAACCTCGTGGCGGAGGCGCTTCGTCGCGCCGGTGTGCGCGCCGTCGTCGTCGGCGGCTGGGGCGCGATCGATCCGGCCGTACTCGGGAACGACACTTTCTATTTGCCTGAGGCACCGTTCGACTGGCTGTTCCCGCGGATGGCGGCGATCGTGCATCACGGCGGCAACGGCACCATCGGGTACGCGCTCGCGGCCGGCCGGCCGCAGGTCGCCTGCCCGTTCATCTCACCGGACCAGTGGTTCTACGCCCGGCAACTGCACGCGCGTGGGGTCGCACCGCTCCCGCAGCCGCACCGGGACCTGACCGTCGAGGGCCTCACCGGCGCGATCTCGCGGGCGATCACCGATAGCCGGATGGCCGAGCGCGCGGACGAGCTCGGACAGCTGGTCCGGGCCGAGGACGGCACCGCCGGCGCGGTCAAGATCCTCGAATCGATCAGCTGATTCCGGATTTCCGTCCGGTACCCACGGAGGTCGCATGCGGGACGATCCGGCCGTCGAGCCGATGCTGATCAGCGGTGCCTGGAAGTTCATGCCACGGCGTTTCGACGATCAGCGCGGTACATTTCTGGTGCCTTTCCAGCAGGATCTGATGCGGGCCACCGTCGGGCATGAGATCGAGGTCGGGCAGGTCAATTGCGCCATTTCCGCGGCCGGCGTGATCCGTGGCATTCATTTCACCGGCACACCGCCCGGCCAGGCCAAGTACGTCACCTGCCTGGCCGGCGAGGTGCTGGATGTCGTCGTCGATCTGCGCGTTGGTTCGCCGACGTTCGGGCGCTGGGATTCGGCTGTTCTGCAAGGCGTCGGCCGCAGTGCGGTGTACCTCTCCGAAGGGCTCGGGCACGCGGTCATGTCACTGACCGAGAAGTCGGTCATCGCCTACTTGTGCTCAACTCAGTACGCCCCGGAACGCGAGCACGCGATCACCCCACTCGACCCGCGACTGGGAATCGACTGGCCGGCGAAAGGCCCGGCCGGAACCATTCTGAGAATCTGCCTCTCGGACCGCGACGCCGCCGCTCCGACACTCACAACCGCTTATGAACAAGGAATTCTTCCGGCATTCGTTTAGGTGAGGACACAATGCGTGTTGACGAGGTGCTTATCGATCGGCAGGATTCGATCCGTTCGGCGCTGCAGGCGATCGAACTGGCCGGTTCGTCGCGGGCGTTCATTGTCGACGCGGCCGGCCGGTTGCTGGGTGCGGTCAGCGAGAGCGACATCCGCCGGGCCCTGCTCGACGGCGCCGGCCTCGAGTCGTCGTCGTACCCGTTGATGCAGGACGCCGGGGTCTCGACCAAGCCGGGCACCGGCCGCGCGGAGGTACTCGATCTGATGCACGCGCTCGGGGTTCGCGAGTTGCCGGCGGTCGACGCGGACGGCCGCATCGTCCAGGTGCACACCGAACGCGCGGTCGCCGGCATCCGCCGGCGGTACAACAGCGCGGTCATCATGGCCGGCGGCCGTGGCACCAGGCTCGCGCCGCTGACCGACGACGTGCCGAAGCCGATGCTGCCGGTGGCCGGCCGGCCGATCCTCGAGCGGCTGGTACTGCACCTCGTCGGCTGGGGAATCAGCCGAATCTTCATCTCGGTCAACTATCTCGGTGAGCTGATCGAGCAGCACTTCGGTGACGGTTCGGCGTTCGGTTGCCGGATCGACTACCTCCGGGAGGAACGAACGGTCCCGCTCGGCACCGGTGGTTCGCTTCGGCTGCTGGAACAGTACGGCGAGATCACCGAGCCGCTGCTGGTGATGAACGGGGACCTGCTGACGGACTTCTCCGTCGGGGGACTGCTGGACGCACATTCGAGTGAAGACGTCGTTGCCACGGTCGCGACGACGCAGTACCGGCATCAGGTGCCGTTCGGCGTACTGGAGCAGGCGAACGGCCGGCTGGCCCGCATCCTGGAGAAGCCTGCCCCGTCGTGGCCGGTGAACGCGGGCATCTACGTGCTCGATCCGGACCTGATCTCGAAGATCCCGGATGACCGGCTGTTCCCCATCACCGAGTTGCTGGATCAGTGCCTCAAGCAGGGCTGGCCGGTCGGCCTCTGGCCGATACGGGAGCAGTGGCAGGACATCGGCCGGCCACTCGAACTTGCCCAGGCGCGGGGCGAGGGCTAGCCGCCGGAACGACAGGTTCCCGGATGCGTTGCTGACCCCTATATTGGAACGGGAGTTTCGTTTTCTCGTCCAACTGGAAGGGGTGGGAACTTGCCGGCTGTGGGTGAGGTTTGGTTGGGGCGTGAGGTGTTGGTGGGTGGGGCGGTGATGGTCACCCTGGAGGGGGGTGGCGAGGGGCCTACGGTGGCGTTGCTGGGGGGTGTGCACGGGGACGAGGACGAGGGGGTGCTCGCGGTTTGGCGGGTGCTTCGGGAGTTGGAGGGGGTGGGGTTTCGGGGGGTGGTACGGGCGGTCGCGCCGGCCAACCCGGCTGCCTGGGCGGCGCGTTGCCGGCGTACGCCGGAGGATGACGCGGATCTGGCTCGGTCCTTTCCGGGGGAGCGGGAAGGTGCGCCGACCGAGACGCTGGCCGACGGGATCACGGCGGCGGTGATCGAGGGGGCGGATCTGCTGATCGATCTGCACTCGGCGGGGGTGCGGTACAGCATGCCGCTGTTCTGTGGGGTGGGGCCGGACGAGCGCGGGCTGCGGGCCGCGCGGGCGTTCGGGGCGCCGACGATCTGGCTGCATGACACCTGGCCGCCGGGACGCAGTCTGACGGCCGCGAAGGAGCGCGGGATTCCGGCCATCTACGCCGAGTGCGGCGGCGGTGGCGGCGTCCGGAGCGCGGACCTCGACGCGTACGTGACTGGTGTCCTCGCCGTGCTGTCCGACCTGGACATGCTGCCGCCACGGGGTGAGCCGGTGGTGCCGCGGTGGGTTCGGGGATCGGGGGATCTGGATGCGGGGGTCACCTCGACCCGGGCCGGGTTGTTCTCGACCACCGCGGCCGCGGGTGATCTCGTCCCGGCCGGCGGCGAAGTGGGTCGCCTGTACGGGTACGACGGCCGGCTTCTCGAGGTGATCCGGGCCGCCCGCGCCGGCGTACTGATGTTCCTCCGGAGGCAGGCGCGGGTGATGCCCGGAGATGTCCTGTTCGTGTCCGCCGGCGAGTGTGAGGGACCATGACGTCTTGTGTGCTGAACCGATTCACGGGCGACCTGCCGGAGACGAGTGAAACCGTCTGTCTGGGCGAGGGAAATACGCCGGTCGTCGACCTGCCGGTGCTGGCGCGCCGGCTCGGCGTACGGTCGGTGGCCGCCAAGCTGGAGACGGCGAATCCGACTGGCTCGTACAAGGATCGGGTGGCGGCGTTGTCGATGTCGCTCGCGCGGAGCCGGGGGTATCGCGGCTGGGTCGCGACGTCGTCGGGCAACGCGGGGATGGCGATGGCGGCGTACGGCGCGCGGGCCGGGATTCCTGGGTTCCTGTGCTTGGCCGGATCGGTGCCGCCGGAGAAGTCGTTGCCGCTGCTGGCCTTCGGCGCCGGCGCGCTGCAGGTCGTACGCGTCGACGGGGCCGGGCGGCCGGAGGTCGATGGTGCGATGTTCGATCAGGTACGGGAGGCGGCGGCCAGGCACAAGCTCTACCTGGGCGTCACGCTGCACGCGTTCAATCCGGACGGCATGCGCGGCATCGACACGATCGCGTACGAGCTAGCGGAGCAACTGCCCGATGCAACCCATGTGTACGCGCCGGTGGGTGGCGGCGGATTGCTGGTAGCGCTGGCCCGTGGGATGGCCGATCGTGGTTTGGCGCCGCGGCTGATCGCATGTCAGCCGACGGGATGCGCGCCCGTCGTCAGGTACTTGGATGGGCAGCTCCCGGCGGTGACGGTCGAAGGCAGTACGACCGGTATCTCCGCCTTGCAGTTGCCGCGCCCGCCCGATGGCGAGGCGGCGGTCGAGGCGGTGGCCGGTTCGCAGGGCTGGGGGACCGCGATCGACGACGAGGACATTCTGGCCGCGCAGCGCTGGCTGGCGTCGGCGGAGGGCGTGTTCGTTGAGCCGGCGGCGGCCGCGACGGTCGCGGCGGCGCTCGCCGACGCGGACCGCGGCCGGCTGCGAGCGGACGCCCGCCCGCTGCTGATCCTCACCGGCGCCGGCTGGAAGGACCTCGGCCGCTTCGCCCCGGACGCGTCCCGCCTGCCGACCGTCGAAGTCGGCCGGGTCTCCCAGCACGTCGATGACTGGATCGACGCGGTGGGAGCTCGTGTCGCTGATTGACGGATCGGTCGTGCCGCTGCCAAGCTGACTTTGAAACGGCAGTTCCAAAGTCAGCCTTGCGGGCTGTCCTCGACCAGGACGCGTGACCAGTGGCGCAGCGTACGGCTCTTGTAACCGGTGGCTCGACCGGAATCGGCGGCGCGATCACCGATCGGTTGCTGGCCGACGGGATGAACGTGTACGTCGTCCAGCGCACCGAGGACGAAGTGGTCGCGGCCGAGCATCAGCTGCGACTGGCGTCACGGCTCGCGCGCCTTCGGATCGGCGCGCACGACCTGAGCGACGCGAAACAGTGCGCGCGGGCGGTCGAGGCGTGCGTCGCGGAGTTCGGCGCGTTGGATGTCCTGGTCAACAATGCCGGCGTGACCGGCCCTGCCGCCGTCGATGCCCTGGGCAAGTTCACCGACGAGCGGATCGACCAGGTCATCGATGTCAATCTCAAGGCGCCGCTGCGGCTGGTCCGCGAGGCACTGCCACAGTTGACGGGCCGCGGTGGCGTGGTCGTCAACATCGGTTCGATCGCGGGGCGCCAGGCGCAAGCCGACGCCGCGGCGTACGTGGCGAGCAAGGCGGGACTGGACGGCCTGACGCGAGCCCTGGCGTACGACCTGGCGCGCCTCGGCGTACGCGTTGTGTGCGTGGCCCCGGGCGACGTCGAGACGGAGACAAGCCGCGCGGCCGAATACCTGGCCGACCGGGCCGTGGCGTGGGGCAAGGTGACCCCCCTGCGGCGCCCGATCGTGCCGACCGATGTCGCGGCCACGGTCGCCTGGGTGGTGTCCGGCGAGGCCGGCGCCGTCACGGGCTCGACGATCTACGTCGACGGCGGCTTGACGGCCTACTGAGCCGACGCGACTCCACCGTCTCGCCCCTGCCTGCCCTGGCGCGACGGTGACTGAGGGTTTGTCGGTGTAACGCGCCGCCCTTGACCAGGGCTGCGTGCGACCGTAGCGTTGAAATTAATAGCACGGTCATTTCATTCAGTGAAACTGTTGGGGGATAGCTATGACGACAGAACAGCTCCGGCTCGATGTGGGTTCGGAGGGGTTGCGGGCTCGGGCGCTGGTGCGGGCTCCGGGTGGGGTGCACTCCAACGTTCGGCTTCGGGGGCCGCATCCGTTCATTCGGTCCGCGAAGGGGGCGTGGTTGTTCGGTGTCGACGGGCGTGACTATGTGGACTACCTGCTCGGTCAGGGGCCGAACTTTCTCGGGCATGCGCCGGATGCGGTGGTGCAGGCCGTTTCGGCCGCGTGTGAAGGCGGTTTGCTGTACGGGGGACAGCACGAGCTGGAGGTCCAGGCGGCCGAGTTGGTGTGTGAAGTGGCCGGCTGGCCGGAGATGGTGCGGTTCTCGACCAGTGGGACCGAGGCGGTTCAGGCGGCGTTGCGGGTTGCCAGGGCTGCTACCGGACGGACCGAGATCGTCCGTTTTCAAGGGCATTACCACGGCTGGGTCGACAACATCCTGGTCGGCGAGCGCGGTGGGGACTGGGGTGTCGCGAGTGACGGGCAGGTCGCCGACAACCTGCGGCCGTGCCACATCCTGCCGTGGAACGACGCGGAGCTGTTGACCGCGCAGTTCGAGCAGTACGGGTCGCGGCTGGCCGCGGTGATCATGGAACCGATCATGATCAACACCGGGGTGATCGAGCCGAAACCCGGTTACCTGGAGACCGTGCGGGAGCTGTGCAACCGGTACGGGGTGGTGCTGATCTTCGACGAGGTGATCTCCGGTTTCCGGGTCGGCCTCGGTGGCGCGGCGCAACGGTACGGCGTGACGCCTGACCTCGCTACGTACGGCAAGGCGTTCGCTGGTGGGTATCCGGTCGCCGCTCTGGTCGGTCGGTCCGATCTGATGAGTCAGCTCAGTACGGGCGCGGTCAACCACTCCGGTACGTTCAACGCGTCCGTGATGGCAATGGCAGCAGTCACGGCGACACTGACCACATTGCGCGACAGACCGCCGTACGCATCGGTGGAGGAACACGGGCTGGCGTTGATGGCCGGGCTGCGCGACATCGCTGCAAAACATGACGTACAGCTGCGGGTTGCCGGTCTGCCGGCGGCGTTCCACATGTCGTTCGGCGATGCGGATGTGACTGACTATCGTTCGCTGCAAAAGCTCGACCTGGCGCGGTACGAAAGGCTGGCGGCTGCCCTGGTGGACAATGGGATCTGGCTTGCGGGCCGTGGCATCTGGTACGTGTCCGGAGCGCATGGACCACGTGAGCTCGACGTTGCCTTGACCCGGTTCGACAAGACGCTCGGCGAGTGGGCGCTGAAGGTGGAGCGGTAGACGATGCGATTGGCACTCCTCGGGCTGTACCACGAAACCAACACGTTCTCCCCGGTCCGCGCCGATCGCGCGATGTTCCAGAACGGCGGCGTGTGGCGCGGCGGCGAGATCGTCGAGGCGTACGCGACCTCGTCCACCACCAACGGTGGTTTCCTGGCCGGCGCGGCGGAGCAGGGCGTCGAGGTCGTACCGCTGATGTTCGCGTTCGTGACACCGACCGGACGGATCGCCGCGGATGCCTTCGACTGGCTCGTCGACGAGATGATCGGGATGCTGCGCGACCAGGGCCCGTGGGACGGCGTACTGCTCAACCTGCACGGCGCGGCGGTCGCGGAGAACCACGCGGATGCGGACGCGGAGATCGCTGCTCGCGTACGCGCGGTGGTCGGCCCTGGTATACCAGTCGGAACTGTGCTCGACCTGCACGCGAACATCTCGCAGCGCCTGCTGGACGCGTTGACCGTCACGTTGGTATACCAAACGAATCCGCATGTCGACGCGAAGCAGCAGGCGATCCGGTGCACCGAGCTGGTGGTTCGTACGATCCGTGGCGAAATCCGGCCGGAGCAGGCGCTGGTGGCGTTGCCGCTGGTCTGCAACATCGCCTGCCAGGACACCAGCGAGCAGCCGATGGCCGGACTGCTCGAGAAGGCTCGCGAGATCGCCGGCCGGCCGGGCATCCTGTCCGCGAACGTGGTGGAAGGCTTCCCGTATGCGGATGTGCCGCAGGTCGGGATGTCCTGTGTGGTGATCCACGACGGTGACGCGGACCAGGCCAAGCGCGCCGCCGATGAGCTGGCCGGCAGTATCTGGGCGCGGCGGGACGCGCTTCAGACCACCGGGATGACGGTTGACGAGGCGCTCGACATCGCGGTCGCGAACCGGCACGGACCGGTCGTGCTGCTCGATGCCGGTGACAACATCGGCGGCGGTTCGCCGGGGGACTCGACGGTGATCCTTGAGGCCGCCGTCCGGCGCGGGCAGCGCTCGCTCGTACAGACCATCTGCGACCCGAAGGCCGCGCAACACTGCATCGAATCCGGGGTCAACTCGACCGTGAGCCTCGCGGTCGGCGCGTGGCAGTCGCACTCGGCGGGGCGCCCGGTACAGATCACCGGTCGGGTACGCGCCGTGTCGGACGGAAAGTACGAGGAGCCGACGCCGACGCACGGCGGATTCCGGTTCTTCGACATGGGGCCGACGGCCGTGGTCGACACCACCGCCGGGCACACGCTGGTGATCTCGTCGATCCCGGTGATGAGTACGAGCTCCCAGCAACTGTTGTCGGTCGGGGTGACGCCGTCGTCGTACCGGATCGTGGTGGCGAAGGGCGTCAACTCACCGCGGGCCGGGTACGCCCCGATCGCGACCCGGATGCTCGTCGTCGACACCGAGGGCGTCAGCGCGATGGGCCTCGACCGGTTCGACTACCGGCATCGGCGCAAACCTTTGTATCCGTTCGAGCCTGCATCCCTTTGAGGGCGGGGGTTTCACGCCGATGCCGTTCGCCTGATTCAGGCGGTTCCGGTCGGGCTGAGGGTGATCTGGCCGGCGACCTCGATCAGGGTTCGCGCGGTTTTCTCCACGTCCCGCATCGAGAACCGCGCCTCGGGGGCGCTCACGCTCAGGGCGGCCGGCAGCCGGGTGCCGAGGATCGGCACGGCGACGCACCGGCCGTCCGGCTCGTTTTCACGGTTGTCGACCGCGTACCCGAGCCGGCGCACCTTCGCCAGCTCGGCCAGGTAGTCGTCGACGCTGGTGATGGTCTCGGCGGTCCGGCTCGGCATCCCGGCCTCTGACAGCAGCTCGCGGACCCGGTCCTCGGGCAGGTGCGCGGCGATCGCCTTGCCCAGCGCGGTCGAGTGCAGCGGGTCGTGCGTACCCCGGCTGGCCGCCAGCCGGACGCTGCGGCGACTCTCGATGATCTCCAGGTAGATCACGTGGTGACCGTCGAGCAGCCCGAGGTTGGTGGTCTCGTCCAGATCGTCGCGAAGCCGTTCCAGCGAAGGGCGGACGCGTTCGCGCAGTACCTCGGTGTGGCGGGACTGCATGCCGAGGAAACCGAGGCCGATCCGGAACAGGCCGCTGTCGGTGTCGCGCTCGACGTAGCGGCTCTTCTCCAGCGTCCACAGGTAGCGGAACGCCGACGACTTGGGCAGATCCGCGGCGTCGGCGACCTCCTTGAGCGTGACGCCGTCGATCGATTCCTGCAGCAGGTTCAGCACCGAGACGACGCGTTCGATCGAGCGCACCGCGTACACCCGGCCTTCGTCCTCGATGGTCTCGCCGGGCTGCACCCTGTCCTTGGTAACGGCTTGCGGAGTCAGCGGACTCACCCTCTATCTACGTGGGCCCCCGTAAGCCCTCGGCGTGGAATTAGTTTGCTCGTTTCATCCTATGAAACGGCCAAGGGTGGGACAAGGGGCCAATTCCGCCGCCGAGGCCGGCCTGAGTCAGGCGTGTGTCAGGCCGGTACGGCCGCCGGAGCCCCTAGCCACTGGGAGATCTCGGCGAGCAGTGCCTGTTGCACGTCCGGCGGCGCGGTCGAGGCCAGCACCGAGCCGCGGGCCAGGTCGGCCAGCTCGGCGTCGGTGAAGCCGTGCACGCCGCGGGCGGTCTCGTACTGCTCGGCCAGCCGCGAGCCGAACAGGAGCGGGTCGTCGGCGCCGAGCGCGATCCGCGCGCCGGCCTCGTACAGCTCGCGGAGTGGGACGTCCTCGGGGCGGTGGTAGACGCCGAGCGAGACGTTGGACGCCGGGCAGACCTCGAGGGCGATCTGCGCCTCGACCACTCGCTTCAGCAGATCGGGGTCCTCGACCGCGCGGACGCCGTGGCCGATCCGGCCCGCCCCGAGCTCGTCCAGACAGGTGCGTACGGTGGCGGGGCCGCACAGTTCGCCACCATGTGGGGCCGCCAGCAGCCCGGCGTTCCGCGCGATCCGGAACGCCGGCGCGAACTCCGAGGTGGTGCCCCGGCGTTCGTCGTTCGACAGTCCGAAACCGACCACGCCCCGGCCGACGTACTGAGCGGCGAGCCGCGCCAGCGTCCGCGCGTCCAGCGGGTGGCGGGTGCGGTTCGCCGCGATGATGACCTGGACCTCGATCCCGGTCGACGCTGCGGCATCCCGGGCGGCGTCCAGGACCAGGTCGGTGAACTCGGTGATGCCGTGGAAACGGTTCGCGTACCCGGACGGGTCGACCTGGATCTCCAGCCAGCGCGACCCGTCGGCGCGATCGTCCTCGGCCGCTTCGCGGACCAGGCGGCGTACGTCGTCCTCGGTCCGCAGCACCGAACGGGCGATGTCGTACAGCCGCTGGAACCGGAACCAGCCGCGTTCGTCGGCCGCCGAGAGATCCGGTGGCCATTCGGTGCGCAGCGCGTCCGGCAGCCGGACGCCATGCTTGTCGGCCAGCTCGACCAGCGTCAGATGCCGCATCGACCCGGAGAAGTGCAGATGCAGGTGTGTTTTGGGCAGCACCCGCAGATCCCGCTGCGTCATTACCGAAGGTTACGACGCACCCCACCGAGAGAGAAATTGACCGGCGGACGCCCTCACCCCAGCAGCTTGGCGATCCGGCTCAGCCCTTCGGCCAGGTCCGCGTCGCCGAGGGCGTAGGACAGCCGCAGGTACCCGGGCGCGCCGAACGCCTCGCCGGGCACGACCGCCACTTCCGCCTCGTCCAGGATCAGAGCGGCCAGCTCGGCGGACGATTCCGGCGTACGCCCGGCGATCTGCTTGCCGAGTACGCCCTTCACCGACGGGTACGCGTAGAAGGCGCCGGTCGGCTCCGGGCACTCGACGCCGGGGATCTCGTTGAGCATCCGGACCATCGTCCGGCGCCGCCGGTCGAACGCCAGCTTCATCTCGTCGACCGCGCTCAGATCGCCGGACACCGCCGCCAGCGCGGCGCGTTGCGCGATGTTGCAGACGTTCGAGGTCTGGTGCGACTGCAGGTTGGTCGCCGCCTTGATCACGTCCTTGGGGCCGATCATCCAGCCGACCCGCCAGCCGGTCATCGCGTACGTCTTGGCGACACCGTTCAGTACGACGGTCCGGTCCGCGAGTTCCGGTACGGCGACCGGGATCGAAGTGAACGACGCGTCACCGTACGTGAGGTGCTCGTAGATCTCGTCCGTGATCACCCACAGATCGTGCTCGAGCGCCCAGCGGCCGATCGCCGTGATCGCCTCCGGGGCGTCCACCGCGCCGGTCGGGTTGCTCGGCGAACAGAACAGCAGCGCCTTGGTCCGGGGCGTACGAGCCGCCTCCAACTGCTCGACGGTGACGCTGTAGTTCTGCGTCTCGTCCGCGAGTACCTCGACCGGTACGCCGCCGGCCAGCCGGATCGCCTCCGGGTAGGTGGTCCAGTACGGCGCCGGCAGGAGTACCTCATCTCCTGGGTCGAGCAGGGTCGCGAACGCGTTGTACACGGCATGCTTGCCGCCGTTCGTGACCAGTACCTGGGACGGCTCGATCTCGTACCCGGAGTCGCGCTTGGTCTTCACGGCGATCGCCTGCTTGAGCTCCGGCAGGCCGCCGGCCGGGCTGTACCGGTGGTTCTTCGGATCCCGGGCCGCCGCGACCGCCGCGTCCACGATGTAGTCAGGCGTCGGGAAGTCCGGCTCGCCCGCGCCGAAACCGATCACCGGCCGCCCCGCCGCCTTGAGCGCCTTCGCTTTGCTGTCCACCGCCAGCGTCGCCGATTCACTGATGGCGCCGATCCGCGCCGAGATCCTGGAAGCCATACGCCCATCCTGGCACCACGGCGCCCGGTGACCGACCGCGGTTTCAGGAGGTGAACGAGGGAACACGGCAGGGGTGTGGTCCGTTGGGGACCGGTGAAGGCTGTATGGTTCTGACCGCGGTGCGGCGCCCGACCGAGATGGTCACAGCGGGTCGTACGGGTAAGGACCAGGTCGGAGGAAGCCAGGAGGCCGAATTCGATCAGGAGGCCGAATTCGATCAGAAGGTCGAGTTCGACCAGGTGGCTTCGACCCCGTACACTCATCTAGTCCGGGCGTTGATGGCCCTGATCCGGCATGCCCGAGATCAGGTCCGACGCGGCGTCCGGATGGATTGCAGAGGGCACTAGCTCAACTGGCAGAGCATCGGTCTCCAAAACCGAAGGTTGGGGGTTCAAGTCCCTCGTGCCCTGCAAATCCTGACCGGCGCAGGGCCGGTCAGGCCGCCGCTAGCGAAAGAGGTAGGTCGTGACGGAGACGCGCACCCCGGCACCGTCCGGCGCCGGCAAGCCTGCGGAAGGCAAGCAGGGCAGGGGCCTGCTGCGTTTCTACCGTCAGGTGGTCGCCGAGCTCCGCAAGGTGGTTTGGCCGACCCGCAAGCAGCTCTCCACCTACTTCGTGGTCGTCCTGACCTTCGTGGTGTTCGTCATCGCGATCGTCTCGGTCCTCGACCTGGCCTTCGGCTGGGCGATGTTCAAGATCTTCGGCTGAGGCCACCGCCACGACCGCACCCGCAGGTCCCGGGATTCCGGCCCGACCCAGACGCCAGCCACCACCCGATGCACAGATGACGGAGTACGACGTGTCCGAGCGCGACGACGAGGTCCTCGACTACGAGGACGAGTTCGACGTATCCGCCTCCGACGAGGATCTCGACTTCGACGAGAACGCCACCGACGACGACGACCTCTTCGCCGACGGCGATGACGATGACGACGACCCGTTCGCGGACCTCGACGACGAGGACGAGGGTGACGAGGACGACGACGAGTCCGAGGACGACGCGGAGTACGCCGCGGACGACGAGTCCGAGACGCCGCCGGCCGACGCCGACGACTCCGACGACGAGCCGGTGGTCGTGGTGGCCGCGGCTGACGACGCCGAGGCCGCCGAAGTGGTGACCGGGAGCGACGTCGAGGACGCCGCCGAGGAGCTGGCCGAAGAGACCGCGGAGACCGCGCCGGAAACCACCACCGAGCCGCCGGTCGCGGCCGACGAGGTCGTTTTCTCCAGCGACGACGCCGACGCCGCTGATTCGGCCGGCGACGAAGCTGACGACGACGCCGACGTGGATGCGCTGGCCGTCGCGGCCGCCGCCGCGACGGACGACGATGACGACGCGGCCGAGGAGGCGGAGCCGGAAGAGCCGGGCGACCCGCTCGAGGAGCTGCGCAGCCGGCTGCGGTCGCAGATCGGCGACTGGTACGTGGTGCACACGTACTCAGGGATGGAGAACCGGGTAAAGGGCAACCTGGAGAACCGGATCAACTCCCTGAACATGGAGGACTACATCTTCGAGATCATCGTGCCGACCGAAGAGGTCGCCGAGATCAAGAACGGTCAGCGCCGGATGGTCAAGCGCACCGTGCTCCCCGGTTACGTGCTGGTCCGGATGGACCTCACCGACGAGTCCTGGTCGACCGTACGGCACACGCCGTCGGTGACCGGTTTCGTCGGGAACAGCCAGAAGCCGGTCCCGCTCAGCCTCGAAGAGGTGGAGAAGATGCTCGCACCGGCCGTCGTGGCGGCGGCCGAGGCGGCGGCAGCCGAAGCCGGTGCCGCACCCGCCAAGACCGCGGCCAAGAAGAAGGTCGAGGTTGCCGACTTCGGTGTCGGTGACTCGGTCATGGTGGTCGACGGGCCGTTCGCGACCCTGCACGCCACAGTCACGGAGATCAACGCCGAGGCCCAGCGGATCAAGGCCCTGGTTGAGATCTTCGGCCGGGAGACCCCGGTGGAACTCAGCTTCAACCAGATCCAGAAAGTCTAAGGACCCGACAGAATGCCTCCCAAGAAGAAGATCGCTGCCCTGGTCAAGGTGCAGCTCCAGGCCGGTGCCGCGACGCCGGCCCCGCCGGTCGGTACCGCGCTCGGTCCGCACGGCGTCAACATCATGGAATTCTGCAAGGCGTACAACGCCCAGACCGAATCCATGCGCGGCAACGTCGTACCGGTCGAGATCACGATCTACGAAGACCGTTCCTTCACCTTCGTCACCAAGACGCCGCCGGCGCCGGAGATGATCAAGAAGGCCGCCGGTCTGCAGAAGGGCTCGGCCGTC
Organism: Kribbella solani; assembly: GCF_014205295.1. NCBI lineage: Bacteria > Bacillati > Actinomycetota > Actinomycetes > Propionibacteriales > Kribbellaceae > Kribbella > Kribbella solani. The sequence goes on from NZ_JACHNF010000001.1 coordinate 6,708,902, forward strand.
CCGCAGCGGGACAAGGTCGGCAAGATCACCAAGGACCAGGTCCGCGAGATCGCCACCACCAAGATGCCGGATCTCAACGCCCGCGACATCGACGCCGCGATGAAGATCATCGAGGGTACGGCGCGCTCCATGGGCGTCGTCGTCGACAAGTAGGACATCCACCAGGTCCGCCATGGTGGATCAGCAGGTGTGGAAGGGCGCCATCATCGCCCGCCGAACCACAAACCGCGAACGACTCATCATCGTTCGTTGAAGGGAGCACAGCAGTAATGGCACAGCGCAGCAAGGCTTACCGCGCGATCGCGGAGAAGATCGACTTCGATCACCTGTACACGCCGTTGGAGGCGATCCGGCTCGCCAAGGAGGCCGCCGGTAGCAAGAAGTTCAACTCCACCGTGGACGTCGCGATGCGTCTCGGGGTCGACCCCCGTAAGGCCGACCAGATGGTGCGCGGCACCGTCAACCTTCCGCACGGTACCGGCAAGACGGCACGGGTCCTCGTCTTCGCCACCGGTGAGAAGGCCGAGGCCGCGAAGGCCGCCGGCGCCGACTTCATCGGCGACGACGACATGATCAAGAAGGTCACCGACGGCTGGCTCGACTTCGACGCCGTCGTCGCCACCCCCGACCTGATGGGCAAGGTCGGCCGCCTCGGCCGCGTCCTCGGCCCGCGTGGTCTGATGCCGAACCCGAAGACCGGTACGGTCACCCCGGACGTGGCCAAGGCCGTGTCCGACATCAAGGGCGGCAAGATCGAGTTCCGGGTCGACCGGCACGCGAACCTGCACTTCATCATCGGCAAGGCGTCGTTCGACGAGGCCCAGCTGGCGGAGAACTACAGCGCCGCGCTGGACGAGATCCTCCGGCTGAAGCCGGCCAGCTCGAAGGGCCGGTACATCAAGAAGACGGTCTTCTCGACCACCATGGGTCCCGGTGTCCAGGTTGACCCCAACCTGACCCGCAACCTGACCGAGGACCAGGCCGACGCCTGATCCTCACCTCGCACCACCAGCAAGCCCCCGGGACACGTTCCCGGGGGCTTGCTGCTTTCCATAACCTCCCACCGCGCTCACCAAGCTGGGTCTGCACCCGCCTCATCCGCCGGTGCTCACGGGGTGGTGATGGTGGTGATGAGGTCGGCGGTGAGGGAGCTGGGAGAGGTGTGGCCGCTCAGGCGGAGGGTGTGGGCCAGTTCTTCGGCCAGGTCGGTGAGTAGCCGGGTTACGCCGGGGGCGGAGTCCACGGTCAGCGCCCACAGCGCGGGGCGGCCGACGCAGACCGCCCGGGCGCCCAGGGCAAGCGCGGTGAGGATGTGTTCGCCACGGCGGATCCCACCGTCGACGTACACCTCGACCCCGTTGCTGCCGAGCGCCTCAGCCACCTCCGGCAACGCCCGCGCGGTGGAGATCGAGCCGTCGAGCTGCCGGCCGCCGTGGTTGGAGACGATGATCCCGCGTGCACCCGCGTCCGCGCAGCGCTTCGCGTCGTCCCCGCGGAGCACGCCCTTCACCACGATCGGCAGGCCCGTACGCTCGGCGAGCCAGCCGATCACGTCCGGGTTCAGGTCGTCGGCCTTCGCCAGATCGTCGTCGGTCCAGTCACCAGCAGGCAGGTTGGCGAGCAGTTGGCCGGGCTGCACCAGGTCCCAGACGGTGGCGCCCTCGTCCTCCTTGCGCCCGACGACCGGGGTGTCCACGGTCAGTACGATCGCCCGCGCGCCGGCCTCGACGGCGGCATCAAGCATCCGCCGGGTGATGTCCCGGTTCCGTACGACGTAGATCTGCAGCCACCACGGCACACCGGTCGCACCCAGCTCGGCGAACTTCGTACCCGCGTTGCTGGAAACCCCCAGCACCGAGTTGGCCGCGCTGACCCCACGCGCCATCGCGACCTCGCCGTCCGGGTCCGCCATTCGCTGCATGGTCGACGGCGCGACCAGGATCGGCGCATCGACGGGTACGCCGAGAACCGTGGTCTTCAGGTCGACGCTGGAAACATCGTTCAGCACCCGCGGCCGAAACCGGTACGCCGACCAGGCAGCGACGGCCTCACCCACGCTCACCCCCGCGGCCGACCCCTGCCGAAAGTACCGATGCACCGCCTCCGGCAACTTCTCCGCGGCGGCCCCCTCCAGCCCATCAATCCAGCGCATGCGCCCCATAGTCCCACCGCCCCCAACAACTCCGCGACGCCTTTCCCAACCAACCACATCCACCCCGCCACAAACCAACTCCCACTCACATTGACCCATGCCCACCCCCGCCACGTACGAGCAGACGCCCACCCCGGCCCGTACGATCTGATGCCCACCCGCGGTGCGAGCCGGCCGACGCCTGCCCGCGGTGGCGGCTGGGCAATGCAGATGGCCGGCGAGGCGGTCAGGATGACGGGCTGTTGGTCCGCTGTCGTGCTGCAACCCGCCATCGGTCACAAAGCCCGTCAACCATGGCCCCTGCCGTGGCTTCGCTCCGTGTACCCGCTGGCCTTGCGCGCCTTGGGAAGCTGCCGCGCAAGCAAGTCGGCGGCGGAATGGTCCGTGGTTCTCAAAGGCCGCCGCCATCCCTCCTTTGGGAAGCCACCGTGTGTTTTTCGGGCGTGGAAATGCGTGGTGGGTTCTCAAAGCGGGTTGGAGGGGGCGCGCGATCACCCCGGGGGGCGGTGAGGCGCTGTTTGTGGGGTGCTCGGCGGGTGTACTGCGTGGGCCGGTGTGGTGAGCGGTCGAACCCTCTGGCTGAGGGGTGTGCGGGCGGGCGAGCCTTGACCGGGGGTGGTCGGCTCTTCGGAGGTGGGTTTGTGTGTGGTGCCGGCGAAGTTCCGTTCAGGGCGGTGTCGAGCCGCTGCGCGCCGATGGAAGCCGGCTCCGAGTGACCCACACCTACGACACAAGAGCCGGTTAACCACTCGAAGGGCGCCGCCGAATGGAGCCGCCGTGCGAGGCGTTCAGCCACGCCGACGCAAGGCGCCTACCAGCTGACGCCCGCTCGCGGTGCGTACCGGTTGACGCTCGGCGGCAGCGTATACCGGCTGACGCCGACGCACCGCGCGTACCGGCTGACGCCCGCTCGCGGTGCGTACCGGCTGACGCTCGCCGCCCGTGCGGGGCGGTTCACTTTGGCGCTGTTGGGTGGTGAACCCCTCAAATGGTCCGTTCGCCACCTGCATGCGTGTGGTGAACGGGCAACCGGAGAGGTTCACTACTCAAATGGCGCCGGACGGAGCCGCGGCGAGGCGTTCGGCCTGGTGGGGCGGGCAGCGTGCTGCGTTGCTCTGGTCGGGCAGGGAGCCTGGTCGGGCGGAGGTGGAGTGCTTACTGGGTGCGGTTGGCGGCGGGTGGGTGATCGAGATCGTTCGGTTGGTGGGAGGTCATCGCGCTCGGTTGCGGGGGGAAGCGATTGCGTTCGGATGTGGCGGGGAGTTGGTGAGCGGGTACGCTGGTTGTATGACGCAGTACGGGCGGCGATTTCTGCGCCCCGGCCGGCACGACGGTGCCGACGGGGTGAGCTGCTGCTGCGCTCTCTCCTGAGGTGACCGCGGCCGACCGGGGTGGACCCCCGTCGAGACCGTCATCCTGGAGAAAACCATGTCTGCACTACCCGAACCCTCAGCACGACCCGCCGCTTCGGCACGGCCCACTGCTTCTACACACCTAACCGATCCCGCCTCACCCACCGAAGCCGCACCGCCCACCGATCCCGCGCGACCTACTGCCCCTGCACAGCACGGTGATCCCGCATTGCCTGCCGCATCTGCACGATCGAGCGCTTCAGCGTTGTCCGTGGATGCCGCGGGGGGTGGGGTTTCTGTGCTTGCGGTTGGGGAGCTGCATGCTGCTCTGGCGCTTCGTGATCTTAGTGATCCGGGGCAGGGAGGGCATGGGCTGCAGTTGGTTGTTGACTCGGTTGGCAGCGCGTTGCGGAAGGCATGGCCGTACACGGAGGTCTGGACCCGGCGGGATCATCCGGTCGTAACGCTGGCTGACAACTACGACAATCTCGGGTACGCCGCCGACGCGGTGACCCGGGAAGCCCGCTACACGCGCTATGTCTCGGACAACGAGGTGCTGCGGAGTCACACCTCGGCGATGATCCCGCCCGCGCTTCGGGAGCTCGCGCGGTCGGAGTCGTCGGACGTACTGATGATCTGCGCCGGCATTTGCTACCGCCGGGATTCGGTCGACTGGCAGCACACCGGGACTCCGCACCAGCTCGACCTCTGGCGGATCAGCCGCAACGTGACCCTGGGTGAGCCCGAGCTGGAGGACATGATCGCCCGGCTGGTCGACACCGTCCTGCCAGGGCAGACCTACCGCACGGTGCCCGCGGTTCACCCGTACACGATCCATGGGCGTCAGGTCGACGTGCTGCTCGACGACCAGTGGGTCGAGATCGGTGAGTGCGGGGTCGCTGCGCCGCATGTACTCCGCTTGGCCGGCCTGGACGACAGCTGGACCGGACTGGCGATGGGGTCCGGCCTCGACCGGTTGTTGATGCTGCGCAAGGGCATCCGCGACATCCGACTGCTCCGATCGACGGAACCACGGGTGGCGAACCAGATGCTGGATCTGTCGCCCTACAAGCCGGTGTCGGCGATGCCGCCGGTCCGACGGGACCTGTCGGTCGTCGTCGGTCCGGACGCGGACCTGTCGGCCGAGGTGCTGGGTGACAAGGTGCGAGCCGCGCTCGGTGCGGCGGCCGATGCCGCGGAGTCGCTGGAGGTGCTGGGCGAAACGTCGTATGACGACTTGCCGACGGCCGCCCGGGAGCGCCTCCAACTGACCCCGGGGCAACGGAACGTCCTGGTCAGGCTGATCCTGCGACCGGTGGATCGTACTCTCACCGATGCCGAGGCCAACACCTTGCGGGACCAGGTCTACCGAGCGCTTCATGAGGGTCCTGTCCTGGAACTGATCGGCTAGCGCCGGCCGAGCTCGCGGGCAGCGACGACGAACGCGCACACCGCCAGCGGGAGCTCGAGCACCAGGGCCTCGGTCAGCGAGAGCGTCCGGTCGAAGCCGGCCCCCGCCGTACTGACGTCGAACCAGGCGTCGGCGATCAGCAGCGTGCCGGCCGCCATCGCGGACAGAACGGCGTGCTTGTTGCCCTTGTGCAGCAGGTACGCCGTGAGGCCCGCGGCCACCGCCGTCGCGCAGTCCAGACCGATCCAGGTCAGCTTCCAGTTGCCGGCCTCGTAAGTACTCGGCAAAGTGACGGCGAGGATCAGGCACCACGGCAGCAGCACCGCGGCGACACCGGCGGCGACGATCGCCGCGATGCCACCGGGTGACCGCCGGGCGCGAACCCGCCCGTCCAGCCGGCCTTCGGCGATGTAGTCCTCCAGCGCGTCGGCGACGCGGTCGTCGATCGCGTCGCCTAGCTGCCCGTCCATCGCCCGGCCGAGATCGCCGGTCAGTCTGGTGCCGATCACTGTCGTCGTCATGTCATCGAGCATCCCGGGGACGGCCGTTCGGCACAGTCCGGTCAGCCCACGAACCGGGGTGGGGATAACCCCCCGGTGGGCTTCGTGGGATGGCCCCATGCCGGTCGGGTTCCCGGACGTCGTAAGTTGTGACGGCAAGCAGGCGCTGACACGGGGAGGTGATCCGGATGACGGTTGCTGCGACTCCGGTTCCCCGGGCGCCGTGGCGGCTCTGGCGCTCGCCGTACTTGTGGCTGGCAACGATCCATTTGCTCGGTGACGCGGTGGTCGTGCTGACCTCCGGCGTGCTGGTGCTGGCGGCGGTCATGCTGATGCTTCTCGCGTTCCCGCTCGCGATGATCCGCATTCCGCTCACCGTCTGGGCCAACCGCGCGGTGTACGGGATCGCCTCGTGGGAGCGGGCCAGGGCCCGGCTCACCCGTGGTCAGGAAGTGCAGGCACTGGTGCCGCCGCCGCGGACCGGCTCGTGGTCCGAGGACGCGCTGCTCGCGCTCGGTGACCCGGGCGTCTGGCGTCAGTTCACCTACTACTTGATGCTGTTGCCGCTGTCCTTCGCCTGGATCTTCGCGGTGGTGGCGGCCTGGTCCATCCCGCCGGTACTGATGGCCCTGCCGCTGTACTACTACCGGTTCGCGGCGGCGCAGGCACAGCTCGGCCCGTTCACCATCGACACCACGACGAAGGCAGTCGTGGTGGCAGTACTCGCTGCCTTGTTCCTGGCGCTGGTGTCGCCGCTGATGATGCGTTGGGCTTCGGCGTTCGACGGGTGGCTGGCGAAGATGCTGCTCGGGCCGTCCGAGACCGGGGTGCTGGCAGAGCGGGTCAGCCAGCTGGTCGCGAGCCGGCAGCAGGTGGTCGACTCGGTGGAGGTCGAGCGGCGCCGGATGGAGCGCGACCTGCATGACGGCGCCCAGCAGCGGCTGGTGTCGCTGGCGATGACACTCGGGCGGGCGAAGAACCGGCTCGGCGACCGGGAACCGTCGGTCCGGACGCTGATCGAGGAGGCGCATTCGGAGGCGATGCAGGCGATCGCCGAGATCCGCGACCTGACCCGGGGCCTGCATCCACCGGTGCTGACCGACCGCGGGCTGGACGCCGCGCTGTCGGCGGTCGCGGCCCGGTCACCGGTGCCGGTTCGGCTGAGCGTCGACGTCAAGCCACGGCCGTCGCTGACGATCGAGTCGATCGCGTACTTCGTGGTCACCGAAGCGCTGACGAACGTGGCCAAACACGCGGAAGCCGCGCAGGCCGAGGTGCGGGTGACGCGGAAGGGCGATGTGCTGCGGGTCGAGGTGCGCGACAACGGACGTGGCGGAGCGGACCCGGTCCGCGGGAGTGGCCTGCGGGGGCTGACCGACCGGGTGTCCGGTGTCGACGGACGGCTCAGCGTGGACAGCCCACCGGGTGGCGGCACCACGCTGACCGCGGAGGTGCCCTGTGGATGAATCGGCCGGACGGATCGGTGTGATGGAGGAGACTGAGCGGATGCGGGTCGTGATCGCCGAGGACTCGGTGCTGCTGCGTGAAGGCATCGTGCGGTTGCTGGAGGAACAGCGCTGCACGGTCGTCGCCGCGGTCGGCGACGGTGACAGCCTGCTGAAGGCCGTCGAGCTGCACCGGCCGGAGGTGTGCGTCGTCGATGTGCGGATGCCACCGACGTTCACCGACGAGGGGTTGCGGGCGGCGTTGGTGATCCGCGAGCAGTACGCGGACGTTGGCGTGCTGGTGCTGTCGCAGTATGTCGAAGAGCGCTACGCGAGCGAGCTGATCGGTGGGAACCCGGGCGGGGTCGGGTACCTGCTGAAGGACCGGGTCGCGGATGTGGACCAGTTCATCGACGGACTGCGCCGGGTCGCGGGCGGTGGCGCGGCGCTCGACCCGGAGGTGATCTCGCAGTTGCTGGTGCGGTCCAGGAAGGGCGATCCGCTGGCCGTACTGAGCCCGCGGGAACAGGACGTTCTCCGGTCGATGGCGGAAGGGAAGTCCAACGCCGGTATCGCGCAGGCGCTGGTTGTCGGTGAAGGTGCCGTGGAGAAGCACATCAGCAACATCTTCATGAAACTGCAGCTGGCTCCGACCGATGGCGAGCATCGCCGCGTGCTCGCCGTACTGAAGTACCTGGAGACCTGATGCCTGGGGCGGTGGGCGGCGTGCGGATGACCAAAGGGCGGGTGGCGATGCTGCTCGTCGGGGTGGTCCCGTTGCTGGCGGTGCTGGCCGGCGGCGGGCTGGTCACGGTCGGGATGATTCGGGGCAAGCTGCCGTACAACTACTCCGCCGCGTTCACGCCGGGGCCGGCCGGGGTACGGATCGTGGCTGACGTGGCGACGCAGGTCGAGGCGAGCATCGACGGGCAGGTGCACGTCACGGTTGACGGGACGTACGCGGCGGCGAAGCCGGATGTGCGGATCGCGACGACGGGGCAGGAGCTGGTCGTGCAGACCTACTGCCCCGACATACATTGCGCCGTCGATCTGACCGTTGAGGTGCCGGCGGTGAAGATGGTCAAGGCGAAGCTCGACGGGTCGTCGATCAACGTGGTCGGGGTGACGTCGCCGCTGGCGGTCGATGTCAAAAACGGCTCGGTTGATATGGCGCGCGTACGCAGCCCCAATGTGTCGGTGGATGCGCAGGGCGGGTCGGTGTGGATGCTCTTCGACAACCCGCCGAAGCAGGTGTCGGCGACATCCAGCGACGGTTCTATCACGGTGCAGGTGCCGCGTACGGAGAGCTACACCATCGACGCGGTCGCCGCCCAAGGCTCAACAAACGTGAGCGTTCCCAACGACATTACCGCCAGCAACCACCTCTACCTACGCTCCAGCTACGGCAGCATCACCGTCCAGTAGCCCCCTTCACCCCGACGCGGCGTCGCGTCAGGTGATGGTTCGGACGAACCTGCGGTGCTGGCAATTCACCAGCTCGGCACCGCACCTCGCCAACCTCGAGCCCGGTCGCGTCCCACCGGACCATCGATGACGTAGCAGCACCACCCCTGAGCGGTACTCACCAGTGAAGCAGCAGCTCGGCACCGCGCCCCCCGAGCGGTACTCACCAGTGAAGCAGCAGGTCGGCACCGCGCCCCCCGAGCGGTACTCACCAGTGAAGCAGCAGGTCGGCACCGCGCCCCCGCGCGTTATCCACCGGTGAAGCAGCTTGAGCAGAAGCTGGCATCCGGGCCGAGCAGGTCGCGGGCGTCTACAGTCGCTCGAGCAGATGCCCGCGACTGGTTGAGCGGCTGCCCGGCGTCGCGGTGGTTTGCGCGGAAGCTGGTGTGCAGTCGGACGTTGCCTGGTGTCGCGGCTGCTTGCGCAGGAGATGGAGCGTGCTCGCACGGCTGCCCGTGTACGTGCGCGTCCTGGTGGTTGGTTGAGCTGGAGTGGTTGCTGGAGTTGGGGCATGCGGTCGGCGGTAGGTGCCGCCTGAGACGGCTGGCCCCGTCATGCAGCCGACTCACCCAGGCAGTTCGTTCCCGGGGGACTGCTCGCCCAAGCAGCTGTTCCGCGCGGGGGACCGCTCGCCCAAACAACTGCTCCGCGCGAGGGACTGCTCGCTCAAGCGGCTGCTTGACGCGCGGGACTGGTTACCCAGGCAGTTGCTTCGCGCGGGGGAGTGCTCGCCTAAGTCGGGGCTCTTCGCGCGGCTGGCGTGCTTGGTTGGTCTGGGGGTGGTTGCCTGGTCAGATGGTGGGTTGCCTCGTGGAAATTTCAGGGGGGCAAGCCTTCGGGGCAGGGGGCAAGGTCGGTTGAGGGGCGGGTGCATGCACGGGTCGCACCGGCCGGGCGGGTGCGTGCTTGGGATGGATCGGCCGGCGGGTGGGCTTGGGTGGGTGCAGTCTTCCGGGCGGTGCTTGGTGCTCGGGTGCGTGGGTGCTTGGTGTCTGGGGGTTGGTGGTTGGTTGGGGTGGTCAGGGTTGGAGGGTGGCGCGGAAGGATTTGGCTTTGGTGGTGATGGTGGGCCAGTTGGCGGTGGCTACGTCGGTGGGGGAGACGACGTCGGTGCCGGCGCTGACGGCTAGGGCGCCGGCCTTGAGGAAGGCGTGGGCGTTGGTGAGGTTTACGCCGCCGGACGGGATCAAGGGGACGCCGGGGAAGGGGCCGTTCAGGTCCTTGAAGTACTTGGGACCTAGGTGGTGGGCCGGGAAGATCTTCACGGCGGTGGCGCCGAGGGCTAGTGCGGTCATCACCTCGGAGGGGGTGAAGGCGCCTAGTACGAGGGGGATGTCCGCCGTGCGCGCTGTGTCGGCGATCGCGGCGGCTTCGGGGCCCTGACCGGGGGTGACTAGGAACTGGGCGCCGGCGTTGATCGCCTGGGTGGCTTGAGCGGCGGTCTGGACGGTGCCGGCGCCGACGACCGCGCCGGTTTCGGTGGCGGTGGAGGCGGCGCGTTCCAGGTGGCGGGGGAGGTCGGGCGTTGTGTAGGTGAGTTCGACGACGTGGATGCCGCCGGCAACCAGTGCGGCGCAGAGGTCGCGGGCGTCGGAGATCTCCGGTGCGCGGACGACGGTCAGTACACGGTCGGCACGAAGTAGCTCCAGGGTGTTCACAACAGGTTCCTCTCGGGTGGTACGCGGATCGGCGGCGGGGCCGGGGGTTGTCAGGGGGTGCGGCGGAGGGGGTGGCCGGGGAGGGAGGGGGTTCGGTGGGTGTTGTCTATTACGGGGGTGCCGTTGACCAGGACGTACGGGATGCCGGTTGCTGGTTGGCGGGGGCTGGTGAAGGTGGCGGTGTCCTGGATGGTGGTGGGGTCGAAGAGGACCAGGTCGGCGGCGTAGCCGAGTTGGATCTGGCCTCGGTCGGGTAGGCGGAGGCGGCGGGCGGGGCGGCCGGTCAGGTGGTGGATGCAGTCAGGGAGGTCCAGTACGCCGAGCTCGCGGACGTACTGGGCCAGGTAGCGCGGGAACGTGCCCCACGAGCGCGGGTGTGGTTTGCCGCCGACCAGGATGCCGTCGGACCCGCCGGTGTGGCTGGGATGCCGCATGATCGCGCGGACGTTCTCCTCGTGCCCGACGTGCTGCAGGATCGACGTGGCGAGGTCGTCGGCGAGTAGAAGTTCGAAGAAGACGTCAGCTGCCGCCCGGCCGGAGCGTGCGGCGAGCGCGGCGACCGTGTGCCCGACCACGTCGGTCAGCGCCGGATTGCGTACGCCGCCGATCTCGATCGTGTCCCATTCGACGACGCAGCCGTGGCACCCGTCGGTCCCGACCTGTTCCAGCTCGTGCGTGATCCGGGCCCGCGCGGCCGGGTCGCGCAACCGGTCGAGCTGCGCGTCCGGCCCGCCCTCGGCGGTCCAGCTCGGCAGGATCGCCGCCAATGTTGTTGCTCCAGGCAAATAGGGGTACGTGTCGGTGGTGATGTCGACGCCGGACGCGAGCCCGGCGTCGATCATCGCGACCAGGTCCGCGCCGCGGCCGGCGTTCGGCCGGAAGTTCATCACCGCGTGGGTGAGGTGCAACGGGCAGCCGGCGCGGCGGGCCACCTCGATCATTTCCGCGTACGCCTCCAGCGCGCCTTTCCCGTACGAGCGTTGATGCGGCGCGTAGTACCCGCCGTACCGCGCGACGACCTCGCAGAGCGCGACCAGTTCGTCCGTGCTCGCGAACATGCCGGGCGTGTAGGTCAGCCCGCTGCTCATCCCGACCGCGCCGTCACGCAGTCCATCGGCGAGCAGCCGTTGCATCCGGGCCAGTTCGGCATCGGTCGCGGGGCGGTTGGACGTACCAACGACCATCATCCGCAAAGTGCCTTGCGGTACGAGGTACGCGGCGTTGCAGGCGATGCCCTGCCCGAGCCGGTCCAGGTACCCGGCGACCGTCGACCAGGAGAAGTCGAAGTCGTCCGGCTCACCGTTCCAGCCGGCGATCTGGCGGCGTACGACCGCCCGCGTCGGCTCGTCGATCGGCGCGAACGAGAGACCGTCCTGCCCGAGCACCTCGAGCGTGACGCCCTGACTGACCTTCGCGGTGTGCTCCGGGTTGACCAGGATCTGCAGGTCGGAGTGCGAGTGCATGTCGATGAAGCCGGGTGACAGCACCAGTCCGTCGGCGTCGATCGTCCGGTACGCGGCCGGGAGGTCGTTGCCGATGGCGACGATCCGGCCGGCCTCGACCGCGACGTCGGCGTGGTACCCGGGTGCGCCGGTACCGTCGACGACCAGCGCGTCAGTGATGAGTAGATCGATCATTTCAGAAGAACGTCCGGACCAGGTCGACGACGACGGGATCGGCGGCGTCCGGGTCGTCGACGACCGGGATCAGCCCCCACTTGTCGAACGCGGTGCACGGGTGGGACAGGCCGACGCGCAGCTCGTCGCCGATCACCACCGACTGCTCGTCGCCGAACTCCAGGTACCCGTGCTGGTCGTTCAGCTTTGTCACGGTCATCCCGGTGGCCGGCAGGGTCGGCCCGCCGTCGGTCCGCGGCCGGATCAGCTGCGGCTCGGGCAGGTCCTGGTCGAACGGGAAGTCGCGCCGGCCGGCGTCGAAGATCGCCAGGCCGGGCTCGGGCTGGGAGGTGATCCGCATCCAGCCGTGCATCGCGGGTACGAGCTGCTCGCCGTCGGTGCGCGGATTCGCGCCGAGCGGCGACACGCGGCGGTACAGCCCGTCGTCGTGGGTGACGTACGCGCCGGACCGCAGCACGACGCGCGCGCCGTCGCCCGCCTCGGCGGCAAGGACCTTCGCGACCTGCTCGAAGTACTGGCTTCCGCCCGCGCTGACGATCGGTTGCACGTCCGCGTCGTACTGGTCGCGCAGCCGGTGATGCACCGCGGCCAGGTCCCGCAGGTACGCGCGAACCTCTTCGAGATCGGCCTCGTCGACGCCGTGCCCGATCGCACCTTCGTACCCGGCGACGCCGACGAGCCGGAGCGTCGGTGCCGCGGCGATCGCGGCGCCGACGGCCAGCGCGGTCTCGGCGTCCCGGGCGCCGGTCCGGCCGCCGATCCCGCCGACCTCGACCATCACGTCCAGCGGGCGCGCGTCCGGTCCGACGTACGCCGACCGGGCGGCCTCCATCAGCTCGACGGTACGGACCGAGTCCGCCCAGACCATCACCTCGAAGGACGGATCGGCGGCGAGTTCGTCGGCGATCCAGCGCAGTTGCAGCGGGGAGATCACCGCGTTCGCGAGCAGCACCCGCTGTACGCCATAGGCGCGCGCGACGCCGAGCTGGAAGGCGTTGGCCAGCGTGATCGCCCAGGCGCCGGCGTCGAGCTGCATCGCCCAGAGCGCGGGCGCCATCGTGGTCTTGCCGTGCGGCGCGAGCTCGACCCCGTGGCGGGTGCACCAGGTCGCGAGGGTGTCGACGTTGTGCCGCAGGCCGGGCGCGGACAGCGTCATCAGCGGCGTCGGCAACTGTGACAGCCGCGGTCGCGACGCCAGTACGTCGGCGACCGTGCGGCCCCAGAACGCCGGCGGCAGCGCCTTGTCCTGCCAGCTCACCGGCTGATCGGCAAGCGTGGCGACAGCGTTGGCATCGTATCCGGGCATCTGACCCCCTGGGTCTCATAGATTGCAAAATACGCAACGCTCATTGCGCATTCTGACGCGTCGGTTGTAACATCACGGCCGAAGTCGCGTCAACGTACGCCTATCTCATCACCGCCCAGCCGAGGAGTCGCGATGCCTGAACCGCTCCCTGAGACGGCGCCTGGCCCAGAAGCTCTCTGTCTGGGTGAGGCGATGATCATGTTCGCGGGCGGTCCAGGGCCGTTGGCGGACGTGGAGGTGTTCCGGCGGTCGGTCGGTGGGGCCGAGTGCAACGTGGCTGGCGGACTGGCTGCGCTGGGCGTTCCGACCGGCTGGCTCTCTCGGCTCGGCGACGACGGCTTCGGGCAGCACGTGCTGCGGGACCTGCGGGCGCGTGGTGTGGACGTCGGCGGGGTGGAGCTGGATGCGGTCCGGCCGACTGCGCTGTACGTCAAGGAGTCGCATGACGGGCGCTCGCGGATGCACTACTACCGATCCGGTTCGGCAGCGGCGGCCATGGACGAGCAGTTCCTGCAGCGGCCCGAGGTACGGGACCGGCTTGCGCGGGCGCGACTGGTACACACGACTGGTATCACTGCCGCTATCTCCACGACCAGTGCGGACATGCTGGAGCGGCTGGCGAGTGAGCCGCGCGAGTTCCTGCTGAGTGTCGACCTGAACTGGCGGCCGGCGCTCTGGCGCGACAAGGACCCGGAGTCGCTCTGGCGGCTGTTGAAGGCGGCCGACATCGTACTGATCGGTGCGGACGAGGCGGAGGTCTTTGCCGGGACCAGGAACCCTGACGAGCTGTACGAGCGGCTGGGCGCCAAGACGCTGGTAGTGAAGGACGACGCGCACACTGCGCTGGTGATTGAGCCGGGCGGTCGCACTGAGGTTCCAGCTCTGTCGGTTGAGGTGGTTGAGACAGTCGGAGCCGGGGACGCGTTTGCCGCCGGTTTCCTGGCTGCGACGCTGCAGGGACTGCCGATGGTGCAGCGGCTGCGGCTGGGGCATCTGACAGCTGCGGCTGTCCTGACTGCGCCAGAGGACCATGCGCCGCCGCCGGCAGCAGAGGTACGTGAGCGGCTGCTCGCCGCGACTGATGAGGAGTGGGCCGCGACGAAGGTCGGTCCGGCATGAGTCAGAGCCTGGCCAGGGCGCTGCAGATCCTCACCAGCCTTGGTGAGGGCGATCGGACGCTTGACCAGCTCGCTGGTGAGCTGAACGTGCACAAGACCACCGTGCTGCGGTTGCTGCGCACGATGGAAGCAGATCGCTTCGTGCGGCGCGACGACTCGCACCGGTACCGGCTGGGCTCGCGCCTGTTCGCCCTCGCGGACGTTGCCCGCGAGCAGTACGTCGTACGCGAGGTCGCTGCGCCGCATCTGCGCGAGCTGAACCAGAAGACCGGGCAGACGGTCCACCTGGCGGCGTGGGAGAACGGTGAGGTCGTCTACGTCGACAAGCTGGACAGTGTGCGTTCGGTACGGATGTACTCGCAGGTCGGCGTACCGGCCGCATTGCACTGCACAGCCGTTGGCAAGGTGCTACTGGCCGCTCAGCCGAGGCGCTTGCAGGAGGCGATGCTGGCGTCGCTGGACTATCACTCGTACACGCCGAACACGATCACCGACGCGGACCGGTTACGGACCGAGCTGGCGACCACCAAGGAGCGCGGCTGGGCGCAGGACAAGGCCGAGCACGAGGCGTTCATCAACTGCATCGGCGCGCCGTTGAAGGACCGCACCGGTCGCGTAGTGGGGGCCGTGTCGTTGTCTGTTCCGGACGTACTGCTGAACTATGACCAGGTGCTCGAGTTGCTCCCTGATCTGCTCGCCACCGCAGCCGCGATCACAACCGACTACAACTGAGAGGTGTCAGACCTGATGTCCGACAAGACCGCAGTCTCCACCACCGACGCGCCGCCGCCGTTGCCCGTGTTCTCGCAGGGCGTCCGGAAGGGCAACATCCTGCAGGTGTCCGGCCAAGGTTCGGTCGACCCGGCCAGTGGCGAGTTCGTGTTCACCGGTGACGTGAAGGCCCAGACCACCCGGGTGCTGCAGAACATCGAGGCGATTCTGAAGGCCGGCGGCGGGAGCCTTGACGACGTGGTGATGCTCCGCGTCTACCTGACCAAGCGTGAGGACTTCGCCGCGATGAACGAGGCCTACGCCGACTTCGTCACGACCCGCACCCCGAGCGGCGTCCTCCCGTCCCGTACGACCGTCTTCACCGGCCTCCCGCTTCCCGAGATGCTGGTCGAGATCGACGCCCTCGCCGTCCTGAGCTGAGTCTTTCCGGAGCCCGGGCCCTAGGTGGTCCGGGCTTTGGACTGCCTGGAGCGCTTCCCGGATTGTGGGATAGGGTTTCGGGATGCAGGAAACGCGGGATGAGGTACGCCGGGGGTCGGTGCAGTCCATCGATCGGGCCGTGGCGATCTTGCGGTGCTTCGACGTGCGGACGCCGGATCTCGGGATCAGTGACTTGGCGCGGGCGACCGGGTTGTCGACCAGTACGGTGCACCGGTTGTTGCTGGCGATGCAGGAGAACGGCCTGGTTCGGCAGACGGCCCACCGGCGGTACGCGATCGGGCCGCTGGTTGCGCAGTTGGCGCACAGCGGTGGGATACCGGCGGGGCTGCGGGACGCTGCGATGCCGGTACTGCGGGGGCTCCGGGACGACACGGGGGAGACCGCGGCAGTGCATGAGCTGCTCCCGTCGGGGCAGCGGGTAGTGCTGGATCAGGTCGAGAGCCACCACCAACTCCGCCGGACGTACACCGAGTTCGGGCTGCCGGTCGCGTTGCCGCTGGGTGCCCCGGGGAAGGCGCTGCTCGCGTTCCTACCGTTCGAGCAGCAGCAGGAAGTGCTGGCAGGGCCGCTGGAGCAGGTGCTACCAGCCACGATCACCGACCCGGTAGTACTCGCGGAGCAGTTCGCGGAGATCCGCCGGCGCGGGTACGCGATGTCGCGGACCGAGCGGACGCCGGGGATCTGCAGTGTCGCGGCGCCGGTGTTCGGCTACACCGGTCAGGTCGCCGGCTGTCTGAGTGTGTCCGGACCCGAGATGCGGATGCCGGTGGAGCAGTTGGAGGCGTACGGGATGCGGGTGGCTGCTGGTGCCTGGTCGGTGTCCGAGTTGCTGGGAGCCACTCCAGCCGCCCGGGATCGCGGTACGGCGCTGGCCGGCGGCCGGTGATGTCGCAGGCGCGAAGTCTGTGGAAGATCGCACCAGCCGTCTACCTACCTGCCCTGCTCTACGGCATCGGCCAGGGCGCTATCGCTCCTGTAGTGGCCTTGTCGGCTACGCAACGAGGCGCGTCGGTAGCTGTCGCCGGTCTGGTCGTCGCAGCTGCCGGGCTGGGCCAGGTGATCGGTGACATCCCCGCGGGTGCGCTGACGAACCGCATCGGGGAGCGCAGCGCGATGCTGTACGCCACGGTGTTCGTTTCACTCGCACTGGCTGCCTGTCTGGTCGTACCGAACGTCTGGGGCCTGGCCATCGCCATCGGCTGCACCGGACTGGCTGGTGCGGTCTGGGGCCTTGCCCGCCAGGCGTACCTGAGTGAGGCCGTACCAATCGAGCTGCGTGCCCGCGCCCTGTCCACACTGGGTGGCGTACAGCGGATCGGCTCCTTCATCGGCCCGTTCCTCGGCGCCGGTGCGATGAAGTTCTTCGGTACGGACGGCGCGTACTGGGTGCACCTGGTCGCCGCAGTACTTGCGTGTGGCGTACTGGTCAGCCTGCCCAATGTCACACACGCCCGCGGCCGCGGACCAGTCGCTGCACAATCCACCTGGGGTGTCATCCGCGACCACCTGCCTGTACTACGTACGCTCGGCGTCGGTGCACTTCTGGTAGGAGCAGTACGTGCGTCGCGGCAGGTTGTGATTCCGCTGTGGGCACTGCACATCGGACTGGATGCACAGACGACCAGCATCATCTTCGGTCTGTCCGGTGCGGTCGACATGCTGCTGTTCTATCCAGCAGGTTCGGTGATGGACCGCCTCGGCCGGAAGTGGGTCGCCGTACCGTCCATGTTCGTACTGGGCCTGGCGCACTTGTTGCTGCCGCTCACTCACACGACTGCCACGCTGACCGCTGTCGCACTGCTGATGGGCATCGGGAACGGTCTGGGCGCCGGGGTGATCATGACACTCGGCGCGGACGCGTCACCAGCGGTCGGTAGAGCACAGTTCCTCGGGGCGTTCCGCCTCTTCGCCGACACAGGAAACGGCGCCGGACCGCTGTTACTGGCCGGCGCCACTGCCCTGCTGGGGCTGGGCCCAGCGATCGTCATCATGGCCGGCACCGGCTGGGCCGCTGCCACCGCAATGCACCGCTGGATACCCCCACACCCACGTACTACTGCTGTTTGAAGTACCACCGCTGGCAGGGGCCCCCGTGGTAGAACCACGTGATCACTTCCGCGCCGGCTGCCGAGCTACATCCAGCAACATCCAGTGAAAGGCCGGAGCTCACCGCGATCACGCTGTAGCTCCCGTCCGGTGTCGGTTCGATCCGCCAGCGTTCACAGGGCGACGCGTTGCTGGGGAACGCGAAGACGGTCGCACGTGGCAGTTTGGAACAGCCCTGGACCTCCAGTGCGTTCCCGGAGTTCGGGTCGATGATCTTGTACACGTCGTCGCCCAGGCTCTCCAGCTTCCACTTCTGGCACGGACTACCGGTCACCCAGTCCCACATCCGTACCTGCGATCCCGGCTCCTTGTGGCAGTCGGTGATGTCCAGTACGCGCTGGTTGCTGGTCGCCGCCTCAGTCCGGTACCGCCCTGCGCCGCCGGCACCTAGCTGGTCGGCGTTGAACGCAGGCCGCAGGATCCACTGCTGGTTGGTGCTCTGGCCACACGTCTGCTGCACTACCGGCGCAGTGTCATCCAGCCGTGCATCCGCCACCGCCACGCACTTCCCACTGTGCGCCAGCTTCAGCTGTACGACAGTGTCGTACGCAGCCCCATCCACATACGTGAAAGTGACCTGCTGCCAAGCGAACGGTTCACCTGTACCACCGCCGCACGCGTACTGGATCATCTTCGTGTTGTCTTCAGTACTACCGTTCAACGTGTCGAGGCACTTGACCGGACCGTCGCCAACCGCGGTGTGCGCCGGCCGCACGCTGTACTGGTCCGTCCCTGGAACCGGCATCAACCGGAACCGCGCGTTCAGATCCACCGGCAGGCACTGGTACTGGACGAACTCCTGTCCGTCGTTCGGATCGGCGAAATGGACGTTGAGGCACTTCCCGCTGTTCTTGTTGACCAGCTCGTACTGCCGGTGCTCCAGACTGAACTTCGGACCAGTAACCGCGTCCACTGCTCCGCTCCAGGCCAGTGACCTGTCCGCGAACGCAGTACCGGTCGAGCGGAACTCGTACACCTGCCGGCTGCCGTTGTCACCGGCGTACAGGATGGCAGCGTCCTCCTTGTGGTCGCCGTCGTAGTCCCCAGCTACCAGCGTGGCCTTGGCCAGTTCCAGACCGGACGTACGACCCCAGTCCGTCTTGGTGAGTGCAGTGCCGTTCGACTTCAGTACGACCAGGCTGGCGTCGGTGGGTGCGTTCTCGTACAACGCGACGATGTCGTCACGCCCGTCGCCGTCCGGGTCAGCCACTACCGCCCTGCTCTTGTCCCAGCAGTACCCACCCGCACCAGAGTCGTAGATCGTCGTCGGTGCGGCAAACGCAGTACCGGTTGACTTGTACAGGTCAACCGTCGTTCGGCAGCCAGTCTGGTTCCGCATGCTCAACAGGTCCGCTTTGCCGTCACCGTCGATGTCAGCCAGCAGCGGTGTGCTCTGCGACCAGGTGTTGCCAGCCGCAGCCTGCACCCAGCTGACCGGGCTCTTGAACCCGTTGGCGGCCAGGAACACCAGCGCCTGCCAGTTGTCTCCAGTACCTGCCTTCTGCACGACGATGTCGTCCTTCCCGTCACCGTCGACATCAGCAGCGATCGGCCGGGCAGTGTTCAACGGCCAGCCGTTCGGTCCGCTGGTCCACGCGGCAGCCGGTGCCACGTACTCGTTGCCGTCCGACGGGAACGGGTACAGCCAGACCTGCCGCCCGGCGCCTTCGCGGAAGACAGCCATGTCAGTACGCCCGTCGCCGTCCAGATCGCCCTGCACCGGCTTGATGTTCGACAGCGCGAACCCAGTGCCCTCACCGGTGTCCAGAGCCATCACACCGGACGCGAAGCTGTTGTCCTTCGAGGTGATGTTCCAGATCGCCGTCCGGCCGAACCCATGGTCGAGTACGGCGGTCACATCGGCTTTCCCGTCGCCGTTCGCATCGGCGCGTACGTGCGGTGGGGTCGTACCAGGCGCGGGGAACTTCGCGGACAACTCCCACGCCTGCCTGGTCTGGCTGTAGTTGCCCGCTTTGTCGACGGCACGCACGTACAACCGCAGCGCCGGTACGCCAGTCTCCGGATCGGGATGCACGGTGATCGGAATCGTGGCGGTGCCGTCGGCGTTCGCCTTCACCCGCGCGGTCAGCGTGTCGCCCTGGAACCCGTAGTTGTACTCGGCCACGTCCGTGTCAGCCGGTGTACCTCCCGGCTTGAAGGTGACGTTGCCCGCGACCCGCGCCTCCGTCACCGGGTCCTGGCCGTCCGGGAAGTCTGTCGAGACGATCACGGGTACGTTCGGGGACGTGGAGTCGATGACGAAATAGCAGTCGGACGTACTCGGGCTGGTCGCGATCGCATCGTCCGCGAACGCGCGATAGCTGTACACGACACCGGCGGTGAGCTTCCCGGCCGGCACCTCCGGCCAGGAGAACGCCGCGCCACTGACAGTCGGGCCGACCTTGCTCTCGTACGCCACCGCACCGGCGGCGTTGCGGATCTGCAGCGTGGTGGTGACCGAGTCGCCGATGTCCGGATCGTTCGCGACCGCCGCCCACTGCGGGGTCGTGGTCGGGATCCGAGTCGGTGCCGCCCCCGTACCGCACGGGCGCGGCCGGGTCATCGTCAGTCCTTTCGGCACCCGCGGCGTGGTGTTGTAGCGGATCGCGAGCACGGCGGTGTTCGGGTGGAACTTCTTCCACTGCCACTGGGCCGCCGCGCTGGTGCTCTCGTCCGGTGCCTTCAGTCCGAGGGACACCGTCGTCCGCCGCGCGTCGGCAACACCCTGCAGTACGGAGCTCAGCGCGCTCGGACCGTTCGGATCGCCGAACTCCATCGGGTTGTCCTCGGTCCACGGGTACGCCTCGCCGGAGCGGGTGTCCAACCGGGTCTTCCAGAAGCCGGCGGTGGTGGTCCAGTTCAGGTTGTGGTCGGCGGTGTTCAGGTCGTTCACCTGCCACAGTTCGACCGGCTCCGGCGTACCGTGCGGGGTCTTGTTCAGCGTGATCCGGAACTGGGCGCTGAGGATCGTGCTGCCACCGATCGTCATCGCGCCGCTGGTGGTGTTGAGCAGGAACATCGAGCGGTACAGGTTGGCGGTGTCCTGGTACGCGCGGCCGACCTTCGCGCCTTCGTCGTTGCGGTCGTACGTCCAACCGTCGACGCCGCCGGAGCGTTCGTTGACGTGCAACCAGTTGACCAGCGTGCCGGACATGGACGGATCGATCGAGACCGGGAACTTGACGGCCGGATCGGCGAGCAGCTTCAGATCCGGGGTCAGTACGAGCTCCCGGGCGGTCTTCCGGATGCCGAGCCGGGCGTGCCGGGGTTTCGTCGTACTGGACGCGTCCCACATCGTCGGCGGATCAGCCGAGTACACGACCTCGCCGTCGTTGCCGGTAGCAACTGTTGAGCCGTCGGCCGCGACCCGGAGACGGACGCCCTCGCCACGGATCGGGTAGTGCAGGCGGCGCAGCGCGGGGTTCGCCGCGGCGGCGCGGTTTTTCACCACGAGCAGGTGCGAGAAGCGGTCCACGCCGACCTTGAGCTGCAGATCGATGCCTGGGAGGACCTCCGGGTACGTCGCGGTATCGCCGGAGAGCACGGGCTTCGGCAAGGTGCCTGGCCAGCCGAGGTGTACGCGGGCGTTCGGCTTGCCGATCGTCAGCAAGTCACTGGAGCCACCGCCGGACAGGATGATCGGGGAGACCGTGGCGATCGGACGGACCGTTCCGTCGGGCTGGCGCCGCAAGGTCGGATCGGGAGCGGTCCAGCCGGTTCCCTTTCGGACCCGTACCGGCGTGGCGTGCTGTTCCATTGTCTTGGTGCCGTCCGGGTTCGCGAACACCTGGCCGGTCTCGGTTCGCATCGACACGAGTTCCTGGGGTTTGCCGGTCCGGCGCGCGGTCAGCACCGCGCGGGCGTCCGGGGACGCCATCAGCGCCTGCTCGGCAGCGCTCTGCCGCGGCTCCGCGACGCCGGCGGCCGCGCCGGAACCCGCGCCGGCGGCTGCGGTGGAACCCGCTGCAGCGGCGTCGGCAGACCCCGCGGACGTGGTCGCGGCTGCCGCTAGCGGTACGGCCAGCGCGAACGCCGACACGTACGCCGTGAACCGCCTCCTGACACCCCACATGATGGTCACCTCACCGTCGGACGGGCGGAGTACGCGAGCACGATCGCACGCCCCGGCGGGTGTCCGCGCACCTTTCCAGCACCGTCGAAAGGTGCTGCCAGGACTGCTCAGAAACAGGCAACCGAGCAGGCCATTCGACCGGGTTTGAATGGCTTCCGCGGCGTTTTCCGGCGTGTGACACTCGGTTCGCCGATCTCCCCGCCCAGGAGGTACCACGTGATGTCCTCACGGTTGCGTAGAGCAACTATCTTCCGAACGCTGACCGCGGCCGTGGTCGCGGCCGCGATGCTCCTCGGTGACCAGCAGAGCGGGCTGTCCGCCGCCGCGGCCACCAAACGCGACCCGAAGTTCAACCCGACCGAGTTCAAGTCGCTCGGCGGCCGGACCGCGAAGGCGGCCGCGCGTCCCGCCGATCCGTCGGCCGGCAAGGTGCTGAGCGGTACGCCGACGGTGACCTGGCCCGCGGCCGGGAGCGTGGAGGTCACGGTCCCCGTGCCCGGCGGTACCAACGCTTGGGCGCTCGGCCTGAACGGCGGTCGAGTGGCCCAGCGCGCCCGGGCCGGCAACCTTCCGGTCTGGGTCGCGCCCACCGCGGCGGCCGCCAAGGAACGGCTCCGTACCGGCGTTGCCGCAAGCTCACCGGCGAAGGTGCAGGTCGATCTGGTCGGCCGGCGCGGCGACGCGCTCGAGCTGAAGGTCAGTCGCGCCGACGGCGTGGCCAAAGCCGGCAAAGTCACGCTCGGACTGGATTACCGGGCCTTCCGTGATGCCTTCGGCGGTGACTGGGCGACCCGGTTGCGCTTCACCACCCAGAACGGCGATCGCCGGACCGTCGTACCGAGTCTGAACAACGGATCGGGTGAGGTGATCGCCGACGTCCCGGTCGGCGCGCGGCCGCAGACGTTGATGGTCGCGGCCGGCGACAGCAGCGGCGCGGGTGACTACAAGAAGCCGGACCAGAGTGCCGGTGCGGCGACCTGGAGCATCGGCGGATCGTCAGGCGACTTCGAGTGGTCGCTGCCGATCACCACGCCGCCCTCCATCGGCGGTCCGGCGCCGTCCGTCGGTCTGCAGTACTCCTCGGGCGCGCTGGACGGCCTGTCGTCCGCGACGAACAACCAGACGTCGCTGATCGGGCAGGGGTTCTCGCTGAGCGGCGGCGGTTCGATCGAGCGCCGGTTCCGGTCGTGCTCGAAGGACAGGTCCGGCAACAACGGTGACAAGAACACCGGCGACCTGTGCTTCGCCGGTGACAGCCTGAACATCGCGGTGAACGGCAAGTCCGGTTCGCTGGTGCTCGACCACAAGGACGCCGGCGGCGAGGTCTGGCGGATGCGCGGCGACGACGGTTCGGTGATCGAGCGGCTGAGCGGCGCGGCCAACGGTGACGACGGCGTACTGGCCGCGGACAAGGGCGAGTACTGGCGGATGACGTCGCCGGAGGGAACGAAGTACTACTTCGGCCTGAACCGGTTGCCGGGCTGGACCAGCGGCAAGGACGAGACCAAATCAGCGTGGACCGTGCCCGCGTACGGCAACAACGCCGGTGAACAGTGCAACAAGGCCGCCTTCGCCGACTCGTGGTGCCAGCAGGCGTACCAATGGAACCTGGACTACGTCGTGGACCGCTTCGGCAACACGATGAGCCTGTACTACGACACCGAGCTGGGCAACTACGCCCGGATGGTGACGAAGACGGCGGTCAGCCCGTACGTACGCGCCGGCAACCTGAAGCGGATCGAGTACGGCCAGGCCGACGGGCAGGTGTACAACCAGAAGCCGGTGGCGCAGATGCAGTTCACCACGGCCGAGCGGTGTACGCCGGAGCCATGTGGTCCGAGCCAGACCAGCACCTACCCGGACACCCCGTGGGACCTGAACTGCGCGAGCACTACCAACTGCGAGAACCACTACACACCGACGTTCTGGAGCCAGCGCCGGCTGACCAAGGTCACGTCACAGGTATGGCGAGCCGCGAGCAACAAGTTCGATGACGTGCAGTCCGTGGCGTTCCGGCAGGAGTACCTGCGTGGTGACAACAGCAGTCCGTCCTTGTGGCTGCGCGAAGTCACACCAACCGGACTGGTCGGATCGAACCCACAGCAACTGCAGGCGACCAGCTTCGACGGTGTGGCGATGGGGAACCGCGTCGACACCGGTAGCGATGCAGTACCGCCGTTGGAGTGGTTCCGGATCAGTGCAGTGCACAACGGGTCAGGCGGCGACCTCACTGTCGCGTACGACGGGGTGGACTGCACTCCGTCGGACCTGCCCCAGCCCGACCACAACGACCGCCGGTGCCGTCCGCAGAAGTGGACGCCGGAGGGGTCAGCCGAACGACAGGACTGGTACCACAAGTACGTCGTGAAGCAGGTCGTCGAGACGGACCGGACGGCGGCGGCGAACGACCCGTGGCAGGCACCTGTCCCGAACGTGACGACGGTGTCGTACCAGGACAAGCCGGCCTGGCGGTTCTCCGAGCAGGACGCCGGTACCGACCTGAAGGAGTCGACCTGGTCGCAGTGGCGTGGCTACAGCGACATCAAGGTGGCCAAGGGACGTGCGGACGAGCCGCAGTCAGTCACCGAGACGCTGTACTACCGCGGCATGGACGGCGACCGCACGACCGCCGGACCGGTCAAGGACGTCAAGATCACGGACTCCACTGGTACGCAGGTCAAGGACACCAACGAGCTGGCCGGTCAGTCCCGCGAACAGACGACGTTCAACGGCGCCGCAGTGGTGAACCGGAGCATCTCCGACTACTACCTCGGTGATCCGACCGCGACCATGACACAGCCGTGGGGCACGCTGACCGCACGGCGCTCCGGCCAGAAGCAGGTCACGCAGTACCTTCCGACGCCCACTGGCGATCTGAAACTGGGTACTGCGAACACGTACGACACGCAGGGCCGACTGACCAGCAAGGACGAGTCGAACGACGTCTCCACTCCAGCTGACGACACCTGCACGCGGTACTACTACAACGAGAACAGCACGACCAACCTGCGGGAGCTGCCGTCCCGTCAGCAGCTCGTCGACAAGAGCTGCGGTTCCGCCTTCACCAACGCCGACGTGATCCGGGACGACCGGATGTACTACGACGGCGCCACCGATCTCACTACGCCACCCACCAAGGGCCTGCTCACCCGCGCCGAGCGGTTGTCCGGTTTCGACGCGGCCGGCAAGCCGACGTACGAGCTGGCGTTCACCGCGGCGTACGACTCGATCGGCCGGCAGATCCGTAAGACGGACGGGCTGAACCGCACCGTACGCAGCATCTACAACCCGGACTACGGGCCGATCACCAAGATCACCGAGGTCGCCGCGAACGGGCTGGAGAGCGTCACGGACTACGAGCCGGCCTTCGGTGCGGCGATCGGGATGACCACTCCGGACGGCCGACGTGCCGACAAAGAGCTGGACGCGTTCGGCCGGGTGACCAAGACCTGGAGCGCCGGTCACCCGAAGAGCGGACCGCCGGACATCGAGACCGAGTACTCGGTACGCGACGACGGACCGTCCGTACGCACCACCAAACGGCTACTCAAGCCAGGTGTGTACGACACCAGCTACGAGCTGTACGACGGGCTGCAGCGGCTGCGGCAGACCCAGGAGAAGACACCGAACGGCGGCTGGCTGGTCACGGACCACCGGTACGACTCGCGCAACAACGAGGTCAAGGTCAACGGTCCGTACTTCACCCGGGTGCTGGCCGAGAAGGAGCTCAACCTGGTCGACGAGGCGACGCTGCCGAAGCAGACCGTCAACGTGTACGACGAGGCGGCCCGGCCGAAGCAGCAACTGTTCAAGTCACTCGGCCAGACCAAGTGGTCCATCGACCACGAAGTGGGTACGAACGTCCAGACCATCGACCCACCGGACGGGCAGACGCCTACTACCCGGATCACCGACTCGCAGGGCCGGCTGATCGAGCTGCGTCAGTACCAGGGCAACAGCCCGACCGGCGCGTACGACAAGACCACCTACACCTACTGGCCGTCCGGACAGCTCAAGACGACCACTGACCCGGCCGGCAACGTCTGGAGCTACAAGTACGACGTCCAGGGCCGCAAGGTCGAGGAGAACGACCCGGACAAGGGCATCACCACGTTCACGTACGACGTGGGTGACCAGATCACGTCGTCGACCGACGCACGCGGCGTGAAGCTCTTCTACGACTACGACAGCGTCGGCCGCAAGACGGCGATCCACCAGAACGCGGCGGACGGTCCGTTGCTCAGCTCGTGGAAGTACGACACGGTCGCGCCAGGGCGTCCGGCCTCGGCTACCAAGTACGTGGGGACCGACGAGTACACGACTGCGATCACCGGGTACGACCCGTCCGGGCAGCCGACCGGTACGTCGCTGACACTGCCCGCGTCGGAGGGGAAGCTGGCCGGGACGTACACGGTCGGCCAGACCTTCAACGACGACGGGGCGCTGGCGACGCGGACGCTGCCCAAGGTCGGTGACTCCGCTGCCGGTGGACTCGACGCCGAGACGCTGACGTACGACTACAACGACCAGGGCCTGCTGAAGTCGCTGCGCGGTCAAGACACGTACGTACGCCAGCTGACGTACACGCCGTTCGAGGACGCGGACGTACTGACACTCGGCACCGCATCCGGTCCGTTCGTGCAGCAGAAGTTCGAGTACGACCCGGTAACCCGTCGGGTGAACCGGATCGTCATCGACAAGCAACTGTCGCCGACGCGGGTGTCCGACACGCAGTACCAGTACGACCCGGGCGGCAACGTCACCAAGGCCACTGACATCGCACCGGCTGCTTCTGGTGAAGCTACTGACACCCAGTGCTTCAACTACGACTACCTGCGCCGACTGACAAAGGCGTGGACACCAAAGCCGGGAGCGGACAACTCCGCCGGTGACTGCACGGCGGCGCCGTCAGTGGCTGGACTGGGCGGTCCGGCGCCGTACTGGCAGCAGTGGACGTTCGACAAGACAGGCAACCGCAAGAGCGAGCAGTCGTTCTCGGCAGCCGGTACTACGACCAGCACCTACGAGTACGGCAGTACGAAGCCGCACGCACTGACTGCGGTCAACACGACCGGACCGGCCGGTGCGACCAGCAAGACGTACGGCTATGACGCCATCGGCAACACGAACAAGCGCACCGCTGACGGCGTGGACGAGATCCTCAACTGGAACGCCGAAGGGCAGCTGGCCGACACCACCAAGGGCAGCGTCAAGTCGTCGGCTGTCTATGACACCGAGGGCAACCGACTGATCCGCCGGGACAGCTCAGGCACCACTCTGTACCTCGGTGAAACGGAGCTGCACCTCGACAAGGCCGGCAACACCGTCACCGGTACGCGCTACTACACCTTCGGTGACCGGCTGGTCGGCGTCCGGACCGGTGGCAAGCTGACGTGGCTGTTCTCGGACCTGCACGGCAGTCCGACCACAGCCATCGACGCGACCACGCAGGTAGTACAGCGCCGCCGGAACACTCCGTACGGGGAGTCGCGTGGCGCCGCGGCGGCCAACTGGCCGGGGCAGCGTGACTTCCATGGCGGTACCAGCGATCCGGACACCGGGCTGGTGCACATGGGCGCCCGCGAGTACGACAAGTCGACCGGGCGGTTCCTGTCGGTCGATCCAGTGGTGGACAACACCGATCCACAACAGATGAACGGCTACTCGTACGCGAACAACAACCCGGTCAGTTTCGACGACTCGGACGGCAAGTTCGCCCAGGCGATCGTCGTACCGGTGGTGCTGATCGTCCTGATCGTGGTCGCGTTCTACTACGCGTACCAGCAGGCGTACAGCCAGCCGGTGACGATGGTCGACACCCGCGAGGTCACCGACTCGGTCTGGGACTTCCTCGACTTCCTGTGGAAGAAGATCGTCAAGTTCGTCACCTTCGTCTGGACCGCGATCGTGATCCTCTGGCGACTGATCCAGGTCCTGGTCACGTACGTGGTCCAGCAGACCCAGACGATCCTGAAGACGATCATCAGACAGGTACCGGACAAGGTGGCACCGCGGCAGCCACCGCCGCGGAAGGACCCGCCGAAACCCGCGCCGCCGCCGAAGCCGGCCCCGCCGAAGAAGGACCCGACGCCGCGGGTACCGAAACCCGCGCCGACCCCGAAGGCGGAACCGAAGGGCCGGCTGAAGGACAAGTACGACGAGGACGAGGGCAAGCTGTACCGCGGCGCGAAGCCGGGCGACGCGCCGACGCTGCGCCCGGACGCCAAGGACTATCAGGTGGACAAGGACGGGTTCGTCAAGCCGCAGTTCGGGCCCTCGACGAACACCGATCCGAACCAGATCCGCAAGTACAACCGGGTACCTTGGGAAGTCATCGTGGAAAGCGTGCCGCCGCAGCTGCGGATCATGCGGACCGCCGGCACCCACTACGAGGTGGTCCCGGCGGAGGGGGTCAAGCTGAGACCGCAGGAGTTCTCGGACCTGCTCGGCCAGATCAGGTTCGGGCCACCGGCGAGGAGATGAGATGGCAGCCGACGAGACCGGCTGGGTGCTGGTCCTGGCCCAGGAGATGGACGACTACGACTGGGCCGAGGCCGAGAGCCGTGGCGTCCTGCTGAACGCCCGGCTCGAGCGCCGGGAACAAGGCGCGGGATCCGGCCGGCAGTTCCCGGTGATCTTCTTCGACCCGGAGCGGATCCAGGGCGCGGCCGCGATCGGGACCGAGGCCGGCGAGCCGTACTACGAACCGAACGTGATCATGCTGCCCGCGCTGTCGAGGACCGCGGTCGAGGCGGCGGTCGAGAAGCTGGCCCGGAAC
The DNA here is from genome assembly GCF_014205295.1 of Kribbella solani. Lineage (NCBI taxonomy): Bacteria > Bacillati > Actinomycetota > Actinomycetes > Propionibacteriales > Kribbellaceae > Kribbella > Kribbella solani. The sequence continues at coordinate 6,737,074 of NZ_JACHNF010000001.1, forward strand.
GGCGAGTTCGACTGGCTGCTGGGCCCCAGCAGAACTGAACAGCAGAGCTGAACAGCAGAGCTGACCGGGACCGGCTCCGGGAACCGATTTGGTTTCCGGAGCCGGGTCAGGCAAACTGTTGGTTGCCGAAGACCGCTGGTTGCTGCCCTAGGTAGCTGAAGGTCCCACTCAGGTGGGCGTCCCGCGCAGGTGACTTGGAAGTGACAGATTGTATGTTCACACCCTTGCGCCGGCGCAGGGGTGTTCTTCTTTTTCCGGGGTCGAGGCGTGGAAGCCGATAGAAGGAGACCCCCATGGCGAGGCCGGACAAGGCAGCCGCCGTCGCGGAGCTGACGGACGAGTTCCGTAGCTCCAACGGCGCCGTGCTGACCGAGTACCGCGGTCTCACCGTCGCGCAGCTCAAGCAACTTCGAGTTTCGCTCGGTGACGACGTGAACTACGCCGTGGTGAAGAACACGCTGACCAAGATCGCGGCCAAGGACGCCGGCGTCGACTCGTTCGACAGCCTGCTCGAAGGCCCCTCGGCAATCGCCTTCATCAAGGGCGATGCGGTGGTTGCGGCCAAGGGTCTGCGTGACTTCGCCAAGGCGAATCCCCTTCTCGTCATCAAGGGCGGCGTGCTCGAGGGCAAGTCGCTCAGCTCTGACGAGATCAGCAAGCTCGCTGACCTGGAGTCGCGTGAGGTTCTCCTCGCGAAGCTCGCAGGTGCGATGAAGGCGGCCCCGCAGCAAGCGGTGTCGCTGTTCGCTGCTCCGCTGTCGCAGGCCGCGCGCCTGTTCGCGGCGCTGCAGGACAAGCTACCGGCCGACGCTGCTCCGGCAGCGGTCCAGGACGAGGTCCAGGACACGGTCGAGGCACCTGCCGAGGCGAGCACCGAGGAGACCGCCGCAGCGGACAGCTGAGGCATCTCACCGCAACACCCCATCAGTGATCACAAGCACCATCTGTCAGGAAGGACCGCCATCATGGCGAAGCTCAGCACCGAAGAGCTCCTCGGCCAGTTCAAGGAACTGACCCTGCTGGAGCTGTCGGAGTTCGTAAAGGCGTTCGAGGAGGAGTTCGGCGTCACCGCCGCCGCCCCGGTCGCCGTTGCCGCCGCCGCGGGCGCGCCGGGTGCCCCGGCCGCCGAGGAAGCCGCCGAGCAGGACGAGTTCGACGTCGTCCTCGAGAGCGCCGGCGACAAGAAGATCCAGGTCATCAAGGAGGTGCGCGGTCTCACCAGCCTTGGGCTGAAGGAGGCCAAGGACCTGGTGGAGTCGGCCCCGAAGCCGATCCTGGAGAAGGTCGACAAGGCTGCCGCGGAGAAGGCCAAGGAGGCCCTCGAGGGCGCCGGGGCCACCGTCACGCTGAAGTGACTCCAGTTACGTTCCGCAACGGGACGTAACGAATGTGTTGAGAAGGGCGGTCCCCGCGAAGGGACCGCCCTTCTTGCATTTCCAGATCGCTACGATCGCAACCGCTTGACTTCTAGGGGTTACGCAAAACCGTACTCGTGCGTAACCTAGGCCACTGCCCTGTCGTTGGGCAGCAGCAGACATATCCGTGAGGAGGGCCGGTGGGCGTAGAGGTCCGCGTCGAAGGTCTGACCAAGTCCTTCGGCAGCCAGCTCATCTGGGGTGACGTGTCACTGACGCTGCCCGCCGGTGAGATCTGCGTGATGCTCGGCCCGTCCGGTACCGGCAAGTCGGTGTTCCTGAAGACGCTGATCGGGCTGATCAAGCCCGAGCGCGGGCATGTCTGGATCGAAGGCACGGACATCGCCACCTGCAGCGAGCGCGAGCTGTACGAAGTACGCCGGCTGTTCGGCGTACTGTTCCAGGACGGCGCGATGTTCGGTTCGATGAACCTCTACGACAACGTCGCCTTCCCGCTCCGGGAGCACACCAAGAAGTCCGAGTCCGACATCCGCTCCATCGTGATGGAGAAGATGGAGATGGTCGGCCTGGTCGGCGCGGAGAAGAAGCTGCCCGGCGAGATCTCCGGCGGGATGCGGAAACGGGCCGGCCTGGCCCGCGCGCTGGTGCTGGACCCGCAGATCCTGCTGGTGGACGAGCCCGACTCCGGCCTGGACCCGGTGCGTACGTCGTTCCTGAACCAGGTGATGATCGACCTGAACGAGGCGTTCGGCGCGACCTTCCTGATCGTCACCCACGACGTGAACACCGCGCGGACGGTCCCGGACAACATCGGCATGCTGTACCACCGGCACCTGGCCATGTTCGGCCCGCGGGAGATGCTGCTGTCCAGTGAGGAGCCGGTGATCCGCCAGTTCCTGAACGCGCAGATGATCGGCCCGATCGGGATGTCCGAGGAGAAGGACGCCGAGGAACTCGCCGCCGAGGCCGGCCAGGAACTGCCGCCGCTGCCGCCGATCCCGATCCAGCAACTGCCCAGCAGTGGCATGCTCCGCCCGACCCAGCGCCCACCGGGCGATTGGTGCCGCGAGAACGGCGTCGTCCCACCACCGGGCTCCTTCGAAACAAGCACGGTGGGGGCGCGGTGACCGTTAGCGCGACCGCGCCCCTGAAGCACGCCGGTTCGCTGTTCGCTTTCGCGCTGGACACCGGTCGCGCCATGTTCCGGCGGCCGTTCCAGTTGAAGGAGTTCCTGCAGCAGGCCTGGTTCGTCGCGAGCGTGACGATCATCCCGACCGCGCTGGTCGCGATCCCGTTCGGCGCGGTGATCGCGCTGCAGGTCGGTGGGCTGATCAAGCAGTTCGGCGCGCAGGCCTTCACCGGTTCGGCGGCCGTACTGGCCGTGGTGCGGGAGGCGTCCCCGATCGCGACCGCGCTGCTGATCGCCGGCGCCGGCGGTTCCGCGATCTGCGCGGACCTCGGCTCCCGGAAGATCCGCGAGGAGCTGGACGCGATGATGGTGCTGGGCATCGACCCGATCCAGCGCCTGGTGGTACCCCGGGTGCTGGCCACCATGCTGGTCGCGTTCTTCCTGAACGGGTTCGTCAGCGTCGTCGGCGTGATGGGCGGCTACGTCTTCAACGTGGTCCTCCAGGACGGTACGCCCGGCAGCTACATCGCGTCCTTCACCGCGCTCGCGCATCTGCCCGACCTGTGGCAGGGGCAGGCGAAGGCCCTGGTCTTCGGGGCGATCGCGGCGATCGTTGCGGCGTACAAGGGCGTGAACGCGGGCGGCGGCCCGAAGGGCGTCGGCGACGCGGTGAACCAGTCCGTGGTGATCACCTTCATGCTGCTGTTCGTCGCGAACTTCTCGATGACCGCCATCTACTTCCAGCTCGTCCCGCCGAAGGGGGCCTGAGCGACATGGCAGGGTCGGCCCTCGATGTTCTGGTCAAGAAGCCGCTGAACTCGCTCGACAAACTCGGTGAGCAGCTGGCCTTCTACCTCAAGGCGCTGGCCTGGTCCGGCAAGTCGGTCACCCGGTACCGCAAGGAGATCCTCCGGCTGCTGGCCGAGGTCACGCTCGGCACCGGCGCGCTCGCGGTGATCGGCGGCACCGTCGGCGTGATCACCTTCCTGGCCTTCTTCACCGGCACCGAGGTCGGTCTGCAGGGGTACTCGGCGCTGAACCAGATCGGTACCTCGGCGTTCGCCGGATTCGTGTCCGCTTACATCAACACCCGCGAGATCGGCCCGCTGATCGCCGGGATCGCGCTCGCCGCGACCGTCGGCTGCGGGTTCACCGCGCAGCTCGGCGCGATGCGGATCAGCGAGGAGATCGACGCCCTCGAAGTGATGGCGATCCCGTCGCTGCCGTTCCTGGTCACCACCCGGATCATCGCCGGCCTGGTCGCGGTCATCCCGCTGTACGTGGTCGGTCTGCTCTCGTCGTACTTCGCGACCAGGCTCACCGTCACCACGTTCTACGGTCAGAGCACCGGCACGTACGACCATTATTTCCATCTGTTCCTGCCACCCGGCGACGTGCTCTGGTCGTTCGGCAAGGTGCTGGTGTTCTCGGTGCTGGTGATCCTGGTGCACTGCTACCACGGGTACCACGCGACCGGGGGGCCGGCCGGCGTCGGCGTCGCGGTCGGCCGCGCGGTTCGTACGTCGATCGTGGTGATCAACGTGGTCGACCTGCTGCTGTCGATGGCCATCTGGGGTACGACGACCACCGTCCGGCTGGCAGGCTGACGTGACCAAGCTGATCTCGCACAAGGTGCTCGGTGTCGCGTTCATCGGCGTGCTGTGCTTCCTGCTCTGGCTGACGTACGCGTTCTACGCCAAGGTCTTCGTCAAGACCGTCGATGTCGAGCTGAAGACCAGCCACATCGGCCTGCAGCTGAACGAGCACGCGGACGTGAAACTGCGCGGGATCATCGTCGGCGAGGTGCGCAAGGTGTCCACCGACGGTGACGAGGCGACCGTCCAGCTGGCGCTCAAACCCGACCAGATCAGCGAGATCTCCAGCGCGGTCAGCGCGCGGATTCTGCCGAAGACGCTGTTCGGCGAGAAGTACGTCGCGCTTGTCCCACCGAAAGGACCCGAGGGCCCGCACATCGAGGCGGGAGACGTGATCAGCCGGGACAAGACAGCCGTCGGTATCGAGATCGAGAAGGTGCTGAACGACGCGCTGCCGCTGCTCCAGGCGGTCGACCCGGCCGATCTGAACGCCACCCTGAACACGCTCGCCACCGCGCTCGAAGGCCGTGGGGCCGAGATCGCCGGCACGCTGACCCAGCTGGACGGGTACCTGAAGAAGCTGAACCCGAGCGTTCCGAAGCTGATGGACGCGCTGGCCAAACTCACCCAGGTCTCGAACCTGTACGGCGACGCGACCCCCGACCTGGTCCGCGCGCTGCGCAACCTGACCATCACCGGCAACACCGTGGTGGAGAAGGAACAGCAACTGCAGACGTTCTTCGTCGACGTGCAGAAGTTGTCGACCACCGGGAACACGTTCCTGCAGCAGAACGAGGACCGGGTGATCCGGCTCGGCCAGGTCAGCCGCCCGGTGCTCGACCTGCTGGAGCGGTACTCGCCGGAGGTGCCGTGCTTCCTCAAGGTGCTGAGCGACACCGCCCCGATCCTGAACGACACGTTCCGCGACGGGCGGCTGAACATCAACCTGGAGCTGATCACCAACCAGCCGACGCCGTACGAGCCGAACGAGCTGCCGGCGTACAAGGACCATCGCGGCCCGACCTGTGTCGGCAAGAACTACAGCGTCCCGGGGGAGAAGCCCGGCCCGTACAACCAGGAGAACCCGGCGCCGTACGTGACCGGTGACGACGGCGTGATCGGCGACCACAACAAGAACCAGCGCTTCCCGCTGGACCTGAAACTGAACCGCGCGATGCCCGGCTTCGCGATGGACACCCAGGGCGTCGGCACCCCGGCCGAACAGAAGGTGATCGACTCGGTCGTCGGCCCGGCGATGGGCGTACCCGCGACCGACGTACCGGACCTGACCACCCTGATGGTCGGCCCACTGCTCCGCGGCGGGCAGGTGGATCTGAAATGAGCTTCTTCGACCGGAAAACGACCTTCGACACGGTTCGGCTCGGGATCTTCGTGGTGGTGACGACGATCGCGACCGCGTTGCTGGCGGTGACGATCGGCAACATCACCTTCAACACGACCACCAAGTACCGGGCCGTGTTCACCGACGCGGTCGGGCTGAACCAGGGTGACGACATCCGGATCGCGGGCGTGAAGGTCGGCCAGGTCGACAAGATCGCGCTGTACCAGGACAAGTACGCGATGGTGACCTTCAGCGTCGACTCGGATCAGGTCCTGGACGCCTCGACGCACGCGACCTTGCGGTACCGGAACCTGGTCGGCAACCGGTACGTCGCGCTCACCGACGGGGTCGGCGGCGGGCCGCGGCTGGGGGAGAACGGCCTGATCCCGAAGGAGCGTACGTCGCCCGCGCTCGACCTGTCGGTGCTGTTCAACGGGTTCAAACCGCTGTTCACCGCGCTCACCCCGGCGGACGTGAACCAGTTCGCGTTCGAGGTGATCAAGGTGCTGCAGGGCGAGGGCGGCACGATCGAGTCGCTGCTGGCCAAGACCGCGTCGCTGACCACCACGCTGGCCGACGCCGACAAGGTGATCGGCGACCTGATCACGAACCTGACCGGGACCTTGCAGATCGTCTCGCAACGGCAGCAGAACTTCTCCCAGTTGCTGGTGAACCTGCAGCAGTTCATCACCGGCCTGAGTCAGGACGTCACCCCGATCCTGAACTCGCTCGGCTCGATCAACTCGCTGAACAACAAGACCGCCGGCCTGCTGCAGCAGACCCGGGTGCCGATCAAGGCCGACCTGGACAAGCTGCGGATCACCGCGGCCACGCTGGACGACACCCAGGCGATCTGGGTGAAGACGCTGCAGACGATGCCCGGCAAGCTGAACACGATGACCCGGACCGCCTCGTACGGCTCCTGGTTCAACTTCTACCTGTGCAACTTCGACGGCAACATCACGCTGCCCACGGGTACCCGGATCCCGGTCGCGTACGACCTGAACTCGGCGAGGTGCAAGAAGTGAAGCCGTTCCGGGAGCAGAACCAGGTGACGATCGGCGTGATCGGGCTGACCGTGATCGGCCTGATCATGCTGGCCGCGTTCAAGGCGCAGGACCTGCCGCTGATCGGTGGTGGCACCAAGTACTCGGCGCAGTTCTCCGAGGCCGGTGGGCTGAAGGCGAACGACGAGATCCGGGTGGCCGGCGTCCGGGTCGGCAAGGTCCGTGGCGTCGAGCTGGAGGGTACGCACGTCCGGGTCGACTTCGTCGTCGATCAGGGCGTGAAGCTCGGTGACCAGACCGGCGCGGAGATGAAGATCAAGACGTTGCTCGGGCAGAAGTACCTGAAGCTGGATCCGGCCGGTTCGGGGCAGCTCAAGCCCGGTGCGGAGATCCCGCTGGCGCGGACGACGTCGGCGTACGACGTGGTGGACGCCTTCACCGACCTGGCGAACACCACCGACCGGATCAACACCGCCCAGCTGGCGAAGGCCCTGGACACGTTGTCGGCGACCTTCAAGAACACGCCGGACGAGGTACGCGCGTCGCTGACCGGACTGTCCCGGCTGTCGCAGAACGTGGCGAAGCGCGACGAGCAACTGAAGCTGCTGCTGCAGAACTCGAACGTCGTCACCAAGATCCTTGCCGACCGCAACCAGCAGCTGATCAAGCTGATGAAGGACGGCAACACCGTGTTCCAGGCGGTGCAGGCGCGGCGCGCGCTGATCCACCAGTTGCTGGTGTCGACGCAGGCGCTGTCGGCGCAGATCACCGCGCTGGTCCGGGAGAACCGCAAGGACCTGGCGCCGACCCTGCAGAAGGTGAACGCGGTGCTCGCCGTACTGCTGAAGAACCAGAACGACCTGGACGCCAGCATCAAGGGCCTGGCGCCGTTCGTCCGGGTCTTCACCAACACGCTCGGCACCGGTCCTTGGTTCGACACGTACCTGCAGAACCTGGCACCGGTCCCGGAGATCCCACTGCCCAGGCTGCTGCCGCCCGGGCTGCCGCCGATCCTCGGGGGTGGCGGCTGATGAAGGTGAACGCGCTGTCCCGGCTGATCGCGATCGCGGTGGTCGTGGTGATCGTCGCGGTCGGACTCGTCACGCTGTGGCCGAAACCCGAACGGGTGACCGCGACGGCGTACTTCCCGCGCGCGGTCTCGGTGTACCCGGGTTCGGACGTCCGCATCCTCGGCATCAAGGTCGGCGAGGTGGAGAGCATCACGCCGGCCGGGCGTACCGTCCGGGTGAAGTTCTGGTGGGACGCCAAGCACAAGGTGCCGGCCGACGCCAAGGCCGTGATCGCCTCGCCGTCGATCGTGGCCGACCGGTACGTGCAGCTCACGCCCGCGTACTCGAAGGGTGCCGCGATGGCGGACGGCGCGCAGATCCCGATCGAGCGCACCGCCGTACCGCTGGAGCTCGACCAGATCTACCAGAGCCTGAACGACCTGTCGGTGGCGCTCGGTCCGAAGGGCGCGAACGACCAGGGCGCACTGGCCCGGTTGCTGGACGTCTCGGCGAAGAACCTGAACGGTCAGGGTGCCAAGCTGAACCAGACGATCACGGACGTGTCCAAGCTGACCAGCACGTTGTCGGGGAACTCGTCGGCGCTGTTCAACACGATCCGGCAGCTGCAGACGTTCGTGTCCGCGCTGGCGGCGAACGATCAGCTGGTCCGGCAGTTCAACACCAACTTCTCCGCCGTCTCGACCACGCTGGCCGGTGAGCGGAAGGACCTAAGTACGGCGCTGTCCTTGCTGGCGACCGCGCTCGGCGAGGTGGCGACGTTCGTCAAGGACAACCGGACGCTGGTGAAGACGACTGTCACCAGCGCGGCCGCCCTGTCGCAGATCCTGGTCAAGGAGAAGGCCGCGCTGGCCGAGATCCTCGACACCGCACCGCTCGGTCTGGGCAACCTGGCGCGGATCTACAACCCGCAGTTCGGCACGCTGGACCAGCGGCTCAACCTGGGCCAGCTGGACGACCCGGCGACGTTCGTCTGCTCGCTCCTGCTGCAGGCGAACCAGGGCATGTCGTCCTGCTCGGCGCTGAAGCCGGTACTGGACGCGCTGGCCAAACTGCCGTTGCTGACCTCCCTGACCGGAAACGCACCGTCGAGCGGCGGCCCGGCCGGTACGCCCTGGGCGCCGGCGCCGACGGCCCCGCTGAACAGCCCGGACCCGGTCGACCCGACGCTCGGGGGGCTGGTCAAATGAAGCGGCGGATCGCCATAGTCGCGGGCGTTGCCGCGCTGGCCACGCTGCTGACCGGCTGCGACTTCAGCGTGTACTCGCTGCCGCTGCCGGGTGGCGCGAAGATCAAGGGGCCGGCGTACACGGTCACGGTCGAGTTCACCGACGTACTGGACCTGGTCCCGAAATCGTCGGTGAAGGTCGACGACGTCACCGTCGGTACGGTCGAGAAGGTCTGGCTGGACGGGTACGTCGCCAAGGTACGGATCAAGCTGCCGAAGAGTCTGGACCTACCGGACAACACCCACGCCACGATCCGGCAGACCAGCTTGCTCGGCGAGAAGTTCGTTTCGCTGTCCCGGCCGACCGGGTCCGAGCAGCCACGCGGCCACCTGGAGAACGGCGAAGTTATCCCGCTGTCCAGGACCACCAGCAACGTCGAGGTGGAAGAAGTACTGTCCGCACTCTCGCTGCTGCTGAACGGTGGTGGCGTAGCTCAGCTCCAGATCATCACCCAGGAGCTGAACAAGGCGCTGACCGGCAACGAACCGGCCATCCGGGACGTGCTGACTCAGCTGAACATCTTCGTCGGCACACTGGATCAGAACAAGCAGCGGATCGTCACGGCAATCACTGCCGTTGACCAGCTGGCGAAGAAGCTGAACGCGCAGAAGGCCACGCTGGCAACCGCTATCGACTCGCTGCCGAAGTCGATCGCCGTACTGGACAAGCAGCGGGCCGCTTTGGTCAAGACGCTGCAGGCGCTGGCGACACTGGGCAACACCGCGACCCGGGTGATCACTTCGGCGCAGAAGGACCTGGTCGCCAACCTGCAGTCGCTGTACCCGATCCTGACCAACCTGGCGAAGGCCGGCGCGGATCTGCCGAAGTCACTCGAGCTGCTGTTCACGTACCCGTTCCCGGACAACGCGGCGAAGGCGGCGAAGGGCGACTTCACCAACCTCGGGATCACCCTCGACGTGAACACCCAGAAGGCGCTCAAGGGCCTGATCAACCTGAACCTGCCGACCGTCGGCCCGACCGGGCTGCCGACCGCGCGGATCAGCCTGCCGCTGCACCTGCCGACCAGTCCGGGCCAGGGCACCGGGCTGCCGAAGCTGCCGGTCCCGACCGGTACCGCGACGACCTGCATCACGCTGCTCGGTCTGCCGGTCTGTACACCGAAGCTGAACCGGTCCGGGTTCGATCCCGATCTGGCTCGCGCACTGATGCCAGGAGCGGTCTCATGATCACCAAAGCGGTCCGGATCCAGCTGATGGTGTTCCTGCTGATCACTGTCGTCGGCGTGGCCTTCGTCGGCGCCCGGTACGCGCAGGTGGACCAGCTGGTGGTGAACAAGAACTACACGGTCAGCGCCAGCTTCGCGGAGTCCGGCGGCATCTTCTCCGGCGCCGAGGTGACATACCGCGGGCAGCCGGTCGGGCGGGTCGGTCAGCTCAAGCTGCTGCCCGACGGCGTCGACGTGGACCTGGAGATCGAGAAGAAGTTCAAGATCCCGAACGACCTGATGGCGGTGGTCGCGAACCGGTCCGCGATCGGCGAGCAGTACGTCGACCTGCAACCGCGCCGCGACGGGTCGCCGTACCTGCGGAACAACTCCAAGATCGCCCGCGAGGACACCGCGATCCCGATCGACACCACCGAACTGCTGCTGAACCTGGACCAGCTGGTGAACTCGGTCGACAAGAACAGCCTGCGGACCACCGTCCGCGAGCTCGGCGCGGCGCTCAAGGGCAAGGGCGGCGACCTGCAGAAGATCATCGACAGCTCCGGCAAGCTGATCGACAACGCGGACGCGAACGTACTGCAGACGATCAAGCTGATCAACGACGGCGACACCGTGCTCGCCACCCAGGTTGCCAGCGGCGACGCGATCAAGACCTGGGCGAAGAACCTCGCGCTGCTGTCCGACACCCTGGTCAGCTCGGACGCGAACCTGCGCAAGGTGATCGACCAGGGCTCGGCCGCGTCCAGCCAGCTGACCGGCCTGATCCAGGACAACAGCGCGGACATCGCGGTGCTGCTCGGTAACCTGCTGACGGTGAGCGAACTGACAGCGGTCCGGCTGGACGCCGTCGAGCAGCTGCTGGTGGTGTACCCGGCGGTCTCGATGGGTGGGTACGTCGTACCGGCCAAGGACCCGGGCACCGGGCACTACGACGCGCACTTCGGGCTGGTCCTCGGGCTGACCCCGCCGGCCTGCCGGCCCGGGTACGGCGGTACCGACAAGCGCGTACCGCAGGAGCTCGGCAACACGCCGGCCAACACCAAGGCCGGGTGTACGGCGAACCCGTCGACCGGGATCAACGTCCGCGGCTCGCAGAACAAGCCCGCGCCGTCCTCGCGCAATCTGAACCGGACCGGCTACGGGATCGGCTACGACCCGGCCACCGGCGCGGCCGGCGGCACCGGCGGGATGCCGGAAATGGTGCTCGGGTCGACCGGCGGCCAGGAAGAGCTGCTCGGCAGTGACTCCTGGAAGGCCCTGATCCTCGGACCGGTGACCAGCAAGTGAGTACTACGTCCCGACTGAAGAGCCGCCTGAGCGGTCGGCTGGTGCTGGCTTGGGCGCTGAGCGTACTGCTGGTGGTCGCGCTGGCCGGCCTGACCCTCTCGGTGGTCGCGCTGAGCAAACAGCGGGCCGCCGACTCGGCCCGCGACGGCGCGATGAAGTCGGCGCGGCAGCTCGCGCTGGACTTCACCACGTACGACTACCAGACCTGGGACGCGGACTCGAAGCGGGTCCTGGACGACTCCACCGGGCAGTTCAAGCAGGAGTTCCAGTCCGGGATCGACGCGGTGAAGACCGACGTGGTGGCCAACAAGGCGACCTCGAAGGGGGACGTGAAGGAGGCCGGGGTGGTCTCGAACGACAAGGACTCCGCGCAGGTACTGGTGATCGTGAACGCCGTCGTGACGAACACGGCCTCCGCCCAGGGGGTCGAGCGCCGGTACCGGATCAAGCTGGACCTGGTCCGGGAGAAGGACCGCTGGCTGACCGCCGACCTGCAGGTGGTGGGCTGATGCCCGGCCGTACCCCGAACCGTCCGCGCATCGCCGGCCAGCGGCGTACGCCCGCCGCGCCGGATGTGACGCCAGCCACACCAGAGGCCCCTGAGGCCGAAGTGAAGGCGGCTCAGCAACCACCGGCGACTACACAAGGTGAGCAATCCAAGCAGCCCAAGCAAGCTCCGGCCGCTACCGGCAAGCAGGGCCTCGGGAATCTGCTCACGGTCGCGCTGGCGATCGTGGTGGCGCTGACGCTGGGCGTCGCGGTCCTGCTCGGGATCAAGGCCTGGCACGGCAGCCAGGCCGAGGACGCCCGGGGCCAGGCCGCCGCGGCCGGCCGGAAAGCGGCCGAGACCGCGCTCAGCTACGACTACCGGGACCTGGACAAGAGCTTCGCCGCCGCCCGGGCGACAATGACCCCGGACTTCGCCGCCAAGTTCGACGAGACCGCCAAGGTGGCCGGGGAGCTGGCCACCAAGACCAAGGCGACGGTGAAGGCCGACGTCCGCGAGGTCGGGGTCCGCGACGGCGACGCCGACCGGGTCACGCTGATCATCTTCGTCAACCAGACCACCACCAGCACGATCACGCAGGGTAAGCCCCGGGTGGATCTGAACCGGACCCGGTTCACGATGGTCCGAAACGGCGGCCGATGGCTGGTCCAGGAGATCGCCGGACTGTAACCTCTAGGTGACTCCGCACCAAGAGGACGCCGGCTGGCTCGTGGGTGATCTGCCCACTGGAGACTCCGGGTCGGTCCTTGACGGAGAGGGTGGTCCGACGGCAAACTGTTGGACCCCATTGGACAGGCTTGCCTGGATCGGGTAACCTATTGCTTTGCGCTGCCTTTTCCCTCGCCCTCGCTCGGGTCTCTGACTTGACTGGGGCGGCTTGGCGTGCGCTCCCAGCACCGAAGTGATTTTTTGCGAGCCCGTGGAAGGACGCCCCTTGGTCGCCTCGCGCAACCCCCAGTCCGACAGCATTTCCAACGTCTCCGGCCCCCGCCGCATCTCCTTCGCGAAGATCTCCGAGCCTCTTCAGGTTCCGGATCTCCTTGCCCTGCAGGTGGACAGTTTCGACTGGCTGGTCGGAAACGAAACGTGGCAGGCCCGGGTGGCCGCCGCCGAGGCCGAGGGGCGGTCGGACCTGTCCGGCCCCAGCGGCCTGGAAGAGATTTTCGAGGAGATCTCCCCGATCGAGGACTTCAGCGGCACCATGTCGCTGTCGTTCCGCGACCACCGCTTCGAGCCGCCGAAGAACACGGTCGACGAGTGCAAGGAGCGCGACGTCACGTACTCGGCTCCGCTGTTCGTCACGGCCGAGTTCATGAACAACGAGACCGGCGAGATCAAGAGCCAGACCGTGTTCATGGGCGACTTCCCGCTGATGACGCGCAAGGGCACGTTCGTGATCAACGGCACCGAGCGGGTCGTCGTTTCCCAGCTGGTCCGGTCGCCCGGCGTGTACTTCGAGCGCACCCCGGACAAGACGTCCGACAAGGACATCTTCACCGCCAAGATCATCCCGTCGCGCGGCGCGTGGCTGGAGTTCGAGGTGGACAAGCGCGACATGGTCGGCGTCCGCCTGGACCGCAAGCGCAAGCAGAACGTCACCGTCCTGCTGAAGGCGCTGGGCTGGACCGACGCGCAGATCCTCGAGGAGTTCGGCGACTACGAGTCGATCCGGCTGACCCTGGAGAAGGACCACACCTCCGGGCAGGACGACGCGCTGCTGGACATCTACCGCAAGCTGCGTCCGGGTGAACCGCCGACCCGCGAGGCCGCGCAGGCGCTGCTGGAGAACTACTACTTCAACGGCAAGCGCTACGACCTGGCCAAGGTCGGCCGCTACAAGATCAACAAGAAGCTCGGCCGGGACGAGGCGCACGACCAGGCGGTGCTGACCGTCGACGACATCGTCGCCACGATCAAGTACCTGGTCGCGCTGCACGAGGGCAAGACCGAGCTGCCGGCGCCGCGCGGCGAGATCGTGGTCGAAGAGGACGACATCGACCACTTCGGCAACCGCCGGCTGCGTACCGTCGGTGAACTGATCCAGAACCAGCTCCGGACCGGCCTGGCCCGGATGGAGCGGGTGGTCCGGGAGCGGATGACGACCCAGGACGTCGAGGCGATCACGCCGCAGACCCTGATCAACATCCGGCCGGTGGTGGCGGCGCTGAAGGAGTTCTTCGGCACCTCGCAGCTGTCCCAGTTCATGGACCAGACCAACCCGGTCGCGGGCCTGACCCACAAGCGCCGGCTGAACGCGCTCGGCCCGGGTGGTCTGAGCCGTGAGCGGGCCGGCTTCGAGGTCCGTGACGTGCACCCGTCGCACTACGGCCGGATGTGCCCGATCGAGACGCCGGAAGGCCCGAACATCGGCCTGATCGGTTCGCTCGCGTCGTACGGCCGGGTGAACGCGTTCGGTTTCGTCGAGACCCCGTACCGCAAGGTCGTCGACGGCGCCGTCACCGACCAGGTGGACTACCTGACCGCCGACGAGGAGGACCGCTTCGTCATCGCGCAGGCGAACGCCGCGCTGACCGACGACAACCGGTTCGCCGAGGAGCGGGTGCTGGTCCGCCGGCGGCACGGTGAGGTCGAGCTCGTCCCGGTCGAGGACGTGGACTACATGGACGTCTCGCCGCGCCAGATGGTGTCGGTGGCGACCGCGCTGATCCCGTTCCTCGAGCACGACGACGCGAACCGCGCGCTGATGGGTTCGAACATGCAGCGCCAGGCGGTGCCGCTGATCACCTCGGACGCCCCGCTGGTTGGTACCGGCATGGAGTTCCGGGGCGCGGTCGACGCCGGCGACGTGGTCGTGTCCGACAAGGCGGGCGTGGTCAAGGAGGTCTCGGCCGACCTGATCGAGATCGCCGCCGACGACGGCACGTACCAGACCTACCGGATGGCGAAGTTCCGCCGCTCGAACCAGGGCACCTGCATCAACCAGCGCCCGCTGGTCGACGCCGGGCAGCGGGTCGAGATCGGTACGCCGCTGGCCGACGGTCCGTGCACCGACGAGGGCGAGATGGCCCTCGGCCGGAACATGCTGGTCGCCTTCATGACGTGGGAGGGCTACAACTACGAGGACGCGATCATCCTCAGCCAGCGCGTCGTGCAGCAGGACCTGCTGACCTCGATCCACATCGAGGAGCACGAGGTCGACGCCCGCGACACCAAGCTGGGCCCGGAGGAGATCACCCGGGACATCCCGAACGTCTCCGACGAGATGCTGTCGGACCTGGACGAGCGTGGCATCATCCGGATCGGCGCCGAGGTCACCACCGGTGACATCCTGGTCGGCAAGGTCACCCCGAAGGGCGAGACCGAGCTGACCCCGGAGGAGCGGCTGCTGCGCGCGATCTTCGGTGAGAAGGCGCGCGAGGTGCGCGACACCTCGCTGAAGGTGCCGCACGGCGAGGAGGGCACCGTCATCGGCGTCCGTGTCTTCGACCGTGACAACGGCGACGAGCTGCCGCCGGGCGTCAACCAGCTGGTCCGGGTGTACGTGGCCCAGAAGCGGAAGATCTCGGTCGGCGACAAGCTGGCCGGCCGGCACGGCAACAAGGGCGTCATCTCGAAGATCCTGCCGGTCGAGGACATGCCGTTCCTGGAGGACGGCACCCACGTCGACGTGATCCTGAACCCGCTGGGCGTGCCCGGCCGGATGAACGTCGGCCAGGTGCTGGAGACCCACCTCGGCTGGATCGCCTCCCGCGGCTGGGAGGTCGACCCGGAGAACGAGGAGGAGTGGGCGCAGCGGCTGATCAAGATCGGCGCCGGCTCGGCCGAGCCGATGACGAACGTCGCCACCCCGGTGTTCGACGGCGCGACCGAGGACGAGGTCACCGGCCTGCTCAGCTCCACGCTGCCGAACCGTGACGGCGTCCGGATGGTCAACGGCCAGGGCAAGGCCCAGCTGTTCGACGGTCGTTCGGGTGAGCCGTTCCCGGACCCGATCGGCGTCGGCTACATGTACATCCTGAAGCTGCACCACCTGGTCGACGACAAGATCCACGCCCGTTCGACCGGCCCGTACTCGATGATCACGCAGCAGCCGCTGGGTGGTAAGGCGCAGTTCGGTGGTCAGCGGTTCGGCGAGATGGAGGTGTGGGCCCTGGAGGCCTACGGTGCCGCCTTCGCGCTGCAGGAACTGCTGACGATCAAGTCCGACGACGTCGTCGGACGGGTCAAGGTGTACGAGGCGATCGTCAAGGGCGAGAACATTCCGGAGCCGGGTATCCCGGAGTCGTTCAAGGTTCTGGTCAAGGAAATGCAGTCCCTCTGCCTCAATGTCGAGGTGCTCTCGTCCGACGGAAGCCGGGTCGAGATGCGCGACAGCGAGGAGGACGTCTTCCGGGCGGCGGAGGAACTGGGAATCGACCTGTCCCGGCGCGAGCCGAACAGCGTCGAGGAGGTCTGAGCGGGTTGCCGTTCGACATCAACAACCAACTCACTCAGACCACTCTTAGCAACGGGAGATAACACATCGTGCTCGACGTGAACTTCTTCGACGAGCTTCGGATCGGCCTGGCCACCGCGGACGAGATCCGCCAGTGGTCGCACGGCGAGGTCAAGAAGCCGGAGACGATCAACTACCGGACGCTCAAGCCCGAGCGTGACGGTCTGTTCTGCGAGAAGATCTTCGGTCCCACCCGGGACTGGGAGTGCTACTGCGGCAAGTACAAGCGCGTTCGCTTCAAGGGCATCATCTGCGAGCGGTGTGGCGTCGAGGTCACCCGCTCCAAGGTGCGCCGGGAGCGGATGGGCCACATCGAGCTGGCCGCGCCGGTCACCCACATCTGGTACTTCAAGGGTGTCCCGTCGCGGCTCGGCTACCTGCTCGACCTCGCTCCGAAGGACCTGGAGAAGGTCATCTACTTCGCGGCGTACATGATCACCGACGTCGACGAGGAGTCGCGGCACCGCGACCTGTCCTCGCTCGAGGGCCGGGTGGACGTGGAGCGCAAGCAGCTCGAGAACCGTCGTGACAACGACATCGAGACGCGGATGAAGAAGCTCGAGGAGGACCTGGCGCAGCTCGAGGCCGAGGGCGCCAAGGCCGACGTCCGCCGCAAGGTGAAGGAAGGCGCCGAGCGTGAGGTCAAGCAGCTGCGCGACCGCGCGCAGCGCGAGATCGACCGCCTCGACGAGGTCTGGACCCGGTTCAAGAACCTGAAGGTCCAGGACCTGGAGGGCGACGAGATCCTCTACCGCGCCATGAAGGAGCGGTTCGGCAAGTACTTCGAGGGCGCGATGGGCGCGGCCGCGATCCAGCGCCGGCTGGAGACCTTCGACCTGAAGGCCGAGGCGGCCAACCTGCGCGAGACGATCAAGACCGGCAAGGGGCAGCGCAAGACCCGCGCCCTGAAGCGGCTCAAGGTCGTGACCGCGTTCCTGGCCACCAACAACAGCCCGATGGGCATGGTGCTGGACTGCGTCCCGGTGATCCCGCCGGACCTGCGCCCGATGGTGCAGCTCGACGGTGGCCGGTTCGCCACCTCGGACCTGAACGACCTGTACCGCCGGGTGATCAACCGGAACAACCGGCTCAAGCGGCTGCTTGACCTCGGCGCGCCGGAGATCATCGTCAACAACGAGAAGCGGATGCTGCAGGAGGCCGTCGACGCGCTGTTCGACAACGGCCGCCGTGGCCGTCCGGTCACCGGCCCGGGCAACCGGCCGCTGAAGTCGCTGTCCGACATGCTCAAGGGCAAGCAGGGCCGCTTCCGGCAGAACCTGCTCGGCAAGCGCGTCGACTACTCCGGCCGTTCGGTCATCGTGGTCGGCCCGCAGCTGAAGCTGCACCAGTGCGGTCTGCCGAAGGCGATGGCGCTGGAGCTGTTCAAGCCGTTCGTGATGAAGCGGCTGGTCGACCTCAACCACGCGCAGAACATCAAGTCCGCCAAGCGGATGGTCGAGCGTCAGCGCGCCCAGGTCTGGGACGTACTGGAAGAGGTCATCACCGAGCACCCGGTGCTGCTGAACCGTGCACCAACCCTGCACCGGCTCGGCATCCAGGCGTTCGAGCCGCAGCTGATCGAGGGCAAGGCGATCCAGATCCACCCGCTCGTCTGCTCCGCGTTCAACGCGGACTTCGACGGTGACCAGATGGCGGTGCACCTGCCGCTGTCGGCCGAGGCGCAGGCCGAGGCGCGGATCCTGATGCTGTCGACGAACAACATCCTGAAGCCGGCCGACGGCCGTCCGGTCACGATGCCGACCCAGGACATGATCATCGGCATCTACTTCCTGACCATGCTGAAGGAAGGCGCCAAGGGCGAGGGCCGGGCGTTCAGCTCGGTGGCGGAGGCGCTGATGGCCTTCGACCGCAAGGAGCTGTCGCTGCAGGCCAAGATCACCATCCGGCTGAGCGGCTCCGGCGCTCCGGCGGACGCGATCGAGCTGGCCGACGGCGGATTCGCGCTGGAGACCACGCTGGGCCGGGCGCTGTTCAACGAGGCGCTGCCGTCGGACTACACGTTCGTCGACACCGAGGTGGGCAAGAAGCAGCTCGGTGGGATCGTCAACGACCTGGCCGAGCGGTACACCAAGGTCGAGGTCGCGCACGCGCTGGACGCGCTCAAGGACCTGGGCTACTACTGGTCCACCCGGTCCGGTGTCACGGTGTCGATCGACGACTTCAGCACGCCGCCGAGCAAGCCCGAGATCATGGCCCGGTACGAGTCGCAGGCCGAGAAGGTCCAGAAGCAGTTCGAGCGGGGTCTGATCACCTCGTCCGAGCGGCGGCAGGAGCTGATCGAGATCTGGACCGGCGCCAACGCCGAGGTCGGTAAGGCGATGGAAGAGAACTTCGCCAAGGACAACCCGATCTGGATGATGGTGCACTCCGGTGCCCGAGGCAACATGATGCAGATCCGGCAGATCTCCGGTATGCGTGGCCTGGTGGCGAACCCGAAGGGCGAGATCATCGCCCGGCCGATCAAGTCCAACTTCCGTGAGGGCCTGTCGGTGGTCGAGTACTTCATCGCCACCCACGGTGCCCGGAAGGGCCTGGCCGACACCGCGCTGCGGACCGCCGACTCCGGGTACCTGACCCGTCGTCTGGTGGACGTCTCGCAGGACGTGATCATCCGCGAGGAGGACTGCGGCACCGAGCGTGGTCTGCCGAAGCAGATCGGCGAGAAGGACCCGTCCGGCAAGGTCGTCCACGCCGAGAACGTGGAGACCAGCGCGTACGCCCGGACGCTGGCCACCGACGCCCTCGATGCCGAAGGCAACGTGGTGCTGGCCGGCGGCGCCGACCTGGGCGACGTGTCGATCGCGCAGCTGGTCGCGGCCGGGATCGAAGAGGTGAAGGTCCGGTCGGTGCTCACCTGTGACGCCAAGACCGGTACCTGCGCGAAGTGCTACGGCCGTTCGCTGGCGACCGGCAAGCCGGTCGACATCGGCGAGGCGGTCGGCATCATCGCGGCCCAGTCCATCGGTGAGCCGGGTACGCAGCTGACGATGCGTACCTTCCACACCGGTGGTGTCGCGGGTGATGACATCACCCACGGTCTGCCGCGTGTGGTCGAGCTGTTCGAGGCCCGCCAGCCCAAGGGCAAGGCGCCGATCTCGGAGGCCGCCGGCCGGATCTCGATCGAGGACACCGACAAGACCCGGAAGCTGGTGCTGACGCCGGACGACGGGTCCGAGGAGGTCGCCTACCCGGTCTCCAAGCGTGGCCGCCTGCTGATCGAGGAAGGTCAGCACGTCGAGGTCGGTCAGCAGCTGACGCAGGGTACGCCGGACCCGCAGGAGGTACTGCGGATCCTGGGTGTCCGGAAGGCGCAGGAGCACCTGGTGGACGAGGTCCAGGAGGTGTACCGGTCGCAGGGTGTGGCCATCCACGACAAGCACATCGAGATCATCGTCCGGCAGATGCTGCGCCGGGTCACGGTGATCGAGTCCGGCGAGGCGAACCTGCTGCCGGGTGAGCTTGCCGACCGGATCATGTTCGAGGCGGAGAACCGCCGCGTCGTGGCCGAGGGTGGTACGCCGGCTTCCGGCCGTCCGGTGCTGATGGGTATCACCAAGGCGTCGCTGGCGACCGAGTCGTGGCTGTCGGCCGCCTCCTTCCAGGAGACGACCCGCGTCCTCACCGAGGCCGCGATCCACGGCAAGTCCGACTCGCTGGTCGGTCTGAAGGAGAACGTCATCATCGGCAAGCTGATCCCGGCCGGTACGGGCATGGACCGGTACCGCAACATCCGGGTCGAGCCCACCGAGGAGGCGAAGGCCGCGATGTACTCGATGGTCGGCTACGAGTCGTACGACTACGACTTCGGTCCGTCGTCCGGCCAGTCGGTCCCGCTCGACGACTTCGACCTCGGTTCGTACCAGAACTGAGCCGAGTCACCGCTCACAAGGGCGGCACTTCCCAACCGGGAGGTGCCGCCCTTGTGGCGCTCCCGACGCCTACGCAGCCGGCGGCACGCCCACATCTAATGACGGCATGCCCGCGCTGCTCGTCTACGTGTCACGGGCGGCTCGGCCTGCGCTGCTCGCCCGCATCTCACAGCGGCACGCCCATCCCGCACGCCCCAGCCCACTCTCACCCACCCCCCCCAAACCGGTTTGGGGAGCGGCGCTGCCCAACCCGGGGGGACTACGCTCCCCGAACCGGTTTGGGGAAGTAGTGGCGAGTGGCTTGGCAGGTGGGGGAGCAGGGGCGAGGGCGCCCGGCCCAACCTCGGAGGTTGAGGGCGGCAGCCACCTGAGTGGCCGCGATGCACGGTTCGTCGACCAGTTGGTACCCGAAACGCAAGGTGAGTTTGCCGCTGACTGTCGCGGCGTTGTCGCGATGCATATCGCGCCAGCTCGACTCGGTGTCCGAATGTCCGCGCCGTCCGTCCAGCTCGACGATCAGCCCATACGGCGTGTACTCGGAGTCCCGGTACACCACATGTTTCCTGGAGCCGGTCGCCGATTGGAAACGGACCTGCCTCTCGGCGATCGGCAGAGCATGAGCCCGCTCGACTCGGTGCAGGTACTGCTGCTCCAGGAACGACTGCGCTCCGTCCGCCGCGTCCAGCACGATTCGCCGGAGGGTTTGGCGACCAGGCAGTCTGATCAGTGAATCGAGCTCTGCGAGCAAGCGCGCGGGGGTCGTGGCGCGCTGCCGGCAGACCTCGAGCAGCAGGGCGGCTTGTCGGGACAGGTCGGGTTCGGCGCTCGCTCGCACCAGAGCCGCGACTTCCAGGCGCATGATCGGAGGTGTCCGGGAGCCGTACAGCTGCGCCGAGTAGCCGCGATGGCGGGTAACCAGTACGCTCGGTCGCCCGATGACCCGGCGCGCATGAGGTACAGCGAGGTGGATGCGATCATCGCTCCACTCACCTTTGACACCGTACTGGCGCAGCGCCGTCTCACCGGTGAGCGCTGCATCCGGGGCGTACGCCAGCCAGGCCGCCCAGACTCTGGTTTCAAATGGCAGTGGCCCGGTGAAGTCCACGTACACGCCGCGATGGATCTGTTGAATCTGACGCGCTCGGCGTCGCTGCGAAAGCACTTTGTCGGTGATTCCGTGTTCGGTTGCCTGCGCTCTGCTGAATGCGCCCAGTTGGCGGCCGCTCACCTGCTCGAACAGCTCACCCAGCCGCCCGCCTGTCTCGTCGCGCGGGCCCTCGCCGCACGCCTCGACGTTTCGCATTCGGCATCTCCTTTCGACAAGCCGCCCGCTGCCCCGCTGCCAAAGAAGATGCACCACTCACACCGCCGTACGTCCAACCAATCTCTGCCCTGTGCGTAACCGCCACCCTTCCCCTCTGGCTCGGTGGACCCCGGCCGAGCTCCCCAAACCGGTTTGGGGAGCTGAGCCGCCCAAATCGGGCGTACTGGGCTCCCCGGTTCGGGCTTCTGTACGACCCGAACCGGTTTGGGGAGGATTGTTTTGGTTGTGAGGGTGGTGGGGTTGGAAGGGGTGTTGGTTGGCCGGCGTTGTGAGGTGTTGCCGGGGGCCTTTCGGGTGATGTGGAGCGCGGGTGGTGGCGTGCGTTGTGGTGAGGTGGCGTGACGGGCGGGTGGTATGTCGCGGGGCGGGTGCTGTGGGGCGGTGGTGTGGTGGGTGTTGGGAAGTGCCGCCCTTGCGGCTTTTACCAGCCGGTACGGTGCGCGCCGGCGAAGACACTCGGGGTGGCGGCTGAAACTGGGGGCGGGATGCGCCAAGATTGGTCCATGACGGATCTGCCGGCCTACTTGCGGCCTTTCGTCTTGGGGGTTCTGGAAGGTTCCGATGTCCGGGTCGATCGCTTGGGGGAGCTCGACCTGTATCGCCCGCCCGGTACCGCTCGAGGCGGCGCGATTCTTTTCGTGCACGGGGGACCAGGCCCGGACGGGCTCGAGGTAATGCCTCGGGACTGGCCGGTCTACAAGGGTTATGCGACCGCTGCCGCCAGGCTTGGCGTGGTGTCAGCGGTGGTCGACCACAGTCTGATTCGCGGTCTCGACCAGTTGGTCGCGGCCGCGGACGAGGTGGAGGCTGCGGTCGGCGTGCTGCGCTCCGATCCACGGGTCGACCCTGATCGGGTCGGGCTGTGGTTCTTCTCGGGTGCGGGCCTGCTGGCCGGGGAGTGGCTGGACAGCCGCCCCGACTGGTTGCGGTTCGTTGCCCTGACCTACCCCCGGCTCGCCACCCCGCCCGGTGTCGACGAGTTGGTTAGTGCCGCTGAAGTGATTGGAAAACACGACCGGGGCGGTGGGGCGGGGAAAGTATCAAGTAAGGACCTGCCGGTATTGCTGACCAAGGCTGGACTCGAGTCTGAGGAGCTCGCTGGTCCGGTCGCGGAGTTCGTATCCGCGGGAGGCGCCGCGCTGGACATCATCGACGTACCGAAAGGGCACCACGGGTTCGACATGCTCGACCACACCGAAGAATCACGCGCCGCCGTCACCAAGGCTCTCGACTGGGCGATCGCCCACCTCGGCGAGGAGCCCGGTGACGAAGGCAAACTCCTCGTCCCACCACCCCCGGCCAAGAAGAAGACCACGACCACCACCCGCCGTACGCCCGCCGCGGCCAGGACCGCCGTCGCGGAGCGGCCGGCGGCGCCTGCCGAACCCGCTACTCGGCCGGCGCCCTCGGCAACTCCCTCGGCAACTCGTACGGCAACTCCCTCAGCGGCTCCTGCAGCTGTTCCTGTGGCCGCTCCGGAGCCGGTCGCCCCAGTGGTCGCCCCGGCGCCTGCCCAGCCCACACTGGCCGATCTGGGCCTGGCTACGGTGGCTGCCGTCAGCACCGAGACGCCGGCCGCGCGGATCGTCGCCCGGGAACACGCGGCGTACGCGGCGCACGACCTGGAAGCGTTCCTCGCGACGTACTCGCCGACGGCCCGGATCCAGCGCGCCGACGGTTCCGAGCTGAAGGGCCGCCGGTTCCTGCGCGAGTACCACCGGCCGCGCTTCGAGGCCGGCCGCTGCAAGACCGAGATCGTCGAGCGGCTGATGCTGGGGGAGTGGGTGGTCGAGCACGTGATCAGCCACGACGACGGCGAAGCGGTGCCGCAGCTGGCGCTCTACCGGGTGGTCGACGGCCAGATCACCGACGTCGAGTTCCGCGCCTGACAAGCGCCCAGGAAAACGCCCGGGAAACGCCCGTAGCGGGGCCTCTGGAAGCGCTTGCCAAGCGCTCCGCCGGAGGCCCTGTACACTGAGATCGCGGAAGGGTCTCGTTCGCGGTCTGTTAGTCATTTTGACCGTGCTTGAGGCACCCGCTAGTCTTAACGATCGTGCCCGGGGTCTTTCCTGGGCCGTCATGCGTGCCCCTCGTCCAACGGGTCGGGCCGCGTGGCACGGGACTCCTGCCGACAGTCTGGAAGATTACGGCTTCGGTCTGCTCGTGCGCACGCGACACACCCGACCGCGGGGGTCAGGTAACAGCAGCAAACCCAGCCGGACGACAGAAAGAGCTACGCGGTGCCCACCATTCAGCAGCTGGTCCGCAAGGGCCGCCAGGACAAGGTGTCGAAGAACAAGACGCCGGCCCTGAAGGGTTCTCCTCAGCGTCGTGGTGTGTGCACGCGCGTCTACACGACCACGCCGAAGAAGCCGAACTCGGCCCTTCGTAAGGTCGCACGTGTCCGCCTGACCAGTGGCATCGAGGTCACCGCGTACATCCCCGGTGTCGGCCACAACCTGCAGGAGCACTCGATCGTGCTCGTCCGCGGTGGCCGGGTGAAGGACCTCCCGGGTGTCCGGTACAAGATCATCCGCGGTTCGCTCGACACCCAGGGTGTGAAGAACCGGAAGCAGGCTCGCAGCCTCTACGGCGCGAAGAAGGAGAAGAGCTAATGCCGCGCAAGGGTCCGGCCCCGAAGCGCCCGGTCATCATCGACCCGGTCTACAGTTCGCCGCTCGTCACCCAGTTGATCTCGAAGATCCTGGTCGACGGCAAGAAGCAGATCGCGCAGAGCATCGTCTACAGCGCGCTCGAGGGCACCCGTACCAAGACCGGCACCGACCCGGTGATCACGCTGAAGCGTGCGCTGGACAACGTGAAGCCGAGCATCGAGGTGAAGAGCCGCCGCGTCGGTGGTGCCACCTACCAGGTGCCGATCGAGGTCAAGCCGGGCCGGTCGACCACGCTGGCGCTGCGCTGGCTGACGTCGTACTCGCGGGCCCGCCGCGAGAAGACCATGTCCGAGCGGCTGATGAACGAGATCCTGGACGCGTCCAACGGTCTCGGCGCGTCGGTGAAGCGCCGCGAGGACACGCACAAGATGGCCGAAGCCAACAAGGCTTTCGCCCACTACCGCTGGTGATCCCGGGTCCGATCCGGACCCAGCGTTCACCCCTTTGACGCAGTACAGAATCGAGAGGCAGACCACCGAGGTGGCCGTACAAATCACCACCGACCTGGCCAAGGTCCGCAACATCGGGATCATGGCCCACATCGACGCCGGTAAGACGACGACGACCGAGCGGATCCTCTTCTACACCGGTATCACTTACAAGATCGGTGAGGTCCACGACGGCGCCGCCACGATGGACTGGATGGAGCAGGAGCAGGAGCGCGGCATCACGATCACGTCCGCCGCGACGACCTGCACCTGGAAAGACCACACCATCAACATCATCGACACCCCCGGACACGTCGACTTCACCGTCGAGGTGGAGCGCTCGCTGCGCGTGCTGGACGGCGCGGTCGCGGTGTTCGACGGCGTGGCCGGCGTGGAGCCGCAGTCCGAGACCGTGTGGCGTCAGGCCGACCGGTACGGCGTGCCCCGGATCTGCTTCGTGAACAAGCTGGACCGGACCGGCGCCGAGTTCATGCGCTGTGTCGACATGATCGTCGACCGGCTGGCCGCGACGCCGCTGGTGCTGCAGCTGCCGATCGGGTCCGAGGCCGACTTCATCGGCGTCGTCGACCTGATCGGGATGCGCGCGCTGACCTGGCGCGGCGAGACCACGATGGGTGAGGACTACACCGTCGAGGAGATCCCGGCGTCGCACACCGAGATCGCCGCCGAGTGGCGCGACAAGCTGATCGAGACGCTGGCCGAGGCCGACGACGAGATCATGGAGCAGTACCTCGAGGGCGAGCAGCCGACCGAGGAGCAGCTCGTCGCGGGCATCCGGCGAGCCACCCTGGCGAGCAAGCTGACCCCGGTACTGACCGGAACGGCGTTCAAGAACAAGGGCGTTCAGCCGCTGCTGGACGCGATCAACGCCTACCTGCCGAGCCCGATCGACGTCCCGGCCATCGAGGGCCACGACGTCAAGGACCCGGAGCAGGTCGTGCTGCGCAAGCCGGCCGACGACGAGCCGTTCTCGGCGCTGGCGTTCAAGATCGCGGCCGACCCGCACCTGGGCAAGCTGACCTTCATCCGGGTGTACTCGGGCAAGCTCGAGACCGGCACCCAGGTGCTGAACCCGACCAAGGGCCGCAAGGAGCGGATCGGCAAGATCTACCGCATGCACGCGAACAAGCGTGAGGAGATCGCCTCGATCGGCGCCGGTCACATCGTCGCGGTGATGGGTCTGAAGGACACCACCACCGGTGAGACGCTGTGCGACCCGGCCAAGCAGGTCGTACTGGAGTCGATGCAGTTCCCGGCCCCGGTCATCTCGGTCGCGATCGAGCCGAAGTCGAAGGCCGACCAGGAGAAGCTCGGCGTCGCCATCCAGCGGCTCGCCGAGGAGGACCCGACCTTCCAGGTCCGGACCGACGACGACACCGGCCAGACCATCATCGCCGGGATGGGCGAGCTGCACCTCGAGGTGCTGGTCGACCGGATGAAGCGTGAGTTCCGGGTCGAGGCGAACGTCGGCAAGCCGCAGGTCGCGTACCGCGAGACGATCAAGAAGAAGGTCGAGAAGGTCGACTACACGCACAAGAAGCAGACCGGTGGTTCGGGTCAGTTCGCGCGTGTGATCATCAACATCGAGCCGACTTCGGCCGAGGCCGGTGGCGAGGGCGGGTACGAGTTCGTCAACGCCGTCACCGGTGGCCGGATCCCCCGCGAGTACATCCCGTCGGTGGACGAGGGCGCCCAGGAGGCGATGGAGTTCGGCGTACTGGCCGGCTACCCGATGGTCGACGTCAAGGTCACGCTGACCGACGGCGCCTACCACGACGTCGACTCCTCCGAGCTCGCGTTCAAGATCGCCGGTTCGATGGCCTTCAAGGACGCCGCCCGCCGGGCGACTCCGGTCATCCTGGAGCCGATGTTCGCGGTCGAGGTCACCACCCCCGAGGACTACATGGGTGAAGTGATCGGCGACCTCAACTCACGCCGTGGCCAGATCCAGTCGATGGACGAAGGCCCCGGTGGCAGCCGGGCGATCAAGGCCCTGGTG
Organism: Kribbella solani; assembly: GCF_014205295.1. Taxonomy (NCBI): domain Bacteria; kingdom Bacillati; phylum Actinomycetota; class Actinomycetes; order Propionibacteriales; family Kribbellaceae; genus Kribbella; species Kribbella solani. The sequence goes on from NZ_JACHNF010000001.1 coordinate 6,763,554, forward strand.
CCGCTGTCGGAGATGTTCGGGTATGTCGGTGACCTGCGTTCCAAGACGCAGGGCCGCGCGTCCTACTCGATGCAGTTCGATTCCTACGCCGAGGTTCCGAAGAACGTGGCGGAAGAGATCATCAAGAAGGCCCGGGGCGAGTAACACACTCGTTCCTGGCCACCACACCCAAAGCGCGTCGGCGTACGGCGTAGTCAACATTTATCCAGGAGGGCCCCAGTGGCGAAGGCGAAGTTCGAGCGGACCAAGCCGCACGTCAACATCGGTACCATCGGTCACATCGACCACGGTAAGACCACGCTTACCGCGGCGATCACCAAGGTGCTGCACGACAAGTACCCGGACCTGAACGAGGCGTCGGCCTTCGATCAGATCGACAAGGCGCCGGAAGAGCGTCAGCGCGGTATCACCATCTCGATCGCGCACGTCGAGTACCAGACCGAGGCCCGGCACTACGCCCACGTCGACTGCCCGGGTCACGCGGACTACATCAAGAACATGATCACCGGTGCGGCGCAGATGGACGGCGCGATCCTGGTCGTCGCCGCCACCGACGGCCCGATGCCGCAGACGCGTGAGCACGTGCTGCTCGCCCGTCAGGTCGGCGTTCCGGCGATGGTCGTCGCGCTGAACAAGTGCGACATGGTCGACGACGAGGAGATCCTGGAGCTCGTCGAGCTCGAGGTCCGGGAGCTGCTCTCGGAGCAGGAGTTCGACGGCGACAACGCGCCGATCGTCCGCGTCGCGGCCCACCCGGCCCTGACCGGCGACGCCAAGTGGGGCGAGTCGATCCTCGAGCTGATGAACGCGGTCGACGAGTACATCCCGCAGCCGGAGCGCGAGATCGACAAGCCGTTCCTGATGCCGGTGGAGGACGTCTTCACCATCACGGGTCGCGGCACCGTCATCACCGGCCGGATCGAGCGCGGTGTCGTCAAGGTCAACGAGACCGTCGACATCGTCGGTATCCGTCCGCAGAAGCAGACCACCACGGTCACCGGTATCGAGATGTTCCGGAAGCTGCTGGACGAGGGCCAGGCCGGTGAGAACGTCGGTCTGCTGCTGCGTGGTACGAAGCGCGAGGACGTCGAGCGCGGCATGGTCGTGATCAAGCCGGGTACGACCACCCCGCACACGAACTTCGAGGCCTCGGTCTACATCCTCTCCAAGGAGGAGGGCGGCCGTCACACGCCGTTCTTCCAGAACTACCGCCCGCAGTTCTACTTCCGTACCACCGACGTCACCGGTGTCGTCACGCTGCCCGAGGGCACCGAGATGGTCATGCCGGGCGACAACACCGACATGGCGGTCGAGCTGATCCAGCCGATCGCGATGGAGGACGGTCTGAAGTTCGCGATCCGTGAAGGTGGCCGCACCGTCGGCGCCGGCCGGGTCACCAAGATCCTCAAGTGATCTGACGAGGTCCGCGAGGGCTCAGAACATCGAGCCCCCGCGGACCTCTGCTTTGCGCCCGGTCCGGCGCTCAGGTGGTACCGGATCGGGCCGTGAGGCCCCGATTGGCGTTTCGGCGCCAATCTCTGGCACACTATTCAGGTTGCTCAGGCGAGGCCGCCGGGGTGCGCCCCAGGTCTTCTTGATCTGGCTGGTGCGCCGGACCGGAGACCTCGCCGAGGTTCCGGTCCGAGACCGGGCCCCGATCTCCACCCAGGTCGACGAAGCGGTGAGTCACGCGCGTGCCGTAGATTTTTAGGCACACGGCGACACACCCGACCGCGGGGGTCGGAGCGACACAGACGTTGACGAAAGAGAAGGACGAAGCGAAGCGATGGCGGGACAGAAGATCCGCATCCGGCTGAAGGCCTACGACCACGAGGTCATCGACAGCTCGGCACGCAAGATTGTCGACACGGTGACGCGTACTGGTGCGAAGGTTGCTGGCCCGGTGCCGTTGCCGACGGAAAAGAACGTGTTCTGCGTCATCCGCTCGCCGCACAAGTACAAGGACAGCCGCGAGCACTTCGAGATGCGCACCCACAAGCGGCTCATCGACATCATCGACCCCACGCCGAAGACCGTCGACTCGCTGATGCGTCTCGACCTGCCGGCCGGTGTCGACATCGAGATCAAGCTCTGAGGGACGCGTACAGCCAATGAGCACTGCTACCAAGAACACGCGCGGTCTGCTGGGCACCAAGCTCGGCATGACCCAGACCTGGGACGAGAACAACCGTGTCGTCCCCGTCACCGTGATCCAGGCCGGGCCCTGCGTCGTCACCGGTGTCCGCACCGCGGACCGGGACGGCTACGACGGCGTCCAGATCGCCTTCGGCGACATCGACCCGCGCAAGGTGACCAAGCCCCTGCGCGGCCACTTCGACAAGGCCGGCGTGACGCCGCGGCGGCACCTGCTGGAGCTGCGCACCGCCGACGCCAGCGAGTACACGCTGGGCCAGGAGATCAAGGCCGAGGCGTTCGAGGCCGGTGAGCGGGTGGACGTTTCCGCCACCAGCAAGGGCAAGGGCTTCGCCGGTGTGATGAAGCGGCACGGCTTCCACGGCCTGCGCGCGACCCACGGTGTGCACAAGAAGCACCGCTCGCCGGGTTCCATCGGCGGCTGCGCCACCCCCGGCCGGGTCTTCAAGGGCCTGCGGATGGCGGGCCGGATGGGCGCCGAGCAGGTCACCACGCAGAACATCAGCGTGCACGCGGTGGACACCGAGCGCGGCCTGATCCTGCTGAAGGGCGCGGTCCCCGGCCCCAAGGGCGGCCTGGTGCTGATCCGCAACGCCGCGAAGGGAGCCCAGAAGTGAGCACCGTCGACGTCGTCGCCGTGAAGGGCGACAAGGTCACCAAGAAGGGTTCCGCCGAGCTTCCGGCCGAGCTGTTCGACGTCCAGGTCAACATCCCGCTGATCCACCAGGTAGTGGTGGCCCAGCTGGCCGCGGCCCGCCAGGGTACGCACAAGGCGAAGACCCGGGGCGAGGTGTCCGGCGGTGGCGCCAAGCCGTACCGCCAGAAGGGCACCGGCCGGGCCCGTCAGGGTTCGACCCGGGCGCCGCAGTTCACCGGCGGTGGCGTCGTCCACGGCCCGACACCGCGCGACTACAGCCAGCGGACCCCGAAGAAGATGATCGCCGCCGCGCTCCGCGGCGCGCTGTCGGACCGGGCCCGCGACGGCCGCGTGTTCGTGGTCGAGAGCTTCGTGGACGGCGACAAGCCCTCCACCAAGGCAGCGCTGAACGTACTCGGCCAGATCACCGACCCGGGCAAGGCCCTGGTCGTCGTGGACCGCGCCGACGAGCTCACCTGGCTGAGCCTGCGCAACGTGCAGCACGTGCACCTGATCGCGGCCGACCAGCTGAACGCGTACGACGTTCTCTGCAGCGACGCGGTCGTGTTCACCCAGGCCGCTCTCGACTCGTTCGTCGCGGGTGCGCCCAAGGGCAAGTCCGTCAAGGCCGTCGCCACGTCGACTGAAGCCGAGGAGGTAGAAGCATGAGCCACGGAATCAACAAGGACCCGCGGGACGTGCTGCTCCGGCCGGTCGTGAGCGAGAAGAGCTACGGCCTGCTGGACGAGCAGAAGTACACGTTCGAGGTCGCGCCGGACGCCAACAAGACCGAGATCAAGCTCGCGGTCGAGAAGGTGTTCAAGGTCAAGGTCAGCGACGTCAACACTCTCAACCGCAAGGGCAAGCGCCGCCGGACCCGGTCCGGTTTCGGCAAGCGCCCGGACACCAAGCGGGCGATCGTGACCCTCAAGGGCGACGACCGCATCGACATCTTCGGAGGCCAGTCGTAATGGGAATCCGCAAGTACAAGCCGACGACGCCGGGCCGCCGTGGCTCGAGCGTGGCCGACTTCGTCGAGCTCACCCGTTCGACCCCGGAGAAGTCGCTGCTGCGTCCGCTGCCGAAGAAGGGCGGCCGGAACAGCTCGGGCAAGATCACCACCCGGCACCACGGTGGCGGTCACAAGCGGGCGTACCGGCTGATCGACTTCAAGCGGTACGACAAGGACGGCGTGCCGGCCAAGGTCGCGCACATCGAGTACGACCCGAACCGCACCGCCCGGATCGCGCTGCTGCACTACGTGGACGGCGAGAAGCGGTACATCCTCGCCCCGGCGAACCTGAAGCAGGGCACGGTCGTGGAGAACGGCCCGGCCGCTGACATCAAGGTCGGCAACAACCTGCCGCTGCGCAACATCCCGGTCGGTTCCACCATCCACGCGGTCGAGCTGCGGCCGGGCGGTGGCGCCAAAATGGGCCGCTCCGCCGGTGCCAGCATCCAGCTGGTCGCGAAGGAAGGCCGGATGGCCACCCTGCGGATGCCGTCCGGCGAGGTCCGGATGGTCGACGTACGCTGCCGCGCCACCCTCGGTGAGGTCGGCAACGGCGAGCAGTCGAACATCAACTGGGGCAAGGCGGGCCGGATGCGCTGGAAGGGCAAGCGCCCGACCGTCCGTGGTGTCGCGATGAACCCGGTCGACCACCCGCACGGTGGTGGTGAGGGCAAGACCTCGGGTGGACGCCACCCGGTGTCCCCGTGGGGCCAGCCGGAAGGCCGGACCCGCACCCGCAAGGAAAGCGACCGCATGATCGTCCGGCGCCGCAAGGCCGGCAAGAAGCGCTGATAGGGAGAGCCGGCCAGAATGCCACGCAGCCTGAAGAAGGGCCCGTTCGTCGACCACCACCTGATGAAGAAGGTGGAGGTGCAGAACGAGAAGGGCACCAAGAACGTCATCAAGACCTGGTCCCGCCGATCGATGATCGTGCCGGACATGATCGGCCACACGCTGGCGGTGCACGACGGCCGCAAGCACGTACCGGTGTTCGTGACGGACGCGATGGTCGGGCACAAGCTCGGCGAGTTCGCGCCGACCCGCACGTTCAAGGGTCACGAGAAGGACGACCGGAAGTCACGGCGTCGCTGACCCATGGTCAGTGACGAAGCGAAAGCAACCTACGGAGAGATTCGAACATCATGAGCGTTCAAGAGCGTAGGGCGGTCAGCGCCCGTCGCGAGAGCCTGCTGGGCGAGCAGCCCGGGGCCTTCGCGGTCGCGCGCTTCGTCCGCGTGACGCCGATGAAGGCGCGCCGCGTGGGTGATCTGGTGCGCGGTCTGGGCGTCGACGACGCACTCGCCACTCTGAAGTTCGCCCCGCAGGCCGCTGCCGCGACCGTGTACAAGGTCGTCGACAGCGCCGCGGCGAACGCCGAGGGCACCGAGCACCTGAGCCGGACCGACCTGGTCGTGTCCAAGGTTCTGGTCGACGAGGGACCGACGCTGAAGCGTCACCGTCCCCGCGCCCAGGGCCGGGCCACCCGGATCGACAAGCGGACCAGCCACATCACCGTCGTGGTCGAGCCGTCACCGAGGAGGCGGCTCCGAAGGCACCGGCCAAGAAGGCCGCGGCCAAGAAGACCGCTGATTCGGCGGCGAAGTCCCCGGCGAAGAAGGCTGCCAAGAAGGCTGCCGACAAGCCGGTCAAGGACGAGGCCACCGAGAAGCCGGCCAAGAAGGCGACCGCGAAGAAGGCCGCCAAGAAGGCCACCGCTGAGAAGAAGGAGTCCTGACGTGGGACAGAAGGTAAACCCGCACGGGTTCCGTCTCGGCATCAGCACCGACCACAAGAGCCGTTGGTACGCCGACAAGCTGTACAAGGACTACGTGGGCGAGGACGTCAAGATCCGCCGCCTGCTGAGCAAGGGCATGGAGCGCGCCGGCATCTCCCGCGTGGAGATCGAGCGCACCCGTGACCGGGTCCGGGTCGACATCCACACCGCTCGTCCGGGCATCGTGATCGGTCGCCGCGGCGCCGAGGCGGACCGGATTCGGGGCAGCCTGGAGGAGCTCACCGGCAAGCAGGTGCAGCTGAACATCCACATCCTCGAGGTGAAGAACTCCGAGGTGGACGCGCAGCTGGTCGCCCAGGGTGTGGCCGAGCAGCTGTCCGGCCGCGTGGCGTTCCGCCGCGCGATGCGCAAGGCGATGCAGACCACCATGCGTGGCGGCGCCCTGGGCATCCGGATCCAGTGCTCCGGCCGGCTCGGTGGCGCGGAAATGTCGCGGTCGGAGTTCTACCGCGAGGGCCGCGTCCCGCTGCACACGCTGCGGGCCGACATCGACTACGGCTTCTACGAGGCCCGGACGACCTTCGGCCGGATCGGCGTGAAGGTCTGGATCTACAAGGGTGACGTGGCCGGCTCCCGCGCCGAGCGCGAGGCGCAGGCGGCGGCCCGGGCTGCCAACCAGCAGCGCCGGCCGGCTCGCCGCGACGACCGCGGTGGCCGTGGTGGCGACCGGGGTGGCCGTGGTGGCGACCGCGGCGGCCGTGGTGGCGACAACCGCCGCGACGCCCGCAACGACAACGCCGCGACGGCCGACAAGGCCGCCGAGAGCGCGCCGGCAGCCAAGGCCGCCGAGACGACCGGAACGGAGAGCTGAACCATGCTCATCCCCCGCAAGGTCAAGCACCGCAAGCAGCACCACCCGAAGCGCAGCGGTGCTGCCAAGGGTGGTACCACGCTGGCCTTCGGTGACTTCGGCATCCAGGCGCTGGAGAGCCACTACGTCACCAACCGGCAGATCGAGTCCGCGCGTATCGCGATGACCCGGCACATCAAGCGTGGCGGAAAGGTCTGGATCAACATCTACCCGGACCGCCCGCTGACCAAGAAGCCGGCCGAAACCCGGATGGGTTCCGGTAAGGGTTCGCCGGAGTGGTGGATCGCGAACGTGAAGGCCGGCCGAGTGCTGTTCGAGCTGTCCGGTGTTCCCGAGGACATCGCTCGCGAGGCGATGCGCCGCGCGATCCACAAGTTGCCGATGAAGTGCCGCTTCATCACCCGAGAGGCAGGTGAGAACTGATGGCTACCCTGACCGCCGCCGAGCTGCGGAACCTGGGCCGGGACGAGCTGATGACCAAGCTCGGTGAAGCCAAGGAGGAGCTGTTCAACCTCCGGTTCCAGGCTGCCACCGGACAGCTGGAGTCCCACGGCCGGCTGCGCGCCGTCCGCAAGGACATCGCCCGCATCTACACGGTGCTGTCCGAGCGCGCGCTCGGTATCACCGAGGAGGTGGACGCCCCGGCCGAGGCCGCGGCCGTCGCCGACGAAGCTGCGGACGACAGTGAGAAGGCGAACGCATGACCGAGAACACGAAGGACGAGACCGTGAGCACGACCACCGAGGCGCGAGGCCGCCGGAAGACCCGTGAGGGCCTGGTGCTGAGCGACAAGATGGACAAGACCGTCACCGTCGAGGTCGAGGACCGGGTCAAGCACAAGCTCTACGGCAAGGTCATCCGGCGTACCAGCAAGCTGAAGGCGCACGACGAGCAGAACGCCGCCGGGATCGGCGACCGCGTCCTCCTGATGGAGACCCGGCCGCTGTCGGCGACCAAGCGCTGGCGCGTCGTCGAGATTCTCGAGAAGGCCAAGTAGTTCCCGGCCCGGTGCTTCGGCACCGTCCGGAAACCATTCGAATTTATTCGTTCCGCAAGGCTCACCACGGTGAGAACCAGCGAGACAACCAGGAGATCAACAGATGATCCAGCAGGAGTCGCGACTGAAGGTCGCCGACAACACGGGCGCGAAGGAGATCCTTTGCATCCGCGTTCTCGGTGGCTCCGGTCGGCGCTACGCCGGTGTCGGTGACACGATCGTCGCCACCGTCAAGGACGCGATCCCCGGCGGTGGTGTGAAGAAGGGTGACGTCGTCAAGGCGGTCGTCGTGCGGACCGTGAAGGAGCGCCGGCGTCCGGACGGCTCCTACATCCGCTTCGACGAGAACGCCGCGGTGATCCTGAAGGCCGACGGCGAGCCGCGCGGTACCCGTATCTTCGGCCCGGTCGGCCGGGAGCTGCGGGAGAAGCGCTTCATGAAGATCATCTCGCTCGCGCCGGAGGTGCTCTGAGATGGCCCAGCAGAAGAAGCTGCACGTGAAGAAGGGCGATCAGGTTCGTGTGATCGCCGGTAAGTCCAAGGGCCTCGAGGGCAAGATCATCCAGGTCTTCCCGGACGACGAGAAGGTCATCGTCGAGGGCGTCAACCGGGTGAAGAAGCACACCAAGGTGCAGCAGGCCCAGCGCGGCGGCACCACCGGTGGCATCGTCACCCAGGAAGCCCCGATCCACGTCTCGAACGTGGCGCTTGTCGTCGAGGTCGAGAAGGACGGCAAGAAGCAGAAGGTAACCACCCGCGTCGGCTACAACCGCGTCGAGGTGCAGAAGCGCCGTCCCGACGGTTCGACGTACACCGGTTACCGGAGCGTCCGGATCGCCGTGAAGACCGGCGAGGAGATCTGATGACCACCGCAGTGACCGAGAACAAGACGCAGCCGCGGCTGAAGACGAAGTACCGCGAGGAGATCGTCGGCAAGCTGCACGACGAGTTCAAGTACGCGAACGTGATGCAGGTGCCCGGGCTCACCAAGATCGTGGTGAACATGGGCGTCGGCGAGGCGGCGCGGGACTCGAAGCTGATCGAGGGCGCGGTGAAGGACCTGGCCGCGATCACCGGTCAGAAGCCGCAGGTGACCAAGGCTCGCAAGTCGATCGCGCAGTTCAAGCTGCGTGAGGGGATGCCGATCGGCGCCCACGTGACGCTGCGCGGCGACCGGATGTGGGAGTTCCTGGACCGGCTGCTGGCGCTCGCGCTGCCCCGGATTCGCGACTTCCGCGGTCTGTCGGCCAAGCAGTTCGACGGCACCGGGAACTACACCTTCGGTCTGACCGAGCAGGTGATGTTCCACGAGATCAACCAGGACCGCATCGACCGGGTCCGGGGCATGGACATCACCGTGGTGACCACCGCGAAGAACGACGACGAGGGCCGGGCCCTGCTGCGGGCGCTCGGCTTCCCGTTCAAGGAGAACTGACGTGGCGAAGACAGCACTCAAGGTCAAGCAGGCCCGGAAGCCGAAGTTCGCGGTTCGCGGTTACACCCGCTGCCAGCGCTGCGGCCGGCCGAAGGCGGTCTTCCGCAAGTTCGGCCTGTGCCGGATCTGCCTGCGGGAGATGGCACACCGGGGCGAGCTGCCCGGCGTGACCAAGTCCAGCTGGTGACCGAGTCCCACCCAGAACTTCTCCCCATTCACCACCATCTAGTCACCGTAGGTCGCCGAACGGCGAAACCACGGCGGGAAAGAGGCCCCAGGCCATGACGATGACCGACCCGATCGCAGACATGTTGACGCGTCTGCGGAACGCCAACCAGGCGTACCACGAGTCGACCACGATGCCGTACAGCAAGATCAAGCAGGGCATCGCCGACATCCTTCAGCAGGAGGGCTACATCGCCTCCTACAAGGTCGAGGACCCCGCGGAGGGTGCCGTCGGCAAGACCCTGACGGTCGACCTGAAGTTCGGCCCGAGCCGGGAGCGCTCCATCGCGGGCGTCCGCCGGATCAGCAAGCCGGGCCTGCGGGTCTACGCGAAGTCGACCAACCTGCCCAAGGTCCTCGGCGGCCTGGGCGTCGCGATCATCTCGACGTCCCAGGGACTGCTGACCGACCGTCAGGCGAAGAACAAGGGCGTTGGCGGGGAAGTCCTCGCCTACGTCTGGTGACGAAGAACCGGAAGGAGGACCACTGAAATGTCTCGCATCGGAAAGCTCCCGGTCTCGGTCCCGTCCGGCGTCGACGTCACGATCGACGGCCAGACGGTCACCGTCAAGGGTCCCAAGGGTCAGCTCTCGCACGTAGTCGCTGAGCCCATCGTGGTCAACCGGGACGAGGACGGCGCCATTGCCGTGACCCGCCCGGACGACCTGCGCAAGAGCAAGGAACTGCACGGCCTCTCCCGCACCCTGATCGCCAACCTGGTCACCGGTGTCACCGAGGGCTACGAGAAGAAGCTCGAGATCGTCGGCGTCGGGTACCGCGTCCTGGCCAAGGGACCGACCCAGCTGGAGTTCTCCCTCGGCTACAGCCACACCATCACGGTGGACGCGCCGGAGGGGATCACCTTCAACGTCGAGGCCCCGACCAAGTTCTCGGTGCTCGGCATCGACAAGCAGTCGGTCGGCGAGGTCGCCGCGAACATCCGCAAGCTGCGCAAGCCCGAGCCGTACAAGGGCAAGGGCGTGCGGTATGCCGGCGAGGTAGTGCGCCGCAAGGTCGGAAAGGCTGGTAAGTAACCATGGCGATCGGACTGCGGCACAACAAGCACTCCGCCAAGAAGACGGCCTCGCGTCTGCGTCGCCAGATTCGCGTCCGGAAGAAGATCAACGGCACGGCCGTCCGGCCGCGGCTGGTGGTCACCAAGTCGTCGCGGCACCTGTTCGTTCAGGTGATCGACGACGTGGCCGGCAAGACGCTGGTCTCCGCCTCCACCATGGAGGCCGACCTGCGCGGCGCGTCGGACAACAAGACCGACAAGGCCAAGACGGTCGGCGGCCTGATCGCCGACCGGGCCAAGGCCGCCGGCATCGACTCGGTCGTCTTCGACCGGGCCGGGAACAAGTACCACGGCCGTATCGCGGCCCTAGCGGATGCTGCCCGTGAGGGCGGCCTCGGCTTCTGACAGGCGATCAAGGGAAGAGGGTAGTTCGAAATGAGCGGAGGCCAGCAGCGTCGCGGAGGCGGCGCCGGTGGTGAGCGCCGTGGCCGCGACGGTGGTCGCGGTCAGCAGGCGGACAAGACCGCCTACATCGAGCGCGTGGTAGCCATCAACCGGGTCGCCAAGGTCGTGAAGGGTGGTCGTCGCTTCAGCTTCACCGCCCTCGTGGTCGTCGGCGACGGTGAAGGCACCGTCGGTGTGGGTTACGGAAAGGCCAAGGAGGTGCCCGCGGCGATCGCCAAGGGCGTCGAGGAGGCCAAGAAGGCGTTCTTCAAGGTGCCGCGGATTCAGGGCACCATCCCGCACCCGGTGCAGGGCGAGAAGGCCGCGGGCGTAGTGATGCTGCGTCCGGCCGCTCCCGGTACCGGTGTGATCGCGGGTGGCTCGGCGCGCGCCGTGCTGGAGTGCGCCGGTATCCACGACATCCTCAGCAAGTCGCTGGGTTCCTCGAACTCCATCAACGTGGTGCACGCCACGGTGGAGGCGCTGCGGAGCCTGGAGACCCCGGAGGCCGTGGCCGCGCGCCGTGGCCTGCCGGTCGAGGACGTCGCGCCCGCCGCGCTGCTGAAGGCGCGGGCGGAGGTGGCTTCCTGATGGCACGCCTGAAGGTGACCCAGACCCGTTCGGGCATCGGTGGCAAGCAGAACCAGCGCGACACGCTGCGTACGCTCGGAGTCAAGCGGATCGGCGACACCGCCGTCCACGAGGACAAGCCCGAGGTCCGCGGCATGGTGCGGGCGGTTCGCCACCTCATCACCGTCGAGGAGGTCGACTGATATGACGCTCAAGGTTCACCACCTGCGTCCGGCGCCCGGTGCCAAGACCGCCAAGACCCGCGTGGGTCGCGGTGAGGGCAGCAAGGGCAAGACGGCCGGCCGCGGTACCAAGGGCAGCAAGGCGCGGAACAACATCCCCGAGTGGTTCGAGGGTGGCCAGATGCCGCTGCACATGCGGCTCCCGAAGCTGAAGGGCTTCAAGAGCAGGAACCGGGTGGAGTTCCAGGTCGTTAACCTGGACAAGCTCGGACAACTGTTTCCCGAAGGTGGCGAGGTCGGCGTGGCCGAACTGGTCGCCAAGGGCGCGGTCCGTCGTGGTCAGCCGGTGAAGGTGCTGGGTGACGGCGAACTGACCGTGGCACTGCAGGTCTCGGCACACAAGTTCTCGAAGTCCGCCACGGACAAGATCCAGGCGGCCGGAGGAACCACGACCGAGGTGTGACACGAGGTCCAGGGCTCGTAACGATCGGTGCTTGATATCCTGCGCCGGTCGGACGAGCCCTGGTTCGTCTCTTGCCCAGCGGTTCAGCTAGGCCCTGCCGTGCCCGCGGCAAGGGAAACTTGTGGGAGGACAGGGTGTTAGGCGCCTTCGCCAACGCGTTCAAGACTCCGGACCTGCGCCGGAAGATCTTGTTCGTGCTCTTCATCGTCGTGATCTTCCGGATCGGCTCCGTCGTACCGGCACCCGGCGTCAACGTTCAGTCTCTGCACACGTGTATCAAGATCTCCCAGGGCGGCCAGAACGCCAACCTGTACAACTTGATCAACCTGTTCTCCGGTGGGGCACTGCTGCAGCTCGCGATCTTCGCGCTCGGCATCATGCCGTACATCACCGCCAGCATCATCCTGCAGCTGCTCACCGTGGTGATCCCGCGGCTGGAGTCGCTGAAGAAGGAAGGCCAGGCGGGCCAGGCGAAGATCACCCAGTACACCCGGTTCCTCACCGTCGGGCTGGCGATCCTGCAGTCCACCGCGTTCGTGGCGCTGGCCCGGACGCCGGGCCGGCTGTTCCAGGGCTGCACCGAGCCGCTGCTGTACAAGGACGACTGGTTCGCCGTCTCGGTGATGGTGCTGACCATGACCGCCGGTACCGGCATCATCATGTGGCTCGGTGAGCTGATCACCGACCGTGGCGTCGGCAACGGTATGTCGATCCTGATCTTCACCCAGATCGTCGCCACCTTCCCGACCCAGCTGTGGAGCATCCGCAAGCAGAAGGGCGTCACCACCTTCGTCGTGGTGATCGCGATCGGCCTCGTGATCATGGCCGCGGTCATCTTCATCGAGCAGGCCCAGCGCCGGATCCCGGTCCAGTACGCGAAGCGGATGGTCGGCCGGAAGATGTTCGGCGGGACCTCCACCTACATTCCGCTGAAGGTGAACCAGGCCGGTGTCATCCCGGTCATCTTCGCCTCCAGTCTGCTGTATCTCCCCGTTCTGGTCAGTCAGTTCCAGCAGGGCAAACCCTGGGCGAACTGGATCCAGGGGAACTTGGTCAAGGGCGACCACCCGATCTACATGGTGACGTACGTCGCCCTGATCATCTTCTTCACGTACTTCTACGTCTCGATCACCTTCAACCCGAAGGAGGTCGCCGACAACATGAAGAAGTACGGCGGCTTCATCCCGGGCATCCGGGCCGGGCGGCCGACCGAGGAATACCTGAAGTACGTGCTGGACCGCATCACGCTGCCAGGAGCGCTCTATCTCGCGGTGATCTCGATGATCCCGCTGGTCGCCCTCGTCCTGCTGAACGCCAACCAGAACTTCCCCTTCGGTGGTACGTCGATCCTGATCATGGTCGGGGTCGGGCTGGACACGGTGAAGCAGATCGAGAGTCAGCTGCAGCAGCGTAACTACGAAGGGTTCCTGCGCTGATGAGAATGTTGCTGATGGGTCCGCCCGGGGCGGGCAAGGGCACGCAGGCAAAGGTGCTTGCGGAACGCCTCAATATCCCGGCCGTGTCCACCGGCGACATCTTCCGTGCGAACGTGAAGGACGAGACGCCGCTCGGTGTCGAGGCGAAGCGCTACATGGACGCCGGCGACTACGTCCCGGACGAGGTCACCAACTCGATGGTCCGGGACCGGCTGTCGGAGGCCGACGCGGGCGAGGGCTTCCTGCTCGACGGGTACCCGCGGACGCTGGCCCAGGTCGGCACCCTCGACGACATCCTGGCCGAGCACGGGCACAAGCTGGACGCCGTGGTCGCGCTGGTGGCCGACATCGAGGTGCTGGTCGAGCGGATGACCAAGCGGGCGCACATCGAGGGCCGGACCGACGACTCCGAAGAGGTGGTCCGGCACCGGCAGGACGTCTACACCGCCGAGACCAAGCCGCTGCTGCAGGTGTACGCGCAGCGCGGCCTGCTGGTCGAGGTGAACGGCGTCGGCGAGATCGACGAGGTCAGCGAGCGCGTACTCGCGGCGCTGAAGCCCGTCACCGAGTAACCGGACGTGATGTACGGCCATGTTTAGAGATCGCGGTATCGAGATCAAGACCCGCGAGCAGATCCTGGCGATGCGCAAGGCCGGCCTGGTGGTCGGCCGCACGCTGGAACTGCTCCGCGGCGCGGTCCGGGCCGGAATCAGTACGGGTGAGCTGGACGCGATCGCGGAGGACAACATCCGCTCGTCCGGCGCGACGCCCTCGTTCAAGGGGTACCACGGGTTCACCGGCTCGATCTGCGCGTCGGTGAACGAGGAGATCGTGCACGGCATCCCCGGTGAGCGGGTGCTCGCCGCCGGTGACCTGATCTCGATCGACTGCGGCGCGATCGTCGACGGCTGGCACGGCGACGCGGCGATCACGGTGCCGGTCGGTGGACCGGACGCGGTCGATGCCGAGCTGCTGGAGCTGGCCCGGGTCTGCGAAGAGTCGATGTGGCGTGGGTTCGCCGCCGCGAAGCTCGGTGGGCGGCTGACGGACATCTCGGCGGCAGTCGAGGCGTACGTGCGGGCGAACTCGTCGTACGGCATCGTCGAGGACTTCGTCGGGCACGGGATCGGTTCGGCGATGCACCAGCCGCCGAACGTACCCAACTTCGGCCGGCCGGGTCGCGGTCCGAAGCTGGTCGAGGGGTTGGCGCTGGCGGTCGAGCCGATGCTCACTCTCGGCAAGCAGGACAACCACACGCTCGAGGATGACTGGACGGTCGTCACCGACGATGGCAAGTCCGCCGCTCACACCGAGCACACGTTCACTCTCACTCCGCATGGGCCGTGGGTGCTGACCGCGCTCGACGGCGGCGAGGCCAAGCTGGCCGAGCTCGGCGTCACCTTCGGCGCGCTGGCCGACTAGACCTACTGGCCGGCGGAGCAGTCGGCGGCCGATCGGCGGACACCCGGGGTCCACCCGTTGGGGGACGCGGTGGGCCTGGCGCTGAGGCACACTTGAACCATGCCTCAGTACCAGCCGTACCAGCGTTTCACCGAAGCCGACCGGGACAAGATCGCCGGCCGGTTGCGGGACGCGTACGCGGACGGCCGGCTGGATCAGCCGGAGTTCTCGTCCCGGCTCGATCAGCTGTACACGGTTCAGACGTACGGGGAGCTGGAGCCGCTGGTCCGCGACCTGCCGCCGGTGCGGACGTACCAGACACCCGAGGTGGTCAAGGACACCAGGCCCGCGCCGGAGCCGGGCAGCTTCCCGGAGCGGAAGAAGGAGAACCAGCCGAACCGCCGGAACGCGATCGGTGGGTTCACCGGTGTCGTCCTGATCAACGTGGTGATCTGGTTCGTGGTCGGCCTCGGCAACGGTGGCCACTGGCCGCACTTCTGGCCGGTCTGGATGTTGATCCCGTGGGCGATCATCGCCCTCGGCGGTCTCGGCAGGCGCCGTTGACGGCGGCCCCGGCCGCTCGCCGAGTGGCCCGGCTGCGACCGGACTGGGCCTGGCAGCTGCACCAAGGGGCCGCGATCGTCTACGTGATCTGGTTCGCGGTCGCCGTACCGTTGGCGATCGTCGGACTGCTGCTGGAGCCGCGCTGGGTCGGCTGGATGGTGCTGGCCTGGTTCCTGGTGCTGCTCGGCTGCACGCTGGGGCTGCGGATCGCCGACAACCGCCGGCGGCGCGCTTGGGCCGCCGCGGCCGGGCAGCTCGGCTGGCGGGTCAGCGCGTCCGGGGCGGAGCTGCTTGATCGTTGGCCGTTCCCACCATTCAATAGCGATCCGCGGGCTGAGGTGGTCGACGTGACCACCGGCCGGCATCGTGGCCGCGAGCTGTGGACCGGGCGGTTCCGGCACAAGGCCGGGCGGCGGGAGCTCGGCTTCGACTTCCTTGATCTGCAGGTGGATCGGCCGTTGCCGCCACTGCAGGTGCTGCCGGCCGAGCTGGCGCCGGTCGCGGCGGCCAGCCTGCTGCCGCTGCGGTTCACGGTCGACGGACTGCCGGCGCGGTGGCAGTTGTTCAACGGGCGTGAGGATCATGCGCTCGCGATCCTGCATCCGCGCGCGGTCGAGGCGCTGGCCGACGTGCCGCCGTTCGGGTTCAGCTGCGAGGGGCGGCGGTTCGTCGCGATCTTTCCGGCGTACCGTGACGCGACGGCCGCCCTCGCCCAGCTCGATGCGGCGTGCGACCTACTGGACCTGATGCCCGAACAACTCTGGCGCGCGGGCGAACAGTGGGCAGCTAGTCAGCAGTCCTGAGCAGTTGCACGGCCGCTGACAGATCCGCATCGCCATGACCGGCCTCGACTGCTTTACGCAGCAGTTCGCCCATCGGTACGAGCATCGCGGGATCGACACCCTGCGCTACCGACGCCTCGATCAGGTTGCCGTACGCGGCCGACTGCATGGCGAGGTTCGATCCGGCCGCGCCAGGTGCCGGGCCGTCGTCCAGGTCCTTCGCCATCCGGGGCAGCAGGCTGCCGAGCATCGCGGTCAGCCAGGGCATCAGGAACTCGTTGGTGAAGCCCACGGCCGGTAGCTGCTCACTGCCGGCCAGCGCCAGCGCGTGCTGCGTGCCACCGATCATCCCGTACATCGCGCTCAGCAGGGCGATGTCGTGCAACGCGGCGAGCCCGGGATCGGCGCCGACGAACGCGGGCCGGCCGAGTACGGACAGATCGGCGGTGTGCTGTTCGAAGGCGGCCTGCGCGCCGCTGTAGAAGATGAAGGCCGCCGGGCCGCCGATCATCACGGGTACGGCCATGATGCCGCCGTCGAGGTACCGGGCTCCCGCCGCGCTGATCCGGTCAGCGGTGGCGCGGGCCTGGCCGGGGGTGCTGTTGGTCAGGTTGACGATCGTCCGGCCGGTCAGGTCGAGGCCGTCCAGGGTGGTGCGGACGGTGTCGTCGACGAGCAGGCAGACGACGACGAGCTCCGCGGCGGCGACTGCCTCGCCGGCGGTGGCGGCGCGGGTGGCGCCGAGTGAGTCGAGTTCGGGGGAGCGGCCGGGGGTGCGGTTCCAGACGGTGGTCGGGTGGCCGGCGGCCAGGAAGGCGCGGGCGAGGGCGGTACCCATCGCGCCGAGCCCGAGGACGGTCACTGGTGTCTTCATGTGGTCCAGCCTGGAGCCGCGCTTTATGATGGACAAGTACCCACTAAATAGTCAGGTACTGACGGAAAGGTAAGCATGCGCCCGTACACCTGTGGTCTGGATGCCGCCTCCGACGTGATCGGTGGGAAGTGGAAGCCGGCCATCCTGTGGGCGCTGCACCACGGGCCGATGCGGTTCGGTGAACTACGCCGGGAGATCCAAGGGGTCACCGAGAAGATGCTGATCCAGCAGTTGCGCGAGATGGAGGCGCGCGGGATCGTGCATCGGGAGGTGTTCCACCAGGTGCCGCCGAAGGTGGAGTACTCGCTGACCGAGCTCGGAATGTCACTCAATGTAGCGCTGATGCCACTGGACGAGTGGGGCGCTAAGCACATCGACGTGCTGGAAGCCAGCCGCTGAGGCCGGGCTCCGCTGGTCCAGCGGGCTCGATTGGGTTTCACGCACGTCCTTGGCGTAGACTCTCTCCTTGGCTCTTTGTAGCCATAGCCAGTCACGTCTACAGAAGTGCGAGGACATGCCCAAAAAAGAGGGAGTTATCGAACTCGAGGGCACCATCGTCGAGGCCCTGCCGAACGCGATGTTCCGTGTTGAGCTGTCCAACGGGCACAAGGTGCTCGCGCACATCAGCGGCAAGATGAGGCAGCACTACATCCGGATCCTCCCCGAGGACCGGGTCGTCGTGGAGCTGTCGCCGTACGACCTCACCCGGGGTCGCATCGTCTATCGGTACAAGTAACACCACCAACACCTGTCGAAGAAAGTAGCTCGATGAAGGTCAACCCGAGCGTCAAGAAGATCTGCGACAAGTGCAAGGTGATCCGCCGGCACGGCCGGGTCATGGTGATCTGCGAGAACCCGCGGCACAAGCAGCGGCAGGGCTGACAAAGCCTTTCACGCAGTAGCACGGCACTTTCGCACCACAGCGCGCACGCTCATCCGGCTCCGGCCGGATGTTGCCCCCGGAACAGAGGCCGGGGCCCTGCCGGTGAAGTCTCTGCTCGAGAAGCAGGCTCACCGAGGCGGGCGGGGACGCGGCGCGCCACCACACCTCTGCTGACGAAAGGAACACCGCCAGATGGCACGCCTCGTAGGAGTCGACCTGCCGCGCGACAAGCGCATCGAGGTCGCTCTCACCTACATCTTCGGCGTGGGCCGCACGCGCGCCCACGAAACGCTGAAGAACACCGGGGTCTCCCCGGACAAGCGCGTCCACGAGCTGGGCGACGACGAGCTGGTCAAGCTCCGGGACTGGATCGAAGGCAACTACAAGATCGAAGGTGACCTCCGTCGCGAGGTGACCGCGGACATCCGCCGCAAGATCGAGATCGGGTCGTACCAGGGTCGCCGGCACCGCAGCGGGCTGCCGGTGCGCGGTCAGCGCACCCGGACCAACGCCCGAAGCCGCAAGGGCCGCCGTAAGGCGATCGCCGGCAAGAAGAAGAAGTGACCCGGATGCCTGCAAACGATTCCGTCGACCACCCCAGGAGCAACTGAATGCCTCCCAAGAGCCGCAGTGCGGCCGGCGCGAAGAAGGTGCGCCGCAAGGAGAAGAAGAACGTGGCCGCCGGCCACGCGCACATCAAGAGCACGTTCAACAACACGATCGTGACGATCACCGACCCGACCGGCGCGGTCATCTCGTGGGCCTCCGCGGGCACCGTCGGCTTCAAGGGCTCGCGTAAGTCCACTCCGTTCGCCGCGCAGATGGCCGCCGAGGCCGCCGGGCGCCGGGCGATGGAGCACGGCATGCGCAAGATCGACGTCTTCGTCAAGGGTCCCGGCTCCGGCCGGGAGACCGCGATCCGTTCGCTGGGTGCGGTCGGCCTCGAGGTCGGCACCATCCAGGACGTCACCCCTGTTGCCCACAACGGCTGCCGCCCGCCCAAGCGGCGCCGGGTCTGACCTTTCGAGAGGAGCGAGAACAACCATGGCCCGTTACACCGGACCTATGACCAAGAAGTCGCGCCGTCTCGGGGTCGACCTCGTCGGTGGCGACAAGGCGTTCGAGCGTCGTCCGTACCCGCCGGGTATGCACGGCCGCGGCCGCCCGAAGGAGAGCGAGTACCTGCTCCAGCTGCGCGAGAAGCAGAAGGCGCGTTACTCGTACGGCGTCCTCGAGAAGCAGTTCCGCCGGTACTACGAGGAGGCCTCGCGGCGCTCCGGCAAGACCGGTGACAACCTGCTGCAGATCCTCGAGTCGCGGCTGGACAACGTTGTGTACCGCAGCGGTCTGGCCCGTACCCGCCGGCAGGCCCGTCAGCTCGTCGTACACGGTCACTTCACCGTGAACGGCGTCAAGGTGAACATCCCGTCGTACCGGGTTTCGGCGCACGACATCATCGATGTCAAGCAGAAGTCGGCCGAGACGACGCCGTTCATCATCGCCCGGGAGACGCACGCCGAGCGTGTCGTCCCGGCCTGGCTCGAGGTGATGCCGGAGCGGTTGCGGATCCTCGTCCACCAGCTGCCCACCCGGCAGCAGATCGACACTCAGGTCGCCGAGCACCTGATCGTCGAGCTCTACTCGAAGAACTGACCCGGTTCCGGCCGGCCGCCTCCGGGTGGCCGGCCGGATCGGTGCGTTCTTCACCTCTCGCGGCCTCAAATAGTGGTCGTCGCGACGAAAGAAGGAACCCACAGTGCTGATCGCACAGCGCCCCACCCTGACCGAAGAGGTCGTCGGCGAGTACCGCTCCCGGTTCGTGATCGAGCCGCTGGAGCCGGGCTTCGGCTACACCCTCGGCAACTCGATCCGCCGTACCCTGCTGTCCTCCATCCCGGGGGCCGCCGTCACCAGCATCAAGATCGATGGCGTCCTGCACGAGTTCTCCACCGTGGCCGGGGTCAAGGAGGACGCCACCCAGCTGATCCTGAACCTGAAGGACCTGGTCGTCTCCTCCGAGCACGACGAGCCGGTCACCATGTACCTGCGCAAGCAGGGCCCCGGTGACGTCACTGCCGCGGACATCGCGCCGCCGGCCGGTGTCGAGGTGCACAACCCGGACCTGAAGATCGCCACCCTGAACGAGAAGGGCCGGCTCGAGATGGAGCTGGTCGTCGAGCGTGGCCGTGGCTACGTCTCCGCCGTTCAGAACAAGTCCGCGGACGCCGAGATCGGCCGGATGCCGGTCGACTCGATCTACTCCCCGGTCCTCAAGGTCACCTACAAGGTCGAGGCGACCCGGGTCGAGCAGCGCACCGACTTCGACCGGCTGGTCGTCGACGTCGAGACCAAGCCGTCGATGCTGCCCCGCGACGCCGTCGCGTCGGCCGGTAAGACCCTGGTCGAGCTGTTCGGCCTGGCCCGCGAGCTGAACGTCGAGGCCGAGGGCATCGACATCGGCCCGTCGCCGGTGGACGAGCAGATGGCCGCCGACCTGGCGCTGCCGGTCGAGGACCTGCAGCTGACCGTCCGGTCGTACAACTGCCTGAAGCGCGAGGGCATCCACACCGTGGGTGAGCTGATCTCGCGCAGCGAGCAGGACCTGCTGGACATCCGGAACTTCGGCTCCAAGTCGATCGACGAGGTCAAGCTGAAGCTGGCCGAGATGGGCCTGTCGCTGAAGGACTCCCCGCCCGGGTTCGACCTCCGCGCCGCGTCCGGTGCCTATGGCAACGAGGCGGACGACGAGGACGAGAGCTTCGCCGAGACCGAGCAGTACTGAGCTGACCAAGGCCCGTCGGGCCCTACATCCCTTCGGCCCGACGGGCCTTAGATTCCTGGAGTTACGAGATGCCAACCCCCACCAAGGGTGCCCGCCTGGGCGGCAGCCCGGCGCACGAGAAGCTGATCCTCAGCAACCTCGCGACGTCGCTGTTCGAGCACGGCGCGATCACCACCACCGCGGCCAAGGCGAAGCGCCTGCAGCCGCTGGCGGAGCAGATGATCACCAAGGCGAAGCGCGGTGACCTGAACTCCCGCCGCCAGGTGATGAAGCGGATCAAGGACAAGAGCGTCGTGCACGTGCTCTTCACCGAGATCGGCGAGCGGTACGCGGACCGTCCGGGCGGCTACACCCGGATCACCAAGCTGGGCCCGCGCAAGGGCGACAACGCCCCGATGGCGCGGATCGAGCTCGTCGAGGCGCTGTCCGACTCGCCGAAGGCGAAGAAGGCGCCGGCGAAGAAGGCCGCCGCTGCCGAGACCAAGGCCGACGCCAAGGTTGAGGACAAGGTCGAGGACGCCGCGCCGGTACAGGACGTGGTGGCCGGCAAGTTCGAGAACTCCGCTGCCCCGAACGCCGACGGCTCCGCGCCGGAGGGCTTCAGCATCAAGGGCAACGAGGACTCGATGAAGTACCACACCACCGAGTCGCCGTGGTACGAGCAGACCGTCGCCGAGGTCTGGTTCAAGACCGAGGCCGACGCCGAGGCGGCCGGTTTCGCCAAGGCCGGCGGTTCGGACGACGACAAGTAGTTCTTCAGTAGCTCGACAGGGCCCCCGCACCTAACGGTGTGGGGGCCCTGTTGGGTTAGATTGCCGTGTGCGTTGGCGGATCGATCTCAGGTACGACGGGACGGCTTTTCACGGCTGGGCCCGGCAGACAGGTCTCCGTACCGTGCAAGGCACGCTGGAAGAGGCGATCCGGGTCGTGCTGCGGCTTCCGGAGCCGGTCACAGTCACCTGCGCCGGCCGGACCGACACCGGCGTACACGCCCGTGGTCAGGTCACGCATGTCGACGTGGAAGCCGCTGTGGACCCGCTGAGGCTGCTGAGAGGGCTGAACGGCGTCCTGCCCGAAGATGTGGCTGTCACGGCCGTCACGGCGGCTCCAGAGGGCTTTGACGCCCGGTTCTCCGCTCTGGCCCGCCGCTACGTGTACCGGTTGTGCGACGACCCGGCCGGCTGGGATCCGCTGACCCGCGGTCACGTACTCCGAGTCGGGCGGCCGATGGATGTGGAGCGGATGAACACGGCTGCGGCCGCGCTGCTCGGTGAGCACGACTTCGCGGCGTTCTGCAAGAAGCGCGAAGGTGCAAGTACGGTGCGGGCGCTGCTGGAGTTCTCGTGGCAGCGGACCGGTACTGGGCAGCTGGAGGGCACTGTGATCGCGGATGCGTTCTGTCACTCGATGGTGCGCGCACTGGTCGGTTCGATGCTCCCAGTTGGTGATGGGCGCCGCGACGTGGCGTGGCCGGGCGCAGTACTGGCCGAGAAGGTGCGGGACTCGGCTGTTTCGGTGCTGCCCGCGCACGGCCTGACACTGGAGGAAGTGCGCTACCCGGCAGACGATGAGCTGGCCGCGCGGGCACTGCAGGCCCGTCAGGTCAGGGGAGAGGTACACCAGCGTGGCTGATCACTACTTTTCCGCGGAGCCCGGCTCCGCGGACGTACGCCGGACCGTCGAGGCACGGATCTGGGGCAAGCCGTACACGTTCACCACGGCAACCGGAGTGTTCTCCCGGGACCGGTTGGACATCGGTACGGCCGTGCTGCTGCGTGAGGTGGAGCCGCCGACCGGATCGGGCACGTTCCTCGACCTGGGATGCGGGTACGGGCCGATCGCCTGCGCGCTGGCGGTGGAGACGGATGCGACCGTGTGGGCAGTCGACGTGAACACTCGCGCGCTGGAGCTCACCGGAGTGAACGCAAAGGCTGCTGGTGTTGCTGACCGAGTACATGCGGTGCTGCCGGACGGCGTACCTGACGAGCTGCGCTTCGACGCGATCTGGTCGAACCCGGCGATCCACATCGGCAAGCCGGAGCTGCACAAGATGCTGCTGCGCTGGCTGGCTCGACTAGCTCCCGGTGGGGACGCCTGGCTCGTTGTCGGCAAGAACCTCGGCGGGGACTCGCTACAGCGCTGGATGACCGACCAGGGCTACCCATGCGAACGAGTAGGCAGCGCAAAGGGCTTCCGAGTCCTCCACGCCACCACTCCCTAAACACTGCAGTGTGTTATCCGCGGCCGGAGCTCGGGCCGCGGGTGTCGTGGCTGGTCTGCTGCTGGCGGGTGGTGGCACCCTGCGTGCCCGGACGGGAGCCTCCAGGCGGAGCCTGTCCCGCGGTCGCCGCCAGGATCGTCCGCTGCAAGTCGTCCTTGTTCGCGACCGGACCGGCCAGTGCCTTCCGAGCCTTCTCGACCGCCGCGTCGACCTTCTGACTCAGCTCCTCCCCGCCAGTAGATCGAGGCCAGAAACGCATCCTGGACTTACCACCCTGGTCAGCATCCACAGCGCTGTCGAGCACCGACCGCAGATCGGCGTTCAGCGTCTGCGTGACCTGTTCGCGTACCTCACGACCGACCGCGGACTCGACGCCATCGAGGCTCATCGCAACAGCCCGGTCCAGACGTTCGTTCGGTGCCGTGGTGAGGAGATGCGTCGCGGCTTCGTGTGGCTCCAGCCCAAGCCCGCGTCCCGCATTCGCCGTCACCGCGGCCACGACCTGAGCCGTCGTGGTCGGAGCTTCCGGATTACCTACGCCGGCCAGCTGTTCCGGGCCGTACCCGAGTGCCGCCAGCAGCTGCGGTTCTTGGCGGGTGGCGAAGTCATTGGTCAGCTGGTCGTCCAGAGCCTGGCCAACCGAGTCCAGCTCGGTCCTGCCGGGCTCCTCCGGGTTACACAGCCGTGCGGCTTGTACGCCGACCGTGTGCACCGCGGACCTGACCTCCGCCGAGGGCGGCGTGGACGTGTCCGCGGCCTCCAGCACGTCGATGACCTGGTTCTGGTCGAAGGTCAGCGACCGATCGGAACCAGCCGCCCCGGCACCCTCGCCCGCGGACCCATGGAGTTCACCGCTCCAGTACTCGGTGTTGAACTTCAGGTGCAGAGTCGCCACACCGATACCGGGTGCTCTGGTCTGCGACAGCTCGGACTGCACGGCGGACATCAGGCTCGTTACCTGTTGGTAGGCGGGCTGCTCGGTCCGCACCGGCTCCCGCAGGAACCCGGCCACGTTCTGCATCGCCCCCTCGACCATGCGCTCGCCGCGATCCCGGCGGTTCTGCGGGTCGAGCCGGCCCAGTTCGTCGAACGCGGCTTCGAGGTCCGCGGCGACGATGTCCTTCAGCCGGTCCGTGTGGTCGCGCGGCAGGTGCCGCGGGCTGCCGTCCGGAAGCCGGCGCTGCCGAATATCTCCCTCGACCACCAATGTGGCGAGTGCTTTGAATCGCCCGGCCGGAGGTACCGTCCGGAGCAGTCTGTCGACCTGGCCCGGCCGCATGCCCACCCGATGGCTGACCCGCTCGGTGAGCTCTGCCGCCGCGCCCTGAAGTAGCGGATGGCGGTCCGGGCCGGTCTGGCTCTCGATGCCACCGGCTTCCAGATAGTTCTCCGGCAGGTTGTGCATCCCGGTGAGGATCGAGGTGATGTCGACCGTGTTCGCGCGAACGCCGAGGTCGAGCGCCCGCGCCGCGCGACCGAGCGTGGTGTCCGCCGGCTGCACAAGCTCCAGGTAGGTGTCGCCGAAGTCGGCGACCGCGGCCCGCAGATCCTGGAGATCATCGGCGGTGTTGACCGGGAGCGGGTTCCGGCTCGTCTCCCCGGGGTCATGGCCGGGGGAGTTGTAGTGCGCGGCAGCGACGACGGCCATGGTCTGCGCCGTCCGCGCCCGCAAGGTGATCGAACGGTCGTCATTGACGACGCTGCCCGGGCCGGAGTCCGTCCATCGGTACAGCGCCGGTACATCACCTGCCGGCAGGCCCAGCGCGTGGTCCAGCCGATGCATCCAGTCGTACGCCAACTGGACGGAGCTGTCCTTCCTGCCGTCGATCCGCACCCGCTTCGCTGCCATCGAGATCCCAGCCCTTCACTCTCAACTAACAGTCAGCCGCGGCCGGAGGGACCTTGGCCGGATCGGTCCTGGCCGGGGTGTTGCCGGCGGTTGGTGGGGTTCTGTGCGTCCTGTTGGGGGCGCCCCGGAGGAGCCTGGCCGGAGGTTGCCGCTGTGACGGCCTGCTGCCAGTCATTGCTCGCGGGTCTTGTGGCGCCTAGCGAGCGCTGGGTGCTGCCGATCGCTTTGGTGACCTTCTGGCTGAGAGCATCGCCGGCGGAGGCTTGGCTCCAGAGGTGCAGTCGGGTTTTGCCGGCGTGGTCGGCGGCAGCCGCGTCCGTGAGGACGGAGCGCACTTCGGCACCGAGCGCCTGCTTGGCTTGGTCCAGTCGCGGGCCGGCTGGTTCGCCCTCGAGGACCAGGGCAACTGCTCGGTCGACGCGTTCGGCAGGTGGGGTGGTGAGCAGCCGTGCGGTGACCTCGTGAGGCTCCAGACCGAGCCGCCGTCCGGCCTCGGCCGAGAGCGTCGCCACGACCTGGGCGGTGGTCGTCTGGGTGTTGTCGTAGTGGCTCAACTGGTACGGGATGTATCGGAGCTTGCCGAAGAGCTGGCTCTCGTGGCGGCTGACGAACTCTTCCGTCAGCCCGCTCTCCAGAGCCTGATCAGCGGCATTCAGAGGGGTTGCGCCAGGGCCCTCCGGGTTACACAGCCGAGCGGCCTGAGTTCCAACTGCCCGGACGGCGGCTCTGAGCTCCGTCGACGGCCAGTACTCGGTGTGGTCGCCCGCGAGGACCTCGATGACGCGATCGCGGTCGAAGGTCAGCGAGCGGTCCGTACCGGCGGCACCCAGCTCGCCGGTGGATTCAGTCGACTCGTGCAGTTCGCCGCTCCAGTAGTCGGTATTGGCCTTGAGCTGCTGGGCGTACACCCCGGAGTTGCGGTCGGCGGCGGTCAACCCCCGGCCGATGGCCAACTCGGACTGCACCGCCGAGACCAGCCCGGCGACCTCCCGGTAGCCGCGCTGGCTGGTGTGGATCGAGTCCCGGTACTGCCTGAGGTGCACCGACGCGGCGCGCAGTCCGTTGTCGGCGATTTGCTCGCCTCTCGCCCGCGATCCCGTCTGGTCCGCAAAGCTCACTTGAGCAAACGTTTCCCGCAGGTCCTTGGACAGATCGCTTTTCAGCCGATCCAGGTGATCCGCCGGAAGCCGGCGTCGCGAACCGTCCGGCAGCCGGTTCTGCAGGGAGTCCCGTTCGGCCAGCTGGGCGGCCAGTACGTCGAAGCGCTGGGCAGGCGGCGTCTGCCGGAGCAGTGCGTCGATCTCGCCGGGGCGCAGGCCCGTCCGGCGGCTGGCCCAGGCGGTGAGGACTGCCGCGGCGCCTTGGTGCAGCGGGGAGCGGTCGGGACCTTGCACGCTGTCGATTCCACCGAGGTGTTCGAAGTGGTGGGCGTAACCGTGCATCCCGTGCAGGATCGAGGAGACGTCGACCATGTTCCCGCGGACGCCGATGTCCAGCGCTTGGTCGGCACCCGTCAGCTCCGCGCGCGGCAGCACGGATTCGACGTAGGCCGCGCAGAAATCGGAAGCCGCTGCCCGTACCCGCCGAAGGTCCGCCATGGTCCGGGGCGGCTCAGGCCGTTCGGGGTCGTGGTTCCTGGCGTCGTGGCGATCGTGACCGACGTCTGCCATGGTGTCAGCCGTCTGCCGGCTCAAGGTGATCGAACCGTCCGGATGCGCCCTGGTGCGCTGCGTTGCGTCCGACCATCGGTAGAGGCGCGGCCGGTCCAGTGGCAGCACCCCGGGCATCGTTTTGGTCAATCTCGTGATCCAGTCCATGGCCAGCGACCCGGTCCGAACGAAGATGTCGTCGATGTACGTGCGTTCGTCTGCCACCAGACCGCCTCTCGCCCTCACCCACCAGTGGGGGGTGAGCGTAACGGGCTGAGGGGCGAACCAGGCGTTTGACCTGGGCATCGTCATAATTGGGCGGGCGGCGGCCGGCTGCAACGGATCGGTTGCCCGGGGCGTCCTGAGGGCATGGAGGCAGCCTTGGCGGCAGCGGAGGCACGGAGTGGGCAGCTGGAGTTCGAGGCTTGGGTGGCCGAGAAGGCGGACGCCCTGCTGCGGTTCGCCTATGTGCTGACCGGGGACACCAACCTGGCGGAGGACGCGGTGCAGGACGCGCTGACGACCGCGTGCGCGCGCTGGGGCCGGGTCAGCCGTGCCGACGACCCCGAGGCGTACGTGAAGCGGATGGTGGTGAACGCGCACATCTCCTGGTGGCGGCGGTTTCGGCGCCGGGAGGCACCGGTCGACGATCCCGTCCGGACTGCCAACGCCGTTCCGGACGGTACGGCCGCCCGGGCCGAGTCGGCAGCGGTCTGGGCGTTGTGCGCGACCTTGCCGGACAAGCAACGTGCGGCTGTCGTGCTGCGGTTCTACGAAGAGCTGTCGTACGCGGAGATCGCCCAGCTGCTGCACTGCGCGGAGGCGACCGCCCGTTCGCACGTACACCGTGCACTGGCGGCGCTGAAGACCACATTGGTTGCGGATGAGAGTACGAAAGGAGCCGAGGATGCCTGAGCACGACCCTGAGCAGGAGCTCGGCCCCAAGATCACCTCGGCACTGCACAACCAGGCACACAACCAGTCCGGGATGCAGCGGAACGGCCTGGCCACGGAGGCGCGTCGGCGCGTACACCGTCGTCGGCAGGGCTGGTTGGCGGTAGCCGGTGCGGTAGCGGTCATCGCGGTGGGTGCCTTCGGGGCGAACCTACTGACCAGCACCGCACCAGTCGCCACCAGTAGCAGTGACAGCGCAGGGAAAGCGGAGCCGAGGCGGTCCGGGAACGCGCTGGCGCCGACACCGGAAGCTGCGCCGGCCGGATGTCCGACCGATCACCCGATCCTCCGGGCAGCTGGTCCCAGTGCGCTGCAGGCAAGTACCGGGCTCGACCTGAACACGCCAGTGACCGGGATGCGTGCCTGCCGGTACGGGTTCGCCGAGGGCGGCACTGGTCTGCTGGGGCAGGAGAACTTCGACGCGGCGGTCGCACAGCAGGTCGTGGACGCGATCAAGGTGCTCCCGGAACGCAACCCGGACCTGCCGGTGTTCAAGTGCGCTCCACCAACCGCAAAGCCGTCGGAGGCGATCGTGCTGCGCTTCGAGACCGCCGCGGGTGTCCGGGAGATCTGGGTCGAGTACGACGGCTGCCAGTCGGCCGGCTTCTTCACCGGGTCGCACACCTACGGCCTGTACGCCGCACCGCTGAAGCTGTTCATGACCGGTTCGGTCCGTCCGTCCGGCAGCACCTACCTGAACGCCCTGAAGGGCTGGTAGCCCACTCCGGTCACCTAGCAGCCTGATCCGGCGGCCGCGGCCGCCGGAGAGCACGATTGCGATCCGAAACCGGCGCACCCGCCCAGCTCCGCGGCTCTGGGTAGTGCCAGCCCTTACTCGGCGACCAATTACCTGCTCTTTCGTCGTCCAGAAGCTCGCGCAGGCGGGAGACTTCCAAACCGGCGTCGGACCCGCCGTAGTACGACTCGATGCGTCGCAGCAGTTCCACCTCTGGCGTGTTCATCGGCATCCGCGGCGCATTGTCGCCGTGCCGGAGGTAATGCTGTTCGACAATCTGTAGTTCTTGCTCCAATCGCTCGACGGCCTTGGCTCCGGTCTCGTGCCCGCGCTCGGCAAGCACAGCCGGTACGACCTGGACCAGGTCGTACTCCGCGAGCGACCCGAGCTCCTCGCGCAACGGCTGGGCCAGTACGAGCCGGATCTGCGACCGGTGCTCCTCCGGCATCAGCTCCGCTAGCCGGCTGTCGATCACCACGTCCACCATCGCCTCGTACCCGTGCACGTACGGCGCTGAATTGACAGCAGCGTGCACCTCCTCAAGCGGTAGCCCGCTGATCCGGTGCAAGCCCTCCAGAACGCCCTCGACGCCCGCCTGATATCCGGCGCGGTGTGTTGCCGCGTGGTACTGGTGGATCTGTGGGATCACCTTGTCGAGGCCGATGTCAGCTATGACTGCTTCGAAGATCCGCTCCCGGTTGACCTCGGCGAGCCCTTCGACCAGCGGCTCGAACTCCATCGAGTCGACGCTGATCGCATCCGGCGCGTTCTGATCACCTGTCTGGTGCTGCTGGCGATCGGTCTCGCGGACCACGGTCGCGACGGCAGCCCGGGCCGCGGCGGCCTCCCAGTCACCCGGCGGCTCGGTCGATTCGTACAGGTTCATCACCGGCTCGAGCACGCTCCGATGGATAGTCATCGGACCGTTCTCCTCCGCCGTGGCGCTGGTGATCAGCTCCTCGTACAGCCGCCGGTTCCACGACGACTCCAGACCGGTCCGTCCCTCGACCGCGGCAACCACCCGCGCGACCCATTGGTACTCACGAGTGCCGGGCAAGATCTCCGGCCCCATCAAGCGACGCGTCGGCACCGGGTCACGATAACTGTTCGCTCGGGTTGGGTGGGTGCGGTCAGACTGGGGGGATGGGTCATGTGGAGGTTGCCGGTGTCGGGTACGAGTTGCCGGACGGGCGGGTGTTGCTGGACGACATCACGTTTCGGGTCGGGGACGGGGCGAAGGTCGCGCTGGTGGGGGCGAACGGGTCCGGCAAGACGACGCTGACCCGGATCATCGCCGGTGATCTGAAGGCGCACGGTGGGAGCATCGCCCGGTCCGGTGGGCTCGGGGTGATGCGGCAGTTCGTCGGGTCGGTGCGGGACGAGTCGACCGTACGGGACCTGCTGCTGGGGGTCGCGCCGGACGCGATCCGGGAGGTGGCGGCCCGGCTGGACAAGGCCGAGCTGGCGATGATGGAGGCCGACGACGAGAAGACCCAGCTCAAGTACGCGCAGGCGGTCGCGGACTGGGGCGAGGTCGGCGGGTACGACGCGGAGGTGCTCTGGGACGTGTGTACGTCGGCGGCGCTCGGCGTACCGTACGACCGCTGTCGCTGGCGTGAGGTGAAGACGCTGTCCGGTGGTGAGCAGAAGCGGCTCGTACTGGAAGCGCTGCTGCGCGGTCCGGACGAGGTGCTGCTGCTGGACGAGCCGGACAACTACCTGGACGTACCCGGGAAGCGCTGGCTCGAGGATCAGCTTCGCAGCTCCGACAAGACCGTGCTGTACATCAGCCACGACCGGGAGCTGCTGGCGAACACAGCCACCCGCATCGTCACTGTCGAGCTCGGTGCGGCCGGCAACAACGCGTGGACGCACGGCGGCGGCTTCGGGACGTACCACGAGGCCAGGCAGCACCGGTTCGAGCGGTTCGAGGAGCTGCGCAAGCGCTGGGACGAGGAGCACGCGAAACTGCGCGCACAGATGCTGATGTACAAGCAGAAGGCCGCGTACAACTCAGACATGGCGTCGCGCTACCGGGCGGCGCAGACCCGGTTGCGCAAGTTCGAGGAGGCCGGTCCGCCGCAGGCGCTGCCGCGTGAGCAGAAGGTCAGCATGCGGCTGACCGGCGGGCGTACGGGCAAACGTGCGGTTGTCTGCACTGAGCTGGAGCTGACCGGTCTGATGAAGCCGTTCGACCTGGAGGTCTGGTACGGCGAACGGGTGGCTGTGCTTGGGTCGAACGGCTCCGGCAAGTCGCACTTCCTCCGGCTGCTCGCCAACGGCGGATCTGATCCCGATGTGGAGCACCGGCCGATCGGCGAAGTACCGATCGCACCCGTGGCCCACACCGGCAACGCCAAGCTCGGTGCGCGCGTACGGCCGGGCTGGTTCGCGCAGACGCATGAGCACCCGGAGCTGGTCGGCCGTACGCTGCTGGAGATCCTGCACCGCGGTGACGACCACCGGGAGGGCATGGGCCGCGAGCTGGCGTCCAGGAAGCTGGACCGGTACGAGCTGGCGCACGCTGCCGAGCAGACGTTCGACAGCCTGTCCGGTGGGCAGCAGGCCCGGTTCCAGATCCTGCTGCTGGAGCTGTCCGGTGCGACGCTGCTGTTGCTAGACGAGCCCACCGACAACCTGGACGTGGAGTCGGCCGAGGCGCTGGAGGAGGGCCTGGACAGCTTCGACGGCACCGTACTGGCAGTCACCCACGACCGCTGGTTCGCCCGCGGCTTCGACCGCTACCTGGTGTTCGGCTCCGACGGCTCGGTGTACGAGCCGGACGAGCCGGTCTGGGACGAAGGACGCGTCGAGCGAGCCCGCTAAGAGGGTGTTTGGGACCAGCCCATGAGCAGGTCGGTCGTCGGGGGAGTGACCTCCAGCGCCAGCTTGGTCTGCTTGGCGACATACCCGCCGTACAGGGACTCCAGCGGCATAGCGGTGTCGTACGACATGACAGCGATCTGGTTGACCCGCTCGGCGACCTGGCGGAAGTAGTCCTGCGACCACCACTTTTCGATCGGAACCGAGTGCAGGTACCAGAGCGGGTCGATCTGGGCCGCCGCGACGGACAAGGTCGTACCGAGCGCCCGCGTCTCGTCCAGCACCGCCAGGTAGCCCTTGCTGCCGGACTGCACCGGCTCGAAGTCGTAGTGGATGCCCTGGAACCCCTGCTGCAGTACGGCCGCGGCGGACGCGACGACCCGTTGCCGGACCGTGGCGTCCTCCAGGTCCATCCCGGGGTTCTTGCCGGGCCGCACCACGTCGCCCAGCCACGCCTGCACCCTGACGTTGGGCGCGGCGGCGCGGATCGCTTCGGCGAACCAGCGCGCCTTCGGCGAAACCTTTGCCAACGGCAACGATCCGTCGTGTTCGAGCGGTCCGGTGTGTACGTACAGGTCGCGGATGCCCGTGCCTCTCAGCCGTTCGCCGAGCGCGGTCACGTCGGCGGCGGTCTTCCGGCCGTCGACCCAGGCATGGCCGAGCCAGAGCGCGTCGTGGTCGCGGGTGCGCGCGTCCGCGGCCGGCTCACCGGCGTACTGCACCCGGAGCGAGATCGCATAGCTGCCGAGCGGTGCCACCACGAGCAGGACGATCGCGGCCGTCACCGCGACCAGTACGCGGCGAAGCCTGGATCGCCGGCGGCGCCTCACGCGTACGGCTTCAGGCCGGCGTAGATGAGGGTGAGCATCCGGTCCCGGACCGCGGGGTCCAGTTTGGCCGCGGTCGCGCCGCGGGAAGCGCCGATCAGCAGCGCGTACACCTCGGGGAACTCGGCGTCCGTACGCACCGCGCCGGCTCGCTGCGCGGCGGTCAGCAGGTCGTTGAAAGCCGAGCGCATGCCCCGGCCGGCCTCCTGGGCTTCCGCGCCGGCCACGGCGCCGGCGGCGGTCAGCGCCTCGGCGATCGCGAGCTTGGACGCGGACTCCGACACCACCTGGGTGAAGAACTCGAAGAACGCCTTCCCCGGTTCGGCGTCGCCGGACAGCTCCCGGGCCCGCTCCCGGAGCCGTTCCAGCCGCAGCGTCAGCACCGCCTCGAGCAGCTCGGTCTTGGTCGGGAAATGCCGGAAGACCGTTGCGATCCCGACCCCCGCCAGCCTGGCCACGTCATCGGTGGACGCGCTCGGCGACCGCCCGAAGACGTCGTCCGCGGCGGTCATGATCCTGGCCCGGTTGTCCCGTGCGTCTGCTCGCACCCCAGCTCCCCTCCGTCGCTCCTCAGCCTAGAAGACGCCCCGAACCCCGCATCTGGTTGTAAACGAAGTCAATACTCCATATATTCGAAGTCATCACTCCGTTTATCCCGTGAGGAACCCCCGATGACTCCCGAAGAGGTCTTCCTGAAGCTCGTGCACGGTGTCGCCGACCGAGACTTCGCCGCCCTGCCCGAGTTGTACGCCGAGCAGACCGACGTGCGGCACCCGATGAACCCGTACGGCGACCACCCGCTGCTGTCCCGGGACGCGCTCCGCGAGCACTTCGGTGGCACCGGTCCGCGGGTCGCCGAGGTGGTCCGGTTCCGGCCGGACGGCATCCGGGTGCACGAGACCGCCGACCCGGAGGTGATCGTCGCGGAGTTCGTGTACGCCGGCACCGTGCTGGCCACCGGCGAGCCGTTCCGGGTGCCGGCCGTGTTCGTGCTCCGGGTCCGGGACGGGCTGATCGTCGAGTCCCGGGACTACATCGACCACCTGGCGATGATCCGCGCCCGCGGTCAGGCCGGCGAACTTGTCACGCACCTGATGCAACCGGCGACCGCCACCGCGACGTCCTAGTCCACAGAGGCGCCGAACGGCCCCGGACCGTGACACCACCTGTCCGCCCGGGGCCGTTTCCAATGCTCAGGTGATGACGCCGCCCTTGGCGCGGCAGGTGTCCCGGAGGTGCCAGAAGTTGCGCAGGTACTCGTCGTGCACCGTCCGCCCCATCACCCGGACCTGTGCCTCGTCGGCCTGCCGGAGCGCCGAGTACGAGAAGTTGTGGCTGCCCGTGTACACCCGCGGCACGATGTCGTTGTCGAATCCGCCGTCGATCAGCAGGTACTTCGAGTGCACCCGGATATCGATGCCTGGGGCAACGTTGTAGTTGCACTTGGTGATCTGCACCGGCGCCGACTTCAGCGCGGTCAGCACGGCGTCGTTGGCATTGGTGAGTACGACGTCCACCCAGCAGCCGTCCTTGCGCAGCTGCGCCAGCCGCTGGGCGATCGCGGGCCGGTTGAAGTCCCACATCGCCACGCGTACGTCGGTCTGGTGCCGCGAGCCGTCCGGTTCGGTGTACGTGCAATGCACCGAGCCGAGGGTGTTGTAGACGGTGTCGGTGGCCGGGTCGTCGAACGGCTGCCCGGCCCGTTCCTGGCGCGGGAAGAAGAACACCCGGTAGTCCGTACCGCTGCCGGAATCCTTGTAGTAGTTGTTGTTCCCGGCCGCCACGTACCGGTACGAGCGCAGGTCGGAGAAGTAGGTCCGGTACGCCGCGTACGTCTTCGGATCCGAGTACGTGAGCGCGTTGTTGTACGCCTCGTTCTGGTCCCAGCTGCCCAGGTTCGCGGACGCCTGGTACACCACCGAGCCGACCTCCGCGCCGGAGCTCTGCCGGATCTTCGAGAAGGTGAAGAACTTGTTGTGGTTGTACGGCGTGACCGGCCCGTCCGACCACTGCTTGACCCGGGTCGCGATACAGCCGCGGATCGTCCCGGCGGGTGCCTTGTCGGCACAGTCGGCGACGTACGACGGCTGGTCGTCGGCGGAGCCGATGGCGGCCCGCAGCCGGTTGGTGGCGGCCGTGGTGGCGGACTTCTGGTCGACGATCAGCTTGATCCGGACGCCGCGATCGTGCGCGGCGACCAGCCGGTCGACGATGTCCGGGTCGGTCGCGGTGTCGGCGGTGTCCGGCGGATCGAACCCGAAGAACGACCCCTGGATCTCCTCGCCGGCCGGCACCCGGTCGATCAGGCCGGCCAGCTGCACCTGGATCGTGTTCTGCTGGGCGGTCGTCCCGGCCGGGTCGTTGAACACCGCGTGCCCGATCACCGGGTCGGGCACGGCGGGTACGGCGGGCGCGGCCGCCGGCTGCAACGCCGGCCCAGCGAGCAGTACCAGCGGGACAAGCAGCGCCGGACGCAGGGTGGACTGCAGGGTGAAATGCACGGTGTGACCTCCTGGGGGCGGATCAGAAGGATGTTCACTACCCAGTCCATGGTGCCGGAAATATTTCTTCCTGAACAGCGGAACGGCCCCCGACCGGGTGGTCGGGGGCCGTTCGGTTGCGGCTAGGTCAGCGGTCGCCCATCGGGACGTACTGGACGCCTCGCCCGCCGGTGTAGATCTGCTTCGGCCGGGCGATCTTCTGGTCGCCGTCGCCGAGCATCTCCAGCCACTGCGCCAGCCAGCCGGACGTCCGCGGGATCGCGAACAGCACGGTGAACATCTCCGGCGGGAACTGCAGCGCCTCGTAGATCAGGCCCGAGTAGAAGTCCACGTTCGGGTACAGCTTGCGGGAGACGAAGTACTCGTCCTCGAGCGCGATCTTCTCCAGCTCGACCGCGATCTTCAGCAGCGGGTTGATCCCGGTCACCTCGAAGACGTCGTCGGCCGCCTTCTTGATGATCTTCGCCCGCGGGTCGTAGTTCTTGTAGACCCGGTGGCCGAAGCCCATCAGCCGCTCTTCGCCGTTCTTCACGCCCTCGATGAACGACGGCACGTTCTCGACGCCGCCGATCCGGCGCAGCATCTTCAGCACCGCCTCGTTCGCGCCGCCGTGCAGCGGGCCGTACAGGGCGCCGATCCCGCCGGCCACCGCGGTGTACGGGTCGACCTGGGTCGAGCCGATCGCGCGGACCGCGTTCGTCGAGGCGTTCTGCTCGTGGTCGGCGTGCAGGATGAAGAGGATCTCCAGCGCGCGGACCAGCCGGTCGTCGGCGGCGTACTTCGGCTCGCTCATCTTGAACAGCATGGACAGGAAGTTCGCCGTGTAGCTGAGCTCGTTGTCCGGGTACACGTACGGCTTGCCCTGCGCGTGCCGGAACGCGAACGCGCCCAGGGTCGGCATCTTCGCGATCAGCCGGCGGATCTGCAGCGCCCGGGACTCCTCGTCGAAGATGTCCCGCGACTCCGGGTAGAACGTGGACAGCGCGCCGACCGAGGCCAGCAGCATGCCCATCGGATGGGCGTCGTACCGGAAGCCCTGCATGAAGGTCTTCAGGTTCTCGTGCACGAACGTGTGATACGTCACGTCGTGCGCCCACGCCTCGTACTCCGCCTTGTTCGGCAGCTTGCCGTTCACCAGGAGGTACGCGACCTCGAGGTAGTTGGACTGCTCGGCGAGCTGCTCGATCGGGTACCCGCGGTACTCGAGGATGCCCTTGTCGCCGTCGATGAAGGTGACGGCGGAACGGCAGGAGGCGGTGTTGACGAAACCGGGGTCGTAGGTGGCCAGGCCACCGTCGCCGTCGGCGGCGCTGATCTGCTTGAGATCCGCGGCACGGATGGTGCCGTCGGTGATGGCAAGGTCGAAGTCCTTGCCGGTCCGGTTGTCCCGGACGGTGAGCGACTGTTCGGTCACGATGCCCTCTTCGGAAGCTGGCGTCATCGGCCGCTGAGCGAGGGTTATGTCAGCCGGCGGGACGCGGGTCTGGACTGCAATCTTTACGGCTAAACTAGTGCGGTCCTCAGCTGCTTCCAAGCCGGGGTCCCCTCGGCGTCCGGGCTCACTTTGACCCGTACGCACCGACGCCGGTATTCTAGGACGCTGTTGTGCGTTCCAGGTCCATCCTCAGTCGGCGGACCGCTCGCCGACGTCCAGTTTTGTCAACCTCTGAGAAACGAAGGTCAACGACCGTGCGCACGTACAGCCCGAAGCCTGCTGACGTCACCCGTGAGTGGCACGTGATCGACGCCACCGACGTCACGCTCGGTCGGCTCGCCGTCCAGATCGCCACCCTGCTGCGTGGCAAGCACAAGCCGACGTACGCTCCGCACGTCGACGGTGGTGACTTCGTCGTCGTCGTCAACGCCTCGAAGGTGGCCCTGTCCGGCACCAAGCGGACCGACAAACTGGCGTACCGGCACTCGGGTCACCCGGGTGGTCTGACCGCGACGCCGATCGGCGAGATTCTCGACAAGGACCCGCGCAAGGCCGTCGAGAAGGCCGTCTGGGGCATGCTGCCGAAGAACCGCCTGAGCCGGAAGCTGCTGACCAAGCTGAAGGTGTACGCCGGCCCGGAGCACCCGCACACGGCCCAGCAGCCGAAGCCGTTCGAGATCACCCAGATCGCCCAGTAAGCGATCGACGAACCAGGTAAACGAGGATTCCCAGCGTGAGCGACATCACCACCGAGACCGAAGAGCTCGACACCGAGGTCCCCATCGACACCGAGGGCCCGGTCGCCTACACCTCCGAGACCAACCCGGCTCCGGAGCAGCGCGCCGAGCAGGGCCGGGTCGCGGTCATCAACCCGGCCGGCGCCACTGGTCGCCGCAAGGAGGCCGTCGCCCGCGTCCGGATCGTCCCGGGCACCGGCAAGTGGAAGATCAACGGGAAGGACCTCGACGTCTACTTCCCGAACAAGGTGCACCAGCAGCACGTGAACGAGCCGTTCGTCGTCGCGGGCCTCGAGGGCTCGTACGACG
The DNA here is from genome assembly GCF_014205295.1 of Kribbella solani. Classification (NCBI taxonomy): domain Bacteria; kingdom Bacillati; phylum Actinomycetota; class Actinomycetes; order Propionibacteriales; family Kribbellaceae; genus Kribbella; species Kribbella solani. The sequence continues at coordinate 6,800,057 of NZ_JACHNF010000001.1, forward strand.
TGATCGCCCGGATCAACGGCGGCGGCATCACCGGCCAGGCCGGTGCGCTGCAGCTCGGCGTGGCCCGCTGCCTGAACGCGGCGGACCTCGAGGCGAACCGCCCGGGGCTGAAGAAGGCCGGTCTGCTCACCCGCGACGCGCGGATCAAGGAGCGGAAGAAGGCCGGACTCAAGAAGGCCCGTAAGGCGCCTCAGTACAGCAAGCGCTGATCACCTGATGGGGCGTTTGTTCGGCACGGACGGATTCCGTGGCCTGGCGAACGTGGACCTGACCGCGGAGCTGGCGCTCGACCTCTCGGTCGCGGCAGCTCACGTACTCGGCGAGGCCGGTGCCTTCCAAGGGCACCGGCCACGCGCCGTTGTGGGGCGGGATCCGCGGGCCAGTGGTGAGTTCCTGGAGGCGGCGGTGGTGGCCGGTCTGGCCAGTGCCGGCGTCGACGTGGTCAAGCTCGGCGTCCTGCCGACGCCGGCGGTCGCGTACCTGACCGGCTCGACCGGTGCCGATCTCGGCGTGATGCTGTCGGCCAGCCACAACCCGATGCCGGACAACGGCATCAAGTTCCTGGCTCGCGGCGGGATCAAGCTCGACGACGCGATCGAGGACGCGATCGAGGCCAAGATGGGCGAGGAGTGGCAGCGCCCGACCGGTGCCGACGTCGGCCGGGTGACCGACGACGGGCAGGGTTTCGAGACGTATGTCTCGCACCTGGTCCGCTCGGCGCCGAACCGGTTCGACGGCCTGAAGGTCGTGATCGACTGCGCGAACGGTGCCGCGTCCGAGACCGCGCCGGAGGCACTGCGCCGGCTCGGTGCCGAGGTGATCACGGTCGCCGCCGCGCCGGACGGCCTGAACATCAACCTGAACTGTGGCTCCACCCACATCGAGGGTCTGCAGCGTGAGGTGCTCGGGCACCGCGCCGACGTCGGCATCGCGCTCGACGGCGACGCGGACCGCTGCCTGGCGGTGGACGCGAACGGTGAGCTCGTCGACGGCGACCAGATCCTCGCGGTGCTGGCGCTGGCGATGCGGGACAGCGGCCGGCTGTCGAACGACACCGTCGTCGCGACCGTGATGAGCAACCTCGGCTTCGTCCAGGCGATGGTCCGGGAGCAGATCGCGGTCGAGCAGACCAAGGTCGGCGACCGGTACGTACTGGAGGCGATGAAGGCCGGCGGGCACAAGCTGGGCGGTGAGCAGTCCGGGCACGTGATCCTGTCCGACCACGCCACCACCGGCGACGGCACGCTGACCGCGGTGATGCTGCTCGCGCGGGTCGCCCAGACCGGCAAGGGCCTGGCCGACCTGGCCGCCGCGATGACCCGGCTGCCGCAGGTGCTGGTGAACGTGAAGAACGTGGACAAGTCGCGCGCCGGCACGGACGAGACCGTCCAGTCCGCGATCGCCGCGGCCACCACCCGCCTCGGCGACACCGGCCGGGTCCTGCTCCGGCCCTCCGGCACCGAGCCGCTGGTCCGGGTCATGGTCGAGGCCGAGTCCTCGGACACCGCCCACGAGATCGCCCACTCCCTCGCCGACGTGGTCGCAACCTCACTCAAGCTGTAGAAGCGCCGAGCTGAAGGGGCCGGAGAGATGACCTCTCCGGCCCCTTCAGCGTTTTCAGGACACCGAGATGTCGACCGACGGACGCAGTACGGCGGCCGCCGCGAGCGCCTCGTGCACCGGGTTCGCCAGGAACTCCTTGATCAATCCGTCCGCTGCCGGCTCATCCGCCAGCGGGAGCGCGAGCTGCTCGTACGCCGCCTGGAACCGTGGTCCCCACCGGCGTGTACCGAGCCGGGCGGTCCGTGAGCAGTTGTCCACCATGTACGCGACGTCCCGCGCGTGCATGTACGGCAGCAGCGAGTCGACGGCTTCGATGATCGACTCGTTCACGATCTCCGACCAGGCATGGCCACGCGCGGCGAACTCGTCGGCCTGGGCCGTCATCGTCGCCACGAACAGCCCCGCGGTCAGTGGATCGACGACGGCCGGTGCAGCCTCGCGCCGGGCGTGTGCCTCGGTGCCGGCCCGCCACATCGGGCTGCCGCTGATCGCGGTCATCGGCCGGGTCGCAAGCCGCTGCTCGGCCAGGATCACGCTGCGCAGTTCGGTGCCATCGGCAACTTCGTCGTAGATCTCGGCGACCAGGTCACGGGCCGGCTGGTACGCGGCGGCGTACGCGCGGTCGAAGGCATCCTCGTCGCCGGTGGCCGCGCGGACCGCCGCCAGCCCGGAGTCCGAGATGGTCCGGGCAATCGGGCCGGTGACCGACTCGGTCGACCGCTGGTACGCCGTCACCGCGTCGTCGCCGCCGATCCGGAAGTGCCGGTACAGCGCCTCGACCAGGCCGTGTACGGCGCCGAGCAGGATCGCCCGCTCGCCGACGATGTCCGACAGGTACTCCGATCTCAGCGTGGTCGCGAACGTGTACGGCGATCCGAGCGCGATCGACCAGGCCAGCGCCCGATCGGTCCCGTGTCCGTCCGGGTCGGCGTGGACGGCGATGCTCGCGTTGATGCCGGCGCCGTTGATCGTTTCGCCCTGCTGGTACAGGCGGCGGACCGAGTCGCCCATTCCCTTCGGGCAGACCGCGATCACCGGATGCCCGGCCGGGAAGTCGCTGCCGATCGAGGTCAGGTGGCCGAGCAGGAATCCGTGGGACAGGCCAATGGTCGCGCCGGGCGCCAGCGCGGCGAAGATCTGCTCGTGGTTCGCGGCCAGCGCGGCGTCGGCGATCAGCAGGATGACCAGGTCGGACGTGCCCGCGACGTCGAGCCAGTCGCCAAGAGTGCCGTTCTCCTCGGTGAAGCCGTTCTTCCGGGCGTCCGCGGCCGATGCCGAACCCGGACGCAGCCCGACCGACACCGTCACGTCGGTGCCCGCCAGCGAGTCCCGCAGGTTCAGCGCCTGGGCGCGTCCCTGCGGACCCCAGCCGAGTACGCCGATCCGCCGGACGCCGTGGAGCGCTTGCGGCAGCAGCGCGAACAGGTCCCGGCCGCCGCGCACGATCGTCTCGGTCCCGCCCGGCACGGTCATGATCTCGGTCCTGAAGACCGACGAGGTGATGGTGTGCATGCCTTTCAGTGAAAGCCGATCCGGTACATTGCAGCAAGCGCAACATCTGCATCGGATCGTTGCGGGAGGTGAAATGGAACGCCGCGAGCTCGAGTTGTTCCTGCATCTGGCCAGGACGCTGAACTACGGGCGTACGAGCCTGGAGTCGCATGTCAGCCCGGCCACGCTGACCCGGACGATTCAGCGGTTGGAGGCGCGGGTTGGTGGGCGGTTGCTGGATCGTGGTCCGCGTGGGGTGGTGCTGACCGCGGAAGGGCAGCGGTTCGCGGCGTATGCCGAGCGGGCGCTGGCGCTCTGGAACGACTATCGGGCGGGCGCGGACGAACCGGCCGGGTTGACCGGTGAGCTGAAGATCTTCGCGACCGTCACGGCCTGCCAGATGCTGCTGCCGGACCTGCTGGCACCGTTGCGGGCGGCGCATCCGCAGATCCGGCTGAACGTGCGTACGGGTGACGCGGCGGCCGCCCTGGCGCGGCTCGATGAGGGGGAAGTGGATGTCGCGGTCGCCGGGATTCCGCGCCGGTTGCCGCAGACGTTGGTGAGCCGGACGGTCGCGGTGACTGACCTCGTCCTGGTGAGCAACGGCGAGCCACAGGAGGAGTACGTCGTACCCGCGCGTGGGCTGGTGCGGGAGGCCGCGTTCCGGTGGTTTCGGCGGTGCGGTGTGAAGCCGGTGATTGCTGCTGAGACCGACGGGCACGAAGCGCTGCTCGCGCTGGTCGCGCTGGGCTGTGGGATCGGTGTGGTGCCGCGGCTGGTGCTGGATTCGTCGGTGATGCGGGAGCGGCTGGTTGAGGTTGAGGCGGAGCTTGAGCCGCTTACGGTTGGGCTTTGTGTGCGGCGGGACGATCTGCACCGGCCTTTGGTTGCCGCGTTCTGGGGGCTGTGACCGTAGCGCCGGGGTGTAGTTTCGCCGGGACGAGTTGGGGTGGGAGTGGGTCGGCGCCTTCGAGTTCGCGGAGCAGGGCCTCGGTGCCCAGTTGGCCGAGCTCGGGGCCGGGGGTGCGCATCATGGTGAGCTCTGGGTCGGTCATCGCGGCTGTTTCCGGGACCATCAGCAGGGACAGGACCGAGAGGTCGCCGGGTACGTCGTACCCGGCGCGCTTGAGACCGGCGACGGCGCCGAGGGCGGCATACTCGTTGAGTACCAGGACCGCGGTCGTCTCCGGATGGTCCGTGACGAGTTGCTCGGCGGCGACCTTCCCGGCCTGGGTGGTGTCCAGACAAGGCACGACCACGACCGGCAGTCCGTACGCGGCGGCGGCCCGGCGGTACGCGGCCTCGGTCCGCACCCACGGCCCGTACGAGTGGAAGCGTGGGTCGCTGAGATCGCCGGAGATCAGCGCCAGCTCGCGATGGCCCAGTTCGTACACGTGCCGGATCGCGTCGTCGACGGTCGTGTCGAAGTCGATGTCCACATGCGGCAAGCCGTCAAGTTCGTCCGTACGCCCGATCAGCGCGAACGGCGTACCCGCCTGCTGGAGGACGTCGACGCGCGGATCGTCCAGCTGTACCTCCATCAGCACGACGCCGTCGACCAGGCCCTGGCCGAGCAGTTCGCGCAGCTCGACGCCGTCGTTGCCGACCGGCCACAGCACCAGGTGGTAGTCCTCCTTGCGCGCCGCCTCGGCCGCGCTGGTGAAGAACTCGGCCGTCGACATCCCGAACCGGTGCTCCAGCGCCGGGTACGCCATCGCGATGATGTGCGTACGCCGGCTGGCCAGCGCGCGGGCGACGACGTTGCGCCGGTAGCCGAGCTCGGCCATCGCCTGCTCGATCCGCGCCCGGGTCGCCGCGGTCACCGGTTTGGTGTCGTTGAGCAGGAACGAGACGGTCGCGATCGAAACCCCGGCCCGTTCGGCAACCTCCCGCATCGTGGCCATCGATCCAGCCCCCTCTGAACTCTTGACAGCAGTGTGACGTAGGGAACATAGTCCTTCAACGCCTCAGTTAAGCGGTTTACCGGCGAATTCACAAGGTTCACCGCTGCCCGGTCGAAACGCTGCGAAGGAGTCCGATGTCATGATCAGCAAGCGGATCGCCGCCGTGCTGGCGGGTGCGACCACGGTGTCGCTCCTGCTGACGGCCTGCGGTGACAACGGCGCCGGCGGCCAGTCGCCGGCGGCCGGCGACAGCGTCAAAAGCCTCACGATCCTGGACTACTACAACAACGATCCGGACAAGTCCCTGGTGCAGAAGGGGCTCGACTCCTGCGCGACCAAGCTCGGCATCAGCATCCAGCGGGAGACGGTGCCTGGTGACACCCTGATCCAGAAGGTGCTGCAGCAGGCCTCCTCGAAGACCCTGCCGGACGTACTGATGCTCGACAATCCCGACGTCCAGCAGATCGCGGCCACCGGTGCGCTGGCGCCGCTGAACGACCTGGGCGTGAACTCGGACGGCGTCATCAAGGGCATGGTCGACGCGACCTCGTACCAGGGCAAGCTGTACGGTCTGGCGCCGGTCACCAACACGATCGCGCTGTTCTACAACAAGGACCTGCTGGCCCAGGCGGGCGTCCAACCGCCGAAGACCTGGGACGAGCTGAAGGCGGCGGCGAAGAAGCTCACCAAGCCGGGCCGGTATGGGATCGCCTTCAACGCCAACGCGACGTACGAAGGCTCCTGGCAGTTCTTGCCGGCGATGTGGACCAACGGCGGTGACGAGACCGATCTGAGCAGCCCGCAGGTCGCGGAAGCCCTGCAGCTGTGGGTGGATCTCGTGCAGTCGGGGTCCGCGTCGAAGAGCGTCATCAACTGGACGCAGGGCGACGTGAAGGACCAGTTCCTGGCCGGCAAGGCGGCGATGATGGTGAACGGCCCGTGGCAGATCCCGGCCCTGGAGAAGGTGCCGTCGGTGAAGTGGGACGTGGTCACCTTCCCGGTGAACAAGCCGGATCAGACCCCGGTCGCGCCGCTCGGCGGTGAGGCCTGGACGGTCCCGCTGAACAAGGATCAGGCCAAGCAGCAGAAGGCCGCGGACTTCGTGAAGTGCCTGAATTCGGACGAGAACGAGCTGGCCTGGGCCAAGGCCCGGTTCACCATCCCGACCAAGACCGCGCTGCTCGACGAGTACGTCAAGCAGGTGCCGTCGATGAAGGCCTTCGCCGAACAGGTCAAGACGGCCCGGGCCCGGACCGGCAAGCTCGGCGACAAGTGGCCGGACGCCGCCAAGGTGATCTACCAGGCGATCCAGCTGGCGCTGACCGGTAAGGCCTCGGCCCAGGACGCCTTCAAGCAGGCGTCCGGCGGCTGATCGGCATGGTCACGCTGACCCGTACGACTCGCACCAGCACCGCCGGCCGCGCGCGGGTACGCGGCCGGCGGGGCGAGGACCTGACGAAGGTGCTCTTCGTACTGCCGGCCGCGGTCGCGATGGTGGCGCTGTTCGGCTACCCGGTGGTCAAGAACCTGCTGATGAGCCTGCAGGACTACGGGCTGAAGACGTTCTTCACCGGCGTCGCGCCGTGGATCGGGCTGAAGAACTACAGCACGGTCGTGACCGACAACCTGTTCTCGGACGCGATGCTGAACACGGCGCTGTTCACGGTCGGGTCGATCGTGTTCCAGTTCGCGATCGGGCTCGGGCTGGCGCTGTTCTTCCGGAATCGCTTTCCGCTCAGCGGGCTGATCCGTTCGTTGTTGCTGCTGCCGTGGTTGCTGCCGCTGATCGTGTCCAGCGCGACGTGGCGGTCGATCCTCGAACAGGACAGCGGCATCCTCAATCGCACTTTGCTGGGTTTGCACGTGATCGACGATCCGGTGCCGTGGCTGAACTCGCCGTCGGTCGCCCTGATCGCGGTGATCGGGGTGAACATCTGGATCGGCATCCCGTTCAACGTGACCCTGCTGTACGCGGGCCTTTCGGAGATCCCCGACGAGTTGTACGAGGCCGGTCAGCTCGACGGCGCGACCGGGTGGCGGGCGTTCTGCTACATCACCTGGCCGAACCTGCGGTCGGTCGCGAGCGTACTGCTGATGCTCGGGGTCGTGTACACGATCAAGGTCCTCGACATCATCCTCGGTCTCACCGGCGGCGGTCCGGCGAACGCGACGCAGACGCTGGCCACCCAGTCGTACGAGAAATCCTTCGTGGACTTCCGGTTCGGTCAGGGCGCGGCGCTGAGCAACATCCTGATCGCGATCTCGTTCGTGTTCGCGATCTTCTACCTGCGCGGCACCCGTCGCGCCCCTGACGAATAACAGCCGAGTAGGAGAGAACGATGAAACGTACGGCGTACGCGGTCATCGGCGTACTCATCCTGTGCGTGATGCTGTTCCCGGTCTACTGGATGGTGAACGCGTCGCTGCAACCGTCGGGCAACACGCTGACCGCCGGCTTCCTGCCCTTGCACCCGACGTTCGCGGGTTACAAACGCGCGCTCGACGAGCAGGGCGGGAACCTCGTCACCAGCATGATCATCGCGGCCGGCACGGTCGTGCTCAGCCTGGCGATCGCGACCCCGTGCGCGTACGCGCTGTCGCAGTTCCGGTCCCGGTGGGTGTCGATCGGGCTGCTGGCGATCCTGATCTCGCAGATGATCCCGGGGATCGTGATCGCGAACGCGCTCTACACCGCGTACGAGCGGATCGGCCTGCTGAACTCGATCCCGGGCCTGATCGTCGCGAACTGCAGCAGCGGCATCCCGTTCGCGATCCTGATCCTGCGGTCGTTCATGCTCTCGCTGCCGCCGTCGCTGGTGGAGGCCGCGCGGGTGGACGGCGCCGGGCTGTTCCGGGCGTTCGTCGCGATCGTGCTGCCGATCAGCAAGAACTCGCTGATCACCGCCGGACTGTTCAGTTTCCTGTTCTCCTGGAGCGATTTCCTGTTCGCGCTGACGCTGACCACCAAGGGCGGCGTCCGGCCGGTGACGCTCGGGATCTACCAGTACCTCGGCACCCAGGTGCAGAACTGGAACGCGGTGATGGCGACCGCGGTGCTCTCGGCGATCCCGGCCATCGTGCTGCTGGTCGCCGCGCAGAAGTACATCGCCGCCGGTGCCATCGGCGGGGCCGTCAAATAACCATTGGGGAGACCAACTATGAAGGTACTTGTCTGGGGCGAGAACCGGCACGAACAGGTCGAGCCGCACGTCCGGGAGATCTACCCGGACGGCATGCACGAGACCATCGCCGCCGGCATCCGCGAGAACCTGGACGCGGACGTGTCCACCACCACCCTGGACGAACCGGAGCACGGTCTGACCGAGGAGGTGCTGGCCGGTACGGACGTACTGGTCTGGTGGGGTCATGCCGCGCACGGCGAGGTCGACGACAAGGTGGTCGACCGGGTGTACCAGCAGGTCCTGTCGGGTATGGGCCTGATCGTGCTGCACTCCGGTCACTGGTCGAAGATCTTCGGCAAGCTGATGGGTACGACCTGCACGCTGCGCTGGCGCAGTGAACGCGATCGGGAGCTGGTCTGGACGGTGAATCCGACGCATCCGATCGCACAGGGCGTACCGCATCCGATCGTGATCGAGCAGCAGGAGATGTACGGCGAGTACTTCGACATCCCGGTACCGGACGAACTGGTCTTCGTGTCCTCGTTCTCCGGTGGCGAGGTGTTCCGTTCCGGCTGCACCTTCCGCCGTGGGCACGGGAAGATCTTCTTCTTCTCGCCGGGCGACCAGGACTACCCGGTGTACCACCACCAGGACGTCCGGAAGGTGATTGCGAACGGCGTCCAGTGGGCACAGACGGACCTCCCCGAACGAAAGGTTCCGACCTTGCTGCGTTACGAGACCGGCGACTTCTTCACCGGACACGGTTACACCGGCCCGATCGAGGAGCGCGCGGATGACTGAACCCGTACGCCTGCTGCAGGCCGGCGCCGGTGGGATGGGCCGGGCCTGGCTGCGGACCATCGCCGCCGACCCGGACGTCGAGCTGGCCGGCCTGGTCGATCTCGACGTCGAGGTGGCCCGGGCGGCCGCGGACGAGCACGGGTTCCGTGACGTCCCGGTGGCGGCGTCGATCGACGAGCTGGCCGGTGCGGCGGACGCGCTGATCGACGTGACGGTGCCGGCCGCGCACCCGAAGGTGAGTGTGGACGCCTTGCTGCGCGGGCTGCCGGTGCTGTGCGAGAAGCCGCTGGCCGAGACAGTGCGGGAGTGTCTCGGCATGGTCGCCGCGGCTGAGGTGAGCGGGAAACTGCTGATGGTGTCGCAGTCCCGGCGGTACTTCCGGGCCGTCACCGCGTTCCAGCGGCAGCTCGCCGAGCTCGGCCCGATCGGTACGCTGACCTGCGAGTTCTACAAGGCGCCGCACTTCAGCGGTTTCCGGGAACGGATGGCCGAGCCGCTGCTGGTCGACATGGCGATCCACCAGTTCGACCTCTCCCGGAAGCTGATCGGCGCCGAGCCGGTGTCGGTGTACTGCGACTCGTACAACCCGTCCTGGAGCTGGTTCGACGGGAATGCCGCGGCGTCCGCGATCTTCACGTACACCGACGGCACCCGGTTCGCGTTCTCCGGTAGCTGGTGTGCCGCCGGCCTGGAGACGTCCTGGAACGGCCGGTGGCGCGCCAGTACGCCCGGCGGCACGGCCACCTGGGACGGCGACAACGCTCCGATCGCGGCACTCTCCTCCGGCGAAGACCTGCCCGCCGTGATGACCGACGATCCCGAGGAGATCGCCGGTTCGCTGACCGAGTTCGTGAACGCCGTTCGCACGTCGACCACGCCCCAGTCCGAAGTGCATGCCAATGTCGTGAGCATCGCCATGGTCGAGGCGGCCGTACGCTCCGCCCGCGCCGGCGTCCCGGTCCAGATCGCCGACGTGATCACCGACGCGTACGCCGAGGCCCTGGAAACCATCACCACCCCCTCCCTCCAAGCCGCCTTGGCCGCCTGGCCCAACCCCCTGAAGGCCGTCGGCCTCGACTGACACCCCGCGGCGCACAACCGCCCCAAACCGGTTTGGGGCGGTTGCGCGCGTGGAGTGGGGAGGGTTGTACTCCCGGTTTGGGGGTGTCAGGCTCCCCAAACCGGTTTGGGGGGCTTGGGTGCGTTTAGCCTGGCGGGCATGAGTGAAGCGATGACGCGGGCCCGGTTGGTGCCGATGCGGCCTAGAGATCCGGGGGAGCCTGGGCGGGTGGCGTCGTCGCTGGAGCTGTTCTTCGACCTGGTGTTCGTGGTCGCGGTCAGTGTGGCTGCTTCCCAGTTGCATCACGCGTTGTCGGAGCAGCACGTCGGCAGTGGGTTGCTGTCGTTCGCGATGGTGTTCTTCGCGATCTGGTGGGCGTGGATGAACTTCACCTGGTTCGCCACCTCGTTCGCCACCGACGACTGGCTGTACCGGTTGCTCACGATCGTGCAGATGAGCGGCGTACTGGTGCTGGCCGCCGGGATCGAGCGGGTGTTCACCGAGAAGGACTTCAGGGTCGTCGTCCTCGCGTACGTGGTGATGCGGGTGGCGATGATCGCGCAGTGGCTGCGGGCCTCGCGCTCGGCGGGTGAGAGCCGGCGCGCGACGCTGCTCTACGCCGGTGGGATCGCGTTCGTGCAGGTGCTCTGGCTGGTGTTCCTGGTGCTGCCGGAATCGATCCAGCTCGCCGCCTGGGTGGTGTTCGTGGTCGTCGAGATCTCCGTACCGGTGGTGGCCGAGCGGCGCGGGACGACGCCGTGGCATCCGCATCACATCACCGAGCGGTACAGCCTGTTCACGCTGATCCTGCTCGGCGAGAGCCTGCTCGCGTCCGCGAACGCGATCATCGAGGCAGTCCACGACCACGAGGCGCTCGGTCCGCTGATTTCGCTGTCCGTACTGACGCTGGTGGTCACCGCCGCGCTCTGGTGGATCTACTTCTGGCCGCCGCACCACACCGCGATCACGTCGTTCGGGCGGTCGCTGCGGTACGGGTACGTGCACTACTTCGTGTTCGCCGCGGCCGGTGCGTTCTCCGCCGGTATCGAGGTCGAGATCGACGTGATCACCCATCACACCGAGCTGAGCGAGATCGCGGCGTCGTACACCGTGACCGTACCGATCGCGATCTTCGTCCTCGGCATCTGGTGGATCGCCCTCCGGGACAACGCCGACCGCGTGGTGAACCTGGTCGTCCCGCTCGGCGCCGTCCTGGTCCTGCTGGACCCGCTGATCCCGGTCCCGTTCGCACTAACCGCAGTGTTCATGGCACTGGTGGTCGCGACCCTGGTGGTGCGACCGCCTGTCAGCCAGGAGTAGTTGCCGAGCCCAGCTCGGCGAGGGCAGTGGCTACGCGGCCGTGGGCGGCCTCCAGCGCGGCCTGGGCGGCCGGGATGGGGGCACCGGTGAGCAGGTGCACCAAAGCCGGCTTGAGCTCGCCGTCGGCCGCGGCCAGCGCGGTCTCGCAGGCGGTCTCGTCGGCGCCGGTGGCCTCGCCGAGGATGCGCAGCATCCGGCCGCGGAGCTTCTTGTTGGTGGCGACCAGGTCGACCATCAGGTTCGACCAGGTGCGGCCGAGTTTGATCATCAGCGTGGTTGAGAACGCGTTCAGAATCATCTTCTGCGCGCTGCCGGCCTTCAGCCGGGTGGAGCCCGCGATCACCTCGGGGCCGGTGTCCGCCGCGACCACGATGTCGGCCAGCGGCGCCAGCGGGGCGTCCGGGTTCGACGTCACCAGTACGGTGGTCGCGCCGGCCGCGCGGGCGGCCTTCAGCGCGCCGGCCACGTACGGCGTGCTCCCGGAAGCAGCGAGGCCGACGACGAGGTCCTGAGCGGTGACGGCGGCCGCGTCCAGGGCGCCACCGTCCTCGGAGTCCTCGACGTTCTCGACCGCGCGGAGCAGGGCCTCCATGCCGCCGGCGTGGTGGGCGACCACCAGCCCGTCCGGCACGTGGAAGGTCGGCAGCAGCTCGGCGGCGTCCAGCACCGCCAGCCGGCCGGACGTCCCGGCGCCGAAGTAGTGCACCCGGCCGCCGCCACGGATCGCCTCGACGGCAGCGTCCACGGCCTTCGTCAGCTCCGGGATGACGGTCGCGACGGCGCCGGCGACCCGGGCGTCCTCGTTGTTGACCAGATGGAGGATTTCGGACGTGCCCACCGCGTCGATGGCGAGCGTCCTCGGGTTGCGCTGCTCAGTCGGTGAGGTCACGGGGATGATGTTAGTTTCCTACCGAAGCTTTTTCAATTCTGTTCATCCTTGACGAAGTAGCTGACGTCACTCGGATCCTTTGAGCCGGTGCCCACGTACCGCACTCGCAGTCTCCTCGAGCGCCTTCCGGGCGTCCGGCAGCACCTGCTGAGCGACTCCGATGAACAGGCAGTCGATCACCGTCAGTTGCGCGATCCGGCTCGCCATCGCCCCGGACCGGTACGTCGTCTCCCGGGCCGCGGTGGTCAGCACCAGGTCGGCCGTCCGGGCCAGCGGGGAGCGGGGAAAGTTTGTCACCGCGACGGTGGTGGCGCCGTGCTTGGCGGCCTCCTCGAGCGCCTCGACCACCTCGACCGTGGTCCCGGTGTGCGAGATCCCGATCGCGACGTCGCCCTCGCCGAGCAGCGCCGCGCTGGTCAGGGCGATGTGTACGTCCGACCAGGCGAACGCGACCCGGCGAATCCGGTGCAGCTTCTGCTGCAGGTCGAGCGCGACGAACGCGCTGGCCGCGAAGCCGTACAGGTCGACCCGGGGCGCCTTGGCGACCGCGTCCACCACCTTGGCCAGGGTGTCCACGTCGACCTGCTGGGCGGTCTCCCGGACCGCCCGCTCGTCGGCGAACGCGACCTTGCTGACCACGTCGGCCAGCGAGTCCCCGGGCTCGATGTCACCGCCCACCTCGGGGTGCGCGCTCTCCTGCGCCGACTGGGCCGCCAGCTGCAGGCGGAGCTGCGGATAGCCGGGGACACCGATCTGCTTGCAGAACCGGATGACCGTGGTCTCCGAGGTGGATGCCACCTCGGCCAGTTCGGAGATCGTCATCGCCGCCACTCCGCCCGGGTCCGCGAGGACCGCGTTCGCCACCCGCTGCTCGGCCGGCGCCAGCGCGGGCATCACCGCGCGGACCCGGACCAGCAGCGGCCCCGTGGGTTCTGGAGAGGTCGTTGAATTCATGACAGCCACGGTACGGCGCCTATGCACGAGATGGGATCACCGACGCGAAAGTCTCCAACCCGATGCGGTAAATGACTCCGGCGAGCGTTCGCCGTCGAGGAGTACACCGCCCCGGCTGGTGATCTTGACGCCGTCCACGTACACGCCGCGGCCCTGGTACTGCGGATCGGTCGTGTACCGCCAGCGGATGGTCTGCTCGCCCGCGCCCAGTTCGGCGCTGACCTGATGCCAGCGCCGGTCGCCGGAGCCGCTGATCGAGCCGTCGGTGTCGATCACCGAACCCCGGTCCAGTACGGAGAACGGCACCTTCGTCCAGGTCGTGCCGTCGCTGGACGTCTCCAGGTACAGCAGATCCGTGTCCTCGGTGTCGATGAACAGGTCGAACGCCAGCTTCGCGCCGGTCGGCGGAACGGCGATCCTGGTGGCCAAGGTGGTGGTCGCGTTGTCGGCCGTACCGGAGAACCAGGCGTCCTTTCCGTGCCGTGGGCCGACGCCGAGGGCCAGCGCGAGGCCTTGCGCGACGGCCCGGCGGGCGGGGCTGTTGCTGCCCCAGTCGCGGCTCGGGTGGACCCGGTTGCTGAGCAGGATCGCGAACGACCGCGAGTCGAAGTCGATCACCAGCGACGTCCCCGTGTACCCGGTGTGGCCGGCGGTGCGCGGACCGGAGAGCCCGCCCATGTACCAGCGCTGGTTCAGCTCGAAGCCGAGCCCGTGGTCGTTGCCGGGGAAGCTCTGGTTGAAGTTCGTGATCATCGCGGTGACCGAGGATTCCTTCAGGATCCGCGCGCCGCGGTAGCTGCCGCCGTTCAGGAGTGCCTGCGCCAGTACGGCCATGTCGTCCGCCGTACTGAAAACGCCCGCGTGCCCGGCCACGCCGCCCAGGGACCAGGCGTTCTCGTCGTGCACCGAACCCCAGACCATGCCGCGTGGCGGGGACGACTGGTACTCGGTCGCGGCGATCCGTGGCTTCTTCTTCGCGTCCGGGTTGTAGCCGGTGTCGCGCATCTGCAGCGGCTTGGTGATCCCGTCGGCGACCAGCTTGTCCAGCGTCTTCCCGGTCACCCGATGGGCCAGCTCGCCGAGGGCGATCAGGTTCAGGTCGCTGTACAGGTACTTCGTCCCCGGTGGGTCCTGCAGTTTCGCGGTCAGGGCGAGCTGCAGCCGCTCCTCCGGCGTCTTCCCGCTGCTCCACAAGGGCAACCAGGACGGGAATCCGCTGGTGTGCGTGAGTGCCTGCAGTACGCTGACGTGCTCCTTGCCGTTCTGCGCGAACTCGGGGACGTACGTGGCGATCGGCGCGTCCAGGTCGACCTTGCCCTTCTCGACCAGCTGCATCACGACGATCGACGTGAACAGCTTGGAAACCGAGGCCATGTCGAAGATCGTGTCGGTACGCATCGGGAGCTGTTGGTCCGGCGGCAGCTCGGTGCCCTGGCCGTCGGCGTACTTCACCGCCAGCCCGGTGGCCGTCCGGGTGACGATCTTCCCGTTGTGGCCGAGCAGCGTGACCGCGCCCGCGTACATCGGTTTCGCTGTCCCGATCGGCTTGGTCCAGGCGGCCACCTGGGCCAGCGCGGCGTCGATCGGCGCCGGATCGAGACCGGCCTGGGCAGGGGTGGCGTCGCGCAGCAGCGTGGTCTTCGGCGCGTAGCCGTCGTGCGGCCGGTCGAACCGGCCGGAATCGTTGCTGCCAGCAACTGCAGGGGTTGCCATCGTGAGTATCACCGCAGAGACACTAGTCATTGTGGCCCACCGCTTCATCGGTGCGCTCCCTTGTACAGAAGGTACTTCGCCCGCCGAGCGGTCCACGCCTCGGTCTCGGGCCGCCAGGCCGCGACGATCTGGTCGGCGGTCGCGCCGGCGAGCAGCATGGTCCGGAATCGGTCCGATCCGGTCAGCAGGTCGATCCATCGGCCGGGTGGGGTCTCCGCCCGCCAGGTGAACTCCGGGTAGAGCTTACGGGCCTCGACGATCAGGTGCGTCGCGGCCGTGATCGCCTCCGCCTTGCCCGGGTCGGTGATCTGTACCTGCAGACCACCGCACAGTACGTTCGCGTTCTTGCTGATCGTCGGCGTGAAGTACGCCTCCCGGAACGCGACGCCGGGGATGTTCTTGGTCTGCAGCGCCTGCGCCCAGCGGTAGTCGACGTACGGCGCGCCGATCAGCTCGAACGGCCGCGTCGTGCCGCGCCCCTCGGACATGTCGGTCGCCTCGAACAGACACAGACCCGGGTACAGCAGGGCAGTGTCCGGCGTGGGCATGTTCGGACTTGGCATCACCCACGTCAGGCCGGTCGCGTCGTACAGCTGGTCGCGCTTCCAGTTCGAGACCTGGATGACGGTGAGGTCCTTCAGCCGGCCGCCGTTCGGTTCCAGCGGGAGGTACTCGGCGTCGAACATCCGGGCCAGCTCGCCCACCGTCATCCCGTGCTGCTGGAGGATCTCCTTCTTGCCGACGCCGGAGGTGTACCCGGGTTTGAGCATCGGCCCGCGGGCGTACCCGCCGACCGGGTTCGGCCGGTCCAGGACGACGAACCGCGCGCCGGTCCGGACCGCCGCGAGCATGGCCTCGAACATGGTCCAGATGTACGTGTAGAACCGCGCGCCGACGTCCTGGATGTCGAACACCACGGTTTCCACGCCGGACTTCGCGTACAGCGTGGCGAGCTTGTCCGCGTTCGCGCCGTACGCGTCGTACACCATGATGCCGGTCCGTGGGTCGACGTGATCGCCCTCCGAACCGCCCGCCTGCGCACTGCCGCGGAAGCCGTGTTCGGGGCCGAAGACCGCGACGATGTCGACCTTCCCGGACGCGTGCATGGTGTCCACGACGTGCGTGTAGTCGGGCAGGATGCCGGTCGGGTTGCTGATCACGCCGACCTTCTGGCCGGCCAGCGCGCGCCAGCCGCTCCTCGCGAGCACCTCGGCGCCGGTCATCACCTTGCGGTGCGTCCCGGCCGAGGCGGTGGGTACGTCGATCAGCGGGGCGGCGGCGACCGCGCCGGCGCCCGCGAGCAGACTGCGTCGTTTCATCAGGTCTCCTCAGGAACGGAACGTCAGGTCGGCAACGATCGGTCGGTGGTCACTCGGCGCCTGCGCGACCGGGACCTCCGCGGGCACCTCGGCCCGCCGCACCCGCAGCCCGGCGCCGACGGTGACGAAGTCGATCCGCTTGTTCGCGGCGACCGCCGGACAGGTGTACGGACCGCCGGTCGTCTTCCCGGCGGCGGTCCACGAATCGGTCAGCCGGGTCCACAAGCCGGCCAGCTCCGGCGCCGTGGCCTCGGCGTTGAAGTCGCCGACGAGTACCTGCAGATCCCCGCGCCGGTCCTGCGCCAGAATCCGCGTCGTGTCCGCGACCTGCATCCTGCGTACGGTCGGGTCGCCGCGGTAGTCCAGGTGCGTGCAGTACGCATGCAGCCGGCGCCCGCGTACGTCGACCTCCGCCTCCAGGAAACCGGGCGCCGGCGCGGGCACCGGATTCGGGTCCTGGGTGGACAGCCTGGTGATCGAGTGGTTCTCGCCGCGCACGATCGGGAACCGGGACAGCAGGCCGACGCCGTACTGCCGCCGTGGCTGACCCGTCGCGGGCGGATCGAAGTCGTAGATCGGGGCGAACGCCGAGTACATGCCGAGTTTTCCGGCCAGCTCGGCAATCGTGTCCAGCCACTGGCTGCGGGCGTCCCAGTGGACGTCGACCTCCTGCAAACCGATCAGGTCCGCGTCCAGCGCCTTCAGTGCCTGCGCGGTCCGGTCCAGGTCGAACACGTTGTCCGTACCGGCACCGGCGTGAATGTTGTACGAGGCAACGGTCAGCCGGGTGTCGCGCGGATCGAAGGTGAGCCCGTGACCGAACGGATGCAGCACCGGCGCCGGATCCGTGCCGTTCGGTCGTGCCGGGATCTCGACCGGGAGCTTGCCCGTCGGCGCGATCTCGCCGTACAGCACCTTGGCCAGCGCCTCCATCGACACGGCCGTGTTCCCGTACGTGACCAGGGTGGTCGCGGCAGGCTGGAAGTACGCGACGTCGTACGGGTCGCGGACCGGGATCACGATCACCGGGCGTCCGGTGGACAGCAGGCCGTTGACCAGCTTCTGCTGCTTGGCCAGCTTGTCAGTGACCTCGGTGTCCCACGCTTTGTTGGTCAGCACAATGGTCAGATCGGCCGCGCCGGTGGCCGCCAGCGCGTCGGCGATCTTCGCGTCGGTCGGCGTGGTGCCGGTGTCCTTGACGACGGTCGTTGCGCCGCGGCGCTGCAGCGCGGTCGCGAGCGTCGTGGGGGAGAAGCCGGTGACCAGGATCTTCCGCGGCGCCGGTGATAGCGGGAAGAGGTCGGCGTCGTTGCGCAGCAGCGTCGTACTGTGGTCGGCGATCCGCTGCGCCTCGGCGTAGCTCGCCGGAGTACCGATCAGTTTCGCGACCCGGGTCAGGTCGACGTACGGGCGATCCACCAGGCCGTTCCCGCGCTTCAGCGTGAGGATGCGGGTGACGCTCTCGTCGATCCGGGTCTCGCTGATCCGGCCACCACGAACCGCGGCCAGCACCGAGTTGTACGCCAGACCGGGATCGACCGGCATCAGCAACTGGTCGACGCCGGCCTCGATCGCCCGGAGCGGGATCTCCGCGTCGCCGTACTTGTCCCGGACGCCCTGCATCGCGAGCGAGTCGGTGATCACCACCCCGTCGAAACGGAGCTGTTCGCGCAGGATTCCGGTCAGGATCGGCCGGCTCAAGGTGGCCGGGTCGCCGGACGGGTCGAGTGCCTTGACCACGATGTGCGCGGTCATGATCGACTGGATGCCGGCCCGGATCGCCGCCTGGAACGGTGGCAGGTCGAACTCGGTCCACTCCGCCAGCGTGTGGTGGATCTCCGGGATGCCGACGTGGCTGTCGGTGTCGGTGTCGCCGTGACCGGGGAAGTGCTTCGCGGTGGCGACGATCCGGCCGTCCCGCTGGTACCCCTTCACCTGGGCGGCGACCAGCTGCGAGACCAGCGTGGGGTCGGACGAGATCGAGCGGACGCCGATCACCGGGTTCAGCGGGTTCAGGTTGACGTCGGCGTCCGGCGCGAAGTCGGTGGTGATGCCGATCGCCTTCAGCTCACGTCCGGCGATCGCGCCGGCCTTGCGCGCGTACGCGGCCGAGCGGGTCGCGCCGAGCGGCATCCCGCCGGGGAACTGGGTCACGGGCGGCCCGACCCGGACGACGGTGCCGTACTCCTGGTCGGTGCTGATCTGCAGCGGGACGCCGCCGTTCGCGATCGCGGCGGCCTGCAGGCCGTTCGACAGCTGGGCGATCTGCCGCGGGTCCTTCACCGAATCGGTCCAGGTGAAGTAGATGACGCCGCCGAGGTGGTACTTCGCGACCACTTCGGCCGGCGTGGCGACGCCGAACAGCTTGGTGTTGCGGGCGTCGGCGGTATCGGCGGCAGCGCCGTACGCGTAACAGACGAACAGCTGGCCGACCTTCTGCTCCAGCGTCATCCGGCGCAGCGTGTCGTGGACCCAGCGGTCCGGGCGGGCATCGGCGGCGAGGGGGCCGGCGACCGTCGAACCCGCGACGGTGGCCGCCGCCAGTCCGAGGGTTTGGCGTCGGGTCAGTTCCATCGGTGTCACCAACTCAGTCCGGGCGGGCAGGGGCGAGCGGCAAAGTAACTGAATTACAGATACTCCCCAACGACGCGAAAGTTACCCACACGGGCACGGTGGGTCAAGAGTCGGTGACGCGGGGTTCGATGATGGCAGATCGCGGTGCGGCGACCGCCAGCACGGCGTGTTCGTGCGGCAGATAGCTGAGCCGGAGACCGGGCGCGGACTCGACCGGTCCGGCGTCGAGCGGCATTTCCCGGCGCAGGCCCGCGTGGTGAAGGCCGAGACCGAGCGCCTTGCCGACGGCTTCCTTCGCCGTCCACAGGCGCAGAAAAGCAATCAGCTGATCAGGCTGGGCGCGCAGCCAGTCGCGTTCTTGTGGGGTGTACCAACGATCGACCAGCGGCTGGAAATCGCGCGGCCGGAGCTCCTCCAGATCCACGCCGAGCGGGCCGTCGGACGACGCGGCCACCACCACCCATTGCTGCGTGTAGCTGAGACTGACCGCGAGCCCCGCGATCCGCGGCCGGCCGGTTTCGTCGTGGGTGAGTGCCGGGCGGTCGACCAGGGTTCCCGCGAGTTTCAGCAGCAGCTTGTGAGCCGTCGCGCGCGGCCGCGCCCCCGCGGACGCCAACCACACCTGCACTGGACTACCCACCGACCGACCGTACCCGACCGAGGCGCCTTGTCGACAAAGATCCACCAGCCAGGTCACTTTGAGAAGCCACCGTGCATTCTTTGGCCCGACGAATGCGCGGTGGCTTCCCAAGGTGGGGTCGCCGTACGGACGCGGCGGTCGTTGTCGCGGCGGCTGGTCAGAGTTTGCGCAGTCTGACCCAGCGCACGGCGTGGTCGGCGCCCTTGCGGAGGACCAGCGTGGCGCGGGAGCGGGTCGGGAGGATGTTCTCGCGCAGGTTGGGGCCGTTGATGCCGTCCCAGAGCGACTCGGCCTTCTTCACTGCCTCGTCGCGGCTCAGCTCGCCGTAGCGGACGAAGTACGACTCGGGGTTGCGGAAGGCGGTCTCCCACAGTTTGAGGAAGCGTGCCACGTACCAGGAGCGGATGTCGGCGGCGGCCGCGTCGACGTACACCGAGAAGTCGAAGAAGTCGCTGACCGCCAGACCGCTTTTGCCGTCCGCGTGCCGGGGGGCCGGCTGCAGGACGTTCAGGCCCTCCAGGAGCAGGATGTCGGGCTGTTCGACAGTGGTCCGGACGCCGGGCATCCGGTCGTAGTGCAGGTGCGAGTACACCGGCGCCTCGACCGCGTCGATCCCGGACTTCACCTCGACCACGAAACGCAGCAGTGCCTTCCGGTCGTACGACTCCGGGAAGCCCTTGCGCTGCATCAGGCTGCGGCGCTCGAGCTCGGCGTTCGGCCAGAGGAACCCGTCGGTGGTGACCAGCGCGACCCGCGGGTGCTCGGGCCAGCGGGCCAGCAGCTCGCGCAGCAGCCGGGCGGTGGTCGACTTGCCGACGGCAACCGAACCGCCGATGCCGATCACGAACGGGGTCCGGGTCGCGGCCGGTTTGCCGAGGAAGCTCTCGGTGTCGGCGTGCAGCGCGCGGGCGTGCCGGACGTACAAGGACAGGATCCGGGACAGCGGCAGGTACACCTCGCGGACCTCGTCCATGTCGATCTCGTCGCCGAGACCACGCAGCCGCTCCACCTCGTCCGCCGTCAGCGGCGAGACGGTGGTCTCGGCCAGCTGGGCCCAGGTGGCCCGGTCGAGCTCGGTGTAGGGAGTCACCTCCCGCGACGGCTGCAGCATGTGGCCCATTCTTCCCATCGGTGCCGGATGCACCCACCCCCGGTCGGCGTGGGCTTCGTCTCAACCCTGGCACACCCACCGAAACTTTCGCTGACCGGTTCATATGCGAAGATCACCGCCCGATGACCGTAGATACCGCCTGGCTGGGTACTCAGCGGCTGCCCGAGGTGACCGTGCATGCGTCCGGGGTGCTGGCCCAGACGATCCGGGCCGAGGTCCGACGGACGCACCGGCTCCGCACCGACGCGCACCTGTCCGTCTGCACGCTTGCCCGGGTCCGGGAGACGCCGCTCTGGCAGGAGGTCGAGGCCGCGGTCCCCGAGCACGGTCTGGGGGTCGAGGGGTTCGTGGTGGTGCGACGAGGCAACGATCTGGTCGTCGCCGCCGAGGACGGGCACGGGTTGCTGTACGGCTACTTCTACCTGCTCCGGTACTTCGAGTGGATGACCGGCGACTTCACCGTCGTCGAGCAGCCGGCGGTACCGATCCGGATGCTCGACCACTGGGATCAGCTCTCCGGCACGGTCGAGCGCGGGTACGCGGGTGGATCGATCTTCTTCCGCGACGGCCGCGTGGTCGAGGACCTGACCCGGGTCCGGGCGTACGCGCGGTTGCTGGCGTCGGTCGGTATCAACGCGGTCGCGTTCGCCAACGCCGAACTGCCGGACGTCGCGCGGCTGGCCGGCGTTTTCCGTGAGTACGGGATCGCGGTCAGCCTGGCCGTGGATTTCACCGACGATCCGCGGGACGAGCGGGTCGCGCGCTGGTGGTCCGCGACGGTCGCGCGGTGGTACGAGGTGGTCCCGGATCTCGGTGGCCTGGTCGTCCGGGCGGGCCGCGATGCCGACGGCGCGAACGTGCTGGCGCGGGCGGTGGCGCCGTACGGCGGGACGGTGTTCTGGCGGTGCGCCGGGACCGGGCCGGCGCCGGACTGGCGGGATCGGCGATCCGACCAGGCCCGGGCCGCGTACGACCAGTTCATCCCGCTGGACGGCCGGTTCGAGGAGAACGTCGTACTTCAGGTGAAGCACGGTCCGCTCGACTTCCAGGTACGCGAGGCCGTGTCGCCCCTGCTCGGGGAACTGCAGGAAACGCCGCTGGCGCTGGAGTTGCAGGTCACGCAGGAGTACTCCGGGCAGCAACTGGACCTGTGCTACCTCGGGCCGTGGTGGCGGGAGATCCTGCAGTTCGACACGACCGGTGACAGCGGCGCGACCGTTGCCGACCGCATCGGTGCAATCGTTGCCGTGTCCAACGTTGGTGATGCCGACAACTGGACCGGGCACAAGTTTGCGCAGAGCAACCTTTACGCGTACGGGCGGCTGGCGTGGGAGCCCGCGGCCGATCCGGTGAGTCTGGTGCACGAATGGGCGGCGGCCACCTTCGCGCTGGACGACTGGACCCGGAGTGAACTCGTCACGATCATGGCCGGGTCCTGGCGTACGTACGAGCGGTACACCGCCCCGCTCGGAGCCGGTTTCATGGTGACGCCGTCGACGCACTACGGGCCGAGCATGACCGGGTACGAGTACTCCGGGCGTGGGCACTTCGCGGACCGCGACGGCGTCGGCGTGGACCGAACCGTCAAGACCGGCTCCGGCTTCACCGGGCAGTATCCGGAACCACTCGCGAGCCTGTACGAGGACCTGTACACCTGCCCCGAAGAGCTGTTGCTGTTCTTCCATCACGTTGCCTACGGCCACGTACTGCGCAGCGGTGTGACTGTGCTGCAGCACATCTACGACGTGCACTTCCAGGGGTACGCCGAAGTGGAGGCGATGGTCGCGCAGTGGCAGGCGATCGCCGCCCGCTTCGAGCCGGCGGTCCAGGAGAACGTCACGTCCAGATTCGACGCCCAACTCGCCAACGCCCGCGAGTGGCGCGACCAGGTGAACACCTTCTTCCACCGCCTCAGCGGCATCCCGGACGCCCACGGCCGCGTAATTCACCGCTGAGCACCCCGCCACCGCGCTAGTCTGGGTCGAAAGTTTCGACCAGCCGGGGAGGGTGGCGTGACTGAGCGGCCGACGATTGCGAAGATCGCCGAGCAGGCCGGGGTGTCCGTACCGACGGTTTCCAAGGTGCTGAACGGGCGGTCCGACGTGGCCGAGGCGACCCGGGCGCGGATCGAGAGCCTGATCCAGGAGCACGGCTACCGGCGGCGCGGCGCGGGTACGCCGGCCAGTCCGATGATCGACCTGGTGTTCAACCTGCTCGGCGGCGAATGGGCGATGGAACTCATCCGCGGCGTCGAGGAAGTCGCCCGGGCCGAGGGCGTCGAGGTGGTGCTGTCCGAGTGCGGCGGCGCACTGCGCCCACGGCAGCAGTGGATCGAGTCGGTACTGAACCGCCGCCCGCTCGGCGTGATCATGGTCTTCTCCGACCTGGACGCCGATCAGCGCGCCCAGCTGGAAGCGCGCCGGATCCCGTTCGTGGTCGTCGATCCGGTCGGTGACGTCGGCGACGACGTACCGTCGATCGGCTCGGCGAACTGGAACGGCGGCCGGATGGCGACCGCCCATCTCCGCGGCCTCGGCCACACCCGGATCGGGATGATCAGCGGCCCCGTCAGCACGTTGTGCTCGCGGCAGCGCATCGACGGGTACACGGACGCCCTGCGATCCACCGGCGTCGAGCCGGACCCCGCGCTGATCCGATCCGCCGATTTCGAGGTCGGCGGCGCGTACCGCGAGGCGCTTGTGCTGTTGTCCGTCGCCGACCGGCCGACCGCGATCTTCGCCGGCAGCGACATGCAGGCCCTCGGCGTCTACCAGGCCGCCCGCGAGCTCGGTCTGGACATCCCGCGCGACCTCTCGGTGGTCGGGTACGACGACCTGCCGCTCGCGCAATGGGTGACGCCCGCTCTGACCACCGTCCACCAGCCGCTGCAACAAATGGCCGAGCTGGCCACCCGCGTCCTCCTCGACCTCGCCCGCGGCGTCACCCCGCCCGCGCTCCGCCTCGACCTCGCCGTCGACATGCGCGTACGCCGCTCCACCAGCAACCCTCCACTCTGACGGGCATCCCCTCAACCACAGGGTTGCCCCCTGGAAATTCGAGGGGGCAACCCTCCGGCTCAGGGGATGAGGCTGCGGATATGGTGGGGCGCATGATCGTCGGCGTGGGGATTGATGTGGTCGACGTGGATCGGTTCGCGCGTACGTTGGAGCGGACGCCGGGGTTGCGGGAGCGGGTGTTCACGCCGGTCGAGGCGGTGAAACCGCCGGCCTCGCTGGCGGCCCGGTTCGCGGCCAAGGAGGCGCTGGCGAAGGCGCTCGGCGCGCCGGCCGGGATGCACTGGCACGACGCCGAGGTGCAGACCGACGAGACCGGCCGGCCGTGGCTGGAGATCACCGGCACCGTCGCGGCCCAGGCGGCCAAACTCGGCGTCCAGAGTCTGCATCTTTCGCTGAGTCACGACGCCGGGATCGCTTCCGCGGTGGTCGTCCTGGAGGGTTGAGCATGCGGCACGCGTACACCGTCGAGCAGGTCCGGTCCGCCGAGGCCGCGCTGATGGCGAAACTTCCTCCGGGTACGTTGATGCAGCGCGCAGCCACCGGCCTGGCAGTTGCCGTCAGCAACTTCCTCGGCCGGACGTACGGCGCGAACATCGTGCTGCTGATCGGCTCCGGCGACAACGGCGGCGACGCACTGTACGCGGGCGCGCGCCTGGCCCGTCGGGGCGCTCGGGTGACCGCGATCCTGCTGTCGGAAAAGGTCCATGCCGCCGGGCTCGAGGCGTTCCGGCTCGCCGGTGGCCGGGTTGACACCAGCGATGCCCTCGCCGGTGGCCGGGTTGGTGCGAGCGACGACCTCGCGGATGCGGACGTGGTCCTGGACGGGATCGTCGGCATCGGTGGGCGACCGGGCCTTCGGCCGGACGCGGAGGCGCTGGTTCGACGCGTCGAGCAGCACGGCGTACCGATCGTGGCCGTCGACGTGCCGTCGGGCGTCGACGTCGACACCGGCGAAACACCCGAATCGCATCTGAACGCGGCGCTCACCGTCACCTTCGGTACGCACAAGATCTGTCATCTCGTCGATCCGGCCGCGACCGCCTGTGGTCCGGTCCATCTCGTCGACATCGGCCTCGACCTACCGCCTGCCGAAGTGCAGTCGCTGCAGGCGGATGACGTACGCGCGCTCTATCCGGTGCCGCACGGTGAGTCGGACAAGTACTCCCGCGGCGTGCTCGGGTTGATGGTCGGCTCGCCGCAGTATCCGGGTGCCGCGGTGATGGCGACCGCCGGCGCCTTGGCCGGTCCGGTCGGCATGGTTCGGTACGTCGGCTCGTCGTCGGTCGGGCAGGCGGTGCTCGCCGAGTACCCCGAGGTGGTCGTCGGCGAGGGTCGCGTGCAGGCGTGGGCCGTTGGTTCCGGTATTTCCACCAGCGGGGTGGATCGCGATCGGTTCACTCGGCTGATCCAGCAGGACGACGTACCGGTGATCGTGGACGCCGGGGCGATCGGCGCGTTGGGTACGAAGCACTCGGCGCGCCTCGTGATCACGCCGCATGCGGGTGAGCTCGGCCAGTTGCTCGGCGTACCGCGCGCGGAGATCGAAGCCGGCCGGTTGCACTATGCGCGGACCGCTGCCGAGGAACGCCAGCTGACCGTGCTGCTGAAGGGCGCGACCACGGTCGTCGCGTCCCCCGACGGCACGACGTACGTGAACCCGATCGCCACGCCCTGGCTGGCCACCGCGGGTTCCGGCGACGTACTGGCGGGGCTGCTCGGCGCGTTCCTCGCCTCCGGGCTGGATGAGGCTCGCGCTGCTGCCTTGGCCGCGTACCTGCATGCTGCCGCCGGCACGCTCGCCTCCGCCGCCGGCCCGATCACCGCGATGTCGATCGCCCACGCCCTCCCAGCAGCCACCCGGCACCTCCTCAGCTCCTGACTACGGCGCCGTCAGGTCCAAGCCTCCTGCGGTGTTGCGCAGTTGCAGCGTCTTGCCGTCGACCTTGTACGTGACCTGCCCCTTGAGGCCGTTCAGCACCGTGGACTCGATCTTCCCGGCATCGCCCGGACACGCGCGGCGGGTGGTGGCGAGATCCCCGAAGGTCAGCGTTCCGGTGCCCCGCGCGACCATGCCCTGAAAGCTGTTGCAACCGGTCGATCCGGTCACGCGTTCGCCGTTCACCGTCAGCCAGACCTTGTCGAATCCGGCGCCGTGCGAGGCGGTCTCGCCGGTCACCACCGTGGCCAGCGTCCACCTCGTACCGTCCAGAGCCGGCGCGGGCTCGGCGATCTTGCGATCGGTCAGCGAGATCGTCGTACTGCCCGAGGTGAGTTCGAGTTTGCTGCCGTCGAGCTTCCAGGACGGTTTCGCCTGCAGGATGTTGCCGAGCCACGAGTCCTGGCCCTGCTGCGGGCCTGGGCAGCCCATCGCGGTCGACGACAGCTCGCCGTCGAGCGTGATCCGGCCGTCGGTCGTCGACACCTTCGACTGCATCGAGTTACAGCCGGCATCGGCGATCAGCCGGCCGTCCGCGGTGAACTGAAGCCGGACCTGGGTCCGCGGCGCCAGCGGGCGCGGCTTGCCGTTCTCGGTGACCGCGGTGGACAGGTAGGTGTTGCCGATCAACGATCCGGTCTTGCCAGGGCCGGGTTGTCCGGTCTGGTTCGTCTGCTTGGGCAGATCACTGGGCTGATCTCCGGGACCGGTCGCGGATTCGGTCCCGCAAGCAGTCAGAGTCAGCAGCAGGCCGGCTCCGGCGAGGGCGATCATCGGTTTGTTCACACCCTGAGGACGCTGCCGGAGGTCCTCGCGTTGCAGCTGTGGGCTCCGTAATATCGGGATGTGGCCATTCGGAGCCGTTACCTCGTACCGACGGTCGTCCTGGCCGCCGCCGCGCTGGTCGTCACGCCGATCGTCGTCCGCGCGAACAAGGACACCCCGGTCTCGACCGCCAACGCCGCCACCAACCCGCCGGCACCTAGTACACGACCGGTGCCTAGTACGCCGGCTGTCACCAAGTCCTGTACCAAACCCGACTGGGTCACCACCGCCACCGACAACGTGGGCGAGGGGCGTACGTACGGGCAGTACTACCTGCACAACAACATGTGGAACAACCACAACGGTACGTACACGATGTCGGTGTGTGACTACGACAACTGGTACGAGGACGTCACGCAGCCGAAGCCGGACGACCTCGGCGTACAGGCGTACCCGAACGTGCACAAGGACTACGACGACACCCCGTTGGCGAAGATCCGGTCGGCGGACTTCGGTGCGACCGCGCCGAACTGCGACGGCTGCATCTACAACGTGGCGTTCGACATCTGGATCAACGAAGGCTTCGAGAACGAGCTGATGATCTGGACCCAGAACTCCAACCAGACCCCGGCCGGCTCGAACCTCGGCGTCACCACGATCGGCGGACAGCAGTACGAGGTGTGGAAAACCGACGGCGCGAATACGCCCGGCGGGATCTTCACCTACAAGTCGGTGCATCCTCAGACCGCCGGCACGATGCCGCTTCAGGAGTTCTTCAAGGATCTGGAAGCCCGGAAGTGGATCCCGGCGAAGTCCACCACCTGGCAGGTCGACTTCGGCGTCGAGGTCGTCTCCACCGGCAACACCAGACAACGCTTCACCTTCACCGACTTCGCCATCCACGAGCGCTGACCGCCGCATAGGGTGCGGGGTGTGATCGGGATGGTGATTTTCGACAACGACGGGGTGCTGGTGGACTCCGAGCGGCTGGCGAACGGGATCTTGGCGGAGCTGCTGACCGAGGCCGGGTTGCCGTACACGTTCGAGGAGACCGTGCGGGACTTCATGGGTGGGTCGATGGCCTCGATGCGCCGGCACGCCGAGGCGCGGCTCGGGCGGGCGTTGCCGGCGGATCTCGAGGATCGGTACCACCAGCGGTTGTTCGACGGGTTCGCGCATTTGCAGGCGATCGACGGGGTCGAGGGCGTACTCGATCACCTCGACGCCGAAGGCATCACCTACTGTCTCGCGTCGTCGGGTACGCACCGGCGGATCCGGACCGCGCTGACCGCGGTCGGGTTCCTGGATCGGTTCGAAGGGCGGATCTTCAGCGCCGAGGACGTCGCGCACGGCAAACCCGCGCCGGACCTGTTCCTGCACGCGGCCGCGACGATGGGCGTGAAGCCGGCCGGCTGCCTGGTGATCGAGGACAGCCCGCTCGGCGTCGCCGCGGCGGTCGCGGCCGAGATGGAGGTCTTCGGGTACGCGGGGATGACGGACCCGGCGAAACTTTCCGATGCGGACAAGATTTTCCACCACATGGGCGCCCTCGCCGAGCTGATCGACCGCGCCTGAGACACTGTCAGGACCATGTCTAGTCCTCAGTCTTCCCCGGTCCGGGCCGAGGCGGTCGTCGATCTGGCCGCGATCCGCCACAACGTCGCCACGCTGCGTGCCCGCGCCGAGGGCGCCCAGCTGATGACCGTGGTGAAGGCCGACGGGTACGGGCACGGGATGGTGCCGGTCGCCCGCGCCGCCCGCGAAGCCGGGGCGGACTGGATCGGCGCGGCCGTGCTGGAGGAGGCGCTCGGGCTGCGCGCGGCCGGTGACACCGGGCCGATCTTCTGCTGGCTGACCACGCCCGGTGAGCCGCTCGCCGACGCGATCGAGGCCGGTATCGACCTGTCCGCGGGCGCGCCGTGGGAGATCGACGAGCTGGCGGCCGCCGTGACGGACCGCCCGGCGCGGGTACACCTGAAGATCGACACCGGGATGTCACGCGGTGGCGCCGTACCGGAGGAGTGGCCGGCGTTGATCCGGGCCGCGGTCCGGGAGCAGGCCGCCGGGCTGATCGAGGTCAAGGGCATCTGGTCGCACCTGGCGTCGTCGGACGAGCCGAAGAGCCCGGCGAACGAGTCCCAGCTGGCCACGTTCACCGAGGCGATCGAGGTGGCCGAGTCGTTCGGCATCGACGCCGAGTTCAAGCACCTGGCGAACTCCGGCGCCACGCTGGCACTGCCGGAGACGCACTTCAACCTGGTCCGGCCGGGCGTCGCGACGTACGGGCTGTCGCCGTTCGGGCACGCGCTCCCGTCGGCCGAGCTCGGGCTGGTTCCGGCGATGACGTTGCGGGCCCGGTTCGCGATGGTGAAGCGCGTTCCGGCCGGGGCCGGGGTCTCGTACGGGCTGACCTGGACCGCGCCGCGACCGTCGACGCTCGGCCTGGTCCCACTCGGGTACGGCGACGGTCTGCCGCGGCACGCGTCGAACGGCGCGCCGGTGCAGTCCGCCGGTGGGCGGCACGCGGTCGTCGGCCGGATCTGCATGGATCAGTGCGTGGTGAACCTGGAGGACGACGAGGCGGCCGCGGGCGACGAGGTGGTGCTGTTCGGCCCGGGTACGTCCGGCGAGCCGACCGCCGACGACTGGGCCGACGCGGCCGGGACGATCAACTACGAGATCGTCACCCGCCTGGGCGCCCGCATCCCCCGCCGGTACGTCGACGGGACGCAGTCCGTCCCCCACCCAGCCGCGCCCTCCTCCCACCCGGCCGCGCCCTCCTCCCACCCGGCCGCGCCCTCTTCGCACCCGGCCGCGCAGCCCTCCTCCCACCCCGCGGGGCAGTCGGCCTCCCACTCCGCCGGGCAGTCGGGCTCGCGCGACACTCCCTCGGTCGACGGGTAGGTCGGCGTGTCCAAAGCAGGGCGGACCGCTGGTCTGATCGGCGCCGCGGTCGGTGTGCTGGCGGCTGGAGCCGCGGCCGGTGTCGCGGTCGAGCGGCAGGTGATCGGCCGCCGGTCGGGTCAGCAGAAGCAGCTCGAGGCGGAGCCGTTCGGTTCGTTGCGCGGTACGCCGCACATCTTCACCGCCGACGACGGCGTCGAGCTGTACGTCGAGGTCGACGAACTGAAACGGTCCCGCCGCCCCGCGCCACCGAAGCGCCGCCTGGGCCGGAAGCTGCCGTTGCCGCCCGAGGACCTGACGGTGATCTTCGCCCACGGCTACGGGCTGAACATGGACGCGTGGCACTTCGAGCGCCGCGAGCTGGCCGGGATCGGCACCATGGTGTTCTACGACCACCGTTCGCACGGCTGCTCCGGCCGGTCGCCGAAGGAGCACGTCAGCATCGATCAGCTCGGCCAGGACCTGTACGGGATCATCGAGCGGTTCGCGCCGACCGGCCCGGTGATCCTGATCGGCCACTCGATGGGTGGCATGACGATCATGGCGCTGGCCGAGCAGCATCCGGAGCTGTTCGGCGATCGGGTGATCGGTGCCGGGCTGTGTTCGACCAGCGCGGGCCGGCTGGACCAGGTGCCGATCGTGTTCCCGGGGAAGCTCGGGATGCTCGCTCGCGCGCTGGCGACGCCGACGGTGTCGGTGCTGGCGCGGATCCCGGACGTGGTCGAGCGCGGCCGGAAGGCGGGTACGGACATCAGCTACTTGCTGACCCGGAAGTACTCGTTCGGTTCCGAGGTGCCGCCCGCGTTCACCGAGTTCGTGAACGAGATGATCGCGGCCACGCCGATCGAGGTGATCGCGGAGTTCTACCCGATCTTCGCGCTGCACGACAAGTACGAGGCGCTGGAGCCGCTGCAGAAGGTGGAGTGCGTGGTGATCGGCGGCGACCGGGACCACCTGACCCCGTTCAGCCACGCCGAGGAGATCGTCCGGCGGGTGCCCGGCGCGGAGCTGGTCGAGGTACGCAACTGCGGCCATCTCGGCCTGATCGAGCACCACCGTGAGTTCACCGCGGCCCTCCTTGGCATGATCGAGCGAGCCGAACAATCGCTAGGAACCACATGACCGATTTACATGTCGTCGACGCCACCGTGGAGCACGCGGATGAGATCGTCGGGGTGATTCATCACGCCTTCGCGGCCCGGCGGGTACTGGACCCGCCGTCGACCGCGTTGTCCGAGAACGCCGGTACGGTCGCCGCGGCGATCAAGGCGCACGGTGGTCTGCTGGTCCGGGTCGGTGGCGTACCTGCCGGGGCGATGCTGTTCGAGCAGATCGGTGACGTACTGAATCTGCGTCGCGTGTCGGTCGATCCGCGGTTCCAGAGTCGTGGCGTCGCGTCGGCGTTGGTGGGTTGCGCGGAAGAGGTTGCCGTACGCCGCGGACTCGCCCGGGTGAACCTGATCGCGCGGGTCGAGCTGCCGGACACCGTCGAGTTCTGGCGCCGGCGTGGGTACTCCGTCGTCGACCAGCAGGGTCAGAACCTGATCTACGCGAAGGCGATGCCGATCGAGCTGACCGTACCGACCGCCGACGACATGCAGGCGATCGGCAACGAGCTGGCCGGTCAGCTGCGCGCGGGCGACGTCCTCGTCCTGTCGGGTGATCTCGGCGCCGGCAAGACCACGTTCACGCAGGGCCTCGGCGCCGGATTGCAGGTACGCGGCGCGATCACCTCCCCGACCTTCGTGATTTCGCGGGTGCATCCGCCGCTCGGCGATGGCCCGGCGCTCGTACATGTCGACGCGTACCGGATCGGCGGGTTCGCGGAGCTGGACGACCTCGACCTGGACGCCAGCCTGGAGGACGCGGTCACGGTGGTCGAATGGGGACACGGCCTGGCCGAGGCGCTCGCCCCGGATCGGCTGGATGTCGTGGTGACCCGCGGCGACGACGACACCGACGAGACCCGCGCGCTCCGGATCATGCCGGTCGGCCCGCGCTGGGCCGCGTCCGGCGTTCGGGTGTCCGTACTGGAGAAGAGCTGACATGCTGCTTGCCTTTGACACGTCGAGTGCCGCCGTCACGGTCGCGCTGGCCACCCCGACCGGGGAGATCGTCGCCTCGTCGACGACCGTGGACGCGCTGCGCCACGGCGAGCTGCTCGCGCCCGCGATCGCGGCGGCGCTGGAGACCGCGGGCGTCACGCCGCGCGACCTGACCGGGATCGCGGTCGGCGTCGGCCCGGGTCCGTTCACCGGCTTGCGGGTCGGGCTGGTGACCGCGCGGACGATGGGCGAGGTGCTGGGGATCGAGGTCTCCGGTGTCTGCAGCCTGGACGTCCTCGCGCGGCAGTCGTCGCTGACGTCGCCGGTCGCGGTCGCGACCGACGCGCGGCGCAAGGAGATCTACTGGGCGCTGTACGACGGACCGGCCGCGGACGGCAGTCGCCGCCGGCTGGAAGGTCCCGCGGTGGACAAGCCGGCCGAGGTCGCGCACGTGCTGTCCGGCCTGCCGGTGATCGGCCGCGGCGCGGTGCTGTACGCCGATGCGCTCGGCGTGGCCGATGCCGACGTCACGGAGTACCCGTCGGCCGAGGTGCTGGCGACCGGCGTCGCGACCCGAACCCTAGAGGTGGTCCCGCCGGAGCCGCTGTATCTGCGCCGCCCGGACGTCACGATGTCCGGCGGGCCGAAGAGGGTGTCTCAGAACCCTGCACCTACTGCGGCGCAGGGTTCCGAGACCTCCTCTAAGAGCGTGCTGTGAGACCACGGATCCGTGCGGCGCGTACGGACGACCTTGCTGAGCTGGTCGCCCTGGACGCGGCGTGCTTCGGGTCGGCGGCGTGGAGCGAGGTCGCGTGGGCCGACGAGTTCGACCGGCTGTCCGAGGACCGGGTGGTTCTGGTCGCGGACGAGGGCGCGATCGCGGGGTACGTCGTACTGCTGGTTCCGCCGGTCGTGCTCGACGTGGTCGAGGTGCTGCGGATCGCGGTCGCCCCGGCGGAACGGCGGACCGGCGTCGGCGGGCAACTGCTGACGGTGGCACT
This sequence comes from Kribbella solani, assembly GCF_014205295.1. Lineage (NCBI taxonomy): Bacteria > Bacillati > Actinomycetota > Actinomycetes > Propionibacteriales > Kribbellaceae > Kribbella > Kribbella solani. Next base: position 6,832,186 of record NZ_JACHNF010000001.1, read on the forward strand.
GGATCGGTGTACGGGCCGGACCGTCCTGCTGGAAGTTGCTGCCGGCAACGAAGCGGCGATCGGGCTGTACCAGGGGTTCGGGTTTGTGGAGATCAGCCGGCGGAGCGGGTACTACGCCGGTGGCGAGGATGCGGTGATCATGCGGTGGCGGGAGGAATCATGAACGAAGGTCCCTTGATCCTGGGGATCGAGACGTCGTGCGACGAGACCGGTGTCGGTATCGTCCGCGGCCAGACGCTGCTCGCCGACGCGATCGCGTCCAGCGTCGAGGAACACGCCCGCTTCGGCGGGGTGGTACCGGAGGTGGCCAGCCGGGCGCACCTGGAGGCGATGGTGCCGACCATCCGCCGCGCCTGCGAGACGGCCGGGATCAAGCCGTCCGACGTGGACGCGGTCGCGGTCACCAGCGGACCCGGTCTGGCCGGCGCGCTGCTGGTCGGCGTCGCCGCCGCGAAGGGCCTGGCGTTGTCGCTGGACAAGCCGATCTACGGCGTGAACCACCTGGCGGCGCACGTCGCGGTGGACACGCTGGAGCACGGTGACCTGCCGAAGGGCTGCGTCGCGATGCTGGTGTCCGGCGGGCACTCCTCGCTGCTCGCGGTCCATGACATCACCGACATCACCGACGGCGTGGTCCCGATGGGGAACACGATCGACGACGCGGCCGGTGAGGCGTTCGACAAGGTGGCCCGGGTGCTCGGGCTGCCGTTTCCCGGCGGGCCGTACATCGACAAGGCGGCGCGCGACGGCGGCGACCGGTTGTACGTGAAGTTCCCGCGCGGGCTGACCTCGCCGCGGGACCTCGAGCGGCATCGGTTCGACTTCTCGTTCTCCGGTCTGAAGACGGCGGTCGCGCGCTGGGTCGAGGCGAAGCGGCGGGACGGCGAGGACGTACCGGTGAACCACGTCGCCGCGGCCTTCCAGGAGGCGGTCTGCGACGTGCTGACCCGGAAGGCGATCGACGCGTGCAAGGACCGTGGGTTCGAGCACCTGCTGATCGGTGGCGGCGTCGCGGCGAACTCGCGGCTGCGGGTAATGGCCGAGGAGCGCGCGGCGGCCGCGGGGATCGCGGTCCGGGTGCCGAGGCCGGGGTTGTGCACCGACAACGGCGCGATGGTGGCAGCGCTCGGATCGGAGCTGGTCCGGGCCGGGAAGGCGCCGTCGCCGCTGCACCTGCCGGCCGACTCGTCGATGCCGATCACGGAGGTGCTGAACAAGTGAGGTGGACCGGGCCGGACGGGTTCGAGGCCGATGACGACGTCGCGCGGGTCGATGTCGACGTGGTGCACGGGTTCTTGAGTACGTCGTACTGGGCGGCCGGGATTTCGCGGGACGTGGTGGAGCGGTCGATCGCCGGGTCGCTGAACCTCGGCGTGTACGCCGCGGATGGCGCGCTGGTCGCGTACGCGCGGATGGTGACGGACCGGACGACGTTCGCGTGGCTGGCCGACGTGTTCGTACTGGAATCGCATCGGGGGCACGGGCTCGGCAAGTTCGTCGTGTCGACGTTCTTGGAGCATCCGGAGTTGAAGGGGATTCGGCGGTTCATGCTGGCGACGGCGGACGCGCACGAGCTGTACCGCGCGTACGGCTTCACCGAGGAGGAGCCTGGCCGGCTGATGACGATCCGCCGCGACGCGTCGGAGTTGTACGGCCGGCAGTGAGTACACCGGGGGCGCGGCCGGCTGCGAGGGTGCCGGGGGTCGACCTGGTCCGGAACCCGCCCGGGGCTTCGGATCTGGTGCTGTTGGCGCATGGGGGTGAGGAGGAGTCGCTCGGGAATCCGCATTCGTGGCGGCCGGCGCTGCTCCGGATGTGGCCGTTCGCGGTGGCTGCACGGTCGGCGGCACCGGGGGCAGCGGTTGGCTTCATGCGCTACCGCTACCGCGGCTGGAACGCTACCGCAGCTGACCGGTTTGACCCGCCTCACCCGGCCGCCCGCGCGGTGGCTGATCCGGTGGTTGATCTTCGGGCTGTGTTGGATCAGCTGCCTTCGGTTGTGCGCCGGGTGCTTCTGATCGGGCATTCGATGGGTGGGCGGGCAGTGGTTGCCGCCGGTGATCACGCGCGGGTGGCTGGGGTGCTTGCGCTGGCGCCCTGGTTGCCGGTGGGGGAGCCGCTGGTTGGGCTGCGGGCGCCGGTGATGTTCGCGCATGGGGCGGATGACACGATCACCGATCCGGCGGCGACGATGGCGTACGCGGCGCGGGTGCGGGCGGCGGGCACACCCGTGCGCACGTACTTGCTGGCCGGCGAAGACCACGCGATGCTGCACCGCTCCGGCGACTGGAACCGCCTGGTAGCAGACTTCATCCGCTCAGCCCAGGACAGTCAAGAGCTGTCCGGCAGCCAGGAGTTGCCGGAAACCAACCGTGGTCTCCAGGCAGCAACTGTTGGAGAGATCGCACTGGCGCGGTTCCGCTTGCCAGTGCGGGAACGCTTCCGGGTGGGGTGAAAGCAGAGGCCTGGGGGTGGTGCGTACCGCTTGCTCCCCAGGTGAACGGTCAGCGGCCAACCGGTTCCGTCCTCCAGCCTGCCGAAGCCAGGTGAACGCCGGGCGTTGCCTGGATGACCGGTTAGTGGCGGGTCTCCGGGGAGCGCGGCAGCGGACGCAGCACCTCGCCCGCCGGCAAGTCACCCGGAGACCCGCACGCGAGTCGATCATATGTTCGAATACAACTCGAACGCAAGTCCCACGGTGAATTTCAGCCGGTGATCCGGCGGCACGAGTACGCGGTGGCGTCGCGGCCGATGCGGGTGATGATCAGGGTCGCGGACGCCTGACCTTTCGGGGCGAGCTTCTTGCGCAGCTGGGCCGGATCGAGATCGACACCGCGCTTCTTGATCTCCAAGGTGCCGATTCCCTGCGTACGGACCCACGTACGCAGGGCCTTCTCCTTGTACGGCAGCTCTTCGAGCACTTCGTACGCCGACGCGAGTGGGGTCCGGGTGTACTTGGCTGCTGTGACATAGGCGATGCGCGGGTCCAGTAGCCAGCCGTACACTGCCGCGGCAACCGCGGTGACCAGACCGGCGCGTACTACGGCACCGTCCGGTTCGTAGATGTACTGGCCGACTGGGCCGGCGTCAGCCTCCGGTGCGTCCGAGACAGTCACTTCGCCTGGCAGCAGGGTCGCGCGGCGCGGCTTGCCTCCGTACAGCGCACCGGACCAGAGCGCAGCCTCCTTCACCTCGCCGGAGTCGCTGATCCACTCGGCCTCTACGTCCGGTGGGATCGCATCGTGCGGAATGCCCGGTGCGACCTTCACGCAGGCTGTTCGCTGCAGTAGGCCGGTGACAAACGACCAGGGTGGCGAGTAGGCGTTGTGGTCGAACACCCGCCGTCCGTCTGCTCGCCGCGCTGGGTCCGCGAATACCACGTCGTACGGCGTGAGGTCTGTGGACTCCGCGTCGCCTACCAGTACCTGTCCGGTCAGTCCGAGGGCGGTGAGGTTGGCGCGGGCGGTGGCTGCTGTTTCCGGGTCGCGTTCAATGCCAGTGACCTGCAGTCCGGCGCGGGCGGCGCTGATCAGGTCGCCACCGATTCCACAGCCCAGATCGACCACGCTGGCTCCGGGGAGGGCGGCTGCGATGCGAGCAGCTCGGTGCGTACCCACGGTGGTTCTGGTGGCTTGTTCCAGGCCGTCCGGGGTGAAGTACATGCGGTCTGCGTCCGTACCGAACTTGGCGATCGCGCGGTGGCGCAGTGCGGCTTGGGTGACCGCGGTCGTGACCAGCGCAGCGTCGTACCGGCGTCGCAGCTTCTCCACCAGCTGCAGCTCGCCACCGGGCCGGTACTCGCTGCACGCGGCCGCCAGTACCTCGGCGCCTGGTCCGTCCAGCAGGGCAGTGACAGTCACCCGGCAACTCTAGAGGGGACTGGAACAGCTCCTGCTCCAAGTGCGGGTCCCCATCGAGTACAGCCGCCAGTTCATCGCCGACCGCGTCTTGGGACCGTAGATGCCATCCACGGTGAGGTTGTGGCGGCGCTGGACCGTCTTGATCGCCGCCCGGGTGTTGCTGCCGTAGATGCCGTCGACAGCCAGCTTGGTGCCGTAGCAGAAGTTCAGGTTGCGCTGCAGTACCCGGATGGCCGTGTCGGGGTCGCCGGAGCGGTTGGAGCCGCGATAGGGCTTGTCGCCGTACATCAGGTTGCAGTTGGTGCTCGCACTGTCCAGAAGCGTCGGCAAGGGGATGCCCCAGCTGCGGTTCACTGGTACGAGCCGAGCCGACCGGCACTGCGGTAGCGCGGCGGCCGCCTTCAGCTCGGCGGCGGTCGCGTCATGGGAGCCGGACTGGTCAGTGGCCTTGTTCGCTGTCTTGCCGGCTGCTTTGTCGGCTGCTTTCGGTGCGGCGGCGCCGGCCTGATTCGCGGCGCGGTGTTTCGACGCGTTCGCGGCGACCGCGCCGAGGCCGAGCGCGCCGACGGCGGCCAGCACCATCAACACCCGGCCGGACACCTTCGGCAACGCCGGAAGCTTGAACGCCATGGGCTCCTCCACACCGTTCCCGGAGACCGCTCCGGACGGACATTTCCAGCAGAACGGTCCCATGCCGGAGGGGTCCGCGCCCAGCGCCTGACCACATTCCGTACCCGTTCCGTGCCCGTTCGTACCCGCCCGGGCATCGGCTCGGCCGAGAAACCTTGGCACTCGAGTTGACCGAGTGCTAATCGCGGCCTAGATTCGGTGTTGGCACTCTCCCCCGGAGGGTGCCAGCGGTCCGGCCTCTGACCCCCGCGACGGCAGGGGAGCGCGACCACCTCGAAAAGACAAGCGAATTCGACCGTGGAGGTCAGCAAGTGTCGGTCACGATCAAGCCGCTCGAGGACCGTGTCCTCGTCGCGCCGCTCGAAGCCGAGCAGACCACGAAGTCCGGCCTGGTGATCCCGGACACCGCCAAGGAGAAGCCGCAGGAGGGCGAGATCCTCGCCGTCGGCCCGGGCCGGATCGACGACAACGGCAACCGCGTCCCGCTGGACGTCGCCGTCGGCGACAAGGTCATCTACTCCAAGTACGGCGGCACCGAGGTCAAGTACGACGGTCAGGACTACCTGATCCTGGGCGCCCGCGACATCCTCGCAGTCGTCAGCAAGTGACGAACCACCGCTGTTCCTGACCGACACCGCCCCGGAGCCCCAGGCGCCGGGGCGGAGTGGGTTCCGGCCGGCCGCTCCGGCGGCCCGGCCGGGGAACGGCGGCCGGCTCGTTGCCTGCACCGAAGACATTCAGAAAAGGACTGGTTCTCTTCATGCCGAAGATCCTCGAGTTCGACGAGAACGCGCGGCGCGCGCTGGAGCGCGGCGTCGACAAGCTCGCGAACACGGTCAAGGTGACGCTGGGGCCGAAGGGCCGCTACGTCGTCCTGGACAAGAAGTGGGGCGCCCCGACCATCACCAACGACGGTGTCACCGTCGCCCGTGAGGTCGAGCTGGACGACCCGTTCGAGAACCTTGGTGCGCAGCTCACCAAGGAGGTCGCCACCAAGACCAACGACATCGCCGGTGACGGCACCACCACCGCGACGGTGCTGGCGCAGGCGCTGGTGCACGAAGGCCTGCGGGCGGTTGCCGCGGGCGTCAACCCGATGGGCCTCAAGCGCGGTATCGAGGCGGCCGTCGAGGCCGTGTCGGCCAAGCTGGTCGAGACCGCCCGTCCGGTGGACGACAAGGGCGACATGGCCCACGTCGCCACCATCTCCGCCCGGGACGCCGAGATCGGCAGCCTGATCGCGGACGCGTTCGACAAGGTGGGCAAGGACGGTGTGATCACCGTCGAGGAGTCGAACACGTTCGGCACCGAGCTCGAGTTCACCGAGGGCATGCAGTTCGACAAGGGCTACATCTCGCCGTACTTCATCACCGACGCCGAGGCCGGCGAAGCGGTGCTGGAGGACCCGTACATCCTGATCCACCAGGGCAAGATCTCCGCGATCGCGGACCTGCTGCCGCTGCTGGAGAAGGTCGTGCAGTCCGGCAAGGCGCTGCTGATCATCGCCGAGGACGTCGAGGCCGAGGCGCTGTCCACCCTGGTGGTGAACAAGATCCGCGGCAACTTCACCTCCGTCGCCGTCAAGGCGCCGGGCTTCGGTGACCGCCGGAAGGCGATGCTGGAGGACCTGGCCGCGCTCACCGGCGCGCAGGTCGTGGCCCCGGAGGTCGGGCTGAAGCTCGACCAGGTCGGCCTCGAGGTGCTCGGTTCGGCCCGCCGGATCGTGGTCTCGAAGGACAACACCACCGTCGTCGAGGGCGCCGGCAAGGCCGACGACATCGACGGCCGGGTGAACCAGATCAAGGCCGAGATCGAGCGCACCGATTCCGACTGGGACCGGGAGAAGCTGCAGGAGCGGCTGGCCAAGCTGGCCGGTGGCGTCTGCGTGATCAAGGTCGGCGCGGCCACCGAGGTCGAGCTGAAGGAGAAGAAGCACCGGATCGAGGACGCGGTGTCCGCGACCCGGGCCGCGATCGAGGAGGGCATCGTCGCCGGCGGCGGCTCCGCGCTCGTGCACGCGGCCACCGTGCTGGACAGCGGTCTCGACCTGGCGGGCGACGAGCTCGCCGGCGTCCGGATCGTCCGCAAGTCGGTCGTCGAGCCGCTGCGCTGGATCGCCGAGAACGGTGGCTACGAGGGTTACGTCGTGACCTCGAAGGTCGCCGAGCTCGAGGTCGGGAGCGGCTTCAACGCGGCCACCGGCGAGTACGGTGACCTGCTGGCGCAGGGCGTCCTGGACCCGGTCAAGGTGACCCGGTCCGCGCTCGCCAACGCCGGTTCGATCGCCGCGCTGCTGCTCACCACCGAGACCCTGGTGGTCGACAAGCCCGAAGAAGAAGAGCCCGCCGCGGCCGGTCACGGCCACGGTCACGGTCACTGACCTTCAGGCAGCTAGTTCGACAGCACAGCACACACACAGCACCGCCCGGCAGGCAACTGCCGGGCGGTGCCGTGTTTTCGGGAACTAATGTGCGTCTGGTGACAGATTCTTTCCGCGAAGGCGGCGTACGGGTCCGGGAACGCCGTGACGAGGACCTCGACGTATGTGCCGAACTGCTCCGGGTGGTGCATGAACAAGCCGGGTACCCGATCAACTGGCCGGCTCATCCGCGCGGGTGGCTGACGCCCGCGAGCCGGCTCGGATGCTGGGTCGCGGAGCTCGACGGCCGGGTCGTCGGGCACGTTGTGCTGACGGCGGTGGGGGAGCGCGCCGAGGTGGAGCGGCTCTTCGTGGACCCGACGGTGACCCGGAAGGGGATCGGGCGCCGGTTGCTCGACCACTGCGTGACGGCCGCCGCCGGCTTCGGGCGGGAGCTGTCGCTCGAGGTGGTGGACAACCGCGGCGCCGCCGTACATCTCTACCGGCGCGCGGGGTGGACCGAAACCACCCGTACGCCGATCGACTGGGGCGGCGAACATGCGACAGAACTGATCCGTTTCAGCCCACCCGCGCGTACCTGACCCGTCAGTAGTGACGGATCGTGATCAAACGAGGGACTGGATCACGCCCAGCCACTAGGCAACAAGAGTTGAGCGCCGTACCATCTTTCAGGCTGACCGGTCTGACACGAGGGGGCGAGGGGTGACCGAGGTCCGAGTACCTGACACCCACGACCGGGTCGAGCTCAGGGATCTTGCCGCGCTGGCCGGCGACGGGGACCGTACAGCTCTCAACGACCTGCTCACCAGGGTGCGCGCTGTGGCGCACCGCTACGTACGGTCCCGGTTGTGGACCTATCCCGGCGGCGCCGACATGGTCGACGACGTCGCGCAAGAGGTATGTGTCGCGGTGTTCGGCGCGCTCAGCCGGTACCGGGACGAGGGGAGGCCTTTCGAGGCTTTCGTCTACGGCATCGCGGCCCGCAAGGTCGCCGATGCCCAGCGTGCGTTCGCGGTCGCCGACGTCTCGACGCCGGACCTGCCGGACGGCGCGGACGAGTCACCGACGCCGGAGGAGCGCGCGGTTCGGCAGTCCGAGGTCCAGCACATCATCGGCCTGCTGGACAAGCTGCCGGAAAAGCTGCGGGAGATCCTGCGCCTTCGCGTCGTCGCGGGGTTGTCAGCCGAGGAGACCGGCCGGGCACTGGGAATGACACCGGGGGCGGTGAGGGTCGCACAGCATCGGGCGTTGAACACGCTCAGGGGGTACGTGGGGCATGAAGCACAGCTGGAACGAGGAAGAGCAGGGGAGGGGCATCATGGCTGACCGTTTCGATCTGGACGCGATCGAGTCCGATGACGCGCTGCTCGATCTGCTCGCCGCCGGTGGGGAGTCCGCCCGCTCGGCGGGCGAGCGCGACCCGGCCGTCCAACTGCTGGCCGAGCTCCGGCTGGCGGTGGAGGTCGAGGACGAGCTCCCGGTGGAGACCATCGACGATCCGGAGAGCTTCCTGGCGCGGTGCGCCGCGCTCAACCCGATCACCGACCCGTTCGCCCGCAAGGTGGCGACCCGGGGGCTGGCGCTCGGGGTGGCCGCGGTGGCGGCGCTGTCGGTCTCCGGGGTGGCGGCCGCCGTCAACGGCGATCCGCTGTCGCCGTACGAGAAGGTGATCGAGAAGGTGGTCGACGCGGTCCGCCCGCAGACCAGCTTCCCGAAGGAACAGCTCGACGGCCTGCCGGTGCTGGACAAGACCAAGATCGTCAAGGTCGCCAAGGACTACCAGGACAAGGCCCGGGCCGGTCATCTGGACCAGAACGACGGCACCGGCAACCCGGGTACCGAGGACCCGAACGCGCGGGAGCTCCCGAACCCGCCGCAGGTCGTGGTCCCGCCGGAGAAGCCGCTCGCGGTGCTGGACAAGCCGACGATCGGGCCGCCGGTGCCGGCGAAGCCGGTCGGCGACAAGACCGGTGACCCGACGACCGACCCGGGCGGTGACCAGGGCGGCGGCGACCAGGGCACGGACCAGCCGACGAGCCCGCCGAGCACGCCGACGACCACGCCGCCGCCGAGCGAGCCGACGGAACCGACGACCACCACCACGCCGACTCCGACGCCGACCGACCCGACCACTACGACGACGCCGAGTACGCCGCCGAAGGGTGACACGGGCACCGGCGACGGCGGGAGCCCGACGGGTGCGCCCACCGGCGACCCGGGTACTGGCGAGGCTGGTAGCGGTGGTGACGCGGGCACGCCGTCCGCAGGCACTACGACGACTCCGACCGGCTCGGACACGACCGCCCCGAGTGGTGACACCACGGGCGGTACCGACACCACTGGTTCGGACACTACTGGCACCGGCGGTACGGACGGTACTGGCCTTCCGGCTACTGGTGGTGACGGGCAGAAGCCTGCTGGTGACGTCACTCAGGTCCCGACTGACCTGGCGAGTGTGGTGGGGGAGCTCGTCGGCAAGGCGATCGCGCCGGTGCTGCCGACCCCGACCGGTACGCCGACCACGCTGGAGAGCGCGCAGCGCTTCTTCGGCCCGGCCGACGCCGCCGTCAAGCCGCGGACCGTACACCACGAGACCGCCAAGTCCGCCAAGCACGACAAGGCGGCCAAGTCCAAGGCGGCCAAGTCCGGCAAGTCGGCCAAGGGGCACGGGAAGCACTCCAGCGGAAAGGTCAGTACCGGTTCGGTCCGGAAGGCCTATCCGAAGGGCAAGCACTCCACCGGCGAGTACCCGGAAGGCAAGCACGCGGCGATCGACCGTACGCACGGATCGACCGAGGACCTGGTGCTGCTGACCATCCTCGGCGTGATCAACAAGCCGACCGAGTAGACGTACTTCCGGCACCCGCCCGTCCCCGCGACCCGCGGTGGGCGGGCGGCGCCGTGGACGGCGGATTCGGGTGCTGGTGGCGGCGCGGATAGGATGGGGTTCCGTTCTCGCCGTGTAAAGGTGCTCGTTTTCCCCATGGACATCACACCCGCTGGAGTTCCCGACAAGTTCGCCGTCCTCGGCCTCACCTTCGACGACGTGCTGCTGCAGCCCAACGAGTCCGACGTCATCCCGTCCGAGGCGGTCACCCGGTCCCGGGTGAGCCGCAACGTGTGGGTGAACATCCCGCTGCTGTCCAGCGCGATGGACACCGTCACCGAGGCGCGGATGGCGATCGCGATGGCCCGCCAGGGCGGCCTCGGCGTGCTGCACCGCAACCTCGCGATCGAGGACCAGGCCCAGCAGGTCGACCTGGTCAAGCGCTCCGAGTCCGGCATGATCGCGCAGCCGATCACGATCGGTCCGGACGCCAGCATCGGCGAGGCCGACGCGCTCTGCGCCCAGTACCGGATCTCCGGGGTTCCGGTGGTGGACGACGCCGGGGTGCTGGTCGGCATCGTCACCAACCGTGACATGCGGTTCGAGAACGATCTGTCCCGCCCGGTCCGCGAGGTGATGACCCGGCAGCCGCTGATCACCGGCAAGCAGGGCATCGCCGCCGACGACGCGATGGCGCTGCTGAGCAAGCACAAGGTGGAGAAGCTGCCGCTGGTCGACGACGCCGGCAAGCTCACCGGGCTGATCACGCTGAAGGACTTCGTCAAGCGCGACAAGTTCCCGCTGTCGACCAAGGACGCCACCGGCCGGCTGATGGTCGGTGCCGCGATCGGCTTCTTCGGCGAGGCGTACAAGCGGGCCATGACGCTGGTCGAGGCCGGGGTCGACGTGCTCGTGGTGGACACCGCGCACGGTCACTCGAAGGCGCAGATCGAGATCATCCGCAAGCTCAAGGCCGACCCGGCGACCCGTGGCGTCGACGTCGTCGGCGGCAACGTCGGCACCCGGGTGGGCGCGCAGGCGCTGGTGGACGCGGGCGCGGACGGCGTCAAGGTCGGCGTCGGGCCGGGCTCGATCTGTACGACCCGGGTGGTTTCGGGCGTCGGCGTGCCGCAGGTGACCGCGATCTACGAGGCGTCGCTGGCGTGCAAGCCGGCCGGCGTACCGGTGATCGGCGACGGCGGCCTCCAGTACTCGGGTGACATCGCCAAGGCGATCGTCGCCGGCGCCGACACGGTGATGCTCGGTTCGCTGCTGGCCGGTTGCGAGGAGTCGCCGGGTGACCTGGTGTTCATCAACGGCAAGCAGTTCAAGGCGTACCGCGGGATGGGTTCGCTCGGAGCGATGTCGTCCGGCGGCCTGCGCAAGTCGTACTCGAAGGACCGCTACTTCCAGCACGACGGCGGTTCCGACGAGAAACTGATCGCCGAGGGCGTCGAGGGCCAGGTCCCGTACCGCGGCCCGCTCTCCGCCGTCGCCCACCAGCTGATCGGCGGCCTCCGCCAGTCGATGTGGTACACCGGCGCCCGCACCGTCCCCGAACTCCAGGAAAACGGCCGCTTCGTCCGCATCACCTCGGCCGGCCTCCAGGAATCCCACCCCCACGACATCCAAATGACCGTAGAAGCCCCGAACTACTCCGGCCGCTGACCGCCCGACCTGAAGGAATCACCAGATGACCGAGATCGAGATCGGGCGGGCCAAGCGGGGGCGGCAGGCGTACGCGTTTGACGACATTGCGATTGTGCCGTCGCGGCGGACGCGGGACCCCGAGGAGGTTTCGGTTGCCTGGCAGATCGACGCCTACCGGTTCGAGCTGCCGATCCTGGCGGCGCCGATGGATTCGGTGATGTCGCCGGAGACGGCGATCGCGATCGGGAAGGCCGGGGGGCTCGGGGTGCTGAACCTCGAAGGGCTCTGGACCCGGTACGAGGACCCGAGCGGGCTGCTCGAGGAGATCACCCGGCTCGACGTCCAGCAGGCCACGCACCGGCTGCAGGAGATCTACGCGGCGCCGATCAAGCCGGAGCTGATCTCGCAGCGGGTGCAGGAGATCCGCGACTCGGGCGTGACCGTGGCCGGCGCGCTGTCGCCGCAGCGGACCAAGCAGTTCGCGAAGCATGTCGTGGACGCGGGCGTCGACCTGTTCGTCATCCGCGGCACGACGGTGTCCGCCGAGCACGTGTCCGGTCAGGCGGAGCCACTCAACCTGAAGCAGTTCATCTATGACCTCGACGTCCCGGTGATCGTCGGTGGCTGCGCGACGCACCAGGCGGCGCTGCACCTGATGCGTACCGGCGCGGCCGGCGTGCTGGTCGGGTTCGGCGGCGGCGCGGCGCACACCACCCGGAAGGTGCTCGGCGTCGCGGTGCCGATGGCGTCGGCGGTGGCGGATGTCGCGGCCGCCCGGCGGGACTACATGGACGAGTCCGGCGGCCGGTACGTGCATGTCATCGCGGACGGGTCGGTCGGCCGGTCCGGTGACGTGGCGAAGGCGATCGCCTGCGGCGCGGACGCGGTGATGGTCGGTTCGCCGTTGGCGCGCGCGAGCGACGCGCCCGGCGGCGGGTACCACTGGGGTGCCGAGGCCTGGCACCAGGATCTGCCGCGCGGCGAGCGGGTCGAGGTCGGTGTCACCGGCACGATGGACCAGATCCTGTTCGGCCCGTCCTGGGTGCCGGACGGCACGATGAACCTGGTCGGCGCCCTCAAGCGCGCGATGGCCACCACCGGGTACACGGAGCTCAAGGAGTTCCAGCGGGTCGAGGTCGTCGTCGGGTGACCGCGGCCGGTAGGGGCTGATGAGCACCGGCGTACTGCTCCTCCACGGGTCGAGCGGTGTGCCTGATCTCGACCGGGCGCGCATCCTCGCGGCGGAGGGGTACGACGTACTCGCGCCGCGCTGGGCCGTGCGCCACGAGGTACCGCTGGAGTCGTTCCCGGTGGATGAACTCGCCGGGCGCAACGAGCGCGTGGTGGTGATGGGCAGCTCGTGGGGAGCCGAGGCCGCGCTGCTGCTGGGTGCGTTCGACGCGCGGGTCGATGCGGTGATCGCGTTCGCTCCGAGCGCGTACGTGTGGGGGCGGAACCTGGAGGACGGGAGTCACGCGTCCGCCTGGACCTGGCGGGGTACGCCGCTGCCGTACGTTCCGTTCGATCCGGATTGGCGGGCGGATGATGATCCGCCCAGCTACACGGGGTTGTACGCGCAGAGCGTCCGGACGTACGCGAGTGATGCGGTAGCTGCCCGGATTCCGGTGGAGCGGGTTCGCGAGGTGCTGCTGGTGGTCGGTGGGGACGATCAGGTGTGGCCGGCGGGTGCGTTCGCGGCGGAGATCGTACGCGGGCGGGGTGCGCTGGAGACGCCGGTCGTGACGGTCGCCGAGGCTGGGCATCGGGCGGTGCTGCCGGGCGAGGAGCCGAAGCGCGCCGGGCAGCGGATGGCGCGCGGCGGCACCGACGCGGCCGACCGGCAGCTCGGCACGCTCGCCTGGCCGAGCGTGCTGCGAGTGCTCGCCGGAAGCTGACGGCAGGGTTATCCACCCGCGTTGTGGGTTCTCCACTCGTATACCGGTGGAGAACCCACAACAGCGGTGGATATCCACTCGCGTTGGCGCGCGGAGCGCGCGCTTGGGTTGATGGGTTCTGGAAGGATTGCGGCATGGGATTGTTCAACCGACGCAGCAGCCAGGACACGGACAATGTTGCCCTTGCCGCAGGGCGGGCACGACTGTCCCCGGACGATGTGGATCAGGTGCGGTTCCTGATCACCACCAAGAAGGCGGTGCACGCGGTCAAGCTGATCCGTGAGCGCACCGGGCTCGACCTGAAGCAGTCCAAGGAGCTGGTCGACGACATCCGGCTCGGGCGGTACGTGGCGCCCACCACCGGCACCCCGGTCGTACGCCGCCCGAACACGAACCTCGCCGAACGCACCCGCGCGCTCAAGGCGGCCGGTGAGCTGCACCAGGCGACCGCTCTGGTCGTGTCCGAGACCGGCATGACCGAGGCCGAAGCCGGCCTGTTCGTCGGTGCCCTCCGCGCCGACCTGTCCGAGTAACCCGTCACCTAGGACGGCGTCCAGCGCGGGTCGCGGCCCGAGGCGGCGAGCAGCGCGTCGGCGGGGTCGGTGAAGCCGTCGAGGTGTTCGCCGATGATGCCGGCCGACCGGTACAGCTCCTCACGCTCGGCGAACCACGTCCGTACCTCGTCCACAAGCTCTGGCTCCATCCGTGTCGGCACGCCGATCGCCACCGCCAGATCCCACCCGTGGATCAGGTGGTCCGCCGCCAGCTGACGCAGATACTCGTCCGGCTCCTCGTCACCGTACGAAAGGTGCACCTTGCCGACCGCCAGGCCCGCCGAGACCGTCGCCTCCCGGGCGGCCGCCGATGCCGCGCCGGCCGGGTCGTCCCCGAGCAGGTCGCCACTCAGGGCGTCTCCGACGGCGGCGATCGTCTTGCCCGCCATCAGCGGTACGACCCAGCGTTCCTCACCGACGACGTGGTTCACCAGCGCCCGGACGTCCCAGTCCGAGCACGGTGTCGGCGCCGACCACTGATCGCTGTCCACCGCTGACACCAGCTCCGCGAAGTTCGCGACCGTGCGGTTGTGCAACTCGACGACATCCATGACCGCACCCCCTCCCCAGCGTCAGCGTCCGCCGCGGAGGACAGCACGTCAAGCTACCGGCCGAGCTGGAGTTGCTGGGCGGCCTCGTGCGCGTGGTGGGACGCGGCGACATCGCCGGTGGCGGCGAGGAGGTTGCCGTGGTGGTGGTAGCAGGACCCGGCCAGGTCCTTCATCTGCAGATCGTCGTCCGCGTACGGGATCAGCGCCGTCGCGACCTCAGCACACCAGCCGGCCAGATCAAGCGCGATCTCGGTCCGCCCGGCCTGGAAGTACGCCGCCGAGATGTCCAGCAGCAGCCGCGCCCAGATCGGCATGTACGTAGCGGTCTCGAACCGCATCCGGTGCGACTCCCGCTCCGACGAGATCGCGAACAGATAGTGCGCTTCCAGCCCGAGCGTCAGCGCGGTGTCGCCGTCCTGCACCAGCAGCGGACGGACCAGCTCAGCCAACTCGGTCGCCCGCACAGCTGCTGATTCAGGGTCGGTGCGCCCGGACACCGTCGCCAGCGTCATCCCGGGCGCGGGTTCGCTGAGCGCCACCAACCGGTGGTACTGCTCGAACGTCCCGAGCTTGACCTCCGCGTTCTCCAGCGCCGCCACCAGCGTCGGCGGTAGCCCGCGATCCAGCTCGTCGACCACCCGCGTCGCCGCCTCGGCGTCGGTGTCGTACGCGGTGCGCAGGCAGGACTCGCCTTCCAGCCGGCCGACGATGCCGAGGTGCTTGCCCTTCCGGACCAGGGCGGCGACCAACGTACGCATGTCGGTCGCCGACTCCGAGTCAGCGAGCGTGTCGGCGGTGGTCAGCCCGATCTCGTCCGCTTCCAGCGCCAGGTCGAGCCGTCCCTCGGCCGCGTGCACATCGGCCGACACCGCGGTCGCCGTGCACAGATAACGCGCGTACGAGAGCGACTGCGGACTCTCGTTGATCTGATCGGCGAGTTGGAGGAACAACTGGGTGGCCGCGTCGGCGGAGGCGACCGCGAGGGCGGGATCGCCGTACCGGCGCAGGATCAGCGCGTTCATCGCGAGTACGCGGGCGAAGTCCGGCTGATGCTTTACGCCGTCCGCGCCGCCGACGAGTTGCCCGTACGCGATCACCGCGCCGTCCATTTCGAGTACGGCGGTGGCGCCGTACCCGCGGTGTGCCTGGGTCATCGCGCGGCGGGCGCGGACGTCGGCGAGGAAGCAGGTCGCGTCCAGTACGCCGGCGTCCTGGAGCTCGGTGTAGCCGAGTTGCGCCTCGTGCAGCGCGGCCAGCGCCTCCTCGTGCCGCCCGGACGCGTTCAGCGAGCCGGCCAGCTCGTACTGGGTAGCGGCCATCAGGTGCTTGGCCTCGTAGTGGTTCGGGTGCCCTTCGGCCCGTTCCCTGGCCAGCTCGATGACCCGTTGCTGGTACGGCCCGGCCTCGTCGGCCCGGCCTTCCTCGATCAGCACCTGCGCGGTCTGCAGCGCCTCACCGAGCTCGTCCTCAGGCGGCGTCCAGAGCCCCCCGCTGTCCACCATCTTGACGTCCCGCTCCTTCATGTTGAAGAGGGCGTCAGCTTAATGCGGATCTGATACTGACACCGTCTATTACCCACAGGTAGCCTGGGCAGATGAGCGAGCAGACCTCGATTCCCGCGGATCCGGAGCTTGATCCGACGGCGTCGTACGCGACCGATCAGGCAGTCATCCGCCGGTTGTCGGGGTTGCTACGCGCGACGGCCGGAACCAGGACGTCGTACGCGCCGGCCACCGGTCAGCCGATCGCCGACCTGCCGGTGTCCAGCGAGGACGATGTGATCGCCGCGGTCCGGCTGGCTCGGAAGACGCAGGAGAGCTGGCGGCGGGTGCCGCTGGCCGAGCGGGCCGCGATCCTGCTCCGGTACCACGACCTGGTGCTCGACCACCGGCACGAGTTGGTCGACCTGATCATTCGTGAGTCCGGCAAGGCGCGGAAGCAGGCGTTCGAGGAGCTCGCCCACGTCGCGCTGACCGCGCGGTACTACGGCCGCAAGGCGTACGAGCTGCTCGAACCGCAGCGCAAGCTCGGCATCTTCCCGGTGCTCACCCGCGCCGAGCAGCGCTTCGTACCCAAGGGGGTCGTCGGCGTCATCTCGCCGTGGAACTACCCGCTGACGATGGCGATCTCGGACGCGCTGCCCGCGATCCTGGCCGGCAACACGGTCGTCCACAAGCCGGACAGCCAGACGCCGCTGACCGCACTGCGCGGCATCGAGCTGCTGTACGAGGCGGGGCTGCCCCGCGATGCCTGGCTCGCGGTGAACGGCGACGGCCCCACGGTCGGCGGCGCGCTGATCCAGAACGTGGACTACATCTGCTTCACCGGCTCGACCAAGACCGGCCGGCTGGTCGCGAAACAGTGCGGCGAGCGGCTGATCGGCTGCAGCCTGGAGCTCGGCGGCAAGAACCCGATGCTCGTACTGCGTGACGCCGACGTCAATCGGGCCGCCGAAGGCGCCATCCGGGCCTGTTTCGCGAACGCCGGCCAGCTGTGCGTCTCGATGGAACGCCTGTACGTCGCGGACCAGGTGTACGACGCATTCGTGACCGCCTTTGTCGACCGGGTGAAGAAGATCCGGCTGAGCGCGGGTACCGGCTGGGATGTCGACATGGGCTCACTGATCTCCAAGGCCCAGCTGGAGACGGTCACCCGGCATGTGGAGGACGCGCGTACGCAGGGCGCGACCGTACTTGCCGGCGGCAAGCCCCGGCCGGACATCGGCCCGCTCTTCTACGAGCCGACCGTCCTGTCCGGCGTCACACCCGCGATGGAGTGCTTCGACAACGAGACCTTCGGCCCGGTGGTTTCGATCTACCGGTTCTCGGACGAGTCGGAGGCGATCCAGCGGGCCAACGAGGGTGAGTACGGGCTGAACGCCAGCGTCTGGACCCGCGACGGCCGCCGTGGTCGCGCGGTCGCCGCGCAGCTGATGGCCGGTACGGTCAACGTGAACGAGGGGTACGGCGCGACGTTCGGCTCGATCGACACCCCGATGGGCGGCATGCGGTCGTCCGGCCTCGGCCGCCGGCAGGGCGTCGAAGGCATCCGCCGGTACGTCGAACCGCAGGCGATCGCCACCCAGCGCCTGATCCCGATCGCCGCCTCGCACGGAATCTCCGACGAGAAGTTCGCCGACCTGATGACGGGCGCCCTTCGGGTGCTGAAGAAGATCGGCCGCCCATGAGTTTTGACTACGACGTCCTCGTCATCGGGTCCGGCTTCGGTGGCTCGGTCAGCGCGTTGCGGCTGACCGAGAAGGGGTACCGCGTCGCCGTGATGGAAGCCGGGGCGCGGTTCGAGGACGGGGCGTTCGCGAAGAACTCGTGGGACACCAAACGGTTTCTGTTCGCGCCGAAGCTCGGGATGTACGGCATCCAGCGGATCAGCGCGCTCCGGGACGTGATCATCCTGTCCGGGGCGGGCGTCGGCGGCGGCAGTCTCGTGTACGCGAACACGCTCTACGAGCCGCTGCCCGCGTTCTACACCGATCGGCAGTGGGCGCACATCACCGACTGGAAGGCCGAGCTCGCGCCGTACTACGACCAGGCGAAACGAATGCTCGGCGTCGCGACGTACCCGGGTTTCTCGCCGGCCGACAAGGTGATGAAGCAGGTCGCCGAGGACATGGGCGTCGGTGACACGTTCCACCCGACACCGGTCGGCGTGTTCTTCGGCGAAGCCGGTGTCGAGGTCGACGATCCGTACTTCGGCGGCGCCGGCCCACGGCGTACCGGCTGCATCGACTGCGGTGAGTGCATGACCGGCTGCCGGCACAACGCGAAGAACACCCTGACCAAGAACTACCTGTACCTGGCCGAGAAGTCCGGCGCCGAGGTGTACTCGCTGACCACCGTCACGTCGGTCGTCCCGCTGCCCGAAGGCGGGTACGCCGTGGACACCGTGCGTACGTCGAACCGCAAGGTCACCCGGCGCTTCACCGCGCGGCAGGTGATCTTCGCGGCGTCCGCGCTGGGTACGGCGAAACTCCTGCACCGGCTGCGCGACGAGGGCAAACTGCCGCGCCTGTCGCAGCGCCTCGGCGTGCTGACCCGGACGAACTCCGAGTCGCTGCTCGGCGCGATCTCGCGGGAGCGGGACGTCGACTACACCCGCGGCGTGGCGATCACGTCGTCGTTCCATCCCGACGACATCACCCACATCGAGCCGGTCCGGTACGGCAAGGGCAGCAACGTGATGTCCTTGCTGCAGACGGTCCTGACCGACGGCGACGGCGACAAGCCACGGTGGCGTACGTGGCTGCGGGAGCTCGGCGTGCAGCGCAAGCACATCCGCCGCCTGTACGACCTGAAGCACTGGTCCGAGCGGACCGTGATCGCGCTGGTGATGCAGACCGCGGACAACTCGATCACCACCTTCGGCAAGCGGGACCGGCTCGGGCGCTGGCGGCTGACCTCGAAGCAGGGTCACGGCGCGCCGAACCCGTCCTGGATCCCGGTCGCGAACCAGGTGGTCCGGCGGATGGCGAAGCTGATGAACGGTACCCCCGGCGGCACCATCGGCGAGCCGTTCAACGTGCCGATGACCGCGCACTTCATCGGCGGCTGCGCGATCGGCGACTCCGCCGAGACCGGCGTGGTCGATCCGTACCACCGGGTGTACGGGTACGACGGGCTGCACATCATGGACGGATCGGCCATTTCCGCGAACCTCGGCGTCAACCCGTCCTTGACGATCACCGCCCAGGCCGAGCGGGCGCTGTCGTTCTGGCCGAACAAGGGCGGTACCGACCCGCGCCCGGACCCCGGCAGCGCGTACCGGCGGATCGATCCGGTCAAACCGGAGCACCCGGTCGTACCCGCGGACGCACCCGGCGCGCTGCGTCTCCCGATCATTCCCAAACAGCCCGTGACGGAGCCGTAACAATTCCGCCATCGGCGGCCTGTTCGGCAAATGAAAAAACCTCAGCAATGTCACGTGCTGAGGTTTTCGAAAAGGGCCGTAAAAGGGAGCAAGCCCCTCGGGAACGTTTCCGCCCAAATCGTTTCCCGAGGGGCTCACTCAAGCCGGGGTGAGGCGCCCGGCGCTTGGGATCGGGTCACCAGCCACAGCTGGCGACCCGAGCTCTTGGTTACTACCTTACCTCCGATTTCCAGGACTTTGGGCCTTGTGACCACTCTGCGTGCTGATCGTAATGATCAACATTCGTAGCTCCTGGTAACCGGGTGGCGGTCTTCCTTGCGGTAACCGCCTCTGCACACATCAACGAGCCCGTCTACAGGGGGTTACGAGGTTCCCCAGAAAAATCCAAAAACTTTTCCCGGGAAGTGCGGAGAGTGGTCATGAGGCACTTCAGGCCCCCATGTTCCACGTGACGCCCGCCGCAGAACCGGCGTACCCGTCTGACCTACTGTGAGCCGACCGAACTGATCAGGGCAGGAGAACCATGAGCGACATCCTGGGCGTGGCACGTGAGCAGGTACTGGAACAGGGCACCGGGCTGAACCAGGAGCAACTGGCCGAGATCCTGCGGACGCCGGACGAGCAACTGCCCGAGCTGCTCGCGCTCGCGCACGACGTCCGGGTGAAGTGGTGCGGCGAGGAGGTCGAGGTCGAGGGGATCATCTCGCTGAAGACCGGCGGCTGCCCGGAGGACTGCCACTTCTGCTCGCAGTCCGGTCAGTTCACCTCACCGGTGCGGGCGGTCTGGCTGAACATCCCGGAGCTGGTCGAGGCCGCCAAGGAGACCGCGAAGACCGGTGCGACCGAGTTCTGCATCGTCGCCGCCGTCCGCGGCCCGGACGAACGGCTGATGAGCCAGGTGAAGGCCGGCATCGAGGCGATCAACGCCGAGGTCGAGATCAACATCGCCTGCTCGCTCGGCATGCTCACGCAGGCGCAGGTGGACGAGCTGAAGTCGTGGGGCGTGCACCGGTACAACCACAACCTCGAATCCGCGCGCTCGTACTTCGGCGACGTCGTCACCACGCACTCCTTCGAGGAGCGCTGGGAGACCTGCCTGATGGTGCGCGACTCCGGGATGGAGCTGTGCTGCGGCGGCCTGGTCGGGATGGGCGAGACACTCGAGCAGCGGGCCGAGCTGGCCGCGCAACTGGCCGAGCTGGACCCGCACGAGGTCCCGCTGAACTTCCTCAACCCGCGCCCGGGTACGCCGTTCGGCGACCTGGAGGTGATGGACGGCAAGGACGCGCTGCGGACCATCGCCGCGTTCCGGCTCGCGATGCCGCGGACCGTGCTGCGGTACGCGGGCGGCCGCGAGCTGACGCTGGGCGACCTGGGTACGCGCGAGGGACTGCTCGGCGGGATCAACGCGGTCATCGTCGGCAACTACCTGACCACGCTGGGCCGCCCGGCGACCGCCGACCTGGACCTGCTGGCCGAGCTGAAGATGCCGGTCAAGGAACTTCAGAAGACGTTGTGACCGAGGAAGAGGTTGTGGCTGGGACGTACTGCGGCCGCTGTGGTCGTGAGCTGACCGACGGCGGCCACGAGGACTGTCGCCGGGCGCTGGCCCTGGAACCGCCCAGGTACTGCGCCGACTGCCGGCGCCGGATGGTCGTCCAGGTGCACCCGATGGGCTGGACGGCCCGCTGCTCGGTCCACGGCGTGCTCGAGCCTGCATCGGAGGATCTGCGGTGACACAGTTGAGTTGGCAACAGCGTGACGCGGAGCTGCTTTGGCACCCGTACTCGTCGCTCACCGCCCCGGACCCGATGCGGCTGGTTCGCGGCGCATCCGGCGTCCGGCTGGAACTGGACGACGGCGCCGGCGGTACGGTCGAGGCGATCGACGCGATGTCGTCCTGGTGGTGCATGATCCACGGGTACCGCAACCCCGTCCTGGATGCCGCCGTCAAGAATCAGGTCGACGACTTCAGCCATGTGATGTTCGGTGGGCTCACCCACGAACCGGCGATCCGGCTGGCCGAGCGGCTGGTGGAGATCACGCCGGCCCCGCTCCGGCACGTGTTCTTCGCCGACTCCGGGTCGGTGTCGATCGAGGTGGCGATCAAGATCGCGCTCCAGTATCAGGTTGCCCGCGGCAACAGTGGGCGGAACCGGATGCTGACCGTTCGGGGCGGGTACCACGGCGACACGTTCGCGCCGATGAGCGTGTGCGATCCGGTGAACGGGATGCATTCGCTGTTCACCGGCACGCTGAAAGAGCAGGTGTTCGGCCCGCGGCCGCCGGCCGGATTGGACCGCGCGGAGGATGATCCGGAGCTGCAAGCCTGGATCGCCGGCATCACCGAGCTGGCCGAGAAGCACGCGGACGAGATCGCGGGCATCATCATCGAGCCGGTGCTGCAGGGCACCGGCGGGATGTATCCGTACAGCCCGGTCTGCCTGCGGGTCCTGCGTGAGCTCGCCGACCGGCACGGTTTCCTGCTGATCCTGGACGAGATCGCCACCGGGTTCGGGCGGATCGGGACGTTGTTCGCGTCGGAGTACGCCGGGATCGATCCGGACATCCTCTGCGTCGGGAAGGCGATCACCGGCGGTTATCTGACGCTCGCGGCGATGCTGTGTACGACCGAGGTCGCGCACACGGTGTCGAACGGACCGGGCGGCGCGCTGATGCACGGGCCGACCTTCATGGCCAATCCACTCGCCTGTACGGTCGCGCTCGCGTCGATCGAGCTGCTGCTTTCGCAGGACTGGGCCGCGCGGGTGGCGTCCATCTCGGCCGGGCTTTCGGCGGGACTCGCTCGAGCGGCGGAGCTGCCGGTAGTGAAGGACGTTCGGGTGATCGGCGCGGTCGGTGTCGTACAACTCGATCGGCCGGTAGACGTACCGAAGGTGACGGCGGCGGCGCTCCGGCGGGGCGTGTGGGTGCGGCCGTTCCGCGATCTGGTGTACACGATGCCGCCGTACATCAGCACCGACGACGACATCGCCACCATCGGTACCGCGATCACCGCCGCGGTCGAAGAGGCAGGCTGATGCGCAGGACGTGGTACGAACGGAAGGCCCGCGGATGCTGACGGAAGCGGAGGGTGGCGGATGCTGACGGAGTGGTTGGGGCCGAAGGCCGTGGCGCTGGAGACCCGCGGGTTGACGCGCCGGTTGCACGCGCGGGCAGCCGGCGACGACCTGATCGACCTCGCCGGCAACGACTACCTCGGCCTGAGCCGCGACTCACGCGTGATCGAAGCCGCCGCCGAAGCCGTCTGTACCTGGGGAACCGGGTCGACCGCATCCCGCCTCGTCACCGGCACCACCGCGCTGCACGAAGAACTGGAGCAGGAGCTCGCCGCGTACGCGGGCCAGGAATCAGCGCTCGTCTTCTCCTCCGGCTACCTCGCGAACCTCGGCGTCGTCACCGCCCTGGCCGGCCCGGGCACCCTGCTGATCTCCGACGAACACGTCCACGCCTCGCTCGTCGACGCCTGCCGCCTGTCCCGCTCCCGGGTCGAGATCGTCCCGCACAACGACGTCGACGCGGTCGCGAAACTACTTGCCGAACGCAACGAACGGCACGCGGTGGTGATCACCGAATCGATCTTCAGCGTGCTCAGCGACGAAGCCCCGTTGACCGATCTCGCCGCGACCGCCCAGCAGTACGAGGCGTTGCTACTCGTTGACGAAGCCCACGGTTTAGGTGTCACGGGCAACGGCCACGGCTCCGTACACGCCGCCGGTCTCGCCGGACAGGACCACGTCGTGGTGACGATGACGCTGTCCAAGGCGATGGCTTCGCAAGGTGGCGTCGTACTCGGACCGTCCGTGCTGCGCGACCACCTGATCAACCGCTCCCGTCCGTTCATCTACGACACCGGCCTGAACCCCGCCGCCGTCGCTGCCGCCCTGGCCGCCCTGCGCGTACTCCAAGCCGAACCGAACCGACCAGCCGCCATCCATGCGGCCACCGCCCGCCTCGCCGCCGCCTTCGACGTTCCGCCTCCCGCCGGCCCGATCGTTTCGATCCCGATGCCCGGCCCCCACGAAACCGTCCGCGCCGCCAACTTCTGCCACACGAATGGCATCCGAGTCGGCAGCTTCCGCCCCCCATCCGTCCCCGACAACATCTCCCGCCTCCGCCTGACCGCCAACGCCACCCTCACCGACCTTGCCCTGACCCAAGCCATCCGAACAATCCAAACCGCCCTCACCCCCTGACCCCCACCCGGTCCCATCCCCGCACGAAACCATCCCCGCAGCCGAACCCTCCCCTTAGCGCGGCGCCGAACCCTGCACTTGAGGGGGCAAGTTCTGGGCGTACCGGCACCTGTTCCCGGGCCGCACACCTGCTCTTGGGCCGCACACCTGTTCGCGGACAGCACGCCTGGGGTCGCGGGTCGGCGCCTACACTCGGGTGATGCGCATCCTGCTCGTTACCGGCACCGACACGGGGGTCGGTAAGACCGTGACCACCGCCGCGCTCGCGGTGCGGGCCGCCGCTAGCGGGACGGTCGCCGTGGTCAAGCCGACCCAGACCGGTGTGGGACCGGGCGAGCCGGGTGATCTGAGCGACGTAGCGCGGCTGAGCGGGATCACGGACGGGTACGAGGGGATCCGGCTGCGTGATCCGCTGGCGGCGACCACCGCCGCGCGGCGCGAAGGGGTGGCGCTGCCGTCGGTCGAGACGCAGGCCAAGCTGATCGAAGAGCTGGCCGGGACGCGGGACACCGTGCTGGTCGAGGGTGCCGGTGGGCTGCTGGTCGGGCTGGATGCCGAGGGCAACAACCTGGCCGATCTCGCTGAGTACTTGACCACGCCGTTCAAGTTCGTGGTGGTCGCCCGTGCCGGGCTGGGGACGCTGAATCACACCGGGCTGACTGTCGAGGCACTGCGCGCTCGCGGGCTGGAGATCGCGGGGCTGGTGATCGGCAGCTGGCCGGAGGCTCCCGATCTCGCGGAGCAGTGCAACCTGGAGGATCTGCCGGCGACGACCGGAGTGCCGGTGATCGGGCGGATCCCCGCCGGGGCCGGGGAGTGGAGCCAGGAGGCATTCGTGGCATCCGCACCCGGATGGTTCAAGTGACGGAACCAAATCGCCCCGAGGACGAGCTCCCGAGTCAGTCCGGGCATGCGGCTCAGCCCGAGCACGGGCGCGGGCCTCAGCCCGACAGCGAGCTCGGGCGTGCGGCTCACCCCGAGCACGGGCGCGGGCCTCAGCCCGACAGCGAGCTTGGGCGTGCGGCTCAGCCCGACGGCGGGGTCGGGCGTGGGGCTCCCTCTGAACATGGGCTTGGGTGTCCGGCCCGGTTTGATGTGGGGGTTGGGTATTGGGTGGTGGATGATCCGGTGGCGGTGCGGGAGGTGCTGCTGGACCCGGGGACGTTTCGGCCGGACAACGCGGTGCTGGCGCATACGCCGTTGTCGGTGAAGGCGTTGCGGGTGCTGTCTGGTGCCGGGTTCGCGCTGCCACCCACACTGGCGAACAACGCGGGTGAGTCGCACCGCCCGATCCGCGCCGCGGTAGCGCGCTTCTTCAGCCCGGCCCGGGTCGCCGCGGTGGAGCCGCTCGCGCGGGAGCTCACGTCCGCACGGGTGGATGCGGCAAGAGCACAACTAGCGTACGGAGACCAGGTCGACCTCGTACAGGCGATCGCCGCGGAGCCACCGGCGCTCGTCGTACTGCACCTGCTCGGCCTGACCGATGTCGACGTCCCCGCGTTGAAGGCGTGGAGTCTGGACTCACTGGAGCTCTTCTGGGGTCAACCGGATGCGGACCGCCAACTAGAGCTCGCGCACAGTGCAGCCGAGTTCTACAGCTGGCTCCGGGCGCGTACGAGTGCCGCGCGTACTGCACCTGCTGATGACCTGTTCGGTGCGCTGGTCGGGTTGGGGCTGACCGACGAAGAGGTGTGCGCGGTCGGGTACTTCCTGTTGATCGCCGGACAGGAGACCACCACGCAGCTGATCTCAACGGCGTTCCAGCGTCTCATCGAGGCTCCTGGTGAACCGGTTGACGTTGTCGAGGAGGTGCTGCGGGAGAGCTCGTCAGTGCCGACCTGGCGGCGGGTCACTGCCTGTCCGGTCACGGTCGGTGGGGCCGAGGTGCCGGCGGGTGCGCCGGTGCTGCTCGGGCTGAGCGGGCATGGCGGTCCGGCTGACCTTGCGTTCGGGATCGGCGTACACCGCTGCCTGGGCGCCGGGCTGGCGCGGCTGGAGGCGCGGGTCGCGTTGGAATGTGCGCGGGACCTGTTGAGTGGTGTGCGACTGGTCGAAGAACCGCCGATGATCGACCTGCTGTCGTTCCGGGCGCCGCGGCGGCTCCTGGTTCGCGCGGCCACGCGTTGACGGTTACCGCATTACAGCCTTTCTGACCTGCGGCGATAGGCTCTGGCCGTGGCCCAAGGTATTTCGCAGCATGAACTCGTCCTGGTGGTGGACTTCGGCGCGCAGTACGCGCAGCTGATCGCGCGGCGCGTCCGCGAGGCGAACGTGTACTCCGAGATCGTTCCGCACTCGATGCCGGTCGACGAGATGCTGGCGAAGCGGCCGAAGGCGATCATCCTGTCCGGCGGTCCGCAGTCGGTGTACGCCGAGGGCGCGCCGCGGGTCGACTCCGGGCTGTTCGAGGCCGGGGTGCCGGCGTTCGGGATCTGCTACGGGTTCCAGGCGATGGCGCAGACGCTCGGTGGCGACGTACGCCGGACCGGGCTGCGTGAGTTCGGCCGGACGCCGGTCACGGTGAGCGCGGCCGGGACGCTGCTGGCGGACATCCCCGAGGAACTGAACGTCTGGATGTCGCACGGTGACGCGGTGCACGCGCCGCCGGCCGGCTTTGCCGTACTGGCCGCGTCCGAGGGCGCGCCGGTGGCGGCCTTCGAGGACCTGGACCGCAAGCTCGCGGGCGTGCAGTGGCATCCGGAGGTGCTGCACTCCCAGGCCGGGCAGGCGGTCCTGGAGCATTTCCTGTACGAGATCGCCGGCTGTGCCGGTGACTGGACCACCTCCAACGTGGTCGACGAGCAGGTCGCGCTGATCCGCGAGCAGGTCGGCGACAAGCAGGTGCTGTGCGCGCTGTCCGGCGGGGTCGACTCCGCGGTCGCGGCGGCCCTGGTGCACAAGGCGATCGGCGACCAGCTCACCTGTGTGTACGTCGACCACGGCCTGCAGCGGGCCGGTGAGTCGGAGCAGATCGAGAAGGACTTCGTCGCCGCGATCGGGATCCGGCTGGAGGCGATCGACGCCGAGGAGCAGTTCCTGACCGCGTTGGCCGGGGTGACCGATCCGGAGCAGAAGCGGAAGATCGTCGGCCGGGAGTTCATCCGTACCTTCGAGGCGACCGCGCGCAAGGTGGACGCCGAGCGGCACATCGAGTTCCTGGTGCAGGGCACGCTGTACCCGGATGTGGTCGAGTCCGGCGGCGGTGCCGGCGCGGCGAACATCAAGTCGCACCACAACGTCGGCGGGCTGCCCGACGACCTGCAGTTCAGCCTGATCGAGCCGCTGCGGACGCTGTTCAAGGACGAGGTCCGCGAGCTCGGGCTGGCGCTCGGCCTGCCGGAGACGATGGTCTACCGGCACCCGTTCCCGGGGCCGGGCCTGAGCATCCGGATCATCGGTGAGGTGACCCGTGAGCGGCTGGACATCCTCCGCGCCGCGGACCTGATCGCGCGCACCGAGCTGACAGCGGCCGGGCTGGACCGCGACATCTGGCAGTTCCCGGTGGTGCTGCTCGCCGACGTCCGCTCGGTCGGCGTCCAGGGCGACGGCCGCACGTACGGGCACCCGGTCGTCCTCCGCCCGGTGACCAGCGAGGACGCGATGACCGCCGACTGGGCCCGCCTGCCGTACGACGTGATCGAACGCATCTCCACCCGAATCACCAACGAGGTCGACGAGGTGAACCGAGTAACCCTCGACGTCACCAGCAAGCCCCCGGGCACCATCGAGTGGGAGTGATCCCGCGCCCGGGGTGAACCGGGTGGTTGGTACTCTTCGGAGAGTTGCTCTTCGGCCACGGCGGGTGACTACCTCGGGGGAGGGGATCGTGGTGTACCGCATTCATTTCGACTGTGCGGATCTGGCCCGGACGACGATCGCGCAGCGGCCGGACCCGTTGTGGGAGGTACTGCTCGGCCTGCACGTGCTGCAGGGCGACGAGGAGCCGGAGGTCTACGGGCCCTGGCGGGAGCGGGTACGGGGCCGGCTGACCGTTCCGGAGCGGGAACTGATCGCGCTGGCTCCACCGGTGGGGTACTCACCGGACTTCCTCACGCCACGTGCGGCGGGGGAGGGGCTCGAGGCCGGACTGACGGCGGTCGCGGCGACACCGGCCGGCCAGTTGATATCGGAGCTCCGCCGGCTGTCGGACAGTGTCCGCCTGCCGAACTGGACGCGCCGGCTCGCGTCCGGTGACACCGGAGTGATGACCCGGCTCGTCCACGGGCTGCGGTCGTTCCACCGGACCAAGATCGCGCCGCAGCTGCCGATGATCTCGACCGCGATCGAGCCGGCCGTCGCGCAGCACAACAGCATTGTCGCGAACGACGGGTTCGAGTCGCTGATCCCGCAGCTGCACGGGTCGCTCGGCTGGGCGGCTCCGGTGTTGTCAGTGGACATGCCACACGTCAACCGCGACCTGTACCTGAACGGCCGTGGGCTTCGCCTGGTGCCGTCGTTCTTCTGCTGGAAGTACCCGATGATGCTGCTCGACCCGACCTTGCCACCGGTGCTGGTGTACCCGGTCAAGCACGATCCGGCGCCGGTTGTCGTACGTCGCCCGGACCGTGATCGCGCGGTGGCAGTGCTGTTGGGGCGGACACGGGCACAGGTGCTGACGTGTATCTCGGATGGTGCCTGTTCGACCAGTGAGCTGGCTGCCCGGACGGGGATCTCGCCTGCTTCGGCCAGTGAGCATGCACGGGTGCTGCATGACACCGGGCTGGTTACTACGCACCGGGTTGGCAGTTCGGTGCGGCACACGTTGAACCGGGTGGGCGCGGAGGTGCTTGCGGGTGCTCGTACCTAGCCTGTCTGGGCCTGGATGCCGTCGAGCAGGCGGTCCAGGCCGTAGCGGTACGACTCCGATGCGGCTTCCTGTGTAGTGGACTGGTAGCCCTTCGCGTTCCAGATCGTCGTC
Source organism: Kribbella solani (assembly GCF_014205295.1). NCBI lineage: Bacteria > Bacillati > Actinomycetota > Actinomycetes > Propionibacteriales > Kribbellaceae > Kribbella > Kribbella solani. Next base: position 6,860,552 of record NZ_JACHNF010000001.1, read on the forward strand.
ATCGCGGGGTGCCGTTCGACGTCGAAGTACGTCTCCCACAGGTCGTTCCGCTCGTGCCACCAGGCGTCGTTCGCCTGGCCGGTGGTGCGTTCGATCAGCCTGCTCTCGGCTTCGAGGCCGGCGGCGGAGTCGATGTACGTGGTGATCGCGAGCGCCGCCGTATTCGTCTCGGCGGCACTCAGGCCGAGTACGAGCATCGCCGCCAGCAGGTACTCACGGGCAGCCAGCATGGCCGGGCCGACCGGCGGGCGGATCGTGGAGATCTGCGACAACCACAGATGCCGCTGGAACATCGCGCGGGTCTGCCCGGAGTAGATCTCGATCTGTTCGCGCCAGTCGTCCGGCCGCTCGCCCGGACCGGGGAGCTCACGCTCGCTCATCACCTGGTCGACCATCAGGTCGAGCAGTTCCTCCTTGGAGGGTACGTACGTGTAGAGCGTCATCGTGCCGACGCCGAGTTCCTTCGCGACGCCGCCCATCGAGGCAGCGGTCAGCCCGTGCTCGTCGGCCAGCCGGATGGCGGTCAGTACCACGTCGTCCAGGTCGAGCGACGGCCGCCGCCCGGCGCCGCGCTTCCGGTTCGGTTCGGCCGGGCGGTGGTTGCGCCACAGCAGCGCCAGCGTCCTGTCCGGCTGCCCCGCGCCGCTCTGCTGCTTGTTCACAGGGCAACGATAGGCGCTGGGTCGAATTCTCGTATACCATACGAGAATTCGATCGGAAGGAGAGAACGGCATGACGATCTTGGTGACGGGCGCGACCGGGAGCGTGGGGCGACTGCTGGTGGACGAGCTGGTGGCCGCGGGCGCGCCGGTGCGGGCGCTCACCAACAATCCGGCCAAGGCGGCGCTACCGGCCGGCGTCGAGGTCGCGCGGGGGTACCTGGGGAAGCCCGCGACCTTGCCGGCCGCGCTGGCCGGAGTGGACACCGTGTACCTCGCGCCACTGCCGGCGTACGTCGAGGAGTTCGCCAGGTGCGCGCGGGAGGCCGGCGTACGGCGGGTGGTCGTGCTGTCCGGTGAGCCGGCCGACTACGAGGCGCAGGGTGATCCGTCGACCTGGCACTACCACCGGATCGAACGGGCGATCGAGGCGGCCGGATTCGACTGGACGTTCCTCCGGCCCGGGCAGTTCATGAACAACACCTTGGACTGGGCGGAGTCGATCAAGAAGGAGGGCGTGGTCCGGGCGCCGTACGCCGGGGCGGTGCAAACGCCGATCGATCTCGGTGACATCGCGGCGGTGGCGCGGGTGGTCTTGCTGTCGGAGGAGTTCGGCAAGCAGAAGGTGGCGATGAGCGGCCCGGAGGCGATCACGCAGCCGGAGGAGGTCGCGTACATCGCGGCGGCGATCGGCCGGGAGGTGCGCTTCGAGGAACAGACGCCCGCCGAGTACTTGGATCAACTGGCACCCGTGATCGGCCTGGAGACCGCGCAGTGGTTGCTGGACGGCTTCCGGATGATGTCCGAGTACCACCTGAAGCCGGAGTCGACGGTCGCCGACCTGACCGGGCGGCCGGCGGTCACGTATCGGGAGTGGGCGGTCGCGAACGCGGACGTCTTCCGATGAGCTTGCATCTTATCTGAACATGTGTTCGACTGTGCGGTATGAGGTGGGCCGGGCAGCGGATCGATGTGGAGGCGCCCGATGCGCTGCCCGGCCTCGGCTCGATCGCGGGGCTGGTGCGGTCGGTGACCACTCCGGAGTTCCAGGGCGTCACGTTCCATGAAGTGCTGGCGCGGTCGGCGCTGAACTCGGTGCCCGGCGCGGCGGCGCTGCCGTTCAGTTGGACGGTCAATCCGTACCGTGGCTGCACGCACGCCTGCCGGTACTGCTTCGCCCGGCCGACGCACAAGTACCTGGAACTCGACACCGGGCAGGACTTCGACCGGCAGATCGTCGTGAAGACCAACGTGGCCGAGGTTCTGCGCCGGGAGCTCGCCCGGCCGTCCTGGTCGCACGAACCAGTTGCCCTCGGCACCAATGCCGATCCGTATCAGCGCGCCGAAGGCCGGTACCGGCTGATGCCCGGCATCATCGACGCGCTCGCCTCGTCCGGTACGCCACTGTCCATCCTGACCAAAGGAACCTTGCTCCGCCGCGACCTCGGGCTGTTGTCCGCCGCCGCTTCACAGGTGCCGGTGGGGATCGCTATGTCGCTGGCCTTGGGCGACGACGAACTACGCCGAAGCCTCGAGCCGGGCGTACCTTCGGTCCGCGGCCGCCTCGACCTGATCCGCGCGATCCGCGCCGCCGGTCTCCCGTGCGGCGTGATGGTTGCTCCCGTCCTTCCGTGGCTCACCGACTCCACCGATCAGCTGGATAACCTCTTCACCCAGCTGGCCGAAGCGGGCGCCACCGGCGTCACCACGCTCCTCCTCCACCTGCGTCCCGGCGTCAAGGACTGGTTCATGCAGTGGCTGGCCCGCGACCACCCGGAGCTGGTCGCCCGCTACGAATCCCTCTACGCCCGCGGCTCCTACGCCGCCCCCAGCTTCCGCAAGGCCTTCGAAGCCAAGGTCCGCCCGCTACGAGCCAAGCATGGCTTCGCCGGCGCCGCGTCCCACCGCCCCGAGCCGATCGCCGGGATGCATGTCACCACCCAGCCGCAGGCGGTGCAGCAATCCCTGTTCTAGGAAACAGGGAGGAAACGCCCGTCGCGCTGAGATCAGCGGTGTGAAAAAGCGAACCCAGCTGACCGCCCTGGCCGCGTCGCTGGCGGTGATCGGCGGCTCGGTGACCGCCGTGAGCGCCAGCGTGGTCTCCGCCGTCACCTGGAAGTCCTGTCCTGCGTACTCGGACGAGGTGGCCCGGAGTCTGGGGGTGACGCCCGAGCAACTCGCCACCTTCCGCACTCTGATGGACCGGCTGCAGTGCGGGACGGTCCGCGTGCCGCTGAACTACGCGGATCCCGGCGGACGGATGATCGACGTCGCGGTGACCCGGCTGCCGGCCACTGACCGCAAGCACCGGCAGGGCAGCGTTGCCGTGCTGCCAGGTGGGCCGGGCGGCAGCGGGTACCTGGACCCGATCTTGCGCGTGGTGTTGCGGAACGACGAGTTCGCCAAGCTCAACCGTCAGTACGACGTGATCGGGTTCGACCCGCGGGGCGTCGGCTCCAGCACCAAGGTCGCCTGCGCGCCCGGTCCGATGGGTCCGACGCGGCCGGGCCCGTTGACGAAGGCCGCGGCGAAGCAGATCTACGACGCGCAGGTCACCGCGAACCAGCGGTGCTCGACCTCCGATCCGGCGTTTCTCGGGCAGCTCACGACCCAGAACGTGGCGCGGGATGTCGACCGGGTGCGGTCCGCGCTGGGGATTCGTGCGCTCAACCTGATCGGGTTGTCCTGGGGACGTATCTGGGGATCGTCTACCGCAGTACCTTCCCGGCCCACACCGGGCGGGTCTTCCTGGACAGCCCGGCGCCGCCGTGGACCGAGCTGGACCGGCACATCCTGGAGAGTGCCGCGGCCCAGGAACGCAACTTCGCCCGGATGGCGGCCTGGCTCGCCCGCCACGACGCGACGTACCACCTGGGCAGTACCGCGCGGAAGGTACGCGCCGAGGTCCTCCGGCTCGTCCGCGCGTACGACCGGAACCCGAAGACTTACAGCGATTTCCCGTCGCCGATCGACGGCTCCACCATCGCCGACCTGGCCGGCCGCGCCGGCACGGACTGGCCCCGGGCGGGTCAGGCCCTGAACGAGCTGCGGACGGCTACCGGCTCGACCGTGCCGCCGACCGTCAAGGACCTGTTCGGCGCCCGCCGACCGGCCCCCGGAACCCCCGAAGCGACGAACTTCACCATGAACTGGGCCGTCAGCTGCAACGAGGACGGCAGCCGGTCCAGCTTCGAGGCGAGCTGGCGTGACTACCAGCAGCTCCAGAAAACGAGCCCGGTCACCGGCCGGAGGTGGGGACCCCCGGCCCGCTGCGCCGGTTGGTCGCTGCCCGTCCAGCACCCCACGCTCCGGCACTCCGACGGCTCCCTCATCCTGGCCGCCCACCTGTACGAGAACATGTCGGTCTACGCCTGGGCGCTGGAAACGCGGAAAGCCGTCGGCGGCACCGTCTACACGATCCCCGACGACGCTCATGTCGCGACGACCAAGGTCCCGCGGTGCGCCGCGGAAGTGGTTACCTACTTCGTATCCGGTGCTCGTCCCCGACCCTGCCCGGGGCTTCAACCGCCGGCCTGACAAGCCGCCCAGCCTGACAAGCCCGCCCAGCCTGACAAGCTCGCCCGGCCCTCGGATCGTCACTGCGAGGTGAGGATTCGCGGGCCTTCCGGGGTGATGGCGACGGTGTGTTCGGCGTGGGCGCCGCGGGTGTGGTCGGTGGAGCGGAGGGTCCAGCCGTCGGGGTCGATGCGGTAGGCGGAGCTGGGGCCGGTCCAGAACCAGGGCTCGATGGCGAAGACGTGGCCGGCGCGGAGCTTGAGGCCGCGGCCGGCGCGACCGCCGTTGGCCAGGTGCGGCTCCTCGTGCATCCGGCGGCCGATGCCGTGCCCGCCGAAGTCGAGGTTGGTCCCGAGGCCGGCGTCCTTGCCGATCCGGCCGATCGCGGCGCCGATGTCGGTGATCCGGCCGCCGTCGACCGCGGCCGCGATACCGGCGGCGAGGGCTCGCTCGGTGGTCGCGATCAGATCCAGGTCCTCGGCCCGCGGTGTACCGACGCAGAAGCTCGTCGCCGCGTCCGCGCACCAGCCGTCGACCGACGCGCCACAATCCACGTTGAGCAGATCGCCGTCCTGCAGCCGAAGATCCGATGGCAACCCGTGCAGCACGGCGTCGTTCACCGACGTACAGATCACGCCACTGAACGGCGCCGGCGCGAACCCGGGCTGGTACCCGTCGAAGGTCGAAACCGCGCCGGCCGAGCGCAGCACCTCCCGCGCGACCTCGTCGAGCTCGCGCAACGAGACGCCGACCGAGGCCGCCTTCCGCACCGCCGCCAGCGCGTCGGCGACCACCCGCCCGGCGGCCCGCATCTGCTCGATCTGCGCGGGTGTCTTCAGCTCGACCATGATGTCCTCGACTCCTGGGATAGTTATACCGGTACTTCTATCACGCCGGGCCGGGTGGCAATCAACTCGGGCCCGCGGAAAATGCTTTGAGGCCAAGCCGTCCGGCCGCTTAGGGTCGGCGCATGATTACGTACTTCGTGATGGTCCGTCGTGCCCGCCTCCGGGCAGGCGAGGGGTGCCTGGGGATGGCATCCGCTCGATAGTCGCTGGGCCCAACGCGTCGTCGACGCCGCCGAGGTAGAACCCGGCGAACTCGTCCTCGACGTCGGAGCCGGACTGGGCGCGCTGACCGCGCCGCTGGTCCGGGCCGGTGCCCGAGTCATCGCTGTCGAACTCCACCCCGGCCGGGCCGACCGGTTGCGCCGGCGGTTCGCGGACGCGCCGGTGACGGTGGTCCGGGCCGATGCCGGTGACCTGCGGTTGCCGTCACGGTCGTTCCGGGTGGTGTCGAGTCCGCCGTACAACATCTCCACCTTGTTGCTGAAGCGCCTGCTGGCGCCGGGTACCCGCCTGGTGTCAGCGGATCTGGTGCTGCAGCGACAGGTGGCGAATCGGTGGGTACGCGGTGATGCTCCGGGCGCGAACCGGTGGTTCCGTCACTACGACCCTTCGATCGGGCTCCGCCTTCCCCGCAAGGCATTCACCCCGCCTCCACATGTCGACTCAGCAGTCCTGGTACTGCGCAAACGCTGAACTACGGAGCGAACCCCCACTCGGTCAGAGGTGACCGGGTGGGGGTTTCTGCTTGCCGGCGGTGCCGTCAGCCGTGCCAGGAGTTCCACAGCGCGGCGTACGAGCCTTTACGGGCGACCAGCTCGTCGTGGCTACCGAGCTCCGAGATGCGGCCGTCCTCCACCACCGCTACCCGGTCGGCATCGTGCGCGGTGTACAACCGGTGTGCGATCGCGATCACAGTCCGCCCTTCCAGTACGGCGGCCAGCGAGCGTTCCATGTGCCGTGCGGCCCGCGGATCGATCAGTGACGTCGCCTCATCCAGTACGAGCGTGTGCGGATCGGCCAGCACCAGCCGGGCGAGTGCGAGCTGCTGCGCCTGCGCGGGCGTCAGTGCCAGCTGCCCCGAACCCACTCTGGTGTCCAGACCGTCAGGCAGTGCCTCGGCCCACTCGCGAGCGTCCACCGCGCCGAGCGCATCGAGTAGCTCGTCATCAGTGGCTGACGGACGTGCCATCGACAAGTTGTCCCGCAGCGTGCCAACGAAGACGTGGTGTTCCTGCGTCACCAGAGCGACCTGCTTGCGCAGCTCATCCAGTGGCAGGTCCGTCATCCCCACGCCGCCCACTGTCACCGAACCAGTTCGTGGTGGATGGATTCCGGCGACCAGTCGGCCCAGTGTCGATTTACCAGCACCGGACGGTCCGACCATGGCGATCCGCTCGCCCGGTGCGATGGTGAGATCGACACCGTGCAGTACGTCCCGTCCCTCGACGTACGAGAACCTGACGTCACGTGCTTCAACCAGCTCACCATCAGGCGTACGCCCGGATGGCGTGCGGTCGTCAGGTACATCGCTGATCCCCAGCAGTCTTGCGAACGCCGCACCGCCGGACTGGAGCTCGTCCAGCCAGGAGAGCAGGCGGTCGACCGGGTCGATCAGCTGGTTCACGTACAGAACGGCAGCCGTGACCGCGCCGAGTGAAACGTGGCCGTTGAGGTGCAGCCAGCCGCCGAACAGCAGTGTGCCGACCACTGGCACCAGGTATCCCAGCTCGGCAGCCGGGAAGTACACGGTCCGTAGGAACAGCGTGTACCGCTCGGCGTTGTACGACCCGCCGATGTCCGCGTCGCCCCGGCGTACGCGATCGTCGTACCGCCGGAGTGCCTCGACAGTACGTGCGCCCTCGACCGTTTCGGCGAGCGAACTGGTCATCTGCGCGTACGCCGCGTTCTCGCGCAGGTAACCGTCCTTGGCGCGCCGCAGGTACCACTTCGTGCTCAGCCAGAGCAGCGGAACCATCGCCACCAGCGGCACCAGCACCCAGACCCCGACCAGCAGCGTGGCGACGGCCGTGAACAGTACGGTGACGAACGCGATGATGGTCTCCGGTACGGCGAACCGCACCGTCCGCGACAACGTGTCGACGTCTCGCGACGTCCGCGACAGCAGATCACCCGTACCGGCGCGCTCGACCGTGCCGATCGGAAGTGCGAGCGCGTTGTCGACGAACTCCTCCCGCAGCTCGGCCAGCACCTGCTCACCCAGCGCGAACGACTTGAACCGCGCCCACCGCGTCAGCAGCGACTGCGCCACGATGAAGACGGCGATCACCGCGATGACCAGGTTGACCTTGGCAGCGGTCGTGCCGTGCTGCACGTTCTGGACCAGGTCGCCGATCAGCCGCGGCGCCGCCAGACCGCTCACCGCTGCCAGCGCGTGCAGGAGCATCGCGGCCAGCAGCGTACGGGGATGCCGGCGCGCCAGCCGACGCGCGTGCCGACGGATCTCGGCCGACCCGGCGACGGGCAGGATCTGTTTCATCGCAGGGCCTCCTCTTCCTCGGTCTCGGGTTCTGTCTCGTCGTCGGTCTGGCGGGTCACGGTCCGGCGGTAGCGCGGGTTGGAGTCGAGTAGCTCGCGGTGCCTGCCGACCGCCGCCACCCGACCGGCCGCTACGAAGATCACCTCGTCGACCCGGTCCAGCAGCAGTGGGCTGGCGGTCAGTACGACGGTGCTGCGGCCGGCCCGGTGGTCGCGCAGCCGGTCCGCGATCCGTGCCTCGGTGTGTGCGTCCACAGCCGATGTCGGCTCGACCAGCACGAGTACGGACGGGTCAGCGAGTAGAGCGCGGACAAGTACCAGTCGTTGCCGCTGCCCACCGGAGAACGAGCGGCCCTTCTCCTCGACCTCCGAGTCCAGTCCGTCCGGTAGTGCGACCAGCACGTCCTCGGCCGACGCCGTACGCATCGCGGTCATCAGTTCCTCGTCAGTACGCCGGCCGTCCGGGTCCAGCTCAGTACGCAGCAGGCCGGTGAACAGCTGGGAGCTGGTGTCACTGACCAGGATCCGCTCGCGTACGTCCGCCCGTGTCGCACTGGCCAGCGTCACACCGCCGTACCGGACTTCGCTGGTGTCGTCGTAGCGGCCCAGCTGGTCAGCTAGTACGGCGTAGGTGTCCGGCTCGGCGGAGACGATCGCAGTGAGCAGACCATCCCGTGCGCGTACGCCAGACACCGGATCGACCAGGTCACCGGCTTCCGGCAGCCGCACTGGCTGCTCCGGGTCGGTGATGTCCGGCCTGAGCTTCAGCACCCGGTTCACTCGACCGGCCGCGACCAGACCGCGCATCAGCTGGTTGGCGAACTCGGTCGCTGTCCGGAGCGGTAGTACCAGGAACGTCGCGTACCCGTAGAAGGCAACCAGTGACCCCGGGCTGAGCTGACCGCGTAGCGCGAAGTGCGCGCCCAGACCGACCACCAGCACCACGAAGATGCCCGGTAGCAGCACCTGGGCGGCGTCCAGCACGGACTGGATGCCGGCCACCCGCACACCGGCCTTCCGGACCTGCTGCGACTCCGTCCGGTACCGCCGGGAGAACGACTCTTCACCGCCGATGCCACGCAGCACCCTCAGACCGGCGACGATGTCGGAGCCCAATGAGTTCAGCTCGCCGACCGCCTCGCGTTGCGCGGACTGGCGCCGGTGCAGCGGCCGGAGCATCGGGCCGAGGCAGAAGAGCATCACCGGTACGCCGATCAGTACCACCAGACCGAGCGTGGTCGACGACGACAGCAGGATCACCGCGACCACGAAGAACGCCACGATCGAGCCGGCGAACCGGGCCGAGATCTCCATCAGGTTACCGATGTACGACAGGTCGCCGGCGCCGACGCTGACAACCTCTCCGGTGGCCAGGTGCTTCGGCAGCGTCGCGCCCAGGTCCGCCGACTTCCGGGTCACCACCTGGACCGTCCGGTACGCCGCGGTGAGCCAGTTGGTGACCGCGAACCGGTGCCGCATGATGCCGGCGACCGCCTGCACCACGCCGACCGCGAAGAGCAGGGCGGTCCACTGCAGCAACCGCTTGCCGTCGCCGGCCGCGACCCCCTCGTCGATGGCCCGGCCGAGGATCGCCGGGATGAACGCCTGCGCGCCCATCCAGAGAATGCCGAACGCCATCCCGCCGGCGAGCGTACGGGACTGCCCGCGGGCGACCCACCACAGGTAGCGGGCCGGCGAGCGATGGTTCGGGACGCCGGGATCGGCGAGCGGCAGATGTCTCATGGCTTCTTCAGGCTAGGTCGCGCCACTGACAGTTCGCATGCGAATTAGCTCCGCGCGCGTGCGGCCGCCGGTACACGCGGTGACGGTGACGGTCGGTAGAGCTTCACCTTGCGTTGGGCAACGGGTTCCCACCGGGCAATCTGCGGCCCCTGTCCTGGAACCATGTTGGTGATCGCGCATCGGGGAGCGAGTGGCTACCGCCCGGAACACACACCGGCCGCGTACCGGCTGGGAGCGGTACAGGGCGCCGACTACCTGGAGCCCGACCTGGTAGCCACGCTGGACGGCGTCCTGGTCTGCCGGCACGAGAACGAGATCTCCAGTACTACTGACGTGGCTGATCACCCGGTGTTCGCGGACCGGAAGATCACCAAGATCGTCGACGGGACGGCTGTTACCGGCTGGTTCGTGGAGGACTTCACGTACGCGGAGCTGCGGACGCTGCGCGCCAAGGAGCGGATGCCGGCGCTGCGGGCGAGCAACACGGCGTACGACGGGCTGGAGGAGGTACCGACCTTCGACGAGGTGGTAGCCCTGGCCCGGCGCGAGTCGGCGCGGCTCGGGCGGCCGATCGGGGTCATCCCCGAGCTGAAGCACCCGGCGTACTTCCGGCGGCTCGGTCTGCCACTGGAGGAGCTACTGACCGAGCGGATCGTGGCACTGGGACTGCGTGCGGACGAGATCATGGTGCAGTCGTTCGAACCGACCAGTCTGCGTCGGCTGGCGGTGATGACGCGGGTACCGCTGGTACAGCTGATCGACTCGGAGAGCGCACCGAACGACTTCCTGCGTACTGGTGACGGTCGCTCGTACGCTGATCTGCTTGCACCGTCCGGGTTGCGGGAGGTCGCTACGTACGCGCAGGTGCTGGCGCCGCACAAGGACCTGGTGATTCCGCGAACTGCTGACGGGTGTCTGGGGGAGCCGACTCGTCTGGTTGATCAGGCACACCGTGCCGGTCTGGCGGTGCAGGCCTGGACGTTCCGGGCGGAGCGGCGCTTCCTACCTACCGCGACTGACTTCGCTACCGAAGTCACCCGGTTCGCCGCGCTGGGGCTGCAGGGCGTCTTCGCTGACCACCCTGACCAGGCTGTTGCCGTACTACGAGGAGCTGCGCTCAACGTGTGAGCGGCAGCGGGGTGACCGCTGGCTGTGGTCACCCCGCCAGAGTGGCCGTGGGTGCTGCGTCCGTGCCGGCACAGGGTTGGCGCGGTGCCGGCGCAGTGACCGTCACGCCGCCGGGGGCTTGGTGCCGGTGTTGTTGCTGGTGTCGTCGTAGAGGCGGGCGGCGATGTCGTTCTCGGTCGTGTTCTGGTTGTGGTTGACCGTCTGCTGAACGTTCTGCCACACGGCCTTGCCGTCGGACTCGGGAATCACGATCCAGGCGACCGCGTACCCGATCATGGCGGCACCACCGGTGATCAGCGTCAGCCCGACCCAGCCGAGCCGGACCAGCGTGACGTCGACGTTCAGGTACTCGGCGATACCACCGGAGACACCCGACAGCATCCGCTGGTTGGCGGACCGCCGCAGGATCTTGCCGGACAGGTTCTGAAACGGTGCGTTGGAGTTCGTCATGGCTCTACTCTCCCGCCCCGGCGCCCTCCACCACATCCGGATCGGCACCGACCCACCCCTGACCCACCCCTGACGACTTCCGGCTGACCCAGGACTGTCGGTGCGGGTCGTTAGCGTTGGGAAGTATGGACATGGCGGCGGTGGTGAAGGTGATGAGTGAGTTGCCCGGTGCGGAGGAGCACGAGGGCTGGGCCGGCCAACCGGTCTTCAAGGTCCGCAACAAGAGCTTCGCGTACCTGTCCGAGGACCAGACCCGAATGCACCTGAAAGCACTCCGCGAGGAACAGGAGGCCCTGGTCGCCGAGAACCCCGACGTCTTCACCCCCTCCTGGTCCGGCGGCCGCTTCGCCTGGCTGGAAATCAACCTCCCCCACGCCGACCCCGAAGAACTCCAAGAACTGATAACCGAAGCCTGGCGCCTAACCGCCCCCAAGTACCTGATCGCCCAACTGACGGCTTGACCGGGGCAGCCGCCTGACGCCGCGCGGGGGCTGGCTTGCACTCGGGTGGGGCGAGTGCTAATACTTGGTTAGCACTCCACGGGTGAGAGTGATAACTGCTCGGCTCGCCGGAGTGTGTAAGAAGACGGCCTCGATGAGGTGCCGGAGCGTGGCGGGACATGAGCGTCGCGACCCTGGTGCCGTCCGTCGCGGGCATCGGAGCCGGCTGAACCACAAAGACTCGACGCGGGAGGACTCGCGGAGAATGCCCAAGCTGATTGCTTTCGATGAAGAGGCGCGCCGCGGCCTCGAGCGGGGAATGAACACCCTCGCCGACGCCGTCAAGGTGACGCTCGGCCCGAAGGGCCGCAACGTCGTGCTGGAGAAGAAGTGGGGCGCCCCCACGATCACCAACGACGGTGTCTCCATCGCCAAGGAGATCGAGCTCGAGGACCCGTACGAGAAGATCGGGGCCGAGCTCGTCAAGGAAGTTGCCAAGAAGACCGACGACGTCGCCGGTGACGGTACGACCACCGCCACCGTGCTGGCCCAGGCCCTCGTCCGCGAGGGGCTGCGCAACGTCGCCGCCGGCGCCAACCCGATGGGCCTGAAGAAGGGCATCGAGAAGGCCACCGAGGCGGTCAGCGAGCAGCTGCTCAAGCTGGCCAAGGACGTCGAGACCCGCGAGCAGATCGCGTCGACCGCGTCCATCTCGGCGGCGGACAACCAGGTCGGCCAGATCATCGCCGAGGCGATGGACAAGGTCGGCAAGGAAGGCGTCATCACCGTCGAGGAGAGCAACACCTTCGGCCTCGAGCTCGAGCTCACCGAGGGTATGCGCTTCGACAAGGGCTACATCTCGCCGTACTTCGTGACCGACACGGAGCGGATGGAAGCGGTCCTCGACGACCCCTACATCCTGATCGTGAACAGCAAGATCTCGAGCATCAAGGACCTGGTCCCGGTGCTGGAGAAGGTCATGCAGACCGGCAAGCCGCTGGCCATCATCGCCGAGGACATCGAGGGCGAGGCGCTGGCCACCCTGGTCGTCAACAAGATCAAGGGCACCTTCAAGGCCGTCGCCGTCAAGGCGCCGGGCTTCGGTGACCGCCGCAAGGCCATGCTGGTCGACATCGCCGTCCTCACCGGCGGCGAGGTGATCTCCGAGGAGGTCGGTCTGAAGCTGGACTCGGTCGACCTGGAGCTGCTCGGCCAGGCCCGCAAGATCGTCGTCACCAAGGACGAGACGACCATCGTCGAGGGCGAGGGCGACGCGGACCAGATCGCCGGCCGGGTGAACCAGATCCGCGCCGAGATCGAGAAGTCGGACTCCGACTACGACCGCGAGAAGCTGCAGGAGCGGCTGGCCAAGCTGGCCGGTGGCGTCGCGGTGATCAAGGTCGGCGCGGCCACCGAGGTCGAGCTGAAGGAGCGCAAGCACCGCATCGAGGACGCCGTTCGCAACGCGAAGGCGGCCGTCGAGGAGGGCATCGTCGCCGGTGGTGGCGTCGCTCTTCTGCAGGCGTCCGTGGCGGCGTTCGAGAAGCTGGAGCTCGTGGGTGACGAGGCGACCGGCGCGCAGATCGTGCGTCAGGCCGTCGAGGCCCCGCTGAAGCAGATCGCCGTGAACGCCGGCCTCGAGGGTGGCGTCGTGGTGGAGAAGGTTCGCAACCTCGAGCCGGGTCACGGTCTGAACGCCGCGACCGGTGAGTATGTCGACCTGATCGCCACCGGCATCATCGACCCGGCCAAGGTGACCCGGTCCGCGCTGCAGAACGCGGCGTCGATCGCGGCCCTGTTCCTCACCACCGAGGCCGTCATCGCCGACAAGCCGGAGAAGGCCGCGGCCGCTCCGGGTGGCGCGCCGGACATGGGCGGCATGGACTTCTGATCCAGTAGTCCGACAGCACCCGCAGTACCCCAAGCGGCCCCGAGCACATGCTCGGGGCCGCTTGCTGTTCCGGGGCCGCGATCAGGTGCCGGTGATCAGGTGGTGGGCGAGGACGGGGGAGAAGGTACGGGTGGGAAGGGTGGGGGCGAGGCCGCAGGGGCCGTCGGATTCGCCGGGGGTGCGGAGCCAGAGGTGCAGGTCGGCGGGGGCCGGGGCGGTGGCCGGGGGTGCGCCGAGTTTGCGGGCGGGTGGGTTGCAGGAGCTGCCGTCGGAACCGTTGCCGTTGCGGCTGGTGTCGATGACGAAGTGCGTACCACCGCCGAGCGCGGTGAGGATCTCGTTGCCCCGCGCGGTGGACTGTTCGGTACTGAAGTAGTCCGCCGTGTTCAGCGCGAACCCGCGGATCTTGCCGACGTCGGCGAGGCGCAGGCGGCGGGCGATCTCCTTCGCGCCGGCCGAGCTCACGGTGCCGGCGTCGAGGTACGCCCACGTGTTCGGGTTCTTCGCGGCGAGCAGCCCCACCGCGTACTTGAGCATCGCGATCCGCCCGTCCCACTGCGCCGCCGGGTAACAGTCGAGTCCGGCCAGCGCGTTCGGTTCGAGTACGACGATCGCCGGCCGGGCTCCGATCCCGTCCGACACGGCCGTGATCCAGTTTCGGTACGCGGCGTCGGTCGTCGCCCCGCCGCCGATCCCGCACTGCCGGCCGGGCAGGTTGTCGGTGATCAGCACCGGCAGTTTCCCGGCCCGGTCAGCCGCGGTCGTGTACGCCGTGACTGCAGCCTTCGCCTCGCCGCTCCAGCTTCCGATCCAGCGCGCCGACGGCTGACCCGCGATCTTCGACGCGAGCGCGGTGTCCTCCGGGTGCCGGCGTGCGTACGCGGCGGCCGCCGACGCCGGGTCGACGTACAACCCGTGCGTCAGCCGCACCGGGTCGCCGGTCGTTTCGGCCAGTCCGGTCGCGGGCCGGCCGAAGACGAACAGTGCGGCGGTCAGCAGCAGGCCGGCGGTCAGCGAACGTGCGACCGGGTGCGGCCGATGGGCGGTCAGCGAACGCGCGGCCCGGTGCGGCAGGCGCGAAGTCGGCATCGGTGCAGCGTCCTTCCGTCCAAGGAATGATCACTCAACGTGCCGACGACATTACCGCCAGTGGATCAACTGTTTTCGTCGACCTCGCAGAACGAGGCGTAGTGGTCGCCGGTGTAGTAGACGTGCGCGGGCGTGGTTTTCGCACCGCCGCCGATCAGCCGGCGGGCGCCGCGGTCGGGCGAACCGGGCGTCTTCACGGTGTACTCGTGGTAGTACCCGGACGACTGGCTCGGCAGAATGCCTTCCCGGTTCGAGAAGACGGTGCCGTCCTGGCGGTACGGGAACGGTCCGCCGGAGTGGATGAGCTTGAGCGTGTCGGATGCCTGCGAAGGCAGCGAGCTGAGTGCACAGGTGTCTATCGCCGTGATGGACGACGACGTGGGGTGGGCGGTGGGGGCGGCGTACGCCGTGGAACCGAAGGCGACGGTGGTCGCCAGGGTCACGGCAGAGATGAGGGTTCTCATACCGCCGAGGATCCTCCGTCCAGACCGGCGACGGGTCATCCCAAGTGTGAATAACAGGTGGACTATGACCCCGGCCGCGTTCTAGGGTCTAGCTCGGCGAGAACAATCTTGGAGTGGAAGGAGCGACCGATGCGTACACCGACTTGTTTCCCGGCGCGCCCGGCCCGCTCCGCCAGCTCGCACTGAGCGGACCCCCGCGCCTCCCGTTGGAGGATTCGTGACCATCCGCACCACCGTCGAGGCCGACCTCGACACCATCATCGCTCTGATCGAGCAGCAGTCCGTCAACACCGTCACCCTCGACCGCTACCGCGAGTATGTTGCCGCCGGCTACTACCGGCACGACTGGACCTGGGTCCTCGAGGAGAACGGCAGCATCCAGGCGCTCGCCATCTGGTGGGGCGGACCGGAAGAACCGCTCCCGTTCAGCATCGACGGTTTGTACTACGCCGGCGATGGCGACCCGGTCCCGGCGTGGACCGCGCTGATCGAGCATGTCCTCGCGGCTCGTCCGGCTGATGCCGAACCGCCGGAGTACCACTTCTTCCTGGACAGCGACTGGGAGAACGATCCCGAGGTCGTCGCGCCGCTCGACCAGCGTACGCGGGCAGCCGTCGCCGCCGGGCTGACCGAGGTGACCGACCGGCTGCGCTACGAGTGGAAACCGGAGTACGGGTTGCCGAAGCGCTCCACCCGGCTGCGTTTCGAACCGGCCGACGACGAGGCGTTCGTGAAGATGTTCATGCAGGTCAGCGAGAACAGTCTGGACGCGGCGACGGCCCGCGAGATCGCGCGGATCGGCGTCGAGGGCGCGGCGCGGGAAGAGTTGGCGATGTACAAGTCGATGCCCGGTGACCGTGCGCTCTGGCGGCTCGCGTACGACGAGGCCGGCGAACTGGTCGGGTTCGAGATGCCGTCCGCGAACGCCGGTGGTCCCGTGGTCGGCTACCTCGGCGTCGTACCCGAGCACCGCGGCAAGGGGCTGATCGACGATCTGCTGGCCGAGCTCACCCATCAGCTCGCCGATGCGAAGCAGATCCGCGCCGATACGGACTTCGGCAACGTGCCGATGGCGAAGAGCTTCGAGCGGCAGGGATACCGCAAGTTCGCGGTCCGGCGGGTGCTGTCGTTCCCGCAGAGCTGAGCCGGCGACGACCGCGGCGCTGAGGTAGAGACGCGCGACTCCCCGAGCCCTATGCTCCCTGACATGTCAGCTGGGCTGGGGGGATCGGGGAGTCGCGGCGATGCGTGACATCGCGCTGATCATGCATGTCGTGGCGGGGGTGTTCGCGGTACTGTTCGGGCCGCTCGCGATCGTGCTGACGCTGCGCCGGCGTGGGTTGAACTGGGCCGGCGAGGTGTACCACTGGACGATCGCGCTGGTGTGCCTGACCGCGCTGGTGATGGTGCCGTACGAGTGGGGACGGCTCTGGTACTTCGGCCCGATCGCGGTTGCCACGTACTTGTTCGTGTACTTCGGGCAGCGTGCGGCGGAAGCGCCCGGTGGGCTTTGGTATCGCGGGGTGCTGCGCGGGTACGGCGGTGGGTGGATCGCGCTGTGGACGGGGATCGCGATGATCGCGCTGCCGCGTCACCCGTGGACGTGGGCGATTCCGATCGTGCTGGGGTTGGCGGCGATCGAGTGGCTGTGCTTCCGGCCGGCGCCGAGCTGGACGCATCTCCAGCCGGGGCGAGGTTGACGCACCCGCGACCGGGCAGAGGTCAACGCCTGCGATCGGGCAGCGGTTGACGCACCTGCAAACCGGCAGAGGTTGCCTGCTGGCCCGCTTGGCTGAAGGGTTGCCCCCTGGGATTTTGAGGGGGCAACCCTGCGGTTCAGGGGGCTAGGCCTGGCCGGCTTGTTCTTCGGGGGTGGATTTGCGGACGACCAGGCGGGTCCAGGCGCCGACGTAGATGCGGTCGTCCGGGTTCAGTTCCTGGCGCTGGCCGGGGACGATCGGGGTGTCGGGGAGCGGGCCGGCGGCGGACGCGACGTACGTGCCGTTGGAGGACTGCAGGTCCTCGATCCACCAGCGCTGGCCGTCGGTGGTGAGTTGCGCCTGGCGGCGGCTGACGCCGGTGTCGTCGCCGCAGTCGATCTCCGGGTCGATGCCGCGACTACGGGACGGGCGGCCGACGAGGAGGCTCTTACCGTTCAGTGCGATCACGGCGGGGAGGCCGGGGGACGGGCAAGGGTCTTCGCTTTGCTGGACCGCGTACCAGTCGGGGTCTACCCAGCGTTCCACTACCCACTCACCGATCGCTGCTTGCGGAGCCGCTGGTGCTGGTGCCGGGGCGCCTGCCTGGTCGAGTGGTGCGGCCGGGCGGGGCATGGTGCCGGTGGTGAAGTCGTAACCGCAGTTCTCGCAGAACAACGCGTCGACGGATGCCGCCTCAGAACAGCTAGGACACAACTGCCCACCCACCGATGCACTACCTCCAGCCACTGCACTTCCGGGAGGCGGTGCGGTCGCGCCGGGTCCGGTCGGTGGTGCTACGGCGCCGGCGGTCGGGCCGTACGCGGGGGGTGTGCTTGCGGCCGCTGCACTTCCGGCAGGGGGCGTGCCGGGTCCGGTGGCGCCGGGTGGTGTCGTGCCGGTGGCTGTCGCGGGCGCTGGTGGCGTGAGGCCAGGCGCCGCGCCAGCCGGTGGGGTGCTGCTGGGTGCTGTGCCGGGTAGCGGGGTGGTGCCGGGTGCATTGCTGGTGCCTGTGCCGGGTGCGCTGCTGCCTGTGCCTGTGCCTGTGCCTGGGGCGGGGAGGGGGAGGCCGCAGACGTCGCAGTAGTCGGTTGAGGTGGTGGGGTGTCCGCTGGGACAGGTTGCTGTCATTTCCTCACCCGGGTGGTCTTGGTGGAGGCGGTGTCCAGGGCCATCTCGTCGGCCTTTTCGATCGTGCGCTTGAGCCGCACCGTACCCGTTTCCTGGTCGTCGATGTCGACGACCTTGCGCAGGCGGGTCGTGGCCGCCTCGTTTCCGGTGGCCGCGGCGAGCTGGACCGCACGCCCGAGTTTGGTGGTCGCGGTAGCCGTGTCTCCGGCGGCCTTGGCGGCCAGACCGTCCTGGATCGCCTGCGCCAGCTCGGTCTGCCCGGTGTAGTGCGCGACCTCCGGACTGATCCGCGTGGTCAGCGCGTCATCGGCCGACCACAGCGCCTTCACCAGCCCCTGCGCGACGACATCGTCACCCAGTACGAGCTGCACGCGCGCCGCCAGTTGCTCCTGCCCGATCGCCTTCGCGGCCAACCGGATCGCCACGTGATAGTCCCGCGACTCATCACCCCAGGAACCAGTCGGGTACGAGCCGGTCAACGGGTTGATCACCGCACGCCGTGACGTCAGGTCCTCCACGGTCGGCGCGACCTGCCGTACGAACAGCACCTCCGCGCCCTGTGGTGCCCACACGCGCAGGTCGGCCTGCGCCACGCCGCGACTCATCGCGTTCTGGATCAGCTTGGAGAACTCCTCGGCGAGCTGGTTCGGTGCCGGGATGATGTCGACGGTACCGAGCAGTGCCTGCGCGATCCGCCGTACCTCGTCGACCTGCCAGGCCACCCCGACCCCGCGCGTGTCGCACTGGAACTGGCCGGTCACCGACTCGATCGCCTGGGTCAGCGCCTCCGGCGTCTCGTGCTGGTTCTCGCCGTCGGTGAGCAGGATCGCGTGCTTCTGCGACAGCGTCGGCACGGTCGCGAACACCCGCGACGCCAGCCGCAGCCAGGTACCCATCGCGGTCCCGCCGTCGGCGTAGAACCGGGACACGGCGTCCTTGGCCGCCTGCCGGGTGTACGGGTCCATCTTCACCATCACCGGCTCCGCGGACGGCGGGAACGCCAGCTGGGCCCGGTCGTTGCCGGAGATGACCGCGAACCAGACCCCGTCGAGGATCTGGTCGAGCGCGGTCTGCGCGGCGTACGCGGCGGCCTGGACGCCGTCGCGCCCCATCGAGCCGGAGGTGTCGACGATGATGATCTCGCCCGCGTCGCCGCTGCCGGACTGCCCGGCCGCGCCGGCGCCGGCGCAGTTCACGGTGACGATGGCGTGTACGTCGGTCCCGCCGTCGGGCAGGAACTCGTTCTGGTAGACGGTGGCGGTGAAGTCGGCCATTTCGGGTTCCTATCGAAAGGTAGGTGCTGAGGTTCAGATCCGCGCGAGCGCGACGGTGATGTTGTCCTGGCCGCCTTGGGCGTTGGCCCAGTCGACCAGCGCGGACGCGGTGGCCCTGGGCTCGCCACCGGTGCCCGCAGCTGTCTGACGTACGAGGTCGGCCAGCGGTGCCGCCTCGGAGCAGTAGTTCCACAGACCGTCCGAGCAGACCAACAGCCAGCCCGGACCGGTTACCTGCAGCGTTGTCGTTCGCGGAGTGTGGTCTGGTGCGTCCTTGCCGAGCCAGCGGGTGATCGCATGCGCGTGCGGGCCGGACTCGGCTTCCGCGCGGGAGACGCCGGTAGCAATCAGCTCCGCCGCCCACGAGTCGTCAGTGGTCAGTCCGACTGCTTCGCCAGCGTCCGGGAACCAGTACGCGCGGCTGTCCCCGATGTTGCCTGCTACCAGCAGGCCGTCCTCCAGTACGGCTGCGACGAACGTGCAGGAGGCTGGGTTCGGGCTGTCCGGGCTGGTTGAGTCGATGACCGCATCACTGGCCGCATCGGCTGCTGCCTTCAACCGCGCCACGATCGCGCTGCTACGGGAGGAGTCGGTCCCGAGGCCTTGAGCGTGCCCAGCTTGCAGTACCTCACGTGCCGCCCGTGCAGCAGCCAGTGAGGCTACATCGGAGTCCATGGACGAGCTGACGCCGTCACAGACCACCAGCAGGGCCCGGCTACCCGGTGTCTCGTCCGCTGCGATCGCCATGGCGTCCTCGTTGCGGCTGTGCCGGATGCCCCGGTCACAGACACCAGCCACCCACGCCGCGGGCTGCTCCTCGAAGTGGTCACGTGGCTTGGCTGCCTTGGTCCCGCAGGTCTCGCAGTACCCGTCCGGTCCGACTGTGCCACCACACGAGTGGCACGGGCCAACAGCGTTCACCACGGCCGCGGTGAGCTCGACTGTCGGCTCGGTGTCGGTGTCCAGCGCCGGTGTGCTCGGGCTGGTGCCGGGGTGGAGCTCGGCGCCGCAGGCCTCGCAGAAGCGATCGGCCTCGGACACCGGCCCGCCACAGCTGGGGCAGACCGTCTCGGTCGTACTCGTCATCGCAACGTCCATCCTCGAACCTCGTTGGCCAGGTCGACCAGGCCGATCCGTTCCGCGCGGCTGCCGGCCTGACTGGCCAGCAGCCGGTAGGTGGCCTCCAGCCCGTCCCGCAGGGCCGGCTCGGTGGCCGACCGCCCGTCGATCCGGACAGCTTCCTGCGGACCGGACTGCCGCACTTCCGCAAGTGCGGTTTGGAACACGTTAGCGGCCAGGTTGGCCCGGTCGACCGGATCGATGGTCAGCGTGGCGATGCTGTCCATCGCCTGAGCGAGCGCGGGGAGGCCACGCCCCGATCCTGCCAGCAGTCCGGCTCGCTGGCGACGAGCCCGTACGTACGCGCCGCTGGTCCGCGGTACCAGGTCGAGCGCGCCGAGCGCTCCGTCCAGGTCGTTGCGCTGCGTACGGATGGTCGCCAGCCCGAAGGCCGATGGTGCGATGTAGTTGGCATCCGTACGCGCGCAGGCGAGGTACAGGCCCTCGGCGACGTCGTACTCGTTGCTGTGCTCACAGGCGATCGCCAACGCCAGTTTGGGTCCCAACTCGCCCGGCACCTGCCCGTACACGGCGTTGAACGCGGACTGCGCTGCTGCCGAGTCACCACGGGCCAGCGCGACCAGTCCGGCCATCCAGACCGCTCGCCACTCCCACGGGTCGTTGTTGAGCAGGTCGGACACTGCGGTGTCCACCAGGTCGTACCGCTCGGGACCTACTTCCAGCGCAGCGGCTGCTACCTCCAGCAATGTCTGTGGCGACTGCTCCGGCGCATCGATCAGCAGCTCGAGCCGCTTGTCAGCGTCCGGCACGCTGACTGTCTTGAGCCAGCCGGCCATCTTGTCGCCCTCATCCGGTACGAGCGACGGCAGCTGCTGCCACGGTGCAGCCGCGTCACCCAGACCGGCCGACTTGTCACCAGGTGTACCGAACAGCAGCGAGGACGCGGAGTGCTGGGCCGCCTTGACGCCCTGCTTCTCCGCGACCACCTCACGCAGTACGCCCAGCAACTGCACGCGGAACTCATCCGCGGACTGGAAGCGGTCCGCCGGGTCCGGCGCGCACGCCTTGGCCAGCAGCCGGTACACCGAGTCGTACTTCTGGAACAGCGGCACCTCGGCGACCGGCGGCAACGAGTCGACGTACCGGCCCTGGTACCCGCGGAACTCCATCGCCAGCACGCACAGGGTCCGGCCGAGCGTGTAGATGTCGGAGGCAACCGACGTACCGACCTCGGCCACCTCGGGCGCCTGGAAACCGACCGTTCCGTAGATCGCGGAGTCCAGGTCGTCGATCCGCCGGACCCCGCCGAGGTCGATCAGCTTGACCGCGTCCCCGACCTGGATGATGTTGTCCGGCTTGAAGTCGCAGTACACCAGGCCGAGGTCGTGCAGGTACGAGAACGCGGGCAGGATCTCCAGCAGGTACGCGATCGCCTGGTCGATCGGCAGCGCGTCGTACTGGCCGTGGTTGGCCGCCATCCGCTGCTTGAGCAGTGTCTTCAGCGACGTACCGCCGACGTACTCCATCACGATGTACCCGGCGCCGTCATGGGTGACGAAGTTGTAGATTTCGACGATCAGCGGATGCTCGACCCGGGCCAGGAACTGCTGCTCGGCGATCGCGGCCGCGACGGCGTCCGGGTCCTCGGAGTTCAGCAGGCCCTTCAGTACCACCCAGCGGTCGGACACGTTCCGGTCCTGGGCCAGGTAGATCCAGCCGAAACCACCGTGCGCGAGACAACCGGCCACCTGGTACTGCCCGCCGACCAGATCACCCGCGTGCAGCTTCGGAGCGAACGAGAACCGGCTGCGGCACTTCGGGCAGAACCCTTCGGTACGGCCGGGCTGGCCGTTGCGCGACCGGCCGACCTCGTTGCCGCAGCTCGGGCAGTTCCGCCGGTCCTCCGGGACCATCGGGTTGGCCAGAATCGCCGTACTGGCGTCGATCGCGGGGATCGACGGTACGTTGGTGAGGCCGGCGCCGAGCCGCGCGCCGCGCAACCGGGTGGACGACGTACCCAGCTTGCGGGTCAGTTTCGAGCCGGCCTGGGCCGCGCGGGCCGAACCGAGCGGCGTCGAGGCCAGGCGGTTGGAGGCGCGCGAAACGGTCGACACCGAGCTGATCGGGTCGGGATCGGGTGCTTCCGCACGCTCCGCGGCCGGTGAGCCGCACACGTCGCAGTACCCATCGGCGTACGTCCCGGTGCACCCCGGCTGAACACAAGCGCCGGCCGCGGCGGATGCTGCGGGAGCGGAGGCGGCCGGAGCAGACGAGGCAGCTGGGGAGCCGCAGACGTCGCAGTAGCCGTCCAGGATGCTGCCGGTGCAGCCCGGCTGGGTGCAAGCGGTGGTGGTCGTCATTTCGTCCCTTCCAGGTAGGCCTGGTAGGCCGCTACCAGTGCACCGAGGCGGGCCAGGTCGGTCGGCTCCGCCTCGATCACCGCCCGGCCGCGCCGGTACAGCTCGGCGAGATCTTCGTTGCCGGCAGCAACACTTGCCGCCTTCACCTGATAGGCGTCCAGCAGCTGACTCAGTTCGTCCCGCCGTTCGAGCACCGCGCCGTACGCCGCCTGTGCCTGCCCGAGCGCGCGCCGGACCGCGTCCAGCCGGGTCAGGTACCGCGTCAGCTCGGCCGGCGTGTTCGGCACCGGTCCAAGCGCGGTCACGTCCGGTACGCCGAGGCGTGGCGCGGGCGTGACCGCGGCAACCGCCTTGTCGGCGAGCGCGCGCACCGCCGTACCCTGCGCTTCCAGCTCGGACCGCAGCGTACGCGCGCGAGCCACGTCCGCCGCACGTTCTTTGCGAGTCGCCGCGCCGACGATCAGATCCCGCTCGGTCTTCGCGGTGGCCAGCTCCAGCGGGCCGATCAGCCCGCCGATGTCCGCGCCGCGTTTGTTGCGTTCGGCAAGGTCCGTCAGGCGGCGATCCAGGTCGTGGTGCTCGGCAAGCGCCTGGTTGCGTACGTTCGCGGGCTCTTGTTTGACCAGGTCACTGATCCGTTCCACGTCGGCCCGCAACCGCCGCAGCCGCGCGGCCAGGTCGGCGTCGCCGGGCTCGAGCGCGAGCTTGGCGCGCAGGCTCGACGCCAGCGCGTCCGACAACTTGCATGCCTCGGGCAACGAAACCGCGAGTGAGCCGCCGGCGCCGCCCGCGTCCAGTCCGCCCCAGATCAGCGCGGAGATCCGCTCGGTTTCCTGCACGCCGACGCGGCCCGAGTCCCAGCTGACCAGGATCAGCTCGTACCGGTCCGAAACCGCCTTCCAGACCGTCATGCTGAGCACCACATCCGCGCTCAGCGCATCGGCATCCGGCGAGTGCAACGCGGCGGTGTCGAGCTCGTCCAGCTCCGCCTTCCGCCGGTCCCGCCACTCGCCGAGCGCGGTCAGGAAGGACAGCAGCTCCGTCGCCGGAACGCTGCTCCCCATCCGTCCCGGCGGCGGTGGCGCCGAGACTGTCGGCGTACGCACCGTCATCGGCCGTAGACCGCGACCGGAGGAGCCGGCAGTTTGCCCAGGTCAGGCATCAGCCACTTGTTGTAGGACCCCATCCAGGTCCCGTCGGTCTTGATCTTCTCCAGGACACCGTTGACGAACTTCACGAACTCGATGTTGTTCTTGTTGATCCCCAGCCCGTACGGCTCGTCGCTGATCCGCTCGGTGAGCACCTTCGCGTACGGGTCCTGCGCGGCGTCACCGGCGAGCACGGTGTCGTCGCCACTGATCCCCGCCGCCTTGCCCTGCTGGAACAGGACCAGGCAGCCGGTGTCGGAGTCGGCGGTGACCGGCTTGATCTTCGGGTTCGCCTTCTTCAGGTTGTCCAGGCTGGTCGATCCGGCCGGGGCGCAGATCGTCTGACCGGACAGGTCGGCGAGTTTCGTGGCCTTCGAGTCGAGCTGGACGAGGGTCTTCTGGCCGGACCGGTAGTACTCGGCCGAGAACGCGATCTGGTTCCAGCGGGCGCAGTTGATGGTGATGTTCCGGGCGACGATGTCGACCAGGTTCTGCTGCAGTACGGGGATGCGCTGCGGGCTGGAGATCACCCGGAACTCGACCTTGTGCGGCTGCCCCTTCGCGGGCGGACCGAAGATCGCATCGGCGACCGCGTTGATCATGTCGATGTCGAAACCCTCGATCTGCCCGGTGATCGGGTTCCGCGAGCCGAGGTGCAGGCTGTCCGCCGACACGCCCGCGATCAGCCGCCCGCGCTTCTGGATGTCCGCCATCGTCGTGCCGGCCGGCATCTGCATCGGGGCGGGCAGCGGCCCGTCCGGTGCGTACGACGCGAGTTCCTTGGTCTTGTCGCATGACTCGGCCGGGGCGGGCGCGGCCGACGAGGTGGTCGGCTGTGGCGCCGCCGGGATCTCGGTGGCGGCGTAGTTGCCGGTGCCACAGGCGGTGAGCAGGAGCGCGGTGGCGGCGGCGATCGGGATCAGCTTCTTCATCGGTACTCCTCCAGTCGCTGCGACATGCCCCACGCGACCAGCAGCGCGGCGGCGATGCCCACGGCCAGACCGAGCCAGCCGAGCGGCGCCAACCCGGTCCGGGCGTCACCGAGCTTGCCCTGCACCGCGCTGCTCGCCTCCTGCAAACGCTGGTCGGACGTACTGTCGAACTGGTCGAAGGCGGTCACCGAGTCCGTCGAGTACGGTGTCTTGGCCTGACCGATCGCGATGCTCACGGCGTTGTCCCACTGGCCCTTGCTGTCCTGGTCGCGGATGTACTTGTGCACGGTGCCGTAGGTCAGCCACTGCGACTGCAGCGCACTGTCCCCGAGTTTGTCCACCTGGTTGAGCACTTCGCCGGCTGACGCGTTGTACGCCTTGTCGAAGCTGTCGCCCGAACCACGCGCGATCAGCGTCAGACTCTCGTTCGAGCGGGCGTCGTACGCGGCGATCCGGGCGCGGGACAGTCCGACCGTACGGTCGTACGCGCCGTGATTGGTGTCGTTCGCCGCGCTCGATGCGCCGGCCAGGAGGACCCCGCCGATGACCGTGGTGAGCAGTACGAGTACGCCGCCGGCGGCGATCGGGACGTTGAGATAGCGGTGCGTACGACGGGCGAGCCAGCGCAGCGTGAGCGCGAAGATCAGCAGCGTGAGTACGCCGCCGGCGATCACCCAGATCGTGCCGTACCCGACGCCGTCGAACTCGGTACCGACGCGCTTCTCGTTCGCGTCCACCAGTGCTTTCACCAGCGGGAGCGAGTCGTTCTGGAGAACCGAGTTCGCGTCCTTCAGGTACTGGGAACCGATCGGTAGACCCTGGCGGTTGTTCGCGCGGGCCTGCTCGATCAGGCCTTCGTACGTGATCAGGGTCTTGTTCAGCGCGCCCAGCGCGTCGCGGTCGGCCGGTTGCGCGGTCGCCGCCTCGGCGATCAGGCCGGCCGCGGCCGCGAGCGAGTCGACGAACTGCTGGCGTTGCCCGGGTGGTTCCAGGCCGCCGACCAGGAAGGCGTTCGTCGCGTCGGCGTTCGCGCTGACCAGGTTGGTGTGGATCGCCTGAATCCGGACCAGCTGGGCGGCGTTGTCCTGCGCGCGCTGCAAGGCGCCGTCGGACTGCTGGAAACCCTGCGCGGCGGCGAGACCGAAAACCACACTCATCGCCGCGGCCAGGATCAGGAACGCGCGCATCCGGCCCGGCGTACCGTCGAACCAGCGCGCGACCGCGCCACGCCCGGCCGGGCCTGGGGCCGGCGCCTGGACCGCTGTACCAGCTGGTGCGGCCGGCGACCAGGTCGCGGGCGGCGCACTCTGCGTCTGGGTCACGCCGTTTCTCCTTGCTCGCTCTGCTCGCCGGACGGCTCGCCTGCTGCTCGCCCCGCCTCTGGCTCCCCGGCCTCTGACTGCTCGGCCTCGGGTTGTTCTGGGTCGGGTTCTTCGGTGAGGTCTGTTGGGAGGATCTGACGCAGTTGGTCGGTGGTCGGTGCCGTCACGTCGCGCAACCGCCACGCCTGCCGGCCGATCGCTGCCTCGAGTACGTTCCGCGCGAACCGCCCGTTGCCGAACGAACTGTCCCGCGGCGTCTCCGCGAGAATCTCCTCAAACGCCTCCACCGCCGCCGGCACCAACTCGTAGTCAGCTGCCGTCGCCAAACCGGTAAGAATCTCGGTCAGCTCGTCATCCGCGTAGTTCTCGAACTCGATGGTGGTCCGGAACCGGCTGGCAAGACCCGGGTTCGCCGCGATGAACGTACGCATCGGTTCGGGGTAGCCGGCAACGATCACCACCAGGTCGTCGCGGCGGTCCTCCATCTCCTTGACCAGAGTGTCGACCGCCTCCCGTCCGTACTGATCGGCGCCGTTGTCACCCGCGGTCAGGCTGTACGCCTCGTCGATGAACAACACTCCACCGGCGGCCGACTCGACCACCTCGGCGGTCTTGGTCGCGGTCTGTCCGAGATACCCCGCGACCAGCTCGGACCGGTCGACCTCAACCAGCTGCCCCTTGGACAACAGACCAAGCGCCTTGTAGATCCCACTCACCAGCCGCGCGACGGTCGTCTTCCCGGTCCCCGGATTCCCCACGAACACCAGATGCCGCGTGATCGTAGGACTCTTCAACCCCGCCTCGACCCGCAACTTCTCCACCCGCAACACCGCAACCTGCCGATGCACTTCCCGCTTGACCCGCCCAAGCCCAGTAAGCCCATCCAACTCCCCAAGCAACTCCTCAACCGACTTCTCCGGAACCTCTGCAGACTTCTTTTCCGGTTCTTTGGGTTCGGGAGCTGGGGTTGAGGTGAGTTGTACTGGCTGGGCTCCTGCTGCTTGTAGTTGTGCTGCTGCTGCGACGGATGCGTTCCCCACCACGCGCATGGTTGGTTCGCCGAGGGTGCAGGCTGCTGACGCGACCTCGGCCAGCGCCTGCGCGTACGCGACCCGCTCCGGCGAACCCGCCGCGATCAGCTCACTCAGTACGCCGGTGGGCGCCCCACGCCAGCGACGTCCGCGAACAGCCGCGTCGAAGAAGTCCTGGATCGTGGCCCCGTCGATCACCGTGCTCCAGTCGGCAGGCGCACCAGGCGCGGATTCAGCCACCGCGGCCGCCAACGCCAGCGCCTCAGCCCGAGCCCGCTCTTCGCCGACCCCAGCCCGCGCCGCAACCACCAGCACTCCCGCCAACGCCTCCCGCAAAGAACTACCCCCCACGCCACTCATGACCCACCCCGCCCCGGCGGCGGCACCAACGGCCCACCCGATCCAGCACCCGGTCCACCCGACCCAGCACCCGGTCCACCCGACCCAGCCCCGGGTCCCCCCGGCCCAGCGCCTGGCCCACCCGCCCCCGCGCCGGGGGATGCGTCCGGACCTGCAGGAGGCGCTGGAGTTGAACTGGTCGGGCCCAGAGCGAGAGTTCCGCCCGTGGAACCCGTGCCGAACTTCTCTTCCAGGAATCTGCCGTGCGCGATCAGCGCCGCCGCGTCCGCCCGGTTCACCGCGTCGAAAACCTTGTCCATCGTCGCGCCCAGCAGATCCAGCTGGTCGATCAGGATCATCAGCGAGGTCTTCCCACGATCCACCGGCCGGGTGTCCGCCCACTGACGCGGCAGCCGCAGGTACCCGCCGATTGCCTCCGGCAAGTAGTCGGTCGCGGTCGCCATCACCGAGTACGCCTGCGCGCTGCCACCAAGGTTCCCCAACCGCGGAATCGTCTCCCGTACCACCCGGACCACCCGCCCGACCCGCGACGCGACCACGGCCGGTACGGCACCACCGGCGACCAGTTCCTCGACGCGTACGAGCGCCGCGAGCAGGTCGTCGGTCGTCGGCGGCCCGGCTACCGGGGCAGGCTCGGGCTCCTCCTTGCGGCCGGTCAGCCGCGCGAAGAAGTCACCGAACGCCACGAAATCTCCCCCCAGTACCCGGACGTGGATCAGCGACCGAGGTCGAGATCAAGGCTGCCGTGGACGACCTGCTGGTTCTGCTGTGCGACCCGGTCCAGGTACGAACGCGACTTGGTCACCTCGTTCTCCAGCGTGCCGATCGTCGCGGCCATGTTGTCCAGCGCCTCGCTCTTGAACGTGTCGATCGCGTCCATCGTCGCGTAGATGTTCGCGAACGCGGCCTGCAGCTGCGGCAGCCCGATCGTCGCGGACGCGGCCTGCTGCTGGATCGCGACCGAGTTGTCCTTGAGCATCTGCGAGGTGCGCTCGATCATCCCGCTGGTGGTGCTGTTCAGCGCGGTGATCTGGTCCAGTACGAGCTTCTGGTTGCCGAGTGCCTGCGCCACGATCACGGCCGTACGCAGCGCCGACACGGTGGTGGTGGAGGCGCGGTCGACGCCCTTGATCAGCTCGATGTTGTTCTTGATCACGATGTCGATGGCCAGGTAGTTCTGGATCGAGACCGCGAGCTGGGTGAGCAGGTCCTGGTGCTTCTGCCGGACGTAGAACAGCACGTCCTCGCGGAACGCCTTCGCCTTCTCCGGGTTCGTCGCGTCCAGCTCCGCGATCGCGGCGGACAGTCGCGCGTCCAGGCGCTCGGCGACGTACACGTACTGGTTCAGCCGGGTCATCGCGTCCCAGAGGTTCTGCTTCTCCAGGTTCAGCGCGGCGTTGTCCTTGCCGAGCTCGTCCTGCCCGTTGCGCAGGCTGTGCAGGATGCCTTCGAGATGGCTCTGCGCGCTCTGGTACTTGCGGAAGTAGTCCTCGATCTTGTCGCCGAACGGGATCATCCCGAGCAGCTTCTTCGGGCCGCTCGCTTCCTTCGGGTCCAGGTCCTCGACCGTACGGCGCAACTCGAGCAGGGTCTTGCCGACGGTCGATCCCTCGGACAGGCCGCCGCTCTGCAGCGCCTTCACCGGCGACTGCAGCAACCGGTTCGAGCTCTCGGCGGCCGCGCGGATGTCGACGTCACCCATGCTGCGTACGTCGCTCGCCTTCGCCGCGAACTCCGGCGACCGCGGCTCGGCCGCCATCAGCGCGTTCAGGAAGGTGTCGACCTTGGTGTCCAGCCCCGGCAACGCGGCCGCGTCCACGGCCGGCGCCATCGTCGGCGCGGCGGTGGTCGCGACCGGCTGTGACGGCGGCGGCGCGGTCAGTATCAGCCCCGGCGCGGTAGCCGTCGGCGGCTGCAACGGAGAAACCCCCGCCTGCGCGGCTGTCGGTTGTGGGGCGGCCGGCTGTGCGGCGGCCGCGGCGCCCGGCTGAATGGCGCCCGCGCCCGGCGTACCAGGCGTGTTGTCTGCTTCGGTCATCGTCGTTCCCCTCCGGTGGCCTCCGCGAGCCGTCCCCTCCGCCCGCGCCCTGTCTCCTCCGTGACGCGCACACAATCTACGCGGTTCCCGGTCCCCCCGCCCCAGTCGTTAGCTACTCGTTGCTAGGTCCGGTGTGGTGATCCAGCGCCTACTGCGCGTCACTCGGCACGGCACCTCGCTGCACGGGAGGAAAGGCCACGATGAAACCACATCGAGGCCTCCCCTCCCGCGCACCGAGCTACCGCACCGAGCACCTGCTCGCTACGGCGCTGGATCACCACACCGGACCTGGCTGCGACGGAAGGAGACGAACGCGAACCCATCGTGAGCATCGCGGGACGTTTCGGTCCAGTGGGATGGGTCGATTGGTGGGAACGTCACGTCGCCGGTGGGGGACTGGGCTACTTCGGTGAGTTCGAGGGCGTCGGCGTGGGGGAGGGCCTGGCGGTAGATTTCGCCGCCGCCGGCTACGAAGAGCGTGCCGTCGTACGCGAGCGCCTCGTCCAGGGAGTGGGCGACGGAGACGCCGTCGGCGGACCAGCCGGGTTGCCGGGTGACGACGACGGTGCGCCGGCCGGGTAGTGGGCGGCCGATAGAGTCGTACGTCTTGCGACCCATCACCAGCGTGTGGCCGAGGGTGAGTTGCTTGAAGCGCCGCAGGTCCTCGCGGATGCGCCAGGGCAGGTCGTTGTCCCGCCCGATCACACCGTTCTGTCCAACCGCGGCGATCAGTATCACGCTCATACGGCGATCGGTGCCTTGATCCCCGGGTGCGGGTCGTACCCGACGAGTTCGACGTCGGCGATCTCGTACGCGTCGATCGCGTCCCGGTGCCGGAGGTTCAGCGTCGGCAGCGGCCGGGGCTCGCGGGTGAGCTGGAGGCGCGCCTGGTCGAGGTGGTTGAGGTACAGGTGCGCGTCGCCGAGCGTGTGCACGAAATCACCGGCCTCGAGCCCGGTCTGCCGCGCGACCATGTGCGTGAGCAGCGCGTACGAGGCGATGTTGAACGGGACGCCCAGGAAGATGTCGGCCGACCGCTGGTACAGCTGGCAGGACAGCCGCCCGTCCGCGACGTAGAACTGGAACATCGCGTGGCACGGCGGCAGCGCCATCTCGTCCACGTCCGCGACGTTCCACGCGTTCACAATGTGCCGGCGCGAGTTCGGGTTCTTCTTGATCGACTCGACCACGGCCGCGATCTGGTCGACGTGCCGGCCGTCCGGGGTTGGCCAGGAGCGCCACTGATAGCCGTACACCGGGCCCAGCTCGCCGTCCGCGTCGGCCCACTCGTCCCAGATCGAGATGTTGTTCTCGTGCAGCCACTTGATGTTCGTGGAGCCGCTGAGGAACCAGATAAGTTCCCCGATCACCGACCGCAGGTGCAGCTTCTTCGTCGTCACCGCCGGGAAGCCGGCCGAGAGGTCGTACCGCGACTGGTACCCGAACACACTCAGCGTGCCGGTCCCGGTCCGGTCCCCCTTCTCCACCCCGTTGCCGAGCACATGCCGAAGAAGATCCAGGTACTGCTGCATACGGCCAACCTACACTGGCGAATCGCCTTGATGCTGGCAAACTCTCGGTGTGGAACACGTACTGACCATGGTGGTCCGGGTCGAGAAGAACGCGCGGCCGGCGCAGACCGACGCGCTGGAGACGGCCGCGCGCGCCGTACTCGCGATCCTTGCCGACGAGCGTTCGGTCGGCGAGGGGGAGTGGGCCGAGGCGATGACGGACTGGCAGGACCATCAGATCCGGAAGATCGTCAAACGCGCCCGCGGAGCGGAGTGGCGGCGTACGGAGAATGTGCCGGGGATCACGATGATCGGCACCAGCGCTGGTGCTGACTCGCCTGATGAGGTGAACGCGGCGCAGGTACGAGTGTTTCCGCCGACCACTGTGGATGAGGTACCGCTGGAGCTGGCGAAGTTGCAGGTCAGTGGGACGGATTTCGAGGACTCGGCGGACCTGCCCGCGGTGGCGGCCGGCGTGCCGGTGTTGTGGGTGAACCCGGAGTTGGAGATGTCGAGCGGCAAGGCGATGGCGCAGTGCGGTCACGCTGCGCAACTCGCTTGGTGGGCGTTGCCGGACGAGGCCCGCAAGGAGTGGGTGTCCACCGACTTCGCGCTCGCCGTGCGGCGCGCTGACCGGGCGGGTTGGGCCAGGCTTCTCGGCAGCGGGCTTCCGGTTGTGCAGGACGCTGGTTTTACCGAGATCGCTCCGGGGTCTCGCACGGTGATCGCGGACCATCCGCGACTTCGGTGAGAGTCAGGGGCGGCTCGGGTACGGGTTAGGCCGATCCCTGATTGCCGACCGAGCGTGTTTTTGGCTGACTGGAAAGGTCGGGCCGATCCACGGCCCCGGAGTGCTGGGGAACAGATGAACGATACTCAACTGGTCGAAGAGCTGCGTAAGTTGCGGGTGTCCGTGGAGAGCCTGCGCCTGTCGATCGACACGGCTACCTCCGCTGGTACGAACCTCGCGGACAGCCCGTCGGACCTCCGTGACCGCGGCGAGGAGATCGCGGCGACACTCGAACAACTCCAGTCACTCCACGAGGACGGCGTCATCTCCGGCGACGACTACGAGACAAACAAACAAAAACTTCTCTCCCGCTTCGTAGTGGTCTAAGGGAAGCTTTCCTGTTGGAGTAGGGGGTTGCCCCTTCAAATTTCCAGGGGCAACCCTGCGCTTGCGGGGATGCCCTTTCAAATGGGGGGGTTCGGGTCAGCGGGGGATTCGGTAGTGGAGGTGGGTTACTCGGTTGCCTTCGACGACCTGGGGGACACGACGGCGGAGACGATGACGTCACCCATGACTACTTCACCACCCGGTACGTGAGGTGCTGCGCGGACGGTGTCGACACCGCGTCGATCAGCTCAAGCGCGTACCCGGGCGCGGCGCCGGCCGGGAACAGTCGGGTCCCGTCGCCGAGGACGACCGGCGCGACGTGCAGCCGCAGTACGTCGGCCAGGCCGGCGGCGAGCACCTGGTGGCAGATCTGCCCGCCGCCCATCACCGAGACATCCTTGCCATCAGCAACTTCCTGCGCCCGCGTGACCGCTTCCGCCGGACTCCGCACGAAGCGGAACCGGTCACCGAGCCGGGTCTGCTCCGGTGCGGAGTGGGTGACGACGAAGATGGGTGCGTTCACCTCACCGGTCGGCTTGGCGCCGTAGCCCATCTCGTCGCTCCACCCCCGTGGACCGTCGATGATGTCGAACAACGTACGTCCCTGGATCACCGCACCGGTCGCCGCGAACGTGTCGTCCAGGATCTTCTGATCCGCGTCCGTACCCTGGAAGACCCACTCGTGCAGGGCTTCGCCGCCGTCGCCGAGGCCGTTGTCAAGGGCAACATTCGGCCCGGTGACGTACCCGTCCAGGGACACCGAGATGTCGACGATGACCTGGCTCATGATCAGCTCTCCTTGGCGAGCAGTTCGGCGAGGCGGTCCATCGAGTCGTTGATGCCGCTCTCCATGCCGTACTCGATCGACTGATCGCGCGCGCTGACCGACGGGAACACCGACCGTTGGTGCAGCCGGACGCCGCTCCCGGTCGATTCGAGCGTCATCTTCTCCAGGCAGACCTCGCCCGGCGCGCCTTCCCACTCGAAGGTCTGGATGATCAGCTTGTCCTGCTCGACGGTGTGGAAGACGCCATGGAAGGCGTACTCACCCTGGTCGTCGCGGTGGATGTACCGGTACTTGCCACCGGGGCGTACGTCGTACTCCTCGATCGTCGCGTCCAGGTCGCGCGGACCGAGCCACTGGGCGACCAGGTCCCGGTCGGTGACGACCCGGAACAGCTGGGCCGGGGTCGCGTCGAACTCCCGGGTCACCTCCACGAACGGCGTACCGGCGGGGGTGTTGATCGTCGTCTCGCTCATTTCTCCTGCTCCTTCACGGTGTTCAGCAGCGCGTCCATCCGGCGGAAGCGCCGTTCGGTTTCGAGCCGGTACTCGTCGATCCAGCTCGTCAGTGCTTCGAGGGCGGCCGGCACCAGGTGGCACGGGCGGCGCTGGCCGTCCCGGCTCCGGGTGATCAGCCCGGCGGTCTCCAGCACCTGGATGTGCCGCGACACCGCCTGCTTGGTGATCGGGAACGGTTCGGCCAGCTCGTTGACCGTGGCCGGCCCGCGGGACAGCCGCGCGACCATCGCCCGCCGAACCGGGTCGGCGAGCGCCGCGAAGGCCCGGTCGAGCTGATCGTCATCAACCATCATCTTTATCAACCATTTCCTTGATCAACCGATGTGTTGAATATAGGCAGTGCCGGGCGAGCTCGTCAAGCCCGGGAATAAGCAACCCAGGTTGACATCGATCGGTTGTCAACCTAGGTTGCTTGCATGAACGAGTTGGTGGATCCGGAGGACCCCGCGGCCGGGCTGGCCGCCGTGGTGGCGTTGCGGCGGCTCGCCGATCGGCTGGAGGACAGCCAGGTGGAGCGGGCGATGCGGGCCGGGTGGAGCTGGTCCGAGGTGGCCGAGGTGCTGGGTGTGACCCGGCAGGCCGTGCACAAGAAACACGCCCGGCGGCTGCTCGCCGCCGGGGTAGCCCTGAGGAGGCGCTGATGTCGGATGCCAAGGATGTCCGCTCGATCCTGGTGCACGCGGGCCGGGCCGAGGCCCGCCGCGACGGCTCCCGGACGATCGAGGCCGAGCACGTACTGCTCGCGCTCGCCGGGATGCAGGACTCGTCGGCCGCCCGGATGCTGGCCGCGGCCGGCCTGACCGAGGACGCGATCCGGGCCGCGCTGGACAGCGAGTGGGAGCAGAGCCTGGCCGTCGCCGGGATCGCGGTCCGGACCGGTGGGCTGCCGCCGGCGTCGCCGGAGCCGGGGCGCGATCCGCAGATCGGCGAGTCGACCAAGTTGGTGTTGCGCCGGGGGACGGACGCGGCGCCCAAGGGGGCTCGCTTCGGTCCGATGCGCATCCTGGTCGGCCTGCTCGACTCCGACCGCGGCCGCGTCGCCCGCGCCCTGCAGGCAGCCGGGGTCGACCGCACCGCCCTGCACGCCGAGGCAGCCGAAGCCCTCGCCAAGGGGACCCATTGAACCCCCGGGACGCACCGAACCAGGGCGCGGTAGGCAGCGGAGGCGTAGCGAGCCGCCGGAGTACGTCACGTGTTGTCCTGCTGCGATGCGGTCTGGTCGCCGGTCCGCTGTTCGTCGTGACGTTCCTGCTGGAAGGCGCCTTCAAAGGTTCGGGGTACGACGCGCTCCGCCATCCGGTCAGCTCGCTGGAGCTCGGGAGCCACGGCTGGATCCAGGTCGCGAACTTCCTCGTCGCGGGCGTACTGACGATCGCCTTCGCGACCGGGGTCTGGCGCTCCGGTCACCGATCCGGCGGCGTACTGATCGGAGTATGGGGCGCCGGACTGATCGGCGCCGGCCTGTTCACCACCGATCCGGTCAACGGGTTCCCGCTGAACACGCCCGACGTCGCGGCGTACACCACGTCGGGCGCGTTGCACGACGGCTTCTCGCTGCCCGGCTTCCTCGCGCTGGCCGTGGCCCAGCTCGTCCTCTGCCGCGGCGGCTGGAAGTGGCTGACCTATTCGTTGCTCAGCGCAACGGCCTATGTGGTCTGCTTCGGGTTGACGAGTTCCGCGTTCAACCAGACCGCGGGGTTGATCGCGGTCGGTGGACTGTTCCAGCGGATCACGGTCACGATCGGATGGGCGTACACCGTCGCGCTCGCGATCCGCCTGCTTCGCCGGAGCTAGATTGTTTCGAAGCCCGCCATCATCGCCATGTCCTCGTGTTCGAGGTTGTGGCAGTGGATCAGGTACTTGCCCTTGTGGGCGGTGAACTTGACCAGGACCTCGACCACCTCGGCGGGGCGGATGTCGACCGTGTCCTTCCAGCCGTGGTCGAACTCGGAGAGCTTCGACCGACCGCCGCGGGTCAGCACCTGGAACGGCGCCAGGTGGACGTGGACGGGATGGTGTACGTCGGTCACGAACGTCCAGATCTCGTACTGATCCAGTTTCACCTGTGCCTGCATGACCTTCGGGTCGAACGCCTTGCCGTTGATCGTCCAGCCGCGGTGACCGCCGGCGTCGCCGCGGCGGAAGCGCCATTCGCGTCGTACCACCCCGGCCGGCCGGGGCGTCACGGCGTACGTGGACAACGTCGCCGGGATCCGCGTGTCGTCAGCCGCCTTCCGGGCGATCTTGAAACGCATGACGTTCGCGTTGCCGTCCAGCCGGTTGACCACGGTCACTTCGTCACCCGGCTGGTACTGCGAGAAGTCCACGATCACGTCGAATCGCTCGGCCGGCGCGACCACCAGCGTCTTGTGCTCGATCGGCTTGTCCAGCAGGCCGCCGTCGCTGCCGATCTGTACGAACGTGGCCGGTCCTTTGTCGAACCCGAGCTCGTACCGGCGCGCGTTGCTGGCATTCAGTACGCGGAACCGGTACCGCACCGCGTCCACCTCATGCACCGGCCACGGCGCTCCGTTCACCAAGGTGACATCGGCGACTACACCCTCCATGTACTTGGCCTCGACGCCCGGACCGTCCTTCAGGGCCGGGTACAAGAACGAGCCGTCCGCGTCGAACGCGCGGTCCGCGATGATGAGTGGGATCTCCCGATCGCCCTTGGGCAGTGGGAGTTCGGCCTCCTCCTCGTCCCGGATGATGTGCAGCCCGAACAGTCCGCGGTACACCTGGGGAGCGGTGTAGTCCATGGTGTGGTCGTGGTACCAGAGCGTCGCGGCGCGTTGTGCGTTCGGGTACGTGTACGTACGCCGCCCGGTCGTCATGTCACCGCCCTCCATGTGCCCGCCCATCTGATGCCCGCCGTGCTGCCCGTTGGCCGGCATGATCAGGTCGAGTGGCCAGCCGTCACTCGGCGCGGGCGTGTGGCCGCCGTGCAGGTGGACGACTGTCGATACGTCGAGCTCGTTGACCTGCTCGACGATCGCGGTGCGCCCACTGCGTACGTCGAAAGTCGGTCCGGGGAGGATGCCGTCGTACCCCATCGCCTCGGTTTTGAGGCCGGGGAGGATCTCCAGGCTCGCCTTGCGCTGGACCACCTGGTAGTAGTCGGCCTTCGCGTCCGATCGGATCGGCTTCTTCACCGGTGGGATCGGCAGCGGGACCTGGAACGGTTCGGGCAGTTTCGCCTTGCTGCGCAGGAGTTCGCCGGCCTGGGCCGGGTTGGCTTCCTGGCCGCAGCTGGTCAGGGTCAGGGCGGCGCCGGTGCCGCCGGCGACGGCCAGGAAACCACGGCGGGACATCTTCATCGCTTCGCCTCCCGGCGGCTCAGGCGTGCGGCGGACCGGAACGACCAGACCGTCATCCACACCACGGTGGTGACGAGCGCGGTGCCGAGGGGAATGTGGACGGCGAAGTCCTGCAGGTACCCGTAGGTCAGCTGGACGAACTCGGCGATCGTCAGCACCGCGGACACGATCAGCGGCCAGAACCGGCCGCCACCGGCGAGCGCGTAGCAGCCGGCGATGACCGTCTGGATGAACGCGATCAACCAGAGCGACGTGCCGATGGCGCTGTGCGTATCCATCGCGTCGACGTTGCCGGCCAGGAAGTACCCGGCCATGATCGGCTGCATGATGATCAGGATCGCGTGGATGACCAGTGTGATCCGGAGCAACTGCAGACTGACGCGCGGCCGCCGTACCTTGGCCGGCGCCGTGATCGCGCTCATGCGGGTACCACCTTGCGGATGCGGTTGATCCAGAACGCGAACACGACCGTGGCGCCGACCAGCGCGATGCCGAGCGGGACGTGGATCGCCAGCTGGCGGCTGTAGCCCACCGCGATCTGCGCCACCTCGCCGGCCAGGATCAGCAGGCTCACCGCCGGCGCCGTCCAGCGGCCGCCGGACCGCCACCAGATCGTGGCCGCCAGCACCTGGAACAGGCCGAGGAAGGCCAGCGCCAGACCGGTCGGCTCGTGCATCCGCATGCCGGCCGGCGATCCGTTCAGGTACACGCCGGCGAACACCGGCTGCAGACAGATCGCCACCGCATGGACCGCGGCGGCCGCGCGGAGCAACGTCAACGACTTCATGGACCAGACAATAGTAGCCTGGCTACATGTAGAGCAATCAGGTATGACCCTGGTCTCAGGTCAGCCGCCCCAGCGCCGGGACAACCGGTCTCAGGTCAGCCGCCCCAGCGCCGGGACAACCGGTCTCAGGTCAGCCGCCCCAGCGCCGGGACAACCGGTCTCAGGTCAGCCGCCCCAGCGGAGCGACCGTGATCCCGGCGCGTTCGCAGACCCAGTGCGGGTCCGGGCCGAGCTCCGGCTCGATCCGGAGCTCGTGGTCCTGAAGGTCGTCGCAGGCCGTACACCGCGGCCAGCGGATGCCGGAGTCGACCAGGCGATCCTGCACGTCCTGCGCGACCAGCCCGGCGATGTGCTCCGCGCCGTCCGGCCACTGGTCCAGCCACCACTGCCGTCCCGCGACCGCGTCCTCCAGACAGGACACCATCACGGGATCGTTGAACCCCCGGGCGGCGAGGTCGTGCAGCACCATCGCCCGGGCAGTCAGCAACACCCCTGGCTCACTCATCCCGTACAGCGTGCCAGACCCCACCGACAAAAACGCACCGCCCAACCCCGGCCCCCAACCCCGGCGCCCAGCCGCGGCGCCCAGCCCCGGCGCCCAACCCTGGTGCCCAACCCTGGTGCCCAACCCTGGTGCCCACCGCGCCGAACGCCGCCGGCCTCCGGCCATTTGAGTTGTTAACCTCCGCGGCTGCCCCTTCACCCCCGGCAGGCAGGAGGTGAAGGGGCAAGCCGCGTGGTTAACCCCTTATCAGCCGGCCACGGTTTGGCAGGTGGGGGTGGGGTCGATGCGGTTGGCCAGGCGGAGTTCGCGGGCGGCGGCGGTGCGCAGGACGGCGCCGATGCGGGCGCGTGCGGCGAGCGGGCGGCGCGGCGGCTCGTACTCCTGCTGGGGAGCGTTCGGCAGCGCCGACTGGGCGAGGTTGCGGGCGTTCTCGACGGCGGTGTTGCCGGGGATGAAGTACGTCATGGTTCTGCTCCCTCCGGAGAGCGTGGTTGATCGCCCCGGGAACCGAGCGGTCCCAGGGAGGTTTGTGTGGTTGTCAGCGCTTGGGTGCCGGACCGCTGCTGGATCGGACGATCAGCTGGGTCGGCAGCAACAGTTGGCGTTCGGTGCTGGCCGGGTCGAGCAGGATGCGCCCGACGGCGCGCCCCTTGTCCTTGATCGGCTGCCGGACCGTGGTCAGTCCGACCGCCTCCGCGGCCGGGATGTCGTCGAACCCGGCCAGGGTCAGGTCCCGTCCGGGTGTCAGCCCGCGGACCTTCATCGCCTCCAGCGCGCCGAGTGCCTGGACGTCGCTGAGCCCGACGATCGCGGTCGGCCGGTCCTGCGAGTCGAGCGCGTACTCGGCACCGCGCCGCCCGGACGCGATCGCGTTGTGGCCACCGGAGACGATCCGCAGCCGGGCGTCCGGCATCGTCTTCTGCAGGCCACGAATCCGCAGCTCGCAGTCGGTGTAACCGACCTCGTCCAGGGTCAGCTCGACCGGCCGGCCGCCGGCCGCCTGGGCGTTGTCGACCAGGACGACGACCTCCCGATGGCCGAGCCGGGCCAGGTGCTCGCCCAGCTGCGCGGCCGCCTCCAGCTCGTCGATCGCGACCCAGGACAGCGACGGGTGGTCACCGCGGTCGGTGGAGACCGCCGGGATGCCACGGTTGTCGAGGATCTCGAGCGCCGGGTGACCGCCCGGTACGCAGAAGATCGCCGCCGCGTCGATCGCCGCCTGCTGCACGGCGTTGCTGCCGCCGGTGATGTCGGTCGAGCTGAGCGGCATCAGCAGCAGGCTGGTGGCGAACTCCTCGGCGACCTCGGCCAGCCCGGCCAGGAAACCGACCGCGTACGGGTCCGAGAAGGCGTAGGCCAGTTTGTCGGTGAACAGCACCCCGACCGCACCCGCCTTGCCGCTGCGCAGTGCCCGTGCCGCCGCGTCCGGCCCGGCGTACCCGAGCTCGTGGGCGGCGGCCAGGATCCGCTCGCGGAGCGCGACGGACAGCTGATCGGGCTTGTTGTACGCGTTGGACACGGTCGACGGCGACACGCCGACGGCTTTGGCCACGGTCTTCAGCGTCACTCCGGCCATCCCGCTCCCTCCTCATCTGTATCGTTCTTCTAAATCGATCTAGAAAAACGATACAGAAGCCCGCCGCGGAGTGCAACACGAATTCCGCGAATCTGCGAGAGGATGATCCCCATGGGTTCGTTGCTGGAGATCATCGCGCTGCATCCGGCGGACGCGGAGGCGGCGCAGGAGGGTGGGGCGGACCGGCTTGAGCTGTGCGCCTCGATGGAGGCGGACGGGCTGTGTCCGTCGGTGTCGACCGTCAGTGCCATTCGCCGGGTCACCGACCTGCCGTTGCGGGTGATGCTGCGCGTGGAGAACTCGTTCACCACCAACGGCGCCGACCTGAACCGCCTAACGGCCATGGCGCAGTCCTACTTGTCAGCCGGGGCAGATGGCTTCGTACTGGGGTTCCTGACGCCCGACAACCAGGTTGATGTCGATTCGGTGGCCGCACTGGTCAGTACGTTCGCCGGTACGCCGTGGACGTTCCACCGGGCTATCGACGCAGTGCTGGAGCAGCAACCAGCTTGGCGCGCACTACGCGGCCTGCCCGGGCTGGACTGTGTACTGACCGCCGGATCCTCTATCGGGGTCAGCCACGGGCTGGACGACCTGTGCAAGCTGGCGAAGGAGGACCCCGCCGTAGCCAGTGTGATGATGGCTGGTGGTGGACTGCAGCCGGAGCATGTGCCGTGGCTGTTCCAGAGTGGCGTACGCCGTTTCCACGTCGGAACGTCAGTACGCCAGGACGGGTCGTGGACGAAGGCGTACGTGAACTCGCGCTTCGTCCGGTCGTGGCGCAACCTGCTCGATGCCCAGGACGCCCGCGACGCCCAGGACGCTCGCGAATGATTCTGATCGACCCGCCCGCCTGGCCGGCCTGGAACCGGGTCTGGTCGCATCTGGTCAGTGACGAGTCCCATGACGAGCTGCACGCGTTCGCGAAGGCGGCCGGCATTCCGGTGCGTGGATTCGATCGGGACCACTACGACGTACCCAGTGACCGGTACGACGACCTGGTCGCGGCTGGTGCCGTGCCGGTGTCCAGCCGGGAGCTGGTACGCCGGCTGATCGCTGCCGGACTGCGGCACCGAAAGCAGCCCCCGACTCAAGGGTCTTGAGCCGGGGGCCGTGCTTCAGTCGAGCAGCTCGGTCACGGTGCCCGCGGCGACGGTGTGGCCGCCCTCGCGGACAGCGAACCCGAGGCCGACGTTCATCGCGATCGGCTTCTCCAGCTCCACGTTCAGCTCGATCGAGTCGCCCGGCATCACCAGGTTGATCTCACCCAGGTCGATGCCACCGGACACGTCGGTCGTGCGGAAGTAGAACTGCGGCCGGTAGTCCGCGGCGAACGGCGTGTGCCGGCCACCTTCGGCGGTGGACAGCGCGTGCAGCGTGGCCCGGAACTTCCGGTGCGGTCGCACGCTGCCCGGCAGCGCCACC
Organism: Kribbella solani; assembly: GCF_014205295.1. Lineage (NCBI taxonomy): Bacteria > Bacillati > Actinomycetota > Actinomycetes > Propionibacteriales > Kribbellaceae > Kribbella > Kribbella solani. Next base: position 6,901,192 of record NZ_JACHNF010000001.1, read on the forward strand.
ACCTGGCCACGACGGACCTCGTCGCGCTTCACGCCACGTAGCAGCACCGCCGCGTTGTCACCCGCGTCCGCGGACTCCAGCGACTTGCCGAACGTCTCCAGACCGATCGCCGTGGTGGTCACGGTCGGGCCGAGGCCGACCACCTCGACCTGGTCGCCGAGCTTCAGCGAACCACGCTCGACCGCGCCGGTGACCACGGTGCCGCGGCCGCTGATGGTGAGTACGTTCTCGATCGGCATCAGGAACGGCTCGCCCAGCTCACGGTCCGGCACCGGTACGTAGCTGTCCACCGCGTCCAGCAGTTCACCGATCGCGGCGGTCCACTTCGGGTCGCCTTCCAGCGCCTTCAGCCCGGACACCCGCACAACCGGCACGTCGTCACCCGGGAAGCCGTACTCCGCCAGCAGCTCCCGGACCTCCAGCTCGACCAGGTCGAGCAGCTCCGGGTCGTCGACGGTGTCCGCCTTGTTCAGCGCGACCACCAGGTACGGCACGCCTACCCGTTGCGCGAGCAGCACGTGCTCACGCGTCTGCGGCATGGCGCCGTCCTGCGCGGAGACGACCAGGATCGCGGCGTCCACCTGGGCGGCGCCGGTGATCATGTTCTTCACGTAGTCGGCGTGCCCGGGCATGTCCACGTGCGCGTAGTGCCGGGTCGCGGTCTCGTACTCGACGTGCGAGATGTTGATCGTGATCCCGCGCTGCATCTCCTCCGGGGCACGGTCGATGCCGTCGAAGGCGACGAAGCGGTTCACGCTCGGGTCGCGCTCCGCGAGCACCTTGGTGATCGCGGCGGTCAGCGTGGTCTTGCCGTGGTCGACGTGACCCATCGTCCCGATGTTGAGGTGCGGCTTGGTCCGCACGAACTGGCTCTTGGCCATGAGTGTTTCCTTTGCAGTCAGAAGATTCGCTGTGAGCCAGGACCCTCCGGGCTGCCCTCCGCGGCTGTCACCCGCACGGAGGGGGCCGGTGAGCGACCACCCTCCTCCGCGGGTCCCGCGCTGCAGGAGGAGGGTCAGATTCGCGTGCCGGCGAAGACTGCTGAATCAGCTGACGCGGCCCACGTGGGAGCGCCCGTCAGGCCGGTGCCTGACAGGTCGAACTCGAAAACCACGCGGAACATGCGGATCACGGTAAAGGTGAACGTCGCCGCCGGCAACTTGATTCCCGGCGTCCCGTAGCTCCGGCCAGGACTGCTAGTTCAGTGCGAAGAGGCGGGAGCCGTCGGAGAAGACGGGCCGGGCCGCGGCGACCGTGACGGCCGGCTTGTCGCAGGTGACGTCCTCGGACTTCACTACCGGCTCGGCGTTCGTACTGGGCAGGATCTGCCTGGCCTGCACGCCAGTAGTACCGATCATCACGGGGGAGCAGCTGCCGTTGGGCTGCGGCATCAGCGTGACCACGCGCCCGTCCGGGAGCAGTCCGAACCCGTTACGGGGGTACTCCGGTTGCTGCAGCTTCGGCGGTACCGGCAGCAGATGGTGCCACTGCGGAGTCCCGTCCGCGGGGCTCGACGACGACACGTCGTACGTCTGCGGCTGCCCGGGGTCGTTTCCAGTACGGCAGGTGATCAGTACGAGTGAGGCGTGCGTTGCCGCGAGCTGCGCGTCACAGGAGGATGCTCCGAGTCGCGGGCGTGGTGTGCCTGGTACGGGCGTGGTCCAGATGATGCGGCCTTCGCTGACATCCACTGACCACTGGTACAGCGTTCCGCCGGCCGCACCGGTCCAGATCAGCCCAGACACCTCACGGGTGTCCGGGACTGCAACCAGCTCACCGACCCAGGTGGACGGGTCCAGCTCCGCGCTCAAGTCGATCCGGCTACCCAGATCGACCTCCCAGCGCTGGGAGCCGGTCTTGACGTCCAGTCCGCGTACGTCGGCGCCGTTGCCTGCGCAGGCGTCGACCACTACGGCCTGGTCGCCAACAAGTACGCCCTGGGTCACGTTGCAGCGCACCTGCGCTCGCCAGTGCGTCGGACTGCTCACGCCGTGCGCCACGACGAAGTTGCCCTCCGCCACCAGCAACTGGTTCTCGTCGACTGCCAGTGCGGTCCCGTCGGTGTGGACCTCGGTCAGTACCTTCCCGCTGACCGCATCCAGCACGGCGTACGTGGGTAGGTCGATGCCCGCGGGTTCGCGGTACTGCGAGCGGGGCAGGTGCGCCGCGATCGTACGACCGTCCTGTGACACCAGCAGGCCCTTCACGCCGCTGGATGCCGCGTCCTGGACATCTGCCCGCGAGTACCGCCAGCGGATCTGACCGGTGGCGGCATCTGACATGACTACGCCGTCGGACCGCAGTTCGGCGACACCACCTGCGGTGCCGGTGATGGCGCCGGTTGCTGGTACCTCACGGCTCCACGCCAGCGTTCCGTCGAGCTGTACGGGCAGCTGGGTCGGTTCGATCGTGGTGGTCGTACTGACAGTGTTGGCAGTCTCCAGCCGCGCTTGTACGAACGGCTCGCCGGCTGACACCACGATCCACGCGAGCAGCGCGCCACACACGGCAGTCGCACCAACGCCCAGCCACCGCGGAGGTGCCTGGGCGTACGGCGGTGCGAGCCGCAACCGTCTAGCCAAGGCCAACAACGCACCGGCAAGTACTAGCGCAACCGATGCAAGCAGGAGGTACGGCCAGCGCTCCGACATCGCCGCACCCGGCTGTGCGGCCGGCCAGCGCCACCAGCACACACCGATCGCGATCAGCCCAATCACGGCGAAGACAATCGCCGGGACAGTGACCAGCCGCTGCTGCGCCCGCCGGAACCATGCACACGTCAGTCCGGCAGCCAGTGCCGTACCAGCGATCGGCGCCCACACCGGATAGCTGCCAACGTCCGAAGACTCCACCGGCCACTTGGCTGCGGCACCGAGGCCACGGCCGAGCAGAACAGAGGACGCGACGACCGCGCCGAGGGCTGCACCGAAGTAGATGACCGGAATCAGCCCGCCGATCCTCCGGGCCGCCCTAGGGCCCAGCGAGTCGACCTCCCGGGCCAGGTTCTCCCTGGCTGGTCGTTCCCACTCCGCGTGGCCACGCGGGGTCGTATACAGATCGGTTTCGCTCAGACTCTGCAGGAACGACATCCGGCCGCGGGCGAAGTCCCGGTCGGCGACATGCGCGTACTCCGCGCGGATGCCGGCCGCGTACTCGTCGTACCGCGCCTGCGCGAGGCTCAGGATCCGCAGGTCGGCGTCGCACAGCACGGCGCCGTTGCGGTCGTCCGGAGCGCAGTCGTGCTTCGCGGTCAGCCGGACCAGCCGGCCGATCTCCTCGACCTGGCCGGCCGGCAGGCCGGCTGCCGCCAGCTCGAGCTCGGCCAGCTGGGCCGAGACCTCCTCGTTCTCGCCGGGGTCGGCCCGCGGGTCGTAGATCGCGTCGTGGAACCAGGCCGCCAGCCGGACCGTGTCGGCGTCCTCGGCGTGCTCGGCCAGCTCGTCGACGGTCGCCAGCACCTCGGTCAGGTGCTGCTGGTCGTGATAATGACGATGTTGCTCTGCGTAACGAGCCAGCAGGTCGTCGCCCAACGGCTGCGCGTGCGGCAGCAGGCGATTCCACTGGTCGCGCAGGTCCATGGCTATGGAGTCTGACATCGGTTGGGAGCCTGAAACGAACGATTCGGCCTTCCTGGAGAGGGTCGTGGCCAAAGCGATATCGGCTCGTCACCTGACCGCTTCGCGACCTGCGGCGCACGTCACACTCTGAGACGGGCGAACGAGTTGCGAGACGCGCCGGCTACGCAACGTCACTAACGTAGGGCGATCACCGTGTCCGAACCGGAAGTCAGGACCAGGTTGCCGATGGCGCGCGGATCGCGGCCGCAGACGATCCCGGTGGGCAGCCGGACCTGCCGGAACCCGGCCCGGCTGATCACGTTCGCCAGGCAGCCGGCGCCGGCCGGGCTCAGCGAGACCACCCGGCCGTCCGCGGTCACGGCGACCTTCTCCCGCGGACTGACCGGAGCCACCGTCTGCCAGGCTGTCTGTCCGGTGTTCGCGTCGATCGCGGTGACGACGGTCTTGCGGCTCTCCCGGCTGCTCCGGCCGGGGCAGTCGACGACGATCAGGTACTTGCCGGAGGCATTCAGCAGCGTCCGGCACGCCCACGCCTTCGGCACTGCCCAGCGCCAGCGAATGTCACCGGTCCGGGGCTCGATGGCGGTCAGAGCAGCCGGGGAGTCGGAGTCACCACCTGGCTCCGCCACGACCACCAGACCGGCCACGACGACCGGCCGCCGGTACGTGTCCACCGCTGTCTTGGTCCACAACGTCTTGCCGGACTGTACGTCAAGCGCGGTCAGCTCGTCCGGTTTGTCGTCGCACGTGTGGCTGACGAAGCTGAGGACGGTCTCGGCGGTCGCAATCGCACCTACCTCAGTGCAGGCGCCTGGCTCGAAGGTCCAGCGTTCGTCGCCGTCCGGGTCGACGCCATGCAGCTTGCCGGAGCGTTCGCCGGTCAGCAGTGGCTGTGACTGCTGGATGAAGCGGTCGCGGGTGTGACTTGGCCACGCGGCCTTGCGGCGACCTGTGTTCGCGTCGAGCAGTAGGTAGCCCACATCGGAGAACTGAGCAAGTACGTAGTCGCCGTTGCCAGTTGCCGCGATCACTGGCTTCTCGTCGGAGTCGGAGCGGCTGTAGCGCCAGCGGAGTGCACCGGTCGCGGCGTCGAGCATCTGGACCACACCACCAGGCCGCGGTACGGCGATCCCGTACCGGGTGCCGATCGCCTCTTCGGCGCCGGTGCCCAGTACGGAGTCGCTGACCCAGGCGACCGAGCCGTCGAGCACGGAAGGACTGGACTTGCCGGCAGTGCGCGGTGCGCCTTCGACTCGTTCATTGGAGCTCAGTACGTAGCCACGTGACAGTGGCTGGATGAGCAGCAACAGGACGAGGGCCACTGCGATCGGTACGGCGAGCCAGGCGAGCTGCTGACCGAGGTTGCGCGCCGGGAGATAGCGAGCGGTCTTGGTACGGAGCAGTGAGGCGACCAGTGCGGCAGCGGCGGCAGCAAGTAGTAGAAGCAGTGCGGAGATGAGGAGCGGTACGCGAAGACCGACGCCAACGGCTGCATTGGTCGTCGGTACCTGGGCCCAGGCGATGAGCAGTCCGGTCACGGAGATCGCCAGCACGGTACCGGCGATCAGGCGGGCGCGCTGACTGGCGCTGCGAGCGCAGCGGAACAGTACCGGCGTGCTGAAGAACGAGAGGACAGCCAGCGCGACCGTGGGCCAACCCACTTCGTCCTGCGCGGCGGGGATCTGCCAGGAAGCACCTGATGCGGCAATGGCTACAACGGCTGCTGCTATCGCAGTGAATGTTGCCGTGGCAGTCAGTGCGGCTTGCTGCCATCCGCGCCAAGGTGCGGGGAGTTCGGTGTCCAGTCCGGCCAGCTCGGTTTCCAGGTTGACGCGGGCGACCGGACCGAGACGCTGGCGTGCCAATTGGGTTCGGTACAGGTGTCCGTCGAGCAGGTCGCGTACTTCGTCGTACCGGTGCTCCATCGCCCCTTTGCGGTCGCTGGCATCGCGCCGTACCTCGGACGTGTGGACGGCGTACCGGCTGGGGTCGGCGGCGAGGATGGCGTTGACGGCGTCGAGCAGCACGTCGCCGTTGGCATCACGGCGCGGTGGCGCGTACGCATCCGGTGGCGGCGTGGCCAGGTCGCCGGTGAGGCGGATCAGCCGGGCCACCTCGGCAATCCGGATCGACGGGACGCCGTACCGGGGCAGGAGCTGTTCGGCCAGGTGCGCCGACGCCTCGGCGTCCTCGGCCGGTGTACCGCCCGGGTCGTGGACCGCGCGGTGGAACCAGGCCGCGAGCCGGACGCTGGCCGGGTCGGTGGACAGCTGGATGAGCGAGTCGAGTGCCGTCAGGACGACACCGAGGTACTGGTCGCGGTACGCGCGCCGGTTGCGCTCGACGTACCTGGCGACCAGGTCGTCCGCGAGCGAGGCAGAGCCGGGCAGCAGGTCGTCCCACCGCGCCCGGAGTTCCACCACTGCATCAGTTTGCCAGCAGCACCTCTACAACCAGCCCACGATCACCCCACCACCAGTTTGCGGTTGGCGTGCGGCTTCACCCGCTGTGTGCGTTTGGTTACTGCTTGGCGGACAGGATGCCGGTCAGCAGGCCCGGGTAGAGCGCTTCGAGATCCTCGCGCCGGAGCAGGCTGATCCGGCGGGTGCCGTCGGTGTGGGTGGACAGCACGCCGGCTTCGCGCAGGATGCGCAGGTGGTGCGCGCGGGTGGACGCGGTGACCGGCAGCTCGATCTCGCCGCAGCAGACCCCGGCCGGATTGTCGGCCAGTGCACGCACGATCGTCAGCCGGACCGGCTCGCCCAGTGCCTGCAGCACCGACTCGACCCGGATCTCATCCCGCTCCGGCTGTGGCAGGACTTTTGTGGCCATGAATCCATAGTACGACCCCCGTCGAACTTCGATGATCTTCGTAGTACGATGACGATCGAATTAATGACTTCGTCCCGGAAGGTCTCCGATGTCCGCACGGATCTACCTGCTCGGTGCCGGTGCGTTCGCGGTCGGCACCAGCGCGTACGTCGTGTCCGGTGTACTGCCCGACGTGAGCTCCGAGCTCCATGTCTCGCTGACCGCCGCGGGTCAGCTCGCGACCGCGTTCTCACTGTCGTACGCGATCGGTGCGCCGATCCTGTCCACGCTGACCGGCCGGTGGGAGCGCCGTACCCTCCTGATCGCCGCACTCGTGCTGGCCGCGCTGGGCAACCTGATCGCGGCGCTGGCCGTGAACTACCCGATCCTGATCGTCGGACGGATCGTGGCCGCGTTCGGCGCCGCCGTGTACACCCCGGCCGCCACGCTGTTCGCCACCAGTCTGATGCCGCCGGAGAAGCGTGGGCGAGCCGTCGCGATCGTGTTCGGCGGTCTGACGTTCGCACTGGTGCTGGGCGTACCGGCCGGCACTCTGCTGGGCCCGACACTCGGCTACAAGGGCGTGTTCGCTCTGATCAGCGCAGTCGCCGTACTGGTCGCCATCGCCGAGCGGGGCGTGCTGCCGAAGGTCGAAGCGCCGCCAGTCGTCAGTCTGCGGGAGCGCTTCGCCGGAGTGGCCGACCGGCGCGTGCAGATCATCCTCGCGATGACGGTTCTTGCTGTCCTGGCCGCGTTCACGGTGTACATCTACATCGTGCCGCTGCTGAAGCACACCGCCGGTCTGACCGGCAAGGTCACCAGCCTGCTGCTCCTGATGTACGGCGTGGGTGCCGTCATCGGCAACTTCCTCGGTGGACGGATCACCGACCGGTTCGGCAGCCTCCGTACCCTCTTTGTGCTGATGGCGGCCATCACTGTCGTACTGGCCACGCTGGACGTCACTTTGACGACGGCAGTAGGTGCTGGAGCCGCCCTGGTGGTCTGGGGCATGCTGACCTGGGCGTTCAACCCGCCGGTCCAGAGTCTGCTCATGGAGCTCGGTGGTGGGCTGTTGATCTCGCTGAACGCATCTGCCATCTACCTGGGCGCCGGACTGTCCGCTGTGGTCGGTGGACTGGTCATCCAGACCCTCGGCGTCGGGTACTTGCCGGTGCTGGCGTCCGCACTGTCTCTGGTCGTGGTCGGCCTGGTCTACCTGCTCTGGCGGGACTCCAGCCTGCAGCAGGTAGAGGAGCTGGAGCGCGACGAGGGCATCTACGTCACGGCCACCGCTGACTGACGAGGACCAGTAGTACGGCAGGCTTCTGCCATGCCCCTGCTTGCCGGCGTGCTGCTGCTCGCCTCGACCCTGCTCGGTTCGAGTGACCCCACTCCTGTCATCGACGGCTGGAAGAACTCGCCGGTGTACGTCGACGCGACGCAGCGGTCACTGGTACCGGACAAGGACGCCGCCGCACTGGCCGAGCGGGTGAACGGGCACGACCCGGCGATTCACATCGCGGTCGTGCCCGCTGCCGTACTCAACGACGGTAGTACTGACATCAGTACGGCTGCCCACAGGTACGTGGACAAGCTTGTGGATGAACAGCGTGCCGACGGCATCTACCTGGTGGTGTTCGGCGGTGCGATCACGTGGGGGAGCGCGGTCGGCACCGACACCCCGATCGCGGACATCCTCACTGACGAGCTGGGTAAACACAGCCGATCCGATCCGGTCGGCACCCTCAACGGTGTACTGGACCAACTAGCCGTACCGAAGACATCCAGCGGTCCACCTGGTTGGTTGTGGCCGTTGCTCGTCGTGGTGGTGCTCGTGGTAGTTGGCGTACTGGTACTGCGCTGGTGGAAGTCCCGCCCGGCCAAGGACAGTGGCCCGGCGTTGTACCGGCCGTCGTACGACGTGCTGCCCGACGAAGTCGACTCGTTGGCGGAGCGCCGGGCCGCCGCGCGTGAGGACGTGACGCGCTTCGGCGAGGAACTGGATTCCGCTGACGTGCGTCTGGATGGCGTGAACACCACGGCGGACGTACAGGCGGCACTGGACGCGTACGCCGATGCGGGCCGCGTGGTCGATGGCGAACCGGACGACGACAAGCTGCGGACGGTTCGTGCCACGGTCGAGTACGGGCGCTGGCGGTTGGCCTGTGCGCAGGCCGCGGTTGCCGGCACGCCTGCACCGGCTAGGCGAGCCGCCTGCTTCTTCGACGCCGCGCACGGCACGTCCGTGACCGACTGGATGTACACGCCTCCCGGCGGACGGGCACGGGAGGTTCCGGTGTGTACCGCCTGTCGGGACCGGCTCTCGGGAGGAGCTCGATGAAGCGTCTGCTCGGTGCCCTGGCGATCGTCATGCTCTGGGCCTTGCCCGCACTGCCGGCGCACGCTGCCGGTGACCCGGAGGGCTATCTGAACACCGTCGCCGGTCACCTCGGCGACGCGGGCGTCTGGGTCGACCCGGCGGTGAAAGGGCTGACCAGCGCCGAGACTGCTCGTCTCGACGCGGCGGCGAAGCGCGCGGCCGCGCCGATCCGGATCGCGGTCATCCCCGCGGCCGCGATCAACACCTCCGACAACCGGTACTACGTGAACCTCGCCTGGGACGGTGAGGAGATCGCCGACCAGTTGTACGACCGAGTCGGTGTCGAAGGCGTGTATGCGGTCCTGGTCGACGCGACGTCGGAGAGCGCGGGTCGCGGGTTCCATGCTGTTCAGCGCGCCGACAAAGGACCGACGTACCACGTGGGCGACGCGGTGGACCAGGCGGTCGACTGCTGTGCGCCGGACTACGAGTCGATGCTCGAACGGTTCATCGAGCGCGCGCAGGTAGTGGACAAGCCGTTCTACGTCGACGCGGCGCCCTACGCCGGTACCGCGGCCGGGGTGTTCGGTCTCTGGTACGGCATCAGCACACTGGGCGCCCGCAGAGCCCGCCGGCAGGACGAGAAGTCCCACCTGAACGTCGTGAAGCCCCTGCTGAACGAGGAGATCATCGCACTGTCCCAGCAGGTCTCCGCACTGCCGACGACCTCGGACGCGCAGCAGTCCAAGCTGTCCAAGGATGTGCTCGACACCGTTGAGAAGGCACGGCATCGGCTCGACGAGGCCAAGGGCGATGCGGACGTCGAGGCGGTGACTACCTTGCTCGGCTCAGCTCGCTACGGCCTGGTCTGTCTGGATGCTGTCCGCGCGGGCGAGCCGATCCCGGAGCCGACGGCACCGTGCTTCTTCGACCCCCGGCACGGCCCCAGCACGACGGAAGTTGACTGGAGACCGGAAGAAGGCACCATGCGCCCGGTCAGTGTCTGTGCGGCCTGCAAGCAGCGCGACGAGGCCGGGGAGAAGCCAGAGATCCGGATGGTGAAGGGCTGGCAGATCGAGCGGCCGTACTGGGAGTACGCGGAGGACCTGGCCGCGTACGTGGACGGCTACTGGTCACGTGGTGACGGGAGCCAGTGGTGGTTCCCCGATTCGGACTTCCGTCGCCGCGGCGACGAGATGCGGTCACGCTGGCGTTCTCGCCGCGCCGGCGCGCGCTTCAGGCGGTTCAGCTCGAGTATCGGCAACTCGGTCGGTGAATGGTCCACATCGTCCAGCAGCAGCTCCGGCAGCGACGACGGCGGCGGCTGGTACGGCAGCTCGAACCGGCGTGGCTCCTGGTCGTCGCGGACGCGGTCCAGCGGTGGCGGCTCGTCCCGGCGCTCGTCACGCCGGTCCGGCGGCTCACGCGGCTTCTAGGTGGCGTAGCACGGTTCGAGTCGGCTCACGCGGTTTCTAGTACGGCAGGCAGGTCCTCGCTGTGCAGTACGGCCAGTGAGGTGACCGCACGGGTCAGGCAGACGTACAGCCGGCGCAGCCCGGTCCGTTCATCCGCTTCACCGGCGACGATGCCAGCAGGCTCCACCAGCACCACGTGGTCGAACTCCAGACCCTTTGCCAGCGACGCCGGTACGACATCCAGGTGCGCGTCCACATCGTCCTCGTCTCCCAGTACGGAGTACGCGACTCCCTCGCCCTGCAACGCCTTCCGGGTAGCTGGTACGAGAGCATCCGGAACGATTAGGCCGATCGAGCCGAGCCGCTCGGACACGTCGTGCACAGTACTGACCGCCGCGGCGAGACTGTCCGGTACGCGGGTGATGGTGAGCTCACCACGTGCCCGTCGTACCGCCGTCGGTGGTTTGAGGTGCGGAGCGATCGTCGGGAGGAGACGGGCCGCGTACTCGATCACCTGACCCGGGACCCGGAAACCGGCAGTCAGCTCCTCGGTGTGGGCGCTGGTCTTGCCCAGGTGCTTCAGTGCCTCGTCCCAGGACGGCGTGGCCCACGGAGTGGTGCCCTGGGCGATGTCACCGAGGACAGTCATCGACCCGGTCGAGCAGCGGCGGCCGACTGCTCTGAGCTGCATCGCGGACAGGTCCTGCGCCTCATCCAGTACGACGTGGCCGAGTGACGGCGTACGGTCGACCAGGTCGGCGATCTCGTCGATCAGCGTGGCATCGGCAACCGACCACTTCGCCGCCCCGGCCGAGCGCGGCACCTTCTCCCAGCTCAGTAGCGCCTGCTCCTCGTCAGTGAGGATGCCGTCGGCGTGTACGGCCAGCAGCTCGCGGTCCGTGAACAGCTGGAACAGCAGCTTGGCCGGATCTACAGCCGGCCACAGTGCATCGGCGTACTGCTTCACTGGCCGGCTGCGCGCGACCGAGTCTTGTACGCGGTCGTCCGGTGAGTCACCTGCCGCCTCCATCCGCAGCAGCACCGCATGCGCCAGTCGCTGCGGCAGCATCGCGCGCCCGGCCCCGTACCGGATGCCGCGGTTGCGGAGCTCGTTCACCAGCTCCTCCGCCTGGTACGCGGCGACTCGCCAGCGGTGCGCACCACGTGGTACGACCAGCGACTCGTCCGGCAGCTTCACGTGCGACCAGACAGCACGGTGCAGTACGTCGGCCATCCGCGCATCGCCCTTGAGCACGTCGACCGCCGCGGGCCCCGGTCCGGCGATCTTGACCCGCGCGACCATCTCCTCGACAGTCGTCTGCTTCGCCTCGATCTCACCCAGCGCGGGGAGTACGTCGCCGATGTACCGCAGGAAGCTCGCGTTCGGTCCGACCACCAGTACGCCGGCCCGGCTGAGCTGGTCGCGGTACGCATAGAGCAGGTACGCCGCGCGGTGCAGGCCGACCGCTGTCTTACCGGTACCCGGGGCGCCCTGGACGCAGATGGTGTCCTCGACGCCGGCCCGGACGATCACGTCCTGTTCCGGCTGGATGGTGGCGACGATGTCGCGCATGGGGCCGGAACGCGGGCGCTCGATTTCAGCGTCCAGGATGTCGCTGTGCTGGTCGGCCGCGCCGTCGGCGGTCAGGTCCTCGTCCTCGAACGCGGTCATCTCGCCGTGCGTGAAGCCGAACCGGCGGCGTACGCCCACGCCCATCGGCTCGGTCTTGCTGGCCCGGTAGAACGGCACCGAGATGTCCGCGCGCCAGTCCACCACCAGCGGCTCGCCCAGCGCGTCGTTGACGTGCCGGCGGCCGATGTGGAACGTCTCCTCGGTCGGCTCCAGGTAGTCCAGCCGCCCGAAGAACAGCGGTACGTCCGGGTCGTCCTCCAGTTCCTTCATCCGCCGGAAGATGGCGGCCTGCAGGAACTCCTGGTTGACCCGGTCCGCGCTGTGGATCTCCAGCGCGCCGGTCTTCTCCCGCATCAGCGCCAGCGCCGACCGAGAGGTCTTCAGATAGTCCTTCTCGGCCTGAAGGGTGTCGGACGTGTCTGAGGGCATGCTGAAACCTCCGGCGAGTAGGGGAGCCCAGCCACGTTACTTGAGCACTCTGCGCGGTGGAACCGAATTACGGGCCAACGGCCGGTAGGCGCGCAGTCCCGGACGGAGCAGGAACGGCAGGCTGGCCGCCAGCAGGAGCAGCGCGACGATTCCGTCGAGCCAGTAGTGGTTGGCGGTCACCACGACCACGCCGAACGTGATGAGCGGGTGCAGCAGCCACAACCAGCGCCACCGCGACCGGGTGATCAGGACCATCGACAGCGCGATCAGCGCGGCCCACCCGACATGCAGGCTGGGCATGGCGGCGAACTGGTTCACCGGACCACCGGAGTGGTCCGGACCGTAGACGGACTGGTCGTACAGCAGCCCGGTGTCGACGAAACCGGGCATCATCCGCGGCGGCGCCAGTGGGAACAGGATGTGACCCACCGTGGCCAGCGCAGTCAGTGACACCATCGTCCACCGGACATGCGGGTACGCCTTCGGCCGCCAGATGCTCAGCCAGAGCAACACGATCGCAGTGAGCGGGGCGTGCACGCTCGCGTAGTACAGGTTGGCGCTCTTGAGCAGCTGCGGGAACTGCATCGCCCACTGCTGGATCGACGCCTCGTTCGGCAGGTGCAGCCAGCTCTGGAGCGACAGCACCTCGTGCGCATGGCCGAACGCGGACCCGGTATGCCGGGCCGCGATCTGTCTGCCCAAGCTGTAGATCAGGAACAAGGTCGCCAGCAGTACTGCTTCCCGCACTACTCGCCAGACGACCTGTGCCTTGCGTTGTCCTTGTTCTGTTTCCCCACCAAGCCCCACCGGCTCCAGTGCCTGCGTCCCCATAGCTTTCGACGGTACTCGTCGTTCGCTCAGGATTTACTCAGGCGCAACCCTGGCGTTGCCCTGGGCAACCCCCGAGCGACGGTTCGTGATCTGGCCGTCACGCCACCGCGATCAGCCCTTCACGGCGCCGGTCAGGACGCCCTTGGCGAAGTGCCGCTGCAGGAACGGGTAGATCAGCAGGATCGGAACGATCGACACCACCAGGATGGCCATCTGGATCGATGCCTGTGGCGGCAGCAGCTCGGTGCCCAGTTCGGCGCTGCCCAGCTGGGTGTCGTTGATGACGTACGTCCGCAGCACCAACTGCAACGGCCAGAGCTTGGAGTCGTTCAGGTAGAGCAGCGCGGAGAAGAACGCGTTCCAGTACGCCACCGCGTAGAACAGGCCGATCACGGACAGTACCGCCTTGGACAGCGGCAGCACGATGTACGAGAACGTCTTCAACTCACCCGCACCGTCGATCCGGGCGCTCTCGGTGATCTCGGTCGGCAGGTTCATGAAGAACGCCCGCAGTACGACCACGTTGAACGCGCTGATCATCGTCGGCACGATCAGCGCCCAGATGCTGTCCAGCAGACCGACGCCCTTGACGGTCAGGTACGTCGGGATGATGCCGGGGGAGAACAGCATGCTGAACAGCACCACCAGCAGGATCGGGCGTCCGGCCGTGAATCCGGGCCGAGCCAGCGCGTACGCCAGCAGGCACGACACGGTCAGGCTGAGCAGCGTACCGATGACCGTCACGAAGATACTGACGAACAGTGCCCTGGTGACCACGCCACCGGAGAACAGCGACTGGTACGCGGCGAAGTTCACCGACTTCGGGAAGAGCACCAGACCGCCGGACTCGTTGATCTGCTTGTTCGGCGCCACGCTGGTCGAGATCACTCCGACGAACGGGATGATCACGACCGCGCAGAACACCAGCAGCACGAGTCCCTTGAAGACGCGCATCGGCCACGACGGCATCGGTACGCCCTGAACAATTCTCCTGGGCCCGATCTTGCGACTCATCGGGAGTACACCCCCTGCTCTCCGAAGATGTGCGCCACCTTGTTCGCGGTGAGTACGAGGATGACGCCGACGACGCCCTTGACCAGACCGACCGCCGCCGCGACGCCCCAGGCACCACCGAGTACGCCGTTGTTGTAGACGTACGTGTCCAGTACTTCACTGACGTCTCGGCCGACCGCCTGTTGCTGCAGGATGATCTGCTCGAACCCGACGGTCAGTGAGTCACCCAGCCGCAGGATGAACAGCAGAATGATGATGCCGCGCAGACCGGGCAGCGTGACGTGCCAGAGCTGCCGCATCCGGCTGGCACCGTCGACACTCGCCGCCTCGTACAGCTGCGAGTCGATCTGGGACAGGGCGGCCAGGAACAGGATGGTGGCCCAGCCGGTGTCCTTCCAGATGATCTGCGACGTCAGTAGGACGTGGAACAGCTCGGAGTTCCCGATGATGTTGATCGTGGTCAGGTCGTGTGAGCGCAGGTAGTTGTTCAGCAGGCCGCTGCCGCCGAGCATCTGCTGGAACAGCGCGACCACGATCACCCAGGACATGAAGTGCGGCAGGTACAGGATGCTCTGGGCGATCCGCTTGATCCGCTCCGAGAACAAGGAGTTCAGCAGCAGGGCGAGCAGGATCGGCGCCGGGAACACGAACACCGACTGCAGGCTGGTCAGGACCAGTGTGTTCTTCAACGCCCGCAGGAAAGCCGGATCACCGTTGAAGATGACGCTGAAGTTCGCCCAGCCCGACCAGTCGCTCCCACCGATGCCGAGGAACGGCTGGTAGTCCTTGAACGCGATCACGTTGCCGAGCAGCGGCACGTAGTGGAACGCGATGATCAACGCGGTACCGGGTAGCGCGAACAGCAGCAGCACCCGGTCCCGTACCAGCCGCCGGCCAAGACTCAAATGCTGCCCCGGCTGCTTCGTGGTCCTTTGCAGCATCTACTTCCCTGCCGTGTCTGCGTGAGCCTGCTCGAGCTCGGTCCGGATCTTGTCGCCGCCGGCGGACTTCCAGTCCTGCACACCGGCCGCCCATGCCGACACCGGCTTCTTGCCCTGCACGATCTGGTTCTCCAGGTCGAGCATGGTCTTGTTCAGCTGCGCCTGCTTCTTCGACAACGTGTCGGAGTACAGGCCGTACGACGCGTCGTACACGAGGCGGTCCGCGACCTTCTGCTGGATCGCGTGCTGCTTCTGGGGTACGTCCGGCTTGCCGGCCCAGTAGAGCGCCAGCGTGCTGTCGCTGATGTACTGCAGGCCGATACCGGTCTCCACCGTGCCGACCTTCGTCGGTACCGGGTCCGTACCCTGCAGCGTGTAGTGGCGGCCCGCCACGCCGTACTTGCGGAACAGATACTCCTCGGTGCCGAACGGTGCGGCCATCCAGTTGGCCACCTTCAGCAGCGTCTCGGCCGAGTGCTTGCTGTCCTTGCTGAACGAGGTGACGTTGTTCAGCGCCGAACCCATCCACGGCTTGCCTTCACCGCCGTCGAAGCCCGGCACGTCGAGCATGTTCACACCGAAGTTCGGATCGCCGGTGTTGTCGGCGTAGTACTGGTTCCAGGCCACGAAGCTGTCGTAGTCGAAGGCGGCGATGCCACCGTTGAACCACTGCTTGCGGGCACTCGCCTTGTCGTTGAACGCGTCCGGGTTGATCACCCCGGCGGCGACCATCTTCCGGCCCGCTTCCAGTGCCTGCTGCTGCGCCTCATGCTCGTACATCGAGCTGAACTTGCCGCCGTCCTGCTTCCAGACGTTGGGAATCCCCAGCATCATCCGGATCGTCGAGATCGGCACCCGGGTCCAGGCCCACTTGTTCTGCTTCGGCGCGGTCAGCTCCTTGGCCAGGTCGAAGAACTCCTGGAAGTTCTTCGGCGCCGGGTTCTTGATGCCCTTCGCGGCGAGCAGGTCCTCGCGGTAGAGCGCCAGCGACGTACGCGACATCCCGCGCGGCACCGGCACGCCGTAGATCGCGCCGTTGAAGACGCAGCCCTTCCAGTACTCGGACGGGATGTTCGCCAGGAACGGGTACTTCTTCGCGGCATCGCCGGACAGGTGCTCGGTCAGATCCATGCACTTGGACTTCACCAGGCCGGGGATCTGCGGCGTGTCGGTCGGGATGTTCAGGATGTCCGGCAGGTCACCGCCGGCGATCCGGGTGGCGAACTTGTCCTTGTACTCGTCGTTGGACGCCATGCTGATCTGCAGCTCGGAGCCGAGGCGCTTGTTGACCTCCTGCCAGAACTGGTTCTGGTCGGCGGCCGGCGGGATCGCGCCCGGGATGTTGGTCATGAACGTGATCGGCTTGCCGTCGCCGGGCACCTCGGTGATCGCCTTGACCGGGTTCGCCGGGTACTTCAGGAAGCCGTCCAGCACCACGTCCGTACCCGGCAGGTCCGGCTTGATCTCGCCGTACTTCGTGTACGTGGGCAGTTTGACGGCCGCGTTCGCGGTGGCAGCGTTCTTCTTGTCCGACGCGCACCCCGCCAGCAGCGGCGTACCCGTGACCGCGACAGCGGCGGCGGCCAGACCGCCGCCGAGGAATGATCTTCTGCTGACTGGCATGAGGCCTCACTTCCATCGGAGGGCCACACCATGACATAGTACGTCCTATGTCTTCAAGAGTCGGCGCGACGGAAATCGTCTTCGACCCCGCCGGGAGCGGCTACCACACGTTCCGCATCCCGTCCGTGCTGGCGAACGGCTCTGTGGTGCTGGCGTTCGCCGAGGGACGGCTGCACGGAGCTGGTGACGCCGGCGAGATCGAGATCGTGCTGCGGCGTTCCCTCGACGGCGGCCGGAGCTGGCTGCCGCTGCAGGTCGTGTCAGCAGTGGCCGGCAAGACCTGTGGCAACCCGGCGCCGTTGCTGGACCCGCAGTCCGGGGACGTCGTGCTGGTGACCGTGCAGAACGGTGCCGACGCAGTGGAGATGTCACTCGCCCGCGGTACTGATCCGGTCGACGGGCGGCGCGTCTTCGTACAGCGGTCGTCTGATGACGGTGCGACCTGGAGCGACGCCGAGGAGATCACTGCACAGGTCAAACCGGCTGACTGGGGCTGGTACGCGACTGGACCGTGTCACGGCATCACACTGCGCTCCGGGCGGCTGGTCGTACCGGCCAACCACTCGCACGTACCCACTGAGCCGGTGGATGACCTGATCCGGCTGAACGGTGGGCACTGCATCTACAGCGACGACGGCGGTCGTACCTGGTCGGTTGGCTTCGTGGACCGCAACGACGGGCCGGAGATCAACGCCAACGAGACCACAGTGGCCGAGTTGCCCGACGGGCGGTTGTACTTCAACGCCCGCAACCACCAGGGCACCGGCCCGGCCCGCGTACATGCCTGGTCGTCGGACGGCGGTCAGACGCTCGATGCGCCGTACACAGGGATTCCAGAGATCACCGCACCCGGTATCCAGGGCAGCGTGCTCTGCCTGCCGGACGGGCGGTTGCTGTTGTCCACACCGGTGAACCCGTCGTCCCGCCGCGAGCTGACCGTCTTCGTGTCCGAGGACTCCGGTGTGACGTGGAAGCCCGCCCTGGTCGTGCACGAGGGCATGGCCGGGTACTCCGATCTGGTGCTGCTCGCCGACGGCTCGATCGGCATCTTCTACGAGGCCGGTGAGACCTCGTCCTTCGCGACCCTGCGTTTCGCCACATTCGCCCTTTGAGGTTGGGAGACCCCTTGACCGTACCCGCCCAGACCACCGCCCGCCTGACCGGCGTCGTACCGCCGCTGGTCACTCCGCTGACACCCGAGTACGACGTCGACACCGCATCACTGGCCCGGCTGATCCAGTACCAGCTGGCCGGGGGCGTGGACGGGGTGTTCGTACTCGGCACCTCCGGCGAAGGCACGTTTCTGACCGACGAACAACGACAGGTCGTGCTGGAGACCACTGTCGCGGAGGTGGCCGGGCAGGTACCGGTGCTGGCCGGTGTGATCGACACATCGACCGGTCGGGTCGCCGCACACGTTTCTGCCGCGCTGAAGGCTGGTGTGGATGCACTGGTGGCGACAGCGCCGTTCTACGCCGCGACACATCCAGCGGAGATCGAGCGGCACTTCGTACGGCTCAAGTCACTGGCGGGTGACACGGCCATCTATGCGTACGACATCCCGTCCCGGGTGGGTACGAAGCTGTCGGCGTCGCTGGTGCTTTCGCTGGGGGAGCAGGGGGTGATTGCCGGGGTGAAGGACTCGTCGGGGCAGGAGACCAGCCTGCGGCAACTGGTGATCTCCCGGCGTGAGCTGGGTATGCGGGACTTCGCTGTGATGACCGGCTCCGAGGTGACGGTTGACTCGTCGCTGGCGTTCGGTGTTGATGGAGTTGTACCTGGGCTGGGGAACGTGGACCCGGCCGGGTACGTGCGGTTGTTCAAGACCGCGGTGGCCGGGGACGCCGCGGCCGCGCGGGCAGAGCAGGACCGGTTGTTCCGGCTGTTCGAGATCATCGAGGTGGCGGACCGGTCACGGATGGGCGCCAGTTCGTCGGCGCTGGGTGCGTTCAAGGCCGGGCTGTACGTGCTCGGCGTGATCGACTGCCCGGTGACGGCGTACCCGTGCATTCCGCTCAGCGACACCGAGATCGACGCCATCCGGCCGTTACTGGACCGTGCCGGATTACACTGAGCGGTCCTGACCAAGGGAGGCCGGCAGTGACAACGGGTGGGCTCAGCCGGGCACGAGGCGCGGCGGGAAACCAGTCCTTCATCCGGGACGCGATCAAGTCGTACATCCTGGAGCGCGGTCTGAAGGCAGGTGACCCGCTGCCGAACGAGCAGGACCTGATGGCGCAGCTGGGCGTCGGCCGGCACCCGCTGCGGGAGGCGATGAAGGCACTGCAGGCGGTCGGCATCATCGAGATCCGGCACGGCTACGGCACGTACGTCGGCGAGGTCAGCCTGCAGTCCCTCGAAGACGGTCTGGCCTTCCGGATGTCCCAGTCGATGGCCGGCGACCTCCGGGACGTACAGAACGTCCTGGAGGTCCGCCAGGCCATCGAGGTCGGTCTGGCCGACGACGTCGTCCGGCAGTTCCAGGAGCACGGCTACGACACCCTGGAGCCGATCGTCGAACGAATGGAAGCCCAGGCGGCCGAGGGCAACTACTTCCCCGACGAGGACTGGGCCTTTCACCAGGCCCTCTACGAGCCCCTAGGCAACGCCTTGGTGATCGACCTGCTGTCAGTCTTCTGGCGCACCTTCGCCCAGGTCGACGCCCGCCTCCCCGGTGCCCGTTACACCCCCGCCGACGCCGCCGCCTGGCACCGCGACCTCCTCCAGGCCCTCACCACCGGCAACCCCACCACCTACGCCCACTCAATGAAATCCCACTTCAACGGCATCCACACCCGCCTCGGCGAGTAACAGCGCACATCAGGGGAAAGGGTTTCTGCGTCAACGACTTTCCCCTGCTCCTCAGGTGAAGAGGTTTTCTGCGTCCACGATCGTGTACGCGTAGCCCTGTTCGGCCAGGAAGCGTTGGCGGTGGGCGGCGAATTCGGCGTCGATGGTGTCTCGGGCGACGATGGAGTAGAAGCGGGCGGTGCGGCCGTCGCCTTTGGGGCGGAGGACGCGGCCGAGGCGCTGGGCTTCTTCCTGGCGGGAGCCGAAGGTGCCGGAGACCTGGATGGCGACCGACGCCTCGGGGAGGTCGATGGAGAAGTTGGCGACCTTACTGACCACCAGCCGGGTGATCTCGCCGGCCCGGAACGCGTCGAACAGGCGCTGGCGTTCGCGGACCGTCGTCTCGCCCTTGATCACCGGACATTCGAGCCGTTCGCCCAGCTCGTCCAACTGGTCGATGTACTGACCGATGACCAGCAGCGGTTCATTCGCGTAGTGGTCGGCGATCTGCCGCACCAGCCTGGACTTGGCCGGCGTGGATGCCGCCAGCCGGTACCGGTCCTCCGGTTCAGCAGTCGCGTATACGAACCGCTCCGTCTGCTCCAGGTCGACGCGTACCTCGACGCAGTCCGCCGGTGCGATCCAGCCCTGTGCCTCGATGTCCTTCCACGGCGCGTCGTACCGCTTCGGCCCGATCAGCGAGAACACGTCGCCCTCACGGCCGTCCTCGCGGACCAGCGTGGCGGTCAGGCCGAGCCGCCGCCGGGTCTGCAGATCAGCGGTCATCCGGAAGATCGGCGCGGGCAGCAGGTGCACCTCGTCGTACACGATCAGGCCCCAGTCGCGCGCGTCGAACAGCTCCAGGTGCGTGTAAACGCCCTTCCGCCGCGTGGTCATCACCTGGTACGTGGCGATGGTGACCGGCCGGATCTCCTTCCGCGCACCGGAGTACTCGCCGATCTCGTCCTCGGTCAGCGTGGTGCGGCGGAGCAGCTCGTCCTTCCACTGCCGCGCGGACACCGTGTTAGTGACCAGGATCAGCGTGGTCGCCGACGCCTGTGCCATCGCGGCCGCACCGACGATCGTCTTGCCGGCACCACAAGGCAGTACGACGACACCAGAGCCGCCGTGCCAGAACGAGTCGGTCGCCTGCTCCTGGTACGGGCGCAGCTCCCACCCGTCACGTACGAGCTCGATCTTGTGCGCTTCGCCGTCGACGTACCCAGCCAGGTCCTCAGCCGGCCAACCGAGCTTCAGCAGGGTCTGCTTGAGATGCCCACGCTCCGACGGGTGCACCAGCACGGTGTCGTCGTCGAGCCGGTCGCCCAGCATCGGTTTGACCTTGTTGCTGCGGAGCACCTCCTCCAGCACCGGCCGGTCGGTCGTAACCAGGACCAGTCCGTGCTGCGGGTGCTTCTCCAGCCGCAGCCGCCCGTACCGATCCAGTGTCTCCGCTATGTCGACCAGCAGCGAGTGGGGAACCGGGTAGCGGCTGTAGCGCAGCAGCACGTCGATGACCTGCTCCGCGTCATGCCCTGCGGCCCGCGCGTTCCACAACCCCAGTGGCGTCAGCCGATAGGTGTGTACGTGCTCCGGCGCCCGCTCCAGCTCAGCAAACGGTGCAATGGCCTTCCGGCACTCGTTGGCATCCGCATGCGCCGTCTCCAACAACAACGTCTTGTCCGACTGCACGATCAGTGGACCGTCTGTCACCCGCTGCTCCTAACTTCGCCCCGACCCTCCATTGTGCCTGACCCCACCAACAACCAGGCCGGGCTACTCCACCGCGCGAGCAGCTGAGATCCGGTGCAGGGCGTACGTACGCGGGGTATCACTGGTGTCGTCGTACGCGGTCAGCCAGCCATCGGCCACCCGAGCGGGTTCGACGATGCGCTCGGAGGAGTGGCCGTTGTGGTCGACATAGGCGATCCACGTACGGGTATGGGACTCGGCCGCGTTGGTGAGGACCGCGATGGTTTCGGCGGGCGCGGCGGGTTCGGTGAGTCCCTCGTCGCCAGGCCGTTCGGCGGCGATCCGGTCGCCCGTACGGACCCTCTCGATCACTGCCTTCACCTGGTCGTCGGTCAGGTCGAACGCGGACTCGTTGAAGTCCCGGCTGGTACGGCGTCGTGGGGCCGTCCCACGACGCGGCGCGCCGGTCACATGGACCGCACCGTCGAACGTCTCGGCCAGCGGAGCCAGACCGGCGTCCCGCAACCGGCTCAGCACCATGTCCGGCGGCGACGGTGACACGACCACCGTCGGTGCGAGCCGGCGGAACCTGACCCCGGGCAGGTTCGACGTCAGCAGCTGCGTCACCACGTTCTCGTCGTCACACCGCAGGTACGTCGAAGCAGTTCCCAACCGCAGTACGCCATGGCGTCGCGCCACGTCGTCCACCAGGTACGTCAGTGGCTGCGGCACGGGCGTACGCGAATGCTCTGCCAACCAGGCGTGTAGCTGAGCCGCCGTACGCCCCAGGTCGAACGCACGCCGGACCGAGCTCTCACTGAACCGGTAGACCCCTGCACCACCATCGGACTCGACATCGGCCATCGCGGACAGCTCATCCTGTACGACACGCACCAACGGCCCAGGAGCTATTGCAGTGAGATCAGCCTGCAGCAGCACCTCTGACACCGGGTCAGGCATCAGCGGGCTGATCGCCGCAGCCAGCTCATCGACTGTCGGCTCTGACCCGAGTAACGGCTGCGCGTGCTTTGCCAGCGCGCCAAGCCCGGTCAGCCCGAGCAGCGCCGCTTCGGACACGCTCCACTCGACCAGGTCGTCCCGGAACTGCCCACCGCGCCGCGGCCGATGCCACGCCACCCAGGTCACCACAGACTCCGGGGAAGGCGCCGTACCAACAGCTGCCTGGGCCAGCGCCTGCAGCGTGAGCACTCGGATCTCCGGTGCGAGCAGTCGCTCCAGGTCCGGTGCCAATGCATTGATGAGTCGATCACGTGCAGCCGCAGTACCGCCGCCGCTGTCCCGTCGGCCGATCAGTCCGATCGCTCGGAGCCCAGAGAACCAGGCATTGACCAGCTGGCCCCAACGATGCGCCAGATCAAGCTCCAGCCAGTCGTCGTACCCACTGGTCGGCAGCCAGAGCTCACCGGTTCCTACTTCGACCGCAGCAACCAGACCGGCCGCGTACGCGATCTCCAGTACGGCCGCAGCCGTGTGCTCTTCCGCACCGATCTTCCCGGCCAGGCTGCGCAAGTCACGGACACCAACGCCACCCGTACGCAGCACAGGCGGCGGCTCCGTACTCAGCTGCTCCAGTGCCCGGTCAACGAGCCGCACCATGTCGAGAGCTGCACCGGCAGCGGCCCGGTCCGCGATACTTGCCGACACCTTCTTGCCGTCCAGCGGCGGCGGCACTGGCCTTGTCGACGCCAGCACCCGCCCGGCGCGCAGGTGCAGGCCGATCTGCCGCGGCAGCACAACCGTGTTCGCATCCTTGGGTACGACCAGGCCGCGCGCCAGCAACCGCTCCACTGGCGTACGGGCCGACGCGATCGTGACTGGACGATCTGCCTTCTCAACGGACCCGGTTGGTGGACCCCAGGTCAGTTTGTCGAGTACTGCACGCGCATCGGGACCAGCGTCCTCGATCAGCTTGTCCAGATCGCCGAAATGCCGGGTAGTACTCGGTCCGAGACCAGCTGGGGTGGGACCGAGTAGTTCGTGGACCGCGCGGATCAGCCGCAGGTCGTCGTCCGTACCCCAGATCAGGGCCAGGTCCAGCAGTTCGGCCACTCGTGGTCGCACTACCTCCACTGGCTGGCCGACGCCTTGTGCGAGCGTGTTCAGGTCGACTGGCTCGGGTAGTGCGGACAGTGACTCGAGTAGGTCGACGCCGAACTCGTCCAGCCGGTTGATGGCGCGGGCGGCGGACGCGTTGCTGGTCGCCCGGGCCGACAGCTGGCCGGTGTCCGCGGGGATCGGCAACGCGAGGTCAGGGCGCCGCCGGAGCAGTTCACCGAGCGCGGCGTCGTCCCAGCCCCGTAGCGCCTCAGCGAGGGTACGGGGGCGGGTCGGCTCGGTCGTGCTCATCCTTCCAAAGGTACGGCCCCAGTGGTCCGCACCCCAAGGCTGCCTCCGCCGCTGCCCCCCGCGGTCGGCACTCCACGGTTGCGCCCGGCAGTCGGCAGCCCGAGGTCGGTGCCTGCTGTCACTCGGCTGCGCCGGCGTGGCCGATCTGACGGAAGCCGACACGTTTGTAGACGGCGGCGACGGCCTCCGACTGCGCGGAGAGCATGACGACCTCGACGCCGTGGTCCAGCGCGTGTTCGACCAGAGTGGAGGTCACGGCCGCGGCCAGGCCCCGCCGGCGCATTGACGGCAGCGTACCGACGCCGACGATCTCCGACACGGTGTCGACCGGCTGGTGGTTCCCGCTGGCGACGATGCCGTCCGCAGTGTACGCGGCAGCGCCCACAGACACGCCACGCAGCATCCGGTCGCGCAGCGCCGCCGCCACGTCGTCCGGAACCTCAGTCGCCGCGGCGTCCCGCTCTGCCGGCCCAGCCGAGCCGACGCCGGTACCAGGCTCACTGAAGGCCAGACCGACCACCGCACGCGCCCGACGCACCTCGTTGTCGTCCGCCGGCAGGATCTCGCAGCGAGCATCAGCTACTGCCGGCCGGAAGTCCTTGCGCTCCAGCACCAGCAGCGGGTGTTCGACCACTGTCAGTCCAGCACTGATTGCAGCCGGTCCCAGCGACGGACAGGTCTCCACGACCCACTCGAAGCTCAGTGGGATCTCCAGCTCGGCACACCGCGCCCGTACGCGCTCGATGTCGTCCGGCGCGATCGTGGCGCCGGAGCCGGGCACTGGCCGCGCGTAGTACGGCCACACGGTCGTACTGCGGAACAGGGTGAACGGTCCGAGCTGTTCGGCAACCGCACCGGACAGTGGGACGCTGTGAAGGTAACTGTCAACTCTGGTGATCATCGCGAGGAAGTGAACCACCCGGAGCGGCCGGACGCCAAGGGTTATGTCGAAGTACGTCGATCGGCTCCGACGTGTCGTACGCCGGCAACAAGAGGCAAACGAGAGCCAAGGAGCGACAGATGGAGAAAGTGACGTCCGCGGACGGTACGGCGATCGCGTACGACCGGGTGGGCCACGGCGACCCGGTGATCCTGGTCGGGGGCGCCTTGTGCGACCGGGACTCGAACCGCCCACTGGCCGACGCTTTGGCGAGTCGGTTCGACGTGATCACGTACGACCGCCGCGGCCGCGGTGACTCCGGCGACACGACGCCGTACGCGGTGGAACGCGAGGTGGACGACCTCAACGCCCTGCTGGCGGTCCTCGGCGGCACGGCGGCCTTGTACGGGCACTCGTCCGGCGCTGGTTTGGCGGCGATCGCGGCGAGCAGAGGACTGCCGTGCACGAAGATCGCACTGCATGAGCCGCCGTACGGACCGGATGACGTGGACCCGTCCGACGACGGTGAGCACGTGCTAGAGCTGATCGGCGCCGGTCAGGGTCGCGAGGCGGTCGAGCTCTTCCTGATGATGACCGGCATGCCGCAAGCAGAAGCACTGGCCATCGCAGCCACGCCCGGGCTGGCCGAGCTGGCACCGACGCTCGCCTACGACTTCGCCGTGATGGGCTACGGCCTCAACGGCGGCGGTACGCCGGTGGAGCTGCTCCGCGCGGTCAAGCCGGAGACGCTGGTACTCGCAGGCACCGCGTCCGCGCCGTTCATGGTCGACGCGGCGCATCGGATCGTGTCGATCCTGCCATCGGCCCAGTACGCCGAACTCGCTGACCAGCACCACGCCGTACCACCGGAGGTGCTCGCTCCGGTACTGGCGGACTTCCTCAGGCGATGATCTCGAACGTCACGACCAGGTCAGCTGTTCGATGGGAGCGCTTCGGTGAGTTCTTCCAGTTCGACCACCAGACACGGGCCGCCGTCGAAGGCGCCGCCGTCGATGCCCAGGGCCAGCCCGTCGGCGTACAGGTGTGGGCCGGTCAGGAACTGGGCGTCGATGCCGAGCTGGTCGGCGACGATGCTGTGGCCGTGCACGATCCGGTGACCGCCCAGGTGCTGCAGCATGATCCGGGCGACCTCCGGGCCGCTCGGTCCGCGGAAGGCGTACCGAGAGGTCATCCGGCGCCAGATCTCCCACCACACCTCGATGTCGTCGGAGTGCAGCTGGGCGTGAGCCGCGGCGTTGATCTGGTCGCGGGTGTCACCCCACTCGACGTACTCGGAGGTGTCGGAGTGCATCAGTAGGTTGCCGGCGTCCAGGGCCAGCAGTGGCTGGTCGAGCAGCCACGCCACCTCCTCGTCCGTGAGCAACTCCTGGTCCCGGTCCAGGCCGCCGTTCAGCGCCCAGGACCGCTCGAAGCTGCGCAGCGTCAACCCGTCATGCGGTACGAACGTGTCACCGAACTTGTGCATCCCGAGCGCGAGGATCTCGTGGTTGCCCAGCAGCATCCGGATCGCGCCCGCCGGTGCTTGCGCGATCAGGCCGCGGACGTAGCGGAGTACGCCGATGCCGTCCGGGCCACGGTCGAAGAAGTCGCCGAGGAACCACAGCCGGGCGTCCGCACCGGCCCAGTTGCCGTCCGCGTCGGTGAGGCCGGCGGCGTGCAGGGCGGCGGTCAGTTTGTCCAGGTGGCCGTGGATGTCACTGACCGCGTACACCCGAGTCATGTCAGCCCCGCAGGGTCAGCACGACCAGGACGATGTTCAGGGCCGTGACGGCGGTGGCTACCAGGCATGCCGCGAGAGTAGTCGCCCGGCGGTTGACAAGGTCGCCCATGACGCGCCGGGATGCGGTCAATCTCACCAACGGCCACAGCGCGCACGGGATGCCGAAGCTCAGCACCACCTGCGAAATCACGAGTGCGCGGCTCGGGTCGATGCCAACCGCAAGCACAACCAGCGCCGGTACCAATGTGACCAGGCGGCGGACCGCCAGCGGTACGTGGCGCTGCCAGAAGCCGTCCAGGATCACCGAGCCCGCGTACGTACCCACTGAGGAGGAGGCGAAGCCACTGGCCAGCAGAGCGAGGGCGAACAGTAGGGCGGGCAGCTGGCCGAGTCGGTCGCCTATTGCCACATGGGCAGCGTCCAGCGAGTCAGCGCCGGTGCCTTTCAGAGCTGCGGCGGCCAGGACGACCATAGCGAGGTTGACTGCACCGGCCAGCGCCATTGCCACCGCTACGTCGAGCCGGGTGGCCCGTAGTACCCGCGACTTGCCGCTGGGGGAGCGGATCGCTTTCCAGTGGCGGTCGGTGACCAGCGCGCCGTGCAGCCAGATCGCGTGTGGCATCACGGTTGCGCCGAGCATGCCGGCCGCGAGTACGAGGGACTGCGTGCCGTCCAGGTGCGGCACCAGACCGCCGGCGACGCCGCTGGCAGACGGGCTGGCCTTGGCCGTTGATACGACGAAACCGATCAGTACTACGGCCAGTAGCCCGATGATCGCCGCCTCGAACGGACGCTGCCCGCGCTTCGACTGGTAGATCAGCAGGCCGAACGACACGAGACCGGTGATCACACCGCCAAGCAGGAGCGGTACGCCGAACAGGAGGTTCAGTGCGATCGCACCGCCGACCACCTCGGCCAGGTCGGTCGCGATGGCCACCAGCTCGGCCTGGGCCCACAGCCCGGTCGACGTGGAGCGTTTGAAGTGGTCCCGGCACAGCTGCGGCAGCGTACGCCCGGTGGCGATGCTCGCCTTGGCCGACAGGTACTGCACCAGCACGGCCATCAGGTTGGCGCCGACCACCACCCAGCAGAGCAGATAGCCGTACGTGGCGCCCGCTGCGATGTTGGTGGCGAAGTTACCCGGGTCGACGTACGCGACCGCCGCGACGAAGGCCGGTCCGAGCAACAACAACCCGGACCGGTTCAACTGCCGCTTCAACGGAGCCGGTGCGTACATGAGAGCAGTGTGTACTACACAGCTACGCCCAGGCGAACAGCACCTCGAGCGAAACCTCCACGGTGTGCTCACCGGGGGTGATGTTCAGGCTGGAGTCGTACGCGCCCTTGCCAAGCGCCGACACCGCCTCCGCCTGCATCGGAAAGCCACGCTGGCTCTCCGCGATCGCGGTCACCGACCCGAGCGAGAAGCCGGCCAACCCGGCCAACTGCTCCGCCTTCGCGGTGGCATGCCGGAACGCCAGCTCACGTGCCTGGACCAGCATCGCGCTCTTGTCCTCGATGTCGAACTGCAACCCGTGCAAGGCCAGGCTGTTGCCCGCAGCACCAACTGCCGCGTTCAGCAACGCGCCGAACCCGGTCAGGTCCTTCGTCTGCACCTGAATCGTGTGCGACGCCCGGTAGGCCGCGTCCGTACCCGGCTCCCGGTACTCCTGAAACACACTGACCGCACTGGTCTCCAGCTCCCCCTCCCCAACCCCCTGCCCCCGCAGCACCGCAACCACCGCATCAGTCCGCCCGCCCACGGCAGCCACCGCCGAAGCCACGTCCCCCGCCACCTGCTCCACCCCAAAAGTCACCCGCAAAACATCAGGCAACCCACGAACCTGCCCCGACCCGACAACACTCACCCCAGTATCCATAACCGCCAGTCTCGCATCCGCTCAGCTGGCTCGGGGGATTATTCGGGCGGGGATGTTGTGGTGGTGGCAGAGGGAGAGGAGGGCGGTGCCGTCTATTAGTTGGAGGGGTTTGCCGTTGGCGAACTGGTAGCTGGTGGGGCCGAAGCCGGAGGTGGTGATGAGGATGCCTTTGGTGGCGCCGGCGTCTACTACGGTGCCGAAGAGGTCGCGGACTGCTGAGGGTGGGACGGTGCGGGTCCACAGCTTGGCCTGGACGACGAACTTGCCGCCGGTGATCGGGCGGGGGTCGTACGCGACGCAGTCGATGCCGCCGTCGGTGCCGCGGCGGAACAGCTGGGTGTCGAGGCCCATGCGGGTCAGCAGGTTGTGGACCAGGTGTTCGAAGGACTCGGGGCTCAGGTCGAGTAGGTTCGGCCGGGCGTCGATTTCGCTGATCACGTCGACGGCTTCGATGGTACGTGGATCGGTCAGGTCGAACTCGAGTACCGGCTCGACCGGCTGTAGTTCCTCCGGGTGCCGTGACACCTCCGCCGCGAAGTAGTGCCGTACGCACGCCACTGGGTCGAGTTGGTCCAGTACGAGCGCCTGGTACTGCTCACGTGTCGCCCGCAACGTGATCAGACACGGTCGTACCGTCTGACCCGTGGTGAGGTCCACCGACTCCACCATGCCGTTGAAAACCACGGTGTCGACCACTCCGTACTGGTCGCTGCCGAAGACGAGGTGCAACGCCCGCAGCGCCAACTGCGCCACCAGCTGTTGGTACAGCCGCCGTAGCTCCAGTGGATCGCGCGGTACGGCAAGCACGGTGTCCAGTGCGCGGTCGTAGCGGTACGACTCCTCCGCCGGCACCACACTGACGTCCGGTAGGTCCCACTCCACCGCCAGCAACGTCGACTCGGGTACGTACGCGACCTTGCGCCGGCGTGGAAAGTCCAGTGGTTCCGGTACTCGGTCCAGCGCCTTCGTGAAGTAGCGCGTGACCGCCTCCCGATCGTGGTTCCGCACAGCGCGTTCGTACGCGTCTACCCGTGCATGCTGTTCAGCAGTCGCCTTGTCCAGCCGGCGTTGGTGTTCCACCTGTTCGCGGAGCGCCCGCGCCACCCGCTCCCGGCGGTTCTCCTCGAACGTCCGGTGCCGTTCGATCGCCTCGGCGAACCGGTCCTCCGCGTCGGCGAGCCGGCGGGCGAACCGGCGCTCGGCACCCCACCAGCGGAACCGGCCCGGCGGGTGGGGCACGAACGCATCCCAGACCGGTCCGGGATGCGCTTCGAGATCGGCCGGCGAAACCGTCGGCGGTGCCCGGCGCGGCGCCCGTTTCAGCGTCTGCAGGTCGGTGCCGTGGACGTCGACGGCGAGCGCGCCGGCCAGGATGCCGCCCAGGACCCGGACGTGTTCCCGCACCGCAGCGGTTCGCTGTGCCGCGTCCGCGGTGCGCCCGGGCGGACGGTCGCTGCGAGCGTGACCTGCCATGGATCGGTCCATCGCCTCACACCTCTCGACTCCAAGGTAACCGGCCAACCACGCTGCGCGACCGTTGTGACGGAGAGTTGGTAAGGACATTGCTTGCCGTCCACCCCCTGTTTCCTGCCGCACGTGCAGCTGCAAACGCACCCGACTGCTCTTGCCGCCGGCATCCGGTGGAGTGACGATGAAAAGATGAGCCTTCCGTCGTACGCGTCCGGGGTGTCCGAGGTCCCGTTGCTGGGCGAAACGATCGGGGCGAACCTCAGACGGACGATCGCGACGTACGGCGAGCACGACGCCCTGGTGGAGGTCCAGACCGGTAGACGCTGGACGTACGGCGAGTTCGGCGCCGAGGCCGAACTGGTCGCCCGCGGCCTGATCGCCCGCGGTATCGCGAAGGGTGACCGGGTCGGCATCTGGGCCCCGAACCGCGCCGAATGGACGATCACCCAGTACGCGACCGCGTTGATCGGCGCGATCCTGGTGAACATCAACCCCGCGTACCGTACGCACGAGCTGTCGTACGCCCTGAACCAGTCCGGCGTACGCACCCTCGTCTCGGCGACCGACTTCAAAACCAGCAACTACCGCGCGATGGTCGACGAGGTACGCCCGGACTGTCCCGCCCTGGAAGAAACGATCTACCTCGGCACCGGTGACTGGGACGCGCTCCGCGACGACGCGAGCCGGATCACCCTCGCGGAACTGAACGCCCGCGAGGCCGAGCTGTCCTTCGACGATCCGATCAACATCCAGTACACCAGCGGCACCACCGGCTTCCCGAAGGGCGCGACGCTTAGCCACCACAACATCCTGAACAACGGCTATTTCGTCACCGAAACGATCGCCTTCACCGCCGACGACCGGCTCTGCGTGCCAGTTCCGTTTTATCATTGCTTCGGTATGGTGATGGCCAACCTCGGTTGCACCACGCACGGTGCCTGCATGGTGATCCCGGCGCAGGCGTTCGACCCGGTCGCCACTCTGCAGGCGGTCCAGGACGAGCGGTGCACCGCCCTGTACGGCGTACCCACGATGTTCATCGCCGAACTCGGCCTGCCGGACTTCGCCGAGTACGACCTGACCTCCTTGCGTACCGGCGTGATGGCCGGATCTCCTTGCCCGGTCGAGGTGATGAAGCGTTGCGTCGCGGACATGCACATGGCCGAGGTGGCGATCTGCTACGGCATGACCGAGACCTCGCCGGTGTCCACCCAGACCCGGCGCGACGACGACCTGGATCGGCGTACGTCGACCGTTGGCCGGGTGATGCCCCACGTCGAGGTGAAGCTGGTCGATCCCGCCACCGGACTGATCGTCGAGCGTGGCGAACCGGGCGAGCTGTGCACCCGTGGGTACTCGGTGATGCTCGGCTACTGGGACGAGCCGGAGAAGACCGCCGAGGCGATCGACCAGGCCCGCTGGATGCACACCGGCGACCTGGCGACGATGCGCGCCGACGGGTACGTGAACATCGTCGGCCGGATCAAGGACATGGTCATCCGCGGCGGCGAGAACGTGTACCCGCGGGAGATCGAGGAGTTCCTCTACACGCATCCGTCGATCGCCGACGTGCAGGTGATCGGCGTACCGGACGCGAAGTACGGCGAGGAACTGTGCGCCTGGATCAAACTCAAGCCAGGCGCGGACCCACTCGACGCGGACGCCGTGAAGGCCTTCGCCACCGGGCGGCTGGCGCACTTCAAGATCCCGAAGTACGTGCTGCTGGTGGACGACTTCCCGATGACGGTCACGGGCAAGATTCGCAAGGTCGAGATGCGGGCGAAGTCCGTGGAACTGCTCGGATTGACGTGAGCAGCGCGCCGACCCCGAAGAGTCCGCCGAGCACGCTGACCGCCGTCCACCCGGCCCGCTCGTACAGTGCGGTCGACACGATCGCGCCCAGTCCGCTGCCGAGCGAGTAGAACACCATGTACCCGCCGATCAACCGGCTGCCCGCCTCCGGCCGCAACGGATAGATGCGGCTCTGGTTGGTGACGTGGATCGCCTGCACGGCGAGGTCGAGCAGGACCGCCCCGATCGCCAGCGCCACCAGCGTGTACGGCGTCCAGCCGATGACCAGCCAACTAGTTGCCAACAGCACCGAAGCGAGGGTGGTGACGAGCCGCCCGTGACCGCGATCGGCCAGCCGCCCGGCCGGTCCGGCGGCGAACGCGCCGGCGGCGCCGATCAGTCCGAAGATGCCGATCTCGGTGTGCGACAGGCCGCGTTCGGTCAAGGGCAGCGCGATCGCGCTCCACAGCGTGCTGAACGACGCGAAGATGAAGAACGCGCGGAGGGCGCTCTGGCGGAACAGCGGCTCGGTGGTCCACAGCTCGATCGTTGACCGCAGCAACTTTCCGTAGCTCAGCCCGGCCTTGGGTTGCGGGGTGGACCCGACCAGCGTCAGCGCGATCAGCAGACAGAGCGCGCAGGCAACGAAGTAGACCGCTCGCCAGCCCGCGACGTCGGTGAGCGCGCCGGACGCGGTCCGGGCCAGCAGGATGCCGACGACGATCCCGGTCGTGATCGTGCCGACCGTACGCCCGCGTCCGGCCGGATGGCTCAGCGCCGCGCCGTATGCGACCAGGGACTGCGTGACGACGGCGAGCGCTCCGATCGCGGCGAGGCCGACGAGCAACGTGGCGGCGCTTCCGGCCAGGCCGGTGACCAGAAGCGCGACCGCCAGCAGTACGAACTGGAGCTGGATCAGCCGCCGGCGGTCGAGCAGGTCGCCGAGCGGTACCAGGAAGAACAGACCGAGCCCATACCCGATCTGGGTGACGGTGACGAACAGGCCGACCGTGCCGGCGCTCAGCCCGAGGTCCGTGCCCATCGTGACCAGCAACGGCTGGGCGGCATAGACGGTCGAGACCGCGATCCCGGCCGCGACCGCGAGGAACAGGCGATGCCTGGAAATTGGTTGCATGTTGCTACCGTACGAGATATTGGTAGCATGATGCAACCAGGAGGTGCGGGATGGTCAAACGGACCAGGTTCGACGAGGAGAGTTGCCCGGTCGCGCGGTCGGTGGACGCGGTCGGCGACTGGTGGTCGCTGCTGATCGTGCGGGACGCGTTCGACGGCAGCCGCCGGTTCGGCGACTTCCAGCGCAGTCTCGGCGTGGCGAAGAACATCCTCAGTACTCGGCTGAAGGCCCTTGCCGACAACGGGATCCTCGAAATGGTCCCGTCCGGGGCGCGGCACGATTACGTCCTGACCGCGAAGGGTGAGGCCTTGTTCCCGGTGATCGTGGCGCTGCGCCAGTGGGGTGAGGCGTTCGCGTTCGCGCCGGGGGAGCCGCACTCGGAGCTGCTGGACCGCTGCGAGGGCCGGCCGCTGCGCGCCCTCGAGGTGCACGCGGCCGACGGCCGGCTGATCGCCCCCGAGGACACCGAGGTGCGAAAGGTCTAGAGCCCCGCCGCGAACGCCTTCAGGCTCGGCGTCTCCTCGCCGCGCCGCCAGATCAGCACCAGCCCCGAGTCGGGTACGCCGGTGAGCGGAATGCTGACGATGCCGCTCCGGAGGTGGTACGCGGCGGTCGGCTGACAGACGAGCATCGCCCCGTGCCCGGCCGCGATCAGCGACAACCCCTCCTGGAACGTCTGCACCTCCGGGCCGCGATGAATCAACGCGCCACCCGGCGTCTGCGTGGGCGCCTGCGCCTGCCGCCAGTACCCCGGCGCCGGCCCTTTGAAGCCGATCAGCGTCTCGCCGGCAAGCTCTTCGGCCTCGATGGTCGTGCGCCCGGCCAGTCGATGGCTGGTGCAGACGGCGAGCGTCTGCGGGTGCGTGGAGAAGACCGGCCCGACGACCAGATCGTCCTCGGCGACCGGCACCAGCACCACGGCCGCATCGATCGTCCCACGCCGCAGTGCCCCGAACGGGTCGTTCAGCGGGAGCTCGCAGGTTTCGATCAAGCAGTTCGGGTGATCGGACTGGAAGGCCGCGACGGCATTCAGGATCTCGTCGTTCGCCACGCCCTGGAAGCCGATCCGGAGCCTTCCCTTACCGTGGGTCGCGTGCTCGCGCGCGTTCTCGACCACCCGCTCCAGCGCGACGTACGCGGGCCGTAGTGACACCAGGAACTCCTTGCCGAGTGGAGTGAGCGCGACTCGGCGGCTGGTCCGCTCGAACAGTGGCCCGCCGATCCGCCGCTCCAGCGCTTGCAGTAGCTGGCTGACCCGGCTCTGCGAGAGGTAGAGACGTTCCGCCGTCCGGCCGAAGTGCAGCTCGTCGGCCAGTACCAGGAAGCACTCCAGCTCGCGGATCTCGACTGCCACGTTCGCCGCCACCTATCGATTAGCTCAGCTAATACAAGCATCTTCGGATCGTCGTTGTTCCCGGAATCATCTGGCCGCTGAATGGTGACATGACATCAATTCGCGCGGCGGACGGCGACCAGGAGACCAGCGCGGTCCGGACCCGCGGCTGGGCTGCCTCGGTGACGATGGCGGCGACCGTGTTCACCGTGGTGACCGCTGAGATGCTGCCGGTCGGCCTGCTCACCCCGCTGAGCTCGGCCCTGCACGTGACCGAGGGCGCGGCCGGCCTCAGCCTCACCGTGACCGGGATCGTGGCCGCGATCGCGCCGCCGGTGCTGCCGGCACTGCTCGGCAAACTCGATCGCAGGACCGTACTGAGTGCGCTGATGGTGCTGCTCGCGGTCGCCGCGTTCGCCGCCGCGGTGGCGCCGGTCTTCGCGGTGTACCTCGGCGCGCGCGTCCTGATGGGGATCTCGATCGGCGGGGTCTGGCTGCTCGCGGTCGGTCTCGCGCGCCGTGTCGTACCGGAGCACGCGGCCGGTCCGGCGACCTCGCTGATCTTCAGCGGGATCGGCATCGCTTCCGTGCTGGGGGTTCCGGCCGGTGCGTACGTCGGCGAGCTGGCCGGCTGGCGCTGGGCCTTCGCCGGCATCGGCGTGCTGTCGATCGCTCTGGCCGTGGCGCTGCGCCGTTACCTGCCATCGCTGGCCGCCGAGCAGGCCGTGCGGTTGCGGGATGTCGGGGCGGTGTTGCGGATTCGGCAGGTCCGGGTGGGGCTCGCGCTCGTCGCGTTGATCGTGACCGGCCACTTCGCCGCGTACACGTATGTCCGGCCGCTGATCGAGCCGCACACCGGGCCGGCGCTGATCGGTACGCTGCTGCTCGCGTACGGCGCGGCCGGTGTCGCCGGCAACTTTCTCAGCGGTGCGCTCCGGCCGGTCCGCGCGTTGATGATTGTTGCCGGCGGCATCGGATTGGTCGCGTACGCGATGCCGGTCCTCGGTACGACCCTGGCCGGATCACTTGTCTTGCTGGTGATCTGGGGTTTCGCGTACGGCGGCACGAGCGTTTCCACGCAGGCGTGGACGCACGCGGCGGCGCCCAGTGCCCCCGAATCATCGTCCGCTGTCCTGGTGGGGGTATTCAACGGATCGATCGCACTGGGCGCCTTCACCGGCGGCCAGGTCGCGGACCGTTTCGGCACGACCACGGTCACCTGGCTTCCCGCGGTACTCGCTACCGCGGCGCTTGCTGTGCTGCTGGCGAACTACCGGACGGCCGCAAGGGCGGCCGAGTCCTCGTCGCCGAAGGTGTCCTCGAGTTTCTCCGGCGAGTAGTCCAGGTCGATCCCGGCCACGTCCGCGCCGACCGCCGACTCGATCGCTCCGAGCCGGCGGGTGGCGCGATCACCCGCGTACGTCATCAGCGCCGTCGGGTTGATCTCGGCCGGCAGCTCGGGGGAGTTGTCCATCGCCCACTGGATCTGGGTCAGCGCGTGCGGCAGCAGCGATTCCATCGTGTCGGTGACGATCTGCCAGTTCGACGCGTCGGCGGCGACATGACGGCGGCAGGTGAACGTACCCCAGGCCATGTGCCGCCGCTCGTCGTCGCCGATCCGGCGGATCAGTTCCTGCATGCCGGGCAGCACGCCGCGGGCCGTACACAGCAGGTTCCAGGCGTGGTACCCGGTCAGGGCCAACGTCCCTTCCACCACGTGGTTGTACGTCACCGAGGCGCGCACCTGATTGGCCGGCGACGGATCGTCGGCGAGCGACTTCAGCGCGACCGGGAGCGCCTCGTAGAAGATCGCCCGGTACCCCGGGTTGTTCTCCACGTAGTGATGCAGATCCTCGGTGACACCGACCGCGTCCAGCCAGAGCCGGAAGACCGCGGTGTGCTTGGCCTCCTCGAAACAGAACTGGGTCAGGTACATCTCGTCGCCGAACCGGCCTTCGGCGGCCATCGCCTGCAGGAACGGCTGCAGGTCCTCGGTCACCGCCTCCTCGCCGGCGATGAACTGGGAGCAGAGCATCAACGCGTTGTCCTTGTCGTTGTCACTCAGCTCCTGCCAGTCCTTCGCGTCCTGGCTGAAGTCGATGTCGCGGGGGTTCCAGAACTTGCGGTTGCCCTTGTCGAACAGCCGCAACGGCAGCGCGTCCCAGTTCAGGCCGCCGGACCGCAGCGAGCTGAAGCCCTGTCGGTGCAGTGTCTTTTCCTGGGCAGGATTCGTCATGCGTGCTGCCTCCTGGATTCGGTCAAGAAGGGAGAGAGGACGCGAGCCAGCTGCGCCGCCACCACCGCGGGGGGAGGGCCCGGGGTGACGATGTGACTGATGACGACGCGCAAGGCGACGTCGACGCAGCTGGTCGCGTCCTCCGCCGGCACCTCCGGCCAGTGTTCCCGGACGTGTGCGTCCAGCCGGAGGTGCGCCAGTTCCAGCACCTGCTGTCCCCGTGTCGTCAGCAGCTGACTGGCCTGGTCCGATCCCGGCTGGCCCAGCGCCGCCTTCACCAGCGGGTTCTCCCCGGCCAGTGCGAGCGCCCGCTCCACGGCGGCCTTGAGACCGTCGATCGGATCGGACTGCTCGGCGAGCGCCGCGTTCACATCCAGCAGGAACCGCTCGGTCTCGCGTGCCGCGACGGCTTCCAGTACGCCCCACTTGTCGCCGAACTCGTTGTACACGGTCTGGCGGGACACCCCGGTACGACGGGCCACCTCGGCCATCCGGAGTCCGTCGTACCCACCTGTTTCGATGGCGTCCTGTGCGGCGTCCAGCAGCTCGTCGCGCAGCCGGCGCTTGGTCCGATCGGCAAACGAGTCCATGAGGACAGGGTTTACAAAAATGGCTCTGATGTCAAGTGGTCGGACACCATGTCCAAGAATGTCAACCAGGTTGGGATGCGAGACGGCGATGGCTGACGGAGCACGTAGGGTTGGGGGCGTGTCAACCGCCGCGATCCAGCCCACTCCCGATACCGCCGACGTGCCGGAACTGGTGGTGGGATTCGACCTGGACATGACGCTGATCGACTCCCGGCCGGGGATTCAGGCCGTCTGGGACCTGCTGGCCGCGGAAACCGGCGTAGCGATCGACACCGACCTGGTCGTCAGCCGGCTCGGGCCGCCGCTGACCTGGGAAATGGCGAACTGGTTCCCCGCGGAGCAGGTCGACGCGATGGTCGCGCGGTACCGCGAGCACTACCCGTCGTACGCGATCACCGGCAGCCTGCCGCTGCCCGGGGTGGCCGAGTCGCTGGCCGCGATCCGGGCGTTGCGCGGGCGGACGATGGTGGTGTCGGCGAAGTACACCCCGTCGGTACGCCTGCACCTCGAACACCTCGGCCTGGACGTCGACGAGCCGGTCGGTGATCTGCACGGCGCCGAGAAGGGCACCGCGCTCCGCGAGCACAGCGCGACGGTTTTCGTCGGCGACCACACCGCCGACATCGATGGCGCGCACGCCGCCGGCGCGATCGCGGTGTCCGTCGCGACCGGGCCGTTCAGCGCGGACGAGCTCCGGGCGTACGGTGCCGATGTCGTACTGAACGATCTGACCGAGTTCCCGGCCTGGCTCGACGCGTACGTGCTGGAGCAGCGGCTGGAAGCGCTGATGCGGCGGCTGACCACGTACGACAAGCTCGTCGTCGCGTTCAGCGGTGGCGCCGACTCGGCGTTCCTGCTCGCCGCCGCGGCCCGCGCGATCGGCCCGGCCAACGTGGTCGCCGCGACCGCCGTGTCGCCTTCGCTGCCGGCCGCGGAGCTCGAACCGGCGGCCCGGTTCGCCGACAGCCTCGGCGTCCGGCACGTCACCCCGCACACGCACGAGATGGAGCGCGAGGGGTACCAGGCGAACTCCGGCGCGCGCTGCTACTTCTGCAAGGCCGAGCTGATCGAGACCCTGCAGCCGATCGCCGACGAGTTCGGCATCACCGCGATCGCGACCGGAACCAACGCCGACGACGCGATTGCCGGGTTCCGGCCGGGCATCCGGGCCGCCTTCGAGCGCGGCGCGCTGACCCCGCTGAAGGACGCCCGGCTGACCAAGGCGCAGATCCGTACCGCGTCCCGCAGCTGGGGGCTCGAGACCTCCGACAAGCCGGCCGCCGCGTGCCTGTCCAGCCGGATCGCGTACGGCATCCGCATCACGCCGAACCTGCTGGTCCGGGTCGACCGGGCGGAGCAGGCGGTCCGCGAGCGGCTCGCCGGGTACGAGGTCGAGAACGTCCGCGTCCGTGACCTCGGCGACGCCGCTTCGATCGAGATCGACGCGGCGCTGCTCGGCCGGGTCGACCAGCAGCAACTGGTCGACGCGGTGATCGCGGAAGGGTTCCCGGCGGCCCGGGTCGATCCGCGTGGATTCCGGTCCGGATCGATGAACGAACGGTTGCCGGAACCGGACAAGTACCGCAACCTCTGAGGACCGCGCGGCGGCACCGGTTCAGGCATTTCCCGGAGGCGCCGTCGCGCGCCTTCACGTACGCTGGGCTCCGGATCGGACCGCCCGTCCGATCGGCATCGACTGTTACCGACTGAAGAGGTTGCCGTGCCCGTTGGCAAGGTCAAGTGGTATGACTCCGAGAAGGGGTTCGGATTCCTCAGCAAGGAGGAGGGCGGCGACGTGTACGTCCGCGCCGAGGCCCTGCCGGCGGGCGTGACCAACCTGAAGCCGGGCCAGAAGGTCGAGTTCGGCGTCGTCGAAGGACGCAAGGGTGAGCAGGCCCTGCAGGTCCGGTTGATCGACCCGCCGCCGTCGGTGGCGAAGGCGATGCGGCCGAAGCCGGAGGAGATGCAGGTGGTGATCGAGGACCTGATCAAGCTCCTCGACCGCGTCGGCGAGGGCTACCGCCACGGCCGCCACCCCGACAACAAGTCCGCCCGCCAGGTAGCCACGGTCCTCCGCGGCGTCGCCGACAAACTCGACTACTGACCCCCGCCCGCCCAGGTCCTCGCCGCTCCAGCCCGGTCCGCGGCGCGCCGCGTGCACAACCCTCCAGTTCAGGGGGCATCCCCTTGAATGAAGGGTTGCCTCCTGGAAATTCGATGGGGCAACCCTTCGGTTGGAGGGGCAGGGCTTCAGCGGATGCGGTCGATGCCGGCCTGGATGCCGTCGAGGACGGTGTTCAGGCCGAAGCGGAACTCGTCGGTGTCGTCGGGGGGTAGCTGACCGAAGGCGGCGGCGATGCCGGGGAAACGGTCCGGCGTTGCCAGATGGGCGAGGCGTTCGACGTACTGGCGATCGGCCTCGCGGGCCTCGTCCGGATCGGTCGCCATGTTCGCGGTCAGTTGCGTCGTACCCCGTACGTAGATGTTGACGAGCAGCATCGCGGACAGCCGGTCCTGCGGGGGCAGCGGCGTGCCGTCGAACGCGTGCAGCGCGGACTCCAGCCAGGTCAGCTGGTTCGGTGACAGCGGCGGCTCGTAGACCGGGATCTGCAGCACCCACGGATGCGCCCGCAGGCCGTCGCGGAACGCCTCGGCCCAGGTGGTGATCCGGGCCCGCCAGTCCTGCTCCGGGTCGAGCTCCGGCGGTACGCCGAACGCGTGCTCCACCATCACCACGTACAGGTCGTCCTTGGCGTCGATGTACCGGTACAGCGACATCGTCGTGAACCCGAGCTCGGCCGCCACCTTGCTCATCGACACCGCGCCCAGCCCGCCCGCGTCCGCCAGCCGAACGGCCGCCCGAGCGATATCACTGATGTGAAACGCCGGCTTGGGCCCCGGCCGGCTCCGCCCCTCGACCCCCCACAGCTGCTCCAGCACCCGCGGCAGTTCCACCTCGTCCATGCGCACCATCCTCTCCCGGCCTCCCTTCAGCTTATCTGTTTACATCATAGACAGTCTTGCGTATGGTCTGTGTATGGCGCACACAGTGTGTGGCGTAGACAGATAATCCTGGAGGGGTGTCATGGGTACGACGGAACGGGCCGGGCGCAAGGAGTGGATCGCGCTCGGCGTCCTCGCGCTGCCGCTGTTGCTGGTCTCGATGGACGTGTCGGTGCTGTACTTCGCGGTCCCGTTCATCAGCGCCGACCTCGGCGTGTCGGCGACCGAGCAGCTGTGGATCTTCGACATCTACGGCTTCGTCCTCGCCGGTCTGCTGATCACCATGGGTTCGCTCGGTGACCGGATCGGCCGGCGCCGGCTGCTGCTGTTCGGCGCGATCGGCTTCGGCGTCGCATCCCTCGCGGCCGCGTACGCGCGGAACCCCGAGCAGCTGATCGCGGCCCGCGCCGCGCTCGGGATCGGTGGTGCGACCCTGATGCCGTCGACCCTCGCGCTGATCCGGAACATGTTCCACGACGCCAAGCAGCGGCAGCAGGCGATCGCGTTCTGGAGCGCGGTGATGATGGGCGGGATCACGCTCGGCCCGGTGCTCGGTGGGTTCCTGCTCGAGCACTTCTGGTGGGGATCGGTGTTCCTGATCAACACGCCCGCGATGGTGCTGCTGCTCGTACTCGCGCCGGTGCTGCTGCCCGAGTTCAAGACGCCGGCCGCCGGGCGGTTCGACCTGCTCGGCTCCGTACTTTCGCTGGCCGCCGTACTGCCGGTGATCTGGGGGATCAAGGAGCTCGCCGCGCACGGTGCCTCCGTACTGCCGGTGGTGGCGATCGCCGGTGGGCTGATGTTCGGACTGTTGTTCGTGCAGCGGCAGCGCACCGCCGTACACCCGATGGTCGACCTGTCGATGTTCCGCAACCGGGCGTTCAGTGGCTCCCTCGCGGCGAACACGATCGGCACGCTGGCGCTGGTCGGGAACGCGGTGTTCCTGACGCAGTACCTCCAGCTGGTGCACGGGTTGAGCCCGTTGAAGGCAGCGCTCTGGTCACTCGCTCCGTCGGTACTGGTCGGTGGCGCGGCTCCGTTGGCAACCGCACTCGCCGGAAAGCTGGACCGGGCGTACGTGATTGGTGGCGCGTTTGTTCTTGCGGCATCCGGATACGCGGTGCTGACTCAAGTGCACGTTGATTCGTCGCTGGCCGTACCGCTGGTCGGAGCTGGTTTGCTCGCCGCCGGTTTGGTGATGGTGATGACGCTGGTGACCGAGGCCGTGGTCGGGTCGGTCGCGCCGGAACGCGCTGGTTCGGCGTCGGCGGTGATGGAGACCTGCTCCGAGTTCGGCGGTGCGCTGGGGATCGCGATCCTGGGTTCGATCGGGACCGCCGCTTATCGCGCCGATGTCCCGTCCGGGTTGCCGCCGGCCGTTGCGGGGCCGATCCGGGACGGTCTTCCTGCTGCGACCGCCGCGGCCGGTCATCTGCCCGCTCAACTCGCCGATGCGGTCCTCACTACGGCCCGCCATGCCTTCACCCACAGCATGAACGTGGTCGCGCTGGTGGGCACCGTCCTGCTGCTGGCCACCGCGGTCACCACCACTCTCACCCTCCGCGGCACGACCCCGGTCCCCGCCCCTGAAGAACCCGAACTCACGCCTGCCGCGTGACCCCGTCAGCGGGGCGGGCGGCCACCGCCGGGGCGGCGCTTGAACAGGCCGCCACGGTTCCGCTCAACCGTAGGCTCCTCAGCCCACGGCGCCCGCGCCTCCCCAGAAACCTCATCCTCATCCGGCTGCCCACTCCACCACCGCCCAACCACCCCGTCACCCTCAGCACGCACGGCTCCATCGCCTCGCGGGGCTCGGTCACCACTCAGCCCCGCATCACCGCGTCCCGTCCGGTGATCGGGTGCCTCCCCACCATCCCGTTCCACGGACGGTGAGGGGTTCTGGGGTGGTGACGGGATGTTGCCCGGGCGCCACTCGATGGTTGGTTCGTCGTGGGAGGTGGACCGGCTCGCGCGGTTGGCGCGCTGCTCGGCGACGCTGAGGATCGTCCGGGTAGTACCGGTCCGATCATCCGCCTCGTACGCGTCCTCGTCCCGACCGTCCTCCTCGACCCGATCGCGACCGTGGTCCTCGGTCTGCTCGCGACCGTGGTCAGGCGCCTGTCCACCGGGACGCGGTCCGTCAGGTCTACCCGGCCGGTCCGAGCCCTGAGCCGAACGACTGGACGGACGCATCCGGAGCACCAGGAAGACCACGACCAGCAGCACCCCGGCCAGGAAACCGAACCCCAACCGAGGGATCAGCGGAAGCACGATCCCGCACCCACCGCCGATCACCCAGGCCAATTGAAGCACCGTCTCGGATCGAGCGAACACCGACGTGCGCACGGATTCGGGTACGTCCCGCTGGATCATCGCGTCCAGCGACAACTTGCCCAGCGAACTGCACAACCCGGCCACGAAACCGAGCGCGATCAGGATCGGCAGCCCGTACAGCACCGCCACCGCGACCGCGACCACGGCGTCCGCGAGCAGCACCACCAGGACGACCGCCTCCGGTTTTCGTGCCTTGAGCAACGATCCGAGGACGGTACCGAGACTGTTGCCGATCCCGGCCGCGGCGATCACCGCGCCGGCCGCGACCGCGCCCTTGATCCCGCTCACCGGCTGGTCCCGGAGCAGGAACGCCAGGTACATGGTCAGGAACCCGGACACGAACCGCAGCCCGAGGTTGCACCGGATACCACGTGATACGGCGGCGGTGACGGCGCGGCGGCGGGCGTCCCGGCCGGCCGTACCGGTGACTTCCTCGTCGGCCGGGGAGTCGACCGCGCTCGGCAACCGGATCGCGAGGATCAGGCCGATCAGGTACACCACCGCGGCCCAGCGCAGCGACCACTCCGGCCCGATCGCCGCGAACGCGCCCGCGATCCCGGCGCCGACGGTCGCGCCGGCGACACCGGCCAGCGAGATCCGGGAGTTCGCGGTGACCAGGGTGATCTGCCGGGGGAGCAGGCGCGGTACGGCGGACGCGCGGGTGACGCCGTACGCCTTGGAGGCAACCAGGCACCCGAGCGCGGCCGGGTACAACCAGACCGACTCGTGGCCGGAGATCGAGGACGCCAGGCCCCAGACCAGGAACGCGCGGGCGCCGAGCGTCGCGCCGATCGCCCAGCGGCGCCCGTGCCGGAACCGGTCCAGCATCGGGCCGATCAGCGGCGCCATCAACGCGAACGGCGCCATCGTCAGCAGCAGGAAGAGCGCGACCCGGTCGCGGGCCTGGTCGCTGGGTACGGTGAAGAAGACCGTGCCGGCGAGGGAAACCGCGAACGCCGTGTCACCGGCCGCGTTCACCGCGCCGAGCTCGATCAGCCGCGACAGCCCCGACTCGCCTGCTCCCTGCGCGCTGGTCAGCCCTCGAATCCGCCGCCCGGTCGCCCGGCCGACCTTCCCACCAACTTCCGCGGCGCGCTTGGAGGCCGACGCGACCCCAGTCGCACCGACCTTTGAGGCATGCCCGACCTTTTTGCTGGCACTGCCAACCCGCTTGCCCGCACTACCAACCCGGTCCCGGGCCCCCTGCACCCGTTCCCCCGCTGCCTTTCCACCACCACTCGCCGCGTTGCCGTCTGGTCCGGGGCGGTTTCCACCGGAGGTCGGCCTCGGGTCGGCAGGGTCGGGAGGATGCATGGAACCATCCTGCCTCGCCCCAGGGACAGAGCGCAGCCACCGCGCGTACGCGCCGCGGTAAACCACGGGCCGGTTGCCGCGATCACAAGCTGTCGTGACGGTGCCCGCGAGCTGGTGTTTGCCGGGTGGGCTGCGGCTGGGTTGCCGCGGCCCCGGGCTGAGGTGGCGGTGGGTCGGAGCTGGTGTTTGCCGGGTGGGTGGGTGGTTGTTCGGGTTGGTTGTGGGTGGTGGGGAGGGGTTGGGTGGTGGGCATTCGGCGTACGGGGGACGGCGTGCGAGAATGGGCGATTGTGACCCCCGCCAGAGCTCCGGAAACGGTACGTGCCAAGCCCGACGCCGTCTGCGTCGCGGCGGTCGAACCGGCCCGTGACGCGGCGATCGCCGAGGCCGGCGCCGCGCGGGTCGGCGAGCATCTCGGTCAGCTGGTCGAGGGCGAACGCCTGGTCACGCACTACTTCGCGTCCACCCACCCCGGGTACCAGGGCTGGCGCTGGGCGGTCACGGTCACCCGCGCCTCCCGGGCCAAGACGGTCACGGTGAACGAGGTGGTGATGCTCCCGGGCGACACCGCGATCGTCGCGCCGGAGTGGGTGCCGTGGTCGGAGCGCGTCCAGCCCGGCGACCTGCGTCCCGGCGACCTGTTCCCGACGCATGCCGACGACCCGCGCCTGGAGCCGGGTTTCACCGACACCGCCGACGCCCCGGAGGACGTTCGCGCGGTCGTGGACGAGCTCGGTCTCGGCCGTGAGCGGGTGCTGTCGCCGTTCGGTCGCGAGGACGCCGCCGACCGCTGGTACGCGGGTGACTTCGGCCCGTCGTCCCCGATCGCGCAGGCGGTCCCGTACAAGTGCCACTCCTGCGGGTACTGGATCCGGCTGGCCGACAGCCTCGGCCAGGCGTTCGGCGTCTGCGCCAACGAGATGGCGCCCGGCGAGGCGCGCGTGGTCGCGTACGACTACGGCTGCGGCGCCCACTCGGACGCCACCATCGAGAACCCCGACCTGCCGATCCCCGAGCACGCCTTCGACACCACGGGCTACGACACCCTCCAACTGACCGAGCAGCCGGCCCTCCCGACCGAGGCGTAAGACCCGGCTCAGTCCTCGACGGCGGGGCGGTCGCCGCGCTGGATGGCGGCCCAGCGGCGCTTGCAGTACCAGAGGCCGATCAGGCCGAGGCCGAAGCCTGCTACCGGTACCCAGATCC
Organism: Kribbella solani; assembly: GCF_014205295.1. Lineage (NCBI taxonomy): Bacteria > Bacillati > Actinomycetota > Actinomycetes > Propionibacteriales > Kribbellaceae > Kribbella > Kribbella solani. The sequence goes on from NZ_JACHNF010000001.1 coordinate 6,945,549, forward strand.
ACCAGTCGAGGCCGTCGTCCTTCAGCTGGTTGCGGAACAGCATGAGTACGACGAATGCGATCGCCCAGATGACGATGCCGGTGATCACGCTGGGAATGCCGGACAGGTCGAGCGGCTTCACCTCGGCGTGCACGAGCTCACCGCGCGCCAGCTGACTGGTCGGATCGGTGCGCTTCTTCGCCGCGGGCTGCTCCTCGCTCACACACTTACCTTAGCTGCCGATGCACAAAGGTTTGTGGTAGGTGCTCGCAACTGCACGGTAGGACCTGGCACGATGCGGGCATGAGCTCGCCCAAGGCCGCGACGGCCCGCTCCGGTACCGGTCCGCTGGACTCCTTCTTCAAGATCAGTGCACGCGGTTCCACCGTCGGGCGTGAGGTCCGGGGTGGCCTGGTGACGTTCTTCACGATGGCGTACATCGTGGTGCTGAACCCGCTGATCATCGGCACCGTCAAGGACGGTGGCGGTCAGTTCGTCGGTGGTGGCACCGACCCGGCGGTGGCGATCGCGAAGATCGCCGTCGCGACCGCGCTGGTGGCGGGGGTGGTGACGATCCTGATGGGTCTGGTCGCGAACTTCCCGCTCGCGCTCGCGACCGGCCTTGGCCTGAACGCGTTCCTGGCGTTCTCGGTGGCGACCAAGATGACCTGGGCGGACGCGATGGGCCTGGTGGTACTCGAGGGCCTGATCATCTTGATACTCGTACTGACCGGCTTCCGGAAAGCGGTCTTCGAGGCGGTGCCGCTGCAGCTGAAGATCGCGATCAGTGTCGGGATCGGGTTGTTCATCACGTTCATCGGCGTCATCGACGCCGGTTTCGTCCGCCGCCCCGCGGCGCTGACCGGGCCGCCGGTGGAGCTGGGCGTCGAGGGCCACCTGCGTGGCTGGCCGGTGCTGGTGTTCGTGTTCGGCCTGCTGCTGATCGTGATCCTGTACGCGCGGAAGGTGAAGGGCGCGATCCTGATCGGCATCCTGGCCGCGACCGTACTGTCGGTGGTGATCGAGACGATCGGGAACATCGGCGCCCGCACCGACAAGAACCCGGGCGGCTGGGGCCTGAGCGTGCCGAAGCTGCCGGACCAGTGGTTCACGAAACCGAACCTGGACACGATCGGTGAGTTCAACCTGTTCGGTTCGTTCGAGAAGATCGGCGTGGTGTCGGCGCTGCTGCTGATCTTCTCGCTGATGCTGGCCGACTTCTTCGACACGATGGGCACGATGACGGCGATCGGCGCCGAGGCCGGCCTGAACGACCAGGACGGCATCCCGCCGAACTCGCAGCGGATCCTGATCGTGGACAGTGTCGCGGCCGCTGCCGGTGGCGCCGCGTCGGTGTCGAGCAACACGTCGTACATCGAGTCGGCGTCCGGGGTCGGCGAGGGCGCCCGGACCGGCCTGGCCAGTGTGGTGACCGGGATCTGCTTCCTGATCTCGATGGTGGTCGCGCCGCTGGTGACGCTGGTCCCGTACGAGGCGGCGACGCCGGCGTTGATCCTGGTCGGGTTCCTGATGATGACGCAGGTGAAGGGGATCGACTTCGACGACCTGGAGGTCGCGTTCCCGGCCTTCCTGACGATCGTGCTGATGCCGTTCACGTACTCGATCTCGGCCGGCATCGGCGCCGGCTTCGTCGCGTACGTGATCCTCAAGGTGGTCCGCGGCAAGGCCCGCCAAGTACATCCACTGATGTGGGTGGTCGCCGCCCTGTTCGTCATCTACTTCGCGATCGGCCCCCTGACCGACTGGCTGACCTGATCGGCGGCGGTGGCGCGGAGGGTCAGGTAGTCGGTGCGGGCGGCGAAGAGGTCGCGTAGTTCGGTGGTTACGTTGTCGAGGAACTCGGCGCGGTACGTCGAGTCGGTGAGTAGGGCGATCGAGTAGTACAGGCCGGTGAAGTTCGCGATGCCGACCGAGACCTTGATCAGGGAGGCGCTGAGTACGAGCGGGTGGTTCATCAGCGTGACGTGGTACGACCAGGAGCCGAGCGGGACGCCCCACTGGTCGTAGATGTGCTCACTGATCGCCAGCAGGCCGAAGGCGACGAAGAACAGGCCGACGCCCGTACTGACCACGAGGACCTGCATCCACTGCCGGATCATCAGGTTGACGCTGAGGTTCACCCGCTGGATGCGCTGCAGCGGCGGGCCGGACCCGGCGTCACGCTCGATCGCGTCGACCTCGCGCGGCAGCCGGATCAGCAGGAACACCGTGCTCAGCAGGGTGAACGCGACGACCGAGAAGATGATGAACGCGGTCGGCATCCCGGCGAACACCTGCCACATGTCCGCGGTGATGAACAGCACCAGCGAGAAGACCAGCAGCAGCGGCAAGGCGCGGATGAAGCTGGCGACCGAGTTGGCCAGCTCGGTCGCCAGCCGGCGTACGCCCCAGATGACCGTCGCGATCAGGCCGTAGCCGATCACGATGTACGCGACGCCGACCAGCAGCAGGTTGCCGATCGCGATGCCGAAGAACTGTTTCAGCTGTCCCTGCGTGACGAGCGGCAGGAGTGCGGGCAGCAGGACGAACATCGCCAGCTCCGGGATGCCGAAGCGGGTCGGCAACGACCAGAACGGCCGGCCGCGGAAGCGGTTCAGCAGGCCGAAGCCGGCGACCAGGGCGATCAGGCCGCCGAGCGCGGCCAGCAGGTTCTGCCACCAGTGCCAGTCCAGTGAGGTCGCGCCGAGCATCTCGGCCAGGAACACCAGCACCAGCAGCGGCGCGGCCCGGGTGAAGATGTCGTGCGTCGGTGAGAAGTCCTCGATGAACAACGGCAGCCCCGCCCGGCGGAACCGCTGCTCGTACCGCGCCAGCTCGGCACTCGTCCCCATGTACGGGAACCCTAGCCCGTCCCCGTACCAAAGCACGGGTAGACGGCGGAACACCTTGGCCACCAACCCCCTTCGGGGCAGTGGAATATCAGTCGGTGGTCAGACGTTTTAGTTAGCAAAGGTAATGAGTTAAGGTAAGGATATGCCCGAAGTAGTAGCCCAGCAGGTGAAAAGTGACGTCGGCCTGGCGAGTGCGTTGCGGTCGTCGACCCTGCGGTTGTCGCGGCAGATCCGCCGGCAGCGCGAGCCCGGGCACGACCTGACCGCGAACCAGCTCAGCGTGCTCGGCGCGCTGGCCAAGCACGAGCTGATGACGATCGGCGAGCTGGCCGCGCACGAGCAGGTCAAGCCGCCGTCGATGACGCGGATCGTGACCAACATGGAGGAGGCCGGCCTGGTCGCCCGCCGGCCGCACCCGACCGACAAGCGGCAGATCGTCGTCGAGCTGACCGACCACGCCGACGAGCTGATCCTGGCCAACCGGAAACGCCGCGACGAGTGGCTGCAGACCAAACTGAAGCAACTGACCCCTGAGGAGCGCGACATCCTGCGCAAGGCAGCACCCGTGCTGGAACGACTGGCGGCTCGATGAGCCCCACGTTCCGCGCGTTCAAAGTCCGGAACTTCCGTCTCTACGCCTCCGGTGCGATCGTCTCCAACGTCGGCACCTGGATGCAGCGCGTCGCCCAGGACTGGCTGGTCCTGGAGCTGACCCATTCCGGGACGGCACTCGGCATCGTCACCGGTCTGCAGTTCCTGCCCGCGCTGCTGCTCGGCCCGTACGCGGGTCTGGTCGCGGACCGTTTCCCGAAGCGGCAGGTGCTGACGCTGACCCAGGTCGCGATGGGTACGGTCGCGCTGGTCCTCGGTGGACTGACGATCAGCGGGCACGTACAGGCCTGGCATGTGTACCTGCTCGCGCTGCTCTTCGGTGTCGGAACCGCCTTCGACGCGCCGACCCGGCAGGCCTTCGTGGTCGAGATGGTCGGCCGCGACGAGCTCTCGAACGCGGTCGGGCTGAACTCGGCGTCCTTCAACGCCGCCCGCCTGCTCGGCCCGGCGCTGGCCGGTCTGCTGATCAACTGGATCGGGACCGGTCCGGTGATCATGATCAACGGGTTCACGTACGCCGCGGTGATCGTGTCGCTGCGGCTGATGCGCGTCGGCGAACTGCACACCCCGAAGCCCGCGGCCCGGGACAAGGGCATGATCCGGGACGGGATGCGGTACCTGTGGCGCCGGCCGGATCTGATGATGGTGCTGGTCGCGGTGTTCTTCGCCGGCACCTTCGGGCTGAACTTCCAGATGACGTCCGCGCTGATGGCGACCGAGGCGTTCCACAAGGGCGCGGGGGAGTACGGCATCCTCGGGTCGGTGCTCGCGATCGGCTCACTGTCCGGTGCGCTGCTGGCGGCCCGGCGGGTGCGGATTCGGGCCCGGTTGGTGATCGGCGCCGCGATCGCGTTCGGCGTACTGGAGATCGTCAGCGCGCTGATGCCGACGTATCTGACCTTCGCGCTGGTGCTGCCGCTGGTCGGTCTGACCTCGCTGACGATGCTGACGTCGGCGAACGCGACCATGCAACTGAGCATCGAGCCGACGATGCGCGGGCGGGTGATGGCGCTGTACATGACGGTGCTGATGGGTGGCACGCCGATCGGATCGCCGTTCATCGGCTGGATCGGGCAGGAGCTCGGCGCGCGGTACTCCCTGATCGTCGGCGGCGGGCTGACCGTGCTCGGCACGGTCGGTTCGGTGCTGTACTTCTCCCGCCGCCGCGGCCTGGCGATCCGCCCGAGACTGCTGCCGCGCCCACACCTGGAGGTGCTGCCCCAAACCGAGCTACTCGGCGAAAAGGCAATCCTGGACGCCGCCCCCGACCCGGTCCCAGCACAATCCGGCGCAGCCAAGAAGAAAGACGCCGACCCCCAGGTCGCCTGACCAACTGGTCGGCGCCCAGGGTGACGCGGTGGTGCGGCGGTGCGGTGGCGCCGCGGGGCTCGCCGGGAATTGGTTTGCCGGCTAGGGGCGGATGCGGGTTAGCAGGCGGGTGGCGAAGAACAGGGCGTCTATGTCGGTGCCGCGTTCGGTGCGCATGGTGGCGGGGTCGTGCTTTGGTTTCGGGCGTTCGGTTGGCGTACCGGGCGTGGTGATCCGGAGGAACCCGCTGCCGCCGAGTCCGCCCTGGTACGGCGCCCACTGGACGTCGATGATGTCGCCGAGCTGCACCGACCACGGGTCGCCCAGGGCGCGTTTCTTCCGGCCCACGCCGCGCTGGTATGCGAACGTGAGCTGTCCGTTCGCCACCGTCAGCGTCGCGTCCCGCCCTTCGATCCGGTCCGCCGCGGCCGGTGGCGCGACCAGCCAGGCGGTCGAGGCGGTCGCCGGTACGTCGCGCCGGACGAGCGTACGGCGGATGTGGCCGGCGATCTCGTCGGCGAGTACGGGGTCCACGGCCGGGAAGTCGTACGGGTCGAGCAGCACGTCCGCGCCGGTCACCGCCTGCAGCGGATCGCTGCCGTCCCGCAACACCAGCCGGAACCCGGAGTCACTCACCTCGACGCTTTGCACCGCCTCCACCGGCACCACCCGCTCACCCAGCCGCCCCCGCAGCGAGCAGTTCAACGCGTCCAGCCCGGCCCCGTCGTACCGGATCCGCAACACCCCGATCCCGTCCCAGCCGACCGACCCGTACGCGCTCACCAACTCACCACCAGCCACCCGCCCCATCCTCCCCTGTCCCCGGGTCCACCGCAGTCCCTCGCGTGTGCAAACCCCCCCACCCCCACCCCCAACTCCCACCCCCCCCGCCCACAGGCCGACCCCGCCCACCCTCCCGTCCACCCGCACTCCCACCCACCGCGGGCCGAACCCTCCGTTTGAGGGGGCATCCCCGCGACTGGAGGGTTGTCCCCTGGGAATTCGAGGGGGCAACCCTCCACTCGAGCAGGCAAGCCCAGGGCACAACCCCGTGCCGCGGGCCTGTTGGCATGGGCGCACCTCCCCGCCAGCCGTCTTTTGTCTTTCCCTGCCGCAGACTTGTTGGCATGGGCGCACCTCCCTGCCAGCCGTCTTTTGTCTTTCCCTGCCGCAGACTTGCTGTCATGGGCGCACCTCCCTGCCAGCCGTCTTTTGTCTTTCCCTGCCGCAAGCTTGCTGTCATGGGCACAATGGGGTGTGACTCATTACGATCTGGTGATCATCGGGACCGGTTCCGGCAACACGATCGTTAATCGGCGGTTTGCGGGCTGGAAGGTGGCGATTGTCGAGCGCGGTACCTTCGGCGGTACCTGCCTGAACGTCGGCTGCATCCCGACCAAGATGTTCGTGCACGCGGCTGACGTCGCCGCCACCCCGTCGGTCAGCTCCCGGTTCGGTGTCGACGAGGAACTGCTGGGCGTGCGCTGGGCCGACGTCCGGGACCGGATCTTCGGCCGGATCGACCCGATCGCCGCGGGCGGTTCGGAGTACCGGCATCACAACCCGGACAACGCGAACGTCACCGTGTACGACGGCACCGGCCGCTTCACGGGTGACAAGGAGCTGACGGTCGACAACCAGGACGGCTCGACCAGCGTGTTCAGCGCGGACCGTTTCGTCCTCGCGAGCGGCAGCCGTCCGGTGATCCCGCCGATCCCGGGGCTCGAGGAAACCGGCTACCACACCTCGAACACGATCATGCGCCTCGAGCAACTACCGGCCCGGCTCGCGATCATCGGCAGTGGTTTCGTGGCGGCCGAGTTCGCCCACGTCTTCGCGTCGTTCGGCGTGGACGTGACGATCATCGCCCGTTCGAAGGCGCTGCTCCGGCACGAGGACGCCGAGCTCGCCGCGCAGTACACCGAGATAGCGCAGCAGAAGTACGACGTACGCCTGAACCGGGAGACGATCCGGGTAACCCGGCACGACGACGGCGAGATCGAGCTGAAGATGCTGCACCCGGACGGCGCCGAGGAGCTGATCGTCGACGAGCTGCTGGTGGCGGTCGGCCGGGTACCGAACTCGGATCTGCTCAACCTGGACGCGACCGGCGTCGAGGTCGACGGCGAGGGCCGGATCGTCGTGGACAAGTACCAGCAGACCAACGTCGACGGGATCTACGCGCTCGGCGACGTGACCAGTCCGCATCAGCTGAAGCATGTCGCGAACCACGAGGCGCGCGTGGTGAAGCACAACCTGCTGAACCCGGACGACCGGATCGCTTCCGACCACCGGTTCGTACCGCACGCGGTGTTCAGTTCGCCGCAGATCGCATCCGTCGGCCTGACCGAGGAGCAGGCGAAGGAACGCGGAATCCCTTATGTGGCAGCGGTTCAGCGCTACGCTGACATCGCGTACGGCTGGGCGATGGAGGACACCACCGGCTTCGCGAAGGTGATCGCCGACGCGAACACCGGTCAGCTGATCGGTTGCCACATCATCGGCCCGCAGGCACCGACGGTGATCCAGCCGGTGATCCAGGCAATGAGTTTCGGTCTGGACGCGTATGCGATGGCGCGCGAGCAGTACTGGATTCACCCGGCGATGCCCGAGGTACTGGAGAACGCGCTGCTCAAGCTGGAGCTACATCCGAAAGGCTGAGATCACCTCGGCCACCGAGTCGAGTGTTTCGAGGTCGGGCAGGCTGATCATCACTTCGGCCACGCCCGCCTCGGACAGCTCGCGGAACCGCCTGATCTGGTCGTCGACGGTGCCGGCGTTGACGGCCGCCGCGTACGTCGCCGGGTTGGCGTTCCGCGGCCGCAACCCCTGCACCAGTTGCTCGACGGCGCGATGATCCTTGCCGACCAACGTGGTGGACAGGTGCGTCAACTCGACCGGCCGGGAACTCACGTCCCGCAAGTACGCGGCCCGCTCCCACCCACCAGCAAAGGGAGATGGTCCTGCAACGGCCTTGGATAACAGGTGGTGTCGGGTACCGAGAGCACCTTGCCGTGGAACGGTTTGTTGCCTGGTCCCGCCCACCACTCAGTACGTCCAGCGTCGCCGCGATCTTCCCCAGATGCGCGACATTCCGGTACGTGATCCCGGAAATCAGCGTCCCGAGCCGCACCCGGTTCGTACACGCGGCCAGGTACCTGAGCGTGGTCCAGCTTTCCAGGAAGTCCTCCCAGGCCCGCCCCACCTGCGGAATCTGCCGGCCGTAGTACGTCGTCGTACCCCTCGTCCGACCGCCACACACGCCATCCCCGCCGTACGCGCGACCCGAAGCCACTCCAGCCGTCGCTCCTTGTCCAACCCCAACGTGTCGATCACGGTCGTCAGCCCGCGTCCGATCCGCTGCCGCCACCACGTCCAGCAGCGCGAACGCATCCGCACTGGCCGCGAGGTCGTCCTCGCCGGCGCCGACCAGCGCGTGCAGCCGGTCGCTCGACACGATCAGCTCCGGACCGAAGTGCTCGGCCGCCCAGGTCGACTTCCCGGACGCGCCCGGACCGACGAGCACCACCACGCACGGCGACGGAAGCTTGAGCTCGTTCACAAAAGCAGTTTCCACCACCGATACGCTTTCCGGATGCGATTGTTCGTGGCAGTGGTGCCACCTCTTGAGGTAGTGGAGGATCTGAGCGAGTTCGTCGAGCCGCGCCGGGACCATCCCGACGACGACATCCGCTGGGCATCGGACCAGCATTGGCACATCACGCTGGCGTTCCTCGGCGAGGTGCCGGACTGGAAGTCCGAGGAGTTGGAGGAGCGGCTGGAGGCGGCGGCCAAGCGGCAGCAGCCGTTCGAGCTGCGGATCGCAGGAGCCGGCGCGTTCCCGGGCGTACCGGATGCGCGCGTGCTGTACGCCGGAGTGCGCGACGAGACCGAGTCACTCAAACACCTGTCGATGACGACCCGATCGGCCGCGAGCAAGGCCGGCGTCCAGGTCGAGGCCCGGAAGTTCGCGCCGCATCTCACGCTGGCGCGGCTGCGGCGGCCGATCGACGCCACCCGATGGGTACGGATTTTCGACACGTACCGTAGTCCCGCGTGGACGGCGGGCAGTTTGCAGCTGATCGAGTCCCGATTGGGCGAAGGGCCGGGCCACAGTGCGGCGTACACCACAGTAGGCGAATGGGACTTCTTAGGTTAACCTCAACAAGGTTAGCCGTACCTAAGTCTATGAAAGTGTCTCCGCCATGCTCGCGAACTATCTGATCGGACTCCGCGAAGGACTCGAGGCATCGCTGGTGGTCAGCATCCTCGCCACGTTCCTGGTCAAGTCCGGGCATCGGGATCGGCTCAAACTGGTCTGGATAGGTGTCGCCAGCGCGCTCGCCGTCGCGGCCGCCGCGTGGGGCCTGCTGCAGTTCGTCACCGCACTGACCGCGCGCTCGTTCACCACCCAGGAAACCGTCGGCGGGGTGATGTCGATCCTCGCCGTCGGGTTCGTCACCTGGATGATCTTCTGGATGCGGAAGGCGTCCCGCGGCATTGCCAAGGAGCTCCGCGAGCGGATGGGCCAGGCGCTTGAGGTCGGCTCCCGGGCGGTCGTCATCCTGGCTTTCCTCGCGGTCTTCCGGGAGAGCATCGAGACCGCGTTCATCGTGTACGCGTCGGCGGCGACCGCGACCACCGCCGTACCGTTCATCGGCGTACTCCTCGGCCTGGCCACGTCCGTGCTGCTCGGTGTCGCGATCTACAAGGGCGCCGTGAAGATCAACCTGGCCGTGTTCTTCAAGTGGACCGGCGCGGTGCTGATCCTGGTCGCGGCCGGCATCTTCGCGTACGGCTTCCACGACCTGCAGGAAGCCGGCATCCTGCCCGGCCTGCACAACCTGGCCTTCGACATCTCGCACGTGGTCCCGCCGGACAGCTGGTACGGCGTGCTGCTGAAGGGCATCTTCAACTTCAACCCGGCGCCGAGCGTACTGGAGGCGACCGCGTGGGCCGTCTACCTCGTACCGGTCCTGGTGCTGTACTTCCGCCCGGTGAAAAGCTCCACGCCACCCGCCGTACCGGTCGTGAAGACCGCCGGCGAAGCAGTCTGAATCATCCCCTCATCCCTTTTGTTTCAGGAGAACCATGTCCGCGTCCAGGGCCGGTAAGGCCACTCTCGCCGGTGTCGTCCTCGGGCTCGCCGCGCTGACCGCGTGCGCCAAGGCCGAGCCGGCCGGGAAAGACGACGGCACCGGACCGGTGTCGGTCAAGGCGTCCGACTCGGGCTGCGACCTGAGCCGCCGGGACGTGAAGGCGGGCACCAGCACGTTCTCGGTGTCGAACGGCGGCAGCAAGGTCACCGAGTTCTACGTGTACGCCGACGGTGACCGGGTGATGGGCGAGGTCGAGAACATCGGCCCGGGCCTCAAGCGGGACCTGATCGTCGAGTTGCCGACCGGGAAGTACCAGGCGGTGTGCAAGCCGGGGATGGTCGGCGACGGGATTCGCGGCGACCTGACGGTCACCGGTGACGCGGCGCCGCAGACGTCCGAGGACGCGCTGCTGAAGCAGGCGACCGAGGGGTACCAGCGGTACGTGAACTCGCAGGCGATCGCGCTGGAGCAGAAGACCACCGAGTTCGTCACCGCGGTCAAGGCCGGCGACGTGGCGAAGGCGAAGGCGTTGTACCCGGTGTCGCGGACGTACTGGGAGCGGATCGAACCGGTCGCGGAATCGTTCGGCAACCTGGACCCGAAGATCGATGCCCGGGTCAACGATGTCGAGCCGGGTACCGAGTGGACCGGGTACCACCGGATCGAGCAGGCGCTCTGGGTGTCGAACAGCACCAAGGGGATGGCGAAGTACGCCGATCAGCTGCTGGTGGATGTGAAGACGGTGGTGGCGAAGGCGAAGGTCGTGAAGGTCACGCCGCTGCAGATGGCGAACGGCGCGAAGGAACTGCTGGACGAGGTCGCGACCGGCAAGGTCACCGGCGAGGAAGACCGTTACTCGCACACCGACCTGTGGGACTTCGAGGCAAACGTCGAGGGGTCGCAGGCGGCCGTCCAGGCACTGCGCCCGGCGCTGCAGCAGCGCGACCCGGCGCTGGTGAAGCAGCTCGACACCAACTTCAAGACGGTCTTCGCCGCCCTCGACAAGTACCGCGACGGCGACGGCTTCAAGCCGTACACCGCCACCGAACCGGAAAAGAAGACCCTCGGCGCGGTAGTAGACGGCCTCGCCGAACCGGTAAGCCGGGTAGCCGCAACCATCGCCAAAAAATGACAGACGAAAAGCCCACTCCGGGCAATCGCACCCCGGCAACCACTGACCGGTCCTCCGGGGGCCAGGCCTCGGATGCCAACACCGTCTCGGGCGTTGGCTCTGCTCCTTCTTCCGCCGTCGCCCCGGCGCAGCCGGGGCGACGGCGGGGGTTTTCCCGGAGGGGGTTGTTCGGGGCGGCTGGGGCTGCGGTTGTTACTGGGGTTGCTGGGTATGCGGCGCACTCGGCTCTCGACACCCAGCCAACGCAGGCGGCTGACAACAACGGGCCTGTTGACTTTCATGGTGTGCATCAGGCGGGGATTGTCACGCCGGTGCAGGATCGGTTGCATTTTGCGGCGTTCGACGTCACCACCACGAGTCGCGACGACCTGATCAGCTTGCTGAAGGAGTGGACCGCCGCGGCCGCGCTGCTGACGGCCGGGAAGGACATCGGGCAGTACGGCGCGGTGAACGGCCCCGACGAGGCACCGCCGAAGGACACCGGCGAAGCCGTCGGCCTGCCACCCGCCCGCCTGACCCTGACGATCGGCTTCGGCCCAGGCCTGTTCGACAAACGCTTCGGTCTCGCCGCGAAACGACCGAAGGCCCTCGTCGACCTGCCGCATTTCATCGCCGACAACCTGGATCCGCAGCGTTCCGGCGGCGACCTCGCCGTACAAGCCTGCTCCGACGACCCGCAGGTAGCAGTCCACGCGATCCGCAACCTGGCCCGGATCGGCTTCGGCCGGGTGGCGGTCCGGTATTCACAGCTCGGCTTCGGGCGTACGTCCTCCACCTCGCGCGCCCAGTCCACCCCGCGCAACCTGTTCGGCTTCAAGGACGGCACGAACAACCTCAAACTGGAAGAGGCCGACAAGCTCGAACAGCAGCTGTGGGTCCAGTCCGAGGACGGCCCGGACTGGATGGTCGGCGGCTCGTACCTGGTGTCGCGGCGAATCCGGATGCACATCGAGACCTGGGACCGTACGTCGCTCGGCGAGCAGGAGGCGGTGATCGGGCGCGGCAAGGGTACGGGCGCCCCGCTCGGCAAGGCGGACGAGTTCGACGCGATCGACTTCGCGGCGAAGAACGCCGACGGTGAACCGAAGGTGCCGACCGATTCGCATGTCCGGCTCGCGCATCCGCAGTTCAACAACGGTGCCGAGCTGCTCCGCCGCGGGTACAACTTCGTCGACGGCTCCGACGGTCTCGGTCGGCTGGACGCGGGCCTGTTCTTCCTCGCCTACCAGCGTGACCCGCGCAAACAGTTCATCCCGATCCAGAAGCAGCTGTCCCGCGACGACAAGATGAACGAGTACATCGAGCACGTCGGCTCCGCCGTCTTCGCCTGCCCGCCGGGCGTCACCCCAGGCTCGTACTGGGGCGAGAAGCTCTTCAGCTAGGGCGTACTCCGACGAAGGTCAGCACCTCGCAGGAGAACACCCGGACGTCGTCCTGGTTGAACAGCTCGGCCCGCGTACGCACCAGTCCGCGATCTGGTTTGGACCGCGACAACCGGGCTTCCATCACCTCGGTACGCAGCCGCAGCTCGTCGCCCGGACGTACGGGTGCCAGCCACCGCAGCTTGTCGATGCCCGGCCCGCCCAGGCTCCCGACCTTCCTCAGGTACTGATCGGCGTACAGCCGCATCATCAGGCCGGCGGTATGCCAGCCGCTCGCGATCAGGCCCTTGAACGGCCCGTCGGCCGCCGCGGCGGGATCGATGTGGATGTACTGCGGGTCGAACTGCTCGGCGAACTCGATCAGGGCTGCCTGGTCGATGGTGACGGTGCGGGGATGGTGGGTACGAACGCCCGGCACGTAGTCCTCGAAATACATCAGGTCCCCTTTCGTCAGGTAGGGCGGCGAGATTACCCGACGAAAGGGGACCGTGAAATTGAAACTTGCTATTTAACTGCACCCGCAGTTACTCCGGCAACAAAATGCCGCTGAGCCAGTAGAAAGCCAATAACTACCGGAATGCTCACTATCAGCGCGGCAGCCATGATCTGGTTCCAGTAGATGTTGGTCTGGGTGGAGTACTGGCGCAGGCCGACCGACAACGTACGGTTCGCCTCCGTCGTCATCACCGACGCGAACAGCACTTCGCCCCAAGCAGTCATGAACGAGTAGATCGCCACCGCGATCACCCCGGGCCGCGCCGCCGGTAGTACGACCCGCCACAACGCACCCATCGGACCGCAGCCGTCCACCAGCGCGGCCTCGTCCAATTCGCGCGGAATGCTGTCGAAGTACCCGGCCAGCATCCAGATGGAGAACGGCAAACTGAAGGTCAGGTACGTGATGATCAAACCGAGCCGGGTACCCACCAGTTGCAACCCGAGCGAGTTGTTGAGGTTCACGAAGATCAGGAACAAGGGCAGCAGGAAAAGTACGCCCGGGAACATCTGCGTCGACAGTACCGTGGTGGTGAAAACGGTCCGGCCGCGGAACCTGAACCGTGACACCGCGAACGCGGCCAGAATCGCGATCGCCACCGAGAACACCGTCGCCGCCACCGAGACGATGGTCGAGTTCACGAAGTACCTGGCCAGCGGCACCGTTTTCCACATGTCGACGAACGGCGCCAGGGTCAGGTTCGACGGCCACCAGGTGAACGCGCCTTGCACGTCCTTCAGCGGTTTCAGCGACGACGTCACCATCACGTACAGGGGGACAAGCACGAACAGTCCGAGTACGGTCAGGACGACACCGCGGTAGATCTTGAAGCCCCTGGTCTCACGCACGACGTGACCTCCTGCCGGTGCCGAGCAGATAGATTCCGGTGACGATCATCAGGAAGATCAGCAGCAGTACGGACATTGCCGCGCCGGTGCCGAAGTTCCAGGTCAGGAACGACGCGTTGTAGATGTGGAACGTGATCAGGTCACCGGCCGGCGGCTGCGCGGTCCCGAACAGAACGTACGGCGTGTTGAAATCGCTGAACGTCCACAAGAACAGCACCAGCACGAGTACCAGATTGACCGGCCGTAGCGAGGGCAGGGTGATGTTGCGCCATTGCCGGAGGTTGCCGGCGCCGTCGACCGACGCGGCCTCGTACAGATCGCGCGGAATGCTCTGCATACCGGCCATCAAGGTGAGGAACGCGAACGTCCACAGCTTCCAGCCGGCCACGGTGATCAGCGAGACCAGTGCATTGCCACCGATCAGCCAGAACGTCTTCCCGTCGCTCAAATGCAATTGGTCCAGTACGTGGTTCACGGCGCCGGTGTCGCGCTGGAGCATGAAGTTCCAGGTCAGGATTCCGGCGTACGCAGGCAGCGCGTACGGCACCAGGAACAGCGTCCGTACCAGACCGCGCCCGCGAAACTCGGGCTGCAGCGCGACCGCGGCCGCCATCCCGAGTACCCACGAGAACGCGACCGTGATCAGCGAGAACGCGATCGTGACGCCGAACGACTTCAGTAGGCCCTGCCCGACGGCGTTGTTGAAGTCGAGCGCGACCTTGTAGTTGCCGAGCCCGGCGCTGGGGGCGGACGACCAGTTCGCGATGAAGAACTTGGTCAGTTTGATGAAGCTCATCCAGATCCCGACCAGCATCGGGATGATGTGGATGAACAGCTCCAGCAGCACCGCCGGGGCCAGCAGCGCGTACGGCAGCCAGCGTTTCAGCCCGGGCCGCTGCTCGGGGCGGCCCCGGCGCCTGGTCGGCGCCGGAGCCGCGGTCTCGGTTGCGACGGCCATCGTCAGCTGCTCGCCGCCACCTGGTCTTCAGCGGTCTTGAGCGCCGCCTTCACGTCGTCCGCGCTGACCGTGCCGCCGGTCGCGATCTTGGCGAACATCGTGTTCATCGCCTTGCCGACGGTGCTTTCGAACTGGTCCTCGGCCGGCACCAGCGGCAGCGGCTTGGACTTGGTGTTGTAGATGTCCTGGAAGGTCGCGGCCTCGGTCGCGTCGGTGGTGAAGTTCGGCTTCGCGTCCTTCAGTACCGGCAGCGCGGAGAACGGCTTGTCCAGCGTGCTCTGCGTGGTCGCGTCCGTCATGTACTTGACGAACTTCAGCGCCGCATCCTTGTGCTTGGTGTTCTTGAACACCGACAGGTTGATCCCGGCGACGTGGCTGGCCACCTGCTCACCACCGGCCGGCGCCGGGAACGGGACCACCCCGTACTCGCCGGCTTTCATGCCGTTGGCAACGATCGAGGAGTCGGCGTTGTTCTGGTTGATCACCATCGCGACCTTCTTGGTGGCGAAGTCGTTCACCGACTTGGTGCCGTTGTCGTACTGCGCGTTCGACGGGTTCGCGACCTTGTCCTGCTGCATCAGGTCCAGGTACCGCAGTACGCCCTGCACGTTGCCGTCGGCGGTGAAGGCCGGTTTGCCGTCGGCGCTGAACCAGTCGGCCTTGTTCTGCGCGGCGTTGATGAAGGCGAAGTGCACGTTCTCGGTGTAGGAGCCGGCCGCGAGTGCCATCCCCCACTGCTTGCCCGGGATGGTCAGCTTCTTCGCGGCGGTGACCATTTCCTCCCAGGTCTTCGGCGGCTGCAGTCCGGCCGCGGCGAACATCGCCTTGTTGTAGTACAGGCCGTACGCCAGACCGTAGAGCGGGACCGAGGTCGGGTCGGTGCCTTCCTTGCCGCCGGTCGCCAGCGCGGTCGGTACGAACTTGTCCTTGCCGCCGATCGCGGTCATCGCGTCACCGTCGAACGGCAGGAACGCGTCGGTGGCCTGCAGCGAGGCGGCCCAGGTGTTGCCGATGTTCACCACGTCCGGTGCCTGGCCGGAGGTGATCGCGGTCTGGATGCGGGTCTGCAGGTCGTTCCAGCCGATCACCTCGAGGTTGACCTTGATCCCGGTCTCGTCGGTGAACTTCTTCAGTACCGGGGTCAGCACCTCCTTGTCGTTGTCCAGGCTGGTGCCCTGGTTGCTGGCCCAGTAGGTCAGCGTCTGATCACCGGAGCTGCCGCCGGAGGAGCCGTTCTTGTCGCCACCACCACAGGCGGCGAGGCTGATTCCGATGGCGGTCGCCGCAACCGCGGCAACAAGCGAACGCAGTCTCACGTCGGACTCCCTCGTCCCGTCGAGCCCCCACGGACCTGCGGGGGCGGATCGGGCCCATCCTGACCTAACCGGTTAAGTTTCGAAACCCTAACCGGTTCAGTAACCCCCCGTTCGTTACGACCTCGTGATCTGTAACCACCCCACCCGCGCCCACGCGCACCCACCCGCGCCCACGCCCCGTACACCCACCCGCGCCCACGCCCCGTACACCCACCCGCGCCCACGCCCCGTACACCCGCCCGCGCCCACGCCCCGTACACCCGCCCGCGCCCACGCCCCGTACACCCGCCCGCGCCCACGCCCCGTACACCCGCCCGCGCCCACGCCCCGTACACCCGCCCGCGCCCACGCCCCGTACACCCGCCCGCGCCCACGCCCCGTACACCCGCCCCGCCCGCGCCCACGCCCCGTACACCCGCCCGCGCCCACGCCCCGTACACCCGCCCGCGCCCACGCCCCGTACACCCGCCCGCGCCCACGCCCCGTACACCCGCCCGCGCCCACGCCCCGTACACCCGCCCGCGCCCACGCCCCGTACACCCGCCCGCGCCCACGCCCCGTACACCCGCCCGCGCCCACGCCCCGTACACCCGCCCGCGCCCACGCCCCGTACACCCGCCCGCGCCCACGCCCCGTACACCCGCCCGCGCCCACGCCCCGTACACCCGCCCGCGCCCACGCCCCGTACACCCGCCCGCGCCCACGCCCCGTACACCCACCCGCGCCCACGCCCCGTACACCCACCCGCGCCCACGCCCCGTACACCCGCCCGCGCACACCCGCCCTGCCCGCGCGCGCCTCCCACCCTCCGCCATTTGAGAGGTGAACCCCTGAAAGTGCCCGTTCACCTCCCGCGTACGTGGGGTGAAGGGGCAATTTGAGGGGTGAACCACTCAAATGTCAGCGGTGGGCGGGGCCGGAGGATTCGCGGCGGTGGAGTTCGCCGGCGGGGGCCTGTTGGTGCAGGGCGACCGAGCTGGTGGTGGTGCTGGCGGCGGCGGTGACCAGGCGGAGCAGGAGGTCGGCGGCGGCGCGGCCGCGTTCCATCGTCTTCTGGTCGACCGCGGTGATCCCGGGCCGGGCGAACTCGCACAGCGGCGAGTCGTCCCACGCGAGCACCGACACCTCGCCGGGTACCGCGGTGCCGAGCTCGGTCGCGACCCGGAGCGCGGCGACCGCCATCAGGTCGTTACCGAGCACGATCGCGGTCGGGGGATTCGCCCCGGTGAGCAACTGGCGGGTCAGCTCGGCGCCGTCGTCGTACCGGTAGCTGCCCTCGATGTGACGTACGGAGATGCCGCGCCGCGTGGCCCGGTCCCGGAGGATCTGCATCCGCAGCCGTTCGTGTACGAAAGTGAACGGACCGCTGATATGCGCGATGTTGGTGTGCCCGAGCTCGCCGAGGTGATCGAGCAGCAGCGTGACCGTCTCTTCCGGCGAGCTGATCAACCGCCCGACCGAGTCGTCCGGCGCGTTCGAGCTGACCACCACGCACGGCACGCCGAGTTCCTTCAGCAACGGGATTCGCGGGTCGTCGTCGAGCTCGTCGAACAGGATGAACCCGTCCACCCGGCCCTGCCGCGACCACCTTCGCAGTACGTCGAGATCCTCGCCGTGCTCGCCGGTGAGCCGGAGCAGCAGCGACGAATCGACCTCGTTCAGGTACTGCTCGATGCCGACCAGGGTGCGCATGTAGAACGCCTCGGTGGAGATCAGCGTGGGGTCGCGGGCGATCACGATCCCGATCGTCCGGGTCCGGCTGGCCGACAGCGCGACCGCGGCGGAGTTCGGGTGGAAGCCGAGTTCTTCGGCCAGGTCGAGCACCCGCTGCCGGGTTTCCTCGCTGACGCCGGCGCGGCCGTTCAGCGCGTACGAGACCGATGCCTTCGAGATCTCCAGCCGTCGGGCGAGATCGCTGATCGTGACCCGATGACCGCGGCGCGTACTGCCACCTGGGCCGTCGCCGGCCGTGTCACCGCCACCGTTCGTTCCGGATCCGCTCGTGGTCATCGTCTGGCTCCCCGCACAGACGGGAGATTAGCAGCGGCTCGCTGGGGGTAGCCCTGCCGGCAAGTTTTGGATAGCGTTTTCCCATGGCTTCGACGGAACCGTTGCGACTGGATTTCCTGCCCTGGGAGTACGCCCGGAACGCCTCGGACGCGGAGCGCGCGCGGCAGGCCGAACGGCAGGCGCGGCTCGGCGGATCGCTCGAACTCGCGGCCGACGCGTACGTCGCGGAGTCCGCCGCCGTGTACTGCGACGAGCTCCGGATGGGCGATCGTTCGTACATCGGCGCGCACGCGTACGTGACCGGGAAGATCGTGCTCGGACCGGATTCCACCATCAACCCGTTCTCGGTGGTTCGTGGTGCGGTGACGATCGGCGACGGGGTCCGGATCGGCGCGCACACGTCGCTGCTCGCGTTCAACCACGGCACCGCGCCGGGTCAGCCGATCTTCAAGCAGCCACACACCGCGCGTGGCATCACCATCGGCGACGACGTCTGGATCGGTTCGAACGTGACGATCCTGGACGGCGTCACGGTCGGTCCGCACACCATCATCGGCGCCGGCGCGATCGTCACCAAGGACATCCCGGCGAACTCGGTGGCGGCCGGCAACCCGGCCCGCATTCTCCGATCCCGGACAGGAGCCGCCATGACAGGTGATCTCGGTACCAGGCTGAAGGACTTCGCCGCGCGGGCGCGGGAGCAGGTCGACGACGTACTGGCGCGGTGCTGGGACGGTGAACGGTTCGTCGACCGGCCGGGTCCGGTACGCGAGCCGGCGATCCGCCCGTGGTGCGATGCCGTCGAAATCGCGGACCTGCTGGTACGGCGTACGCCATCTGGTCACTCCCGCGACGACCTGATCCGGCGGTTCCGCGCGCGCCAGGATTCGGTCAGCGGACTGGTATCGCCAGGGGACCTGTCCGACGACGGGATCGGCAAGCCGTCGGATGTCGAACTTGCTGTCCTTGAAGGGCCCGCGAGCTACCACGTGCTTTGTGTCGGGTACGCGCTGCAGGTCCTTGGTAGCGGGTTCGAGCACCCGATCACGACCGACTACACGCTCGACGATCTGGACAAGTTGCCCTGGGCAAGAGGGGCGTGGACGGCGGGCTCCGCGATCGACGCGCTCGGTACGGCGCTGGCCCGGAACCTCCATGATCACAAGCAATCCGGACCGCTTGAACCGTTGCTTGGCTGGTTGCTCACTCGCGCTGATCCGAAGACCGGAGCGTGGGGTGAACAGCATCCGGACGACGGTTGGTTGCAGGTCGTGAACGGCTTCTATCGGCTGACGCGTGGTACGTACGCGCAGTTCGGCCTGCCGTTGCCGTACCCGGAACAGGCCGTCGCGACGGTGCTTGCGCATAGCAACGATCGGCGGATGTTCAGCGGTGACAACTACAACGCCTGTAACGTACTCGACGTCATCCATCCGCTGTGGCTCGCCCGGAAGCAGACGTCGTACGGAGAGCAGGACGGGCGGCGGTGGGCGGAGCAGCAGCTGCGCGCGATCCTGCCCCGGTGGGTGGACGGTGCCGGTTTCGCGTTCGCGCCGGACGGCATCGACGACCGCGCGGTTCCGGGCCTGCAGGGTACGGAGATGTGGCTGGCGATCATCTGGCTGCTCTCCGACTACCTCGGCCGGTCCGACGACCTCGGCTACCGGCCACGCGGCGTGCATCGGCCCGAACCCCTGGTCAACTCGCGTTGACCAGGACCTTCCGCCTACCCTGACGGGGTGGACCCCCGCACGCGCCGACTGGTGACCTCGCTCGTACTGGCCGCCCTCGTCGCCATTGTGGTGGTCGCGGCGCTCGTCCGGTGACGCTAACGTCGGGCGCATGACTGCCACCTCCACCAGCCCGCGGTCGTCGTACCTGATGCGAGCGGGCCTGGTCCGCAACGTCCGGTCGGGGGAGCACCTGACCACCTTCGTGGTGTCCGGGGTGGCGACGGTACTGATCACCCGGCTGCTGCTCAGCCTGAGTGGGTACCCGCAGATCGGCGGCAAGGGCCTGCACATCGCCCACGTACTGCCGGGTGGTCTGCTGATGCTGATTTCGATCGCACTGCTGCTCGGGTACGTCGGACCGGTCGTCCGCCCGGCCGCCGCGACCGTCGGCGGCATCGGCTTCGGCCTGTTCATCGACGAGGTGGGGAAGTTCGTCACCTCGGACAACAACTACTTCTACAAGCCGACCGCCGCGATCGTGTACGTGGTGTTCGTACTGATCGTGCTCGGCTTCCGGTTCCTCACCACGCGGCGGCCGATCGACCAGCGGGAAGAGCTGGCGAACGTGATCGACCATGCGGTCGAGGGCGTAGCCGGTGGACTGTCCCGGCGCCGCCGTGCCGAGGCGGCAGAGCTCCTGGGCGTGGTGGATCGCGGTGTGCCGGGGCGGCGTGAGACAGAAGACCTGCTCGCGGTCTGTCCGCCGGATGAGGTGGAGCTGGCTGCTCCGGTCGATGCGGCTTGGCGGGCGTTGCAGCGCGGGTTCGAGCGGCTCGCGACGCACCCGAAGGCGCCGACGGTGGCGGTCGCCGTACTGGCCCTTCAAGTGGTCGGTGAGATGGTCATCGCGGCCGTGGTGGGGGAGGGGATCGACCATCTGCCTGTACTCGGCGTGACGGTCGGGAGTTTGCTGTCGGCGATGTTCACGGTGCGGGGCGCGCTGGCGCTTCGGAAGGGCAACCGGGCTCGTGCGGTCCGGCTGTTCGAGCTGGCGGTGCTGGTGTCGCTGCTGATGACGCAGGTGTTCCAGTTCGCCGCTACTCAGTTCGCGGCTGCCTTCGGGATGCTGCTGGACCTGGTGATGCTCGGCCTGCTGCGGGCCGAGCGCGACCGGATGCGGCGGGTACTGGGTGACGTTGGTGAGACGGCTGTTGGTACTGCTGTCGGTAGTGCCAGGGTCAGGACGCGCCCACTGCCACCTGATCCGGATCAGCCGCCGTTCCCGGAGGACCCGTCGGACCCGGTGTAGCTTTCCAGTTCTCGTGCCGGCCGATCAGTACGGGTGACATGGTGGCGATCAGGTAGATCGCACCACCAGCTAGTAGCGCGGGTGCCATGCCGACACCTGCGATGGCGACGCCGGCGATCACGC
This sequence comes from Kribbella solani, assembly GCF_014205295.1. Classification (NCBI taxonomy): domain Bacteria; kingdom Bacillati; phylum Actinomycetota; class Actinomycetes; order Propionibacteriales; family Kribbellaceae; genus Kribbella; species Kribbella solani. Next base: position 6,966,646 of record NZ_JACHNF010000001.1, read on the forward strand.
CGCCCAGTGGTACGCCGGTCCAGCAAACCGCGTCGGCCAGTGAGTTGACCCGGCCGAGGAGGTGGCGGGGGATGCGCTCGATGAACAGGGCACCGAGCACCGGGTTGATGAAGCCGGCGCCGACGCCGCCCAGGGCGTACACGGCCATCAGCGTCCAGACCGGCGCATCGGTGGCCATCGCGACGAACCGTGGTGCACCGGCTATCAGGAACGCGATCGTGAAGACCAGCTTGCGGGGTATCCGCTCGCCGATAGCCGCTGCCAGCAAGGCGAACGCGGTGGCGGTCGCTCCGAAGCAGGTGAGGATCAGACTGGTGTGGCCGGGGCCGTAGCCGTGGTCCTTGATCCAGACCGGCAGTAGTACAGCTCCGACCGCGGCGTCGAGCAAGTTGGTGACCGCGATCATCACCACCAGCGGCAGCATCAGCTTGTCGGTCCTGAGGAAACGCCATCCCTCCAGCAGACGACGCCCGTACCCCTGCTCCTCCTGCTGCTCCGGTATTTCGACCCGCTCCTGCTTGGGCAGCCAGCGGGCGATCAGTACGGCGCAGATGCCGAATGACGCGGCGTCGATCCACAGTGCGTTGACCGAGCCGACCAAGGCGATGAGTCCGCCGGCCAGTGCGTACGCGAAGAAGCCGGCCAGGCGCTCGGTCGTACTCTCCAGGCCGGTGACGCGCTCCAGCGGGACCTTGGCGGCGCGGGCGATGTCCGGGATCAGCGTGCCCTTGGCGGCATCACCTGGTCCGCGGAGCGCGCCGGCGACCGCGACGAGTGCGATCAGCGTGGGAAAGTGCAGTAGGCCGAGCGTATGTAGAAGAGGGATGAGTCCTACTACTGCCGTACTGGCCGTGTCTGCCACGATGCTGACGCGGCGGGCTCCGACCCGGTCGATCAGTGGGCCGCCGATGGCCTTCGCCAGTACCAGCGGGGCCATCTCGGCCATCGCGACCAGGCCGGTCTTGACCGGCGATCCGGTCGTGATCAGCACGAACCACGGGATCGCGATGGAGCTGACCCGCGTACCGCAGATGGACACCACGTTCGCCACCAGGAACGCTGCCAGTGGCGCCCGGTTCCTTGTCTCGCTCATCGTTTGCCCCCTGTCCTGTGGTCCGCTAGTGCGTCTCGCGTGGGAATGCCTGGATCTGGACGCTTACCTGCTCGGCGCCCTCGGGCAGCGGGGCCCTGAGGTCGGCAGCGCGGTACTTGTCCAGCACCGCCAGGACCTCGCGCATCATCGCCGCGAGCTGATCGGGTCGCAGCTGGAACGCGTAGTCGGCGAGCAGACTGGCGTCGCGCCAGTCCGCCGGCATCGTCTGCATCGCGTCGATGTAGCTGAAGATGTTCTCCGCGTACGTCTGCCCGACGCCGTGCAGGAAGCCGAGGGCCAGCTCCGGCTCCTGGTCCAGCAGCTCGGACGAGTCGAACTCGGTGCTCTGGTGCGCCGCCTGCCACCAGCGGTCACGGGCGTTGCCGCGGCTGTCGTCCTCGACGACCAGACCAGCCTCGGCCAGTTGGCGGAGGTGGTAGCTGGTCGCACCGGTGTTGACGCCGAGCCGGCCGGCCAGCGTCGTCGCGGTCTGCGGGCCGTGGATCCGGAGCAGACCGACGATCCGGTTCCGCATCGGATGCGCCAGGGCCCGGACCAGATGCCGGTCCAGCCTGATGGAACTGGTCTCGTCGTTGTCGCTCATGGTCTTGAGCATAGGACTGCAAAGACTCTTTGCAAAGAGATTCTGCAAAGAAGTTCTGCGGTCGGTTGTCCACAGGGCGCGAAGTGGCCGGTCCGCGGGGGCGCGTTCGCGGCATCTTCTCTGTCGACCGGAATCCCGGCAGGGCGAAACCCGATCCCAGGCGGGACCTGATCCAGCGGGACCCCGTCCAGCGGGACCTGATCCAGCGGGACCTGATCCAGCGAGAGTCAACCCAGTGAAACGGAGAACAGCGATGATGCGTGTGATGCTCGAGGAGGCCGACTACTGCGATGTCGCCGCCGATCTGATGACATTCGACGAAGGCGCGGTGGTGTTCTGGCGCGACGGCGAGGAGGTCGGCCGCCAGCGCCAGTCCCGGATCCTCTCCCTCGAGCTCCTGGACGAACGCTCCGCGAAGAGGCGCATCCAGCGCGCCCGAAAACATCACCCGAAAGCCTGGAGCCAATGGAGCCCAGAAGACGAACAGACCCTCATCACGATGTTCAACCAGGGCTCCACCAAGGAACAACTGGTAGCAGCCCTAGGCCGCCAGGAAGGCGGAATCGCCGCCCGCCTGAGATCCCTAGGCCTCCTCGAAGAAGACCAAAAACTAACCTGACCACCTGTGCAACTCGCCGACCACCGACCACACCGGCTCCCGTCGCCGGCGGTCAGACGGCGATGATCTCGACCAGGCCGCCGAGTGCGCGGAAGTCCTTCGGGTTCCGGGTGTACAAAGCAGCCTCGTGGGTGGCTGCGGTCGCCGCGATCACCAGATCGAAGGCACGGGCGCGTGGCTGTGCCCCAGTTGCCGCGACAGTTGCCGCGAAGGTGCCGTAGGTGCGTGCCACCGCGTCGGACACTGGCAACGCGTCAAAGGCTCGCTCAATGCCGGCCAGCCGGCGCAGTCTCTCGGCGCGGACTTCCGGTGTTTTCGCGACAAGGACGCCGAAATGCAGCTCGGCAAGGCTGATCGTGCTGATCGCGAGTTCCGCATCGACTTTCTCGGCGAGGCCCTCGATCAGAACGCTGGTATCGAGCAGCGCTCTCATTCCTGCGCTGCCCAGGGGTCGGCGAGGTCTTGATCGATGAGCTCACGGTCGGCCTGCCAGTCGTCGTCGGAGCGACGGCGCAGGACGTCGGCGATCTCGTCGTAGCGCCGCCAGTGATCTCGCTCCGGCGGACCTAGAACGGCTGCCGGTCGCCCGGAAACCGTGATCACCAGGCGCTCGCCGGCTTCGGCGCGGCGGACGAGATCGCTCGCGTGCTGTCGTAGCTCACGAAGTCCGAGTGCGTCCATATGTTCAAGGTAGCACATGTGCTACCTGTGTGTTTGTCGTCGGACCGCGACAGGAGCCGTGCCCGGGAAGCGGGGGAGTGGGTTGTCATCGGGCCGGTACTTGGGAGCACGGCGCGGCACCGGACGGGAGGTGGGTTTTGGGGCGGTGGGAGAATGGCGCGATGCGGTCTGAGGTGCGGTTGGAGGGTTTGGCGCGGTCGGTGGATGCCGGGGCGCGGACGGCTGCTGCCCAGGCGCGGGAAGCTTCCGGTGGGCTTGAGGTGGTACGGGGGGCGTTGCTGGGGCGCGAGAGTTTGGTGCGCGGGCTGGCGTCGGGCCGGCGGCGTGGGGTGGACGGGCCGCCGTACTTGCGGGTCGAGCTGCGGTACGTCGATCTGAAGGGGGTGCGCCACCTGCAGATCACCGAGTTCGACGAGCGTCAGGCGCATACCCGCAACGTCGCGGCCGCGGAGCTGGAGCAAGCGGTCGACGAGTTGCTCGGTCAGGCGTACGGGTCGTGGCATGTGGAGACGACCACCGAGACGCTGCGGCTCCGCTACACCAAGAAAGGTAAGGAGCTGCTGCACCGGCAGGACGACGACCGGGAGCAGGAGACCCGCCACGACCGGGTGAAGCGCCGGGTGCTCGACCCGGCGGCGCCGTTCCTGATCGAGCTCGGGATCAGCGATCACCAGGGCCGGGTCAAGCCGTCGCGGCAGGCGAAGTACAAGCAGATCGAGGAGTTCTGCAAGCTCCTCGCGCCGGCTCTCGACGAGGCGATCGCGGCCGGGCGGATCGCGGCCGGCCGGCCGTTGCAGGTCGTCGACCTCGGCTGCGGGAACGCGTACCTCACCCTCGCCGCGTACCACCTGCTGACCGCGGCCGGGCACGACGTACGGATGACCGGGATCGACCACAACCCGGGCGCGCGGAAACGGAACACCCGGGTGGTCGAGGCGCTCGGCTGGCAGGACCACCTGCGGTTCGTCGACGCGACCATCCAGGCGGCCGAGCTGGACGTCCGGCCGGACGTGGTGCTGGCTCTGCACGCCTGCGACACCGCGACCGACGACGCGCTCGCCCGGGCGGTCGGGTGGCAAGCATCACTCGTTCTGGCGGCTCCATGTTGTCATCACGACATCCAAACGCAGCTCAAGAGCGTCACACCACCGGCGCCTTACGCGCTGATGACGAGATATGGCATCGTTCGTGAGCGGTTCGCCGACGTCCTGACGGACTCCCTGCGGGCAGCGGTGCTCCGACAGGTCGGTTACCGGGTGGAGGTCGTGCAGTTCGTGGACAGTCAGCACACGCCGCGCAATCTACTGCTCCGCGCGGCCCGCACCGGCGCCAAGCCGACCCCGGACCTCCAGTCCGAATACCAGACCCTGATCGCCGAATGGCAGGTCAATCCCCGCCTGGCCCAACTCCTGCTACCCCCGACCCCGACGCCCGCCGGAACCCCCACGGAACCGGCCGACCTGGCGGAACCGACTCACCCGGCAGCATCGGCCAACCTCACGGAGCCGGCCCACCCGGCGGAATCGGCCCACTCCGCGGAACCGGCCCACCCTGCCGCATCCGAGCCGGTCGGGGCGTCGGCTCAACCCGGTGTATCTCGGCCGGGAGGGGTGGTTTTGTGAGGCGGTTGCGGGTTGCTCTTGGGTTGGTTGGGGCGACGGTTTGTGTGCTGGTGGGGGTGGCGCTTCCCACCACTGCCACCGCGAACCCGGCGGCCGATCCGACCGCGACCGCGCCGACGAAGCTGTTCACGGTCCGGGACGACCGGCTCAAGGAGACGACCGGCCTGGCGAAGAGCGTGAAGCACGACGGCATCTACTGGGCCGTCAGCCGCTCCGGCGATACCGGCCGGGTGTTCGCGGTCGACCAGACCGGCAAGGTGAAGGCGGTCCTGCGGATCAGCGCGAAGGTCGTCGACGTCGAAGCCGTCGGCGTGGACCGGAACGGCTTCATCTACCTCGCGGACATCGGCGACACCAAGGGCAACCGGGACCAGATCGAGGTCTACACGTTCCCCGAGCCGGAGACGCTGCAGGACCAGGACAAGATCCCGTACCACCGGTACGACTACACCTATCCCGACGGAGCGCACGACGCCGAGACCTTGCTGATCGAGCCGGGTACGAGTCAGCTGTACTTCGTCACCAGGTCCTCGCAAGGTGCCGGGGCCATCTACTCGGCGCCGCCGTCGCCTAGCCGTCAGGGTACGAACAAGCTGACCAAGTTCGCGGCCGCGCCGTCCGGGGGGATCACCGACGGGACGTTCCTGCCGGATGGTCAGCGGGCCGTGCTGCGAAGCGCGACCGAGGTGTCCACGGTCGCATGGGGTGACACACCCACGGTCGTCGCTCGCGTCACCGCGTCAACAGGTGCGGGCAAGTCGGTAGCAGTCGGTCCGGCCGACGGAACCGTCGTGGTCGCCAGCAGCGGTACGAACGCGGCGTTCTACCAGCTGACCGCACCCGCGAAGCCGGCCGATACCACCACCAGTACGCCGCCGTCGGCCAGCGCCACCCCGAAGCCGGCCACCGCCTCGGACTCCAGCAGTTCGACCGCCGGCAAGAGCCACAACCTGCGCTGGATCATCATCGGTGCTGCCGCGTTCGCGATCCTCATCACCGTCCTCACCTTCCCGCCCGGCCGCCGCGAACGCCAGGACCGCCAAGCCGAGAACGACCGCCTGACCGGCCAATCCCCACCCACCCCCCGCCGCCGCCAGCCCCAATAACAACCCCACCCACCCCTGCTGCCGTTCCGCGCCGGGTCACCGTGCTGTCGTCGGGGCGCGCCGGGGACCACGGTCGCGGGGGGAAAGACAACAGCCGCCGACCCCGGGTGGGGTGGCGGCTGTTTGGGGGGATGAGGGTTACTTGAGGTTTTCGACTACGTAGTCGATGGATTGGGTGAGTTTTTCGACGTCGTCTGGGTTCACTGCGGGGAACATCGCGACCCGGAGCTGGTTGCGGCCGAGTTTGCGGTAGGGCTCGGTGTCGACGATGCCGTTGGCGCGGAGGGTCTTGGCGACCGCGGTGGCGTCGATCGAGTCGTCCAGGTCGATGGTGCCGACGACCAGGGAGCGGGCGTCGGGGTCAGTGACGTACGGGGTCGCGTACTCCGACTTCTCGGCCCAGGTGTACAGCCGGTTGCTGGAGTCGGTGGTACGGGCGACGCTCCGCTCGAGACCGCCCTGGTTGTTGATCCAGTCGGTCTGCTCGGCCATCAGGAACAGGGTGGCGAGCGCGGGCGTGTTGTACGTCTGGTTCTTGCTGGAGTTGTCGACCGCGGTGGCGAGGTCCAGGAAGGCCGGGATCCAGCGGCCGGAGGCGGCGATCTCCTCGACCCGGGCGAGCGCGGCCGGGCTCATCAGCGCGATCCACAGGCCGCCGTCGGAGGCGAAGCCCTTCTGCGGGGCGAAGTAGTACACGTCGGCCTCGTTCAGGTCGACCGGGAGGCCGGCCGCGCCCGAGGTGGCGTCGATCGCGACCAGCGCGCCCTCGTCGGCGCCTTCGACCCGGCGGACCGGGGCCATCACGCCGGTGGAGGTCTCGTTGTGCGGCCACGCGTACAGGTCGACGCCGGCTTCGGCGACCGGGATCGGGCGGGTGCCGGGCTCGGACTTGATCACCGACGGGTCGCCGAGGTGCGGGGCGAGCTGCGAAGCCTTGGCGAACTTCGAGGAGAACTCACCGAAGTTCAGGTGCTGGCTCTTCTCCCGGATCAGCCCGAACGTCGCGATGTCCCAGAACGCGGTCGAACCACCGTTGCCGAGCACCACCTGGTACCCGTCCGGCAGCTGGAAGAGCTCGGCCACACCGTCCTGTACCCGCTTGACCAGGTTCTTCACCGGGGCCTGGCGGTGCGAGGTGCCGAGCAGCTTCGCGCCCTCGGACGCGAGCGCGGCGATGGCCTCCGGACGGACCTTCGAGGGGCCGGCGCCGAAGCGGCCGTCAGCGGGCTTGAGCTCTGCAGGAATCTTGATGTCGCTGGTCACCAGCGTCTTCCCTTCGTCGTCTGCATCTCAGATAGCCGACGACGCTGTCAGCGAGTCCATACTCGCACACCGCTGCCAACCGCCACCGCGGGGTCTCACCGGAGCCCGGCGGAAGCTACTCGTGCTTGCGGGTGATCGTCTGCATCCCGGTCAGCAGAGCGACGGGACCCTCGGGCGTGTCTGTCCACTCGCCGCAGGCGCCGCCACCTTCGGCGACCTCCAGAGTGAGCTCAGCACCGTCCATCCGCAGCGCCGGGTGGTAGTAATGCGCGACCCGCTCCGCCTCACCCTCGATGTAGTGACCGATCAGTGCGCGCCGGAACCGGTCGGTGGTGACGTTCGGGTTGCTCCCGTGCACCAGCGCGCCGTGGAAGAACAGCACGTCGCCCGGTTCCATCTCGACCGGTACGGCGTCGGTGGCGGACGGCAGCGGTACGGTCACGTCGGTGAAGCTGACCGTGGTGTCGGCCTTCTCGGTGCAGAGGATCGGCCACCGGTGTGACCCGGGGACGACCTCGAGGCATCCGTTCGCCTCGTCGACCTTGTCGAGGGCCATCCAGGCCGCGACGCACGTACCCGGGTCGGCCTTCAGATAGAAGTTGTCCTGGTGCAGCGCCTGCCCGCGGGAGCCCGGCGGCTTGAAGTACAGCATCGTCTGCACCGCGTACGGCGATCTGCCGAGCAGTCCGGTCAGTACGTCGTCGATGCGCGCGTCAGTCAGCCACTGCAGCGAGGTGTCGTCCCAGCGGTGCATCTGCGCCATCCGCGGGTACCGCTTGAGCGGGTCGCGGTCGGGCGAATCGTGGCCGGCGAAGTTCTGCCCCTTCGGCCCGCGATGCCGGACGTCCATGTAGTGGTCGCGCAGTCGTTCGGCCTCGGCGGTGCTGAACAGTCCGCGCACCAGCGTGTACCCGGTGCGCTCGAACTCGTCCCGGAGAACGCGATCGTCGATGTTGGATGAAACGCTCATGCACAACTCCCGCATTCGTGCCGTACTGTGCCTGACGTCAGCAATTCTCCAGCCAGCGCCATGCCTGTGACGACGGACGATCCACGCGAGGACTTGAACTTTTGAAGCAGAACGTGCCCGAGGTACGGGTCGGGCTGAGGTCCGCGCCGACGTTCTGGCGCTGTGAACCGAGCTGGTCGTGGACGTCCCGCCCACTCGCCGACCACCTGCTCTGGTGCGTACTCGACGGCCGGGGCGTACTGGAGTACGCGGGCCGCCGGCATGAACTGCACCCAGGTGTCTGTGCGGTGTTCCGGCCGGGGGACACGCCACGTGCGAGCCATGACCCGCACCGCAGGCTGCTGGTCTTCGGCATGCACTTCACCGCCACGCCGACCGCGGCGCCGGAGCCGCGGTGTGGTGAGGTGATGGACCGCGAGCTGCTCGGTGTACTCGCGCGGACCAGCGACGCGGCGTACCAACGGCAGGACGCGCTCGGTACGCATCAAGCCGAACTGTGTCTCCAGCAACTGATCACGCTGGTGTGGGACGCGGTGCACAACCCGGGCCGGAGCGGCAGCGATGCGGCGATCGACGAGATCGCCCGGCTGCTCCGGCAGGACCCGGGCCGGGTGTGGTCGGTGGCCGAGATGGCGCGGCGCGCGTTGCTGAGCCGGGCGCAGTTCACCCGCCGGTTCGTCGCGCGGCTGGGGATGTCGCCGGCGCAGTACCTGATTCAGGCGCGGATCGACCGGGCGCACCAGTTGCTCACCGAGAGCGGCATGACCGTCACGGAGACGGCCGCCGCCCTCGGGTACACGGATGTTCCGTACTTCAGCCGGCAGTACCGGCAACGAACAGGCCGCTCACCCAGCCAGGACCGCTGAGCCGAGCCAGGACCGGTGAGCCGAGCCAGGACGGCTGAGCCGGGCCTGGACCGGTGAGGCGAGCCAGGACCGCTGAGCCGGCCGGGACCGTCAGGTCCAGTCGGGGTTCCAGCCTTCGACCGAGTCGGCGGGCCGGGAGGACGGGCCGGAGTAGATCGCCGACGGCCGGATCAGCCGCCCGGTGCGTTTCTGCTCCAGCACGTGCGCGCTCCACCCCGCCGTCCGCGCGCAGGTGAACATGGAGGTGAACATCGGCGGCGGCACCTCGGCGAAGTCGAGCACGATCGCGGCCCAGAACTCCACGTTCGTCTCCAGCACCCGGTCCGGCCGCCGCTCGCGCAGCTCGGCCAGCGCGGCCTGCTCCAGCGCCTCGGCGACCTCGTAGCGCGGCGCGGCGAGCTCACGTGCGGTCCGGCGAAGCACCCGGGCGCGCGGGTCCTCGGCCCGGTACACCCGGTGCCCGAAGCCCATCAGCCGTTCGCCGGCGTCCAGCAGGCCCTTCACGTACGAGCGCGCGTCACCCGACTTCTCCACGCCCTCGATCATCGTCAGGACCCGGGCCGGAGCCCCGCCGTGCAACGGACCGGACATCGCGCCGACCGCGCCGGACAGCGCCGCGGCGACGTCCGCGCCGGTCGACGCGATCACCCGCGCGGTGAACGTCGACGCGTTCATCCCGTGCTCGGCCGCGGACGTCCAGTACGCGTCGACCGCCTGGACGTGCTTGGGGTCCGGCTCGCCACGCCAGCGGATCATGAACCGCTCGGTGATCGTCTTCGCCTTGTCCACCTCACGCTGCGGCACCATCGGCTGCCCGGTCCCGCGGGCCGCCTGCGCCACGTAGGACAGCGCCATCACCGCCGCGCGGGACAGGTCGTCGCGGGCCTGCACGTCGTCGATGTCGTACAGCGGCCGAAGCCCCCACGCGGGTGCGAGCATCGCCAGCGCGGACTGCACGTCGACCCGGACGTCGCCGGTGTGTACGGGCAGCGGGAACGGTTCGGCGGGCGGCAGGCCCGGTGTGAACGCGCCGTCGACCAGCAGGCCCCAGACGTTCTCGAACGGCACCCGGCCGACCAGGTCCTCGATGTCCACCCCGCGGTAGCGGAGCGCCGAACCTTCCTTGTCCGGCTCGGCGATCTGCGTGTCGAACGCGATCACGCCTTCCAGCCCGTGCTGCACCTCGGTCGTCGGATCTGACATACGCTCCCTCGTCCTCTTGGTCGGCGCGAGGCCCACCAGGAGAGCCGCGCACCGTCGGCGCTCAGGCAGCATAGTTCGCCACCCTCGCGGCCGGACAGCTTTGTGACCGGTTCGAGCACCCGAGCGCCCGCACCACGCCGTACCGCGGGCTGGTTGACCGGTCAGAGGTCTACTGTCGTCGGCATGACAAAGCCCCTCCCCGCCCTCGGGCTCGTGATCGGCCTCATCATGACGTACGTCGGGATGGCCGGCGCGTCCCTCGCGACCAGCAAGCTGATGATCCGGGTCCAGATCTTCCGCAACGACTTCGGCCACACGCTGCCGTGGCTGGCGTTGCTGGTCGCGATCGCGGTCGTGCTCGGCGTACTGATGGTGCTGCCTGCGATCGGTTCGGGCGTGACCACCGGCGCCGGGCTGCTGATGACCGTGGTCGGGCTGGCCGCGGTGCTGCTGCCGGTCGAGCACGCCCTGGACCTGATTCGGCTGTTCGACATCTTCGGGAAGCGGCTCGGCGCCTCGTACCTGCTGTTCGACGGGACCGTGCTCCTGGTCGGCATCCCGTTGCTGCTGGTCGGTATCCGGCGCTGGACGCAGGACGCCAAGCTGGCAAAGCTCACGCAAGGCCCGCAGCAGCCGCAGCAGTGGGGCGGCTACCCAGGCCAGCAACAGCAGCCGCCACAACACCGGTCCCCGCAGGACCAGCGGCCGCAACACCAGTACCCCCAGCAGCAGCCGCCGCAGTACCCGGGCCAGCAGCCGCCGCAGTACCCAGGCCAGCAGCCGCCTCGATAGATACGTCAGTAGGCTCGTTGCGTGGACCTAGCGGAGATGCGGCGTACGTACGGCCTGGGCGAACTGCTCGAGAGTCAGGTGGATGCTGACCCGATCGCGCAGTTCCAGGTGTGGCTGGAACAAGCAAGGGCGGCCGGACTGGCAGAGCCCAACGCGATGGTGCTGGCCACCGCGGACGGCAACGGACGCCCGTCCGCGCGCACGGTGCTGCTGAAGCGGGTCGACGAGCGTGGCTTCGTCTTCTATACCAATCAGCAGTCCCGCAAGGCCGACGACCTCACCGCGAACCCGTACTGCGCGCTGGTCTTCCCCTGGCATGCGATGGAACGTCAGGTACGAGTAGAAGGCGCCGTCACCAAGCTGCCGACCGACGAGGTGGACGAGTACTTCGCGAGCCGGCCACGTGAGTCACAGCTTGGTGCGTGGGCATCGCAGCAGAGCCAGCCGGTCGAGTCCCGCGAAGAGCTGGACCTGCAGTACGAGTCCTACGAGCGCCAGTGGCCGGAGGGTACGGAGATCGCGACGCCGTACTTCTGGGGTGGCTATCTGGTCACCCCGGAAGCGTTCGAGTTCTGGCAGGGCCGCACCGGCCGGCTGCACGACCGACTGGCCTACCGCCGGGCCAGCTCCGGTTCCGACTGGGAGCTGTCGCGACTCCAGCCCTGACTCTCCTCCCGGAAGCCGTGCTTCTTCCACCACCGCGCCAGCGGCCGTGGAGCCCACCAATTGGCGTGACCAAGCAACCGCATGGTGGCTGGTACGAGTAGCGCCCGGACGATCGTCGCGTCCAGTGCGATCGCGATCACCAGCCCGACGCCGATCATCTTCACGAACACGATCCCGGACGTGGAGAACGCGGCCACCACGATGATCAGCAGCAACGCCGCACTGGTGATGATCCCGCCGGTGCGCTGCAGTCCTAGTGCTACGGCCTGGGTGTTGTCGCCGGTCCGGTCGTACTCCTCCCGGACGCGGCTGAGCAGGAACACCTCGTAGTCCATCGACAGTCCGAACAGTACGGCGAACAGCATCACCGGATTGGTCGAGTCGATGAACCCGGCGGCGGTGAAGTGCAGTAGCCCGGACAGATGTCCTTCCTGGAAGATCCACACCATCGCGCCGAACGCTGCCGACAGCGACAGCACGTTCATCAGCAGTGCCTTCGCGGGTAGTACGAACGACCCGAACGCCAGGAACAGCAGCACGAAGGTCGCCAGCACGACGAACCCGACCATGTACGGCGTCCGCTGCTTCAGCACCTGCAGCAGATCGATCACCGCAGCAGTCTCTCCACCAACCTGTACGTGCGTACCGCCCGGTGCAGCCACTGCTCGGACGCCATGTACGACGTCCCGCGCCGGCAACTCCTGACCGGTGTACTTGGTGTGCACGACCACCGATGCGATCCCGTGGGCGTACCCACCGATCCGTACGTCCTCCACGTCCCGCACCTGCTTCAGCTTCGCTATGTACGGCGCTAGTGCGGCGGACGGATCAGTCGGCGGCGAATCGAACCGCACCGCGGAGTAGATGTCCGATCCACCCGCACCTGGGAAGTCGCGCTGCAGTGTCTCGGTCACGGTCCGGGACGTCGCACCCGGTGGCAACGAGCGGTGATCGACGCCACCCAACTGAGCGCTCAGGAACGGGATGCCGAGCACCAGCAACACTGGCACGAGCACCAGCACGTACCGCACCGGTCGCCGCATCACACTGTGCGCCAACCGGTACCACGTGCCATGTTCGGACGCCGCCTTGCGTGGCTTGAAGACCTGCAGGCTGTTCACCCGATGCCCAAGGACAGCGAGCAGGGCCGGAAGCGCGGTCAGCGCGGCGAGCATCGCGATCGCCACCGCGGCCGCGCCGCCGTACGCCATCGACTTCAGGAACATCACCGGGAACAGCACCTGGCTGCTGATCGCCACGCCGACGGTGATCCCGGAGAACGCGACCGTCCGCCCGGCGGTCGCCATCGTCCGGGTCAGCGCCGTCTCGACATCGTTGCCGTGCGCAAGCTCTTCGCGGAACCGGGTGACGATGAACAGCGCGTAGTCGATCGCCAGCCCGAGCCCGATCATGGTGACGATGTTGATCGAGAAGATCGACACGTCGGTGATCGCGGCCAGCCCGCGCAGCAGCAGGAACGCGCCGAGGATCGCGAGCCCGCCGACGAACAGCGGCAGCGACGCGGCGACCAGGCCGCCGAACACGATCACCAGCAGCACCAGCACGATCGGCGTCGAGATCGCCTCGGCCCGGACGATGTCGTGCTCGGTCTGCGAGTTCACCTCGTCGAACACCGCGACCTCGCCGCCGACCTTGCTCTCCAGGCCGGGCGGCGTGGCGCGTACGTCCGCCGCGATCCGCTGGAAGGTCGCGAGCCGGTCTTCCTGGGTCGCGCCGGCCAGCGTGAGTACGGCGTACGTACTGTGCCCGTCCGTCGAAACGAACGCGGGGGACTTGCTGCTCCAGTACGTCATGGTGCCGACGACGTCGGACTTCGGCAGCCCGGACAGATGATGCTCGACGGACCGCCGGAATTCCGGATCGGCGACCGTCCCGGACTGGCTGCGGTAGAGCACGATCACGTCGGTGCCGGTCCGGCCGACGTTCTGCTCGATGGTCTTGATCGCGTTCGCGGACTCGGTGTCCGGCGCGTCGAAACCACCGTTCGCGAGCGAGCCGAACACGCCGGTGCCCCAGACCAGCCCGAGGGCGACGAAGACTCCGGTCAGGGCGAGCACCAGACGGCGCCGGCGGTAGGCGAAATGGCCGAGCTTCTCGAACACGAACGCTCCAGGACAGCGTAGATTGAACGGCAGGAGATGAGAGTGAACAGTGTTAACTGTTAACGGTGTTCACTCTACGGCCGGGCCCTACAGTGATGTCAAGGAGTGTTTGCGCAGTGAAATCACCGACGACCGGACGGGACCGGCGCCGGGCGGCGACAGTGGCCGAGATCAAGGCGGCGGCCCGGCGGCTGCTGGTCAGCGGCGGGACGGCCGCGGTCGGCCTGCGCGCGGTGGCCCGCGAGCTCGGCCTCACCCCGCCGGCCCTGTACCGGTACTTCCCGAGCCACGAGGCGCTGATCAGCGCCCTGGTCGCGGACCTGTACGACGAGCTGACCAATACGCTGACGGACCTGCAGAACGCCGACGGGGAGGTGGACCTCGGTACCCGGCTGTACCTGCTCGCGAACGGGCTCCGGGACTGGGCGCTCGCCCATCCGGCCGAGTTCGGGCTGCTGTTCGGGACGGCCGTGTTCGACCCGGAGGACGACTGTCACGAGGAGACGCCGGGGCACCGGGCGGCGATGCGGTTCGGTGGGTTGTTCAAGGAGCTGGTGGCGATGGTCTGGCACCAGAAGCCGTTCCCGTACCCGGCCGACGACGTGCTCGGGCCGGTGCTGGTCGAGCAGCTGACGGCGGAGTCGGAGCACTTCCACGGGATGCCGGCCGGCGCGATCTACCTGTCGCTGAACTACTGGAACAGGCTCTACGGCCTGATCTGCATGGAAGTCTTCGGCCAGTTGCACTGGGTGCTCCCGGACGCCACCGCGTACTTCGAGGCCCAGCTCTTCGAGATCGGCGAAGCCCTCGGCCTGGATTGCCCGATGCCGGAATAGCTCTGTGCCGCAAAAGAAAGAAGCCCGCGGGCGCTTCCAAAGACATGACCGGGTGGTCACGCTCAGGGTCAGGCGGACTACCTGACTGCCCGCGGGCCCGGTGGCGGCGTTGAATTGGCCGCACACTTGCCCACAACTAGTGGTTGGCGGTCAGCCCGCCGCCACCTCACGAGTCCGATAAGACTTCATGCCTTGGACCACCTCCCTTCGCGTGTACTGCGAACCTACTGCCGCCCGGTCCACCCTTCAACCGGTTTTCGCCCTGAGATGAACGACAATCGGGCCCATGATCAGACTCGGTTTGCCGGCCGTCGTGCTGTTGATCGGAACCGCCTGGTTCGGGTGGGCGTCGTACCGCCGGGCCGCAAGCGCGGAGCAGGCACTGGCCGAGGTCAACGCCGAACACCGGGCGCTGACGCGGGAGGTCAGATCGCTCGAACGGGCGGTCGCGGCCGCCGAGCAGGGCCTGCGTACGCTCAGCTCGCACCCGTCGGTGCCGCGCGACGTAGCGGTCACCGCCGACCTGACCCTCGCCGATGTGCGGCGACTGGTGGAACGTGACAAGGAGCTCGACGACTGATGGCAAAGCTGGGGAACGCTGCTGCGGCGATCAAGCCCAAGGGCAGCGTGAAGGCGAAGGTGATCGGCGGGGTGGTCGTCGGGGTGATCGCGCTGATCATCCTGTTCAACATCTTCAACTTCGCGAACACCGATACGAACCGGATCGGCCTGCACTACGGCGGCGGCATCATCGAGGACAAGAAGTTCAAGTCGATCATCCCGCCCGGTTCGACGAACTCGCTGATCGGGCCCGGCGACACGGTGTACACGTACCCGATCGACCAGCGCTCGTACATCATCGGGGGTGACGGCGCCGACACCGACTCCGGTGACGAGGTGACCGTGGTCAGCAAGGACAACGTCCGGCTCGGCGTCCGGGTGCAGGTGTACTTCACGCTGAACCGGGACAAGGACGTGATCAAGTCCTTCCACGAGCGGATCGGCCTGAAGACCGAGGCGTACGAGGAGCGCGGCTGGAACACCATGCTGCAGAGCTACTTCCGGCCCCAGATCGACCGGGCGCTGGCCGCGGTCGCCACGAACTACGGCTGGGCCGAGCTGTACAACAACGAGGCGAAGAAGTCGCAGTTCCAGTCCGCCGCGGCGAAGGAGTTCACCCGGCTGCTGCCGGCCGCGGTCGGCGGTGACTACTTCTGCGGGCCCGGCTACAACGGCAACAACGACTGCGGCGAGCTGTCGTTCACCGTGCAGAAGCCGATGCCGCTGGACAAGGGCATCATCGACGGTCTCGAAGCCAAGCAGCGCGCCGAGCTGGCGAAGGCGACGCAGGAGCAGAAGAACCAGCAGGTCAACGTCGAGCTGCAGTCGGTGAAGCAGCAGGTCGCGATGCTCGGCGCGCAGGGCTACCTGCTGAAGACCGCGATCGAGTCGGGCAAGATCCAGTTCATGGTCATCCCGCAGAACGGGAACGTCAGCATCCCGGTGCCGACGACCACGCAGTCCGGGCAGCCGAACCAGGAACCGAGCACGCCACCGGCAAGATAGGACCATGAACGCGCTGCCGTCCCATCTCGAGCTGGTGCGGGGTGTCGTCCTGCCCAAGCCGGTCGGCGCGCACCCGGTGCTCGACTTCGTCAACACCCGGTCCGAGTGGACCAGCCGTGCCTCCGCCCGGACCGAGTGGCTGACGTCGTACGAGGCCTTCCTGATCTGGAACGCGTACGTCGGCCTGCAATCGTCCGCTCTGACGGACCGGTTGATCGAGCAGGCCGATCCGGTTGAGGCCGCGCGGTCGCTGCGGACCACGCTGGACTTCAGGAGCGACCTGTACGACGTACTGACCGGTGCGGCCGGCAATGCGTTCGAGCCGGTCGCGCGGCTGGTCGAAAAGGCGTCCGGCCGGCTGCGGCTGGTGCGGTCGGACAACAAGATCACCTGGGAGCTGCCGGAAGATGTGGTGCTCCCGTTGCATCACCTGGCGGTGCTCGCGGGTGAGCTGCTCACCGGAGCATCCCGCGAGTACGTCCGGACCTGCCCGTCCTGCGGCTGGCTGTTCCTGAATCCGCGGGGCCGCCGCCGGTGGTGCTCGATGGCGACCTGCGGCAACCGCGCCAAGGCCCGGGCGCACGCGGCCCGAGTCCGCTAAACGGGGCAGGCTGCGCGGCCAGGATCCGCTAGACGGGCAGGCTGCGCGCGGCTCGGGTCCGCTAGGCAGGCAGGCTGCGCGGCCCGGACCTGCTAGTTGAAGGCGGCTGGGTCGACAGTGATCCAGGTGTGCTTCGCGCGGGCGAGGACGCGGCCGTCGGCGTCGTACAGCGTGCTGGCGGTGTAGGTCTTGCGGCCGTCCTCGCCCAGGTAGCGGCCGAGCGCGATGCATTCCTCACCGACCTGCGGCCGCGCGTCGATGCAAGCGGTCAGCTGGCCGAGTACTGACGGACGTCCGTCGAGGTCGATCGTCCAGCCGCCGGGGCAGTCGAGCGCGGCCCAAAGGAACAACTCGTCGACCAGCCCGTCGGTGCCGAGGTCGGCCGCCGGCCGCCAGGTGCAGGCCGTGCGCCCCGCGCCGATCGGGCCGGGCTGCAACCGCAGACCACCCTGGTTCGCGGGACCGCAGACGAAGCAGGTCGGGAACGGATGATTGTGCAGCCCGCGGTACGCCGCTTCGGCCGCTCGTGCTTCCTCCGGCGCGACCGGATCGATGGTCGCGTCGGCGAGGAAATCGCTGTCAAACGGTGCGCCTTCCGCGACCAGTACGTCACCGTGCGTGAGCCGTGCACCCTCGGCCGTCGCCGCCAACTCAAGCTCCTGCTGCAACGGCGGAGGCATTCGCAGTGTGACTTTGGGTACGTGCGAATCATCGAGTCGCGCCGCCAGCGCGGTCCCGACCAAGCCGGCCACGTACCCACCGTTCCCTGACCGCTCCGGACCCTGAAACCGCCGCTCGACCCGCACAAAACTCATGGTCCACGACCTTAGGCCATGCACGGAGAACAACCGTTTGCACACAGGGCGTACGCAGGTGTGAGGGGTGTGGTCGGTGGGAAGAAAAGGGATTCAGGGAAATCTGAGGATTTCTCGGAGACAAACCGACTGAGCCCTCCAGTTCAAACGTCCGTTTGAACTATGCTGACTGCAAGCTACTGCGCGTGAGCAGGTGGGGTGCCTGAGCGAGTGGTAGCCGGGGGGAAGGAGAACTCTGTGGAAACACCGGTCGAAACGACCCGGGAAAGACTGCTCAACGTCGCCGAGCAGCGGTTCGGCGAAGGGGGCTACGAGGGGACGTCGCTGCGCGCCATCACGGTCGCCGCGGCCGCGAACATCGCGGCGGTCAACTATCACTTCGGGTCGAAGGAAGCCCTGTTGCGGGCCGCGGTCGGCCGGGCGATGGCGCCGGTCAACACCGAACGAAGGCGCCGGCTGGACCAGCTGGAGGCGGCCGGGTCACCGACGCCCGAAGATCTCATCCGGGCGTTCATCGAGCCCGGCCTGGAGCTGGTGCTGCGCCGCGGCGAGCGCGGCGCGGTGGTCGCGCGCTTCATCGGCCGGATCGCGTTCGACCCGAGCCGGCGGATCCGTGAGCTGTACGCGGCCGAGTCCGAACCGGTCGAGAGCCGCTACCGGGCCGCGCTGCAGCAGGCGCTGCCGCAGGCGTCCCCGGAAGCGGTCGCGTTCGGGTACGTGAACATGCTGGGCCTGCTGGCCCTGCACCAGTCCCAGGCGCTGTCGCCGGCTCCGGGCGCTGAAGGGGCGGGCGCCGACGACCAGGGCAAGCTCGCCGAGAACCTGATCGCCTTCCTGGTAGCGGCCTTCAACCAGGGCCTGCGCGGCTGATTCACACCCACCCCGCCGGTCGTCGGGGTGGGTGAGTTTTGTCCGGGTTTTGCTCATGGATGTTCGGACTGTCAGGTAACGCTGCATAATGGCGCTCTGTGGACCCCTGTGAAGTCGTGGTTGCCGTCGACCTCGGTGGAACCCGGATGAAGTGTGCCCTGGTCGCCGCCGACGGTGCCGTGCTGCACCGGGAGACCCGGCCGACGCCGCGGGCAGCCGGTGGCCGGGCCGTACTGGACGCGTTGCTCTCGACCGTGGTCGAGCTCGGGCAGAAGGCGACCGCGGAAGGCCATCGCGTCCGCGCGATCGGCGTCGTGGTGCCGGGTGTCATCGACGCCGAGCACGGCACCGTCGGCGCCGAGAACCTGGAATGGGTCGGGACGCCGGTCCTCGCCGAACTGCAGGCGGCGGTCCGGGCCGCGGGCAGCGACGACCTACCGATCGTGCTCGCCCATGACGTCCGCGCCGGTGGGTACGCCGAGCTGCGGCACGGCGCGCTCGCCGGGACGACCAACTCGATGTTCCTCCCGCTCGGTACCGGGATCGCGGCCGCGATGGTGGTCGACGGTTCGCTGGTCAGCGGCGACGGGTACGCGGGGGAGCTCGGGCACTCGAAGTTCATCTACGGTGACGCCGCCGAGCTGTGTGCCTGCGGCCAGTGGGGCTGCCTGGAGACGGTCGCCTCGGCCGCCGCGCTGGCCCGGCGGTACACGGCGCGTACCGGGCGGACCGTCGACGGCGCGCGTGAGGTGATGGAGCTGCTGGCGGCCGGTGACGAGGACGCCGCGGCGGTGTGGCAGGTCGCGCTGACCGCGCTGATCGACGCGCTGGTCCTGTACACGACCCTGGTCGCGCCGACCCGGATCGCGATCGGCGGCGGGCTGATCGGCGCCGGGGAGACACTGTTGCAGCCACTGCGCGAAGGAGTCCACGCGCGGATCACGTTCCAGCGCGAGCCGGAGATCGTGGCCGCCGTCCTCGGCGACGAGGCCGGCTGTCTCGGCGCCGCGCGGATGGCCTGGGATCGCGCCGACGAGGAGGAAAAGAACGTATGACGACCTATCGGGTCGGCCGGGTGGTTACGCCGGACGATGTCCTGGAGCATGCCTGG
The DNA here is from genome assembly GCF_014205295.1 of Kribbella solani. Taxonomy (NCBI): domain Bacteria; kingdom Bacillati; phylum Actinomycetota; class Actinomycetes; order Propionibacteriales; family Kribbellaceae; genus Kribbella; species Kribbella solani. Next base: position 6,986,053 of record NZ_JACHNF010000001.1, read on the forward strand.
ATTCAGGTGGTCGGAGAGGACATCCACGCCTTCGGGCGCCGGTCCGAGGGGATGCCGGCAGACGGCAAGCGGCCCGAGGACCTCGGTGACGTGACGGTGGTGCCGGGGTTCGTCGACATCCACACGCACGGAGGCGGCGGGTCGTCGTTCTCGACCACTGACCCGGAGGAGGCCCGCAAGGTCGTGGCCTTCCATCGTGGGCACGGTACGACCACCACGCTCGCCAGCCTGGTGACGTCGCCACTCGACGTACTGGTCGCGCAGACCGCCTGTCTGGAGGAGCTGGTCGCCGACGGGGACATCGCGGGCGTGCACCTCGAGGGACCGTTCCTGTCCGAGGCGCGATGCGGCGCGCACGAGCCGTCGCTGCTCCGGCCGCCACTCACCGAGGACATCGCGACCGTACTCAGCGACGCGGTGAAGATGGTGACGATCGCGCCCGAGCTGGAGAACGGACTGGAAGCGATCCGCCAGGTCGTCGACGCCGGTGTGGTCGCCGCGCTCGGGCACACCGACGCGACGTACGAGCAGATGGTGGCCGGCGCGGATGCCGGTGCGACCGTCGCGACCCACCTGTTCAACGGCATGCGGCCGTTCCATCACCGCGACCCCGGCCCGGTCGGCGCCGCGCTGAACGACGAGCGGTTGCTGCTCGAGGTGATCAACGACGGCATGCACCTGGACCCGCAGGTGGTCCGGGTCGCGCTGGCCGCGGCCGGCGTACACCGGATCGCGCTGATCACCGACGCGATGGAAGCGACCGGGATGCCGGACGGCCGGTACAAGCTCGGCGGTCTCGAGGTCGACGTCAACGAGGGCCTGGTGACGCTTGCCCACGGCACACATTCGATCGCGGGCAGCACGCTGACGATGGACGTCGCGTACCGGAACGCGGTGAAGTCCGGGGTTTCGCTGGTGGACGCGTCGCGGATGGCCTCGACCACTCCGGCGCAGACCTTCGGCTGGTACGACGTCGGTTCGATCGAGACCGGTAAGCGGGCGGACCTCCTGCTGCTGGACGAGGAGTACACCGTCCAGAAGGTGATGCGGGCCGGGTCGTGGCTGGATCGATGATCGGCACGGTCACCCTGAACCTCGCGCTGGACGTCACCTACGAGGTGGACGAGCTGGTGGTCGGCGGCAGTCATCGCGTCGACCGAACCCGGCAGCGCGCCGGTGGGAAGGGCGTGAACGTCGCGCGGGTGGCGGCGACGCTCGGGCATCAGGTGCTCGTCCTCGGCTTCGTCGGTGGCGTCACCGGTGAGCTGGTCGCCGAGGAACTGTTCGATGCCGGGCTGACCGCGCTGCTGACTCCGATCGCCGGTGAGACCCGGCGAACCGTTGCCATTATCAACGGATCGGACGGCGACGCGACGATCTTCAACGAAGCCGGGCCGACCGTGAGCGGCGACGAGTGGCGCGCGTTCCTGGACCGGATGCCGTGGGGCCGGCTCGGGGTGCTGTCCTGCTCGGGCAGTCTGCCGCCGGGCCTGCCGGCCGACGCGTACGCCGAACTCGCGGTGCACGCCCGGCATCACGACGTACTTTCGGTGATCGACACCGGCGGTGACGCGCTGACTGCCGCCGCCCGTGCCGGCGCGGTGGTCCGGGCGAACGCGTCCGAGCTGCGCGCCGCGGTCGGCGACGCCGAGGTCGAGGACGGCGCGGCCGAGCTGGTCGCGCTGGGCGCGACCGCCGCGGTGATCACCGACGGACCGCGCGGGATGGTTGCCGCCAGCAAGAAAGGTGTCTGGCGCGCGCTGCCGGTGGAGACCGTTCGCGGCAACCCGACCGGCGCGGGCGACGCGTGTACGGCGGTGGTCGCCGCCGCGGTCGCGGAATCGGCCGAGCCGGACTGGACCATCGTGCTCAAGTCCGCCGTCGCCGCCTCCGCCGCGGCCGTGCTGACACCCGTTGCCGGGGACATCGATCTCGGCGCGTACCGCCGTTGGCAGCCCCAAGTTTCCGTTCAGTAGAAGGAGTTCTCATGCCGTTGGTTTCCGGAGCCGAGGTGGTTTTGGCTGCCGCCAAGGCCGGGCGGGGCGTCGGTGCGTTCAACGTGATCCAGCTGGAGCACGCGACCGCGCTGATCGCGGGCGCCGAGCAGGCCGGCGCGCCGGTGATCCTGCAGATCAGTGAGAACGCGGTCAAGTACCACGGCGCGCTCAAGCCGATCGGTGTCGCGACGCTGGCCGCGGCCGCGGCCGCGACGGTGCCGGTCGTCGTCCACCTCGACCACGCGATGGACCGGGACCTGGTCACCGAGGCGGTCACGCTCGGGTTCACGTCGGTGATGTACGACGCGTCGAAGCTCGAGTACGCGGACAACGTGGCGAGTACGACCGAGGTGACGAAGTACTGCCACGACCACGGCGTGTTCGTCGAGGCCGAGATCGGGGAGGTCGGCGGTAAGGACGGCGTGCACGCGCCCGGCGCCCGGACCCGGCCGGACGAGGCGCTCGCGTTCGCCGAGGCGACCGGGGTCGACGCGCTGGCCGTCGCGGTCGGCTCGTCGCACGCGATGACCGAGCGGACCGCGACACTCGACTTCGAGCTGATCGCTCAGCTCCGTCAGGCGGTCCCGGTTCCGTTGGTGCTGCACGGTTCGTCCGGTGTTGCCGATCCGGATCTGACCCGCGCGGTCGAGGCCGGGATGACGAAGGTCAACATCGCGACGCACCTGAACAACGTCTTCACCGGCGTGGTCCGCGAGGTCCTGGCGGAGAACCCGAAGCTGGTCGACACCCGCAAGTACCTCGGCCCGGCCCGCGACGCGGTCGCCGCCGAAGTCACCCGTCTGCTGGGCGTACTGAAAGCAGTCTGATGCCCGACCAGCCCGGACGGTGCTGATGGCTACCGCGGGCGACCAGCCTGGTTTGGCGCGGCGTCTCGGGGTGGGCGACGCGGTGCTGATCGGGCTGGGGTCGATGGTCGGCGCCGGTGTGTTCGCCGTCTGGTCGCCGGCCGCCCGCGCAGCCGGCAGCGGCCTGCTCGCCGGGCTGGTGATCGCGGCCGTCGTCGCGTACTGCAACGCGGCGTCGTCCGCGCAGCTGGCAGCCGTCTACCCGGTCTCAGGCGGCACCTATGTGTACGGGCGGGAGCGGCTGGGGGAGTGGTGGGGTTTCGCCGCCGGATGGTGTTTCGTCATCGGCAAGACCGCATCCTGCGCGGCGATGGCGCTCACCTTCGCGACGTACGTGACCTCGATCGGCTGGCTGCAACGCGTACTCGCCCTGGTGGCGGTCGTAGCACTCGCGGCAGTCAACTATCGCGGCGTGACCAGAACCGCGCGACTGACCAGAATTCTCGTCACCTGCACCCTCGCGGTACTCGCACTTGTACTGGTCCTGCTCTTCACCACCGACTCGCAACAGCAGCACGTATCGACGGCAACCTCCGCGTACGGCGTCCTGCAGTCCGCCGGACTGCTCTTCTTTGCGTTCGCCGGGTACGCCCGGATCGCGACCATGGGTGAAGAAGTCCGCGACCCCGCGCGGACCATCCCCCGCGCCGTCACCATCGCGCTGACTGTTGCTATCGGCATCTATCTGCTGGTCGCGGTCGCCCTGCTCCGGCACGGCGACCCCGCGTCGACCGTTGCGCCCCTCGCGGCCGCGGTCGACGGGGCCGGTGCGGCCTGGGCAGTACCGGCCGTACGGGTCGGCGCCGCCCTCGCCAGCCTCGGTGCCCTGCTCGCGTTGATCGCCGGCGTCGGCCGTACGACCCTGGCGATGGCCCGGAACCGGGACCTGCCCAGCTGGCTGGCCGCCGTACATCCCCGCTACCAGGTGCCGCACCACGCCGAGCTCGCGCTCGCCGGGGTCGTCGGCGTACTGGTCCTCAGCACCGATCTGCGCGGCGTGATCGGCTTCTCCTCGTTCGGAGTCCTGTTGTACTACGCGATCGCGAACGCGTCCGCCTTCACTCAGCCGGCCGAGCAGCGCCGCTGGCCGCGGGCCGTCAACGTGCTCGGCCTGACCGGGTGCGTCGTCCTCGCGGTCACCCTGCCCTGGACCTCCGCCGTGGTGGCCGCGGCGGTGCTCGCCGCGGCCCTGTTGGTCCGCCGGGTCAGGAAAGGTCGCGCCGGATTCGCCAGAAGCTGAAGCCGGTCAGCAGCAACGCGAGTACGAAGAACAGGCCGAACTCGCGCCACTGCAGTGCCCAGAAGGTGTCCGCGGTGAAGTACTTGACGTGCTGCCGGTAGCCCTCGTCCGCCAGGCGCTGATAGCACGCGGTCATGTCGGCGCGGGAGGTCGGCTTCTCCGCGCCGGACGGATTCGGCGGCGCCATCGGCGCGCACTTGATCGCCCAGTCGGGCAGGGAGTTCTGTACGGTGCCCGACTTGTCGACCGTCTTGTCGTAGAGCTTCCACGCGCCGACTGAGTCGACCGCGACCTCCATCGACTTGACCTGTGGAGCCGTGTCCGGCCCACTCAGCTGGAACCCACGCATGCTGTCGGCGGTCGCCGCCACGTACTTGTCGGTCGGCGCCAGCAGGTGCGGACGGATGAACGTCGGCGTGACGATCTGGATCAGGATCACCGCCGCGAGCGTGATCGCCAGCGCGACCAGGGTCCGGCGGACGACCAGGCCGACCGCGACGCCGAGCGCGAACGCGAACGCCGCGTACCCGACCGGGACCAGACCGCGGGCCGAGAAGGTGGGCGGGAACATTCGCGGCAGATACGTGTTCGAGTCCTGCCCTGCCTGGAGCGCGTCGTCGATCGGGTCCGACCACCAGGTGACCGCGAAGCTGAGCAGACCGGTGATCCCGACCGCGGTCAGCCCGGTCACGCCGACCTTCGTGGCCAGCCAGCGGAAGCGCGAGATGCTCTGACTCCACGCCAGCCGATGCGTACCGGCCTCCAGTTCGCGGGCGATCAACGGCGCTCCCCAGAACGCGCCGATCACCGACGGGATCGCGTACAACATCACCTGACCGACCCGGTAGAGCAACGGGTCGAGCCGTTCGAACGCAAGGTTCTTGATGAAGCCGTCGGTCAGCCGGCGATAGTCGTCGAGTAGTCCCGGGCCGGTCGCCGCGAAGAAGATCCCGGCCGCCAGCACCACCCCCGCGATCACCAGGAACTGCACGCGGAACTGCCGCCACGTCAGCCAGATCATCGCTGCACCTCCAGTACCGGGCGCTCCGGCTGAACATCGCGGCCCATGTACGCGAGTACCAGGTCCTCGAGCGTGAGTTGGGTGACCGTCCAGGCCGGATCGAGAATCGGCTGATCGGTCCGGATCAGGTACGTGGACTGGCGATCGGTGTGGCTCGCGGTCACCACGTGCTGATCGCGCGGCAGGTCCTTCTGGTCGCGGCGCGGACCGGTCAGCCGGTAGTGCGTCGCCAGCAGGGTGTCGATCTCGCCGCTGACCTGTACGCGGGAATCCACGAGCACGATGAGGAAGTCGCAGGCGCGTTCCACATCGGAGACCAGGTGCGAGGACAGTACGACGCTGAGCTCCTGCTCGGCGACCGCCTCCATCAGGTCCTGCAGGAACTCGCGCCGGGCCAGCGGGTCCAGCGCGGCGACCGGCTCGTCGAGGATCAGCAGCTCGGGCCGCTTGGCCAGGCCGAGGGTGAGCGCGAGCTGCGCGCGCTGACCGCCGGACAACCGGCCGGCCCGTTGCTTCGGGTCCAGCTTGAGGTGCTCGATCCGGTTCTGGGCAAGGGATTCGTCCCACGCCGGGTTCAGCCGCGCGCCGAGCCGCAGATGGTCGGCGACGCTCAGCCGGGCGTACGTCGGGGTGTCCTGCGCGACGTAGCCGACTTTCGCCTGCTGGGTACCGGCCGGCGCGCCGAGCACCTCGACCGCGCCGGCGGACGGCGTCAGCATGCCGACCGCCAGGTTCAGCAGGGTGCTCTTGCCGGCGCCGTTCGGCCCGACCAGCCCGACCACATGTCCGGCCGGAACCTCCAGGTCACAATCGGTCAGCGCCCAGCGCTGCCCGTACTTCTTGCCCAGACCGTGGGCTTGCAAGACAGCCGTCACGCTATGTCCTCCTGAGCGGCGGACCGAAAGGTGGTCAGGAACAACGCCTCGATGCTCTCGTCGTCCAGCCCCGCCTTGCGGGCCTTGGCGAGCCAGCGGCGCAGGTCCTGCCGGAGCGGGCCGTGCGCGGCGAGCGTGTTGTCGGTGAGGGTCCGGGTGACGAACGTGCCGCGCCCCGGCCGGGCCTGCACCAGGCCTTCGTGCTCGAGCTCGCGGTATGCCTTGAGCACGGTGTTCGGGTTGATCGCCAGCGCCGCCACCACGTCTTTCACGGTCGGCAACTGATCACCCTCGCGCAGCAGTCCGAGCCGCAACGCGTTCCGGACCTGCTGAACGATCTGCTGGTACGGCGACACCCCCGAGCGCCCGTCCAGATGGAACTCGATCATCCATTACCCCATTCATCTAGTTGACTAGCACTATAGGGGTACGACTCGAGTACGCGTCAAGAGTCGGCGGAGGTCAGCGGATCGCTTCGTACCGGCGGAGCGCCTCGCGCCGGGCCTCGCCGTGGTCGACCAGCTGATCCGGGTACCCGGCCGCGCCGCCGTGCTTCCACGGCTCGTGCGCCGCCTTGCCGTCCAGTTGCCGCAACTCGGGAACCCAGCGCCGGACGTACGCGCCGCTCGGGTCGAACTTCAGGCCCTGGGTGACCGGATTGAAGATGCGGAAGTACGGCGCCGCGTCCGCGCCACAGCCGGCCACCCATTGCCAGTTCAGCGCGTTCGAGGCCAGATCGCCGTCGCGCAAGGACCGCATGAACCAGCGGGCGCCGTACTTCCAGTGGATGTGCAGGTCCTTGACCAGGAAGGACGCGACGACCATCCGGACGCGGTTGTGCAGGAAGCCGGTCGCGGCCAGCTGCCGCATGCCGGCATCCACGATCGGAAAGCCGGTGCGGCCGGTGCGCCAGGCCTCCAACGGGCCGCCCTGCCCGCGCGGTTCGTCGTACTGCATGCGGGCGAACTCGGGGCGCAACGGTTCCCAGGCGGCGCGCGGGTACCTGGCGAGCAGGTCGGCGCAGAACTCGCGCCAGGCCAGCTCCCGCCGGTACGCCTCAGCGCCGGCGCTGTGCCGGCGAGCCAGGTCCGCGAGCATCGTGCGCGGGTGGATCTCGCCGTACTTCAACGGGACGGACATCCGCGACGTACTGTCCAGATCAGGCCGATCCCGCTCGTCGGCGTACGCCGAGACTCCCGCCAGCCAACCACGCCAACGCTCACCAGCCGCGGCCTCACCCGCCTCCACCGCACCCGCGTCCCCCGTGCCAGCGTCACCCGCGCTCGCGTCCCCCGCCTTCTTCACACCGGGTAGTTCCTCGCCCGGCGCCTCGATCCAGCGCACGTCTTCCGGCGCGTCCACCGGTTTGCGCCACCCGTGCTCCAACCACGCCCGAAAGTACGGCGTGAACACCTGATACGACCGCCCCTGCTGATTGAGCACCCGCCCCGGCGCGACCGCGTACGCCGACCCCGTCCGCACCAACGGGCACCCCAGGGCGCCTTCCACCGCCAGATCGCGCTCCTGCCCGTACGGCGCGTAGTCAGCGCTGACATGCACGCTCGACGCCCGCACCGCACCCGCCACCGCGGGCACGACCTCAGCCGGATCACCCCGTCGCACCACCAGCCGCCCACCCATCGACGCCGACAGCGCGTGCAGCGACGCCAGCAACTGTTCGCGCCGCGGATCGCCCGATCGCTCCCAGAGCAACGGATCCAGCACGAACAGGCCGAGCACCCGCCCGTCGCCCGCCGCGACCGCGTCCAGGAGCGCGGGATTGTCCGCCAGCCGAAGGTCGCGCCGGAACCACATCATTGCCGTCATCGCGCTCATCCTCCGCCTGTACCCCAGGGAATTGGGTAAGGCTTGCCTGCATAGGTGAGAATGGTTGTCGTGAGCGAGCTGATCGATACCACCGAGATGTACCTGCGGACCGTCTACGAGCTGGAAGAAGAGGGCATCCTGCCGTTGCGGGCGCGGATCGCCGAGCGGCTGCACCAGTCCGGTCCGACGGTCAGCCAGACGGTCGCGCGGATGGAGCGGGACGGTCTGATCAAGGTGGAGGGCGACCGCCACCTGGAGCTCACCGACGTCGGGCGGAAGCAGGCGGTCCGGGTGATGCGCAAGCACCGGCTGGCCGAGCGGCTGCTGGTCGACGTGATCGGGCTCGAGTGGGAGGACGTGCACGCCGAGGCGTGCCGCTGGGAGCACGTGATGAGCGACGCGGTCGAGCTGCGGCTGCTGCAGTTGCTCGGCAACCCGACCGAATCGCCGTACGGGAACCCGATTCCGGGCCTGGAGGAGCTGCAGGTCACCAGCGCAGCCAGCGGGATCGAGGAGTTCCGGATCGGGGTCGAGCCGCTCGACCAGGTGCTCGACCAGGCCACCGGCGAGAGCGTCCGGGTGCTGGTCCGCCGGATCGCCGAGCCCGTACAGACCGACGACGGCGCGATGGCGGTGCTCCGTAAGGCCGGCGCGCTGCCCGGTCGCGAGGTCGACTCGACCCTCGACGCGGAGGGCGTCCTGGTCGGCAGCCGCGAAGCCGGCGGCGTGATCAGCGACGAAACGGCCGGCCACATTTTCGTCAGCCGCGTCTGACAAAGTCAACTCTGGGTTAACGCTGCGCACCCGGCGGGCGACGCCGGGTCGTCAGCAGGTACGGTCGGGCCGCTATGTCTGAGAATGATGCGATCGATTGGCCGGAGTACCTGCGGGAGTTCCACTCCGCGGCTCCGGGTTGTACCGAGGCTTTGCTGTCGCGGGCGGTGGCCGGCGACCACACGCCGTACCGCTGGCTGGTCCGGGCCGTCTCCGGTGAGGCCCGCCGGGTGCTGGACCTCGCCTGCGGCAACGGCCCGGTGGCGCGCGAGCTGTACGGGCGCTGGGTGGTCGGCGTGGACAACAACGCGACCCAGCTGGCCGGCGCGCCGAACCCACGCGTGCAGGCCGACGCGGTGCACCTGCCGTTCGCGAACGAGGTCTTCGACGTCGTCACCTGTTCGATGGGCCTGATGGTGCTGCAACCACTTCCGGACGTACTGCACGAGGCGGCGCGGGTGCTGCGGCGTGGTGGCGTACTGGCCGCGATCGTCCCGGCGGTACGGCCGCTCCGGCGCGGTGACATCCGTACGCTCAGCGGGCTGACCACGCGGCTCCGGTCGACGCCGCAGTTCCCGGCGGGTGGGGAGATCACCGAGCTGAAGGACCAGCTGAAGCACGCCGGCTTCGACGTGATGGAGAGCCAGCGCGAGCGGTACGTGTACCTGATCCGCACCCGCGACGATGCCCTCCGGTTGGTCAACGCGCTGTACCTGCCGGGTACGCCGGACGTCCGCCGCGACGCCGCGGTCGCCTGGCTCGCGGACCGTGCCGAGACCAAGGACGGCCTCGAAGTGGCGATCCCGATCCGGCGGATCACCGCCATGCGTACCAAGGTCGCGCTGACCGGCTCCTGAGCACTCAGGCTCACCCGGGCATTCGGTAGGTACGGTGTGCCTGTGAGTGCGCTGCGCTGGTCCGTCCGGACGCTCGACCGGGCGCTGGACGGTGAAACGGTCTACCGCGAGCTGCTGGCCGGCGAGCCGGTGGCGTACTGGCTCGACGGCAGCTTGACGGACCGGTTGCCGCGGCGGGTTTCTGTTCTTGGTACGACGCTGGGTGCCGGGGCGGAGGTGCTGGTTCGGGATGCGGCCGACGGGGACGTGTTCGAGGAACTGGACAAGCTGCTCGCTGAGCGGACGGGGGAGCCGCCGCCTGAGCTGGACGGGTTGTTCTGTGGTGGCTACGTCGGCTACTTCGGGTACGAGCTGAAGGCGCTCACCGGCGGAACTGCCGCGCACCAGGCGACCACGCCGGACGCACTGTGGATCTGGGCCAACCGTTTCGTCGTCATCGACCACGACCGCGACGTGACGTACCTGGTCGCACTCGACCTAACCGGCGCAGGTGAGGACTGGCTGGATCGGGCCGAGCGGTCCGCCGCGGACTGGTGGATGCCTGGCGTCGACGTACCGGCGATTGCCCGGCTGGATCTGGAAGCGCATCTCGAGCAGGACCGGCCGACGTACCTGGCCGGGATCGAACGTTGCCTGGCGGAACTCGCGGCCGGCGAGACGTACGAGGTGAACCTGACGAACCGCGTCCGCCTGCCCGCCGTACCCGATCCGTTCGAGTTCTTCTGCTGGCAGCGATCCGCGAACCCGGCGCCGTACGCGGCCTTCCTCAGATCCGGTGACCTCGCGGTCGCCAGCTCGTCGCCGGAACGCTTCCTCACCGTCGACGCGGATCGCTGGGCCGAATGCCGTCCGATCAAGGGCACCGCGCCGCGCGACCTCGACCCGGACCAGGACCAGCTGGCCGCGAAGTCGCTCGCCGAGGACGACAAGACCCGCGCCGAGAACCTGATGATCGTCGACCTGATCCGCAACGACCTCGGCCGGGTGAGCGAACCCGGGACCGTGCAGGTCCCGCAACTGATGCAGGTCGAGAGCTATCGGACCGTACATCAGCTGGTGACGACGGTACGCGGGCGATTGCGCGCTGACGTCACAACGATCGGCGCGGTTCGCGCGTGCTTCCCGCCCGGGTCGATGACGGGCGCGCCGAAGATCCGCACGATGCGGATCATCGACGAGCTGGAGTCGAGCGCGCGGGGCGTGTACTCGGGGGCGCTCGGCTATCTGGCCGTGGACGGCCGGGCGGATCTCAGCGTCGTGATCCGGACCGCGGTACTGACCCCGGACGCGACCGTGATCGGCGCCGGGGGAGCGATAGTCCTGGACTCCGAGCCGGACGCCGAGTACGAAGAAATGTTGCTCAAAGCAACAGCTGCGGTGGGAGGGAAATGATGACTGACTTGCTGGTGGCGGATTCGTTTCTGGTCGCGGGTGGGAAGGTTCGGGGGCTGGAACTGCATCGGGACCGGTTCGTGGGTTCGTGCGCGGCGGCGGGGATCGCGGTGGAACGGGTCCGGGCGGAACGGTTCTGGGATGAGCAGATCGCCCGGCTGCCTGGGTTCGGGCGGTGGTTCCCGCGGTTCGAACTGAGCTCGGCGGGGGAGTTCGCGGTGCAGTTGCGGCCGGCGCCTCCGATCGGCGGTGCGGTCCGCGTCGCCGTACACGACGGACCGGACCCGAGAACCGCACCCAGGGTGAAAGGGCCCGACCTGGAACTCCTCGGCAAACTCAAGGCGGCCGCCCCCGACCGCGCCGACGAAATCCTCCTGCTGGACACGGACGGAACGGTTCTTGAGGCGGCGTACTCGGCGATCGCTTGGTGGGAGGACGACACGCTCTGCTTCCCGCCGTCCGATCGGCCCTTCCTTCCGTCCGTCACCGCCCACCTGCTCCGCAAAATAGCCACCACCCAAGGCGTGGAGATCGCTGAACACCCCATCACCCCCACCGAACTCCAGGCAACCACCGAAGCCTGGCTCCTCAACGCCCTCCACGGCATCCGCCCCATCCACGCCTGGAACGCCTCCCCGATAGACCCCCTCCCCAACTCCCAGGCCCCCCACTGGCAATCCCACCTGACAACCCTCTCCACCCGCCTCCCCTAACCCACCCCACCACCGCCCCCACCGCCGCCCCGGCCGAGTGCATTTGAGGGGTGAACGTCGGGGGTTGCCGGTTTGCCCCCTGTATGCGGGGTGTGAAGGGACCGGTTGAGGGGTTCACGTCTCAAATGACGGCGGCTGCGAGGGAGTCGCGTGGGCGAGGAGGCATGCGGCCAGTCGAGGCCGTACGCGGCGGCGTGTCGGGCCGGCGGGCGGGGTTGGGCTGGAGGATTTTGCAAATGTGATATCAGTTTGGTAGCTTGGAGGTATCGAGAGGAGCTTGTGATGGTAGATGTGCGGATGCCTGCGGCGAAGGTGGTTGAGCGGGCGGGTGGCGAGGCCAATGGGTGGCTGATGTTTCTGCTCGGGCTCGTGCTGGCGGCAGCGGGGGTGTTCCTGCTCGTTTTCCGGAATCAGGACGGCACGCTGGTGATCGCCGGAATCGGCGCGATCGTGCTCGCGCTGATCGTGCTGAAGGGTCTGACGGCGGTGTCACCCGGCCGGGCGCGGGTCCTGCAGGTTCTCGGGCGGTACTCGGGGACGATCCGGACCAACGGCCTGCGCTGGGTGAACCCGATCTCCACCCGGCGTGAGGTCTCGACCCGGATTCGCAACCACGAGACGTCCGTTGCCAAGGTCAACGATGCCGACGGCAACCCGATCGAGATCGCCGCGGTGGTGGTCTGGCAGGTCGAGGACACCGCGCAGGCGACGTTCGAGGTGGACGATTTCGTCGAGTTCGTGGCGATCCAGACCGAGACCGCGGTCCGGCACATCGCCAACAGTTACCCGTACGACGTGCACTCCGAGCAGGACGTGCTGTCGCTGCGGGACAGTACGCACGAGATCACCGAGAAACTGTCCGCCGAGATCGGCGCCCGGGTGCATGCGGCCGGGGTGCGGGTGATCGAGTCACGGATCACCCACCTCGCGTACTCGCCCGAGATCGCCCAGGCGATGCTGCGCCGCCAGCAGGCCGGCGCGATCGTCGCGGCCCGGCAGCAGATCGTCGAAGGCGCGGTCGGGATGGTCGAGCTCGCGCTGGAGCGGCTGTCGGAGCACCGGGTGGTCGACCTGGACGAGGAGCGGAAGGCGACGATGGTCAGCAACCTGATGGTGGTGCTGTGCGGCGACCGGGATGCTCAGCCGGTGGTCAATACCGGCTCGCTCTACCAGTGAGCCGCGGGCCGTGGCCGTCGAACGGAAGAAGATCCTGCTCCGGCTGGATCCGGCTGTGCACGACGCGCTGGCCCGCTGGGCGAACGACGACCTGCGCAGCACCAACGCACAGATCGAGTACCTGCTCCGCCGGGCCCTGGCCGACGCCGGCCGGCTGCCCGCCGGAGTAGGCAAACTCCGCGGCCCGGGCCGCCCGCCCAACGAGGAGAGCGATGAATAAGACGGTGGTGAAGCGCTCCGGCCGATCAGGGCCAAGTGCCTCCGGTCGCGCGAGGAGGGCCGGATGAGCAAGCCGGTGGTGACGCCGTTGCGGCGATCAGGGCGGTCAAGTCGGTCGGGTTCGGCTCGGCGACCCGGCCGGCAGCGGAAGACTGTTGCCCTAGGCAACGCGACGGTGCCGGACGGGATCGCGGCCAGGTTGTTCCTGCTGTCCTGGGATCCGGTCAAGGGAAAGCTGCGCGGGCAGGCCAAGCTGGGCAAGCTGCTGCGAGCCGCGGTGCTGGTCGACCTGCAGCTCAACGGAAATGTTGCTGACGACAACGGCCGCGCCCGGGTGACCACGGCGGCAGCCCCGATCGACCCAGTGCAGGCGGCAGTGCTGGAAGAACTCCGCGCGGTGGGGCCGCGGCGCTGGCGGCACTGGATCGACCGCCGGAACCACCTGACGGTGCGGATGGTCCGCGACGAGCTCGCCCGGGCGCAGCTGATCAAGGTCGAGCCACGTCGCGTGCTGGGCATCTTCCCGGCCGGCCGGATCACCGTCCGGCACCCGCTGATCCGCCGGCAGCTCCTGCATGCCGCGCACGACACGCTGCGCCCGTCCCGGGTCGTCTCCCGGGTGGATCTCCGGGACGCGTCGATCGCCGTGCTGGCGGCCACCGCCGGCCTGCGGATCGTGATCAGCAAGGAGCAGCGGCTGCGGCACAAGGACCGGCTGGCGCAGCTCGCGGTCCGGGTCGGCCCGGTGGCGCCCGCGCTGAAGAAGTCGCTGCAGAGCCAGCACTCGGGCGGCTGACCTCGGCGACCCGCCCCATGTCAACCCCCCCGACCCGCCCCATGTCAACCCGCCCGACCCGAGCCATGTCAACCCGCTGCGCCCGCTGCGCCCGCTGCGCCCGCTGCGCCCGTCCGCTGCCCCGCGCTCTGGGAGGTGCTATGGTTCTTTACTCAAGTAATGAACCAAGTAACGACGCCGGCGACAGGGGGTGCTGATGTTCGACGACCGGAGCCCGATCTATCTGCAGATCGCCGACCAGATCAAGAACGACATCGTGACCGGCGTCCTCGCCGAGAACGAACAGGTGATGTCGACCAATCAGTACGCCGCCTTCTGCCGGATCAACCCGGCGACCGCCGCCAAGGGTTTCGGCCAGCTGGTCGACGAAGGGGTGCTGTACAAGAAGCGCGGCATCGGCATGTTCGTCGCGCCGAACGCGCGGGACCTGCTGCGTACCGGCCGGAAGGAATCGTTCTTCGCCGACGTCGTCGACCCGATGATCCGGGAGGCGAAAGCAATCGGCATCCCGCTCACCGACATCGTCCGGCACCTCGCCAGTTACGGAGACGCGTGATGACGTCCGCCCTGACAGTACGAACCGAGAACGTCTCGGTCCGGTTCGCCGGCCTGCCCGCGCTGGACCGGCTCGATCTCCGGCTGGCGCCGGGGAAGATCCACGGGTTGCTCGGCCGGAACGGCTCCGGGAAGAGTACGCTCGCCGCCGCGCTGGCCGGGTTCCGGCGGCCGGACGAAGGACGCGTCCTGATCGAAGGCGGTGATCTCGGCGCGGCGCAGGAGCCGTACGAGAACGCGGTCGTCACCAGCCGGGTCTGCCTGATCCGGGACTCCGGCGACAACCCGGCCGGCGCGCAGGTGCGGCAGGCCGTGCAACTCGCCGCCGCGCTGCGCCCGTACTGGGACGCCGACCTCGCCGGTGAGCTGCTGGACCGGTTCGAGCTGCCGATGAAGCAGAAGATCCAGAAGCTGTCCCGCGGCAAGAAGTCCGCGCTCGGCGTCGTGCTCGGGCTCGCCAGCCGCGCGCCGCTGACCATCTTCGACGAGAGCTACCTGGGCATGGACGTACCGTCCCGGAACCTGTTCTACGACGCCTTGCTCGCCGACTACGCCGAGGTGCCGCGCACGATCGTGCTCTCCACGCACCTGGTCAGCGAGGTCAGCGCGATGCTCGAAGAGGTGGTCATCCTGGACGGCGGCCGATTGGTCACCCAGTCGCCGGTGGACGCGCTGCGTGGGCGTGGCGCGTCGGTCGTCGGCCCGGCCGCGGCGGTCGACAAGTTCACCGCCGGCTTCACCGTGCTCGCCGAGGAGCGCCTCGGCGGGACCAAGTCCACCACCGTTCTCGGCGATCTGCATCCGGCGCTGGTCGCCGACGCGGCGGCCGCCGGCCTGGAGATCGGCCCGGTCGGTCTGCAGGATCTGTTCGTCCACCTCACCGCCTCGACGGGAGCCCGGTCATGAGCGGCACGACGGTCAGCGACCGCGCGACCCTGCCCCGCGGAGTCACCGATCTGCGGCGGTTCAAGCACGTCGTGAACGCGATGACCCAAGGCATGCGGCAGATGCTGGTCGGCTACTGGGTGGTGATGCTGGTCGCGCTGCTCGGCGTCGGGATCGTGATCGCGCTCCTGACCGGCGGCGTCAAGGCCAGCGTGTGGGACTACGGCACGCAGTCCCCGAAGTACTTCTCGATGGCGATCGGGATCACGCTCACCCCGGCGTTCTTCACCCTGCTGATCGCGCAAGGCGTCACCCGGCGGATGTATTCAGTTGCCTCCGGCATCTACCTGACCGGGACCGCGGCCGCTACCGCGCTGTTGTGGCTGCTGGCGTACCAGGCCGAGCATGCCCTGTACGCGGGGCAGGGCTGGCCGGACAAGCTGACCAACCCTCACCTCTTCACGAACACGTCGCAGGGCGGGCTGATCTTCGCCGAGTTCTTCCTGATGATCCTGGCCCACGAAGTGACCGGGTGGCTGCTGGGCATCACGTTCTTCCGCCTCGGCTTCTGGCGCGGCGTACTGTTACTGCCGGTGAGCCTGGTCCCAGCCGTCGCCGCCGAGCTGCTGCTGGTGGCGCAATGGCTCGCGGACCTGCTGCGCAACACCGGGTACCAGCGCCCGCCGCTGGCCATCGCGATACCGTCGGTACTGATCGTGAGCGCACTCGGCGTCTACACCGGCTATCGGCTCCTTCTGCCGCTCGCCCCGAAACCCGCGAAGGGCTAGTGCGCACTAGTTATGCACAGGGGTTGTGCATAACCGGGACCGATTCTGTGGACGATTCGGCAATTGCTGTGGACGACCGGATCTGTTCTCAGGAAAGGGTTGTGCCGGCCCGGCGACGAGCGTAGAACTGACGGCACGCGGCTTCTACTCGAAGCGGCGGGTCGAACGGAAACCGAGGGCCCTCGCGGTGGGGATCCCCACCGAGGTAGACCGGTGACGGGGTCTGCCGGCCGCCACGGACCCGGATCGGGAAGCTGGAGACGTCACTGTCCCTTCAGTTGGTGCGGGCCCCTCCGACTCATACCTGGAGGGGCCCGCCTTCGTCTGTCAGCTCACTTCAAGGTGATCGCCAGTACGGTGTGCGCGCCGCGCGCCGGTACCTGCACCTGCGTACCACGGCTCGTCGTCACCACCTGGTACGCGACTGGATGTCCGTTCAACGAAACGCCCTTGACCTTCGCGCCGGACGGGATGACGGCGCCTACCGTCAGTGCCGCCCCGACGCCCTTCGCGGTGACGTCGGTGGTCAGTACCTTGCCGGCCTGGCGCGCGGTCACGTCGACCGCGCCGCGACCGACCAGCACGTTCTTCCCGGCGACCTGCTGCTGGCCTTCCGGCAACTGCGGGACGACCGCGATCCGGCCGTTGCCGAGATCCGGGTCCACGCCGAGCTGCTGGTGTACGACCGGCCAGAGGATGCCGTACGCGCCCCACGCCTGCAGTGCCATCGAACGGTCGTAGAACGGCCGGCCGATGTTCGCGGGGGAGTCCGGCGACGGGGCGATCTCCGGCATCGCGCCGGGGGTCTCCCAGACCGACGGGTCGAGCTGAATCCGCGCGTTGCCGGTCGTGTACACCTGCTGCTGCTTCTTCCCGAGCCGACCGAAATTGCCCTCGGCAACAGCCATGATGGAGGTGTTCAGGCCGAAGATGCTCCGCTCGCTCTTCACCTGCGAGACGACCCCGTCACAGGATGCACCTGGGTTGCCGGCCGGGTCCGAGGTCGGCCCGGTGCCGGTGTGGAACAGGCCGAACTCACCTGTGTAGCAAGGCGTTTCGCGCTGGTCGAGTGCTGTCTGCGCATGCTCGGGTGACGCCAGCGGCGTGGCAGGCTGTCCGGGCTTGGTCAGCATCGCTTCCATCGGCGTGACACCGATCCAGTGCCGCTGGAAGATCGGGGTGTTGTCGTTCGCAGGGTTGGCCGGGTCGTCGATCGAGTCGGCGTAACCCATTGCCTTCGGCACCCACCACTGCGCCTCGAAGCGGGACTCCAGGTCGGTCGCCCGGGCAGTCGCCCACTGCTGCACCTTCGAGTCGCGCTTCGACGCGGCCAGGTCGGCAAGATCACGCAGGCCGCGCGCCAGGTACACGGTGCTGTCGAGCTTCTCCACGCCCATCCCGGCACGCTCGACGTTGGCAAGACCCTCGGGCCACCCGTCGCCGTCCTTGTCCAGTTCGCGATACACGTACTGGAGGTTGCGGACGCTGAAGTCGTACATCTCGTCGCGGAACTTGTTGTCACCGGTCCAGCGCCAGAGCAGCGCGACCGTACTCGGGAACTTCACCGTCTCGTCCGTGTTACCGGGGCTCTGGTTCGAGCCGTAGTACACGTCGCCGGTCGGCGTCACCTCATGGGCGACCTTGCCACTGCGCTTGTTCAGGATGTCGCTGATGTCGCGGAGCGCGCGCAGGTGCTCCTTCACGGTGTCGAACTGACCGGCCGCGACGGCCGCGAAGGCGGTGTACTCGCCGTCGGTCGCGAACAACCACGGGTAGTCCGGGAAGCCGGCGCCGAACCAGCGCGCGGCATCGACCGTGCCGGCCGGCGCGGGGTAATCCTTGCCCTCGTTGACATCTCGGATCTTCAGATCGCGTGCCTCCTGGACCGAATCGGCCAGGTTCTGCTTGCTCCACTCGACGCTCTGCTGCAGCAGCCGGTCACCAGGCAGGTCAACCGCCGACTGTGCGTCGATCTGCTTCCGCGCGGAAGTCTTTGCCCGCAGCAACTTGTCCGGGTTGCTCAGGGCCTTGCCGTACTCGCGTTGCGCGGCCTGAGTGCCCTGATCCGAGCCGGCCACCGCGAACCAGATGGTCTGCTGCTGACCAGGCGCGAGCTTCACCTCGTACGTGAGCCGGCCGCCGGTGCCCTTGCCGACCAGCGAGTCGTCACAGCGCGCGGGTGTCGTACCGTCCGCCGGGCAGATCACCGCCGGGTCCTGCGGGCCGCGATGGTTCGGCCCGAGCTGGTGGCTCGTCGGACGCAGGGACGATCCGGCGTACGCGGCGAAGTCGTGGGCGGTCGCGTTCGGGTACGACGGGGTGCCCTGCTCGCGGAAGCGGAGCGCGCCGTCGGCGTACGCGCCGGTGTCGGGCAGGTTCGCGTCCGCCGCGCTGGGTGTGGTCCAGCCCCACGGGTACGGCTGCATCAGCTCGGAGTGGGCGTCGACGTCGAGTTTCACGGTCTTCGCGGTGGCCGAGCTGAGCGTCAGGCCGACCAGGGTGGCGCGGATGCCGTCCGGCACGAAGTCGGTGCGGCGGACGTTCACGGCGCCGGAGTAGTCGATCCGGCTGTACCCGTGACCGCTGGTGTACTTCGCGGCCGGGACCTGCTTGCCGAGCCAGTTCCCGTCGAGGCCGAACCACAAGCCGTCGAGGAGTTTGATGGGCTGGGTCCAGAAACCACCCATCTCGCCGCGGACATGCCAGCCGGCGGCGGGGTACAGACCGGACTCGTCGCCCATCGCGTACGCCCGGTCGCCCACCACCAACGACCGCCGATCAGCGAGCCGGGTGGTCTCGGACAACTCAGCCGCCCCGGCCGCACGGGATGCACCGCCGGCACCGGCTTGAGTGGGGGCGGTTCCGGGGGTTGTTCCGTTCGCGGTGGTTGGTGTTGGGCCGGCCAACGCTGAGGCGGTGCCGGCCAGGATGGTCGCGGTGGCGAGCAGGGCGACGCCCACGGTGCGGCGTACGCGCCTGGGCGGGGACGTACTACTTCGGCTGGTTGGGTTGGTCGGATGGGGAGTCATGGCGGTTCCTCCTTCTCGCGGCGCCCGGGGGACAAGCGCCGGGGACTCATCCAGGGACGGAGCTGCCCCTGATCACCAGTTCTGGCTGCAGCAGGCGTTCGGCCGGGGCCCCACCGGAGCCGCCGGTCAGGATCGCGATCAGTTCTTCCGCGATCAGGTCCATCGGTTGCCGGAAGCTGGTCAGGCCGGGGGAGACGACCTCCGCGAGCGGCGAATCGTCGAAACCGGTCACGCCGACATCCGGACCAGGTCGCAGGCCGCGCCGGGTCAGCTCGCGGAGCGCGCCGAGCGCGAGAATGTCGCTCAAGGCAACGATCCCGTCGACCTCGCGCCCGGCGTCGAGCAACTCGCCGGTGACGCGGGCGCCTTCTTCGATACTGTCCTCGCGGCACCGCACGGCCAGGGAGGTGGTCGGCAGGCCGAGACGTTTGCACTCGGTACGCCATCCGCCGAGCCGGTCCTCGCCGAGCCCGGACGATTTCGGCCAGCCGACAAAGGCGATCCGGCGGCGACCGGTGTCGTACAGATGCCGCACCGCCAGCGCGGATCCGGCCGCGCCGTCGACGTCGACCCACGGCCCCGGCTGCGTGGTCTCTTTCCACACCCGCCCGAAGCTGACGAAGGGGATCTCCTGATTCTTCAGCCATCCGTGCCGCGGGTCGCGCGTCTCGGTCTGCGAAAGCACGAACCCGTCGACCAGCCGGCGCGCGTGCAGGTCGTCGTACGTAGGCATCCCGTCGACGCCGGGTTCGGCGGTGAACAGGAGGATGTGCCGCGCCGTACGCTCCGCCGCCGCGCACAATGCGTGCAGGAACTGGTCCATCACCAGATGCGTCCGGTTCGGCCAGTTCGGCACGCAGTACCCGATCAGCTCGACGGCGCTCGTCCGCAGGCTCCGCGCGTTACGATTGGGCCGGTAGTTGAGCAGCTCGATGGAGCGGTTGACCCGAGCCAACGTGTCCGCCCGCAACCGATGCGGCGCATTCAGCGCGTTTGATACGGTCTGCACCGAAACCTCGGCATGCGCAGCAACCTGCTTCAAAGTAGCCACGCGGCCTCCACCGGTTTTAACGTTCAAAACACCGGCAGTCTCTCCCAACCGCAAGCACCTGTCAACGGCTCAGATCTTCGGCGGACCCTGCCGGACGAGGGCGAGCGTGTCCTCGACGCGCAGCGGCGGAATCCACCGCCCCCACCAGGCAGCACCGGCCTCGGCGAACGCACCCGGATCGCCACCGCTGACCTTCACCTCAAACCCCGGCCGAGCTTCGGCAAGCAGCTCCCGTACGTCCCGCGGGGTGATCTGCCGCGGCGCGGCGGTCGTCCCCTTGTACGCACAGGACCCATCCCACCGAACAATCCGCCGACGCACCGCCGGCACCAAGAAGTTGCCTCCCACCCAGATCGGTACCCGCGGCCGCTGCACCGCCGGCGCCATCAGCCGCACCCCATCCAGCCGGTAATGCTTCCCCGCCGCACTCACCGGTTGTCCAGTCCACAGCCGATCGATCAACTCCAGCCCTTCATCCAGCATCTCCGCCAGCACCCGCTGCCCGACAGCCGGCATGAACGGATCGCCCGGATCCCCAATCCCCACCCCAAGAATCAACCGCCCGTTCGACAGCTGATCCAACGCCACACACTCCGCCGCCACCTTCCACGGATGCCGCCGCGGAAGCGGCGTCACGGTAGTCCCGATCCGGATCCGCTCAGTCGCGGTTGCTATCGCAGCCAAGCAGATCCACGGGTCGTAGGTCGGTTGCGACGCATCCCCCTGGTAGACGAGGTAGTCCTCGAGGAACAGGGCATCCCACCCGGAGTCCTCCACCACCCGGGCAAGCTCCGCCAGCCCGCGGGGGTCCCGCCCTTCCCCCACCGCCCCGACTGTCACTGAGAACCTCATCTGCCCACGCTATCTGCGGCGGGAGGACAGGAGGTGTTGGGCGGTGGGGTAGTGCACCTGGGCGGGACGGGGGGTTTGCGTACGGTGTCTCGGGGGTGCACTACCTGTCGTTATGCCGGTCAGGCGGTGTGGCCGCCGGCGATTGTCAGTTCGGTGCCGGTGATGTAGGCGGCGGCGGGGGTGGTCAGGTAGGTGATGGCGGCGGCTACCTCGGTGGGGATGGCGAAGCGGGGGATGGCGAGGTCCGCCAGCTGAGGTGCGGCGTACGGGCCGTTGGCGGGGTTCATTTCGGTGTCGGTGGGGCCGGGCTGGATGACGTTCGAGGTGATGTTGCGGCCGCCGAGTTCGCGGGCCAGCGCCTTGCTGAGGCCGACGAGTGCGGACTTGCTCATCGCGTACAGCGTCATGCCGGGGCTGGTCACCCGCCCGGCGGCGCAACTGCCGAGGTGGATCAGCCGTCCGCCGTCGGACAGCAGCGGTACGGCGGCCTGAGTGGCCGCGTACACCCCACGGACGTTCACCGCCAGCACCCGATCGACGTCCTCCAAGGTCAGATCGGTGATCGGCGCGATCGCCCCGACACCCGCGTTGTTGACCAGAATGTCCAATCCACCAAGGGCTTCCGCGGCCTCGCGTACGCCGTCGCCGACCGCGATCGCGTCACCCGAATCCACCGCGTACGCGAACCCGCGCCGCCCGAGCGCCTCGATCTCCTGCACCACCTTGGCCGCCGAGTCCGCCGACGAGTGGTAGGTGATCGCCACATCCGCCCCACGCTCCGCCAGCGCGACCGCGGCCGCCGCCCCGATCCCACGACTGCCACCGGTAACCAGTACCTTCTTGCCAAGTAGTTCGTTCATGTTTCAATCTCACCGCCCACCGACCCGCGAAGCTGGCGAAAATCCGCCACCGGATCCTGGCGACGCAAAACCGCCAGGATCACCCGCGCGGCACGCTGGCCGGCAGCATCCAGAACTGCACCGCTTCCATCAGCCGATGGTGCTTGGTGTTCTGGAACGACGCGACCCGCCACTCGCCGTCGTCCTCCAGCACCAGCGTCAGCGTCTGCACCTTCGCCAGCCGCGCCGGCCGCTTCTTCCCGACCTCGCCGCGGGTGACCACGACGGCCGTCCGCTCGCCGTGCACGTGCAGTTCCACCAGCTCGCTGAACATCCGGGTGTCCTTCAGGAACTTCCCGAACAGCGCGGCATGCCCCGCCACCAGGTCGTCCCGGCCGCGATACACGGTGCCGACGAACGTCACGTAGCTCGCGTCCGCGCAGAACTCCCGCCCGTACGCCTCCGCGTCGCCCCGATCCCAGGCCTTGGTCAACCGATCGAGCACGGCCAGCACCCGGGTCTCCGCTGCCACCTGCATGATAACTTCCTCCCTGCAGTATCTTCACTAAGCTAATATCTGCTCTGATGCAGATATCTAACCCGGAGGTGCCCACCCATGTCAACCGAGCAGGAGCGCAATGCCGTCTTCCGGCGGTACCTGAGCGCGATGGCCCTGCACAGCCTGGCCAGTGCGGAAGCGGCCGGGCTGAACGCGACCGACTACTTCGTCCTGAACCTGCTTGACCTGACCGGGCCGCGGACATCGGGTGAGCTGGCCCGCTGGACCGGCTTGAGTACGGGGGCGACCACGCGGATGATCGACCGCCTGGAGCAGCGTGGGCACGTCAAGCGCGGCTTCGATCCGGCCGACCGGCGCAAGGTCGTGGTGGAGATGGGCGAGCCACCGAAGACCGTGGGCCAGGCGGTCGCGGGTGCGCGCCGGCGGATCGGCGGGGTGATCGGGGCCTACTCCGGCGCCGAGCAGGAGATCCTGTTCCGGTACTTCGCCGAGGCGGCCGAGGCGTATCAGGCGTCGACCGAAGAGCTGATCGACCGCCGTACCTCGATGTCGTAAAACCGCTAGTGAATGTCGGTGTGGGCAGGGATGCTGGAGGGCGTGTACGAGTGCAGGGAACGATGCGTCCGCGCGGTCCAGTCGAAGGACGCGCGGTTTGACGGCTGGTTCTTCACCGCGGTGCTGACGACCCGGATCTACTGCCGGCCGAGCTGCCCGGTGGTGCCGCCGAAGGTCGAGAACATGCGGTTCTACCCGAGCGCGGCGGCCGCGCAGCAGGCCGGGTTCCGCGCCTGCAAGCGGTGCCGCCCGGACGCGAGCCCGGGATCGCCGGAGTGGAACGACCGCGCCGACCTGGTCGCCCGGGCGATGCGCCTGATCGCGGACGGCGTGGTCGACCGCGACGGCGTACCAGGCCTCGCGACACAGCTCGGCTACTCGGTGCGTCAGGTCCAGCGCCAGCTTCTGGCCGAGCTCGGTGCCGGTCCGCTCGCGCTCGCCCGCGCCCAGCGCGCCCAGACGGCGCGGTTGCTGATCGAGACCAGCGAGCTCCAGATGGCCGACGTCGCGTTCGCGGCCGGCTTCTCCAGCGTGCGTACGTTCAACGAAACCGTCCAGGAAGTCTTCGCTCTGGCGCCGACCGAGCTGCGCCGCCGCGCCCGCCGTGGCACGACCACGACCGCCCCCGGCACGATCTCGCTCCGCCTCCCGTTCCGCGCCCCGCTGACGCCGGACAACCTGTTCGGGCACCTGATCGCGACCGGCGTACCAGGCGTGGAGGAATGGCGCGACGGCCACTACCGGCGTACGTTGCGCCTCCCGCACGGCCACGGCGTGGTCGCGCTCCGCCCGATGCCCGACCACATCGCCTGCCAGTTGTCGCTCACCGATCAGCGTGATCTCGCGATCGCGATCAGCCGTTGCCGCCGGATGCTCGATCTGGACGCCGACCCGATCGCGGTCGACGACCTGCTGAGCACGGACCCGGTGCTCGCGCCGCTGATCGCGAAGGCCCCCGGCCGCCGCGTGCCGCACACGGTCGACGGCGAGGAGTTCGCCGTCCGCGCGGTGCTCGGCCAGCAAGTCTCGACGGCCGCGGCGCGTACGCACGCGCATCGCCTCGTCCTGCGGCACGGTGAGCCGATCGAAGACGTCGGCGGCGGCCTGACCCACCTCTTCCCGACCATGCAGGCGCTGGCCGGTCTCGACCCGGAGACGCTCGCGTTCCCGAAGACCCGGCGTACGACCCTCACGACGCTGATCGCGACGTTGGCAGCGGGCGAGATCGACCTGGGCGCCGGCGCGGACTGGGATCACGTCCGCGAACAGCTCGCCGCCCTGCCGGGCATCGGCCCGTGGACGGTCGAGTCGATCGCGATGCGATCCCTCGGTGACCCGGACGCCTTCGTGGCCAGCGATCTCGGTATCCGGTACGCGGCCCGTGACCTAGGCTTGCCCGAGGCCCCGAAACCACTGACCGACCACGCCCGCGCGTGGCGGCCCTGGCGTGCGTACGCGGTGCAGTACTTGTGGGCCACCGGTGAGCACGCGATCAACAAGCTCCCGGCCGCGGACGATCCGACGTACCAGGTGCCCCGACTCTCGACGGAGTGAGCATGACCGAACTGACCACCGACCGGCTGCTGCTCCGGAACTGGAAGGAGTCGGATCGGGAGCCGTACGCCGCGCTGAACGCCGACCCGGCCGTGATGGAGCACTTCCCGGCTCCGCAGACGCGCGAGCAGAGCGACGCGCTGATCGACCGGAACCGCCCGGCGATCGACGAGCGCGGCTGGGGACTGTGGGCGCTGGAGGTCCGCGAGACCGGCGAGTTCATCGGTTTCACCGGTCTGTCGGTGCCGAGTTTCGAGGCGGCCTTCATGCCCGCGGTCGAGATCGGCTGGCGCCTCGCGAAAGGTGCTTGGGGCAACGGTTATGCGAGTGAGGCGGCGCGGGCGGCGCTCGCGTACGGGTTCGGCCCGGCCGGCCTGGACGAGATCGTCTCGTTCACCGCGACCCCGAACCTGCCGTCGCAGCGGGTGATGCAACGGATCGGGATGACGCGCGACGAGGCCGGCGATTTCGACCACCCGAGGATCGAGGTTGGTCATCGCCTGCGCCGGCACGTCTTCTACCGGATCAGCCGTTCGCAGTGGGAGTCGACCCGGTGACGTACGCCGTCGTCGACAGTCCGCTCGGTCCGCTCACCTTGGTGGGGACCGACGCGGACGAGCTGACCGGGTTGTACATGGATCAGCAGCTGTACCGCCCGGAGCAGGAGACGTTCGGCGATCGTGACGACTCGATCCTGCCGGCGGTGGCCGAGCAGCTGGACGAGTACTTCCATCACGGCCGGACCACCTTCGACGTACCGCTGCACTTGCGCGGCACCCCGTTCCAGCGGCAGATCTGGACCGCGCTTCAGACCATCCCGTACGGCGAAACCAGCACGTACGGCGGCCTGGCGACCGCACTTGGTCTGGGCGGGCGCTCGGCCCGGGCCGTTGGTTTGGCCAACGGAAAGAACCCGATCAGCATCATCGTGCCCTGTCACCGCCTGGTCGGCGCCGACGGGAAACTGACCGGGTACGGCGGTGGGCTGCCGCGCAAGCGGGCCTTGCTGAACCACGAGCAGGCACAACCCGTACTTGTTGAGTGATGGGGTTGTGCCTGCCCGCTGATCAGGAGCGGGTGTCGGCGGTGTCGTCGATCTGTTCGGCGGCCGGTGCGCCCGCCGCGGCCAGCACTGGCTTCGGCTTGAACACCCGGCGGGCGAGCGGCTCGGTGTAGCGAGCAGCGATCGGGCCGAGGATGACCAGGATCAGTACGTACGCCGTGGCCAGCGGACCGAGTCGGGGCTCGACGCCGACGGCCAGGCCGGCGATCACGATCGAGAACTCACCTCGGGCCACCAACGTACCGCCGGCCCGCCAGCGTCCCGCGGTCGAGATGCCCGCGCGGCGCGCGGCGAACCAGCCGGTCGCGATCTTCGTCAACGCGGTCAGTACGGCGAGCGCGAACGCGATCGCCAGCACCGGCGGGATCTTCCGCGGATCGGTGCTCAGTCCGAAGAACACGAAGAACACCGCGGCGAACAGGTCCCGCAGTGGGCTCAGCAGGTTCCGCGCGCCGTGCGCGACCTCACCGGACAGCGCGATGCCGACAAGGAACGCGCCGACCGCGGCCGACACCTGCAGTTGCTGGGCGATCCCGGCGACCAGCAGGGTCAGGCCGAGTACGACCAGCAGCAGCATCTCGGGATTGTCCGAAGACACCGCGCGGCTGATCACGCGCCCGTACCGCAAGGCCACGAACAGGACCACGCTCACCGTGCCGAGTGAGATCAGCAGCGTGATGCTTCCACCGGCCAGGCCGACGCCGGCCAGCAGCGCGGTCAGGATCGGCAGGTAGACCGCCATCGACAGGTCCTCGAGAACGAGGATGCCCAGCACGACAGGGGTTTCGCGGTTGCCCAGCCGGCCGAGGTCGCCGACGACCTTCGCGATCACGCCGGACGACGAGATCCAGGTGACGCCGGCCAGTGCGACCGCCGCGACCGGACCCCAGCCGAGCAGCAGCGCCACGGCAGCGCCGGGCAGCGCGTTCAGCAGGAAGTCGACGGCGCCGGACACCCATTGTGTCTTCAGCGTGCCGACCAGATCGGACGCGGTGTACTCGAGGCCGAGCAGCAACAGCAGCAGGATGACGCCGATCTCGGCGCCGGTGGCAACGAACTCCTCACTCGCCGCCAGCGGCAGCAGGCCGCCGTGCCCGAACGCGAGCCCGGCCAGCAGGTAGAGCGGAATCGGGGAGAAGCCGAGCCGGCTGGCGATCCGGCCGAGGACGCCGAGGGCAAGGATGACCGCGCCCAGCTCGATCAGCAGGGCGGTGATGTTCTCGTGCATCTCACCCACCCGCGATCAGGTCGGCAACGGCATCGACGCCTTCGCGGGTGCCGACCACTACCAGGGTGTCGCCGATCGCGAACCGGAAGTCGGGCGTCGGCGACGGGGTCGCGCCGGTCCGGCGGAGCACCGCGACGATGGACGCGCCGGTCCGGCTGCGGACCTGGGTGTCACCGAGCGTGCGGCCCGAGTACGGCGACTTGGCGGTGATCGGGATGTGCTCGGTGACCAGGTCGATCTCGATCTCGCCGCGGACCGGGTCGATCTGCTCCGGGACCAGCAGCCGGGCCAGCGCGGCCGCCTCGCCCTTGGCTAAGGGCACGGACGCCTGGCACTCGTCGTCGTCATCGGGCTTGTGGAAACCGAGGAACCGCCGGCCGTCGTTGTGTACCACCACCGAGACGTGCTTTCCGGCCTCGGTGACGAGGTCGTACCGGATGCCGATCCCGGGGAGCGTGGTCGTGGTCGGGTGGGCCTGGTGGTCCATGGTGCTCCAGATGCATTGGTGATGAATACAAGGCGTCTGCAACCATTCTCTCAAACCGGTGGTAACCGATCCGGCCGCCGACTGTGACCTGAATTGCAATCAGGTGCAGTGCAACGAGTTGCATAGTTACAGTGCGGGTATGGCGCTGGAGCACGCGATCCTGGTCTCGCTGACCGAGCGGGCCGGCTCCGGGTACGAGCTGGCCCGGCGGTTCGACCGGTCGATCGGGTACTTCTGGCCGGCCACGCATCAGCAGATCTACCGGGTGCTGCGCCGGATGGACGAGGCCGGCTGGGTGAAGCACACCGAGATCGCCCAGGAGGGCCGGCCGGACAAGAAGGTGTACCGGATCGCGGGCAAAGGGCGCGCCGAGCTGACCCGGTGGCTGGCCGCGCCGGAGGACCCCGCCGTACTGCGCGACGGGCTCGGCGTGAAGCTCCGCGGCGCGTCCCTCGGCGACGCCGGCGTGGTCCTGAAGGAGGTCGAACGGCACCGGGCCGAGCATGCGACGCGGCTCGAGGTGTACCGCGGGATCCGGAAGCGCGACTTCCCGAAGGCGGCCGAGCTGCACGGCCGGGACCTGCACCAGTACCTCGTCCTGCGCGGCGGTATCCGCGCCGAGGAGTCCTTCGTGGCCTGGTGCGACGAAGTGATCGATGCCCTCCGGAAGGACAGCCGATGAGCGCGTACCCGCATCTGCTCGAACCGTTGGATCTAGGGCACGTCGTGCTGCCGAACCGGGTGATCATGGGTTCGATGCACACCGGGCTCGAGGACCGGTTGAGCGATCTGCCCAAGCTGGCCGCGTACTTCGCCGAACGCGCGCGCGGCGGTGCCGGCCTGATGGTCACGGGCGGGTACGCGCCGAACCGTACCGGCTGGCTGACGCCCTTCGGTTCGGCCTTGACCAGTACGAAACAGGCGACCAGGCACCGGTTGCTGACCGATGCGGTGCATGCCGAAGGCGGCCGGATCGCACTTCAGATCCTGCACGCCGGCCGGTACGCGTACCACCCGTTCAGCGTCTCGGCGTCGGCCTTGAAGGCTCCGATCAACCCCTTCAAACCGCGGGCGCTCTCCGACCGGGGCGTTCGCCGGCAGATCGCCGCGTACGCCGACTGTGCCGCGCTCGCCCGCGACGCCGGGTACGACGGCGTCGAGATCATGGGCTCCGAGGGGTACTTCATCAACCAGTTCCTGGCCGAGCGGACGAACCGGCGCACCGATCGCTGGGGCGGTAGCCCGGAGAACCGGCGCCGGCTCGCGGTCGAGATCGTCCGGCGTACCCGGGAGCGGGTCGGCACGGACTTCCTGATCATCTACCGGCTGTCGATGGCCGACCTGGTCGAAGGCGGTCAGACCTGGGACGACGTGATCACGCTCGGCCGCGAGATCGAGGCGGCCGGGGCATCGATCATCAACACCGGCATCGGCTGGCACGAGGCCCGCGTACCCACCATCGTTACGTCGGTCCCGCGCGCGGCGTTCACCAGCGTGACCGCGGCCTTCAAACCACACGTGTCGATCCCGGTCGTCACCTCGAACCGGATCAACCTGCCGCAGGTCGCCGAGGAGGTACTGGCCCGCGGCGACGCCGATCTGATCAGCATGGCCCGGCCGTTCCTGGCCGATCCGGAATGGGTGCTCAAGGCAACAATAGACCGGGCCGACGAGATCAACGTCTGTATCGCCTGTAACCAGGCCTGTCTGGACCATGTGTTCGCGAAGAAGAAGGCAAGCTGCATGGTCAATCCGCGGGCGGGCCGGGAGACCGAGCTGCGGCTGGAGGTGACCCGCCGGGCCAAGAGCATCGCGGTCGTCGGTGCTGGGCCGGCCGGGCTCGCGGCGGCGGTGACCGCGGCCGAGCGCGGGCATCGGGTCGAGCTGTTCGAGGCGAGCAACGAGCTCGGTGGACAGTTCGGGATCGCGCGTCGGATCCCGGGCAAGGAGGAGTTCGCGGAGACGATCCGGTACTACCAGCGGCGACTCGAACTGACCGGAGTGAAGGTGCACCTCGGGCGTCGCGCGACGCCGACGGACCTGGACGGGTTTGACGAGGTCGTGCTCGCGACCGGGGTGGTGCCGCGGGTGCCGGCTATTCCCGGCATTGATCACCCGAAGGTGCTCTCGTACGTCGAGGTGGTGCGGGGCGGGAAGCCCGTGGGGGAGACAGTCGCGGTGATCGGGGCCGGTGGGATCGGGGTGGATGTGAGCGAGTTCCTGACCACGCTGGAGTCGCCCGCGCTGGATCTGGTGGCGTGGCAGGCGGAGTGGGGTGTCGCGGACCCGGTGACGGTTCAGGCGGCGCTGGGAGTGCCGCGGCCGGAGGCGTCGCCGCGGAAGGTGTATCTGTTGCAGCGGAAGGCTGGGAAGATTGGTGCCGGTCTGGGTAAGACCAGCGGTTGGGTGCACCGGGCGGCGCTGAAAGCCAAGCAGGTCGAGCAGTTGCGCGGGGTGAACTACGAGCGCATCGACGACGAAGGGCTGCACATCAGCTTCGGGCCGAAGCGGGAGAACCCCCAGGTGCTCGCGGTCGACACGGTCGTGATCTGCGCCGGCCAGGAACCACTCCGCGACCTAGCCGAGCCGCTCCGCGCAACGGGCAGACCGATCCACCTGATCGGCGGCGCCGACGTAGCCGCCGAGCTAGACGCCAAACAAGCCATCGACCAGGCCACCCGCCTAGCCCTCACCCTCTGACTGCGTGCCCTAAGGACAGGAAGTAGTCCCGCTTCAAGGCGCGCGCCAGGCTCAGACAAGCACAACCGACAGCCGCGATCGCCACTACTTCCTGTCGTTGGACACAGCTAGTGCACCTCGGCCGGTGCACTAGTGCGCGGTGGCGTTCTGGCTTTGAACTAGTGCACCGTGTACGGCGTACGCGCACTAGTTGAAGGAGTGGGAGTTATGAAGACTGTTCTGATTTCCGGTGGTGGGATCGCGGGGCCGGCGTTGGCGTTCTGGTTGCGGCGGTTCGGGTTCGCGCCGACGGTGGTGGAGATCGCGCCGGGGCCGCGGCCGGGTGGGCAGACCGTGGATCTGCGTGGGGTGTCGCGGGTGGTCGCCGAGCGGATGGGACTGATGCCGGCGGTGGCCGGGCGGCAGGTGCATGAGCGCGGCCTCGAGTACGTGCGCGCCGACGGGCGCCGGACCGCGGCGATGGCGGCCGAGGCGCTCGACGGCGCCGGCCCGGTCGCGGAGATCGAGATCCTCCGCGGCGACCTGGCCGAGCTCCTGACCGACGCGACCACCGACGTGGAGTACCTGTACGGCGACTCGATCACCGCCCTGCGACAGGACCTCGAGCCGAGCGAACCAAGCACCGCCACCCTCAGCCGCAGCAGCGGCGGCACCAGCAGCGGCATCAGCAGCGGCACCAGCAGCGGCACCAGCACCGGCGGCGGCTGTGGTGGGGTTGAGGTTACTTTCGCGAGTGGGGGCGAGCGGCGGTTTGATCTGGTGGTCGGTGCGGATGGTGTGCATTCGCGGGTGCGGCGGCTCGCGTTCGGGCCGGAGGCGGACTTCGTTCACCACCTCGGCGGCTACACCTCGTACTTCACCATCGAGACACCGGAAGACCTGCAGCACTGGATGAAGATCTACACCGCTCCGGGTGGTCGCTGGATCGCGCTGCGGCCGGACCGCGACCCGCGGTTCGCGAAGGTGCTGCTCAGCTTCCGTTCGCCGGTGCTGGACTACGACCGGAAGGACCTCGCGGCGCAGAAGCGGCTGGTTCGGTCGCGGTTCGAAGGTCTCGGCTGGCACGCCGAGAAGGTGCTGGCCGGCCTGGACGCGGCGGACGATTTCTACCTCGACACCACCAGCCGTGTCGTCGTCCCGGACTGGTCCCGCGGCCGGGTCACGCTCGTCGGTGACGCGGGGTACTGCGGTTCCCCGATGGCCGGTCACGGTACGGCGCTCTCGCTCGTCGGGGCGTACGTCCTCGCGGGCGAACTGGCCGCGGCGAACGGTGATCACGCCCGCGCGTTCCCGGCGTACCAGGCCCGGATGCAGGCGTACGTGGAGCAGCGGATGGAGCTTCCGCCGGGTGGGCTGAAGATGGCGATGCCGATGTCGTCGTTCGGCATCGCGTACCGCGACCTGGTGCTCCGGGTGATGACCTCGCCGATGATGTCCGGCGCGCTGGCCAAAATGGCGCGGGTGAAGCCGGACGCCATCGACCTGCCGGAGTACAGCGGGCTGCCTGAGCGCAGCGGGCTGCCGGAGCACTCGGTCGGGTTGCCGGAGGGGTCAGTCGAGCGGGGAGACCCAGTCCGGGTTGCGGCCGAGGAGGCCGAGTAGCTGGTCGAGGTCGGAGGACGTGCCGGACACCTTGACGCCGCGTTCGAACGCGTACCCCGGCCCGCGGTTCGCGTCGGTGTCGGGGATCCGGCGGGCCAGCGTGAGCGCCAGCTCGACCATGTCCGGTGGCGGGTTGTACGGGACGTCGATCGCGCGGGCCAGGTCCCAGGCGTGCACGACGCAGTCGAGCTGGTGGAAGGTCAGCGCGATCCGGCGCGGGAACGAGCCGAACTCGCGGACCTCCACCAGCCGGTCCAGCGCGCCGCCGTCGGCGAACGCGTCCGCGACCCGGACGTTCGACCGCCGGTACGCGCCGGCCGGGTTGTCGGCGAGGCGGCCACCGTTCCAGGTGTGCACGGTGGCGGAGCCGTTCTGCGCGGCCGCGGCCAGGCCCTCGTTCTGGCTGACCACGTGCCGGAGCAGGCCGCGGACGGTCCAGTCGGGGCAGGGGGTCGGAAACCACAACTGCTCGGCGCGTACCTGCATGACGACTTCCCCGAGCACCGCGCCGGCCCGGCGATCCAGATCCCGGATGTCCATCCGCTCTCCTTCAGTGGCTGCACCGAGCATAAGTCGGTACGCCGCCGTCCGCAGGGAAACGCCTGCGGCACAAGGGACAACCCGCACAGCGGTGGAACAGATGATGCCCAGGTGTCGCGGCAGGTTGCAGGCAGCAGGCAGCAGGCAGCAGGCAGCAGGCAGCAGGCAGCGCGCGGCGGTTGCGAGCAGCAGCAGGTGGCAGGCGGCGGTTGCGAGCAGCAGCACGCCGCGCGTGCGGCGCCGAGCCGCGATCAGGCCTTGGCGGCGGCCTTAGCGGCCTTCTTGAAGTTGCGGACCTCCAGCAGCGACGCGGCGTCGGTGACGTCCGCGATCGAGCGCCGGGAGCCGCGGTCGCCGTAGTTGCCGGCGGCCTCACGCCAGCCCTTCGGCTGCACGCCGCGCTGCTTGCCGAGCAGCGCGAGAAAGATCTTCGCCTTCTGCTCGCCGAAGCCCGGCAGCGCCTTCAGCCGCTTCAGCACCTCGGCCCCGTCCGGCTTCGGGCGCCCGGCCAGCCAGATGTTGCTGGTTTCACCGTCGTACTTGTCGAGGATCTCCTGGGCCAGGGCGTGTACCCGGCGGCCCATTGACCCGCCGTACCGGTGGATCGCCGGCGGTGTGACGGCGAGCTCGACGAACTCCTCCACGTCGGCCGCGGCGATCTTGCGCAGGTCGAAACCGTCCATCCGGTTCGCGATCTTCAGCGGTCCGGAGAAGGCGTGCTCCATCGGGTACTGCTGGTCCAGGAGCATCCCGACCAGCAGGGCGAACGGGTCGTCGTTGAGCAGCTGGTCGGCGTCCGGGTTGCCGGTGAGTTGCAGTTCGCGCAGCATGCCGTCCATCTTGACATGGCGTCAGCGCGTGGGCACGCGCGTGCGCCAGAGCAGGTAGACGAAGTACGGCGCGCCGATCAGGGCGGTCAGGAGGCCGGCTGGGATCTGGGCCGGGGCGAGCAGGGTTCGGCCGAGGCTGTCGGCGAGGCTGACCAGGACGGCGCCGAGCAGTGCCGCGACCGGGAGGATCCGGGCGTGCCGGCCGCCGACCAGGGCGCGGGCCGCGTGCGGGGCGACCAGGCCGACGAAACCGACCACGCCGATCGCCGAGACCGCCGCCGCGGTCAGCAGCGCTGCCGCCAGCAGCATCACCAGCCGGGTCCGCTCCAGCCGGACGCCGAGGATGCGGGGGACATCGTCGTCCAGCGCGAGCAGATCCAGCTCCCGTCGTACGTGCACGATCAGCGGGGTCAGTACGGCCAGCGCGATCGTGACCGGGACGATCTGCGGGAGCGTACGCCCGTAGGTGCTGCCGGAGAGCCAGGTCATGGCGAGGCTCAGGTTCCACGGGTCGGTCGCGACGATCAGCAGCGTGGTGATGGCGGTCGCGGCCGACGAGACGCCGACGCCGATGAGTACGAGCCGGTCCGAGCTGAGGCCGCCGCGCCAGGAGGCGACGTACACCAGGCCGAAAGTGAGCAGCGCGGCGACGGCTGCCGTACCGGACAGCAACCAGATGCTTGCCGACGGCACCAGGATCAGGATCGTCACGGCGCCGACGCCGGCCCCGCCGGTGATGCCGAGGATGCCTGGTTCGGCGAGCGGGTTCCGGCAGACGGCCTGCACGGTCGTACCGGCGATGGCGAGCGCGGCGCCGCACAGTATCGCGGAGAGTACGCGGGGGATGCGCTGGTCCAGGACGTACGTGATTGCCCGGCCGGAGCGACCGCTGATCCAGTTGACCAGGTCGCCGGTACGAAGGAAGGCGTCGCCGGTCAGCATCGCGCCGACGAGGGCCACGACCAACAGAACGACAAGGGCGATCGTGACGAGCCAGAACGTGCGCCGACTGCGTACACCGGAACCTGTGCCGCCGGGAGAGCGCCCGGAATCGCGGTGCCGCCGGGCCAGCCAGACCAGGACGCCCGCGCCGACGACCATCGTCATGATGCCGGTCGGGATCTCCACGCCGGCCTGGCCGCCGAACAGCGCCCGCAGGATGACGTCCGCGGCGAGTACGACCAGGACGCCGGCCAGGCCGGAGAGCGGGAGCAGGACGCGATGCCGGAGTACGCCCGGAACGATCGGGGCGATCAGCCGGACCAGTACGGGCGCGACCAGGCCGACGAAACCGACCGGTCCCGCGACCGTGACCGCGGCGGCGGAGAGCAGGACCGTGACCAGCGTGGTCAGGATGCGTACCCGGCGTACGTGCACGCCGAGGACCGCCGCGGTGTCGTCGCCGAGCGTGAGGATGTCCAGTTTCGCCGCCAGCAGGAACGCGCCGACGATGCCGAGGGCAACGATCGGCGCCATTTGGGTGACCGCGTGCAGGTCGGTCTGGACGAGCGTGCCGGCACCCCAGGCGAACGTGCCGACGGTTTCCTCGCGGTACAGCAGCAGGAGCAGCGTGGTCACGCCCGCGAGTGCCATCGCGACCGCGGACCCCGCGAGGATCAGCCGCGTCGGCCCGGTCGCGCCACCGGCGGACAGGGCGAGTACGAGACCCGCGGCCGCCAGCCCGCCGAGGAACGCGACGCCGCCGGCCGACAGGACGGGCAGCGGAATCCCGAACGCGGAGACGACCACGACCGCCAGGTACGCGCCCGCGTTGACGCCCAGCGTGTCCGGCGAGGCCAGCGGGTTTCGCGCCAGCGACTGCAGTCCCGCGCCGGCTACGCCGAGGGCAACCCCGACCAGTACGCCGGCCAGCAACCGCGGCAAGCGCGACGCGATCAGTACGTTCTGCGCGTCGTCGGAGCCGCGGCCGATCACCAGCCGGACCAGATCCCCGGCCCCGATCGAGGACGTGCCCTGCGTCAGATGTACCGCCGCCAGCATGATGATCGCCGCCGCGACCAGCACGAAAACGCCGGCCACGCGCACCGTACGGACCGGCTGCCGGAGGGTTTCGGCAGCCGGCGCGGTGACCTGGGTCAAGAGGTGACTGCCTGGACGGCGGCGTCGACGAACTGCTCGGCCGACTTCGGCCCGCCGAACATCCAGATACCGTCGGGCAGGCGATGGACGTTGCCCGCCTTCACGAACGGAAGGTTCTTCCAGATCGCGTTCCCGGCCAGGTCCTCGCCGAACACGTCGCCGCCGTCGTTCTTGTTCGCGATGTACAGGAACGTACCGTTCGGGAGCTTGGTCAGCCCTTCCAGATCGGTCTGCGCCATCCCGTACACCTTGTCGCCGGCGCCGGTCCAGCCGTTCTTCAGGCCGAGCTCGGCCGCGACCGCGCCGAGCAGCGAGCCGGAGGTGTACATCCGGATCGAGATCGTGCTGCCCTGCTTCCAGCCGTCGGACATCGTGAAGCCGGTACCGGCCTTGCCCGCGTCGGCGATCTTCTTCTTGCCCTCGGCAACTGCCTGGTCGAAGCCGGCGGTCAGCTGCTTCGCCTGCTCCTGCTTGCCGGTGGCCTGGCCGATCAGGTCCAGGTTGGTCTTCATCTGCGGGATCGCGTTCGCCGCGTCCGCGCCGCGCAGCACCAGCACCGGCGCGGCCTTCTCCAGCTGGGCGATCGTGTTCGCCGACTCGTCGGTGGTGGTGACGACCAGATCGGGGTTCAGGGCAACGATCGCGTCGACGCTGGACTCGCCACGGGTCCCGACGTCCTTCACCGACGGATCCAGCTTCTCGGCGGTCACCCAGTTCGTGTACCCCTTGACGTCCGCGACGCCGACCGGCATCACGCCGAGCGAGATCAGGCTTTCGACCGCGTTCCACTCGAGCGCGACCACCCTCGCGGCCGGGGCTTTCAGGTCGAGTTTCTTGTTCCGCGCGTCGGTCAGCGACACCGGCCGCGCGGCCGCGGTCGACGTGTCGTCGGAGGTGGTCGGTTCGCTGGTGCCGCACGCCGTCAGGGACAGCAGGGCAGCAGCGACCAGAGCGATGGCGGTTCGTCTCATCAGAATGACTTTCAGATCGTGGTGACGCGGGACAGGTGCTTGCCGATGGGGCGGGTGCTGACCAGGCCGGTGGCCGGATCGGTGCCGACCTCGATCCGGATGCCGTACGTCTCGGTCAGCGCGCCGGCCCGCAGGACCTCCTCCGGCGTACCGGTCGCGCGTACTCGCCCCTGATCGAGTAGCGCGATCCGGTCGGCCACCGCGGCCGCCTGGTTGAGGTCGTGCAGGACGACACCGACGGCAACTCCGTGCTCGTCGGCGAGTTCGCGCATCAGGTCGAGAATCTCGATCTGGTAGCGCAGGTCGAGGAAGGTGGTCGGTTCGTCGAGCAGCAGGACGCCGGTGTCCTGTGCGAGGCAGGTCGCGAGCCAGACGCGTTGCAGTTCGCCGCCGGACAGCTCGTCGACCGCGCGGTCGGCCATCGCGCGTACGCCGGTGACCGTCATCGCGTGCTCGATCGCCCGTGGGCCGTCCGCGTCGTCGTTGCGCCAGCGGCCCTTGTGCGGGTGCCGTCCGTACCCGACGACGTCGCGCACGCGGACGCCGTTCGGGGTCGGCCGGGACTGCGACAGCAGCGTGACCTTGCGGGCGAACTCCTTCGCCGACAGGGCGAGCGCGTCGTCGCCGCCGGGGAACGTGATGCTGCCCGCGTCCGGCTGGTGCAGCCGGGCCAGAGCGCGGA
The DNA here is from genome assembly GCF_014205295.1 of Kribbella solani. Classification (NCBI taxonomy): domain Bacteria; kingdom Bacillati; phylum Actinomycetota; class Actinomycetes; order Propionibacteriales; family Kribbellaceae; genus Kribbella; species Kribbella solani. Next base: position 7,022,637 of record NZ_JACHNF010000001.1, read on the forward strand.
GCAGCGTCGACTTGCCGCTGCCGTTCGGCCCGACGAGCGCGGTCACGCTCGCGGCCTCGATCCGCAGCGACGCGCCGTCGACGACATGCCGGCCGTGATACCCGAGGCGCAGCTCGGCGCCGGTCAGCCCCACCAGTTCGTGCATGCGATGGAGGATAGCCTTACCTAATCTGACATGTCAGCAGTGGTCTCATCCTGAACTAGTGCGCGTACGATGTACGCGCACTAGTTTGGGAGGCTTGATGAGTGACGCGCCGTACTTGGCGATCGCGGCGGAACTGCGGCAGCGGATCGAGGACGGGGAACTGCGGCCGGGGGAGCGGGTGCCCTCGACGCGGGCGCTGGTCCGCGACTTCGGGGTGGCGATGGCGACCGCGACCAAGGCACTTCAGGTGCTGCAGCAGGAGCGGCTCGTGCACCCGTCACCGGGAGTCGGGACCGTGGTGGGTCCACCGCCGCGTACCCGCCGTGCCGACGGTGCCGCGCCGGAGCGGCGGGTACTGCCGGACGGTTCGCTCGACCTGAACCGGGCCGAGGTGGTGGAGATGGGGATCGCGATCGCCGACGCGGAAGGACTCGCCGCGCTGTCGATGCGGCGGATCGCGGCCGAGCTCGGGGTGTCGACGATGGCGCTCTACCGGTACGTCGGCGGGAAGGACGCGCTGGTCGTACAGATGGTCGACGCGGCGATCGGCGAGTTCCCGCTGGGTCCGGCGCCGGCACATTGGCGGGACGCGATCGCTGCGGTCGCGCGGGTGCACTGGGCGGCGTACCGGAAGCACCTTTGGCTGGCCAGTGCGATCAGCCTCAGCCGGCCGCAACTCGTACCGCAACTGTTGCCGCACACCGACGCGGTGCTCGGGGCGTTGCGCGGTTTCGAGAAGAGCGCGGCGCTCTCGACGATGATCAGCCTGTTCGCGTACGTGCGCGGGATCGCGCTGGTGATGGAGGCCGAGGCGCAGGCCGAGCAGGACACCGGCGTGACGGCCGACGAGTGGGTACTGCGGCAGGGCGACCAGCTGGCGGCGATGATCGCGGCCGGCAACCTGACCGCCTTCGGCGACCTGCTCGCCGACGACTTCGACTTCGACTACGACCTGGACAAGTTGTTCGAATTCGGCCTCGGCGTCTTCCTCGACGGCCTGTCCACCCGGTGAAGGGGTGTCTGGTGCTCCCACGCCTACTGCGCGGCACTCGGCACGGCGTGGGAGCACCAGACACCCCTTACGCTGAGTACTGACAACGACTCCGGAGGTGGCGGTGGAGCCAGTGTTCGCGCCGGGTGTGCCGGACGGCGTACGGCGGTTGTACGAGCGCAGGCCGGAGTTGTTCGTGGCGGCGGACGCGCCGCGGCCGCGGCGGGAGACCTCCTGGTCGGCGGCGCCGGGGAGCACGTTCGGCTCGTTGCTGGTATGGATCGGGGTGTGCGTCGGCGGGTGGATTCTCGCGCTGATCGTGATGGCGGCGACGCTGCCGACCGCGGTGGCGGGATGGATCTCGGTGGTGCTGGCCGGGATCGCGGTGGTTGCCACCGGCGGGATCGTGGTGAAGACGATGGCCGAGGATCGCGGCCACAAGGCGGTCCGGGTGCAGCACGGGAAGTACCTGCTGCCGGAGGATTTCGACGACGCGGCCGGGCGGTTGCTGGGGCGGGCGCAGCGCGCGGTCAAAACGGTGCTTGAGGCAACGGTTACCCGGCGCGGGTTGCTCGACGACGTGAAGAACGAGCTGGTGCTGCCGGAGCAGTTGTGGGACATCGCGCAGGTGCTGCGCGAGCAGACGGTGTTGCGAGCGCGGCAGCACGACATCGCGCGGGGGATGGCGACCGCCGAGCTGGATGCGGTGCTCGGACCGCAGCGGCGGGCGCTGGCGTTGTCGGTCGACGCGATCCGGCGCAAGGTGGATCTGCTGGATCGGTACGCCGACCGCGTACGCTCCGCCGATGCCGCCCTTCGAGCCGAGGCCGCACTGGGCGACGGCGATCGCTACATCGAGCTCCTGGCGCGTACCGAACCAGCCGGGGACACGTCGGTGGTAGAAGGTTTCGCCGACGAGGCGAACGCGTTGAAAGACACCCTCACCAGATCGATCAACGCCGCCCGCGACGCCGGCAAAACCCTCGCACTACCTGACTAAAGACCAGAGAGAAGCTCTTCTTCTTGCTCTGGGGTCAGGCCGACGGTCAGCTCCGCTGTGCCTTGATCCCAGTCGAGTACATCGGCGACCGTCTGCCGCAGCGGCGTGACCGGCATCCCGGCCGCCTGGGCCTTCGCCGGGTTGCGTCGGCGGGCGTTCCACTCGGTCTCTGCCTCGACGAGCGGGAACCACTCCGGCACGGCATCCCTGGGAACAGGTACGAGCTCAACCGTCGTACCCGCCAACTCGGCCGCGACCTCGATCAGCTCCGCGAGAGTCGACTCCGGGCCGATCGCATTGAAGGCACCGTCCCGTCCATCCGCGATCAGCTGCACGACCAGCCGCCCGACATCCCGGCTGTCGATCAACTGCAACGGGTGCTCCGGCTTCGTCGGCAGCGCGACCCGCCCACCCCGCGCACCACGCCGGATCCAGTACAGCACCGTGTCCGACGAGTCACCCGGTCCGGTCACCCGGCCGGGGCGTACCAGCGTCGCCCGGGTGCCGTACCGCTCGACCACGTCGTCCTCACACGCCACCTTGCACGGCCCGTAGGTCTCGTTGGTCAACTCCTCCGCATCGCGCATCGGGTCACGTCGCGGCGCGGTCTCGTCGGTACCCGGCGGGAGGTCACGCGCGTACACCGCGTGGCTCGACACGAACACGTACCGCCCGACCCGATCGCCGAGTACGTCCATCGCCTGGTCGACGTCGCGAGTGCGGTACGCGCTCAGGTCGACCACCGCGTCCCACTCGCCGGTCCGCAGCGCGGTGTAGTCGCCGGTCGACCGGTCGCCGACCAGCTCCGTCACCCCGGCCGGCAGCGGCCCGCTCTGCCCGCGGCTGAACGACGTCACCTCGGCCCCGTGTGCCAGCGCGTCCGCCACGATCGCGCGCCCGACAAACCCGTTTCCACCCAGCATCAGTATCCGCACGACCGCCGAACCTACCTGCCCGATCGGGCAGATGGACAACCGATTAACTGTGTAACACGTCTGAAGAGGTAAGGGGTGCGGTGGGTGGCGCACACTGGAGGTGGTGGACGGCGACAGGGGAGCCATGGGGAGACGTGCGCACGTAGGCCAGGAACAACCTCGGTCGATGCCAAAGCTTTTGGGGTTGACCCTGGTCGGCGCACTGCTTCCGGGGGTTGGGCTGATCATCGGCGGTCGCCGGCGGTTGGGTGCGTTCGTGCTCACCGTGTTCCTCGGGCTGGTCGGGCTCGGCGTGTACGTCGGGCTGACCCGGCGCGACGAGGTGCTCGCGGCCGCGGTGGTACCGAGCCGGCTGCTGCAGACGTCGATCCTGATCGGCGTCCTCGCGATGCTCTGGATCGTGGTCATCGTCGCCTCGCACCGTTCGTTGCGTCCGGCAACGGGAAGCGCCGGCGGCCGGGTCCTCGGCGCGGCGTTCGTCGGGTTGCTGTGTTTCGCGGTCGCGGCGCCGTCGGCGATCGGCGTCCAGACCGTGCTGGCCCAGCGGACGCTCGTGCAGGACGTCTTCCAGGGGCAGGAGGAGAGCAAGAGCGCGACCCGGCCGGCGACCGTGAACGTCAAGGACCCGTGGGAGGACCGGCCGCGGCTGAACCTGCTGCTGCTCGGCGGCGACGACGCGCCGGACCGCGAAGGGGTGCGGACGGACACGGTGATCGTCGCGAGCATCGACACGAAGACCGGTAACACCGCGCTGATCTCGCTGCCACGGAACCTGACCTTCATGCCGTTCCCGGCCGACTCGCCGCTGGCCAGGTTCTACCCGAACGGTTTCGGCAAGGAAGGGCTCAGCCTGGACGGGCGGCTGGAGTGGATGCTGACGGCGATGTACCAGAACATCCCGGACGCGCATCCCGGCATTCTCGGCCCGTCGGACAATGAGGGCGCGGACGTACTGAAGGAGTCGGTCGGCGAAGCGACCGGGCTGAAGCTGGACTACTACCTCCAGGTCAACCTGCGCAGTTTCCCGGAGATCGTGGACGCGCTCGGCGGGATCACCGTGAACGTCAACGAGCGGGTCGCGATGGGCGGGGTCAGCAGTTCGCACATCCCGCCGAAGGAATGGATCGAGCCCGGCCCGAAGCAGCACCTCGACGGCCGGCACGCGCTGTGGTTCGCTCGCGGCCGGTACGGCGCCGACGACGACCAGCGGCAGGTCCGGCAGCGCTGCGTCATCAAGAGCATCGTCGACGCGGCGGACCCGCAGACGCTCGTCACCAAGTACAAGGCGATCGCGAAGGCCGGCCGGCACCTGCTCCGTACCGACATCCCGCAGGAACTGCTGCCGGCGCTGGTCGAGCTCGGGCTGAAGGTGAAGTCCGGCACGGTGTCGAACGTGACGCTGGATCCGGAGAAGTTGCGCCTGAAGTACTTGCACCCGGATTACAAGGCGCTCCGCGAGACCGTACAGACCGCACTGGAATCGGCGCCGCCGCCCGCGACCAGTACACCGGTGGCACCCAAGCCCACCACCACTCGCAAACCGGTCACCGCGACCAGCACCCCGACGTCACCCCCGGGTCCCACCCAGGACCTCGCCGACGCCTGCGCCTACCACCCGAACGGCGACCAGCCGAACTAGTCCGTCGGAACCGTGCGGCCGAAGAGGGCTTCGGCGACGGCGGCCAGGTGGGGGCGGAGGTCGTCCTCGGTGGCGTCGGCGAGGGCCGGGGTGCCCACGGCGGTTCGGAGGATGCCGATGCCGAGCAGCCAGGCGGCGAAGAGCTCGGTCCGGAGGTGCTTGTCTTCGTTGCCGTCGGCAAGGTCTGACAGCACGCCCAGATAGCCGTCACACACCTGCCGGCGGAGACGGTCCTTCATGTCCTCGTGACCGGCCGAGCGGAGCATCGCGATCAGCGGGTGCTCCCCGGCGTACTCGGCCCAGTCCTCGAACACCAACTGCCGCATCAGCTTGGCCGGCAGCTCCTCCACCGGCCCGTCGGGCAGGATCACCGGCTCCGACGACCTCGCCATCGCCTCGGTGAACAGCCCGGACTTGGAGCCGAAGTAGCGGAACACGAGCGCCGGATCGACACCGACGTCGCCGGCCACGTCCCGGACACTGGTGCCGTCGTACCCGTCGCGGGCGAACCGCAGCCGCGAGCACTCCAGCAACTTGGCCCGGGTCGCCTCCCGATCCCGCTTGTGCGCCATCCACCCAGCTTAAGTCATCGCTCGTTGACATCGTACCGGGGGCGGCTCTACGGTCTAAGTCATCGATCGATGACTTGGGAGCTGAAACGGATGAAGGATGTAGTGGTGGCCGGCGGCACTACCGGCATGGGCCGGGAGATCGCCTTGCACTACCTACGGGCCGGCGCGCGCGTCACGGTGATCGGCAGTACGCCGTCGCGGGGCGAGGACCTGCTGGCCGCGGCCCGGGAGCTGCCGGGAACCGCCGTGTTCCTGCACGCGGACCTGCTGTCCGTCGCGGAGAACCACCGCGTGATCAAGGAGCTCGAGAGCCGGTACGACAAGCTCGACGTGCTGGTACTGGCCGCGATGGTGCCGTTCGTGAGGCGCCGGGAGACCGTCGACGGACTCGAAGGTACGTTCGTGCTCTATTACCTGAGCCGCTTCATCCTGAGCTTCGGCCTGACCGAGCTGCTGGAGCGCGGCGAGAACCCGATCATCGCGAACCTCGGCGCCACCGGGATCACCAAGGGCGCGGTCAACTGGGACGACCTGCAGTTCGCGCGGAAGTACAGCACGGTGAAGGCGACGATCAGTGGCGGACGGGCCAATGACCTGCTCGCGGTGCACTACCTGCAGAACCACCCGGACGGCCGGACGAAGTACTTCGGCATCCAGCCGCCGTACACGAAGAGCGGGACGAACCACCTGCCGCAGCCGCTGCGCGCCCTGGCCAAGGTGAGCGCCGCGCTGTTCGCGAAGCCGGCGGCCGAGAGCGTACGGGACACCCTGGAGGTACTGGAAGCGCAGCCGGCCGAGCGGCTGATCCTGCGCGCGGTGGGCCGGCCGGTCGATCCAGGGCTGAAGACGTTCGATCCGCGGGCGGCGCGCAGGCTGTACGAGCTGACCAAGGAACTGATCTGAATCCGGGTGTCGATCCGGTGCCGGCCCGCTCGACGTGAGAGTAAGAGATCGACCGAGAACACGAGGAGCAGCCGCAATGCGATACATGATCATCAACAAGGCAGATGGCGCCAGCGAGGCCGGGAAGTTGCCGGGGCCGGAGGTGGCGGAGGGAGTCGGCAAGGTGGTCGAGGACCTCTCCAAGGCCGGGGTGCTGCTGTTCGCCGAGGGCGTGCACCGCAGTTCGCTCGGTGCCCGGGTGAAGGTCGCGGACGGCCGCCGGACCGTCACCGACGGCCCGTTCGCCGAGACCAAGGAGCTGGTCGGCGGCGTGATCGTCGTCGAGGTCCGGAACCGGGACGAGGCGATCGAGTGGGCCGCCCGGCTGGCCGAGGCGCTGGACGGCGAGGTCGAGGTACGCCGCGTGGTCGAGGAAGCCGACTTCGACTCGGACCTGTTCCAGCACTGATCCGAGATCCTCGGGAACCACCTGTCCATTCCCGCCACGTCCGTTCGTGGAAGGGACATGAACAACAAACTGGTGGTTCCCGAGGCCGAGTTGTACTACGAACTGCGCGGTTCAGGACCGTTGGTCGTCCTGATCGGTGCACCGATGGACGCCGACGCGTTCGCGCCGCTGGCCGGCCTGCTCGCATCCGAGTACACCGTGCTGACGCATGACCCGCGCGGTGTGAAGCGCAGCACGCTCGCACCCGGCGGTACGTCCACCCCGGAGCAGCGGGCCGACGACCTGGCCCGGCTGATCCGGCACGTCGACGCCGGTCCGGCCGTCGTCCTCGGTTCCAGCGGCGGAGCAGTCACCGCACTGGCGCTGGCGCAGGCGTACCCGCGGCTGATCCGTACCGTGATCGCGCACGAGCCGCCGCTCGACCGGCTGCTCCCGGACGCCGACGAGCTGCTGGCGAAGTCGGAAAAGATGATGGCCGACTACCTCGCGGGTGACGTGACCGGAGCGTGGAAGCAGTCCTTCGCGGTGGCGAACATCTTCATCCCGGACGAGGTGGTCGAGCAGATGTTCGGCGGCGAGCGCGACCCGGAGGACGTCGCGGCGGAGCGGTTCTGGTTCGGTCACGAGATGCGCGAGAGCATCACCTGGCTGCCGGACGTGGCTCAGTTGCGTACGGCCAACATCGTGATCGGGATCGGTGCCGACTCCACCGGGCAGCTGTGCGACCGTACGTCCACCGCGCTGGCCGCCCAGCTCGGTATCGAGCCGACCCGGTTCCCGGGCGGGCACACCGGCTTCGCGGACGCGCCCGAGGTGTTCGCCGAGGCCCTGCGGGTGGAGCTGAAGGCCGCGCCCGGGTCGCGGTGAGACTCGCGCGTGGATCGTCGGGGTGAGTATGTGAAGCTGGGGGTGTCCGGTCCGTGCGCGGGTGTGTGATCGCGGTCGTACCGGGCACCGGTCGAAGGTGCCGCGTTGCCCGCGTGGCGGCTTGACCTCAACCGTGGTTGAAGTTTCAAGCTGGTGTCGCTGGCTGAGGACACCGCAGATATCGGCCCTGAGGGCCCCGACGAAGGAGCAGAGTTGACCACGTACACGCTTCCAGACCTCCCGTACGACTACAGCGCCCTGGCGCCCAGCATCGCCGGCGAGATCATGGAGCTGCACCACGACAAGCACCACGCGACCTATGTGAAGGGCCTGAACGACACCCTGGACAAGCTGGCCGAGGCCCGCGACAAGGGTGACTTCGGCGCGATCGTCGGGCTGGAGAAGACGCTCGCCTTCAACCTCGGCGGGCACGTCAACCACTCGATCTTCTGGAAGAACCTGTCCCCGGACGGCGGCGACAAGCCGGACGGCGAGCTGGGTGCCGCGATCGACGAGTTCTTCGGCTCGTTCGACAGCTTCCAGGCGAACTTCACCGCGAGCGCGACCACCATCCAGGGCTCCGGCTGGGCGATCCTCGGCTGGGACGCGCTGGGCGGCAAGCTGCTGATCCACCAGCTGTACGACCAGCAGGGCAACCTGCCGGCCGGCCAGATCCCGATCGCGATGCTGGACATGTGGGAGCACGCGTTCTACCTGCAGTACAAGAACGTGAAGCCGGACTACGTCAAGGCGTGGTGGAACGTGGTGAACTGGGCCGACGCCCAGGCCCGCTTCGACGCCGCCCGCACCGGCGCCGCCGCCCTCATCACCGGCGCCTGACCACACCGCTCGTCCCAGCGCCGAACACCGGCGCCGACAACCAGTGCTGGGCATCACCGCCTGAGCGCCGTTTCGGCATCTGTCTCACGCCCGCCCGCGCCCGCCTCGCGGGCGCGGGCGGGCGTGGTCGTGTCAGCGACAGAAGTCGGCGATTACTGGGGCGATGGCGGCGGCCTTGATGACGTGGTTCTGGCCGGGGATTTCCCTGTGCCGGGCGCCGGGGACGGCGGTGGCGAGGGATCTGGTGGAGGTTTTCATCCAGGTCGGGCTCTTGCCCCCGTTCACCACCAGGACCGGCTCGTCGATCGCGGCCCACTGGGCGGAGCCCATCGGGTCGCCGAAGCAGTTCTCGCCGACCACCTGAGCGTCGTACGGCAGCGTGTGCGCGATCGCCTTCATCGGTTTCCAGGCCGGCATCAGCTTCATCATCGTGACGAAGATCCCGGGCAGCCCGATCCCTTTGGTGAAGAAGTACCTGATCGCATCGCCCGCCTCGAGCGCCTGGAGTTCGGCGACCCACTCGCGCGGGATCTGCTTGCGGCTGTCGTCCACCACGTACGGCGGCTCGAACGCGACCAGCTTCTCGACCGGCAGCCCCGCCGCGGCCGCCCGGAGCGCCAGCGCCGCGCCGGACGACGACCCGTACGCGAACGCTGACCCGCCGGCCGCCTCGATCACGGCGGCCAGGTCCTCGATCTCCCGCTCGACCGCGTACTCGGCCGCGTCCCCGGAATCCCCGCGCCCACGCCGGTCGTAGTTGTACACGGTGTACCGGTCCGCGAGCAGCTCGGCCAGTTCGGGCATCGGTCCTTGCGCCCGGCAGCACAGCGCGCCGTCGACCAGTACCAGCGCGGGCCCGCTGCCCCGCCGGTCGTACGCGATCTTCGTCCCGTCCTTCGAGGCTACGGTGTCCATGATTTCCTCCTGCTTTCGGTGACCGTCTCACCTCTGCGTCGACCGTGGAGGATCAGCCTCGACTGTCTGTGACGTGGATCACATTTCAGTTTCGCTGACGGCAGCCCGTTCGAGCAGCAGCTTGCGTTCGCGTTCGTTGCGGGTCAGCCCGGCGGCCCTCTCGAACTCGGCCCGCGCCTCGGCGTACCGCCCGAGTTTGAAGAGCAGGTCGCCGCGTACGCTCGGCAGCAGGTGGTAGTCCTTCAGCGACGGCTCGTCCGCGAGCAGATCCACCGCTTCCAGGCCGCGCGCCGGACCGAACGCCATCGAGATCGCGACCGCCTGGTTCAGCTCCACGACCGGCGAGGGCGCGACCTGGGCGAGGACCGCGTACAGACCGGCGATCCGGGCCCAGTCGGTGTCTTCGGGGTCGGCCGCGCGGGCGTGACAGGCGGCGATGGCGGCTTGCAGCAGGTACGGGCCAGGTGGTTTCTCCAGCGCCCAGGCCCGGTCGATGCCTTCGAGTCCGCGCCGGATCAGCAGCCGGTCCCAGCGGCGGCGGTCCTGGTCGAGCAGCAGCACCGGCTCGCCGTCGGGGCCGGTGCGGGCTCCCGCGCGGGACGACTGCAGCTCCATCAGCGCGAGCAGGCCGAGGACCTCGGGCTCGGTCGGCATCAGCTCCACGAGCAGCCGGCCGAGCCGCATCGCCTCGTTGGCCAGCGCCGGCCGCATCCAGTCGTCGCCGGCGGTCGCGGAGTACCCCTCGTTGTAGATCAGGTACACGACTTCGAGCACCGACGAGAGCCGATCCAGCAGGTCCGGGCCGGACGGCACCTCGAACTCGACGCCGGCCTTGGCCAGGTTGCGCTTGGCCCGGACGATCCGCTGCGCGATCGTCGGCTCCGGGGCGAGGAACGCGCGCGCGATCTCATCGGTCTTCAGGCCGCCGAGCAGTTTCAGCGTCAGCGTGACCCGGGCGTCCATGGTGAGTACGGGGTGACAGGCGGTGAACACGAGCCGGAGCAGGTCGTCCTCGATGTGGTCTTCGAGGATGGCCTCCACGTCGTCCTCGACGCTCTCGCCGTCGATCTCCAGCTCATGGCCCATTTCGGCGAGCTTGCGCTGGTACGTCTCCTTGCGCCGGATCAGGTCGATCGCGCGCCGCTTGGCGATCGTCATCAGCCAGGCACCCGGATTCTTCGGTACGCCGGACTCGGGCCACTGCTCCAGCGCCGCCACCAGCGCGTCCTGAGCCAGCTCCTCGGCCAGCCCGACGTCCCGCACGATCCGGGCCACACCCGCGATGATCCGCGCCGACTCGATCCGCCAAACCGCGTCGACCGCCCCACCCGCATCAGTAACCGTCACCCGCCGATAGTAGACACGAACCCAGCAGCCCCGCTCCCGCCCGAATCGGACCTGCTACGTCAGGCGCCAGAGGGAGGTTGTTTCTTGGGCTCGTGCTCGGGTGTGGTGTGGGCTGACGTGCCGTCGGCCGCTGAGCGTGAGGCCGGCGGTTCGGGCCAGGAGGGGTATCTCGTCCGGTTGCCTCAGGCCCAGGTGCTCGGCGAGATCCGACATCACCAGCCACACCTCCCCGCCTGGCCGGAGATGCTCGCGGGACTTTCCGAGGAAGTCGCGGAGCATGCGGCTGTCCTCGTCGTAGACCGCTTGGTCGAGCGGCGTGAGCGGCTTCGCCGGGATCCATGGTGGGTTGCACACGATGAGATCCGCCGTACCGGGCGGGAACAGGTCGGTCTCCAGCACGGTGGCGGTGACCTGCAAGCGTGCCAAGTTCGAGCGGGCGCAGGCGACCGCGCGCGGGTTGTTGTCAGTGGCAACCAGCTGCCGAACCCCGCGGCGGGCCAGGATCGCGGTGAGCACCCCGGTTCCGGTGCCGACGTCGAACGCGGTGCCCGCGGCCGGCAGCGGTTGCTCGGCAACCAGATCGGCGTACTCGGATCTGGTCGGCGCGAACACGCCATAGTGCGGATGGATGCGGTCGCCGAGCGCGGGTACGTGCACGCCTCGGAGTCGTAGTTGATGCGCTCCGATGACACCCAGCAGTTCCCGCAACGGAACCGTCCGCTCACCGCCGGACGGGCCATAGGCCTGATCGCAGGCGGCGCGTACGTCGGGTGCTCGCCGCAGCGGGACCCGGTGATCGGCCAGGGGGATCAGTAGCGCGTTCAGGACCCGGACGCGCTCGGCCTGGCGGCGGCGCTGGTTGGGAAAGGAGCCGATCCGGATGGCCGGCACTCGCCGCCCGAGCGCGGCGAGAAGTTGTTTCGCGTTCTGGAAATCACCTGTCCAAAGAAGTGCGGAGCCGCGGTTGATCAGGCGCAGTGCCCGGTCCGCGGAGATGCCGTCGTCGACGGCGATGACGTCGTCCATGAGTCGTCCCTGCCAGTGCGGAGTGAAAATGGCCAGCACGGCTCACCCGGACGCCGTGGTGGCGCCGGGGAGCGGGGGACGGGGACTAGCGGACTACTGCCGCGTGCCTGGGCGAGGTCACCGGACAACTGTAGACAGGTGCACCGATAGACTTTCTGACCGGATACCCCCTCGGACGATGGCATGAGGTTTGCTGTGCTCACCATGCAGGACGCGCTGCTGGCGCTGACGAAGTACTGGACCGACCGCGGCTGCATGGTCGTGCAGCCGTTCAACACCGAGGTCGGTGCCGGGACGCTGAACCCGGCCACGATCCTCCGGGTGCTCGGTCCCGAGCCGTGGCGGGTGGCGTACGTCGAGCCGAGTGTCCGCCCGGACGACGCCCGCTACGGCGAGAACCCGAACCGCCTGCAGACGCACACCCAGTTCCAGGTCGTGCTCAAACCGGACCCGGGGAACCCGCAGGAACTGTTCCTGGACAGCCTGACCGCGCTCGGGATCGACATCGACGCGCACGACGTCCGGTTCGTCGAGGACAACTGGGCGAACCCGGCGACCGGTTCGTGGGGTCTCGGCTGGGAGGTCTGGCTGGACGGCCTGGAGATCACCCAGTTCACGTACTTCCAGCAGGCCGGCGGGATGACGCTGGACCCGGTGTCGGTGGAGATCACCTACGGCATCGAGCGGATCATGATGGCGCTGCAGGGCGTCTCGCACTTCAAGGACATCGCGTACGCGCCGGGCATCTCGTACGGTGAGGCGTTCGGCCAGGCCGAGTACGAGATGAGCAGGTACTACCTGGACGACGCCGACGTGGAGTCGCAGAAGCGCCTGTTCGAGGAGTACGCGAACGAGGCCCGCCGGATGATCGACGACCGGCTGCCGGTGCCGGCGCACATTCAGGTACTGCGCTGCTCGCACACGTTCAACGTGCTGGACGCCCGCGGCGCGGTGAGTACGACCGAGCGCGCCAAGGCGTTCGGCCGGATGCGGACGCTGGCGCGCGAGGTGTCGCGACTGTGGGCCGAGCGCCGCGACGAGCTGAAACACCCGTTGGGTCAGGCCGAGCTGCCGCCCGCGGCGGAGGAGCCGACCGAGTTCCCGGCGAGCAGCGGGACGCGGCAGCTGACGTTCGAGATCGGCACCGAGGAGATGCCGCCGTCGGAGGTCACCAAGACGGCCGCGGCGGTGCAGACCGCGCTGGAGGAGAAGCTGGCCGCGACCCGGCTCGGGCACGGCAGGATCACCACGTACGCGACGCCGCGGCGCGTGGTCGCGTTCGTCGCCGAGGTGCAGGCCGGCGAGCCGGACGCCGACCGGGTGGTCCGTGGTCCGCGGAAGTCGGCCGCGTACGACGCCGACGGCAATGTCACCAAGGCCGCCGCCGGGTTCGCCCGTGGTCAGGGGGTGGACGCGAGCGAGCTGCACGCCCTGGACGTCGACGGCGTCGAGTACGTCGCGGTGACGAAGCCGGACCCGGGCCGTGCCGCGGCCGAGGTGCTGAGCGGCGTACTGAAGGAGATCGTCGCCGGGCTGCGCTCGGACAAGAACATGCGCTGGAACGACGCGAACCTGTCGTTCACCCGGCCGATCCGCTGGCTGGTCGCGCTGCTCGGCGATCAGGTCGTACCGGTCTCGGTGTCGTCGCTCGCGGCCGGCCGGACCACCCGCGTACACCGGACCGCGGCCCAGCCGAAGGTGGAGATCGCGGCCGCCGAGGGGTACCTGGACCTGCTGCGGATCCACGGGATCGAGGCCGATCCGGCCCGCCGGCGGTCCCAGATCGTCGACGCCGCCGCCGAGCTGGCCGCGAAGGTCCAGGGCACGGTCGACGTCGAGGGCGAGGCCGCGCTGGTCGACCAGATCGTCAACCTGATCGAGGAGCCGACGCCGATCCTGGGTGGGTTCGAGGCCGACTACCTGGACCTGCCGAGCGAGATCCTGACCACGGTGATGCGCAAGCATCAGCGGTACCTGCCGGTCCGGGATGCTGACGGCAAGCTGCTCCCGCATTTTGTTGCCGTGGCCAACGGTTCGGTCGACGCCGACCTGGTCCGGGCCGGCAACGAAGCGGTGCTGCGGGCCCGGTACGAGGACGCGGCGTTCTTCTGGCGGGCCGATCTGGACACGCCGCTGGAGTCGATGAAGGGCGAGCTGGAGAAGCTGGCCTTCGAGGAGCGGCTCGGGTCGATGGCCGACCGGGCCGGGCGGATCGGCCGGATCGCGGAGTCGCTGGCCGCGAAGGTCGAGCTGGGCGGCGACGACCTGACCACGCTGAAGCGGGCCGCCGAGCTGGCGAAGTTCGACCTCGGTTCGCAGATGGTGGTCGAGCTGACCAGCCTGGCCGGCACGATGGCTCGCGAGTACGCGCGCCGCGCCGGTGAGACCGAGGGCGTCGCGCAGGCGCTGTACGACATGGAGCTGCCGCGATCGGCCGGTGATCCGGTGCCGTCGACGATTCCGGGTGCGCTGCTCGCGCTGGCGGATCGGTTCGATCTGCTGGCCGGGCTGTTCGGGATCGGCGCGAAGCCGACCGGAAGCTCGGACCCGTTCGCGTTGCGGCGGGCGGCCGGCGGAGTGGTCGCGATCCTGCGCGAGCACCCGGAGCTGCGGGCGATCACGTTGCCGGTCGGGCTGCAGGCCGCGGCGGACGAGATCGGTGCCCAGGGCATCGAGGTGCCGGCCGAATCGCTGGCGGAGGTGGCCGAGTTCACGGTCCGGCGGTACGAGCAGCAGCTGATCGATCGTGGGGACGACCATCTTCAGGTCGCCGCGGTGTTGCCGTTGGCAACTGCTCCGGTGGTGGCGGACGAGGCGCTGACGGCGTTGCAGGGGCTGGTCGGGAACGGTGAGTTCGCCGATCTGGTGGCCGTGTTGCAGCGGGTGCGGCGGATTGTTCCGGAGGGCACCGAGGCGGCGTACGACTCGAGCAAGCTGACCGAGCCGGCCGAGGTTGTACTGCATGGCGCGGTGGAGAAGATCGGCGAGGCGCCGACCGGGCTGGCTGACTTCGTCGCGGCGGCGTCGGTGCTGGTGGAGCCGGTGAACGCGTTCTTCGACGAGATCCTGGTGATGGCGAAGGAGCCGGAGCTCCGGGCAGCCCGGCTGGGCTTGCTCGCCACGATCAGCAAACTCGCCGCCCCGGTGCTCGACTGGCAAGCCCTCGGCACCAGCCTGAGCCCAGCCGAATGAGCGCAACATGAGCACCGCATGAGCCGGGTGGGCCCGGATGGGCGCGGAGTGAGTGTGGGATGAGCGGTTTCGGGGTGGTTGAGGTTGCCGGACGGGCGGCGGAGGTTGCCCCGCGCCTGCGGGCGTATCTGCCGCCGACGCCGTTCGTTCGGTACGACGCGTTCAGCGACGAGCTGGGTGCCGAGCTGCTGGTGAAATGTGAGCACCAGCAGCGCACCGGTTCGTTCAAAGCGCGTGGTGCGCTGGCGAAGGTGCTCACCCTGACCGACGCGCAACGTGCGGCCGGGGTGATCACGGCGTCCACCGGCAACCACGGCCTCGGCGTCGGCAACGCGCTGGCGATGCTCGGCGGACACGGCATCGTGTACCTGCCGGAGAACGCCGCACCGGGCAAAGTGGCCGCCCTCCGTCGGCTCGGCCTGGAACTACGGGCCGAAGGCAACGACACCGGCGCCCTGGAACTGAAGGCCCGGGCGTACGCGACCGATCATGGTCTGACGTACGTTCCGCCGTACAACGACCCGGACGTCATCGCCGGGCAAGGCACCATCGCCGTCGAGATCCTTGACCAGCTACGCACGGCCGGCGGGCAACTCGATACCGAGGAGCTGGACGCGATTGTCGTATCGGTGGGTGGCGGCGGTCTGATCAGCGGTGTCGCCGCGGTACTGAAGCAGGCCCTCCCCGGCATCCGCGTGTACGGCGCGCAGCCGGCCGTCGACGACGCGATGGCCGCGTCCGTACGCGCCGGTGAGATCGTCCAGGTCGACGCGCAACCAACCCTGTCGGACGGTACGGCAGGCAGCGTCGAGCCGGGCAGCATCACCTTCGGCCTGTGCCGTGAACTGGTTGACGACTGGGTGCTGGTCGAGGAGGACGCGATCCGCGCAGCGCTCCGGCTGGTGATCGACACCGAGCACCAGTTGATCGAGGGCTCCGCGGCGCTCGCGTTCGCGGCCGCGCGGGAGCGCCGTACCGAGCTGGCCGGGAAACGGGTCGCGGTCGTGTCCTGCGGTGGCAACATGTCGTCGTCGACCTTGGTGACCGCGCTTGCGTGAGCTCGTGGTTCTCGGGACCGGCAGTCAGGTGCCGTCCCGGGAACGCACGCAGAACGGGTACTTCCTGCGCTGGGACGACGAGGGTTTCCTGTTCGATCCGGGCGAAGGCACGCAGCGGCAGATGCTGTACGCCGGGGTGCCGGCGAGCGCGATCACGCGACTGTGCGTGACGCACTTCCACGGCGATCACTGCCTCGGCGTACCCGGGATCGTGCAGCGGCTGTCACTGGACGACGTACCGCATCCGGTGCGCGCGCACTACCCGGCGTCCGGGCAGACCTATTTCACCCGGTTACGGTACGCGGCGTCGTTCTTCGAGCGGGCCGAGTTGCTGGAGGAGCCGGTCGAGGCGGACGGGTTGTTGTCGGTCGGCTCGTTCGGTCAGTTGTGGGCGCGCCGATTGGAGCATCCGATCGAGTCGTTCGGTTATCAACTGCTCGAGCCGGACGGTCGCCGGATGCTGCCCGGCAAGCTTGCCGCGTACGGGGTGACCGGACCCGCCGTCGGTCGGCTGCAACGGGCCGGATCGATCGAGGTGGACGGCCGGACGGTGCACCTGGACGAGGTCAGTGAGCCGCGACCGGGGCAGCGGTTCGCGTTCGTGATGGACACCCGGTTGTGCGAGAACGTGCTGCGGCTGGCCGAGGATGCCGATCTGCTCGTGATCGAGTCCACCTACCTGTCGTCCGAGGCGGAGCTGGCCCGGCGGTTCGGGCATCTGACCGCGCGGCAGGCGGCCCGGGTCGCGGCGGAGTGCGGCGTACGCAAACTGGTCCTCACGCACTTCTCCCAGCGCTACCTGGAGCCCGAGCGCTTCCACGCGGAGGCGGCGGCCGAGTTCTCCGGCGAGATCGTGGTCGCGGCGGACCTCAGCCGGACAGCGGTACCGCCGCGGCGGTAACACGAACATTTGATGAGCGACGCGCGAATACTCGGCATCGGTGGGGGTCGCGGGATTAGCATTGCCCGCGAATGTAAATCGCCGATCGCCCGCCGAGTCCCAGGAGCATCCTGTCGTGCGCACCCCCCGTCTGCTGCCGGCGGCTGTCGCGCTGGTGCTGGTCGGTACGGCAGCTGGGGTGACGGTCTGGCGGCCCTGGGAGGGGTCTGCTGACGCGTCGAGCGGTCCGGGTGGGATCACGATCTCGCGGAGTCAGTGCGGTCAGGGCTGGACCGATCCGAAGGCGGGGCGGCAGACGATCGTCGTCCACAACACCGGGTCCGCCGCCGCGGAGGTCGATCTGGTCGAGATCGGCAGCGGGAAGGTGTACGGCGAGGTGGAGGGCCTCGGACCGAACACCAGCGCGCCGATGGACGTGCAACTCGGCGCCGGCAAGTACGCGATCCGGTGCCTGATCGAGGACACCGATCCGATCACCGGGCCGACGGTCACGCTGACCGGTGATGCCGTGGCTGGGGCGGCGGCGGTTCCGGTGACGAAGAACGACATGCTGCCGTTGGTCAAGCGGTACGAGGCGTCGGTCGCGTCCGGGGTCGCCGCGCTGGCGGCGAAGACCGACAAGTTGCGCGCCGACGTGGGCGCGGGGGAGCTGGCGGCGGCACGGGCCGACTGGCTGGGCGCTCACCTGGCGTACAACTCGCTGGGCGCTGCTTACGGCGCGTTCGGTGACTTCGCGGACCGGATCGACGGGCCTGACGCAGGGTTTCATCCGTTGGAGAAGGGGTTGTGGCACGGCGCTCCGGCCGTGGTGCTGAAGCCGGTCGCGGATCGGTTGGCGGCCGCGGTGCACGGGTTGCAGGCGGATTTGCCGAACGAGCAGGTCGATCCTGACGATCTGGGTCTGCGCGCGCACGAGATCATGGAGAACGCGCTGCAGTTCGAGCTGACCGGGGAGAACGATCAGGGCAGCGGTACGTCGCTGAACACCGCGCTGGCGAACTTGAACGGCACGGCGACGGTGCTCGCGATTCTCGATCCCGTACTCGAACCGCGTTATCCCGAGCTGCCGCAGGTACGGAAGTGGGAGGCGCGGGTACGAACCCTGCTGACCGCCCATCAGAACACCCCGGTCAACCAACTGAACCGCACCACCAGAGAACAACTCAACGGCGCCGTCGGCCAACTCCTGGAAGTACTGGCCCCAGTAGCCACCCTCTGTGAAGTCAGGAGGGGATGATGAAGCCCGAGCCGCCGGCATGCCCAGAGCGCCGATCACCCGCTGCATCCCTCGCTGCATCCGCTGATGCATCCGCTGATGCATCCGCTGCTGCATTGGGCGCGGAGCGCGGGAGCGTCGGCCGCCGCTCTTTCCTCCGCGGCGCACTGGCAGGCGCCGGCGCGGCAGCTGCCACCGGCACAGCAGCGTCAGCTGCCACTGGTGCGACGGCGGCCGCTGCCACCGGCGCCGCGGCTGCCGGCTCGACCACGACCACAGCCGCCGCCCAGTCGGCGGGTGCTCCGGCGCCCGTCCCGTTCCATGGAGTGCATCAGGCTGGTGTTACTACCGGTCAGCAGCGACAAGCTGTGTTTGCCTCCTTCGACGTGGTTGCTGTGGGCAAAGATGAGTTGACCGACCTGTTCAAGACCCTGACCGAGCGGGCCCGGCTACTGACTACCGGCGGTGCGCTTCCACCCGTCGGAATCACCGCGCCACCACCCGACTCCGGCGTACTCGGACCGGACATGCCGGCCGACGACCTCACGATCACCGTCGGCGTCGGCGCCTCGCTCTTCGACGACCGGTACGGTCTCAAGGCCCGCAAACCGGCCAGGTTGACCGCGATGAAGGAGTTCCCGAACGACACCCTGGACCCGAGCCTGTGCCACGGCGACCTGAGCCTCCAACTCTGCGCGAGTGACACCGACACCGTCCTGCACGCGCTCCGCGACCTCGCTCGGCACACCCGGGGCGGAATGCAGCTCCGCTGGCGGATCGACGGCTTTCAAAGCCCGCCGCGCCCATCCGGTACGCCCCGCAACCTGATGGGGTTCAAGGACGGCATCGTCAACCCGGCCCAGTCGGAGTACGACAAGCTGGTTTGGGTCGGCCGCGGCAACGGCGAGCCGCCCTGGACCGAGGGTGGTACTTACCAGGTACTTCGACAGATCCGGATGCTGGTCGAGTTCTGGGACCGGGTGTCGATCGGTGAGCAGGAGAACATGTTCGGCCGGCGCCGCGACTCCGGTGCACCGTTGGACGGCAACCACGAAACCGACAGCCCGGATTACGCGGCCGATCCGACCGGTGGCGCGATCCCGTTGACCAGTCACATCCGCCGGGCCAACCCGCGTACGCCGGAGACTGCCGCCAGTCAGTTCCTGCGGCGCGGCTACAACTACGACAAGGGCATCGATTCGGTCGGTGACCTGGACCTGGGCCTGTTGTTCTGCGCGTATCAGCAGGACATCGCCCGGCAGTTCGTGGCCGTGCAGACCCGGTTGGCCGATGAGCCGCTCGTCGACTACATCCGGCCGGTCGGTGGCGGCTACTTCTTTGTGCTTCCCGGTGTCCGGGACGGCAACGACCACTACGCAAAGTCGCTGCTGGAATGAGTTACCCAGAAGGAGAAGGCATGCGCGCAAGACTCCGGGTCGCGGCGACGGCTGCCGCGGCCGCGACCGGCCTGGTGCTGGCTGCGGGTTGCAGCGGTACCACTCATCAACTGACCAACGCCGCGTACCAGCTGGACGCCGCGGCGTACCAGCACCCGGTGCGGACGACCACGCCGATCAAGCACGTGGTGGTGATCTTCGGCGAGAACATCTCGTTCGACCACTACTTCGGTACGTATCCCAACGCCACCAACGAGAATGGCACGCCCTTCACCGCGGCCCGGCACACGCCCAAGGTGAACGGTCTGTCCAAGCAGTTGCTGACGCACAACCCGAACGCGTACAACCCGAAGCGGCTCGCGCCGTCGCAGGCGCTGACCTGCGACCAGAACCACGGGTACAGCGCGGAGCAGAAGGCGGTCAACGGCGGCAAGATGGACAAGTTCGTCGAGAACACCGAGACGGACAAGTGCACCGGCCAGCCCGTACTGTTCGGCGAGCCCGGTCTGGTGATGGACTACTACGATGGCAACACCGTCACCGCGATGTGGAACTACGCCCAGCACTACGCGCTGAACGACAACTCGTTCGACAGCGTGTACGGCCCGTCGACGCCCGGCGCGATCAACCTGATCTCCGGACAGACGCACGGCGTCCAGGCGATGGACCCGAAGACCGGCAAGCCGACCACGGACGCGTACGCGGTGCAGTCGCCGGACCAGAACGGGATTGGCACCATGACCAACGACCCCGACCCGTACTACGACGACTGCTCCAACAACAACGGCAAGTCGGCGAACAACCTGGCCGTGATGCACGGGCAGAACATCGGCGACCTGCTGAACCGGCAGCACGTCACGTG
This sequence comes from Kribbella solani, assembly GCF_014205295.1. Taxonomy (NCBI): domain Bacteria; kingdom Bacillati; phylum Actinomycetota; class Actinomycetes; order Propionibacteriales; family Kribbellaceae; genus Kribbella; species Kribbella solani. The sequence goes on from NZ_JACHNF010000001.1 coordinate 7,042,891, forward strand.
GGGCTGGTTCCAGGGCGGGTTCAAGCCGACCGGGACCGCCAACGACAAGGTGGTCTGCGGTACGCAGCACGCCAACGTCGGCGGAAACCTGGCGACGGACTACAGTCCGCACCACGAGCCGTTCCAGTACTACCGGTCGACGGCGAACCCGAAACACCTGCCGCCGTCGTCGGTGGCCGCGATCGGCAAGACCGACCAGGCCAACCACCAGTACGACACGTCCGACTTCGACGCGGCCGTTGCCGCGAACAACCTGCCCGCGGTCAGCTTCCTGAAGGCCGGCGAATACCAGGACGGCCACGCCGGGTACTCGGACCCGCTGGACGAGCAGGCGTTCGTGGTGAAGGAGCTGAACCAGCTGCAGAAGTCGAAGGAATGGTCGTCGACGGCAGTCGTGCTGGCGTACGACGACTCCGACGGTTGGTACGACCACGTGAAGGCACCGGTGGTGAACGGTTCCCACGACGCGGCGCTCGACCAGGCCGCACTGTGCGGCTCGAAGCCGGCTGCCGGCGGGTACGCCGATCGGTGTGGGTACGGCCCGCGGCTGCCGCTGCTCGTCGTGTCGCCCTACGCGAAGACGAACCACGTCGACCACGCACTGACCGACCAGACCTCGGTCCTGAAGTTCATCGAGGACAACTGGCGGACCGGGCGGATCGGCGACCACTCGTTCGATCAGCGGGCCGGCAGCATGAACAGCATGTTCAGCTTCTGGGGGCACCCGAACACCAGGAAGCTGATCCTGGACCCGAAGTCCGGCGCCGTCGTCAGCTGAGAATCAACCACTGAGAACTGCCTCGCCCTGCAGGGTTTCAGCAGGGCGAGGGTCAGTGCTCAGCCAGGAAGTCGTCAATCAGCGCGTTGACCTGCTTCGGTGATTCCAAAGCGGCCAAGTGTGCGGCCTGTTCGAGCACCACGAACCGCGCGCCCGGAATAGCGTCGGCCATCACCTTGGTCTCCGCGACCGGGAAAGTCTGATCCTCGGCGCCCGCCACCACCAGTACCGGCGAACGGATCGCGTGGAACAGTGCTCGTTGGTCCGGCCTACGGATGACCACGCTGGTGACGGCGTGCATCCCGGAGCGGACGTTCACCCGGTGGACGAGGTCGTTGACCTTGGCAACAACTTCTGGCTTCTCCCGTGCCGCGGTCGGGCCGAGGAACGCGCCCAGCACCGGTCGGGTGAGTGGTCCGCGAACTCCGCCGAGAAGGTGCGCCGACCGGGTCAGCACGCCGTACTCGAAGCGCTGCCGGCGGCCCGCGGGGGAGGCGGTCGCGTTCATCAGGACGGCGCGCCCGGTCCGGTCCGGGTGCAGGGCCGCGAAGGTCCCGCCGATCATTCCGCCCCAGCTGTTCCCGATCAGGTGGACCTTGTCGACACCAAGATCGTCGACAATCTGCAGTACGACCCGCGCGCACTCCGCGAAGCTGAACGGCTTTGTCAACAATGCACTGCCGCCGTGCCCCGGTGGATCGACCAGGATCACCTGGAAGCGGCCGGCGAAGTGCTCGGCCTGCGCGGACCAGAGCGTGCCGTCCATCAACAGACTCGGCCAGAACAGCAGCGCGGGGCCGGACCCGTCGATCCGCAAACGGATCCGGCCCAGTACGGTCTCGACGTACCGATCCTGCATGTCTGAACGCTACCGGTCACAGCGGTGGTACGGACTCCATCAGGCGCGTCGTCAACTCGCGGATGCAGTCGACCAGCTCCGGCGGTGACTGCACCTCGAACGGCAGGCCGAGCGCACCGAGATGCAGTGCGAGATGTTCGAGCGAGTTCGCCCCGGTCTCGACCAGCGTGGTCGCCTCGTCGATCGGTGTCACTGCCGCGACATGCGTCCCGTACCGGTCGGCCACCTGTTCGGCCGGTGCACGGACCAAGATGCGGGCCTGATGCCGGTACGCCCCGGAGGCGACGCCACGGATCGTGCTCGCCAGGTCCGGCGCTTCGCGTGGGGTGAAGCGCGGCCCGGTCGGAATCCGCGGCTCGAGCCGGTCGAGCCGGAACGTACGCCAGTCCTCCCGGTCCAGGTCCCACGCCACCAGGTACCACCGGCGACCGGTGTGTACGAGCCGGTGCGGCTCAGTTGTCCGGGTGGTCGCCGTACCGTCGTGGTTGCGGTAGTCGAACCGGAGTCGCTGGTGGTCGCGGCAGGTCGCAGCGACCGCGAGCAGTACGTCAGGCAGTACGGCCGGACCGCTCTCCGGGGTGACCGCGATCTGCTGCAGCAGCTCGATCCGGTGCCGCAGTCGCGACGGGAGGACCTGTTCGAGCTTGGTCAGCGCCCGCACCGACGACTCCTCAGTACCGGCCACGGTGCCGGTCGCTGCGGCCCGCAGTCCGACCGCCACCGCCACCGCCTCCTCGTCATCGAGCAGCAGCGGCGGCAGCGAGGCACCCGCGCCGAGGCGGTAGCCGGCCACCCCGGACACGGCGTCGACCGGATAGCCCAGGTTGCGCAGCTTGTCGACGTCACGCCGAACGGTGCGGACCCCGACGCCCAGCTCCTCGGCCAGAGCGGCGCCGCTCCACTCCTTGGGTTGCTGCAGGAGTGACAGGAGCCGGAGCAGTCGAGCGGAAGTTTCGAGCATGGTGACAGTTTGCCAGCCAGTTAGGACTGTAGCTGTCCTAACTGGCTGGAAGACTAAAACCATGATCAAGCCGTTCAGCATCGACATCCCGCAGAGCACCCTCGACGACCTCGCCGCCAAGCTGGCGAGCACCCGCCTCCCCGCGCCGCTGCCCGGCGACGACTGGACCACCGGTGTCCCGGTGTCCTGGCTGTCGGAGCTGGCCGAGTACTGGCGCACTTCGTACGACTGGCGGGCCGCCGAGAAGGAGCTCAACTCGTACCCGCAGTTCACCACCGAGATCGAAGGGCAGCGGATTCACTTCATCCATGTCCGCTCCGCGGAGCCGGACGCGCTGCCGCTGATGCTCACGCACGGCTGGCCGGGATCGATCGTCGAGTTCCTGGACCTGATCGGCCCGCTGACCGACCCCGTCGCGCACGGCGGGCAGGCGGCGGACGCGTTCCATGTCGTGATTCCGGCGCTGCCCGGGTTCGGGTTCTCGGGGCCGACGGCGGATGACAACTGGACGTTCCCGCGGATCGGGCGGGTGTGGGCCGAGCTGATGAGCCGGCTCGGGTACGAGCGGTTCGGCGTGCAAGGTGGTGACCTCGGCGGGTCGGTGTCACCGGAGGTCGCCCGGGCGGTGCCGGAGCGCGTGGTGGGCGTCCACACCAACGGCGGGACGAACCTGCCGCCGATGGAGCTGTCCGAGGACGAGCTGAAGTCGCTGACGCCGCTGGAGCAGGACAAGATGGCGCGGATCGGGCAGTTCATGCAGGACGAGTTCGGCTACATCTCGATCCAGTCGACCCGGCCGCAGACCCTGGCGTACGGGCTGGTCGACTCGCCGATCGCGCAGCTGGCCTGGATCATGGACAAGTTCCACGCCTGGACGCACCCGGCCGAAACCTTGCCGGAGGCAATCATCAGCAAGGACCGGTTGCTGACGAACGTGATGATGTACTGGCTGACCGGCACCGGCGGCTCGGCCGCGTACATCGGGTACGCGCAGCCGCGGGACTGGACGCCCCGGCCGAACTCGGGTGTCCCGACCGCCGTACTGGCCCTCGCGCACGACGTGGCGATCCGCCGCTACTGCGAGCCGTCGAACAACATCACCCGCTGGACCGACGTCGACCACGGCGGCCACTTCGCCGCGCTGGAAGAGCCCGAACTGCTGGTCGGCGACGTCAGGGAGTTCTTCCGCGACCTGCGCTAGGTCACTGATAGTAATCATTTGGGCAGATCTGGTGGCTTGGAGTCGATTCTCAGGTGATTCCTTGGTTGGGCCGATGGACTTCTCAGGCTGGCGCGCTCTACTCGTAGTAGAGGGAAATGGCTGAGGAGGGCGACGGCAATGAGCGAGAGCGGCGGGCAGTACGGGGGCGGACAGCAGTCCGGTGGGCCGCAACAGGGTGGGCCGCGGTACGGCGGGCCGGGTTACCCGGGTGGGCAGTACAGCGGGCCGCGGTACGGGCAGCCGTACTACGGTGGACAGCCGCCGTACGGTGGGCAACCGCCGTACCCGTTCGGTCCGCCGCCGCAGCCGCCGAAGAAGCACCGGCGGCGACTGCTCGGTGCCGGCGTACTGGGTCTGGCCGCCGTCCTGGTCGCCGGATCGGTTGCCTGGGGCATCGATCAGCGCGCCGACCGGAGCACCTCGCAGCTGTCCCAGAAGGCTTTCGACGCCTCGTCGGTGGCGGCGAACGTGTCGCCGGGCCTGGTCGACGTGAACACCGTGCTCGGGTATGAGGGCGCACGGGCCGCCGGTACCGGGATTGTGCTCACCTCCAACGGCGAGGTGCTCACCAACCACCACGTGGTCGAAGGCGCCACGTCGATCACCGTGACCGACATCGGCAACGGCAAGACGTACAAGGCGAGCGTGGTCGGGTACGACTCGCAGCACGACATCGCCGTCCTGCAACTGAAGGACGCCGCCGGCCTGCAGACCGCGAAGACCGGCAACTCCGACCAGGTGAAGGTCGGCGACCAGGTGGTCGGGGTCGGGAACGCGGGCGGCGCCGGCGGTACGCCGAGCTATGCGAGCGGGAAGGTGACCGCGCTCGGCCAGGCGATCACCGCGACCGACCAGAACGGGCAGGACCCGGAGAACCTGAAGAACCTGATCCAGACCAACGCGAACATCCAGGCCGGCGACTCCGGCGGCCCGCTGGTGAACGCGAGCGGCCAGGTGGTCGGGGTCGACGTGGCGGGCGGCAGTGCGAACGGCGGCGGGCAGGGCTACCGGGGGCAGACCTCGGCCAGCACCGCGCATGCTGCCACCGCGACGCTGGCGACGGCCGGCGACAACGGGTACGGGTACGGGAACGGGCAGGACAACGGGTACGGCGACGGAAACGGCTTCCCGTTCGGCGGCTTCGGCGACGGCAACGGCAACGGTTCCGGCAACGGGAACGGCCAGGACAACGGGAACGGCCAGGACAACGGGAACGGCCAGAGCAACGGCGACGGCTCCGGCAACGCGCAGGGGAACGGCAACGGGACCGCGACCGAGGGGTACGCGATTCCGATCAACGAAGCGCTGTCGATCGCCCAGCAGATCGAGAACGGCAAGTCGTCGTCCGCCGTCCACATCGGCGACTCCGCGATGCTCGGGGTCTCGGTCGTCACCACGCCGGGCACCACCGGCGCGGTCGTCGGCGACGTACTCTCCACCGGCCACGCGGCCGCGGCCGGCATCTCCGCCGGTGACGTGATCACCTCCTTCGGCGGGCACGCGGTCGACTCCCCGGACGCGCTGTCCAAGCTGCTGAACAACCAGCACCCGGGCGACAAGGTGGAGGTCGGCTGGACCGACCAGTCCGGTCAGACCCACAAGGCCACCATCGAGCTCATCACCGGCCCGGTCCGCTGACGCCGTACCCCCTCCCCAGCGGACCGCACCGATCGGGCCCAGCGCTCTCCTCCCCCTCGAGCGCTTCGGGCCCGATCGGCCTGTCCGGCCGGTGAGCGGTGGCCGGGATCACTACCGGCCGGGGTGAACAAGCGTTTACGATGCTCGAGTAAACAGTTGTTCACCCCTGTGAGGACTCCGCGCTTGACCGTCCGTCCTGCCGTCCATCCGCGCCTGATCCTGGCCGCGCTCGCCTTCTGTGGCGTGCTCGTCTCGGTCAGCCAGACCATCGTCGTGCCGCTCCTGCCGGTGCTGCCCGGCATCACCCACAGCCCGCCGTCCGACGTGAGCTGGCTGATCACCGTCACGCTGCTCACCGGTGCCGTCTTCACCCCGCTGCTCGGCCGCGCCGGCGACATGTACGGCAAACGCCGCGTGCTGCTGATCGCGCTGTCGTCGATGGTGATCGGCTCCTTGCTCTGCGCCAGCAGCTCCGACCTGACCGTACTGATCGTCGGCCGCGCGTTTCAGGGCGCGGCGGTCGCGGTCGTACCGCTCGGGATCAGCATCCTGCGCGACGAACTGCCACCCGCCCGGGTCATCCCGGCGATCGCGATGATGAGCGCGACCCTCGGCGTCGGCGCCGCGTTCGGCATCCCGGCCGCGACGCTGGTGGTCGAGTACGCCAACTGGCACACGATGTTCTGGATCAACCTCGGCCTTGGCCTGCTCGACATCGTGATCGTCCTGCTGATCGTCCCGGAGTCGGCCGTCCGGTCCCGCGGGCGCTTCGACGTACTCGGCGCCGTCGGCCTCAGCGCGTTCCTGGTCTGCCTGCTGCTCGCGGTCTCGAAGAGCGGCAGCTGGAGTACGACGAGCATCGTCGGCCTGTCCGCGATCGCGATCCTGATGGTCCCGCTCTGGGGCTGGTACGAACTGCGGACGAAGAGCCCACTCGTCGACCTCCGGGTCTCCGCGCGACCGGCCGTGCTCTACACCAATCTCGGCGCGCTGCTGATCGGCTTCGCGTTCTACGCCAACTCGCTCTCGACTGCTCAGCTCGTCCAGGAGCCGACCTGGACCGGGTACGGACTCGGCGAATCGATCGTGGTGAGCGGACTCTGCCTGCTGCCGGGCGGGGTGGCGATGGTGCTGCTCTCGCCGGTATCCGCGCGAATCTCGAACGCGCGCGGTCCGCGGTTCACGCTGGCGATCGCGTCCGTGCTGATGGCCGCCGGGTACGTGGTGCGCCTGTTCACCAGCTCGAACGTGGCCGGCATCGTGATCGGCGCGACCGTGGTCTCGGCGGGTACGGCCGTGGCGTACTCGGCACTGCCTGCCCTGATCATGCATGCTGTGCCGGTGACCGAAACCGCCGCCGCCAACGGCCTGAACACGCTGATGCGGACGATCGGGTCCGCGATCTGCAGCACGGTCGTCGCCACCGTACTGGCGAACATCACGATCACGGACGGCGGCCGGGTCGCGCCCGCGCTGGCGGCGTACCGGATCGTGTTCGTGGTCGCGGGGATCGCGGCCGTGGTCGCGGCCGGGCTGGCGTTGCTGATCCCGGTCCGCCGGACCGAGCCCGCGTACGAGGTGGTCAGGACGTGACGGATCCGGGGCGGACCTCGATCCTGCGCGCGGCGCGGAAGGCGTTCGCGCGGGAGCCGTACAACGCGGTCACACTGCGCGGGGTCGCCGCCGACGCAGGTGTCAGCGCCGCCCTGATCGTCAAGCACTACGGCAGCAAGGAAGCGCTCTTCGAGAAGGTCGCCGACTTCAGCGAGGCCGCCCAGCTGTTGCTGCAGGCGCCGAACGAGCGGCTCGGCGAGCACGCCGTCCGGACCCTGGTCGAGTACCGGCGCGAGAACGACCAGGACCTGCTGGTCCGGGTCGTGTTCGCGGCCGGCAAGGGGGACGAGCGGGCCCAGATCCGGGACCACTTCCGCGACCAGGTCACCCGCGCCTTCGCCGCCCGGCTCACCGGTCCGGACGCCGAGCTGCGGGCCGCGCTGATCACCGGCCAGCTGCTCGGCCTCGGCGCCGCGATCGCGATCGACAAGACCGGCCCGATCGCCGTTGCTGATCTGGATCAGGTCGTCGCTCTGTACGCGCCGGGTCTGCAGGCCCTGATCACCCCTTGAGCTGATCACTCCTTGAAACAGCGTCTTACAATGTGATCTGAGGTGCTCGTCGCGGACGCTGCCGCCGCTAGCATGGACGATCCAGGCCGAGAGGCGCTGCAACGGGCCGCCGGCCCGCCACGCTCGACCTGAGTGCACGCCCGCGTGCACCCTGCAAGGGCGCCTCCGGAGATCGTTTCTGGAGGGGACGGCAGATGACCGAGACCGCGCTGCGCGAGCTGCTCGACCAGCGGATCGTCGTACTCGACGGTGCCTGGGGCACAATGCTGCAGAACGCCAAGCTCGAGCCCGCGGACTACGCCGGCGATCGCTTCGGCGACCACACCCACGACGTGACCGGCGATCCGGACCTGATCAACCTGACCCGGCCGGACGTGATCCTCGACGTCCACCGGCAGTACCTGGCGGCCGGCGCCGACATCACCACCACGAACACCTTCACCGCGACCGGCATCGGCCAGGCGGACTACGGCCTGCAGGCGTACGTACGGGAGATGAACCTCGCCGCCGCCAGGCTCGCCCGGCAGGCGGCGGACGAGTACGCCACCCCGGACAGCCCGAAGTTCGTCGCCGGATCGATCGGCCCGCTGAACGTCACGCTGTCGCTGAGCCCGCGGGTCGAGGACCCGGCGTATCGCGCGGTCACGTTCGAAACGGTCAAGGCCACGTACGCCGAGCAGATCGCCGCGCTCGCCGAGGGCGGCGTCGACCTGCTGCTGATCGAGACCATCTTCGACACCCTGAACGCGAAGGCGGCCGTCGCCGCGGCCCGGGAGGTCGCCCCGCACCTTCCGCTGTGGATCTCGGTCACCATCGTCGACCTCAGCGGGCGGACGCTGTCCGGTCAGACCGTCGAGGCGTTCTGGAGCTCGATCGAGCACGCCGATCCGCTGGTGGTCGGCGTCAACTGCTCTCTCGGTGCCGAGGAGATGCGGCCGCACGTCGCCGATCTGGCCCGGTTCGCGGGTACGTACGTCGCCTCGCACCCGAACGCCGGCCTGCCGAACGCGTTCGGTGGGTACGACGAGACGCCCGACGAGACCGCCGGGATGCTTGAAGAGTTCGCCGAGTCCGGTCTGGTGAACATCGTCGGCGGCTGCTGCGGTACGACGCCGGCGCACATCGCGCGGATCGCCGAGTCGGTGAAGGGCGTCCCGCCGCGTACCGTCGTGGCCACCGACCACACCACGCGGTTCTCCGGGCTGGAGCCGTTCAAGATCGGCGCCGACACCGGGTTCGTGATGATCGGCGAGCGGACCAACGTGACCGGGTCGGCGAAGTTCCGCCGGCTGATCGAGGGCGACAACCACCAGGCCGCGGTGGACGTGGCGCTGGAGCAGGTCCGCGGCGGCGCGAACCTGCTGGACGTGAACATGGACGCCGACCTGCTGGACAGCGAGCAGGCGATGACCACGTTCCTGAACCTGATCGCGACCGAGCCCGAGGTGGCCCGGATCCCGATCATGATCGACAGCTCGAAGTGGTCGGTGCTGGAGACCGGGCTGAAATGCGTGCAGGGCAAGGGCGTGGTCAACTCGATCAGCCTGAAGGAGGGCGAGGAGCAGTTCCTCGACCACGCCCGGCGGATTCGCGACTACGGCGCCGGCGCGGTGGTGATGGCCTTCGACGAGCAGGGCCAGGCCGACACGGCCGAACGCAAGGTGGAGATCTGCGGCCGGGCGTACGACCTGCTGACCCAGAAGCTCGGCTTCCCGGCCGAGGACATCATCTTCGACCCGAACGTGCTCGCGGTCGCCACCGGGATGGCCGAGCACAACGGGTACGCGAAGAACTTCATCGACGCGTTGCCCCTGATCAAGGCGCGCTGCCCGGGCGTACACATCAGTGGCGGGATCTCGAACCTGTCGTTCTCGTTCCGCGGCAACGACATCGTCCGGGAGGCGATGCACTCGGCGTTCCTGTTCCACGCCGGCAAGGTCGGCCTGGACATGGGCATCGTGAACGCCGGCCAGCTCGCGGTGTACGAGGACATCCCGAAGGACCTGCTGGAGCTGGTCGAGGACGTCATCTTCAACCGCCGCGACGACGCCACCGACCGGCTGGTCGCCTTCGCGGAGAACGTGAAGGGCAAGGGCAAACAGCGCGAGGTCGACCTTTCCTGGCGGGAAGGAACAGTCGAGGAGCGGCTGTCGCACGCGCTGGTCCACGGCATCGTCGACTACATCGAGGCCGACACCGAGGAGGCGCGGCAGCAGCTGCCGCGGCCGCTGGAGGTGATCGAAGGTCCGTTGATGGCCGGGATGAAGATCGTCGGCGACCTGTTCGGGGCCGGGAAGATGTTCCTGCCGCAGGTGGTGAAGAGCGCGCGGGTGATGAAGCGCTCGGTCGCGTACCTCGAACCCTTCATGGAGGAGGAGAAGGAGCAGGCCCGGCGGGAAGGTCGCGCGGAGCTGGTCCGTGGGCAGGGCAAGGTCGTGCTCGCGACGGTCAAGGGCGACGTGCACGACATCGGCAAGAACATCGTCGGCGTGGTGCTCGGCTGCAACAACTACGAGGTGGTCGACCTCGGCGTCATGGTGCCGGCGGCAAGGATCTTGGACACCGCGGTGGCCGAGGGCGCGGACGCGGTCGGCCTGTCCGGGCTGATCACGCCGTCGCTGGACGAGATGGTGTCGGTTGCCGCCGAGATGGAGCGGCGCGGCCTGAAACTGCCGTTGCTGATCGGTGGCGCGACCACGTCGAAGCAGCACACCGCGGTCCGGATCGCCCCGGCGTACGATCACACCACCGTGCACGTACTGGACGCGTCTCGCGTGGTCGGTGTGGTCTCCGATCTGCTCGACCCGGATCGTGCCGAAGCGCTTGCCAAGAGCAACAGTGTGGAGCAGGAGCGGCTGCGCGAACAGCACGCGAACAAGCAGCGCAGCCCGTTGCTCACGGTCGAGCAGGCGCGCGCGAACCGGGAGCCGGTCGAGTACGGCGAGTTGCCGGTGCCTGCCTTCACCGGGTTGAAGCGGGTGTCGCCGTCGATCGAGACGTTGCGCGAGATGGTCGACTGGCAGTTCTTGTTCCTGGCCTGGGAATTGAAGGGCAAATACCCGGCGATCCTGGAGCAGCCGGTCGCGCGGGAGCTGTTCGACGACGCGAACACGTTGCTGGACGAGATCATCGCCGCCGGGTCGTTCACGGCCGAGGGCGTGTACGGGTTCTGGCCGGCGCACGGCGCGGGGGACGACATCGTGCTCGACGGTCTGGATCGGTCGTTCCCGATGTTGCGGCAGCAGACCGAGAAGCCGTCCGGGCGGCACAACCGGTGCCTGGCGGACTATGTCGCGCCGGCCGGAGATCACCTGGGTGGGTTCGGGGTTGCGATTCACGGTGCCGAGGCGCTGGCGAAGTCGTACGAGGAACGCAACGACGACTACAAGGCGATCATGGTGAAGGCGCTGGCCGACCGGCTCGCCGAAGCGTTCGCGGAGTGGATTCACCTGGAGGCGCGGAAGGCGTGGTTCGAGCCGGACGTGCAGCCGGTGCTGGCGGATCTGCATGCTGAACGGTTCCGTGGGATCCGGCCGGCGCTCGGGTACCCGGCCAGCCCGGATCACACCGAGAAGAAGGACCTGTTCGAGCTGCTCGAGGCGGAGAAGATCGGGCTCGGACTGACCGAGTCGTACGCGATGACACCGGCCGCGGCGGTCAGCGGACTGATCTTCGCGTCCCCGGCAGCAAAGTACTTCAGCGTCGGCCGCCTCGGCCGCGACCAGATCACCGACTACGCCACCCGCCGAGGCCTCACAACCACCGAGACCGAACGCTGGCTACGCCCCAACCTCGCCTACGACCCGGAGTAACTTGGGAGGTGCTGCCGGCGCAGTGCTGGTCGGAGCGGCCGCTCGCCTTCCCGCCTCCGCCGTAGGCGGATGTGTTTAACCCAGGCCGTGCTGGTTGTGGCGGTTGGCGTTGCGGTCTGGTGTGGCTGAGGAAGTTGTGGTGCCGGTGGCGGTGGTTGCAGCACCGGCGGCCGGGGCGAGGGCGGGGTCTTGGGTGAGTCTGCGGAGGAGCGGGTCGGCCTTCTCCGCGGCGGTTTGGACCGCGTTGGCGGTGTGCTCCGGCTGCCCTCGCTCAACCGCCTGAGCAAAGCCGTACTCGATGGTGCGTGCCGCCCGAAGACGCTCAGGCCATTGCAGCTCGTCGGTCCCGGGCAGCAGTTCGACCGTCTTCTCCCAACACCGGTCAGGCTGCACCGAGAGCATCCAGTCCGACAGCGCGGCAAAGTCCTCCGGCCCAGCCGGCGTACCACCCTGCTGCCGCACGACCTCCGTCACCGACTCGACCCACGGAGCGCACGGATCATCGGCACGGATCAGACCCCTGGCCATAACTCCTCCAAAGCGTTCGGCGGAGCCAGGAAAGGGGCGGTACGGGTTCACCCGTCGGCCGGTTTCAACCTAGGCTGACGAGATGACTGTGACTGTTCGACCAGCCACCGCCGCGGACGCGGAAGCAGTGGCAGCGGTCTGGTACCTGGGCTGGCAGGACGGGCACCTCGGCCACGTACCGGACGAGCTGACCGCACTGCGGACCGAGGAGTCGTTCGGTACCCGCGCGGCGGCCCGCGTCGCGGACACCACGGTGGCTGTGGCCGACGGTGAGATCGCGGGCTTCGTGATGGTCGTCGGCGACGAGGTCGAGCAGGTGTACGTCGCGCGCGACCACCGCGGCTCGGGCGTCGCGGGCACCTTGCTCGCCGAGGCCGAGCGGCAGGTGCGCGCCAACGGGCACGACGAGGCCTGGCTGGCAGCCGTGACCGGGAACGCGCGAGCGCGCCGGTTCTACGAGCGCAGCGGCTGGACGGACGCGGGCGCTTTCGACTACGCGGCCTCGATCGACGGCGGCACGTTCCCCGTCCCATCACACCGGTACGTGAAACGCGTACAGGACGCTTGAGCCGGCTCCGACGAGCCACGGCAGGGCCTACGCTGCTGGGATGAGTGAGTGGTCGAGCGGGGGCATCTACGAGTCCTATGTCGGGCGATGGAGCCGACTGGTCGCGGCGGAGTTTCTAGGTTGGCTCGACCGGCCGGAGGGGCTTCGCTGGCTGGATGTCGGTTGTGGGACTGGCGCGCTGACCAGCACGGTCCTGCAGACCGCGGCTCCGGCGGCGGTCCTTGGCGTCGACCCGTCGGCCGGGTTCGTCGAGTACGCCCGGGAGTCGGTGGATGATCCGCGCGCAACGTTCGAGGTCCGGTCGGCGGCGGAGTTGCCGGACGGGCCGTACGACGTGGTGGTCGCAGGGCTGGTGCTGAACTTCATCCCCGAGCGGGTCGACGCGCTGCGCCGGATGCGGGCGATCGGTGGGACTGTCGCCGCCTACGTGTGGGACTACGCCGACGGCATGCAGCTGATGCGGTACTTCTTCGACGCGATGCAGGAGCTCCGCCCGCAGGACCGCGATCACGACGAGGGCGTACGGTTCCCGTTCTGCACCGCCGAAGGTCTGGAGCTGCTGTTCCGCGAGGCCGGCTTCGAGTCGGTCCGTACGCGCGAGATCGTCGTCCCCACGGTCTTCCAGTCCTTCGACGACTACTGGCAGCCGTTCCTGGGTGGCCAGGGCGTAGCACCCGCGTACCTGCGCGGCCTGGCCCCGGCGGACCAGCAGGCTCTCCGCGAAGCAGTGCGCGCCCGCCTGCCAACCCACTCGGACGGCTCGATCCACCTGACCGCACGAGCCTGGGCCGTCGCAGGGTGAGGTAGCTCTCTCGCGGTTCGTCGGACCGGCATGTCAAGACCAGGCGCTCGGCTCCGTCGTATCTGTGAGAGGAGAGCGCCGATGAAGTTCTTGCTGATCCTGCAGGGTGATGGTGCGGGGCGGTTGCAGCGCCAGGAGTTCGAGCGGGTTGCTCATGACGCTGGTGAACTGGTTGGTGGCGAGCAGCTGGCCGATGCGCAGCTGGCGGTTCGGCTGCCGGACACCGAACCGACCCGGATCGACGGGTACTACCTGATCGACGTGGAGAGCCGGGAGCGAGCGGTCGAACTCGCGCGCCTGCTGCCGGACGCGCGAGTCGCCGGTCGTTCCGTGGAGATCCGTGCGGTCATGCACCCGACCGCGGCGGACTTCTAGACCACGTCGAACCACAGACTGGTCGCCAGTGCGGTCTCCGTGACGCTCTTCCGTTCCAGCCGGACAGTGCGGCCACCCGCCTGGTCGAACAGACGGGTGCCGTCGCCCAGCATCACCGGCGCGAACAGCAACAGCACTTCGTCCAGCTCGCCCGCCTCGATGCACTGCTTCGCGACATTGGCGCCGATCACGTTGACGTACCTGTCTCCGGCCGATTCCTTCGCGGCGGCAAGCGCTCGCGCGAAGTCATTCACGTACGTGACACCGGGCTCCGGTGCATCCGGCACCCGGTGCGTGACCACGTACATCGGACCGCTCCAGCCGCCGCCGAACGCTTCGCCCTCGCCGGTCTCGCCCTTGTGCGGGTCGTCGCCGTCGTGCGAGCGGCGGCCGACCAGCAGCGAACCGATCCGCGGTATCAGCGCGTCCACCTCCGGATTGGGACCGAGGTACGGGCGCATCCACTGCATGTCACCGCCCGGACCGGCGATGAAACCGTCCACCGACATTGTTACCGAGTAAAGAACCTTCGCCATTCGTGTCTCCTTTTCCGTGGCCGGTTGTTTGGGACGAACGAGCTGAGGAAAACTCTTCGTCACGGCCGGGTTAGCCAGCGGCAGGTTCTGTGGATACCCTTTGCCGCGAGTCGGAGTTTGGATCGGGAATTGAGGTGCAACGCGGCAGATGACAGAGCCGATCGACCTTGCGCGAGCATCCCCGGCGCGACTTTACGACGCGCTGCTGGGTGGCAAGAACCACTTCGAGGTCGACCGAAAGCTGTGTCACGAGCTACTCGACCTCGCCCCCGACCTGCGCACGCTGTGTACGGAGAACCGGCGCTGGCTGGCCGAGGCGATCACCCGGATGACGACCGAGGGCCGGATCGACCAGTTCCTCGACCTCGGCGCCGGCCTGCCGACCGCCCAGAACACGCATGACGTCGCGCTCCGGCTGAACCTGGCCGCGAAGGTCGTGTACGTGGACAACGATCTGACCGCGATCTCACACGGGCGGGCGCTGCTCGCGGACGAGAAGAGCAGCTTCTTCGCCGACGCCGACCTGGCCGACCCGGCCGCCGTGCTCGCGCACCACGCCGTCACCGCCGGCCTGGATCTGCATCGCCCGGTGGGCCTCCTGTTCGGCCTGTCCCTGCATTCGGTCACCGATCTCGACGAGGCGGTTCAGGTGGTCGGGGACTACCTGGCGGCCGTTCCCTCCGGCTCGTACCTGGCCCTCACCCACCCGCTGAACCCGCACGACGGCAGCCGGCTGTCGTCGTTTTCGACCGGGATCGCTGCGAAGCTGAAGAGCGCTTTCCCGTGGGGACGGTTCCGGACCCGGGACGAGATCGCCCGGTTGGTCACCGGCCTCGACCTGGTCAGGCCGGGCCTGGTCGATCTGACCGGGTGGTGGCCGGCCGACGAGCAGAACCTCAGCAGGACCGGCGCCGGCCAGCTCCTGATGGTCGCGCTCGGCCGCAAACCGTAGGAATTCACTGGTGCCCGGCTCTTGGCCGGACCATGATGGACCGCATGTCTGCCAAGACCGCTGCCGCTTACTGATCACCGCGCGCCCACCCGGCGCGCGCTCTGTTCAAGCCTGTCCACCCGACAGGCTCCCCAGCGTGCAGTCCTTCTTGGAGTCTTCTCATGACCATCGAGTCATCCTGGGTCGAGATCGCGTGTGACGAGTCGGGGTTCTCCGGCACCAACCTGCTCGACCCCACCTCACCTGTCATCACCCACGCCAGCGTCGACCTCTCCGTAGCTGCAGCAGCCGACCTGATTGCAGTACTACGTACCCGCCTGCGCCGCCGGTCGGAGTACAAGTCCAACCAGTTGCTACGACCGGAGCAGCGTCCTGCACTGGAGTGGCTGCTGACCACACTGCATGGACATGCCCACGTACACGTCATCGACAAGACCGCGTACGTCGCCGCGCGTGTGTTCGAGCTCTTCACCGAGGAACCGTCGTACGGAGCGGGCACTGCGCTCGGTACGAACCACTCTGCCGCGGTAGCGGCCGTACGGAACCGCACTGGCTTCCTGGCTGCCTTTGTGGACCTGACGCGGACCAAACGGGTCAAGCTGCTTGATCACACGGCCATCGACCGGTTCTTCGCGACGATGCCGGCTGACGTACCCGCGTTGCGGTTGGTGACCCGGGTCCGGGTCGAAGCGGTGATGAGGCGGTTGATCGACGACGACCCGGAGATACCGCCGCCATTGGAGCCACTGGTGCCGGCACTCGCGGAGACGCTGCTGTACTGGAGCGGCGGCCGGCGAGCGGTAGCTGTGGTGCACGACGAGCAGAGTGCGCTCACGAAGGGACGGGTGGACCGGCTCGGCGCGTACCTGGCTGAGCGGGCTCCACTGCGCTCGTTCGTACAGGTCGACTCTCGCGAGGATCCGCGAGTACAGGTGGCTGACTTCCTGGCTGGGATCGCCCGGCGCGGTACACCGGACTTGGCCGGCTTGCTCGCGCCGTACCTCCAGCTGTCTGTTCAGCCGGGCGTTCAGTCGTGTGCGGCGACGAAGTCCTCCCAGGTGTGAGTGCCGAGGTCCGCGCCGGTCAGAGTGAGGTTGCCGCCGGCGCGGTACACCTTGCCCACCTTGCCGGGCACATGGACCGGTACGGACAGCCGGCGCTTCCCAGTGGCTCGCAGGTAGTCACGGGCCAGGTCGGACACGCTGTACACCTTGGGACCGACCAGGTCAGCCACCAGGCCCTGCGGTTCGCCGAGCGCCAGCTCAGCGAGCCGCTGCCCCACGTCCCTGGCATCGACCGGCTGCAGCCGGGCACCACCAAGCTTCGGGAGCACAGGCAGCTTGGCCATCCCCTGCACGATCGTCCAGGCGAACTCGTGCAGCTGCGCGACCCGTACCACCGATGACGGCACCGAGGACGCCAGGACAGCCTGCTCGGCGCCCAGCTTCGACTTGAAGTACGCCATCGGCAGCTGGTCGACCGCAGTCACCGAGATGTGTACGAGGTGCCGTACGCCCGCCCGCTCCGCTGCGCGCACCAGGTTGCCGGTACTGACCTCGTCGCCCTTCGGACCACCGGCCAGGTGCACGATGACGTCTGCACCGGCTACTGCCTGGTCGAGGCCTTCTCCGGTGAGCAGGTCGACTGCCAGGTACTCGACGCCGTCACCGCGGTCCTGCGCGTGCCGGGTCAGTACTCGCACCTTGCAGCCCGCCTCCTGCAGCAGCGGGACCACCTGCCGGCCGATCGTGCCGGTGCCACCGGTTACCAGGATCGTGCTCATGTCGTTCTCCTCTCGGGTTCTGATCTCCTGACGGATCTCGGCCCGGCGAATGTGACTCGATGTGACCTGGAATACAGCGGGCAAAAATGTCGAGGCATGATCGAGGCCTCCGACCTACGGGTGCCGGGGCGCACCAGGCGTACCGGCTGAGAACGCACTGGAGGCGCTGTCATGAAGTACGTGGTGCTGATCCACTCCAACCCGCAACCGTGGGGTCACCCGACGATCGACTACACCCAGGTCGGGCGGGCCGTCCCGGACCAGGAGCGGGCGGCGATGGCCAAGGAGTTCGAGGAGATGCTGGGTGAGCTGTCCGAGTCCGGTGAACTGGTCACTGGGCTGGCCCTGGACGCTCCGGCGACCGCGCGGACGTATCGGTTCGAGGGCAAGCGCCCGGTGAGTACGGACGGGCCGTACGCCGAGTCCAAGGAGCAGCTGGCCGGGTTCTTCGTACTCGACTGCGCCACCCGGGAACGCGCGGAAGAACTGGCCGCCAAGTTCGCCGGTCCCGGCGACGTGATCGAGCTCCGGCCGGAGATGGAATTCTGATCACTGCGCGAGATTGCATGATTTCGTACAGTAACGCGCGCGGCGTGACGAAACCGCGGATCGGGAGTGACGTACGCCGTACCGCGGCGGCGAAAGCTCCCTTACGCTGAGGGACTCACCGAGTGTCAGGAGGGGTGCCGTGACCACGGTCTTGCTGATGGGGCCGCCCGGAGCGGGCAAAGGAACGCACGCGGGGCTGCTCGCGGAGCACCTCGGCGTACCGGTGATCGCCACCGGTGACCTGTTCCGGAGCAACATCGCGGACGGCACCGAGCTCGGCAAGACCGCGCAGGGTTACCTCGACGCCGGTGAGTACGTGCCGGACGAGGTCACCAACGGGATGGTCCGGGACCGGCTGGCCGAGCCCGACGCCGGTCCGGGATTCGTCCTCGACGGGTACCCGCGGACGCTCGACCAGGCCGGCGTGCTGGACGACATCCTCGGCCGGCAAGGGCGATCGCTGGACGCGGCGCTGGTGCTGCAGGTGCAGCCCGACGCCCTCGTCCACCGGCTGCTCCGGCGGGCCGAGCTCGAACACCGCTCCGACGACACCGAGGACGTCATCCGGCGCCGGTTCGAGGTCTACCACGCGCAGACCGCGCCGCTGTTCGACCTGTACGCCGATCGCGGGATTCACCACGAGGTCGACGCGTCCGCGGACATCGGCACCGTGCGTACGCGGGTCTGGCAGGTCGCGGTCCAGCTCAAGCCGGCGGCCTGAGTGTTCGTGGGAACATCCGTTGGGCGGAGCAAGTTGTTCTGAGCATGCATGGTGAGTACAAGGTGCCGGGCGGGAAGCTTGTCGTCGCCGATCTGGACGTGGTCGACAACCACGTCCGGGCCGCGCAGATCTCCGGGGACTTCTTCCTCGAACCGGACGACGCGCTGGAGCGGATCAACGGAGCACTGGCCGGTCTCCCGGTAGGCACCGCGGCGGCACAGATCGCCGCCCGGGTCCGTGGCGTGCTCGGCGACGGGGTCGAGATGCTCGGCTTCTCGCCCGAGGCGGTGGCGGTCGCGGTCCGGCGGGCGCTGACCGGAGCAACTGGTTGGCGCGACCATCAATGGGAGTTCGTCCACGACGTACCGCGGGAGCCGGCGCTGCAGATGGCGCTGGACGAGGTGCTGGCCGAGCAGGTCGGCAACGGCGAACGTCCGCCGACGCTGCGGGTCTGGGAATGGGCCTCGAACGCGGTCATCATCGGCAGTTTCCAGTCCGTACGCAACGAGGTCGACCTGGACGGCGCGGCGCGCAACGACGTCACCGTCGTACGCCGGATCAGCGGCGGCGGCGCGATGTTCGTCGAACCTGGCAACACGATCACGTACTCGCTGTACGTTCCGGAATCGCTGGTTTCGGGGCTGTCGTTCGTCGAGTCGTACGCGTACCTGGACGACTGGGTGATTGGTGCACTCAACGATCTCGGGATCGCGGCCACGTACCAGCCGATCAACGACATCACCTCACCGGCCGGGAAGATCGCCGGCGCCGCGCAGAAGCGGTTCGCCGGCGGGGCGGTGCTGCATCACGTCACGATGGCGTACGACATGGATGCGGCGAAGATGCTGGACGTACTCCGGATCGGCCGCGAAAAGCTGTCCGACAAGGGGACCACGAGCGCGAACAAGCGCGTCGACCCCTTGCGCAGCCAGACCGGGCTCGACCGCGCGGACGTGATCGAGCGGATGGTGGGCACCTTCAAGGCCCGTTACGGCCTGGCGCCCGGTGCGATCGACGACGCGACGGTCGAGCTCGCCGACGACCGGGTCAGGACGAAGTTCGGCACCGAGGAGTGGCTCACCCGCGTCCCGTGACCGCTGCGCGGATTACGCCGGGTTGGTTGCGCCGGGTTGGTTACTCGGGCGTGGTGATGGGGACGGCCGTGCCGCTGACGTGGACGCGGTTGTCGCCCGGGCGTAGTTCCACCGTGATCAGGCTCGGGCGGCCGAGGTCGTCGCCTTGGTGCAGCGTGATCTTCGGCTGACCGAGGCCCAGCTCACGCAGGTACGCGCCGAACGCGGCCGCCGCCGCGCCGGTGGCCGGGTCCTCGACGACCCCGCCGACCGGAAACGGGTCGCGTACATGAAAAACGGTCGGCGACTCGCGCCAGACGAGCTGCAAGGTGGTGAGATCGCGCTCCAGCATGTACGCGAGCAGCCGATCGAAGTCGTAGTCCAGCTCGGCCAGCCGCTCCCGGGTAGCCGCCGCCAGCACAAGATGACGCGCCCCCGCGTACGCGACCCGCGGCGGCAGCGCCGGCTCGAGATCACCCGCCGACCACCGCAGGATCTCCAGCACATCACCAAGCTCAACCGGTTCAACGGCCGGCTCGACACTGCTCAGCGTCGCCCGCAACCCCGCATCCACACTCACCGGCACGATCCCGGCCGGCGTCGAGAACACCAGTTCCCCAGGCCCAACCCGCTCCGCCAACGCAACCGCCGTCGCCACCGTCGCATGCCCACAGAACGGCACCTCCGCCTTCGGCGAAAAGTACCGAACCGTCCGCACCCCGCCCGCATCCGGCCCACCCGTCAGGAACGCCGTCTCGGAGTACCCAACCTCCGCCGCGATCGCCTGCATCTCCCGCCCATCCAGCCCACCAGCATCCAGCACCACCCCCGCCGGATTCCCCCCACCCGGATCCCCAGTGAACGCGGCATAGCGCAGCACAGTCGTCATACGCCCATCCAATCAGCCACCGGCCAGCTCCGCGATCTGCTGGACGTAGTCGACAAGGAACGGGTCATGCTCCTCGAAGGGATAAGCGAGGTAATAGGCGTCCACCGCTGCCGGTGCGCTCACGAA
The DNA here is from genome assembly GCF_014205295.1 of Kribbella solani. Taxonomy (NCBI): domain Bacteria; kingdom Bacillati; phylum Actinomycetota; class Actinomycetes; order Propionibacteriales; family Kribbellaceae; genus Kribbella; species Kribbella solani. Next base: position 7,063,189 of record NZ_JACHNF010000001.1, read on the forward strand.
TCCACACCGAGGCCACAGCGCGATCATGTCGTCGTGGTCCGGCGCGCGGCTGGCCAGCAGCTTCATCAGAAAAATCTGCTGCGCCGGCGGGCAGAGGACGGTGAGATGACTGTGTTCGTACACCACTTCGCAGTTGTCGAGGTCAAGTCCGGCAGGGGAGAACATCGCGGCGGAGTCGTTGAGCCAGCTTGCTTTCAGACCGTGTCGCTCGCCCACCTGGCGGACGACGCTCTTCACCTCTTTGGTCAGCCTGGTCAGAGAGTCGACGTCCGCGGTGGACTCGCGAAGATCGTGCAAGGCCAGGTACGACCCACCGACGACAACCAACCGGCAGGAAAGACTCCGGCCGGCCAGTTCGTCGGCGAGTTCGGTGAGGTGGTCGAGGATCTCTGCCTTGTTCAGGACGACGGGAACTCGGCCAGGGGTTCCGTGGCTCATGCCGCGTTGCGCCAAAGGTCGTGGGTGGGGAGCCAGATGTTGCGGGCTGCCAGTTGGATTGGGGTCTGTGCCCGCGCCCGGCGGATCCGGGCCGGCGTGCCGGGCGTCTCCCAGGGCGTGGGTGATGACGGAACCGATCGGGTCCAGCGTGGGCGGGGGAGCCCGGCGTCGTCGGCCAGCTTCTCCGCGACGCCGGCCAGCAGTGCGTCGAACGCGGCGTCACCGGTTCGGTCCGGCGGGGACGCGATTGCCGCCGCGGTAAGTTCAGGATGCTCGGCGAGGACGTCCAGGAATCCCCGCAAGCGTGCCCAGTTGATCTTGCGGACCCGCGCATCAGGGGCGTACGCCCCGGCCAGACTTCCGATCGTGAGTTCCGGCGCCAGTGCGGGCGTCCGCACTGCGACCGACAACTCCTGGCCCGCGGCCGCGACAAGCCGGGACAGCATGGTCAGCGTCGGGTCACTCGATCCCGCCTCTATCCGTGAGACGGTCGAGGTCGGAACCCCGGCTTTGGCCGCCAGCGCGCTTCTGGACAGGCCGGCATCCTCCCGTGCCTGTCTCAGTAAGTCGCCCGCGCTCATGTAAGTAGCATATATGCAACATCTGGTGGTTCTCAACGCTCGCCGGCCGCGTAGCGTGCGGGTTATGGGTATCGGGTACGTGATTTTGTACGTGGGGGAGCTTGAGGTTTCAGTGGGGTTCTACCGGGATGTGGTGGGGCTGGCGTACAAGTTCACGGATGCGGGGTACGCCGAGTTCGACGCGGGTGGGGTGCGGTTCGGGTTGTACGAGCGGCGGCGGGCGGAGTGGTTGACGGGGGAGGTGGTGTCGCCGGGGGCGGGTGGGGAGGTGGTGGTGATGGTCGACGACGTGGATGGGTGCGCGGCGCGGTTGCGGGCGGCCGGGGTGCCGGTGCTGAGTGGGCCGGCGGACCGTCCGTGGGGACATCGGACGGTCCACGTGGCTGACCCGGATGGTTTCGTGGTCGAGTTCGCGCAGGAGATCCCGCGAACCCGCCGGCGCCAGTAGGCCTGCATCCGCGTCAACGGCGGCCTACCGGCGTACGCGTCAAGGGCGGCCGGGTCAGCGGCGGTTTTGTTGCCAGCGTTGGCGGGACATGCCGCTGATCAGGACGATCCAGAACAGGCCCCACAGCAACCACGGTGCGGTCAGAGCGATCGAGCTGATCACCAGACCGACCATCAGGAACGGCGCGATCATCAGGAACGCCGGCGGGGGAGCGGCGCGGCGCGGGCCTCGGACCGGCCAACCCTGCTGAGCTACCTGTACCTCGGCCGATGCCGGCAGGTCGTCGAAGAGCGGCTCGATGTCATCCACGTACCGGGCGCGCGTCGCCTGCTCGCTCCGCTCCTCGAACTCCGCCTGGGTCAACCGCCCGGCGACAAAGTGCTCGCCGAGCGCCGAAACCGCGCGATCCCGCTCGGAATCGCCGATCCGCAGCCGTTTACCGGCGCTGCCGCCCCGTCGGCCCGTCTCTTCACCGTCACCCCGTTGGCCCGCCTGCTCGCCGTCGTCCTCGCGCCGGGTGGTGCTGTCCTGCAGGTTGTTCAGCATCATCGGCCAGCTGGTGCCCCGTCGGCCTGTCTGCGCACCGGCCCCGCCGTTCCAGCCTGATCCGTTCCAGCTCGGGCCGTTCCAGCTCTGCCACTCGCGTTGCCAGTTGCGTTGCCACTCACGGTGCCATTCGCGCCGGGCGGCGCGGGCGGCCGCGCGGCGGTCGCGGTCGGAGGATGCGCTCATGACCGGTCCCGCTCGCCGTCCGGCTCGCCGGCGTCGTCTTCGGCGAGGATGCCGTACAGCTTGCGGCGCAGCTCGCCGACCGCGTCCCGGGCCTTCGCCTGCTGCTCCGGCGTTCCGGTCGCCATGATCTGCCACATCGCGGTCGCGACCTGCCCGAGCACCGGCCGGAAGCCGTTCTCGTCGTCGCCACCGGGCGCGCTCATCGCCTCCCAGGGCGCGGACACCTCGTCCTGGTGCTCCCCGACGTACGTGCGGCCCTCGTCGGTGAGCCGGAACGTACGCCGCCCGGCCTCCGCGTCCGCGGTCACCAGGCCCTCGTCCTCGAGCTGCTGCAGCGTCGGGTAGATCGAGCCGGGGCTCGGCTTCCACACGCCGCCGCTGCGCTCGGCGATCTCCTGGATGATCTGGTACCCGTTCATCGGCTGTTCGGCGAGCACGGCCAGGATCGCCGCCCGGACGTCGCCACGCCGCGCCTTCGGTCCGCGCCAGCGCGGCGGCGGACCCCACGGCGGGCCGAACATCTGCCCGCCACCGAACATCCCCCACTGCGGGCCGTACTTCTGCTGATGCCCCTGGTGGGTGCGGCGGCCGGTCATCGCCGCGCGCAACTCGTCAATGATCTCGTCAAAAGTCGAACAGTGCCGCGTGAACTGCGCCCAAGGCCAGCCCGCGGCGTACGCCGATCCGGTCATCTGGACCACCCGTCCCTTGCCAAAAGTGACTGCGATAGTTCGACGATATATCGCGAACCATCGCAACCCAAGGAATCAGCGGGTGAACTTCAGATCCTTCACTGTCGCCGCCAGCACGACCGCGTTGTCCTGCACGTTCACCGAGGTCAGCTGCGCGCCGAACGGCAACTCCGGCAGGCTGATCCCGCGCGCGAGCAGGTTCTTCAGCCGGTCCTGCAGAGCCGACGGGGCACCGGTAGCCGACTCCTCGAGAGCCAGTGCGATCCGGCCCTGCTGCACCTGCGGTACGACCGGGACGTCGATGTTGATGCCCTGCATCGCCAGCTTCGCGTGCAGCTTGCCGTTGACCACCTCGGTCGTCAGCCCGGCCAGTCCGGTACTGCGGACCGCCAGCCGCCCGACCTCCCGCGGCGACATCCGGACCTGCATGTCGGTCGTGCCGACGGTGACGGTGCCGGACTGCTGGAACAGCAACGAGCGCGGCACATGAACGTTGTTCATGTCGACCGTCAGGTTCTCGCCCGGGACCTTGTCGAAGGTCGGCTTTCCCATCGTCAGGTTGACTTTGGAGAAGTCCTGCTTGATCAGCTGCGGGATGAAGAACCCGTTGATCTTCACGGACGTGTCGGCGGAGCGTACGCCGTACTTCGCCGCCTCCTTCTGCGCCATCGAGGCGAGCTGGTTCTGCGCGACCACCCCGGCGACCTTGTCGACGACGAACGCGAGGATCGCGACCAGCACCAGCGTCACGACGAGCCGGCGAAGCCACCGGCCCTGCCTGCTAGGACTCATTGCTGCCTTTCCCGATCAGCCGTGCCGGAGGCGCGGAATTCAACCCAGCATCTCCCTCAGCGCGTCGTCGGTGGACGTGGGTTCGAGGCCGAAAGCAACAGTCGCGGCGGTGGAGTCGAGAATGAACGGACGCTGCCACTGGTACTGCATCTCCACTGTCTCGCGTGCGGCCGGATTGACCAACCCGGCCAGCCGAAGCAGTATCCCCGGAAGCGGCGCGACCCGCGCCGGCCGCGCACCTGCGAGCTCCGCGGCCCGCGTTGCGAGCTGGCGTACGGAGAGCGGTGCAGGTGTCGGTACGTGCCACGCACGGCCCCAGGAGCTCTCGTCATCGGCAACCGCGATCAGCGTCCGAGCGACATCGCCTACGTACGTCCAGCTGTGCGGCGCATCCAGCGCACCGGGCATCGCCCCGCGCTTACCGGCAATCACCTTGGGCAGCACAGTCACGCTGAACGGGGACACCGCACCCTTACCCAGGTAGTCCGACCCGCGTACTTCAGCAGTCCGGATTCGCCCCGCCTCGTGCGCCGCCAGTGCATCGGCCCACACCTGCGCCCGTACCTGACCTTTCACCGTGTTCGGCAGCATCGGCAGGTCTTCCCGCATCGGCCCGTCCACCGCGCCGTACCCGTACAGGTTCCCCGTGGTCACCAGCACCGCGCCGGACGCCTCAGCCGCCGCGACCAGCGCGGCACCAAGAGGCGGCCATTCGGTAGTCCACTTGCTGTACGCCGGTCCCGCGCACGAGTAGATCGCCCGCGCGCCGTCGACGTACGCGGTCAACCCTGCCTTGGCATCAGCGGTGACCCGCTCGACCCCGTCCGGGCCACCACCGGATCGGGTGATCACCCGAACCTGTTCGCCTCTGGCAACCAGCAACCGGGCCAATACGGACCCAACGGCCCCGGCCCCGACAACAACGTGCATGGCTGCTCCCCTTCGGTACTGGCATCGGTGGCGGGCCGAAGCCCACTCAGACGTTATCCGACCACGATGTCCAACCGGAGGGCGGTGCGCCGGGAAGGGTTTTGGCGCGAGTGACCTCGCGCCAAAGCCCACTCGTGTACTCAGCGGTGGCGCGCCGGTGTCAGCGGGAACACCGGTAGCACCGTCCGCTTCCAGGTGAAGTTGGTGACTCCGGCGAAGGATGCGTACCAGGCCACGGCAGCAGTCACCAGACCGAGCCAGCCACCCACCTTCGTCATGGTCGGCGCGGTCCCGAGCGCGCCGATCGTGAGGAACAGGAACGTCAGGGTCAGGAAGACGAAGACGCCCAGCACCGCGCCACTGACCCGGGCCGCGGCCACCGTCATGTACGCGGTGAAGATCGTCCAGGCCAGCAGGAACAGCCCGGTCGCCGTCGCGGCGTTCGCACCGAGCCCGGGCAGGACGAACTTGACGTACGCGGCGAACGACAGCCAGAACGCCCCGAACGAACTGAACGCCAGCGCGCCGAACGTGTTGCCCTTCCGGAACTCCCACATGCCGGCCATGAACTGGCCCAGCCCGCCGTAGAAGGCGGCGAGCGGCAGCACCACGGCCTCGAGGGTCGCGTTGCTGATCAGGTGCGCGTTGAACACGCTCAGGACGAAGGTCGTCATCGCGAACCCGGCCAGCCCCAACGGCGCCGGATCGGCGATGGTCACCCCCGTGTCGATCTGCTGCCGGAGCGGCGCTTCGACCGCCGTCCCCTGCGCTTCGACGGGCGTACTCGTCGCTTCGAACGCAGTACCTTTCTGTGTATCGGACATCACAACTCCTTCTCGCGGACAACCGGCGACACGCCGACGCCATCCATGTGTGACGTACCTTTCAGCGTAGTCCGATAATGCGAAAAGGCTCCCGGAGAACCGGATCGATCAGACCGGGGTCGGGCGCGCGCAGCGCGGGCACACCTGGGCCGGGGCCGGCCACTTCCCGGCGCAGTACCGGCAGTAGTAGCGGCGAGCCCACCAGATAACGGCCAGCGTGGGCACCGTCGCCGTGAGTATCAGCCCGGCCGCCAGGACCGCCGGAACGGCGAACAGATCGCCGAGCGCGGCCAGTACGACGCCCAGCGCGACCAGAACGGACAGCACGAGCACCGCGTTGAGTGACCGGGGACCACCCGGCCGCATCCGCGCCAGCCGGTGATCGAGTCGCGGGTCTTCCGCCCGCAGCGCACGCTCAAGCGCACCCAGTTTCAGTTCTTCGTCGTCACTCAGCTTCACTGCGGTCTCTGCTCCGGTCGATGGTGTCCCGCCATGATGACCCGGCCCGGCCAAATACACCAAGCCCCGTCCTGACTCCGGACTACCACCCACCGTGCCATCCGCCCAGCAGCCCAGCCCCACGAAGGCTGCCTACTGACCCGCCACAACCCCAACTGAACCCACATCTCCCCGCAGCCCAAGGCCGCTCGGGTGCCCCCGGCAGGATTCGAACCTGCGACGCACGGTTTAGGAAACCGACGCTCTATCCCCTGAGCTACGGGGGCGCACGCGGGGACAGCTTAGCGGAGGCTGGTCAGCCGGTGAGGGCGGTTACTCCCAGGTGGCCGGTGATGGATTTGTAGCGCTCGGCGTACAGGGTGGTGCAGCGGGAAGAGGCGCAGCCGGCGCCGGCGAAGGTGATGCCGCGGATGGTTGCCGAGGAGGAGCCGCGGCGGGAGTAGAGCGGGCCGCCGGAGTCGCCGCCGATGATGGCTATCTGGCCGCCGCGGGTGGCGCGGATGACGTACGTCGTGCAGCCCTCGTTGTCGCAGTACTTGGCCGACGTGGAACGGACCGTGAGGCCGCACAGGGACGTACTGAAGCTGCCGGACTGGCAGACCACCGTGCCGACGCCGGGGTCGCCGCCGCCGGTGACCGTGCGGGTGTCGGCGGAGTCGCCGGGGCCGTCGGTCCAGATCTTCGGGCCGTACGCGCTGCCCGTGATCAGGGACTGGTCGTAGTCCGGGTAGTTCGTCCGGACCGTGGTGGTGCCGTAGTAGTTGGTTCCCGACTTCCAGATCGTCCCGGCCGGACCGCAGTGCCCTGCCGTGACCGATCCACGCTGGCCGTTCGAGCGGCGTACGACGGAGAAGCCGGCCGTGCAGTTCTTCAGCGCGGAGGTGATCCGGGCGCCGCCCCAGTGGCCGCCCTTCGGGGTGTCGCTGAGCCTGGATGTGCGTGCTAGCGAACCGGCGACGAGCTGGACTCCGGACAGGTCGCGGAGCCCGGCCAGTGACGCGGGTGACGTACTGGCCTGGTCGTACTCGACGACGACGTTCTCGGTCAGCGGATCGAGGTCCGCGGCGAACGTCGTCCGGCCGGCATCGGCTGACCAGGAGCGGGCGCCGACCGCGTTCCACGCCTCCGCGATCGACTGAGCTGAGCGGCAGCTGCGTTCGACGCGGACCAGCTGCTTGCCGGCCGACGGCAGGTTTCGCGCCATCGCCGACTGGTACTTCTTGCTGTCGAGCTTCGCCGAGTCGACGACGACCTTGTACCCGGACGTGGCCGAGCCGACCACGCCGATGATGCCCTGGCTCAGCCCGTACGGTAGTCCGGATTTCGGGCGGCCGGTGGCGTCCAGCGGCTCCAGCGAGTCGACCGCGGCCGAGATGCCGTCGCCGATCGACTCACCGAGCGGCCGCGCGTCGGACTTCGAGGTCGGCTGCGACAGCCGCTGCGCGTCGGTCGAGCTCGCGCTCGGCTGCGCGTGCGAACAGGCCGTGGCAGCGGTCACCGCACCCGACGAGGGTGCGGTGAGGGCAACCGCGAAGAGTGATGCTGAGCCGAACGTGATCAGCGGGACGGTAACAGAGAGTCGCACGTGGCTCCCCACATTGGTGGACCTGGCCCTTAGATCGTCCGGTCAGGACTCCGCTCCGTCAAGTCTTGATCACCGTCCGCAAGCAAATTCGACTACCGTGCGCGAGCGTAACTCGCAAGTCGGCGCCCGTCGGCGGCGAAGAACTGCAGCGTGTCGCCGGACACCGCGATCCGCTTCGCGGCGTCCAGTACGCCGGTGTGCGGGACGTTGTCGCAGCCGATCATGTGCTGTGGCCCGGAGGTCGCGCTGAACGCACCCCGCTGGCCGATCGTGAACGTGCCCTGAAGGCTGTTGCAGCCGTCCGAACCGCCCCAAGTGCCATCCGGGTGCAGGACCAGCACCGGATCCTCCGGCCGGGGGGTCCTCAGCGCCTTCACGCCGGCCATCTGCAGCGGGCGCCACGTACCGGACACGGTCTTGGCGGTCGGCGGCTCCGGTGCCGGCGTCGCCGAGGCGGAGGCCGGAGCGGCCGCTATCGGTGTTTGCGCGGGCTTGCCGTGCGAACCGGCCAGCCCGAAGCCGGCCACGACCACTGCAGCGACGGCCACCGCGGCCGCTCCGGACACCAGCCAGGTCCGGCGCTGGGCGCGGCGCGCGCCGGTGGTGGCGCGCTCGGTCAGCGTGCCGGCCGGCGGCACCGAGGCCGCGGCGCGTTCGAACGTACCGCGCAGGTCATCCTCGAGATCGGTGTTGCTCACGACAACCTCTCATCGACGCGATGGGACTCTCTGGTCTTCCGCAGTGCCGCGAGCGCGCGGCTCGCGGTCGCCCGTACGGAGGAGGGCTTGATGCCGAGCAGGTCGGCGATCGTCTGGTCGTCCAGGTCCTGGTAGTAGCGCAGCACCAGGACGACCCGTTCCCGGGCGGTCAGCGTTGCCAGCGCGCGCCAAAGATGGTCGGAGTCGGCGATGCCGGTGGCGTGATCGGGCACCGTGTGCTGCGGGTCGATATCGGCCGTCGGAGCCTCGGTGTACGAGCGTCTGCGCGTCATCGACAGGAACTCGTTCACCAGGATCCGCCGGACGTAGTGATGCGGATCGTCCGCGCCGCGCACCTTCCGCCAGGACCGGAACGCCTGCATCAACGCGATCTGTGCCAGGTCCTCCGCCCGCTGGTAGTCGCCGGAGACGGTGAACCCGAGTCGCACCAGTTCCTGCCCACGGGCGGATACGTACTCCTCGAACTCCACTCGCCACTCCCTGGCCGGCCGTACAACTCCTCACATCTATTAAGACGCATCGAGTCGCGCGGCTGATGCAACCGTTCGTACACAGTTGGATCTCGCGATACGGATCTCGCGGCGCTGCCTTGGACTGCCTTGGACTGTCTGCGCGGTCCGATAGGTCAGGCCGCGGCCTGCCCTGCGGGTGGGCCTCGGAAAGGGTCCGCAGGGCAGGCGCGGGTCACCCCGCTCCGGACGGCTTCGGGGTGCACGTCCGGGCGCGGGGGGTCAGCGGAGGCCGAGTGACTTGGTCAGCTCGGCCGTCACCTGGCGTGGTGCCGGCAGCGTGCCAGGCTTGCCCTGGCCCTCCAGGGAGGTCGCCACCAGCCGGTGGCAACCGAAGGCTTCGGCGGTGAAGGACAGCACGCCGCGGTCGTTGTCGGTGAACCGCAGGACGTACGTGGGGCCGAGTTCCTTGGTGCAGATGCTCGGCTTCTTCGCGACCGGCTTGGCCGCGTTGACCAGGGCGAACAGCTCGGTCGCCTGCTTGCCGTTGCGCTTGGTCTTGACGGTCGCGTAGTCCTGCCCGGCCGCCTGCGCGTCGAACTGGCAGATCGTCACACTGACCGGGTGGAACGCCGAGGTGGCGACGCCCTGGCCCCAGACCACTTTGTCGGTGGCGGTGCGGACGGCCGTGATGGTTTCCGGGCAGTCCATGCTCGGGGTGCCGCTGGGGGTGGGCGACAGGCTGGGGGTGGTCGGGGTGTCCGTGGGCTGTGCGGCGGGCGGGGACGAGGCGTTCTCGGTGCCGCAGGCGGCGGCGAATCCGAGTACGGCCACGACGAGCGTCGCACCGATCAGGCCCCGGGTCCGTAATGCACTCACGACTCGGTCCTTCCGGGTTGGCAAGGTCCACCATGATGCTCGAACGGGGTCACGCCGCGCGTGCCGGAACATCACGGCAGCACGTCTATCCGGTCACGCCGCCCGATCGAGCGGCAACCGAGGCACACCTGTAACCCGCGCGCACTGGCCGCCCCCTCGTCCTCGGACCCGTACTACGCACCCGACAGGGCGATCTCACGGTCGTCCGGCGAACCCTCTCCGGCTGCCCGGCGCCCACCTCCGCGTCGCCCGGGATGCACTGCCCGGGATGCGCCGACCGGCCGTAGCGGCTGCCGTTGTCCCCGTGGCGCCTTACGATGCTGTGTCGTGGGCCGGAAGAAAGACGCTGCCGCCGCCGCGCAGCGCGCACGTGAGGAATGGCAGCTCGGCGTCGACTGGGCGCGCTGGCTGCTGGCCGGCAACGTACCCGCCGAGCTCACCATGTACGGGCTGGTGCTCGACCCGGGCGAAACCGCCTACATCCAGACCAACGCCCAGTACGCCCGGTTGTACGGCGGAAACGGGCGCTACACGCACACCGGCGGGTTCTTCTTCGGCAAACCGGCGATGGTGGTCGGAATGATGGCCGCCACCGCCGCGGTGAACGCGAGCCGGAAGTCGGCCGCCAAGCGGGACATGCAGCAGTCGTGGCGCGACGCGCAGGAGCTCCCGGTGGTGGCGACGAACTACCGGCTGCTCTGCCACGTCCCGGCGAAGGGCTGGATGAGCTTCTACTACAGCGCCGTCCAGGAGTTCTACCCCGATCCGGCGAACTGGACGATCACCTTGGGCTTCCAGAACGCGGTCCCGCTCCGGCTGTCCGGCCTGGCCACGCCGACGCTCTCCGTACTGACCTCCTGGTGTGTGCTCGGCAACAACCGCTGGTACGGCGAACCGGGGATCGCGCCGCTGATCCGGGAAGCCGCCGGATCCCAGTTGCAGGGTGGTTCCGGGGCCCCGATCGAGGGCGAGGTCGTGCAAGGCGAGATCGGTCCGGGTACGTCCTGGGGACTCGGTAACCTGGGACTATGACGAGCCCGTACGAGGACGACGAGCCGCTGCTGCCGGAACAGACCCGCGACGACGACCCGCGGAGCTGGGGCGACAACGACTTCGGCAGTGACGACGACGATCGCATCCTGAACGAGGTCCCCCCGCACCACGGCGGCTGACGGTGAACAGCCGGCGAAGTGTTCCGGGCTGGTGAGAATCGTTGGGGCCTCCAATGGATGAACACGGGTTCGAGTAGCGGTTTCGCCTGTACCGGTGGAGAATCCGTCGCAGCAGCGGTAGACGATCGTGGGGTTCGTCGACTGAGGGGGAGACGTGGAACTTCGGGGTTTTTCCGAAGGGTACGGCGGCCGGGTGGCGAGTTGGGCAGTGGACGCCAAGGAGGTGGCGTTGCTGTCGGGGCGGGTGGAGTACCCGTTCCCACCCGAGTTACGGACCAACTGGCGGACGGCTGACGCGGACATCCACTCCTATCTGCTGTTCGACGGGGAACGGCCGGTGGGTTACGGCGAGGTCTGGCTGGACGACGTGGAGGACGAGGTCGAACTGGCCCGGATCATCGTGGACCCGGAGGTTCGCGGTCGTGGGGTCGGCGCCGAACTGGTCCGGGCCTTGCTCGGACCGGCCCTGGACGCCGGGTACGCGGAGGTGTTCTTGCGGGTCCGCCCGGAGAACGCGGCGGCGATCCGCGCCTACCACCAGAACGGCTTCGTCGACGTTCCCGCCGGGTTGATGGAGGAATGGAACGGCGGCCAACCGGTGCCGTACCGCTGGATGCGCTACGGCGGCGAACAGGTGGACACTGGCGAGCTCAGGGGCCGAGAGAACTGCTGAGGAAAGCACGCCCACCTGCCACTACGACGAACTGCTACCGCGACGAACTGCCACTACGACGAACTGCTACCGCGACGAACTGCCACTACGACGAACTGCTGCCGTGACGAACTGCCACTACAAACGCACTGCCGCTACAACGCGATGCTGCCGCGACGACTGCTGCCGCTACGACGGGCTGCCGCTACAAACGCACTTCTGCTGCAACGCGGTGGTGCCGTGACGACTGCTGTCGTGGCCTGCCGCGCGGTCAGGGGCGGGGGTCGGTGCTGCCGGCGCGCAGGAGGTCGCGGATCTCGGTGAGCAGTTCCTGGTCGGCGGTCAGCGGTTCCGGTTCCGGCTCCTGACCGCGCTTGCGCCGTTCGGCCAGCTTGTTCATCGGCAGCACGATGAAGAAGTAGACGGCCGCCGCGGTGAAGAGGAAGATCAGTGCCTCCTGCAGGATCGCCCCGATCTTGAACTCCGCGCCGTTGAGTTTGAAGTTCCACACGCCGCTGATGTCCGTCTTGCCGAAGATCGCCGCGATCAACGGGTTGATCAGGTTGTCCACCAGCGCGCTGACGATCTTGCCGAACGCCGCGCCGATGACGACAGCGACCGCCAGGTCGATGACGTTGCCGCGCATCACGAATTCCTTGAAGCCCTTGAGCATGTGGTGCCTCCACGAAGCGGGTGGGATGTACCCGGACGAAGCGGGTGAGGTGTACCCGGACAAGGTAGGACCACAGGCCTGCTGGAGCTAGGGACCGCGCCGCGCGCCGGTGCATCGTCGCGCACTGTTTCCGGGGACCGGTCAGCTGGTGTCCGGAGTCAGAGCCACGGTGATGCGTGAGTTCGCACTGGCCTGGGCCAGTTTGGTGGCGACCTCGGAGGTCGTCGCGACCACGACCAGCGCACCCGTACCAGCCGATCGCGGCACCGGCAGGGCGATCACAGGCACGGCCCGGGCGAGCAGTCCAGCGGTGTCTCTCGTGGTGCTGGTCGCCGCGTACAGGTTGAGGTGATCGCCGACGCGGAGCAGCGCGCTGATGTCGGCATCGTCGACCCGGAGCGGGTACGCGACTGAGCTGGGCGGAATCGCGGGTGGGCCGAGGAATCTCGCGTCGGTCAGTGGTTCGCCGGCACGAACCGGCCCGCTGAGTACGCGCCTGCTGAGGTCTGCGCCGGGTCTGAGGGCGCCGGCCGGCACGGCCGCGGACGGCAGGCCAACGGTCCGTAGGTCGCCGCCCGTGGGCACCACGCCGCCGGCGAGGTCGCGCGCCGCGGCCAGCACCGGAATCGTCGGTGGCGGCGCGGGGGACAGGGAGAGAAGGCCGAAGTACACGGCGGCCGCGGCGGCGATGCCGGCCAACAGCCGACGGTGCCACCGGGCGGCCCGGATCAGGTCACGGAGCGGATCACGAAGCAGGGAAGGGATCATGCCGGAGAAGATACGATTTTCGCCGACTCCGGCGGTTCAGTTATCCACAGGGGGCAGCCGCACGCGGTACCCGAGCCCGGGGGTGGGTCAGGCGGCGCTGGTCCCGGAGGACGACGAGCTGCTGGACGACGAGCTACCCGACGAGCTCTTCGCGGCCGTCGAAGAACCCGACGAGGACGAGGACGACGAGGAATCCGAGGAAGACGAACCGGACGACGACGAGCCCGAGGACGAACCCGAACCCGACGACTCGGACTTCGCCGGTACCGAACTCTTGCCGGACGAGCGGCTGTCGGTGCGGTAGAACCCGGAGCCCTTGAACACCACGCCGACGGCGTTGAAGACCTTGCGCAGGCTGCCCTGGCAGTTCGGGCACACGGTCAGCGCATCGTCCGTGAAGCTCTGGCGCACCTCGAGCGCTTCGCCACAGTCGGTGCACTGGTATTGGTACGTCGGCACGGTCGGTTCCCTTCAAGCCGCTGGCACTCCTACTACCCGACTGCTAATAATGCGCCAGCGGCCCGAACTATTCCAACTCAGCCCTGCCGGCGGACCGTAAAGTTCCAGCAGCCGGCCACCACGTTCCGCACCTGAACGCTGTCCACTGCCGCGTCCTCGAACAGTCGTTTGAGTTCGGTCTCCGCGGTCCCGGCCTCCGCCAGCACACCATCCAGCATCTGGCCGTTCGCGTCGTACTGACGCAGGACCGCGCGCCGGTCCCGGAAGTCGATCGGGAAGCTACCGGTGTCCGGCTCCGGACAGTCCAGGGTGTGGACGAACACCGGCCCGACCTCGGCGTACGGTCCGCCGACGGCCATCGGGCGGTACGCGACCAGCGCGATCTCCGCGCCCGCGGCGGCGATCGTCAGGCAGCAGCGCAGCGGCTCGCCGCCTTCGGACCGGCGCGGAACGACGCTGTTTCCGGAGTCGTCATGCCGGTTGCGGCGAATCCGGTCCAGAGCGGAACCGGGGACTCCCTCATACCTCAACTCAGCGTTCATGTCGATGGAACGCAGAGCAACGCAAAGTTGTGAGGCACCCCATTTGGGGCACGGGGCGGGATTCTCTACGGTTGGGTCCGTGCGTCGCCTGCTTCGAGCCGTCATCATCAGCGGAATCGCCCTCACCACGGTCCTCCTGGTGATCGCCGGTACCGTCGTTTTCGTCGTCCGCCACTCGTTCCCGACCTACGACGGGACGATCGACCTGGAGGGACTGGACGGTGACGTGAGCGTCGTCCGGGACGCCAACGGCATCCCGCAGATCTACGCCGACACCCCGGCCGACCTGTTCGCCGCGCAGGGCTACGTGCACGCGCAGGACCGGTTCTTCGAGATGGACTTCCGCCGGCACGTCACGTCCGGCCGGTTGAGCGAGCTGTTCGGCAAGACCGCGCTCGAAACCGACAAGTTCGTCCGTACCCTCGGCTGGCGCCGGGTCGCGGAGCAGGAGCTGCCGCTGCTCAGCCCGACCACCCGGCAGTACCTGGACGACTACGCCCGCGGCGTGAACGCGTACCTGGCGAAGCACAACGGCTCCGGGCTGAGTCTCGAGTACGCGGTCCTGTCGGTGCAGCCCGGTGGCCCGAAGAACTACACGCCGGAGCCGTGGACGGCCGCCGACTCGCTGGCCTGGCTGAAGGCGATGGCCTGGGACCTCGGCGGCAACCTGGATGAGGAGATCACCCGGACCAAGCTGCTGGCGGCGTTCCCGCAGCGCAACATCGAGAGCCTCTACCCGCAGTACCCGTACGAGCGGAACCAACCGATCATGCCGACTGGTTCGGTCAAGGACGGCAAGTTCACCGCGAAGCCGACCAGCAACGAGGTTCGCCGTGGCATGCTCACCCAGGACCTGCTGAAGTCTCTCGACTCGGTGCAGAAGGTCGCCAAGGGCCTGCCCCAGCTCCTCGGCCAGGGCGACGGCGTCGGCTCGAACTCGTGGGTTGTCTCCGGCGACCACACAACGACCGGCAAGCCGCTGCTGGCCAACGACCCGCACCTGGGCGCCACCATGCCCGGGATCTGGACGCAGGTCGGCCTGCACTGCAACAGCATCAGCAAGAGCTGCCCGTTCGACGTGTCCGGCTTCAGCTTCTCCGGTCTGCCCGGAGTGGTGATCGGCCACAACAACGCGATCTCGTGGGGCTTCACGAACCTCGACCCCGACGTCCAGGACCTGTACCTGGAGCGGATCGAGGGCAACAACGCGCTCTACAACAACAAGTGGCGCCCGATGGTCACCCGCGAGGAGACGTTCAAGGTGGCCGGCCAGAGCGACCCGGTGAAGATCACCGTCCGGGAGACACGGCACGGCCCGCTGATCTCGGATGTCGGCGACGACGAGCGGAAGGTCGGCGAACAGGCAGCGACCCAGGCGAAGTACCCGAAGGCGTACGGCGTCGCGCTGCAATGGACCGCGCTGAACCCGGGAAAGACCGCCGACGCCCTGTTCGCGATCAACGTCGCGCAGAACTGGTCCCAGTTCCGTGCCGCCGCCAAGCAGTTCCAGGTCCCCTCGCAGAACCTGGTGTACGCCGACACCGACGGCCACATCGGGTACCAGGCTCCTGGTCTGATCCCGATCCGGTCGATCGGCCGCGGTGACTGGCCCGTACCCGGCTGGGATCCGAGGTACTACTGGAAGGGCTACGTACCCTTCGATGCGCTACCGACGGAGTTCGATCCACCGGACGGGATCATCGTCACCGCGAACCAGGCAGTGGTACCCCGGACGTACACGTACTACCTGACGAACTCCTGGGACTACGGCTATCGGTCGCAACAGATCCTCGACCGGATCAAGGCGGCCGGGAAGCTGGACGTGAACGCGATGGCGTCGATCCAGCTGGACACCAAGAACAAGGCCGCCGAGATGCTGGTCCCGTACCTGCTCCGGATCAGCATCGACGACGCGTTCGACCGCCAGGGCCAGGACATCCTGCGGAACTGGGACTTCACCCAGCCGCCGGACTCCGCCCCCGCGGCGTACTTCAACGTGGTCTGGCGCAACCTGCTCGCGCTGACGTTCCACGACCAGCTCCCGGAGGGCACCTGGCCGGATGGTGGCTCGCGCTGGTTCGAGGTGATCCACAATCTGCTCGGCCAGCCGAACAGCGGCTGGTGGGACGACATCCGTACGCCGCAGCGGGAGAGCCGGGACGACATCCTGCGCGAGGCGCTGATCAACGCCCGCACCGAGATCACCCAGAAGATGGCGCGTGAGCCCGCCAACTGGCAGTGGGGCCGGCTGCACAAGCTCACGCTGACCAACCAGACGCTGGGCAAGTCCGGGGTCGGCGTAGTCGAGAAGATGTTCAACCGCGGCCCGTACGAGCTTGGCGGTGGCACTTCGATCGTTGACGCCACCGCCTGGGACGCGTCGGAGGGGTACGGAGTGACCGCGACACCGTCGATGCGGATGGTCGTCGACCTGTCGGACTTCGACCAGTCCCGGTGGGTGAACCTGACCGGTGTCTCCGGGCACGCCTACTCGTCGAACTACACGGACCAGACGGACCTGTGGGTCAAGGGCGAGACGCTCCCGTGGGCGTACACGAAGGGCGCTGTCGAAGCGACCCGCAAACACACGCTGACCTTCACGAAACCTGGCAGCTGAGCTCGGCTGCCAGCTGAGCCCAGCCCTGGCAGCCGGGCTCAGCTCTGGTGGCTGAGCTCGGGTGCCAGGTTGCCGGGGCTTACCAGGCGGGTGTGCTGGCCTCCGCGAACAGTTCTTCCGGCCAGGTCCAGATCGCCCGCTGGGTGAGCAGGATGGAGATGGTGCGGTCGGCCGGCGTGGTCGACCACAACGTGCCCAGGCCGCCCGCCCAGCCGTACTGCCCGCCAACGGACACCCCATAGCCCCAGCCGGTGTCCGGACCGAGGAACCCAACAGCCGCCTCCCGCTGCGTGGGTGTCAGGTGATCCGTTGTCATCGCCGCGACGGAATGCGGTGACAGCAGACCGCCGCCGTCCTCCAGCAGCATCCGCGTGAACGCATGGAAGTCATCCACGGTCGAGATCAACCCACCGGCCGCGTCCGGGAACGGTGGCGGCGTCAGCCACTGACTCCCGACGGCTGGGTCGAGTACGTCGGTCCCGATGTACGCCGTGGTCAGCCGATCAGGGTCAGACGCGGTGAAGCCGGTATCGCGCATTCCCAACGGCTGGAAGATCCGCTCCGCGAGGAACTCACCCAGCGGCTGACCCGCGACGCGCGCCACGAGTACGCCAAGTAGATGCGAACCGGTGGCGTACAGCCACTGCTCACCCGGCTGGTACTGCAGTGGCAGCGTCCCGAACCGTTTCATCCACTCGTCAGGCTCCAGCTCAGTACGCGGAATCGGTGGGCCGAATGTGTGCACACCGAGCTCCTGTTCGCGCTGGCGCAACTCAGGGTTGTCCGACTCACCTAGACCGAGCCGGAACGTCAGGAGGTCCTCCAGCGTGATCGGTCGCGCCGCGGGCACGGTGTCCTCCACAGGACCGTCGGGCCGTCGCAGTACGACCGGATGCGCCAACTCCGGCAGTACGTCGGCTACTGGCGCGTCCAGCGTCAACCGCTTGTCATCGACGAGCAGCATGGTCGCGGCAGCCACGATCGGCTTGGTGAAGGACGCCACCCGGAACAGGCTGTCCCGCTCCAACTCCGGTCCGTCGTACGCGGCCTTGCCGTGCACTTCGACCTTGGTCTCGTCGCCACGGCTCACCAGACTGATCAGTCCGGCAACCACACCGTTCTCTACGTACGTTTCAAGCATCAGTGCAGTCCTCCAGCGAACGGCATGTCCCGCCATTGGGCAGCGAACATGCGGATTCCGTCGGCCAGGTCCGGGAAGTGCGGCACCAGCGGCGTACACACCATGACCTGTAGCGCGCGGGCGTGGTCCATCAGTTGCTGGACCTGTGGATCCAGTGGCGTGCTCGCTGCCGCGTCGTACGCACGGTAGAGCTCCGGGCCGAAGCCGGCGATGTCCCACTCGCGCGGTCCGACGGTGACGTCCTCGAAGTCGGCCCAGAGCGGACCGTCGACGGTGTTGATGAGGTTCCACGACGGGGCATCGCCGTGGATCGGCTGCACGACCGCTGACGGAAACGCAGCCTCGAAACCGGCGCGACTGCCCAGCACCGGCTCCAGCACCTTCCACTCGGCCCGTGCCCGGTCGAGGTCCGCCTCTTCGAGCAGACCCGGTACGGCGTCCATGGTCCCGAGCACCTGCCCAATGAGCTGCAGTGGACTCATCCACAGCAGTTCTCCCGGGTACGTGGCGAGCTGTGCGTGCAGATCGACCACCCTGGCTGTGGCACCCGCATAGTCAGGTTCAACAGCCTGGTCGACCTCCACGTACGTCCAGAGCGTCATGGACAACCCGTCCTGCTCTACCGGCTTCAGCGGCACGAGGGGACTCGGCGTCACCACAGGTAGTCCCTGCTCGGCCAGCCAGGTCACAGCGTCCAGTTCACGCTGCTGACGGCCGTCCGGCCCTTTGAAGATGTCCGGCAGGTCCAGCGGCACTCGGGCCACGACAGGTGCCGGCTGCAGGTGGACGACGGTCGAGAAGCCTTGGTAGAGCACGGCCGGATCGGTGACGGTCAGGCCCATTGCGCGTGCGGCTGTGGCTGCGGCTTGAACCGCGGTCTCAGTCATGCCCCGATCTTTGCAGTGGGATCAAGTGGTTCGGCGTCAGCGCCGCGTGGACCGGCCGGTCGTGCGTGTCGAACGGGAGCGTCGCTACGACCTCCGTGTCGTACACAGCGGCCCACACCGGCGTACCGGGCCGCGTACGAGCCAGTGCGCGGTCGTACGAGCCACCGCCGCGCCCCAGCCGCACGCCGTCGCGGGCGACAGCCAGAGCGGGGCAGATGACCAGATCGGCGGTGGCGATCGCGTCCGAGCCCAGATCGATCGGTGGCTCCGACAGACCGAGCCGCCCCGGCACCAGGTCGGCCGCACCAGGTGCGACGCCCCAACCGAGGTCGTTGTCGGCGTACAGGATCGGTAGGAGCACCTCGTGGTTCGTGGCGAGCAGCCAGTCGATCAGCGCACCGGTCTGCGGTTCCGGTCCCATGGACACGTAGAGCGCGACCCGGTACACGTCCGGCAGCACCTGTTGGGCGCTCGCCAGCAGTCCCTCGGAGCGGGCCCGCCGGGCTCGCGCATCGAGAAACTGCTGCCGCGCCGCGGCCTTCGTCAAGTACACAGACCGATCGTATGAGCGTGACGCGTGCAACAACGGGATTACCGTCCGTCCCCTAGGGTTGGTCCATGGGTGAGGTGGGTCTCAGACAAGCGCAGGAGAAGATGCGCGCGGCCGGTGCCGCCGATGTCGCGATACGTGTCTTCACGCACTACTACCGGCTGCTGGAGTCCGGGCAGCAGGGCAAGATCCGCGAGGCGGATATCGAGCCGGTCGGCGAGTTGCCACATCTGGAGCACCTGGACACCGATCCGGACGCGCTCCGCGCCGCGTTGGCCGAGACAGCGGTGATCAAGCTCAACGGCGGCCTCGGTACGTCGATGGGCGTCACCGGCCCGAAGTCGGCGCTGCCGGTCAAGGACGGGCTGAGCTTCCTGGACATCATCGCCCGGCAGATCCTGAGCACCCGGCGCGCGTACGACGTGCGGCTGCCCCTGGTGCTGATGAACTCGTTCCGGACCAAGACCGAGTCGCTGCAGATCCTCAGCGAGTACGAGGGGCTGGCGATCGACGGCCTGCCACTCAGCTTCCAGCAGAACATGGAGCCGAAGCTGCTCGCCGACGATCTGACGCCGGCCGAGTGGGAGCCGGACCCGGAGCTCGCCTGGTGCCCGCCCGGCCACGGCGACCTGTTCACCGCGCTGGTCGCCTCCGGCACGCTGGACGCGCTCCGCGAGCACGGCTTCCGGCACGCGTTCATCTCGAACGCCGACAACCTCGGCGCCACCCCGGATCCACGGATCGCCGCCTGGATGGCGGAACATACCGTACCGTTTGGTATGGAGGTGTGCCGGCGCACCCGCTCCGACCGGAAGGGCGGTCACGTCGCGGTCCGGAAGTCCGACGGCCGGCTGATCCTGCGGGACAGTGCCCAGGTCGCGGACGACGAGACCGCGTACTTCCAGGACATCACCCGGCACAAGATGTTCAACACCAACAACCTGTGGATCGACCTGGACCGGCTGGCCGAGCTGATGTCCGGGCACGACGGCATCCTCGGGCTGCCGATCATCGTGAACCACAAGACCGTCGACCCGGCCGACCCGGGATCGCCGAAGGTGATCCAGCTGGAGACCGGGATGGGTACCGCGATCGAGACCTTCGAGGGATCACAGGCGGTGATCGTCGACCGCAGCCGGTTCAAGCCGGTGAAGACGACGAACGATCTGCTGGTGCTGCGGTCGGACGTGTACGAGCTGGACGAGGCCGGTGATCTGACCACGACGCATGAGGGCGACGAGCCGTACGTGGACCTGGACCCTGAATACTTCAGGATCCTGGCCGACTTCGACGCCCGGTTCGCCGCCGGGCCGCCGTCGCTGGTCCGCGCCGACCGGCTCGAGGTCCGCGGCGACGTTGCCTTCGGCAAGGACGTGGTGGTGATCGGCGACGTCGAGGTGTCCGCCCCCGACGGCAAACGCCACGTGATCCCAGACGGAACCGAACTCAGCTGAAGACGAGCAGCGCGGAAGGTGGCCGGCGCCGAGATGGACGGGGGGCCTGGGGATGGACGGGCCGGAAGGCTGGGCAGGGCTGAAGAGGGCAGGGGTAGGGGCGGACGGGCCCGGAGGCTGGGCGGGGCTGAAGATGAGCGGGGCTGGGGATGGGCTGGGCTGAAGGTGGACGGGCCGGAAGGCAGGACCGGAGCTGGGGATGGGTGGGCTGAAGATGGGTGGGGCTGAGCGTGGATGAGGTGTTGATTCGGCTGTTGGAGTCGGCTGATGTCGGGGAGGCGGCTGCGGTTTGGTGGGGAGCCCGGCATGCGGACGGGTCGCAGTTGCCGCCGGCTGTTCACACCGCGGAGCAGGTCGTCACCTGGTTCGCGGACGTGCTGCTGCCGGACGGGCAGACCTGGGTGGCGCTCGACGATGACCGGATCGTCGCGGTGCTCACCCTGGATGGTGACGACCTCGACCAGTTGTACGTTGCCCCCGAGGCAGCCGGGCAGGGGATCGGGTCCACGCTGGTCGACCTCGCCAAGGACCTCCGCCCGGGTGGTCTCGCGCTGTGGACGTTCCAGAGCAACATCCGCGCCCAGGCCTTCTACCTCTCCCACGGCTTCCGCGAGGTACGCCGCACCGACGGTGCCGGCAACGAGGAGCACGCGCCGGACGTTCGGATGGTGTGGGGAACCCCTGACGACAGGACGTAGCGCCCAGCCGCCAACGCCAACGCCAACGCCGACACCGCCGCCAACGCCAACGCCGACACCGACGCCGACGCCGACACCGCCGCCGACACCGACGCCGACACCGACGCCGACACCGACGCCGACACCGACGCCGACACCGACGCCCACGTCGACTGCGAAGCCGCCGACTCCGACGCCGGCGTAGATGGCTAGGGGTTGGTGCGGGTCCGCCGGCAACAGTCGGCCTTGCGGCGTGGTGTTGACGCGCGCTGATCGCGACATCCGGATGCGTGCGGCCGCGGTCGGCTCGACGTGGCAACTACCTCCTGTGGGTGGGACAGATTAGGGTCGGGTCGTGAGACGGAGTGTGGATGAACATCTGGAGGTTGTGCTCGGGAGGGTGACGGCGTTGCCGGCGTTCGACCAGCCGTTGATGGACGCCGTCGGGCTGATGCTCTGCGAGGACATCGTGTCCGGCGTGAGCCTGCCGGGGTTCGACAACTCGGCAATGGACGGGTACGCGGTGCAGGCCCGTGATCTGGCCGGCGCCTCGGACGAGAACCCGATCCCGCTGCCGGTGGTCGGGGAGTTCCGGGCCGGTCGCAGCGAGCCGATCGTGGTCACCCAGGGGACCTGCGTACGGATCATGACCGGTGCGCCGATGCCGCGTGGTGCGGACAGTGTGGTTCCGGTCGAGTGGACCGACGGCGGGACGGTGACGGCACGGTTCACCAAGCAGCCGCCGGTCGGTGGATCGGTCCGGCGCGCCGGCGAGGACGTGACCGCCGGTACGCAGGTACTGGACCGCGACACCGTGCTGGGCCCGCGGCAGATCGCCGTACTGGCCGCGGTCGGCCGGGCGCGGGTGAAGGCGCGGCCGCGACCGCGGGTGGTGGTGATCTCGACCGGTGCCGAGTTGCGCGAGCCGGGCAGCCGACTGGGTGACGGGCAGATCTACGACTCGAACAGCTACACCCTGGCCGCCTGCGCCCGGGACGCCGGAGCAGTGGCGTACCGCGTCGGCATCGTCGATGACGACCCCAAACGGATCATGGACACCCTGTCCGACCAGTTGGTACGGGCCGACCTGGTGATCACCACAGGCGGCGTCAGCATGGGCGCGTACGACATCGTCAAGGAGGAGCTGTCCAAGCTCGGCACCGTGGACTTCCCACAGGTCGCGATGCAGCCCGGGAAACCGCAGGGGTTCGGTGTGATCGGTGAGGACGAGGTACCGATCTTCACGCTGCCTGGCAACCCGGTGTCGGCGTACGTGTCCTTCGAGGTGTTCGTCCGGCCAGCCCTGCGCAAGATGATGGGCCAGATGCCGTACCGGCGCGCACTGGTACCCGGTGTGACGCTGGACGGGTTCAGTTCGCCCGCCGGACGCCGGCAGTACGTCCGCGCCACGGCTACGGCAGGCGACGAGGGCTGGATGGCCAGTACAGTCGGCGGGCACGGCTCACACCTGCTCGGCGGGCTGAGCCGGTCGAACGCACTGATCGTGGTGCCTGAGGACGTGACAGCGGTCCGGGCCGGCGATCAGGTCGAGCTGATGCTGCTGGACGAGGAGACCGGATGACTGAAGGCCCTGCGCGGTTGACCCACGTCGACGAGTCCGGGGCGGCCCGGATGGTCGACGTGTCAGCCAAGGACGTGGGTGTACGGCGTGCCGTTGCCAGTGGCAAGGTTCTGGTGTCGGCCGAGGTGGTGACCGCGCTGCGCGGCGATGGCGTACCCAAGGGTGACGCACTAGGCGTCGCCCGGATCGCCGGGATCATGGGAGCGAAGCGGACACCCGATCTGGTGCCGCTGTGCCATCCGATCGCCATCACCGGCGCCAAGGTCGACCTGGAGGTGGCGGATGACGCGGTACTCATCCAGGCCCAGGTGAAGACCACTGACCGCACCGGTGTCGAGATGGAGGCACTGACCGCGGTTGCGGTTGCCGGCCTGGCCGTCATCGACATGGTGAAGGCACTGGACCCGGCTGCCGTGCTCACTGACGTACGAGTCGAGCTGAAAGAAGGCGGTAAGACCGGGCACTGGGAGCGGCCGTGAGAGCTCTCGTCGTCAGCGTGTCGAACCGCGCGGCAGCAGGGGTGTACACCGACACCACGGGTCCACTGATCGCGCTGCGGTTGGCGGAGTGGGGTTTCGAGGTGTCAGGACCCCAGGTAGTGCCAGATGGCGAACCGGTAGGGGATGCGCTGCGAGAGGCGATCGAAGCGGCGTACGACGTGGTGCTCACCACAGGCGGTACCGGGATCTCACCAACCGACGAAACGCCTGAACAGACAGCAGATGTACTCACCAAAGAGCTGCCTGGCGTAGCGGAGGCGATCCGGGCGTACGGCGTGGCCAACGGCGTACCCACCGCTTCACTGTCCCGCGGACTAGCCGGAGTGGCACGTACTACCGTCATCGTGAACCTCCCCGGTTCACGCGGCGGCGTCAAAGACGGTCTGGCCGTACTGGAGCCGCTGCTCCGACATGCGGTCGAGCAAGTACACGGCGGCGACCACGTACGGACGGACACCGACTGATGGCGATCGTGCACTGGCCGGTGGAGCTGCAGCACGGCCAGGTGGGGCTGCGACCGCTACGAGCCGGTGACGGCAGTGAATGGGCCGCGGCGCGCCAGCGGAACGTCAGCTGGCTACGGCCCTGGGACGCCACCCAGCCACCCGGTGCGGACGACGGCGCACGCACCTTCCGCGCTATGGCACGCGACTGGAACCGCCAAGCACGCTACGGACGCATGCTCCCGTTCGTCATCACCTACGGCGGTGCAGCCGGCGCGGGCGTACGCGCCAAGTGGCCGCTCGTCGGACAGCTCACGGTGTCCGGCATCACGTACGGCTCCGCGCGCTGGGCCAACCTCGGCTACTGGGTCGACGAGCAGTACGCCGGCCGCGGGATCGTGCCGACAGCCGTCGCGATGGCCGCCGACCACTGCTGGTTCACCCTCGGCCTGCACCGCATCGAAGTCGCGATTCGCCCAGAGAACAAGGCAAGTCTGCGCGTCGTCGAAAAGCTCGGTTTCCGCTACGAAGGCGAACGGCCAAGGTTCCTGCACATCGACGGCGACTGGCGCGACCACCGCATCTTCGCGCTCAACCTCGAAGAAGTCGGACCCGGTCTCGTATCCCGACTCGGCTGACTACGCTGCGTACTGGTCACATCAGTCACACGAGTCTTCTTGCGACACACCGTCCCACGTACCCCATCTGGCCCCCGCCGCGCCTTAGCGTCGTCGCATGGGGACGACAGGCTTGATCTACGTGGCGATCGTCGCCGCCTGGGCCGCCTATCTCGTCCCGATGTGGCTGAAGCGCGGCGACGAAGCGCGGCGCCGGCCGGTGTCGTCCGCCGCCGATGCGCGCGTACTCTCCCGCGACCCGTCGCGGCCCCGGTACGTCGTCCGCCCGGCCGGCGCCGCCACCGCTGACGACGACTCGCCGCCGCCCAAGCGGTACATCCCGAACCGGGCCCGCCGGGTGGCCGCCATGCGCCGCCGGCGGGTGCTGTCGATCCTGACCCTTTCGCTGCTGTCCGTCGTCGCCCTCGCCGGACTCGCGATGCTGCCCTGGTGGTCCGTCGCCGTACCGGCAACCCTCATCGCCGGATTCGTCGTACTCACCCGGGTGCAGCTGCGGCGGCAGGCGCGTACCCGCATCGAAGCCGCCGCCGAACGGCGCACCCGCGACCAGGCCCGGCACGACCGCGGCCCAGCCGGCAAGCCCGCGCCGTCACCCGACAACGAGCTGACCATCGAGGTCAAGCTCCCCGCCGAGCCCGCGCCGGAGCCCGAAAAGAAGCCGGCCCAGCCGCCCTCCGAAGGCCTCTGGGACCCGGTACCGGTGACGCTGCCGACCTACGTCATGAAAGAAAAAGCACCCGACCGGACCGTCCGCACCATCTCCCTCACCGACGACGAAGTCTTCTCCAGCGCCCGCACCACCGACCCCGCGCAGAAGCCCGTCGCGACCGAGCCCGTCGTACCCGAAGAACCCGAAGTGAAGCGCGCCGTTGGAGACTGATATCCGGTTTTAGACTCAGGCACTCAACGTGTTAGAGTCTCCCGGTCGCCAGGGAAACCGAAGCGACCAGCCTGGGGCTGTGGCGCAGTTGGTAGCGCGCTTCGTTCGCAACGAAGAGGCCAGGGGTTCGAATCCCCTCAGCTCCACGAAGGCGATGGGCGGCGTGTGTCGCGCACTACGTGCGCTGACCGCGTCGCCTTCGTTATTTTGTGCGGCTGCGCTTCGCTTGCCGCGGGCGGGGGCTCCGCCACCCGCACCCCCTTGCGCCTTCGCTTCGCTCGGCTCCGTGGTTGGTCGTCTCGGTTGGCTTGCCGGTGGTGGTTGGGCGCCGCGGATGGGTTTCCGCCTGGGTTGCTCATCGCGGTCGGCTTTCCGGCGCGGATTGCTCGTCGCGGTGGGTTTGCCTTCGCTTCGCTTGGCTCCGTGGTTGGTCGTCTCGGTTGGCTTGCCGATGGTGGTTGCTCGGCGTGGGTTGGCTTGCCGGTGGTGGTTGCTCGGTGTGGGTTGGCTTGCCGGTGGTGGTTGGGCGCCGCGGATGGGTTTCCGCCTGGGTTGCTCATCGCGGTCGGCTTTCCGGCGCGGATTGCTCGTCGCGGTGGGTTTGCCTTCGCTTCGCTCGGCTGTGGGGGCTTGGCGCCGCGGCTGGGTTTCGACTTCGCTTCGCTTGTCGCGGGGGTTGCCTGCGCTTCGCTCGGCTGTTGGGGCGGGTGTGTCTGACTTCGCTTCGCTTGTCCGTGGTGGGGGCCTTGGGCAACTTTTAGGGGCGGATGGCGGTTAGGACCAGGTTGATTGTGGTGTTTACCTGGGTGGTGGTGACCGGGGCGGTGTGTAGGAGTAGGCGGTAGTAGACGGGGCCGTAGAGGAGTTCTACTACGGTGGGGAGGTCTACTTCGGGGCGGATCTCGCCGGCTTGTTGGGCCTTGGTCAGGCGGGTCAGGCAGAGTTGGACTCGGGGGCGGATGAGGGCGTTCAGGAGGGCGTCGGAGATGGCTGGGTCGCTTTGGGCGGCGGCTATCAGGCCCTTGGAGTACGCGGCGAAGAGGGGGTCCGTGACGGTGCGGACGAGGGCGTGCAGTTGGGTGTGGAGGTCGGCTGCGAGGTCGCCGGTGTCGGGGAACTCCAGGGTGTTGGCGGCGCGTTCCTCGATTGCTTCGAGCAGGATCGCGGCCTTTGAGGGCCACCAGCGGTAGAGGGTTTGCTTGCCTACGCCGGCCTGTTTGGCGATGCCCTCCATGGTGAGGCGGGCGTAGGTCTCGGTGCTGCACAGCTCCAGGGCCGCGTCCAGGATCGCGCGCCGGGCGCGTTCGCTGCGGCGGTCGGGGTTCGGGGTCGCCATTAGACCAGTGTACGAGACGAGACGTTGTGTCTTGACAGTGACCCGAAGCGAGACTTAGCGTCTCGCGGTGAGACGAGACGTCTCGTCATAGTTCACTAGAGGGGAACTCCCATGTCCGAAGCCTCGGTACGCCGGTACGCCGGCCTATTCGGGATGATCGCCAGCGCCTTCATCGTGGTTCAGGTGCCGCTGTACTTCCTCTATCCCGGCGCCCCGCCGGATTGGGACATCCTGACCCGCAGCCTGATCGGGATCGTCGGCTGCGTGTTCTACATCCTGTTCTTCACCGGCCTGCGCCAGCTGATCCACCAGGTCGACCTCGCCTCGGACTGGATCGCGGGCGTGGTCCAGGCGGCCGGCCTGCTCTGGGTGGCGATGGTGTTCGTACCGCAGTCGATGGAGGCCGGCGCCGCGATCTCGGTCGACCACGACATCGACACCACCAAGGAAGGCCCGTTCGCGGCCGCGCAGTACCTGATGCAGGGGCTGATTTCACGTCTGCTGATGGCGCTGTTCCTGATCGCGCTCGGCATCGTCGTCACCCGGCTCCGGCTGCTGCCGAAGTGGGTCGGCCGGTCCGCGTTCGTGCTCGCCGCGATCAACCTCGCGTTCGTGCCGGCGATCTACTCCAACGACGACCCGTCGAACTTCTACGCGGTCCAGGGCTGGGGCACGACCGCCAGCATGGGCGCGCTGTGGAGCCTCTGGCTGCTGGCCGTCAGCATCAGCACCTTCCGCAGCGCCCGCCGGGTCGCTCCGGCACCGGCCGGCCGCCGGGCCAGCGTGGACGCCTAGCTCCGGCCGAGCACCTAGGCCGAGCACATAGGACGAGCACATAGGACGAGCACAGATCGAGCACCTAGGACGAGTGCATAGCACAAGAACACGCGTCAGCTAATCTTGACTCATTCCAGAAAGCGCGGAAGACTGCAGACGTGCCGACGGTGGATGAGCTCCAGGGGTTGTTGCGTGCGGCGGCGTTACGGGTGACCCGGCCGCGGCTGGCCGTGCTGGCCGCGGTGTACGGGTTCCCGCACGCGGACACCGACTCGATTATCGGTGCCGTACGCAACGACCTGCCGGAGGTGTCGCACCAGGCCGTGTACGACTCGCTGCACACGTTGACGGCAGCGGGCCTGGTGCGGCGGATCCAGCCGCTGGGGTCGGTGGCGCGGTACGAGTCGCGGGTCGGTGACAACCATCACCACGCGGTCTGCCGGACCTGTGGCGCGATCGCCGATGTCGACTGCGCGGTCGGGCACGCACCCTGCCTGACCGCGTCCGAGGACAACGGTTTCGTCATCGACGAGGCCGAGGTCATCTACTGGGGACAGTGCGCCGACTGCTCACGCCGTACCTGAACTCGAAGCAACTCGAAGTAGCAAACGTCCAGTGCTGGAAGGAATTCGATGTCCGAGAACCACGAGCCACTGCCCGGCGAGGCCTCCGAACAGAGCCGCGGCGGCGAGGCCGGCGCCACTGCCGGTGGCTGCCCGGTGAACCACGGTCAGGGCGTGCACCCGACCAGCGGAAACGCCAACCGTGAATGGTGGCCGAACCAGCTCAACCTGAAGATCCTGGCCAAGAACCCGGCCGTCTCGAACCCGCTCGGCGCGGACTTCGACTACGCCGCCGAATTCAAGAAGCTGGACCTGGCCGCGGTCAAGGCCGACATCGCGGAGGTGCTGACCACCTCGCAGGACTGGTGGCCGGCCGACTTCGGCAACTACGGCCCGCTGATGATCCGGATGGCCTGGCACAGCGCCGGCACGTACCGGATTCATGACGGCCGCGGTGGCGCCGGGGCCGGGCAGCAGCGGTTCGCGCCGCTGAACAGCTGGCCGGACAACGGCAACCTGGACAAGGCCCGCCGGCTGCTCTGGCCGGTGAAGAAGAAGTACGGCCAGAAGATCTCCTGGGCCGACCTGCTGGTGCTGACCGGCAACGTCGCGCTGGAGACGATGGGCTTCAAGACGTTCGGCTTCGCGGGCGGCCGGGAGGACGTCTGGGAGCCGGAGACCGACGTGTACTGGGGTCCGGAAACCACCTGG
Source organism: Kribbella solani (assembly GCF_014205295.1). NCBI lineage: Bacteria > Bacillati > Actinomycetota > Actinomycetes > Propionibacteriales > Kribbellaceae > Kribbella > Kribbella solani. Next base: position 7,091,739 of record NZ_JACHNF010000001.1, read on the forward strand.
CTGGACGACAAGCGCTACTCCGGCGACCGTGACCTGCAGCGTCCGCTCGGCGCGGTCCAGATGGGTCTGATCTACGTGAACCCGGAAGGCCCGAACGGCAACCCGGACCCGGTCGCCGCGGCCCGCGACATCCGCGAGACGTTCGCCCGGATGGCGATGAACGACGAGGAGACCGTCGCGCTGATCGCCGGCGGCCACACCTTCGGCAAGACCCACGGTGCCGGCCCGGCGGAGAACGTCGGCGCCGAGCCCGAGGGCGCGCCGATCGAGCAGCAGGGCCTGGGCTGGAAGAGCACCTACCAGACCGGCAAGGGCAAGGACGCGATCACCAGCGGCCTCGAGGTCACCTGGACCACCAAGCCGACCCAGTGGACGAACGACTTCTGGGAGATCCTGTTCGGCTACGAGTGGGAGCTGAGCAAGAGCCCGGCCGGCGCCAACCAGTGGGTGGCGAAGAACGCCGAGGCGATCATTCCGGACGCGCACGGTGGCCCGAACAAGCTGCCGACGATGCTGACCACCGACCTGTCGCTGCGGTTCGACCCGATCTACGAGCCGATCTCGCGCCGGTTCAAGGACAACCCGGACGAGTTCGCGGACGCGTTCGCCCGGGCCTGGTACAAGCTGACCCACCGCGACATGGGTCCGGTCGCCCGGTACCTCGGTCCGGAGGTTCCGAGCGAGGTGCTGATCTGGCAGGACCCGCTGCCGGCCATCGACCACGAGCTGATCGGCGACGCGGACGTGACCGCGCTGAAGGCGGCGATCGCGGCCTCCGGCCTGTCGGTGGCGCAGCTGGTCTCCACCGCGTGGGCGTCGGCGTCGACGTTCCGCGGCAGCGACAAGCGTGGTGGCGCCAACGGCGCGCGGATTCGCCTGCAGCCCCAGGCCGGCTGGGAGGTCAACAACCCGGACGAGCTGGCGCAGGTGCTGCGTACGCTCGAGGGTATCCAGCAGTCGTTCGGGAAGCCGGTTTCGCTGGCCGACCTGATCGTGCTCGCCGGTGGTGTCGGGGTGGAGATCGCCGCGAAGAACGCCGGCCACGACATCGTCGTACCGTTCACGCCCGGCCGGACGGACGCGACCGCGGAGCAGACGGACGCGGACTCGTTCGCCGCGCTCGAGCCGGTCGCGGACGGTTTCCGCAACTACTCCGGCAAGGGCAACCCGCTCCCGGCCGAGTACCTGCTGCTGGACCGCGCCAACCTGCTCACGCTGAGCGCGCCGGAGCTGACCGTCCTGGTCGGCGGCCTGCGGGTCCTCGGCGCGAACTACGACGGTTCGAAGCACGGCGTACTGACCGACAACCCGGGCACGCTGACGAACGACTTCTACGTCAACCTGCTCGACCTCGGTACCGAGTGGCACGCGACCGACGACGGTCAGGAGACCTTCGAGGCGACCGTCGACGGCAAGGTCAAGTGGACCGGTACCCGCGCCGACCTGGTCTTCGGTTCGAACTCGGAGCTCCGGGCCGTGGCCGAGGTGTACGCGACCGATGACGCCGCGCCGAAGTTCGTCACGGACTTCGTCGCCGCCTGGCACAAGGTGATGGAGCTCGACCGCTTCGACCTGCGCTGACCAAACCCTGAACTGGCTCCCGCGCGCGTTTTGCGGGAGCCAGTTCGGCATTTCGACAGGAGGTGTCCGCCGGCAGCTAGTGCACCTGAGCCTGTTGGTGATGGCGCGTACGGTGTCTCAGGGGTGCACTACCTGTCGAGCTGCAAAGGAATGGGGTCTGTGATGCGGTTTCATCATGATCGGGAGCCGGCTGGTGATCTGACCTTCAGTGACGTCTTCCTGGTACCGAACCGGTCCGGTGTGGCGTCCCGGCTGGATGTGGATCTGTCCACGTCGGACGGGACCGGCGCGTCGATTCCGATCGTCGCGGCGAACATGACCGCGGTGTCGGGGCGGCGGATGGCGGAGACGATCGCGCGCTGTGGTGGGCTCGCGGTGCTGCCGCAGGACATCCCGGTGGATGTGGTGTCGGAGGTGGTCGGTTGGGTCAAGCAGCGGGACCCCGTACATGACACCGCGCTGGTGCTGCCGCCGACCGGGACGGTGGGGGAGGCGCTCGCGCTGCTCCCGAAGCGAAACCACGGCGCGGTGATTGTGGTCGACGACGGCCAGCCGGTCGGGGTGGTGACCGAGGTCGACTGCTCCGGCGTCGACCGGTTCACCCAGCTGGACGCGATCATGTCCCGGGAGCTGCTGACCCTGCCTGCTGGGATCGACCCGGAGGCGGCGTTCGGCCTGCTGCACGACGGGCGGCATCGGCTGGCGCCCGTGGTGGACGCGGCCGGCCAGATCGTCGGCATCCTGACCCGGGAGCGCGCGCTCCGGGCGACGCTGTACGACCCGGCCCTGGACGCGGCCGGCAAGCTGACGGTCGCCGCCGCGATCGGGATGAACGGTGACGCCGAGCAGAAGGCGAAGGCGCTGCTCGACGTCGGCGTCGACGTACTCGTCCTGGACACCGCGCACGGTCATCAGGAGCGGATGCTCGAAGTGGTCGAGCGGGTCCGGGCGCTCGGTCCGAAGGTACCGATCGTGGCCGGGAACGTGGTCACCGCCGAAGGCGTCACCGATCTGGCCAACGCCGGCGCCGACATCATCAAGGTCGGGGTCGGGCCGGGCGCGATGTGTACGACCCGGATGCAGACCGCCGTCGGCCGGCCGCAGTTCTCCGCCGTACTGGAGTGCGCGGCGAAGGCCCGTGAACTCGGCAAGCACGTCTGGGCCGACGGGGGCGTACGGCACCCTCGGGACGTCGCGCTGGCGCTGGCCGCGGGCGCGTCGAGCGTGATGATCGGATCCTGGTTCGCCGGCACGTACGAGTCGCCCGGCGATCCGCACCGGGACAACCAGGGCCGGATCTACAAGGAGAGCTTCGGGATGGCGTCCGCGCGGGCGGTGCGGTCCCGGACCGTCGAGGACAGCCCGTTCCAGCGGGCCCGGAAGAGCATCTTCGAGGAGGGCATCTCGTCCGCCCGGATGTACCTGGACCCGGACCGCCCGAGTGTCGAGGACCTGCTGGATTCGATCGTCTCCGGCATCCGCAGCTCGTGTACGTACGTCGGCGCCGCGAATCTTGCCGAGTTCCACGACCGGGCGGTGGTCGGGTTGCAGACCGCAGCCGGGTACGCCGAGGGCAAGCCGCTGGACACCAGCTGGTGAGACCTCATCCCCGGGGTGAGGTTGAGGGCACAACAAGTTCATGCGCCGGGCGATGGCGGGCGTCGCGGATCGGTGGCACCGTGTAGGCAACAGGGGGAGCCAGGGCACCGGGGGCATGCAGTTCGGGTGGTGTCCTGCTCGCGGTCGCGGGCACTGACGCAGGGTTGAGCCGAGGCTTGGGAGGGCGACTCGGTAACCGGCGCTCGGCGCCCGCGACCGCATGCGCCGATTCAGTTGGCAAAACGCGGGGTACAGCGGCATAGTCAGGGAATCGATGCTGCAGCCGTGTTTGGGGAGCCGGTGTCGTGGAAACGGACAAGGCTGCCCCGTTGCGGGTTGACGCGGAGACGGCGATCATCCTGCGCGAGGCGTACCACAAGATCGAGGCGCTGTTCCGGACCGACCACTACGGCCTGTACGACTACGTCCGGGTGGTGGCCGGGAAGATCGCGCGCGTCGACGCGTTCTTCATCGGCTTCCTGCACGGCAGCCGGCGGGTGCGGTACCCGTACGGGTACGACGACGGCGCGTACGTCAGTCCGGACACGCACACGTTCGGGCCGAACGGGCAGACAGCCTGGCTGATCAAGCACCGGCAGACGTACCGATTCGCGTACGACAACGGGTCCGCCCTGCACGCCGGGGTACCGATCGGGGACCAGACCCGGCGCTCCGCCGACGTGGTGACGGTGCCGATCTTCCGGGCGGTCAAAGACGGGGCGGACCAACTGTTCGGGATGCTGTCGATGCAGAGCTACCTGCCCGGCTCGTACGACGACAACGCGGTCCGGGCGTTCGAGTGGCTGGCTGGTCTGGTGGAGCGGGTGCTGACCCGCGAAGGCGAGGACAAGGACGCGTTGCGCCGCCTGCCCGCCGGCGACACCGGGCCGAACCTGCTGACGTCCGACCACGTGGTGGAGTACCTGACGCACCGGGTCGCGTCGATCCGCGACATCGCGGCCGAGGCGCTGACCGAACCGGACCTGAACGCCGCCGTTCACACCCACCTGACCCGGATCATCGACGCCACCGAGCACATCCAGACCGAACTGATCGAGATGCTGCTGGAGACCGACGAAGGTCCGGAACGCCGGTTCGCGAGTCTGACCAAGGCCCAGCAGGGCGTCGCGGTACTGCTCGCCGACGGTTTCGACAACGATCAGCTGGCGGCCGAGCTCGGCGTCAGCCCGAACACGGTCAAGACCCACCTGAGCGCGATCCTGCGCAAGTACGGTCTGCGCAGTCGCGCCCAGGTGGCCGACGACGTCCGGCGGTACCTTGCCCGTTGATGGGGCCTGTCGATCAGGCCCGCTGATTCAGTACGACCGGGCGACGTACGCGATCAGGTCCGGCTCGTTGTCGCCGATCGGAAGCGAACCGTCCGGGCGCTGCAGGCAGCGGACCGTGATACCCGATTCGCCGAGGCGATCCTCGCCTTCCTCACCGAGCGTGGCGTACGGCAGGCTCGCCCAGCCGGACGATGCGGCCTCCACCGCGTCGTCGACGGTCGTGACCGGGGTGATCCGCTCCGCCTGCCGCGCGGACGCCTCCGCCAGCAGGTGCACCTGATCGTCATCGATCGCGCGCGTGACGGTACTGACCAGGTCCGCCAGGCCGACCGTGGATTTGCCGTTCGCGCGCAGGCGGCGTACGACCGTGGCGGCGTTGGCGGCCAGGTCACGGGGGCCGAGTTCGATCCGGATCGGTACGCCCTTGAGCTCCCAGTTGACCGCGCGGCGGCCGAACGGCTGGTCGACGCGATCGTCGAGCGTGACGCGGAGACCGGCCGCTTCGAGGTCCGTGGCGATCGCCCGGGCCGCGCTGATCGTTTCGTCCTTCACCGCCAGTACGACGACCTGGACCGGCGCGACCGCGGGCGGAACGCGGAGGCCGGCGTTGTCGCCGTGGACCATGATCATGCCGCCGACCAAGCGCGTCGTACTGCCCCAGGACGTCGTCCAGGCGAGCTCACGCCGGCCTTCACGCGACAGGTAGCCGATGTCGAACGCACGCGAGAAGTTCTGGCCGAGCTCGTGCGCCGTACCCAGCTGCAGCGCCTTGCCATCACCGGTCATGGCTTCCAGCGTCATCGTGTTGATCGCGCCGGCGAACCGTTCACGCCGGGTCTTTCGCCCAGCCAGGACAGGGATTGCCAGCAGGTTGACCATCACGTCGCGGTACACCTCGGTGAGGATTCGCGTCGCGTACGCGCGGGCGTCCTCCTCGGTGGCGTGTGCGGTGTGGCCTTCCTGCCAAAGGAATTCGGTCGTCCGCAGGAACAGTCGCGGCCGGAGCTCCCAGCGGACCACGTTGGCCCACTGGTTCAGCAGCAGCGGCAGGTCGCGGTAGCTCTGCACCCACTTCGCCATGTACTCGCCGATCATGGTCTCCGAGGTCGGCCGCACTACCGCGGGCTCCTCGAGTTCCTTGCCGCCGGCATGCGTCACCACCGCGAGCTCCGGGCTGAAACCGGCCACGTGTTCGGCCTCGCGGCGGAGGTAGCTCTCCGGAATCAGCAGTGGGAAGTAGGCGTTCTCGGCGCCGGTTGCCTTGATCCGCCGATTCATTGCCTCCTGCAACAGTTCCCAGATCCCGTACCCGTACGGTCGCACGACCATGGTCCCCCGGACCGGCCCGTTGTCGGCGAGCTCGGCCTTGGTGATCACGTCCTGGAACCAGCGCGGAAAGTCCGTGGCCTGATCGGCAAGCACGGAACGGGTCGTCTTCATGCCGTCCGAGTGTAGAAGCAGGTCGTGCTGCCCGCCGCCCAATTATCAGTCCCCCGGCGCCCTGCGGGCGCCGGGGGACTGAAGAAAAGCAGGAGTGGCGAGAGCCTGATCGCCGGCTGGGGCGAGAGCCCGGTGCACAGCTGGTGCCGGAGGCCGACCTCCGCCGTGGGTGGTGCTGCTAGCTAGAGCGAAGCCAGGGCTTCGTTCCAGGTTTTGGAGGGGCGCATGATGGCGGCTGCCTTGGCCGGGTCGGGCTGGTAGTAGCCGCCGAGGTCGGCCGGGGTGCCCTGGACGGCGATCAGCTCGTCGACGATGGTCTGCTCGTTCGCGGCCAGCTTCTCCGCGAGCGGCGCGAACGCCTTCGCCAGGTCGGCGTCGTCGGTCTGCTTCGCCAGCTCCCGCGCCCAGTACAGCGACAGGTAGAAGTGGCTGCCACGGTTGTCGATCCCGCCGACGCGACGGGTCGGCGACTTGTCCTCGTTCAGGAACGTGGCGGTGGCCCGGTCCAGGGTGTCGGCGAGGATCTGCGCCCGCGCGTTGCCGGTCGACTGGGCCAGGTGCTCGAAGCTCGCGGCCAGCGCGAAGAACTCACCCAGGCTGTCCCAGCGCAGGTAGTTCTCCTTGACCAGCTGCTGTACGTGCTTCGGCGCCGAACCGCCCGCCCCCGTCTCGAACAGACCACCACCGGCCATCAGCGGCACGATCGACAGCATCTTCGCGCTGGTACCGAGCTCAAGGATCGGGAACAGATCGGTCAGGTAGTCACGCAGCACGTTGCCGGTCACCGAGATGGTGTTCTCGCCGCGGCGGATCCGCTCCAGCGACACCTTGATCGCGTCCACCGGCGCCAGGATCCGGATGTCCAGGCCCTCGGTGTCGTGCTCGAACAGGTACGTCTGCACCTTCGCGATGATCCGCGCGTCGTGCGCCCGGGTCTCGTCCAGCCAGAACACTGCCGGGTCGCCGGTGGCCCGGGCCCGGTTGACGGCCAGCTTGACCCAGTCCTGGATCGGCGCGTCCTTGGTCTGGCAGGCGCGGAAGATGTCGCCGGCCGAGACAGCCTGCTCGAGCACCGCCGCACCGGCAGCGTTCACCAGCCGGACGGTGCCGGTGGTCTGGATCTCGAACGTCTTGTCGTGCGAGCCGTACTCCTCGGCCTTCTGCGCCATCAGGCCGACGTTCGGCACCGACCCCATCGTGGCCGGGTCGAACGCGCCGTTCGCGCGGCAGTCGTCGAGGACCGCCTGGTAGATGCCGGAGTAGCTGTGGTCCGGCAGCACGGCGAGGGTGTCGTGCTCCTCGCCGTCCGGGCCCCACATGTGGCCGGAGGTACGGATCATGGCCGGCATCGACGCGTCGACGATCACGTCCGACGGGACGTGCAGGTTGGTGATGCCCTTGTCCGAGTCGACCATCGCGAGCTTCGGGCCGTCGGCCAGCTCGGCGTCGAACGAAGCCTTGATCTCGGCGCCCTCGGGCAGCGTGGCGATTCCGTGCAGGATGCCGCCGAGGCCGTCGTTCGGGGTCAGGCCGGCCTTGGCGAGCACATCGCCGTACTGCGCGAACGTCTTCGGGAAGAAGGCCCGGACGACGTGACCGAAGATGATCGGGTCGGACACCTTCATCATGGTGGCCTTCAGGTGCACCGAGAACAGCACGTCGTCGGCCTTCGCCTGGGCGACCTGCGCGGTCAGGAACTCGCGCAGCGCGGCCACATGCAGTACGGACGCATCCACGACCTCACCGGCCAGCACCGGGATGGACTCGCGCAGCACCGTGGTGGTGCCGTCGTCGCCGGCCAGCTCGATCCGCAGCGTGTCGTCGGCCGCGATCACCACCGACTTCTCGGTACCGCGGAAGTCGTCGGTGTCCATCGTCGCGACGTTGGTCTTCGAGTCGGCGCTCCAGGCACCCATCCGGTGCGGGTGGGTCTTCGCGTAGTTCTTCACCGAGGCGGGCGCGCGGCGGTCCGAGTTGCCCTCGCGCAGCACCGGGTTCACCGCGGAACCCTTCACCTTGTCGTACCGGGCCTGGACCTCGCGCTCGGCGTCGGTCTTCGGCTCGTCCGGGTACTCCGGCAGGGCGTACCCCTGGGCCTGCAGCTCGGCGATCGCCGCCTTCAGCTGCGGCACCGAGGCGGACACGTTCGGCAGCTTGATGATGTTCGCCGCCGGCGTCTTGGCCAGCTCGCCGAGCTCGGTCAGCGCGTCCGCGATCCGCTGGTCTTCCTGGAGGTACTCGGGGAAGACCGCGAGGATACGGCCGGCCAGTGAGATGTCCCGCGTCTGCACGCCGACACCGGCCTGGCCGGCGTACGCCTGGACGACAGGGAGGAACGAGTACGTGGCGAGCGCCGGAGCCTCGTCGGTGTGGGTGTAGATGATCGTCGAGTCAGTCACAGCCCCCACCCTAATGGGCGATCCAGCCCGCTCAGCCGCCGCGTGGGCAGGCTCACGCTCCGTCGCCGGAACGCCCAAGGGTTCTTCGGCGATCGGCCCCGTCGCCGGGACGCCGGCGGTTCTTCGGCGATCCACTGCGTCGCCGGGACGCCAGTGGTTCTTCGGTGATCCGCTTCGCGACCGTCCGCGACCGTCCGCGACCGTCCGCGGCCGTCCGCGGCCGTCCGCGGCCGTGCGCGGCCGTGCGCGGGGTCAGGCGCCGTTGAGGTCGTCGGGGTGTGCCAGGTGGATACCGGCCGCGACCGTGACCGCGCTGGTGAACGCGAGGGTGTCGATCGGGGAGGACGCCGCGACCGTCGCGCCGGCCAGCGAGCCGAGGCCCTTCGCGCCGTCCCAGGTACAGTCGACGAACACCGCCTTGGCCGCCTTGACCTGGGAGAACTCCACGCCGGACAGATCGCAGCGCCGGAACACCGCGCCGGTCAGTTCCGCGGAGACCAGGTCGGCGTTCTGCAGCCGGCAGTCGGTCAGCTCCACCTTGTGGAACTTGGCGAACCGGAACGAGGCGAAGTCCAGCACGGTGTCCCGGACCGTCACGTGCTGGAAACTCGCGCCGGGCCCGGAGAACCCGATCATCCGGGACGCCGTGATCGTGACGCGGGTCAGCGCCGCGTCCGACCAGCGGGCGTTGGCGACGTCGCACTGGGTGAGCTCGGTGTCGACCACGATCAGCTTGTCCAGGTCCGACCCGGCCAGTTTGCAGCGGGTCAGGCGGCAGCCGCCGAGCTCGACATGCTCAGCCTCCAGGTCGCTGAGGTCGATGTCCTCGAGGGCGAGGTCGAGCAGCCGCTCCTCGTCGTCGATCTCCTCCGGCAGCACGGAGTCGAGCTGGGTACGGACACGAGGCGCGGCAATCTTCACCCCACAGACCGTAACGGGCACCACCGACAGAAAAAGCAGCACCGCCCGAGCGGGTGCAGCGGCTAGCGCCGACGGGGTTGGGGTGTTTGGGGAGTCTTGCCTACCCGAAATGGGCAGTACGACTCCCCGGTCCGGGTAGTACCGCGCCCCGAACCGTTTTGGGGAGTGCGTGGGGGGGGGGGGGGGGGGCTGCGGGTCGCGCCGGTGGGCGGTTCTTCGGAAGAAAATTTGCGCATGGAGCCGGAAAAGTTCCGCAAAGGCGGTCTGACTGCCGCGCGTGCGATCCGCCGGCCACCGTCGGCTCCGAGTTGGCCCCACGCCTACGACCCAAGAGCCGGTGAACCACGCAGTTTGCCCCTTCACCCCCCGCCTGCGAGAGCTGAAGGGGCATTTGCGGAGGTTAACCACGCAGATGGTGTCGGGGGAGTTAGGTGGTGCGGAGGTAGTGGGCTGCGGCGCCGAGGAGGGCGGAGTGTTCGGTGTCGGGGGTGGGGGTGGCGGGGAAGGTGAGAGCGTCGGCGATCAGGTCGTAGGCGCCGGAGATCGAGCCGCCGAGGACCGTGCTGGTCACGCCGAAGCGGTCGATCCACGGTTGCAGCGCGCTGGAAAGGTCGGTGAACGCATCCACCAGCACCTCACGGGCGACGGTGTCACCCGCACGCGCTCGGTCGGCAATCTCCTTCACGCCAAGCGCTGCAGTCTCCTTCGCACCAGGCGCTTCGGTCTCCCTCGCACCGAGTGCCCCAGTCTCCTTCGCACCAGGCGCTTCGGTCTCCCTCGCACCGAGCGCCCCAGTCTCCTTCGCACCAGGTGCTGCAGTCTCCTTGGCGCCGGGCGCTTCGGTCTCCCTCGCACCGGGCACTGCAGTCTCTCTCGCGCTGGGTGCTTCGGTCTTCCTCGCGGAAGGTGCTTCGGGGGCGGTGCGGTTGGTGTAGCGGCGTTGGATTGCTCGGGCGGAGATTGAGTCCTCCAGGGGCTTTCCGGCGTACTTCGTCTTGTACAGCTCGCCGCCTGGCGGGACGGCGTTGCCGTCGCGGACTACCCGGCCGTCGGCGAGGAACGCCGTGCCGATCCCGGTACCGATGGTGACGCCGAGGCAGCGTTCGACACCGCGGACCTGGCCGGCCGTCCATTCACCGACCGCGAACGCCTCGGCGTCGTTCATGAACATCACCCGCTCGATCCCCAGCTCAGTACGCAGCGCGGCACCGAGATCGAACCCGTACAGCTGATCGAACTTGCCCTGCCCCCGGTACCAGGCGACCCCAGTGGCGAAGTCGAACGGGCCCGGCAGCGCGATCGCCAGCCCGTTTGCCAGCGGCAACTTCCGGGCCGCGTCGGCGAGCTGCTCGACAACCTGCGCGGCCGCCGCTTGGGACTCCAGTTCGGCCCGGTCCATCTCGGTTACCTGCCACGTACCGGGTGTGACCACCGCCGCGGTGGCGTGACTTCCCCCGACTTCCAGCACCGCTACGTCCATCCGCTCATCATCGCAGCCGTCCTGATCACGGACCGAGGGAACCCGTGGTGGCTCCTGTCCGTAGAGTGACTGGAGCGAGAGGATGGGAATGCCGACCGAGAGCAGGACGACGTCCGTGGTCGCGGCGCTGAGCGTCGTGACGGCGGTGTTCGGTCACGTCCTGGCCGGTGGCGGTGGTTTGCCGTTCAACGTCTTGGCGCCGTTGGTCGCGCTGACCGGGGCGTGCTGGCTGCTCGGTGAGTACTTGGCCGGCGAACGACTGCTCACGGTGCTCGTCCTGGCCGGTGTGCAACTGTTCGTACACGTCACGCTGGACGCCGCCAGCACGCACGACGGGATGGCGATGTCGCCGGGGATCGGCGGCAGCCTGATGATGACCGGCGCGCACCTCGGCGTACTGCTGGCCGGCGTACTCGCGGTCACGCGCACGCACCGCTGGGTGGGCCGCGTACTGCGCGTGTTCGCCCGGTTGTTGCCGCGGCTCCCGATTCTCCGTCCAGTACGGCTGCATGTCGCCGCCGTACCAGGCAGCTCCGAGCCGTGGGTACCGATCGGTGCCCGGCTCGGGTCGAGCGTTTCCGGACGCGGACCTCCGGGCGTACGAGTGAACTCCGCCCGCTGACACCGGCCACTCGCGCCGGATCACTCGTATGCCTTGAAAGGTTCTCCCATGCCCAAGAGATTCGCCCTGCGCGCCGTCGCGATCGCGGCGGCGTCCGCCCTGGTGGTGATCGGTGCCGCGACCTCGGCGTCGGCGCACGTGTCGGTGTCGTCGCCGGACGCCAAGCCCGGTGGGTACGGAAAGCTGGTCTTCCGTGTCCCGACCGAGTCCGACAACACCAGCACCACCAAGCTCGTCGTGTCGCTGCCCAAGGACCACCCGTTCGCGCATGTCGGCGCGCAGGTGAAGGACGGGTGGAAGGTTGAGAAGAAGGAAGAGCAGCTGCCGGCTCCGGTGAAAGTCGGTGACGTCACGCTGACCAAGGCGATCACGACGGTCACCTGGACCGCGACCGGTACCGGGATTCCGCCGAACGACTTCGACGAGTTCGCGCTGTCGGTCGGCAAGCTGCCCGAGGGGGTCGACGCGTTGAGCTTCCCGACCGAGCAGACGTACAGCGACGGTGAAGTGGTCAAGTGGGCCGAGGTCGCGAAGGACGGCGCCGCCGAGCCTGAGCACCCGGCGCCGACGCTGAAGCTTGCGGCGGCGGTCGCTCCGGTGGCCGCGACGACGTCCGATTCGACGAGTACGACGGACAAGCCGGCGCGTTGGCTCGGCGGCGGTGGGTTGCTGATCGGGCTGCTCGGATTGGCGTTCGGTCTGCGGCCGCGGAAGCCCGCGGTTGCCGCCGGCACGCCCGCGAAGCCCGCGAAGCCCGCGGGGTCCGCGGGGTCCAGGCCTGCGGAACCCGGGCCTGCGGAATCCGGGACAGCGGAGTCCGGGACAGCGGAGTCCGGGAAGTAACCGTGCGCCGATTGATTGCTGTCCTGGTTGCGTCGCTGGTCACGCTGGTGCTTTCCACCAGCGTGGCGGCGGCGCACGCCAAACTCGAATCGATGACGCCGGCCGACGGTTCGTCGTCGGCGGCGCCGCCGACGAAGGTGATCCTGACCTTCAGCGAGCCGGTCGGGTCCGACGGTACGCAGGTGCAGGTGAAGTCGCCGAGCGGGAAGAACGTCGCGAACGGTGACCTCACGGTGGTCGACAACACCGTCACGCAGCCGGTCGGCGCGATGGTCGAGGCCGGGAAGTACCAGGTCGAGGCCCGCGTGGTCTCGGCCGACGGGCACCCGATCACGGTCACCGGGTCGTTCACGGTCACGCATGCCGGTCACGCATCCACCGCCCCCGGCACCGACCCGACCGCCACCACACCCGCGAGCCAGTCGAACAGCAGCTCCAGCACGGTGACCATCGTCGCCATGTGCCTGGTCATGCTGGTCGTCGTAGCCCTCGCCATAGTAATCGTCCGCCGCCGCCCAGCCTCATGACAACCGACGAACCCGCCAACGCACACCCCGCGGAGTCGGGGAGCGGTTCCCCGCCTCCAGCGGCTGGCCTTCCTTCCCCACCCGCCGTCAGGCGGGCTGGTGTGATTGTTTCCGGGATGGTTGCTGTTGGCATCGTTGTGATGGTGGTCGCCCTGGTGGCTGCCGGCGGTGCGCCGCAGCGGGCTGAGGACGGGTTGCTGGGGGCCGGGTTCGGGATCTCCTGGGCGGTTCCGGTGCTCCGGATTCTGGCGGACCTAGCGGCTGTTGCGACCGGCGGCGCCGTGCTCGCGGTCGCACTCTTCCTTCCCGCAAAGGACGGAAAGCTAGGCAGTACGGCGATCCGGGCCTGTCAGGACGCCGCGCTGGCAGCCGGTGTCTGGGCCGTCGCCAGCATCGGTGGCCTGATCGCCACCGCGACGGTCATCCTCGGCATCCCCCTCTCGCACCTCGCCGAACACGCCGCCCCAGCCGGCCAACTACCCCAGGTCCGCGCCCTGGCAGCCGCCGTCGTACTCACCGCTGTACTAGCGGTAGTCCTCAGCGGCACCAAAACCAGACGCGGCGCCCAACTGGCCGCCCTGCTGACGCTGGCCGCCCTGATCGGCCCACTCCTGACCGGCCATTACGCCATCGAACGCCCAAGCATCTGGTCGATCCTCGCCACCACCTCGCTCGTCGTACACGTGACCGCGGCCACCATCTGGATAGGCGGCCTGGCCGCCGTCCTCCGGTACGCCCGCTCGCGCCCCGCGGTCGAACTTTTCAGCACCCTCGCACTGAGCTGCGCGATCACCATGGGCGTAACCGGTCTGCTCACCGCCGAGATCCACCTGGACGGGAGACAAGGCGGCTGGGGCCTGATCACGCAATGGGTGACGACCGGGTACGGCGCGCTCGTCTTCGCCAAGACCGTCGCCTTCGCGATCCTGGTGACGGTCGGATGGTGGCATCGGCGGCGTACGCTGCCGGTGCTCGCGTCCGGCGACCAAGCCGCCTTCCGGCGACTGGCGGCGGTGGAACTGCTGATCATGGCAGCCACGATCGGCCTGGCCGTCGCCCTCTCCAGAACGCCATGAATCGCCAGCGCACTGCGAATCGACAGGACCTCATGAGTCAAGACAACGCCAGGAGTCGACTCGATGACATGTCAACAGCCGTCCGTACAATAGGTGGATGACGGAACCGCGGTGGCTCGACCAGCGTGAGGCGCGACTTTGGCTGTCGTACCGCGACACGCACCGCGAGCTGATGCGCGCGCTCGAGGCGCGGATGATCAGCAATTCGGGCCTTTCCGGCGCCGACTACGCCCTGCTGCACCCACTGTCCGAAGCGGAGAACGGCTTGCTCCGGACCCGCGATCTGGGCCGCTCGGTCGGGTGGGAACGCAGCCGCCTGTCGCACCAGGTCAGCCGGATGGAGAAGCGCGGCCTGGTCTGCCGCGAGGAGTGCAGCGACGACGCCCGCGGCTCGATGGTCCGGCTCACCGAGCTCGGCCGGAAGGCGATCGACGCCGCCGCGCCCGACCACGTCGAGGCGGTTCGCTCGTACTTCTTCGACCGGCTGAGCGTCGCGGAGCAAGAGCAGTTGACCACTTTGCTGGACCGGATCGCCGCCGATCTCCCGAACACCTGCACGCCGGCGGACTGCGATCCGGTGGACTGCGAGGAGTAACCACCAGTAACAACCGCCACGGAGCCGAGGACACGCCGTCACGGAGAGCGATCGCGAAGGGCGCCGGAAAGAATGAGGACGTCTCGTCCGGATGCGCGCTGGATTTGACAATCGTTTTCACTAAAGGTGAGGATGGTGCGCATGTCCGAGGCTCTGAGCAGGCGTGGGTTTCTGGGGTTGGGCAGCGCTGTCGGGCTGGCCGCCGCGGTGGGATGTGGCGCGGACGGCGAGGCCGCCGCGCAGCCGAAATCAGGTGGCCGGCTGCGCGCGGTGTACGCGGGTGGTGGCGCGAAGGAAGTGCTGGATCCACACGTGCAAAGCCTGTTCGTCGACATCGCGCGGCACAAGGCGCTGTACGAGAAGCTGGTCGAGCTCGGGCCCGATCTGAAGCCGGTGCCGCGGCTGGCGTCGAAGTGGGAACACGACGGGACCGCGACCACCTGGCGGTTCAGCCTCCGGGACGCGACGTTCCACGACGGCGCGAAGCTGGTCGCCGAGGACGTGCTGTTCAGCCTGGCCCGGATCGCCGACCCGGCGGTGCCGGAGCGGGTCGCGCAGTCGTCGCTGGCGACGCTGGATCTCAAGCGCAGCAAGGCGATCGGCCCCGCGACGGTCGAGCTGGTGCTGACCGCGCCGAACGCGGAGTTCCCCGCGTTGCTGGCCGGGATCGGCACCCAGATCGTGCGGAACGGCTTCAAGGACCCGACCAAGCCGATCGGTACGGGCGCCTTCAAATACACGTCGTTCGAGGCCGGCCGGTCGCTGGTGGCGGCCCGGTTCGACGACTACTGGGACGGGCCGGCCCGGATCGAAGAGTTGCAGATCCTGTCCGCCGACGCCGAGGCGCGCGCCAATGCCGTCCAGGGCGGCCAGGCCGAGTACGCGAATGACATGACCGCGACGTTCGCCCGGACGGCCGAGGCCGGTCGCACCGTGAAGATCGTGGCGGCGAAGGCCAGCACGATGCAGGCGTTCGTAATGAAGGTCGACCAGGCGCCGTTCGACAACCCGGACGTACGGCTCGCGTTCAAGCTGCTCGCCGATCGGCAACGACTGGTCGATGTCGTACTCGCCGGGCGTGGCGAAGTGGGGAACGACCTTTTCGGCAAGGGATATCAGTACTATCCGGCCGAGCTACCGGCCCGGGAACGCGATGTCGACAAGGCGAAGGCGCTGCTGACGAAGGCCGGGCTGGTGGGTAAGCAGGTGGAGATCTTCACCGCTGACGCGTCGGCCGGGTTCGTCGAGGCGGCGACCTTGTTCGCGGAGCAGGTCGCGGAAGCCGGCGTCCGGCTGAAGGTGACGACGGGCAGCCCGCAGACGTACGCGAAGGACCTGCTGACGAAGGGTGCCATCGGCAACCATCGGTCCGGCGCGATGCCGATCCCGCAGTACGTCACCGATCGGCTGCTGACGCATTCACCGTTCAACGTGACGCACTGGCGGCGGCCGGCGTTCGATGCCGCGTTCGCCGCGGCGCGGGCGACCACCGACGAGGCGCAGCGGTCGGCGAAGTACGGCGCGCTGCAGAAGACGTTGCGGGACGAGGGCGGGATCTTGGCGTGGGGCCTGCCGGACTATCTCGTGGCGGTGTCGGCGAAGGTGCAGGGTGTGCAGGCGGCGCCGCCGAACACCTTGGACCAGGGCCGGTTCGACAAGGTGTGGCTGACCTGAATGCGGACGTACGCCGTCCAGCGGGGTCTGCTCGCAATTGTTCAACTTGCCGTCCTTTCGGTCCTGGTGTTCGTCCTCACCTCGCTGCTGCCAGGTGACGCCGCGGACCTCCGGTTCACCGAGACGCTGTCGCCGGAGCAGGTCGCGCGGCTGCGTGACGAGCTCGGTCTCGATCAGCCGGCGCCGGAGCGTTTCGTACATTGGCTGGGGAATGTGTTCAGCGGCAACCTCGGTACGTCGCTGATCAGCGGGGGACCGGTGGCCGGCATCGTCCGGAACTCGATCGGCGCGACGCTCGTACTCACCCTCGCCACCCTGGCCGTGGTCGTGCCACTGGCCGTTGCCCTCGGCATCGTGATGGGTACGCGCGAGAACGGCCGGCTGGACCGGACGATCACCTCGATCACCCTCGCGTTGTCGGCGATCCCGGACTTCGTGATCGCGGTCGTCCTGGTAGCGGTGTTCGCGCTCAAACTCGGCTGGCTGCCCGCGACCTGGATCGGCGGCGACCTGCTCGCCAGCCCGGCGTTGCTCGTGCTCCCGGTCGCGGTCCTCTTCGGGCGTACGGTCTGCCTGCTGTCACGTCAGGTCCGGGCCGGGACGATCACCGCGTTGAACGCCGAGTACGTGGCTCAGGCGCGACGCCTCGGCGTACCGCGCCGGCGGCTCTTGTTGCGCCACGTCCTGCCGAATGCCGCTGTCCCGGGCATCCAGGAGCTGGCGCGTACTGGTGACACGCTGCTCGGCGGGGTCTTGGTGGTGGAGGCGATCTTCGCGATTCCTGGTTTCGCGACCGCGTTGGTAGATGGGGTCGAGACTCGTGACATCCCCGTGGTGCAGGCATTGACGCTCACGCTCGCCGTGGCCGCGTTGCTGATCAACCTGGCCGCTGACCTGACGTGTAATCGGCTCGTTCCGCGGACGGAGCTGCTGCGATGAAGCGGTGGATCGGAGCGAGTGCATCGGCGGTGCTGGTCGTGGTGCCGTTGGCGATCGCGGTGTTCGGGCCGTTCCTGCCGTACGAGGCCGCGCCCGGGTCGCCGTACTCCTCGGAGGGTTTGCTGGGGACCGACGGGTTGGGGCGGGACGTACTCGGCCTGCTCCTGATCGGTGGGCGGACCGCGTTGGGGATGGCGTTCGGCGCGGTCGTGCTGGCGTACGTGATCGGCGGACTGATCGGCCTCACGGCGGCGTCGACGCGGCATCGATGGCTGGACGAAGGCTTGATGCGCCCGCTCGACGTACTGCTGCCGTTGCCGTCGTTGCTGGTCATCAGCGTGGTTGCGGTCGGTTGGCAGGCGTCGGCGGTGGCGATCACGGTCGCCGTCGCGATGGTGAACGTGCCGACGGTCGCGCGACTCGTACGGGCGGCGGCGCTGGACGCGGCCAGCGGGCCGGTGGTCGAGGCGCTCCGGATGCAGCGCGAGTCGTGGGTCGCGATTCAGCTCGGGTACGTGGGGCGGTCCGTACTTGGGCCGGTGGCTGCTGATCTTGGGACCCGGATCACGCTGGCTGTGTTCTTGGTTGCCTCGGTCAACTTTCTCGGATTGGGGTTGAGCCCGACCGCGCCGGACTGGGCGGTGAGCATCTCGCGTAATCGTGAAGGGTTGCTGCTGCAGCCGTGGTCGGTGCTGGCGCCGGCGGTGCTGCTGGTGTCGTTCACACTCGGGTTCAACCTGCTTGCCGATCGGCTCGTGCATCGGTCGCGGCGGCTGGTGGGGAGTTCGGTATGACGTTGGTGCGGGTCAAGGAACTGACGGCGACGGTGGGTGACGCCGTCCTTGTCGATGGGGTGTCGTTCGAGGTTGTCGCCGGGGCGGTGACGGCGCTGGTGGGGGCGTCGGGGTCGGGGAAGACGACGTCGGCGCTGGCGTTGCTGGGGGAGCACGGAGACGGGGTACGGCTGGCGGGTCACGTCGAGGTCGACGGGGAACTGGTTGTCGACGGCAACGGGGTGACGGGTGCGGCGGTTGGCGTTCGCGGACGTGGGGTCGCGTACATGCCGCAGCATCCAGGCAGTGCGCTGAACCCGGCCCGGCGAATCGGTACGACGCTCCGCGAGCTGGCCCAACTACACGGAGGCGACGTAGCCGAAGCAGTTCGCGCCGCCCAGCTAGAAACCGGCAAGGAGACCCTCAGGCGGTTTCCGCATCAGTTTTCTGGGGGGCAGCGGCAGCGGGTCGCGTTGGCTCAGGCGCTGGCCTGCCGCCCGAAAGTACTCGTCCTGGACGAACCCAGCACCGGCCTCGACTCGATCACCCGGCTGCAACTCGTCCAAGAACTCCGCGACCTGGCCAACTCCGGACTCGGCATCTTGCTGCTGAGTCACGATCTCGACCTGGTCCGCGCGCTCGCCACCCAGGTCGTCGTCCTCTCGGCCGGCCGGGTTCTGGCGGCCGGCGGCACCGACGTACTCCCATTGTCCCCCGACCTGCCCACACCGGGAACCACCACCGCCCGGCAGCCGTTGCTTAAGGCAATGGACCTGTCAGCCGCGCTGCGGCCGCGCGGCCGCGACCCCGTCCTGCGCGAGGTCGGCCTCGACGTCCGCGCCGGCGCCTGCCTGGGCGTCGTCGGCCGCTCCGGCAGCGGTAAAACCACGCTCGCTCGCTGCCTGGCCGGCCTGCACGAGCGCTTCACCGGCCACATCCTGCTCGACGACGAACCACTGCCGGTGCTGCGCCGCCGTACCGCCGAACAGAACCGCCGCGTCCAGTACGTCTGGCAGGAGGTCCGTGGTTCCTTCGACGAACGCCGCCCGGTCGATCAGCAGGTTGCGCGTACGGCGCAACGTCTCCGGGGCCTCGGCGCCGAACCCGCGTACACCGAGGCCGTCGCCACCCTGGCCCGGCTCGGCGTCGCCGCGATCACCGCGAGCCGTCCACCGAGCCGGCTGTCCGGCGGCGAACTGCAACGCGCCGCCTTGGCTCGTGCCGTACTCGCCGAGCCCGACGTACTGATCTGCGACGAGATCACCACCGCTTTGGACGATCGCGGTACGGCACTCGTGCTCGATCTGCTGACCGAGTTGAAGGCGCGCGGTACGGCGCTGATCTGGATCGGCCACGACCTCGGACTGGTCGCGGCGGTTGCCGATGAGGTGCTGGTACTGGACGCCGGCCGCGTGGTCGAGCAGGGACCGCCCGCGTCGCTGATGACCGCACCACACCACGACCTGACCCGGCGGCTGGTCGACGCCGCCCGGATCGGCCGGCCCGAGACTCCGCCCGTGCTATCCCCCGACTCAAGGAGCGAACCGCGCCGATGACGCGACTGCACGACCATTTGGCGGAGGCGATCAAGGACCCGGACCCGATCCGCGTCCGGTCCGGCGGTAGCCCGGAGGAGGACCTGATCTGCCTGCGATTCGAGACGATGAAGGTGTACTCCGCGCTCGGCGCCGTACGCCACCTGCTGGACACCGGCCGGGTACACCCCGGCGACACGCTGATCGACAGTTCGAGCGGGATCTACGCGCACGCGCTGGCGCTGGCCTGCCACCGGTACGGGATGAAGTGCCACATCGTCGGGTCCACCACCGTTGACCGCACGCTCAGGGTTCAGCTGGAGATCCTCGGCGCGACCGTCGAACAGGTGCCGTCCTCGAACAATCTGCAGCTCGACCAGAACCTCCGGGTCCGGCGGATCGGCGAGATCCTGCGGGACAACCCGACGTACCACTGGATGCAGCAGTACCACGACGACATCCACTACCTCGGGTACCGCGCGGTCGCGGACCTGGTCGCGTCGCTCGTACCCAGCGGGCCGGTGTGCCTGGTGGGTGGCGTCGGGACCGGTGCATCGACCGGCGCGATCGCGGCGTACCTGCGGGAGCGTGGCCGGGACGTGAACCTGGTCGGCGTGCAGCCGTTCGGGAGCGTGACGTTCGGCGCCGGGCACACCCAGGACCCGGAGATGATCATCGCCGGGATCGGGAGCTCGATCGAGTTCCGCAACGTCCGGCACGAGTTGTACGACCGCATGCACTGGATCTCGTTCGAGTATGCGATGTCGGCGGCGGTGGATCTGTTGCGTACGTCCGGGGTGTTCGCGGGCCTGTCGGCCGGGGCGGCGTACCTGTCCGCGCTGTGGGAACACAACTGTGATCGGGACCGCAAGCACGTGTTCCTGGCCGCGGACACCGGGACGCGGTACGTCGAGTCCGCTTTTGCCCGGCATGCCGAGGCGCGGCCGATGGCGTCGATGCGGCCGCGGGAGATCGACTCGCTGGACCAGCTCGCGGTGCCGTGGTCGGCGATGTCGTGGGATCGGCGCGAGTCCGGCCGGGCCCGGCGCGCGGAGTTTCCAGCTGCGACTCCGTCGCATTAGTGTGGGCCTGTGTTACTTCGGGAGCTGTTCACGGCGGCTGAGGTCGACCGGTTGCGGAACGTGGTCGAGCGGGTCCATGCGGAGGTCGTCTCGGCGGCCGAGGCCGGGGAGACGACGGTCAATGTCTGGCCGGACGGGCACCGGCTGGAAACCGTCCGCGGGACCACGATCCACTGGGAGCCGGACGCGGCCGGCAAGGCGGTCCGCAGCCTGTCGCCGGTCTCGCGGCTGGACCCGCTGCTGGAAACATTGTGGGACGAGCCAAGGTTGGTCGAGCCGATGAGTTCGTTGATCGGGGCACCGGCCGGGCGGTTCGTGGCAAAACTGAACTTCAAGCGGGCCGGCGTCGGGTCGGAGTTCGCCTGGCACCAGGACTTCCCGTACTGGTACGGGTGCTGCGGCGCGGACGCGTACGACATCGCGACCGCGATCGTGATGCTCGACGACAACACGGCCGCCAACGGCGCGATGACGCTGATCCCGGGCAGCCCCGCCGAAGGCCCGGTCCGCCGCGATCCGCTGGACCCCACCGGTTTGCTGGTCGACCCGACGGCCGTGGACGAGAGCCGCGCGGTCACGGTCGAGGCGCCGGCTGGGTCGGTGCTGATGTTCCCCGGCCTGATGGTCCATCGCTCCGCCCCCAACCACACCGCCACCGACCGCCGTTCCCTCCTCTACTGCTTCCAGCCTTCGGGCCGGCCTGAGTTGTCCGCCTTGCATTACAACCCTGAAAGGCTTGCTGACTTACCATGACTGCTTCCGTGGCCGAGTTGACCGCGTGCGTTCTCGACGGGTCGTACGGGCCGTCGCCGGCGGACTTCGACATCACCAGCGCGTTCTGGCTGCATCACACGACACGGTTGCCGGGCGCCGAGGTGACGTACCGGAACTACTACGTGCTGCTCCGGGTCGGCGAGGTGTTCGGTGCCTGCTCGTTCGAGGCCGACGAACTGGAACCTTCGTTCTGCGCCGACACCTCCGGGCGTACGCTGGCCGACGTACTTTCGTCCGACGATCCGCTGCCGGTGCGGATCGCGGCTCTGGACGCGTACCTGGCGGCGGTCGAACCACATCACGAGTCGCCGTACGCCGAGGAGATCGTGCTGCCGGCCGGCACGCCCGACGTCCGCGCCCGGGCCCGGGACGCCGCCGTCGCCGGCCTGCTGGAAGTTGCTGAGGGCACCAAAGTCGCGCTGATCGGGGTGGTGAACCCGCTCGTCGACGCGATCACCGCCCGCGGCGGTACCTGCCTGCCGTGCGACTTCAACCTCCGCCGGACCGCCTCCGGCCTGCCGGTGACCCGCGACATGACCGAGGTGATCGACGCCGCCGACGCGGTCGTCGCCACCGGCATGACGCTGTCCAACGGTTCCTTCGATATCCTGCTTTCTCGTTGCCGTGAGCAATCAAAACCACTGGCCATCTACGCCCAGACCGGAAGCGCCGTAGCCCGCGCCTTCCTCCCGTCCGGCGTGACCGCTCTCTCGGCCGAACCTTTCCCCTTCTCCCAGTTCAGCTCCCGCCCGAGCAGCCTCTACCGCTACAGGACGGCGACATGACCACTCAGAACCACCAGCCAGAAGTAAAAGCCATCACAACCACTGGTGAGGTACCAGGGGATCTGAAGATGGCTCGGCGGTTGTGGCCTTTTCTGCTCGCTTCGACCGTCAGCCTGATCCCGTTCACGGTGTTCGGGATGTACCTGGTGCCGATCGCCGGCGCCGCGGGTGGGAGTGTGGCGGAGATCGGCGGGCTGCGGGGGCTCGGCGGACTCGCGGCACTCGCGGTCGGCGTATCCCTCGCACCCCTGATGGACCGGGTAGCGCGCGAGCTGGTCGCCGCCGGCGGCCTCGCCCTGCTGGGCATCTCAGCCGCATTAGGAGCCATCGGCAACGTCTTCGCCCTGGCCGGTTTCTGCCTCCTGATCGGCGCGTCGACCTCCATCCTCGCCCCGTCCATCGGCGCGGCGGCAGCGGACCGCTTCACCTCCCCAGCCGCCGCCGGCCGCGCCGCGACCCTCGTCTCCGCGACCACGTCGGCAATGGCGATGCTCGCCGCCCCCGTACTCGCCGGGCCCGGCCTGATCTGGGGCTGGCGCGGCAACCTGCTCGCCGCCTCGGCCATCTCGCTCGTACTGTCCGCCGCGTTCTTCTGGCGCGGTCGCGGCCGCAAACCCGCGATCACCAAGAACGAGCGGATGAGCTACCTCGCCACGTACCGCGCGCTCGCCCGCGTACCCGGCGCCCTCCCGCTGCTCGCGGTCGCGATGCTCCGGACCGCCGCGTTCATGGGGTACTTGGCGTACCTCGCCGCGTTCTACGACGAGAAGTTCGACCTGGCGCCGGGATGGTTCGCACTGGTCTGGTCGTTGAGCGGAGCGTCGTTCTTCCTCGGCAACCTCCTCGCCGGCCGGTACGTGGCCACCGACGGCACGGGCATCACGCCCGAGAAGATGCTCCTGATCGGCATCAGTACCGCCCTGGTCGCGGTTGGCGCGTTCTACTTCTCGCCGTCGTTGCCGCTGACGCTGTTCCTGACCGCCCTGATGGGCGCCAGCCACGCCACCGTCGCCGCCTGCGTCACCACGCTCCTGGTCCGCCGCAGCGGTGACCTCCGCGGTTCGGCCCTCAGCGTCAACGCCGCCGGGATGAGCCTCGGCACCTTCCTCGGCGCCGCGATCGGCGGCCTCGGCCTAGCCCTGGCCAACTACCCCGGCACCGCCGCCACCTTCGCCGCCCTGACCTTCATCGCCCTACTCTGCGCCCTAAAAGTCCGCCCCTAACAGTGAGGATGTAGGCGTGGACCCCGCAGTGGTCGTCCTGACTCGGCCCCTAACTGACTTCGGGTCTTGAACGGGATCTGTCGGTCGACCTGCTGCGGGGTTCGCTTGCACTCACTCGGCGAGAACTCGTGACTTCATAGGAGCCTGTGCCAGCAGGCACCCATCACTGTTTTGTCCGTCGCTCGGCTGGTGCGTGCCGCCCTGACCGTGTCGAATGGAAGGACGGCGATGTCTACCATCGCACAGCCAGATGCCGTGTCCCAGGCCGAGATCACCGGTGGTGTCGACACTCACCGCGATACCCATACGGCGGCTGCGATCGACCAGACGGGCCGGATGCTCGGTCACCAGACCTTTCCCGCCACTGGTGCCGGCTATGCGGCTTTGCTGGCCTGGCTGGGCTCGTTCGGGCCGGTCGTTCTGATCGGTGTCGAGGGCACCGGCGCTTACGGGTCGGGCCTGACCGGCTACCTGACCGGGCAGGGTGTGACCGTGGTCGAGATCGACCGGCCCAGTCGTAAAACCCGCCGGACAGCAGGCAAGTCCGACCCGATCGACGCCGAAGCAGCCGCCCGAGCCGCTTTGGGCAAAGTACGCACCGGCATCCCCAAGAACCGTGACGGGCAGGTCGAGGCACTACGGAACCTGCGCATCGCCCGCAACAGCGCCGTCAGCCAGCGCGCTGACTGCCTGCGCAGAATCAAGGCCCTGATCGTCACCGCACCACACGACCTGCGCCAGCAACTACGCGGCCTCACCAACCCGCGCCTGATCGACACCTGCCACAACCTGCGACCCGACCCTAATCAGATCGCGATCCCACAACACGCCGTCAAAACCGCGCTACGCTCCCTGGCCCGCCGTCACCTCGCAGCCCAGCACGAGATCGCCGAGCTCGATCAACTCATCACCGAACTCATCAACACGATCAACCCCGAACTGCTCACCCTCAACGGCGTCGGCCCCGATGTCGCCGGCCAACTCCTGGTCACCATCGGACAAAACCCAGAACGCATCCACTCCGAAGGCGCCTTCGCGATGCTCTGCGGAGTCGCCCCCATCCCCGCATCATCCGGCCAGACCCACCGCCACCGACTCAACCGCGGCGGCGATCGCCAAGCCAACTCAGCCCTCTACACCATCGTCATCAGCCGACTCCGCTGGGACCCACGCACCCGCGCCTACCTCGAACGCCGCACAACCAACGGACTGTCCAAGAAAGACATCATCCGATGCCTCAAACGCCTCATCGCACGCGAGATCTACTACGTCCTCACCAAACCACAAACCCCTTGACCATCCATAGGAGCATCCCCCACCGCGCACACCCCACCCCACCGCGCACACCCCGCCTCACCGCGTACGCCCCGCCTCACCGCGTACGCCCCGCCTCACCGCGTACGCCCCGCCTCACCGCGTACGCCCCGCCTCACCGCGTACGCCCCGCCTCACCGCGTACGCCCCGCCTCACCGCGTACGCCCCGCCTCACCGCGTACGCCCCGCCTCACCGCCACCCCCAGCCCTCGCGGCCCGGAGCCATTTGAGGGGTGAACGTCTGAGGTGGTCCCTTCACCTGCGGGGTGCGGGTGGTGAAGGGACCATTTCAGGGGTTAACCACTGAAAGGGTGGGGCGGGTTCAGGGTTGTCACGGTGGTTCGGATCGGCCGGACTCGATATATCGTTCAGTTTTATGGAGAACCTGCCCGATCGCCCGCATCCGCACGCGCACCTGCGGGCGTCCGACATCGATCGTGACCAGGTGGTCGACGTACTGCGGGAGGCCCTGATGTCGGGGCGGTTGTCGCAGGACGAGCACGCCGACCGGCTGGAGCAGACCCTGCAGGCGAAGACGCTCGGTGAACTCGAGCCGATCACCCGCGACCTGGTCGTACCCGGTCAGGCCGCGCCGGTGCCGGTGGCGCAGCCGGCCGCGTCGACGGCGAACAGCCCGGTCCCGATCGAGGAGCCGGCCGACCCGAACGCCAGCCTCGACAACATGGTGGCGATCTTCGGCGGCGGCGAGCGGAACGGCCGCTGGCGGGTGAAGCGCCGGACCAACGCGATCGCGGTCTTCGGCGGGCACGACCTGGACATGACCGACGCGGTGTTCGAGGGCCGCGAGGTGACGATCTGGGCGTTCGCGGTGTTCGGTGGGATCGACATCACCGTACCCGAGGGGGTGACGGTGCGTAACGAGGGCGTCGGCATCTTCGGCGGCTTCGGCGCCCGCGGCAGCTCCGACCCGGACCCGAACGCCCCCGTCGTAGTGGTCAAGGGCCTGGCTCTCTTCGGCGGCGTCGGCGGCCAGTCCTCCGCCAAACGCCACGGCAAGAAGAACAAACGCCACCTGGGCCACTGAACGCCGCCTCGGCCACCGAGTACACCAATGGCCGGCGGAGCAATTCGGGTGCGGCACCAGCTGCCGAGCTCGTAGCCTGCGGGGATGAGTGACAACACGTTTGTCCCCGCCGATTTCGACGTGCCGACCGAGTTGGTGGCACCGGAGTTCCGGCTGGTGCCGCTCGGGGGTGAGCACAACGTCGCGGATCTCGCTGCCTGGAGCGGGAGTATCGAGCACATCCGGGCGACTCCGGGCTTCCAGGGGAGCAGCTGGCCGCCGGTCGACGGGATGACGGCCGAGGCGAATCTCGGCGATCTGGTGCGGCACCGGGAAGACTTCGCCGAGCGGCGCGGGTTCACGTACACGGTGCTCGAGGCCGGCACGGGTGATGTGATCGGCTGCGTCTACATCTATCCGAAGCGCGGTGACGAAACAGTCACCGACGTACGGTCCTGGGTACGCGCCGATCGTGCCGAGTTGGACATCGTGCTGTACGAAGCGGTCAGCGGCTGGCTCGCCGCCCGCTGGCCGTTCGGGACCATCGAGTACGCGGTCAGATCCAGGACTTGAACCACATGCGGTTGAGCCAGTCCGGGTGGGGGAGGACCTTGTCGGTCAGGATCGGCCAGATGTAGGCGAAGTTCAGGACCACCAGGACGACGAACGCGCCGACCACCGCGCTGCCGATCAGGCGGCGCGGGGTCGCGGTACTGAGGGCGGTACGGGCCGGGCCGAGGATCTTGCCGAGGACGAGTGACAGCGCGATCACCGTGAACGGGATCATCGTCACGGCGTAGAAGAAGAAAATAGGCCGGTCGTCGAATGCGAACCACGGCACCCAGCAGGTGGCGAAACCGAGGATCGGGATGCCGAACCGCCAGTCCCGGGTGGCGATCCACAGCACCAGCGCGGCGAGCAGCGCCAGCGCGCCGCCCCACCAGAGCAGTGGCGTCCCCAGGGCAGAGATCACCTGCAGACAGTTCGTCCCGGCCGGGGCGTTGCAGCCCGGCGTACCGGGCTTGATGTCGTTGACCGCGTCGAAGCCGATCGGGCGGGCGATGATCGGCCAGCCGGCCGGGTTCGACTGGTACGGGTGGGTGGCGTGCTTGATGTAGTCACCGGTGTGGAACGCGAGCACTTCCTTGTGGTACTCGATCAGTGACCGGAAGTCGTCGGGTACGACCTTCATCACGCCATGTGCCGGATTGCTGGCGGCCCAGTTGTGGTCGTACGCGTTGTCGTGCAGCAGCCAGCCGGTCCACGTCGCGACGTACGTCACGCCCGCGACCAGTACCAGGCTGACGAACGCCGGGATGCCGTCGACGAGCGCCGACTTCACGAACGCGAACCGGACGCCGAGCGCGCGCCGGGCGCCGAAGTCCCACGCGAACACCAGGATGCCGAACGCGGCCAGCGTCCAGACCGCCGACCACTTGGTACCGAGGGCCAGCCCGAAGCAGATACCGGCCGCGATCCGCCACGGCCGGACCAGCAGCCAGCGGCCGATCGTCCGGCGGGCACCGTCCGGGGTCGGCGTGTCCAGCGTCTCGGCGTGCCGGCGGCGGGTCCAGTCCCGGTCCGCGACCAGGCAGGAGGTGGCCGCGACCAGCCAGAACGCGAGGAAGATGTCGAGCAGCGCGACCCGGGACATCACGAAGTGCAGTCCGTCGACCGCGAGCAGTAGTCCGGCGATGGCGCCGATCAGCGTCGAGCGGGTCATCCGGCGGACGGTCCGGATCAGCAGCAGTACCGTCAGGGTGCCGAACAGGGCCGGCATGAACCGCCAGCCGAAGGTGTTCATCCCGAACAGTTGCTCACCGGCGGCGATCATCCACTTGCCGACCTCGGGGTGTACGGTCAGGCTCGGCGTGTCCTTGAAGACGTCCAGGTTGCCGCTCAGGATCGCCTTGTCGGCGGCACCCTCCGGCTGGTCGATGAACTGCCGCGCGTACCCGAACTTGAGCAGGCTGAACGCGTCCTTGGCGTAGTACGTCTCGTCGAAGACGAACTTCACCGGGTTGCTCAGGTGCCAGAACCGCAGCACGCCGGCCAGGACGGTGATCACCAGGGTCGCGATCCAGCCGCCGTCGAAGTCCTTCGGCATGGCCGGGTACAACCGCTCCTTGAGCGGCGGCAGCCGCCGTCCGAGCACGTCCCGCCCGAGCGTCTCCAGCTCTTCGCCGGCGTCGCCCCGCCGCGCAGTCCCGTCCTCGATCACAGCAGCCACGCCCGCCATCGTACGGACGCCCAGGTCCCACCGCCTCCCCCGCCTGTGGAAAACCCGGGCTGCCCGTCCCCGACCTCCTACAATCAATGCCATGAGCACGCCACGCGAGGAACTGCACGCGCTGATCGACGCATTGCCCGACGAAGCCGCGGCGGAGCTCGTACCCGACATGCGCGAGATCCTCAGGCACCGTCTGGAGATGCGCCGCCGTCGGGCCACCGAACCCAGGCCGTGGCCACCGAGCTGGTTCGGTGCCAGCGTCGGCAGCCGTCCGGACACCGCCCGGCGGAACGAAGAGATCCTGCGAGACGAGTTCGGTCGCGGCGAGTGATCGTCGTCGACACCGGTCCGCTCGTCGCGGCCGTGCTTTCGAACGACGATGACCACCGCGTCTGCGTCGATCTGTTCGCGGCCGCCCATCTCAACCGTGAGCAACTGGTTGTCCCGAGCTTCGTCATCCCCGAGGTCTGCTACCTCATCCAGCGTGACCTCGGCGCCAAGGTGGAGGCCGACTTCGTCGAGTCGCTCGCGGCAGGCGACTTCGCGGTGGCCGAATGTGAATCCGAGTTGGACCGGATCGCCGACTTGATGCACAAGTACGCTGATCTGCCGCTCGGGGTCGCTGATGCCGCGGTGGTGGCGGTCGCCGAGGCGCTGGGGGCGCGGGAAGTGGCGACGTTGGATCGGCGGCATTTCACCGTGGTGCGCCCGCGGCACCTTGATGGTTTTGCCCTGCTCCCATGAATGGGCGGCTGGTGTTGGCGGGGACGCCTATTGGGGATGTGGGGGACGCCTCGGGGCGGTTGGGGCGCGTGCTGGCGGAAGCGGATGTGGTCGCGGCGGAGGACACGCGGCGGTTGCGGCGGTTGACTTCCGAGTTGGGGATTCAGGTGGGTGGCCGGGTGGTCAGCTACTTCGAGGGGAACGAGCGGGAGCGGACGCCGGAGTTGCTGCAGGCGCTCACCGACGGGCAGACCGTGGTGGTGGTGACGGACGCGGGGATGCCGAGCGTGTCGGACCCGGGGTACCGGTTGGTGGCGGCGGCGATCGAGGCGGAGGTCGTGGTGACGGCCGTGCCGGGGCCGTCGGCGGTGCTGACCGCGCTGGCGTTGAGCGGCCTGCCGGTGGACCGGTTCACCTTCGAAGGGTTCCTGCCGCGCAAACCGGGCGAGCGCGGCCGCCGGTTGACGGAGCTCAAGGACGAACCGCGGACGATGGTGTTCTTCGAGGCACCGCACCGCCTGGCGGCGTCCCTCGAATCCATGCAAGAAGCCTTCGGTACGGACCGCCGCGCCGCCGTCTGCCGCGAGCTCACCAAGACGTACGAAGAGATCAAACGCGGACCGCTGAACGAGCTGGTGACCTGGGCCGAGGCGGGCGTCCGCGGCGAGATCACCGTCGTGGTCGCGGGCGCGGACCCGGACCGCGCCATGACCCCGGCGCAGCTGGCGGCGGAGGTCGCGACGGACGAGGAGGCGGGTACGCCCCGCAAGCAGGCGATCTCCGACGTGGCGAAGCGCTTCAACGTCCCGAAACGGACGGTGTACGACGCCGTACTCGCTGCCCGAGACCCTGGTAAATAGACCTGGCGCCCGGCACTACCCTTGACTGCATGTCCGAGAAGGCCTATTACGTCACCACCCCGATCTACTACGTCACCGCCGCGCCGCACATCGGCAGCGCGTACACGACGGTGGCCGGGGACGTCCTGACCCGTTGGCACGCCCAGCGGGGCGAGCACAAGTGGTACCTGACCGGTACCGACGAGCACGGCGAGAAGGTGATGCGCAGCGCGCAGGCCCAGGGCATGACCCCGAAGGAGTGGACCGACAAGCTCGTCGAGGAGGCCTGGAAGCCGGCCTGGGTGGACGTCGACATCGCGTACGACGACTTCATCCGTACCACCGAGCAGCGGCACACCGAGCGGGTCCGCGAGTTCTGGCAGACGCTGTACGACAAGGGCGACGTCTACAAGGGCGAGTACGAAGGCCTGTACTGCGTGGGCTGCGAGGAGTTCAAGCTGCCCGCCGACATCCGCACCGACGAGGACGGCACCCAGCGGTGCATGATCCACGGTACGGAGCTGGAGACGGTCTCCGAGACGAACTACTTCTTCCGGCTCTCGGCGTACGCGGACAAGCTGCTCGCGCTGTACGAGGAGCAGCCCACTTTCGTCGCCCCGTCGAGCGCCCGCAACGAGGTGATCGCGTTCGTCAAGCAGGGTCTGCAGGACCTGTCGATCACCCGGTCGACGTTCGACTGGGGAATCCCGGTCCCGTGGGACGAGGACCACGTCCTGTACGTGTGGATCGACGCGCTGCTGAACTACGTGAGCGCCGCCGGGTACGGCACCGACCCGGAGCGGTTCGAGGAGCTTTGGCCGGTCGACGTGCATCTGGTCGGCAAGGACATCCTGCGCTTCCACGCGGTGATCTGGCCGGCGATGCTGATGGCGGCCGGGGTGGCCGTACCGAAGCAGGTGTTCGCGCACGGCTGGCTGCTGGTCGGCGGCGAGAAGATGAGCAAGTCGAAGCTGACCGCGATCGCGCCGCACGAGATCACCGACCACTTCGGCTCGGACGCGTTCCGGTACTACTTCCTGCGTACGATCCAGTTCGGTTCGGACGGGTCGTTCTCCTGGGAGCACCTGAGCGCCGTGTACACGTCCGAGCTGGCGAACGGCCTGGGCAACCTGGCCAGCCGGATCGCGGCGATGGTCGGCAAGTACTTCGACGGCGCGCTGCCGGAGGCGGCCGACCACGGCCCGGCCGAGCAGGCACTCGCGGACAAGCTCGCCCAGACCGTCGCGACCGCCGACAAGGCGCTGGACACGCTCGCGTTCCACGATGCGCTGGCCGCGATCAACGAGCTGGTCGGCGCCGTGAACGGGTACGTCACCGAGCAGGAGCCGTGGAAGGTCGCGAAGGACGAGACCCGGCGGGACCGGTTGGCGACGATCCTGTACTCGGCCGCCGAAACCCTCCGCGCCGTCGCGGTCCTGCACAACCCGACGATGCCGAAGTCGTCCGCCAAGCTCTGGACGCTCCTCGGCGCCGAGGAGAAGCTGGGTGCCCTGGCCGACCAGCGTGTCCAGGACGCCGGCACCTGGGGCCAGCTCCCGGCCGGCGCCACCCTGACCAAGGGTGACCCGCTGTTCCCCCGCCTCGAAGAGGCCTGATCGCGACGCGCCTCGAAGAGGCCTGATTGCAACACTTTGCCGCCGCCGTCCGGGAATGCCGGGCGGCGGCGTCCCCTTTTCCTTGAAGGGGCAACCATTTCTCCAGGAGGCGATTCGATGCGTGCGGTGGTGTTCGAGGAGTTCGGCGGGCCCGAGGTTCTCAAGATGGAGGATCGGCCGGAGCCGCAGGCCGGCCCCGGGCAGGTGCGGATCGCGGTCCGCGCGGCCGGGGTGAATCCGTACGACTTCAAGATGCGGCGCGGCTGGACCAGGGCGTTCGCCGAGCCGGTGCTGCCGGCTATTCCGGGGTTCGAGGTGGCCGGCGTTGTCGACCAGGCGGGGGAGGGTGCCGCGTTCGCGGTTGGCGACGAGGTGGTCGGGTGGTCGCAGGGCGGGGCGTACGCGGAGTACGCGATCGCCGGGACCATCGCGGTGAAGCCGGCCGGGTTGAGCTGGGAGCAGGCGGCGAGTATCCCGATCGCGGGCGAGACCGCGCAGCGGGTGCTCGACGAGGTGGCGGTGAAGCCGGGTGAGACGGTGCTGATCCATGGCGCCGCGGGTGCGGTCGGCTCGGTCGCGGTGCAGCTCGCGAAGGCGGCGGGCTTGACGGTGGTCGGGACGGCGTCGGCGGCGAACCACGACTATCTACGGTCGATCGGCGCGATCCCGGTCGCGTACGGTGATGGGCTGCTCGAGCGCGTGCGGGAGGTCGCGCCGCAGGGGATCGACGCGGTCATCGACACCGCCGGGAAGGGCGGGCTGGAGGAGTCGATCGAGCTTCGCGGCGGTACCGAGCGGATCGTCACGATCGCCGACTACGAGGGCGCGGGGAAGCTCGGTATCAAGACCAGCGGTGGCGGCCGGGAGCCGGAGGAGATCCAGGCCGGGCTGACCGACCAGCTGCAGGCGGCCGCGGACGGCAAGCTCACGGTCCGGATCGCCGCGACGTACGCCTTGGCGGACGCGGGCGAGGCGCAGGACCTGAGCGAGTCCGGCCACGCCCGCGGCAAGGTCCTCGTACTTCCGTAGTGCGGACCTGCAGCACTCACTCACTGAGTGCTGCAGGTCCGGCCCTTACACGTAGGCGAACCGCGACTCCGGCGTCGGTACCTCATCCACCCGCGGATCCCAGCGATCCACGAACTGCACCCCGGCCGGGACCTCGATGCTCTCCGTCGACGTCCAGCCGCGAGTCAGCGTCCGGAAGTCCGGTACATCCGGGTGGTAGTGCGGCTTCCCGGTACCAAGCGCGTCCCGAGCCATCGGCGCGCTCAGCGCCTGGTACCGGAAGTCGGCCGACATCCGCAGCCGGTTGGTCCGGTTCGGCATCGCGCCGTGCACGGTCAGGCTGCCGAACAAGAGCACATCGCCCGGCTGGTACGACGTCGTCCGCCATTCCGGATGGTTCTCGTCGGCCTCGGCCCGCATCATCCCGGGACCGTCGGATGCCTTGACCGGAAGCACGCCGAGCCGTGGCGACCCGGCGAAGACCCGGAGCCCACCGATCTCCGGCGGCGCCTCGCTCAACGGCAACCAGGTGGTCAGCGTGTCGACGGACCCCTGGATGAACCGGTAGTCCTGATGGATCGGGGTCGGGTTCGCGCCGGGTGACGGCGGCGCGATCCGGCAGATGTGCGCCGGGTGCGCGAACGCTTGCTCGCCGAGCAACCGCCCGGCCAGCGACACCAGCTCCGGCCGTACGGCCAGCTCGTGGAACGCCTGCGTGCTCTGGATCGCCGTGTACGCACCGAAGAACCCGGCCGATCCTTCTTCGACCGCCCGCCCGGACGCGATCAGGTCCCGCGGCTCACTGTCCGGCGCGAGCCAGTCGCTGTCGTACAGAATCCGCGCGAGCTGCTCATGCACGTCCCCGACGACATCGCGAGGCAGCAACCCCCGGAAGAACAGGTACCCGTCCCCGGCCAGCCGACCGCGCAGTACTTCGTCGTCGTCCAGGTCCCCGTACGAGTCGGTCAGTTCTTTCATTTGTCGTTTCCGATCTTGTCCATGGAGGCGGCGATGTCGCTGACGTTGACCTTGTTCAGGTACAGGTCGTTGACCGCCTTGTTGATCTCGGTCGACTTGGCCGTCCAGCCTTCGGTGATCGGCAGGTTCACGGTGCTGCCGGCGGCCGAGGCGATGAACGGCTGGACGTCGATGTTCTTCTTCTTCCAGTACGCCTGGTACCCGGCGCCCGCGTCGTTCAGGGCCGGGATGATGTAGCCGGCGTCGCCCATCAGCCGCTGTGCCTTCTCCGAGCCGAGGAACGCGACCAGCTTGCCGGCCTGGTCCGGGTGCTTGGTCTTGGCGAACATCGCCTCGGCCAGGCCGTTGATCACCACGGTCCGCCCGGACGGTCCGGCCGGCATCGCGGCGACGCCGATCGGGAACTTCACCTCGGGCAGCGCGAACGGCAGCAGCGCGTTGTTCGCCGGGAACATCGCCACCTCGCCGCGGTAGAACATCTCGGTCGCCTGCCCGGTCGGCGGGTTGGTCCGGGTACCGTCCGGCGAAACCTTCCACTTGAAGATCAGGTCCCGGGCGAACTGCAGTGCCTCGACCGACTTGTCGCCGGCGAAGTCGAAGGTGCCGTACGGCTTGTCGATCGCGTGCCCACCGTTCGACGCGATCCAGTTCAGCCACTGCGTCTGGCTGTGGTTCCAGGAGCAGAAGCCCCACTGCTTGCTGCCGACGGTCAGCTTGCGGGCGATCTCCAGGAAGTTGCCGGAACCGTCCGGTGCCCAGGTCAGCTCGGCCGGCATCGTGACGCCGGCCTTCTGGAACAGCGTCTTGTTGTACAGCAGTCCGACGACGCCCAGGTCCTTCGGCATCCCCAGCTGCTTGTCCTCGAACTTGTACGACTGCACGACGTTCTCGTTGTACGAGTCGAGCTTCAGGCCGGCCTTCGAGATCAGGTCGTCGAGCGGCGCGAGGACGCCCTTCGACGCGAAGTCCGGGAAGTAGTCGACGGTCAGCCAGAACACGTCCGGCGCCTTGCCGCTGGCCAGCTCGGTGGTGAGCTTGGTCCAGTACTGGTCCCAGGGCAGTACTTCCATCCGGACCGTGATGTCCGGGTTCTCCGCGGTGAACGCGGCGAACACTGCTTTGTACCCTACTTCCTGCTGCTCGTCCCAGAGGCGGTAGACGAGCTCGACCTTGCCGCCGCTGCTGCTCGCCTTGTCGTTCGACGAACCGCAGCCGGCCAGCGCGAGCACACTGCCGGCACCGATCAGAAAGGTCCGCCGGGACAGGCCCACTGCCGAATTCTTGGGGGACATCAGAACCTCCGCATTACTTGAGCCCGGTAACCGCGACCGAGCGGACGATGAAGCGCTGGAAGACGACGAACAGCACCAGCAGGGGCACCAGCGCGATCAGGCTGCCGGCCATCACGGCGTTGTAGTCCACGCCGACCTCGCCCTTGAACAGGGCGATGCCGACCGACAGCAGCCTTTTGTCCTCGCTGCTGGTGATGATCAGCGGCCAGAGGAAGCTGTTCCAGTTCGCCACCACGGCCAGTGTGGTGACGGTGACCAGGATCGGTTTCGACAGCGGCAGCACGATCGAGATCAGGGTCCGGACCCGGCCGGCGCCGTCGATCCGGGCCGCGTCCTCGAGATCCGCGGGGATGCTGCGGAAGAACTGCCGGAGCAGGAAGATCGCGTACGGCGTACCGAGCATGGTCGGCAGCATCAGACCGGCCCAGGTGTCGACCAGGCCGAGCTTCTGCATCATCAGGTACAGCGGGATCATCGTGACCACCGGCGGCACCATCAAAGTCGACAAATACACCCAGAACAGCGCGTCCCGGCCGGGGAAGGACAGCCGCGCGAACGCGTACGCCGCCAGTACCGCGAACACCACCTGGCCGAGGGTGATCCCGGCCGTGACCAGCGCGGTGTTCAGCAGGTACCCGCCGAACCCGGACGCGAACAGCCGGTCGAACGCGGCCGTACTGGGCGGCAGCCCCGGCTCCCACGGCATCGTCTCGGACAGTTGTCCGGGGCCCTTGAACGCGGTCAGCAGGGTGAGGAAGTACGGGAAGATCGCGAACACACAGCCGGCCACCAGGACGGCGTACGGGAAGATCTTCAGTTTCATCCGGACACCTCATAGGTCGTACGGCGCTCGAAGTAGACGAACTGGGTGATGGTCGCGACCAGGACGACCGCGAACAGCAGCACCGAGATCGTCGACGCGTACCCGAAGTCGAACTTCTTGAACGCCTCTTCGTAGATCAGGTACGTGGTCACCTCGGTACTGTCACCAGGACCGCCCTCGGTCATCACGAAGATCGTGTCGAAGGCCTGGAACGAACCGATCACGTTGGTGATCAGGACGAACAGCATCGTCGGCCGGAGCAGCGGCAGCGTGATGGTGAAGAAGTGCGCCACCGGTGAAGCGCCGTCCAGGGACGATGCCTCGCGCAACGATGCCGGGATGTTCTGCAGACCGGCCAGGAAGAACAGCATGTTGTACCCGGCGAACTGCCAGATGTGTACCGCGGCAACGCTCGGCATCGCCAGTACCGGCGAGGACAGCCAGGCCGGACCGTCGATCCCGAACACGCCGAGGAACTGGTTCAGCGCGCCACGCCCTGGGTCGAAGATCCAGCTCCAGACCAGACCGAGCGCGACCGGCGTAGCCATCCACGGGATCACCAGCAGCGCCCGGAAGTACTTCATCCCGCGCAGCTTCCGGTCCACCAGGAGCGCCAGCAGCAGCGACAGGATGGTCGTACCTGGTACGCAGATCGCCACGTAGTACAGCGTGACCAGCAGCGAATGCCAGACGTCCGAGTCCGCGAACAGCTTCTGGTAGTTGGCGAGCCCAACAAACTCCGGTGTCGCGAGCAACTTCCAGTCGAACAGGCTGAGCACCAGCACGATCACTACCGGCGCCAGCAGGAAGCCGAGGACGCCGACCAGGCTGGGGGCGAGCAGCGCGTACGCCGCGGCGGTCTGCCGGCCGCGCCCGCGCTGCCGCCGGCCGCGAGGGGCCGGCCTAAGCATCAGGGTCCTTGAGCGGATGCGGCCGCGGCGAACTCGGGACGAGCAGCTCGCGGGTACGGTCGATCGCCCATTCGTCCAGCGCGCCGATCGGGTCGCTGGACATCCGCAGCCCCGGCCCGTCCTCGATGTGCTGCGCCCAGATCTCGCGCTCCTGCACGTCGGGCCGCACGATCAGGCAGTCGGAATCGTTGGCCCACCAACGACCGTGCAGGAACTCGCGCGCCACCGAGGTGGACCGTGCGCCCCGCTGACCCGGCTGGCTGATGTCGCCGGACGGTGGGTCGACCAACGGATCGGTGTCGGGCGAGACGCGCATCGCGTCGACCAGTCCGAGGCTCGGCAGGATCGGGGCGCCGCAGCCGTGCAGGATGCGATTCGGTCCGACCGCTTCGCGGAGCAGCCGCAGACCGTGCCGGTACGCCGTGATGCCGTCGACCTGTTCGTGCCGCTGCCCTTCGATCGCGCCGGCGTACACGAAGTCGAGCTTGAAGTGGTCGTAACCCTGCCGGCAGAGCTCGGTGAACACGTCCTGGATGTGCCGCGCGGCGCCCGGGTGGGTGACGTCCAGGACAAGTTGCTCCTGGCCCCAGTTCGTACCGGCGTTGATGCCGGGGACCAGCCATTCCGGGTGCTTGCGGGCTGTTTCGCTGCCGGCGGCAACCAGGAAGGGTGCCACCCAGATGCCGGCCCGGCGGCCGCTGGAGCGGATGTCGGCGGCCAGCCGGACGGTCGACCCGAAGTCGTCCCGCGGCGTCAGCCAGTCGCCGATCTCGGTCTGGTACCCCTCGTCGAGCAGGACCAGGTCGACGCTGAGCTCATGCTGGTCGAACTGGCGTACGTCGTTCATCACGTCGCGCTCGGTGACCTTGCCCCAGTACGCGTACCAGCTGCACCACGACGGACCGAACACGCGGACCGGCGGCGCGCCGGCGGCGAACGTCTCGGCCCAGTCGGCCAGCGCCTGGTTCGGATTGGTGTGCGTACTGGTCGTGGTCTGGACCTCGCCGTCGGCGGAGATCACCAGCCGGTCGCCGTGGACCTCGGCCCGGATCGACGGAACCACGTCCGGGGAGAGCGCGGAGAAGACGACGACCTCACCGCCGGTCGCGACCGCGAGCAGGCCCTCGCCCTGGAACCGGCCGGCGTCGACGCCGGGACGGTAGGCCATCACGTGATGGTTGGGCGCGGTCGGCCGGGGCGGCCGGGCGTCGAGCCGGTACCAGCCGCTCGGGCTCCAGGACTGCCAGCCGTGCTCGAAGACCAGCGTGCCGGCATCAGGTACGAGCTCGGCGACGGGAGCGAAAGGCACGAATCCCTCGATTCAATGGGGTGCAGGATCTTGCTGCTGTGCCGCTAATCTTGGGGCGCGAACAAGGAGATCCACCATGACGGAGCCTGCTGACTTCGAGCACGATCTTGCTACCCAAGTGCTGATCGAGCTGTACAGCGAGATCCCGCCACCGAGCAAACTGGTGACCGGGCACTTCCACAGCGGCGGTGATTACCGCGTCGTCCGGCCGGATGGTGTCGGCAGTTGGTACCTGCTCTACACGGCCTCCGGCACCGGGCAGTACGCCCTGGGTGACAACACTCTGACACTGCGGCACGGGGACGTGCTGCTGGTCAGCCCGGGGACGCCGCAGGACTACGGCACGGTCGGTACGTACTGGGAGTCCTGGTGGGCGCACTTCCAGCCGCGGCGGGAGTGGCACTCGTGGCTGTCGTTGCCGCAGGCAATGCCCGGGCTGTCGTACGTCCGGCTGGCGAGGTCGTCGGAGACGGACCGGGTGGTGTCGGCGTTCGACCGGCTGCACCGGGACGCGCAGCGCGCCGGACTGTCGCCGACCGGTGACACCGAGTTGCATCTGCTGGAGAAGAGTGTCGCGACCGAGCTGACCATGAACGGCATCGAGGAGGTGCTGCTGACCGCGGTCGCCAGCCTGCGCCGCGAGACGCAGCACCTCGATGCCCGCGTGCATTTGGTGCTGGAGGCAATCACCGCCGACCCGGCCCGGCCGCACACGCTGACCTCGCTGGCCGGGCTCGCGCAGGTGTCCGTGTCCCGGCTCGCGCATCTGTTCAAGGAGCAGGTCGGCGACTCGATCATGAACGTCGTCCTCGCGCTCCGGCTGCAGCGCGCGGCCGAGTTGCTCGGCGCCACCGACATGTCGGTGGCGCAGATCGCGGCCGCGGTCGGGTTCGACTCACCGCACTACCTGAGCCGCCAGTTCGGCCGCCGGTACGGGATGTCACCGACGGCCCACCGGAACGCGGTCAGGAAGCCGGAGCTAGAGCTATATTGAGCTCGGTCGCGGCCGCGTAGTCGGCACCTCCGGCCAGACCGACGAGGCGTACGTACCGTGCCGTCGTACCGGCCGGAATCCGCGCGATCTTCGCGTCGACGCTGCCGTCCCACGACCCCTTCGCCACCGACGTGAACGTGCTGCCGTCGGTGCTGGTCTGTACGTCGTACGAGGAGATCCGCCCGTTCGGCACATCGGCGTCCTGCCGTGGCGTGTACACCAGCGCCTCGATCGCGCGCGGCGTCTTGAGGTCAAGCGTGATGTACTGCGGCAGCGGCGCGTGCGGGCTCCAGTTGGAGTGCCACATGGTCGTGCAGTTGCCGTCGATCGCGGCCGCCGCGCTGTATGCCGCCCCGCCCTGGCTGGTGGCGGTCGCGGTCATCTCGTTCTGCGGAAGCAGGTTCAGCGGACCGAACGGACCGTCCGACGGCGGCGGGGTGCCTGGGATCGCCGTCACCCGGCCGAGGTTCGGTGCCTTGAGCAACGGATGGGTCCGCAGGTAGTTCAGGAACACTTCCTGGCCCATGCGCGGCGCTCGCTCCAGGTTGGTGTACTGCTGGAAACCCGGATACCCGTACTGCGCGCCGTGCAACGGCATCGCCGCACTCGTCGTCACCCGGTACGTCTTGTCGAGCCGCAACGGTCTTCCGTTCACCAGAACCTTTGCCGGATCGACGCGGTTGCCGACCGGTTTGCCCAGGTCGTACGTGTAGCGGAAGTTGTCCGACGTCGCCAGCGAGGACAGTCGCGTACAGCCGTACGCGGGCGGAATCCACTGCTGTTCGAGGACATCCTTGACCGTGGAGCCTTTCATCGAGAGCGTGGTGATCGGAGAGATCCCGGCCACCGGCCACGCGGCGCCGTACGTCACCGTGCCTGCTTTCAGGCCGGCCGCGATCACGTCGACGCCGAGATCGGCCGGAACCAGCGCGAAGTCGCCGTCCGCCTCGTGCCTGTACAGGTCCGCGACCAGGTTGCCGGTCCGGCTCTCCGCCTTCGGCGCGAAGTCCAGGTCGCGGTCGAGCTTCGTCAGCGGTTGCTGCTGGCGCGTGGTCCACTTGTCCATCCAGTACTTCACGATCTTCTGGACGCCCGGATCCGGCGTCAGGTCCTTGGTGACGGCGTGGTTGGCGGCCGTGGTCGCGGAGCGGATCACGTCACCGGTGGCCGGATCGAGCGAAAGGTTCACCTCGCCGAGTACGCGGCCGTGGTTGCTTGCCTCCAGCACCGGCCTGGGTACGCCGTTCGGGTCCGGGATCATGCAGTTGAACGCGGTGTGCCAGTGACCGCCCAGGATCACGTCGATGTCCGGTGACATCGACCGGGCGGCGTCGAAGATCGGGCCGGTCGGGTTCTTGCAGTCGTTGTACAGCCCGCCCTGCTGGCCGCCCTCGTGCATGCTGACCACGATCGCGTTCACGCCTTGCGCCTTCAGCTCGGCCGCGGCCCGGTTCGCGGCGTCGACGACACCCTGGAACTCGAAGCCGGAACCCTTGATCGACAACGTTTCGGTCGGCGTACCCGGGAAGCCCAGGCCGATGAAGCCGATCCGCTGCGTACCCGCCTTCGCGATCCAGTACGGCGGCAGTACCGGCTGCTTGCTCTTCGGGTTGACGATGTTGGCGGCGTGGTACGCGTAGTCGGTGCCGTGGAAGTTCCGGCCGGTCGAGTCCTTGAAGCAGCTGTCGAACCCGGGCTTGCCGTAGCAGGCGCCGGTGGTCATCCGGCGCAGGAACGGGAACTCACGGTCGAACTCGTGGTTGCCGGCCACGTCGAAGTCCATCCCGAAGGCGTTCAGTACCTCGATCGTCGGCTCGTTCGCGAACGCCTGGGTGTAGTCCGGCCAGCCGCTGAACTGGTCGCCGGAACCGATCAGGAAGCTGTTCGGCTTGCCGGCGCGGAGTTTGTCCAGGTGCGCCTTCAGGTACCCGGCGCCGCCGACCTGCTGGGTACCGGACGGTCCGGCGATGGTCAGGTTCTCGGTCTCGGAAAGGTAGCCGTGCAGGTCGGTCAGGCTGAGTACCTGCACCGGGATCGGGGCCGGCGTCGCGCTCGTCGGGCTCGGCACCGCGACCGCCGCGGCCACCAGGCCGAGCGCGGCGAGGATCGAGCTGATCCGGGACTTTCTGGTCATCGGCTGCTCCTGTCAGTCGGGACACGCAACGTACGACCTGCCGGCGCGGCCCGGACAGCTCCGGAGCTGCTGACTTCCTGCACGATCCGGCTGACGCGTTTCTACAAGCGCTCCGGGTACCGGTAGCCGTACCGTCGGGCCGGAAAGGAGTTCACGATGACTGGATATCTCGCGACGGCGGAGGTCGACATCAACGCGCCGGCCGACCGCGTCTGGAGCGTACTGACCGATCCCGCCGAGCTGAAGCAGCTGTGGTTCGGCGCGGACGTGGCGACGGACTGGACGGTAGGCAGCCCGATCACCTGGACCGGCGAATGGGAGGGCAAACCCTTCCAGGACAAGGGCAAGATCCTGGAAGTCGCCCCCGGCCGCCTGCTGAAGTTCACCCACTTCAGCCCCCTGACCGGCCAACCAGACGCACCCGAGAACTACCACACCCTCACCTACGAACTATCAGGTTCCACCCACCTCACCCTCACCCAAGACAACAACAGCACCAAGGACGAGGCCACCCACGCCCAAGGCATGTGGGAGTCCCTCCTGGCCAACGTCAAGAAGGCCGCCGAGGCTCAGTAATCTGGGCCCCATGGCAGCTGATGGTGTTGAGGTTGGTCGGCCGACGCGGGAGCGGGCGGGGGTGGGGGAGGACGGGCGGGTGCGGGACCGGAAGCGGCCGGCCGTGCCGGATCCGTTGCCGGTGAGTGTGGTTGACGCGCACTGTCATCTGGATATTGCTGATGGGGAGGATGGGGACTGGCTGGGGGCGGCGGAGGCGATTCGGTTGGCCTCGTCGGTGGGGGTGACCAGGATCGTGCAGGTCGGGTGCGATCTGCCGGGGGCGGTGTGGGCGGTCGAGGCGGCCGCGCAGTACCCGAATCTGATTGCCGGCGTCGCGCTGCATCCGAACGAGGCGCCGAAGTTGAAGGCCGCCGGTGAGCTGGACAGCGCGCTGGCCGAGATCGAACGGCTGGCCGCGAGTTCGGACAAAGTACGGGTGATCGGCGAGACCGGGCTCGACTACTTCCGTACGGGGGCCGACGGGCAGGCGGCGCAGCACGAGTCGTTCGCGGCGCACATCGAGCTGGCGAAGCGGCTGGGCAAGACGCTGATGATCCACGACCGCGACGCGCACGACGACATCCTGCGCATCCTGGACCGCGAGGGCGTACCCGATCGGCTGGTGATGCACTGCTTCTCCGGCGACACCGAGTTCGCCCGCGAGTGCGTCAACCGGGGCGCGTACCTGAGTTTCGCCGGCGTGGTCACCTTCAAGAACGCCCAGTCGCTGCGGGACGCGCTGGCGGTCACGCCGATCGACCGCATCCTGGTCGAGACCGACGCCCCGTACCTGACCCCGTCCCCGTACCGCGGCAAGCCGAACGCGTCGTACCTGATCCCGCACACGGTCCGCCGGATGGCCGACGTACTGAACATCTCCACCGCCGAACTCTGCGCGGCCCTGAACACCAACGCCGACAACGCTTTCGGAGGGTCCTGGTAGCGGAACGTCAACGTTCTCCCGACCCGTTGCCCGCGGCCGCCGGCAGGCGCACGCTGAAGACGCCGGCCTCGTCCGGGGCCGGTTCCCGAGGGGAGGGGTTATGAGCGTACTGATGACTCTGCGGGTGACTGGGGATCCGACGGCGGTCGAGAAGCTGGGCGCGGACAACGGCGCGCTCTTCCAGGGAGTGGTGGCGGACGCGCGGAGTCGCGGCGTGATCTCGCATCACTTCTACGGCAACGGGTCCGAGGTGTTCGTGGTCGACGAATGGCCGGACGAAGCATCGTTCCAGGGGTTCTTCGAGCACGCCGGGCCGCGGATCCAGCAGATCATGGCGGCGGCCGGAGTGACGGCGGAGCCGTCCATCGAGTACTGGCGGCACCTGGAGGTCGGCGACGACGTCGGCTGATGCCGCTCGCGGCCACCTGGTAAACACTCCGCATGGAGTTCAGTGAGGTCGTCCGGCGCCGGCGCATGGTGCGGAACTACGATCCGGACCGGCCGGTGCCGGACGAGGTACGCGAGCGGATCCTCGAGCACGGCCTGCGGGCCCCGTCGGGCGGCTTCAGCCAGGGCTGGGCGTTCCTGACGCTGGAAGGCGAGGACCGGGAGCGGTACTGGCGGATCGCGGCCGAGGAGCCGGATCAAAAGTATGTTGAATGGATCACAGGGTTGCGCCGCGCGCCGCTGCTGATCCTCGCCTTCGCGCACAAGGACGCGTACCTCGATCGGTACACCGAACCGGACAAGGGCTGGACCGATCGGGACGAGGGCCGCTGGACCGCGCCGTACTGGTACGTCGACACCGGAATGGCCGTCCTGCTGATGCTCCAGACAGTGGTCGACGAAGGCCTGGGAGCCTGCTTTTTCGGGCCGCCCGCGGACAAAGTGGGCCGGTTGCTGCGCGAGTTCGGCGTACCCGAAGGATTCGACCCGGTCGGGGTGCTTTCGGTCGGATACCGGGCTCCGGACAAACGGTCGCCGTCGTTGAAAAGGGGGCGCCGGACGACCGCCGAAGTGGTTCATCGGGGGCATTGGGGCAATTACCGCGAGTAATTGCCCTGCTACACCTTTTTTCGACTCGCCGGACAGGGGATTGGCACTTCCGCGTCCTGTTCGTTATTGTCCCGTGACGTTGGCCGGGATCGGGGAAGATTCCGGGCAGCACGCCCCTCGGCGTTGACCACAGGTTCCGGGCCATCAGTCCGGCGCTCGCGGCCGGTGCCAGTGCTGTCCCACCCCGTGCCCGGGTAGCCCTACCTGGGAGCTTTAGTGCGTAAGTCCATCATCGTGGCCGTCGGTGCGGCGGCCGCGTTAGCCGTCGCGGGCGGCTCGGTGGCATATGCCACCAAGAGCAAGACGGTCTCCATCTCCGTCGACGGCCAGGTGCGGAAGGTACACACCTTCGGCTCCACCGTGGCAGACGCCCTGAAGGCCGAAAAGGTTCAGGTCGGTGACCACGACGTGGTCGCGCCGAGCGCGGACAGCCAGCTCAAGGACGGCCAGGAGATCTCGGTGCAGTACGGCCGCCAGCTGACCGTCGACGCCGACGGCGTGAAGAAGGCCTACTGGACCACCGCCGACAACCTGAACGAGGCTCTCGGCGACCTGGGGCTGCGGTACGACGGCGCGCAGCTGTCCACCAGCCGGAGCGCCCCGCTCGGCCGGGAGGGTCTGCAGCTGACCGTGAAGACCCCGAAGACCGTGCAGATCGTGCACCTGGGCAAGACCATGACGATCAAGTCGCTGGCCG
Organism: Kribbella solani; assembly: GCF_014205295.1. NCBI lineage: Bacteria > Bacillati > Actinomycetota > Actinomycetes > Propionibacteriales > Kribbellaceae > Kribbella > Kribbella solani. The sequence goes on from NZ_JACHNF010000001.1 coordinate 7,135,346, forward strand.
GCACCGTGGGTCAGGCGCTGACCGAGGCGAAGATCCGCTGGGACGCCGACGACCGGATCACCCCGGCCGCCGCGACCCCGCTGAAGCTCGGCGTGAACACGATCGGGTACGTCCAGGTCCTGCAGAAGACGGTCACCAAGAACGTCGCGGTCCCGCATGGCTCGGACAAGACCGAGTCGGCGAGCCTGGTCGAGGGCACCACCAAGACCACCACCAAGGGCACGGACGGCTCGAAGGCCGTCACGTACCTGTACACCTACCTGGACGGCAAGCTGTCGGCCACGAAGGTGGTGGGGTCGAAGCTGGTGACCAAGGCGGTCGACGAGCAGATCGTGGTCGGTACCAAGCCGAAGCCGGCCGACACCACCACTGACAGCAAGCCGCCGGCGACGAGTGACGGTGGCGCCTGGGACCGGATCGCGCAGTGCGAGTCCGGTGGTAACTGGGCGTCGAACACCGGTAACGGCTACTACGGCGGCCTGCAGTTCGACCACGGCACCTGGGCGGCGTACGGCGGCACGGCGTACGCGAACAACGCCAACGGCGCGTCCAAGGCGCAGCAGATCGCGATCGCGGAGAAGGTCAAGGCCGACCGCGGCGGGTACGGCGCCTGGCCGCACTGCGGCAAGAAGGCCTGACCGGAGTGGTTTCCGGTTCTGCCAAACTGACGAGGTGACCTCGTCTGATTCATCCACGTCCGCCGGACCGAGACTTCTCGGTCCGGCGGACGTGCGTTCACTGGCCGCGTCCCTCGGGGTCCGCCCGACCAAACAGCGCGGGCAGAACTTCGTCATCGACCCGAACACGGTTCGCCGGATCGTCCGGGCCGCCGGGCTGGCGGCGGGTGAGACGGTGCTCGAGGTCGGTCCTGGGCTCGGTTCGCTGACCCTGGCGCTGCTCGCCGAAGGGCATCGGGTGACCGCGGTGGAGATCGATCCGCTGCTGGCGCGGGCGCTGCCGTCGACGATCGCCGCGTACGCCCCGGAGCAGGCTGCCGGGCTGACCGTGGTCGAGGCGGACGCGATGGAGGTCGGGCCGGCCGAGATCGGTGCTCCGACCGCGTGCGTGGCCAACCTGCCGTACAACGTCGCCGTGCCCGTGCTGCTGCATCTGCTGCAGGTGTCGGACTCGCTGCGGCACGGGCTGGTGATGGTGCAGTCCGAGGTCGCGGACCGGCTGGCGGCGGCGCCTGGGTCGCGTACGTACGGCGTGCCGTCCGCGAAGGCCGCGTGGTACGCCGAGGTGCGGCGCGCCGGGCCGATCGGGCGGAACGTGTTCTGGCCGGCACCGAACGTGGATTCCGGTCTGGTTGCCTTCGAGCGGCGCGAACCGCCGGTGACGGCGGCGACCCGCGAAGAGGTGTTCGCGGTGATCGAGGCGGCGTTCTCGCAGCGCCGGAAGACGGTCCGGTCCGCGCTGGCCCGCTGGATGCCGGACCGCGACCGCCTGGACGAGGTGTTCCGGAGCACCGGAATCGACCCGCGGCTGCGCGGCGAAATGCTCGGGATCACCGACTTCGCCGCCCTGGCCGGTGCGGCACGGACCGCGTGAGACTCGTGCGCGCGGGAAGACCGCGACATGCCCTAGCCTGTGCCCGTGCCACCTTCTGCTGAGGTCACGGTGCGGGCGCCGGCCAAGATCAATCTCGGTCTGTCCGTCGGCCCGCCGCGCCCGGACGGCTTCCACCCGGTCGCCACGGTGTACCAGGCCGTTGCCCTGTACGACGACGTGACCGCGACCGTCCGCGACGACGACGGGGACGTGACGGTCGAGATCGTGGGTGATTTCGCGGCCGGCGTACCCACTGACGAGACGAACCTCGCGGTCAAGGCGGCGCGGCTGCTGCAGGCCGAGTACGACGTGGACGAGGGCGTCGACCTGTCGATCCGGAAGACCATCCCGGTCGCGGGTGGGATGGCCGGCGGTTCGACCGACGCGGCCGCGACGCTGGTGGCGTGCAACCGGTTGTGGGGTCTGCAGCTGACCCAGACCGAGCTGCAGCATCACGCGGCCGAGCTCGGCAGCGACGTACCGTTCTGCCTGGTCGGTCACACCGCGCTCGGCCAGGGCCGCGGCGAGCAGGTCACCGAGGTGATGTCCCGCGGGACCTTCCACTGGGTGTTCGCGATCGCCGACGGTGGTTTGTCCACCCCCGACGTGTACGGCGAACTGGACCGGATGCGCCCGCTGCGCCGGGTCGAACCGCCCCAGGTCCGCCCCGAACTGCTCTCCGCCCTGCTGTCCGGCCGCCCCGGCGCCCTCGCCGTTGCTCTCGGCAATGACCTTCAGGCGGCCGCGCTGTCACTGCGCCCCGAGCTCGGCGAAACCCTCCAGTTCGGCCTGGACCAGGGCGCCCTGGCCGCGCAGATCTCCGGTTCCGGCCCGACCTGCCTGTTCCTCGCCGCCGACAGCCGCAACGCCGTCGACCTGGCGGTCGAACTAGCCGAATCCGGCCTCTGCCGCATGGTCCGCCAAGCCGAAGGCCCAGTCCCCGGCGCCCGAATCCTCCCGGCCATCGTCAACCGGTAGAAAATCGCTCGTCGTGGCTATCGGTCGGTGTTACGGTCCGAGAGCTACAGCCATTTGTCTTTGAGACGGGAGACCGGGATGCGCCGCGTTGTGATCGACCGCATTGGTATTGATCGCTTCGAGGCATTCGCGAGGACTCTTGAACTCTTTGACGATGGGTATTGTGGCGCATGTCGACGCCGGTAAGACCAGTCTGACCGAGCGGCTGTTGCATGCCGCCGGGGTGATCGACCGGGTCGGGCGGGTGGACGACGGGAACACCCAGACCGACTCGATGGAGCTGGAGCGGCAGCGTGGGATCACGATCCGGTCCGCGGTGGTGGCGTTCGCGCTCGGTGACCTGCCGGTCAACCTGATCGACACGCCTGGGCACTCGGACTTCATCGCCGAGGTCGAGCGCGCGCTGTCCGTACTGGACGGCGCGGTGCTGGTGATCTCCGCGGTCGAAGGCGTCCAGCCGCAGACCCGGCTCCTGATGCGTACGCTGCACCGGCTGCAGATCCCGACCTTGCTCTTCGTGAACAAGATCGACCGCGTCGGCGCCCGGTACGACGAGCTGCTCGCCGACATCCGGCGACTGCTGACACCGGCCGCCGTACCGATGGGGACCGTGACCGAGCTCGGGGTGCGGTCGGCCCGGTTCGAGCCGTCGCCGGTACGGAACCCCGTGCTCGGCGAGGTGCTTGCCGAGCGGGACGACGACTTCCTGGAGCAGTACCTGGAGGACAACCACCCCGACTACGCGACCGAGCTGCGCCGGCAGGTCGCGCGCGGCGTCGTGCATCCGGTGTACTTCGGCTCGGCGATGACCGGCGCCGGCGTACCCGAACTGATCGGCGGTATCCGTGCCTGGTTGCCACGAGCAACCACATCATCGGAAGATCCCTTACAGGCAAGGGTATTCAAGGTGGAGCGTGGCGCGGCCGGGCAGAAGATCGCGTCCGCGCGGATCATCGGCGGCGCACTCACGGCGCGTACGCCGGTGGACGTCCATCCGGTCGACGGGTCCGCGTACCAGACTCGTCCGAGCGGGATCGAAGTCTTCGAGCAGGGCAGCCGGCATTCGGTGGACCGGGCCGAGGCCGGGCAGATCGTGGCGTTGCGGGGGCTGAAGAGCATCCGGATCGGGGACCAGCTCGGCGTCCGCGGCGGGCAGGTCGCCCGGTTGTTCGCACCGCCGACGCTGGAAACCGTGGTGACCGCGCGCGACCGGGTCAAGCTGTTCCAGGCGTTGACCCAGCTGGCCGAGCAGGACCCGTTGATCCGCGTCCGCAAGGCCGATGAGATCACCGTCAGTCTGTACGGCGAGGTGCAGAAGGAGGTAATCGCCTCGCTGCTCGCCACCGAGTACGGCGTCGAGGTCACGTTCAGCGAGACGACACCGATCCACGTCGAGCAGCTGATCGGCACCGGCAGCGCGCTCCGCGAGATCACCGCGCCGGGGAACCTGTGGGCGGCCGGCGTCGGTTTCCGGGTGTCACCGGTTGCCGAGGGCATCGAGTACGAGCTGGAGGTCGAGCTCGGCGGGCTGCCGCGGGCGTTCCACAACGCGATCGAGGAAACGGTCCGGCAGTCCTTGCATCAGGGGTTGTTCGGGTGGGAGGTCCCGGATATCCACGTCGCGTTGACGCACACCGCGTACTACAGCCCGGTGACCGTTGCCGCGGACTTCCGTCGTCTCGTCCCGCTCGTCCTGATGCAGGCGATCGCCGCGGCGGGTACGCGGGTGATGGAGCCGGTCAATCAGTTCGAGCTGGACGTACCGGCGGAGACGATCTCCCGCGTGCTGGCGCATGTCGCGGAACATCGGGGTGTGGTCACGCACACCAACCTCACCGAAACCCAGGCGCACCTGGAAGGCACGATTCCGGCCGCGACCACGCACGGCTTCGAGTCCGCGTTACCGACCCTCAGCCACGGCGAGGGGATGCTCGCGACCGCCTTCCACGCGTACGTCCCGGTCGGCGGGCCGCCCGCGACCCGTACCCGGACGGATGGGAACCCATTGAACGAGAAGGAGTACCTGATCTACCTGGGTCAGTCGAACCGCTGAAGGATGGTGTGGATCTCGGTGACCGTCTCAGGCACCGCGGGGGAGTGCGCCGTGATGCTGAGGAGCTCGCGAAGGTGAAGGAGTGGAGCCCGCTCGCGCCAGCCGGGCGTGAGCGGGTGGACCTCCTCGTAGGCGGTGAAGAAGTCGCCGGAGAGATTGCCGTAGATCAGCAGCGTGGCGAGATCGGCCTCCGGCCAGCCGTAGTACACGGCCGGGTCGATCATCGCCGGCCCGCCATCAGGTCCCGGAAGCAGGTTGCCGTGCCACAGGTCGCCATGCAGGAGGGCAGGCGGTTGCGCCGGGATGATCTCAGCCAACCGCCGCACCACCCGCTCCAGCAAACGCCGCCCAGCCGCCCCAAGCTGCCGACAGGTCGGGTGGCAGGTCGGCCTGTGTTTTGACGACTACCAATTTCCCCAGGTTGGTGCGTACGCGGTACGTCTTGCTGGCGTAGCCGCCTTCCAGTGGATCGGCTGAAATCGGGTCGCCGAGGGACAGGCCGTCGAGCCAGGCGGGGGTCAGCATCTGGACGATCCTGGCACGGGTTTGGCACTGGCATGGCGGGGGTGTGGCGGTCGGCTACCCTGGGGCGCGTTATGCAGGCACCTAACTTGGTCAATCTGGAAGCTGTTTCGAAGGGCTTCGGGACCCGGACACTGCTTGACTCGGTCAGTCTCGGCGTCGGCCGGGGCGAGCGGGTGGGCGTGGTCGGGCGGAACGGCGACGGCAAGTCGACGCTCCTCCAGCTCCTGGCCCGGCGGATGGAGCCCGACGGCGGCCGGATCACGCAGAACCGGGACCTGCGGCTCGGGTACCTCGGGCAGAGCGACGATCTCGACCCGGAGCAGACCGTGCTGCACGCGGTCCTCGGCGACGTCGAGACGTACACCTGGGCGGCCGATCCGCGGGCGCGCTCGGTGATGGAGCACTTGCTCGGCGAGGTCGACCATCAGGCCCTGGTCGGCAGCTTGAGCGGTGGTGAGCGCCGCCGGGCGTCGCTGGCCAGGCTGCTGCTCACCGACGTCGACCTGCTGGTGCTCGACGAGCCCACCAACCACCTCGACATCGAAGCGGTCAGCTGGCTGGCGGGCCATGTCACGGACCGCGCCGGCGCGCTGATCGTGGTCACCCACGACCGCTGGTTCCTGGACGCCGTCTGCACGGTCACCTGGGAGGTCCAGGGCGGTCGCATCACGTCGTACGACGGTGGGTACGCCGCTTATGTGCTGGCGAAGGCCGAGCGCGCCCGGACGGCACAGGTGACCGAGGCGAAGCGGCAGAACCTGCTGAACAAGGAGCTCGCCTGGCTGCGGCGCGGCGCACCGGCCCGTACGTCCAAGCCGAAGTTCCGGATCGAGGCCGCGAACGCGCTGATCGCCAACGAGCCGCCGCCGCGCGACAAGCTGGCCCTGTCGCAGCTCGCGACCGCGCGGCTGGGCAAGGACGTGTTCGACGTCGAGGACGTCAGCCTGAGCTTCGGCGACCGGACGATGCTGGACCGCGTCACCTTCCGCCTCGGCCCGGCCGACCGGATCGGCCTGCTCGGCCCGAACGGGGCCGGCAAGACCACGTTCCTGAAGGTCCTGACCGGGCAGCTCGCGCCGGACCGGGGCCTGGTCAAGCAAGGCAAGACGGTACGTGTCGCCAATCTGTCCCAGACGCTGGAGGAGATCGACGGTTCGGTCACCGTGCTCGACCACATCACGGCGATCCGGCGTACGGCCGCGCTGGCGGGCCGCGGCGGTGAGCTGACGTCGTCACAGCTGCTGGAACGGTTCGGCTTCACCGGTGACAAGCTGACCACCCGGATCTCGGACCTGTCCGGTGGCGAACGGCGCCGGCTGCAACTGCTGCGCATCCTGCTGGACGAGCCGAACGTGCTGATCCTGGACGAGCCGACCAACGACCTGGACGTCGAGACGCTGACCGTCCTCGAGGATTTCCTCGACGGCTGGCCGGGCGTGGTGGTCACGGTGACCCACGACCGGTACTTCCTGGAGCGGGTCAGTGACATGGTTTACGCGATCATGGGCGACGGCCGGGTACGCCATCTGCCGCGCGGTGTCGAGCAGTATCTGGACGAACTCGAGGCCGGAATTCCGCGCCGGCCGGCGTCGAATGTGTTGACACCGGCGACGGCGATGTCCAATGATTTGCCGGTCGCGGAAAATGCCGCGCCGATTGTTGACGCGGCAGCGGCCCGGGCGGCGAAGAAGGAGCTGAACCGGATCGAACGGCAGCTCGCGAAGCTGACCGAGACCGAGCGGAAACTGCACGACCAGCTGGCCGTCAGCGCGAGTGACTACGCCCGGCTGGCCGAGCTGGACGCCGAGCTGCGGAAGCTCGCGGACGAGCGCGGCGAACTGGAGACGGCCTGGTTCGAGGCGGCGGAACGCGCCGAATAGCAGGGTTCTCGCGGTGTTCGAGCCGCGGCGCCCCTCCGATCCCCTGTGATTCGGAGGGGGCGCCGAGCTCGTGGGTGAGCGGGCCCCGTGCCGGCCTGCGTTGTTCGGGCCCCGAGCCCCGGACACCGCGCGACCGCATTCGGCGGACCACCTCTTGCCGCCGAAGTCACCGTCTTCCTGACACTTTGTAGTCGATTCGCGACCGACGGTGATGACCCTAGTCCGGGTCCTCGCTCAGTGTCGATAGTCGTCGGCTACAGCAGTCTCACGATCTTGTTGCAACTAGCAACGATCGGAGCCGGGTGGAAGTGACGGGTCGTCTTTTCGGATAATTCCGGCACAATTCTCTATCTCATTTGTCAGTACCAGGAATCGGCATTGTCGCGGCGCTGAAACCGATTGTTTCCGTGGCTCAGTGCTTTTCCTGGTCGAAGGGCCGGACGAGTTCGCGCAGGACCCGGGCGATCCGCTGCTGGTCGCGCTCGCTCAGCGACCCGAGCAGCGCCCGCTCGTGGGTGAGCAGGTCGGCCATCGCGGCGTCCACAGCGTCCCGGCCGGCCGGGGTCAGCTGGACCAGCACGCCGCGCCGGTCGTTCGGGTCGGGCAGTCGCTCGACCAGGCCGCGCGCGGTCAGCCGGTCGACCCGGTTCGTCATCGTGCCGGAGGTGACCAGGGTTTCCTTCAGCAGTTTGCCGGGGGAGAGTTGGTACGGAGCGCCGGCCCGGCGGAGCGCCGCCAGTACGTCGAACTCCCAGGACTCCAGCCCGTGCGTGTCGAACGCCTGACCACGCGCCCGGTCCAGGTGCCGGGCCAGCCGGCTGACCCGGGACAGCACCTCCATCGGCGCCACGTCGAGGTCCGGCCGCTCCCGGCGCCAGGCCTCGATCAGCCGGTCGACCTCGTCCTCCATGCGTCGAGACTACCCATCAAGACTCTTGACATCAAGACAAGTGCCGTGCTTAAAGTATCTCGATATCAAGATAAACCCCATCCGAGAGGGGCAGGAACCGATGCGTACGTCACCGGTGTGGAGTCCAGAGCAGTACGGCACGTACGCCGACGAGCGCGCCCGGCCGTTCCGCGATCTGGTCGAACGAGTGCGCGCGGACGACGTACGCACCGTGGTCGACCTCGGCTGCGGACCGGGCGCGCTGACCGCGACGCTGCGGCAGGTCTGGCCGGACGCGGTGGTCCGGGGGATCGACAGTTCGCCGCAGATGCTCGAGGCGGCCGAACAGTACGCCGACGAGCGGTTGTCCTTCGAGCTCGGCGACGTCCGTACCTGGGCGGTCGAGCCGGGGTCGCTGGACGTGATCGTCACGAACGCGACGCTGCAATGGGTGCCCGAGCAGCTCGACCTGCTGCCCGGGTTCGTCCGGGCGCTGCGGCCGGGCGGGTGGCTGGCGATCCAGATCCCGGGGAACGGGAACGCGCCGTCGCACGCGATTCTGCGCGAGTTGGCCGGTACGGAGCCGTACGCCCAGTACGCGAAGGATGCGTCGCTGCGGCCGGACGTACCAGGGCCGGCTGAGTATGTGGACGCGCTCAGTGCGGAGGGATGCGTAGTGGATGCCTGGGAGACGACGTATTTCCATTTGCTGGCCGGCGACAACGCCGTCCTCGAATGGGTGAAGGGCACCGGCGCGCGTCCCGTGCTGCAGTCGTTGCCGGATGACGTACGGCCACAGTTCGAGGCGGAGTACGGCGCGCGGCTGGCGCAGGCGTACCCACAGAAGTCGTACGGGACGCTGCTGCCGTTCCGCCGGATCTTTGCCGTGGCGCGGAAGGCCTGACGATGCGGCTCGACCATGTACAGGTGTCGTGCCCGCCCGGTGGTGAGGACGTGGCGCGGGCGTTCTACCGGGACGCGCTCGGGATGACCGAGGTGGAGAAACCGGAGCTGCTGAAACCGCGCGGTGGTTGCTGGTTCAGGTCCGGTGCGGCCGAGATTCACATCGGCGTCGAGCAGGCGTTCGTACCGGCGATGAAGGCACATCCGGCGCTGGCCGTTGACGATCTGGACGCGCTCGCGGCGAAGCTCGAAGGCCTTGGTTTCCCGGTCACCTGGGACAACGAAACGATCCCGGGCCGCCGACGGTTCCATACCGCCGACGGCCACGGGAACAGGATCGAGATCGTGTAACAGGCGGCTCGTCCGACCCCCTCAAAGCCGGACGAGCCGCGAGGGCAGGTCTCCCAATTCCTCGCTACGGCGTGGAATCGGGAGACCTGCCCTGGATCATTCGGTCGCCAGCGCGCCGGCCGGGGCGACCTTGGCGGCGCGGCGGGCGGGCAGTACCGACGCGAGCAGGCCGGCGACCGCGGCGATGGCGGCGATCGCGATCAGCAGCGTGCCGGGTACGGCGTACTGCACGCCGCCGTCGACGGTCTGACCGCCCATCAACGCGGCGGTTCCGGTCCAGCCGTAGACCAGGCCCAGAACGATCCCCAGCCCGGCCGCGACGAGTGCCATCAGCAACGATTCGACAGCGAGCATCGCCCGCAACTGCCGGCGGGACAGGCCCATCGCCCGGAGCAGCGCGTTCTCCCGGGTTCGCTCCAGTACGGACAGGCTGAGCGTGTTACCGACGCCGACCAGCGCGATCAGTACCGAGACCCCGAGCAGACCGACCCCGACGATCAGCAGCACGTCGAAGATCTTCGTGTAACTGGTCCGCTCGGCCAGACCACCGCTGACCGACAGGTCCTTCACGGTCGGGATCGACTGCTCGACGGCGTCGATCACCCGCGAACCGTTCGCCTTCGGGTCCGACGCCAGCCAGTACCCGGTGACGGGCGCGTCCGGCGCCAGCTTCGCCAGGTCGGTCGAGGTGAGCGTCATCGCGTACAGGCCGGTCGCGCGCCGCGCCGTCACGGTCAGCTTGTGCGCGCCGGTGCCGATCGTGACCTTGGCGCCGTCCTCGGCCTTCAGCAGGTTCATCGTCGAGTAGTCGAGCAGCGCCGTACCGGGCTTCAGCGCGCTCGCCAGGTCGGGATTGTGGATCACCGAACCGGCCGCGCCGGCATCGATGCCGGTGACCTCGACCTCGTCGCCGGCCGCCTTCACCCGGACCTGGCTGACCGGTACGACCTGCGTGACGCCCTTGATCGCGCGCAACTGATCGGCGGCGCCGGACGGCATCTTCTCGTTGTACGTGGCCACCACCAGATCCACCGGGTACTGGCCGTCCATCGACACGTCGAACGTCTTCCGGACCGAGGCGATACCGACACAGGTGAGGCTGATCAGCGTGACCCCGATCAGCAGGGCGGACGTGGTCGCCGCCGTACGCTTCGGGTTCCGGACCGCGTTCGCGAGCGCGATCCGGCCGGGTACGCCGCTGCGGGCCGGGAGCACGCCGATCACGCGGATCAGCGCCGGGACGAGCAGCGAGCCGACCGCGAGTACGCCGAGGAACGACAACGCGCCACCGGCGACACCGATCAGTACCTGGTGTGCTGCCGCGCCGGCCGCCAGCAGCAGGCCGCCACCGGCGAGCAGCAGGAAGCCGAGGATCAGCCGCAGGATGCCGGCCCGGGACGCGGCCGCCGGAGCGACCTCCGGACGCAGCGCGGCCAGCGGCGCGACCTTGGTGGCACGGCGCGCCGGTACGACGGCGGCGATCAGCGTGGCGACGGTACCGAGTACGAGGGGGAGCAGCAGTGACGACGCGTCCAGGTGCAGCGGTACCGGCGGAATGCCCCAGTTGAACTCGCGGGACATCGCCAGCGCGAGCGCGGACAGCGCCACCCCGAAGATCACCCCGATCGCGGAGGCGATCGCCCCGACCACGGTGGCCTCGGACAGTACCGAGGTGAACACCTGCCGCCGGGACGCGCCGACGCAGCGCAGCAGCGCCATCTCGCGGGTGCGCTGGGCGATCACGATCGTGAACGTGTTGCCGATCACCAGACAGGCGACGAACAGCGCGATCACCGCGAACATCCCGAACACGCCACCGAGTACGTCGATCCCGTGCGTGAAGCCCTCCACCTCGCGCTGGATGAACTCCGCGCCGGTGTAGACCATCACCCCCGGCGCCACGACCGCCCGGACGGCCTCGGTGAGCTGTTCAGGGCTGACACCGGGCTTGGCGGCGAGGTTGATCGCGGCGATGTACTCGTCGGGCGCGAAGGTCTTCACCGCCGCCGGGGTCGCCACCGCCGGGGCCGAGCCGATGTACTTCGAATCGTCGATCAGACCAACGATCCGGACCGTCCAGGACTTCTTGTCGTACGACTCCAGCCGCAGGGTCTGACCGACCCCCACCTTGTACTTGGCCGCCTCGCGGGCCGGCAGCGCGATCTCGGTCGTTGCGGTAGGCAACCGGCCGGACGAGGTCGCCGGACCGGCGATCCGGCTGGTGTCGTACAGCGACTCGACCACCAGCGACGTCGGCCGGACCAGTCCCGGGAAGGACGCCTGCAGGAAGGCCGACGTCCGGGTGATCACCGACGCGGCCTGCGGCAGCGCCTTCGCCCTGGCCACATCGGTGGGTGAGATCGACGCCTGATTCGTCTTCACGACCGTGTCGACACCCTTGTACTGGGCGCCGATCGTCTCGTCGACACCGTGCGACGCGGACGAATGCACGACCATCGCGAGCGAGCCGAAGCCGACGCCGAGAACGATCGCCAGGCAGGCGGCGATCAGGCGGCCCAAGTGGGCGCGCAGCGAGGACAGCAGCGAACGGCGCACGTCAGGCCCCCAGCTGCCGCAGCGCGTTCAGGACGCTCTCCGGGGTCGGCTCGAGCAGTTCGCCGGCCAACTTGCCGTCGGCAAGCATCACCACCCGGTCGGCGTACGAGGCCGCGAGCGGATCGTGCGTCACCATCACCACGGTCTGACCGAACTCACGGACCGAGCGGCGCAGGAACCCGAGTACCTCGGCACCGGACCGCGAGTCCAGGTTGCCGGTCGGCTCGTCCGCGAACACCACCTCCGGCCGGCCGACCAGGGCCCGCGCGACCGCGACCCGCTGCTGCTGACCACCGGACAGCTCCGACGGGCGGTGCGTGAGCCGGTCCGCCAGTCCGAGTACGTCGATCAGCGTGGCCAGCCACTGCTGGTCCGGCTTGCGGCTGCCGAGCTCCAGCGGCAGCAGAATGTTGTCCTTCGCGGACAGCATCGGCAGCAGGTTGAACGACTGGAACACGAAACCGATCCGGTCCCGGCGGATCTTGGTCAGCTCCGCGTCCGGCAGCCGGGTCAGCTCGGTCTCCCCGAGCAGCACCTGACCGTCGGTCGGGCTGTCCAGCCCGGCCAGGCAGTGCATCAGCGTCGACTTGCCGGACCCGGACGGGCCCATGATCGCGGTGAACCGGCCGACCCCGAAGTCGACCGAGACCCCGTCGAGCGCGGCCACCGCGGTGTCACCCTGTCCGTAGACCTTACGCAGCTCGTGCGCACGGATCGCGGTCCGTGGCTCCCCGTCCTGCGGCAGTCGCCCGGTGCCGATCTGCCCGGTCTGCAAGCTCATGTCACTCCTCAACTCAACTGAACGTTGGTCAAGAAGTTAGTGAGTACGCGGCCCGATCTCGTCGGACCGGAGACTGGAGTCCGCGTACTACCTGGGTATGAGAGGGCGTCTCCTACTTTGTCGGCCGGACCAGGCCTGTCTCGTACCCGAGGACTACCAGCGCGACCCGGTCCCGGAGCCCGGTCTTGGCAAGGATCCGGCCGATGTGCGTCTTGACCGTTGCCTCGGACAACGTGAACAGCTTGGCGATCTCGGTGTTCGACAGACCACGGGCGACCTCGATCAGTACCTCGCGCTCGCGGGCCGTCAGCTCGGCCAGGTCCGGCCGCTCGGCTCCGGCGTCGGGCAGCGCGCCGGCGAAGTGCTCGAGCAGGCGTTTGGTGGTACTCGGCGAGACCACCGCGTCACCGGAGTACACCTGGCGGATCGCGTTCAGCAGATCCGCCGGCGGGGTGTTCTTCAGCAGGAAGCCGGCCGCGCCGGCCTTGATCGCGGCGAACGCGTACTCGTCCAGGTCGAACGTGGTCAGCACGATCACCTTCGGCGGCTGCCCGTCAGTCGATGCCTGCGGCAACGACTGGAGCCGCTGGGTGGCCTGGACCCCGTCCAGCCGCGGCATCCGGACGTCCATCAGGACGACGTCGCACGCGGTCACCTGGATCTTCTCGACCGCCTCGCCGCCGTCCCCGGCCTGCCCGACCACGCGCATGTCGGCCTGCGAGTCCACCAGCATCGTGAACCCGGCCCGGACCAGCTCCTGGTCGTCGACCAGGAACACCCGGATCACATCGTCTGACACTTACCCTCCGTTGGGCAGGTTGTACGGCAGCCTGGCGATCACCTCGTAACCGCCGCCCGCCTTCGGTCCGGCGCTCACCGTACCGCCCGAGACCGAGGCGCGCTGCCGCATCCCGACCAGACCGTGACCCGGATCGCTGCTCGGCGCGACCCCGGCCCCGCGGCCGTCGTCGGTGACCACCACGGTCAGCATCTCGCGCCCGAAGTCCAGGGTGACGGAGGTACGCGCTCCCGGCCCGGCGTGTTTCAGCGTGTTCGTCAGGCCTTCCTGCACGATCCGGTACGCGGTCAGGCCGAGCAGCGCCGGCAGGTCCCGCGGGCGGCCGGTCACCTCGTACGCGACGGTCAGACCGGCGGCCCGGACGTTCTCGATCAGCTCCGGCAGGCTGGAAACCCCCGGCTGCGGGCGCGGCTGGTTCGGATCCAGGTCACGCTGCTCGTCCTGTTTGAGCAGGCCGAGCATCTTTCGCATCTCGGTCAGGCTGGCCCGGCCGGTGTCACCGATCGTCGCCAGCGCCTTCTTCGCCGCCTCCGGGGACTGATCGGCCGCGTACAGACCGCCGTCGGCCTGGACGATCATGATCGACAGACCGTGCGCCACCACGTCGTGGATCTCGCGGGCGATCCGGGTCCGCTCGTTGCTGACCGCCAGCTTGGACTCCCGGTCCCGGTCGCGTTCCAGCTGAGCGGCGCGTTCCTCCAGCTGCGCCACGTACAGACCGCGGGTCCGGCGGCGTTCGCCGAGCGCCCAGACCCCGAAGACGAGCGCGCCGAGCGCGACCATCATGGTGATCTGCTGCTTCCAGTCCGAGTTCGACCAGTAGCGCGAGGTTGCCATCAGTACACCGAGACCACCGATGCCGAGGGCGATCCGGCTTTGCTGCACGTCGCCGTACACGGTGATCGCGTACAGACCGACCAGCAGACCGACGTTGCCGGGCATCAGCTGGACCTGGGCCAGCCACTGCAGCAGGGCGACCGAGCAGACCCCGTAGAACACCAGCTCCGGATGCGTACGCCGCCAGACCAGCGGCGCGAGCATGCCGAACGCGAGGAACCCCTCCAAGTGCGCCTGCGCGAGCGACAGGAACCCGAAAGTCACGCACAAACCGCCGGCCAGGAACAGGTCGAACGCCCTGCTCCGGGCAGGCACCGGCCGTGCGGTCAGCATCCCCGTCATGCGAGCCAGCGTACGGGGCGCCACGCCCGCGGACGTCATGCCACGGGCGGATCTGGGTGTGGGGGTCTAACGACAGGAGGTAGTCATCTGCCCGCGCCGTTCGGCACCGCGCCGCACCGGAACTCGGGCCGTCGGAGGGGACTACCTCCTGTCCTTACGGCACGCCTACTTGTGTGGGCGGGTCGAGAGGGTGGGCTTGGGTTCGAGGCCGGAGAGGCCGTTCCAGGCCAGGTTGACCAGGTGCGCGGCGACGTCCGGCTTCTTCGGCTTCCGGGCGTCCAGCCACCACTGGCCGGTCAGCGCGACCATGCCGACCAGCATCTGCGCGTACATCGGCGCGTTCTTCGGGTCCAGCCCGCGGCGCTTGAACTCCTCGGCCAGAATGTGCTCGACCCGGGTCGCGACATCGCTCAGGATCGAGATGAACGACCCGGTCGACGACCCGACCGGCGAGTCCCGGACCAGAATCCGGAACCCGTCCGCGTTGTTCTCGATGTAGTCCAGCAGCGCCAGCGCGGCCTGCTCGACCAGCTCGTGCGCGCGCCCCGCCGTCAGTGCGCCGGTGACACCGTCGAGCAGCGCCCGGACCTCACGGTCCACGACGACCGCGTACAAACCTTCCTTGCCGCCGAAGTGTTCATACACGACCGGCTTGGAGACCTCGGCGCGATGCGCGATCTCCTCGACCGAGGTGGCCTCGTACCCCTTCTGGGCGAACAGGCCGCGGGCGATCGTGATGAGTTGTTCGCGACGCTCGGCACTGGTCATCCGGATTCGGCCGGACCGCCGCGGTTTTGGTTCCGTCACGTCGTGATCACGTCAGCATCATGCCGTACTTCCGGTCTTGCCGGTGGTGGTTTTCGCTCTCAGGCAGCTTTCAGCGTACGCGTCGAGGCGTCCACCCGGCGCGCCTCCAGCCGCTCCTTGACCGGCCAGCGGACGTCGCTCACCCAGCCCATCCGCTCGAAGAACCAGATGCAGCGCGCCGACGTGTCGAGCTGGCCCTTCAGTACGCCGTGCCGGGCGCAGGTCGGGTCGGAGTGGTGCAGGTTGTGCCACGACTCGCCCTGGCTCAGGATCGCCAGCCACCACACGTTGCCGGACTTGTCCCGGCTCTTGAACGGCCGGTCGCCGATGGTGTGGCAGATCGAGTTGATCGACCAGGTGACGTGGTGCAGCAGCGCGATCCGGACCAGGCTGGCCCAGAAGAACGCGGTCAGCGCGCCCTGGATCGACCACGACCAGAGACCGCCGATGACGGCCGGCGCGAGCAGGCTGACGGTGACCAGCATCGGGAACATCCGGGACACCTTCACGATGTCCTTGTCCTTCAGCAGATCCGGCGCGTACTGCCGCTGCGGCGTCTGCTCGGTGTCGAACAGCCAGCCGATGTGCGCGTGGTAGAACCCCTTGGTCAGCGCGCCCATCGTGTGCCCGTACTTCCACGGGCTGTGCGGGTCGCCGTCCCGGTCGGAGAACTTGTGGTGCTTGCGATGGTCCGCGACCCAGCGGATCACCGGCCCCTCGATCGCCAGCGAACCAGCGATCGCCAGCGCGTACTTCAGTGGCCGGTTCGGCTTGAACGACTTGTGCGTGAACAGCCGGTGGAACCCGATCGAGATCCCGTGCCCCGCGACCGTGTAGAACACCACCGCCAGCACGACGTCCCGCCAGCCGAGGAACCCACCCCACGCGATCGGCACCGCCGCCAGCACCGCCAGGAACGGGATGCCGATGAACAACGCCAGCGCGACCTGCTCCCAGGTCTTCTTCTGCTCACCACCGAGCGTCCCGGTGTGCACGTCCTCGACCGGCGCGGTACGGGTGGGCGCGTCCGGCGTGGCAACGGGTGGAGTCATGGCTGTTCTTCCCTCGGGTCAGGGGTTCCTTACCTACGCCACCGTAACCTACGGACCCGTAGGTTAGGAACCCCTCGCGTGTCGCCCACCCCACTCATGGCAAACTGTCCCGGCAACCACGATCCCCCGTGGGGTAATCGGCAGCCCGCGAGACTTTGAATCTCGAAGACCAGGATCGAAACCTGGCGGGGGAGCAATCAAGAACCCCCGGCTCATCAGTCCACCGAGCCGGGGGTTTGTGCTGCCGCGGCCGATGATCGACGCTGTTCTACTGCTGGAAGGGCCAATCCGCTCTACTGCTGGAAGTTCCAGTTGGCTCTACTGCCAGAACTGCCAGTTGGGTGGGGCCTTGGGGAGGTTGGGTGGGGGTGTCCAGCCGGGTGGGGGTTGCCAGGTTGGGTCGGGTGGGGGCCAGTTGGGTGGTGGGAGCGGTAGCGGCCGGCTCGGATCGTCCAGCCGATCGACCAGGCCGCCGCGAGCACGGCCACGAGCAGCAGGATCGCGCCGCCCTTCGCGAAGGTCATCGGTTCGCCACCGCAGCCGGCGTCGTCGGGTACGCAGGGGTCGGACGGCACTCCCAGCATCGCGATCCCAAGAAGACCCAGCACTCCACAGATGCCGCCGACCCACGCCCCACCCAGAACCAATCCGGTGTGCCTGGGCGCGTCGAAGTACCCGTGAAACACCCGAGGATCATCCGGCGCCCGCAAACTCACGCCGCCAATTACAGCCGCGTACGCCCCGATCCGCCCACACCCCGCCCCCGCTCGCCACCCAATCGTGACGCGCACCCAGATCGCTTCGCGTACGACGTGAGCACGCCGGCGCCCACATTCTGCGTTGATCAAAGCTGCGACGGCTGGCTCTATTCTGCGGGGATGGTGGGTGAGTTGGGGGCGTTTCCGGTGCTGTGGTTTTTGCGGCATGCCGGGCTCGCGAGTGGGGTGATGGTTGGTTTGTTTGCCGTGACGGGTGTGTTGACCTGGCGCGACCCGATCATCCGTACGCGGGTGCTGCCGCTCGGGATCGCGCTCGCCGGCTGGGCGTCGATGGCCGTGCTTCCACTTCTGATGCTGCTCTTCGGCGGGCGCGAAGGTGCCGCCGCCCTGCTGTGGATCGTGGCCGGGCTGTACGCGCTGTGCATCGTCGCGACGCTCGGCCGTCCGTTGCTGATCTTCTCGGACCTGTTCGACGACGCCGAAGGCGAGATCTCACCCGCAGACCAGCGCCGCTCGACGATCGGCCAGTTCGTACTGATCGCAGCGATCTGCGTCGCCGTCGTAATCGTGATGGCGTGAAGGGGAGTACTCGCGGAACCACGACGGGCGTGCGGTGGGTGGTCGAGTGCTTCGCCGAGGTAGCCGTACTCGATTCCGGCGAGGTGTTTGATCAGGCCGAGGAGGTTCGTGCCGGTCGGTGTACGTGGGCGCCGCTGCTCGTACTCCGACAGGCCGGCCAGCTTCTCAACCAGCTCCGCCCGACGGTGCTGAAGCAGGTTCAGCAGTTCGGGTTTGAGGTTCGTCATGGGGTGGCGAGCCAGGTGGTGTACGTGGTGGGGTCGGTGTTGCTGCCGCAGATGATGGTGGTCAGGTGGCGGTTGGTGAAGCGGGTGGGGTTTTCGAGGATCGCGGCGACGCCCAGGGCGGCTGAGGGTTCGGTGATCAGGCCGGCGTGGTCGTGGAGTACGCGGATCGCTTTGATGATGGAGGATTCTTCGACCAGTACGGCGTCGTCGGCGACGGCGAGCAGGTCGGTGAGGACTTCGGGGATGGGGCGGCGGCCGGCCACTCCGTCGGCGATCGTGTTGATCGAGTCGGTGGTGACGACGCGGCGTTCGTGCCAGGAGCGGGTCATCGCCGGTGCGCCGTGGGGCTGGACGCAGATGATTTCTACTTCTGGGGCGAGAGTTTTCAGCACGTACCCGATGCCGGTCGCCATCGCGCCGCCGCCGAGAGCGATCAGCACGGCCGGCCCTTCGCGCGGAGCGGATCGCTGGTCGCCGGCAGTCGTCCGGCCCACCGAGCTGTTGCCGGGCGGGGTGTTGCTGGGCGTGGTCGTGTACGGCGGGTGGTTACCTGGTGCGGAGGTTTGGAAGGCTTCGGCGAGTTCCAGGCCGATGGTGGCGGCGCCTTCGCAGGTTTCCAGGTCGAGGCTGTCTTCCAGGAGGCGGATGCCTTCCGCGCCGGCGATCTCGGCGGCTCGGTCGCGGGCGAGTTCGTGGTCGCCGTCGACCAGTTCGAGTTTGGCGCCGAGCGCCCGGATGCGGTCGAGTTTGGTGGGCGTCGCGAACCGTGAGGCGACGACGGTGACGTCGATGCCGCGGCTCCGGGCGGACCAGGCGAGGGCCTGACCGAGGTTGCCCGCACTCGCGCAGACCACGGCCGGGGAGCTCGTACGCGCGAGTTGATCGGCGACCACCTCGGTGCCGCGGCCCTTGAAACTGCGTACTGGGTTCGCGGTCTCGAGTTTGATGCTGAGCGCACATCCGAGTACTGGGTCGAGGGCCTCGCACCGGTACAGCGGACTGTCCAGAAACACCGGATCAATCACCCGCCGAGCCGCCCGAATCCGCCCCAGATCAAGCCGAGTCTCCAACACGAACAGCACCCTATCCGGGGCCGTACGCGCCGTCGTTCAGAAGAGTGGCGAGTAGCCGCCCGAGGTTCGGCGGGAAGACGGTCGCTGTGGTCCGACCGAGAGCGGCTGCCGACCACCACTCGAACCCAAGAATGCTGCGTGCCTCGTGCTCAGTCAGCGCGGTCGGCCGCGGACTGAAATGAGCCACGCGATGCAGCAACCATTCCTCGTGTACGTCCAGGCGCCGCCCGTCGTACTCGTACACATGATCCCGTCGCCACACCAGTTCCCCCGGTGGAAGCGCAGTCAGCCCAGTCTCCTCGTACGCCTCACGCGCCGCCGCCGACTGGAGGGTCTCGCCGGGCTCGATGCCTCCGCCGACCGGGTACCAGCACTCGGCGCTCGTTCGCGGGTCCTTGGCGTGGATGAGGAGCAGGCGATCGGTTGGGTCGACCAGCAGGAGCTTCACCGTTTGCCGAGCGGTGGAAAGGCTGGGGGACCGCGATGTGTGGGCGGGTGGAGGGGGCATCGGAGTGGGCTCAGTCGGATAGGAAGGTGCGGAGGTGGTTGGACCAGGTGGTGGGTTGTTCGAAGTGGGACATGTGGGCGGTGTTGGGGATGACCACGAGCTGGGTGTTGGGTACGGCGTCGTGGAGGCGGTGGGCCAGTTGGACGGGGAAGCCCATGTCCTTTTCGCCGTGCAGGATGAGGATTGGTTTGGCGAACTCGCGCAGGGTTTGTTCGGGGTCGCGGGTGAACCAGGGGTGGGTCAGGCCTTGGATCGCGCGTTCCAGCGACCAGTCGCCCAGGTCGGGCCCCAGCGATTCGAGGAGTTGCAGGTACTCGGGCGCGCGGTCGAGGTCCCAGACGAAGATGGTCGAGTTGCGGAGGGTGCCGTTCGCCTCGTCCTCGACCTTCTGGCGGCGCTGGTACTCGGGCCAGTCGGCCAGGTACGGCTCGTTGTCCGCCGACGTGTACGCCGAGGTCGACGCGAGCACCAGCCGGCGTACCTGCTCCGGGTGCTTGTCCACGAACTGGATCGCCGCGCGGCCGCCGGTGGAGAAACCGAGGAGATCCACCTGACCTAGCCCGAGGCGTTCGATCAATCGATGGGTGTCGCGGACGACGAGCTCAGGCTGCAACTGGTCAGCCGGCAGACCGCGCGTACTCCGCCCGCAACCGCGGAAGTCGAACAGAACAACGTGATGATCACGCGCCAACGGCTCGAAACCGGGCAGCAGATACCCGTGACCGACGTCCGGCCCACCATGAACAACCACCAGCGAAGGCCGCTCGCCCCGCCGCCCGAGCTCCCGGACGAACAGCGTCACGTCCCCGACATCCACCAGTGATTCCTTCATTCACAAAGCCTTTCAGCGGCCACCGACAGTTTCGGGTGTTCGGCTCGCTGGGACGCCGTCGTGCGAGTACTCGCTTGTCAGGCCGGAGGTTGTGGGGTGGCTGGCTCGATGAGGCAGAAGACGGTGCCGTCGGAGGACTGGAGGACGACGAAGTCGGCGTCGGGTGGGTAGGTCCAGTCTTCGACGTGGGTGGCGCCGAGGGCCAGGAGGCGGTCGACTTCGGCTTGGATGGTGGAGCTTGGGTCGACCCAGAGGTCGAGGTGGGTGCGGTCGGTGTCGTCCAGGTGCAGGCGGGTGGGGCGGGCGGCCGGTGGTGGTACGAGGAAGTCGGGGTTGCCGGCCGGGGGGAAGTTGAGGGCCGGTCGCAGAGGCCACTGACAAGAGCCGGGTGCAAGAGCAGCGGGGTGGGTGGAAGTGTGCGTAAGGACAGGTGGTGTTGGGTGGGGAGGTAGTGCACCTGAGCGTGAACGTGGGTGTGTGTACGGTGTCTCGGTGGTGCACTACCTGTTCTTCGGTGCGGTAGGAGCGCGTCGCGGGGGTGAAATCGGTCTCGTCCACCCGGGTGAGGGGACGGTTCGGGAGCAAGTAGGCTTGCGCGGGCACTGCATCGGGTGCCCATGCTGATACTTGTCGAAAGAACTCGCAGGGAACTCGAGGAGAAGACCGCGTGACTTCCCATCGCCCCGCGGCGGTCGTGATCATGGCCGCCGGTCTCGGAACCCGGATGAAATCCGCGACCCCGAAGGTGCTGCACGAGATCGGCGGGCGCAGCCTCGTCGGGCATGCCGTGGTGACCGCCCGGGCGCTCAGCCCGGAACACCTGGTGGTCGTCGTCGGCAACGGCCGTGAACTGGTCGAGGAGCACCTGAAGGCCGTCGATCCGGAGGTCCGGACCGCTGTCCAGGAGCAGCAGCTCGGTACGGGGGACGCCGTCCGCGCCGGGCTGACCGCCGTACCCGGCGACTTCGACGGCTCGGTGATCGTCACGTCGGGTGACGTACCGCTGCTCGAGGCGGAGACGCTGCACGAGCTGGTCGCGGCGCACGACAAGGACGGCAACGCGGTCACCGTGCTGACCGCGCGGGTGCCGGACCCGACCGGGTACGGGCGGATCGTGCAGGGCGCGGATGGGACCGTCGCGGCGATCGTCGAGCACAAGGACGCCACCGCCGAGCAGCGCGCGATCGACGAGATCAACGCCGGCATCTACGTCTTCGACGCGGCTACCCTGCGTGACGGTTTGAGCCGGCTGACCACCGACAACGCGCAGGGTGAGCTGTACCTGACCGACGTACTGGGCATCGCCCGCACCGACGGCAAGCGGGTCGGGTCGCATGTGACCGGCGACGCGATGCAGACCGAGGGCGTCAACGACCGGGTCCAGCTCGCTACGCTCCGTGCCGAGCTGAACCGCCGGACGCTGCTGCGGCACATGCGCGAAGGCGTCACGATCGTCGACCCGAACACGACCTGGATCGACAGTACGGTCGACCTCGCCCGTGACGTCACGCTGCTGCCGAACACCCAGCTGCACGGCGCCACCACGGTCGGTACGGGTACGACGATCGGCCCGGACACCACGCTGACCGATCTCGAGATCGGCGCGAACGCGACCATCATCCGTACCCACGGGTCACTCGCCGTGATCGGTGACGGCGCTTCGGTCGGGCCGTTCGCGTACCTGCGGCCGGGGACCAAACTCGGCGTGAAGGGCAAGATCGGGACCTTCGTCGAGACCAAGAACTCGACCATCGGCGACGGTGCGAAGGTGCCACATCTGACGTACGCCGGGGATGCCACCATCGGCGAGGGCGCCAACATCGGGGCGGGCACGATCTTCGCGAACTACGACGGCGTGGCGAAGCATCCGACCCATGTCGGGAAGCACTCGTTCATCGGCAGCAACTCGGTGCTGGTGGCGCCGCGGACGATCGCGGACGGGGCGTACCTGGCCGCCGGGACCGCGCTGACCGAGGACGTCGGGCCGGGCGAGATCGCGGTCGCCCGCGGCCGGCAGCGCAACATCAAGGGCTGGGTCGAGCGCAAGCGCCCCGGCACCAAGACCGCCGCCGCCGCCGAAGCCGCCCTCGCCGCCCAGGACGAGCAGGACGAGCAGGCGCGGCCGGGTGAGCGCGGCGAGTAGCGGGAATCAGCGGGTCAGCGAGATCAACGGGAGGCGCGGGCGGATGAGCGGGATGAAACGAACCACCGAGAAGAACCTGATGGTCTTCTCCGGCCGGGCCCATCCCGGTCTGGCCGCGGAGGTCGCCGAGGAGCTCGGCTCCGGCCTGGTGCCGACCCAGGCGTACGACTTCGCCAACGGCGAGATCTACGTCCGGTTCGAGGAGTCGGTCCGGGGCAGCGACGCGTTCGTGATCCAGAGCCACACGTCGCCGATCAACGAGTGGATCATGGAGCAGCTGATCATGGTCGACGCGCTGAAGCGGGCGTCGGCCAAGCGGATCACCGTGGTGCTGCCGTTCTACGGGTACGCGCGGCAGGACAAGAAGCACCGCGGCCGGGAGCCGATCTCGGCGCGGCTGATGGCGGACCTGTTCAAGACCGCGGGCGCGAACCGGCTGATCTGCGTCGACCTGCACACGTCGCAGATCCAGGGTTTCTTCGACGGCCCGGTTGATCATTTGATGGCGCTGCCGATCCTGAGCGACTACGTGGCGCGGAAGTACGGCGATCAGCAGCTGGCCGTGGTCTCGCCGGACGCCGGCCGGATCAAGGTCGCCGAGCAGTGGTCGGCCCGGCTCGGCGGCGCGCCGCTGGCGTTCATCCACAAGACCCGCGACATCGACCGGCCGAACGAGACGGTCGCGAACCGGGTCGTCGGTGAGGTGAAGGGCCGGGTCTGCATCCTGGTCGACGACATGATCGACACCGCCGGCACGATCACCAAGGCGGCCGACGCGCTGTACGCCGAGGGTGCCGCCGGGGTGGTGATCGCGGCCACGCACGCGATCCTGTCCGGGCCCGCGGTGGACCGGCTGAAGAACTGCCAGGCCAGCGAGGTGATCGTCACCAACACGCTGCCGATCGCGGAGGAACGCCGCTTCGACAAGCTGACCGAGCTGTCGATCGCGCCGCTGATCAGCCGCGCGATCCGCGAAGTCTTCGAAGACGGCTCGGTAACCAGCCTGTTCGAAGGCCGCGCCTGACCCAGACCCGCCTGAGAACAAGGGCCGAACTCATCTAGTCCGGTAGTCCTCAAACACGTACGCCGGAACGCGCTCCGCGATCCCGCCCAGCGCCGACGTCACCTCGGTCACCCGCGGAGCAGTCCAGTAACCAACCCGATGCGCGCGGCCTCGGCCGTTCTGCCGGTGAAGAAGGCAGTGCGACGGCGTACTGAGCGCAGGTACAACAGCAGCAGGCCGCCGGCGGACGCGATCAGGATAAGGATGGTCATCGGTACGTCGGCTGGCCGTAGTCGCGGAGTACGAAGGGTGGGATCAGGTCGATCAGCCGGGTCATCGCCTCCAGCCGGGCGTGCACATCCGGTACGTGGAAGCCGCCGACGCCCCACGTGACGAACGCGTTGCCGGAGATCAGCCACTCCAGGGCCGGGTTGTACTGGACGCACTCCATCATCCGCGGATGCATGACCGCCGACCCGTACCGGTCGTCGTCGCAGTCGACCCGGAACTGCTCGTTGAAGGCGGCGTTCTCCAGTTCGAGGTCGCGGCCGTGGAACATCCGGCGCAGGCCGGTTTCGCGGGTGATCATCAGCGGCGGCAGCGCGACCGGGAGGTTCAGGGCAACGAAGTGCACGTGGTGCGTGGACTGCGTCTTCCCGTTGCTGGTCACGTAGCGGTAGTCGAACAGGTACATGCCGCGACCGCGGTACGAGCCGGCCCACGCTTCCGTGACGTCGCCGCCCGCCGGGAACACGCTGCCGGCGATCTGTAGCAGCCACGGGTCCGGCGGGACCAGGTACCACCCGGATGCCGCCGCCTGGGCGGCCCGCTCCTGCGCCAGCGCGCGCCGGCGGCGGCCGTTCCGCAGGACCAGCGCGACCAGGCCGAGGACGACCAGCATCAGGACCAGCGGAATGAGCAGGGCAAAGAACGAGATCACCACCGCAAGGTACCGAGGTCGGCAGGTCGACAGTACGTATACGCCCACTGGGCGCCGCGGTAGGCGGGGCGGGCGGCCGGATCGTGGGTCAGTGGACATATACGTACTGTCCAACTGCCGAAGGTGCGGGCGGGGGAGGGTGGATTTCCCGTCTGGGCGGGCTCGTGGGTAGACTGTTTTGGTTGCCTCGGCGAGGGACGCCCCCCGAGAAGTATGGGCGCGGCTCCGTGATCGACGCGGTGGTTCGTTGCCTGACGCCTTCCCCGGGGTCAGCAGGCGCCCGCTGAGGCCGCAGCCTAGTTCCACCCAGTCAACAGATCACCGCAACGCTTTTGAGGAGTTCAGTCGTGGCCGAGGTCAAGATCCAAGCCGAATCACGGACGGAGTTCGGCAAGGGGGCTGCCCGCCGAATCCGCCGGGACAACAAGGTTCCCGCTGTCCTCTACGGCCACGGCAGTGACCCGGTGCACATCACGCTGCCCGGTCACGACACCATGCTGGCCCTGAAGACCGCCAACGCCCTGCTGTTCATCGAGGTCGAGGGTGGCGAGTCCCACCTGGCGCTGCCGAAGCAGGTCCAGCGCGACCCGCTGAAGGGCTACATCGAGCACGTCGACCTGGTCATCGTCAAGCGTGGCGAGAAGGTTCAGGTCGAGGTCGCGGTGCACCTCGAGGGCGAGGCCGTCTCGGACGCGCTGGTCGTCACCGAGCACCCGTCGATCCTGGTCGAGGCCGAGGCGACGCACATCCCGGAGAGCATCACCGTCTCCGTCGAGGGCCTCGAGATCGGCGCCCAGATCCACGCGTCCGACCTGACCCTGCCGACCGGCGCCACGCTGGCGATCGAGCCGGACACCCTGGTCGTGAACGTCACCGCCCAGCCGACCGCCGAGCAGGTGGACGCGGAGCTGGCCGAGGCCGAGGCGGGCGTGGAGAAGGACGAGCCGGTGGCCGCCGCCGCCGAGTAGTCTGCAGGCGGCAGCACCAACAGAACCTCTGGAGGGCCGGGATCCGTGGCGGACGACGTGTGGTTGGTCGTCGGACTGGGGAATCCCGGCCCTTCGTACGCCCGGACCCGGCACAACATCGGTCACCTGGTGGCCGACGAGCTGGCGGCCCGGACGGGTACCAAGTGGAAGCAGAGCAAGCAGGTCAAGGCCGAGGTGATCGAGACCCGGATCAGCGGCCTGCGGACGGTGCTGGCCAAGCCCCGCGCGTACATGAACGAGTCCGGCGGACCGGTCTCCGGGCTGTTGAAGTTCTTCAAGCTGGACCCGGCCAACCTGGTCGTCGTGCACGACGAGCTGGACATCGACTTCGGCGTGCTGCGGTGCAAGTTCGGCGGCGGCGACAACGGCCACAACGGCCTCCGGTCGGTGCGGAAGTCGGTTGGCACCGGTGAGTACTATCGAGTCCGGTTCGGGGTGGGTCGTCCGCCGGGCCGGCAGAACCCCGCCGACTTCGTCCTGAACGAGTTCTCCGCGGCCGAACGCAAGGACCTTCCGTTCGCCGTCGACCGGACCGCGGACGCGGTCGAGTGCCTGCTCACCGACGGCCTCGAGTCCACCCAAGGACGGTACAACTCTTGAAGCTGGACAACTCGTGAAACTGCGCGGCCTGGTCGACACCCTGATCACCGACCCGGTGCTGGCCGGCGCCGTCCGGGACGCCCGCGGCGACGACGTCACGACCCTCGACCTGAGTGCGCCCGGTCCGGTACGCCCGGTGGTGCTCGCCGCGCTGGCCGCGAGCCGGAACGGCGCCGACCGGCCGGTGCTCGCCGTCACTGCCACGTTCCGCGAGGCCGAGGAACTGACCGAGGCGCTGCAGTGCCTGGTCGAAGAGCCGAGCACCGTCGCGTACTACCCGGCCTGGGAGACGCTTCCGCACGAGCGGTTGTCGCCGCGTTCCGACACGGTCGGCCGCCGCCTCGCCGTACTGCGCCGGCTCGTCCATCCGGACCCGTCGGACGAGACCACCGGACCGATCAAGATCCTGGTCGCGCCGGTGCGGTCGGTGCTGCAGCCGCAGGTCGCCGGGCTGGCCGACCTGAAGCCGGTGCAGTTGCATGTCGGTGATTCGGCCGAGCTCGAAGATGTCGTCGAGCGGCTCGCCGGCGCCGCGTACCACCGGGTCGATCTGGTCGAGCGGCGCGGTGAGTTCGCCGTCCGCGGCGGCATCATCGACGTGTTTCCGCCGACCGAGGAGCACCCGCTCCGGGTCGACTTCTTCGGCGACGACGTCGAGGAGATCCGGTACTTCGCGGTCGCCGATCAGCGTTCGCTGGATGCGGCCGAGCACGGCCTGTGGGCGCCGCCCTGCCGTGAGCTGCTGCTGACCGACGAGGTCCGCACGCGCGCCGCCGTACTGGCCAAGGAGCACCCCGAGCTGGCCGAGCTGTT
This sequence comes from Kribbella solani, assembly GCF_014205295.1. Taxonomy (NCBI): domain Bacteria; kingdom Bacillati; phylum Actinomycetota; class Actinomycetes; order Propionibacteriales; family Kribbellaceae; genus Kribbella; species Kribbella solani. The sequence continues at coordinate 7,162,076 of NZ_JACHNF010000001.1, forward strand.
CGAGAAGCTCGCCGAGGGGCATGCCGTCGAGGGGATGGAGTCGCTGGCTCCGGTGCTCGTCGACGACATGGAGCTGCTGGTCGACCTGATGCCGGCCGGTACGCATGTGGTCGTCAGCGATCCGGAGCGGGTACGGGCGCGGGCGCATGATCTGGTCGCGACCAGCCAGGAGTTCCTGGAAGCGTCCTGGGCCGCCGCAGCCGGTGGTGGCGAGGCACCGATCGACCTGGGCGCGGCCGCGTACATGTCGCTGGGTGACGTCCGGTCGCAGGCGCTGGGCAAGGGTCTGGCCTGGTGGAGTCTGTCGCCGTTCGCGGCCGCACCGACCGATGCGACGCCCGAGCTGCGGGACTCGATGGGCGAGCGGATCGCGTTCGACATCGACACCGAGGCCGGGGCGGTCAGCAGCCGCATCCTCGCCGTTCGCGAGGTCGATCCGTACCGGGGTGAGACCGGCGCGGCGGCCGAGGACATTCGCGGCTGGCTGCGGGGCGGCTGGCGGGTCGTCTGCGTCACGGAGGGGCACGGTCCCGCGCAGCGGCTGGCCGAGGTGTTCTCCGAGGCCGAGCTGCCGGCCCGCCTGGTCGACGAGATCGCGGGAGTGCCGGAGCCCGGCGTGGTGCTGATCTCGCAGGGCCAGCTGGAGCAGGGTTTCGTTGCCGAGGGCATCAAGTTCGCGGTACTCACCGAGAACGACCTGTCCGGGCAGCGATCGGCGGCCGAACGGCGTTCCCAGCAACGGATGCCGTCCCGCCGGAAGAAGACGATCGACCCGCTGGAGCTGCAGCCCGGCGACCACGTCGTGCACGAACAGCACGGCGTCGGCCGGTACGTCGAGATGATGCAGCGGACGGTCGGATCGGGTTCACAAAAGGCCACCCGTGAGTACGTGGTGATCGAGTTCGCCGCCAGCAAGCGCGGTCAGCCCGGCGACCGGTTGTACGTACCGACTGATCAGCTTGACCAGGTCACCCGGTACGTCGGTGGCGAGCAGCCCACGCTGGACAAGATGGGCGGCGGCGACTGGGCCAAGCGCAAGGGCCGCGCCCGCAAGGCGGTCCGCCAGATCGCGGGCGAGCTGATCAAGCTGTACGCCGCGCGGCAGGCGACCAAGGGGCACGCGTTCGCGAAGGACACGCCCTGGCAGCGGGAGCTGGAGGACGCGTTCCCGTTCGTCGAGACGCCGGACCAGCTGGCCACGATCGACGACGTGAAGCACGACATGGAACGCATCACGCCGATGGACCGGATCGTCTGCGGTGACGTCGGTTACGGCAAGACCGAGATCGCCGTCCGGGCCGCGTTCAAGGCGGTGCAGGACGGCAAGCAGGTGGCGGTACTCGTGCCGACGACGCTGCTCGTACAGCAGCACTACGCGACCTTCGCCGAGCGGTACGCCGCGTTCCCGGTGAACGTCGCGCCGCTGTCGCGGTTCCAGACCGACAAGGAATCCAAGGCCGCGATGGACGGCCTCGCGGACGGGTCGATCGACGTCGTGATCGGTACCCATCGGCTGCTGTCCGGCGAGATGCAGTTCAAGGACCTCGGCCTGGTGATCGTCGACGAGGAGCAGCGGTTCGGCGTCGAGCACAAGGAGCAGCTGAAGCGGCTGCGCACGGCGGTCGACGTACTGACCATGTCCGCGACGCCGATCCCGCGGACGCTGGAGATGTCGATCACGGGCATCCGCGAGATGTCCACGATCGCCACCCCACCGGAAGAACGGCACCCGGTGCTGACCTTCGTCGGCGCGTACGACGAGCACCAGGTGACCGCCGCGATCCGGCGCGAACTGCTCCGTGAGGGTCAGGTCTTCGTCGTCCACAACCGGGTGAACACGATCGAGAAGGCGGCCGCGCGGATCCGCCAGCTGGTACCCGAGGCGCGCGTCTCGGTCGCGCACGGCCAGATGAACGAGCACACCCTGGAGAACGTGATCCAGGGCTTCTGGGAGAAGCAGTCCGACGTGATCGTGTGTACGACCATCGTCGAGTCCGGGATCGACATCTCGAACGCGAACACGATGATCGTCGAGCGCTCCGACCTGCTCGGTCTGTCCCAGCTGCACCAGCTGCGTGGGCGGGTCGGCCGCGGCCGCGAACGGGCGTACGCGTACTTCTTCTTCCCGCCGGAGAAGCCGCTGACCGAGACCGCGCACGACCGGCTGGCCACGATCGCGCAGCACGCCGATCTGGGTGGCGGGATGGCGGTCGCGATGAAGGACCTGGAGATCCGCGGCGCCGGCAACCTGCTCGGCGGCGAACAGTCCGGGCACATCGCGGACGTCGGATTCGACCTGTACGTCCGGCTGGTCGGCGAGGCGGTCGCGGAGTACCGCGGCGACACCCAGGCCGAAGAGCCCGAGGTCAAGATCGAGCTGCCGATCGACGCGCATCTGCCGCACGACTACATCCCGTCCCAGCGGCTCCGGCTCGAGATGTACCAGCGGCTGGCGGCCGTACGCGACGCGGACGCGATCGCCGAGCTGGTGGAGGAGCTGCACGATCGGTACGGCGACATCCCGGCGGCCGTACTGAACCTGATCGAGGTGGCGAAGTTCCGCAACCACGCCCGCCGGGCCGGTCTGCACGACGTCACTCTGCAGGGGAACCTGATCCGTTTCGGGCCGGTCGAGCTGCCTGATTCGAAGGTGCTCCGGCTGAACAGGCTGTACCCGAAGAGTCTGGTGAAGCCGCAACTGCATACCATTCTGGTGCCACGACCTGCCACCAGGCCGATCGGCGGTCAGCCGCTCCGCGACCAGGAGTTGCTGCAGTGGTGCACCCGGTTGATCGACGACGTGATCGCCGAACCGATCGGAGTACCGGCGTGAACCTGACGACACACAGCGTGACTAGGCGAGGAGATTCGGTGAGCAGAGGGCGGAAGCTTGGGGCTCTCGGTGCGGCGGTGGCCACGGTGCTGCTGGCCGGCGGCTGCGCGGCGGGTACGCACCCGGGCGCGGCGGCCATGGTCGGCGGCACCGAGATCAGCATCGGCGACGTCGACAAGACCGCGCAGGCGGTGACCGCTGCGCTGGGGAAGAAGTACGACACCGCGTCCGCGCTGAGCGACATGGTCAGCAACGTGCTGGTCGAGAAGGTACAGCAGCAGAAGTCGATCACGGTCACCCCGGCCGAGACCGCGGTGGCGGCGAAGGCAGTCGTCGGCGGCGACCAGCAGACGTACGAGAAGTTCCAGGCCGACTCGGTCGCGCGGGACTTCCTCAACCAGGTCGGCACCGCCGCGATCGTCACCGCCAAGCTCGGCGGCGGCACCGTCGAGGACCTGCAGAACCAGGCCAAGCTGCAGCAAGGCAGCGTGGCCCTGCGGGACGCCATGAAGAACGTCGACGTCACGATCGCGCCGCGCTTCGGGCAGTGGACCGACGGGCGGATCGACAGCGCGGTCTCCGGATCGCTGTCGGTGCTGTCGCCGCAGACGGCCGCGCAGCAGAAGGCCGCTCAGCAACAGCAGCAGCCGCAGCAGGGTCAGGGCTGATCCGTTGAGCGCGAGTGAGGTCGGTGGGATCAAGGTCGTCCTGACCAGCCCCCGGGTGGCCCCAGGGCTGCTCACTCGCGCTACCTGGCAGCCGCTGGAAGCCGCCGACGAGATCGCCGCGTCCGGCGGTCCGGACCGGCCTGACGTCCAGGCGGTGATCGGCTCGGGTCTGCCGGTCACGCAGGTCGAGGGCGACGCCACGGCCGCGTGGACCTGGCTGACGGCAGCCGCCCGTACGGGCCGCCAGGCCGTCTGGCTGACCGCCGACGACGGCGACCCAGCCCTACGCCACCTCATCGCCGACGCGCGCATCCGCGACCCGCAGGCGCCCTACGACGTCGAGATCCTGCACGGGTCGTACGACGTACCGGGTGCTCGGCTGATCGATCTGGTCCGGGTGATGGATCGCCTGCGGCGGAACTGCCCCTGGGACCAGGAGCAGACCCACGAGAGCCTCGCGAAGTACCTGCTCGAGGAGACGTACGAAACCCTCGAAGCGATCGACACCGGCGACGCCGAGCACCTCCGCGAGGAGCTTGGCGATCTGTTGCTGCAGGTCGCGTTCCACTCGCGGATCGCCGAGGACCGTGTCACCGGGGACGACGATGCCGAGGGTGGTGGGTTCACCATCGACGACGTTGCCGCCGGGATTGTCGAGAAGCTGATCCGCCGGCACCCGCACGTGTTCGGCAGCGTGGATGCCGCGGACGCGGCGGCCGTCGAGGCCAACTGGGAAGCGATCAAGGCGACCGAGAAACAACGCACCTCGGTCCTTGAAGGCATCCCGCTCGCCCTGCCCGCGCTGGCCCTCGCCGACAAAGTACTGGGCCGGGCCGCCAAAGTTCTCCCCGCCGACACCGAGCAGCTCGCTGAACCCGAACCGGTGGACGAGACCGAGCGGGTCGGGCAACAACTGCTGGCAATCGTCCGCGAGGCCCGCGCCTCCGGCGTCGACGCCGAACAGGCACTACGCACCACCATCCAGCACCTGACAACAGAAATCCGCGCCGCCGAAGGCTCTTAGCTACTGCGGTCCGTCGAGGAGGTTGCGGAGGGCGTCGCGGTGGGTTGTGTAGGCCTGCTGCCCAGTCTTCGTCATCCGGTACGTGGTGGTTGCTCCGCGTCCGTGACCACTCTTCGTCGTCGCCACGTACCCGGCCGCTTCCAGCGCCGACATGTGCTTCGACAGGTCCGAGTCGGCCACGCCCAGATAGTCCTTCAGGAACTTGAACGTGACGGTCGTCGCATTCGCCAGCACCGCCATCGCGGCCAGCCGTTTCGGCGCGTGGATGACCGGGTCGAGTCCGTCGATCACCCGAGCCGCTCCCGTACCTTCGCCGCCGCGATCGCGTACCGGCGCTCGTAGTACCAGATCCCGGCCGTCACCAGTACGAACCCGGTCCCGGCCGCGACCGGTACGCCACCCAGCCACCAGACCGCAGCGACGACCAGCACGATCACCGGGAGGGTCAGGAAGTACCCCTTCCACAGCCGCCCGATCTCCCGCGGCGGCCGGCCCCGCCCCGGGAACGGCATCGCGCCGTGCCGTCGCTGCATCCAGTTCAGGAAGCCCAGTTCGAGCGCCAGCAGAATCGCCAGCGACGCGAAGAACAGCGCCGAGTTCTCCCGCCACCACGTGAACGTCCCGATCATCCCGGCCACCCACGCCCCGACCACCGGCGGATACCACCACGCCGTCTTCGGGTAACTGACATACGGCGCCGCCTCGGCCCGCTCGATGATCCGCAGCTGCTCCCCAGCATCACTTTCCATACCGGAAAGCTACCCCATAACTTTCCACTTCCGCAAGTAGAAAGTTATCGGATCGTGTGCCGAAGGACAGGTAGTGGTGGGCCGAGAGGTAGTGCACCTGAGCGTGAAGTGGTCCGCGTGTACGGCGTCTCGGAGGTGTACTACCTGTCGTTAGGTACAGCGATATTTGGATGCGGGGCGGCTGCTGGGCTGGGACCGTGGGCGGGTGGATGTTGCTGGGGTGCTGCGGGAGCGGTGGGATCTGAAGGCGGCGCGGCTGGAGGTGCTGACCGGCGGGATGAACTCGGCAACCTGGCTGGCGTCGTCGGAGGGCGACGCGTGGCGCGTAGTGGTGAAGTCCGTGGATGTGGATGACGCGTCGTTCGGGCCGGGTCTCGAGTTGGCGGTGCGGCTGGATGATGCGGGCGTGGTGAGCGGTCGGCCATGGTCCAGCAAGGGCGGCCGGCTCGTTGAGCGGGCCGACGATCGGCAGGTCGCCGTCCTGGAGTACGTCAGTGGCGAAGAACTGGGAAAGACCGCCGCGGACCGGACCTCGATCGGGGACCTGCTCGGCCGCGTACACACGATCGCCGCCGTCGAAACCGGTGACCTGCAGGACTGGCTGCGCGTACTGATGCCGTTCGACGACTATCTGGATCTGGAGCCGTGGATTCGGCCGGCGGTCGCGGACGCGATCGCCCGGGCCACGGCGCTGGGCGAGACCTGGGCCTGGCTGCACGGGGACGCGGCCAGGGAGGCGTTTCGGCGGCAGCCGGACGGCAGTGTCGCGCTGATCGACTGGGGGAGTGCGCTACCCGGCCCGATTCTGTACGACGTCGCCTCCGCGGTGATGTACGCCGACGGGTCACCCGAGCACGTCGTGGCCGCGTACGTTCGCCGGCGACCTGATCTCGCCGGCGAGCTCGCCCGCGGGCTGGACGCTTTCCTGCACGTTCGCTGGGCCGTTCAGGCCGGCTACTTCGCGTGGCGGATCGGGAACAACGTGCTGACCGGGATCAGCGATGAAAGCGAGAACCGGAAGGGCCTGGCCGACGCCCGTCGGGCCTTTGGCGGGTAGCCGGATTCGGCTGATTTGCAGGCGATCCGGGGGTCCACGGGGTGTTGCTGACGCCGGAGGTACCGCGGGGTGGGATCGTTGGGGTGACGCGGTCCACTGGGTGGGGTGGTCTGGAGGCTAGGCTCAGCACGATTCGTCATCGAGAACTTGGGAGTCAATGTGGCCACCATCGAGGCCGTCGGCGCCCGCGAGATCCTCGACTCGCGCGGCAACCCCACTGTCGAGGTCGAGGTTCTGCTCGACGACGACACCGTCGCCCGGGCAGCGGTCCCGTCCGGCGCGTCCACCGGTCAGTTCGAGGCCGTCGAGCTGCGGGACGGCGACAAGGACCGGTACGGCGGCAAGGGCGTGCAGAAGGCCGTCACCGCGATCCTTGAAGACATCGACAAGGAGATCGTCGGGTACGACGTACACGAGCAGCGGCTGATCGACCACGCGCTGCTCGACCTGGACGGCACCCCGAACAAGGCAAAACTGGGCGCGAACGCGATCCTCGGCGTCAGCCTCGCCGTCGCCAAGGCGGCCGCGGAGAGCTCCGGCCTGCCGCTGTTCCGCTACGTCGGCGGCCCGAACGCGCACGTCCTGCCGGTGCCGATGATGAACATCCTGAACGGCGGCGCGCACGCGGACAGCAACGTCGACGTGCAGGAGTTCATGATCGCCCCGATCGGTGCCGCCACGTACGGCGAGGCGCTGATGCAGGGCGCGACCGTCTACCACGCGCTGAAGGCGGTGCTGAAGGAGCGCGGCCTGTCCACCGGTCTCGGCGACGAGGGCGGTTTCGCGCCGAACCTGGAGAGCAACCGGGCCGCGCTGGACCTGATCGCGGTCGCGGTCGAGAAGACCGGGCTGCAGCTCGGCAAGGACATCGCGCTGGCGATGGACGTCGCCGCGAGCGAGTTCTTCACCGAGGGCGTGTACGCGTTCGAGGGCGGCAAGAAGTCCGCGGACGAGATGATCGCCTACTACGCCGACCTGGTCGCGTCGTACCCGATCGTCTCGATCGAGGACCCGCTGAACGAGGACGACTGGGCCGGCTGGCAGGGCATCACCGGTGAGCTCGGCAGCAAGATCCAGCTGGTCGGCGACGACCTGTTCGTCACCAACGTCGAGCGGCTGCAGCGCGGCATCGACGAGAAGTCGGCGAACAGCCTGCTGGTCAAGGTGAACCAGATCGGCTCGCTGACCGAGACCCTGGACGCCGTCGACCTGGCCCACCGCAACGGCTTCAGCTGCATGATGAGCCACCGTTCCGGTGAGACCGAGGACACCACGATCGCCGACCTCGCGGTCGCGACCAACTGCGGTCAGATCAAGTCCGGCGCGCCGGCCCGGTCGGACCGTACCGCCAAGTACAACCAGTTGCTCCGGATCGAGGAGGAGCTCGACGACGCGGCGACGTACGCCGGTCGTTCGGCCTTCCCGCGGTACCAGGGCTGATTTCAGGGGGTCGCAAGGCATGCCGTCCCGTCGGGATACCGGTGCACGACCCGGCTCGCGTCCGTCGAGCCGGACCCAGTCGCGTCCGCAGCGCAATGCCTTCGGCCCCGCCCCGACCCGCCCCGCCCGGCGGGGCGACCAGCCCAAGCGGCGTACGACGGGTGCCGCGGCCGGTCCGGCGCGCACCCGCGGGTCGCGCAACCTGACCGGCCGGGCGGCCGTCGTGCTGCTCGTACTCGGCGCGCTGATCGTGTCGTACGCGCAGAGCCTGCGGGTGTGGTTCGACCAGCACCAGCAGGTCAGCGCGCTGAACCAGGAGATCCGCGACCGGGAGAAACGGGTCGCGGAGCTGAACGACGAGATCGCCCGCTGGGACGACGACGCGTACGTGAAGGCGCAGGCGCGGCAGCGGCTCGGCTGGGTGATGCCGGGTGAGGTCGGCTACCGGGTGATCGGCGCGGACGGGAAGCCGGTCGGCGCCCCGCCGGAGCCGTCGGCGCCGTCCGACGGTGCGGCCGAGACGCAGAAGCCGACCTGGTACACGAAGCTGTGGGGCAGCGTCGAGGGCGCCGGCAAACCACCGGCGGCGGCGACCCCGCCGGCCCGGACCCAACCCACCCCGAAGACGATCCTGACGCCGCCGCCTAAGGTAACCAGGTGAGCGTCAGTCCTTCCGGCCAGGTCAGCCCTTCGGATCAAGAAGCAGTCAGCAAGCAGCTCGGGCGTACCGCGCGGGGGATCCGTTCGATCGCGCACCGGTGCACCTGCGGTCTCCCCGATGTGGTCGAGACCGAGCCGCGGTTGCCGGACGGTACGCCGTTCCCGACCACGTACTACGTCACCTGCCCGCGACTCGCGTCCGCGATCGGAACGCTGGAGTCGTCCGGGCTGATGAAGGACATGACCGACCGGTTGGCGGATGACCCGGAGCTGGCCGAGCGGTACCGGGGCGCACATGAGGCGTACCTGGCGCACCGCGAGTCGATCGACCACGTCGCGGAGATCAGCGGGATCTCCGCGGGTGGGATGCCGACGCGGGTGAAGTGCTTGCATGTGCTCGCCGGTCATTCGCTGGCCGCCGGGCGCGGGGTGAACCCGCTGGGCGACGAAACCCTCGACGCCCTGGAGGACTGGGGCCGCCGAGGTCCGTGTGTCTGAGGACGTCACCAGAGTCGCGGCAATCGACTGCGGTACGAACTCGATCCGCCTGCTGATCGCCGATGTGCGCGCTGGCCAACTTACCGAGGTTGATCGGCGGATGATGATTGTGCGGCTCGGTCAGGGGGTGGATGCGACTGGCGCGTTCGCTCCCGAGGCGCTGGAGCGGGTTTTCCGGGCCGCCGACGAGTACGCCGAGGTGATCCGCTCCACCGGCGCCACCCGCGTACGCTTCGTCGCCACCTCAGCCGCCCGCGACGTCAGCAACCGCGACGCCTTCCTCGAAGGAATCCAGTCCCGCCTCGGCACCACCCCCGAAATCATCACCGGCCCCCAAGAAGCCCACCTAACCTTCCAGGGCGCCACCCAGTCGCTCCCCGCCCTGACCCCGACATCCGGCGCCGCTGGTGAGCCGGTAGTACCCGGGCCATACCTGGTAGCCGACATCGGCGGCGGCTCAACCGAACTGATCCTCGGCAACTCCACTCCCACCGCCCGCACCGCCTCAGCCGACCGCGCCTCCGCCGACCGCCCCGCGTACGCCGACCGGCGTCGCGCTGGTGCGTCGGGCGTCATCGCCGCCGAGTCGCTTGACCTCGGCTCTGTCCGGCTCACCGAGCGTCATGTCACCACCGACCCGACCAACCCCGCCGAGCTCGCCGCGATCGCCCGCGACATCGACGCCCTGCTCGACCACACCACAGTCCCCATCGCCGACGCCCGCGCCCTGGTCGCCGTAGCCGGCACCGCGACCACCGTCGCCGCGGTCGCCCTCAACCTCCCCGAGTACGACCGCGCCGCCGTACACCACGCCCAACTATCAGCCGACGCCCTCCGCGCCGCCACCACCTGGCTGACCACCACCACCCGCGCCGACCGCGCCGCCGTACGCTCCATCCACCCCGGCCGGGTTGACGTCATCGGCGCCGGCGCCCTCATCCTCCAACACCTCTTCGACCGCCTCCCCATCACCACCCTCACCATCTCCGAACACGACATCCTCGACGGCGTAGCCCTCTCCCTGGCGGACTGACGGGTTGTTTCACCACTGACCGGTTGTAGTAGGTCACCGGTGAAACAAATGGCCAGCGGTAGTCTCTAGTCTGGGGCTATGGAGCTGCCGCATCCGTTGACTGGGGAGTTGTTTGGTAGTCCGGTGCCGCCGGGGGCTGGGTGGCCGGGGGATCCGGCGGTGCGGGGTACTCGGGTTGCGCGCGATGCGGATGAGGTTGTGCGGTTGGCGCGGACCGGGGAACTGCATGAGCTTGATGCTCGGGTTTCGGTTTGCCGTGCTTGTCCGCGGCTGGTGGAGTGGCGGGAGGATGTTGCCGTCAGCAAGCGGAAGTCGTTCGCGGATCAGCCGTACTGGGGCCGTCCGATTCCCGGGTGGGGTGCCGACGAGCCGCGGATTCTGATCGCCGGCCTGGCTCCGGCGGCGAACGGTGGGAACCGGACCGGCCGTGTCTTCACCGGGGACCGCTCCGGCGACTGGCTGTTCGCGAGCCTGTACCGGGTCGGTCTGGCCAACCAGCCGACCAGCGAACACGCCGGCGACGGCCTGCGCCTGATCGGTACCCGGATGATCGCCGCCGTCCGCTGCGCGCCACCCGCCAACAAACCCACTCCGGCCGAACGCGACACCTGCGCCCCTTGGTACAACCGCGAACTGGAGTTGGTCCTCCCCACGACCAAGGCCATCGTCTGCCTGGGCAAGTTCGGCTTCGACGCCCTCCTCACCGCCCTGGCCGCCCTCGGCACGACCGTCCCCAAACCCCGCCCCAAGTTCGGCCACGCCGCCGAGTACCTGATCAAAACCCCGCACGGCGACCTGACCGTCCTGGCCAGCTTCCACCCCAGCCAGCAGAACACCTTCACCGGCAAACTCACCGAACCGATGCTCGACCAGGTCCTGACCCGAGCCAAAACCCTGGCCGGCCTGGATGGTCCGGCGATCGCCGGATGAGTGCCCGGGACGGGATTCGAACCCGTACGCCTTTCGGCTGGGAGGTTTAAGCTCCCTGCGTCTGCCGTTCCGCCACCCGGGCGCTCCGGACGAGAGTACTCGGTGGAGGGCGTTTCGGAACTCTACTGGTAGACCTTTCGGGGATACACGGCGTGGGCGCCGGCGACGCGGTCCAGGAAGAGTTTGCCGGCGCAGTGGTCGATCTCGTGCTGGAGGGCGCGGGCCTCGAAGCCGTCGGTGCTGATGGTGACCGGTTCGGTGCCGCCGGGGAGTACGCCGGTGACGGTCAGCCGGGTGGCGCGTTTGACGTCGCCGGTGAAGTCGGGGACGGACATGCAGCCCTCGCGGGCCTTCTCGTTCCGGCTGGACTCGACGATCTCGGCGTTGCAGAGCACGAAGACCCCATGGCACGTACGCGTCTTGGGGTGCCCGCTGACGTCGAGCGAGAACATCTGCGCGGCCACGCCCACCTGCGGCGCGGCCAGGCCGACACAGCCGGGGGAGACCCGCATCGTCGCGACCAGGTCGGCGGCGAGCTGGATCATTTCGGGATCGCGCGGGTCGACGACCGCGCCCTCGGTCGCGAGCACCGGATGCGGGGCGCGGACCACGTCAAGTACGCGGCCCTGAACGCCGAGCAGTTCCGGGGACCAGCCGGAGATCACCTCGGTCACGGTCACAGCTCGTCGCTCTCGGCGGGGCGCAACGTGACGCCGACCCCGAGCTCTTCGGCGGTGATCTCGAGCGCGCGGTTCAGCGTCGTCAGCTCGGCGGCCGGCGGCAGCTCGACCTCGGCGGTCAGTACGTACAGCCCGCCGCTCAGCCGCGTCGACATGTCCGTGACCGTACCGCCGGCGGCCGCGACCATCCGGGTCACCGCCGACACGATCCCGGGCCGGTCCGCGCCGTGCACGCTCAGCAGGTACGGCGCGCCGATCGCCGCGTGCCGGTGCTCCGGACCCATTTCCCGGACCGTGATGACCAGCTCGCCCCGCAACGGCTCCAGCGCCGCCTTCACCTCGTCGTACGGCCCGGCGCACACGATCATCATCGCGAAGTGGCCGCGCAGCAGCGTCATGGTCGAGTCCTCGAGGTTCACACCGGTACCGACCAGTGCCTCGGTGACGTCCGCGATGATTCCCGGCCGGTCCGGACCGATGACGGTGACTGCGAGCTGACTCATGCCCGGCAACCTACCGCCGACCTAAGTACCGAAGACAAACGACTTCGGTATGCGGACACGGGCGTACGCCCCGGCAACCGCTTACGCACCGCTACATTCGAGCTATGAGCGAGCTTCCGGCCGGGCCTTCCAGCAAGCCCGCGCGCCCGCGCCGCAGCGCCCGCGACTGGGTCGTGGACAGTGTCGCGTTCGCGGTCGCGGTGCTGATCGGGCTGGTGCTGTACACCGACGGTGAGCAGGATTCGGTCAGTCATTGGCTGCTCGCGGCCGACTTCTACGTCGGGATGGCCTTCTGCCTGACGCTCTGGTTCCGGCGGCGCTGGCCGGTGCAGCTCGCGCTGGTCGGGGCCGTGGTGTCCGCGTTCTCCGAGTCGTCCGGTATCGCGGCGCTGATGATGATCCTGACGGTGGCGATCTACCGGCCGTTCCGGATCACGTTGCTGGTGTTCGCCGCCAACGCGGTCTGCCTGCTGGCGTACATCGAGATCCGGAACAAGCCGGACGACCCGGCGGCGGTGCTGATCACAGCCGCGGCCCTGTACGTGGCGGTGGCCGGCTGGGGTCTGTACATCCGATCGCGTCGCCAGCTGCTGCAGACGTTGCGGGACCGCGCGGACCGGGCCGAGACGGTGGCCCGGCTGGAGGCGGAACAGGGGCAGCTCCGGGCGCGCGAGGAGATCGCGCGCGAGATGCATGACGTACTCGGGCATCGCTTGTCGTTACTGAGCGTGCACGCCGGCGCGCTCGCGTACCGGCCGGACGCGTCCACCGAGGAGGTCGCCGGTGCCGCCGAGATCATCCGCGCCAGCGCGCATCAGGCGCTGCAGGACCTGCGCGAGGTGATCGGCGTGCTGCGCGCACCGGTCGGCGAGTTGCCGCATCCGGCGTTCGCGGACCTGCCGGCCCTGGTCGAGGGCTCCCGCGCGGCCGGTATCCCGGTGGAACTCACCCTCGACGCGCCGGGCGCGCTGCCGGAGCACGTCGGGCGTACGGCGTACCGGATCGTGCAGGAAGGACTCACCAACGCCGTCAAACACGCGCCGGGCGAACCGGTACGGATCAGCGTGACCGGTGCCCCCGGCAACGGATTGTCGGTCGAGCTGGTCAACCCCGCACCCAACCGCCGCCGAGGAGACGGCCAGGGTTTGAAGGGCCTCAGCGAACGCGCCGCCCTGGTAGAAGGCCGCGTCGAACACGGCCGCACCCCCGAAGGCGACTTCCGCCTCTACGCCTGGTTACCGTGGCCCGCATGACCGAGCGAAGCGAGGGCATCATCAAGCGCAGCCCATTTTGTGCCTCAGCCGCGCCCGGAGCGAAGCGAGGACGTGGATGAGTATTCGGGTGCTTATCATCGACGATGATCCGCTGTTGCGTGCTGGGCTGAAGTTGATGCTGGGTGGCGCGGAGGACATTCGGGTGGTCGGCGAAGCCGGGGACGGTACGGGCGTACAAGGGCTGATCGATCGACTCGCGCCGGATGTCATCTTGATGGACATCCGCATGCCCGGTACGGACGGGCTGACCGCGACCGAGGCGGTGCGACGGCGGCCGGGAGCGCCGGAGGTCGTCATCCTGACCACCTTCGACGCCGACGAGCATGTGCTGCGCGCGCTTCGCGCCGGCGCGGCCGGGTTCGTCCTCAAGGACACGCCACCCGCGGAGATCGTCGAGTCGGTACGGCGGGTGGTCGCCGGCCAGCCGGTGCTCTCCCCGGCGGTGACGAAACGCCTGATCACCCGGGTCGCGGACGCCGGCCAGGATCACCGCAAGACCAAGGCGGCGGCCCGGATCGCCGAGCTGAACGACCGCGAGCGCGAGATCGCCGTCGCGGTGGGGGAGGGGAAGTCGAACGCCGAGATCAGCGCGACGCTCTACCTCAGCGTCCCGACGGTGAAGACGCACGTCTCCCGGATCCTGACCAAGCTGGACCTGAACAACCGGGTCCAGATCGCCCTCCTCGTCCACGACGCCGGCCTCCTCCACGACTGACCCGCGCCCCCGCACCCCCGACTGACCCGCGTCCCCCGACGTCCCCGGCTGACCCGCGTCCCCCGACGTCCCCGGCTGACCCGCGTCCCCCGACGTCCCCGGCTGACCCGCGTCCCCCGACGTCCCCGGCTGACCTGCGGTCCCGGCTGGCCGGTGTCACCGACTGACCGACGTCCGGCTGACCCGTGTCCCGGCTGACCCGTGTCCCGGTTGACCGGTGTCACTGGTTGAGCGAGTCGGTGGTCAGCGCGGTTCGAGGATTACTACGGCGGTGGGTTTCGAGCGCCGTGCTGCCCAGGCGTCGAGGTGCTTGTCGATCTGCTGCCAGCGGGCCCACAGCCGGGTCCGCTCCTCGCCCTCCGCGGCGCGTCCCCGCACCGGCCGCTTCCCGTCGGCGACGACAACCTCGGCGTCCGGGTGCGCTTGCAGGTTCAGCCACCAGGCAGGCTCCGGATCCTCCCAACCGTTCATCGCCATCGTGACCAGGTTCGGTCCGTCCTCGAAGTACCCGAGGATCACGCCGCGCGGCTCACCGGTGCGCCGGCCGGGCACGGTCAGGTGCAGGGTGCCGTAGTGCTCGTCGTCTCGTGGTAGCGACAGGCCGAGCCGGCCGCCACTCCTGTTGTAGATACCACGATGGATCTTCCAGGCCAGCCACTTCACCCAGCGCGGTGGCAGCCACCCGGTCCGTTCCGCAGCACTCATGCCCCCTCCAGACACTCATGTGGTGTCCAGGGTGACAGAAGGCCGGGCCCCCGGCGAGTTGGAGGCCCGGCCGATCAGGTGGTGTTACGACTGCGTCGCCCGCTGGAACTCCTCGTTCGGCGTCTGCAGGCTGCCGAGGCTGGTGACCTCGCGGCGGAAGAACAGCGCCAGTGTCCAGTCGAGGATGACCCGCATCTTCCGGTTGAAGGTCGGTACCCGGGAGACGTGGTACGTCCGGTGCAGGAACCAGGCCAGCCAGCCCTTCACCTTCACGCCGTACAGCTGGGCGACGCCCTTGTGCAGGCCGAGGCTCGCGACCGAGCCGACGTACTTGTGCTCGTAGTCCTGCGGCGGCTGACCGTCCACGACCCGGAGGATGTTCGCGGCGAGCCGCCGCGCCTGCCGGACCGCGTGCTGCGCGTTCGGGGCGCAGTACGTGCCGGCCGGGCCGGTCAGGTCGGGTACGGCGGCGTTGTCGCCCGCGGTCCAGGCGTCCTCGACGCCCTCGATCCGCAGGTTCGCGAGGGTCTTGACCCGGCCCTTCTCGTCCAGCGGGAAGTCGGTCGCGGCCAGTGCCGGGTTGGCCTTCACGCCGGCCGTCCAGACGATCGTGTCGGCGTCGAACTCGTCGCCGTCGCTGAGGATCACGCGACCCTTCTCGCAGGACTCCAGCCGGGTCTCCAGCCGGATCTCCATGTTCCGCTTGCGCAGCTGGTCGACGGTGTACTTGCCGAGTTCCTCACCGACCTCGGGCAGGATCCGCCCGGTCGCCTCGACCAGTACCCAGCGCATGTCCTCGGGGTTGATGTTGTCATAGTACCTGGTCGCGTACCGGGCCATGTCCTCGAGCTCGGCGAACGCTTCCACGCCGGCGTACCCACCGCCGACGAAGACGAACGTGAGCGCGGACTTGCGCAGCACCGGGTCGGGTTGCGACGACGCGACATCGAGCCGGTCCAGCACCTTGTTCCGGAGCGCGATCGCCTCTTCGACGTTCTTGAACCCGGTCGCCTCCTCGGCCAGACCGGGGATCGGCAGCGTACGCGCGATCGAACCGAGGGCGACGACGATCTGGTCGTACGCGAGCTCGTACGCCGGGCCTTCCTCGGGCAGCACCTTGGCGACCTTGCCGGCGTGGTCGATCCCGGTCACCCGGCCGGTCACCACCCGGCAGCCCTTGAGGGTCTTGCGCAGCGGCACCACGACGTGCCGCGGCTCCACCGATCCGGCCGCGGCTTCGGGCAGGAACGGCTGGTAGGTCATCACCGAGCGCGGGTCGACCACGGTGACCCGGATCCGGCCCTTGCGGGCGGCGCGGCGCAGGCCGTACGCGGTGTACATCCCGACGTAACCGCCTCCGACGACGAGGATGTGCGGCACCTGGGCTGTCATGCGGTTCACTCTCCCTGAGTGGATCTCCGACTTCATGTTCACTTCAACGCTAAGCGCTCGTGAAAGATTTCACAAACCATCGTGGGAGTGATCTCACCTACCGAACATCCCCCGCTGGAGGGAGTACCCATTCCCTCATGGTGGGGTCACCGACACGTCCGCGACCAGTACCCGGCCGAGCCGTCACGCAACCGCAAGCCCGGCCGGCGCCGCCGGATCGGTGGTAGACCTTCGTCAGAGGTGTTGCTCAGGTACGGGGTAGTGCGCGTCAATAGGGGGGTGGAGAGCTACCGCACCCCGGTCCTGATTGGTTCGCTGCTGGCTCCGCCCGCGGTGTGCGCGTTGCTGACGCCATTCCGAAGTCATTTCGACAATGCGAATGCCGCGCTCGTGCTGGTGGTCGTGATCGTCGCCGTCGCGGTCTTCGGCATTCGGGTCGCGGGCGTACTCGCGGCCGTGTCCAGCGCGGTCTGGTTCGACTTCTTCCTGACCGTGCCGTACAACAGCTTCCGGATCGACAGCAGCAACGACGTCGAGCAGGCCGTACTGCTGATGGTGATCGGCGTCGCGGTCACCCAGATCGCGATCTGGGGCCGTCGGCAACAAGCCAACGCGTCCCGGCGGCGCGGGTATCTGGACGGCGTGATCACCACTTCGCAGGCGGTCGCGGCCGGTGCGTCCGCCGACGACCTGATCGAGCAGGTACGGGCCGAGCTGACCGCCGTACTGGGGATCGACGGTGTGAAATTCGTTGCTGGTAGCAAGCAAACCGAGGCGCCCCGGCTGAACCCGGACGGTACGGTGGCGCGCGGTCAGCACGTCCTGAAGGTCGAACGCGACGGCCTGCCGACGAATGCCGAGATCGAGCTGATCGTCCAGCACGCCGGTGCCACCCGCGGCCGGTTCCTGCTCACCGCCGCCAGCCGGATCGCCCGCCCCGACCTCGAACAGCGCCTGGTCGCGGTCGCGCTGGCCGACCAGGTCGGCGCCGCGCTGTCCACCCAGGAAGCAATTCACCCGCACGTCTGATCGCATCGTCAACCGATTGAGTCGTGCAACCGTTTTCCCGGGCCTGGTTTCGGTTGGAGAACAAGGGAGTAATTCTCAGATTGCGTTAAGGGTGGGGCCGTAGTATCGCGATACGACCCCGGATGTGGGTCATCAGGAGGAAAACATGCAGAGCAGTAACCCGGTGCTGAACCGGTCGAGTGCGTTCGCGCCTGGCCAGGGCCAGGCATACCCGGGCGCCGCTCCGTACGGTCAGCCAGGCGCCTATGGCTACGGCGGCACGGGCATGCCGCCGAACCAGTACCAGGGCGCTCCGGCCGCGAGCCGCCCGATGACCATGGACGACGTGATCGTCAAGACCGCGATGACGCTCGGCGTAGTCACCCTGTTCGGCGCGCTGGCCTGGTGGTTCGTACCGAAGACGCTGGTCACCCCGCTGTTCCTGGCCGGTGCGCTGGCCGCGTTCGCGATCGCGATGGTGCTGTCGTTCTCCCGGAAGATCAACCCGGCGCTGGTGATGGTGTATGCCGCGGCCGAGGGCGTCTTCCTCGGGATCGGCTCCAAGTTCATCGCCGCCTGGACCGGCGCCGGCACCGGCATCGTCGTCCAGGCCGTGCTGGCCACGCTGGTGACGACCGCGCTGACCCTGGCCACCTACAAGTACTTCCAGATCAAGGTGACGCCACGGTTCACCAAGATGGTGGTCCTGGCGACGATGGGCTTCGCCGGCGTGATCGTGATCAACCTGATCGCGAGCCTGTTCGGCTTCAACTCCGGGATCGGCGGCTTCGGCGCGATGGGCCTGCTGTTCGCCGCGATCGGCGCCGGGCTGGCGGTGTTCAACCTGATCCTGGACTTCGACATGATCGAGCAGGGCGTCCGGCACGGCGCCCCGCAGAGCGAGGCCTGGCGGGCCGCGTTCGGCCTGACGGTGACGCTGGTCTGGCTGTACTGGAACATCCTGCGCATCCTCGCCATCCTCCGCGGTGGCGACTGATCGCAGCGTCAAGCCGTAGTTGAAACAGTGGAAGGGCCGGTTCAGGTGGACCGGCCCTTCCGCCTGTTCCGGCACCAGTACAACCGGTTCGCACCGCCCCTCCGTCCGATGCATCACGGGGCGTCTTGACCCCACCCCACGCCCCACGCAGTACACCCACCGGGCACTCCACACCCACCGGGCGCTCCCCGTGAGAACCCACCGTGCATTTCAACGGCCGATGGGTACGCGGTGGCTTCCCAAAGCGCGCCGGGCGGCGGGTACTCGGGACGGGGCCGGCGGCGCGGTTGGTGATTGGCTGGGCCGGGAACGTGAAAGACCTGCCCCTCCACCTGAAAGGGCAGGTCTTGCCGGGTTGTCTCCTTTGCGGTTCAGCCCATTCGCCGGTGCGCCTTGACCAGATCGAACTCGTGGACGATGGCGGTGGCGTGCCCGTGCGCGAGTTCGTACTCGCTGGAGAGCCATCGCACTCTGTCGTCGAAGCGCAGGAACGACGGTCCGTCGTTCATCAGCTGGAACCACTCGGTCATCTGGCGTCCGGTGCACCTGGGCACTGCCTCCACCAAACGCTGGTGCGTCTCCTCGGAGTGGTTCAAGCCCATCTTCGCCTCCCGTCATCGGGGTACCGCGTAGTTATCGACTGTGCACCAACCGGACGCCGGTTATCAAGACTCCGGCCAGGAAACTCGCCGCTCAGCGGACGCACAACCCTGTAACTACTGGCCGACCGGCACGCTTTCGCCGCGGTCGGTGGTGTTGCCGGCGTCCGCGGTGTCCGGCTCGACCCGATCGACATCGGCCTTCGGGTGCCGGCGGCGGTGCCGCAACGAGGCCCAGCGACCGCGCGGTCCGCGCTCCCGGCCGGCCACCTCGGTGGCGGCGACCTCGGTACCGGCCCGGCGGGCGGCCTGGACCGCGGCGTCCGCGACCGGCAGGATCGCCTCGCCACGGAACGGCTCCGGGTGGACCATCGACTCCGGCCCGACCCCCATCGCGGCCGCGACCGACGGCAGCAGCGCCGCCGACGCCGCGGCGTACCCGGTCGCCGACGGGTGGAAGTTGTCCCGCCCCCACATCGACGGATCGGTCCGGAACACCTCGCCGAGCAACGAGCCGAGCGACACCGAGCGGCCGCCGGCCTCGACCACCGCGATCGTCTGCGCGGCCGCCAGCCGGTGACTCCAGGACCGGGCCACCCAGCGCAGCGGCGGCACGATCGGCGGAACCACGCCGAGGTCCGGGCAGGTACCCACCACCACCTCGCAGTTCGCGGCGCGCAGCCGGCGGACCGCGGTGGCGAGCAGCCGGACCGAGGTCGACGGCGGCATCTTCGCCTTCACGTCGTTCGCGCCGATCAGGATCACGGCGACATGCGGCCCGGCCTGCAGCGCGGTGTCCACCTGCACGGCGAGATCGGTCGACTTCGCGCCGGTCTTCGACACGTCGACCAGCCGGACCGGACGCTCGGCCAGCTCGGCGAGGCCGGAGGCGAGCATCACCCCGGGCGTCTCGTCCGGCGACTCGGTGCCGTACCCCGCGGCACTGGAGTCGCCGAGCATGGCGAACGTGACCGGATGTCCTGGGAACCGGCCGTACAGACCGTTGCCCGGAGTTGGGTAGTAGCGCATCGGCCCGATCACACGCTTCACGTACTCGGCCTCTGCGGTCAGTACGCCGTAAACGGTGGCACCGATGAGTCCGAGTCCCCCGCCCCCGAAGGCTGCGGCCTGGGCCAGCTTCTTCGCTGCCCGGGCTTTACTCATGTAATAAGCATTACACGCTGTTATCGCGATGCAAGTGAAAATAGGGCAACGGCGCTCGTATCACTACAGTAAAGATGTGCGCTACGCAGAATCACTCCTGGACCTGGTCGGCAACACCCCGCTGGTGCGGCTGACGAAGACGGCCGACGGTGCGCGGCCGCTGGTACTCGCCAAGGTCGAGTACTTCAACCCCGGCGGCTCGGTGAAGGACCGGATCGCGGTCCGGATGATCGAGGCCGCGGAGGCGTCCGGTGAGCTCAAGCCCGGCGGCACGATCGTCGAGCCGACGTCGGGCAACACCGGCGTCGGGCTGGCGATGGTCGCGCAGCAGAAGGGCTACAAGTGCGTCTTCGTCTGCCCGGACAAGGTCAGCGAGGACAAGCGCAACGTCCTCAAGGCGTACGGCGCCGAGGTCGTGGTCTGCCCGACCGCGGTCGCGCCGGAACACCCGGACTCGTACTACAACGTGTCCGATCGGCTGGTCCGCGAGATCCCCGGCGCCTGGAAGCCCAACCAGTACGCCAACCAGAACAACCCGCGTTCGCACTACGAGACCACCGGCCCGGAGCTGTGGGAGCAGACCGAGGGCAAGATCACGCACTTCGTCGCGGGCGTCGGTACCGGCGGCACGATCAGCGGCACCGGCAAGTACCTGAAGGAGGTGTCCGGTGGCCGCGTACAGATCATCGGCGCGGACCCGGAGGGTTCGGTGTACTCGGGCGGTACCGGCCGTCCGTACCTGGTCGAGGGCGTCGGTGAGGACTTCTGGCCGGAGACGTACGACCGGGACATCTGCGACCGGGTGATCGAGGTGTCCGACGCGGACTCGTTCGCGCTGACCCGGCGGCTCGCCCGCGAAGAGGCGATGCTGGTCGGCGGCTCCGCCGGGATGGCGGCCGCGGCGGCGATCCGGCTGGCGCACGAGCTGGACGACCCGGACGCGGTCATCGTCGTACTGCTGCCGGACGGCGGCCGTGGTTACCTGACCAAGGTGTTCAACGACGACTGGCTCGCGCAGTACGGCTTCCTCGCGCACACCCGGCAGGGCGCGACGCTCGGCGACATCCTGGCCCGCAAGGACGGCAGCCTGCCCGGCATGGTGCACACCCACCCGCACGAGACGATCGCCGAAGCGGTCGCGATCCTGCGTGAGTACGGCGTATCGCAGATGCCCGTCGTCCGGGCCGAGCCGCCGGTGATGGCGGCCGAGGTAGCCGGCGCGGTGTCGGAGCGGACGCTGATGGACGCGCTGTACTCCGGCAAGGCGCGGCTGGCCGACATGGTCGAGCAGCACATGGACCCGGCACTGCCGTCCCTGGGCGCCGGCGAACCGGTGACCAGGGCGGTCGAACTGCTCGAAGGACGCGACGCCCTGATGGTGCTCGACGACGGCAAGCCGGTGGGCGTACTGACCCGGCAGGACCTGCTGGTCCATCTGTCCGCCGACTGACTCCCCGTTCCCGCCCGACGACGTCGCGCGGTTCCCGGGAAGACTTAGCGGTCCACGACCGACGGGATGATGGCGATCAGCGCGGTGATCACAATGCCGACCACAACCACTGCCGCTCCGAGAATCTGAAGAATTTCCATACCTCAAGAATCCTCCACCACCCCTCTCCAGACATCGGCCTCCGGATCGGTCTTCCCCTCATCCCAAGGTCGTACGCCGACACACCCACCCTCCTACTAGAGGAGTCCGGGTTATCACCTAATGGACCCACCAAGGACCCCGCTCCACGGCGACTGCCTGTCGCCGCCTCCGGCGGGGTGCTGCCGCCGCGAGGTGGAGCGTCTACGCCGTGGGAACTGTGGTCGCGGGAACAGGAAAGGACACCGCTTCGCGGCGACTGCCTGTTGCCGCCTTCGGCGGGGGTGCTGCCGCCGTGAAGTGGAGCGTCTACGCCATAGGAACTGTGGTGGCGGGGACAGCTCCGCCTGCACCTACCCGTCCAACGATGTAGCCCGTGACCGCAAGCGGAACACCATCACCGCATGGGGCAGGGGATGGGAATTCCGTGAGTTGCGGTCACAGGCTACTCGTTCAAGCAGTACCTGTTCAGTTGGTGCGCTCCCTCAATTACGGCAGGAGCAAATGCCGGTCACTAGTAGACAGATTTCCAGTTCACGTCAGTTGCCCGCTTGCCAGTGGTTAGCATTTCCATGATCGCTTTGCGGATCAGCTCAACCGTGACGACTGAATCGGGCGGAAAACTCTCGTCGTGACCTTCCGAGAAGTAAGGCACATCGGCGTCGCCGTCCCTTTTGCCTTGCGCATAGAAGCTTCCATCAACGTCGGTGAATCCGAGCGCTGCCGCGGATAGTTTTGGATTGATGCCGACTCGGATCTCGTGATCAGGGAGCCCGCGCTCATTCTTCGGCCGCTCGTTGATGTACAGCGCTGCTAGATTGTTGTCGGCGTCTTTCTTTGCCTCGGCCAGAAGGTGTGCGATGAAATTCGAAACACCCGCCTCGGTTTCGACGGGCATCTCATATCCGTCAGAACCGAAATATGCACTGATCGTGAAAGTCATTCTGACCCACCGTCGCTTTCGCCTTCAAAGGTCTTCCTGTACCCACCAGGACCATAGATTACTAGCTTGGCTCCAGGTGGCAGGAATTGGGGGCAGCAGCGTGACGCAGTTGAATAGCTTGGCGCTGCAAGGAATATTGTTGAGGTAGAGCCTGGCGTACTTGATTCCTCGGTCGCGCATGTGCATTGCAAACTTGATTTCTGTGTGGGTGATTCGGTCGTAGACTGGCCATCTTTTCTCTTTGCAGAGGTCGAGTGCCTTCTTTTGCAGTTCCCCGCGTCCACTGATGAATTCCGCTGCGGTCCCGTTCTCGTCGATGTATAGCCCGGTGGTTGGTCCGTGCTGTCCGCGCTGAGGCAGCCGACGCATTACAGCTGCAACGATGTCCTCGCTCGGTTCTGAAGGATCGACATCGCTTCGATGCTGGCGGCTCGGGTCCGGCCTATTTCCGCCGCCGCTCCCGCCGCCACCGGGTGCGGCGGGCCGCTCGCCGCTGACCATTTGCTGTACCCAACCGAGCGCGATATCGGGAACTCGTCCGGCTTCATCCGCCGCCTTTTCACAGGCCCGTGCCGCCGCTTCGAGCTGGAGTGCGGCCGTGCGGGCCGCCGCATGACTTGAACCGAACCCGGCCAGATAGCCGGCGTGATCCCGGCACCGAGCTGCCATGCGTAGCAGATACCCACTCATCGCAGGAATCTGCTGAATGCTCGCTAGCAGCTCGGCGGCGACGCGCTGCAATTCGGATGGCATCAGGTGCGGCCATCAGAGTTGATCGGCATAACTTTTACAACTCTGCGCTGCGATCTGCAGGGCTTCCGCCGCGTCATTTACAGCCTTCCCAGCCGTGTCGAGTAACTGGATGATCTGGGCATCAGCATTCGTGGCCGAGCCCCGAATCAGTTGTTCCACTTGCGCACCACTCTGGGAGAACCTGATTCTAAAACCTGCAAGGCTCCCGGCTCCCTGAGTTGCGTCGGTAGACATTTGATATAGCTGCTCTTTTAGTTGCTGAATCTGCGACATGAACATTCCTCTCAACCAACGGGCGGATTCCATCTGACACAGAAGAGCGCGACCCCTTTACGTGCCATTCGGGTATCGGGGTGGCCCGCGACCGCAACGGAAACACCTTCACCACAGGGGAGCGGATAGGAGTTCCCGAGAGTTGCGGTCACGGGCCACTGTTCACAATGCGTAGCTATTCAATTGTTGTGGCCCGACATTTCCCTGATGCTCGGGCGCCAGGGAGAATGCCAGGGATTCACAATCCCCAGCTCGCCCGGGGGACTGTGGCTATTGGAAACGACGGGGCGGGTGTGTGCGCTTTCCCGCGTGCGGAGGGGGGACCGGGCGGCTACACCGCACCGCGCCCCGTCGAACGCCAGGGTGGCCGGGCAGGAGAATGCTCGCCAACCACGCTGACGGGACTATTCGACGTGTCCGGGAAACAACACCATCACTCCGAGGTTCTTGATCTCTTCCAAGATCACCGGTGGGTCGTCATGAAGATTCGAGAAGTGGTGCACTCCCGGTGTTATCAAGACTCTCTCTTTTCGGCCACGGAGCTGTCCGAGCATCGCTCTGTAGGCAATTCCATATGGCTGTATTTCCAGTTGCTCGACGAAAATTTCAGTGACTTCCAAGGATCGGAATTGAGCGAACTCCCGCATCCGCTCAATAGCCCGGTCCATTTCATCGTGCGTCACATGGCCCTGTTCCTGCAGGTACATCACAGCGAATGCCTTCGGGCATCCTCTGTCTGGTGAGTGGTCCGGCTGAGGTATGTGCTCGGCGCGTCCACCCCATTCCATTTCTGACCCTTCTTAATCGAGCCATACCACTTCGGTCGACCCGCTGTGTCCATGAACTTGCATTACGTCGTTAATGTTTGCCCATATGGAAGTAGCCTGCGGATTTCCGGGCCAGTGCAGGGCAACCGCACCGGATGACCAAACAGCCCCTTCGGCAACGACGCCAATCCCCGATATGCCGCTAATGTCGTTGTGTCGGAACAAGTGAAACCGCTTTGGTCGTTCTGTAATATTCATTCTGATTCCATCCCCCGTCGTGGTTGGCCGTGGTCGTTTCCGGCAGTGGATTCATCGCCCATTCAAAGACGACTAGCGTTTCTCCCCCTGTCATGAGGTGCGGGGGTTAACCTTGATACGAAGCCTGCAGGGGCGGTGACCCTCTGTGAAGGGCGACGCTGTCTCCAGTCGGCGGAGAGATACATTGGAGACACTGCGTGACTGACTGATCAACGATGAGTGAGGCGAGCCGGAGCATGTCGGAAGCACGGGAATCCGCGCTTGGCACTGCACTTGCAGTCAGGCGCGCCCGGCGCGGGAAGTCTCTCGCGGACCTCGCTGCGGCAACGTTCGTTTCGCGGGGCTGGATCAACAATGTGGAGGCGGGAAGGCGCTGGCCGCATTGCGATTGGGTAGAGCTTGCCGACCGGGAGCTGGGCGCGTCCGGCGAGCTAGTCGCGGTATGGCGACGTGAGAATCTGGAACGCGAACGAGAATCGGTCAGGCGTGAGGCTTTGCGAAAGAGTGAGCGCGAATCGCAACTGCTCCTGGCAGCCGAACCGGACGCGGTGGATCTGGACGAGATTAACCAGCTGATCTCTGAACTGGCGGTCACGTATCTTTCGAGTCCACCCGGCCCGATGCTCAATCAGGCAATGTCACTACGTGGCGAATTGATTCGTCGACTTTCGATTCGCAATATGAAATCTAGTCGGTTCTCTGATCTTCATGTAGGTCTCAGTCGCGTATCTGGAATACTTGCCTACGCCGCGTTGGATCTCGGTGACGCTCAGGGCGCAGCAACTCATGGTGCCGTTTCCTATAAGATGGCCGCTCAAGCTGGAGACAGCGAGCTAATGGCATGGAGTCGTGGAACACAGTCGCTGATTGCTCGATTCGACAAGGATTACGTACTCGGCCAAGAATTGATTAATGACGGAATGAAGTACGCCGGGCAAGGAACTTCGGAGATTCGATTGATCTGCGGAGCTGCTCAATGTGCTGCCAATCTTGGTGACAGCACGTCAGCAAGGGCCTTGCTTGTAGAGTCCAATCGTGAACGCGAGCGTAGTACGCAGGACGCAGTAGAGGGATTATTTGGCTTCTCTCGCGCTAAGCAGGCCTACTACTCAGCATCTTCCCTCATGTGGCTGTCTGACAATGAATCTCTTCAAGACGCCGAAACGAATGCCATGCTCGCAATCGAAACCTGGGTCAATGAACCCCCCGAGCAGCGATCTCTAGATGATGAGGCGCTTGCGCAGGTGTATCTCGCTACTGCGCGCCTAAAGATGGGAGAATTAGAAGGCGCGATGCATGCCGCGCGGACAGTGCTGGAGCTTCCGGAAGACCGACAGATCTCATGGATAGTGAATCGCCTGGCCGATCTTAGCGAGCTGCTTGGTAACGACAGGTTCAAGAATTCGAAGGTTGCCAGCAGCGCTAGAGACGAGCTGTTGTCCTACCGCACGTAGTCCAACCGTCTCGGCCGCCGGTGGGACGACCCTCACCACGCCGACCTGAGTAAGCCCGGCCTCCAAGCTTCCCGGCCCCTCGACGGACACGACCGCCGACGGGCCGCGAGCGCGCATGAGTGGCGTGGCACTTGACTCCCTCGAATTTTCAGGGGGCAACCCTCTGCCGGAGTAGGCAAGCCCGACCAGCCGCAAAGAGCAGTCCACTCGGGTGCTGGTGAGCCTCTGCCGAAATGCGGTCCCGTGCTGGGGCATCCCGCCTGAACCATTCCCTACGGGGGCACAGCCTCCAACGCCACGGATGCAGCACCCCGCCGAAGGTGGGCAACAGGCAGCCGCCGAGAGGCGTGTCCCTTCTCCTACGAGCACAGGCCCGACGGGCACAGGCTCCACCCGGCGGCGGTAGCAACCCCGCCAGAGGCGGCAATAGCTAGCCGCCGCGGAGCGGTGTCGTTGTGGGGTTAGTGGACTACGGCGAAGTCGGTGGGGTCTAGTTTTCGGGTTTGGTGCCAGTACTTCATGGTCCAGTCGGGCCAGATGGTGGAGTTTCGGCCGGAGGGGTCCAGGTACCAGCTGGTGCAGCCGGATTGCCAGACGGTGTTGTTGAGGTCGCCTTGGATCGTGTCGACGAAGCGTTCCTGGACCTCCTCGCGGACCTCGACGTACGACGCGCCTCGTCGGCGGAGCAGGTGCAGTGCCTGCATCACGTACCGGACCTGGGCCTCGATCATGAAGACCATCGACGAGTGGCCGAGGAGGGTGTTCGGGCCGACCAGGAGGAACAGGTTCGGGTACCCGGCGACGGTGATGCCGAGGTGCGCGCCGACGCCGTTGTGCTTCCAGTGGTCGGCGAGGTCGACGCCGTCCTTGCCCAGGACCGGCATCCGGGTCAGGTTCGCGGAGACGGTGAAGCCGGTGCCGAGGATGAGGGTGTCGCAGGCGCGGTCGGTGCCGTCGGCGGTGACGACGCCGGTCGGCGTGATCCGCGTGATCGGGGTGCTGACGACGCTGACGTTCGGGCGGGCGAGCGCGGGGTAGTAGTCGTTCGAGATCAGGATCCGTTTGCAGCCGATCTGGTAGTCCGGGGTCAGCTTGGCGCGCAGTTCGGGGTCGGTGACCTGTTTGTGCAGGTGCCGCTTCGCCTGGAGTTCAAGGCCTTTCATCAGCTTCGGGTTCCCGGCGAAGCCGGCGCCGCGACCTTCGAGACCCCAGTAGACGGCGTCGCGAATCACCCGCTGGCCGGCCGGGAACCGCTGGTACAGCTTGCGTTCCCAGCCCGCGATGGCCCGGTCCGGCTTCGGCGTGACCCACGGCGCGGTCCGCTGGTACACGTCCAGCTGGGCGACCTGCGGCGCGATCTCGGGTACGAACTGGATGGCGGACGCACCGGTCCCGATCACCGCCACGTTTCGCCCGCGCAGGTCCTGGGAGTGATCCCAAAGCGCGGAGTGGAACGCCGTACCGGCGAAGGTGTCCAGGCCGGGGAGGTCGGGGACGTTCGGCTGGTGCAGGCTGCCGACGCCGGTGACCAGGGCCTGGGTCTCGATCGTCTCGCCGCCGTTCACCGTGACGGTCCAGCGGCCGGTGGCCTCGTCGAAAACGGCCTCGGTGACTTCGGCGCCGTACCGGATCTTGTCCGCGATGCCGTACTTGTCCGCGCAGTGCCGCAGGTAGTCGAGGATCTCGTTCCAGGGCGCGAACATCCGGGTCCAGCGCGGGTTCTGCTCGAACGAGAAGGAGTACAGGTACGAGGGGATGTCGCAGGCGCAGCCCGGGTACGTGTTGTCCCGCCACGTGCCGCCGAGGTCGTCGGCCTTCTCCAGGATGACGAAGTCCTCGCAGCCGGCCTGCTTGAGCTTGATCCCCATGCACAGCCCGGAGAACCCGGACCCGATGATCACCACCTCAGCCATAGCTGCCGAGGTTACTCCTTCAACCGGTACAAGGTCTCGCCTGCGTTCGGGACGACGAAGGTGTCCGGGTCGGCCTCGTACGCGGTGAGGTCGATGGTGGCGGGGTCGAGATACCCGAGGTTCGCGCCGCGTACGACGTCCTCGGCGATCCCGGTCGCGAGCGTGACCTGGACGCGCAGGTGCTCACCGGTGGCCGGGTCCCAGGTGCCGGCGCCGCGCAGGTGGGTCGAGTGCGCGAGTACGCCCCAGTGCAGGTCGCGGAACTGCTCCCACTGGCCGAGGAAGTAGTCGCGGCAGTGGTACCCGATCCGCGCGATCTCCGGATGCATCGCGGCCAGTTCGGTGACGTGCGGCGCGTACAGGATGACTTCGCCACCGTCCGCGACGATCGGCTCGACCTTGTAGAACCCCTTGGCCGCGGTCCAGATGTCGGCGTACTTCGCCGGCATCACCGACACCACCCGCCGCACCGGACGGTCCAGGTACCGGACGTGGGTCTGCGCGGAGATCTCGGCCGCGGCGCGCCACGACTCGGTGGTGTCGCCGAACGCGATCGCATGCAGCGCGTCCGTACCGGACTGGGCGACCACGGACAGCGCGAGTTTCTCCGCCGGGATCATCGCCGCGGCCTCGTCGATCAGTGCGCGTACGGGCGTGATGCCCGGTGTGCCGATGATGTTCGCGCTGGTGATCAGTGCGCCGAGCCAGTGCGACAGGTCGATGACTTCCTGACCGGCGACCCCGGGGAAGAAGTACTTGTTGCCGCCGGAGAACCCGACCACCTCGTGCGGGAACACCGGGCCGACGACCAGCGCCACGTCGTGTTCGACGACCGCGCGGTTCAGCCGGACCGGTACCTCGTCGCGGAGCATCTCGGCGGAGATCTCGCCGACCCGCGCGGAACTGATCGTGCCGAGGCCGGCGAAGGTTTCCGGGTTCCACCACTCGTGGTTGAGTACGTTCGGGTAGTCGTCGCC
Source organism: Kribbella solani (assembly GCF_014205295.1). NCBI lineage: Bacteria > Bacillati > Actinomycetota > Actinomycetes > Propionibacteriales > Kribbellaceae > Kribbella > Kribbella solani. Next base: position 7,190,931 of record NZ_JACHNF010000001.1, read on the forward strand.
GAGGTGCTTGCGGAGCTGTTCGGCGGTCATCTCCGCATGGGTGCCGAGGGCAACCAAAATCGTGACCTGGCTGCCTTTGAGGGCCTGTGTGACCGCCTTCAGCAGCAGCGGGAGCGGGCAGCTGCGGGTCGCGTCGGGGACGATAACGCAGACGCTGCGCCCCGCGAGACCCGCGCCGGCCAGGGCGTCACCGATGAACGCCGTCACCTCGTCCTCGGTCAGGACCTGACCCGCACCACCGATCACCGCTGCTGTAGTCACAACTCGACCCTACTCACCGCCTGCGCCTTGGTGGGGTTGGGCCGCGTCGAGCGCGACCATTGGACGCCGACGATCACCGCGTACGCCACACCCGCCGCCGGCGCCGCCCAGAACCGGAAGAACGGGAGCTGACCGGCGAAGGCGGTCGCGGCGAACACCAGGCCGTACGTGGTCAGCCCGGCGACCGTGCCGCGACGGCGGGATTCGAGCGCGGTACTGGGAAGCGGACCCATGTGGTTGTCGAGCGCGGCGCCGAACGCGCTGAGTCCGACCAGCGTCAGCACGATGAAGAGGATCGCGCCGGGCAGCTCGCCGAACGCAATCGCGGCCACGTTCACGAACGTCACGACGGCGAACACGAGCGCCATGTCGATGGCACCGAAGATCAGGTGCGTACGGCGCCTGCGGCGGAGGTTGATGTCGTCGGCCGTGCGTACGGGGCCCGGGTCGCCGGTGAGGCGGCGTACGACGAGGACGAGGCTGACCGCGATCACGGCCAGCAGGAGTACGCCGATGATCGACAGGACGACGGATCGGGTCGTCGACATGTACTGGCGGACGGTGTCGCCGTACACGCAGCTCGCCGACGGCGGGAACCAGCCGCTACGTACCGTGGTCAGGTTGTCCTCGGTGAGGAACTTCTTGCCACAATCCCGGTCCGGGTCGTACCAGCCCGGCATCGACAGCGTCACCACTGTCGCCCACACCAGCCCGCCGAGAAGCCCCAGCCCCAGCAACCAACCCGCCCGCCGCCGCACCACGTCCACGGCTCTACCTTCTCATTGGTGGCCGGGAGTTACGCCTCCGGTGACAGCTGCTTGGTGTACATCAGGTTGGCGCTGTCGTCGTTGCGGACGAGTTCGCCGGGCGGTACGGGGCGGTTGTCGTACATCAGGCCCTTGCCGTCGGGGATGTAGCCGCGACGGGCGTACATGCGCTGGGCGGTGCCGTAGTCGGCGTACAGGCCGACGCCGATGCCGACCACCGGGGATCGGGTGGCGACCAGTTCCTCGGCGGCGTCCATCAGGGTGGTGCCGATGCCGCGCCGACGGTACGGCGGGAGGACGTTGAAGTCCTGGATCTCGGGCATCACCTGGAAGTACGGCGACACCCAGCGCACCGTCACGTACCCGGCGAACACGTCGTCGACCGTCGCGACCAGTACGTCCCGGTCGCCGGCTTCCTGCTCGGCGAGGTACCGGCGGTACTGGCTCGCGGGTTTGTCCCAGCCCAACGCGGCGAAGGCGGCGGCGAGCACCGGCGGATCGTCGGCGTGCAAGGGGCGGATCGCAGGTCCGGACATGCCCGACAGCCTGCTGTGCGGACGGTGACGGCGCAAACGAGTTTAGTAGCGGTCAAAACCTGACCGCTATATCTTCTAGAGTTCTGGGCATGACGAACAATCCGGTAAGTGGTGAGCGGGCCGACCTGCTCGAGTTCCTGGGCAAGCACCGGCACTTCCTGCGGCACACCGCGCAGGGTCTGACCGACGAGCAGGCGAGTACGCGCTCGACGGCGAGCGAACTGACGATCGGCGGCGTGATCAAGCACGTGTCGGCGACCGAAGCACACTGGGCCGGCTTCGCGCAGGGCAAGGGCGGCAACCTGCCGACCGAGTACACGCCGGAGGTGATCGCCGCCTGGCAGGACCAGTTCCGCCTGGTCGAGGGCGAGACGCTGGCCGACGTACTCGCCGAGTACGAGAAGGTGGCCGCGGCGACCGACGAGTTGGTTCGTACGCTCGACCTCGACGTCAGCTTCGAGCTCCCGTCCGCCCCGTGGCAGCCGCCGGGCGTGTTCTGGACCGTACGCCGCGTCTTCTTCCACATCGCTGCCGAAACCGCCCAGCACTCCGGCCACGCCGACATCATCCGCGAAACCATCGACGGCCAAAAAACCATGGGCTGACCCCGGCCGACCCGAACCCCGCGCCCCCAACCCGAACGGATCTCCACCGGCGTTGAGGGTTCTCCATCGGCACACCAGTAGAGAACCCTCAACACCAGTGGATATCCGTCTGTTGGGGGAACTGCTTCCGGGGGAGTGGGGCCGCGGGAGTCTGTGGTGGTGGGGGGCGTTGGCGGGTCGCGAGGAACGTGGGGTGCGGCGCGCGGTGGAATGGCGTTGCCGGGCTTTAGGAAGCCGGGGTCGCGTGGCATTGGAGGGTTGTGGGGCAGCCGGGGTGCGGCGGGGTGTTAGTGGGTTGTGAGGAAGTTGGGGTGGGGGAGTTTGGGGTGGGGGTGGGGTGGCGTTAGCGGGTTGCGAGAAGGCTGGTGTGGGGGGATCCGGGCGCTGAAGATGGGCTGGTGATCGGAGCGGATGCTGGGGTGTCGAGGTGATCGGCGGGTTCGTCGTCGAGGGTGCGCTGATCGGCGCCGCGGGCTGCGCGGTCTGGGAGGTGGCGGTCCGCGCTCGGCGGTGGGTCCGAAGCACCCGGCGGCTCAGCCGGCTCGCGCGCTACCTGGAGCACACCAGTCATTCGTTGCGCGAGGTCGCGTTGAGCATCTGGAAGTCGACTGATCCGTCGATGCGTCAGGTCGCGCACGCGATGCTCGACCTGACCGCGGAGTTCGAAACCGCCGCGGCCCGCTGCCGGTCCCGAACCTGGCGTCCACAGCGCGCGCACCGTCACCATCTGAACAACCTGATGACGGCGGCCCAGGTGCTGCGCCGTACCGCCCACAGCCCCCAACTCGACCGCACCACCGACGGCGCCGCCCTGCACCTGATCGCCGACAGCCTCCGCCGCACAACCACCCTCGGCTTCGCCATCGAACCCCCAACCCGAGGCCCGGCCACCCCCCTCCATCCCAACCCAGCCAACACACCAACCTGGACCAACCCACCCCCGCCAACCAACCCCCACCCCACCCGAAACACCCCACCCACCCCGGGTCACGACCCCCACCCCCGACCCGCCACAGACCTGACCCCCAGCACCTCCCACACCCCAGCCGCGAGCCCAACCCGCGACGCTCACCCAAGCCCCGATGCGTACCCAACCCACGGCGCGGCCGTGCAACCCGACGCGCACGTGACCCCCGGCGCGGACCCGAGTCACGGTGCGTACCCGACCCACAGCGCGGACGTGCGACCCGACGCGCACGTGACCCCCGGCGCGGACCCGAGTCACGGCGGGTACCCGACTCGCAGCGCGGACCCGAGCCGGGGTGGGTACCCGAGGTCTGGTGTGGTTCCCGACTCGGCGGGTGTGGCGGCGGCGCTCTCGTTGACGGACCTGGCCAACCTCCGGACCGCGCAGATCGCCGAGCGCATCACCGCCGGCCTGACCGCGCCCCACGCCACCGTCGAATCCCGCTCGACCGCGCCCCATGCCCCGGCCAATCCCCGCTCGACAGAGCCCCGCGCCGCGGCCAAATCCCGTCTGTCCGCGCCCCGCGCCGCGGTTAAGCCCGGCCGGCCGCCAACCGCCCGCCCCCGCGGCACCACCACACCAACCTCCCACGGCCGCGACCTCTGAGCCCCAGACCCGCAGTCCGGCCGGGTGCCTCGCCGGCTGAGCCCACCCCACCCCACCCGCCCGGCGCGGAGCTCCGGTCGGTGGCTGTGGGCCCGTACATCGAACGCGGCACCTGCGCGTACGGTCTGCTACTGGGCGCGGCGGCGTGGCGCCTGGAAGCGGTGGACTTCTTGGGGCCAGCCGCAGGCGGTTGCGATTTTGCCGGCCCAGAGTCGCGCTGCCGCCTCGTCCGCGACGTCGACGACCGCGAATCCGCCGAGGTGTTCCTTGGATTCGGCGTACGGGCCGTCGCTGAACAGTGGCGTGCCGCTCGAGGCGTCGACGCTCACCACCGGCGCGTCCGGGTCCAGTCCGCCGGTGAAGATCAGCACCCCGGCCGCCTCCATCTCCGTCCGCAGCGCGGTCACCCGCCGCCCCGCCTGCTCGAATTCCGCGTCGGTCAGATCCGGTACCCAGCTCTGATCGAACGCGATGAGGTACTCAGCCATCTCGTCTCCTCAATCCGGGGCGGCCCCAAAGCCCACCCTCCACCATCACCACGAACCCCAACCCCACAATCCGACACCACCACCAACTTCCCGTACGGTGCGCACACACGCCGAACGGAGATCACATGTCCAAACTCGTCCGCGACCGCATCCCGGACCTGATCCGCGCGTCCGGCGCCGAGCCGATCACCCACCGGGCCACCGCACCCGAGTACACGCACCAACTCCGCGCCAAACTCCAGGAGGAGGTCGACGAGTTCCTGACCGCGGACCCGGCCGGCGCAGTCGAGGAGCTGGCCGACATCATCGAGGTCGTCTACGCCCTGGCCGCCGACCTGGGCGCCACCAGCGAGTCCTTGGACGCGACCCGCGCCACGAAAGCCGCCGAACGCGGTGCCTTCACCACCCGCACCATCTGGAGCGGCAACCGCTGACGCAAATGGGAGGCACCAGGGGACTGGGTGGTGCCAGGATGCTGGCATGGGTGTGCGGGCGTTGAGTTTCGGGTCGGTGGCGGAGGCGTACGAGCGGTACCGCCCTGGGTACCCGACCGAGCTTCTCGAGCTGGTGGTGGCGTACGCCGGCGCGCCGATCCGCACCGCGCTTGAGATCGGCGCCGGGACGGGCAAGGCGACGCGGCTTTTCGTACAGGGCGGGATCGCGGTCACGGCGACTGAACCGGACGCGGCCATGCTCGCGGAGTTGCGCAAACACCTGCCGAACGTCACCACCGTGCAGGCCGCGTTCGAGGACCTGCCGTTGGATTCGGCGTACGACCTGGTGTACTCGGCCGCCGCACTGCATTGGACGAACCCGGACGGGCGCTGGGACCGGATGGCCGCACTCGTCCGGCCGGGTGGTGTCTTCGCATCGTTCGGTGTGCCGATCCAGCTGGCCGCCCCGGACCTCACGGAGGCAGTACGCGCGGCCCGTGCCCCGTTCCTCGACGACGACGGCGTCCCATCACCCGACGGCACGCCCGCGGATCACCCGATGCAGTGGCCCGGCACCGAACTCCAGCAGTCCGAATGGTTCACCGACGTCCGGCAGACGGTGATCCCCCGCCGAATCACGATGCCCGCCGCCGACTACATCGGCCAACTGTCGACAGTCTCGGCGTACGTACTCCTGAAGCCCGCCGACCGCGACGAGGTCTTCCGCCGAATCCTCCACGTCCTCCCGGAAACCGTCGAACTCAACGCCGAAGTCCAAGCCCACCTGGCCCACCGCCGCTAACCAGCGCGTACGGCAGCGCCCCAAGCTCAGCCCTGTTGGTCGGCCGGAAACGGTGCGCCGGTGTTGCTGTGGCAGCGGTAGCCGTTGGGGTTCTTGTGGAGGTACTGCTGGTGATAGGCCTCCGCGTAGTAGAACGTGGTGGCGGGGGCTATTTCGGTGGTGATGTCGTCGTAGCCGAGGGGTTTGATGACGGGGGCGTACAGGTCGCGGGTGCGTTCGGCCTCGGTGCGCTGGGCGTCGGTGGTGTAGTAGATCGCGGAGCGGTACTGGGAGCCGAGGTCGTTGCCCTGGCGCATGCCCTGGGTCGGGTCGTGGGTTTCCCAGAAGACTTTGAGCAGGTCGGTGAAGGTGGTCTTGCTGGGGTCGTACACGATCCGGACCGCTTCGGCGTGGCCGGTGCGGCCGGTGCAGACTTCCTCGTACGTCGGGTTCGGGGTATAACCGCCCGCATACCCGACGGCGGTGGTGTACACCCCGGGCAGTTGCCAGAAGATCTCCTCGGTACCCCAGAAACATCCCGTTCCGAACCAGACTTCCTCGAAGCCCTCAGGTGCGGCGGCGGTCTGCGGGGTGTGCAGGACGATGTTGTCGTCGGGTACGGCGAAGCCGGGCGTGTCCCGTCCGGGCAGGGCGGCCGACGGCTCGACCATGGCGGTGTTGCGGGTGAAGAACGACATTCTCACGCCTCTCGCAGTCTGACTCTCATAGTCCCTCAACGCCCACGCCCAGGCGAACCTTCCCCGGCGCCCTTACGGCATCAGGCGATCATCACCCCGGGCCGGGCCCCCCGCACGGAGGCGTACGACTCCGCGACGCGCGCGACGCCTTCCCGGAGCGCGTCCACTTCGAGCGTGAACGGGAGCCGGACGAAGGATTCGAGGCCGCCGTCGGGGGAGAACCGGGAGCCGGCGACCAGCAACGCGCCGTTGCGCTGGGCGACGCCGACCAGGCTGGAGCCGACCGGCTCAGGCAGTTCGCACCAGAGCGAGAGCCCGCCGCCAGGCAACCGGAAGTTCCACGACGGAAGGTCCCGGGCGACCGCGTCAGCGAGTGCATCCCGCCGCTGCGCCAGCGCGGCCCGGCGCTCGGGCAGCAGCGTGGCGCGCTGCCGCAGCAGGTCCGCGACAACGAGCTGCTCCAGCACCGGGGCCCCGAGGTCCAACGACGCCCGGGCGTCCAGCACCCGCGCCACCAACGAGGACGGCACCCGCATCCACCCGATCCGCAGCCCGCCCCAGAACGACTTGCTCACCGATCCGACCGTGATCACCCCGTCCGGGTCGTACGACGCGAACGGCGGCGGCATCTCCTGCCCGTCCAGCGACAGCTCGAACAGCGTCTCGTCCACGATCGCCGTCGTCCGGCTGCGCGCGAACGCGGCCGCGAGTTGCTGCCGATCCGCCGCCGGCAACAGGAAACCGGTCGGGTTCTGGAAGTCCGCGACCAGCCACGCCGCCCGCGGCGCCGTCTGCCGAATCGTTGCCTCCAGCAATGGAAGGTCCCACCCACCGGGCGACATCGGTACGGCGACCACCCGGCAGCCGCTGCGCCGGATCGCGTCCACCGAGTTCGGGTGGGTCGGGCTCTCGGTCAGTACCCGATCGCCTATCTGGGTGAACGCCCGGACCGCGATCGACGTCGCCGCGAGCGCGCCGGCGGTGACGATGATCTGATCCGGCGAGGTCGGCAGGCCGCGTTCGCCGTACGCCGCCGCGATCTCCGCCCGCAACACGGGCAGCCCCTGCGGGTGGTACCCAGGCGTCGTCAGGTGCACCGGCATCTCCGCGGCCGCCGACGCCACCGCCGTACTGATCCCCGGGATCGCGGACGGCGCCGCGCAGGTGAAGTCGTACAACCCGGCGGTGTCGATCCATGGCGCCTGGTGCCGCGCGAGCCTCGGCTCGACCTTCGTCGGCAGCGCCGTGACGCTGCCCGAACCGCGCCGGCTGATCAGGTACCCGTTGTCCCGCAGCTCGCGGTACGCCGACGCGACCGTGGTCCGGCTGACCCCCAACGCGTCGGTCAGCTCGCGCTCACTCGGCAGCCGCGAACCGGGCATGATCCGCCCGTCCGCGATCAGCAGCCGGAGCCGTTCGGCCAGTACGCGGTACGCCGGGCCGGTGCCGTCGGCCCAGTCACCGAGCAGACTGGACAAGGTGCTCGCGGGGAGATAGCGCATGCAGTCCACTATCGCGCAATTGGCTATCGAACACCAGGCCACTTGGCACCGACACTGGAGTACGTGACCGCCACCTCCGCTGCCCCGTCGCGGCAGCTCGCGCCCATCAACCCGATTCAGCAGCTGAAAGCAGGCCACCTGCCGCGCCGCCTGGTCCAGCTGTACGTCGGCCTGACGCTGTACGGCGCCTCGATGGGCCTGATGATCCAGGGCAATCTCGGCCTGAACCCCTGGGACGTGTTCCACGTCGGCATCACCAAGCACCTCCCGCTCAGCTTCGGGACCGTCGTGATCGCGATCAGTTTCGTCGTCCTGCTCGCCTGGATTCCGCTCCGGCAGTGGCCTGGCGTCGGTACGCTCAGCAACGCGATAGTGATCGGCCTGGTCGCGGACCTCACGCTGGCGACCGTCGGCCGGCCGGACGAGCTCTGGTTGCGGATCGTGTTCATGCTGGCCGGTGTCGTGGTCAACGCGCTGGCCGGCGCGATGTACATCGGCGCGCAGTTCGGCCCCGGGCCGCGCGACGGGCTGATGACCGGCCTGGTACGCCGCACCGGGTTGAGCGTTCGCCTGGTGCGTACGTCGATCGAACTCACCGTACTCGCGACCGGTTTCCTGATGGGCGGATCGATCGGCGTCGGCACGGTCGTGTACGCGCTGTCGATCGGCCCGTTGGTCCACTACCTGCTGCCACTCTTCACGGTCCGGCTGAAGGGCCAAGCCTGACAAATGCGGCGGGCCCCCGGACCTGGTGTGTCCGGGGGCCCGCCGCTCTCGCAGGACCCCTCAGCCTGCGGGTCTTTTCAGCCGACCGGCTCCAGCTCACGCTCCTCGGGAGCCGCCGAGCCGTTCTTCAGGCGCCGCGGCCACCATGCGCGGGTACCCAATAGCGCGATCACGCTCGGTACCAGGAAGATCGACATCACGAACGCGGAGATGACGATCCCGGCCGCGACCGAGAAGCCCATCTCGGTCAGCAACGCCATCCCGGCCAGCATCAGCGACGAGAAAGTCCCGGCCAGGATCAACCCGGCCGCTGCCACCGACGGACCACCGTGCTCGATCGCCAGGTCGGCCGCGGTCCGTGGATCGGTGCCGCGTTCGGCTTCTTCGCGCAGCCGGGCGATCATCAGGATGTTGTAGTCGGTGCCGATGGCAACGACGAACAGGTACAGCATGATCGGCAGCGAGAACGTCACCCCGGCATGCCCGGCCGCGCCCTGGAACACGAACACGGTCGCGCCGATCGAGCTGAAGAAGCTCAGCACCACCGCGAACATCAGGATCAGCGGCGCGATCAGCGACCGCAGCAGCAGCGCCAGGATGATCGCGATCAGCCCACCCGCGACCGGGAAGATCACCGACAGGTCCCGGCTGTTGGCGGAACGGATGTCGGTGTAGCTCGCGGTCACGCCACCGATCAGCGCGGTCGTTCCTTGCGGCGCCTCGGCGTGCGCCGTGTCCCGGAGCTGCCCGTCGACCAGGTCGAGCGCGGCGTTCGCGTACGGGGGATCGTCCAGTACGACGTTGATCTGGGCAACGGTCCGGTCCTTGTTCAGCAACGCCAGGCTGCCGTCCGCCCCGGCCGGAAGTACCGCGCCGACTCCGTCGACCTTCGCGAGTTTCCCGGCGTACGTGCTGAGTTCGGCCGGGTCCAGCGGAGTGCCGTTCGTGCTGCGTACGTACACGGTGGTCGGGTTGAGCGCGCCGGCCGGGAAGCCGGACTGCAGGTCCTTGATCGCGCGCGCCGACTCGGTACCGTCCGGGAGCTGGCCGAACGCGTCGTAGTCGACCTTCATCCCGAGCGAGCCGAGCGCGAGTACGACCATCACCGCGCCGGAGATCGCCGCGACCACGGCCGGCTTGCGCGCGGTGAACACCCCGAGCCGCTTGAACATCGCGCCCTTCGGCGTCCGCTGCCAGGACTTCGACGGCCAGAACACCTTCGGGCCGAGCAGCGACACGACCGCCGGGATCAGCGTGATCGCCGCGAACGCCATCACCGCGACCGCGATCGCGAGGCCCGGGCCGAGGCTCTTGAACCCGCCGAACACGGCCAGCAGCAGCGCGCTGAACGCGACCACGATCGCACCCGCCGCCGACACGATCACCTCGGCGACGCGGGCGACCGCGTCCACCAGGGCCTGTTTCGGTTCCTCGCCGGCCCGGAGCCGTTCGCGGTAGCGGAAGAGCAGGAACAGGATGTAGTCGGTGCCGACGCCGTACAGCACCACGGTCAGGATCGTCTGCAGGTCCTGGGTGACGTGCAGATCCGTCGCCTTCGCGACCAGCGCGATCAGGCCGGGCGCGATCGCGGACACCAGACCGACGGTGAGAATCGGCAGGAACGCGGCGATCGGGCTGCGGTAGATCACCAGCAGCAGGCCGACGATCAGTATCAGCGTGGCGATCCCGACCACCACGAAAGCGTTCTCGAACGCGTCCTGGTTGTCGAGGTACAGCGCCGCGTCGCCGGTCACGCCGTACTCGAGGTCGGCGCCGGTCAGCGCGGGACCGGTCACGTCACGGATCTTCTGGACCGCATCCAGGACCGCCTGCTCGTCCGGGAGTCCCTTCAGGCCGACGCTGACGATCTGTACCTGCTTGTTCGGCGAGACGGCTTGTGGGCCGGTGACCGCGGCGGTGACGCGGTCGATCTTCGCGCTGGTGATCTTGGCCGCCAGCGCGGTGATTTTGGCCTGGTCGGCGGCGGTCAGTTCACCGCCCGCGCCGCGCTTGACCACGATGCTGGCGGTCGCGTCGTTGGTCTGCCCGAACGCGTCCGCGGCCAGCTTCTGCGCCTGCACGGATTCGTACTTGTCCGGCAGCAGCGCCGCCTGGTCCTTCGTGGTGACGTCCGCGAGGGTCGGCGCGAACGCGATCACCGCGATCGCCGCGACCACCCAGGCGGCGATCACTTTCCACGGATGGTGGACGACGAAACGCCCGAGTCTGGTGAACACCCCGAACCCTCCTGAGGGTCAGCTGGCTGTCAGGTTGACCTGAATCACTGTCTACCTGCCGGTCGGTAGGTAGACTACCTGCCGCACGGTAGGCAAGTGAAGATGAGAAGGTGGTGACGTGCAGCACCCGACCGGTTCCCGTGACACCAAGGGCGACATCCATCGCGCCGCCGTCCAGCTGTTCTCGACCCAGGGGTACGAGAAGACCAGCCTGCGCGAGATCGCCGAACAAGTCGGCATCACCAAGGCGTCGCTCTACTACCACTACTCGTCGAAACAGGACCTGCTGCGCGCGATCATCGGCACCTTCCTGGACGACATCTCCGTGGTGCTGAGCTCGGTGGAGACGATTCCGTGGTCCCCGGAGGCGGAGCAGGAGGCACTCCGGGCGTACGTGGACGTGGTCGTCGCACACCGGAGTACCGGGCCGACACTGCTCCGCGACATCACCGCGGTGCTCGCCGCGTTCGGGGACGACCTGGACGCGCTGATCGCCCGGAGCCGCCGCTTCCAGCTCTGGCTGGCCGGCCCCGACCCGACCGCCGCCGACCGCCTCCGCGCCGCCGCCGCGGTCGAAACCGTCGGCGCCGCGATCTCAACCGACGTCGACCTCGAGGCCACCCCCGCCGAAGTCCGCGCCATCCTCCTGGAAGCCGCGACCGCGGTCCTCAGTCACCGCGGCCAACCCCCACCCACCTAGCCAAACAAGAACGCTTTCCGACGAACCGGGGCCTGTTGCCCTTGCATTCGCCGGAAAGCGCTCTGGATATCTGCTGCAAACACTCCTACGCCGTGCAGGTCAGTCCGTGCCGCGCTCGGTCCGCACCCGCCGTGGCGGCTCAGTCCGTGCCCGTTGTGCGGCTCAGTCCTTGCCGCGGGTGGTGTCGCGGTTGGCTCCTGGCTTGGAGGCACCGGACCTGTCGCTGCCCGCGGCTGTCTGAGCAGCTTGCTCGGGGCTGGATGGCCTTGGTGGAGCTACGTCACCCGCGGCATCGAGGGCTCTGACGGTGTCTGCTTTGGCCGCCAGCTGTTTGTTTTCCGGTGCGGACTGAACCGGCGCCGGCTGCGGCGGAGAGGTCTCCGGGTGTACGGCGCGGTCCACCCACTCCTGATCGGTCACCGGCGAAGGACCCGACCGGTCCTCACCAGCAACCGGCTGCACCGCCGCCGGAGCCTCCGATTCCACCCCAGTCACCGTTTGCTCCGGCTCCCGCACCTCCGGCGCGACCTGCTCCGGCGCGACCTGCTCCGGTGCGACCTGCTCCGGTGCGACCTGCTCCGGTGCCTGAGCCTGCTCCGGCTGCTGCGCCTCGGGGTGCGGTGTTTCCGGCGGGACAGTGGCTGGTTGTGGCGACTCCAGAGGCGGCCACGGTTGTGCGGGCGGTCGGTTCTTCCCCGCATTCGGATTCGGCCTTGGCCTCGGTGCAGGCCTCCTCGGCGACTCCGGCTGCTGCGGGTCACCAGCTTGCGCCTGCGCCTGCGCCTGCGCCTGCGGCTGCGCCTGCGCCTGCGCCTGCGCCTGCGCCTGCGGCTGCGCCTGCGGCTGCGCCTGCGCCTGCGGCTGCGCCTGCGGCTGCGCCTGCGGCTGCGGCTGCGCCTGCGGCTGCGCCTGCGGCTGCGCCTGCGGCTGCGCCTGCGGCTGCGCCTGCGGCTGCGCCTGCTGTTGTGCCTGGGGTTGTGCTGGTGCTTGTTGTGGTTGGGGTGGCTGCTGTTGTGCCTGGGGTTGTGCTGGTGCTTGTTGTGGTTGGGGTGGCTGCTGTTGTGCCTGGGGTTGTGCTGGTGCTTGTTGTGGTTGGGGTGGCTGCTGTTGTGCCTGGGGTTGTGCTGGTGCTTGTTGTGGTTGGGGTGGCTGCTGTTGTGCCTGGGGTTGTGCTGGTGCTTGTTGTGGTTGCGGCGGCTGCTGTTGTGCCTGGTACTGGGCCAGTTGGGCCTGGAGGGCCTGCATGTTCGCGGCTTCTTGGGCGGCTTGGGTGGCCTGTTGCTGGATCAGCTGTACGAGCTGCGCGTTGAGCTGCTGAGTCGAGGCCAGTGCCGCCTGAATGGCCTGCTGGTTCTGCAGGATCCGCTGCTGGATGGCGGCGAACTGCTGAGCATTCGCCTGCTGCTGCGGCACCTGCCCAGGCTGCGGTCCCTGCGCCTGTCCAGGCTGCCTCGGCTGCTGCAAGGGACCCGGCTGCACAGGACCCGGCTGCACGGGACCGGGCTGTACCGGTCCGGGCTGTACCGGTCCGGGTTGCACCTGCCCGGGCTGCGCCGGCGCCTGCTGTGGTTGCGGCGCCTGGAACACCCTGCTGATATTCCCCTGTGCCAGCGCCGACAGGCTGAGCTTGGTCAGCGTGCTGTCGCTCCCGATCGCCCGCAGTACTCGTGGATCGGTGTTCTTCGCGTCCTTCATCGCCATCACCAGCGCGGCCTTGAGCATCTTCTTCCCGCGCCGGATGTTGCGCCGGCGGGAGACCGCGTTGGCTGCCCGCCGGAACGGGTTCCGGGTCGTGCGGTTCGGTGCCTGGGTCGCCCGTATGCGGGCGTTCGCCTCCTGTGCCCGCTGGTTGGCGACACCGGTATGCAGATCCGGCCGGATCCCGGCGTTGACGGTGCTGGTCGCCAGCCGCCGCAGGTCGCCCTTGGTCATCTGCGAGCGGCCGATCCGCTCGAGCACGTCCGGGTCCATGTTCTTCACGTCGCGGGCGGCGAGCGCGTACGCCGCCTTCAGCGTCTTCGCGCCCTGCTTCGTTTCCCGGTTCGCGGCCCAGCGAGATCTCCGGCTCGGACGTTCTGGTGAGGGCTGGCTCATCTGGGGTCTCCTAGTCGATGTAGACGGCGTAGTTGACCCCGACGGCGGTCGTCAGGGGTTCGTTGCTGGGCCGGGTGCTGTACAGGTGGATCTGCGCGCCCGGCCGCAGCCAGACGGCCAGGTGCCGGCGGCCGGTTCCCGCGCCGGGCTCCCACTCGTCCGCGAACGTCGGACTGCCGGAGTCGCCGATGTAGTCGGGTTCGCCCCAGTGCTGGGTGGCTAGGTTCAGGTGGTCGGGCCAGTGCGCGTCCAGCCCGGCCTCGGCCTCGGCGATGTCGTCCGGGCCGATGTCGTACGCCGACCAGCCGCTGTCCGGGCAGTCCGGGAACGCGAGCCCGTCGAACACGATCATCGTGGTCCCGCGCCGGGTGACGAAGCCCCAGGAGACCATCTCGTCGTCGATCACCTCACCGGGATCGAGCGGCCACGGCGCCCACGACGTCTGACCCATCACCCGCTGCACGAGGGCGCGTACGACCTCCGGCCCGGCGTCGTCGTCGTCCGGACCCGCGATCACGGTCCAGTCCACAATCTCGGCGAGATCCGCCATCGCCAGGTCATCCTGGTCGAGCGGCCTGTCCTGCGTCTTCATCCGGCCTGTGCCGTCCTTCCTGCCCGGTGAGTGGCGGCAACCCTCTGTGCGCAACGGTAGGGGTCGCAGTGGGTCATTCGCCAGCCGGTTCGACGCGCCGCGGCCCAATCCGGATCCGCCGAAGTTCCCTGGTCGTGGACGGCCTGCCGGTCCCGAGCAGACCAGGCCGTACGCTGGTCCGGTGAACAAGGAACACCGTTACGGCTTCGAGACCCTCGCCATCCACGCCGGGAACGAGCCCGACCCGACCACCGGCGCGGTGGTGCCGCCGATCTACGCCACCAGCACCTACAAGCAGGACGGCGTCGACGGCCTCCGCGGCGGCTACGAGTACTCCCGCTCGGCGAACCCGACCCGGACCGCGCTGGAGGAGTGCCTGGCCGCGATCGAGGCGGGCAACCGCGGCTTCGCGTTCGCCAGCGGCCTGGCCGCCGAGGACACCCTGATCCGGTCGGTCTGCGCGCCGGGCGACCACGTGGTGTTCCCCGACGACGCGTACGGGGGCACCTTCCGGCTGTTCTCCCGCGTCCTCGGCAACTGGGGTGTCGAGATGACGCCGGCCGCGGTCACGCACCCGGAGGCGATCCGGGCCGCGATCCAGCCGGGGCGGACCAAGGTGGTCTGGCTGGAGACACCGACGAACCCGCTGCTCAACGTCGCGGACATCGCCATCGTGGCGCAGATCGCGCATGACGCGGGCGCGTTGCTGGTGGTGGACAACACGTTCGCCTCGCCGTACCTGCAGCAGCCGCTCGAGCTGGGCGCGGACGTGGTCGTGCACTCGACCACCAAGTACATGGGTGGGCATTCCGACGTGGTCGGCGGCGCGCTGATCGTGCGTGACGCCGAGCTGGCCGAGAAGATCGCCTTCCACCAGAACGCGATCGGCGCGGTCGCCGGGCCGTTCGACGCGTGGCTGGTGCTGCGCGGGATCAAGACCCTGGGCGTACGGATGGATCGGCACAGCGACAACGCCGAGAAGGTCGTGGAGTTCCTGCAGCGGCACGAGTCGGTCAGCCAGGTGCTGTACCCGGGACTCGACGGTCACCCGGGGCACGAGACCGCAGCGAAGCAGATGAAGCGGTTCGGCGGCATCGTCAGTTTCCGCGTCACCGGCGGGGAGAAGCAGGCGCTGGACATCTGCAACAAGGCGGAGGTCTTCACGCTCGGTGAGTCGCTCGGCGGCGTCGAGTCGCTGATCGAGCACCCCGGAAAGATGACCCACGCGTCAGTCGCCGGTACGCCCCTGGAGGTCCCGGCCGACCTGATCCGCCTGAGCGTCGGCATCGAAACCGCCGACGACCTCCTCCAGGACCTGGACCGCGCGCTGTCCTGACTACTGTCCAGCGACGGAAGTTCGGTCAAGGGTTGGGGGTAAGTGGTGGGACTGGTGGTGGCCGTCGACTTCGGGTCGACGTTTACCAAGGCGGTGGCGGTTGATGGGGATTCGGGTGCGGTGGTCGCGCGGGCGGAGCATCGGACGACCATCGACACCGATGTGATGGACGGGTGGCATGCCTGCCGCGCGGTGCTTGAGGACGTGGACCGAGGCGTCAGGAACGCCGAAGTGCTCGCGTGTTCGAGCGCCGGCGGCGGTCTGCGGATCGGTGTCGTCGGCAACGAAGAGCTGGTCACCGCCGAGGCCGGGAAGCGGGTCGCGTTGTCCAGCGGCGGGCGCGTGGTCGCGGTGGTCAGCGGCGGACTGTCGGCGTCCAGCCAGAAGGAGCTCCGCAAGGACCGCCCGGATGTGGTGCTGCTGCTCGGCGGTACGGACGGCGGCAACTCGGCCGTACTGCTCAAAGCGGCCGAGACCCTGGCGAAGTACAACTGGCGGAAACCGATCGTTGTCGCGGGCAACGTCGACGCCCAGGCCGAGATCACCGAGGTACTCGGCGCGGTACCGCACGTGCTGGCCGGCAACGTGGTCCCGGAGATCGGGGTGTTCGCGCCGGACAGTGCGCGGGCGGCGATCCGGGAGATGTTCCTCAAGCACGTGATCGGCGGCAAGAACCTGTCTCGCGACCCGTCCTTCGCCCGGATGGTCCGCGCCGCGACCCCCGACGTCGTACTGCGCGGCGTCGAGGTACTCGCCGGTCTGCACGGTGACGTCGCGGTCGTCGACATCGGCGGCGCGACCACCGACGTACATTCGGTGATCGAACTCGACCCGGAGGACGCGAACCTCGGCCGCGAAGTGGTCGCCACCCATCCGGTCACCCGTACGGTCGAGGGCGATCTCGGCATGCGATGGAGCGCCGTACCGGTGGTCGAGGCCGGCGTCGAAGCCGAGCTGGTCGCCGGCGAGAGCGAGTTGCGTACGGCGGCCAGGCACCGGCACGACGACCCGTCCTTTCTCCCGGACAGTCCGCGCGAGGCGGCGTACGACGAGCAGTTGGCGAGCGTGGCGGCGACAGTCGCCCTGCGCCGGCACGCGGGCCGGCAGCGGATCGTTTTCGGCCCTGGCGGGCGCGTGATCGAGCGGTCCGGGAAGGACCTGCGCGAAGTGGATCTGCTGGTCGGGTCCGGGGGAGTGCTGCGGCACAACCCGCCTGAGGTCGCGGCGCGGATCCTCGGCTCGATCGGTACGAACGCGCGGGCGGAAGGCTGGCTCGTACCGCAACACGCCGAAATCTGCATCGACCGCGACTACGTACTCGCCGGCGTCGGCCTCCTCGCCGACCTCGCACCGAAAGCAGCCGAAGGCCTGGCCGGACACATTCATACAACGGCCACGACCGGGCACTAGCTAGGCTCATCACCAGTGCGAGTCACGGAGGTGGGATGAGCAACCTGGGGCGGGACGAAGCCGGCGAGCCGGAGCGGGAGAGCCCGGTCGCCGACAACGAGGTGCCGGCGGGCACCACCGACGACGCCGATCCGGGCAAGGCGCGGGAGTTGGATGGGGCGGGGGAGTCGGCGGGCGGTCGGCGGGTTGATACCGGGGTGACCAGGGGGATGGAGATCGCCAGCGCGTGGTCCTGGCGGTTCCTGGTGATCGTCGCCGCGGTGGTCGTGATCGGGTACACGATGCGGTACCTGTCCGAGGTCGTCGTTCCGGTGACCGTCGGCGTACTCCTCACTGCGCTGCTGGTGCCGGTCACCAACGGTCTGCAGAAGCTCCGCGTACCTCGCGGTCCCGCTGCCGGGCTCACCGTGATCGCGACCCTGATTGTGATCGCCGGCCTGCTGACCCTGGTCGGTACGCAGATCGCCGGCCAGTTCGAGGACCTGTCGAAGCAGGTCGGCGAAGGGGTCCAAAAGCTCCGCGAGATGGCCCGGATCAACTTCGGGCTGACCGACGCGGACATCACCAACCTGTTCAAGCAGCTGCAGAAACAGTTCACGTCCGGCGGCGCGCTCGGTCAGCAGGCGGCAGCGGTCGGTACGACGGCGACGCATGTGGTCGCGGGTCTGTTCATCGCGCTGTTCTGCCTGTTCTTCTTCCTGTACCAGGGCGAACAGATCTGGAGATGGCTGGTCCGGCTGTTCCCGCGCCGGGCTCGCGACAAGGCGGACTCGTCGGGCCGGCGGGCGTGGGTTTCGCTGACCGCGTTCGTCCGGGCCACCGTCATCGTCGCCGCGGTCGACGCGATCGGTATCTCGCTCGGCGCCGCGATCCTCGGCCTGCCACTGGTCAGCGCGATCGGCATCCTGGTGTTCGTCGGCGCCTTCGTACCGGTGGTCGGCGCGCTGGTCAGCGGCGTGGTCGCGGTCCTCGTCGCACTTGTTGCCAAGGGCCCCATCGTGGCGATCGTGATGCTCGCGATCGTGATCGGCGTACAGCAGCTCGAGGCGCACGTACTGCAGCCGTTCCTGATGGGCCGCGCGGTCAGCGTGCACCCACTGGCGGTGATCCTGGCGATCGCCACCGGCGTCGTCATCGCGGGCATCGTCGGCGCTCTGGTCGCCGTACCCACCGCCGCCGTCATCAACGCCATCGTCAACCACCTGGCCGGCAACGACCCCGACCCCGACCCACCAAGACCACTACCGAGGCGCCCCCGCCCCGCCCCAACCGAAGACTGAACCGACAACGCCGACCGTCGCCTCCCACTTCGGTGTGAGGCAACGAAAAACGCCGCCGGGTATCTGCCCGGCGGCGTTCTTCTCGGTCAGCGTCAGCGCCCGCCGATCCCCTTGTTGTCGTTCCCCTTGGTGAGATTGACCGGGCTCTGGGTGTTCTCTCCGGTCCCCTGCGCCGGCGGCTGCCCGGCAATCGCCTGCGGCGAAGCGACTCCACCGAGCGCGGCGAGAGCGGCCCGCTCGCCGTCGCCGGAACGCTGCTGCTCCTGGCTGGTGGTGACGACCCCTTCGAGCGCCTGGCCGGTGGCCGCCTCCCTGGTGGCCGGCTCGGCCGTGGCCGCCGTCTGGTGGACATTGCTCCAGTGCGCGCTGAGCTGGTTCACGTCCCGCGTAGGTGCACCCTTCAACGCCGGATCGGCGCCGGCGTTCTTCAGCGCCGCCATCGTTGCCCGGGCACCTTCGGCGATGATCGATCCCCGGGTCTTCTGTACCTGGCCCCAGCGGCTGGCGCGGTCGGCCACGTTCCGGCCGGCTTCGGCTACCCGCTGGCCACCCGCCACGGCCGCGTCCGCCGTGGCGCGAGCACCCTGCTGGACTGCCTGCCCGGCGACCTGCGCGCCATCCACCGTGGCGTCCCAGCCGGCCCGGGCCACGTCGGCGGTCGCCTGGCCGAACTCGGTGGCGCGGTCACGCGCGACCTGGGCGCCCTGCTGGATAGCCTGTCCGGCAGCTTGCGCACCCTGAACGACCGAGTCCCGGGTGTTGAGGGCGATGTCGGAGGCCGCCTGGCCGAACTCGGTGGCGCGGTCACGCACGGCCTGGGCGCCCTGCTGGATGGCTTGTCCGACTGCCTCCCGGCCCGCCTGGACCCGCCCGGCCACCTCCTGGCCGAACTCGGTGGCGCGGTCGGCCACGTTCTCGCCGAACTGCCGGGCCTGGCTCGCCAGCTGGACCGCACCTTCGCTCAGTCGCTGCGCGGTGTGGGTGTACACCGCCTGCACGCGACCGGTGGCCTCCCTGATCTTGTTGTTCAACCGGGTCTTCAAACTCGGCTTACTCGCCTTGGCGATCATCTTGTCGATGATTTCTCTGTCCGCGGAGGCGATTGCCACCACGTTGCCCCATTGCTGGTCATTCAGCTGGCCAAAGCGGTCCATCGCAACGTCCCAGTTGCGGCCGGGCTGCGGGCCCTCGGTGGGTTGCGTCATTTCTCGGGCTCCTAGTCGATGTAGACCGCGTAGGTGACGCCCACCGCATCAGTCAACGGCGCCTGCGTCGGCTTGTTGCTGAACAAGTGGAACTGGGCACCGGGGCGGACCCAGACGGCCAGGTGGCGGCGGTCGGCGCCGGCGCCTGGCATCCACTCGTCGAGGAAGGTGGGACTGCTGTCGTCACCCACGTAGTCCGGCCGGCCGAGGTGCTTCTGGGCCAGCTCGAGCATGGTCGGCCAGTTCTGGTCGAGCCCGGCTTCGGCGGCCGGGATGTCGTCCGGGCCGATGTCGTACGCCGACCAGCCGCTGTTGCGGGCGTCGGCGAAGGCCAGCCCGGGGAACACGACGATGGTGCTGCCGCGCTTGGTGGTGAAGCCCCACGACGCGAGCACGTCGTCGATCTTCTCGCCCTGGTTCAGTGGCCAGGGCTTCCAGTCGGTCGCGGACGTGACGCGCTGCACGATCGCGCGCACCACCGCGGGGCCGGTCTGGTCGTTGTCCGGTCCCGCGATCGGCTTCCAGTCGCTGATTCCGGCCAGATCGGCGATCGCCAGATCATCCTCGTCGAGCGGCCTGTCCTGCGTCTTCATTCGGCCTTGTTCCTTCCATCGGTGCTCAAGCCGTTATCGGTAAAGGTACGGCGTTTCAGGGCCAAGCCCCGGGGCGGAGGCCGGTCTGTGGACAACCCGCTGAACCAGAAAACGAAGGCGTTCCCGGTCTGGTCCGGACAGGTGATCGGGTCGTGAGCGGCGCGAACCGATCGGTGCTGCTGCGGTGGTTCAGCTGAGCCCGTGACCCCGGCCGGTGGAACGGTTCGGCTGGCTGCCGGGCTTGTCGCGTTCGCCGGCCGAGGTGCCGGGACGGGACTGCCCCGGTGTCACCGGCGGCAAGGTCGCCGCGTCGCGTGCCTGCGTCAGGTCCGGCGACAGCCGCGGGGACGGCGCGTCGTCGCCCAGGCGCGCGTACGCCGCCTGGGTGAGCGCCTGGTCCGAGACACTGCTGTTCTCGGGGCCGGTGCCGGGTGGACTGCCCGAGTTGGCCAGGCCGTCACGACGCTCCTCGCGGGCTCTGTGAATTGCTGTTCTCATGTCCCCTCCTCTTCGAGGTAGACCACATAGTTAATACCTACCGACGTCGTCAACGGCTTGCGGCGCGGCTTGTTGCTGTACAGATGGATCTCCGCACCGGGCGGTGTCCAAACGGCGAGATGGCGGCGATCGAGACCGGCTCCCGGTGCCCAGTCGTCGTCGAATCCGGCCTTGCTGTCTACTCCGACGTACGAAGGCTGTCCCCAGTGCCGGCAAGCGAGGCTGAATTTTTCCGGCCAGTGTTCGTCGAGTCCGGCCGCGACCTCGTCGATGTCCCACGGCTCGATCGCGAACGCCACCCAGCCGCTGAAGGGGCTGTGCGGAAGGACCTGGTCGTCGTACACGGCGAGCTCGGTGTTCCGGCGGGTCAGGAAGCCCCAGCCGTCGAGCTGGTCGTCGATCACCGTCTTGCGGTTGATCGGCCACGGCTTCCAGTTGGTCGCGGACTTGACCCTGCGGATCAGTCGCCGGACCGGTACCGGCCCGGTGGCGCCCGTGTGCGGCCCGCCGAGGCGCCGCCAGTCGCGGACGTCGGCGAGGTCCGCCATCGCCCGGTCGTCGTCGTCCAGCGGTCGATCCAGTGTCTTCATCCCTGCGGCTGCCCCTGTCGCTCCGGTTCCTGACGAAACTATGACCCCGGCGGGGTCACGCGGATGGTCGTCCGGTGTACAGCAGACGAACAGCCGTCCTGGAAGCTTCCCAGGACGGCTGTCGGGTTGGTCAACCGCCGTTTGGTCTCAGTGCGGTATCGGTGCTCCGGTGCCGGTCCGGATCCGCACTGGACCAGTGCCGGATCCGTATCGGACCAGTGCGGATCAGGGCCGATCAGTGCATGGCAGCCGCTGCCGAGGACTCCAGCGAGTCCTCGCCCTCGGCCTTCGGGCCGTCGTTGCGGCCGGCCAGCCGCTGCTCCGGGGTGATGATCGCGATGATCAGCGCGATCGCCAGGAACGGCAGGGAAACCAGGAACACGTCGCCCATCGCGTCGACCAGGCCGTGCAGCGCCCAGCCCTTCATCGGCTG
The DNA here is from genome assembly GCF_014205295.1 of Kribbella solani. Taxonomy (NCBI): domain Bacteria; kingdom Bacillati; phylum Actinomycetota; class Actinomycetes; order Propionibacteriales; family Kribbellaceae; genus Kribbella; species Kribbella solani. The sequence goes on from NZ_JACHNF010000001.1 coordinate 7,212,270, forward strand.
CTGCAGAGCGTGCAGTGCCTGCACGCTGTTCGCCGCCTTGGCCAGCTGGTCGACCATGCCCTGCGCGGCCTGGGGGACCAGGTCGGTCAGGTGACTGGTCAGCCGGCTGGTCAGCACCGCGCCGTACACGGCCGTGCCGATCGCGCCACCCATCGAGCGGAAGAAGGTCATCGTCGAGGTCGCGCTGCCCATGTGCTGCCGGGGCACGCTGTTCTGCGCGGCGGTGACGGTGATCTGCATCGACAGGCCCAGCCCGGCGCCCATCACGAACATATAGATCGCCAGCTGCCAGTACGGAGTGGAGAGGCTCAGCGTGGACAGCATCACCATCGCCGCGCCGACCGCGACCGCGGAGATGATCGGGTAGATCTTGTACCGGCCGGTCTTGCTCATCAGCTGGCCGCTCGGGATCGACGCGGAGAAGATACCGACGATCATCGGCAGCAGCGCCAGGCCGGACCGGGTCGGCGACATGTCCTTGACGGCCTGCAGGTACAGCGGCAGGAAGATCAGCGCGCCGAACATCGCGAAACCGAGCAGGAACGCGTACCCGGCGTACCCGGAGAAGATCCGGCCCTTGAACAGGTCCATCGGGATGATCGGCTCGGCGACCTTGAGCTCGACGAAGACGAACACGACCGCCAGTACGACCGAGGCGCCGAGCAGCGCCAGCGTGGTACCGGTGCCCCAGCCGTTGGTCGGGCCGCTCCAGGAGACGGCCAGCAGCAGCGAGGTGACCGCGGCGGCCACGGTGGCGGCGCCGAGGTAGTCGATCTTGTGCGAGCGCTTCACGTGCGGCAGCTTCAGCACGGCGCCGACGATGCCGAGGGCAACCAGGCCGATCGGCAGGTTGATCCAGAAGATCCAGCGCCAGCCCGGACCGTCGGTGAGCAGACCGCCGAGCAGCGGGCCGGCCACCGAGGACAGACCGAAGACGGCACCGAAGTACCCCATGTACTTACCGCGCTCGCGCGGCGGGATCACGTCGCCGATGGTGGCGAACGCGAGCGACATCAGACCACCGGCACCAAGACCCTGGACGGCCCGGAAGCCGATCAGCATCTCGATGTTCTGCGACAGCGCGGCCAGTACGGAACCGGCCAGGAAGGTGACGATCGCCGCGATGAACAGCGGGCGGCGGCCGTACAGGTCGGACACCTTGCCCCAGAGCGGGGTCGAGGCGGTCGAGGTCAGCAGGTACGCGGTGACCACCCAGGACAGCTTGTCCAGGCTGTTGAACTCGCTGACGATCCGGGGGAGTGCGGTACCCACGATGCTCTGGTCCAGGGCGGCCAGGAACATGCCGGCCATCAGTCCGCCGAGGACGACCATGATCTGCTTGTGGGACAGGTAGTTGGGACCGCCGTCCGGAGTCGGTGAGGCGCCGCCGGCGGTAGCGGGCTCTGTGGTGCTCATCTGGTGCTCTCCAGGTTCTTGTCGGTGTTCGCACGGGCGGCGGAGTCGCCGTCGTCCGTGGCTTCGTCGAGGTCGTCGGGGCGCTCTGCCGGAGCGGACTTGTGCAGCCGCGGTGCTACCGCGGCCCAGCCCTTGTCGGCCCAGGCGGCGCTGGTGGGAGCTTCGGTGAGGGCGGCGACGCCGTCCGCGAAGCGGGTCATCAGCCGCTCGAAGGTCTGCACGTCCTGCTCGGACCAGCCCTCCATCGCGGCACTGAGCAGCTCCATCCGGTGCCGGGCGCCGGCCTCCCACTGCTCCACGCCCTGCTCGGTCAGCTCGACCCGGAAGGCGCGGCCGTCGTCGGGGTCGGGGGAGCGGCGGACCAGGCCGAGCTGCTCCAGCGACCGGACGTGCCGGCTCGTGGTCGAGGCGTCGAGCTCCAGTCGCGCGGCCAGATCGGACAGTCGCAGTGCGCCGTTGCACCGCAGCGCGAACAGCACGATGTGCGCGCTGTGGTCGATCGTGTCGCCGGGCTGCTTGGCCTTGAGCCGGCGACCGACCCGGGTGAACGCGTGCATGACGCCCTCGATGGGCGTGCGCGGAGAGTACGCGTCGTTTACTTGCATGCTGCAAGCATATACATGCTTGCGTGATACACGCAAATGAGTTTCCAAGGTGTTCAACTGAGCCGCCACTTATTTGCTCTCGGTCGCCGAGTGGTTACTGTCCGCAGCGGAGGAGAATCTCTCCCGTGCATGCGACGGTGGAAGGAGAGGTTTTGTGACGCGGGTAGCGGTGGTGACCGGTGGTGGGTCAGGGCTGGGACGGGAGATGGCGCTAGCGCTGGCGGGCGCCGGATTCCTGGTGTGGGTGACCGGCCGAACCGAGGACAAGCTGAAGGAAACCGCCGCGGCGGCGGGAGAGGTAAGGAGCGAGGCGGCTGGGGGTGGGGCCGGCGGCGCTGGTGGGCGGGTGCGGTGGGCGGTTCTGGATGTGGGGGACGGGGGTGCGGTGCGGGAGTTCTTCGGCGGGCTGGAGCGGGTCGATGTGTTGGTCAACAACGCCGGTACGGGGGCGCCGGCCGCGGCGGTGCAGGACGTTGCCGAGGCGGACTGGCGGCGGGTGGTGGACACGAACCTGACCGGATCGTTCCTGTGCGCGCAGGCGGCGTTCGACCTGATGTTGCGGCAGGACCCGAAGGGTGGGCGGATCATCAACAACGGGTCCATCTCGGCGCACGTACCGCGGCCGCGGGGGATCGCGTACACGGCCAGCAAGCACGCGATCTCCGGTCTGACCAAAGGACTGGAGCTGGAAGGGCGGCCGCACGGGATCACCGCGTGCCAGATCGACATCGGCAACGCCGCGACCGCGATGACCGAACGGATGGAGCAGGGCGTACTCCAGCCGGACGGATCGATTGCGGCCGAACCGACCTTCGACCCGAAGATCGTGGCGGACTTCGTCGTCCGGATCGCCCAGCTCCCGACCACGGTCGCCGTACCGAACCTGACCGTGATGGCAGCCGGCATGCCGTACGCCGGCCGCGGCTGACCGTCGCTCTTACCTCACCGCCGCACGACGTCAGTCGGCAGGGAGGTCCGGCCACAGCTCCTTAAGTGCAGCGATGATCCGCGCGGTTGTCTGGCCCATGAACTGGACTCCGGCCAACTCGGTGTCACTGCCGGCGTACTGCTCCGGCACGACCACGTCCCCACCAACCCAAGTACGCCGCACCCGCTGCGTCGCGCTGATGTCGTCCAGCGGGTCACCGTCCACCATCAGCAGATCAGCACGCGTACCAGCAACCAGCCGGCCGCGGTCAGTCAGTTTGAACGCGTCAGCGGGCGCACTGGTCGCGGCCACGAGCGCCTCGGCCGGAGTGAGCCCAGCACGCACCAGATGTTCCAGCTCCCGGTGTAGTGACGCTCCGAAGACCATGCCGGGGTTCGGAGCGTCCGTCCCAGCCAGTACGGGCACGCCGGCTCGTAGCAGCGCCAGTGTGTTCGCCCTCGCCGCGGCACCGTCCGGCGGCTGCGGTGGCATCCACCGGCGAGACTGCTCGTTCAGTACCCGCCTCCACCTCGCAGGCATCCGTTGCATCAGCTCAGGCGCGTCCTGCAAGGGCAGTCGCCCGGACGGACAGGTGTACCCGTCGACGATGTCCAGAGTGGCGATCACCGCAGTACTACTACTGGCGACCGCCTCGATGTCCTGCGGCGACATGAGATCAGACGGTGCATGCGCGAGTACGTCAGCGCCGCACTCGACCACCTTGACCGCACTCGCCGCGGTCGACACATGTGCGACAACAGTCAGCCCGCAGTCGTGAGCCGCGTCGACCAGTGCTCGCAGCGTGGCCTCGTCCAGTGTGGGGATGTCCATCCCCGCGCCAGACCCGTCGTCGTAGATCAGCTTGAGGTGGTCAGCTCCCTCCGCGATGCGATCGGCGACGAACTGCTTGGCATCCGCCGGACCGGTGACGTACGGGATCGGTGGGAACGCGATCGTCGGGTGACCGCCTGGAACGGTCGCGCCGATGCTGGACGTGAAGAACGACGAGCGCGGAGTCTCCTGTTCGATCACCTCGGGCATGCAGAACTGGTCGAACTGCGTGGTCACACCGAAGGTCGCCGCGAGCTGCGTACAGCCAGGGATGAGGTGAACATGCGAATCGATCAGTCCGGGCAGCAGGGTGGTTCCGGAGCCGTCGATCACCGTGTCGCCCGGTTGGACGAGGTCCGGCCCGCCAACAGCAGCGATGCGACCGTCCGCGACCCGTAGACAGCCCTGTGGGAGTACGGCGCCTCGGTCGATCAGCTGGGTGTGCAGGATGGTGAATGACATGCCGTGGACGCTAGGGGGTGACGTAACGTCATACTCCAACCCGTTTACGGAGGTGCAGTGGAGCGTACGGTCAGTGAGGTGGCCAAGCTGGCCGGTGTCTCGGTACGGACACTGCGTCACTACGACGCCATCGGACTGCTACCGCCGGGCCGCGTAGCGACGAACGGCTACCGGTACTATGGCCGGTCGGAGCTGCTCCGGCTGCAGCGGATTCTGCTACTCCGGGAGCTTGACGTACCGCTGCCCGCGATCTCCCGCATCCTGGACGAGCAGGAGGATGAGGTCACCGCACTGCGCGGACACCGCGAGCAGTTGTTGGCGGAGCGCAAACGGCTGGACACCATGCTCGGGTCGGTCGAACGGACGATCGCGGGTGTATCCGGTGACGAGACGGTGACCGATGCGGAGTTCTTCACCGGACTGACCGAGGCGCGGTCCCGGCTGCATACCGAACTGGCTGAGCGGTTCGGCGCGGAGGTTGTCGAAGGGTTCGAGCGAGCCGTACGGGAGACCGACGGCTGGACGCGGGAGGACTACGAGCAGCTGGGCGACGAGGGCCGTCGGCTGCTACTGCGGATGGCCGCGGCCCGGGACCGCGGCGTACGGCCGGATTCACCCGAAGGACTCGAGCTGATCGAGCTGCATTACCAGGGCGTACTCGAGCTGTGGCCCGCGACGCCGACGACGTACTACGCGCTCGGTGATCTCCTGGTCGAGAACGCGGATCAGCGCGCCATCATCGAGACCGTGGACAAGGATCTGCCCGAGTGGCTCGCGGCGGGAGTGCGGGCGTACGCGGTGCGACGGCTCGGGTATGCCCAAAACGACAAGAAAACTGTCCGTGGGGGCGTCTAGTCTCAGGCAGGTGAGTGAGCAGCGGGAATCCTTGGTTCATGTCCGCGGCCTGCGGAAGTCGTACGGCGACTTCGAGGCGGTCCGTGGGATCGACCTGGACGTGTGGCGGGGTGAGGCGTTCGGGTTCCTCGGCCCGAACGGCGCGGGCAAGTCGTCGACGATGCGGATGATCGGCGCGGTCTCCCCGACCAGCGGCGGGACGCTCCGGATTCTCGGCCTGGACCCGGCCACCGACGGGCCGGCGATCCGCGGCCGGCTCGGCGTCTGCCCGCAGGAGGACACCCTCGACACCGAGCTCACCGTCCGGGAGAACCTGACCATCTACGGGCGGTACTTCGGGCTCAGCCGGGCCGAGTGCCGCAACCGCGCGGACGAGTTGCTGGAGTTCGTCGCGCTCACCGAGAAGGCGAAGGTGAAGGTCGACGAGCTGTCCGGCGGGATGAAGCGGCGGTTGACGATCGCGCGGTCGCTGGTCAGCAAGCCCGACCTGCTGCTGCTCGACGAGCCGACCACGGGGCTGGACCCGCAGGCGAGGCACCTGTTGTGGGACAAGCTGTTCCGGCTCAAACAGGCCGGTGTCACGCTGATCATCACCACGCACTACATGGACGAGGCCGAGCAGTTGTGCGACCGGCTGGTGGTGATGGACGGCGGACTGATCGCGGCCGAGGGTTCGCCGGCCGAGCTGATCCGCGACTACTCGACCCGCGAGGTCACCGAGCTGCGCTTCGGGCCGGACGTGATGCTCGCCGACCACGACGCCCTGGCCGGCAAGGTGGAGGATCTCGCGCAACGGATCGAAGTCCTGCCGGACCGCCTCCTGCTCTACACCGACGACGGAGAGCGTGCCGTCGCCGCCGTCCACGAGCGCGGCCTGCAACCGGCTGCGGTCCTGGTCCGTCGTTCCACCTTGGAGGACGTGTTCCTCCGCCTGACCGGCCGGACGCTGGTGGACTGACATGGCGATTGCTCTGGAGAACGGTCGCCGGATGTTCGACTACTGGCTGACCGTCTACAAGCGGACCTGGAAGGGCAGCCTGATCAGCAGCTTCCTGCTGCCGATGCTGTACCTGGCCGCGATGGGGATCGGGCTCGGCTCGTTCGTGGACAGCAACGGGACCGGCGCGCTGGGCGGCGTCAGCTACCTGCAGTTCATCGCGCCGGGGTTGCTCGCCTCGACCGCGTTGCAGATCGCGGTCGGCGAGGCGACGTACCCGGTGATGAGCGGCCTGAAGTGGCAGAAGTTCTACCACTCGATGATCGCGACCCCGCTGCGGCCGGCGGATGTGGTGTACGGGCAGCTGGCGTTCATCGCGTTCCGGGTGTTCAGCTCGTGCACGGTGTTCCTGGTGATCATCGCGTTGTTCGGTGGGCTCAAGTCACCGCTCGGCGTGCTCGGCCTGCCGATCGCGTTGCTGGTCGGTCTGGCGGTCGCCGCGCCGATCGCCGCGTACGCGACCACGCTGGAGAACGACTCCGGTTTCGCGATCGTGTTCCGGTTCGGCGTGGTGCCGGCGTTCCTGTTCTCCGGGGCGTTCTTCCCGGTGTCACAACTGCCGGACTGGATCGAGTGGCTGGCGTACGTGAGCCCGCTGTGGCACGCGGTCGACCTGGCCCGCCACCTGAGCCTCGGCACGGTGAACCCGTGGCTGGCGCTCGTCAACATCGTCTACTTGCTGGCCTGGCTGGTGGCCGGCACCTGGCTGGCCGTTCGCGGCTTCACACGAAAGCTGATCGGCTGATGGCGACCATTGCGGCCCGGGTGCTGCCTGTTCCGGTTCGGCTCGGCGGGGGCCGGCATATCGTCGAGCGGAACTTCCTGCTGTACCGGCGGTCCTGGGTGGTGTTCCTGTCCGGGTTCTTCGAGCCGGTGTTCTACCTGTTGTCGATCGGGATCGGCGTCGCGCATCTCGTCGGCGACTTCACCCTGTCCGACGGGACCAGGATCGCGTACGCGGCGTTCGTCGCGCCGGCCATGCTGGCGAGTTCGGCCATGAACGGGGCGATCTTCGACTCGACGTACAACATCTTCTTCCGGATGAAGTACGCCAAGCTGTACGACTCGATGCTGGCGACGCCGCTGCGGCCGTGGGACGTGGCGACCGGTGAGGTGACCTGGGCGCTGCTGCGCGGAGCCATCTACTCGGCGATGTTCGTCGTGGTGATGCTCCTCATGGGCCTGGTGAAGTCGTGGTGGGCGCTGCTCGCGCTGCCCGCCTCGGTGCTGATCGGGTTCGCGTTCGCCGGCGCGGGGATGGCGCTGACCACGTTCATGCGCAGTTGGCAGGACTTCGAGTTCGTTCAACTGGCGATCATGCCGATGTTCCTGTTCTCGGCGACCTTCTACCCGGTCGAGACATACCCCGGGGTGATCCGTTGGCTGGTCGAGATCACCCCGTTGTACCAGGGTGTCGTGCTGGAGCGGGCCTTCACCACCGGCAACGTCGGCTGGTTCCTGCTCGTACACGCCGGCTACCTGGCCGCGATGGGTGCCTTCGGCATGTACGTCGCGTCGCGCCGCCTGGGCAAGCTCTTGCTGAAGTGACTCACCGGTCGAGTACTCCGGCCAATGCGAACAAGTCAGCGAGGGTGAAGTGGTTCGGCGTCGCGCTCGGGAGAGTGGGGCGCCAGTCCGCGGGCGCAGCATGGCTGGGGTCGGCCAGCGGGCCAAGCATGGTTTCCGCGAGCAAGCGGCTGCCCAGTGGACCAAGTGTGGCTCCGGCTGTCACCACCTCGGCTTCGGCGAGTAGGTAGTACCAGAGCGGCGTGGAGCGATCCAGACCGTACGGCTGCAGCTCAGCGAGGTCAGCGGCTGCCAGGACTGGTATGCCCAGAGCTGTGGCAATGGCCTGACCGGATGGGATCTGCCAAGTGAGGTGCCGAAGCAGATCGCGCTGTGGCAGTGAAACCGGTAGGTCACCTGCTGGATTGGCGTGGCGTGGCAGCCGGAACAGCGGAGTACACACCGAACGCCGTATCGGCCGCGCATTGGTTGCGAGCAGCTCGCGCCAGTCGACGTACCGGTCTGGGCCAGGGCAGCCACCGCGCAGGTCGGGATTGTCCGGGCTGAACAGATAGGCGGTCAGCTTGTTGTTCACCTGGTACGCCGGCCGCAGCTGCGCATGCCCGAACCGCAGTGCGATCTGCAGCTCAACAGGCAGCCCGGTACCAGGCAGCCCGGTACCAGGCAGCCCAGTACCAGGCGGTGCGAGCCCAGTGGCGCGCTCGCACGTGCCCGGCTCGACCAGACCGGCCAGGTACTCGTGGCGGATGATCCACTGGTAGTGCCAAACGACCTCACGACGGTACGCGGCGAAGCTGGTCACTCCGGAGGCCCGTAGCCGTTCGACCACGTGGTTGTGGAAGCGCAGGAACGCGGCATGCAGCGCACTGAGCATCAGCGTGTCGTCGTTGCGCAGGTCGAATGTCATGGTGGTGCCGTCCGGTGCGCGCGGTACGTCCTCGTACTGGCCGTTGGACCCGACTATGAGCAGTGCCGGGTCCTTCGGGTCGAAGTGAAGTGCTGGCGGTCCGGCGGCGTACACGGAGTCGAGGTCCAGCCAGGGCGTGCGGTGGTTGGTGGTCAAGAACGGATCGGCCGGACGGGCCAACCGCGTTCGCGGATCGAGCGACAGGTCATGACTGACGAACTGCCCGAAGAACGCACTCACCGTGTCCTGTGCTCCACCACCCGGTTCAGCCGCGAGTAGGCCGGGGTCCATGGTGAGGTCGTCGCGCGCGTCGAGCGGACCGTTCGCACGACCTAGCTCGAGCAGCGCCGCGACGACCTCCGGGGCGTGTTCGGCGAACGGCGGCAGTGCGAACGCGCGGCTGTAACTAGTTGCAGTACCCATCGCAGTGGAAGCTCCACCCGCCACCACAGCCGTACGAGGTCCGGGTGCAGTTGTACTTCCGGAACGCGCAGAAGTCGCCACACCAGTCGTCCCAGGTCGAACACGCACAACTGTCAGCCGGTGCCATCCCGGCGTTCTCAACCGGTCCGAGTGTGCCGAACAGCGCCTGCGCGTCCTCACGCCGGTACGCCGACCGCACCAACTCGTCGAACCGTTCCCGCGTTCCGAACTCCGCCCCGGAGTGCTCGAACCCACGCCGTACGAACGCCTCGAACTCATCCAGTACAGCGGCCTGCTTGCCGACCAGTGCCGGTCCAGTGGCGCGGTGCCGACGTAGCTGCTCCAGCCAGAGCTCCTGCCGCACCGGCAACGACAGCTGGGTGAACACGGCCCTCCGGTACGCCATCGGCAGCCGCGTGATCTCGTCGTACGTCTGCGGCAGTCTGCCCTGGCGTGCATCCACCCAGGCCTGTACGTCGCTGGTCGTACCGGTGGCGAATGCGGGCAGCTTGCCGGTAAGCACGATCCCTGCTGCCACACCGGCGCCCAGGCCAAGGCGGAGGAACTGCTTGCGGTCCAGCTGAGCGCGGGGCTTCGATGCCTCCGGCACAGACCTCCAGAAGCGTTTGGCGTCGCGACCACGCTGCCCGACGCCGCGTACGCCTCACAACCGTTTCGAGCCTCACCGAATGCCTCGCCGAATGCCTCGCCGAGCAACGCGGCGGAACCCCGGACGCGGCGGCGGCGTCTGCTGGAACATGACGTTCGAGGCAGACCTGCGCGGGCCGAAAGTCCCATTGCCAGGTGGACCAACGCGATGGATCGGGGACTCGTTCCGGCTGCTGACGGAGTACTTCGGCACCGAGGCGTTGCGCCGGCCTGCCGTCGTACCGGAGGAATTCGTACCGGCCGGGTACGACGGGTCGGACGCGGCCGCGCGGGAGCTGTGTGTACGGGTGTGCGAGCGGATGGGCGTCCAGCCTGAGCAGGTGCACTTCAGCTTCCGGCTGGAGAAGGTGACCGAGGCGGCCGAACTGCTCGGGTCGGTGATGCTCGACGACTACCTCGACCCGGATCATCCGCTGTCGAAGGACGCGGCACCCGGCGACCGGGCCGCGGTTCGTACGCACTCCAACCGGCTTGGTATTGCTTCGTTCGAGCAGGTCGACCGGATCATCCAGGCTGAGCTGACGAGTGGCCAGGGCGATGACGGCGAGCAGTTGTTGCCGTTTCTGGTCCGGCGGCTGGGTGCGGCCGAGTTCGGCGCCGAGCTCGTCCATTGCCTGCTGGCCGCGGCTGCCTCCGACCAGGGCGCCGGCCGCACCACGTACGCGCCGCCTGTCGTACGCCCCGGGCCGGCACTCGGACGCTGGGTGGATCTGGCCGCCGACTGCCCCGGCGTCGACCCGATCCCCGGTCACTGCGCCGTCCTGCTCCGATCCGACATCCTCGCCGACCCGCTGAAACTGCTGGCGGCCGTCTCCCACGAGCTCAGCCACGAGCTCCTGTCCCGCCCGGCGCCGCCCTGGGCCACCGGCCCACTCGAAGAGCCGTTGACCGATCTGTGCGCGCTGTTCCACGGGTTCGGCATCGTCCTGGTCAACGCCGCGGTGGACGAGACGACACTGGACGGCGAATGGGTACACACCTCCGGGTACCTCGGCGAGAACGCGGTCGCGGAAGCACTCGCCCTGTACCGCTTCGAACAACACCGCCTGCGCCACGACGGCCGGCTCGTCCCGGACTGGCACCAGGCCCTCGACCCCGTACCGCGCGCCCGTTTCGTGTCCCGCCTCGACGAGCTGATCGGTGGACCGCCGACAGTGCTCGGTTGGTGATCCCGGCCGCGACAAAGATCCAGTGGAACGGCTGATCATCCGGCCGCGTCCTTTCGATATGAATCTGATCGGTGCTTGGCGGCGCCGGCTCCGCGAGCGCGAGCTGTTGTACGGTCCGAAGGTCCTGCTCCCGGGTGGACCGGAGCAGTGGATCGAGGACACGCTGGACTGGCTGATCGGCCAGTTCGGGACCGAGCCGCTGCGTCGCCCGCCGGTACTGCCGACCGCCTTCGTGCCCAAGGAATACGACGGTTCGGAGCGGGCGGCCTGGGAGTTGTGCGTCCGGGTGTGCGCCTGGATGGAGGTGCCCGACGACCGAATCCGGTTCAGCTTCCGGATGGAGGAGGTCCGCGCGGCCGCCCGCAGCGCGGCCGTGCACCGCTTCACCGCCGAGCAGCCGCGCGAGCTGGTCGCGCTGTCGGGGCTGCAGGCAACGATGACGCCGGCCGAGGTCGCGGCCCTCGTGGCCGAGGGCTTCGACGCCGAGATCGCGGTACTGACCGAACGTGAGCTGGACGCCGAGCTGCGGCGGACCACGGCGATCGCCCAGGAGACCGATCCGAACCGGCGCGCCGACCTGTACGCACGCGCCGAAGCAGTGTGGTCCGCGCCCGCGGGCTCGGGGTCGCGGGCGTGCTGGATCGACCTGCGTACCGGCGGCCGCGAGGGCACCGCGGTGATGCTGTCGGCAACCACTCTCGCCGAGCCCGCCGCGGTGGTGGCGGCAGTCGCGCACGAGCTGGGCCACGAGGTGCTCTGGGGATACCACCTGATCGACCGGCAGCGGCCGGACGCGGAGGCGGTCAGCGACCTGTTCGCGGTCTTCCACGGCTTCGGCGTTTTCCTTGCCAACCAGGCGGTCGAGCGCGTGCCGGGGAAGCGCTCGATGCTGCAGAGCCTTGGCTACCTGGGGGAGCGCGGCGCGTCCGACGCACTGGCCGCGTACTGCTTCCGCCGGCATGGACTGTGGGCGGAGTCGCTGCTGCCGGTGCTCCCGACCGAGCTCGACCGGGCGGTACGGATCCGTACCTTCGCGCGGCTCGCGACGCTGGTGAAGAACGCCGAGATCTCGTCCATCCAGGAGGGCGCGCCGCTGAGGTGAACCCGACGACGGCCGGACCTGGCAGGATCTGGCGAGTGAGGATCGCGATGGTGCGGAACAACCAGCAGATTCGGTCCTTGAAGGCGCCACGCGAACGGCTTCCCGGCGGCAGCCGCCGGTGGATTCGCGCGTCGATGGACTGGCTGGTGGCGGAGTTCGGCCGGGACGTACCGCATCGCCCGATTGCCGTGCCCGCGGACCTGATCCCGGTCGCGTACGACGGTAGCCACGCGGCCGCGACCGAGCTGTGCGGACGGGTCGACGGGCGAATGGACCTCCGGCCAGGTCAGTGCGGCCTCAGCTTCGAGCTCGATTGCGTACGCCGGCCGGGCGGCGGGACCGTCAAGGAACAGTCCGGCCGCTGGATGCGCGGAACCGAACAGAACCTGATCCAGCTCGCGCCGGCACTGCCCGCCGACCCGGTCGCGCTGATCGCGATCTACGCGCACGAGGTGGGTCACGAGCTGTTGCTGGGCAGCGGACGGATCACGCCGGCCGCCCGCCCGGATCACGAGTCGCTGACCGACCTGCTCACCGTCTTCTACGGCCTCGGCATCTTCACCGCGAACGCCGCGTACGAACGCCGCCCGCGCCCGAACGGTCGCGGCAAACAACCACTCGCCCGCGGGTACCTGCGGGAAGCCGCGCTGTCCGAGGCGCTCGCGTACTACGCGATGCTCCGCGGCGAACGGCATCCGGAGTGGGAGCGGCACCTGGACGCGCCCGTACGCCGCGGCATGCGCAACCAGCTGGCGGTGCTGCACCGGTAAGACTCGCTACACCGTCAAGAGTCGCTACACCGTCAAGAGTCGCTACACCGTTAGGAGTCGTCGCAGCCACCACACGCCGCCGCGGTACATCGACTCCTTGCTCGGTCCGGTCAAGTAGTCGGGCAGGTGCAGGTACGTCATCACCTGGTACAACGCCCCGAGCTCCTCGGCGAGTTCAAGCGCGCGCCGCAGCGCGGCCGGGTCGGCGTATTCCTCCCACTCGCTCAAGTACGCGTCCCGCACTTCCGGTTCGCGGGACAGCGGCGAGCGCTCCTCGACGAAGGTCACCAGGTCCAGGAACGGATGCGCCAGCGCGGCATCGGTCCAGTCGAAGGCGAGGACCCGGCCGTCCTTCACGGCGAGGTTGCGCGGGTGCAGATCGCCGTGCAGCAACGTCTCGGGTACGCCGATCGCGGCCAGCTCGTTGATTGCCTCGCGCAACTGTTTCGCGCGCTCCGGCAGCCGGTCCCGTTCGGCCGGTTCGAGCCGGTCGGTGAACGGGTTGGGGCCGAGCAGGCGGTCGACCTCGGCCGCGAGGACAGCCAGCCGCCGATCGGCGCAGGTGAACTCCAGCAGCCGCTCGGGCTGATCCGCGTAGCTTCGCTGTAACCGGGCATGGCGACGGACCGCATCGATCCAGACGCCGAGCTCGGTCTCGTCGGACAGCGGCGTACCGAGGTCGCGCAGCAACATCCACGCCCGCCGCTCGTCGATGGCGATCGGCGCTGGGACCGCATCCGGGCGATCGGCGGACGCGCGGTGCAGGAAGAGCGGCTCGTGCGCGAAGAGGAACGGCAGCGCGTCCGGCCGTACCGGCTTGATCGTGGTCGAGTGCGCGAGCGCTTTGAAGTACACGTCGCCGTCGGCGGTCGGGATGCGCAGGACGTTCGACAGACCCCAGGACTTGAGCTGCGACCACGGGCCGGTCGCTCGGACATGCTCGGCGATCCACCGCGGCGCCTCGTCGTACCACTCCGGATGCGTCCAGGCGGGCAGATCGGCCGAGCTGACCGGCCGGTCGTACACCCACGTCGCGTCGGCGGGTGGTTCGGTGATCGGGCTCATCAGGTACGTGGGCGGGTCGTCGGACAGACAGGTGAGGACGACGGCCTCGATGCCGTACGTGTCGCGGACCGCCTCCACCACCGGCGCGACATCCGGGAACCACGTACTCGACGGCGCGTCGACCTCCACCTCCAGCGTGAGGGTCGCTTGATCGCCCGGACGGACCACGACAGCCGTTACCTTCATGTCCTGCAGCGTATGTGCCGGGCACAACCGTATTTCGCACTAGGGTTACAGAGTGATCGAGGCCAGGGATGTGGTCCGGGCGGCCGAGCTGCTGCACGATGTGGTCGCGCCGACTCCGTTGGAGTACTCGCGGTGGCTGAGCGAGCTAGTCGGCGGTGACGTCTTCCTGAAGTGCGAGAACCTGCAGCGAACCGGGTCGTTCAAACTGCGTGGGGCGTACGTACGGATGGCGCGACTGTCCAAATCCGAGCGCGACCGTGGCGTCGTCGCGGCCAGCGCGGGCAACCACGCGCAGGGCGTCGCGCTGGCGGCGCAGTTGCTCGGGATCAAGTCGACCGTGTTCATGCCGAACGGCGCGCCGATCCCGAAGGAGAAGGCGACCCGCGCGTACGGCGCCGAGATCCGCTTCGTCGGTACGTCGATCGACGACTGCCTGACCGCGGCGCGGGCGTACGCGGCCGAAACCGGCGCGGTGCTGATCCACCCGTTCGACCACCCGGACATCGTCGCCGGCCAGGCGACCACCGGGCTGGAGATCGTCGAGCAGTGCCCGCAGGTGCGGACCGTCGTCGTACCGACCGGTGGTGGCGGCTTGCTCGCCGGGATCGCGACCGCGATGCAGCGGGACGGGATGCCGATCGAGGTCGTCGGCGTCCAGGCGGCCGGCGCGGCGGCGTACCCGGCGTCGCTGGCGGCGGGGGAGCCGGTGCAACTCGACCGGATGACCACGATGGCGGACGGGATCGCGGTCGGCCTGCCGGGGAAGGTGCCGTTCGAGACGATCCAGCAGTACGTCGGCGATGTCCGTACCGTCGGCGAGGACTCGTTGTCGAAGGCAGTCCTGCTGGTACTGGAACGCGCCAAGCTGGTGGTCGAGCCGGCCGGTGCGGCCGCGGTTGCTGCCGTACTGGATGAGCCGAAGCGGTTCAAACCGCCGGTGGTCGTGGTGCTGTCCGGTGGCAACATCGACCCGTTGCTGTTGATGCGGGTGATCCGGCACGGCATGGCGGCGGCCGGCCGGTACCTGTCGTTGCGAGTACGCATCCCGGACACGCCAGGCGGACTGGCCACGTTGCTGACCGAGCTGGCGGCACTGGACGCCAACCTGATCGAGGTCGTGCACGAGCGGATCTCAGAGACGCTCAGCCTGGAGGAGGTCGAGGTAGCGCTTCAGCTGGAGCTGCGCGGCGAGGAACACCGCCAACGCATCCTCACCGATCTCACCGCGAACGGCTACAGCTACACCCTCAACTGACCCAGCAGTGTCAGCCGGCCAGCCGCCTCAACTGACGCAGCAGGCTCAGCCGGGTTGGCGGCTTGACGATCAGGTCAGGCGAGTGGGCTCGCAGCTCTTCACCAGCGGTGCGTGCAGGCGCTGCGCGAGCACTTCGCGCTGCGTCGGCTGGGCTTCCTGCTGGCGGTGCAGTCCCTCGGCGGTCAGCCGTACGTTGACCGCGCGCCTGTCCTCCGGGCACATGTGCCGCTCGACCAGGCCGGCAGTCTCCAGCCGGCCGATCACGCGCGACAGCGCGCTCTGACTCAGGTGTACGGACTTGGCGATCGTTGCGACCTTGGCGGAGTGCTCCGGCAGCTCGGCGAGCCGCTCCAGCACCTCGTACTCACTCATGCCGAGCGAGTGACCGGCCTGCAGTGCCCGGTCAAGGGCGCAGGTGAGGTCCGCGTGGCGAGCCAGTAGCTCGCGCCATTCGCGCACATCGGCGGTGGTCTCACCAGGCCCACCGCTGACCTTCGTAGCGGTCATGTTCTGGACCATAGCATGCACACGCAATCAATGCAAACGCATTTAATGCCTAGACATTAGATGCATGCGCATGCAATAGTCTCTCCTCGTGACTACGCAAACCCCAACTCCAGCCGGTACTGCACCGGCCCGCATGACCTGGGATGCACGTCTCTGGGGCGCGCTTCTCGTCGTCTGCGGCGTGATCTTCCTCGACGGCCTGGACGTGTCCATGGTCGGCATGTCCCTGCCGTCCATCGGCGCCGACCTGGGCGTCTCCCTTTCTTCCCTGCAGTGGGTAGTGACCGGTTACGTACTCGGGTACGGCGGTCTGCTGCTGCTCGGCGGCCGGACCGCCGACCTGCTCGGCCGGCGCCGGGTGTTCCTGATCGCCCTGGGTGTCTTCGCCGTGGTCTCGATGCTGAGCTCGCTGGCGACCAACCCCGAACTGCTCATCGCCGCGCGGTTCGTGAAGGGCATCGCGGCCGCGTTCACCGCGCCGGCCGCGCTCTCCATCATCACCACCACCTTCCACGAGGGACCGGATCGCAACCGGGCACTCTCGATCTTCACCACCTGCGCCGCCAGCGGCTTCTCGATGGGCCTGATCCTCGGCGGCGCGCTGACCGAGGTCGGCTGGCGCTGGACCTTCCTGATGCCCGGCCCGGTCGCCCTGATCGTGCTGCTGTTCGGCATCAAGCTGATCCCGAGCAGCCCGCGCGACGATGCCTCGGGCGGGTACGACGTACCAGGCGCGATCACCGTCACCGGCGGCATGCTGGCCCTCGTCTACGCGGTTGTCGGCGCGGAGCACGCCGGCTGGGTGTCCGTCCAGACCATCGGGCTGTTCGTCCTCGCCGCGGTTCTGCTGGCCGGATTCGTCGCCATCGAGCTGCGTACGAAGAACCCGCTGGTCCGGCTGGGCATCCTGCGCAACCCGTCGCTGCGGCGCGCGAACCTCGCCATCCTGACCGTGTTCGGCTCGTACGTCGCGTTCCAGCTGATCGGCACCATGTACCTGCAGAACCTGCTCGGCTGGTCGTCCTTCCAGACCGCGCTGGGCTTCCTGCCGGCCGGCATCCTGGTCGTCACGCTGTCGCCGAACGTCGGCAAGATCGTCGACCGGGTCGGTACCGAGAAGATGATCATCGTCTCGATGGCGCTGTTCGTCGCCGGGTACGCCCTGTCGCAGCGGATCGGCCCGGAGTCGGAGTACTTCTCCACCGTGTTCCCGACCATCATGCTGCTCGGTCTCGGGTTCGCGATCGGGTTCCCGTCGCTGAATATCCAGGCCGTGTCCGGCGTACCGGACCACGAGCAGGGGCTGGCGTCCGGCCTGTTCAACACCTCCAACCAGGTGGGTGGCGCGGTCGTACTCGCGATCGTGACCGCGGTGATCAGCAGCCAGACCGTCGGCGTGACCGCGCCCACCGGGGTGCTGTCGGCGTACAAGTCCGGGCTCGGGGTCGTGACCGGGATCGCGGCGCTCGGGCTGGTGATCGCCCTCACCGGGCTGCGCGGCCTGAAGGCGCGGCGGGCGGCCGAGGAAGCCGAGGCGGCCGAACTGGCAGCGGTACAGAAGGAGCTGGCGGCGGAGGAGATGGAGCCGGCGGCGTGACAACAACCAGCTCCGCTCGGGGCTGTGCGGTGATATGACAGCACGTGGTGCGGACTCCTTCGGGGGTCCGCACCACTGCATTTCGGGGGTTACCCCGATTGGTTTCGGCCCCGCGGAGTGCTGGACTTGGAACATGGACGAGCGAAGCGAGGGCATCATCAAATACAGCGAGCATTGCTCATGCCCGCCCGGAGCGAAGCGAGGACGGGCATGAGCAACCAGAGCTACGACCAGAAGGTCAAGGACATCCTGGACCGGGTCGCCAACGGTCACCTGTCACCCGAGGAGGCCACCACGCTGATCGCCGCCCTCAAGCCGGCCCCATCCGAAGGCCCCGGCGCATCCGAGGCCCCCGGCGTACGCGGTGCGGCCGGCCCGGCGGCCAACGCTCCGGTTGCCGACAACGGAGACCCCACCTCCTGGCCCCGCCCCTCAACCGGCGACACCCCGTCCCCCACAGCCTGGGCCGACGCCGTCGACTCCCCGACTGCCGAGCAACCGACGGTTGCGCCGTCCGGCGTGCAGGACAGTGTGCCCGGCGCGGTGACCGAGCCGGATGCTGCCTCGGATGAGGAGGAGTTGGTGGAGGAGCAGCACAGCAACGTGCCGATTCCTTCCGGGGTGCAGCGGGTGACGATCCGCGCGATCGGCCGCCGCGTACGCCTGATCGGCGAACCGGCAGTGAACGGTGTGGCCGTCGACGGACCGCACGTGATCAAGCGCGACGGCGACACCCTCGCGATCAGCAGCGAAGGCGACATGGGCGTCTCGATCGACGGTTTCAGCATGCTGCGGAACCCGACCGACCTGAAGGCGCACGTGAACGGCCTCGCCAAGGAACTCTCGATCCGCGTCAACCCGAACCTCCAGGTGGAGGTGGAGGTGACCGGCGGCAGCGTGAACGCCGAACGCGTCCCCGGCCTGTCCCGCGTCCGCGTCACCGCCGGCACCGCGAAGGTCGCCGACGTGGACGGCCCGATCGACGTCCTGGTCCAGGCCGGCACCGCCTCGGTGGACGGCCAGATCACCAAGGGCCGCTCCCGCGTCCGCGTCGAGTCCGGCACCGCCACGGTCGCCCTCCGCCGCGGCTCCGACGTCCGCGTCCACACCGAAGCCCAACTGGGCCGAGTCACCTGGACCGGCGCCGTCTCCGGCCAATCCAAAGACGTAGAAATCGGCCGCGGCCGAGCCGCCCTGGACGTAGAAGTCCTGGTAGGCACCGCCCAACTAACCTCTGACTGACCCACCCCCGACTGGCCTCGCCCCCGCCCCCGAGCCAGTCCGCTCGCCCTCTTACGCACAACCCTCCATTTCAGGGGGCATCCCCGCGACTGTGAACTGGTCCCCGAAAGTTGGACTGGCTGGGTAGGGAGCCTATGCCGTGAGGGTCTGGGTGCGGTATTGCACTGGGCTCAGGCCCTTGAGTGTTGTTGAGGTGCGGTGGTTGTTGTACCAGTGGATGTAGTCGGCGAGTGCGGTGGTGAACGCGTCGGCGCTGGTGAAGGTGGTGTGGTGGAAGAGTTCTTCTTTGAGGTGTCCGAAGAAGTTCTCGATGATGGCGTTGTCGTAGCAGTTGGCTTTGCGGGACATCGACTGGGTCGCGCGGGCGGTGGTGAGTAGGGCCTGCCAGGAGTGGTGCTGGTATTGGAAGCCTTGGTCGGAGTGGACCAGCAGGCCGGGGCTGGGGCGCTGGGTGGTGAGTGCTTGTTGCAGGCTGGAGTTGGTGAGTTGCAGGTTAGGTGAGTCGCTGGTTGTGTAGGCGATGATCTGGCGGTCGAACAGGTCCATGACCGGCGACAGGTAGAGCTTGCGGCCGGCGATGGCGAACTCGGTCACATCGGTGACCCACTTGCGGTTCGGAGCGGTGGCGGTGAAGTCACGGGCCAGCAGGTTCGGTGCGGTCTTGCCAGTCGCGCCGGTCGTGCTGGTCTGGCCTTTGAACGAGTTGTAGCGGCGGCGGCGCCGGACCAGGCAGACCAGCCCGAGGCGCCGCATCAGCGCCAGGACGGTCTTCTTCGCGACCCGCCAGCCGGCGGTCACCAGTTCGCGGTGGACGCGACGATGCCCGTAACGGCCTTTGTTGTTCTCGAACACTTCCCGGATGGCGGTCTTCAGGGCGGCGCGTGGGTCCGGCGAGGCGAGGCGGGCCTGGTGGTAGAAGAACGTCGACCGGGCCAGACCAGCAACCTCCAGCAATACCTCGAGGCGGTGGTCAGCCTTGAGAGCGGTGACGGCCTGGGCCTTCAGCGTCGTTGCTGGGCTCTCAAGGCACGCAATTTTCCCAGGTAGGCGTTTTCGGCCCGCAGCCGCTCGTTCTCGCGACGCAACCGCTCCAACTCACTCACCTCACCCAATTCACCCGCAGACCGGCCACGATCACCACCACCGGCACCCGGTGGGCGGCCCGGACGTTTCGGGCGCAACCCGTCATCACCCTCGTCGCGGTACTTACGGGCCCAGTTCTCGATCAATTTCGGCGACGACAACTCGAACTCCCGCGCGAGCGCGACCTTCGTCTCGCCCGCGAGAAACCGCCGGACCACCTCGCGCTTGACCTCGAACGAGAAGACCCGTTTCCCCGGCATCGCCACCAACGCTCCCGTACCTCGAACACGCCACCGGTCGTACAACCGGTTCACCGCTGAAGCACTCCCACTCAGCCGCACCGCGACCGCCTGCCGGCCCCAGCCAGCCTCGAACAACGCTACCGCCTCACACCGCTGCTCCTCAGACAACGAACTACCACCACGCATACAACCACTCCCCAGAATCAGAACTGAATTTCTCAGTCCAACTTCTGGGGAGCAGTTCACTGCAGGGTTGCCCCCTGATAATTCGAGGGGGGCAACCCTGTACCTCAGGGGATGTCCTCTCGGGTGGAGGGTTGTGCGGAACGGGCCGGTTCGGGGGCTGGTTGGGGTGGGTGTTCGGATCAGGTGGCAACCGCCTTCGCGGGGATGGTGCGGAGGTGGCGGAGGGGGGAGAGGTAGAGGAATGTGGTGCCGGCGAGGGTGCCTAGGCCGGTGATCCAGAGGGTGGGGTGGAGGCCGAAGGTGGTGCCCAGGGTGCCGCCGAGGAGGCTGCCGAGGGGGGTGGCGCTCCAGGAGACGAAGCTCATGGTGGCGCTGACTCGGCCTTGCAGGTCAGGTGGGCAGAGGCGTTGCTGGGTGCTGACCTGCAGGATGTAGCTGACGATGATGCAGAAGCCGGCCAGCAGGGTGCCGGCGACGAACCAGGTCACCTGCCAGCCGGGGGCGGTCAGTGCCTGGACGGTGAACGCGACCGCGATCCCGGTCGAGGAGAGCAGCAGCGTACGGGCGTCTCCGTACCTGCGACTGATCTTCTCGGTGACGGTTGACGCGACGATCGCGCCGAGCAGACCGATCATGCTGAGTACGCCGATCGTGGCGGGCTGCAGGTGTACCTCGCGGACCAGGTAGACGATCATGATCGCGCCGGCCGCGGACTGGAAGAGCATCGTCACCATCGTGTTCAGGGCCAGCGGCCGGAGCAGTGGATGGTGGAAGACGTAGCGCAGTCCGGCGCCGATCTCGCGGCGCAGGCCGGGACGCTCGGGGCGTACGGGCTCCGCTTCCGGCGTACGGATCGAGCGCAGCCAGAGCGCTGACCAGAGGAAGCTCAGCGCGTCCAGGCCGATTGTCAGCGCGGCGCCGAGCCATTGGACGAGCAAACCGCTCGCGCCGGCGCCGACCACCGCGCCGATCGAGTGGTTCGCGGCCAGTTTCGCGTTGCCGGGCAGCAACTGGTCGCGATCGAGGAGGCGCGGCAGGTACGAGTTGTGCGCCACGTCGAAGAGCACGGTCAGTACGCCGGCCGGGATCAGTACGAGGTACAGCTGGGTCAGCGTGAGTACGCCGAACCACCAGGCGATCGGGATCGACGCGAACAGCAGCGCGCGGAGCAGATCGGCGTACACGAGGACCGGTCGGCAGCGGATGCGGTCGGCCCAGGCGCCGGCGAACAGGCCGAGGCCGAGCCAGGCGGCGGTTTCGCAGGTCCGGAGCAGCGCGACCTGCAGGGTGGACGCGTTCAGATTGAGGACGGCGAGCAGGGGGATCGCGCCCATGGTCAGCCGGGTGCCGAGCTGACTGAGCAGGTCGGCGGCCCACAGGCGGCGGAAATCCGGGTGTCGCAGGATGCTCATTCCGCGACCGTAAGGGCTGAGTTGAGTCCTGTCGACTCAAGTATCAACAAAGTTGAGTCGACTGGACTCAATATAATTGGGAAGTGAAATTGTCGGTGATCTCCGGCAGGATGGGTGGCCTGCATCACATCCATAGGGGAGGACGAATGGCCGCAATCGAGGCAAGTGGCCTCGTGAAGACGTTCAAGGGCCGGAAGAACACGGTCAAGGCGCTGGACGGGATCGACCTCGACGTGCCCGAAGGCAGCGTGCTCGGCCTGCTCGGCCCGAACGGCGCGGGCAAGACGACAACGGTCCGGGTGCTGACCACGCTGATGAAACCCGACGCGGGTACGGCGCGGGTGCTCGGGCACGACGTGGTGAAGGACGCGGACATGGTCCGATCGCTGGTCGGGCTCTCGGGGCAGTACGCGGCCGTCGACGAGCTGCTCACCGGCCGGGAGAACCTGTGGATGTTCGGCCGGCTGTACCGGCTCGGCAGTCAGCAGGCGAAGGAGCGGGCGGAGGAACTGCTCGCGACGTTCGATCTGACCGAGGCGGCGGACCGGACCCTGAAGACGTACTCGGGTGGAATGCGCCGCCGGCTCGACCTGGCCGGTTCGCTGATCGCGCACCCGAAGGTGCTGTTCCTGGACGAGCCGACGACCGGCCTCGACCCGCGGTCCCGGATCGACCTCTGGAAGATCATCCGCGACCGGGTCCGCGAGGGGGTGACGATCCTGCTCACCACGCAGTACCTGGAGGAGGCCGACGAGCTGGCCGACAGCATCGCCGTGGTCGATCACGGCTCGGTGATCGCGCGCGGCACGGCCGACGAGCTGAAGGCGAAGGTCGGTGGCGAACGGATCGAGGTGGTCGTGCACGATCCGGCCGACACCACTCGCGCGCTGGAGTTGCTGACCACCGCGCTCGGCGTCGCCGATCCGGAGTCGACCACGATCGAGGAGCACACCCGGCGACTGACCGTACCGGCGCCGGGCGGGTCGAGCACGCTCGTCGAGGTGATCCGGACCCTGGACGCCGCGCGGATCCGGATCGCCGACATCGGGTTGCGGCGGCCGACCTTGGACGACGTGTTCCTCACCCTGACCGGGCACGAGGCCGAGCAGAAGGAGTCGCTGTGAGTGTGGAGCTGCCGGCCAAGGTGAACCCGCTGAGCCGGGCCCTGTCGGATGCCGGAATCCTTGCCTGGCGGAGCCTGAAGCGGATTCCGCGGACGCCGGACATGCTGATCTACGCGACCATCCAGCCGATCATGTTCGTGCTCCTGTTCGCGTACGTGTTCGGCAACGCGATCCCGATCCCGGGTTTCCCCGGACCGCGGGCGTACCGGGAGTTCCTGATGTCCGGGATCTTCGCGCAGACGATGGCGTTCGCGGTCGCGTCCGCGAGCGTCGGGCTGGCCGACGACATGTCGAAGGGCCTGATCGACCGGTTCAGGTCGTTGCCGATGGCAAGGTCCGGGGTGATCGCCGGGCGGGTGATCGGCGACCTGGTGTTCAACGCGTTCGTGATGCTGATCATGGTGATCTGCGGATTCATCGTCGGCTGGCGCTGGCACAACGGGA
The DNA here is from genome assembly GCF_014205295.1 of Kribbella solani. NCBI lineage: Bacteria > Bacillati > Actinomycetota > Actinomycetes > Propionibacteriales > Kribbellaceae > Kribbella > Kribbella solani. The sequence goes on from NZ_JACHNF010000001.1 coordinate 7,235,274, forward strand.
TCGGCCAGGCGCTGGCCGCGTTCGCGATCCTGCTGCTGTTCGCGTTCGCGATGCTCTGGGTGGGCGCGCTGATCGGGCTGTCGGTCGGCGGGCCGGAGGTGGCGTCGTCGGCCGGGCTGATCTGGCTGTTCCCGCTGACCTTCCTGTCGAACGCGTTCGTCCCGACACCGCAGCTGCCGAAGGCCCTGCAACCGGTGGCCGAGTGGAACCCGATCTCGTCGATCGTCGCGGCCTGCCGGCATCTGTTCGGCAATCCGTCGCCGTTCGCCAGTCCGGACGGATTCCCGGCGCAGCATCCGGTCTGGCTGTCACTGATCTGGTGCGTGGCGATCATCGCCGTGTTCGCCCCGCTGGCCGTCCGCAAGTACCGCAGCGCGACCGGGCACTGACGGCGTACGCGTTGCTGACGGGGACCGCCGGCAGTTGAAGGACTGCCGGCGGTCCCGGCGGCGGACCACAAAAGCAAGCGCCCCGGTGGGGTGACCACCGGGGCGCTCGGAAGCTTTGGTGGTCAGCCGGTGAACGGTTCCGCGGCGACGATCTCGACGGTGACGGGCTTGCCGTTCGGCGCCTCGTACGTCGCCTTGTCGCCCTTCTTCTTGCCCAGGATCGCGGCGCCCAGGGGCGACTGCGGGGAGTACACGTCGATGTCCACCGACGCGTCCAGGGCGAGCAGTTCGCGGGAGCCGAGCAGGAACGTCTCGACATCGTCGTCACCGGCGAACGTGATCGACACCTTCATCCCCGGCTCGATCTTGCCGCCGGCCTTCGGGGTCTCGCCGACCCGGGCGCGGCGGAGCATGTCCTCCAGCTGCCGGATCCGGGCCTCGACCTTGCCCTGCTCGTCCTTCGCGGCGTGGTAGCCGCCGTTCTCCTTGAGGTCGCCCTCGTCCCTGGCCTCGCTGATCCGCTGGGTGATCTCGGCACGGGCCGGGCCCTTCAGGTGCTCGAGCTCGGACTTCAGCTGGTCGTAACCGTCCTGCGTCAGCCAGACAACGCTGTCCTCATCGATCTTCTGCGTCACGGGCTGCTCCTTGTGTTGGGATGGGCAGGAAATACTGCTGGCCGCCGTCGTCGACGGCGACCATTCCATCGAGCGTAGCAAGAGACCACGGATCACGCAGGGGTTCTCAGGCGTCGCAAACGCTCGGAAGGCGCTTGCCGTCAGCGTGAATCGCCCCCTTTCCACCGAGTCACGGCAACCGATTGCCCACCCACCCACCCACCGCGGCCCGGCGTCCGCCGGCCCCAAACCGGTTTGGGGAGTTCAGACCCCCCGATTTGGCCGGTTGCCCTCCCCGAACCGGTTTGGGAGTGCGGGGGCCGGGCGGGGGGGGGCAGGGTCAGCGGGGGCGGTGCTGGGTGGGGGTGGTGCAGCCGACCAGGACGACCGAGGTGGCCGCGCGCTGGGTGGTCAGGGTGACGGGGAGCGTCTGGTGCCGGGCGGAATCCGCGGGGACCGTCACCGTCACCTCGCCGACGATCGAGAAGTCCGCCGCCTTCGCCTGTACCCGGCAGCTGGCCTCCTCGGACTTGCTCCGTTCGACCTTGATCGTCGCCTTCGCGCTCGTCGGCGAGACGATCTCGAACCCCTGCAACTGCGACGTCACCGCCGGATTCGACTGGATCCAGGCCACCCACACCAGCCAGACCAGCGCGGTCAGCGCGAGCACGCCCAGGCCGCCGATCACGAGCGGCCGGCGGGAACGCGCGGGCTTTCCGTACCGGGCGTTCAGGTCGGTACCGGAGTCGGTACCAGGGCCGGTGCCGGGGGACGTCGGAGAGTCGATCACAGGTCAGTCCAGGGGGTCGGTCGTGGGTTTTGCCGGGTGTCGTAGGACCATTGTGTCTTGTGAGTGGAGATCTTCGGTTGTTGCATGTGCACGCCCACCCGGACGACGAGTCGAGCAAGGGCGCCGCGTCCACCGCCAGGTACGTGGCCGAAGGCGTGGAAGTGCTGGTCGCCACGTGTACGGGCGGGGAACGCGGATCGATCCTGAACCCGAAAATGGACCGGCCGGAAGTGCTGGCGAACATCACCGAGATCCGCCGCAAGGAGATGGACAGCGCGCGCGAGATCCTCGGCATCCGGCAGGAGTGGCTCGGCTGGGTGGACTCCGGTTTCCCGGAGGGCGATCCGCTGCCGCCGCTGCCGGAGGGCTGCTTCGCGGGGCAGAAGGTGGAGGACGCCGCCGCGCCGCTGGTGAAGCTGATCCGCGAGTTCCGGCCGCAGGTGGTCACGACGTACGACGAGAACGGCGGGTACCCGCACCCCGACCACGTGATGTGCCACCAGATCACGGTGGCGGCGTTCGAGGCGGCGGGGGACAAGGACGCGTACCCGGAGCTTGGTGAGCCCTGGCAGCCGCTGAAGCTGTACTACCACCACACGTTCCACTACGAGCGGATGAAGGCACTGCACGACGCGATGGTCGAGCGCGGGCTCGAGTCGCCGTACGCGGAGCGGCTGAAGGACTGGAAGCCGGACCCGGAGAACGAGCGCCGGATCACCACCCGGGTGGAGTGCGCCGAGTACTTCGAGGTGCGCGACCAGGCGCTGCTCGCGCACGCGACCCAGATCGACCCGGACGGTTCCTGGTTCGCGGTGCCGCTGGCCGTACATCAGGCGGCCTGGCCGACCGAGGACTACGAGCTGGCGCGGAGTCTGGTCGAGTCGGAGCTGCCTGAGAACGACCTGTTCGCGGGGCTCCGCTGACGGGCGGCACGGACAATGAGAGAATGGTGGCGTGACAGCGATGATCTCCCTTCAGACGGCCGAGATCGACCCGAACGTGGTGAAGCCGGGTTGGATCGCGCTGCTCATCGTGCTCGCTCTCGGTGCCGTCACGGTGCTGCTGTGGCTGAGCATGCGCAAACAGCTGAGGCGGATCGACGTGGACGGCGCTGGTGCGGACGGCCCAGCACGGTCCGGCGACCCAGCGAGTCCGGACAACTCGCCGTCCCCGGCTGGCGATGCAGCGCCGAAGACTTCGGAGACCCCGACGACGTCGACTGAAGCCAAGGAACACACCTCGCACTGATGTCGGTTGGGTAGCCGGCGCGCTGACTCAGCGCGCTCGTTTCGTCGCGCTGACGGTGCGCTGACGCGGTGCGCGGGCGTCGTGACTTCGGCCCCGTGCGCTGACTCCGTGCGCTGACTCCGCGCGCTGGTTCGGTCGCGCTCGGGTGAGTCGGCTGGGTCTCGGTGTGGTACCGGTTGGAACACCCTGATCACGACATGGTTTCGGACTGGGCTGCCCACCTCCACGTGACCCTATAGTGAGCCGCGTGCTGACAGGAGCCCACGTTCGGTCCGTACGTTGACGGCGGCCCGCGGTCAACGGGTGGCCCGGCATCGCATGCCCGGACGCCTGGTCGCGGGCGGGGTCGCGGCCGTCGTGGTCGCATCGGTGGCGCTGGTGATCGCCCTGTTCGCGGCCGGCAGTCAGCCGCAGAACGCCGGTCTGCTCGGTGGTCCGAGCCTGTTCGTCTCCTGGCTGGTGCCGTTCTTCCGGCTGATCTCCACGCTGGCGACCGTCGGTTGCGCCGGCGCGTTGCTCGCCGCGGTGGTCCTGCTCAGGATCGACGGCGGCCCGCTCGGCGTACAGGGCCGGCGCGCGGTCCGGGACGCGAGCAACTCGGCCGTCATCTGGGCGGGGTGCGCGTTCGCCGGCGCGATCGTGACCGCGGCAGTCATGCTCAACACCCCCGTACGCCTGCTGCGTCTCCGCCTCGACGACGCGCTCGGCGTACCCGAGGTCAAGTCGCTGCTGATCACGGGCATCCTGGTTCTCGCGCTGGCGATCGGCATCCGGCGCGTACAGACCGCATCCGCCGCGAGCCTCGGCGTACTCGTCGCGATCGGCGCGCTCGTACCGACGGCCGTGACGACGTATCCACGGAACGAGTCGTACGTAGTACTGGCCGGAATCGCCCTGGTCATCCACGTGATCGCGGCAACCACCTGGATCGGCGGCCTCGCCGGCCTGGTCCGCTACGGCCGCGCCAGCCGCGGCGGCCTGCCGATCGTCCTCGAGCGCTACGGCCAGGTCGCGTACGTCTCGTCGATCGCCGTAGTCCTCAGCGGCCTGATCACCGCCGCCGGCCGCCTGGCCGCGATGAGCAACGGCTGGAGCGGGATCTTCAGCACCCTCACCTCAAACCCGTACGGCGCCCTCCTGATCGCCAAGGTCATCGCCTTCGCCATCCTCATCACCCTCGCCACCCTCCACCGCACCCACTCCCACGGCGACCTCCTCACCGGCGGCCGCCCCTTCTGGCGAGTAGTAGCCACCGAACTAGCCACCATGGCCCTAACCCTCGGCCTTTCCGTAGCCCTCTCCCAAACCGCTTAGCACTACTGCCTGGAACTACGGTTGGGGGTATGGCGAACGAGCTTGGGGCTTCGGCTAGTCCGTATTTGCGGCAGCACGCGGGGAATCCGGTGGAGTGGCGGGAGTGGGGGGCCGCGGCGTTCGCGGAGGCGCGGGAGCGGGGCGTGCCGGTGTTCTTGTCGGTGGGGTACTCGGCTTGTCACTGGTGTCATGTAATGGCGCATGAGTCGTTCGAGGATGTGGAGACGGCGGCGTACCTGAGTGCGCACTTTGTCAGTGTGAAGGTGGATCGGGAGGAGCGGCCGGACGTCGACGCGATTTATATGGCGGCGACGGTGGCGATGACGGGGCAGGGTGGGTGGCCGATGTCGGTGTTTCTGACGCCGGCGGGGGAGCCGTTCTTCTGTGGTACGTATTTTCCGAAGGATGCGCGCGGTGGGATGGCGTCGTTCCGGCAAGTGCTGGAGGCGATCGCCGACGCGTGGCGGAACCGGCGCGAGCAGCTTGACGGGATCGGCAAGCGGGTGGTCGATCAGCTCGGCGCGCGGCAGCAGCTGGGCGGCGGCTCGTTGGACACCGCGCGGGCGGTGGAGTTGTTGAAGACCGAGTTCGACCCGGTGGATGCCGGGTTCGGGCGGGCGCCGAAGTTCCCGCCGTCGATGGTGCTCGACTTCCTGCTCCGGCACCACCGGCGTACGGGCAACGGCGACGCGCTCGCGATGGTGGCCCAGACCTGCGAGCGGATGGCGCGCGGCGGCATGTACGACCAGCTGGCCGGCGGCTTCGCGCGGTACTCGGTGGACGGCCAGTGGATCGTGCCGCATTTCGAGAAGATGCTGTACGACAACGCGCTCCTGCTGGACGTCTACACGCAGTGGTGGGCGATCTCCGGTGACCCGCTGGCGCGGCGGATCGCGACCGAGACCGCCGACTTCCTGCTGGCCGAGTTGCGTACGCCGGAAGGTGGTTTCGCGTCCGCGCTCGACGCCGACACGGACGGTACGGAGGGCAAGTACTACGCCTGGACGCCTGACGAGCTGCGCGACGTACTGGGCGCGGACGCCGGCTGGGTGATCGACCTTTGCGAGGTGACCGGCACTTTCGAGCACGGATCGTCCGTACTGCAGTTGCGCCGGGACCCCGATGAGCGCTGGGCCCCGGTACGCGCGAAGCTGCTGGAAGCGCGCAACCGGCGTACATATCCAGGCCGTGACGACAAGGTGGTTGCAGGTTGGAACGGGCTCGCCATCACCGCCCTTACCCGTGCGGGCGTGGTCCTGGATCGGCCGGAGTACATCGAGGCCGCACGGGCCGCCGCCGAATTGATCCGGTCGGTACACCTCGACGCGGAGACCGGCCGGCTGCACCGGACCTCGCGGGACGGCACGCGGGGTACCGCGCACGGCGTCCTTGAGGACTATGCGGCCTTCGCGCAGGGCTGTCTGACGTTGCTCGGGGCAACCGGCGACCTGGTCTGGTTCACGACCGCGGAAGCCTTGCTGGACAGGACTCTGGAGCAATTTATTGCCGATGGCTCCTATTTTGACACCGCGGCGGACGCCGAAGAGCTGATCTGGCGCCCGCAGGACGCGACCGACAATGCCACGCCGTCCGGGGCCAGCCTTGCCGCCGAGGCTTTCACCACACTGGCCAGCCTGACCGGATCGGCCCGGTACGAGACCGCGGCCGAGCAGGCGCTGCAGGCATCCGCGGCGATCGCCGAGCGCGCCCCACGGTTCGCCGGCCGGGCACTCGCGGTCGCGGACACCATCGCCGGCGGGCCGCTGGAGATCGCGATTGTGGGTGCGTCGCCCGAGCTCCGGCGGGTCGCGTTCACCCAGGCGCAGTGGGGTACGGCGATCGTCGCGGGCGCGCCCGGTCTGGCCGTACCGCTCTTCGACGGCCGGGCCCTCGTCGACGGCCGGCCGGCGGCGTACGTATGTCAGAAATTCACCTGCCGGCTGCCCGTTTCGTTGCCGGAACACCTTCGGGACGCGCTGCGGCCGACCGGCTGAACCCTGCCCAGGTGCGGGTTTTCCCTGCCGTTTCGGTCGAATCCCTTGACTCACGGCGACCGGGCGGCAACAGTCGGTCCCCAAGTCGGATGTAACGGAAATCGCATGCACCGACACAAAGTGTCACAACTGAGGCAGTGGCACTGTTGCGTCAACATCCGGCCGGTCCCCAACTGAATTGGTCGCTGCGCCCAAACAGCGACCACACCGTGAGGAGATGTTGTCTTGAGACGACTGACATCAGCAGGGGTGGCGATCGTCGCGGCAGCCGGTCTCGCCGTCACGATCACCGCTTCGACAGCGGGTGCCGCCGACCGATCGGTTCCGCTCCCGGCGTCCGGCTTCAACCAGCCGGCCGCCGTCCAGGCCGAACAGGCGCTGACCGCGCGGACGGCCACCGCGCTCGGGCTCGGCAAGGGCGAACAGCTCAAGGTCCGCGATGTGGTGAAGGACGCCGACGGTACCGAGTACGTCCGCTACGACCGTACGTTCAACGGCCTGAAGGTCGTCGGTGGTGACCTGATCGTCAAGCGCAAGGGCGAGGCGATCGGTCAGGTCACGTACAACCGTGGCGCGAAGGCCGTCGAGGTCGCGACAAAGCCGACTCTGTCCCAGTCGGCCGCACTGGCGAAGGGCGCGCAGGCCGCGAAGTTCAAGGCCTCCGGCAACAAAGGCCAGTTGGTCGTGTACGTGACGCCGGCCAAGCCGGTGCTCGCGTACGAGGTGGTCACCACCGGCGTGAAGCCGGACCAGACCCCGTCGGTACTGCACTCGTTCATCGACGCCAAGACCGGTGCGGTGCTGGCGCAGGACGACGAGATCAAGGCCGGTACCGGCAACTCGATGTACGCCGGCACCGTCTCGATCGGTACGTCCGGCAGCTACACCATGTCGGACCCGAGCCGTGGTGGTAACTACACGACCGACCTCAAGGGCGCGACCAGCGGCAACGGCACGACGTTCACCAACTCCACCGACACGTGGGGCGACGGAACCGCGTCGAACCGCCAGACCGCCGCCGTGGACGCGCACTACGGCGCCCAACTGACCTGGGACTACTACAAGAACGTCCACGGCCGGAACGGCATCTTCAACAACGGTCAGGGTGCTCGTTCCCGCGTGCACTACGGCAACGCGTACGTGAACGCGTTCTGGGACGGCACCCAGATGACGTACGGCGACGGATCGGGCAACACGCACCCGTTGACCGCGATCGACGTCGCCGGTCACGAGATGAGCCACGGCGTCACCGAGGCAACCGCCAACCTGAACTACTCGGGTGACGCGGGCGGCCTGAACGAGGCGACCAGTGACATCTTCGGGACCATGGTCGAGTGGTCCGCGAACAACTCGACCGACCCGGGTGACTACCTGATCGGCGAGAAGATCAACATCAACGGCAACGGCACGCCGCTGCGCTACATGGACAAGCCGTCGAAGGACGGTGCCAGCAAGGACTGCTGGACGACCAGCACCGGTGGCCTGGACCCGCACTACTCGTCCGGCCCGCTGAACCACTGGTTCTACCTGGCGTCCGAGGGTACTGGCAGCAAGACCATCAACGGTGTCACGTACAACAGCACCGCTTGCAACGGCACGACGTTCGCCGGCGTCGGCCGGGACATCGCCGCCAAGGTCTGGTACCGCACGCTGACCACCAAGCTGAGCTCCGGCAGCACCTACAAGGACGCCCGCGAAGGGGCGATCAACTCAGCGAAGGAGCTGTACGGCGCCGATTCCGCGCAGTGCAAGGGCATCGAGGCCGCCTTCGGTGGGATCTCGGTCCCGGCCGGTTCGGCCGCCTGTGGCGGTGGCACCACGCCGCCGACCGGTGACAACCTGCTGAAGAACCCGGGCTTCGAGTCCGGCGCGGTCGACTGGACCGGCACCGCCGGCCCGGTCACCAACAACACCGGCCGCCCGGCGCGTACCGGCACCTGGAAGCTCTGGCTGCAGGGCAACGGCCGCGCCACCACCGAGAGCGTCGGTCAGTCGGTCGCGATCCCGGCATCGGCCTCGTCGGCAACGTTGACGTTCTGGATCCGGATCGACACCGCCGAGACCACCACCACGACGGCGTACGACACCGCGAAGGTGCAGGTCGTGGACGGGTCGACGACCAGCACGCTGGCGACGTACTCGAACCTGAACAAGAACACGTCGTACGTGCAGAAGACGCTGAACCTTTCGGCGTACAAGGGAAAGACGGTCACGGTGAAGTTCGTCGGCCAGGAGGACTCCTCGGCGCAGACCAGCTTCGTCGTCGACGACACGTCCCTGACAGTGAGCTGATCCGCTCACCCTGAGTCGTCCGGGGCGCGGCGCCACCGCCCAGGCCCGCGCCCCGGATCCTCTTCTTCGTGAGGAGATCGGTTCATGCGTAAAGCTCTCGCCCCCGCGCTCGGTGCGATTCTCGCGTTGGTTGTCCCAAGCAACGTTGCGTTCGCGGCCGATTCGCCGGACATTTCCGTCACCAACACCAAGGCCCATCTGGACCAGTTGCAGTCGATTGCCACCGGCAACGGTGGTAATCGGTATACCGGCCGGCCCGGGTACAAGGCTTCGGCCGACTACGTGAAGGCCAAACTGGACGCGGCCGGCTACACGACGACATTGCAGTCGTTCAGTACGTCGGCCGGTACGTCGTACAACGTGATCGCCGAATGGCCGCACGGTGATGCGAACCATGTGGTGATGGCCGGTTCGCATCTGGACAGTGTCAGCGTGGGTCCCGGTATCAACGACAACGGTTCGGGCAGCGCCGGCGTACTCGAAACCGCCCTCGCCTACGCTGCCAGCGGCCAAACTCCCAAGAACCGGTTGCGCTTCGGCTTCTGGGGTGCCGAAGAGCTCGGTCTGCTCGGCTCGAAGTACTACGTGAACAACCTGCCCGCGGCCGATCGGGCAAAGATCGAGCTCTACCTGAACTTCGACATGATCGCGTCACCGAACCCGGGGTACTTCGTGTACGACGACAACCCGGCCGGTGACGGTGCCCGCGACGAGCTGGTCTCGTACTTCACCAGCAAGAACGTGCAGACCGAGTTCATCGACGTACAGGGCAGGTCCGACCATGCTGCCTTCAGGTCGTTGGGTATACCCACGGCCGGGACGTTCTCCGGTGCCGAGGAGATCAAGTCGTCGGCACAGGCAACGAAATGGGGCGGTACGGCCGGCCGCGCGTTCGACCCGTGCTACCACCGGTCCTGCGACACCATCAGCAACCTGGATCTCACGTCGCTGGATCGCCAGATCGATGCCATCGGCCACATGATCTGGACGTACGCGCAGAAGGACTACACCGGCGGTCCGCCGCCTGGCGGTGGGAACCTGCTGCAGAATCCGGGTTTCGAGTCCGGTGCGACCGGCTGGACCGGTACGACCGGGGTGATCACCAGTAGCACGTCGCGGCCCGCGCACAGTGGGTCGTACAAGGCGTGGCTGCAGGGGAACGGCCGGAGCAGTACCGAGAACCTCGGTCAGTCGGTGGCGATCCCGGCGACGGCTGCTTCGGCCGCGTTGTCGTTGTGGATTCGGATCGACACCGCGGAGACCACGTCGTCCACGGTGTACGACACGGTGAAGGTGCAGGTGGTCGACGGGTCGGCGACAAGTACCTTGGCCACGTACTCGAACTTGAACAAGAGCGCGGCGTACGTACAGAAAACGCTCGACGTGTCGGCGTACAAGGGGAAGACGGTCACGGTGAAGTTCGTCGGCCAGGAGGACTCGTCGGCGCAGACCAGTTTCGTGATCGACGATGTGGCGGTGACTGCCGGCTAGATCTTCGTACAGAGCTTGCCTGGTGGGATGGCGGCTTCGGTGAGGAGTTTGCTCACCGGGGCCGCCAGCGGCTTCAGCTTCGGGTCCTCGATCCGGGCCGTCTTCCCGTTCGCCGACACCGCGACGATCATGTCGTCGGGATGCCGCGTCGACGGCTTGGTGGCAACCAGGCCGGCCCAGTCGACCTGTTGAGCCGCCGCGGTGATGGTCGTCAGCAGACTCGGAGCCAGCTTGCACCGAACCGGCGCCTTGCCCCGCGAGCTCACCGTCGCGACACCGTCGGTCCCGATCAGTACCTGATCGTCAAAGCCGGCGAACCCGCCGGTCCGGCTGACCGTCAACGGCAGTCCGGCCCCGGTGGGTGTGGCCGTCGGCAGCGTGGGTGCACTGGGCGACGGCGTGCTACTGACTGGGCCGCTACCGCCACCGGACTCGCTGCCACACCCGCTCAGCGCAATCCCGGCCACGACGACCACCGCTACGTACCTGCTCAGGTTCCTCACCCACTATGGATACCCGATTCGGCACCATCCGTTGCACCTGTGACACGACTGAAATGTTCAGATCGCCTGTGACACCAGGTCGACCATCGCACGGGTCAGGAGTACGCGGTGCTCGAACAGCTCCAGTGGTGCGCCATCGTCGGGTAGGGCGGTGAACGCGGCACGTACGAGCAGCGAGCCCAGGTAGCCGTACAGGACGTCGTCGTGTGACACCTGCATCCCCTCAGCCGCCAGACCCTCCTGGAACGCGCTGAGGATCAGGTTGTGCACCGCCGGCAGCGCGTCCGGTGCTAGCTCGCCCGCGTGTGCCAGGCCGATCAGCAACTGTCCCAGGTCGAACCCAACCGCTTGTGGGCAGTCAAAGCCCTAGTCGATCAGTACGAACTCATCTGGTTTGTCATGTGGCACCAGTAGGTTCTGCGGGCTCGCGTCACCGTGCTGGTAGCACTGCGGTAGTGCGTCCAGCGCGTCTAGTACAGCTGGTACTCGTTCGCCTAGTGCGAGCAGGTCGTCGCGCAGTCCGTACTCCCCGAGGTTGGTGACCGCTGCAGCGAGCATCGGGTGCCGCCAGGTCTCCGGATCAGCCAGTGCGGGCAGTGCGGCCTGCATGACCCGGCCGTTCGCGTAGTAGCGCAGTGCGTAACCAGGCGTACCGAAATGAGGTCGGGGGAGTAGCGGCTCGACCAGGTGGGGTTGCCGGCGCGCCGACAGCCGCCCGAGCAAGTACGCCGCCCGTCCGAACCGCTCCAGCGGCCACGGCCCCGGCTCCTGGACGACGTTCTCCATCCAGATCGTGCCGCGCTCGTCGTCGTACACGTCGATGCGGTAGGCGGTGGCAAGCCGCATCCCCTCCGGCAGCAGCTCGCCGACGCCACTGCGATGCACCGCGATCTCCAACTGCCAGGGCATGTACTCGATGAAGCTCTCGCGGAACTCCATCGGCATCTGCTCAAGCACCGGCGAGTACCGAACCGACTGCAACTTCTTCACAAAACACGACCAGTCCGCACCACCAGCGGTCGTACCGAACACCCGATGCAGCGACTCCGTACTCGGCGTACCGATCGGATAATCAACCGCCTCAACCCACACCGCCCCCGGCACGGCCCCCGGATCCCCGGTAATCACCCGCACCAGCGCAACCAACTCCGCGCCGCCCACCACACCCAACATCCCGCCCCCCACCACCCAGGCCCACTACGCACCCAGTAAACCCACCCCCAGCCCAAAAGAACACGGCACGACCCTGGTGCGTTTGATCGCCGGAACCTTCGACGGCAACGCTTTGAAAGTAACATCCGAGGTGTTACTATTCGAGTAGTTGGGAGGTGGGGAGATGCATGCAGTCGATGCCTTGGGGACTCTGGAGCTGCTGGGTTCCGGTCAATGGGGACTTGTGACGACCGCGCAGGCGGACGAGGCAGGCGTGTCCAAGATGCGCCTGTCCCGCCTCGCCGAACATGGCACCGTCCAGCGTGTGCGGCATGGCGTTTACGCACTTCCCTCCGCCGGTGCGGGGCCAATGCAGGGCGTACGTGCGGCGTGGCTTGCCACCGGCAGTCGGCCGGCGGGAGACGGTCCGTTTGCCGTGGTGTCCGGTCAGTCTGCCGCGGCAGTGCATGGTCTTGGCGACCTGCTGCCCGCCCAGTACGAGTTCACCACCGCGGTCCGGCGCCAGACCACGCAGCCTGACATCCGGTACCGCAAGCGAGATCTGCCTGAAGCCGAGGTCACGCGGGTAGGCGGACTGCCCGTGACCACTGTTGCCCGCACTGTCAGCGACCTGGTCACCGCCGGGACAGACTTCGATCACCTTGCGGTGGTGGTTCGCGATGCCGTCACCACCGCGGGTGTCGGGTCGGCTGCTCTGGTTCAAGCACTCGAGCCGGCTGCCGCACGGTTCGGATCCCCGGATGGCAAGGCCTTGTTCGCCAGACTGCTGGACGCTGCCGGTTATCGACCTGACCCCTTGATACTCGAGTTGTCGGCTCCAGAACTTCAGAAGAAGCTCCTCCAGGCGGTCATGCCTCAACTCGAGGCCGTTGTGGCCCAGGCCGTCGCCGAGCAACTGCGCCGGCTGACACCGAAGTCTGAAACGCGAGCTGCCGATCACCGGCCGGATGGGAAGGCCGACGCATGAAGCAACCGCTGAATCGGCTGGAAGCAAACCGCCTGCGGCGATCCCTGGGAACGAAGCTCGCCAACGAGGCCAAGAGCCGCGGAGTCGCTGCCGATCCTGTCCGTAAGCAGTACATCTTCGCGATCTTCCTGAGTCGCGTCTTCCAGGATCGGGATGTTCCGTGGGTACTCCTCGGCGGCAACGCGCTACTGATCCGGATCGGCGGCGGTCGATTCACGCAGGATGTGGATCTTGCTCGCGAGACGCCCTGGGCCAGTTCCGCAGCGGCATTGTCCGAGCTCCGGCAACTTTCCGCACGCCCCTATCGTGACGACCCGTTCGAGTTCGAGCTGTACTCGCTCGCGTCCGATTTGGCCGACATTGTTCGGATCATCGCCGCGATCCCGTTCGATGCCGGCCGGCTCGTCACTGTCCTTCGACGGGAAGCCGGTCGGCGCCGAATGGAGTTGCCGACGGCGTTCCGGGCACCCAGCAGTGAGTGGCGACTCGGCTTTCCGCGGGCGGCTGCCGAGTTCGCGCAGTATCCGCGCCAGTACTGGGACCTGTCCGCGGCGCTGTCCTTCTGTGATGACTGCCTGGGTGGCCTGCTGAAGGGCGACCGCACTACCGGTTCCTGGGATCCCGAGGGTTCTTCCTGGCGGTAGAACGCGCGATCGCAGCTCGTTGCGGTCCCGAGGTCAGCCGACGGTGTAGGTGGCGATGCTTACGGCTATGTAGTGGCAGGCGAAGGCGGCGACGGTGAAGGCGTGGAAGATTTCGTGGAAGCCGAACCAGCGGGGGGACGGGTTCGGGCGCTTGGTGCCGTAGACGATCGCGCCGATGGAGTACAGGCCGCCGCCGACGGCGATCAGGGTGACCACGGCGGTGCCGCCGGTGTGGTAGATGTCGCCCATCCAGAAGATCGCGACCCAGCCGAGGGCCAGGTAGATGGGGGTGTAGATCCAGCGGGGCGCGCTCAGCCAGCAGATGCGGAACAGGATGCCGAGGGCGGCGCCGCCCCAGACCAGGCCGAGCATCAGGACCCGGTTCGCGCCGTGCAGCAGCACCATCCCGAGCGGGGTGTAGGTGCCGGCGATCAGCAGGAAGATGTTGCTGTGGTCGAGCCGGCGCAGGATCGCCTCGCCGGTCGGGCCCCAGTAGAACCGGTGGTACAGCGCGGAGATGCCGAACAGCAGCATCGCGCCGATCGTGTACACGGCCGCGGCCCAGCGGGCGTTCGCGTGCGGCGCCAGGCAGACCAGGACGATGCCGGCCGCGGTCGCGAGCGGAAAGGTGCCGGCGTGCAGCCAGCCGCGGAGCTTGGGCTTGAGCGGACCGATCCGCCCGGAGAGCGGGTTGCCGAGTTCCTGAGGCCGCGCACTGGTAGCGGACATCGCCGTCCTTTCGAGGGGTAGCCGGGCGGTGGTGTACCTACGCAACCGTAACCTACGGAACCGTAGGTTTCATCGGCCGGAAGGATGAAATGTAGGCGAAGTCACCGCGGGCCCGCAGCGCTCCCGCGGTTTCGATGCCGGAAGTCCCGGAAAAGTTCGGCTCGGCCGGCAGGTTTTCGTGAGCCACTCCAAGGCCTCTCCGACCTGGGCGAATGTGGGCTAGCCTCGTGATCGAGAGTCTTCGAGGAGAGCATCCTGCCCATGCGGACACCTGGCAAACAAAAGCTGCGCGACGCGGTCTACGGCCTGTACGAGCGGCGGCTGACCCGATCGCTGTCGCCGGACCGGATCCCGCGGCACATCGGCGTCATCATCGACGGCAACCGCCGCTGGGCCCGGCAGGTCGGCGACCCGGTGTCGCGCGGTCACGAGGCCGGGGCGACCAAGATCACCGAGTTCCTGCACTGGTGCGAGGACGTCGGCGTCAAGGTCGTGACGGTCTGGATGCTGTCCACCGACAACCTGACCCGCCCGGCCGACGAGCTGGAGCCGCTGCTCCGGATCATCGAGCAGACGGTCGAGGAGCTGACCACGATCGGCCGCTGGCGGATCCACCCGGTCGGCGCGCTGGACCTGCTGCCCGGCAGCACCGCCGAGGCCCTCAAGGCGGCCGAGACCGACACCCAGGACCTGGACGGCCTGCTGGTCAACGTCGCGGTCGGGTACGGCGGGCGCCGCGAGCTGGCCGATGCGGTCCGGTCACTGCTCCTGGAGGAAGCGGCGAAGGGCATCTCGATCGAGGAGCTGGCCGACCGGGTCGACGTCGAGCACATCGCCCGGCACCTGTACACCAAGGGCCAGCCGGATCCGGATCTGGTCATCCGGACGTCAGGGGAGCAGCGGCTCGGCGGCTTCCTGCTGTGGCAGAGCGCGCTCAGCGAGTTCTACTTCTGCGAGGCGCTCTGGCCGGACTTCCGGCACGTGGACTTCCTCCGCGCGATCCGCAGCTACGCCCAGCGCGAGCGCCGCTTCGGCACCTGAGCCACCCTCGCTCGATCCGCCTGACGCGCCTGAGCGCCGGCCGCAGCGCGGGCAGGTCGTGCGTCGGCGTAGGTAGTAGGCGTACGTCGCCATGCCCAGCGCGGCGCCCCAAACGGTCCACAGGATGCCCGGGCCGGTGACCGCCCAGTTGTCGCCGTGCAGCGGCAGCTGAGCGTTCATCAGGCCGGCCGGGATCAGTACGACCGACACGATCGACGCGGGGATGATCGCGAGCATCGGCGGTACGCGCCGGCCGGCCTTGAACCAGATCCACCGCGGGTACACCTCGCCCCATCGGCGGACCAGGCCGTGGGTGAGGACGCTGCCGCCGGCTCCGGCCACCGCCAGGCCGAGGCCCATCTCGAGCATCCCGGGCGTGTCGGCCATCATCCTGTGGAAATCCTTGCTGATCCCGACCGGCCAGCCGAAGAACCAGGCCACCCGGGTGAACTCGTACGGAACGTTCGCCAGCACCGCGACCAGAACCGCCCGCCGGCCCCACCGGAGCGCCGCCTCCGGGCTGGTCCAGGCCGGCTGTACGTGGCCCCGGCCGCACGACACGCACTGCTGCCGGCTGCGCCGGTGGTACGCGATCGCGGTCGCCGCCCAGAGCAGTCCGCCGACGAACACGACGATCAGGTGCACCCGATGCCAGTACAGGATGTCGCCGACGCCGCCCTGCGGTCCTGGTACGCCGGTGAACGCGAACACGAGCAGTGCTGGCGCCATTACGAGCATCGCGATCAGTGTGTAGTCAGGTACTACCAGTGCGAGGCAGACCGCGAGTACGGCGGCGATCGCTTGGAGTACTGATCCACGTGGTTGAGTCCGGGTCATCACGACTGCCAGTACCGCGCCGCCCAGTCCCACAGCCGCCATCACCGGTGCGACCACGTGCGCCGGCGCACCCTCCAGTACTGAGCCGGTAGCGCGGTTGTCGGGTACCTGCGCGAACGGGTAGCCCGCGCCTCCGAAGGTCCAGTACATGCCCAGTACGCCGTACACGAGGGACCAGAGCGCAGTGGCGTACCCGGTCCAGATCGGCCAGTTCTTTCGCATGCACCGAGCCTCACGTGGCGGCACGCCTGGCGGATCACCCAGCGGAGTGAGCGGCCTCCCCCGGGTGAGGGGAAGGTGTAACGCCGCGTTAACCCCGTGGCCGGGCGTGTCGGGCTGCGCCGTTTGGCGGAGGCTCCTACTCTGACAATGACGGTCGGAGGGGAAGCCGGCTGTCCGGGAGGCCCGATCAGCTTGAGAATCGTTTGCCAGCCGGTTGCCCCATGAGGGGCCGAACGGAGTACCCGAGACCCACGGTCTCGTCCGCACTGATTCCCGGATTCGCCGGTACGGCGGTCCGGAGGGGATCTGCATCCGGTCCCCGGGCCAGCTCCCGGTCCATCACCTAACCACTGGTGGGCCGGGCGAGGTGCAACGTCGCGGCCCAGAAGAGGACGTGCGACATGGCTGCCACCCACGCCAAGGCGTCAAGTACCTCATCCACACCGGCCCAGCGCACCTTCGTGCTGGACACCTCGGTGCTCCTCTCCGACCCGCACGCGATGCTGCGGTTCGACGAGCACGAGGTGGTCGTCCCGGTGGTCGTCGTCACCGAATTGGAGGCCAAACGGCATCACCCGGAACTCGGCTACTTCGCCCGCACCGCGCTGCGACTGCTCGACGAGCTCCGGATTCTGCACGGACGTCTGGACGCGCCCCTGCCAGTGGGGGAGAAGGGTGGAACGCTTCGGGTTGAGCTGAATCACACCGACCCGGAGACGCTGCCGGCTGGTTTCCGGCTCGGTGACAACGACAGCCGGATTCTGGCCGTGGCCTGCAACTTCATGGCCGAGGGCAAGGACGTCACGCTGGTCTCCAAGGACCTGCCGATGCGGGTCAAGGCGTCGGCGTGCGGGCTGCAGGCGGAGGAGTACCGGGCCGAGCTGACCCTGGAGTCCGGCTGGACCGGGATGGCCGAGCTCGAGGTCGAGACCCACGTGGTGGACGACCTGTACGAGGACGGTGCGGTCGAGCTGGCCCAGGCAGGTGAGTTCCCGACCCACACCGGGCTGGTGCTGCTGTCCGACCGGGGCAGTGCGCTCGGGCGGGTGATGCCGGACAAGCGCGTCCGGCTCGTACGCGGCGACCGCGAGGCGTTCGGCATCCGCGGCCGGTCGGCCGAGCAGCGGGTCGCGCTGGACCTGCTGCTGGACCCGGATGTCGGCATCGTGTCGCTGGGCGGCCGCGCCGGTACCGGCAAGTCCGCGCTGGCGCTGTGCGCCGGTCTGGAGTCGGTGATGGAGCGGCGGCAGCACAAGAAGGTGGTGGTCTTCCGGCCGCTGTTCGCCGTCGGCGGGCAGGAGCTCGGCTACCTGCCGGGCAGTGAGTCCGAGAAGATGCAGCCGTGGGCACAGGCGGTGTACGACACGCTCGGCGCGCTGACCAGTAGCGACGTGATCGACGAGGTGTTCGACCGGGGGATGCTGGAGGTCCTGCCGCTGACCCACATCCGCGGCCGGTCACTGCATGACGCATTCGTGATCGTTGACGAAGCACAGTCGCTGGAGCGCAACGTACTGCTCACCGTGCTCTCCCGGGTCGGTGCCAACTCGCGGGTCGTACTGACTCACGATGTGGCGCAGCGGGACAACCTGCGGGTCGGACGGCACGACGGCGTGGTCGCGGTGGTCGAGCAGCTCAAGGGGCACCCGCTGTTCGCGCATGTCACGCTGACCCGCTCGGAGCGGTCGCCGATCGCCGCGCTGGTCACCGAGATGCTGGACGATCTCCAGTTGTAAGCAGTGTTCTAGCTGTTCGGTCATTGAATTCTGTTAAGCGAGAGTAAGAACGGTGCGGTCGCCACGCGGCGGCCGCACCGTTCGTCCGTGACCTGCTTGTGATCACGCTCGGTTTACGCCAGAGTATGTTCTCGTTGCAGCCGACGGGGGTCGGGTTTTCTCGGAAGGACAGATGAAAGCGAAGCGCTCCGTCGCGGCTCTCTCAGTGACTGGGATCGTCGTGGTCTCCGTGGTCGCCGGTATCGATCTCTTCAGCTCCCCCGGGAGCAGCAGTGCGTCGGAGAGCGTGTCCGGGCGGGCCGAACTGGCAGTCATCAACAGTGGCAAGGTCCTGACCAGCGCCGCGCCGTCCGCCACGCCGAAGTCCGGCGACCTCTCCGCTGCCGCCGACGCGGTCCGGATGCGGAACCAGGTCGAGGCGATCGAGCAGCAGCGGATCGTGCTGCAGAACGCCGCCGATCAGAAGAACGATGCCAAGAACGCCGCCATGCGGCGGTACCAGGCGCTCCAGGAGGCCGACCGCTCGGTTCGCGAGGAGCGGGCCAGCCGGGACGCCGAGCGGAAGAAGTACGAGGGCACGCCGAAGGAGGTCGCGATGAACCTCCTCCCCGACCACGGCTGGGGCCAGAGCCAGTTCAGCTGCCTGGAGAAGCTCTGGAACAAGGAGTCCCGCTGGAAGGTCAGCGCGGCCAACCCGACCTCCTCCGCGTACGGCATCCCGCAGGCACTGCCCGGGAAGCGGATGGCGGCGTACGGGTCGGACTGGCGTACCAACCCGGTCACCCAGATCAAGTGGGGCCTGGACTACATCGATGCCACGTACGGCTCACCGTGCTCCGCGTGGGCGCACTCGGTGGCCAAGAACTGGTACTGACCCAACTGTGGAGCTGGCACGGGCGGTGAGTGCCCGCGGCGAGCTGGTGCTGCGCCGGCGTGACGGCGGAGCGCTGGAGCTGCGGGTCAACGGTGTGTTCGTGATGGACGACCAGGAGACGTCCAGCGAGGAGCTGCTGGCGTCTGCCGCGCTGGCCGCCGTACGGCACCCGGACCGCGTGGTGGTCGGCGGGCTCGGCCTCGGCTACACGGTCCGCGCGTTGCTCGCCGATGCACGGCTCGGTCAGGTGCTGGTCGCGGAGATCGAGCCGGAGCTGGTCGGCTGGATGCGCTCCGGGCTGGTCCCGTCGGTCCTCGACGATTCGCGGGTCGGCGTGGTGGTCGGCGATGTACGGGCGGTTGTCGCGGATCTGGTCGATGCATCGGTCGACGCGATTCTGCTGGATGTGGACAACGGTCCGGACTTCCTTGTGTACAACGAGAACTCGGCCATCTACACGTCCGGCTTCCTCGCCGTCTGCCGGGCGAAACTGCGCACCGGCGGGGTGCTGACGGTCTGGTCCTCGTCGTCGTCGCCCGCGCTGGAGACGGCCGTCACCTCGGTCTTCGGTGACTGCGAGGTGAAACCGGTGCCGGTCGCGCTGCAGAATCGGGCCGAGACCTACTACGTGTATCAAGGCGGCGCCTAGCCCCGTGGGTTGTCCACAGGTTGCGGATCGGGGCGTTTCGGTGCGGGCCGGACACGTACTCTGCAGGTATGGGAGATGACGCGGAGTTCCGGATCGAGCACGACACGATGGGCGAGGTCAAGGTGCCTCGGGACGCGTTGTGGCGGGCGCAGACACAACGTGCGGTGGAGAACTTTCCGATCTCCGGGCGGCCACTGGCACCGGAGCTCGTGCACGCGCTCGCCCAGATCAAGGCCTCGGCGGCAGTGGTGAACGCGTCCCTCGGCGTGCTCGACGCGGACCGGTCGGCCGCGATCGTGGCGGCGGCGGACCAGGTGGCCGGCGGCGAGTTCGACGCCGAGTTCCCGATCGACGTCTTCCAAACCGGATCGGGTACGTCGACGAACATGAACGTGAACGAGGTCCTGGCCACGCTCGCCACCCGCGAGCTCGGCGCGGACGTGCATCCGAACGACCATGTGAACGCGTCCCAGTCCAGCAACGACACCTTCCCGTCCGCGATCCACGTCGCGGCCACGGCCGGTGTCGTCGAGGAGCTGCTGCCGGCGCTGGAGCACCTCGCGGATTCCCTTGCCCGGAAGGGATCTGAGTTCGCGGAGGTGGTGAAGTCCGGGCGGACGCACCTGATGGACGCGACTCCGGTGACGCTCGGCCAGGAGTTCAACGGGTACGCGCAGCAGATCCGCCGTGGCGCCGCGCGGGTGCGGGCGACGCTGCCGCGGGTCGCCGAGCTGCCGCTGGGCGGGACCGCGGTCGGCACCGGTATCAACACGCCGCCTGGGTTCGCGGGCGCGGTGATCACCGAGCTGAACCGGCGGACCGGTCTGGAGCTGTCCGAGGCGGAGGATCACTTCGAGGCGCAGGGCGCGCGGGACGGTCTGGTCGAGCTGTCCGGGCAGCTGAAGACGGTCGCGGTCAGCCTGACCAAGATCTGCAACGACCTGCGCTGGATGGGTTCCGGGCCGCGCGCCGGGCTCGGCGAGATCGCGCTGCCCGATCTGCAACCGGGATCGAGCATCATGCCGGGCAAGGTGAATCCGGTGATCTGCGAGGCGACCCTGATGGTCGCCGCGCAGGTGATCGGCAACGACACCACCATCACCGTGGCCGGTGCCGGCGGCAACTTCGAGCTGAACGTGATGCTGCCGGTGATCGCGCGGAACCTGCTGGAGTCCATCACCCTGCTGTCGAACAGCTCCCGTCTGCTGGCCGACCGCTGCGTCGACGGCATCACCGCGAACGTGGAGCACGCCCGCGCGCTGGCCGAGTCGTCACCCTCGATCGTCACGCCGCTGAATCGGTACATCGGGTACGAGAATGCCGCCGCGGTCGCGAAAAGTGCTTTGAAACAAGGGAAAACGATCCGTGAAGTAGTGATCGAGAACGGTCACGTGGCGAAGGGAGACCTGACCGAGGAACAACTGGATGCCGCCCTCGACGTACTGTCCATGACCCGCCCGGCCACCTCGTGACGGCGCGCTACTGGGAGCCGGGCACCACGATCGAATGGGTGTACGAGGGCTCCGGGCCGCACGCCCACCTGCCGAACGTACGCCCGATGACCGTGGTGCGGGACGACGCGGATGGACTGGTCGCCTGGCTCGCGCCTGGTACGCCGTTGCTGAAACCGGTGCTCACCGACGGGCGCGAGACGCGGCATGCCGGTCCGGTCGCGATGTTCACCGCGGACCGGGTGCTGAAACTCGACGTCTGGCGCGGGACCGGGATTCTCAAGGTGTCGCCGCCGGGCAAACCGTGGTCGGTCTGGCACTTCTGGGACGCCGACGGGACGTTCCGCGGCTGGTACGTGAACCTAGAGCACGAGCATGTGCGTGACTGGGCCGCACGTCGTACCAGCACGGTCGACCATGTGCTGGACCTGTGGATCAACCCTGACCGCAGTATCGAATGGAAGGACGAGGACGAACTCGAAGGCGCTGTCACGGCGGGCCGCTACACACCCGCGGAAGCAGCCGACATCACCAACGACGCCCACCTCGCCATCCGCGACATCGAGGCCTGGGCCCCACCCTTCTCCGACAACTGGCAAACCTGGACACCCCCACTCACCTGGAAGGTCCCCACCGCACCCACCACCCACAACCCCAGCCTAATAGCGGAGGAGCTACACACCTGATGCCCCAACCGCAGTCTGGCGAACGAAACCGGTCGGTTGCGGATACGGCGGTGGAGATTCTGGGGTTGACCGGGTGGCCGGGTGGTTGAGGGTGCTGGGTGGCAACAGGTGCGTTACGAGGGGTTGCAACCGTCGCGTACGGCCTTAGCTTGGAGATATGTACACCATCGAGTTGCAGACCGAGGAGCTTCAGCTGCTGCGCTCGGCCCTCGGCAGTTATCTCCAGGCGTTCGGGCACAACGAAGCCGATCTCGTCAAAGCCACCAGAGCCCTACTGGCCAAACTCCCCGAGGAGCTCGAAACCAAGGCCGGCTGAAGGGAGTCAGCTGCGGGGGCGGACGGTGAGGGGGACCGGTTTGGCGGTGGAGGTGAAGAAGTCGTTGCCCTTGTCGTCGACCACGATGAAGGCGGGGAAGTCCTCGACCTGGATCTTCCAGATCGCCTCCATCCCGAGCTCCGCGTACTCGATCACGTCGACCGACTTGATGCAGTCCTGCGCCAGCCGCGCCGCCGGTCCGCCGATCGAGCCGAGGTAGAAGCCGCCGTGCTCCTTGCACGCCGCCGTCACTTTCGCCGACCGGTTGCCCTTGGCAAGCATCACGAACGACCCGCCGGCTGCCTGGAACTGGTCCACGTACGCGTCCATCCGCCCCGCCGTCGTCGGCCCGAACGAACCGGACGCGTACCCTTCGGGCGTCTTCGCCGGACCCGCGTAGTACACTGCGTGATCGCGCAGGTAGGCAGGCATCGGCTCGCCCGCGTCCAGCCGCTCCTTGATCTTCGCGTGCGCGATGTCCCGCGCCACCACGAGCGGACCGGACAGTGACAGCCGCGTCTTCACCGGCAGCTTGGACAGCTCCGCGCGAATCTCGCTCATCGGCCGGTTCAGGTCGACCCGGACCACCTCGGAGTCGTCCAGGTGCTCGTCGGTGGTGTCCGGCAGGAACCGGGCCGGCTCACGTTCGAGCTGCTCCAGGAACACACCCTCCGGCGTGATCTTCGCCAGCGCCTGCCGGTCCGCCGAGCAGGACACCGCGATCGCGACCGGGCAGGACGCGCCGTGCCGCGGCAGCCGGATCACCCGCACGTCGTGGCAGAAGTACTTCCCGCCGAACTGCGCGCCGATCCCGAACTGCTGCGTCAGCTTGAAGACCTCCTCCTCCAGCTCCACGTCCCGGAACCCGTGCCCGACCGGCGATCCCGTCGTCGGCAGCGTGTCCAGGTAGTGCGCCGACGCGTACTTCGCGGTCTTCAGCGCGTACTCGGCCGAGGTGCCACCGACCACGATCGCGAGATGGTACGGAGGGCAGGCCGCCGTACCGAGTGAACGGATCTTCTCGTCCAGGAACTCCATCATCCGGTTCGGGTTCAGAACCGCCTTGGTCTCCTGGTACAGGAACGACTTGTTCGCGGAACCGCCACCCTTGGCCATGAACAGGAACTTGTACGCCGGGTCGCCGGTACCGGGGGTGGAGTACAGCTCGATCTGGGCCGGCAGGTTCGAACCGGTGTTCTTCTCGTCCCACATGGTCAGTGGCGCCATCTGGCTGTAGCGCAGGTTCAGTTTCGTGTACGCGTCGTACACGCCGCGGCTGATCCACTCCTCGTCGGCGGCGCCGGTGAGTACGCCCTCGGACTTCTTGCCCATCACGATCGCGGTGCCGGTGTCCTGGCACATCGGGAGGACGCCGCCGGCCGAGATGTTCGCGTTCTTCAGCAGGTCGAGCGCGACGAACCGGTCGTTGCCGGACGCCTCCGGGTCGTCGATGATCCGGCGCAGCTGCTCCAGGTGCGCGGTCCGCAGGTAGTGCGAGATGTCGTGCATTGCCTCCGCGGTCAGCGCCTGCAGTACCTCGGGCTGCACCTGCAGGAAGGTCCGGTCGCCCACGGTGAACGTGCTGACACCCTCGGTGGTCAGCAGCCGGTACTCCGTCTCGTCGGCACCCAGCGGCAACAAGTCGGAGTAGTTGAAGTCGGCAGACACCGGGCATACCTCCAGATGAAGTGGACTGACCAAAGCCTAATCTCCCGCCCTCAGGGGCCGGCTCAGGGGTGAATGGGGGAGGAAACGGGTCTGCGAGTGGGGGTGGGCGCGCGTATGGTTTTGCCGTGGCTCAGGATGACGTACCCCGGGATGGCGTTCCCCAGCAGCAGCGACCGCAGGACGTGTCGCCGGTGCCGAGTGGCGACGAGTTGGCGCTGCGGCGGCGGGTGTCCGACATGGAGCGGGAGGAGGTCGCCGACGTGCTCCGCGAGGCCGCGGGCGAGGGCCGGCTCTCGTACGGTGAGCTGGAGGAGCGGCTCGAGTCGCTGTACGGCTCCAAGACGTACGGCGAGCTGGTCGAGCTGACCGCCGACCTCCCGGCCGGTCCGAGCGCGCCCGGTCATGGCGTACCGGCCGTGGACCCGCAGCACAGCGGCGGCGCGATGGTCGAGTCCGGCCCGGTGATCAACGTGTTCCTGTCCGACACGAAGCGGCTGGGCAACTGGCTGGTGCCGCAGCGCCAGGAAGTCCACGCGGTCCTCGGCGACGTCACCCTCGATTACACCGAGGCGAGCATCCCGTACGACGAGATCGTGGTGGACGTGAAGTCGATCCTCGCCGACGTGAAGATCCGCGTACCCCAGAACGCGATCGTCGTCCTGGACAGCAACCCCATCCTGGGCTCGGTCACCGAACAGGAATCCGGCCTGGCTGCCGTCCCCGACCCCAACGCCCAGCCGACCACCCCCAAACGCTTCCACATCCGCGGCACCGCCATCCTCGGCGAAATCAAAATCAAACGAGGCCCCCGCCTCTCCAAACGCCTCGGCCTAACCTGACCCAGCCGCCTAGCGCCCTATTCGTCCAGGGCTGCAGGTGCTTCGCGGTGGGTTGCCTCCAGCCAGGTGTGGAGGGCAGGGAGGTTGCGGATGTTTTCGCGGGGGAGGTGGAGGCGCTTCCGGGTAGTGGTCCTTGGGGTGATCGGGACGGAGCGTTCCCAGGGCGGGTCGGGCATCAGGTGGTGGGGGCCTCGGTGGAAGGTGTCTGGCGGTGGTCGGTCAGGAGGGCGGTGAGCCAGGTGCGGAAGGATTCCAGGTCGCTGACGTGGTTCTGGGTGAGTACGAGGCGCTTGGCCCAGACGTCCTTCGGGTGAATGGGTAGCTGGCGCGTCATTCTCGGGCCGTGCGGCAGGTCGATCGAACTGATGTCGTCCCAGGCCATGAAGCGCCGGCGTCCGTAGTGGATGCCGCGATGATCGACAACCACGACCGGCCGCTGGGTGATCAGCTGCCAGATGACCCCAGCGCCGACTACCACGTACACCGCGAACAGTACGTAGCTGGTCACGCGCCAATCGCTGTAGAACAGGCGCGGGAGTGCACCGAGTCCGATCAATGCGAACGGCAGCATCGACGGAAACAGGTACGCCCATCGACGCAGCGGAAACTCCACCCGCTGATTCCGGTGCCACTCCACCATCCACGCTTCAGGCAGCCGCTCACCCATAACCCGCACGCCGTCCCCCAGCCTCGACCTCCCCCCGGAGCAGGCTCACTGTAATGCACAACACTTGTCCCATGAAGCGCTCCAGGACAGGGCCCAAACGACGGGGTGGCGGACGGCTCCTGGCCCTGGTGCAGTTCTTCGCGTTCCTGACGGCGGCCTTCGGCGGCTTGGGGCTGTACTCGTCGCACCTGTCACGTCCGCTCGATCAACCTACCGCGACGGCTAACGGAACGGTGGTCAGTACCCACGAGTCCACGTGGTTCCCCAAACGCGCCGGCTCGGCCAGTGTCCGGTACGCCGTGGGTGGGGCGGACTACCTGATCAAAACGCGCCGGGACCCGGGGGAGCACTTTCTGCGCATCGGCGACGTCGTCCCGGTCGAGTACGCCGTTGCCGCGCCGGCCGCTGCTCGTGGGGTCTGGGCAGCGGATGCGGCGCGGTCGGACGCCACGGTGTGCTTCTGGATTGCCGGGGTTTGTGCCGGGTTGGGGCTGGTCAGTTTCGGTGGGTGGTGGCGGTCCAGCGGCCGGCGTGGTGGGTGATTTGGATGGGGTGGGCGAAGGTTTGGGTGATCAGGGGAGTGGTGAGGACCTCGTCGGCCGGGCCGGTGGCGAGGAGGCGGCCTTCGCGGAGGAGGGCGGCGTGGGTGGTGCAGGTGGGGAGTTCCTCGAGGTGATGGGTGACCAGGAGCCAGGTCAGGTGTGGGTGGGAGGCGTGGATCTGGTCGAGGGTTTCGAGGAGTTGTTCGCGGGCGGCGACGTCGAGACCCGTTGAGGGTTCGTCCAGGAGCAGGAGTTTCGGGTCGGAGATGAGCGCGCGGGCGATCAGAGCGCGGCCACGTTCGCCCTGGGAAATGGTGGTCCAGGGCGACTTGGCGTGCGCGCCGACGCCGAGCAGGTCGATCAGCTCGTAGGCACGAGCGGTCTGTTCGGCGGTCGGCTCCCAGCGCGGCATTCGTTCGATGGTTCCGGTCAGGCCGGTCAGCACGACGTCGTGGATGGTGAGCGGCGAGCGCAGCGGGTGGCGCGGGTTCACGTGGCCGATGGATTCACGCAGCGTGCGGATGTCGACCGTACCCAACCGTTTGCCCAGGATCTCGACCGTGCCGCGGGTTGGGTGCGTGACCGCGCCGCACAGGCCGAGCATGGTGCTCTTCCCGGCGCCGTTCGGGCCGAGCAGCGCCCAGCGTTCACCCTCGGCCGCGGTCAGCGACACCCCGGTGAGCAGCGGTTTGCCGTCCCGGACGAAATCGACGTCCTTCAGTTCGAGCACCCGTAAACCTCCTCGTACAACGCCTTCAGCTCGGCCGCGCTCGCTTCCCGCCCGGTCCGGTCCGTGTACTCCTGGACGTGCCGCGCGAACACCGCTTCCTGTTCAGCCGGCAACCGTACGCCGTACACGGATTCCAGTACGTGCGCGATCCCACCTTTACCCGACTGGCTGTTCACGCGGACCACCGCCTCGTACCCGCGGCCGACGTCGGCCGGATCGATCGGCAGGTACGGCACCTCCCAGAACCCCGGTCCCTGGACGGCGAAACCCTTCCGGATCGCGTCCTGATGCGTACCCGAGAACGCGGTGTACACGAGTTCGCCGACGTACGGATGCCGCGGATGAATCGGCATCCGGGTGCAGTACTCGACCACGTCCTTGATCCGGTCGATGTCCGAGAAGTCGATCATCGGGTCCACGCCCTGGGCATGGAGGTTCAGCGCGAGGGTGGCGATGTCGACGTTGCCGGTGCGTTCGCCGTTGCCGAAGACGCAGCCCTCGACGCGTTGCGCGCCGGCCAGGACGGCGAGTTCGGCGCAGGCGACCCCGGTGCCGCGGTCGTTGTGCGGGTGTACGGACAGGATGACGCCGTCGCGCCGGGGCAAGTTCTGATGCATGTACTCGATCTGGTCGGCGTACACGTTCGGAGTCGCGACCTCGACCGTGGCCGGCAGGTTCAGGATCACCGGTCGTTCCGCGGTCGCGTCCCACTGTTTGGTCAGGTGGTCGGCGAGTTCGAGGATGAAGTCCGGCTCGGTCAGGTTGTACACCTCGGGCGAGAACTGGAAGCGCACGTTGTCCCCGGCCAGCCGCTGGATGTGCTCCGATCCGGCGTAGATCATCGCGGCCAGTTCGTCCCGGGTACGGCGCAGCACGACATCGCGCCACACCGGCGCGGTCGCCGTGTACATGTGGATGACCACGTCGCCGCGGATGCCCGCGACCGATTCGACCGTGCGCTCGATCAGGTCCTTGCGGGCCGGGGTGAAGACGACGATGGTGACGTCCGGCGGGACCAGGTCCGAGCCGGCCAGCAGCCGGACGAAGTCGAAGTCGGTCGTGGACGCGGACGGGTAGCCGACCTCGATCTCCTTGTAGCCGATGGCAACCATCAGCTCGAAGAACTTCCGCTTCCGCTCGGGGTCCATCGGGTCGGCCAGCGCCTGGTTGCCGTCCCGGAGGTCGACCGGCACCCACAGCGGCGCGGTGGTGATCCGGTTGTCCGGCCAGGTGCGGGCGACCGGCGCGCCTTGGATCGGGCGCGGCACCGGGACCTTGGCGAAGACGTCGCGGTAGCGGTGGCTGGGCATGGGGGAGGGTTGCTGACGGTTCACGATCGTGGGTCCTTCCGGGGTCCGAAGCGGGTGGACCGGCGGATGACGGCACTCCACGGGGGGAGCGCCGGTCGAATCAGCTCCCGCCGTGGCGGCCAAGAAGGAGGAGGCCCGCGAGCCGGAGGGTCGACATGCCGAGTACCGTATCAACTCCTCAGACAAGCTGACAACCTGAGAACCAATACACTTGCCCAATGATTCGCCGACACCCGCTGGCCGAGCAGGCCGCTGAGGAGTTGCTGCGCCGGATCGGCAGCGGTGAATGGGCAGTCGGCGCGAAGCTGCCTGGCGAGACCACGCTGGCTGCACAGCTGGGCGTCGGCCGGTCGACGATCCGGGAGGCGGTGCGTGAGCTCGCCGGTCGCCGGGTGCTGGAGAGCCGGCAGGGCGCCGGGGTGTTCGTGCTCGCGCTCGAGGCCGCTGAGGACTGGGACAAGGTGCTCCGCAAGGCGGACATCACCGACGTACTCGAGGGCCGGCTGGCGATCGAGACCGAAGGCGCCCGGCTGGCCGCGTCCCGGCGGACTCCGGACGACCTGAAGAACTTCCGCTACACGCTCTCCGACCGGCGGAGGGCCGCGGTGAGTGCACCGGACGACTGGTACATCGAGGCTGACCTGGCGTTCCATCGTGCGATCGTGACGGCCGCGCACAACGCGGTACTCACCGAGTTGTTCGACACCTTCGTTCCGCGGATCCGGCGGGCGATGGTCGACATGCTGAAGATGGACGACGAGCACCGGCACCGCAACGACCAGGCGGCACACGCGGCGATCGCCGAGGCGATCCGGGTGAAGGACGCCGACCTGGCCGCATCCCTCTCCCGCCAGCACCTCAGCGCCGTCCGCAACTCCATCACCTAGCGCAACTGCGCCGACCCGCCGCCATCGCCTAGCCGCAGCGATCGGTTCGCCGCGGCGATCGCTGGTCGCCGTCGGCGCGATGTGTTGTGGTTAGTTGCGGTGTTGGGCGAGTACTGAGCGGAGCCAGGGTGTCAGTGCGTCCAGGTCGTCGACGTTGTCCGGGGTGATCGTCAACGGCCGCGTACGCCGGTCCGTCGGCTGCACGCGGACGCTTCGTGCCAACGGAAGCCCGACCGGCGCATCGATCCGGCTGATCGCGCTCCAGGGGAGCGTGCGCCCGCGGGTGATGCCGGACTCGTCCACCGTGAGCACCGGACGGTTCGTGATCAGCTGCCAGACAGCGTGCCCGGTGCCGTACATGAACGCGGCCAGTGCGGTCAGCCGCAGGACGCCGAGTGTTCCGGAGATGTCGTTGTTCTGCAGGTGCTGGAGGTTCGTCAGCGCGGACACCACTGTCAGCAAGCCGAAGCCGACCAGGCGGGCGTACACCCGTACGCGGCGAGGTGGAAAGACCACGCTGCCTTCTGACTCGAGCTCGGCCGCCCATGCGTCTGCCGACATGTCAGGCGCCCCACCTGTCTGTGTGGTCGGCCACAGTGGGCGGATCGGCGCCGTGCCGGGTGCAGGTGATCGCAGCGGCTTTCACCGCGTAGTCGACCACGTCGTGCAGGTCTTCGGCTCCCAGACCGGCCAGGCGCTTCTCACCGAGCAGACCGCGTGCGTTGAGGCCGGCGATCAGTGCAGACATGAACGAGTCACCTGCGCCCACTGTGTCGACCACATCGATCGCCGGCGCCGGTACGTCGACCTGTATGTCCCGGCTGACTCCAAGAGCGCCGCCGCTGCCGCGGGTGATCACCACGCACTGCGTACGCTCCGCAGTGAGTAGCTCCTGCGCTATGGCTTCGGGCGTCTGCCCCGGGCGCAGGAACTCACAGTCCTCGTCACTCAGCTTGACCAGGTCGCTCAGCGCCGCCAGCTCCCGTACGGCAGACCAGGTCGACACCGGGTCCGGTGTGATGCTGGGACGCGCGTTCGGGTCAAGAGTGACTGTCACTGGCTGGTCGATGAGTGACTTCAGGAAGTCGTGGATGGCTGCCGCACCAGGCTCGAGCACGGTCGCGATCGAGCCGGTGTGTACCGCTGGGCACCCGCGTGACAGTGAGAGCGTCGGCGGCTCCCAGGAGATGTCGAACTGGTACGTCGCGACGCCCGCCGCGTCCAGCGTCGCCGTCGCGGTGCTGGTCCGGAACTTGGCGTCAACCGAGCCAGGAGCAAGCTGCACCCCGTTACCGAACAGGTGCGCGCCAAGTTGATCCCCGTACGCGTCGGTGCCGAACCGGGTCACCAACTCGGTAGGAACCCCCAGTCGAGCCAACCCCACCGCGACATTCGCCGGAGACCCACCCGGAGTCGCCTGCACCTTCCCGTTCCGGCCGCTCTTGGCTACAGCTCCAACGATGTCAACCAGAGCTTCCCCAACTACTAGAACAGGGGCGCTCATCTGGCGTGCTCGAAGTCGATGGTGGAGTAGGCGCGGAGTTTGGCCAGCTGGTGGACGCTTTCGATGGTACGGATGGTGCCGCTGCGGGAGCGCATCACCAGGGAGTGCGTACGGGCGGTGGAGCGGCCGTAACGCACGCCGCGGAGGAGCTCGCCGTCGGTGATACCGGTGGCCACGAAGAAGCAGTCGTCGCCGCTGACCAGGTCGTCGGTGTCCAGTACCCGGTCCAGGTCGTGGCCGGCGTCCAGTGCCTTCTGCCGTTCGGCGTCGTCGCGCGGCCACAGCTTGCCCTGGATCTTGCCGCCCAGGCACTTCATCGCGCAGGCGGCGATGATGCCCTCCGGCGTACCACCGATGCCGAGCAGCATGTCCAGACCGGTGTCCGGACGGGCCGCCTCCACCGCGCCGGCCACGTCACCGTCGGAGATGAACTTGATCCGCGCGCCGGTGGCCCGGATCTGCGTCGCGAGCTCCTCGTGCCGGGGCCGGTCGAGCAGCACCACCGTGACATCGTCGACCGACGAACCCTTCGCCTTCGCGACCCGGCGGATGTTCTCGGCGACCGGCAGCCGGATGTCGACCACCTCGGCCGCTTCCGGCCCGACCACGAGTTTCTCCATGTAGAACACCGCGGACGGGTCGTACATCGAGTTCCGCGCCGACACCGCCATCACCGCGATGCCGTTGTTCATCCCCTTCGCGACGAGCGTCGTACCGTCCACCGGGTCGACCGCGACGTCGCACGCCGGGCCCTCGCCGGAGCCGACCTGCTCGCCGTTGTAGAGCATCGGGGCGTTGTCCTTCTCGCCCTCGCCGATCACCACGACGCCGTCCATGCCGACGGTGCCGATCAGCGTACGCATCGCGTTCACCGCCGCGCCGTCGGCGCCGTACTTGTCACCACGGCCGACCCAGCGCCCGGCCGCCATCGCGGCGGCCTCGGTGACCCGCACCAGTTCGAGCGCGAGGTTCCGGTCAGGCGCGTGCGCCTCGACCTCCAGATGGGCAGGTGGCGTGGTCGGGTCCATGTCCACGGATCGTAGCCAACGCCTCCGGCCGGTGTTCCGGCGGATTGGGCGGCACGAGACACTGTCGGTATGAGTTCCACAGGCCAGGGTGCTTCCGATCAGGGTGCCGCCGACGACACCGCGGCCGACACCGCCGCGCGCGAACGCGCGCAGGTGCTGGCGGAGCGGAACGAGTACCGCCAGGCGTACCGGCGGGACAAGGCGAAGTCGCAGACGGTCGGAAACATGGTGTTCGCGCTGGCGATCTGCCTGGCGGTGGTCGCGTTCCTGGTCCTGGTCACCTGGCGGCCGCACAAGGAGGAAGTCAAGGCGATCGAGTACACCGCGCAGCTCGAGGACGCGAAGAAGGTCGCCGCCTGGGTCCGCGGGCCGGAGCCGATGCCGTCCGGCTGGAGTGCGACCAGCGTCGAGTTCCGTACGCCGCAGCAGGAGCCGATCACCTGGCACCTCGGCGTGGTGACGGCGGCCCGCAAGTACGTCGGTCTGGAGCAGTCGAACGTCACCACCGGCAAGTTCCTCGGCGACAAACTCGGCCGCACGTCCGACGACGGCACCGCCGCGGTGAACGGCGTCACCTGGCAACGCAAGATCCTGCTGGACCGAAAAGGCGAAACCGCCCTGGTCCTGGTCGGCGCCGGCACCACCACCATAGTCACCGGCAACGCCGGCTACCCAGACCTGGAAGCCTTCGCCTCAGTCCTCCACTGACCACCCCCGCTACCCCCCGCGCCGCGCTGTCGTCCGGATGCGGTGACTGGCCGAACTCTGCACCTGAACGGGCAAGGCTCGCCGTGCGTGGGGTGAACGGTTTTCGGACGGGCGTTGACAGCGGGGTTGGGCGGGCGGTTGTATCGAGGATCGGCTCGTGCACGCTCGGGGATTAGCGAGAGGGCCTTTGATGGCTGCGCCTGCCAGGCTGGGGAGTTGACCCGCCGATGTTCGTCACGGGGTTGCTGCTGGGCGCGGGAAGCTCGCCGCATTTGGGTACGCCGTGGCAGTTGCTGGCCTATCGAGGCGACACGTTGCTCGGCTGCACGGTGCAAGCCGCGCGCGAATGCGGTTTCGACCAGCTGATCGTGACGCTCGGAAGCGCATCGGGCCAGGTACGCGACCGGGTCGACCTCGGCGGCGTACGGGTTGTCGACTCACCGCACTTCGACACCGGCAGCGCATCGATCGTCCCGGCGCTGGACGCGGTCGACCGGCGGGCGGACGGCATCGTCGTACTGCTCGGTGACCAGCCCGGAGTCACTTCCGCGACCGTGTGGTCACTGGTCGCCGAGGCCGCGACCCCGATCGGTGTCTGCCGGTACGGCGATGGTGAGAGTCAACCATGCTGGTTCGGCCGCGAACTGTTCGGTGAGCTGCGTGGCCTGCGTGCCGACGCCGAGCTGTGGAACCTGGTCGGCAGCGGCGTGCATCCGGTCACCAGAGTCGATGCTATCGGCAACATTCCGCCGCGGATCAGCACCTGGGCGACGTACGAACGAGTCATTTCCGGCGCACCCGGGCCGGCGGTCGAACCGCCGCCCGGCACACATTCGAGCGCGCTGCCCACCAACCCCCACCGCCGGCGGCGCCGCACCAGCACCTGACCGACTGGGAGTGGATCAGGTCCTGGTGCGCATCGGGTGGTCAGTCGGCGCCGGCCAGGCGCAGGCCGACGACGCCGGTGACGATCAGGGCGATGCAGGCGATTCGGGCGGGTGTGATCGGTTCGTCGAACAGGATGATTCCGAGGGTGACGACGCCGACCGAACCGAGGCCGGTCCAGATCGCGTACGCGGTGCCGACCGGGAGGCGGTCGAGGGTCCTGGCCAGCAGGGCGACCGAGATCACGCCGAACACCAGCACCCCGAGCGTCGGCCAGAGCTTGCTGAAGCCCTCGCTCGGTTTCAGGCTGAGTGCGAACGCGATCTCGAACGCCGCCGCGACCAGCAAGATGAGCCAGGCCATCAGGCTGCCTGTACTCCGCGCAGGTGCCGGTGGGTGATCGTCGCGACGCGAGCACCGAGCGCTGCCGCGGTGCGCAGGTCGGTGGCCGGCGGCGCCTTCTCCGCGGACAGGTCGCCGTCGGATTGCGCCATCGCGCCGAGCCAGCTGCCGAGCCGGTTCAGGTCCTCGATGCTCGCGGTGCTCTCTGCCCAGCCCGGGTAGATGTCCAGGCCGACCCAGATCATCCCGTGCTGCGCGGCGAAGACGGCCAGGTCGACCAGGCTGTTCAGCTTGTCGCCGTTGATCGCCTTCGAGTTGGTGAACCCGGCCGCGATCTTGTCCCGCCAGCCGAGGTCGCCGGCCCAGATCTTGACGCTTTCCTCGGCGAACTTCTTGAACACCCAGCTCGGGCTGCCCATGTATGTCGGGGTGCCGAAGATGATCGCGTCCGCCGCGTTCAGCCGGGCCCAGACATCGTCGGTCAGCTCGTCCAGCGGGACCAGGTCGGTGCTGGTGCCGGGCACCGACGCGGCGCCGGTGGCGACGGCCTCGGCCTGCCGCGCGGTGTGCCCGAACCCGGAGTGGTACGCGATCGCCACACGGGCGGGGGTGGTGGTCATGGCTGCTTCCTCCTGAGGCTTTAGCGGACTACAGTCCGTCTTATGGAAGACAGTACCGGACCGCAGTCCGTTTCACAACGAGGTTTGCCGGTGGTGGGTGAACCACGCCCGGAGCGCGCGGATGCGCGGCGGAACCGGCTCCGGGTTCTGGAGGCGGCCGACCGGTTGTTCACCGAGCACGGCGTGAAGAACGTGTCGCTCGACGCGATCGCCGCCGAGGCCGGGGTGGGGAAGGGGACCGTGTTCCGGCGGTTCGGGGACCGGGCCGGGCTGGCGGTCGCGCTACTGGACGAGCGTGAGCAGGAGCTGCAGGCGAAGATGCTCAACGGGCCGCCGCCGCTGGGGCCTGGCGCGCCGCCGGTGCTTCGGGTCGAGGCGTTTCTGGAGGCGTACCTGGAGCTGCTTGATCGGCATGTCGAGCTGTTCATGGACAGCGAGAACGCGTCGGACGGGGCGCGGTACCGGATCGGGTCGTACCACCTTTGGCACCGGCATCTGGCCCATTTGATCGAGGCGGCCCGGTCGGGGCTGGACGCCGACTACACGGCACATGTCCTGCTGGCGCCGCTCGCGGCGGATCTGCACAACGCGTTGCGGGGCCAGGGGTTCGACCTTGAGCGGCTCAAGGCTGGGCTCACCGCAGTAGCCAAAGCCCTGCTGCCGACCTGACCGCCGCCCCGGTCCAGCCGGTTACCCGCCGGTGGTTGGTGCTGGGGGCGGTTGTGCCCGGGGGACTTGGTTTAGTTGGGTTTTTGTTCGTGGGTGGCTTGGGCCTTGGTCAGGCGTTCGCGGGCGCCGTCCAGCCAGTGTTGGCAGGTGGTGGCGAGTTCCTCGCCGCGCTCCCACAGGGCCAGGGACTCCTCCAGAGTGGTGCCGCCGGCCTCCAGTTTGCGGACGACCTCGATCAGCTCCTCGCGGGCCTGCTCGTAGGATATTTCCGGTCGGTCGCCGCTCACTTCGTCTCCTCGGACTTGACTTCCACCGCGAAGCGGCCGTCGGTGACCCGCGCTTGCAGCAGGTCCCCGGGCGCCACCTGCGCCATTTCCCGGACGGCGGTGCCGTCGGCCAGTTGCAGCACCGAGTATCCGCGCTCGAGCGTCGCCTTCGGTGACAAGGCCCGGACGCTCGCCAGCCGGTGCGTGATGTCGTCGCTGGCGCGGTCCAGCCGGTGCGTCAGGGTCCGGCGGTTTCGCTCGACCAGCGCCGTGATTTCGTCGCCGCGCCGCTGCAGGTCGGTCACCGGAGCTGCCAGCGCCGGCCGGCTGCGCACCGCCGCCAGCGCGTGCGTCTCCCGGTCCAGCCAGGAGGTGATTGCTCGCAAACCGCGCTCCCGCAGCAGGCGTACGCCGTCGAGCTCCTCGCGGACGTCCGGCACGATGCGTTTCGCCGCGTCGGTCGGCGTCGACGCGCGCAGGTCCGCGACCAGGTCGAGGAGTGGTGAGTCCGGCTCGTGGCCGATCGCGCTCACCACCGGCGTACCCGTCTTGGAAACCGCGCGGATCAGGCCCTCGTCGGAGAACGGCAGCAGGTCCTCCAGTGAGCCGCCGCCGCGGGCAATCACGATCACCTCGACGGCCTCGTCCGCGTCCAGTTTCCGCAGCGCGGTCATCACCTCACCGGCCGCGGACGGTCCCTGCACCGACGCGTACTCGATCCGGAACGCCACCGCGGGCCAGCGGCGTTTCGCGTTCTCGAGTACGTCCCGCTCGGCGGCCGAGTCGCGTCCGCAGATCAGGCCGATCGTGTGCGGGAGAAAGGGCAGTTTCTGTTTCCGGTACGCGGCGAAGAGGCCCTCTGCCGCCAGCAACTGTTTGAGGCGCTCGATCCGCGCCAGCAGCTCGCCGATGCCGACGTGACGGATCTCGTTCACCGCGAGCGCGAGGGTGCCGCGGCGGGCGAAGAAGTTCGGCTTGGCGTTCACCACTACCCGCGAACCGTCCGTGACCGGCGGGTCGACCGCTTCGAACACCCGGCGATTGCAGGTGAACCGCAGCGAGATATCGGCGTCGGTGTCCCGGAGCGTACCGAAAACGGTGGTCGTCCCGCGCCCGATCGAGACGTCCGTCAGCTGCCCCTCGACCCACACTGCCCCGAGCTGATTGATCCAGCTCGCAATGCCGTTCGCAATCGTACGAACGGCGGCGGGCGCATCCGGCGACGTCTCCAAAGCCACCCCCAGACCCTACGACCCCGCACCGACAAACCGGGTCAGGCGCCTCAGGTGAACTCCCGGACAACACGTTCGAGCACGCCGTCGGGGAGTACGCCGGGCAGGGTCAGCTGCTCCAGCATGTAGCCACCGACGGCGAGGTAGAGCAGCAGCGGATCGCCGGGCAGCCCGTGTTCGCGGTGCAGCCGCATGGTTTCGTCGAGGTTCTCGCGTACGCGCCGGGCGAGCGCCGCTTGCAACGCGGGGCGGCGGGTCGCTTCGAGGCGGAGCTCGAGCAGCGCGAGGTACCCGGACCGGTCGGCGCTGAGCCGGGCGCGCAGCAGGCCGAGGAGCGCGCCGAGGAACTCGGTCGACGGCGGCTGATCGAGATCGGCGCTGTCGGGGCCGAGCCGGTCGTGGACCCGCAGGCCTGCTTGCAGGAGCAGGTCGTCGCGGTTGGCGAAGTAGTTCGAGGCGGTGCCGTGCGGTACGCCGGCCGCGACGTCCACCGAGCGGAACGTGAGCCCGCGCGCGCCGTCGGCAGCGAGCACCTCGATCGCCGCGTCGACGAGCGCGGTCCGCCGTTCAGGGTTGGTACGCATCAAACTCCTTGAGGATGAAACCACTACGTATAGAGTACTACGGACGAAGTGTTTACGAGAGGGAGACATGCGCGAACTGACCTACTTCATCGCCGCCAGCCTGGACGGGTACGTCGCCGCCGACGACGGCGGTGACCCGACCGACGTGAGCCCGGGCGGGTTCTTCCTGTCCCAGGGCGACCACTCCGTGCCGCTGATCGAGGCGTACCCGGAGACGCTGCCCGGGGCGGTGCGGCAGGCGCTCGGGCTGGACGCGGAGAACCGCGTCTTCGACACCGTGCTGATGGGGCGACGGACGTGGGAGCTCGGCGTCGAACTCGGCACCACCAACGCGTATCCGCGGTTGCGCAACCTGGTGTTCAGCCGAACGCTCGGCGCGAGCCCCGACCCGACGGTCGAGCTCGTCGGCACCGACCCGGTGGAGCGCGTCCGCGAGCTCAAACGCGAACCAGGCCTGGGGATCTGGCTCTGCGGCGGCGGCGCGCTGGCCGAGTCCTTGTGGCCGGAGATCGACCGCCTGGTGATCAAGGTCAACCCGGTCGTGATCGGCGCCGGCGTCAAGCTCTTCGAATCTGAGCAGACCGACGTCCGGACACTCGAACTCACCGACCACCAGATCTACGGCAGCGGCATCGCAGTCCTCACCTACCGCAAGCCGTGATGCCCTGAGTCGGCGAAAATCCTTTGCGGTGAAGGGGTTTTCGGGGGATTCTTGCCGGGCTGGTTCACCTCCCGTGAGGAGCCGCTCCGACAGGGCGGGCGGCTCCTCGGGGTGATGGTGGTCACAGGGCATGGGTCGAGTCGGTCGGGTGCGGCCCGTACCATTGGAGCGTGACTGCCCAGCCTGACGACTCTGGTACTTCGACCGCGGTGCGGACCAAGCGGGTGCTGCTGGCGGCCCCCCGGGGGTACTGCGCCGGCGTGGACCGAGCCGTCGTCGCGGTGGAGAAGGCGCTCGATCTGTACGGACCGCCGGTGTACGTGCGCAAGGAGATCGTGCACAACAAGTATGTCGTGCAGACCTTGCAGAAGCGCGGTGCGATCTTCGTCGACGAGACCGACGAGGTGCCCGAGGGCGAGACGGTGATCTTCTCCGCGCACGGCGTGGCCCCGGTGGTGCACGAGGAGGCGGCCGCGCGGCAGTTGAAGACGATCGACGCGACCTGCCCGCTGGTGACGAAGGTGCATCACGAGGCGAAGCGGTTCGCCGCCACCGACTACGACATCCTGCTGATCGGCCACGAAGGTCATGAGGAAGTCATCGGTACGTCCGGCGAGGCGCCCGATCACGTACACCTGGTCGACGGCCCGGACGACGTACCCAACGTGACCGTCCGCGACCCGGAGAAGGTGGTCTGGCTGTCCCAGACCACGCTGTCCGTCGACGAGACGATGGAGACGGTACGCCGGTTGCGCGAACGGTTCCCGCACTTGCAGGACCCGCCGAGCGACGACATCTGCTACGCGACGCAGAACCGGCAGGCGGCGGTGAAGAAGCTCGCGCCGGAGGCCGACCTGATGCTCGTGGTCGGCTCCCGTAACTCGTCCAACTCGGTGCGCCTGGTCGAGGTGGCGGTCGAGCACGGCGCGAAGGCCGGTTACCTGGTCGACTTCGCCGACGAGATCGACGAGGCCTGGCTGGACGGCGTCGACGCGGTCGGGGTGAGCAGCGGCGCGAGCGTACCCGAGGTGCTGGTCCGCGACGTCCTGCGCTGGCTTGCCGAGCGCGGTTACGCCGATGTCCAGGAGGTCACCACCGCGGAGGAGAGCCTCACCTTCGCCCTCCCCCGCGACCTCCGCGCCGACCTGAAGGCCGCCGGCCTCCCCACCACCGGCACCTCCGACCACGCCTGGACTATCTGACCGTCACCGTTGTGGTCGCGGTGGTCGGAAACCAGCCTTTCGTTCCGCAGTAGTGCACCGTGTAGGTGAACTTGTAGGTGCCGGGGCGTTTGAACGTGTGGCTCTCCGACTGATAGCTCTCGGACCCCGACTTGAGCTGAGTGCGGGCGCAGTCGACCGCCCCACCGTCGGAGCCGGTGTTGTAGCCGTCGCCGAAGGCGTAGACGGTCCCCGCCGACAGGTTCAGGAACGACGTGGTTGCCGGTAGCACCGTGTTCTCCGGCTGCACCTTCGGGATGTATGCCTTGCCGGAGACCGTGATGTTCATGGTCACGGTGCGGCCTTTGATTGCTGGTTTGAGGACTACCTGGATCGGTGGCGGTGGTTTCGGGGTAACCGTCGGCGGGCCGGTGATCACCGATTTCGGTGCGCCGGGGCTGTTCGTCACCGGTGGCGCGCCGCCGATGTCCGTGACGTTGCCGAGGGCAAGGGCGACTGCCGCCGCGCCGGCGGCGGCCACCAGTGCGACGCCGGTCGCGCGCCGCCGGCGTACCGTCCGGACCCGGTTGAACACTGCTTCGCTCGGTACGGCGCTGGGCGGCGGCGGATCGGCCACCAACTGCTCGAACCGGCTTTTCAGATCGTCGGTCATGGCTCAGCCCTCCTTCTGGGCAGGGGAGGAGACGGCGGCGACCAGGTGATGTTCGCGGAGTTTCGCCAGCCCGCGGGACACGTTGCTCTTCACGGTGCCGACCGAACAGCCCATGATCTGGGCGATCTCCGCTTCGGGCAGATCCTCGAAGTACCGCAGCACCAGCGTCGCGCGGGTACGCCGGGGGAGCGTGGCGAGTGCCCTGAGCAACAGGTCACGATCGTCCACCACCCCGTACTCGGACGGTGCGGCCGGCTCCGGAAGGTACTCCGTCGGCGTCTCGCCCTTCCATTTCCGGCGCCACCACTGCGTACTGGTGTTCACCATCACCGTGCGGGTGTAGCTCTCCAGCGCGTTGCCGCTGCGCAGCGAGTTCCGGTGGAACCACACCTTGGTCAGGCTCGTCTGGACGAGATCCTCGGCCAGATGCCATTCTCCGGTCAGCAGGTACCCGAATCGCTGTAACGCCGTGAACCGTCCGTCCACGAACTCGGCGAACTCGAGATCCCGTCCTGGATCCATCCCACACCCCTCGGCAGCTTTCTCTCACCCGGTCAGGAGTGTGATGAGCCGAAGGTTCCGAAAGGTTGAGCTGTGATCCGGCGGAATCGAGGTTGTGATCTTCAGACCGCGGCGTCGTACCGGGTCTGGGCAGTAGTGATGGCCGGCAGGTGGTTTTCGGCCCAGTCGGACAGGACGCTGATCGGGGCGATCAGCGACGTACCGAGCGGCGTGAGCGTGTAGACGACACGGGGCGGGATCTCGGCGAACACCTCACGGGTGATCAGGCCGTCGCGCTCCATCCGGCGCAGCGTCTGGGTGAGTACCTTCGGCGCGACCCGGCCGATGCCGTCGCGGAGCTCGGTGAAGCGCAGCGGGCCGTCGCGCAGCAGCAGGACGGCGAGCACGGTCCACTTGTCGCCGATCCGGTCCAGGATCACCCGGGTCGGGCAGTTCGGGTCGAAGACGTTGCCTTTGGTTACCACAAGGTACTTATAGCACGTTGAAGTAGCCAGTTACCAATCGATACTGTCGAGGTCAGAGCCAATCGAAAGGAAACTGGGAATGAAGATCGCGGTGTACGGCGCGAGTGGGATGGTCGGCAGCCGAGTGGTCGCCGAGGCGATCGGTCGTGGGCACGAGGTGACCGGCGTCACTCGATCCGGCGGTGAACTTCCGGCCGGCGTCCGCGCGGTGCGGGCGAACGCGAACGATGTCGCGGCGGCGAAGGAGCTGGCCGCGGACGTCGACGCACTGGTCGCGGCGATCGGTCCGAGCCGGGCGGGTGGCGACCACCAGGAGTACCTGGACGCGGTCGACACCCTGGTCGCGGCGGTACGTGGCACCGCGACCCGGCTGATCGTGGTCGGTGGCGCGGGCAGTTTGGTTGTCAACGGCAACCGGGTGGTGGACGCGCCCGACTTCCCGGCGGCGTACAAGAACGAGTCACTGACCGTCTCCCAGGCGCTGGAGAACCTTCGCGCCACCGGCGAAGAGGTCAACTGGACGATGCTGTCCCCGGCGCTGACGATCGCGCCGGGCGAACGTACCGGTGTCTTCCGCCTCGGTCTGGACGAGCCGATCGGCGACCACATCTCCGCCGAGGACTACGCGATCGCCCTGGTCGACGAGCTGGAGCAGCCGGCCCACAACCACCACCGCTTCACCCTGGGCTACTGAGCACGGGGCTACTGGGGCAGTGGGCTACTGGGTGTTCGGCTGCTCGGGTAGGTGCTCCACGTACTTCCCCAGCACGTAGTCCCAGCCGGTGTCGTAGCTGAGCCGCGCCCGGGCGCCGTCACCGCGATGCTCCCACCCGGAATGAACCAGCCGGACCTCGGTGCCGGCCGCGGTAGGCGTGAATGTGACGGTGACCCGGCCGGCCTCACTCGGCTCGCTGCCGGGATGCCAGCTGAAGCTCAGCGACCGCGGCGGATTCCAGGCGGACAAAGTTCCCCAGGTCGCTAGCTCGCCGGCCGCGCCGTACTCGACGATGCGGCCGCCGACAGCGCCCTCCAGACGTACCTCGCGCGCCGCGTCTTCGCCGACCGAGTGGCCGAACAGTGGCCACCAGGCCGATGTCTCCGCGGTGAACGCCTCGAACGCTCGCTCGACGCCGACCGGTACGACCACCTGTTTCACCAGTGGTGCGATCTCCTGCTCCACGTTCATCTCCGCTCCTCGTCGGTCCGCTTGACGTGCTCGGCGTACGCCTGCAGCGCATCGCCCCAGAACTGGTCGAGCCACTTCCGCAGCTCGTCGAGACCGGCCTGGTGGACCCGGTAGATGTTGCGCGTACCGCGCGACTCGTGCCGTACCAGACCGACCGCCCCGAGCACCTTCAGATGCTGCGAAATGGCCGGCCGGCTGACGGGCAGGTGCTCAGCCAGGCCACCGACCGAGCACGGCCCACCAGTCCGCAGGGTCTCGAGGATCACCCTGCGGGTCGGGTCGCCCAGCGCGTCCAGCACAGGCCCCGCGGCAACAAGTGATCCGTAAGTTTCCACGAACGGTAAGTTGCCACTAACGGAACTTGGCGTCAAGGGGTCAGTTGAGGGGGTCGAGGGTCAGGGTGGCTTGTTGGGGGTTGGGGGCGTGGATCAGGGACTCGTGGTTGCCGACGTCGTCGAAGGCGAAGGCGTAGGCGCGGGTGTCGGCCATCTGGGCGTGGATGGTTTTGGCGTACTGGTTGGTGACGGCGTCCTGGTAGAAGTTCGCGTTGCTCGGGTCCGGCTGGTTGGGGTTCGTCAGCAGGGTGGTGCGGTTGAAACCGGCGCAGAGCGTACGGGAAATTGGTCCGCGGATCTGGTCGTTCGGTGCGTCGAGCAGTTTGAAGCAGCCGAAAACGCTGGCCGAATCAGGTTTCTGGAATGACGTGACGACCGCGCCGGAACCGTCGGTGAAGTTCATGACATTGCCCGTGACACGGCCGAAGTACTTCGTACCCTCACCGAACGGGGCCACGGTCAGCGTTTCCGAGGCGTACTTCGACCAGACTCGATTGATGTAGTCATCCATCGCATTCGCGGGAAGGGCGCCGGTTTCCACGCCGTACAACGGAGAAAGCGCACGCAGCACCGAGCCATCGGGTGCTGTCTGGATCAGCCCGCCCCAACCGCCGGCGGTGTCGCGGAGCGTGTTGTAGACCGCGTTGTACCCGCCGGGCTTGAGGCGGCCGGTGGTGTTTCCGTTGACGCCGACCGCGTACGGCGCGGAGAACATGTCGACCTGGGTGCTGTTGATCCACAGCCCACCATCGTTCAGCGTGTACTCCGACCAGTTGAACAGGATGTTCCGGTTCGGGTCGCTGGGGTTCTGTACGGCCGGTTGCACCAGGCCGCCGGTGGTCAGTTTGAAGACGAGCTTTTGGCCGTACGAGAAGTACACCCGGCCGGAGAACTTCGGTAGCTGGATCGTGGTTGCTTGGCCGTTCGCCGGTCCTGGGATGGATGCGTCCGGTGCTGGGGCCGGCGGGTTGCCGCCGGCCGGCCAGGCGTGGAACGTACCGGCGGCGTCGGCCCAGCCCTGCTGCCCAGTCGCCAGGTTGGTGCCCAGGTTGTAGATGTAGACGGCGTCCGCGCGCCCCGAGTTGTTGGTGACGGTCAGTGGAATAGTCGTCGGTACCGCCGCTGGGGCTGGTGGTGCCGACAAGATGCCGGTCAGTGCCGCCGCCGCGATGACGATCGGCAGTCGTGTTGCGAAGCGCATGGTGTTCTCCTCACGTCGCTTGAGAGAGCGCTCTCATCCTGTCGTGAGGCAACCACCTAGTGTCAACGGCTGACTACTGTCGGCTTTCCGACAGGCGGGGGGATCGGCTCGGGCGCAGGTCCTGGCCGTCCAGCTGGCTGGGGCCGGGGAGCAGAGACCTGCGCGTCAGCCGGCCTGGGTCGGGGGCCAGTGTCTGGTGGGTTGGGGGTCTTCCAGGGCGAGGAACTCGGGCGCGGTGAGAGGTCGCACGGACGCCTCGATCGACTCCATCGCGGTCAGCTCGGACTCGGTGACGTGCAGGTCGCGGAGTTTGCGGGCCGTGATGAAGACCCGCCGCTCGAACGATCCGACCGTCCCGTTGTACGCCTCGACCGCTGACGTCAGCGAGCGCCCGACCCGGCCGAGATGATCGCCCATCGTGCCCAGGCGCTCGTACAGCTCCCGCCCGAGCTCGAACACCTGCTGCGC
This sequence comes from Kribbella solani, assembly GCF_014205295.1. Lineage (NCBI taxonomy): Bacteria > Bacillati > Actinomycetota > Actinomycetes > Propionibacteriales > Kribbellaceae > Kribbella > Kribbella solani. The sequence continues at coordinate 7,278,385 of NZ_JACHNF010000001.1, forward strand.
CGACTCGGTCAGCGCCGACTGGTTCCACGCGTACGCGGCCGCGCGCAGCGTCGCGATCAGCGTCGTCGGAGTCGCCAGGATCACCCGCCGCTCCGCCGCGTACTCCAGCAGGGCCGGCTCGACGTCGAGGGCCGCCGACAAGAACGACTCGCCGGGTACGAACAGGATCACGAACTCCGGTGACGGCGAAAGCCTGGTCCAGTACGCCTTCGCGGACAGCTGGTCGACATGCGTACGCAGATGCCGGGCATGCGCGCGCAACCGGTCCTCGCGGAACTCGGCGTCATCGGACTCGCTCGCGTCCAGGAACGCCGCCAGCGGCACCTTCGAGTCGACGACGAGATTCTTGCCCTCGGCAAGCCGGACCACCAGGTCCGGACGCAGGATGCCGTCCTCCCCGAAGGTCGTCGCCTGCTCGGTGAAGTCGCAGTGCGCGACCATCCCGGCCAGCTCGACGGTCCGGCGCAGGTGCAGCTCGCCCCAGCGCCCGCGGACCTGCGGTTTTCGGAGCGCGGTCGACAGCGACGCGGTCTCGCGGCGCAACGCCTCGCCGCTCATCCGCACCTCGTTGACCTGCTGGTGCAGCTGGCTCTGCCAGGCCGCCCGCCCCTTCTCGAGCTCGCCCAGTTGCGCGTGCAGGCGATCCAGCGCCTCCTTCACCACCGCCTGGCCGCCCAGCTGCTGACCGACGGACGTCCGCTCCTGGGTCAGCTCGACGACCCGGTCCTCGGCCGCGTCCCGCTCGGCGGTGATCCGGGCCAGCCGGGAACCGTCGCGCCCGCGCGCCCAGAGCACGCCGAACGCGGCGCCCAGCAGCAGCCCGATGAAACCGAACAGCAGGATCAGCAGCAGCGTCGTACCGGTCATGGCACTGATGGTGCCGAAGGCCACCGACAGTTTTCGGGACCGACGCTCAGCAATCCATCGCGGGAAAGCTGTATCCCTGCGCCTTCAGCAACGGAAGCACCTTGTCCAGCGCCGCCACCGTCTGCGCGCGGTTCCCGCCGCCGTCGTGCATCAGGATGATGTCGCGGTTGTGCGCGCGGGTCAGGATGTTGTGCACGATCGCGTTCGTGCCCGGCCGGGCCCAGTCGCGGGGGTCGACGTTCCAGAGCACCTGGACCTTCCCGGCGGCCCGGATGTCGGCGCGTACCTTCGGGTTCGACGCGCCGTACGGCGGCCGGAAGCAGGTCGACTGCGGTCCGTCGAAGATCTCGTGGTGCCGTTTCGCCGGTGACACCGCGGTCAGCTGCGGGTGCGTGATCGAGTGGCTGCCGATGGTGTTGCCGGCAGCAAGTACCTGCTCGCGCAGGCCCGGGTGCGCTGCCTGCATCTCGCCCAGCTCGAAGAACGTCGCGTGCGCTCCGTACTTGGCCAGGACCTGCAGGATCCGTGGCGTCCAGAGCGGGTCCGGGCCGTCGTCGAAGCTGAAGAACAGCACCTTTTTGTTGCCGGAGGCAAGCGCCGCGGTCGGGTTCGGGGCCGGCCGCCGCGGGGTCGACGGCGGCGCGTTCAGCGTCGGCGTCTCGGTCGGCTCCGGACCCGGTGTCGCCGAACTCCGTGAGGTCGCGGCCGCCGGTTTCGGTTGCCGTTCGTGCCCGAGCGCCAGAACGAGCAGCGAACCGGCGACGACGGCGAGCGCGACTCCGGTCGCGACGAGCGCGGCGAACTTACGGGACATCAAATCTCCCCCTTGCGGATCAGGCGGTTTCCCAGCTCCCCCTCAGGAGCCCTCACATGAGTGGAAGACGCCTTACCCGTCAGCTTGGTTGGCGCGGTCGTGTTGCGGAGAGATCTCGACTGTCGCGGCGGTACCGCGGTGGTACAGCCTGCCTTCCAGTGATTTCACGCTCGCGACCAGCACAAAGCTCATGCTGACCAGCAACGACCAAGCACCGAATTTCTCCGGATGTACGATTCGCCACACGCTGACCTGATCGGGATAGTTCCACGCGTCCAGGAAGGTGCCGGCGTTCTCCGCGATCCAGAGGAAGAAGCCGATCAGCGCGAAGGACACCGCCAGTGGCATCCGGTAGCGCCGTACGCCGACCGTGAAGAACACCCAGGCCCGGCGCAGCACGACCAGCAGGCCGATCGCGATCGGGATCCGCAGGTCGGGCAGCCAGTGGTGGGTGAAGAAGTTCAGATAGATCAGTACGGCGAACACCGTGGTCTGGAGCGGGCGGTATCCACTCACGCGGAGGTCGAACCGGCGCCAGGCCTGACAGAGGTAGCTGCCCACCGCGGCGTACATGAACCCGGCGAACAGCGGCACGCCCGCGAACTTCGTCACCGCGTCACCCGGGTACTGCCAGGAGCCGACGTGCACCTTGAACAACTCGAGCCCGAGTCCCACCAGGTGGAAACCGAAGATCACCGCCACCTCGCGCCACGTCTCCAGCCGGACCAGCCAGAAGAGCAGTGTCAGTACGAGGCAGTACAGCAGCAGCGCGTCGTACCGGGCGATCGGCAGGTCGACGTACTTGGACACCGCCAGGCCCGCGAACAGGAACGCCGGGAACAGGCACGACACCACTTCGAGCCAGCCGAAACGGAGCAGTTGCACGCAGCCGAACACGAAGCGTGAGGACAGGCCGGTACGATCGGTCCAGGTGGTCACGGTGGGGAAGACGCCGGATCCGGGCGGCTGGTTGGGGGTTCGGCGCCCCGGCCGCGTACCCTTGCCTCCCGTGGCACTCACCATCGGAATCGTCGGGCTCCCGAACGCGGGCAAGTCCACCCTGTTCAACGCGCTCACCAAGAACGACGTACTCGCCGCGAACTACCCGTTCGCGACCATCGAGCCGAACGTCGGCGTGGTCGGCGTACCCGACCCGCGGCTGCACAAGCTGGCCGAAGTGTTCGGATCGGCGAAGGTGATCCCGGCCACCGTCCAGTTCGTCGACATCGCCGGGATCGTCCGCGGCGCGTCCGAGGGCGAAGGGCTGGGCAACAAGTTCCTCAGCCACATCCGCGAGTCGGACGCGATCTGCCAGGTCACCCGGGTGTTCCGCGACGACGACGTCACCCACGTCGACGGCAAGGTCTCGCCGGCCGACGACATCTCCACCATCCAGACCGAGCTGATCCTGGCCGACCTGCAGACCGTCGAGAAGGCGATCCCGCGGCTGGAGAAGGAAGCCCGGCTGAAGAAGGAGAGCGTCGCCGTCCTGGACGCGGTCCGGGCCGCGCAGAAGCACCTCGAGGCGGGTACGCCGATCATCGCGACGGACGTCGACCGCGACGCGTTGCGCGAACTGATGCTGATGACCGCCAAGCCCTACCTGTACGTCTTCAACTGTGACGCCGACGAGCTCGCCGACGAGGACCTGAAGCAGAAGATGCGGGACCTGGTCGCGCCGGCCGAGGCGATCTTCCTGGACGCCAAGTTCGAGGCCGAGCTGGTCGAGCTCGGCGACGAGGACGAGGCCCGCGAGATGCTCACCGAGATGGGCATCGACGAGCCCGGCCTGGACGTGCTGGCCCGGGTCGGTTTCGACACCCTCGGCCTGCAGACGTACCTGACCGCCGGCCCGAAGGAATCCCGCGCCTGGACCATCCCCCGCGGCGCCACCGCCCCCGAAGCCGCCGGCGTCATCCACACCGACTTCCAGCGCGGCTTCATCAAGGCCGAAATCGTCTCCTTCACCGACCTGACCGAAGCCGGCTCCATGACCGCCGCCCGAGCCGCCGGCAAGGTCCGCATGGAAGGCAAGGACTACCTGATGCAGGACGGCGACGTAGTCGAGTTCCGCTTCAACGTCTAACAAAAGAGGCATCGCTGAGGAGGGGTCGGGGCCGACCCTCCCGGCTGCCAGTTGTGGGTCCGCTCGGCGAGCAATCTCACATGCGTTGTGGACAGCATCGAATGCCCACGGGAATCGATTTCTCCACGGCAGTTGCGCCTGCGCTGCGCAGGTAGCGATTCAAGCCTTCGACGTACTGGGGTTCGGTCCGTGTTCCCTCGGTGACCACAAGAATGCGCCGAGCGGGCTGCCTCTTGGGTCGGTTGGCGCGCCTGCCCGGCTTGGGCACTGCCATCTCAGTGGTCCTCGGCGCCGACGAGTGCGGCCAGCATGCTTGGCGAAAGTCGGGGAGTCCCACCGTAGCGGCCCGTGAGATAACGCCGCGCTATGTTCGCGTCCGGGTGCTTCGGGAAGTCGGCGAGGCAGGTCAACTCGGTCGCGCCTTCGTAGGTCTTGTCCGTGAGCCAGACCTGTTCGGGCTCCAACTTCACCTCACTCAGCGGCGACAGGACGTACGACTCGTGGCTGGTGAAGATGAGCTGCGCGCCCTGGGTGTTGACCAGTGGGTCAGTGAACGCCCCGAGTAGGACCTCAAGAAGGTGAGGATGCAGGCTGGCGTCGATCTCGTCGACGAGGAGCAGCCCTCCTGCACGCAGTGTCTCCAATGCCGGCACCGCGATGGCGAGCCACGCGATCGTTCCGTCGCTCTCGTCCTGGATCGAGAACTTGGGACATTCGTCAGCGCTGCCGCGATGGACGAAGACCATATGCCGGACCATTTGGGCGAGTTGGTCGTCATCCAGGTCGGCGGGCTCCACGTCTTCGTCTTCAGCCTTCTCGTCGGTCGCGTCGCTCGGTCGCGTCTCCTCTTCGCGCAGATCGCGCTGGAGCCGGCGGACGGCGCGGCGTACGTGCTCGGGGATGTTCCTCTCCTCGATGCTGACGTTCACAATGCCGATGTCCGCGACCTGCAAGAGTGCTTCGAGGTCGGTGAAGGTGATGTTCCCCTCGGCCAGCGAGTCCGCGATGCTCGACAGTCGTCCCTCGCGGTGGGAGTCCTTCACCAGAACGTAGTCGAACCCGACGGCCAGATTGTGAGCCACGGAATACAGCGGCGTATCGCGCAGCAACAGCGCGCGGCTGAGCACCAACTCACGTCCGGTTACTTCGATCCGTGCGCGCAGGCTTGGATGAAAGGTGATTGTGCTCGCGTCACGGTCCCGATCGAGCAGCGTGCGCCACCGTGAACGGGGGACGTCACGCAGCCACTCGCGTTTGATGCCGTCATGGTCGACCTCGAAGCCGTACAGGTGCCGGCGTCCCTCGTGGACGAAGTCGAGCTCGTACGTGCTGGATGACGTGCGAGCGGTCCCATCGAGCAAGAACGGTGCCCGATGCATGGACTTCGACGCCTGCCAGGCTGTGGCGGACAGGCTGATCGCCGCGAAGGCGTATCGAAGTGCATCCAGCAAGGCGGACTTGCCGGACGCGTTGCCGCCGAAGACCCCTGCCACTGGATATGTCACGGAGAGCCAATCGTGATCCTGGGGCCGGAGGGTGCGCAGCGACGGATGCGTGAGGTCGACCGTCACCTCGTCCCGGATGCTCTTGTGATTGCGCACCGTGAAGCTCAGCAGCGTCATGTGTCAAAGATGACATTCGGAGAGCGTTGGTTTGAACGATTTTCGAGCAAATCGGGGATCTCAGCGACGATCGCGATCGTCGACTGTGCCGGGCTGCGCAATGTTCGTGGCCGGTTCCGGGGCAATTCGTGAGGTTCAGACGACGATGGTGGTTAGGGCTGCCCAGAGGAGTGGGGAGTTTTCTGGGTGGGGTTTGGTGCGCCAGGTGATTAGTTGGGTGCGTTGCCAGGTGTTTAGGTAGTGTGCGGGGTCGGGGTGGTCGTGGGCGGTGTCTACGGCGGTGATGGCCTCCGAGAGTGGGCGTGTTGTGGTGGGTACGCCGGCCAGGGTGTGGAAGGCATGGTTTGTAGGTAGGGGCCAGCGGGTCGCGGTGACCAGGTGGGCGCCGTTGTGGAGCATGGCTGTGGCGAGGCCGAATGATTCGGTGAAGCGTAGGTCGCCGCCGGTTTCGCAGCCGATCAGGGCTACTCGGGGTGGGGCGGGCCAGATGCGCGTACCGGGCTGACCGTCGCTGTGTAGGGGGAGTGTGCCGAGGAGGAGGTCCTTGGCGGACAGCGGGCGGTGGGTGCGGGTCAGATCGGTGAGGCCGGTGGTTTCTGGGCCGCAGGAGAGGTGCATGGCGCCGTCCTCGCTCTGGCCTCCTTCTACTGGTGCACCGGTTACGTGGCCGACATACAGGAGTCTGCGGGCGCCGCTGCGGAGTACGTCGCTTAGCCAGTCGCGGTTGAGGTCTGTGCGGCGGAACGCGTCCGGTGCGGTGGCGGTGTGCGGTTGGACGGCGCCGGTTGCTGCGTGACGCTGGACCAGGGCGAGTAGGTCCGGGTCGGAGCCGGGTGGACCTAGTACCGAGCCAAGCGGTGAGTCAGCTCGGAAGCCTGGGACGCGCGGATCAAGCACCAACACAACCGGCCAGTCCACAGTGGTGTTGCTTGGCTGGGTTTGTTGGCGGCGTAGGGAGGTTGGGGCTGTGGTTACTACGTCTGCCAGGTCCAGGAGGCGGGTGTCGGCGTCGTCCAGTGCCAGTAGCTCCCACGGGACCTGTGCGACTCGGGGCGATGGCTGGATGCGTACTAGTGGCCGGCCTGCACGTTCCAGTACGTGGCGTAGCTGTGCGGTTAGTCCGTCCGGCCAGAGCGCCTTGCCGAGCGTACGTGCGAGCTGCGCTTCGCCACGCTGGTCCGACAGCGCACCTGACGCGAAAGCACGGCGTACGCCATCAGCGCCTTCGCCCGTGCCAGGTAGTGCAGCGGCCAGCTCGCGTACTGCCGCATCGACTTCATCAGCAGGCCCGCGGCCAGTACCGAACCCAGTCGCGCCGCCGGCCCACGTCCACGTCATAAACAGGTCACCAGCGTCAGCCAGCCGGATTTGTACTACCGGGCGGCTGGTGAGCTCGGAAGTGTTCCAGAACGGCACCTCCTGCTCGTCCACGATCGGCCGGCGGTAGCGGAACTCAGCCGCAGCTATGTACTCCTGAAGCGCAACCCGTTCCGCGGACATCCGTACCTTCGGCGGCGGCGCGACGCGGAGCCCGATCGACGCGGCAGCATCCGCAGCAACACCTCCGAGCGTCAGAGGCGAGCCGTACGTCTTCATCGCAGGCTCCGGGAAGACCGGTGCCGCAGCAGCAACTGCCGGCGGTGCGCCTAGTGCGAGCGCGGCGCCGGCGCACTGGTGTTCTACCAGTTCGAACAGTAGGCCCTGGTCCTCGCGGCGGACAGCCAGGCGGAAGACCAGCCGCATGGCGTCATTGGCCAGCTCAAGCCACTGGTTGCGGGCGTACGCGGTGACGAAGTCGTGGCGGGCAGCGGCCAGGGTCAGCGCAGCCGGGAGGGCCAGCGACAGCGCAGTGTCAACGGATGCGCGCTCGTGATCGCCGTGGTCTGTCTGGTTCAGGTTGTCTTCGAGAGTCCGCGCCAGCATCAGGTCGACCTGCGCGCACCGTTCATACAGCTCCTGCGCCTGGTACACGTCGCGCGCCTCCTGCGCCAGGCGCTGCAGCTCCTCGATGTCACCTCGCTCGTACGCGTGCTGAGCGGCCAGTAGCTTGCTGTCCGCGGCCGCGATCGATGCGCCGAGCCGTGCGAACCGGTCCAGGCTGGTAGTGATCAGTGCACGTGCGTTCGCAGTGTCGCCGCGTAGATCGGCGAGGTGGCTCCGTGCCTGTTCACAGGTTGCCAGGTCGCCGTACCGGCGCTGCTGTTCGAAGTACGTTGATGCCTGCGTGAACAGCTGCTCCGCTTCGTCGAGCTCACCGCGTTCCATCGCCACGTACGCCCGGTGTGCGAGCAGCGTTTGTACTTCACCGGTGTCGCGCAGTGTCTGGAAGCCCTGCTCTGCTTGGGCGAAGTAGTCCTCAGCCAGGTCATACCGCCCGGTAGCAGTGCAGATCGACCCGAGTGCGGTCTGCAGCCGGGGGATTGCCTCCACGGCAGTTGGCGGTGTGGTAGCGAGCACGAGGCTCGCATGCTCCTCCGCCTTACCCCACTCGCTGCGGTTGATCAGGAGAAGCACACGGTTCAGGCCGAGCTCGGCTGCACGCAGTCCGTCCGGGTCGGTGAACTCGGTCAGTACGGTTGCGGCCTGGTCGAGCCAGTCGAGTGCCTCGTCCAGATGGCCGGTAGTACTGAGTACTGCGGATCTGGCCATCATCGTACGGAGCTGCAGCTCCAGCCACAGTTGCCGGCCGTGTGGTCCCATCGGTGCTTGCGCGACGCTGTCGAGCAGCGCATGCGATCGCGTACTGGTGTCGTCGGCGCCGGGCAGATCGGATGCCGAGAGGTGGACGCTGGTGAGGTCGGCCAGTAGGTGGGCTCGGAGGAACCGTACGTCGGGTGAGTCCTCCAGCGATTCCGCCAGGACAAGCAGTTCGGCGTACAGGTCGTACGCGGCGGCGAACTCGGCTGCCAGGTGATGCTCGTGCGCGCGGGCGAACCCTGCGTCGAACGGGTCGCCGTACAGCTGGAGGTGCTGCGGGTTCGTACTGTCCGTCATCCGTCAGTAGTCCCCATCATCGCCGGCCCCGGCAAGGACCTCCGCGAGTAGCAGCTGACCAGCTGGTTCGGTGCGCATGCGCTCGCGGGCAAGGTTGCGGATCGCGGCCCGGTCGGCGCTGGCGTCGGACGCGGCGCCGGGATCGAACCCCGGCAACAGCACCTCCACACCAATCAACAGCTGTTCCGGAGATGGCAGGGTGATGTCCGCTTGACCGGTCCAGCTGTCGTCCTGCCTGGTGAGGCGTATCCGGGGCGGTTCGGCCTGGTCGGGCCGGCTTCCGGCGGGTAGGCGGACCTCTGCGGCGAGTGGCGTACCAGTCGGGGCCGACGGATGCGCGACGACCTCGATGTCCAGTTGGCGGCGGGCGCCCTGGGCGCGGAGGGTCCAGGAGATCGCCTCCTCGGCGGCATCGACGAAACCGGGTGGGTACCGCCGCCAGTCGTTGATTCCATTGCCTCGGGCAATCAACCGGCCGGTGCCGGCGTGCTGAGCACCAGCCGCGAGGGCGTAACCGCTCTTCCTTGCGATCAGTTCATTTGCCGAGGTGATGTCTGATTCCTGGGCCAGGGAAGCATGCAGCGTACGCAGCGCCGGACTGTCTAGGCCGGCGCAATCAGCGGCGTCGTCGATCAGCCGCAGAACCTCAACCAGCTGCCGCGCCACTGGTGATGCGATCGAGGGACTGTGCAGCCAATGGAGCAAGGGAACCAGTGCGGACTGGTGTTCTTCGATCAGCTCGGGTATGCAGTCGTCGTCATCGAACAGTTGCTGGCACTGGTGGGTGAGTGCGGCAGTCTCCAGGGCGAGTACGGCTGGGTTGAGGTCCGGGATGCCGTCCAGGTACGACGCCGGCCACCAGCGGGCGGCCCAGTGCGCGAAGGCGAGCCGCCCCGCCGTACGCGCAAGAGCCGACACCTCCGCGACAACAGCAACCTCTGCAGTGGCCACCTGCTCGTTGTACAGCGCCCATAGCCACTGCTGTGCGCGTACGGGGTCGTGGATGTGAGCGGTTGGCAGCCTGGGGCCGTCGAGGACTGACCAGGTGAGTACCGCGCCGGCGACGTCGAGTACTGCGTGGGTGAAGTCCGCGGTACCTGTGGTGGGGGCGGCGGCCGGGACCACGCTGATGGTGCCGTCGGGCGACTGGGTGGTGTGGACGGTTGTCGCAGGCATCAGGCGCTCCTCGACTCGGCCGGGTCCGCTGTGGTGGCTGACAGGGTCCGCAGGGCGGCGCGGACGCGTGCGCGGTGGTCCATCATCACGGAGCGAGCCACGCCGTCGAGTACCGTCCACGCTGCCGGCAAGTCCGGGAGGGGTGCGTCGCGGACGTCGCGGCCGTGGAGGCGTACCCAGAGTCGGCGCATGTACGCGCTCCAAGGTGTACGTAGGTCCTGGGCGAGTGAGTTCAGTACACCGCCGTCGGGGTCGGGGGAGACCGTCATGCGGCGCGCACGGAGTACGGAGGCCTCTCTTCGCCAGCGGCTGTTGACGGTCCGGTGCGCTGCAGTAAGGCCTAGCCCGCCGCCGACGCCCAGTGGGTCCAGACCGCTGGCCAGGCGGGCGCCGAGCGTGGCAGCGACTCGGAGGGTTTCGTTGGACAGACCTAGTGGGGAGCTGCTGCGGCTGACCTCTCGGCTGACGAGGGTTGGCACCGGTGGGAGCTCGTCGCGGCGGGTCGACGACTGGAGTACGACGAACAGGCGGTCGAACAGGGTGCGGTCGAGTGGTGCGGGGAGGGTGGCTGTCGAGGCACTGCGACCGACCTCGGGGCGTACGGGAACCGGATGCACTGTCAGGCCCAGATGCGTCGGTAGCTCATCAGAGCCCCAAACCCCGCCCGCCTGTGTCCACACCAGCTGACCGAACAGTTCACCGTGTCCAGCCGCGACCATCGCCGCGTACGCCACTGAGTCGTCCAGAGAGTCCAGTACCTCATCCGCCAGCGCAATAACCGCAGCAGCATCAGGTTGCGGCAGAAGAGCGCGGGCAGCCCAGGACTCGATCAGGGCCGCGTCCAGTTGTGTGCGGTGTTCGGTACTGGTCAGGTGGTTGCGGAGGGCTTCCACTGTGCGGTCCGCGGTGTCGTCGGCGATCTCCTGGACAACGGTGCGAGCGATGGTCTCCGCATCGGATGGCGGTGCACCGTGTTCGGTTGCCAGCTCGTAGCACCGCTGGAAGTACAGGTCCTGTGGGTTACCAGCTACGACACCCAGCGCCCGGCGGGCCTTCTTCAACAGGGTGAACCAGTGCGCCGTCGCAGCGAGGCAGCCCGCCGACTCCACAATCAGAGCGTTGAGACGCGCGGCCTGGTCCGGTGCAAGGAAGTCTGTCGCGAGCTCCGGATGCAGCGCGGGCCGGACGATCAGCGGCAGCACGATCAGCTTCACCGTGCGGGTCAGTGGAGCGCCACCAGGACCGCTCAGTGACTCCAGTCCGGGCCCGAGGTCACGCCAGGCGTGGTCGATGACCATGGCACGCGGGCGGCCCGCACCGGTCGCCTGGTTCGGCATACCGGGAGCGTACGTGGTCCCCGTACGCGCGGGCGAACCTGGGATCGGTAGACGCCACGTGCCGCCTAGCGTCCTGCACGTACACCGAGTAGCAGCACTAGGAGAAGACATGGGACTCTTCGGACGCAAGAACCGTGAGCAGCAGGCCGCCGAGATCATCAGCAAGGTGGCGAGCGGCAAGGGGTTCTACGGTCGCACCACTCGCGCGTTCCTTGGTCAGGAGGACTTCGCCAAGGTCCAGCAGTCGATCGGGGCGTACCAGTCCGGTCATGACGTACGCCAGTTGCTCGCGGCGGGCGTACCGACCGTACCGGCCATCGTGGTGTCGGTTGCTGACACCGGTCGGCTCATCAACTACGACCCGGTTGTCGACCTGGTACTGCAGTTGTCCGGTACGGATGCCGCAGTAACGCTCCGGACGATCGTCTCGAAGCTGCGCATCCCGCGCACCGGTGACCAGGTACACCTGATCGCGGACCCCAGCACACCGGGTGCGTACCTCTACGCCGGCGACGGCGTGAACCCGTGACCACGCCGCTGGTGCGGGCTGCGGGCTGAGATGGCCGGGGACGAGATCCACTGGGTGCTGGTGTCGCGGATCACCGGGGTGGGCGCGGTCGCTGTGTACGGGAGCGCGGGCACGATGATCTTGTCCGGACCGGTGATGCTGGGCGCCACCTTGCTGGCCGGGGCGGACATGCTGGTGATGGGGATCATCTTCACGGTCCTGATGCTTCCGCTCGGCCTCGCGCTCTGGGCGAACACCTCGGTCGAACGGGAGCAGAACCGGCAGCTTGACGCGTTCGGTGTGCCGGCGATCGCGGAAGTCACCGGGCTGGGCGAATGGGACGACGGCGAATCAGCCGGGATCACCCTCGAACTCCGGGTCAGCGGCACCGGCTTCCCAGCCTTCGAGACAACCTGGAAGCGTTCAGCGTCTCAGGACCTGAGAGTGGGCACGCGGGTCACCGCCGTCGTCGAGCCGGGCATCGGCCTCTGCCGCGTCGACCTGTGATCGGTCGGCGTGCCTGTGATCAGCTAGCGCGGCCGGTGATGAGTCGGCGGGGCTTGCGATCAGGCGGCGCGGACTGGGGTGTCAGTGCGAGTTGGCGATCTGGTCGGCGGCGTTGTGGACGAGGGTGATCAGTTCGGGTGGGGAGATCACCTGGGCGGCGCCGGCTTGAGCCAGGACGGCGGCGCAGGCTTCGTGCGGGTTCTCCAGGTCGGCGTGTACGAGCCAGCAGCCGTCTTCGGTGGGGATGACCGGGTGTGTGGCGCGGAAGCGGCGGAGGGCGTGGTCGCGGACCTTGAGGACCATCGGGTAGGAGGGGCGGGAGGCTTGGAACTCCCGCTGCGACTGGAGCCAGTACGCGGCGAGGTCGAAGCCGGGCGGGCGGGTGAAGGGGCGGTCGGTGGAGGCGGCGGAGGTCAGGCGGGAGAGGCGATAGGTCCGGAGCCGGCCGTCGGTGCGGGCGGCGACGAGATACCAGGTACGGCTCTTGGCGACGAGCCCCAACGGCAAGACGGCAAACGGCCCACGGCCGGACGCTGACGGTGCGGGCGGCGTGGGCGGCGTGACGCCGGCCGGCAGGGACGGAGGGGTGCTGTCGGCGGTCGGCAGGGACAGCGGGGCGCTGCCAGCGGTCGGCAAGGACGGAGGGGTGTCGGCGGTCGACGGCGTTGGAGGGGTGTTGTCGGCTGCTGGCTGGGGGTTTTCGCCGTAGGTGATTTCCAGTTGGTGTTCTTGCCAGACGGCTTCGCGGCAGAGGGACAGCCAGCGGGGTGTCTCCCGGTGGTCGTCCCAGCCGGCGTGGTCGATCAGCAGGCGTTGACGCGCGTACTCGGCCTCGCGACGTACGCCCTCCGGCAACGACGCGATCAGCTTCGTGACAGCGAGTTCGCTGGACGCATCCAGCCCCAGATCAGCCAGTACGTGCGCGGTCGCACCGACGAACACCGACATGACCTCGGACGGCGTGAGCCCGGTCAACCGGCTGCGGTAGTCGGGCAGCAGCGCCCACCCACCGCCCCGCCCGCGGATCGAATAGACCGGAACACCAGCCAGACTGAGCGATTCAAGGTCCCGCTGAATCGTCCGCGGCGACACCTCCAGCGCGGCCGCGAGCTGCGTGACCGTGGACTGGCCACGGGTCTGCAGATGCAGCAACAGGCGGAGGAGCCGTTCGGCGCGCATCCTTCGACTATCGCAGAAAAACAAGCCATCAGCTGGCGTCTTTTGTTCTTGCGGTCGGTCGCACGACCCGCAGCCCAGGTGCGTGCCGTCGTGGAGTCAGCGGGGACTGTCTGTGATGAGCGCGGACGTGTCCGCGAGGAAGTCGGCGGTGCTGTAGCGGTCGAGGAGCGAGGTCTGCAGGATGTGGGCGTAGATCAGGTTCAGCATGACCCGTGCCTGCCGGGGCGCCTGGGTGTGGGCCTGTCGCGGGTCGAGTCCGCCTCCGGTGGAGAGCCAGCGGGTGGCGTATTCGCGGACGAACTCGAACGCGACGGTGTAGACCTCGTTCGCGGCCGCGCGGACGGTCGGGTTGGTGACCGCCTCGGCCCAGACCTGCACGATGAAGCCGGTTGGCATCTCCGCTTGCGCGATCTGTTCGGTGATCAGCGTTATGAGGCGTGCAGGAGCGGGGAGCGGGTCAGACTCCAGGAGTCCTTCCAGGCCGATGAATACGCCGCCGACGGTCGTGCGAGCGACGTGGGCGATGATCTCGTCCTTGCTCGCGAAGTGGGTGTAGATCGCCCCGGAGGACAGGCCTGAGCCGTCGACGATGTTCGCCATCGAGGTCGAGTGGATGCCGCGCACCGCGAACTGCTCCAGCGCCGCGCGCGCGATCTGCTCGCGCCGCGCCTGCCGCCGCGACTCGCTGATCTTCGGCATCGCCGGCACTCCCATCCCAACAGAACGAACGTTCCCGCAGCATGCTCGGAAACATCCCTGGCCTTGACTTTCCCGGTGCAGAGAACGCTACCATAAAGAGCGATCATTCGGGTTTTTTGAGGCGAGGGGTTCATGGACGTGAACCAGACCGAAGAGGCTGTGGACTGCGTAGTGGTGGGTGGTGGCCCGGCCGGAATGATGGCGGGCCTGCTGATGGCACGCCAAGGTGTTCGAGTGCGAGTTCTCGAGAAGCATCCCGACTTTCTCAGAGATTTCCGGGGCGATACGATCCATCCCTCCACGCTGCGGATCATGGACGAACTCGGCATCATCGAGCGATTCCTCGAGATTCCGCACCACCGCATGAAGACCGTCGCCGTCTCTTCTCCGGACGGGGAGTCGGTGTTCGCGGATTTCTCGCTGCTTCCCGAGCCGTACAACTATGTGGCGTTCATGCCGCAGTGGGATTTCCTCGACTTCCTCGCGAACGAGGCTCAGGCCTACCCATCGTTCGAGTTGACCCGAGAAGCCGAGGTGACCGAGCTGGTTGTCAAAGGCAACCAAGCACGCGGAGTCCGCTACGCCACCCCGCGGGGCGAGCAGACCCTGCCCGCTCGCCTGGTCATCGGTGCGGACGGTCGTCACTCCACCGTGCGCACCCTCGCGTGGCTTGCCCCGACCGAGAACGACGCTCCCATGGACGTGCTCTGGTTCAGGATCAGCCGTGCGGAAGACGACCAGGTGCCGTTCGTCAGCGTCGGATCAGGGTTCACCATCGTCGCCGTAAACCGCGGAGCGTACTGGCAAGTGGCCTACTGCATCCCCAAGGGCGAGTACGACCACTTGCGCGGCTATCCCATCGACATCGTTGCCGACCGTATCCGCCAAGCCATTCCGGTCCTGGCGGAACGATTCACGCGAGAGATCTCCGGCTGGGACGACCTCAAACTCCTCAGCGTCTCGGTCAACCACCTGCGACGCTGGCATCGCCCAGGCCTGCTCTGCATCGGAGACGCCGCACACGCCATGTCGCCCGCCGGCGGCGTCGGCATCAACCTGGCGATACAGGACGCGGTAGCGGCCGCGCGAATCCTTGGCCCTGGCCTGGCGGCGGGCAAGACTCCCACGGAGACGTTGCTGAAACGAGTGCAGAAACGGCGAGAGCAACCGGCACGCATCATCCAAACCGGCCAGGTGAAGATCCTTGCCGACCTGTACCCGAAACACCTCGACGACACCTACAACACCCCTATGGCCGCGAGAATTGTGCGCCGCTCGCGCCTGCTGCAGAAGATCCTCGCCCGAGTCATCGGAATAGGTCTGCGGCCGGAGCACGTCTGACGCGACAAGTCCGCAGCTGCAGCAGCAGGCGGAGGCGCGCATCCTTCGACTGGCGCAGAAAACAAGCCATCAGCTGGCGTCTTTTGTTCCTACGGTCGGTCGCATGACTGCAGTCCAGGTGCGTAACCTCTCGATGTCCTATCAGGCCCCGGTCCGCAAAGGCGGATTACGGGCCGCGCTCGGTTCGCTCGTGCGCCGTGAGTACAAGACGGTGCAGGCACTCGACCAGGTGTCGTTCACGATCGCGCCCGGCGAGGTGGCCGGTTTCATCGGGCCGAATGGTGCCGGCAAGACCACGACGATGAAGATCCTGTCGGGCATCCTGCATCCCACCGGCGGCGAGGTCGAGGTGCTTGCCGCGACGCCATGGCACCGGCGCGCGGCGTTTCTGAAGCGGATCGCGTTCGTGCGTGGCAGTCAGCCGGTCGGTGGTTCGCAGGAGCTGACGGTGATGGATTCGCTGGAGTATCAACGGATCCTGTACGACGTACCACGTCCGGCTTTCCGTCGTACGCTAGCCGAACTCGAGGTGCTGCTCGACCTGGATCCCCTGCTGGAGCGGCAACTTCGCGCCCTCAGCCTCGGCGAACGAATGCGGGTCGGTCTCGCGATGGCGCTGATCTACCGCCCCGAAGTGCTGTTCTTGGACGAACCAACGATCGGTCTCGATGTCAGCGCGGCGAGTCAGATCCGCGAGTTCGTCGCGGAGTACGTCGAGCAGACCGGCGCGACCGTGCTCCTGACCAGCCACTACATGGCCGATGTCGCATCGCTGTGTCCGCGGTTGATCCTGATCGATCACGGCCGGGTCGCGTACGACGGGCCGCTGGCGGAACTGTCCACGCGCCTGTCGCCGTACAAGCTGATCCGGATCTCGGCGCGTGGCGCGGCGAACCCGGAGCAGTTCGGGGAGGTGGTCGAGAAGTCCGACGGGCAATGGGTTCTGCGCGTACCGCGTGACGAGGTGGCCGGTACGACGGCGCGGTTGCTGCAGGCGCTAGAAGTCGTGGATCTCGCGGTCGAAGAACCGCCGCTGGAGAAGGTCATCGACCAGGCGTACCGGGAAGGTCTGCGATGAGAACCGCGGTATTGCTGGGTTTCCGGCTCCGGCAGGAGGTGCTGGCGTGGTCAGGCGCGTGGTGGTTCCTGGCGACCCTCACCGTGCAGGCAGTGGTGGCGCCGCTGATCGGACTGTTCGTCTGGTCCGCCGTTTACCCGGATGATCCGGCGATCGCGCGGTACTACATCGTGGTCATCCTGGTCACCTTGATGACCGAGTCGTTCGAGCAGCACACGTTCTCCAATCAGATCTACGACGGTACGCTCAGCCACGAACTGCTCCGCCCACAGCCGGTCGTGATCGGCGTGATCGGGATGAATCTCGCGACGCGGATCTGGCTGACCTTCCTCGGTGCACCGGTCGTCGTACTGGCCGGGATTTCGCTGCGCGCCGGCTTCGACTGGGCGGCGGTGTTGCGGAGCGCGCCGTACATCGTGCCGGCCGGAGTGCTGGTTTTCCTGTGGACCTTCCTGCTGTCGCTGACCGCGTTCTGGACCGACAAGGTGCATTCGATCGTCGGGTTCGGCAGCCAGCTGATCTTCCTGCTCGGCGGCACTGCGGCCCCGATCGCGCTACTGCCGGAAGCCTGGCGGCGCGTTGCCGAAGTCCTGCCGTTCTACGGCATGATCGGTCTCCCCGCCGACCTGGCCGCGGGCACCCGCTCGACGGGGTCGCTCGGCTACCAACTCGCCTGGATCGCGGTCCTTGGTTCAGCCGTCACGATCAGTTGGCGAATTGGCGTACGCAGGTACACGGCGGTGGGATCATGAAGCTGCTTCGCCTGGTGGGTGTGGGTTTCTCGATGGCGCTCCGCCGGAGCGTGGCGTTCCGGATCAATCTGTTCTTCGACGTTCTGCTCGCGTTCACCGGTCTCGGTACGGCGATCGCCGCGGTGCTGATCGTGTTCACCCGCGCGGACAGTCTGGCCGGGTGGTCGAAGGCGGAGTTCCTGGTGCTGATCGGGACGTACCAGTTGATCACCGGGCTGCGGGCGACGTTCGTCGATCCGAACCTGGCGTGGTTCCCGGAAACCGGGATCCGGAACGGGAAGCTCGACGGCTATTTGTTGCAGCCGGCATCGAGTCTGTTCCTGGCGAGCCTGTCGCTGTCGTCGCCGTTGGCGCTGATCCAGTTCGTACTCGGCGGGGTCGTACTGGGCTGGGGGATCGGGGCCACGGACCGGCCGCCGAGCCTGGCCGGCGTACTCAGCTGGCTGGTGCTGGTCGTCGCCGGGCTCGTGGTGACGTGGGCGTTGAGCGTGCTGCTGGCGTGCCTGGCCTTCTGGGCGCCGAAGTTGCAGCTCGACGTGTTCTACCACTCCGCCTGGCAGCTCGGTCGGTACCCGACGGATGTGTTCACTCGCCCGATCCGGGTGTTACTGACGTACGTCTTCCCGATGGCCCTGATCGCGTCCATCCCATCCGCCGCACTGCTCCGCGGCCCGCGGTTGGCGCCCGTACTGGCAGGGGTGGCTGCCGCTGGCGGAACTGCCGCCCTGGCGGCACTGGCCTGGCGCGCCGGCCTCAAGCGCTACACCGGCGCCACCTCATGATCGGCCTGACGACTAGGCGTCGAGTAGCGCGGTGAGGGTGTGGTGGGCGGTGCGGGACATCACGGGGTTGGTGTCGACGTAGTACCAGAGGCAGCCGATGGCCTGGGCGAAGGACCAGGCCATGCCGCGGCGCCACTCGGCGTCGTCACTGCCCAGCGCTTCCCGGAACGCCTTCCGCGCGGTCGGGTCGAGCAGGTTCCAGGCCGGCTGAAGATCCATCGCGGGGTCGGCGACGGCGAACCCGCCGACGTCGATCACCGCGGCCAACCGCCCGTCCGCGACAAGCAGGTTGCCGGGCATCAGGTCGCGGTGCGTCCACACGTCCGGTTCGGTACGCGGCGCCGTACGCAACTCGGCCCACAATCGCGCCAGCGCGTCGATGTCGATCATGCCGCGGCTCTTCTCAAGCCCCTCGGCGACGTACGTGTCCTGGGACGTCAGCGTGCCGCCCCGCCACGACCCGGTGAACACGCGCCCTTCGGTCGGCTCGGCACGCAACGCCAGTACGAAGCGCGCCAGGTCCTCGGCGAAAGCGGTCGACCCGGAGACCTCCGCGTCGTACGCGATCGTGCCCGGCAACCAGCTGTACACCGCCCAGGGCAGCGGATACCCGGCACCCGGCGCACCGATCGCGACAGGCTCCGGCGTCGGGTACGGCGAGATCGCCCGCAGCCGGCGCGCCGCGGTTGCCTCGTCATCCAGCTCCGCGCGGATCTCCGCCGGATCGCCCGGCAGAATCGGGAACCGGGCCACCAGCTCAGCGCCGATCCGGAACAGTGCGTTCACCGTCCCGTGCGAAGGCACCGCCCGCACCGCGAGCCCACTCCACGCCGGGAACTGCTCGCTGATCAACTCCGAGACCAGCCCGACACTGACATCCAACTGCCCGGCATGCATCACCCGCCAAGTATCCGCGGCTCCCAACCCGTCCGCATGCCAATTACCGCCGCGGGTCTCAGTGGGTGGCGAGCGGGCGGGCGCGTTCGGTGGCGAGACGGATGGCGAAGACCGCCAGGGCGGTGCCGGTCAGGTAGCGGTGGACGCGGAGCCAGGTCGGGCGGCGGGAGAGGAAGCCGGCGATCGAGCCGGCGGTGATCACGAAGACCGCGTTCACCGCGACGCCGACGGCGAGCTGGACGAAGCCGAGGATCAGGCTCTGGCTGCCGAGGTGCCCACGGGACGGATCCAGGAACTGTGGCAGCAGCGAGATGTAGAGAATCGCGATCTTCGGGTTCAGCAGGCAGGTGAGCAGGCCCATGCCGAACAGTTTGCGGGGCCGGTCGGGCGCCAGCTCCTGGGTCGCGAACACCGAACTGCCGCCGGGACGGAACGCGTTCCAGGCGAGCCAGAGCAGGTACGCGGCGCCGATCAGCTTCAGCGTCAGGTAGATTTCCGGAACCAGCGCGAACAGCGTGGCCAGCCCGGCGCTGGCCGCGAGCAGGTACACGAAGAAGCCGAGGCCGACCCCCGCCAGCGAGACCAGCCCGGCCCGGCGGCCCTGGGCGATCGAGCGGGAGACCAGGTAGATCATGTTCGGCCCGGGCGTGATCACCAGGCCGAGCTCGACCAGCGCGATCCCGAGCATTGCCTCACCGCTGACCAGCATTTCGTGTCCCTCTCTCGGTTCCGTTCCGGGCGTACGCCGAACCTAACAGCGGGACGCGTACGTCCGCGGAGGTTTTCACGGACGGAGATTTCGGTCGCGGCGGTACTGACTCTCGGTTAGCGTGGGTGCGTACGCCTGACGGTTTGTGAAGGAGACGGTATGAGCGACAAGTCCAGCGAGCCGGCGGACGATCTGCAGAAGAAGTTTCGGGAAGCGCTGGAGAAGAAGAACGCCGGCAACCACGCGCACCCGGGCCGCGGCGTCCGCGGTCAGGGCGTCGGCGAAGCGCACAACGACAAGCAGAAGCGCCAGTTCCGGCGCAAGTCCGGCAGCTGAGAACCGCCACTGTCCATCCATCCACTGAGCCCCGGGTCGCCGCCCGGGGCTCGACCTTTTCCGGCGGCCCTTCGGCCGGAACCGTGAGTGCTTCCGGTCGACCTAGGGCCGGACCTCGAAGACCAGGTTGAACGGTGATTGGGCGACGGTCCGGAAGCGGGTGAAGCCGGCGGCCTTGGTGACGTCGCGGATGCGCGCCGGGCCGGCCTGGGTTCCGAGCGCGAGACCGACCGGCTGGGACAGCGACGCCGGCGTGCACAGCAGCGTCGAGAAGCCGTAGTACGCCCGGCCGACCGGGTTCAGGTTGTCCTCGACGTGGTCGCCGGCCATCGGTTCGACGAGCATCCAGGTGCCGTCGGGCGCCAGCGCGTCGCGTACGTGCCGGGCCGCGCCGACCGGGTCGCCCATGTCGTGCAGCGCGTCGAAGGTGGTGACCAGGTCGTACCCGGCCCCGCTGAACTTGTCGGCCGGCGCGACCTCGAACGTCACCCGTCCGCCCAGACCCGCGTCCGCGGCCCGGAGCCGGGCCGTTTCGATCGACGGTTGGTGGTAGTCCGATCCGATGAACGTCGACCGCGGGAACGCCTCGGCCATCAGGACGGTGGACGCGCCGTGACCGCAGCCGATGTCCGCCACCGACCCACCGCGCTCGAGCCGCGCGACCACGCCCTCCAGCGCCGGCAGCCAGCTGGACAACAGATTGGCGTTGTACGACGGCCGGAAGAACCGCTCACACCCGATGTGTACGTCCGACGTGTGCTCGTGCCAGCCGATGCCCGCGCCGCTACGTGCTGCCTCGATTGTCTGCGTGGCGTGCTGCACCGTGCCTAGCGCGATCTGGAAGAACCCCGGCAAGTACGCGGGGCTGCTCGGGTCAGTCAGGGCAACGGTCTGTTCTGGCGGCAACGTGTAGCGACCAGTGGCTGTGTCGTATTCGACGAACCCACCTGCTGCCTGGGCGTTCAGCCACTCGCGGGTGTAGTGCTCGTCGGTACCGGTGCGTTCCGCCAGTTCAGGTGCCGTGGTCGGCCCGTGGTCGGCCAGCGCCTGGTAGTAGCCGAGCCGGTCGCCCATCACGACCAGTGCCGCGTTCAGCGTCGCTCCGACCTCGTCCACCGCCCGGTACACCAGACCCATCAGTTTGTCGCTGTCGATCGCAACAGTCATGGCTTCCTCCCCTAGTGGTGCCTGTTAGTGCTTATGGCCGAACGTAGGCAGCGGCGGCCGGCCATCGCATCAGGTGGGTCACCTGGTGCACACTGCGAAACATGCTGATCGGGCGGGCCGCGGAGCGCCGGGTGATCGAGCAGCTGATCGCGGGGGCACGCGTCGGAGCCGCCGGCGTACTGCTCGTCACCGGCGAACCCGGCATCGGCAAAACCACCCTGCTCGACGAAGCCGCCGCACTGGCTACCGGACTGCGTGTACTACGTGCCCGCGGCACCGAAGCCGAGCGGGAGCTTCCCTTCGCCGGCCTGCTCCAACTGCTTCGCCCGGCGTTGGCGCACCTGAACCGCATCCCCACGCCACAGCAGTCCGCGCTGTCATCCGCACTGGCACTCGGATCAGCTGCGGCCGGCGAGGGAGGTACTCAGTCCGCGGATCGGTTTGTGGTTGGAGCCGCGACACTCAACCTGCTCTGCCGGTACGCCGAGGATGCGCCGGTGGTGCTGATCGTCGACGACGCGCACCAGCTCGACCAGCCCTCAGCTGAGGCGCTGCTGTTTGCCGCGCGGCGGCTGGTGGCTGATCCGATCGTCATGCTGATTGCTGTACGCGCCAACGAACCGCATCCGTTCGAGGCGGACCTGCCACGGCTGCAGCTGGAAGGGATTCCGCTGGAGGCGGCACGGCAGCTGATGCGGCAGCTGCCCGGTGAGCTGGTCGAGCAACTGCACCGGAGCGTCGCAGGTAACCCGCTGGCGCTACTCGAACTAGCAGATGACCCGGACCGCCTGCAGCGGGTGCCTCCTGGTGTGCCGCTACCTGTCCCGGCCATGCTCGCCGAAGGGTTTGCTGCCAGAGCGAACCAGCTGACGCCAGATGCACGCGCTGCGCTGCTGGTTGCCGCAATTGACGAGTGTGAGCTCGGTGCGGTGACCAGAGTGTGCGAGGAGCTCGGTGCCGACGTTGCCGCGCTGGCGGAGGCCGAGGCGGTTGGACTGATCGCGATTCGCGACGGTGAGGTGCTGTTCCGGCATCCGCTGGTGCGGTCCGCGATCTACAGCACGGCTACGCCTGTTGAGCGGCGTACTGCGCATGCTGCGGTGGCTCGGACGACGCCAGACCCCGACCGGCGCGCCTGGCACCTGTCCGAGGCTGTTCTGGGCGCTGATGATCAGGTAGCGGCTGGACTGGTGGTTGCGGCCGAGCATGCGGCGGCACGGGGTGCGCATGCGGTGGCGGCGACGGCGTACGAGCGGGCCGGACGGCTGAGTCAGAAGCCGCAGGAGCGTGCTCGCAGGCTGGTTGCCGCCGGAGCCGCCGCATGGTCGGCCGGGCTCGCGGAGCGGGCGCAGGCGCTGCTGGACGACGCGCTGGCGCTGCAGCCGCCGGTACAGGTTGGTCTCTGGGCGCAGGAGATCCGGGGCGACATCGAGGTCAAGTGCGGATCGCCGCGACGGGCTCGCGACATTCTGGTTGCCGCCGCGGCGGACTGTGACGACCCGGAGGTCGCTACCGCGCTGCTTGCGGACGCGGTCGGCGCGTGCTTCCGGATGTGTGATGCGGTGGCTGGGCTGGAGGCCGCGTACGAGCTGGACCGCCTGCTTCCGGCCGTGCACCGACCAGGACTCCGCGTGGTCGGGATGCTGGCGAGCGGAGTAGCCAAGATCCTCGCCGGCCACGGCGGTCCCAACCAACTACACGAAGCAATCTCAGCCGCCTCATCCGAGCGAGTGGAGCGGGACAGCAGGTGGGAGTTGTGGGTGCGGTTGGGGGCTCTGTGCTTGCGGGAGACCGGGGCCCGGCGGACCCTGCGGCAGCAGGCGATGCTGGACCGGCCCGGACAGGTAGCCCTGGCGTCCCTGCCGGAGCTTCTGTTCGTAGTAGGTCGTGACGACGCGACCACCGATCGCTGGGCGGACGCGGAGGCGTCGTACGACGAAGCGATCCAGCTGGCACGGGAGACCGGGCAAACCGCCGTACTGGCAATGAACCTGGCCGGTATGGCTTGGCTGTCGTCTCACCAGGGGAGGGCGGAGTGCCAGGAACTAGCGGCAGAGTGTCTGCGGATCTGCACCGATCACGAGATCCACCTCGGCACAGTGTGGTCGCTGTTCGCCCTGGGAGACCTGGAACTCGGACGGGGCGATCCGGCATCAGCGCTGCCCCAGTACGAGCATCTGGTCGACGTACTGGCTGAGTACCGCCTGAAGGACCCGGACTTGTCCCCAGCGCCCGAGCTGGTTGAGGTCTATGTACGCATGGGACGTGTGCCTGATGCCCAGCGAGTAGCGCAGGAGCACTACGAGCTGGCGGCGGCGAAAGGACAGCCCTGGTCGCTGGCGCGGGCAGCACGAGCGCGCGGTGTAGCCGCTGACAGCGAACGGGACTTCCTACTGGCGCTGGACCACCATGCCGAGACGGTGGACGTTTTCGAACTGGCCCGGACCAGGCTGGCGTACGGCGCGTGGCTGCGACGCGTACGACGCCGGGTGGACGCTCGTACGCAGCTGCGGCTCGCAGTGGAAGGTTTTGACGCGCTAGGCGCACCCGGTTGGGCTGACCAGGCCGCTGCCGAACTCAAAGCCACCGGAGAGACAGCGCGGCGCCGCGTACCCAGTACTGCGGACGATCTGACGCCACAGGAACGGCAGATCGCTCTGCTGCTCGTGGATGGGCGCAGCATCCGGGAGACGGCGGCACGGCTGTTCCTCAGTCCGAAGACTGTGGAGTACCACTTGCGCAAGGTGTACGCGAAGCTGGGCATCCACTCCCGTACCGAGCTGGCCGGCCACTTGGGTACTACTCGAACGTAGGCTGGCTGGATGAGGCAGCCGTTCACGGAAACGAGTGGTATCGCCCGGCACTGGGGCTTCGAGGATCTCGCGGCCAACGGACCCGTACAGCGGCTCACGCTGTTCACCGGGGTCCCGGTCTGTCTGATCACTGGGTACGCGGAGACCCGCGAGTTGCTGGCGCACCCGGACGTGGTGCGGTCGCCACTGGAAGGTCCGCACCGGGACACGGTGCTGGATGACCTGATCGCCAGGACCGAACAGCACATGCTCGGCGCCAACCCGCCCGACCACACCCGCCTGCGCAAGCTGGTCACGGCAGCTTTCACCCGGCGCCGGATCGACGCGATGGAACCACGCATCCGCGAGATCGCCACCGACCTACTCGACCAGCTGTCCGCCACCACCCAACCGGTTGATCTCGTGGATGCGTACAGCTATCCGCTGCCGATCACCGTGATCTGTGAACTGATCGGGATTCCGGCGATCCGGCGGGACGACTTCCGGCGCTGGTCGTCGGTGATCGTGAACGCCGCCGCGCACCCGGCGGACGAGTACGTCGAGGCGACCACGCTGATGCTCGACTGCGTCCACGATCTGATTGTCGACAAACAACAATCGCCGAGCGACGACCTGCTCTCCGGCCTGATCCAGGCCCGCGACGGCGGCGACCGGCTCAGCGAGGACGAACTGACCTCGATGGTCTTCCTGCTGCTCGCGGCCGGTCACGAAACCACTGTCAGCCTGATCACCAACGGCGTACACGCGCTGCTCCGGCATCCCGAGCAGCTCGAGTTGCTGAAGGCGGAGCCGGAGCGGTTGCCGGCCGCGGTGGAGGAGTTGCTCAGGTACGACGGTCCGCTGCAGGCCGCCATCCCGTACGTCACCCAGGCGCCGATCGACATCGCCGGGCAGCGGATCGCGGCCGGTGAGGTGATCGTGTTCGCGCTGCTCCCGGCGAACCGCGACATCCGGAAGGTCGAGCGGCCGGACGAGCTGGACATCACCCGGGACGACGCCACGCACCTCGCTTTCGGGCACGGCATCCACCACTGCCTCGGCGCGCCCCTGGCCCGGCTCGAGGGCCGAATCGCGCTCGAGCTCCTGTTCGACCGCTTCCCGAATCTCCACCTCGCCGACCCCACCCAGGACCCACCCCGCACCCCCAGCCTCCTGATGAACGCGATCCGCGAACTCCCCGTCCACCTCTGACACGCGGCCCCATTTGAGCGGTTAACCTCGCCGACTGCCCGTTCACCACCCGCATGCGAGGGGCGAACGGGCAATTTCAGACGTGAACCACTCAAATGCCGTGCGGCTGGCAGGCGGGTGGGCGGACGGGTGGGCAGGTGGCGAGCAGACGGGTGGGGAGGCGGCGGGCGCGCGGGTGGGAGGTGGGTGGGGGTGAACGGGGGGTGAAGTGGGGTTGAATCGCGGTGGTGGGATTGCTGGGTGGTTGGGTGGGGATGGCATTCTTTTCGGGTGACGGAGTTGATGGAGGTTGCGCGGCACCTGCTCGGGATCGCGATGGCCTCGCATTGGCTGCTGCTCATCCTGTTCGCCGCCGCCGCGCTCGACGCGGTGTTCCCGGTGGTGCCCAGTGAAGGCATGGTGATCACCGCCGGGATGGCGGCCGCGGCCGGGCATCAGAATCTGCTGCTGGTGATCGCGGTCGCGATGGCCGGGTCGGTGATCGGCGAGTCCGCCTGCTACTTCCTCGGTCGTGGGTCCGGCCCGGTGCTGCATCGCTGGATGCGGCGCCAGGAGCGGCGTCAACAGCTGTACGACAAGGTCGCGACGGCGCTGCACGCGCGCGGCGGGCTGATCCTGATGACCGTTCGGTACATCCCGGGCGCGCGGATGGTCGCGACGCTGACGGCGGGCGCGACCCGGTACTCGTTCAAGAAGTTCCTGGTGTTCACGTTCTTCGGCGTCACGATCGCGTACACGTACGTGGCGCTGCTCGGGTATCTGGGTGGGGACGCGTTCGCGCACGACCAGTTGAAGGGGCTCGCGTTCAGCCTCGGACTCGCGGCGGTGATCGGCCTGGTGATCGAGACCGCCCGCCGAATCGCCGTCAAGCGCCGCGCAGCGAAACTCCCAGCCGCCTGAAGAGATCCCGGCCGGCTGAACATCACGGCTGGTTAACGATCGTCGCCTTGGTTCGGCCGTGGGGGCGTGTCCTGGACCAACCTTCGGGTGGTTCCGTGCGTCAGTAGGTAGGTGGTGAGGCCAGGGGTTAACCTCGCGGCCGCCGCGTTGGTCGGCGCGGCGGTGCTGGCCGGATGCGCCGACGTACCGCCGTCCGGCGCGCCCACCCCAGGCAAATCCGGCGCCTCGACGGGCAAACCCGGCGACTCCAAGCCCAACCCGAGCACGCCGGCGAAACCCGGTCCATCGTCGACAACCCCATCGTCGACAATCCCCTCGCCGACGACCCCGTCGTCAACAATCCCAGCGCCGACGATCCCAGCGCCGACAACGCCCGGACCGACGGCCCCGGCGACCGGGCTGCCGGCGGCGGCGCCGGTGACGAGAAGCTTCCCGAGCCGGTTGCCGAACGGGAAACCGCCGCTCTTCGTCGTCGTCTCCTTCGACGGCGCCGGCGATCTCGCGCTCTGGGCCCGCTGGCGCGCCGTCGCGAAGCAGGTCAACGCGCGGATGACGTTCTTCCTCTCCGGCCCGTACCTGTACCCGGAGAACCACCGCACCGACTACAAACCGCCGTTCCACAAACCCGGCGCCTCCGAGATCGGCTGGGGTGACACCGCGAACGTCCTCGCCCGGACCACCGTGCTGCGCGAAGCGATCGCCGAAGGGCAGGAGATCGGTACGCACGCCAACGGGCACTTCTGCGGCGCGACCGGGATCGGGAAGTGGACGACCGCGCAGTGGACCGCCGAACTCAGCGCATTCGACCGCATGGTCCGTACCGGCCCGACCCTGGCCGCGGGCAAAACGGTCGCGCCGCCGTTCGACCCGTCGACGGTGAAGGGCATGCGGACGCCGTGCCTGGAGGGCAACCGGGCCGCGTACCGGCTGGCGATGGCGAAGCGCGGGATGCTGTACGACGCGTCCGCGCCCGGGTACATCGCCTGGCCGAAGAAGGTCAACGGCCTGTGGAACTTCCCGCTGGAGTCGGTGACGCTGGCCGGGACCGGCAAGAAGACGCTGACGATGGACTACAACCTCTGGTACGCCCAGACCAAGGCCCGCAAAGCGCCGCTCGCGCAGGCGCCGGCGCTGCGGGCACAGGTCCTCGCGACGTACCGCGCCGCGCTGGCCAAGTCGCGGGCGAGTGGGAACCCGCCGCTGTTCCTCGGCAACCACTTCAACCGATGGAACAACAGCGTGTACTCGGATGCCCTGACCGACTTCGTCAAACAGACGTGTACGCAACCGGACGTGCGCTGCGTGTCCAACATGGAGCTGGCGAGCTGGCTGGCGAAGAACGGCGTACCTACCGGACAGAACCGCCCGTCATAACCTCAGCAATCACAGCTTCAGATACCCGTACGCGCTCTGCCAGGTGCCGCCGTCCTTGATCCGGCCGACCACCAGCCGCTGCAACCTGGTGTCCTGCGGCAGCTCGTCGAGCTGATCGATGCCATGCGTACGGAAGGTGAAGAAGATCGCGCTGTCCTGGCTGTCGTTCGGCGTCCCGTACGGAGTGAAGCGCCGGCCGAACCGCACCATGTTCGAGTCCTGAGGCAGGTTGTCCAGCAGATACGGGTCGAGCAGCCACGACCACAGGTTCGCCGTCTGCACCGGGAACTCCGGGAAGTACCGCGGGAAGAACTCACGCGCCTGGGCAAGGCTGTCGTCGACAAGCTCGTCAGTCAGCGGACCGGTCTCCGGGATATGTACGCCGATGATCCACTCGCCGGTCTCCGTACCAGGCACCGGTCGCTCCTCGGTGACCTGGTGCAGCAGGTACTGCAGGCGGCCGAGCGCGTAGATCTGACCGACCCAGTGGATGGTCATCCACCAGTGCGTCTCCAGGCCGTAGCTCCCGTGCGTACGCCGATTGACCTTGATCTGCTGCCCCAGGTCGGCCAGCGTCGCCCAGCTGATGTCGTCCGGAATCCCGCGCTCGGCGTGGAACCGGCGGATGTCCGGGACGGTCTCCAGGAACGCCTGGATCGAGTCCCGCGGGTCCTCCGGCATCTGGAACCGCGGCTCACTCCCGAGCTTCCCGACCGATGACCGGATCTGCTCCACCAGCCCCCGCACCGCCACCGGGTCCGCCTGGTACGCCTCCGCATCCTCCCGATCCGCGTCGGCAAAACCCAACTGGCGATACACCTCGACACTTGTCACTCGTCAACGGTAACCGATTCCCCCGTGGCCAGAGACTTACCGTTCTTCGGCCAGGCCCAGGTACAGGATTTTGGGGTCGGCCGGGTTGAAGGCAAGGGACGGGATGCCGTCGTTGCGGTTGTGGTGTTTGGTGAGTTCGCCGGTGGACGGGCGGAAGCGGTACAGGTCGGCGCCGAAGTTCGCGAAGGACGTGCCGTAGCTGAAGTAGATGAGGTCCGGGTCGGCCGGTGACGCCCACATCTGGTTGCCGTTGATCAGGTCGGCCTGGGTCTGGTCGAGTACCTCACGGAACTTCTGGCCGCCGTCGATGGACTCCCAGATGAACCGCGTCGACCGGTCCCGGTCGTACCCCTCCATCCACACCTTGGACGGGTCGGCCGGGGAGATGGTCAGGCTGAACGCGTTCACCCGCTCGACCGGGCGCGAACGGGTCCAGCTAC
The DNA here is from genome assembly GCF_014205295.1 of Kribbella solani. Lineage (NCBI taxonomy): Bacteria > Bacillati > Actinomycetota > Actinomycetes > Propionibacteriales > Kribbellaceae > Kribbella > Kribbella solani. Next base: position 7,306,788 of record NZ_JACHNF010000001.1, read on the forward strand.
GACCGCCGTCGAAGGTGACGTACACGCCGTCGGACATCACCCCGACGACGACGTGATCCGGGTTCCGCGGATCGATCACGGCGTCGTACGCGTACAGATCACGCGCCGGGAGGACGCCGGTGCGCTGCCAGCTGATGCCGTCGTCGGTCGAGTCGTACAGCTGGCCGTCGCCCGCGACCACGCGCAGCCGGCCGGGCCGGGCGTTGAGCGCGGCCAGCCCGCCACCCTCGACCGGGCCGGCCACGGTGCTGACGTTGGCGCCGTGTACGCGGAGGATCGGCTGGTCGTTGACGCTGTAGATGTACGCCGAGTCGTCCGGCCCGGCCTGCACGTCGTACGTACTCAAATCGTCGGTGAACTTGTCCAGGAGTTGCCAGCTGCATCCGGCGTCGCTGGAACGCTGGATCTCCCGCTGGCCGATGCTGATCAGGGTGTTCGGTGCTTGCAGCGCGGCGACCTTCGCGTACGTGACGGCGCGCAGTCTGCCGGTGGTCGGGGCGAGGGTTTCGCCGTCCGACTCGGTGATCGTCACCGAGCCGTCGCCGTACACGGTGTCGCAGTGCGGCCGGTTCCAGAACCAGCCGGGTCCGGCGGCACCGGCCGTACCGGGAATCAGCGCGAGGAGGACGGTCAGAGCACTACCCAGGGCGAGGCGGTGTGAGGTCATCCCTTAGGTGTAAGGGTTTACCAACGAACCGCACAGCGCTCATCGGTGGCCAACAGGCGCCATGACGGGAAGCGGTCAGCTGGCCGCGGTGTCGATGTGCCGGGCCAGGATCAGGTCGTTGTCGGTGATGCCGCCGGCCTCGTGGCTGCTGACCCGGAAGGTGACGGTGGTCCAGCGGATGTCCATGTCCGGGTGGTGGTTCATCGACTCGGCCAGCTGCGCGACGGTCGCGACCAGCCGGATACCGTCCAGGAAGGTTTCGCTCTTGACGCTGCGGACCAGCTCGTTGTCGACGACCTTCCACTCCGGCAGGTGGTCGCGCAGCGCGAGGTCGATCTGGTCATCGGTCAAAAGGTCAGCCATGCAGTCACTCTAGACCTCTGCCCGCCGGACCCGCGCCGCGGCCGACAGCCCCGCACCGGCCAGCACCGCGCCCGCGACGATGATCACGCCGAAGACCCACGGCCGCGGATTGTCGGAGTTGAAGGCCAGCAGGGTTCCGCTGATTGCCAGCGCGGTCGCGATGCTCATCGTGCCGGCCATCTGACCGGCGCTGCTGTTCCGTCCGGCGTTGTTGTGATCGGACAGATCCAGCGTCAGCACCGACAGGCTGGACGAGCTGAGACCCATCCCGATCCCCGCGAATCCCCAGCCGATCAGACCGAACCAGGTCGTCGCGTCGGTCCAGGCCAGCAACGACGTCACCAGCAAACCGACGGTCATCAACGCCAGGCCCGTACGCAGCACGGTGACCCGTTCGATCCCGTGCTCACGCCCCTGCAACCACGATCCGAACGCCCAGCAGACGCCGGTGATCGACAATGTCACCCCGGCCCGCGACGGGCTGAAGTTGTGCTGCAACGTCAGCAACAGCGGCAGGTACGCTCCGACTCCGGCGAACGCTGCGCCACCGAGCGCACGGACCGCGACGACGGCCGGGAAACCACGTCGCGCCACGAAAGTACCCGCGGGCATGACGCGTACCGCGGACCGTCCGAGGACCAGGAGCGCGACGACGACCGCCGTACCACCGAGGACCGGATGCGCCTCGAGATGATCGCCCGCGACGGTCATCGAGAACAAGGCGACGGATGCGGCGAGCGCCCACGGAAGGGCAGCGCGCCAGGCCGCGAGCTCGGCGGCATCGTCGGCGCTGCGCTCGGGTACCGGCGAGGTCGCCGACTGGCGCATCGCCGGCCGAAGGAGCAGCCAGCTCGGTACGAGCAGAACGACCGCGCCGAGGAACACCCAGCGCCAGCCGAACTGCTCGGTCACCACACCGGTCACGACCGGGCCGAGCACGGACGGCAGGATCCACATCGCGGCGAACAGCGAGAACATCCGCGGCCGCAGTACGGCAGGCAATGCCCGCGCGACCAGGACCATCAGCGACACGTCGAGCAGTCCTTCGGCCAGACCGCTGAGCAGCCGGCCGGTGATCACCATCGGCATCGTGGTCGCCGTACCGACCAGCAACTGGGCAAGTGCGAACGAGACCGCGCCGGCACGTAGCGTCGGGATCGGGCCGCGGCGATCGGACCAGAGGCCGGCGATCGCGAGGGAGATCAGGTAGCTGGCGTTCGGCGCCGCGTTCGCGAGACCGAAGCTGCCGAGCGCGTGGAACTCGCGGACCATCGTCGGCAGCGCCGTGCCGACCGCGCGGTTCTCGAAGGCGCCGAGGGTGACCAGGCCGATCACGCCCAGTACCAGCGGGAGGTGCCGGCCGGTGAACAGGCGGGGGCGGGTCGTGGGCTCGGCGGTCCGGGCGGTCGAGGTCATGACCGCTATCGTCGAAGTTGAAGTTAGGTTGAAGTCAAGAGGAGCGGTTGCCGGGCAGCCGGAAGATCAGCACCAGCACGCGCAGCACGAGTACCGCGCAGATCACCAGCAGGTTGTACCCGAAGAACTGGAACAGGCTGATCGAGTCGGTGAACTTCGGGCCGCCGGGCGTACCCAGCAGCAGCACGGCCATGATGCCGGCGGTCGCGCCGATGATCGCCAGCAGCGCCTGATGCAGCAGACCGGTGAAGTGCCGGCGGTCGCGCTCGTCGGCCAGCAGCCGGACGTTCACGCCGAGCCGGCCACTCTCCGCGGCGGCCGCGATCCGGTCGATCCGGCGCGGCAGCCGGCGCAACATCGGCAGCAGCGTGGCGAGCTCCTCGGTTGCCGTCCGGCGAAGCGCGTCCGGGGCCAGCCGGTCCGTGACATGCGCGCCCGCGAACTCCCGCGACGCCTCGACCAGGTCGAACCCGGGGGAGATCCGCGAGATCGTGCCCTCGACCGTCGCAAGCGCCCGGAACACCGCGGCGACCTCAGGGGGTACGCCGAGGTCGTGCGACGTGATGATCTTGAACAGGTCGTTGAACATCGCCGGACCGAGCGCGACACCGGCGGTCAGGTGCTTGGTCATGAACTGCCCGACCGCCCGTTCCAGCCCGCGCTCGTCGATCACGTCCGGCCGGTAGACGATCTCCAGCAACGCGTCGGTCGCGGAGACCGGATCGCCGTGGTCGATCGCCAGCAGGAACCGCTGCAGCGCCTCCCGGGTGGCCGGGTCCAGCCGGCCGACCGAGCCGAGGTCGAGCATGCCGATCCGGCCGTCGGTGAGCAGCAGGAAGTTGCCGGGGTGCGGGTCGGCGTGGAAGACACCGTCGATCGCCACCTGTCCGAGCAGGCAGTCGAAGAGGGTCCGGCCGAGCCGTACCGGGTCGAGTCCGCGGTCGGCGATCGCCTGTTGCGCGTTCCCGAGACCGATCCCGTCCAGGCGCTGCATGGTCAGTACGCGGCGGGTGGAACGGTCCGGGTAGAGCCGGGGCACGACCAGGTCCTTGCTGCCGGCAACGGAACGCCCGGCCGCGACCGCGGTCATGTTGCCGGCCTCGACGGTGAAGTCGAGTTCCTCGCGCATCGCGTCGGCGAAACCGTCGGCGAGCGCGCGTACGCCCATCGCGCGGCCCCAGTCGGTGTTCCGGTCGAGCAGCCGGGCCAGCCGGCGGACGATGTCGAGATCGCGTTCGACCAGGCCGGCGATGCCGGGGCGCTGCACCTTGACCACCACCGCCTCGGCGTTGGCGCCGGCGGACAGGCGGGCGGTGTACACCTGGGCGATCGAGGCGGCGGCGAGCGGCTTCTGGTCGAACTCGGCGTACAGTTGGTGTGGTGGCGCGCCGAGCTCTTCGGTGAGTACGCGCTCGATCTGCGGCCACGGCACGGGCGAGACCTGGTCCTGGAGATGGCTCAGCTCGGCGGCGACCGCGGCCGGGATGACGTCGCTGCGGGTCGACAGCACCTGCCCGAGCTTCACGAACGTGACACCGGCCTCGTCCAGCGCTAGCCGGAGCGAACGGGCCAGGTCGGCCTGCCCGGCCGCGTTCTCCCGGCCGGGGCGCCGGCGGCCGCGCAGGTACGGGCCGAGGCCGTGCTTGAGCGCGATCCGCATGATCTGCAGGTACCGTCCGGTACGCGCGATCCGGCCGCCCAGATCCCGGCGCAGATCGCGGGCCCGGGGCAACGAACCGGTCGGGACGAGCGCCTCCGACAGCACCAGGAACACCAGGCCGGTGAGCATCGCGCACAGCGTCGTCAACCCGAGCAGCGCGACCGCCACCGCGTTCGAGCCGGTGAACTCGCCCGACCCGACCAGCGCGTTCGCGATCGGGCTGAACACCGCCAAGGTCAGTGCCGCGCCCAGGCCCATCCGGACCAGCCCGAACCGTACGCCGAGCAGCCGCTGCGCCACCGGTACGAAGATCACCGCGAACACGGCGATGCTGAACAAGGCTCCCACCACAACACCCATGCCCGCACCCTAGGTGCTTGAGCCGCCCGACCGGCTCACCCACGCGAGTGAACCACCCCCCAACCCGCCCGTCCCGAACAACCCTCCACTTCAGGGGTCATCCACTGAGGTGGAGGGTTCGGCGGGTGGTTCAGGGGGTACGCGGGTCAGGCGGGGCGGCGGCGGATCTTGTTGCCGAGCCAGACCAGCGGGTCGTACTTGCGGTCGGCGACCCGTTCTTTCATCGGGATCAGCGCGTTGTCGGTGATCTTGATGTGTTCGGGGCAGACCTCGGTGCAGCACTTGGTGATGTTGCAGAAGCCCAGGCCGTGCTCGTCCTGGGCGGCGTGCTGCCGGTCGGCGGCGTCGAGCGGGTGCATGTCCAGCTCGGCGATCCGCATCAGGAACCGTGGCCCGGAGAAGTTCTCCTTGTTCTCCTCGTGGTCACGGATCACGTGGCAGGTGTTCTGGCAGAGGAAGCACTCGATGCACTTGCGGAACTCCTGCGAGCGCTCCACGTCCTGCTGCTGCATCCGGTACTCACCCGGCTTCAGGTCCGCCGGCGGCTTGAAGGCCGGCACCTCGCGGGCCTTCTGATAGTTGTACGAGACGTCCGTGACCAGGTCCCGGATCACCGGGAAGGTACGCATCGGGGTGACCGTGACGACCTCGTCCTCTTCGAACGTGTTCATCCGGCACATGCACATCAGCTTCGGCATGCCGTTGATCTCGGCGCTGCAGGAGCCGCACTTGCCGGCCTTGCAGTTCCACCGGACCGCCATGTCCGGCGTCTGGGTGGCCTGCAGCCGGTGGATCACGTCGAGGACGACCTCGCCCTCGTTCACCTCGACCTCGTAGTCCTTCAGCTCGCCGCCGTCGGCGTCGCCCCGCCAGACCCGGAATTTGCCCTTGTAGCTCATCGACGTCCTCGCTTCGCTCCGGGCGCCGATGAGGCACGAATCGCACTGTCCAGTTTGATGCCCTCGCTTCGCTCGGTCATGCTGTCGGCAGCTCCTCATCCGTCAGGTACTTCGAAAGCTCCTCGACCTCGAACAGCTCGAGCAGGTCCGCGCGCATCGGGATCTGCTGCTCCTCGGTCACGTTCACCGAGCCGTCGGCGTCCAGCGCGCAGACCAGCAGCTTCTTCCGCCACTCGGCGTTCATCCCCGGGAAGTCGTCCCGGGTGTGACCGCCGCGCGACTCCTGCCGCAGCAGCGCCGCGCCGGCCACGCACTCGGACACGGTCAGCATGTTCCGCAGGTCGAGCGCCAGGTGCCAGCCCGGGTTGAACTGGCGGTGGCCCTCCACCGTCATCTTCGCGATCCGGCCGCGGAACTCGGCCAGCCGGCCGAGCGCCTGCTCCATCTCGGCTTCCTTACGGATGATGCCGACCAGGTCGTTCATCGACTGCTGCAGGTCCTGGTGGATCGAGTACGGGTTCTCGCCGCCCTCGAGCTCGAACGGCGCCAGCGCCTCGGTCGCGGCCGCGTCCACGTCGGCCTCGCTGATCTTCGGCCGGTTCGCGCCGAGCTCGTCGACGTACGTGGCCGCGCCCAGGCCGGCCCGTCGCCCGAAGACGAGCAGGTCGGACAGCGAGTTGCCGCCGAGCCGGTTGGACCCGTGCATGCCGCCCGCGACCTCACCGGCCGCGAACAGTCCGGGCACCCGCGACGACGCGGTGTCCGGGTCGACCTCGACGCCACCCATCACGTAGTGGCAGGTCGGACCGACCTCCATCGGCTCCGCGGTGATGTCGACGTCGGCCAGCTCCTTGAACTGGTGGTGCATCGACGGCAGCCGCCGGGTGATCTCCTCGGCCGGCAGCCGCGAGGACACGTCCAGGAAAACGCCACCGTGCGGCGTACCCCGGCCTGCCTTCACCTCGGAGTTGATCGCCCGGGCGACCTCGTCCCGCGGCAGCAGTTCCGGTGGGCGCCGGTTGTTGTCGGCGTCCTTGTACCAGCGGTCGGCCTCTTCCTCGTTGTCCGCGTACTGCGCCCGGAACACGTCCGGCACGTAGTCGAACATGAACCGCTTGCCTTCGGAGTTCTTCAGTACGCCACCGTCGCCGCGGACCGACTCGGTGACCAGGATGCCCTTCACCGACGGCGGCCAGACCATGCCGGTCGGGTGGAACTGGATGAACTCCATGTTGATCAGCGTCGCGCCGGCCCGCATCGCCAGCGCGTGCCCGTCACCGGTGTACTCCCAGGAGTTCGAGGTGACCTTGAAGGACTTGCCGACCCCGCCGGTCGCGAGTACGACGGCCGGCGCGTCGAACAGGATGAACCGGCCGGACTCGCGCCAGTACCCGAAGGCGCCGGAGATCGCGTCGCCGTCCTTCATCAGCTCGGTGATCGTGCACTCGGCGTACACCTTGAGGTTGGCCTCGTAGTCGCCGGTGGCCTCGAAGTCCTCCTGCTGCAGCGAGACGATCTTCTGCTGCAGGGTACGGATCAGCTCCAGGCCGGTGCGGTCGCCGACGTGCGCGAGCCGCGGGTACGTGTGGCCGCCGAAGTTCCGCTGGCTGATCTTGCCGTCCGGAGTGCGGTCGAACAGCGCGCCGTACGTCTCCAGCTCCCAGACCCGGTCCGGGGCCTCCTGGGCGTGCAGCTCGGCCATCCGCCAGTTGTTCAGGAACTTTCCGCCGCGCATCGTGTCGCGGTAGTGCGTCTGCCAGTTGTCGTTCGAGTTCGCGTTGCCCATCGCGGCCGCGCAGCCACCCTCGGCCATCACCGTGTGTGCCTTGCCGAACAGCGACTTGCAGATGATCGCGGTCTTCTTGCCCTGCTCGCGGGCCTCGATCGCCGCGCGCAGGCCGGCGCCGCCGGCCCCGATCACGACGACGTCGTAGGAGTGTCGTTCCAGCTCAGTCATATCCAGAAATTCCCGGTCAGTTGATGAAGCGCAGGTCGGAGAACCATCCGGCGGACAGCGCCATGATGTAGAAGTCGGTCAGGATCACGGTGAACAGCGACGTCATCGCGAACGTGCCGTGCTTCGGGTTCAGCTTGGACACGAAGGTCCAGTACCGGTAGCGCAGCGGGTGCTTGGAGAAGTTCTTCAGCCGGCCGCCGACGATGTGCCGGCAGGCGTGGCAGGACAGCGTGTACAGCCACAGGCAGACCAGGTTCACCCAGATGATCAGGGTGCCGAGGCCGATCCCGAAGCCGCCGTCCTTGCCGTGGAAGGCGAGGATGCCGTCGTACACGTTCAGCAGGCCGAAGATCAGCGCGCCGTAGAAGAAGTACCGGTGCAGGTTCAGCGCGATCAGCGGGAACTTCCGCTCCCCGGTGTACGCCTTGTGCGGCTCCGGTACGGCGCAGGCGGCCGGCGCGAAGAACAGCGAGCGGTACCCGGCCTTGCGGTAGTAGTAGCAGGTGCCGCGGAAGCCGGCCAGGATCACGAACGTGATCAGGCTGAACGGCAGGAAACGCGGGAAGTCGCCGAACCAGGTGCCGAGATGGCTGGAGCCGGGTACGCAACTGCTGGTGACGCACGGCGAGTACAGCGGGGTGAGGTAGTGGTACGAATCGACCCAGTACCACTTGTTCATGAAGATGCGGATCGTCGCGTAGACGATGAAGAACAGCAGAATCACGCCGATACGCAACGGCGCGAGCCACCATCGATCCGATCTCGCGGTCTTGAGGCCTACCTGCGCGCGGCCCGGGCTACTTACCCCCGTGGCCATCAGACCCGTCCTCGCTTCGCTGCGGGCGATTCTGATGCCCACATGGCGCTGTCCTTAATGGTTCTCTCGCTTCGCTCGTTCACGGAGCGTGCCTGTCGGGCGCGCCGAAGCCTTCGTGTTCCGCGTCTGTCCACATGGACGCGTCGTACTCCACGTCGGAAATCTCCTCGAGTTCCTCCGGAACGGGTCCGGGCCTGTGCCTGGGGTCGGGCGGGCCGAGCTCTGCGAGGTCGTCGCTCAGCCGGGCCACGTCGGACACCAGGCGGCGGATGCCGAGGGTGTCACCGTACTCCTGGCTGAGATTGCCGACGGCCGTATGCAGCCCCTCGAGCGCGCGGACGACCGCAGCGGTGGCTTCACGGCTGCTGTTGCCTTCACCCATGGCCGACTCCAGTAATGGTCATGTAGCTGTCAGTATGGGCACACTTTGCCCCTGTGGAGCGCGCAACGGAAGACCCGTCGGTACGGCGTGTTTCCAGTTAGGCTTACCTCAGTTGCGACCGGCCGACGGGTGGAGTAATGGAGCGAATCCGGCCTGTAGGACAACGAGATTCGCCGGTGGGGTGAGGGTCTCGACCTGCTCCAGCCCGGTCGGCCGTTGTGCTGTGCCGTACCCATTCCACGACCAGGGCAACACCCGGCCGCCGATCACCAGCGCCGGCCGGCCGTCGAATCGCACCATCGCGCCGTCTGGCAGTTCGGCCAGGTTCTGGACGGTGGTTCGTTGCTGCCGCGTGCGTGAGTCGACCCGCTGGTGGTGCAGTACGGCGTCCATGTCGGCCGCGCGTGGGCGTTCGGCCAGGGCGTTCGCGGTCGCCCAGGCGCCCGCGTACAGCAGGAAGTCCCTGCGCCGGCAGCAGTGGCAGGGGCGATGGCCGGCCGCGAGCGCGACTGCCTCGTCGAAGAAGAACAGCGCGGTCCAGCGGCCTGGTGGCATCGGGTCGCGCCGGATTCCCTTCCATTCAAGGACACAGCAGATCCACGCCTTCGACCGCCAGCGGGTGCTGCCGAGCGTACGGTCCGGGCGGTGGATGCTGCCGCGGTTGCCCAGCAGCAGGCCGCGGCCGGGGTCGGCGACGATCTCCTGGGTGGGCAGAACCCTGTTCTGCAACGGCATACCCGCATCGTGCCGCATACCAGGGACAGTTTCTGGCAGAGTCGCCCTGACCGGGGCGGTGGGGCGGGGAAGGAATTGATGCAGTGCAGATTGTGGTGGGAGTCGCGGTGGTAGAAGAAGGACGCGTGCTGGCGGCGTACCGGCCGGGGCCTGATGGTGGGTGGGAGTTTCCGGGCGGGAAGGTGGAGCCGGGGGAGTCCGAGGAGCAGGCCGCGGTCCGCGAGATCCAGGAGGAACTGGACGTGGAGATCGCGGTCGGTGAGTCGCTCGGGCCGGGCGTGGACATCTCCGCCGAGTACCGGCTGCACGTCTACCGCGCGCGGATCGTGGCCGGCGATCCGGTCCCGCGGGAACACTCCGAACTGCGCTGGTTCGGCCCGGCCGAGCTCGACGAGTCGGACTGGCTGGCCCCCGATCGGCCTTTCGTCCGGAGGTTGCGCCCGAGAATTTGAGTGTCGGAAGTCACACCCCGGCCCGCGTTGGCTGCTCAGTCACGATTCGGTGACGGAGGGTCTGCGAGCCATGGCGTCCACAGTGCGAGATACGTAGCCTTCCCGGCAACCCGGACCGATCCGGGCCGAGGGGCTCGGGCGCACTCACCACAGGACCGGGTGATGAGCAATGACGCTGGGGGTATCGGAGGCATCGCCGCCGGACGAGGGCTTGCCCGCGGACGCGCTGGCCGGGACCGCCGAGGCAGGTGAGATCGAGGGCCGGTCGCTCGGCCGGATCGCCTGGACCAGGCTGCGCCGGGACAAGGTCGCGATGATCAGCGCGGTGGTGATCCTGCTGATCATCGCGATGGCAGTGTTCGCGCCGCTGATCGTGAAGCTGAACGGGTTCCCGCCGGACCAGTTCAACAAGCTCGACGCGAACGGGAACCCGCTGCTGAACACCCGCGACGGCGGCATCCCGATCGGCGGGCTGTGGGGCAGCGGCACCAGCTCGCAGCACTGGCTCGGCGTCGAGCCGCAGAACGGCCGGGACGTGTTCTCGCGGCTCGTCTACGGCACCCGCGTCTCGCTGCTGGTGGCACTCGGCGGCACCATCATCGCGGTCGTTCTCGGCACCGTGATCGGGATGGTGTCCGGCTACTTCGGCGGCTGGGTGGACACGCTGCTCAGCCGGCTGATGGACATCATGCTCAGCTTCCCGTCGCTGCTGTTCGTGATGGCGCTGACCCCGGTGATTGCCTCCCGGGGCCAGGATCTGTTCGGGATCCCGGACGACAACACGCTGCGGATGGGCGTACTGATGTTCGTCCTCGGCTTCTTCGGCTGGGCGTACCTGGCCCGGATCGTCCGCGGTCAGACGCTGTCGTTGCGCGAGCGGGAGTTCGTCGAGGCGGCCAGGTCGCTCGGCGCCGGCCCGGGGTACGTGATCTTCCGGCAGTTGCTGCCGAACCTGCTGCCGACGCTGCTGGTGTACACCACGCTGCTGATCCCGAGCTACATCACCGCGGAGGCCGCGCTGTCGTTCCTCGGTGTCGGGATCAAGGAACCGACGTCGTCGTGGGGGCGGATGATCGCCGACGCGTCGGACTGGATCGAGAGCAACCCGCTGTACCTGTTCTTCCCGGGGCTGGCGCTGTTCATCACGGTGCTCGCGTTCAACCTGCTCGGGGACTCGGTCCGCGATGCTCTCGATCCGCGCGCCGGAAGGAGCTGACCGGTGGGCCGCTTCCTGATCCGCCGGCTGCTGCAGGCGGCGTTCGTGCTGGTGGTGATCAGCGCGATCACGTTCTTCCTGTTCTGGGCGACGCCGGCGAACCCCGCGCTGCTGATCTGCGGCAAGAACTGCAACACCGAGACGGTCGCCCAGGTGAACGCGACGTACGGCTTCGACGATCCGCTGGTCGTGCAGTACGGCCACTACATGCAGGGCCTGGTCAGTCCGGGCGGGCGGACGATCGGCTCCGAGGGCAACGAGCGCCACTGCGCGTGGCCGTGTTTCGGGGAGTCGTACCAGAACGGCATCCCGGTCTGGGACTCGATCCGGGACGCGTTCCCGGCGACGCTCTGGCTGGCTGCCGGCGCCGCGGTCCTCTGGCTGCTGGCGGGGGTGCTGCTCGGCCTGATCGCGGCGCTGCGCAGAGGCAAGTTCGCCGACAAGCTGAGTGTCGGGCTGGCGCTGTTCGGGGTGTCGTTCCCGACCATCGTCTTCGGGTACCTGCTGCTCTTCCTGTTCATCGTCAAGCTGAAGTGGATCCCGTTCCCGGACACCGCGAACTCGGCGTTGTTCACGGTCGGCCCGGTGAAGTGGCTGCAGTTCTACATCCTGCCGTGGATCACGCTCGCGCTGGTGTTCGCGGCCCTGTACACGCGGCTGACCCGCGCGAACATGATCGACACGATGAACGAGGACTACATCCGGACCGCCCGGGCCAAGGGCCTGGACGAACGGACCGTGGTGTTCAAGCACGGACTGCGCTCGGCGCTGACGCCGATCGTGACCATCTTCGGTCTGGACGTCGGCGGTCTGCTCGGCGGCGCGGTGATCACCGAGCAGATCTTCAGTATCACCGGGCTGGGGAAGTTCTCGATCGACTCGGTACTCAGCAACGACCTGCCCGCGATCATGGGCGTGGTCCTGTTCGCGGCGATCTTCGTGGTGCTCGCGAACATCGTCGTGGACGTCCTGTACGCCGTCATCGACCCGCGCGTGCGGCTGTCCTGACCAGGTGAGGTGACCTGTGACCGAATCCATGTCCGCCCGGCCGTTCCTCGAGGTCAAGGACCTGCAGGTCCGCTTCCCGACCGACGACGGTGTGGTGAAGGCGGTGAACGGCCTGAGCTTCACGCTGGAACGCGGCCGGACGCTCGGCATCGTCGGTGAGTCCGGTTCGGGCAAGAGCGTGTCCAGCCTGGCCGTGATGGGGTTGCACAAGGGCAGCCGGGCCGAGGTGTCCGGCGAGATCTGGCTGGACGGCGCCGAGCTGGTGGCGATGCCGGTCTCCGAGATCCGGACGTTGCGGGGCCGGAAGATGGCGATGATCTTCCAGGACCCGCTGTCGGCGATGCATCCGTTCTACCGGATCGGCGACCAGCTGACCGAGGCCTACCTGGTCCACAACGACGCTCCGAAGGCGGTCGCCCGCAAACGCGCGATCGAGCTCCTGGACCGGGTCGGGATTCCGGCGCCGGACAAGCGTTTCCACGACTACCCGCACCAGTTCTCCGGCGGGATGCGGCAGCGCGCGATGATCGCGATGGCGCTGATGTGCGATCCGGCGCTGCTGATCGCGGACGAGCCGACCACCGCCCTGGACGTCACCGTGCAGGCCCAGATCCTGGACCTGATGAAGGACCTGCAGCAGGAGTTCAACTCCGCGATCATCCTGATCACCCACGATCTCGGCGTGGTCGCGAAGATGACCGAGAACGTGGTGGTGATGTACGGCGGCCGGGTGGTCGAGTCCGGCAACGTCCGGGACATCTTCTACCGGCCCGAGATGCCGTACACCTGGGGACTGCTCGGTTCGATCCCGCGGGTGAACCGGACCGGTGACCAGCGGCTGAGGTCGATCCGGGGTACGCCGCCGTCGCTGATCAACCTGCCGGCGGGCTGCCCGTTCGAGCCGCGCTGCGACTACCAGGAGCACGCGGACGGGACGCCCTGCGGGGCCGAGCTGCCGGAGCTGCTGCAGATCGGCGGCGGTGCCCGGGACGGGCATCTGGTCCGCTGCCACATCGGCGGCGACCAGCGCCGCAAGTTGTTCGCCGAGCAGATCAAGCCGAGCCTGTGAAGCCCGAGGAGCGCCGATGAGTACGACGACCTCCGCCGCGCCGGCGGCCGGGCAAGGGACGGTACGCGGCGAGCTGCTGCTGGAGACCAAGGACCTGCGGCGGTACTTCCCGATCACCCAGGGGATCATCCTCCAGAAGCAGAGCGGCGCGGTGAAGGCGGTCGACGGGGTCGGGCTGCGGATCCACGCCGGCGAGACGCTCGGCGTGGTCGGTGAGTCGGGCTGCGGGAAGACCACGACCGGCCGGCTGGTGACCAGGCTGGATGAACCGACGGGTGGCTCGATCTCGTTCCTGGGCGCGGACATCACCCATCTCGGCCGGTCCGCGATGCGCCGGTACCGGCGGGACATCCAGATGATCTTCCAGGACCCGTTCTCGTCGCTGAACCCGCGCCAGACCGTCGGCGCGATCATCGCGTCGCCGTTCGACATCCAGAAGGTGCGCAGCCCCGGCGGTACCCGCAAGGCGGTGCAGGAGCTGATGGAACGGGTCGGGCTGAACCCCGAGCACTACAACCGCTATCCGCACGAGTTCTCCGGCGGTCAGCGGCAGCGGATCGGCGTCGCCCGGGCGCTCGCGCTGCGCCCGAAGCTGATCGTCTGCGACGAGCCGGTATCGGCCCTGGACGTCTCGATCCAGGCGCAGATCGTGAACCTGCTGGAGGACCTGCAGGAGGAGTTCGGGCTCGCGTACCTGTTCATCGCGCATGACCTGTCGGTGATCCGGCACATCTCCGACCGGGTCGCCGTCATGTACCTGGGCAAGGTGGTCGAGACGGCCGGGCGGGACGAGCTGTACAACCACGCCCGCCACCCGTACACGCATGCGTTGCTGTCGGCGGTTCCGGAGGCCGACCCGGACGCCGAGGAGCAGCGGGAGCGGATCCGGCTGACCGGCGACGTACCGAGCCCGCTGAACCCGCCGTCCGGGTGCCGCTTCCGGACCCGGTGCTGGAAGGCCCAGGACATCTGCGCCGATCAGGAGCCACCGCTGGTCCAGATCGGCGCGCCCGGGCACGAGGCTGCATGTCACTTCCCGGCGGAGCCGGGGAATTGATGGAGTCCGGCGGGGCCGGGGAATTGATGGAGTCCGTCGGAGAGAGACGTGATTTGAGCAGCACTGGAAGTGAGGAAAGTCATAGCTCAACGCCGCCGTGACCCGGCGGCGATCTCAGCACAAGGAAGGAAATCACTGGCCATGGATCACCTCAAACGAACCCGATCGGCGATCGCCCTGGGGATCGGGGTGGGTCTGACCGCAGCCGCCTGCGGCGGAGGCGGGGGAACCTCGTCGTCCGGCGGGGAGAGCGCGGCCGGTGCCAAGGGGGGCACCGTAACGGTCTATCACGTCAACGACGTCGAGCATCTCGACCCGGCCCGCAACTTCGTCACCGACTCGAACATGATCGGCAAGCTGATCACCCGGACCCTGACCGAGTACCGCTACGACGCGAAGACGAAGAAGATCGTGCTGGAGAAGGACCTGGCCGAAAGCTACGAGGCCAGCCCGGACTTCAAGACCTGGACCTTCAAACTGAAGGACGGCCTGAAGTACGAGGACGGTACGGTGATCAAGGCCGCCGACATCAAGTACAACGCGGAGCGGTCGTTCGCGCCGGACATGGCCGAAGGGGCGCCGTACGCGCACGAGTACCTTGCCTGTCCCGGTTACAAGGGCCCGTACGTGGCGAACAACAACGGCGGCAAGGGCTGTACGGCGATCGAGGTCCCGGACGACAAGACGATCGTCTTCAAGCTGAACCGGCCGGTCGCCTCCTTCGACGGCACCACCAGCATGAAGGTGTTCGCGCCGGTGCCGCAGGCGAAGGACACCAAGACGCAGTACGACAACCACCCGGTGTCCACCGGTCCGTACAAGATCGAGTCGTACACCCGGAAGAAGCAGCTGGTACTGGTCCGCAACGACCAGTGGGACGCGAAGTCGGACCCGATCCGCGACGCCCGGCCGGACAAGTTCATCTTCAAGTTCGGTGACGCCGAGGCGACCGTGGACCAGCGCCTGATCGCGAACGGTACGGCCGATCAGAGCTCGCTCAGCTTCGCCGGTCTGCAGCCCGAGAACATCGCCAAGACGAACCAGGCCGGCGTCAAGGACCGCATCGTCGAAGGTACCGACATCTGCCGCCGGTACATCGCGTTCAACCAGCAGAAGCCGTTGCTGAAGAACCAGAAGCTCCGCGAGGCCCTGTACTACGGACTGGACCGGACCAGCTACCGCGACGGCCGGGGCGGCGAGCGACTTGCCAAGGTGGTCGACTCGATCATCCCGCAGGACATGGAGGGCTACACGCCGGAGGAGCACTTCAAGGCTCCGCCGGAAGGTGACCAGGCCAAGGCGAAGCAACTGCTGACCGAGGCCGGCTACAAGGGTGAGAAGCTCACGCTGTCCACCGCTGACTCCGGTCTGGCCGTGAAGGCGGCCGAGGCGGCGCAGGCCTCCTGGAAGGCGATCGGCGTCACCGTGGAGATCCAGAAGATCCCCGGCGACAACTACTACTCGACCGAGCAGCAGGACTCCGCCGCGGCCGACCTGATCACCGCCGGCTGGTGCTACGACTGGGCCAGCCTGACGACGATCGTGCCGTCCGTCTTCGGGCCGGACACGACCGCGCCGGGCAAGGCGGCACAGAACAACTACGCGCGCAGTCAGGCCGGTTGGGACAAGCTCGCGGAGCTGTCCAAGGAGACCGACAAGCAGAAGCTGGAGTCCGGCCTGTCCGGGCTGTACACCGAGATCATGACGAGTGCCCCGATCGTGCCGACGGTCCAGGACCTGAACGTGTACGTCGTCGGCTCCAACCTGGACAGCGTGGTCACCGACCCGAACACCGGCGGGCTGCCCGACCTGACCCAGCTCGGCGTCAAGAAAGTGAGCTGACCTGCAACTTGTATGGGTCGTTTGTATGGGTTGTACCTGGTGACCGGCCGGGTGCACCGGCAAGAATCCTGCCCACGGCTCTTGGGGAGGAGTGACTGATGTCGGTGTACCCGGCGGTGGCGGCGGTGCGGAGAGAGGACTTCGCCCCGGAAATCGTCTGCGAGGTGTACGACCTGGACTCGCGCCGGCACGGCGCGACGGCGGCCAAGGAACTGACCAGCCGGCAGGTGACGATCGGCCGGATGATGGCGACCGGCGCGAAGGATGCCGCGATCGCGCGCGACCTGGGTCTGTCGCTGCGGACGGTGCGGTCGGAGATCAGCGCGCTGATCGCGGGGCTGGGCGCGAAGTCCCGGTTCCAGGCCGGCTGCCTACTGGTCCGCCGCTTCGGCTGAGCGGCCGAGCCGACCGGGTGAGCTGAGCGGCCGGGCTGACCGGGTGAGCTGTCCGTATGAACGGGCCGGTCGCGGGGTGCCGCCGGAAACTCGCCGGAAACTGTCGGGCCGCCGACGTAGGCTTTCGGCATGGTTGAGCTTGCTGAGCGCCGGCTGCTGCTGGTGCACGCCCACCCGGACGACGAAACGATCAACAACGGCGCGACGATGGCGCGCTACGTGGCCGAAGGGGCCCACGTCACGCTGGTCACCTGCACTCTCGGTGAGGAGGGTGAGGTCCTGGTCCCGGAGCTCGCCCATCTGGCCGCCGATCAGGAGGACGGCCTCGGCCGGCACCGGATCGGTGAGCTGGCCGGCGCGATGGCCGAGCTCGGGGTCACCGATCACCGCTTCCTCGGCGCCGCGGGCAAGTACCGCGACACCGGGATGATCTACAACGAGCACGGCAACGCGGACGTCCCGCCGGAGACCCGCAAGGACAGCTTCTGGCAGGCCGACCTGCTGGACGCGGCCAACGACCTGGTCCCGGTGATCCGGGAGCTCCGTCCGCAGGTCCTGGTCACCTATGACCAGTACGGGAACTACGGCCATCCCGATCACATCAAGGCGCATCGCGTGGCGACGTACGCCGCCGATCTGGCCGCCGCCCGGTCGTACCGGGAGGACCTCGGTCCGGCCTGGGACGTGCCGAAGATCTACTGGACGGCGATGGCGGAGTCGCGGATGCGGGAGCAGCTCCGGCTGCTGCGTGAGGCCGGTGACACCACCACCTTCGAGGGGATGGACCCGGACGGTCCGCTGCCGCCGATGATCACGCCGGACCGGTTCATCGACTGCGTGATCGAGGGCGGGCAGTTCATCGACCAGAAGATGAACGCGATGAAGGCGCACGCGACCCAGATCACCGTCGACGGCCCGTTCTTCGCCCTGTCGAACAACGTCGGCAACCAGATCTGGGGCTCCGAGCCGTACCGGCTGGTCAAGGGCACCGCCGCCCCGGGCCCGGACGGCCTCGAACACGACCTGTTCGCCGGCCTGTAATTCATCGCCGACTAGGTGACGGTTCCCACACGCTCGGTTGAGACATCAAGCTCTGGTCAGGAATAGCCTGCTGACGTGTCCTCAACCGAGCCGAGTGGGAGTGTGCCCGCTGCCGACTTCCGGGTCGCGCTCGGGAAGTTCGCGGCCGGGATCACGATCATGAGCACGTCGCAGGACGGCGTCGCGCACGCGATGACGGCGAACGCGTTCACCTCGGTCTCGCTCGATCCGCCGCTGGTGCTGGTCTGCGTGGACAAAGGCGTACGCATGCACGCCGCCGTACTGGACTGTGGGTACTGGGCGGTGTCCGTACTGTCCGCGGCGCAGCAGCCGATCGCCTACCGGTTCGCGCGGTCCGGGCGGGATCTGTACAGCCAGTTCGACGGCATCGGGACGACGGCGGGCCCGAAAACCGGCTGCCTGGTCGTCGACGGCGCGCTTTCGTGGCTGGAGTGCCGGACCTGGGCCACGTACGACGGCGGTGACCACACGATCGTCGTCGGCGAAGTGCTGAGCCTCGGCAACGGCGAATCGACCGCCGACGGAGCGCTCGTCTACTACTCTCGTGGCTACCGGGAACTGCCCGGCGACCGAGCGTGACGGGCGGGTCGGCGGGGGCTGGCCCGGAGGCCGGGACGGCCTGTTTCGTCCCGTAGGATGTGCGCTTGTGCCCTGACCAAGGCTCGAGCAGGAGGACACTGTCCGGTGGGGAGAAAACAGCTCGCGGGGATCATCGCCGCCGCTGGATTCGGTGTAGTCGTCGTCGCGTACGGCGCCGCGTTCGCGTTCGCCGGTGACAAGGTCCCGGGTGACACGACGGTGCTCGGAATCCCGCTCGGTGGGCTCTCCAAGAACGACGCGAAGGCCAAGCTCGAGGCCGGTTTGAAGGACCGGGCCGGCGCCCCGATCGCGCTGACGGCGGGTGGGTCCAAGTTCCAGGTGGTGCCGGCCGACGCCGGGCTGTCGGTGGACGTGGACGCGACCGTTGCCGCCGCCGGCGCGGGCCGCAGCCTGGCCCCGGGCCGGATCCTGCGGGCGCTGAGTGGTGGCGACGCGGTCGAGCCGGTGGTGACCAAGGACGACGGGAAGCTGAAGGCGGCCGTCGACAAGCTGGCCGGCCAGGTGAACCGACCGGCCACCGAGGGCACGATCACCTTCAAGGGCACCAGGGCGGTTCGGCACGACTCCGCCGACGGGCTGCAGCTCGACACCGCGAAGGCCCCGGCGGCGGTGCTGGCGGCGTACCCGTCGAACGGTGAGCCGAAGGACCTTCCGGTCAGCGTGACCAAGCCGAAGGCCGGGTCCGAGGCGATCGCGAAGGCGATGAAGGAGTTCGCCGAGCCGGCCATGTCCGGCCCGGTCCGGCTGAGCGTCGGCTCGAAGTCGGTCGACCTGACCGCGGCCGAGCTCGCGCCCGCGCTGACGCTCACCGCGCGTGAGGGCGAGGTCATCCCGGCCCTGAACACCAAGGCGCTGGAGCCGCTGTTCGAGCAGCGGTTCAAGTCGCTGGAGACGCTGCCGAAGGACGCGACCGTACAGATCTCCGGCGCCGGACCGAAGGTGGTTCCGGCGGTGGACGGGATGGTGGTCGACCGGGCCAAGATCGGTGCCGCGATTCTGGCCGCGCTGCCGAAGCCGACCGGCGAGCGCCGGGCCACCGTGCCGCTGATCGCGACGAAGGCGAAGTTCACCACCGAGCAGGCGACCGCGCTCGGGATCACCCAGCGGATGGGCGACTTCACCACCCAGTTCCCGCACGGCACCGGCTACCGGAACGTGAACATCGGCACCGCGGCGGCGAAGATCAACGGGACGCTGCTGAAGCCGGGCGAGACGTTCAGCCTGAACAAGGTCGTCGGCGAGCGGACCAAGGAGAACGGGTTCACCGAGGGCAACATCATCAGCGGCGGCAAGTTCGTCCTGGACCTCGGCGGCGGCGTCTCCCAGTCGGCCACCACGACCTTCAACGCGGCCTTCTTCGCCGGGCTGAAGATCCTTGAGCACAAGGCGCACAGCGTCTACATCGACCGATACCCGGTCGGCCGCGAGGCGACCGTTGCCTGGCCGTCGGTGGACCTGAAGTTCCTGAACGACTCCGGTCACGGCGTGCTGGTGCAGACGATCTTCAAGGCGTCGACGCCGGGTACGCAGGGCAGCATCCGGGTGATCGTCTGGGGTACGAAGACCTGGCAGATCACCGCGGGGCAGTCCGAGCGTACGAACTACCGGTCGCCGAGCGTGGTCTACAACACCGCTGCCGACTGCCGGGCGCAGGCGCCGACGGCCGGGTTCGACATCACCGTGTTCCGGTACTTCGCGAAGAACGGCGCCCGGGTGAAGACCGAGTCGTTCACCACCAAGTACAACGCGGCCGACGACATCCGCTGCGGCCCGAAGCCGGGTACGCCGGTCACCCCGCCACCCGGTGGAGTCAAACCACCACCAGGCCGCTAACCGCGGTTGAGCCTCCGCTGTCGGGTTGTTTCACCGGTGGCCTGTTGTAGCTGGTCACTGGTGAAATAACCTGCCAGCCGCTAGCTGCGGTTGAGTTGGTGGAGGCCGGCCGCGACCTCGTTGAAGACGGGCTCCTCGATCACCGCGCCCTCGCGGCGGACCTGCGCCGGGTCGATCCGTAGCACCCGGTCCAGCCGGATCTCGCTCGGCCGGTGCTCCTTGTCCCACGCGCCGCTGCCGATGTCCAGCCAGACCCGGCCCCAGCGCGCCTCGTCGACGGCGTCGCGGTCGTGGTCCTTGCTGGTGAGGATGAGCGCGAGCAGGTACGGCGCGTCCCAGCCGACCACCAGCACCGGCCGGTCCTTGCCGCGGTGGTGGTCCTCCTCGAACGGCACCCAGGTCCAGACGATCTCACCCGGGTCGGCGACGCCGTCGTCCGGATGCGGCGTGTACTCGACGTGCACCGTTCCTTCGAAGTCGCCCGCGTACTCCGGCCGCTCGGCCACGTGATCCGTCATGGCACCCGAGCGTAGCGCCCTCACATGACGAGGGGCTCACACCGTTTCATCGGTGTGCACATCACTCAGACGCCTGCGAAGACCGGTAACCGGGGCGCGATTCTCGCCGTCCTGCTCACCGGCCAGTTCATGGCGAACATCGATACCGCGGTCGCCAACATCGCCAGTCCGTCGATCGCGACCGACCTGCACGCCTCCGAAGGCGCGGTCGGTCTGGTCATCTCGGGGTACGTGGTCGCGTTCGCCGTCCTGCTCATCACCGGCGCCCGGCTCGGTTCGTCGTTCGGGTACCGGCGGACGTTCCTGCTCGGCCTGGCCATCTTCACGGTGGCATCGCTGGCCTGCGGGGTCGCGCCGGACATCACCACGCTGATCATCGCTCGCTTCGTCCAGGGCGCGGGCGCCGCTCTGATGGTTCCGCAGGTGCTCAGTGGCATCCAGCTGCACTTCCAGGGGCGCGACCGGCTCAAGGCCCTCGGGTACTTCTCGATCGCGCTGTCCGGTGGCGCGGTCGCCGGGCAGCTGCTCGGCGGCGTACTGATCGCCGCGAACCTGTTCGGTACGGACTGGCGACCGATCTTCCTGGTCAACGTACCGATCGGCATCGCCCTGGCTGTTGCCGGGCGGCGTCTGCTGCCGGCCGATCAGCCAGGTGATCGCGACCGGTTGGACCTGGTCGGCGTATCCGTTCTGTCAGCAGCAGTTCTGCTTGTCATAGTGCCGCTCCTGCTCGGTTCGGAACGTGGCTGGCCTGTCTGGTCGTGGCTGTGCCTTCTGCTCAGTCTGCCGATGCTGGCGCTGTTCGAGTACGGCGAGCGTCGTACGGCCGCGCGTGGTGGACGGCCACTCATTGCACGCCAGGTACTAGGGCATCGGTCCGTACGCGCTGGTCTGCTGGCTCATGCGTGCACCAGCGGTACGTACTTCGCATTGCTCTTCGTACTCGCCATGTACCTGCAGAGCGGTCTGCACAAGGGCCCTGCGTACTCAGGGTTCGCCATGGTGGTGTGGGTTGCTGCATTCGGTCTGGCTGGACCTGTGCTGCCCAGACTGCGTAGAGGAGTGCGCTGGATGCCAGTAGTGGGCTGCCTGATCCTGGCGGTTGGCTACCTGTCGGTACTGGGCTACCTGTTGCTGGGCGGTCGTACTGGGCCGCTGCTGTTCGCTCTGCTTGGTATTGGTGGTCTAGGGCTGGGCATCAGTGCGAACACGCTGATCGGTGCGGTGACGTCCACGCTGCCGCCGCAGTACGCGGCTGATCTCTCTGGAGTCGTTGCTACCAACGCACAGCTCGCTGGTGCGCTGGCTGTCGCGTTGGCCGGCTCTACGTACGCGGCACTCGCTCAGGACCCCGGACGGGCGCTGGCTGTTGTACTGGCCGGGTTCATTGTGCTGACGCTGGTTGGTGCGCGGGCAGCTCACCGGTTGGTCAGATAGCGGTAGCGGTACGCCTCCTGGTACCCCAGCCTTGTGTACGTCGTGAGGGCCGCCGTGTTGTCCTGGAGCACCTCCAGGTAGGTACGGCGGCCACCTAGAGCACCTGCCCACCGGGCGAGGCCCTGGACGATGGCGGTTCCCAGTCCGCGGCGGCGGAAGTCCGTAGCGACCCGGACTGTGTCTACGCCCAGCCAGTGGCCGGTCATAGCGCCACGGGCGACCGCCGCGACCTGTCCGTCGAGGGAGATCGAGGCGAACCTCGCCTTCGGTGCTCCTTCGAGTACCTGCGGTGCTGCGGCTGGTACGGGACCTTCGAAGGCGCTGGCGTACCAGGGGTCATCCGGTCGCTCCGCCAGCTGTACGTCGTACGCCGGCTGGGCGTTCACGTGGTCAAGCGTGGTGTGCATGACCAGTACGTCGGACTGCTCCGGCCGCGCCTCCATCCAGCCGCAGGCGCGGATCGCCTCTTCGTACGGGCTGCCGACCCGGATCAGGGCCTGTGCCGGTAGATCGTGCTTGGCGTAGAAGTCCACTGACTGCTTCAGCGCCTCTGCCACCGGCACGCCAGGGTCTCCGGCGGGCAGGAGCGAGTTACCACGGCCGGTCCAGCCTGCTGAGGCCCGCAGTAACCAGTGACCCACGTACGCCGTTTCGACCGCCGGACGGCCCAGCGCGGTGGTCAGGAACAACTGCTCGACATCCACCGGGCGGAGCGGCATTTCCGGAATGGTCTTGGCCGCTGTCACGTCGCCCAGTGGGATGCCGTGGACAGTACCGTCGGCGTGCCGGACACTCAGGGCGTGGTTGTCGCAGGCGGCCAGGACGCCGATCAGATCGGTCAACCCACCCGGAATCCGGTGCCGGACGACAACACGGTGGCCGATATCACGGGTACCAAGGCCTGACACGATCCGGACTCCTGGCAAAGTGGGCGACGTACTACCGTGATACTAGAGACACCGTGCATCACCGCATCGCAGCACCCCGAACTCGACGCTGCGCTTGCCTGCCATAGGAGGAGTAGCAGTGACCTACGTCATCGCGCAGCCGTGTGTTGACCTGAAGGACCTCGCTTGTGTCGAGGAGTGCCCCGTCGACTGTATCTACGAGGGCAACCGGATGCTGTACATCCACCCGGACGAGTGCGTCGACTGCGGGGCGTGCGAGCCGGTCTGCCCGGTCGAGGCGATCTACTACGAGGACGACACCCCGGAGCAGTGGAAGGACTACTACACCGCGAACGTCGACTTCTTCAACGACCTCGGCTCCCCGGGCGGCGCGTCCAAACTCGGCAAGATCGACAAGGACCACCCGTTCATCGCCGCTCTCCCCCCGCAGGAGCACGACGAGTAGTCTTCAGTTACAGCAAGTAACAGGGCGTCCCGGGATGGGGCGCCCTGTACTTATTGCTCGAGTACGTCTACGTGGACGTGATCGAGGTGCCGGAGGATTTTCGGGTCGCCGGAGCGTTCCGGGGGCGTGTAGTCCCGCCACCCGCTGTCCGACTTGTTCCCCGCCGTCCAGATCTTGTCACTGAAGATCACCGTCTGGATCTTCAGCAGATCGGCCCGCGCGACCAGGTACTGCGCGATCGCCCACCCTTTGGTCGTGTTCGGCGCCGAGATAGGCCGCACGAACACATCGACGGCCCGCCCCTCGTAGTGCGCCGACCCCTCCATATGCCCGGTACTCACCCCACCAGGCTGATACCCACCGGTGGTCAACTTCCCGAACGTACGCGCCAGATCCTTCCGCACCGCGTCCGCCCGCGGCGTCAGCCCGTCCGCGCCCACTACCTGCGTCGGCACCGAATCCGTGTTCACCGTGCAGCTGAACACGCTCTCCGACTGCCCGGTCAGCGCCGACGCCAGCACCCGCGCGTCCGCCTCGTGATCGGCGTACGCGTTCGGGAACGCACTCCGCTGAACCCGATCGGCCGCGACCGTGATCGACAGCTTCTGGTAGTTCTTGATCTTCACCAGCGCGTCGTAGAACTTCCCGGCCGCGTAGTGCGGGTCGCGCACCTGCGCCGCCGTACCCCAGCCCTGTGACGGCCGCTGCTGGAACAGCCCGAGCGAGTCCCGGTCGCCGTGCGCCAGGTTCCGCAGGCCGGACTCCTGGTACGCGGTGGCGAGCGCGATCGTCGCCGCCCGGGCCGGCAGCCCGCGGCGGACCGCGACGCCGGCGATGATCGCCGCGGACTCGGCCTGCTCGAAGTCGAGCACCACCTGCTGCCCGCCCACGGTCGCGCTGCACTGCTCCCGCGGCTGCAGGATCGAGCCGACATGCTTGCTGCCGAGCCAGGCGATCCCCGCTCCGACGGCAATACTCAGCGCGCCGATGGCTCCGACGGCCACCAGCACACCACGCTTCATCGGCATACCGCTCCCAACGTTCGGAGGCGGGGGACAGGTTCCGGTTCGCTGATCACGAACTGGTTGACGTGCGTTGCCTCACATTGGTTGGCTCAGCCGGGCCGGTACTGCCTCGTGCTGGCCTCGTCCTCGGCCGGTCTCAGGCGTTCGCGTGCAGGGCCTCGTTGAGGGTGATCCCGCCGCCGGTCCGCGGCCGGGCCTCGACCGCGCCGGTGACCGAGTTCCGGAGGAAGAGCAGCCCCGGCTGACCGGACAGGTCGCGGGCCTTCACCACGGTGCCGTCCGGGAGCGTCACCTTGGTGCCGGCGGTGACGTACAGTCCGGCCTCGACCACGCAGTCGTCGCCGAGCGAGATCCCGGTCCCGCCGTTGGCGCCGAGCAGGCAGCGCTTGCCGATCGAGATCACCTGCTTGCCGCCGCCGGACAGCGTGCCCATGATCGACGCGCCAGCGCCGATGTCACTGCCGTCGTCGACCACGACACCGGCCACGATCCGGCCCTCGACCATCGAGGTACCGAGCGTGCCGGCGTTGAAGTTCACGAACCCCTCGTGCATCACCGTGGTGCCTTCGGCCAGGTGCGCGCCCAGCCGGACCCGGTCCGCGTCGCCGATCCGGACCCCACTCGGTACGACGTAATCCGTCATCCGGGGGAACTTGTCGACGCTCGTCACCGAAAGGTGCTGGCCCGCGGCGCGCGCCCGGAGCCGTACCTGCTCAATCTGCTCGACCGGGACCGGCCCGAGCGACGTCCAGGCGTTGTTGGGCAGCGCGCCGAAGATGCCGTCCAGGTTCACACCGTGCGGCTGAACGAGTCGATGCGACAGGAGGTGCAGCCGCAGGTACGCGTCCGCTACGCCGGCCGGTGCATCCGCTAGGACCAGTTCGGTCACTACTACCTCGCGGCGTACCTGCCGGAGGTCGTCGGTGCCCTCCGCCGCGACCAGCTCGGTCGGCGCCTTGGCGTCCGCTACCCGCGCGCCTAGCTCGGGCGCCGGGTACCAGACATCAAGTACGTCCCCAGCAGCAGTAACAGTCGCAAGTCCGAATCCCCAGGCCCGCGCGGCGTTCTCCGTCATGCCCCTACCCTAATTCGCTCGCCCACTGGGACTGACAACCGCCCGCTTGCTGGTCGTTTTATTCGCTCCGAGGTGCCGGGGAGAGCGTGGTGTACTGGCCGGATGCTTGCCGACTGGGTGCCGAGTGACGTGGTGGTGGCGGTGCTGGGGGCGCCGGAGGCTGATGAGGTGCACACCGAGTTGCTGCGGCAGTGGGGGTCGTCGGAGGTTTGGCGGTTGTCGTACGGCTTGCGGAGCGTGGTGGTGAAGCGGGGGAGTGACGCGCAGGCGGGGGAGCTGGGGGCGTACGAGCGGTTCGTACTGCCGCTGGGGTTGCCGGCGCCGGAGGTGCTGTACGGCGCGGGTGACGTGCTCGTACTTGCCGATGTGGGTCGGGTGACCCTGGAGCAGGAACCTACTGCCGAGGGGTTCGTGGCGGCGGCGGAGCTGGTCGCGCGCCTCCGCGAGAAGACACTGGACGAGCCGACCGACTTCCCACCGGAACGGGTTGAGGAACTGGCCGCACGAATCGAACGAGCCGGGCAAGGCGGGTCGGCTGCTCCGAGCAGGACGGGCGAGGGGAGCTGCTCAGGCCGGGCGAGCGGATCGGCTGAGCGGGGTGGGGCGGCTCGGTTGGGTGGGGTTGAGGTTAGGCGGTTGGTGCGGGCGGTGGAGCGGGTGCATCGGGATGCGGGGGTGGGGGTGGTGCATGGGGACTTCGTGCCGAAGAATCTGGTGTCGGACGGGACCCGGTGGTCGGTAGTGGATTGGCCGGTGGCGTACGCGGCGCCGCACCTCGGTGACCTGTACACGCTGGTCCGCGAAGCGGTTGCCCTCGGCTACGACCGCGGTCCGATCGTCGCCCGGTACGTGGAGGTGTCCGGCGCCGACCCGTTCCTCGTCGACCGGCAGTTGCTCGTCGGCGGCGCCTGCTTCTGCCTCCTCGCCCTGACCTTCGTCGTCGAGGAAGGCATCCGCACGATCCCCGGCTCGGAAGCCTGGATCGCCCCGCTGCACTCCGAACTCACCGACCTGATCGAACAGCTCTCATGAACCTCCTCGTCCTCGGCGGCACGAAGAACCTCGGCCGCCACGTCGTCGAGGCCGCCCTCGCCGCCGGTCACGAGCTCACGCTCTTCAACCGCGGCCGCACCAATCCGGAGCTCTTCCCGGGCGTACGCCGCCTGATCGGCGAACGCGCCGCGCCGGACGTACTCGCGGCAGGTGAGTGGGACGGCGTCATCGACCTGTCCGGCTTCTTGATCCGCGACGTTTCACTCAGCGCCGCCCTACTGCGTGATCGCTGCGCCCACTACACGTTCATGTCGTCGATCGCCGTGTACGCGAGCAAGACGGCGCGCGGGATGACCGACTCGGCGCCGTTGCTGCCCTGGCCGGACGGCGCGCCGGAGGACGAGTTCACGATGGACCTGTACGGCCCGTCGAAGGTGCGCTGCGAATCGTTGCTCAACGCCACTTTCGGCGAGCGTACGGCCGCCGTCCGGTCCGGGTTCGTGGTCGGTCCGTACAACCCTGATTTCGGCAACTGGGGATGGGCACTCGCGCACGGTGGTTCGCTGGAGTGCGCGGCTCGTCCGGAGCAGCCGATTCAGTACATCGATGCCCGGGATCTCGCCGATTTCCTGCTCCGCGTGACGGTCGAGCGGTCGCCTGGTCCGTACAACGCGGTCGGTCCGACTCGGACGATGACCGAACTGGCCGACGCCTGGCTCGCCGCCGCGCCGGGATCCCGAACGGTTGACTGGTCGCCGGCAACTGATCGGTTTCACCTGCCTCACGACGGGTCCAACGACGGCACCTTCCAGCTCGACAACAGCCGGGCCGTCGCGGCCGGGCTGCGGCTCCGGCCGGACGCGGAGATCGCCCGCGACTACCTCGCCTGGCTCCAGGCCGGAAACATCCCGCCAGACCCGCCGCACTGATTCGTAAGATGATGCCGTGATCATCAAAACAGGCGGCGGACCCGGTGGACCGACGAGTCCGCGGGCCGGGTTCAGCAGCGTTGACGCGACTCGCTACTCGGGCAGCAGCGGCGGCAGGCAGGAGGTCGACCTTCCTGTCGCCGAGCGAGTGATCCAACCCGGTGATCGCCTCCGCTACAAGATCTACCCGGAACTGGACGCGGCGCTCACGTACACCGCCACGTACGCGGCCGTCGAGCTGGCCTTCGCCGACGGAACGCGGTCCGCCGGCCTGGACCAGTACGGGAATCCAGCCGATGCCGCCGGACAGGGCGCCGCCAAGATCCTGTACACGAACCAGTGGAACGACGTGCAGGTCGAGCTACCCGCAGGTAAGACGGTCGCCCGCGCCGTACTGGTGGTGGATGCCCCAGAGCCGGGCCATGAGTTCGCCGGCTGGATCGACGACGTCGAGATCGGTCCGGCGCCACCAGCGCCCGACGGCACCGACCTGGCCGCGTACGTCGACACCCGCCGCGGTACCAACGCCAGCCACGACTTCTCTCGCGGCAACACCCTCCCGATCACCGCCTGGCCGAACGGCTTCAACTTCCTCACCCCGGTGACGAACGCGTCGACACACCGCTGGCCGTACGAGTACCACCGCGCCAACAACGCCGACAACCGCCCGGAGCTGCAGGGACTGACGTTCTCGCACCAGCCGAGCCCGTGGATGGGCGACCGTGACCAGCTCACGATCATGCCGGTCGCAGCGGCCGATCCGCTCGGCGATCCGGCCGAGCGCGCGGCCGCGTTCAGTCACGACGACGAGATCGCGCGCCCGGACCTGTACGCGGTGACGCTCGCGAACGGCATCCGCGCCGAGCTCACGCCGACCGATCACGGCGCGACCTTCCGGTTCACCTTCCCGGCCGACGCGCCCGGCCGGCACCTGGTCTTCGACACGATCGACGAGAACGGCGAGTTCGGGTACGACGGTACGGCGCTCACCGGCTGGGTCGAGAACGGTTCGGAAACCGGCCGGACCCGGATGTACTGCTACGGCCTGTTGTCGGCCGCACCAACGAAATTCGGCCCGGCGATCGGTGGTCGCGCCAACGGTCGCGCGGCCACCTTCGACGTACCCGAAGTGACGTTGCGGATCGCCACCTCGTTCATCGGCGTCGACCAGGCGCGGCACAATCTCTCGCTGGAGCTCGAAGGTCGTACTTTCGAGGAGATCCAGGCCGCCGCCAATGCGGTCTGGAACGAACGGTTGCAGGTGATGCGGCCGGAAGGCGCGACGCTGCCGCAACTGCGGACCGTGTACGGAAACCTGTACCGCCTGAACCTCTACCCGAACTCGCATTTCGAGAACGTGGGTACGGCGGAAGCGCCCGAATACCGCTATGCGAGCGCGGTGCTGCCGGTTGAAGGTACGGCGACCGCGCGCGACACCAATGCGGTCGTGAGGCCCGGCAAGATGTACGTGAACAGTGGGTTCTGGGACACGTACCGGACCGCGTGGCCGGCGTACGCGTTCTTCTACCCGGAGTTGACCGGCGAGCTGATCGATGGATTCGTGCAGCAGTACCGCGACGGCGGGTGGATCGCGCGCTGGTCGTCACCGGGGTACGCCGACTGCATGACCGGGACGAGTTCGGACGTGTCGTTCGCGGACGCGTACCTGAAGGGCGTGCCGCTGCCGGATGCACTCGCGACGTACGACGCCGGGCTCCGGAACGCGACCGTCGCGCCGGAGGCGACCGAGGTCGGGCGAAAGGGCGCGGAGACCGGGTTCTTCGCCGGGTACGTGAGCACCGGCACCGAGGAGAGCGTTTCGTGGTCGCTGGAGGCGTACCTGAACGACTTCGGGCTCGCGCAGGTGGCGGCGCGACTGGCCGAGGACCCGGCGGTGCCGCCCGCGCGGCGCGCTGAATTGCTGGAAGAAGCGGAATACCTGCGGCGGCGGTCGCTGAACTACGTGCTGCTGTTCGACGACGCGATCAATTTCTTCCAGGGGCGGCGCCCGGACGGTACGTTCGCCAAGCCGGCCGCCGAGTTCGACCCCGAGGAATGGGGCGGCGACTTCACCGAGACGGACGGCTGGAACTTCGCCTTCCACGTCGCGCACGATCCGCGCGGTCTGGCCAATCTGTACGGTGGCGCGGCCGGTCTGGAAGCCAAACTCGATGCATTCTTCGCGACCCCGGAACTGGCGGTGAAGAAAGGCACGTACTCGATCGTCATCCACGAAATGGTGGAGGCGCAGGCGGTCCGGATGGGCCAGTTCGGGTTCTCGAATCAGCCCGCGCATCATATCGCCTGGATGTACAACTACGCGGGCGCTCCGAACAAGACGCAGGCGATCGTACGCGAGGTCCTGGATCGTTTGTACGTCGGCGAAGAAATCGGCCAGGGATATCCGGGCGACGAGGACAACGGCGAAATGTCGGCGTGGTATTTGTTCGCCGCGCTCGGCTTGTACCCGCTGCGCGTCGGCGCGCCCGAGTACGCGATCGGCTCCCCGCTGTTCCCGCGCACCGTCGTCACTCCGCTGGGCGGTTCACCCCTGACCATCACCGCCGACGGCGCCGAACACCCGTACGTCCAAGCCGTTTCCCTGAACGGCCGCAAGCTGTCGACGGCCTCCGTCGCACACGCCGACCTGATCGGCGCGACTCAGCTCGACTTCACGCTCGGCGCGGCTCCGTCCACGTGGGCGACCCAGGAGTTCCCGCCGTCACTGACAGCGGATGACAAGATCGCCACCCCGCTGACCGACCTGATCCCCACCGACCCGTCCAACCCGCTCTTCGACGACACGTCCGCCACCGAAACCCGGCTGGGCCCGCACACCACCTGGTCGCTGCCCGCCCCCGGCACCGCGACCCTCTACACGCTCACCTGCGCCGACGCCGAAACCGCCCCCACCGCCTGGCGCCTGGAAGGCTCACTCGACGGCATCACTTGGACCACCCTCGACAACCGCACCAACACCATCTTCCGCTGGCCGCGCCAAACCCGCCCCTTCACCATCCCCACTCCGGGCGCCTACCAGCACTACCGCCTGTCCCTCCCCACCCCAGCCACACTCACCCAACTGGAGCTCCTGCAGTAACCGGCGGGCTACTGCTTGGGGGCTGAGGTGGCTCGGATGTGGAGTTCGGTGCGGAGGGTGACCGTGGACGGCGGGCGGCCGGGGGCTGCCGTGCGGTCCTTGAGGAGGAGGCCGGCGGTGCGGCCCAGCTCGTACGTGGGCTGGGCGACCGTGGTCAGGCTGGGGATGACCAGGTCCGCCCACGGGATGTCGTCGAAACCGACGATCGCGATGTCGTGCGGTGCGCGGACGCCCTTCTTGGCCAGGCATTCGAGGGCGCCGACGGTCATCAGGTTGTTGGTGACGAACAGTGCCTCGGGCGGATCGTCCAGCTCCAGCAGGCTTTCCATCGCCGCATACCCGCCGGCCTCGCGGAAGTCCGCGTGCCGAACCAGATCCTTGTCGTACCGGATGCCTCCGCCGCGGAGCGCGGAGCGATACCCGGCGAGGCGATCCATCGCGGTGGAGACCTTGCGCGGCCCGGTGATGCACGCGATCCGCCGGTACCCGCCGTCGATCAGATGTTTCACACCCTCGAAAGCGCCGTGCTCGTTGTCGACCAGTACGGTGTCGGCCTCGACGCCCTCGACCCGGCGGTCGATCATCACCAGCGGGATCTTCGCGTCCGCGAGCAGCTGGACACCCTCGGCCGTACTGGTCGGCGAGATCACCACGCCGGCCATCTGCTCGGTCAGCACCGCCGATGCGTACGCGGCCTCCTTCGCCGGATCCTCGTCGGAGTTGCACAGCACGACGTGGTACCCCTCGGTCTGCGCGACGTCCTCGAGACCACGGACCAGCGAGGTGAAGAACGGGTTCTCGATGTCGGAGATGACCACCGCCCAGAGGTTCGTCGACGACTTGCGCAGGTTCCGGGCGACGCCGTTCGGGCGGTAGCCGAGCTCGGCGACCGCGGCGCGGACCTTCTCGGACAGCTCCGGGTCCACGTTCCGCCGGCCGCTGAGCACCCGCGACACCGTCGCCGGCGACACCCCCGACCTACGCGCGACGTCGTAGATCGTCGTCATACCTGCTCCCCGCTGGAGATCCGATGGTCGTCTGGATCGCACTCTAACCCCGACCCAGACCCAAGGATCTCATGAGGCGGGCGACGTATCAGCCGAAGCGCCGGGCTGGGTGGTATCGCGGGAAGTGCTGGGGTGGTTGGTGGCGGGCGGCACGGTCGGCGAAGCGCCGGGCTGGGTGGTGGTGAGGGTGAGGAGGGAGCGGGCGGCCTCGTGGGTGGGGGCGGAGGCGGCGGCGCCGTTGGTGGTGGTGGAGAGGGCGCCGGCGGCGTTGGCGAGGCGGGCGGCCTCGATCAGCGGGGCGTCGTGGGCCAGCGAGGCAGCCAGCGAACCGCAGAACGCGTCCCCGGCGCCGACCGTGTCGACGGTCGCGACCTGATGTGCCGCGATCCGTTCCTCGTACCCGCCGTCCCGATCCAGTACGTACGCGCCACGTGCGCCGAGCGTGACCACGCAACCGCGCAGATCCCAGTCCTCGGCGAGCTTCCGCGCGATCGCCGGCACCTGCGACTCGTCCTCACAATCGAGTCCGGTCAGCGCCGCCGCCTCGACCTCGTTCGGTACGAGCACATCGACGTACGCCGCCAGCGCCGGATCCACCGGGCCGACCGGCGCCGGCGTGAGAATCGTCGTGACGCCCGCGGTCGAGGCGAGCCGAAGGGCGGAATGGCTCGCCTCGACCGGCAGCTCGAGCTGAACACTCAGCACCTTGCTCGCGACCAGCGCCTCGGTCGCCGCGTCCACGTCGGCCGCGGTGATCGCCGCGTTCGCACGCGACACGATGATGATCGAGTTCCCGCCATCGGGCAGTACGAGCGGAAGTCCGACTCCGGTCCCGAGCGACGGATGCCGTACGACCCACGAGGCGTCGACGCCGTTCGCCGAAAGCAGCTCCAGAAACTCCTCGCCGTACCGGTCTTCGCCGATCGTGCCGACGATCGCCGTCCGCGCTCCCATCCGGGCGGCCGCGATCGCCTGGTTCACGCCTTTGCCACCGAGGAACTCGGCGAACCCGGTTCCGTGCAGCGTCTCGCCCGGCAACGGTCGCCGCTCGGCCGACGCGACCAGATCCTTCATGAACGAGCCGAGCACGCAGACGTCGTACTCGCTCATGCCTGGTCCTCCCGCAGACGTTTGCCCAGGGCACCGGACGGGTGAAACCGCGCGAAGTCCTGATGACTGAACTCCCGCAGTACGACCAGCGCGCAGGCGAGCGCGTCGCCCATCGCCAGGGAAGCGGTGGTCGAGGCGGTCGGCGCCAGGTTCAGCGGGTCGGCCTCGCGCAGCACCATCGTGTCCAGCGTGTACGTGGCCAACCGGGCGAGTGTCGACTGCTCTCGCCCGGTCATCGCGATCACCGGGATGTCCCGCTCGCGCAGCATCCGCGCGAACGCGCACACCTCGGCGGTCTCACCGGACGCGGACAATGCCAGCACGATGTCCCGGTTCGTCACCGCGCCGGAGTCCCCGTGCAGTGCGTCACCGGAGTGGATGAAGGTGGCCGGCGTACCGGTGCTGGCCAGCGTGGCGGCGATCTTCCGGCCGACCAGACCGGACTTGCCGAGACCGGTCACGACCAGGTGGCCTTCGCAGCGCGCGACCGCGGTCAGTACGTCGAGGAACACCCCGTCGAGCCGGCCGGCGAGCGCGGACACCGCCGCGGCCTCGGTCTCGATGGCGTCCCGCGCCGCCTGCAGTCCCCGCGCGACCAGGTCCCTCGGCAACTCGGCGGCACCGCGTAGTTCGTCGGCACCGCGCAGCTCGGCGGCCGCGGGCAGCTCGTCGACCGTGCGGTGGGCGGACGCACGGTTCGGCACAACTGGCATTCCAGCGCCTCTCATCTCAGAAATCGATTTCCGAAGATTAGGCAGCTCGATCCGCCGGTGTCAACGTCTGCATCCAGGTCGAAACCCTTGCCCACAGGTACGAATCGGGGGAGTTGATCACATCATCACCGGACCGGCTCTTGACCGGCCAGGTCGCCGATCGTAGATTGCGAGAAATCGATTGCCCTCTCGAAGCCGCCGAACCAGGTTCACGCCGCTGCCGCAAGGTCGTGCCCCCGGGTCGCGGTTCGGCCGTTCGTGAACACACCCCTGGAGCACCTGATGGCCGCAACACCCACCCCTGCCAGCCAGTCCGGCCTCGCCCGGCAGTTCAGTCGCCGGTCCGTCCTGCGCGGCGGGCTCGGTGCCCTCGCCGCGTCGGCGGTGGGCGTACCGCTGCTGTCCGCCTGTGGCGGAAGCTCTTCCAGCGGGAACGCCAAGGAGTTGTCGTTCTGGAACTTCTACGGCCCGTCCGACGACCAGGGCCCGCAGAGCAAGTGGTTCGTCGACACCGTCGCCGAGTGGAACAAGAACAACGACGTCAAGGTCAAGCTGCGGTACATCCCCGGCAAGGACTACCTGAACGGGACCACGCTGCAGACCGCGTTCCAGTCCGGCCAGGGCCCGGACATCTTCCTGATCAGCCCCGGCGACTTCCTCCGCTACTACAACGGTGGCGTGCTGCAGGATCTCGGGTCCGCCTTGTCCGACGAGGCGAAGAAGGACTACCTGCCCGGCCTGCTCGAGGCGCGCAGCGTGGACGGCAAGGTGTACGGCCTGCCGATGGAGATCGAGCCGCTCGCGATGTACTACAGCGAGGCCGCGTTCGAGAGCGCCGGCCTGTCCGAGGGCGACCTGCCGAAGACCTGGGACCAGACTCTCGCGATCGCCCAGAAACTCACCAACAGCAAGCGGTACGGGGTGATGTTCGAGACCGCGCCGGGCTACTACCAGAACTTCACCTGGTACCCGTTCATGTGGCAGGGCAACGGGAACGCGATCAAGGACGGCAAGTCCGCGTTCGACTCGCCGGCCGCCGTCCAGGCGCTGAAGTTCTGGGGCGACACGATCAAGACGAAGGTCGCGCCGCGGAAGGCGCTCGGCGACGGCGGCGGTGACGTGGTGTCGAACCTCGGCTCCGGCGCGGCCGCGATGCAGCAGAGCGGGATCTGGGCGGTCTCGGACCTGCGCACCAAGGCGAAGAACTTCAAGTACGGCATCATCCCGCTGCCCACCCCGGACGGCGGTCAGGCCGCCACCGACCTCGGCGGCTGGGCGTTCGTGGCGAACTCGAAGGGCGCGAACCCGGAAGCGGCGGCGAAGTTCATCGCCTGGGCGCTCGGCTCGACCGACGCGGCCGGCGTCGAGCGGCAGCGGCAGTGGAACACCGTGGTGAAGACCAACCTGCCGCCGCGCAAGTCGGTCCAGGAGGCAGCGGACGCCAAGGGCGCGTTCGCCGACGGCGCGCTGAAGAAGTACGTCACCGAGATCGCGCCGACCGGGAAGCCGGAGCCGCGGTTCCCACCGGAGGTGTACCAGCCGATCGCGGACGCGATCCAGGCCTGTCAGCTGAACGGGTCCGACCCGGCCAAGGCGGCGGCCGACGCGGCGCAGAAGATCGACACCTTCCTGAAGACCTACCAGGGCGCGCCGATCAGCTGATGGTGACGACAACAGCCCCACCGTCCGCACCGAGGACCAGACCGCACGCGAAACCGAAGGCCGGGATGACGCGGAAGCGGCGCGAGGCGCTGGCGGCGTACGCCTTCCTCGCGCCGGACACGATCGGCCTGTTGCTGTTCGTGGCGATCCCGATGGTGCTCGCGTTCGGTGTCGCGTTCTTCAAGGTCGATGGCTTCGGCAACTATCAGTACGTTGGTCTGGCCAACTACAAGCTGATGGCCGGCGACGATCAGCTCTGGGCGTCGCTGAAGGTCACCGCGACGTACGTGGTCGCCTTCGTACCGATCGCCTTCGTGGTGAGTTTCGCGCTGGCGATGCTGGTCCGCAACCACTTCAAGGGCATCGGCTGGGTACGCTCGGCGTTCTTCCTGCCGAACGTGGTCAGCCTGGTCGTCGTCGGTCTGATCTGGCAGTTCCTGCTCGTGGACAAGCAGGGCGCGCTGTCCAAGCTGCTGGCGCCGCTCGGGCTCGGTGACGTGTCCTTCCTCGGTACGCCGTCGCTCGCGCTGGGTACGTACGTGGTGATCAGCGTCTGGTTCCTGATGGGATACCAGATGCTGGTCTTCCTGGCCGGTCTCAAGGACGTGCCGAAGGAGCTCGAGGACGCCGCCGAGATCGACGGTGCGGGCCCTTGGCAACGATTCCGGTACGTGATCTGGCCGCTGCTGCGCCCGACCAGCTTCTTCGTCGTGGTGAACTCGACGATCGGCGCGGTCACCGGTCTGCAGGCGTTCGACCTGGTCTTCGTCCTCACCAAGGGTGGTCCGGCCCGGGCGACCAGCACGGTCGTGCTCTACATCTACGAGCAGGCGTTCACCTTCAACAACATGGGGTACGCCGCCGCGCTGACCACCGTGGTCGTCGCGATCCTCGTCGTCTGCACCGGCCTGATGTTCGGCTTCACCCGAGGAGGTCGTTTTGACGAGGATTAGAATCGTTCCGATCCTTGCCCATGTTCTCGCGATCATCGCGGTGGCGCCGCTGCTGTGGATTCTGATCAGCGCGTTGCGGCCCGCGGAGGACGTGTTCAGCTTCGGCTGGCCGCGGCACTGGACGCTGAGCAACCTGCAGTACGTGTTGCTGAAGATCCCGATGCCGCGGTTCATGCTCAACTCCGCGATCGTGTCGGTGACGGTCACGGTGATCGCGCTGTTCTTCCACTCGATGGCGGCGTACGCGCTGGCGCGACTGCGCTTCCCGGGCCGCGGGATCATCTTCTCCGGAATCATGTCGACGCTGCTCGTGTCGCTGCCGGTGATCCTGGTTCCACTGTTTCTGGTCGCAAAGCAACTGGGTCTGCTGGACAGTTACGCCGGTCTGATCGTGCCGAGCATCTTCCACGCGTTCGGGATCTTCCTGCTCCGGCAGTACTACCTGAACATCCCGCGCGAACTGGAAGAGGCGGCCGACCTGGACGGCTGCGGGTACTGGCGGCGGTACTGGAGCGTCATCCTGCCGCTCAGCCGGCCCGTACTGGCATCGCTGTCGGTGCTGTTCTTCCTGGCCAACTGGAACGCGTTCCTGTGGCCGCTGACGATCACGCGGAACCCGGATCTGCGGGTCATCCAGCTCGGTGTGTCCGGCATGCAGGGGCAGTACGCCTCGGCGTGGAACCTCATTCTCGCGGCCGCGGTGATCGCGGCCATTCCGACGGTCGTCGTGTTCGTCGCGGGCCAGCGCCGGCTGGTCGACGCGATGAAGACAACCGGCCTCAAGTGAAGGGATAGCTCATGAAGCGTGGGGCCTTGCTCGCTGTCCTGCCGCTGGTCCTCGGATCGGCGACCCTCCTCACCCAGTCCCAGAACTCGCCACCGCCAACCGCCGCGTCGACCGCCATCGGCACGGCACAGGTGGAGTCGAAGGGCACCCCGAGCCCGAGCGACGGCGACCTGTGGCCGTCCTGCTGGGCCGGCAACGACAAGCTGTACGCCGCGAACGGCGACGGCAAGGGATTCAGCACCGGCGGCGACTTCGCCGACATCGCCGTCAGCGAGATCAACGGCACCCCCGGATACTTGTCTGGGGCAACGATCTCGAAGGGCGACCAGGTCGGGTCGATCTGGAGCGGTCCCGGGTACAACCGGAAACCGACCGGAATGGTGTGCGTCGGTGACACCATGTACCTGGCGGTGCAGGATCTCGCGCTCGACTTCAACGACGTACCGGCGGCGAGCATCCTGAAGTCCACCGACCACGGCAAGACGTGGACCTGGGACAAGAAGAAGCCGATGTTCGCCGACCACGTGTTCACCACGATCTGGTTCGCGGACTTCGGCAAGGGTGGCGCGCTCGCGCCGGACGGTTACGTGTACGCGTACGGGCTGGACGGCAACTGGCGCGACTCCTTCGACGACACGGTTCCGGACCCGCAGAGCGTGTTCCTCGCCCGTGTCCCGAAGAACAAGGTGCAGGACCGCGGCGCGTGGAAGTTCTACACCGGTTCGGGCTGGTCGGCGAAGATCGCTGACAAGAAGCCGGTACTGACCGACACGCGGCGGTTGTACGCGCAGACGTACGGCACGAACGCGTCGAACTTGAGCGTGATCAGCCAGGGCGGCGTCACATACCTGGCGAAGCAGAAGCGCTACGTGTACACGTCCTGGACCGAGTACACCTTCGAGTTCTACGAGTCGCCGACGCCGTGGGGCCCGTGGAAGCACTTCATGAGCAAGGACTTCGGTGGGTACCCGTGGTCGACCTCGAAGTACGGCGGGTACGGCGTGACCATCCCGTCCAAGTTCGTCCAGCCGGACGGGAAGACGATGTACCTGCAGGCGAACGTGTGCCCGTGCGGCGGCGGCGGGATCGGTACGTCGGTGTACAACTTCAACCTGCGCAAGCTCGTACTCACACCGTCGTCCGACGCGCCGGCCGCCAACCTGCCCGGCCCGGACACCCTGGCGGCGCCCGCGAGCGGAGCGGTCGCAATCTCCAAGTCGACAAATTCCGGCAGTCTCGCGCTGATGAACGACGGCGCGCGGACGGGCAGTGAGTCGGACTTCGACGACGAGGTGAAGGGCGCGTCCTGGTGGGGGTACGAATGGCCGGCGCGGCACAAGGTGAACAACGTCGAGTTCACGTCCGGCACGGTGTCGGCGCAGGGCGGCTACTTCACGGGCCGTCCGCGAGTACAGGTCAAGCAGAACGGTGAGTGGGTCGAGGTCGGTTCGCAAACGGTGTCGCCGGCGTACCCCGGTGATGCGACGGCGGGGGCGAACACGACGTACACGTTGACGTTCCCGACGCAAGAGACCGATGGCGTCCGGGTGATCGGTCTGCCCGGCGGGACGCGCTCGTACACGACCGTGTCCGAGTTGGCGGTCCGGTACGTCGCGCAGCTGGCCGACGGTGGGTTCGAAGGTACCGGTGGTGGCAAGCCCGCGTGGCAGTTCGAAGGCGCTGCCGCCAATGGTGTCGACCGTGGTCTGGGCTTCGCGCACTCCGGTGCGAACAACGGCTGGATTCGCTGTACCTGCACGGGTTTCAGCGATCTCTACCAAACCGTTCCGGTGACGCCCGGCGCGACGTACACCTTCGGTTCGTGGATCAACGCGTCCGCGAATCTGCCTGCCGACCAGGGCCGGTTCGGTGTACGCGCCGGAGGCCAGGACCTGGCCGGCACGACCTTCGGCGCCGGCACCGGCTACGTACACCATGAGGTAACTGTCAAAGTCCCTGCCAACACCCACGAGCTGACTGTCCACGCCGGCTTCACCGGGCCGAACAAGGACACGTGGATTCAGGTGGACGACTTCACAGTGAGTTGAAAGACCGGAGTGGTCGGTGGTGTCGTGGGAGGAGTGGTCGGCGCTCACGGCCAGGGGAGGAGCTCCGGGCCGGTGACGGGGGACGGGCGACCTGCGTACCAAGCGGTCAGGTCGGGGAGGCTGCCGGTCAGGACGAGGTCCTGGCCGGTGCCGTTCTCCCAGGTGGCGGTGGGGGACTGGAGGATCAGGTGCGTGCCCTCGGGCGTGCGGGCGCGGAGGAAGTCGAGCAGGTGCAGGCAGAAGTCGGTTGGCCAGGACGCTGGAGTCACTCCCAGATCCAAGTCAGTGGTGTGGATGGTCAGCTCGCGCCAGGTGGCTTCCAGACCGGCCGCCAAGTTGCTGTTGCGGTGGAGGATCGGGCGGTCCCAGTCGTCCTCGCTGACCTTGTCCCATGAGGTGAGCAGAGTGGTGACGGCTTGGGTGACATGGGCTGCCAGTTCGGTGGCGGGGCGATCGGCGCCGGCCTCGATGGCGGCATCGCGGGCAGGGCGGCCGCCGTCGTACACCTCGATCAGCCGGCCCTGGAGTGCCTCGTCGACCTGCCGGGTCATCGCCTCGGAGAAGTTGGCGAGGTGCGTGATCACGTGACCGCGGGACCAGCCCGGTAGGGCCGAGTCGGCGCGGGCGGTGGGGTCGTCCAGGTCCGCGACCAGGCCGAGCAGTTGGCCGGCGGCGGTGCGGATCGGCTCGGCGGCATCCGCGGTTCCGGTCAGGGCCACAGCATCTCCTTCGTCCAGCCGGCCGGTGCGTTGCCGTCGGCGGTGTCGAGTCGGTAGCGGAGGCGTACGTGCCGGCGGTCCTGGTCGGATTGCCAGAACTCGGCTTCCTCGGCGCGCAGCGTGTACAGCGTCCAGTTCGGCGCGACCAACTCCGGGTCGTCGGCGATTCGCTCGGCCTGTTCCTTCACCGCCACGTCGATGTCGGAGCGATCCGTCAGTACCGCGCTCTGCTTGCCGACCAGCGCCTCGGCGCGGGCCGCGACCGGGCGGGCCAGGAAGTCGCGCGCGGATTCCTCGGCCGGCGCGGGCTCGACCGTACCGACGATCCGGACCTGGCGCCCGAGCGGCACCCAGTAGAACGTCAGCGCCGCGTACGGCGAGATGTCCAGCTCCTCGCCCTTCCGGCTCGTCGACGTCGACGCGAACTGCCAGCCGTCGTCCGTCACGTTCTTGAGGATCAGCACCCGCCCGTTCGGCCGGCCATCGGCGCGGACCGTCGACAACGTCATGGCGCACGGCTCGGGCACCTGCTCGTCGATCGCGGTCAGCAACCACTCGACGAACAGCGCGTGCGGGGTGTCGGGCGACTCAGCGGGTTCCCAGGCCGGCGGGTTCCCGGTCAGGGTCGGTACGGCGCGCAGCCGGGTACGAAGATCGGTCACGCGCCGACCCTAAGCGAGTGATTCACATGCCAGCAAGCGGATATCCCATTAGTATCACCAGATGACCACGCTCGCCCTGGCCTTGGCCACCACGATCAAGCACGACGGGCATGGCGGCGTGGCCGACCTACTGTCCACGCCGGAGCAGGCAAGTGCGTGGTTCAGTACGTACGAACCCCTCGTACGCGACGTCCTCGGAGCCGCACCGGTTGAGCCGGAGTTCTTCCAGGGCGACCTGCTTCGGGTACGGCGTGCGGTGCGGGCGCTCTTCGCGCGAGCGGTGCCCGGCGCGCCCAGCAAAGCCGACGCGAACCGGCTGATGGATGCGGGCGACGCGCTCCGGATGCTCAACCGGGCAGCGGACCGGCTCGGTACCACCCACCTGGACTGGCCGGCCGACGGTCCGCCGGTGCTGCGCTGGTCCGGGCGCACCGACGACCCCACCGCGCTGCTGATCGGCGCCATCGCGCGCTCCGCGATCGACTTCCTCGCCGGTCCGGACCGCGACCGGCTACGCGCCTGCCCGGCCGCGCGGTGCGTCAAGTACTTCCTCCAGGACGACCCACGCCAGACCTGGTGCTCCCCGTCCTGCGGCAACCGCGAACGCGTCAACCGCCACTACCGCAAACGCACCACCTGATGCCCTCGTCGATAACCTGACGCCATGACCAAGCTTGACCTGACCGTGTCCGCGCCCGACCTGACCGAGGCGCTGGTGAACATCGCGTCCGTCAGCGGTACGGAGGAGAAACTCGCGGACAAGGTCGAGAAGGCGCTCTCGGCGTACCCGCATCTGAAAGTCTTCCGGCACGGCAACACCGTGGTCGCGCGCACCGACCTGGGCCGCGCCGAGCGGATCGTCCTCGCCGGGCACCTGGACACCGTCCCGCTGAACGACAACCTGCCCGCGCGCCGCGCCGACGGACTGATCCACGGGCTCGGTGCCTGCGACATGAAAGGCGGCGTCGCGGTCGCGCTCCGGCTCGCCGCCACGCTGACCGAGCCGAACCGCGACCTCACCTACGTCTTCTACGACTGCGAGGAGATCGAGGCCGAGCGGAACGGCCTGTTCAAGCTGACCCGGTCCAACCCGGAGCTGCTGGAAGGCGTCTTCGCGGTCGTGATGGAGCCGTCCAACGCGGCGGTCGAGGCCGGCTGCCAGGGCACGATGCGGATCGAGGTCACCACCCGCGGCGAGCGCGCGCACTCGGCCCGCTCCTGGATGGGTGTGAACGCGATTCACGGCGCCGGCGAAGTCCTGGCCCGCCTCGGGGCGTACGAGCCGCGCCGCGTACCCATCGACGGACTGGAATACCGCGAAGGACTCAACGCGGTCGCGATCACGGGCGGGATCGCCGGCAACGTCGTACCGGACCTGTGCACGGTCACCATCAACTACCGCTTCGCCCCGAACCGCTCCGAGGCGGAGGCCGAGGCGCAC
Organism: Kribbella solani; assembly: GCF_014205295.1. Lineage (NCBI taxonomy): Bacteria > Bacillati > Actinomycetota > Actinomycetes > Propionibacteriales > Kribbellaceae > Kribbella > Kribbella solani. The sequence continues at coordinate 7,348,110 of NZ_JACHNF010000001.1, forward strand.
CTGCGGTCGGTGTTCGAGGGGTTCGACGTGGTCGTGACGGACTCCGCGCCGGGCGGCCTGCCCGGCCTGGACCGACCGGCCGCGGCCGCGTTCCTGCAGGTGGTGGGCGGCGAACCCCAACCCAAGTTCGGCTGGACCGATGTCGCCCGCTTCACCCAACTCGGCGTACCCGCCGTCAACTACGGCCCCGGCGACCCCCTGTACGCCCACAAACAGGACGAGTTCGTCCCCGAAGCCGAGATAGCCCTGTGTGAACAACGCCTGAGGACTTGGTTGACAAGCCGCGCCTGAGCGGGCTCTGTTTCCGCGCACCGAATAACCTGGACGCATGTCAGAACCATCGATCCACCCCGACCGTCCGGTTGGCCAGCAGCAGCGCGGGCCGATCCTGATGCGGCGCAAGCAGGTGCAGCACTCCACCTCCGAGCAGCGGCTGCTGGACAGCCGCGGCCCGTCGGACTGGGTGCACACCGACCCGTGGCGGGTGCTGCGCATCCAGTCGGAGTTCATCGAGGGATTCGGGATGCTGGCCGAGCTCGGCGCCGCGATCAGCGTGTTCGGTTCGGCCCGGACGAAGCTCGACGACCCGATGTACGCCGCCGCCGAGCAGTTCGGCCGGAAACTGGTCGGTGCCGGGTACGCGGTGATCACCGGCGGCGGACCGGGCGTGATGGAGGCCGCGAACAAGGGCGCCTCGGAGGCCGGCGGCGTCTCGGTCGGCCTCGGCATCGAGCTCCCGTTCGAGAACGGCATGAACGAGTGGGTCGACATCGGGATGAACTTCCGGTACTTCTTCACCCGGAAGACGATGTTCGTCAAGTACGCCCAGGGCTTCGTGGTGATGCCCGGCGGGTTCGGCACGCTTGACGAACTGTTCGAGGCGCTCACGCTGGCCCAGACCCGCAAGGTCACCTCGTTCCCGGTGGTGCTGTTCGGGTCGGCGTACTGGGGCGGCCTGGTCGACTGGCTGCGTACCACCATGCTCGCCGACGGCAAGATCTCACCCGCCGACCTGGACATGTTCGTGGTCACCGACGACGTCGACGAGGCGATCAGCTACATCGTCAAGGCCGGCGAGCTGGCCGACGCCGCCGCCGAACAAGCCGCCGAAGCAGCCGCCCACGAAGTCGAGTCCGCCACCGACCCCACCACCCATTCCCACCAACTAGGCTCCGACGGCAGCTAACCCCCCCCGCCGCGCCCGCCCAGCCAGCCGGCCAGCCCGCCCGCCCGGCCAGCCAGCCAGCCAGCCAGCCCGCCCGCCCGCCCGGCCAGCCAGCCCGCCCGCCCGCCCGCCCGGCCAGCCAGCCCGCCCGCCCGCCCGGCCAGCCCGCCCGCCCGGCCAGCCCGCCCGCCCGGCCAGCCCGCCCGGCCGGCCCGCCCACCCGGCTCCCGCCGGCAACCGAGTCGGTCACGCGAACACCCAGCGCCGTACCCACAGATCGGCCGGTGGGAGTGCTGCGTCGGAGCGGACGGGTCGGGGCTCGCTGGGGTTAACCACTCGTCTTGAGGGGCGGGGTCCAGTGGTCTAAGCAACGAGTAGTTCGGCCAGTGCTTGGGCTGGGGTTTTGAGGTTGAGTGTAGGGCGGGGTCGTTGGTTGAGGGTGGTGGCGATCTGGTCGAGGCTGGCGGCGGTGTGGGTGGACAGGTCTGTGCCTTTGGTGAGCCAGAACCGCAGGAGCCGGTTGGTGTTCTCGTTGGTGCCGCGTTGCCAGGGGGAGTGGGGGTCGCAGAAGTAGACAGGCATGTTCAGATCGAGCTGGATGCGCCGGTAGGCGGCTAGTTCGCGTCCGCGGTCCCAGGTCAGGGAGCGGCGCAGGTGGTCGGGCAGGGTGCGCATCTGGGTGATCATGGTCTCGGCCACGGTGTCGGCGTCGTGCTGGCCGGGCAGGTGCAGCAAGATGGTGAACCGGGTGGTGCGCTCGACCAGTGTGCCGACCGCGGAGCGGTTGCCGGTGCCGATGATCAGGTCGCCTTCCCAATGTCCGGGCACGGCACGGTCGGTGGCCTCGGCGGGGCGTTGACTGATCGTGAACGCTTCCCGGTACGGGTTTCGGGCCTGGCGATGGTCGCCGCCGCGGGGTTTGCGGGCCGTGCGGCGCAGGCTCAACTGCCGGTGCAGGTCTTGTCGCAGCTGGCCGCGGGTCTGCACATACAGCGCTTGGTAGATGGTTTCGTGCGACACACGAGCCATCCTCTCCTGCGCGCTGTCGCCGGGGTGATCACGGCGCAGTACTGCCGCGATCAGGCCCGGGGACCAGCCGGTGTCCATCCAGCCGGTGATCCGGGCGCACAGCCCCGGATCGGCGGCCAGCTTGAACTCCTTGGGCCGGCGCCGCCGCTCATGAGCGGCACGGTGAGCCACCGGCGCCCAATAGGACCCGTCCCGGCCGCGATTGCGGGCCACCTCACGCCAGATCACCGACTTGTCCCGCCCGATCGCCTCACCGATCCCGGCATACGACAACCCCTGCCGTAACAGCACAGCGATCACCGCCCGGTCCTCACTGGTCAACGGCCGCCGAGCTCGCGTCCCCGCGACCCCACCCGGGACTGCTGCTGGCACGCTGCCCGGCAACCCACCAGCTCTGTTCTGCCGCAACGATGGCTCCACAAGCCCCGATGTTCGCCACCACAACGAACCCGTATCCCACGACACGCCGACCGCCGACGCCGCTGACTGCACCGACCACCCACCACCCACCAGCGCGAAAAACTCATCCCGCACTCCGTACGGATACCTCATCGGCATACACAACACCTTCCATCAGGCGTTGCTTCGACCACTGGACCCCGCCAGGGTTCACCACCGGTATACGGGTGGTGAACCCTCAAGAGGAGTGGTTAACCACCCGCGTTGGAGAGGCGGGTGGGGAGCCGAAACCCTCGGTGCCGGCGCTGAAAATGCGGGTGTCGGTGCGGGTGACTCGGGCGGCATGGCACGATCGGTCCCGTGATGTGGTTCTTCGGGCTGATCGTGATCGTACTGATCGGGGCTGTAGCAGTCGTGGCCTCCGGGCGTTGGGGTGCCATGAGCACCGCGTACGACGACCGCCCCGACATGACCGTCCCCGCCCGCCAGGCCCTCACCGCGACCGAGATCGAGTCGGCCCGCTTCGCCGTCGGCGTCCGCGGCTACCGCATGGACGAGGTGGACACCCTCCTCGAACGCGTAGCCAAAGAGGTAGCCGAACGCGACCGCCGCATCGCCGACCTCGAACGAGCCGTAGCCCCCATCCTCGACACCCCCAACGGCACCGGCTTCACCACAAGCCCCACAAACACCCCCACCGACTTCGAGGATCCCGGCACCCGGCCCCCCATCATGGTCGGCGGCAACTTCCCCGAACCCCCCACAACCCCCGAGCACCCCACCGCCCCCCAGACTCAGCCGTCTGCCGACGCCCTGGCCGAGCAGTACACGGACGCGCGCGCTCAGCAGTACACCGGCACCCAGACCGATCAGCCCACGGATGCTCAGGCACAGCAGTCGACCGGTGCTCAGACTGGGCAGGCCGCGGCGCCCGTCGTACCACCTGCGGTCGCCTCGTCAGCGGTCGAGCAGTCTGCTCCGCCGGCCGGCGACCCCACCGCCGAACAGGCCGCGCCCACCACCGACCAGACAGCCGAGTCGACCGCGCCAGCTCCCCAGAGCACACCGCCGGTCACACCCCCAGCACCTACCGGGCCCGCGTCCACGCCACCCGCGTCCACTCCACCCGCGTCCACCGTGCCCGCGTCCACCGCGCCCGCGTCCACTCCACCGGCGTCCACTCCGTCAGTACCGGGTGGTGTGCAAGCGCCAGGTCCGCAAGCTCAGATGGCACCTGCTGGGAGCTCCAGGAACCAGCCGGCCGACCACCCCTCGTACGAACCAGCGGACGACGACCCAGCAACCACCGAGCTCCCACGCACGAACCATGCGGCCGACGAGTACGAACGCCTGCAAGCCGAAGCCCGTGCAGTACTGGAAGCCCAGTCCCAGCCCGTAACCCCCCGCCGTACCCCGGCACCCCAACACTCCTCCACCCAGCAACCCCCAACCCAGTCCTTCACTCAGCAATCCTCGACCCAGGAACCCCCGAGCCAAGTCTCAGCCCAGCCCCAACCGTCCGCCCCCGAGGACCGCGCTCAGCAGCGCCGCCCTGCACAAGACCAGGCCACACCCGAGCCGCCCGTACAGCACCTCGCGCAGGAGCAGCAGGCGGGTACTGGGGAGCAGGCGGACGTGCGGGACAACGGGGACGCGGGGAGCGGGGACCAGGAGGAGGGGTGGCGGTTTTGGCCGCCGGAGGGGGCTGATGGGGAAGGGGCTTATCGGCGGCCTAGCTGATGGTCGGCTTGGGTGAGCGGGGCGTACGCCGGGCAGAGGCGGCTGTGATGCTCCGCGTGAGTCCGGAGGTCGCCTGGGACGTGGTGATGGACTGGGAGCGGCAGTCGCGGTGGATGTTGTTCACCCGGGTGTGGGCCACCGGGAACGGCGGCGTGGGGGTCGGAGGTGGGGTCGCGGCGCGTACTTCTGTCGGTGGTGTCGGGTTCACTGACGACATGGTCATCACCCGCTGGGAGCCGCCGCGTGAGTGCACGGTGAAACATCTCGGCAAGCTCGTCCAGGGCACAGGCACGTTCACCATCGAGCCCGTACCCCTCACCACATCCAATACCAACCACCCCACACCCCACCCAGACAGCCCCAACCACGCCCACACCGACCGGGCGGTTGGTGGGGTGGGGTGTCGGGTTGTTTGGCGGGAGGATGTGGTGCCGCCGTTCGGGTGGGTTGGGGCGGTTGGGTGGTTGGTGGGGCGGTGGGGGTTCGAGTTGTTGATGTGGGTTTCGTTGCGGCGGTTGGTTCGGGAGGTTGGCGGGTGACGGTGGTTGGGCCGGACGGGCAGGCGCGGTGCGGGTGGGCAACCTCAGCGCCGGAGTACGTCGAGTATCACGACACCGAGTGGGGCAAGGAGATCCGTACCGACCTCGGCCTGTTCGAGCGGATGACGCTCGAGGGGTTCCAGTCGGGGTTGTCGTGGATCACGATTCTGCGGAAGCGGGAGAACTTCCGGGCCGCGTTCGCGCGGTTCGACCCGGTGGCGATCGCGGCGTACGGGGACGCGGACTTCGACCGTTTGATGGCCGATCCGGGGATCGTCCGGAACCGGTTGAAGATCAACGCGACGATCTCGAACGCCCGCGCGCTGCTCGAGCTGGACGACGGCGAGTTCACCGAACTGCTCTGGTCGTTCCGGCCCGCGAAGCACGTCACGCCGCGCACGTTGGCCGACGTACCCGCGACCACACCGGAGTCGGTGGCGATGGCGAAGACCCTGAAGAAGAAGGGATTCGTCTTCGTCGGGCCGACCACCGCGTACGCGTTGATGCAGGCGACCGGGATCGTCAACGACCACCTGAAGACCTGCATCGCGCGCTGACCAACCCTGTTACGGGCGCCGATCGGACCTGCTTCACGCGCCGGCCAAACCCTGCTTCACGCGCCGGATCTCGTGCACGTGCAGCTGGTTTGTGCAGATGCAAACGGTACTTTGCCGGAAACCAAAGACAAACGGCTGAACGAGTTGTGCTCCGGGTACTGAACGTGATGAGGTGTTCAGCGGGCTCCCCGACTGTCAGGTGGTTGTCCGGCCGTGACTCGCCCTGCCGGAACGTGGTCTGGGAGCCCACCAAACGTCTGGTTCCGCGCTACGGCAATTCGTTGGTGCCGTCAACGGTGTACGCCGTCCGGAACACGTCGCTCCCGGTCAGACCGGTGAGCTGCGTGCCGGTCGGCGTCGTCGTGAGATAGAGGTTCGCCTCGGCGTACGCGTCGGCCGCGTCGTCGTCGGACGTGCCGAACTGGCGGGTCCAGGTACGGGTGTGATCGGCGGCGTACTTCGCCAGTACGCCATCGAACTTGCCGAGTGCGGTCTCCAGCGCGCCATCGGTGAACCCGCCGACGTACAGCTCGCCGGACCGGTTGACCGCGATCGCGGCGCCCTTGTCGTTCCCGCTCGTGCCGAACTGATCCCGCCACGTCAGCACACCGTCGGCGTCGGCACGGGCGACCATGATGTCCTTGTCGCCGTTCAGGGTTCCGGCGAAGTCGCCCGCGGTGTACCCGGTCAGGTACACGCCGCCGGCCGGATCCGCCGCGAGGGCCCACACTTCGTCCGACGCGGCGGTGCCGTACTGCCGCATCCACACCGGATCGCCCGCGGTCGAGTAGCGCGCGACGAACCCGTCGATTCCACCCGCCGGCGTACCGAGCGCGCCGCCGGTCATGCCGCCCAGATAAACGGCACCGTTGGAGACCGCGACCGCCATCCCCTTGTCCTCGCCGGCGCTACCAGCTTGGCGTACCCACGCCTGCCGCCCGTCGCTGCCGAACCGGGCGACGAACACGTCCTTGTCGCCTTCGTTGGTGCCACCAAGCGATCCTTTGGTATACCCGCCGACGTAAACGTCGGTTCCGTCGACGGCGATCGAGTACCCACGATCCGCGACGCCGGGTACGCCGAACTGGGTGACCCAGCGACGGTTCCCGTTGGGGTCGTACTGCGCGACGAACGCGTCGTCGGTCGTGTTGCCGGCATGTGATCCGTCGAGGTTGCCGTTGGTATACCCGGTCAGCGCGATGTTGCCGTCGGCATCGACCGCTACACCGTACGCCCGGTCGGTGCCGCTCGTACCGAGTGAGCGGGTCCACTCGCGCGTACCGTCGGCCTTGTACTTCACCAGGTTGACGTCGGTGCCGCCGGCGTACGATTGCCCGTCCAGTGCGCCCGCTGCCGCGATCGCCTGGTAAACGTTGCCCGCGGCATCGGTCGCGATTCCGCCGGCGCGGTCGTCGCCGGGCGTACCGATGATCGCGGCGCGCATCGGCGTGGCCGGCGGCTTGCCGAGGTACTGGAAGATGTACTTCGCGCCCTCGACGAACGTCGGGCCCCAGACATCCCAGTCGTGCCCGCCGTTGACGACGCGGAACTCCGACGTCAGGTTCGGTACGCGCGCGGCCTGGTTGTACACCACGTGCGACTCGAAGTCGAGGTCGTGGGTGGCGTCGATCGGCTTCGGATTCTTGTACTCGTCGTCGCCGACCGCGATGAACAGATGCGACTTCAGGCCGGTCGCCGCGAACGACTTCAGCGCGGCGGGCCAGTTCAGCTTCAGGTACACCGACTCCACGAACGGATCGCGTCCCTTGCCGAAGGCACCGAAATCGCGGGTGCTGGAATCGCTCGGCGGCAACGGGAAGTACACGGCCGGGCTGAGGACGATCGCCGCGCCGAACACGGTCGGGTGGACCAGCGAGTACCGCAGCGCGCCGGCGCCACCCATCGAGTACCCGGCGATCGCGCGCCCGGTCCGGTCCGCGATGGTCCGGTAGGTGGCGTCGATCCGCGGAACCAGATCCTTGACGAACGCGGTCTCGACCGGCTGCCCCGCCGGAATCTTCCCGTCTGCGCTGCCCTTGTACGCCGAGTCCACGTACCAGCTCGCGCGGTTGCTCCACGGCGCATCCGGCATGACCGCGATCATCGGCGGGATCTCCCCACTACCGATCAACTGATCCAGCCGGCTCTTCAGTTGAGTCCACGCGCTCATCGAGTCACCACGCCCGTGCAGCAGGTACACGACCGGATAACGCGCCGTCGACTCCGCGTATCCGGCCGGCAGATACACGTTGTACGCGATATCGGCCCGCAGCGTTGCAGACGGCGCAACCCCACTCTTAATCACCCCCGCCGCCGCAGCGCTCGGCGCCGCAGCCCCCGGCGCGGCGCCCGCCGATGCGGATGTGGCGAACGGCGTGGCGATCGCCGTCGCGCTGGACGAGGCCGCGCGCGACCCCGGAACAAGAAGGCTCCCGACCAGCGTGGCAACGGTCAGAGCAGGCAGCAGCAGTTTCCTCACAAGCATGTTGTAATCGCTTACGTAAACGATTACAAGACCTCGCCACGCCCGAGGTCCGGACAGCTTGCCCCCTCAGCCAGCGGGTTGCCCCCTCGATTTTCCAGGGGGCAACCCTCCACTCGAGGGGATGCCCCCGCAAGTGCAGGGTTGTGCCCCAGTCGGCGGGCGAGCGTACGCCCCCGCGCCCCCGCGCCGCCGCGACGATGGGTGCACGGCGGGCGGTGCGGGGTGCGGGGTGGTGCCGGGGTGGTGCCGGGGTGTGCATGGCGTGCGTTGTGGAGTGCGCGGGGTGCACGGCGCGCGGGGCGAGCGGGGTGTGCTGCCGGTAGGGCGGGTGGTGTGGCCGGTGGTGTGGGGTGCCTGGCGAGTGCGCCGGGGCGCACGGCGCCGGGTGTGTGGCGTGGGATGCGGGGGTGGGCGGGTGGTGCGGGTGCGCGTGCGGGGTGGTGCGCGTGCGGTGGGTTGGGGGAGGGCGGGTTAGTGGCCGGTGAAGGTTGGGTTTTGTTTGGTTACGAAGGAGGTGACTGCGTTGTGGTGGTCTTCGGTGGCGCCGGTTAGTTGCATTTGGGTGGCTTCGAAGGACAGGGACTCGGCCAGGGTGTGGGTGGCGGAGTAGTTGAGGGATCGGCGGACGGCGCCGTACGCGATTGTTGGGCCTTGGGCGAGCTTGTTGGCGAGGTCGGATACGGCGGTGGCGAGGTCGGCGGGTGGGACGACCGAGGTGGCGAGGCCTAGGTCCAGGGCTTCGGCGGCGGGGACGGTGCGGGGGAAGTAGAGCAGTTCGAGTGCTTTGGCGTGGCCGATCAGGCGGGGGAGGGTCCAGGAGATGCCGGTGTCGCAGGAGAGTGCGATCCCGGTGAAGGCGAGGTTGAAGCCGGCCGTGTCGGCGACGATCCGGAAGTCGCACGCGAACGCCATCGACGCGCCGGCCCCGGCCGCGACTCCGTTGACGGCGGCGATCACCGGCTTGGGCATCTCGGCCAGGGCGAGCGCGATCGGCGTGTAGTGGTCCGGCACCGTACTCCAGAGTGCTGCCTGATCGTTCGCCTGCAAGAGCCCGATGTGCTCCTTGAGATCCTGCCCGACGCAGAATGCTCGCCCGGTGCCGGTCAGCACCACGACGCGTACGCCGGGGTCGTCCGCGGCGGCGCGGACGGTGTCCCGGAGCAGGATCTTGGTCGGCGTGTCGAGCGCGTTCATCGCGTCCGGCCGGTTCAGCGTGATGGTCGCAACACCCGCGTCGACGGCGTACGTGACGCTGGCAGCGCCGGCCCCACTGTTGCCAGCGCCAGCGGAAGCGGCGGTGTCGGCGGAAGCGCTAGTGGCGTCAGCGCCAGTGGTGCCGGCGTTCGTGCTGTGTGCAGGGGCGCTGCCGGGAGTGCTGGAGCCTGTGGTGTTGGGAGAGCCGGGGGTGCTGGTGGGGTCACTCATTGTGGTCGGCTCCTTGACTGTGGGTTAGGGGTGTTGGTGTCGTGTCAGGCAGATGTCAGGTGTTGGCGAGGCAGCTGTCGACGAAACGCCCGGCCGCGGGAGCTAAACGTTCGGCGTGGAAATCGAAGAACGCGGCGGCCTTGGTGCCGGCCCAGTCGGTCGGGAGGAGCTCGTCGGGGAGGCCCGGATCCCGGAACAGGAACTTGCGCCATTCGTGCACCAGCTCGGACCGGACCGCGAACGCCTGCTCGTCGCCGGGCGCGTCGCCCGCACCGGCCGGCACCCCCGCGGCGGCGTCGACCAGCGCCTTGGCTTCGATCAGCCAGGCGTCGTACGACGCGCCGAGCTCGTCCAGTTTCCAGACCCGCCGGGCGAACTCGACGGCGTCCTCGCCGACGGGTGCGCGGAACCGGTCCGCGGCGATGTCCTCGATGCCGAGAATCTGGTCGACCTCGGCGTCGTTGCGCAGCCCGACCCAGGCGCCGTCGGAGAGCGGAGCCCAACCCAGGAAGGCGAGTTGGCTCGCGAGCTGTTCGCGGCGGCGCGCGTTCGGGACCTCGCGGAGGATGCCCAGGTGCCAGTGCCGGTCCCAGTCGCCCGGCCCCTCGGCGCCGGTGGCCATCGGCGTGCCGTCGGGGGCGGTCCGGTAGATCCGGGCGGCGGCGTCGTCGAGGCGGCGACGCGCCCGGGCGGTCAGCGCGTACCCGGGCTGGCCGTCGAGCCGGACCGGCTCCAGCCAGCCTTGCCGGACCATCCGGGAGACGGCGGTACGGACGGCCGGCGGATGCACGCCCAGCGGCGCGAGCAGCCGGACGAGGGCCGCGACCGGGGCCTGCGCGCCGCGGGCGCGCAGGTGGTCACCGTAGAGGTCGAAGAGGGCTGAACGGGCGTGCACAAGACTCGAGTCTGCCGTATGGTGCACGGCTCTGGCCCGGGATCGGGAATAATGGGGTGCGATACACACTGCGATACGCGCCGACGGCGCATCACCGCAACGGCGCCGGCGACGGTCCCCCGCGCGGTGTCGTCGCTCAACACCGACACTGGGAAGGGGTGCGCGCATGGCGGCGATGAAGCCGCGGACGGGCGATGGTCCGCTCGAGGTCACCAAGGAGGGCCGCGGGATCGTGATGCGGGTTCCGCTCGAGGGCGGCGGCCGGCTCGTCGTCGAGCTCAACGCCGACGAAGCGACCGAGCTCGGCAATGCACTGAAGGCCGTCGTCGGCTGATCACATCCTCCGGGGGTCTCGCACCCCTTGCCAATCACTCCGGCCCCGGTGGCTGCCGTTCACGGGCACCCGCCGGGGTCGTACCGTTGTCCAGGCATGTTTCATGTCAGACATATTTGATCAAACAGTGAGGTCCTTCTAGTGGCTCGCCGTAGCGCTTCGTCTCCTTTCCCCAGCCTTCCGGTCGTGACCTGGCAGCCGGGTCTGCCGGTGCACGGGGCGCCCGCCTGGGTAGTCGTCCTCGACGCCGAGGGTGGCCTGCCGGCTGCCGCGAAGGAGGCCGGTGAGCGGCTCGGGGTGGACCTCGGCCGGCTGCTGGAGGCGCAGCTTGCGACCGGGTTCAGCCCGGCGGCGGGGGCCACGGTGGCGTACCCGCTGCTGACCGGTGAGGCGAGCGAGGTGGTCCTGGTCGGTGCCGGTGACGGCAGCGCGAAGGACCTGCGACACGCCGGTGCGGCGATCGCGCGGTTCGGTCGCGGCAAGGACGAACTCACCACTGTCGTTGCTGAGGGCATCGATGACGCGGCGCTCCGGGCGTTCGCGGAGGGCGTGATCCTCGGCTCGTTCTCGTACACGCTGAAGACCGTCGACCCGGGCGAGCCCGCGGTCGGGCAGGTTGCCGTCACGGACGGCACCGACGGTACCGACGGGGCGCGGCAGCAGGTGCTGGACCGCGGCGTCGTGATCGGCCGGACCGGCTGGCTGGCGCGGCAGCTCGCGATCACCCCGTCGAACGCGAAGGACCCGGCCTGGCTGGCCGCGCGGGCGACCGAGGTGGCCGCCGCGACCGGTCTGGAGGTGACGGTCTGGGACGAGAAGAAGCTCGCCGCCGACGGCTTCGGCGGCATCCTCGCGGTCGGCCGCGGCTCGACGCGTCCGCCGCGGTTCGTCCGGCTCGACTACGTACCGGCCGGCGCGACGAAGAACACGCCGTACGTGGTCCTGGTCGGCAAGGGCATCACGTACGACACCGGCGGCCTGTCGCTGAAGCCGCGCGAGGGCATGGTGTCGATGAAGCGTGACATGACCGGCGGTGGTTCGGTGATCGCCACCATGTCGGCGCTCCGCGAGCTCGGCGCGAACGTCCGCGTCACCGGCCTGGTCTGCGCCGCGGAGAACATGCCGTCGGGTACGGCGTACCGGCCGGATGACGTGATCCGGCACTTCGGCGGCCGGACCACCGAGGTGAAGAACACCGATGCCGAAGGACGGTTGGTCCTCGCGGACGGTCTGGCGTACGCCGTGCAGGAGCTGAAGCCGGATGTACTGGTCGACATCGCGACGCTGACCGGCGCGATCAAGGTGTCGCTCGGCGCGATGCTGTACGGCGGACTGTTCGCCACCGACGACGCGCTGGCGGACAACCTCGCGGACGCCGGCCGGGTGTCCGGTGAGGAACTGTGGCGGATGCCGCTGCCGGCCGAGTACGAGGATCTGATCTCGACCCCGATCGCCGACTCGGTGAACAGTTCGAAGGGCCCGGGTTCGATCACGGCCGCGCTGTTCCTGAAGGCGTTCGCCGGGGACATCCCGTGGGCGCACCTCGACCTGTCGTCGATCGCGGAATCGCCGGCCGACCGGTTCGAGTACTCGATCGGCGCGACCGGCGCCGGCGCCCGCCTCCTCACCACCTGGCTGACCTCCGAAACCCCAACCGCCGGCATCTGACCCAGCCGCGAGAACCCGCGTCGACAGCCCGGCCGCGACGCGATCCGGTCGCGGGCTATCCGAGTCGCTCCCGGAGGAACTCGACGATCCGGTCGCGGGCCGGACGCGCCTGCGGGACCAGGCCGGGCAGGCTGAGGAACGCGTGTCCGGCCCGGTCGAACTCGTTCACCTGGACCGTCGTCCCGGCCGCCCGCAACCGCTCGGCGTACGCGCGTCCGTGATCGGCCACCGGGTCGAGCACCGGGATCACGAACAGCGTCGGCGGCAGCCCGTTCAGGTCGGCGTACAACGGTGACAGCTCGCGTGGATCGGTCCCGTCCGGCACGGCGACGTGGCGGAAGAAGTCGACGGCTTCACGAGTCAGGTTCGGCGTGTCGGCGTACTCGCTCATCGACTGGTAGTCGAGTGCGGTCGAGGTCAGGTCGACGCACGGGTTGACGAGCACCTGCGCGCGTAGTGAGAGGCCGGCGTCCCGGGCACGGAGTACCGACAGCGCCGCGACCATCGAGCCGGCGCTCTCCCCGGCGAGCGCGATCCGCCCCGGGTCGATTCCCCACTCGTCGGCATGACGTAGCACGTGCCGGTACACCTCCCAGCCGTCGTCGACCGCGGCCGCGAGCGGGGTGTCGTAGTCCATCAGCCGATGCTCGACGGAGACGACCACCGCGCGTACGCCGGCCGCGACGTGACTGTTGATCCAGTCGCACTGCACCGCGGTCCCGACGTAGCCGCCACCGTGTACGTGAACGACCAGTGGCAGCGTTGTCGATGCGTTGACCGGGCGGTACACCCGGACCCGGATCGTGCGGTCGGGGAGGCGTACGTCCTGCCAGCTGATCGAGGCGCCGCGGTGCGGGAAGCCGGTGGCGAGGCGAGCCGCCCGGGAATTCACGATGCGGTTCTGGGCCTGGCCGAACGCGATCAGCTCCGCGGGCGACATCGCGAAGAAGCCGGGTTCCTTGCGCAGCCCGTACAGCACCCGGATGCCGAGCGGCTGCCGGTGCTTGACGGCCGGCGCGCCGGCGCCCGGCCTGCTGGTGGCGGAGTGGGTCATCGGGCACCGTCCTGAGTTTCGCTACCGTTAGTATCGATACCGACGGTAGCATAACTGGGTAGGATGCGGCCATGACTTCCGCGAGCAGTTCGGCCCGGCCCGGGCGGCCCCGGTCCAGCGTCGACGCGGAGGTGTTCGCGGCGACCCTGCGGACGATCGACGAGCTCGGGTACACGCGGGCGACCGTCGACCGGATCGCCGCCGCGGCCGGGATCGCGAAGACGACGATCTACCGGCGCTGGCCGTCCAAGGGGGCGCTGGTGACCGCCTGCCTGGTGGACACGTTCGGCTCGTTGCCGCTGACCGGGGCCAGCCGGTCCGGCGATCTGGCGACCGCGATCCGGTACGGCGCCGCGAAGATCGGCGAGCCCGGGGTCGCCGCCGCGTTCGCCGGGGTGTTCACCGACGCGATCGGCGACCCGGCGCTCCGCGAACTGCTCGCCGGGCAGTTGCAGGAGCCGTACCGAGTCGCACTGCACGATGCGCTCGGCGAGCCGGATCAGCGGATCCTGTTCCTGATCGACGTGGTGATCGGCACGCTGCTGCACCGGATGGGGATGACCGGCGAGCCGATGGTCGACGCGGACGTCGATGCGCTGATCAACATGCTCCAACGTGAACTCGGCTGATCAACGGAACATTTCCGGCAGTTATCGGCAGAAAAGTTCCGGAAAGTCAGACGGCGTCGAGTTCGGTGATCGCGTCGGCGGGCAGGGTCAGGTCGCGGGCGGCGAGGTTCTCGCGAAGGTGGGTCAGCGATGACGTACCCGGGATGACGACGCTGGTCGTGGAGCGTTGCAGCAGCCAGGCCAGGGCGACCTGGTACGGGGTGGCGTCCAGCCGGGCGGCGACCTTCGTCAGCGTCTCGGACTGCAAGGGGGTGAAACCGCCGAGCGGGAAGAACGAGGCGAAGGCCAGGTTGTGTTCCGCGGCGTAGTCGACCACGTCGTCGTCTTCGCGGTTGACCAGGTTGTACAGGTTCTGGATCGTGACGATCGGCGCGATCGCCTGTGCCTCGCGGATCTGGGTGATCGTCACGCCGCTCAGGCCGAGATGCTTGATCAGGCCTTGCTGCTGCAGCTCGACCAGGGTGCTGAACGGCTCCGCGATCGACTCGTCGTTGTGCCCGGCATGCGCGCTCGAACGCAGGTTGACGACATCCAGGACGTCCAGGCCGAGGCGGTCCAGGTTGCCGTGTACCTGCTGCCGCAGCTCGTCCGGTGCCAGCGCCGGAATCCACGACGCGTCGTCGCCGCGCCGGGCGCCGACCTTGGTGACCAGGTGCAGCTCGGCCGGGTACGGGTGCAGGGCCTCCTTGATCAGCTCGTTGACCACCTCCGGTCCGTAGAAATCGCTGGTGTCGATGTGTGTCACGCCGAGGTCGACTGCTGCCCGAAGGACCGCGATCGCCTGTGCGCGGTCCTTCGGTGGGCCGAAGACTCCGGGTCCGGCCAGTTGCATGGCGCCGTACCCCATCCGGGTCAGCGTGAGATCTTCGGCGAGGGTGATGGTCGGGTTCGTCATACCCATCACTCTTCGCTCACCGCCCGCCGTTAGGCAGTGCCCGGCCGATCCTGGTACTGCCAGAACCTAGGCTCGGCGCAGGTGCTGCCGACGACCTAGGCCCGCCGTGCGTACGCCCGGATGATCTCCGGGTACGCCGCGAACGCCGTCCCCGCGTGATCGACCGGACCCATCGAGTGGACCGTCACCTCCGCGCCACGGGAGCGTAGCGAGGCCGCGCAGACGTCGGCGTTGGCCGCGACCACGTCGGTGTCCTTGGTACCGCTGTACAGGTGCACCGGCACCCGCGGTGTCCAGTCCCGGCAGATCTGGTCGGCGGACTGGATCGCCCGCAGGAACCGTCCCTCCGGGTGCTTCAGCCGCTGGAGGAACGCCGGCGTGAACAACTTCTCCGGCGAGTCCGGCAACCCGGCAACGATCTCCTGATCGGTGTGCGACCCGTCGAACAACCCCTCGACAGTCGACGCGTACGGTGCCTGGAACGCCTCGCGCGGATCGTCGTACATCCCGACGGTCCGGTCCCACGCCGTCACCAGGTACGCCAGGTAGAACGACGCGGTCGGTGCCAGCAACCGCCCGTCGAAGGCGGCCGGCAGCTCGGTGCGGAGCAGATCGTACGGCCCCGCGACCGCGCGAATCTCGCCGAGCCGGAACGGACCGACCTCGCCCCGGCTGAGCGCCCGCCCAAAAGCAACCGACGCCCGGCCGCCCTGCGAGAACCCGGTGACGAGCACATCACGCTTCAGCACGACACCGTGCCGCGCCGCGAACGTCCGCGCCGCCAGCAGCAGATCGGCCGACGCCGTGGTCTCGGTCTTGGTGTCGACGTACGGATGCTGCCCCGGCCCGAGCCCAAGCCCGAGGTAGTCCGGCGCGACCCCGACCAGCCCCTGCCCCGCGAACAACGCCGTGACCAGCCCATCGGTCGACGCCGGATCCACGGACGCGGCGGCCGCCTTGGTCGGGTTGGTACCGTGCAGGTACTCCACGACCGTCAGCGCGCCGCGGCGCCCGTTCGGGAGCACGATGATCCCGCTGGCGGTCGTCGGCCGGTTGTCGTGGTCGATCGTCCGGTAGACCACGCGGTACGCGGTCACGCCGTACGCCGACTTCGGCGCGCCTGGGAAGTCGGTGGCGGCCGCGTCCAGTTGGGCCGCGCTCAGCTGCGCGATCGGCACCGCCGACACCAGCGCGCCACGTGGCGCGTGCACCCGGGAGACGGCGGCTTCGGACAGCGACGGCTGATCGACGGCGCCGAACGCCGACAGCGGGAAGGTGAGCAGGGCAGCGGTCGCGAGCGTGGCGGCGACGGTCTTGGTCAGGCGAGAAGTCATACCCCAACCCAACCTCCGCGCGAACCCGGACAACATGGTGTGACCCCCCGGGACCCAGGTGGGGTTTTCCCTACCAGCCAAAGAAGTATGACAACGAACCTGGCGCCCCGGCCCGTAGTTACAGGTGTGACCGATCGACCGCACGTGGTGGCTCTCGTGGCCAACAACGTCATCAACGACAGCAGAGTTCTGAAGGAAGCGGCGGTACTCGCCGACGCCGGCCTGCGGGTAACCGTGCTCGGCGTCTCGCTCGACGAGCACACCTCCGTCGACCGGCTGGAGAGCGGCGCGGTGATGGTCCGGCTACCCGGGACGTTCACCTTCCGCGACGGCCGGCGCCGCCGCCGGCAGCGGCGCCGGGACTGGCGGCTGCCGCTGCTCGGAGGCCACATCCCCGGTGAACTGGTCGTCCGCAAAGCACTTCTGGAGGCCCGCCGCGCCGAGCTGAACGTCGGGGCCGGCCGCGGCCCCCGCCTGCTCGGGCATCGAGCCAGGCAGCTCGTCTTCGCCGGAGCGCGCGCCCGCGGCCTGCTGATCCGGCACCAGAACCGCGCCTTCAAACTCGGCTGGCGAGTCTGGGACGGCGTGGTCGCGCGGACGCCGTGGGCCGTCAGCTGGCCCGGTACGGTGCCCGAGGCGTACGACTACGAGACCATCTTCGGCCCGGTCATCGACCGGCTCGATCCGGATGTCATCCACGCGCACGACATGCACACGATCGGCGTGGCGGTCCGCGCCGCCGCACGATCCGCCCGGGCGGTGCCGGCCATCCTGGGCCCGAGGGTGGTCAAGGTGGTCTATGACGCGCACGAGTACGTGCCCGGGATCGCGCGGTACGGCGCGCGTACGCCCCGGTTCATCGCTGCCTGGGCGCGGCACGAGCGGGACTACCTTCCGGTCGTGGACCGGGTCGTCACGGTCAGCCCGGCGATCGCCGAACGGCTCCGGCGGGAACACGCCCTCGACCGGTTACCGGACGTCATCCTCAACACACCCGACCTCCCCGAACCGAACCTCCCCGAATCGCGCGTGCCCGGACCGGACCGGCTCGGCGTCACGGTTCCGGTCGGTGCCGACATCCGGGGCCGGATCGGGCTGCCGGCCGGGGTTCCGCTGATCGTGTACAGCGGCGGCATCACGGTCGTACGCGGGATCGACACCGCGATCAGGGCGTTGCCGAAACTGCCCGGCGTACACCTCGCGGTGGTTGCCGTCCCGTCGCCGGATCTCCCGGGTGTGGACGTACTACGGAAGCTCGCCGCCGACGTCGGCGTGACCGAGCGCGTGCACTTCCTGCATCCGGTCGGCCCACGCGAGGTGACCGCGTTCCTGCGTACGGCGGATGCCGGCATCATCCCGATGTTGCGCGCGCCGAACCATGAGATGGCGTTACCGAACAAGCTCTTCGAGTACAGCCTGGGCGGTCTGCCCGTGCTGGTGAGTGACATGGCCAGCTTGCGTGAGTTCGTCACCCGTACCGGAATCGGGGAGGTGTTCGCGGCCGGTGACAGCGCCGACTTCGCGGCCAAGTGCACGGTGTTGCTGGGTCAGCTCGACAGCTACCGGCTCACTGACCCGGCGTTCCGTGAAGAGGCAGCGTGGAGCGGACAGGCCGCGCGGCTCCGGAGCGTGTACGCAGACCTGCTCGACCGGGACGTCAAGAAGGGACAGGGAGGAGCGGGATCGGATGACTACAAGCTGGTCAGGAGGCTCTTGTAGAGCTCGACCGTCTGATGCGCGACCGCGTCCCAGCCGAACTGCGTCACTGCACGCTCGCGCCCGGCCTTACCCATCGCCTCCGCCTTCGCCGGATCGTCGACCAGCGCGTTGATCCCGTCGGCGAGCTCGCGTTCGAACATGTCTGGGTCGTTCTCGTCGTACCGAACCAGTGTGCCCGTGACGCCGTCGTCCACGACCTCGGGAATGCCACCGACCGCGCTCGCGACGACGGCGGTCTCGCAGGCCATCGCCTCCAGGTTCACGATCCCGAGCGGCTCGTAGATCGACGGGCAGCAGAACGCCAGCGCGTGCGTCAGCACCTGGCGCACCTGCTCCCGCGGCAGCATCTCCGACACCACGAACACACCGTCGCGGGCCGCCTTGAGGTCGTCGATCAGCGCGTCCGTCTCGGCCTTCAGCTCGACCGTGTCGGCCGCGCCCGCCAGCAGGACAAGCTGCACCGACGGGTCGAGACGCAGCCCGGCGCGGAGCAGGTGCGGTACGCCCTTCTGCCGCGTGATCCGGCCGACGAACGTGACGTACGGCCGGTTCAGGTCGACGCCGAGCCGTTCGAGGACCTGGGTCGACGGGTCCGGGTGGTAGAAGTCCGCGTCGATGCCGTTCGAAATCACATGGACGCGCGCCGGGTCGACCGACGGGTAGCAGTCGAGGACGTCGGTACGCATCCCGCGGCTCACCGCGACGACCGCGTCCGCCGCCTCGTACGCGGTCCGCTCGGCCCAGCTGGACAGCCGGTACCCGCCGCCGAGCTGCTCGGCCTTCCACGGGCGCCGCGGCTCCAGCGAGTGCGCGGTCACCACGTGCGGCACGTCGTACAGCAGCTTGGCCCAGTGGCCGGCCATGTTCGCGTACCAGGTATGCGAATGCACCAGCTCGGAGTTGCCGACCGCGGCCGTCATGGTCAGGTCGGTGGACAGGATCCGCAGCGCCGCGTTCGCGTTCGGGAGCCGGGGGTCGTCCTCGGAGTGCGCGGTCGCGCCTTGCCGGGGCTCACCCATGCAGTGCACGTCGACGTCTACCAGCCGGCGTAACTCGCGGACCAGGAAGTCGACATGCACCCCCGCCCCGCCGTACACGTCCGGTGGGAACTCTCGCGTCAGGATGGCGACCTTCATAAGCTCCGACTGTAAGCCATCGCACCCCCTTCAGGGCATCAGGCGACCTCCGTCGGTACCCAGAAGCGCAGCTTTCCGTGACGCTCGTCCTCCAGCTCGCCGCCGGCCGCCTCGATCACCTTGCGGGACCCGGCATTGTCCACATCGCAGGTGACCAGCGCGGGCTCGATGCCGAGCGCGGCCGCGATCGGCAGGGACTGGGCCAGCATCCGGGTCGCGTGGCCCTGCCGGCGCGCCGACGGGCGGACGAAGTACCCGATGTGGCCGGCCACCTCGAGCAGCGGCGGGGTCAGGTAGTGCCGGATCGAGAGCCGGCCGAGGAACTCGACGCCGTCGACGAACCACAGCACGGTCTGGTGCACGATGCCGGGCGGCAGTACGGTCGCCGGCTCGGCCTCGCCCTTGATCGCCTCCACCAGCTGGTGGAACTCGGCGGGGTCCGCCGCCCGCTCCCGGCTCCACAGCTCGTCGTCCCCGGCGATCGACTTCGGTCCCAGCCAGTGGACTTCCTCGGGTGCCAACTCGTCCCAGGCCGCGAGGAACGAACGGTGAACGGCAACAGTCGGAACGACGAGGATCGGCATCTTTACAGTGTTACGACACCCGCAACCGCTTATGCACGCGCCCGTCCGGGATTAGGGTGCCGTCATGGCAAAGGCGCCCAGAGTTCTTGGAATCGTGCTGGCTGGTGGCGAGGGTAAGCGGTTGATGCCGCTGACTGCCGACCGGGCCAAACCGGCCGTGCCGTTCGGGGGCAGTTATCGCCTGATCGACTTCGTGCTGTCCAACCTGGTGAACGCCGGGTACCGCAACCTGTGCGTGCTGACCCAGTACAAGTCGCACTCGCTCGACCGGCATGTGACGCTGACCTGGCGGATGTCGACGTTCCTCGGCAACTTCGTCACCTGTGTACCGGCGCAGCAGCGGCTCGGCCCGCAGTGGTACCAGGGCAGCGCGGACGCGATCTACCAGTCGATGAACCTGATCAACGACGCCGACCCGGAGTACATCGTGGTCTTCGGCGCCGACCACGTGTACCGGATGGACGCGTCCCAGATGGTCGCGGCGCACATCGAGCGCGGGAACGGCGTGACGGTCGCCGGGATCCGGGTGCCGCGGACGGAGGCGACCGAGTTCGGCGTGATCAAGACCGCCGCCGACGGGCACGCGATCGAGGAGTTCCTGGAGAAGCCGGCCGATCCGCCGGGCCTGCCGGACTCGCCGGACGAGGCGTTCGCGTCGATGGGCAACTACGTGTTCAGCCGGGACGTACTGGTGGAGGCGCTGCGCAAGGACGCCGCCGACCCGGCGTCCCGGCATGACATGGGCGGCGACATCGTGCCGATGCTCGTTGCCGAGGGCAAGGCCGGCGTGTACGACTTCCAGGAGAACGACGTACCCGGCGCGCTGGACCGGGACCGCTCGTACTGGCGCGACGTCGGCTCACTGGACTCGTACCACGAGGCGCACATGGACCTGGTCTCGATCCAGCCGGTGTTCAACCTGTACAACTCGGACTGGCCGATCTTCACCTCGCACCCGCAGCTGCCGGGCGCGAAGTTCACCGACAACGCGACGGTCGGCGAGTCGATCGTCTGCCAGGGTTCGATCGTGTCCGGCGCGACCGTCGACCACTCGGTCCTCGGGCCGAACGTGATCGTCAGCGCCGGCGCCCGGATCGAGCGGGCGGTGATCATGGACAACTGCAAGATCGGGCGCGACGTGGTGCTGAAGAACGTGATCCTCGACAAGAACGTGGTGGTACCGGACGGGGTCGAGATCGGCGTCGACCCGGACCACGACCGGGAGCGCGGATTCACCGTCTCGAAGGGCGGCGTGACCGTACTCGGCAAGGGTCACCTGATCGAGCCACTGGAACCCGCCGTCCAAACCACTGACGAGGCCGGTTCGAAGGACTCAGCCGGTTCTGCTGATTCCGTGGATGAGGTTGCTGAGGCGTGACGGTCGACCCGTTGTCCGAGCCGGGTGCACGGGAGCTGGAGGTCGCGGACCCCGGCCACCGGGAGCTGTTCGACATCCCGCCCGCACAAGGCGGTACGTACCCGGACGTGGCGTACTTCGCCGGCAACTCACTGGGCCTGCGCCCGAAGGCGACCCGTACCGAACTGCTGGAGGACCTGGACGCCTGGGCCGCGCTCGGCGTCGAAGGTCATCTCGACGCGGACCGCCCTTGGCTGCCGTACCACGAGCTCCTGACCGGCCCGGCCGCCCGCCTGGTCGGCGCGTTACCGAGCGAGACGGTCGTGATGAACTCGCTGACCGTCAATCTCCATCTGCTGATGGTGTCGTTCTACCGCCCGACCCGCTCGCGGCACCGCATCGTGATCGAGGACAGCGCGTTCCCGTCGGACAGTTATGCAGTACGCTCCCAGGCCGCCTTTCACGGATACGACGCCGAGGACGCGATCATCCGCCTTCGGCCGCGCCCGGGCGAGGACAGCCTGCGTACGGCGGATGTGGTCGAGCAACTCGGCGCCGACGTCGCGCTCGTACTGCTCGGTGGGGTGAACTACCTGACCGGCGAATTGATGGACATCCCCACGATCACGAAAGCCGGTCACGCGGCCGGCGCGGTCGTCGGCTGGGACCTCGCGCACGCTGCCGGGAACGTACCGTTGGCCTTGCACGACTGGGATGTGGACTTCGCGGCCTGGTGCTCGTACAAGTATCTGAACGCCGGTCCGGGCGCGCTGGCCGGGGCGTTCGTGCACGAGCGGCACCTCGGCGGGGACCGGCCGCGATTCGAAGGCTGGTGGAGTACGGAGGCGGCGACGCGGTTCGAGATGAAGCCCGAGGCCCGGCCGCCCGCGACCGCGGACGCGTGGCAGGTGTCGAACCCGCCGATCTTCTCGATGAGCCCGGTCCGCACGTCGTTGGAGCTGTTCGACAAGATCGGCATCGAGGTGCTGCGGGAGCGGAGCGTGCGGTTGACGGCGTACCTGGAGAAGCTGCTGGCCGGCGGGCCGTTGCAGGTGATCACCCCGGCCGACCCGGCGCGGCGGGGCGCGCAGTTGTCGCTACGGGTCCAGGGCATGCGCGCCGGTGAGTTGTCGCGGCAGTTGCGCTTCGGGTACGGCGTGATCGCGGACGCCCGCGAGCCCGACGTACTGCGCCTCGCGCCGGTGCCGTTGTACTCGACCTACCACGACTGCTGGCGGGCCGCCGCGGCGTTGGCGGAGGTGGTGCCGGCATGAAGGTGGCGATCGTCGGAGCCGGTCTGACCGGCAGTCTGCTGGCCTGCTTCCTGGCGCGGCGCGGCCTGACCGTGACGCTGTACGAGCGCCGGCCGGACCCGCGTACGGGCGTGGCCGAGCGTGGCCGGTCGATCAACCTGGCGATCTCCGAGCGCGGTCTGGACGCGCTGCGGCGGATCGGTCTGGTCGACCAGGTGATGGCCGACGCGCTGCCGATGATGGGCCGGATGATCCACCCGGTGACCGGCCCGCTGGACTTCCAGTCGTACTCGGCGGCGGGCGATCGCGCGATCAACTCGATCAGCCGCGGTACGCTCAACAACGCGCTGCTGACCGCCGCGACGGCCGCGCCGCAGGTGTCGGTCGAGTTCGAGCACCGGCTGGTGGAGCTGGACTCGCAGGCCGGGCAACTGGTCTTCGCGACGCCGCGGGGAAAGGTGTCGGTGACCGCCGACATCGTGCTCGGGACGGACGGCGCCGGGTCGGCGGTGCGCGAGCAATTGCTTGCCGAGGGCATCGTTGCCGAGGACGTCAACTTCCTCGACTACGGGTACAAGGAGTTGTCGATCCCGGCCGCCGACGGTGAGTTCGCGCTCGATCCGGGCGCGCTGCACATCTGGCCGCGCGGTACGTCGATGATGATCGCGCTGCCGAACCCGGACCGATCGTTCACCTGTACGTTGTTCTGGCCGGCCGGATCGTTCGACGCGCTCGACTCGGCGGGCGGCATCGAGGACCACTTCCGGCTGAACTATCCCGATCTGTTGCCGTTGGCACCGAATCTGGTGGACGACTATCTGAGCAATCCGGTCGGCGTGCTCGGCACCGTACACACGTTGCCGTGGCAGGCGCACGGGCGGACGGCGTTGCTGGGCGATGCCGCGCACGCGATCGTGCCGTTCTACGGGCAGGGCGCGAACTGCGCGTTCGAGGATGTCGTCGAGCTGGACCGCTGCCTGGACGACACGGGCGGTTCGTGGGCGCGGGCACTGCCGTTGTTCGAGGCGCGCCGCCGGGAGAACACCGAGGCGATCGCGGAGATGGCACTCGCGAACTTCATCGAGATGCGGGACAAGGTCGCGTCACCGGTCTTCCGGCTGCAGAAGCGCGTCGAGCATGCGCTGGAGCGGCTGCTGCCCGGGACATACGTCTCCCGGTACGAACTGGTCTCGTTCAGCACCACCCCGTACGCCGAGGTCCGGCACCGGGTCCACCGCCAGCACCAACTACTGGGCGCCACGGCGGTGGCCGCCGCCGGCGCCCTCCTCGCCCTCACCCGCCGAAAGCGCCACCGATGAACCGCGCACTTGTGTGGAGGTGGGTCGGGTGAGCCTGTGGTCAGCTGAGCTGTTGACGGGACAGCCGAGGTCAGTCGGGGTGCTGCGGCATTTTGTCGACGGCGCGTTCGTGGAGAGCGCGTCCCGGTTCGCGAAGCTTTCGCCGGTGACTGGTCAGCAGATCTTTGAGGTCTGTGAAGCCGACTCGTCGACCGTGGATGCGGCCGTCGGGGCGGCGCGGCAGGCGTTGAGCGGCCCCTGGGGCCGGATGAGTGAGCAGGAGCGCGCGGCGGTGCTGAGGCGCGTCGCGGACACTCTGGAGCGCCGGTTCGAGGACCTGGTCGCGGCGGAGGTCGGTGACACCGGCAAGTCGATCAGCCAGGCTCGTACGCTCGACATCCCGCGGGGCGCGGCGAACTTCCGGGCCTTCGCGGACTTCGCCACCACCGTGCCGACCGAGTCGTACCAGACCACGCTCCCGGACGGCCGGCGCGCGCTGAACTACGCGGTCCGGAAACCGGTCGGTGTGGTGGCGATCGTGGTCCCGTGGAACCTGCCGTTGCTGCTGCTCACCTGGAAGGTCGCCCCGGCCCTTGCCGCCGGCAACACGGTCGTGGTCAAACCGTCGGAGGAAACCCCGTCGTCGGCGACCGTGCTCGCGGAAGTGATGGCGGAGGCCGGCGTACCGGCCGGTGTGTTCAACCTCGTGCACGGTTTCGGCCCGGCGTCGGCGGGGGAGTACCTGACCCGCCATCCGGGCATCGACGCGATCACCTTCACCGGCGAGTCCGCGACCGGTACGGCGATCGCGAAGGTCGCCGCCGACCGGGTGAAGGCGGTGTCGTTCGAGCTCGGCGGAAAGAACGCCGGGCTGATCTTCGCCGACGCCGATCTGGACGCGGCGGTCGAGGGTTCCGCTCGCTCGGTCTTCACCAACGGCGGTCAGGTCTGTCTGTGTACGGAACGCCTGTACGTGCAGCGATCCGTCTACGCCGAGTTCACCGAACGACTGGCCCGGCGCGGGTCCGAACTGACCTACGGCTGGCCGGCCGACGAGGCGACCATGAACATGCCGCTGATCTCGAAGCAGCACCGCGACAAGGTCCTCGGGTACTACGACCTGGCGCGTACCGAAGGCGCCGACGTACCGACCGGTGGCGGTGTACCGTCCTTCGGCGACGCCCGCGATGGTGGTTGCTACGTGCAACCAACTGTGCTGACAGGCTTACCGGCGGACGCGCGGACGAACCGGGAGGAAATCTTCGGACCGGTGTGCCACGTGGCGCCGTTCGACACCGAGGAGGAGGCGTACGCGCTGGCGAACGGCAGCGATTACGGGCTTGCGGCAACGGTCTGGACGCGCGACGTCGGCCGGGCGCACCGGGCCGGTACCGCGCTGGAGGTCGGGTTGTGCTGGATCAACACCTGGTTCCTCCGCGACCTCCGGACACCGTTCGGCGGCATGAAACTGTCCGGCGTCGGCCGCGAGGGCGGTCGGCACTCGCTGGACTTCTACACCGAAACCACGAACATCTGCGTCGAGCTGACCTGACCCCGGCGATCAGCGGTTGGTCAGCATGGTGAGTAGTGGGTTCACGCGTTCGGGGCCGAGCAGTCGGCTCAGTTCTTCGAGGTCCCGGTTCAAGTTCGGGATCGCGTCCAGGGCGATCTGGTCGGCGAGGACCGCGGCGAGCAGGCGCGCGGCCGGCTCGTCGTACCCGGCCGCGAGCGCGAAGCAGACCAGCTCGAAGCGGTAATTGCCCTTGCCGGGCAGCCCGCGGAGCGCGTCCAGCTGGCCTGGCACATCGTCGGGAAGAACGATCTTCGGCGATCGCAGCTGCTCGATCGCCACCTTCAGCGCGGTCCGGAAGAGCGCCTCGGCCCGCACCCGATCGCCCTGATACAGCCACCCCAGCCCTTGACCGTGGAATCCGACCGCGGCCGGTGGGTCGAATTCGGCGGCGCGTTCGTAGTCGGCGATCGCCTCCGGATAGCGGCCGAGCGAGAGGTAGGTCCGCCCGCGGCTGCTCCAGATCGCCCGGACTTCCGGCGCGAGCTCCAGCGCCCGGTTGAAGTCGCTCAGCGCCGCCGCCGGCTCGTCCTGCCCGAGCAGAAAGGTGCCGCGGACAGAGATGATCGAGGCGCTGACCGGTCCGCGGCGCCGCGACAACTTGACCGCCCGGTCCAGGTCGCGGCGCGCGCCGGCGACGTCGCCGGCCAGCGCGCGCGCCCGCCCGCGGAGTACGAACGCCCCGGGCAACCGTGAGAACACTTCGAGGAGCGTGTCGAAGTCCGCGATCGCCTTCGCGAAGTCGCCGCGTTGCTGGTGCAGAATGCCACGGGACATCAGTGTTTCCAGGTCGTGCGGGCTGCGCAGGATGCCCTGGTCGAAGGCGGCCAGCGCCCGCTGGTAGTCACCGTTCTCGGCCCGGATCACGCCGATCGTACGGATCGCGTCCACCGAATCGGGATCGAGCTCGAGGGCGCGGTCCAGGTCCGCGTACGCGGCGGTCTCGTCGCCGTCGCGGTAGCGGAAGTCCGCCCGGACGGTCAGCAACTCGGCCGACCGCGGCGCGAGCCGGATCGCCCGATCCAGCTCCGCGATTGCCTCCGGCAACCGTTTCTGGTCGGCGTACGCCCGCGCCCGCGCGAGCAACGCGTCCGGATCCGAGAGCTCACCCGCATCCGTTGGCGGACCGGCGGGCTTTTGCTCTTCGGGTTGGAGGCCGCCGGTGAACTGCTCGATCACGGTTCGGACGGCCGCCACATCGGCCTCGAAGCCCGTACGCGGGACCCGTTCGAGGTCGGCGACCGCGTCCTCCTCGCGTCCCAGCATCGCGCGTACGGCGGCCCGGAGCAGTCGTGAATCCGGCGCGTCCGGGTCGAGCTCCACGGCGTGGTCCAGATCGGCGAGGGCCTCGAAGAATCGTCCCCGGGCGAACTGGAAACCGGCCCGCAGCACCAGCCAGGCCGGGTTGCCGGGGGCGACAGCGACAGCGCGATCCAGGTCCGCCTTCGCCTCGGCGGTCTGGTTCAGCTCCTCACGCAGCGAGCTCCGCGCGACCAGCAGGATCGGATCAGCCGGGTCCAGGACAACCGCACGGTCGAGGTCCGCGAGAGCCTCCTCGTACTGCTGCAGTCCCCGGTACGCCGCGCTTCTACTCGAGTAGGCGAGCACGTAGTCCGGGTTGCGCCGAACAGCTTCATCCAGATGCCGCAGCGCCTGCTGGTACTCGCCCAACTCGGTCCGGATCTGACCACGCAATTCCTCGGCGATGCCAGAAGGCCCCAGCACCCGGTCAGCACGATCCAGGTCCTGCAACGCCTCACGGTCCCGTCCCAGACTGTGCTGCAGCGCCGCGCGGTCGATCAGTACGTACCAGCGGTGCGCGTCGTCAAGCGTTCGGTCCTCGGCGAGGTTGTCCAGCATCGCCAGCCCGTTCTCCAGCCGGCCGCTCACCCAGCCTGCCAGCTGTTCACCCCGGGCGCGTACCGCGTCGTTGCCACCGTCCAGCCCGGCGTCCACGATCATCTGTGCCCAGGCCGGTGTTCCGTTGGCCCAGCGGTAGACGTCGATGAAGTCCTGCACGGCGCCCGGCAGCGCTGCCTCGCCGGTCGCGCACAGCTCGTGGTAGGTCTCCTCGCGGCTCAGAGCGACCCACCGGCGGTTTCACCAGCGCCCGACGGCCGGCAGGGCGAGCTGCTCCTTCCGCTGGCCGTAGTGCGTTGCCAGTGCGCGGTGGCGGTCGATCCAGTTGTCCGGAGCGGCCCGCCGCGACGAGCGGAGCATCGCCTGCCGAACCACGGCGTGGTACCGATATCCGTCGGCGTGCGCGCTCACGAAGGGCAGACCGCACACCCATTCGAAGTCGGCCGCCGGATCCGCGGCGACCGACAGGATCTCCCGGTCGAGACGGCGCGGCAGGGCAGCGGCCTGCGCGGCAGCCCGGTGATCCGGGTCGGGAACGCCGTTGAGGAACCGGCTGACCGCGGTGTCGACCGGGTCCGCCGCGCGCGCCGTGCCGTCGGTCGCGGCGGCCGCCAGCAACGCGACCAGCACCGGCAGGCCACCGGACAGCTCCAGGACGAGGTTCGCGGTCGCGGGGTTGGTGACGCCGCGGGCCGCCAGCAGTTGCCGTGCCTCGGCCTCGGTGAAGGTCGGCAGCTCGACATCGGCGCGGATGTTCACGAAGCCGGCCCACCGGTTCGCGTCGAGCGGATGCTGGCCGGACAGTACGAGCAAGAATCCGGCCGGCAGATCGCCGTACCGGCCTTCCAGCAGTTGCAGGAGCCAGTCACCGAGGACCGCCTCGGTCTGCTCGAACGCATCCACGAACAGCGCCACCGGCCGCTGGTCGCCGAGCTTCCACAGATCGGTGACGAAGGCCTTGCTGAGCACCTCGATCGGTGCCAGCAGCAGATCCGGGTCGTGCTTGCGGCCGAGCCGGCGGCCCAGGAACGCGCGGAGCTGATCGACCTGCTCCGCGGCGTCGTTCTTGTCGATCTCCTCGGTGAACGCGCCGACCACCGGGACGTTCGCGGCCGCGCGAAGACCGATCCGGACCGCGGAACGGGTCAGCAGCGCGGACATTCCGGCCGGCGCGTTCGGATCGGAGTCGAGCGTACGCCGATCCTTGCGATACCGGGCCAGCATCCGCCGGAAGCCGGTGCACTGGGCGCCCGACGCGGCCAGCCGGTCGGTCAGCTGCTCGATCGCCGACAGGATGTCATTGGCCGTGTCGATCGCCCCGACCGCGTACCCATGCCGCTCGGCGAGTTGCTGCCAACGCTCGACCAAGGTGGTCTTGCCGACCCCGCCGACGCCGTACAGGCTGATCAGGAACCGGCGCCGGGGGTCGTCGACCGGAAGCGTCAGGTTCTGCTCGAACTGGGCGAGCGCCACGCCGCGGCCGACGAAAAGGTCCTGCCGGCGAGCCCGGATACGGTCCTGCAGGGACGGTCTCCGGTCGCTCACCTCAGGGCCCCCAGCTGTCGTCCTGCTCCACGGAGCCACGATCGTACCGGCCTTTCCCGGCCGGCCCGTTGGTACCGACGCGCCGTGAGTGCTTGGCTCGGCGGCGATTCTGTGGTCAGGATGCAGTCATGGCCGATGCGACGGTGGTCCCGGGCAAGGCGGTGCCGCGCGGGCGGTACCCGCATGTGAAGGTCGCGAACGGGTTCGCGTTCGTCTCCGGTACGTCGAGCCGGCGCGCCGACAACACCATCGCGGGGGCCGCGGTGGATTCGCTCGGCACGGTCACGCTCGACATCCGCGCGCAGACCCGCGCCGTACTGGAGAACCTTCGCGACATCCTCGGCGCTGTCGGGGCCGGCCTCGACGACCTGGTCAGCGTGACCACGTACCTGGTGTCGATGAACGACTTCGGCGGCTACAACGAGGTGTACGGGGAGTTCTTCGACGCGAACGGCCCCGCGCGGACCACGGTCGCCGTCCATCAGTTGCCGCATCCCCAGCTCTTGATCGAGATATCCGGAACCGCAGTGATCCCGCAGGAGGCGTGAATCCAATGGTCAATCTCGAGTCGACGAACTTCCCGGAGTGGATCGAGGAGAACAAGCACCTGCTGAAGCCGCCGGTCGGCAACAAGCAGATGTTCCCGACCGGGGACGACTTCATCACGATGGTGGTCGGTGGCCCGAACCAGCGCACCGACTTCCACGTCGACCCGTACGAAGAATTCTTCTACCAGATCTCCGGGGAACTTCGGGTGCTGGTCCAAACACCTGACGGCCCGGCCACGGTCGAGGTGAACGCGGGCGAGATGTGGGTGCTGCCAAGGAACATGCCGCACTCGCCGCAGCGCGGGCCGGACTCGATCGGCCTGGTGATCGAGCGGGTCCGCGAGCAGGGCACGCTGGAGAAGTTCCGCTGGTACTGCGCGAACTGCAACGCGATCGTGCACGAGGTCGAGCTGCAGGTGAACGACATCGTCGCGGACCTGCCACCGGTGTTCAAGGCGTTCTACGAGAGCGAGGACGCGCGGACCTGCCCGCAGTGCGGCACGCTGCACCCGGGCAAATGACGGTCGACGTCCACACCCATCTCGTACCGAAGGGCTGGCCGGACCTCTCGGTAGCGTGCGGTGGGCACGGCTGGCCGTGGCTGCGGATCGACTCCGAGCGTGCCGCGATGATCATGATCGGTTCGTCGGAGTTCCGCCCGATCGGACCGCAGACCTGGGATCCGGCCGTCCGCCGCGCCGACATGGATGCCGACGGCATCGATCTTCAGGTGGTCTCGCCTACCCCGGTGTTCTTCGGGTACGAGCGCCCGGCCGCGCAGGCGGTCAAGCTGGCCAGGATCTTCAACGACCTGACCCTGGAAACGCTGGCGGGCGACGAGCGGTTCGTACCGTTCTGCCAGGTCCCGTTGCAGGATCCGGACGCCGCCTGCGCCGAACTCGACCGTTGCCGCGCCGCCGGTCATGCCGGGGTCGAGATCGGCAACCACGTCGGGGACAAGGACCTCGACGACCCGGGGATCGTTGCCTTTCTCAAACATTGCGCGGAGACCGGTACGCCGGTGCTGGTCCACCCCTGGGACATGCCGGGCGGGCCGCGGCTGGACCGGTGGATGGCACGCTGGCTGACCGGGATGCCGGCCGAGACCCACCTGTCCTTGCTGGCGATGATCCTCGGCGGCGCGTTCGACCGGTTGCCGCCGTCGCTGCGGATCTGTTTTGCTCACGGCGGCGGGAGTTTCGCGTTCTGGCTCGGCCGGCTGGAGAACGCCTGGCACCGGCGCGGCGACCTGGTCCGTGGTTGCTCGGAGCATCCACCCTCGGCGTACCTGGACCGGATCCTGGTCGACACGGTGGTGTTCGAATCAGCGCCTTTACGGCTACTTGTCGATACCTTGGGGGAAGACCGCGTACTGGTCGGCAGTGACTACCCCTATCCACTGGGTGAACGGCCGGTCGGGGAGGTGGTACGAAAAGCCGGCTTCCTGACCGCGGACCAGCAGCACAAGTTGCGTACCGGTAATGCGCTGCGCTATCTCGGGAGGCCTGTATGAGTGAGGACCGGTCGGTACTGTCCCGGAAGGCACCTGAGCCCGACCAGGAGCTTCGCTACGGCGACCACGCGGACCAGGTGATCGACTACTGGCACGCGAAGGACTACCGGTCACCGGTGGTGTTCCTGCACGGTGGCTTCTGGCGGCCGGAGTACGACCGCGTGCACGCCCGGTCACTCGGCGCGGCGCTGTCGGACCGTGGTTGGCCGGTGCTGTCAGTGGAGTACCGGCGCGAGCCCGGTAACCCGGATGTCACCACAGGCGACGTACGGACCGCACTGGACGCGCTACCGGACCTGGTGAACCTGGAAGCAGGCTTCGTACTGGTGGGGCACTCGGCAGGCGGTCAGTTGGCGCTGTGGGCCGCGTCGACCCTCAACCCGGTCCGTCTGCGCGGGGTGATCGCGCTGGCTCCCGTAGCTGACCTACTACAGGCCGACCGCTTGGACCTGGATGGCGGTGCCGTACAGGCGTTCATAGGCGGCGGCGTACGCAACGACCTGGACCCGGTGCACCTGCCGGCCTCAATCGCCCCCGTCACCCTGTTCCACGGCGTCAACGACTCAGTAGTACCGATCAGCATCACCGAGTCGTACTACAGCGCCCACCCCACCGCCCACTACCACCGCCTCGACCACTGCGCCCACTACGAACTGATAGACCCCCAAACCGACCCCTGGCAAAAACTCCCCCCAGAACTAACCCGCCTCACCAGCTGACTCAATCGTTTGCTTCCGAGTGGACCTTCGCGTAATTACGCTCGCCGAGGACTAGTCCACAAACTCGGGAGACACAGCATGCGAAAGATCCTGGCCGGCGCCGTACTCGGCCTCGCCGTCGCGGCTCTACCGCTGACCGGCGCGCAAGCGGCCACCCAGACAAGCCAGTCGACTCACCTGGCCCAGTCGACCCAGTGGCGGGGTCACTTCACCACCGGCGTCGACTGCCGAGCGGCCGGCAACAACATCCTGATGACCAGCCCCAAGGCCCAAACCTACGAATGCCGCCCCTTCAACCTCGGCGGCTTCGACCTCTACGTCACCTACGACTGAGCTACCCCAACTCAGGGATGCGGCGCCAGACAGCACCTCGTCCGGTGCCTTCCGGACTGACCTTCTGTTCGGCCTTGAGCTCCTCGAGGACGAGCCGGATGGTTTGGTCGCTGATCCCAGGCAGCGCCGTTCGAACGTCCGCAAGCCGGAACACCGGTGCCGCATGCCTGAGTATGTGCGTCCTGACCCGGTCCTGCTTGGTCCCTCCGCTCCGATCGCTGGCTGCCCGGCGCGCGAACACCTGGTACGCCGATGCCAGGACGTCAACGAAGTAGGTCAGCCAAGGCCAGGGGTCAGCGTGGTCGTCATGCCAATCATCGGTTGAGCGCAGAAGGGCCGCATAGTACTGGTCGGCGGAGTCGGCGATGAGGTGTTCAAGCGAGACCCACCTGCAGACCTCGTAGCCGGCGTCGATCAGCAGCGCGTTCGTCAGCGCGCGGGCAACTCGGCCAGATAGTCAGCCGTCCGCATCGCAGGCACCGGAATGAACCGGACCGTCGTACTGCCGTCCGGTGAGCGATCGACGACCAGGTTGTCGTCGGTTTTCAGCTGGCCACCTGGGTACGCCGTCTCAGACCAGAGCAGCCGGTGAAGATGGAGCAACAGTCCGATGTTCAGCGGGCGCCACTCCTCTTGGAACAAGTAGTCGAGCGCTTTGCGGTAGCCGACCAACTCTTGCTCACTCCGGTTGCGCAGTACGCCCGCAGTCCCCTCGATGACGCGCTCCGCCCGCGCGACATCCGGCACGATGACACCCTCGATCGCCGAGGAAGCGGTGATGCTCTGGATTCGGGCCCGATTCGCCAGCTGAAGCGCCGGCAGCTGATGCCGAACGAGCGCACCGGAATCCTCCAACAAGAAACCGGCAAACATACTAATCTCAGATCATCTTAGTATGTTTGTCGGTTTTCTTGGCGGGTTTCGCCGTGCACTTTCGCTGTGCGTCGCCGGCTACCAGCTCTCCGTCTTCGGCCTATTTCAGGCGTTTGGCGGCGGTTAGCAGGCCGTCGGAGGTGGGGAGGAGGGCGGAGACGAGGTCGTCGTCCTCGCGGACGGCTCGGATCAGGTCGCGGAGGGCCATCGTGTCGGCGTCCCGGCGGGCGGGGTCGGCGAGGCGGCCGTTGGCCAGGACGCCGGCGAAGACGACCAGGCCGCCGGGGCGCAGGAGCCGGAGGGCCTCGTGCAGGTACGCGGTGTTCTCCCGGCGGTCCGCGTCGCAGAAGACCAGGTCGTAGTGACCGTCGGTGAGGCGGGTGACCACGTCCAGGCCGGAGCCGGCGATCAGGCGGAAGCGGTTCGACGTGATGCCGGCGTCGAGGAAGGTCTTGCGGGCCAGGCGCTGGTTCTCGGCGTCGATGTCGACCGTGGTCAGGGTGCCGTCGGCGCGCATCCCGCGCAGCAGCGCGAGCCCGGAGACACCGGTCCCGGTGCCGATCTCGACCACCGCCTTGGCGCCGGCGCACGCTGCCAGCAGGCTCAGCGCCGACGCCGCCCCCGCGCCGATCGGGGCGATCCCGCTCTCCGCGGCGCTCGCCCGCGCACCGGTGACGGCTTCGTCCGCACCGGTGTAGTCCTCGGCGTAAGCCCAGGACGTCGGGTCGATGCCGGTGGCGATGGTGCCCTCCCAGTACTCGGACGGGTGATCTGCGGCTGCGCTACTCATGCTGCACCGAAGCCTAGCGGGTACGGGTCCGCTTTCCGTGCTGCACGCGCAGAGGTTGCGCACTCCTGCTCATAACAACCGGCCTACAATCAGCTATGATCGTCGGCAGCAGACATGACTCACCCGGTGAGGGAGGTGCGGAGTGCGGTCAGGCGCGGATGACGTCGATGCCGGCTTCCTTGAAGACGCCGAGCTGGCTCTCGTCGGCCTGGGCGTCGGTGACGAGCGTGTCGATCTCGCTCAGCTCACAGATCCGGGCGAAGGCGCGCTGCCCGAGCTTCGAGGAGTCCGCCACCACGACCACCTTGGCGGCCCGGCTGACGATCAGCTGGTTGATGTTCGCCTCGCCCTCGTGATGAGCGGTGGCGCCGGTCTCGTCGATCCCGTCGACGCCGATGAAGGCGATGTCGAGCGACAGGTCGGACAGAATCCGGTGCGACAGCGGGCCGATCATCTCGTACGACTGCGGCCGCGCCACGCCTCCGGTCAGCACCATCTTCACGTGCGGCCGGACGATCAGCTCGTTGGCGATGTTCAGCGCGTTGGTGACGAGCGTGAAGGCCGGCTCACCGTGCTCGGCGGACAGCTCCGGGCGGGTCGCCAGCGTCCGCGCCACCTCGGAGATGGTGGTGCCGCCGTTCATCCCGATCACCATCCCGCGCCGGACCAGCGTCGCCGCCGCCTGCGCGATCCGCTGCTTCTCGGACGCGAAACGCGCAGTTTTGTAGCGCAGCGGCAGGTCGTACGACACCGCGTTCGCGACCGCGCCGCCGCGGGTCCGGGTGAGGAGCTGCTGTTTGCCGAGATGATCCAGGTCACGCCGGATGGTGGCCGCGGACACGTGCAACTGCTCGGCGAGCTCGTCGACGTCGATGGCGCCCTTTTCGGCGAGCGACTCGAGCAAGGTGTTGAGCCGTTCATAACGCTTCACCCGGGGCTCCTCCTTCACACAATCGGTCAGCCGGGTGGCGGCTGGTTGGCACCATTCGATCACGTTCGAGCAGTTTCGACCATGACAAGTGCGGAGACGACATGACCCAGACGCCATTCGTGAGCAGTGAGATCGCCACTCAGCCGGACCTGTGGCGCCAGGTTTCGGCGGGTTTCGCGCAGTACGGCGGTGCACTTCCGCGGGCCGGTCTGCGCGTCGCGGCCGTCGGCTGCGGCACGTCCTGGTTCATGGCGATGGCGTACGCCGCGCTCCGTGAGGACCTCGGACAAGGCGAGACGGATGCGTTCGCGGGCTCGGAGTTCCCGGCCGGCCGGGCGTACGACGTGGTGGTCGTGATCAGCCGCTCCGGCACCACCACCGAGGTACTCGACCTGATCCGCGGCACCGACCTGCCGACCGTCGCGATCACCGCGACCCCGGGTTCGCCGATCGTCGACCTGGCCGATCAGACGATCATGCTCGACTTCGCGGACGAGCAGTCGGTCGTACAGACCCGGTTCGCCACCACCACGCTCGCGTTGCTGCGCGCCTCGCTCGGTCAGGACCTGACCCAGGCCGCCGCGGACGCGGAGACCGCGCTGACCGTCGACGTCGACGAGCTGGCCAAGCTCGAGCAGGTCACGTACGTGGGTACGCGCTGGACCGTCGGTCTGGCCCATGAGGCCGGGCTGAAGCAGCGCGAGGCCGCGTCGGCGTGGACCGAGGCATACCCGGCGATGGACTACCGGCACGGCCCGATCGCGATCGCGCAGCCCGGCCGCGGCGTTTGGATCTTCGGCGAGCCGCCGGCCGGCCTGGTCGACGACGTGACCGCGACCGGCGCCACGATCGTGCACCACGCCGCCCTGGACCCGATGGCGTCCCTGGTCGTCGCCCAGCGCGTAGCGGTCGCCAAGGCCCTGGCCCTGGGCCTCAACCCGGACCAGCCCCGCAGCCTGTCGCGCTCCGTCATCCTCGGCTGAGTCATCCTCGGCTGAGGGTTATCCACCCGTGTTGGGGGTTCTCCACTGGTGTGCGGGTGGAGAACCCCGGCGGGGTCCAGTGGTCTAAGCAACGAGTAGTTCGGCCAGTGCTTGGGCTGGGGTTTTGAGGTTGAGTGTAGGGCGGGGTCGTTGGTTGAGGGTGGTGGCGATCTGGTCGAGGCTGGCGGCGGTGTGGGTGGACAGGTCTGTGCCTTTGGTGAGCCAGAACCGCAGGAGCCGGTTGGTGTTCTCGTTGGTGCCGCGTTGCCAGGGGGAGTGGGGGTCGCAGAAGTAGACAGGCATGTTCAGATCGAGCTGGATGCGCCGGTAGGCGGCTAGTTCGCGTCCGCGGTCCCAGGTCAGGGAGCGGCGCAGGTGGTCGGGCAGGGTGCGCATCTGGGTGATCATGGTCTCGGCCACGGTGTCGGCGTCGTGCTGGCCGGGCAGGTGCAGCAAGATGGTGAACCGGGTGGTGCGCTCGACCAGTGTGCCGACCGCGGAGCGGTTGCCGGTGCCGATGATCAGGTCGCCTTCCCAATGTCCGGGCACGGCACGGTCGGTGGCCTCGGCGGGGCGTTGACTGATCGTGAACGCTTCCCGGTACGGGTTTCGGGCCTGGCGATGGTCGCCGCCGCGGGGTTTGCGGGCCGTGCGGCGCAGGCTCAACTGCCGGTGCAGGTCTTGTCGCAGCTGGCCGCGGGTCTGCACATACAGCGCTTGGTAGATGGTTTCGTGCGACACACGAGCCATCCTCTCCTGCGCGCTGTCGCCGGGGTGATCACGGCGCAGTACTGCCGCGATCAGGCCCGGGGACCAGCCGGTGTCCATCCAGCCGGTGATCCGGGCGCACAGCCCCGGATCGGCGGCCAGCTTGAACTCCTTGGGCCGGCGCCGCCGCTCATGAGCGGCACGGTGAGCCACCGGCGCCCAATAGGACCCGTCCCGGCCGCGATTGCGGGCCACCTCACGCCAGATCACCGACTTGTCCCGCCCGATCGCCTCACCGATCCCGGCATACGACAACCCCTGCCGTAACAGCACAGCGATCACCGCCCGGTCCTCACTGGTCAACGGCCGCCGAGCTCGCGTCCCCGCGACCCCACCCGGGACTGCTGCTGGCACGCTGCCCGGCAACCCACCAGCTCTGTTCTGCCGCAACGATGGCTCCACAAGCCCCGATGTTCGCCACCACAACGAACCCGTATCCCACGACACGCCGACCGCCGACGCCGCTGACTGCACCGACCACCCACCACCCACCAGCGCGAAAAACTCATCCCGCACTCCGTACGGATACCTCATCGGCATACACAACACCTTCCATCAGGCGTTGCTTCGACCACTGGACCCCGCCCCCCAACATCAGTGGAGAACCCGCCGCGTGGGGTGCTTGGGCGGCGGGCGATCAGGAGGCCGGCGGTGGCTGCGGTCAGCAGGCCGGCGGCGGTGGTGGTGAGGGTGGCCTGGGTGCCGGACAGTGGGATCAGCAGGCCGGCGGTGGCTTGGCCCAGGGCGGAGGCGCCGACTCGGAGGCTGGCAGCGGTTGTGCTGACCCGGCCCTGAAGTGGCTCCGGGCTGTACTGCTGCCGCGCCGCGAACATGGCCGGCAAAGTAGGCCCTTCCACGAGTCCGGCGGCGACAGCGAGCAGTAGTAGGACTCCGAATGATGCCGCGTACGGCCAGGTGCCTAGTACGAGACCGTACGCCGCGACGGACACCACCACGACGTACTCAGGCCGCCAGCGTGCTTGGACACGGCCGAGTAGTAGTGCCGTGGTGACGCTGCCGAGCTCTACTGCTGTCCACAGGTAGCCGGCGGCCGACTTGGGAAGGCCGAGCGACGCCACGTGTAGTGGTAGTGCGATCAGCAGCATGCCGGTGAAGCCCATCAGCAGAGTGGTCGTGACTGTTGACGCTCGCAGCGGCGGCGTACGGGCGAGATGGCGTAGTCCGCCGACGACTGAGCTGAGGAACTGCTCGCCGCTGGCGCCGACCGGTGGGAGTGCTGGTAACCGGGTGATGGCGATGATGCTCAGTGCGGCGGCGGCCACGATCACCACGACTGCCGCGTCGACGGCGACTACCGCGGCGACAGTAGCTGCGGTCGCTGGTCCGGCGATCGCGGCCGCGCTGAAGCTGACCGCCTCGAACGAGTTTGCGCGAGCCAGCTGATCCGGCCGGAACAGGCTGGGCAGCATGCTGGTGAACCCGCCGCTGACCATCGGCAGCGTGGTGCCGGCGATCGCGGCGAGGGCGGGGGAGACCCAGCTCGCGCTGTGGCCGACGAACGCGAGAAGCGCGAGCATGACGGCCGCGAGGGCGGCCTGATTGACCGCGAGCGCGCTGCGTCGATGGGGTGTTCGATCGAGCCAGGCACCGAGGAGTGGGCCGGTGACGATCGCCGGCAGGGCGTACGCGGCGCCGGTCAGGCCGGCGAGCGCGGGGCTGTCCGTACGATCCAGTACCAGCAGGACGAGGGTGAACGCGACCATCTCGTCGGCGAACCGGGCGAGGGTGGCCGCGAGGTAGTAGCTGAGCACTTTCCCTCCTTGTAACGCTGATCTGGCTGTTACGCGTTACGCTAGCAAATACGTTACGGGAGGAGTCCAGTGGAAATTCAGTCGCCGGATCGGTTGGTGCGGCTTGCGGTGGATCTGGTGAACACCCGCACGCTCGATCCTGAGCAGCTGGTTTCACCGGGGTCGTTGCGGGCGTTCCTGCTCGAACACGGTGAGCCGGAGCCGGTCGAACCGGACGAGGACGACCTGGTCGCGGTGCGCGCGGTCCGGGAGCGGCTCCGCCCGGTGTTCCACGCGGACGGCAGGGTGGCGGCCGGCGTACTGAACGGGTTGCTGGCGGAGTACGCCGTGAAGCCGTACTTGTCGGATCACGATGGGGCGCCATGGCATCTGCATGTGGCTGATCCGGATGCGTCGTGGGGTGAATGGCTGGCCGCGACGACAGCGCTCGGGCTGGCGACGTTCGCGGCTGGTCACGGGTTCGAGGCGCTAGGGGTGTGCGCGGCGGCGGACTGCGAGCGAGTGTTCGCCAACCCGGCCGAACACCGCCCCCGCCGCTTCTGCACCCCCCGCTGCGCAACCCGAACCCGAGTAACAGCCCACCGAGCCCGCAACCCCTAACACCACCTGCTTCCCCCACCACCTGCTTCCCCACCAGCTGAGGCGCGGCCGGGGTG
Source organism: Kribbella solani (assembly GCF_014205295.1). Taxonomy (NCBI): domain Bacteria; kingdom Bacillati; phylum Actinomycetota; class Actinomycetes; order Propionibacteriales; family Kribbellaceae; genus Kribbella; species Kribbella solani. Next base: position 7,386,466 of record NZ_JACHNF010000001.1, read on the forward strand.
GGCGTCTGGTGCGAAACCAGTTTCGTCTGAGGTCTGGTGAATGCGAAAGCGCTTGCGCTACTGTGCGGAACGGTCGGCTTGCCGATCGCCATCCGCGCAGAGGAGTTCCGATGAACAGGTTTGCAATTCGTTGTGCTGCCGGGCTTTCCGTGCCGTTCCTGCTGGCGGCCTGCTCCAGCGCGCCGTCCTCGGGCGACGCCGCCGGAGCCGGTTCAGGGTCCGGCGAGCAACAGGTGACGATCACGGTGGGTGACCGTCCGACCAGCTCGGACCCGGCCAACCGGGCCCAGTACGACCAGAAGGTGGCCGACTTCCAGAAGGCCAACCCGGACATCAAGCTGAACCCGGTCGAGACGCTCTGGGACCCGACCACCTTCCAGGCCCAGGCCGCCGGCGGTCAGCTGCCGGACGTACTGAACGTGCCGTTCACCGAGCCGCAGGGCCTGATCGCCCGCAAGCAGGTCGCCGACCTGACCAAGGTGCTCAAGGACGACGGCCTGATGACCCAGCTGAACCCGAACGTGCTGAAGATCGGCCAGGACCAGTCCGGCAACGTGTACGCGGTCCCGACCGCCGCGTACTCGGTCGGCCTGGTCTACAACCGCGACCTGTTCACCAAGGCTGGGCTCGACCCGAACAAGCCGCCGGCCACCTGGGACGAGCTGCGCGCGTACGCGAAGCAGATCACCCAGAAGACCGGTCAGGCCGGGTACGCGCAGATGACCACCAGCAACACCGGCGGCTGGATGTTCACCACGCAGAGCTACGCGTTCGGTGGCTCGATCGAGAACGAGGACGGCAGCAAGGCGTCGTTCGACGACGCGCCGTCGCGGGCCGCGCTGCAGGCGCTGCACGACATGAAGTGGGTGGACAAGTCGATGGGCCAGGCGGTGCTCTACGACATCGACGGCATCTCCAAGGCGTTCGCGGCCGGCAAGATCGGCATGTACATGTCAGCGCCGGACGCGTACCGCACTCTGGTCACGACGAACGGTCTGAAGGCGTCGGCGTTCGGTATCGGCCCGATGCCGCAGCAGAGCGGTGACCACGGCACATTGAGCGGTGGCAGCGTCCAGATCGTCAGCCCGAACGCCACCGACGCCGAGAAGGCAGCAGCGATCAAGTGGATCAAGTTCGCGTACCTGAACAAGTACGTGAACCAGGACGCCGCTGTGACAGCTGCCAAGAACGGCGTGGCGGCGAAGCAGCCCGTTGGTGTACCGGGGCTTCCGGTGGTCGCGGCCGACCAGTACTCGACGTACCAGGACTGGATCAAGCCGTACGTGAACGTCCCGTTGGAGAACTTCGCGCCGTACACGAAGGTGGCCGCGGACCAGAAGATCATCCCTGAGCCGCCGGTGAAGGCTCAGGAGGTGTACGCGGCGCTCGACCCGGTCGTGCAGACCGTACTGGGCAGCGAGAAGGCGGACATCTCCGCGCTGCTGACCAAGGCCGCGGGCACCGTGAACGCCAAGCTCGGGCGCTGAGTTGCTTCGCCGCCTGCGCAACGGTGTACCGGCAGTGCTCTTCGCGCTGCCGGTACTACTGGTCTTCCTGGTGTTCTCGTGGGGCCCGATCGTCAAGGGCCTGGTGATGAGCCTGCAGCAGACCAATCTGATCGATCCGGTCAAGTGGGTCGGGCTGGAGAACTTCCGGTACGTGTTGAGCGACCCAGCCGTCGGGCAGGCGTCACTGAACACCCTCTGGTTCACCTTGCTGGCGCTGCTGTTCGGTTTCCCGGTGCCGTTGCTGCTGGCAATGTTCCTGTCCGAGCTACGTGGCCGGTCCTGGCTGTACTCCACACTGGCGTACTTGCCGGTCATCACCCCGCCGGTGGTTGCCATCCTGCTCTGGCGGTTCTTCTACGACCCGTCGCCGGGCGGCATGTTCAACAGCATCCTGGGCAGTGTCGGGCTCGGACCGTTCCTCTGGCTGGACAGTCCGTCATCAGCAATGCCGTCCATCGTGCTGGAAGCGACGTGGGCCGGTGCCGGCAACGCAGTGATCATCTACCTGGCCGCACTGACCTCCGTCCGTACTGACCTGTACGAGGCGGCTGAGCTGGACGGTGCAGGCGTAGTACGCCGCGTATGGCACGTGATGCTGCCGCACCTGCGCAGTGTCCTGCTGTTGATGCTGCTGCTCCAGATCATCGGCACCATGCAGCTGTTCACCGAGCCGTTGCTGTTCACCGGTGGTGGACCACAGGGAGCGACTACAACCATCTTGCTGCTCATTTACAACTACGCCTTCGTCAACGGCGACTACGGAGCTGCTACCGCGCTGAGTGTGCTGCTGGCCTTGGCGCTCGCGGTGGTGTCCGCCGTGTTCCAGTTGGCCACTCGTGGATGGAGTACGGAGTGAGCGAACGGAGTGCACTGTCGGACGCGGACCGGAAGCTCACCCGGATACGTGTGCCGTTCGTCATCGGGCAGGTCCTCGTACTGATCGGACTGCTCGTTGCCGGTCTCGGACCGCTGCTCTGGTTGCTCAAGGCAGCGATCTCCCCGACCCAGGACAGTGTGCGCTCGCCACTCGCGTGGTTCCCGTCCGGTGAAGTGCAGTGGGGAAACCTCAGTACTGCCTGGCAACAGGGCCACATCGGGTACTACCTGGGTAACACCGCCATCATCGCCGCCGGCTCCGCTCTGGCGTCGCTGATCGTGTGTACGACAGCCGGCTACGTACTGAGCGTGCTGCGCCCACGCTGGGGTGCAGTGTTGTCCGGCGCGATTCTGGCCACGCTGTTCGTACCCCACATCGTTTCACTCGTCCCGCTGTACCTGACCGTGCTGAAGGTGCCAGTAGTACATGCCAACCTGACCAACACGTTCTGGGCGGTCTGGCTGCCACCCGCGGCCAGTGCGTTCAACGTGCTGATCGTGAAACGCTTCTTCGACAGCATCCCGCGGGAGTACTTCGAAGCGGCCCGGATCGACGGCGCCGGTGCACTCCGGGTGTTCACCTCACTGGTACTCCCGCTGTCGCGGCCGATCCTCGGCGTGGTCCTGCTGCTCAGCATCATCTCCTCCTGGAAGGACTATCTGTGGCCTCTGCTGGTGCTGACGAATCCGGATCTGCAGCCGGTCTCGGTGGCGTTGCCCAAGATCGCCAAGGTGACGGAGCTCAACATCCAGTTGGCGGGCCTGTTCCTGGCCCTGCTCATCCCGGTGCTGCTGTTCCTGGTGTTCCAGCGAGCGTTTCTGCGCGGCGTCGGCCTGTCGGGAGGAATCAAAGCGTGAAACGAGTTCTGGTCACCGGTGCGGACGGTTCGATCGGCCGGGCCGCGGTGGTCGGTCTGCAAGCCGCCGGGTACGAGGTGACCGGCCTGTCCCTGCGCTACGACCACACCAGTACGGCAGATCGCCCACTGGTAGGCGATGCGCGATCAGCCGACGACGTCGGCGCCGCACTGGACGGTGTGGACGCGGTACTGCACCTGGCCGCCATCCCGCACCCCAGTCTGGGTACGCCGGAGGAGGTGTTCGAGAACAACGTCGCGGCGACGTTCAACGTACTCGCACAGGCTGGACAGCAGGGCATCGGCCGCGCGGTGATCGCGAGCAGCATCAACGCGTTCGGCGTACCCATGAACGTCAACCAGGTCGTACCGGCGTACTACCCGCTGGACGAGGAGGTGCACGCGGACATCTCCGACGCGTACTCGTTGTCCAAGAGCGTCGACGAACAGAGTGCACGGATGGCTTGGCGGCGCTGGGGAACCGACGTGATCGCACTGCGCTTCCCACTGGTCAAGGACCATGCGGAGCTGCTCAAGTTCGCGGCCAGGGCGGAACGCGACCCGTCCGGGATGGCCCGCGAAGGCTGGGCGTACTTGGACCTGCGGGACGGCGTACGCGCGATCATCGCCGCACTGGAGTCAACGGTCGCCGGCGCGCATGTGGTCGGGCTGGCGGCCGACGACATCCTGATCGACCGGCAAACGGACGAGCTGCTACGGGAGTACGCGCCGACCGTCCCGCTACGGCGGCCCGTGCACGGCCGGGACGCACTGGTCGACACTGCACGGGCGAAAGAGCTGCTGGGCTTCACGCCGCGGTTCTCGATCCACGACGACGATCAGGTGGTCTCCGCGGTCACGATCTGAGGCGCGACGTACTGGATGCCGGGCTTCGGGTCGGGTTCGAGGAGCTGGGCCGCCACCTGCCGGCCGATCTCCTCGAGCCCGACGTCGACCGTGGTCAGGTGCCGGGAGGTGCGCTGGTCGTGCATCAGCTGCTCCCAGTTGTCGACGCCGATCAGCGAGACATCGCCGGGTACGTCGCGGCCGGCGGCTCGTACCGCACGCTCGGCGCCGCGGGCGATCGCGTCGCTCCCGCAGAAGATCGCGTCCACGTCCGGCGACTCGGCCAGTACGGCGGCGGCCGCCTCCGCGCCCCAGTCCTCGCGCCAACGGCCGAACCGCACCGGCGCGGCCCACGCCAGCCCGGCCTCCGCCAGCATCTCCTTGGCGCTGGCCGCGCGCTTGACCGCCGCGTTGTCGTGCGGCTCCGCGGTGATGTGCGCGATTTTCCGGCGCCCCTTGGACAGCAGGTGCTGGATGGCGATCCGGCCGATCGCGTCGTCGTCGGAGGTGATCGTGACGTCGTCCGGGTTCTCGGTGTACGTGAACGCGTAGATCACCGGTACGTCGAAGCGGCTGGTCAGCGACGGGGTCGGGAACGACGTGCCGGTACCGATCACGATCACGCCGTCGATCCGGCGGGCCCGCAGTTGCAGGATCGACTCGGTCACGTCGTGGTCGTCGATCCGGGCGTCGTACAGCAGGATCGCCTGCTCCTTGGCGCCGAGCTCGGTGGCGGCGGTGGCGAGCACCACGCGGGTGAACGGGTTCGACGCGCGGTGCGTGAGCACGCCGATGGTCTGGCTGCGGCCGCGGGCGAACGACCGGGCCAGCGCGTTGTGCCGGAACCCGAGCTGGTCCGCCGTGGTCCGGACGTGCTGCCGGGTCGCGGCGGAGATCCGGTCGGTCCCGTTCAGCGCCTTCGATGCCGTCGACAACGACACCCCCGCCGCCGCGGCCACATCGGACAACGTGATCACCGGTTTGGCCATTCCCCCATGTTAGTTGGTTCCGAGCCGTTGACAGGTGGCTCGCCGGGCAGCAGGGTTTGGGGAGCGAAACCGCTTTCGCTCCCTGGGAGGAGAGTTTCATGACCCGTCGCCGCTCGGGCGCAGTCAGTCTTCTCACGGCCGGTCTGCTGCTGGCCGCCGTACTTCAGTCACCGGCCCGCGCCGCGACCGCCGCCGCGCCCACGCTGACGATCACACCGACCACGGTCGGCAACACGTTCACCGTCGGGCAGCAGGTGCAACTCGGCTTCAGCACCGACGCGACCACCGTCAGCTGGACGGTCCGCGATGCTGCCGGTACCGAAGTGAGCAAAGGCTCCGCATCGGCCGCTGCACTCAACGGACAGCTCACACTGCCGATCAGCACACCCGGCTGGTACCAGACCGATCTCGCCGCGGTGGCTGCCGACGGTTCGACCACGCTGGGCGGTACGGACTTCGCCGTACTCACCCCACACGACTTCTCCACCTCCACCGACACTCGCATCGGCGTCGCGTCCGCACTGGGCTTCGGTGGCGTGGCCAACCCGGGTCTGGAGGCCGTACCGCTGATGGCCAACGGGGGTATCTCGACCGCGCGGGACGAGGCGTTCTGGTCCGCGGCCGAGACCACCAAGGGCGTCATCCAGTTCCCGCAGAAGGTCAAGGACTACAAGAAGGCGCTGGACGACAACCACGTCGACTTCCTGAACATCCTCGACTACGGCAACTCGCTGTACTACCCCGACGAGGCGCCGTCGACCGACGAACAGCGGGCCGCGTTCACTCGGTACGCTGTCGCGGCTGTTGACGAGTTCGGTACGGAGCACACGACGTACGAGCTTTGGAACGAGTGGAACCTGCGCGACCAGAACGGCGCCGCGAAGGCCAGTCCGGAGAACTACGTCGCGCTGCTCAAGTCAGTCAGCGCAGCGGTTCGTGCGAAGCATCCGGATGTGAAGCTGACCGGTCCGTCGCTTGCCGTCATCAACGACTGGCAGGGCTGGTTCACCAAGTTCGCGGACCTCGGTGGGCTCGACTACGTGGACGCGGTCACCATCCACCCGTACGTGCAGCCGCTCGACCCGGAGGCATCCGTTGCGTACGTGAACACCATCCGCGGCATCATGGCGGCGCACGGCTCCAGCAAACCGATCTACATCACCGAACAGGGCTGGGCCACCGGTACGAACCCAAGTGCGGTGTCCGAGCCGGCACAGGCCCGTGACCTGGTACGCGGCCAGCTGCTGTCGTACGGGAACGGTGTCGCGCGGTACAGCTCGTACAACTTCATGGACTCCGGCAACAACCCGTCCGACGTGGAGCACCGGTTCGGCATGGTGCGTAACCGGCTCGACTCGCGTGGTGCGCTCGTACCCAAGCCGTCGTACGTGGCAACTGCTGTCCTGGCTCGGCAGATCGACCAGCTTCCACTGATCGGACAGACCCGGTTCGGTACGAACGGGTACGACGTCTCGTTCAACGCGGGGAGCGGACAGTCGGTCCACGCGGTCTGGTCGACGACACCCGGTCTGGTGAACATTGCGGCACCAGCTGGATCGCCGGTGCAGATAACTGACCTGTACGGGGTGACGACCACACTGACTGCGGACGCGGGTGGTCACGTGTGGATGACTGCTGGACCAGACCCGTTCTACGCACGCGGCGCGATCACTGGCGTGGCACCGTCCAACCGGTTCGGGCTGTCCATGTCACCGGAGATCGCCGGCGACCCAGCCACCGGCACGCTGACGTTCACCAACCCGGATGCGGTGGCGCACACGTTCACTGTGTCGGCCGGTGGCACTGAGACGAGTGGCTCGGCGGCTGCAGGTGCAACGGCTACTGCTGCAGTGGCCTATCCGGCACAGGACTCGACCGGGCCGCGTACGTACTCGGCGAAGGTCAGCGTCGACGGGCAACCAGTCGGACTGGTGTCCGCGGCTGGCACAGCGACCCCTCCGCTGTCAGTTACTGCTTCGCACGTACTGAACGGCAGTGGAAAGGACCTGCTTCGTTTCCGGGTCACCAACTCCTCGTCACAACCCATCATCCTGAGCGGCCTCGACTGGACGGCTGGAGCGGCGTCAGGCACGTTGCTGGCCGGCTGTGTGGTCCCCGCACACGGCACGGACGAGGTCGATGTGGCGCTGACGCTCGACCAGGCCACTACCTGGTCTGCCAGTCTGCGTCGGACGGGTGCTGCTGACATCCAGGCATCCGGCAAGCTGGTTCCGGTCACTGCGCCAACAGTCGCCAAGCGGTACACGGTCAACTTGGACGGCGTCATTGACCCGGTGGTCGCGCGGCAGCCGGCCATAGCGCTGGAAGGCACTGGTACCCCACCGGTGACCGGCTGGGGCGGTCCCGGTGACCTGTCCGGCAGGCTGTGGCTCACGCACGACGACCAGAACCTGTACCTGTCAGCCAAGGTCACCGACGACGTGTTCTCCCAGCCGAGCCGTGGCGGCAACATCTGGGGCGGTGACGGGCTGCAGCTCGGTATGACAGCCGGTGCGCCCGGTGAAGCAGTCCAGACGCAGGAGATCGGTGCCGCGCTGACCGATGCGGGTCCGGTGGACACCTGGCGTTGGACACCGACCAGTCAGACAGGTGTACCGCCGGGCGTCCAGGCCAAGGTGGTACGTGACGAGGCGGCGCACACGACCACGTACGAGATCGCTGTGCCGTGGAGCACGCTCGGTGTCGCGGCCAAGGACAGGCTGATCGCGGCGACCGTCGTGCTGAACGAGAACGACGGCACTGGGCGGCGTGGCTGGCTGACCTGGGGCAGGGGCGTCGCCGAGACCAAGAACCCCGGGCTGTTCAACGCCATCAGGCTCGACCCGTCCGCTGCCAGGTAGCCGGTCCCTGACTCGGCGTAGGTGCCCTGGAACGCTGCCCGAGGGGCACCTACGCCGTACCCGGCCGACCCGCCTAGGATCGGCACTGGGAGTCCACAGGACCCGGGAGGGGTGCGAGTTGAGTCACACCGTGCTGGCCGAGCTGGTGGCCAACGTGCTGAAGGTCACCGCCAAGGCCGGGGACACGGTGGAACCGGATGACATCCTGGTCATTCTGGAGTCGATGAAGATGGAGATACCGGTACTGGCCGAGGTGGCCGGCACCGTGACCGAGCTGAAGGTCGCCGAAGGCGAAGTGGTCCGGGACGGAGACCCGATCGCCGTCATCGACCCGAGGTGACGCAGAATCATGCAGGGGTGATTCAACCGAAATGGCCGTCCGCGCGTCTTTACCGGTGAGGGCACCGGCCGGGAACTTCCGGCCGGAGCGCCGCGTTGAGCCGACGTACGACGAACTCAGGGTCTTTCCCGGGTTCTCCCGACGTGCGAAAAGGACGGTGACCGCGGCACCATGGCCTTCACGCTCATTGCCGAGAGGACCCAGGGAGGCGTTGCGGTGAAGCCGTTCAGCACCTCGACGGTGCCCGCGACCCAACCGGCGGCCGAGGCCCTTCCCGAAGCGCTGCCGTCCTGGGACGAGATCGTCCGGAACCACTCCGCCCGCGTCTATCGGCTGGCCTACCGCCTGACCGGTAACAAGCACGACGCCGAGGACCTGACCCAGGAGGTCTTCGTCCGGGTCTTCCGGTCGCTGTCCTCGTACACGCCGGGGACGTTCGAGGGCTGGCTGTACCGGATCACCACGAACCTCTTCCTCGACGGCGCCCGCCGCAAGCAGCGGATCCGCTTCGACGGCCTGCCCGAGGACGCGCACGACCGGCTGCCCGCCAAGGGCGAGGGCCCGGCCGAGAAGCTGGACTCGGACCTGTTCGACCACGACGTCCAGGACGCGCTCGACGCGCTGCCGGAGGACTTCCGCGCGGCCGTGGTGCTGTGCGACATCGAGGGCATGACGTACGACGAGATCGCCGATGTCCTGGACGTGAAGCTCGGCACGGTCCGCAGCCGCATCCACCGCGGCCGGTCGATGCTGCGCAAGCACCTGGAGCACCGGGCCCCGCGGTCCGGCCAGACCCGTGTCGGCGGCCCGCCCACCGACGGTCCGGCCACCGATGGCCTGTTCGACGGCGGTGACCTCCGATGACGCACCCGCTGGACAAGCTGAGCGCTGTCGTCGACGGCGCGCTGGACCACGACTCCCGGGACCGGGTGCTGGTGCATCTGGTGGGCTGTGACAGCTGCCGGGCCGAGGTGGACGCGCAGCGCCGCCTGAAGGCGCGGATGTCGGCGGTGGAGTCACCTGATCCGTCCACTGACCTGATGCAGCGCCTGATGGGTGTCTCGTCGTTCTCGACCGAGCCACGGGAGGAGGTCCGCCCGGTGCTCACACCGGCGGTCAGCCTCTTCCCACAGCGGTCCGCGTTCCCGGCCGGGCGTACAGGTGGCACTCGGCCGGGCGCCGGGCGTGGCGTCCGCTCCCGGCGCCGTACCGGTGTGCTGGGTGCTGCCGGCTCAGCAGCCGCGGTCGCCTCCCTGCTCGGGACGGCCTTCGTCATCGGCGACCCGGCCCGCTCGGAGCAGCCGCCGACGCTGCAGCCGCCGGTGGCCAGCTTCTCCTCCGACCATGCGACTACTACCGGGGGAGCGCCGTTCGCCGACCCGGTCGCGGTGCTGAGCTCGTACACGGGCGGCGGGTACGCGGGGCTGAGCCCGACGCTGGGTTCGGCTTTGGGCTCGAGTCCGGCCCTGGGCTCGGTTCCGGTGGGTTCGAGGCCGGGTTCCACGCTCGGCCCGGTGGCTCTGACCGGACGCTGACCGGTGAGCCTCACCCGGCTCGCCGTCCTGGTCAGCACTGCCCTGATCGGCTTCGGCCTGCCCTTGCCCGCCGGCGCCGCGCCGCTCCTGCCGCTCGGTTCGAAACCGGACTCGCCGAGCGCGGTCAGCTGGCTGCGTAAGGCCGCCGCCGCGCCGAACCAGGTGTCGTACCACGGCACCCAGATCATCACCGCCTGGGGACCGCAGGGCGCCAGCTCGGCGATGTTCAACATCGTGCACGCGGCGTCGCAGGGGTCGGAGATCAGCGTGGTCGGTTCGTCCGCGCCTGGCGCGAAGGCGTTCGTGCAGCGCGCTACGACGACCGGTGCGGCCATTGACGGCGGACCATTAGCGTTGCTGCAGTCCACGTACCAGCTGGTCGACAAGTGCTGTACGGACCTGATCGGCCGGCCTGCAGTACAAGTGGAGGCGCTACGGGACGACCAGACGCTGGCGGCTCGGTTCTGGATCGACAAGGCGACTGGGTTGTTGCTGCAGCGCCAGCTGTTCAGTGCGGACGGCAAGACGATGGTGCGGGCGACAGTGTTCACTGAGTTGGAGATCGAGAGCTCGGAGTTCCTCGGTCACTTGCCACCGATGCTGCCGAACGGCGTGGAGTCAGTGGGCTTGGGCAAGGTCGACAAGCTGCGTTCACAAGGCTGGGTTTGCGCACCGGACCTGCCGGCGTCGCTGACGTTGTACGACGTACACCAGGACACCAGCAACGGGTCACTGCAGTTCTCGTACTCGGACGGGCTGTTCAACGTGTCGCTGTTCGAGCAGCGCGGTGCACTCGACCCGGCCGCGGTCGCGGGGTTCAGCACTACGGACAGTCCAGGTGTGTACGTACGGTACGGAATGCCGTCGTACGTGGTCTGGTCTTCCGGTGGGATCGTGTACACGCTGATCGGTGACCTGCCCGCGGAGCAGCTCGGTCAGGTGGTTCGGGCGTTCCCGCACGAACAGCCGATCCAGCTGACCGCGATCCAGCGGCTGGGGACCGGGCTGGCCAAAATCGCGACCTGGCTCACTCCGATGGGTGCACTTTCGCCGAAGCTGGGATAATCGATCTGGATGCCCCTCCGGTTGTTCCCCGGCCGGGCCTCCGACCGACGACCACGACGACGTGAGGCGGGGCACCGTGAACGACGACGCCGAGCCGACAGTTCCCACCCCGGCACCCCCGAACCCCGCTTCGGACCCGCCCCCCGGCTCACCCACGCCCCCCACCGCTACCCCTCCCGCACCCGCTGCCCCCGGCTCATCCACCGCTGCCCCTGTGAGCCCTGGCACCGCCACTCCCGCCGACTCCTTCACAGCGCCTGGCGCTGCTCCTTTGAGTGGGTTGACTCCGCCGGCGCCCGGTGCCGGCGCGTTCCCGCTGCGGGCGCCCGGTTCGGACGCCGCCTACCGGCAGACCACCGGCGGGCGCTCCACCACCCAGCGCAGTTTCGGCCAGCCTGACCCGCAGGAACCGCGCTTCCGCCCGATCTACCCCGGGCAAGCCTGGCCGACCGAACAACCGCAGTACCGCCCGATGTACACACCGCCCCCACCAGCGGACTGGCACCAGCAGCAGGCCCGCTCGTACTCCGCGGAACCCCCGAAGGTGAACCGCGTAGTCGCGATCGCCGCCCTGGTAGCTCTCGTCATCGGCGTCCTGGCCGGCGCCGGCGCCGCCACCGCCGTGGTCGCACTCGGCGGCAACAACCCACCCGTCACCGAACAGCCCGACCCGCCGGTGGGCAACGGCGCCGACCCCAAGATCCGTACCGGCTCGGTCTCCGCCGTCGCCGCGGCACTCCTACCGAGCGTCGTGCAGCTGAAGGTGCAGGGCTCGGACAACTCCGACGCGACCGGCTCCGGGTTCGTTATCGACAACGTCGGCCACATCCTGACCAACAACCACGTCGTCGCCGCGGCCGCCAAGGGCGGTTCGATCCAGGTCGTCACCAACGGCAACAAGACCGCGACCGCGCGACTGGTCGGCCGCTCACCCGCGTACGACCTGGCCGTCGTACAGGTGGCCGGGCTGGATGCGCCGTCGGTGCAGCTCGGCCGGTCGGAGCAGGCCGTGGTCGGGCAGGACGTGGTCGCGATCGGTTCACCACTCGGCCTGGCCGGTACGGTCACGTCCGGCATCATCTCCGCGAAGAACCGTCCGGTGACCACCGGCGATTCGGTGGACCAGGCGTCGTACATCAGCGCGCTGCAGACCGACGCGGCGATCAATCCGGGCAACTCCGGTGGCCCGCTGGTGGACATGAACGCGCGGGTGATCGGCGTCAACTCCGCGATCGCGACCGTACCCGGCGCGGGTGAAGGACAGAGCGGGAGCATCGGGCTCGGGTTCGCGATCCCGATCGACCAGGCCCGGCGGACCGCCCAGCAGCTGATCGCCAACGGCAAGGCGTCGTACCCGGTGATCGGGGCCAGCGTCGACATGCAGTTCGAAGGTGGTGCGCGGGTCAGCGCGGTGAGCACCGGTTCGCCGGCCGCGCGCGCCGGTCTGCGGGTCGGTGACGTGGTCACCGCGATCAACAACCAGCCGGTGGACAGCGCGGAAGTACTGATCGTCGCGATCCGCACCTACCAGCCCGGCCAGGCCGTCCGCCTCGCGTACGAACGCGGCGGCCGCGCCCGGACGGCGACCGTAACTCTCGCCCAGCAAATCGGCTGACGCATAAGCTGGATTGTCGAGATACCCTTGTCGGCGTCCGGGGCAAGTACAGGAGGGTGAGGCCATGTTCGGCATCGGGCCATTGGAACTGGTCGTGATCGCGATCGTCGCCGTGCTCGTCTTCGGCCCCGATCGCCTGCCGGAGTTCGCGCGGACGGCCGGCCGGCTGCTCCGCCAGGTCCGCCAGATGGTCAACAACGCCCAGAACGACCTCCGCAACGAGCTCGGCCCCGAGTACGCGGACCTCGAGCTGCAGGACCTGAACCCCAAGAACTTCGTCCGCAAACACCTCCTCGACCCGATGGACGACGACGAACCCTCGTCCACCGAGTTCACCGACACCCCGGCCCAACGCCTCCCCGCCGGCGCCAAACCCCCGTACGACCCCGAATCCACCTGACCCCTGTGGAAAACCTCCCAGCTCGGGCCGCCGCGATGGATACGCTCAAGCAGGAAGGGGCGGGCGGGCGAGTGCTGCGACCGCGAGGGCGCCGGCTGTGGCTGGGAGTAGGGCGAGGATGCCCCACAGGGGTGGGAACGGGTGCACGCCGTACTCGGTGACGAGTAGGAGCGCGAGGGCGGCCGTGATGGTGAGTAGGACAGCTGTCACGGCGGCGCCGGCGGCGATTAGGCGCGGCGTACGGGCGAGCGCGACCACCAGCAGCCAAAGCAGCAGGTTGAAGGCAGCGACGCCGTACATGAGGCCGTAGACGGTGCCTGAAGTGATGGTCTTGCCGTACGCGGCGTACGCCGACGAGGCGTGGTTGAACAGGCTTCGGCCACCGGCCTGATCGGCGATCGCGGCCACCGCCGGCGCCAGGGAGAGCGCGACGGCGATCAACGGAGTTGCTCTTTTAGAAAGTGACTTTCTCATGCAAGTGACTGTACAAACGGCGTGCCGCGGGCGTCAAGAGTTTTAGACAGTCACTTGCTGAAGCGTGTTGCTGTCTCGTAAGGTGCGGGTATGGCTACCGGGTTGCGGGAACGCTGGCGGGTGAAGGCGCGGCGGACGATTCAGGAGCGCGCGCTGGATCTGTTCGACGAGCGCGGGTTCGACGCGGTGACGATCGAGGAGATCGCCGCCGCGGCGGAGGTCTCACCGTCGTCGGTGTACCGGTACTTCAGGACGAAGGAGGGGCTGATCGTCGCCGACGAGTTCGACACGATGAGCCAGCAGGCACTGGAGGAACTGCTCGACGTCAACGACCCGGTAGGCAGCATGATCCGGATCGTCCGCGCGTACGAACAGGTCGAACCTGCGACCAACGGATTAGAAGGTGGAAGCCCCGAGCCCGCACCAGGCAATCAAGCTCCAGCCCAACCGGGTGATCAGATGCCGGCTTCACCGGGTGATCCGGCCGCGCCTGGTGGTCGGGCGCCGGCTCCTCTGGGGGATCAGGTGGTGCCTGGTGGTCGGGCGCCGGCCTCGCCGGGGGATCACGTGCCGGACTTGTCGGATGATCAGGTGCCGGCGGTGGCGGGTGGTGATCGGCGGCGGGCGGGTGGTGCTGAGCCGGTTTCGTATCGGCGGGTGCGGTACTTCTTCAAGGAACCCTCGGTGCGGACGGCGTTTCTTGCCTCGCTGGATCGCGCGAGTCAGCGGATCGCGCCGTTGATGATCAGCGGTCAACTGACCCCGACCCAGGCTCGCGTCGCCGCGAACGCGCTGGTCTTCGGGTACTTCTCCGCGCTCGAGCAGTGGTACCAAGAGGACGGCGTACGCCCGATCGCCGACTACGTCGAGCAAGGCCTCGCCCCACTCCGCCCAATCTGGTCAACCCCCACGGAGTCCACGCCTGCCGCTTCGATCTCCGCCGACTAGGCCTCGGCGCCCGCCGACTAGCCGATCGGCAGGCGGGACCAGGATGAGCCCCGACCGCAGCGTCGCCGAGGTCGCCGGCTGGCCCGACGATGACCTGGAAATGGGCCGCGATCGGCGACAGCTCAGCGGCCGATCGGCGACGGCTCAGCGGCCGATCGGCGACGGCTCAGCGGCCGATCGGCGACGGCTCAGCGGCCGACGGGGGAGAGGCCTAGTTGGCGGCCTAGTAGGCCGCGGGGTTTGCCGCCGAGGGTGGTGGCGATTTTGGCGAGGATCTGGGCTGCGGGGGCTTCTGGGTCGGCGCCGGCGAGGGGTTGGCCGAGGTCGCCGCCGGAGCGTAGGCGCTCGTCGAGCGGGATCTCGCCCAGGAGCGGGATCGCGTACCCGAGCCGCGCCGACAGCGTTTCCGCCACGCGCGTACCGCCACCCGAGCCGAAGATCTCGATCCGGTGTTCCGGGCCGCAGTGCGGGCAGGGCAGGAACGACATGTTCTCGATCACGCCCGCGACCCGCTGGTGCACCATCTGCGCCATCGTGCCGGCCCGCTCGGCCACCTCGGCGGCGGCCTCCTGCGGCGTCGTCACCACGATCACCTCGGCGCTGGTGAGCCGCTGACCGACCGAGATCGCGATGTCCCCGGTTCCCGGCGGCAGGTCCAGCAGCAGTACGTCGAGATCGCCCCAGTACACGTCGGCGAGCATCTGGACCAGCGCCCGGTCCAGGATCGGGCCGCGCCACGCGACCACCTGATCGCGCTTCGGCTTCAGCATGCCGATCGAGATCACCTTCAGGCCGTGCGCCGGGACCGGCATGATCATGTCGTCGACAGCGGTCGGCCGCTCGTCCGCGACACCGAGCATGGCCGGCACCGAGTGCCCGTAGATGTCCGCGTCGAGGACGCCGACCGAGAGCCCCTGGCGCGCCATCGCGACCGCCAGGTTGACCGTCACGGACGACTTGCCGACGCCGCCCTTGCCGGACGCGATCGCGAACACCTTGGTCAGCGAGTCGGCCCGGGAGAACGGGATCTCCTTCTCCGCGACGCCGCCGCGGAGCTGGGTCTGCAGGGCGGAGCGCTGCTCGGCGGACATCACCCCGAGGTCGATCTCGACCCCGGTGACGCCGTCGAGTTTGCTCACCGCGGCGGTGACGTCGCGCCGCAGCGTGTCCTTCATCGGGCACCCGGCGACGGTCAGCAGCACGCGTACGGCGACCACGCCGTCGTCCCGAACCAGAACGGATTCGACCATCCCCAGGTCCGTGATCGGCTTCTTGATCTCGGGATCCAGCACTCCACCGAGCGCTGCGGTCACCTGCTCAGCAGTGGCAGCCATGCCCCAAGGCTACGTGGTCCCCGCCCCGCGCCGGACCACGGTCCATGTGACGTACGTCCGCCAAGGCAAACCTAACCCCAGCCAACGCTGTCGGCGCAGAGACCATTTGAGTGGTTAACGTGTCTGGTTGCCTGTTCACCGGCCGCATGCGAGGGGTGAAGGGGCACGTTCGGGGGTTCACCACTCAAATGGCCTTGGGGTGGAGCGGGGGTTCGCGTACGGGTTACAGGCCGGGGGCGCCGTAGATGGGGAACCAGCGGGAGAGGTCGGGTTCGAAGCGGAGGTCCGCGCCGACCACCGACTTGATCTGGAGTTCGGCGGCGTTGTCGCGGCGGTCGGTGCCGACCGGTACGAACGGGTACCAGGAGCCGCGTTTGTACAGGTACACCAAGCCCATGGTCTGGCTGCCGTTGGTGAATGTGACGAGGGTGCAGAGCAGCGCGGTGCCGAAGCCGGCGTCGACCAGGGACGTGTTCACCGCGTGCAGGTCGGTGACCAGTGTCTCCAGGTCGTCCGGTGCGGTTTCGCGTACCAGCCAGGTGAACCCGTACGAGTCGGTCGTACTGGTGAACTTGCCGTTGTCCAAAGCCAGCAGCTTGTCGACCTCGTCGCGCAGCGTGGAGAAGCCACCGCCCTCGGCTGCCTTGAAACAGACCGAGCCACTACCGGTCGGGCGGTAGTCGGCCGCGGTCTCCAGAGTGATCGCGGCCGACGGAAGCGAGAACAACTGATCAAGATTCGGCGGAACGGCTTTGCTCCTGCCCAGCAGGATGTCAAGAAGACCCATAGCTCTAAGCTTGCTCGCCCAACTCGCGGGAGAGGGTACCGAGGCGCTCCAGGCGTGTCTCCAGGGTCGGGTGGGTGGAGAACAGGTTCGACAGGCTGGCGCCCTTGCCGGAGAGGGCCGGGGCGAAGAAGAAGGCGTTGAAGGCCTCCGCCTGGCGCAGGTCCCGGGACGGGATCCGGGCGATGTCTCCGCTGATCTTGGTCAGGGCGGATGCCAGGCTCGACGGTCTGCCGGTGAGCATCGCTCCGGCTCGGTCGGCGGCCAGCTCGCGGTAGCGGGACAGGGTCCGGGTGAGCAGGAACGAGATCGCGTACACGGCCACCGACACGGCGATGATGGTGAGCACGATGACCGCGGTGTTCTGGTCGCGGTTCCGGCCCAGGCCGCCGTACAGGCCGAAGCGGGTGATCAGGCCGGCCAGTACGCCGAGGAAGGACGCGATCGTCATCACCGCGACGTCCCGGTGCGCGACGTGTGAGAGCTCATGCGACAGCACGCCCTCCAGTTCGTCCTGGTCCAGGCGGCGCATGATGCCGGTGGTGACGCAGACCACAGCGTTCTTCGGGTTACGCCCGGTGGCGAACGCGTTCGGCAGGTCCACGTCGGCGATCGCCACCCGCGGCTTCGGCATGTCGGCCAGCGCGCACAGGCGGTCGATCGCGCCGTGCAGCTCCGGTGCCTCCTCCGGCGTGACGATCCGGCCGTGCATCGCGTACAGCGCGATCCGGTCGGAGAACCAGTACTGCACGAACAGCATGCCGCCGGCGATCACCACCGCGATCACGGCACTTCTGGTCAGCGCGATCAGCAGTGCCACGAAGCCCACGTACAGCAGGCCGAGCAGGAAACTGGTGACCACCATCCGGCTGGACAGCCCCCGGTCGGGCGCGAATCGAGTCTTCATCCCCACGTCCTTCTTCTTCCTCAATAGCGAGGGTAGCTCGCGGTCAAACCCGGTCGTCCTCGCGGCTGTCCAGGTCGGTGAGCAGGGAGCGCAGCTCGGAGCGGAGGAAGTCACGGGTGGCGACCTCGCCGACCGCCATCCGTAGCGACGCCATCTCGCGGGCCAGGAACTCCATGTCCGCCCGGGTCCGGGAGTCGACGTCCCGGTCCCGCTCGTACTGCACGCGGTCGCGGGCCTCCTGGCGGTTCTGGGCGAGCAGGATCAGCGGCGCGGCGTACGACGCCTGCAGGCTGAGCGCCAGCGTCAGGAAGATGAACGGGTACTGGTCGAAGCGCAGGCTCGACGGGGCGAAGATGTTCCAGCCGATCCAGAACAGGATCGTCACCGTCATGTAGACCAGGAACTGCCCGGTGCCGAGGAACCGCGCGATCCGCTCCGACAGCCGGCCGAACGCGTCCGCGTCGTACGTCGGCCGCGGTACGAACGTCCGCCGCCAGTCGCGGGGGATGTCCAGCCGGGCCGCGCCGCGGAACACCCGGCGCTCGTCCGACGTCCGCCGGCGCTCATCGGTGGTACTGCTCCGCGGGCGGCGGTCGTCGGTGCTGCGGTCGTCACGTGGCATCGTGGTCCACCTCCTGCGGCTCTGGCTCGTGTGGCTCGAGGTGATCGCGTTCCCGCCAGTCGTCGGGGAGCAGATGGTCGAGTACGTCGTCGACCGTCACCGCGCCGAGTAGCCGGCCCTCGTCGTCCAGTACTGGTGCGGCAACCAGGTTGTACGTGGCGAGGTACTTGCTGACGGTCTGCAGGCTGTCGTCCGGGCGGAGTCCGTCCAGGTCGGTGTCCAACGCGGCGGACACCAGTTCTGACGGTGGCTCACGCAGTAGCCGCTGGATGTGGCCGATGCCGATGAACCGTCCGGTAGGTGTCTCCAGCGGTGGCCGGCAAACGTAGATCATCGCGGCCAGTGCGGGGCTCAGGTCGGCATTGCGTACGTGGGCCAGTGCATCTGCCACTGTGGCGTCCACGGGCAGGATGACCGGCTCTGACGTCATCAGACCGCCGGCAGTGTGCTCCTCGTACGTCAGCAGTCGCCGTACGTCTTCTGCTTCATCTGGTTCCATCAGTGTCAGCAGGCGTTCCGCTGTGTCGGTTGGCAGCTCCGCGATCAGGTCAGCGGCGTCGTCCGGGGACATCTCCTCCAGTACGTCCGCGGCTCGCTCTGTGTCCAGTCCGGCCAGGATCTCGACCTGGATGTCTTCCGGCAGCTCTTCCAGTACGTCGGCCAGCCGCTCGTCGTCCAGCGCCGCCGCGATCTCCTTGCGTCGCTTGGCAGACAGGTCATGCAGTACGCCGGCCAGGTCAGCTGCTCGCATCGACTCGAACGCGGCGAGGATGTGAGTTGCCCCCTGTCCTTCTTCGACCTGAGTGAACCCGCTGACATCAGCCCAGTCGAGGACGTGCGTCTGTCCGCGACGCCGGAACCGTTTGGAACCTTCCCGCACCGCTACCTTCGTCAGCAGCCAGTCCCTGGTCCGCCACTGCTCCATGGCCATGTCGAACACCACGGCGGTCGCGCCGGTGTCAGCAATGGTGACGGTCCGGTCGAGCAGCTCGCCCAGTACGAGTACCTCGGTCGCTCGCTGTTCGAAACGGCGCATGTTGAGCAGACCGGTGGTGATGACGTGCCCGACGTCCACCGAGGTGACCCGGGTCATCGGCAGGAAGATGCGGCGCCGGGTGAACACTTCGACGACCAGACCGAGTACGCGCGGCGGCTGGTTGCCCTGGCGCATCATCGTGACGACGTCCCGGATCTTGCCGACCTGGTCGCCGTTCGGGTCGTACACGGGCAGCCCGGCCAGCCGAGCGACGTAAACCCGCGACGGTGATCCGGTCATGTCCGAAGGCTAACCCGCCGAACCGGAGTCTTGGCTGAGGACGCTCAGCTGAGCTTCGGGCGGCGGCGAATCCGGCGGTGCAGGGTGATCGGCGGTTTGCCGCGGGTGGTTGCCCGGCTCGGCGGCGGCGTCTCGGCGCGCGGGGTGGCATCGAACCGCCCGGCCGACTCGGTGAGCTCACCGGTCGGCTCCAGCACGAGGATGTCCGCCTCGGACCGCCAGCGCTCGAGCTGGGTGTCCAGTCCGGCCGCGTTCAGGCGCTCGGTCCGCAGCACCTGCGCCGCAGCCGTCCACTCCTCGCTACCGGGCTCGAGGCGCCGTACGGTCGCCTGCCAGCTCGCCAACCGGTTCATGGCGGGTTTGGCGGGTACGACGACCTGCACCGCGCCGGAGGTCGCTAGCCCGGGTAGCGGCTGCTCCGCGCTGTCGGACCTGTCCGCGAGCACGACGTACTGTCCGTCGACGGTGGCGAACCAGGCCGGGACAGCGCGCCGGCCGTCCCAGGCCAGCCAGACCAGTCCGGCCTTCTTCATCACGCCGGCGATCTCGGCGACCGCCTCCTCGATGCTCACGACCCAAGCGTGACACAACTCAGCCGAGGTCTCGCATCGCTGTCTGTGCGCCGGCCTGGAAGCGGGTACGTGCGCCGAGCTCCTGCATCAGTGCGGCGATCTTGCGTTGCGCGGTGCGCGAGCTGACACCGAGCTGCCGGGCCAGCGCCTCGTCGGTCAGTCCTGCCAGTAGTAGTGCAACGAGAGTCTCGGCGCCGTCAGCCTTCACGGGCAGCGCCCGTTCCCACAGTGCCTCGAACAGTTCGACGTACGCATCGAACAGGCCACAGGGTTGCACCAGGACAGCGGATCGGTCGTTCAGCAGTACCAGCGCGAGGCGGTCGTCCGCGACGTACAGGTTGATCGGCAACGCAGGTAGTACACGCGCGGTTTCGTTGTCCTGTGCATCGAGTACGCCATGCTCGTACACAGTCCTGCACTCGGGCAGAAGACTTGCCGGCGCACGGTACGGCGTCTTGACCAGTCGTCGTACTTCGGTCCGTGCAGCCAGCTGTACTTGCTCAATCCGCTGCTGTACGGCGCCTGCACCTGTCACCAGCTCCACCATCGTCGCAGTCGGCGTACCGGTGTGGGTGCGGTACGCGGATGACAGGTCATCGATGTGTACGCGGGCGTCGCGCAGCCGGCGTTCTTGTTCAAGCAACAGCACTTCCAGCGCGATGTCCGGCGCCACCGCCACGTAGTGATCGTCTACTCGACTGACCAGCCCTTTGCTGACCAGGCTGTTCAGCACTGCATTCTCGGACGGGTGAGGTCCGGAAGCGACCAGGGCGCTGTACGCGTCCTCCTCGGCTCTGGTGAGGCCCAGCGCAGTCAGATCACCCACGATGGCCCAGCCAGCCGCGCAGTACGGCTTGGTAGCCGGCCTGGAAGCGGGTGTCGGCATCCAGCCGGTGCCGCATCCCGTCGATGTGCTTGCGAATGGTCCGTTCGCCCAGCCCCAGATGTACGGCCATCTCGTTGTCGGTGAAGCCGGACATCAGCAGGGCGAGCAGCTCCCGCTCGGACGCGGTCGGGCGATCAGCGGACGGCCCACCGTCGTACGTGGCCAACGGGACCGCTTTACGCCAGTACAACTCGAACAACGCGGCCAAGCCGGACACCAGCACCGGGTCGTGGATCAGCAGCGCGGTCTGATGCCGGGACGCGTGCACGTCGTACGGGACGAACGCCATCGGAGCGTCCGTGACGATCAGCTTCATCGGTACGTCACCCACGCGCGCCTGCTCGCCGTCCGCGATGCCCTGGATCAGCGCGGCCAACCGGCCGGGCCGGTCCATCGAGCCACGCCGGTCGTAGATCACCCGGAACGCCACACCGCGCTTCAGCTGGTCGATCTCCAGTTGGTTCACCTGGTTGGGGTCGTCCCGGTACGGCGGCGCGTCCCACCCGCACACCTCGTGCCGCGCACCGAGCAGCAGTCTGCTCATCGACTGCGCGATCTGTTCGCCCTGCAGGACTTCGACCAGGTCCGCCGGCTCACGCCGGGTCGTACTGCCGTGGAACCGCACTGTCAGCTCCACCATCTTCCGGCGCGCGTCCGCGAGCTCACGTTCCCGCCGGCGCGCCAGCTGGTCCAGCGCAGTGTCCGGCGGCAGGACCACGTACCTGGGTGGATTGGTGTCGACCAGCGTGACCAGGTCCAGTTCGATCAGCCGGGCAAGAGCAGCGGAACGGTCTGCGAGCTCGGTGGCGAGGACTGGGCGGCTGGAGACGAGTTCCTCGTACAGGTCCTGCTCCTGGCGATTCAGACCGAGCGGCTCGAGCACTGACCGATCATCGCCGGTTCCCGCCATTGGCGGGAACTGCCTGGCCAGACCGCTTCCGGACATGTCGCCGCCCTGCCAAGGTCTGCACAGGTCCGCCCAAAGGAGATCACCCATGACCAGATGGCGTATCCCAGTAGCCGCACTGTCGGCTCTTGCACTGCTACTCGGCTCCACAACCACGGGAGCTGCCAGTACGCCGCAGCAGACGCCGCCGGTCGCCCAAGAGGTGGCACAGGTACCAAGGCCGACCGGGAGTACGCAGCTAACGCTGATCACCGGCGACCGGGTTACCTACCAGTTCCTTGCGGACGGTACGCCGGTCGACGCCGAAGTCGCTGCGGCGCCCAGGGAAAACGGTCGGCCAGTTGTCTTCACGCAGCTTCGCCAAGGGGACCAGTACTACGTCTATCCGTCAGACGCCTCTGGGCTGATCACCAGTGGCCGGTTGGACAAGCGGCTGTTCGACGTGGCGTACCTGACCAAGTACGGCTACAACGACGCCAAGTCGGCCACGCTGCCGCTGATCCTGCAGCGTCGTACGGCCAAGTCAGCGCTGCCAGGGACGCGCAGCGTACGGCCACTGGCCAGCATCCGCTCCGAGGCGGTCGCACTGGGCAAGGCACAGGCAGCCGGCTTCTGGGCGGCGGTGGACACTCCGACCGCCCGGTCGCTCGACGGCGTGGCGAGCATCTGGCTCGACGGCAAGGTGCAGGCCAATCTGGACGTCAGCGTGCCGCAGATCGGCGCGCCAGCGGCATGGCAGGCCGGTTATACGGGCAAGGGCGTGAAGGTCGCCGTACTGGACACCGGTGTCGATCAGACCCACCCAGACTTGGCTGGGAAGGTTGCCGAGGCCGTGAGCTTCGTACCTGGGCAGGACGCGACCGACAAGCACGGCCACGGTACGCACGTCGCTGACACCATTGTCGGTTCCGGTGCGGCATCCGGCGGCAAGTACAAGGGCGTGGCGCCCGACGCGACGCTGCTGGTCGGCAAGGTACTCGACAACAGCGGTGGTGGGTCGGAGTCGGACATCATCGCCGGCATGCAGTGGGCGGCCGCGCAGGGCGCCGAGGTGATCAGTATGAGCCTGGGCGGCTGCTGCACCGACGGTACGGACCCGATGAGTCAGGCGGTGAACGACCTGTCCGCGCAGTACCACACGCTGTTCGTGGTGGCGGCCGGAAACGACGGCAGCGCGGGCACTCTCGGTGCGCCCGGTGTCGCGGACGCCGCCCTGACCGTCGCTGCGGTCGACAAGCAGGACAAGCGGGCCGCGTTCTCCAGTCAGGGACCGCGGCGGGTGGATCAGGCGCTCAAGCCGGACATCTCCGCGCCGGGCGTTTCCATCGTCGCGGCGCGTGCGGCCGGTACATCGCTCGGCCCGCTGGTCGGCGACAAGTACACGAGCCTCAGCGGTACCTCGATGGCTACTCCGCACGTCGCCGGCGCGGCCGCACTGCTGTCACAGGAGCACCCGGACTGGACTGGCCAGCAGCTGAAGGGCGCACTGATCAGCAGCTCCAAGGAGATCGACGGCACGGCGTACCAGGTGGGTTCTGGACGTGTCGATGTCGCCCGTGCGGTCAGTCAGGGCGTCTACAGCACCGGCAACGTTGACTTCGGCATCCTGCCCAGGCCGTACGACGTGCCGGCCGAGAAGACGCTCACGTACGTCAACACGACCGACCAGCCGGTGACGCTCAACCTGACCGCGTCGATCAAGGCGACCGAAGGTACGGCGCCGCCGAACGCACTCAAGGTGCCGGCGACGGTAACTGTGCCTGCCAACGGCTCCGCACCGGTCGCTGTCACCTTCGACCCGAGTGGACCGGGCACCTGGTACCAGGGCGCTGTCGTAGCTCGTTCTGGCAACACCCAGCTGCGTAACGCGGTCGCCGCGTACGTGCAGCCGCCACGGAACAAGCTGACTGCGTCGATCAAGCTCCCGGCCGGTGCGACCGACGTGCAGTACAACACCTGGTACTTCATGCGCCTGGACGACCAGTACGACCTGGACATCACCAACAACGTGGCGTACGCGCCGGGCGAGCAGAGTGTCGCGGGCACTCTCGACGAAGGCACGTACAGCGTCCAGACGTCGATCAACTGGCGTGACGCGGCAGGCAACCCACAAGTCACGCTGCTGACCAACCCGCAGGTCGATCTGCACGCCGATCAGAACGTAGTACTCAACGCGCAGACAGCCAGCAAAGTCAGTACGCGGACACCACAGGCCGCTGTGCCGGTCGACACGCAGGTTGGTTGGGTGCAGTCGTCTGCTGCCGGGATGTGGACGCTACGGGTCGGCGCGCAGTCGCAGTACAAGGAGGAGTGGGGTTTGTGGGCCACAC
This sequence comes from Kribbella solani, assembly GCF_014205295.1. Taxonomy (NCBI): domain Bacteria; kingdom Bacillati; phylum Actinomycetota; class Actinomycetes; order Propionibacteriales; family Kribbellaceae; genus Kribbella; species Kribbella solani. Next base: position 7,410,398 of record NZ_JACHNF010000001.1, read on the forward strand.
CGACGCAGCAGGTGACCGTCGGGCAGTTCCTATGGCGTGACGACCGGCTACTGGCAAGACCGCCGGTTGCCATGTACTCCGGTGGGAGAGCGCTGGAAGCCAAGTACGTGACGCTAGAAGCGGAAGACGCCCGCTTCGACGGTACGAAGGCACTGCCGTTCGTCTTCGGTACGCCAGTACGCGGCGCGGTCGTACTGCTCGACGTATCGGACCTGTGTCCTACAGAGGCGTGGACGTGTCAGAGCGGCGTACTGGATCGTGCACTGGCCGCGCAGAAGGCCGGTGCGGTCGGTGTGATCGTGTACGGCGCCCGCGGTCGCGCACTGCTCACAGATGACGTTGCTGTTCCGATTCCCGTACTGACCATCCCAGCCGAACAAGGACATGCACTACGCGCGCGGATGCCCCGGATGATCACGGTGGTCGGCAAGGCCACCATCCCGTACGTGTACTCGCTGTCGTACCCAGTAGAAGGCCGGGTGCCTGCACTGCAGAAGACAGTGAGCTCCCGTGACCTGTTCCAGTTCGACAGCCGCTACCACGCCGATACACCGGGCACGCTCGCGCTCACCTGGAGTACAGCGAAGAAGTACGGCCGCGGTCTCGGCTCGACGAAACTGACAGTGCGAGCGCCTGGCGTACTCACTGAGTACGTCGGCCCGATGCAGAACGACGTACAGCGCAGCAGAAGCGGCAGCCTCACGTACGACGCTCCGGCCGACATGGAAGCGTTCCATCGCAGCGGTTGGGTCCAGTCGCGTACGGACGTGCTGACGCGTGCTGGACGACGGACCGACACGTACGGCGCCCAGCCGCTGGTGCACTCCGCCCTGAGGAACATCACGCCGGAAATGAACGACTACACCTGGAAGCTGTGCCAGGCGTGCCGCAGCGGCAACATCTTCATGCCTTGGCACACCCAGAGCAGTGATGGCCTGACTGGCGGTACGCAGACGTACTACTCCACCGAGATCCTGCGTGGCGAGCCGCAAACGCAGCTCAAGCTGTGGGGACCGGATGGCAAGGAGATCCCGGTCGAAGAGGGCTACTGGCTGTTCTTCATCGCACTGATCGCGGTGCCGTACTTCGTACTACCCGATGCACCAGGCCAGTACCGCATGAAGGAGACGTACCCAGCTCCGTACAAGCCGCAGCGCTGGGCGCGGACCGTCGACTCGGAGTGGACGTTCAGCACGGCCAAACCGACCGACGGCTTCCCGTACCGACCACCACTCGGGTACGGAGTGCACTGCGGCACTTGGGACACCATCACCCGACTCGGGAAGGACAAGGGCAGCTGCGCGGCCAACAGCCAGCTGTACTTGGGCTACGACCTCGGACTGCGCTTGGACAACACCCTGCCGGCTGGACGCGACCACAAGATCACCATCAGCGGCTACCACCACTCGTACCTCGGTAGCGATCCCGAACTGACCAGTCTGAAGTTGTCGGTGAGCTACGACGACGGTGCGACCTGGCAGTCCGTACGCACGACCAGGTCCGGCCGCAGCGAGTACAGCGCCGTACTGAAGCACCCGAAGCGTGCAGGCGCCGTCAGCCTGCGTACCGAAGGTGTTGACGCCGCAGGCAACACCATCAAGCAAACCATCACCCGCGCGTACGGAGTCACCATGCGGTGAATCAGGCCACACTCGGTAGGGAAGTGAGCCCGGTCACCGGGACAGCGGCGACGGAGGTCGTACGCTGCCGGTGACCGGGGAGTAACCGAGTGGAGGTCCCGATGACGGAACAGGTTTTGCGCAGTCGGCGGTCGTGCCTGGCCACGCCCGGCTCGAACCCGCGGTTCCTCGCCAAGGCGAAGGGGCTGGACGCGGACCAGGTGTTCCTGGACCTGGAGGACTCGGTCGCGCCGATCGCGAAGCCGGACGCCCGGAAGAACATCGTCGCCGCGCTGAACGAGGGCGGCTGGGGGAACAAGCTCCGTGTCGTCCGGGTGAACGACTGGACCACCGAGTGGACGTACGCCGACGTGATCGAGGTGGTCGGCGGTGCCGGCGCGAACCTGGACTGCATCATGCTGCCGAAGGTGCAGACCGCCGAGCAGGTGGTCGCGCTCGACCTGCTGCTCACCCAGCTGGAGAAGGTGCACGGCTACGAACCCGGCCGGATCGGTATCGAGGCGCAGATCGAGAACGCGCTCGGCCTGACCAACGTGAACGCGATCGCGACCGCCTCGCCGCGGGTGGAGACGATCATCTTCGGCCCGGCCGACTTCATGGCGTCGATCAACATGAAGTCGCTGGTGGTCGGCGAGCAGCCGCCCGGGTACGACGTCGGCGACGCGTATCACTACATCCTGATGCAGATCCTGATGGCCGCCCGCGCGCACGGCAAGCAGGCGATCGACGGGCCGTACCTGCAGATCAAGGAGGTGGACGGCTTCCGCCGGGTGGCGGGCCGGTCCGCCGCGCTCGGCTTCGACGGCAAGTGGGTGCTGCACCCGGACCAGATCGCCGCCGCGAACGAGGTGTACTCGCCGCGCCAGGAGGACTACGACCACGCGGAGAACATCCTCGACGCGTACGACCACTACACGTCGGCCGCCGGTGGCGCCCGGGGCGCGGTGATGCTCGGCGACGAGATGATCGACGAGGCGTCCCGCAAGATGGCCCTGGTCATCTCCGCCAAGGGCCGCGCGGCCGGCCTGACCCGCACCGACATCTGGCAGCCCCCGGCGGACTGACGCCGCCGATAGCGGGTTATGTCACCACGGGCGGGTTACAACACGTCATCCGCGCCACAACCCGCCGGCCGGCTCACAGCGCCCAGACCTTGAGGATGCGGATCGGCTTCACCGGCGGTCCGTCCTGGTCCGGGTCGGCGATGCCGGCCGCGACCATCCGGTCGAACGCGTCCATCCCGGCGATCACGTGGCCGAGCACGCTGTAGTTCGGCGGGATGTTCGCGAACGAGTGCACCACGAAGAACTCCGACCCGTTCGTACCCGGCCCCTGGTTGCCGTAGGCAACGGTGCCGCGCGGGTAGGTCTCCTTCCCGGACACCTCGTCCGGGAACTTGTACCCCGGCCCGCCCTCCTCCTGGCGGTAGATGTCGCCGCACTGCAGTACGCCGAGCCGGGCCGAGTTGGTCAGCCGGAAGCACTGCGTGGCGTCGTAGAACCGGCTGCGCACCAGATGGACGAAGTTGTGTACGCCGCACGGTGCGCCGGATCGGTCCATCCGGACCACGAACGGCCCGTAGTTGGTCAGGAAGTACACGTCGACGGTGCCCTTGGCCTTCGCCACCGGACTGGGCCGCCGGACCGGCTTGGCCGCCGGGTTCTCCGGTGTCGGCGTGAACTCGCATTTCACCACCGGTTTGGGGTGCTTGGCCGGCGCGGCGGACGCGGTCGTGGTCGTGAGGGTCGCGGCGACCAGGGTGGCCGCGATCAGGGCGGTGATCGATCGCTTCATGCGACGTACCGTAGTACGCCAATCGCTCCGCGTAGAGGTTCTGCAGAGGTTGTTCAGGGATTCCGCCGCGGACTCGATCATCACGCGCATCCCGCCTAAGGTGTTCCGGTCCGCTGCGGAAGGTGTGGTGCGTGAACGGCGAGGTACTGGCAGGTCGGTACCGGTTGCTGACCCTGCTCGGCAGAGGCGGCGCAGGTGAGGTGTGGGCGGCCGAGGACACGGTTCTCGCCCGTCAGGTGGCGCTGAAGCTGCTGCGCGGCCTCGACGGTGACCCGATGGAAGCGGTCGACCGGTTCCGGGCGGAGGCGCAGTCAGCAGCTCGACTGACCCACCCGAACGTGGTCGCGACGTACGACGTCGGTACCGAAGGCGACCACGTCTTCCTGGTGATGGAGCTGGTCCAAGGACCCGATCTGGCGCAGCTGATGCGCGACTCCGGTCTGCCGAGTGCCGAGCTGGTTGCCGACATCGCGGTCCAGGGCGCCCGCGCGCTCGACGCGGCGCATGCGGCCGGTGTGGTGCACCGCGACATCAAACCGGCCAACCTGATGCTGACGCCGGACGGCACGCTCAAGATGACCGACTTCGGGATCGCCAAGCGCGCCGGCAACGAGACGACCGGGCTGGGCGTACTGCTCGGCACGGCGTCGTACGTGTCGCCGGAGCAGGTACGTGGCGAACCGGCCACCCCTGCCAGTGACTGGTACTCGTTCGGCTGCGTACTGCACGAGCTGCTGACCGGTGCGCCACCATTCGCCGGTCCGACTGTTGACGTGGTCATGCGGCAGCATCTGGATGCGGTACCGCCACCTGTGGCGCGTGCTGACGTACCGCAGGAGCTGTCTGCTCTGGTCACGCACTTGCTGGCCAAGAACCCGGCGGACCGGCCATCGTCCACTGCACAGGTGTCTGCGCTGCTCACCCCGTCCAACAAGACGCAGGTACTGACACTGCCCCCAGCTGACCCGGCCGGCGTGACTCACGCGCAGGGCGTGACTCACGCGCAAGGCGTGACAGACACGCCAGGCGTGACTGGCGCCGCTGGTGTGGTCGGTGTGGGGAAGTGGGAGGAGTCGGAGCCCCGGACGCACCGAGCGGCGTCCACCGGCCGGCTCCCGCTGGTGAAAGTGGGTGTGGCTGCCGCTGTAGTGGTTGTCGGCGTGGTGGCGGCGCTGCTGTTGCGCGTGGGCCTGTCGGGTGACCAGCCAACGGCACAGGCAGGCGGTACGCCGTCTGCTCCGGTTCAAAAGGCGACCGCGGCTCCGAAGACCACCCCGGCGCCGACAACTGCCAGAACCTCATCCAAGCCGCCGAGTACGAAGCCGACGCTCAAGCCGACGCCGCAGGACTCTCGTGGCGTACTGGTGCAGCGGCTACGCAGTCTGGCGGCGCAGGTGCGGGCTACTGAGCAGAACAACCAGTCTGGCGGTCACGGCAACCAGAGCAAGGCGCCGCGTGAGGCAGCCAAGGACCTGGATCAGGCCGCCGAAGCGGTTGACGAGGGGGATCTGCAGGCCGCGGGGGAGCACTTCTACGCGGCCCGGCAGCGGCTGTTCGAGGCGCAGGTGCGTCACCGCTGGCAGGCGACTCCGCAGATCGTGACCCTGTTCGGCACGATCGGCCGCACCCTCCCACGCCCCGACTCCGACAACGAGTGAGCCACGCGACCCCAGCCAGCCCATCAATCCGGGTGTGCTGGGGTCGGTGAGTGAGGCACGCGACCTTCAACAGGTGGTGGGTGTCACAGCGGGTGTCACCCTCGCACCGGGATGCTGATTACCGCGATACTCGCGGGTAAGCCGTCCGAAGGAGGCGCACGATGAGCAGGTTGCAGCAGACCGACGGGCTGACCGACATCCAGGAGGAGATCCTGAAGACGGTCCGGGCCTTCGTGGAAGCGGAGATCCTCCCGGTCGCCACCGAGCTCGAGCACCGCGACGAGTACCCGGCCGAGATCGTCGAAGGCCTCAAGGAGCTCGGCCTGTTCGGCCTGATGATCCCGGAGGAGTACGGCGGTCTGGGCGAGTCGCTGCTCACGTACGCGCTCTGCGTCGAGGAGATCGCCCGCGGCTGGATGAGCGTGTCCGGCATCATCAACACCCACTTCATCGTCGCGTACATGCTGCTCCAGCACGGGACCGACGAGCAGAAGCAGAAGTACCTGCCGCGAATGGCGACCGGCGAGGTACGCGGCGCGTTCTCGATGTCCGAACCGGGTTGCGGATCGGACGTGTCCGCGATCAAGACCAAGGCCGCCCGCGACGGCGGCTCGTACACGATCAACGGCCAGAAGATGTGGCTGACCAACGGCGGCTCGGCCAACCTGGTCGCGGTGCTGACCAAGACCGACGAGGGTCAGGACTCGGTCTACAAGAACATGACCACGTTCCTGGTCGAGAAGGAGCCCGGCTTCGGCGAGGTCGACAAGGGCCTGACGGTGCCGGGCAAGATCGAGAAGATGGGCTACAAGGGCGTCGACACCACCGAGCTGGTCTTCGACGGTTACCGGATCGACGCCGGGCAGGTTCTCGGCGGCGTACCCGGCAAGGGGTTCTACCAGATGATGGACGGCGTCGAGGTCGGCCGGGTGAACGTGGCCGCCCGCGGCTGCGGGGTGGCGCGCAGGGCCTTCGAGCTCGGCATCTCGTACGCGCAGCAACGGGAAACGTTCGGGAAGAAGATCGCCGACCACCAGGCGGTGCTGTTCCGGCTGGCCGACATGGCGGTGAAGGTCGAGGCGGCGCACGAGCTGATGGTGAAGGCGGCCCGGAAGAAGGACAGCGGCTCCCGCAACGACTTCGAGGCCGGCGTCGCGAAGTACCTGGCCAGTGAGTACTGCGCGCAGGTGGTGGAGGACTCGTTCCGCATCCACGGCGGCTACGGCTTCTCCAAGGAGTACGAGATCGAGCGGCTGTACCGGGAGGCGCCGATGCTGCTGATCGGCGAGGGTACCGCCGACATCCAGCGGATGATCATCGGCCGCCGCCTGCTCGAGGACTACAAGCTGTAGATCGGGCTGTAAGCCTGCCCGGTGCGCTGGGTCGACAGGCGGGGCGGTGCCGGTCGGCCCAGCGCACAGCAGGGCAGGGTCTGAGGGGCTAGGCGGGTTGCCTGGTGTGGCCGGAGCCGTAGCCGGACAGCAGCCAGATGCCCAGCTGGGTGATCTCGTGCCGGACCGAGGCGCCGGCCCGGCGGGTGGTGATCAGCCCGGCCTCCCGGAGCACCGTCGCCTGGTGGCTGGCGGCGGCCGGGGAGATCCGGCAGCGTTTCGCCAGCTCCGTCGTCGTACACCCCGCGACCGTCGCCTCCAGCGCGGCGGCCCGGGTGGAACCGAGCAGCGAACCCAGCGGGTCACTCGACGGCGTTGCCTCCACCGACGCCTGCCGCAGGATGCCGGGCGCATGCTGGATCGGGTACACCAGGATCGGTTTCAGTCCCGGGTCCCGCAGCTTGGTCGGTACCTGCCAGCAGAACGCCGAAGGCTGCAACTCGATTCCCCTGCCATCGAGATACAGATCGCGGTCGTTCATGTCGAGCACCTGCAGGACCGGTGCCACCCACCGGACCCGCGGGTGCAACGACGACAGCAATCGGTCGACACCGTGCCTGGCCAGCGCCTCCCCACGATGGGCGTGGTCAGCTGACACGTGCGTGCCGATCGACTTCCAGTACGGCGCGATGGCCGCGTCGTGGTACGTACGGATCGCCCGTCCGAGCTTCTGCATCGACAGCCGGCCGCCCTGGGCCAGCTCCCGCGTCCACGGTGACGGGGGCCGGTACTTGCCGAGCAGGTCGAGCTGGCTGTGGACCTGCTGCCGCGGTGTCGCCAGCGCCAGCTCCAGCGCGGAGTCGAAGTCCGGCGCGGACTCGGCCGGGGTGAGGAAGTCGGGGGAGTAGCCCTTCGGCGGCGTCAGCTCCAGCAGCAGCCGCATCTGGTCCGGCGCCACCTTGGTCCGCACCTGACGGCGCCAGTCCTCGAAGATCAGCCGGCCGTCGGACTGCTGCAGCATGTGCAGACTGAGCAGCACCTCCCAGAGCGGCGCCGGCCTGGTGGCCACCGTGACCCGGGTCAGATCGCGTGGCGTGAAATGAATTCGAAGCACCGCGGGCCCCTCCCGTTTCCCTCTCGTCACGGCCGTCCCCGACGGCTTCGGTCGCGGAAAGTGATCAATTCCTGACCGAACGCGATGCCGGAATTCAATCAAGGCACCGGATTGGTCCACAACTGTTTGAACATTCCAATCGGGTAGTACTCCTGGCCATGGCAAAAGGTTGCCAAGCCGTCCGTCAGACGGTAGAGAACACCGGGTTCAAAGCCAGTGGTTCCGCTTGAACAAGCGGTAAAGGACGAAACACGCGACCGCCATCACGCCGAGTACGACGAAATAGGCGTACTTCAGCCGCAGTTCCGGCATGTAGTCGAAGTTCATCCCGTAGATACCGGCGATCATCGTCGGGACGGCGAGAATGGCGACCGAGGCCGAAATCCGCCGCATGTCCTCGTTCTCGGCCACCTGTACCTGGGCCAGCCCGGCCGCCAGGATCGAGCTGAGCAGCTCGTCGAACGAGATCACCTGCTCCTTGACCCGTTGCAGATGGTCGTCGACGTCGCGGAAGTAGTTCTTGATCTCGTCCGCGAGCAGCGGGTGCCGGAGCGCGACCAGCGTACGCATCGGGCCGGTCAGTGGCGCCACGGCCCGTTTCAGCTCCAGCACCTCGCGCTTCAACTGGTACACCCGGTCGATGTTCCGCCAGCCGCGCGGAGTGAACATCTCGGTCTCGATCAGGTCGATGTCCGCCTGGACCGCGTCCGCGACCTCCAGGTACCGGTCGACGACGTGGTCGGCGATCGCGTGCAGTACGGCGCCTGGTCCGGCCGCCAAACGGTCCGGCTCCTGCTCCAGCTCCTGGCGGAGGCCGGTCAGCTCACTGTGCTCCCCGTGGCGCACGGTGACCACGAAACCGGGCCCGCAGAACACCATCACCTCACCGGTCGCCACTACCTCGCTGGTGGCGGTCAGATCGCCGTGCGGCACGTACGTGACCGTCTTGAACACGGCGAACAGCGTGTCGCCGTACCGCTCGAGCTTGGGTCGCTGATGCGCTTTGGCCGCGTCCTCCAGCGCCAGCGGGTGCAGACCGAACTCCTGGCCGATGATCGCCAGCTGGTGCTCGGTCGGCTGGAACAGCCCGATCCAGACGAACCCCTGGCCGCGCTGCGCCCGGACCAGCGCCTCGGTGTACGAATCGACGCGCCGGTCGCGCTCACCGTCGCGGTAGAGACCCCAGTCGACCAGGGCGCCTTCCAGCTTGCCGGTGACCACGTCGTCGGGCGGGCGGCCGTCAGCGCCGGCACGCCGGGCGAACGCCCTCCCCATTCGGCGTGTCGCGCCTAGGTCCCACCGTCGCCCGGCCATCACCGGCGAGGCTATCAAGACGCGGTAACCAGGCGTCGGCAATGATGGGGGTGGAAGCACGTGGAGAGGAACGACGATGACCACGCAGGGCATGCCCTCGATGGACCCCCGGCCGACCGGCCTGACGATCGGGACCTATGACACCTACCGGGAGGCGCAGCGAGCCGTCGACTACCTCTCGGACGAGAAGTTCCCGGTCGAGCACACGACCATCGTCGGCAACAACCTCCGGCAGGTGGAGAAGATCACCGGCCGGCTGACCTGGAGCCGCGCGCTGACCGCGGGAGTGGCCAGCGGCGCCTGGTTCGGTCTGTTCGTCGGTCTGCTGCTGGGTCTGTTCACCAACGGCAACTGGCTGGCGGCGCTGCTCACCGGCGTCGTGCTGGGCGCCTTCTTCGGGCTGGTGTTCGGTGGGCTGAGCTACGCGCAGTCGGCCGGCCGCCGCGACTTCACCTCCCGGACCGCGGTGGTGGCGACGACGTACGACGTGCTGTGCGACTTCAAGTTCGCCGAGGAGGCGCGCAACCACCTGGCCAAGCTGGCGCTCAAGGGCGAGGTACACCCGCTGCTGCCGGACCACCCCGGCCAGCAGCCGGTCCAGCAGCAACCACTGCAGCAGCCGAGGGACTGACGCTGACCCTTGCCGGTGAGAGGTGACCTATCTCTCCCGTCGGTGAGAGCCAGACCACGGCCCCGGACCGCCCGGATTCGGCAGCATGGTAGCCACCCGACCGAGGAGGAGCCGAGATGCAGTTCGGGCGCAGCTACGAGGAGTTTGAAGTCGGCGCGGTCTACAAGCACTGGCCCGGCAAGACGGTGACCGAGTACGACGACCATCTGTTCTGTCTGCTCACCATGAACCACCATCCGCTGCACCTGGACGCGAACTACGCGGAGCAGACCACCCAGTTCGGCAAGAACGTTGTGGTCGGCAACTACGTGTACTCGATCCTGCTCGGCATGTCGGTCCCGGACGTGAGCGGAAAGGCGATCGCCAATCTGGAGATCGAGTCGCTCCGGCACGTCGCCCCGACGTACCACGGTGACACCATCTACGGCGAGACCGTCGTCCTGGACAAGTGGGAGTCCACCTCCAAGGACGACCGCGGCATCGTCCACGTCGAAACCAAGGGCTACAAGCAGGACGGCACCGTCGTCTGCCTGTTCCGCCGCAAGGTGATGGTCCCGAAGAACAACTACCTCGAAGCCCGCGGCGGCGAACAGCCCGCCCGCCCCGAACCCCGGCCTTGAGAAGCCACCGCGCATTCCCGGGCCCCGAAAACGCGCGGTGGCTTCACAAAGTGCGGTGGGGTCAGCTCAGGAACAGCTCGATGACGGGTACGAGGGTGGTCGGGCGCTGGATGGGGAGTTTCAGGGTGAGGGTGTCGGAGGCGACACCGCCCATCGTGGTGTTCTGAGCTTGCCGGTGCGGGTCGTTGACGATGCGCTTGATCTCGGACGCGTCGTTCAGTAGTTGCGCGTACTTGACCTTGCCGGCGAGACCTGGCAGGTGGATGTGACCCATCGGCCAGGAGAACAGGTGCAGGTACAGCCGGTTGCCCTTCTGGGTGAACCGGCAGTCGGCAGGTGCGGTGTACCCGTCGGCCGGCCGCGCGCCCCGGATGGACCGCTCGTGCAGCCGCATCCACTCGCCGATGGAAGCCAGCGTCGCGAGTGCCCGCGGGTCGAACTCGCCGCGCCCGGTCGGACCCACGTTAAGCAGCAGGTTGCCGTCCTTGGAGACCGAGTCGACGAGCATCTTGACCAGCGTCTCGGGTGACTTCCAGTCCAGGTTGTCGCGGTCGTACCCCCAGCTGCCGTTCAGCGTCTGGCAGGCCTCCCACAGCACCGGCTGCCCGTCCCGCTGCATCGGTCCGTCCGGCTGGTACTGCTCGGGCGTGACGAAGTCACCGGGGATGTCCAGCCGGTCGTTGATCAGGATGTCCGGCTGCAACTCCCGGACCATCGCCATCAGCTCTTCGGACCGCCAGTCGTCGCGGCCCTTGCCGTGTCCGTCCCGGCCGTCCGGGTAGTTGCGGCCCGGGTACGAGAAGTCGAACCACATGATGTCGATCGGGCCGTAGTTGGTCAGCAGCTCACGGGTCTGCGCGTGCAGGTAATCCGCGTACACCTGTACGTCGCGGCCGGCCGCCTTCGCGATTGCTTCCTCGTCGTCGCGCTGCGGGTGCACCAGGTCGATCGGGAACTCCGGGTGGTGCCAGTCGATCAGCGAGTGGTAAAAACCGACCCCGAGCCCCTCGGCCCGGCAGGCCTCCACGAACGGCCCGACCAGGTCCTTGCCCCTCACGGTCTTCGCGACCGTGTAGTCGGACACCTCGGAGTCCCACAGGCAGAAGCCCTCGTGGTGCTTGGTGGTCAGCACCGCGTACTTCATCCCGGCCTCGCGCGCGGCCTTCGCCCACGTGCGCGGGTCGTACAGGTCGGGTTCGAAGTGGTCGAAGTACGGCTGGTAGTCCTCGTCGGTCAGCCGCTCGTAGTTCTTCACCCACTCGTGCCGGGCCGGCAGCGAGTACAGGCCCCAGTGGACGAACAGGCCGAACCGCCAGTCGCGGAACTTCTCGACGGAATGCGCGGGAGGCGCGTCGGTCATTTCAGATCTCCTTAAGGGTTGAGAGGGCCTAACGGCCGCCGAGCCCGGTGACGAGCAGGCCGCGGACGAGGTGTTTCTGCAACAGGACGACGAGCAGCACGGTCGGCACCATCGCCATCACCGACGCCGCCATCATCAGATTCCACTGCGTACCCTGCTGGCCGATGAACTGCGCCAGGCCGAGCGGGACCGTGCCCTTGTCCTCGACGCTGTTGATGATGATCAACGGCCACAGGAAACTGCCCCAGAGACTGATGAAGGTGAACACGGTCAGGACCGCGATGGCCGGCCGCGCGAGCGGCAGCATGATCCGGAAGAACGAGCCGAACGGCCCGCAGCCGTCCACCCGGGCCGCCTCTTCCAGTTCGGCCGGGACGGTCAGGAAGAACTGCCGGAGCAGGAACGTACCGAAGGCAGTGAACGCCCACGGCAGGATCAGTGCCCAGTAGCTGTCCACCCAGCCCAGCGACTGCATCAGCCAGTACATCGGGACGATCAGGACCTCCTGCGGCACCATCAACGTGCCGAGGAAGAGGACGAACAGTTGCTCCCGGCCACGGAACTTCAGCCGGGCGAAGGCGTACGCGGACCCGCTCGACGCGGCGACCACGACCAGCGTTCCGGCGACCGCGACGAACATGCTGTTCAGGAAGTACTTGCCGAACGGCGCGAAGGTGAACGCGTCGGCGTAGTTCTGCCAGCGGATCTGCGAGCCGAACAGGTGCGGCGTCGGCGTGAACACCTCGTCCGCGGGCTTCAGCGACGTCGACACGGCGTACACCAGCGGGCCGAGGAACAGAATCGCGACGATCACCAGCAGGACGTGCGAGACCCCGAGCCGGAGCCGGCGGGCGGTGACGGAGGTGCTGGGGGTGGCTTCAGACGTCATAGTTCACCCACTTCTTCTGCCCGACGAACTGGATCGCGGTGATGCCCATGATGATCACGAACAGCACCCAGCCGGCCGCCGACGCCAGGCCCATGCTGAGGAACTGCCAGCCCTGGTTGTAGACGTACATGACGATGGTCTGGGTGGACACGCCCGGTCCGCCCTGGGTCAGGATGAACGGCTGCGCGAACACCTGGAACGAGGTGATCAGCGTCATCGTGGTGGCGAAGAAGATCGACGGCGTGATCATCGGCCAGGTGATGTACCGGAAGCGCTGGAACGGTCCGGCGCCGTCGATCTGCGCCGATTCCAGCTGCGACTGCGGTACCTGGTCGAGCGCGGCCGAGAAGACCAGGAAGTTGTACCCGAATCCCTGCCAGATCGACATCGCGACGATGGCCGGCATCGCCCAGTTCGACGACCCGAGGAAGTTCGGCGCGTCGACACCGAACCAGCTCTTCATCCCGGCGTCGAGCAGCCCGCCGGGCTGGAAGAGCAGCCGCCAGACCATCACGTTGGCGACCATCGGCGTCATCACCGGGATGAAGAACAGCACCCGGAACGCCTGCCGGCCACGGATCTTCGGGCCCAGCCAGGTGGCCAGGCCGAGGGATACGACCACGTTCAGCGGGACGTAGAGGACCACGAACAGGGCGGTGTTCAGCACCACCCGGCGGAAGACCGGATCGCCCAGCAGGTGCGAGTAGTTGCCGAACCCGAGGAACTTGCGGTCACCGAACACCGGCCAGTCGAACAGGCTGATCGCGAGCGCCATCGCGGTCGGGAACAGCGTGAACAGCGCCAGCCCGCCGAGGCTCGGCGCCAGGAAGACCGACGCGTACCGGCCGTCCCGCCGCAGCGCGGGCCGGCGCCCCGCCCGGGCCGCGCGCGGCGGCGTACCCGGGGGAGCGGCGGTGGTTTGTGTTGCCATCAGGAACCAGCGCCTGCCTGGTCCTGGATGGTCTTGAGGGCCTGATCCGGTGGGATCTCACCGTTCAGGGCCTGGGTGCCGAAGCGGGTGAGCAGGTCGTTGACCTGTACCCAGTTCTTGGAGGTGATCAGCGGCACCGAGTGCTCCGACGCGTACTCGATGACCTCCTTGGCCTCCGGGATCTTCGCGGCGGTGAACCACGCCGGGTGCGCGGCGGTCCGGGCCGGGTACGCGCGACCGGCGGCGGCCAGCGTGGTCAGCGGCTTCTCGCTGGTCATCGACACGATCGCCTGGAAGGCGGCATCCGGGGTCTTGCAGGACCGGGAGATGCCGAAACCGGAACCGGCCGTGAAGGTCTTGGAACCGTCCGGACCGGCCGGGATGGTGGCGATCCCGAGGTTGAACTTGACCTTGCCCAGGGTGTCGATCAGCGACCACGGGCCGTTCAGCTGCATCGCGGCCTTGCCAGAGGTGAACTGGGTGGTCTCGAAGTCGTTGCTGCCGGACGGTACCTGCGGGGCGATCTTGTCGGTCCGGACGAAGTTCGCGTACGTGGTGAACCCGTCCACGAACTTCTGGTCGGTGAGGTTCAGTTTGCCGTCGGCCAGCGGCTCGGCGCCGGTCAGCGTACGCACCCAGGACGTCGTGCCGAGATCGCTGGGCGTGGTCACCAGACCGGACTTGCCCCCGGCGGTGAGCTTCTTCGCGGCGGCCTTGAACTCGTCCATCGTCCACCCGGGCTTCGGGTCGGCGATGCCGGCGGCCTTGAACAGGTCCTTGTTGTAGAAGAGCACCATCGGGCCGGAGTCGTACGGGATCGCGATCTGTTTGCCGTCCGACTTCAGCCCGTCCATGATCGGCTTGTCGAAGTCCCCGGCCTTCAGGTCGTACTTCTTCATCAGGTCGTCCAGCGGCAGCATCGCGTTCGCGTACGACGCCAGCCGGAGCGACTGCATGCCGATGATGCACGGCGCCTTCCCGCTGGCCAGCAGGGTGCCGATCTTCGACCAGTAGTTGTTCCAGTCGGTGCCCTGGAGCTTGACCGTGATCCCCGAGTGGTCGGTGTGGGCCTGGTCGGCGACCTTCTGCCAGGCCGCCTGGTCCGCGGTACCACCGACCCAGAACTGCCAGGTCAGGTCGGCCTTGTCGGCCGAACCGGACCCGCCACTGCCGCTGCCGTCGTTCCCGCCCCCGCAGGCGGCGACGGCCGTCAGTGCCAGCACCGACAGCGTTGCGGTCACCCAGCGGCGCGCCCGCGCTGGTGTTCCTCTCATGCTGACCTCCAAGAAGAGCTGTGATTCATCCGATCAATATGCCGTGATCTGGACGAGAGTCAACAGTTCGTATCGGATATCCGAGATGTTGTAGTCGAGAAATCTATTGCCGAACTCTGGCGGACCCCCTAGACCTCCGATGTATGGTCCACAGACATCGGAGGTTTTGGTAGGCGGAGGGAGGGGTGGCATGGCGGTCACGGATGCGGCCATCGACCGGATCAAGCAGATGATCGTGTCCGGCGAACTGCGGCCCGGGGACCGGTTGCCGCGCGAGGCCGACCTGGCGGCCCGGCTCGGCCTGTCCCGGAACTCGCTCCGCGAGGCGGTCAAGGCACTCGCGCTGATCCGCGTCCTGGAGGTCCGGCAGGGCGACGGGACGTACGTGACGAGTCTCGACCCGGCGCTGCTGATGGAGAACATCGGGTTCGTCCTGGACCTGCACCAGGACGCCTCGGTGCTGGAGTTCTTCGAGGTGCGCCGGATCCTGGAGCCGGCCGCCGCCGAGCGGGCCGCGCTCCGGATGCCGGACGAGGACATCGCCGCCGTGCACAAACTGCTCGACGACCTCGGCCCCGATCCGTCGGTGGCGGACCTGCTCGACAGCGACGTCGAGTTCCATCGGCTGATCGCGGTCGGCAGCGGCAATCGGGCGTTGGCCTCGATCATCGACTCGCTCCGGCAACCCACCTACCGGGCCCGGATCTGGCGCGGCCTGACCCAGACCGACGCGGTGGCGCGTACGCTCGCCGAGCACCGCGCGATCCTGACCGCGATCGAGGCCCATGAACCGGAGGTCGCCCGGTCCTGGGCCACCGTCCACATCGTCGGCGTCGAACGCTGGATCCAGGAAGCCGTCGACCTCGAGGACGTTCACCCCTCGCGCGGCTAGCATGGTCCGGCTTCGGCTGCTTCCGGCGGCCGACCGGACCTGAGAACGAGGGGCATGAGCCGAAAGACTCTGATCGCACGCCGCGGCGCGTCCGCGCTGGCCGGCATCAGTTTGTTGCTGTTCGCAACGGCCTGCGGGGCCTCGGTGACCAAGGGCACGCCTCCGGGCGGCGGCGGTGGCGGAGGTGGCGGCACGAACTATGTGCCGAAGGCGACCGCGCTGAAGGTGTGTTCGCTGATCGACCTCGCACCGCTCGCGAGGTCGTTGCACTCCACCGGGTACACGTTCGGCCCGAAGGATGTACCGGCCGGGGTCGGCCTGGAGTGGAACGGGCCGCAGTGTTCGGCCCAGTTCACGCTGGCGCCGCTGGGCGGCACGGTGATGGTGCCGGCCCGGCTGAACGCGGCGGTGATCGCGTACCCGACCGCGGCCGAGGCCGACCAGCAGTTCCAGGACCGGGTGAAGAAGGCTGCCGACAAGGAGGCCGGTACCGCCACCGTCACCGAACTTCCCGGCGAGTGGACCAAGGGAACCATCGTGGTCAGCCGCGGACACGGGGACAACGCCCTGTACGCGCTGATTCGCAAGGACAGCTACCTGGTCAAGATCTCCCTCCAGGTGTCGTCCGACGCGGCGGGCAAGGCGAAGTGGCCGTTCACGCTGAACCAGACGCAGGCCACTGTCGCCTCGACCGCGAAGGCGTTCTACACCTCCGCTTCGGCCAAACTCACGGCTTGAGTTCGAGCAGGACCGCGGACGGCATCGGCAGGGTCACCTCGACGATGCCGTCCTTCAGGTCCAGTGGGACGGCTGTGAGCTTGGTGCGTTCGGCGAGGTCGGTCAGCTCCTCGTCGGTGGGCCAGTCGCCGAGGCCCGCGGCCGCGGTGTGGAGGTCGGCGGTGCCGATGGCCAGCACGGTCGCGGTGACCTGCCAGGACGGGTCCACGTCAGGCAACTGGACCTGGACCGTCCTGGTCAGTTCGGGTGCCCCGTCGGCCTTCGTCTGATCGAGGGTGAGGTTCCACAGCAGGATGGCGATCCGGTCGCGGTCGCGGGACGCCCACGCCTCGACCAGGCTGCCGCCGCCGTCACCGCTCGTGGTCACGGGCAGTTCCACCGGGCCGAGCCGGCTGAGCAGCGTCAGCGCGTGATACCTCGGCTTGGCGATCCCACCGACCGTACGCAACCCGAATCCACCGTGCAGGAAACGCGGCGGGCGGCCGAGTTCCTCGAAGTGGTCGGACGCGACCCAGTAGGAGAGCGCGTCGATCCGGCCGGCGGCGGATCGCATCCCGCGGAGCAGGAACACCCCGGAGAACACCGAGTCGTTGATCGGGTTGAAGTGCGTCGGCGTCACGCCCCACTCGGTCCACAGCACGCGCGCGTCCCCGTACCCGTGCCGCTCCAGTGATGCGCGTACGTCCAGTGGCGGCGAGCCGTAGGTGTGCGTGGAGACGAAGTCGACCGGCGTACCATACCGTTTGGTATGGTCGAGGAAATCATCCACCCAGCCGGCCGCCGCCGACGACGGGCCGCCGACCGCGATCCGCGGGTCGACCGACTTCACCGCGGCGGCGGACACGTCGTACAGCTGCAGGTACTCGGCCTTCGTGCCGGACCAGAACACCTCGAGATTTGCCTCGTTCCACACCTCGAAGTCCCAGGTCAGCACCTCCTCCAGGCCGTACCGGTCGACCAGGTGCAGGACCAGCGCCCGGACCAGATCGTGCCAACGGTCGTACGACGCCGGCGGGGAGATGATCGCGCCGTACGCGAACACCGTCTTCGCCGGGTCACTGGCCAGCTCGCGCGGCATGAACCCGAGCTCGACCACCGGCCGTAACCCGATCGCGAGCAGCTTGTCGTAGATCGCGTCGACCACCGAGAAGTCGTACGAGTCGCCATCGATCACGTGCGTGTCGTCGTGGAAGATCGCGTGCGCGCGGACCGTACGTACGCCCAGCTCGTCGTGCATCCGGCGGAGGGCGTCCTCGAGCTCGACGCCGATCTCGTGACCGCCGGTCAGGTCCTTGCAGAGCAGCTGGCTGAGCCGTTCGCTGCCGACCATCGGCTCCCACGCCCGGGGAAGTTCGGTGCCGTCGGCAACCGTGTCGACGACGACCGCTACCGTCGGGACGGTGCCGTCGGCAACCAAGGGGACGGCGCCGGCCTCATGACTCGGCCGCCCGGTCAGTACCGTCACCTCGGGCACGCTCGCGACCGCGTACCGGTAGGCCGTACCCGGCGTGCAGGTGGTGTCGACGTACGGCGGCGACGGCACCGAGAGGACGTCGCCGCTGTGATGATCGACCGGTTCCAGCGGACCGTGCGCACCGGTGCCGCGGAGGATCAGGTAGCCGGCCGCGCCGTCCACCGGTGACCAGTCGATCGTCACCTGGCCGGCTCCGCCGACCGCCGTCACCTCCTTCGGCGGCTCGAGGTCCGGGAAGGCGAACGCCCGCTCCTCGTCGCTGCGGAGCGCGATCCGCTGGTCCCAGTCGGTCTTGGCATCTTGCTGCATCAGTGGATGTCTCCTGTCACTCGAGGCCGGACTCGAACTGCTCCATCGCGATCAGCGGCCGAATCCGGCTCTCGACCGTCCGGGACGCGAAGTTCCGCCGGATCAGGTCGTTGCCGAACGCGTTGCCGATAGCACCCATCACCATCGCCTGATCGAGCGACAGGTAGCGCTTGGCGATCAGCCCGGACTTCACCGCGACCGAGTCGTAGAACCCGCCACCGCCGTACGCGTGCAGGGTGTTCTCGATCTTGCTCAGGTTGTCGATCGCCTGCCGCGGCGCGTACGCCATCGCCAGGAAGGCCGCGTGCGGGGTGACCACGCCGTCGCCGTACTTCGGGTTCGGGTTGGTGCCCTCCCGGCAGCCCTCGAAGCCGGCGTCGAAGTTCGTACCCTCGAGGTCGGACGGGTAGCCGTTCGGGTCCATCCCGAGCGCCTCCACGCCGTACACCGAGTACCCGCCTTTCGGGTTCGAGGCGGGGGAGAAGCCCCAGTAGCCGTACTTGGCGTCGTCCAGCCCGTGCTCGATCTGCGCGCGGACCGTGAGCGGGTGGTTGATCCCCCAGCTGCGCGGCGCCCAGGTCGCCTCAGGGACGAACAGGTCAGGCATCAGCGACTCGAACATGTCGCCGCCCCAGGACGGCACCATCCGCATCCCGCGGTACGAGTAGGTCCCCTCGAAGACATCCAGGCCGAGGTACGTCCGGTGTACGCCCTTGGGCTTCTGCTCCACCCAGGACCAGTCGCAGCTGTCGGGGAAGGTGCGGTACGTCGCGAAGTACTGCGTGTGCGGCACCTGATTGAGCGCGAAGCCCACGTACCCGGCGATCCGCGCCTCGGTGTTGCAGGTGTCGTAGTGGAACTTCCGGTAGTACACGTCCGGGCCGACGCCGGCGTGGTTGCCCTGGTCGGTCGCCTCGTCCGGCGGCTGGGTCTCGAAGAAGCCACCGCGCATCAAACCGCCGGGCCGCGCGGCCGGGTTGTAGTAGAACTTGAAGTTCATCCGGTTCAGCAGCTCGTCGGCCAGGGCACGGGCACGCGGCTCGGCGTTTCGTACCACCATCAGCGCGCACGCGAACCAGGCGTTGTCGACGCTGGAAACGAACGGGGTGATCGGGCGGGTGCCGTCCGGGTCGACGTGCAGTACCTCGCCGGTGGCCTCGTCGTACCAGTTGAAGTACATGCCGCTGGGCTGGTGATGGACGACGTTCTTCATCGTCGTCAGCGTTTGCGTGACGCGGCGCAGCGACTCCTGCGGCGAAATGATGCCGAGGTGCCGGGCGACCACCGTGCTCCACAGGTAGCCGCCGATGTTGGTGGGGGAGGTGTACTTGCTGCGGACCGGGTTGGTGACGGATTCGCCGATGTTGTCGGCGGGCAGCCCGGTGCGCTCGTCGGTCATCGCGACCAGACTGCGCCAGGTGTCCCGCGCCCAGCGGCCGACGAGAGCCTTGTCTTCGCGACTGGGTTTCCAGTTGGCTTTCAGGAGGTCGGCCGGTGCCGCGCTGCCACCGTAGGCGGGGGCAGCGGTGCCGACGAGAGCGGCGGTTCCGGTGGCGGCGAGCAGGGTACGGCGACTGATGTTGGCGGTCATCTTGTCTCCAGTAGGTTATTTGAGGCCCGTGATGGCGATGCCCTTGGTGACGTGGCGCTGGAAGGCCAGGAACATCACCAGGACGGGCAGGACGACCACGACCGCGCCGGCCATCAACAGGCCGTAGTTCTGCGCGTTCTGGCCGGTCGAGTACAGCGCCAGGGCGACGGGCAGGGTGTACTTGTCCTCGGTCTGCGCGACCACCAGCGGCCACAGGAAGTTGTTCCAGGAACCGAGGAAGGTCAGGATGCCGAGCGTGGCCAGCGCGGGCCGGGTCAGCGGCAGCATGATCCGGGCGAAGATGCCCAGCTCGGTACTGCCGTCCACGCGGCCGGCGTCGATCAGGTCGTCCGGCAGGCCGAGGAAGAACTGCCGCATCAGGAACACGCCGAACGGCGAGACCAGGAACGGCAGGATCAGGCCCGGGTACGTGTTCGCCAGGCCGGCGTTGGTGACCAGGACGAACAGCGGCACGAACGTGACCATGCCCGGGATCATCAGCGTCGCCATCACCAGGACGAACAGCGCGTTGCGGCCCTTGAAGCGGAGCTTGGCGAGCGCGTACCCGATCATCGAGCAGAAGATCAGGTTCCCGGCGGTGACGGCGAGGGCGACCAGGGCCGAGTTCAGGAAGTACCGCGGGAAGTTCGCCTTGCTGAACAGGTCGCCGTAGTTCTGGCCGGTCGCGTTCCGCGGCCACCAGGTCGGCGGGACCCGCATCAGCTCGCCCTGGGTCTTGAAACTGCCGAGCACCATCCACAGGAACGGTGCCGCGACGGCGACCAGGCCGAGTACGCCGATCAGGTAGATCCACCAGGTGCGGCGCATCACTTCTCCCTCAGCAGCCGGAACTGGATGAACGTGATCACCGCGATGACGACGAACAGGATGTACGCCATCGACGTCGCGAGACCGTAGTTGCCGAAACCGAACTGGTCGTAGGTGTACATCGAGATCGAGATCGTGCTGTCCAGCGGACCGCCCTGGGTCATCACGAACGGTTCCTCGAAGAACTGCAGGTACCCGATGCCAGTGGTCACGCTGGTGAACAGCACGGTCGGCCGGAGCAACGGCAGGATCAGGTACCGGAATCGTTGCCAGGAGCCCGCGCCGTCGATCTGGCCGGCCTCCTCGACGGACTGCGGGATACCTTGCAGACCGGCCAGGAAGATGATCATCGCGGAACCGAAGTTCCGCCAGACCGCCATCGCGATCAGCGACGGCATCGCCCAGGTCTTCGACGCCAGCCAGTTCGGCCCGTCGATGCCGACCCAGCCGAGCGCGGTGTTCACCAGGCCGTTGTCCGGGGACAGGACGAACCGCCAGATCACCGCGATCGCGACGATCGAGGTCACCACCGGGAGGTAGTAGCCGACCTTGAACAGTGCCTGGAACCGCTTCACGCCGCGATCCAGCAGCACCGCCGCGCCCAGCGCCACGACCAGCGTCAACGGAACACCGATCACCACGAAGTACGCCGTGTTGAACGCCGCCTTGCGGAACGTCTCGTCCTGCAGGGCCTTCGCGTAGTTCCCGAACCCGACCCCGTTCACTCCGAACGGCGTCCGGAGATCCCGCTGCTTGATGTCGGTAAAACTCATCCCCAGCGAACCGAGCACCGGCCCAGCCGTAAACCCCAAGAACAACACCACAAACGGCAGAACAAGCACCCAAGCAGCCACACTCTGCCGATCGAGCCGCCCGCCCCGACGAGAGGAGCGGACACCCACCGACCCAGACCCACCCGACCCAGACCCACCCGACCCGGACCCGCCCGGCGCGCGCCTATCCGCCCCACGCCCGCCCACGCTAGCCGTCGCTTTGCGACGCCCCGCTTCGTGGGCGTCGGCGGGAGAGCCGCCTCCGCCGGTAGTGCGGACGCCGGGTTCACGGGCAGCCGCGGCATCGCCACCCTCCGGTGCACCGGCTTCATTTTCCACCGGTTCGCCGGGCCGGAGGCTCGGCGAACCGGTGCTTTCCGGCGAGCTCATCAACTACCGCCGGTGCCGATCTGGGCTGCTTTGGTTTGGATTGCTTTTGCGGTGTCGGCGGGGGACTGGCCGGCCTTGGCCATCTTCTCGACCTCGGTGTCGAACGCCTTCGCCACCTGCTCCCAGTTCACGATCGCCGGCGGCGCCTTCGCGTCCTCCAACTGCTTACCGAACACCGGCAGCAACGGATCCGACGCGATGCTCGGGTCCTGCCACGCGCTCTTCACCGCCGGCAGGTCCGACGACAGCTTGAACCACGCCGCCTGCGTCTTCGGATCGGACAGGTACTTGACCAGCTTCCAAGCGCTGTCCTTGTTCTTCGACGACTTGAACACCACGAAGTCCGACCCACCGACGAACGACGTCGACGTCTTGTTCTTGGGGATCTGGAACACCCCGATGTTCGGCTTGATCGCGTCCCCACCGATCTTCGCCACCGACCCGGCCATCCACGGCCCGGAGATGAACATCGGCACCTGACCGTTCACGAACTGCGCCTCGGTCTGGTTCGGCGGCAGATCGGTGCCGGCCAGCTTCTCGGTGAAGAAGCTCTGGTAGTACTTCAGCCCTTCCTGCATCTCCGGGCTGTCGAAGCTGAACGACTTCTGGTCGTCGCCGGTGATGTTCGCCCCGGCCGACCAGGCGAACGGCATCACCGTCTGCCAGGACCCGTCACCACCCGGCTGCAGGTTGATCCCGTACTTCGCGCCGGCCTTCTCCTTCATCGCCTTGGCCATCGCCTTCAGCCCGTCCCAGTCCGTCGGGGGCGTACTGAAACCAGCCTTCGCGGCCAGGTCCTTGCGGTAGTACACCAGCCGCGTCTCCACATACCAGGGCACGCCGTACTGAGTCCCGCCGACCTTCGTGGTGTCCAGCGCGCCCGGGTAGAAGCCGGAGTTGTCGAAGCCCTGCGGGGTCGGGTCGAGCGCGCCGAGGTCGGCGAACTCGCCCATCCAGGTGGTGCCGACCATGGCGGCGTCGGGCAGCGTGTTGGCGGTGATCGCGGTGGTGAACTTGTTGTGCGCCGCGTCCCACGGGATCGGCGTGACGGTCACGTTCACGCCCGGGTTGGCCTGTTTGAACTGCTCCATCAGCTTGGGCAGGTTCTCGCCTTCGGTGCCCATCGCCCAGACCGTCAGGTTGCCGGTCGCGGGACCTTCGCTGACGCTCGTGGTGGGTTGGGAACCTCCGGCCGGGGCGTCGGTCGAACGGCCGCAGCCGGCCAGCGCCAGCGCCGTCGCGGTCAGCGCCGCACTGCCGATCACCAGCCGGCGGCGGATGCTGTGGGTGAACATGTGCTGTCTCCTCACTCGGTACTGCAGGGTTACCGCTACATCCCCCGGTTCGAGATCCCCGTACCGCAGCTGTCCCGCAGTACGAGTTGTGTCGCCAGTACGTCGTTGCGCGCCCGGGTTCGTACTCCGGTCACCCGCTCGTGCAGCCGCTCCGCGGCCACCCGCCCCAACTCGGCCATCGGCTGCCGCACCGTCGTCAGCCCCGGCGACACGTACCGCGCCGCCATCACGTCGTCCCACCCGGTGACGACAATGTCCTCGGGCACCCGAATCCCGTTCCGGACAAAGGACGCCACCAAAGCGAGCGCCAATTCGTCGTTCGCGCAGACCAGCCCATCGGGCCGGTTCCTTGCCTGAAGCACCTTTTCGGCGAGGGTCCGGCCGGCTTCTTCCGTCAGTGGTACGCGTACCGGTTTGGGAACCTGCAGTTCGCGGAGTGCATGTGCTTTGGCGAACCCGGCGTACCGCTCGGACACGTCGTGTGAACTGGCGGGGTCACCAACGAATTGCAGATTCTTCCGCCCGTGATCGAGCAGTCGCGTGGTGAGCTGCTCCGCGCTCGCGGCGCTCTCACTTCGTACCGAATCGCATCCGGTGACCGGCGGATGCGCGATCAGCACCAGCGGTACGCCCGCCTTGCGCAGACCCTGGATCGTTGGCACGTCCAGAGCGTTGCCATGGACAACGATCCCGTCGACGCGCCCGGCCAGGTCCATCACCGTACGCCGCGGATCCGGGTTCCCGTGCGTGACGGTGATGACGACGCTCTGCCCGTGTTCGCCCGCCCACCGCTCGTACCCCATCAGCAGATCGCCGTAGAACGGACCGGCCAGATCGGGCAGTACGAGCCCGTGCGCCTCATGCCGCTGCACGGCAAGGCTCCGCGCGGCCCGCAGCGGCACGTAGTTGAGCTCCCGCGCCGCCTGATCGACCCGTTCCCGCGCCTTCGCCGACACCGGCCCGGTCCCTTGCAGGACACGCGAAACCGTCGCGATCGACAGCTTCGCGTGCGCCGCGACGTCGTAGATCGTCGCGGGCCTGCCGGTCGGTCCGGATGCCATCGCCGTCGTCCTCGGGTAGAAGTGGAAGCGCTTACAGTTTGGATACCCTGCCCTGGATCGTTCAAACGGTCAAGGGTTCGGAGTCCGGTTTGCGAAGATGGGAGCGTGACCACAGACGAACGACAGGACCGGCTCTTCCTCGTCCGGCACGGCGAAACCGAGTGGAGCAGGTCGGGGCGGCACACGTCCGTGACCGACCTCCCGCTCACCGCCGAAGGTGAACGCGTCGCCAAGAGCCTGCGGCCGCGGCTCGCGGGCGAGTCCTTCGACCTGGTCCTGAGCTCACCGCGGCAACGCGCCCGCCGGACCGCGGAGCTGGCCGGCTTCCCGGACGCCGAGGTCGACGACGACCTGGTCGAATGGAACTACGGCGAGTACGAGGGCATCACCACCGCGGAGATCCGCCGGACCGTACCCGGCTGGACGATCTGGGACGACCCGGTCCCCAACGGCGAAACCCCCGCCCAGCTCAGTACCCGCCTGGACCGCGTCATCACCCGGATCACCGCCACCCCCGGCGACGTCCTGGTCTTCGGTCACTCCCACGCCCTCCGCGCCCTGACCGCCCGCTGGCTCAACCTCCCCGCCACCGAAGGCCGCCACTTCATCCTCGACACCGCCACCCTCTCCACCCTCGGCTGGGAACGCGATTCCCCCGCCATCCACCACTGGAACAGCTAAACAGCAGCTGCCGGTGGTCACGTGTTGAAGAGGTGGGTGATGAGGAAGGTGACGCGGGCCTGGTGGTGGGTGGGGCGGAGGCGGGTGCCGTGGTTCAGGGTGGCTTGGCCGTGGAGGGCGCTCCAGAAGACCTCGGTGGCGGTTTCGGGGTCGGTGGGCGCGGCCGGTTCGACGCCTTGGCGGATTTCGTCGAAGGCGGTTTTCAGCGGTTGCAGGGTTTCCTCGGTGCCGAAGATCAGGTCGGTCCCGCGGACGAACATCGCGTCGTACATCGCCGGGTGCTGTTCGGCGTAGTCGAGGTAGGCGTGGGCGAGGCCGCGGAGGCCGTCGCGCTCGCGGCCGGCGCGGAGGATGCCGGCGAGCTCGGCGAAGCCGCCCAGCGCGACCGCGCCGACGATCGCGTCCATGTTCCGGAAGTGGCTGTAGAGCACCGGCTGGCTGTAGTCGACGGCCTCGGCCAGCCGGCGGGTGGTGACGGCGTCCCAGCCGTCGGACTCGGCGAGCTCGCGGGCGGTCCGGAGGATCAGGTCGCGGCGCTCCTCGCGGGCCCGCTCCCGGCGTGACGGGGTCGGCATGGGCCAGATCTTAGCACCGCTAGACAATCTAGCGATGACAGAGTTAGCATCGCTAGAAAAGTTAGCGATGCTAGTTCAAGGAGATCCCGCCATGCGCCGCTTCACCACCGTCCTGACTGTCCTGCTCGGCGTCTTCCCGCTCACCTTCGGGGCCCAGTTCCTGTTCGCCGGGCACACCGCCGCGCCCAGCTTCGGCATCGACCCCTGGCCGACCGGCGTCGCGGCCGGCTACTTCGCGGTGAAGGGCATCCGCGACATCGTCATCGGGCTGAACCTGCTCACGCTGTTCGCGCTCGGCCAGCGGCGCGCCACCGGCGTACTGATGGGTGTGACCGCGCTGATCCCGATCGTCGACATGATCACCGTGCTCAGCCACGGCGGACCGGCCGCGACCGCGTTCGGCATCCACGGCCTGACCGCGCTCGTCATGCTCGTCGACGCCTTCCTGCTGCTCCGCGAGCGCCGGACCGCCGATCAGCCGGTCGCGGTCCACTCGTAAAGCTCGATCGTGCAGTACGCGCGGAACCCGAGCCGCTCGTACACCGCCCGCCCGGCAGGCGACGACCCCAGTACGGCGTACTCCGCATCCGCCGCCTGCAACGCCCCGTACGTGATCGCCGCGCCGATCCCACGCCGGCGCACTTCGGGGACTGTCATCACGAAGTACACCCCGGCCACGCCCGCTCCGAGGAACACGGTCGCCGTCGCCACCGCGGTGCCGTCCAGCCAGCCGATGTAGTGCCGCCACGGATCGCCGTACCCGAGCTTCCGGTACACCGACGCGACCCACCGCGCTTCCCGCTCACCTTCGCCGAATCCCTGTCCCAGCGTGGATTCCCACACCGCCAGCGCCGCGTCGTCCGGCACCCGCGTCAAGGTCAGGCCGGGTACGGCAGGCGGCGCGACCAGCTCGGCGATCCGCACTGCCATCCCCGGCTCCCCACCACCGGACACGAACCCCGCGTCCGTCAGCGCCGCCGGGTCGATCCGCATCGAAGGGCCGACGTGCCAGCATCCAGGTACGCCATGTTTCTTCAACGCGGCAACGGATTCCGCGACGGCGCTTACGTTGGACGCGCCCACGATCGCGTTGTGATAATCGATGGGCGACCCACCGATCGTCCACCGCGCGCCGGCGTCATCGCGCTGCTCGCCACCGCCCGCGGCACCCATCGCCATCAACAGCTCGGCCGCGTTGTCCTCGATCGCTCGTACCAAGTCCATGCCGGCCAGTGTGTCCCATTACCCGAAGGCAGCGCGATTGGTTTCGGCCCAGCCACGGAACGCCCCAGCCGGCCGGCCGAGTACGCGCTCGATGTCGTCGGTGATTGTTTGCGGGTCACCCCAGCGGCGTACGCGATCGGCAATGTCCCACTCAGCACCTGCTGAGTGGGGCCCGAGTCAGCGCCAGCCACAGCCGACCTCACCCGGCCTCCCCGACGACGCCTGGTTCAGCGCCAGCCAGAGCCCAGCCGATCTACACCTCACCGGCCTCCCGACGACACCGGTTCAGCCGGGGAGCGCGTTCCATTGGGTGAGTGTTGAGACGAGCAGAGTTGCCGTCGACATGGTCAGGAACTCGGCGCGGGTCACGAAGCGGGCTTCCGACGCGTCGTCACCGGCTGTGAGCGTCCCGCCGACCGCAGTCGCCTCGTAGTCGCGGATCACGTAGAGCTGGCCGCGGGCGCCGGGGCGTTCGACCTCGCCGACCAGTTCGCCGACCTCGACCGTCAGACCGGTCTCCTCGGCGACCTCGCGGGCGACCGCCGACGGGTCGTCCTCACCCGGTTCGACCCGGCCGCCCGGGATCGACCACAGGCCCCGGCCCGGCTCATGGGCCCGTTTCACCACCAGCAGCCGGCGCTGCTCGTCGTACACCAGGGCACCCACACAGTCGACGCGCTCCATGCACCCGAAGGATAGGTCGTCTGTGTACAAGTGCCAGGCCGCACCGGTGAACGCGGCTAGCATCAGCGGTAACAACTGCCAGCCAGACCCACCGAACCAGCCAGACCCGGCGAAGGGATCACCACAGCTCGTGCGCATCGACCTCCACACCCACTCGAACCGCTCGGACGGCACCGACCCGGTAGACGTCCTGATCAGGCATGCGCGGCAGGCGGGGCTGGATGTGATCGCGCTCACCGACCATGACACCGCCGACGGCTGGCCGGAGGCCCGCCTGGCCGCGGAGGAGCTGGGCATCGGGTTCGTGCCGGGGCTGGAGATCTCCTGCAAGCTGAACGGGATCAGTGTCCACCTGCTCAGCTACCTCCCGGACCCGTCGTACCCGCCGCTGGCCAAGGACCTGCAGATCATCCGCGCCGGCCGCAACGACCGGATTCCGACGATCGTGGCCCGGCTGAACAGCATCGGCGTGCCGCTCACCGTCGACGAGGTGCTCGCCCAGGCGACGGGTACGCCGTCGGTCGGCCGCCCGCACGTCGCCGACGCCCTGGTCGCGAACGGTACGGTCGCGAACCGGACCGAGGCGTTCGACCGTTACCTCGCCGACGGCCGCGCCGGCCATGTCGCGCACTACGCGCTGGAGCCCGGGCGCGCGATCGACCTGGTCCGCGAGGCCGGTGGCGTACCGGTGATCGCGCATCCGTGGGGACGTTCCAGCTACAAGGTGATGACCGAGGAGACCATCGGCCGGCTGGTCGACGACCACGGCCTGGCCGGGATCGAGGTCGACCATCAGGACCACTCGCCGGAGTCCCGGGAGGCGCTGCGCGCGATCGCCCGGAACCTCGGCATCATCTACACCGGCTCCAGCGACCATCACGGCGCCGGCAAGATCGACCACGACCTGGGTGTGAACTCGACCGAGCCCGAGCAGCTCGAGCGCCTGCTCGAGGTCGCCAAGACGAACGCCGCCGCCTCCGTCGGTCACGTCCCCGAGGCCTACCTGCCGTGAACAGCGTCATCAACACCGGCCTGTTCAGCTCGGTCTTCGTCACGCTGTTCGTGATCATGGACCCGCCGGGCACGGTTCCGCTGTTCATTTCGCTGACCGCCGGCCAGTCCCGGGCAGTACGGAAGAAGGCGGCCTGGCAGGCGGTGCTGGTCGCGTTCGGCGTGATCGTGGTGTTCGCCGCGTTCGGGCAGCAGATCCTGCACCATCTCGGCATCACGCTGCCGGCGCTGCAGTGCGCGGGCGGTCTGCTGCTCCTGCTGATCGCGTTGCAACTGCTGACCGACACCGCCGAGGACCCGGTCCAGACCAAGAACGTGAACATCGCGTTCGTCCCGTTGGGTACGCCGCTGCTGGCCGGCCCGGGCGCGATCGTCGCCACCATGGTGTTCGTCCAGCGCGCCAACGGGTCGCTGCCGGACGTGGTCGCGATCTCGGCCGGGATCGTCGCGATCCACATCGTGATGTGGCTGACACTGCGGTTCTCCGGCGTGATGATGCGCGTCCTGGGCGAGAACGGCGTCCTCCTGATCACCCGCATCGCCGGTCTGCTGCTGAGCGCGATCGCGGTGCAGCTGGTCGCCGGCGCCGTCCGCGACTTCATCAAGGCGGGCTGACTCGTGACCGACATGCTCCCGGGGATGCCGAAGCGCTTGTTCACCGCGACCCCGACGAAGCTGCTGAACTTCGCGGACTGCAAACGCAAGTACCGGTACACGTATCTCGAGTCGCCGCGCCCACCGAAGGGCCCGCCATGGGCGCACAACACGGTCGGCGCGATTGTCCACGAAGTGCTTGCAGACTTCTTCGGACGCTGGCCCGCTGCTCGTCGTACGCCGGACGAGGTGGTCGCGAAGATGCGATCGAGCTGGCGGAGCGAAGGGTTCCGCGACGAGCGGCAATCGCTGGACTGGCGCGAACGGTCCACCGAGATGGTGCTCGGGTACCTGCGCGACTCCGATCCGTACTACGAGCCGCGTGGCGTCGAGCGGACGGTCGGTTTCACTACTGAGCGTGCTTCGTTGCGCGGGCGGATCGACCGGATCGACGAACGCCCGGCCCGGGACGGCAGTGGTGGGACCGAGTTGGCGATCGTCGATTACAAGACCGGTCGCCGCCCGCTGACCGCTACGGACGCCCGCTCGTCGCTGGCGATGGCGTTGTACGTGCTCGGTGCGCGTCGCGTACTGCATCGGCCGTGTACGCGCGTCGAGCTGCACCACCTGCCGACGAACACCGTCGCCGCCGCGGATCATGATGACGAGTCGCTCGCCCGGCACCAGAAGCGCGCCGAGTCGATGGCCGACGACGCGGCGGCGGCGGAGGCGCGGTGGGCCGAGGGCCTGACGCCGGCCGAGGCCGACGCGGCGTTCCCGCCGGAGCCGTCCGCGTTGTGTGGGTGGTGCGATTTCGCCAAGATCTGCCCTCAGGGCCGCCGCGAGGCGCCGACCCGCGAACCCTGGGCCGGGCTGGACGAGCCGTCCCCGGTCCCGCTGGACGAGGCCGGCTGACTGGTCTCTGGTCATCCAGCAGCACCCGGTCGTGCCAGTGCCGTGTGCGTGGGGTGCCAGCGGGTGGGAGGAACCTGAGGGTGAACGAGAGGGGCTCACCTGATGGGTGCGAAGACTGTGAACAAGCTGGCGGTGACTTCTTTGGACGGGTCACCTGGGGCGACGCTGCACTACGAGGTCACCGGGTCGGGGCCGGTGCTGCTGCTGATCGCCGGTGAGGGCGCCGACGCGGGCGTGTTCTCCGGCGTCGTCGGCCAGCTCGCCGCCGACTACACGGTGGTGACGTACGACCCGCGCGGCAACTCGCGCAGCCGGACCGACGCGGCCGCCACCGACGAATCCGTGGCGCAGTCGGCCGCGGACGCGCTGGCGCTGATCGACACGGTCGCGGGCAGCGAGCCGGCGTACGTTTTCGGCACCGGCTCTGGCGCGATCACCGGCCTGGAGCTGATCACCGGCCACCCGGACCGGGTCCGGATGCTGATCGCGCACGAGCCGCCGTGTACCGAGATCCTGCCCGACGCCGCCGACGCGCGCGCGTTCTTCCAGGAGGTGTACGACACCTACCGCACGGACGGGCTGACCGCGGCCGACGTGGTGTACATGATGGGCACCGGGATGGACGACGACGCGATGCCGCCGCTGGAGGACCTGCTGCCGGAGTACCGCGAGCTCGCGGAGCGGATGCAGGCGAACGCGGCCAACTTCTACCAGCACAAGCTGTTGCCGTACACCCGCTATCAGCCGGATCTGGATGCCTTGAAACGGGTCGCTGACCGGATCGTACCGGCGGCGGGACTGGAGTCGTACCAGCATCTGCCGGCGCAGCCGATCGCGGTCGTCGCCGGGCAACTCGGCTGGCCGGTGGTGATGTTCCCGGGCGGTCATGGCGGGTACTCCAGCCATCCGGCGCCGTTCGCTACGCATCTCGCGCATCTGCTGAAGAGCGAGACAGTCTGATCCGATTTCCTGGTTCACCGGTCCGGGCGCGGGTCTGAGGGGTCCTGCGCCCGGCCCGGTTAGTTGTGCCCGGTTAGTTGTGCCCGGTTGGTTGTGCCGCTAGTTGTGCCTTGTTATTCGTGTTGACGGTCGGCCGTGGCGCGGCGTAGCGTCCCTCTTCTGCCCTTGACAATCGGTGTGGTTCAGCCATGCCGTCACAGTGGTGTCCGAACCCCCGGGTCTTCCTTGATTCGGGGCAGTTCCGCGTGCGCTGTGGCAGATCTGTGCTCCTCGGACACCACCTTGAGTGCGAGAGGAGGTAGTGGTGGGTGTCTACTGGGCGATCGCCGTCCGGTCGTTCCGGCGGTTCTCGACGTACCGGATCGCGACCGCGTCCGGCGCGTTCACGAACACGGTGTTCGGCTTCATCCTCTGCGGCATCTATCTGACGCTGTGGCACGAACGACCCGGACTCGGCGGGTACGACGTCGCCGACGCGCTCACGTTCGTCTGGTTGCAGCAGGGGCTGCTGATGCCGATCGGGATCTTCGGCGCGACCACGACCGTCGAGCTGGGGGAGCGGGTCCGCAGCGGCGAGATCGCGGTCGATCTGTACCGGCCGACGCGGTTGCTGCTCTGGTGGCTGTCGGTCGATCTCGGTCGCGCGATGTTCCAGCTGCTGGTCCGCGGCGGCGCGCCGTTGCTGGTCGGGGCGCTCGTGTTCGACCTCAAGTTCCCTTCCGGTCTGCTGGCCTGGCTCACGGTCGTGACCGGCATCGTGCTGGCGATCTTCGTCAGTTTCGGCATCCGGTACCTGGTCGCGCTGTCCGGCTTCTGGATCACCGACACGCGGGGAATGGAGCAGCTGGCGCTGGTCCTTTCGTGCTTCTTCTCCGGCATGATCCTGCCGCTGGTGGTGTTCCCAGGCTGGATCGGCGAGTTCGCGCGAGCGACACCGTGGGCCGCGACCATGCAGGTGCCGATCGACATCTGGCTCGGCCGCAACCCCGGCGGTACCGGCTCGGCGCTGATGTTCCAGCTGGGCTGGATCGTGGTGCTGTTACTCGGGGCGCAGCTCGTCACGACCGTGGCGACCCGGAAGGTGGTGATCCAGGGTGGTTGAGCGCGTGCTCCGGGCGCCGGGTCAGTACTGGATGCTGATCGTGATGTGGATCCGGTCCTCGATGGCGTACCCGTTGTCGTTCGTCCTGATGTTGGTCAGCTCGATGCTGACCACGGTGCTGGACTTCGTCGCGGTGGTGCTGATGTTCAGCCACATCTCTTCGTTCGGTGGGTTCTCGCTGCCGGAGATGGCGTTGCTGTACGCAACGGCTTCGATGACCCTCGGGCTCGCCGACCTGTGCACCGGATCGGTCGAACGGGTCGGGCAGCGGATTCGCACCGGGACCTTCGACGGGTACCTGATCCGGCCGGTGCCCGCGCTGTTGCAGGCGGCCGCGGACGGGTTCGCGCTGCGGCGGGTGGGGCGGCCGTTGCAGGCGCTGATCGTGATGGGGTTCGCGTTCCGCTGGCTCGACGTCGACTGGACAGTTGCCCGCGGCATCATGTTGGTGGTGTCGGTGATCGCCGGATCGGTGATCTTCGGGTCGATCTTCGTCCTCGGCGCCGCGTTCCAGTTCGTTTCGGTGGATTCGGCCGAGTTGGCCAACTCATTGACGTACGGCGGGCAGACGCTGGCGCAGTACCCGCTGGCGGTCTTCGGGAAGGAGATCGTGCGCGCGGTGACCTTCGTCGTACCGATTGCCTTTGTCAACTATTACCCGGTGCTGTTCGTACTGGGCAAGCCCGCGCCGCTGGGGCTGCCGTCCTGGATCGGGCTGCTGTCACCGCTGGTCGCCGTCGTGATGGTCGCGCTGGCGTCGCTGGCGTGGCGTTCCGGTCTTCGTCGCTATCGCAGTACAGGGAGCTGATGTCGTGCCCGTGATCGAATTGTCAGACGTTTCCCGCGCGTTCACGGTGCGGTCGAGAGTGGGTTTCCGGCGTACCCGGCGGGAAGTCCGCGCCGTGGACGGACTGTCCTTTTCCGTCGAGCCCGGCGAGGTCGTCGGGTATATCGGGCCGAATGGCGCCGGGAAATCCACGACCATCAAAATGCTGACCGGCATCCTGGTGCCGTCCGCGGGCAGTATCCGGGTCGCCGGGGTCGATCCGTCCCGGCATCGGCTCAAGCTGGCCAAGCGGATGGGCGTGGTGTTCGGGCAGCGTACGACGCTGTGGTGGGACCTGCCGTTGCGCGATTCCTTCGCCGTCCTGCAGAAAATGTACGAAGTACCGCTCGCCCGGCATCGCGAGAATCTGGCAACCTTTGTCGAGCTGCTGGACCTTGGTGACCTGCTGGACGTTCCGGTCCGGCAATTGTCGCTGGGGCAGCGAATGCGCGGCGATATCGCGGCCGCGTTGCTGCACGATCCGGAGATCGTCTACCTTGACGAGCCGACGATCGGCCTCGACGTGATCAGCAAGGCCCGATTGCGCGAATTCCTGGCCGAGATCAACGCGGCCCGGCGTACCACCATCATCCTCACCACCCACGACCTGGACGACATCGAGGCCCTCTGCACCCGAGTCATGGTCATCGACCACGGCCACCAAATCTTCGACGGAACCCTAGCCGCCCTCAAGGCCGGCCAGTCCGCACCCCGCACCCTCGTAGTAGACCTAGCCACCGCCCTCCCACCCATCCAAATCCCCGGCGCCACGGTCACCAAGGTAGAAGGCCCCCGCCAGCACCTGACCTTCCCCCCAACCACCAGCGCCGCCCCCCTCCTAACCCAACTCGCCGCCAACTACCCCTTGGTAGACCTCTCAGTCTCCGAACCCACCATCGAGTCAGTAATAACCCAGCTCTACACCCGCCCAGTAGACACCAGCTCTTAGAGGGCGGCTGAGAACTCTGACACCCTCTTAGTGGCGGCCGGTGTCCTTGGTGTGGCTTTCTGCGGCGCGGGCGCGCGGTGGAGCTGACGTTCTATTGCCGGCATTCAGCTCGACGGACTGCGTTTGCTGAGGTCCCGGCAGCACCCGCAACTCGGCATCCATCACCTGATTGAACCCGTCCTGCCCACGCACCATCCCGTCCAGGTCGATCCCTTGCGGCAACACCGGCGCTACCCCGAACACCCGCGTGTGCGCCGCCACCAGGAACGTCCGCATCACCGCATCCGAACCCCGGTTGAACTCGGGCGCCTGCACCAGAAAGTACGCGGCATCGACAAACGCCTGCCGCCGCGCCGCGGTTCCGGCCCCAGCACCCTGAACCGCGCCACCGGCATCCTCGAGTGCGCCCCCATTTTCCGCCCGCGCCTGCTCTTCCTCGAGCGCGGCCCGTCCTTCCTCGAGCTCAGCCAGCGTTTCGAACGACATCCGCCGCAGCACCTCCCGATCCGGCTCCACGGCGGTCTGCGTCATCATCGAGCCCAACTGCCAGCTCGGCATCGCCTGCCCCGAATCCTGGTCCGCGGGCAGCGGAACGAAGTGCAGCAGATTCCCGTTCATCGTCCGCCCATCTCGCAGCGTCACGACATTCTGCAACTCCCGTACCCCATCGTGCATTTCCGGCACGTCAGCCAACCGTTGCCACGCGACTTTCTGAAGCTCAGCCAGGTATTTGAACGCGGGCGACCCTTCTTCCTGCCGCCGGGGGTCTGGCATCACCGGGTTCCACTTGCTGTGCCGGATCGGCGTCAGCACGTCCTCCGGGTGCGAATCCGGCCGAGGCCACCGCCCACCGGCCGCCACCTGATACCGCCACTCCGTCACCCGCCGATAAGCCGCCTCGAACGCAGCCACCCGCTCCGCCCTAGACTCGGCCCCCTCCAGCCGCTGGTCCAGCACCACCAGCGCCGCCTCGGCCCCCGCGGCCTGGACGCGCGCAAACCCACCCAGCTGATCCCAAGCCGCGGGATTCCTGTCTGTCCGCACTACCGCCGGCGTAGGGAAACACCGCCACGAAACCCGCTCCACCTCAGCCGCCGCAGCCGGCCGCGATCGAGCGCACGTACGCGTGCCCCAACGCCGCCACCCACACCCGCCGCTCATCCTCGTTGACCAAACAGAGCTTCATCGTGTGACCCCCAGGTCCCGGTCGTGAACTGTCGACCGTTGCGTACGTTGTGCGGCGATCCGTGTTTCTCGGGGCAAGTTCGCCCGTCTGGAGTCACTGTAATTGTTCACGGCGACACGCGTTCCGCCCAGCTCTGTCAGCGTGTCCAAACCGGCCGGCGTCCGCAGCTGCGCCGACGCCGCGACGCAATTGGCACGCGCGGCAGTCCTCGCGCTGTCGGATGAAAGTGCGCTGCGCTCGATCTCGTACCAGCCTGTCGTGAGCT
Organism: Kribbella solani; assembly: GCF_014205295.1. Lineage (NCBI taxonomy): Bacteria > Bacillati > Actinomycetota > Actinomycetes > Propionibacteriales > Kribbellaceae > Kribbella > Kribbella solani. The sequence goes on from NZ_JACHNF010000001.1 coordinate 7,445,277, forward strand.
CCTTGACCCGAACTGAGGCATGCGAGTGCCATTGCACCTCGACCCGTTCGACATCCGGCGTACGAAGGTACGCGTGAATGCCCTTGTATCGCGAGCCATCCGTGTACCGAAGGAAGAAACTCAGCAGTCACGCGAGGCTCGACGGAAATCGTTCTCCTCAGCAACTCAAGACTTTCTCCGCGGCCTTTCCACCATGCCGGCGGACGATATCGACCGCAGAGACCGGTTTCGCACCCAGTCGAGCGGCCGACTCGCCGCGAACGCTCTGTGCAGATCAGACGGCTCGTACGCGTACTCCGGTTCAGGTGGCATGTGATCTCCCAGGTCTCTGTCCTTCGACCGTAGAGAGTTCGGACGGGGCCATGGGGTGGGATTTGGGATCTGTGGATAACTCGGGCAGTTGTATGGGTGCGGAGTGCGCGCCGGACAACTCGGGTGGGTTACGGATAGGCGGCGGGGGTGACCTCGGGGGTGGTGACGTCGTTGAGTGCGGGTACGGGCCAACGGGCAGCGGATTCGGGGGTGGTGAAGGTATGCCGACGATGACGGACGTACCAGCGGACGTGGACGCGCCGGCAAAGGCTGACGCACCGGCGGAGGCTGACGCGCCGGCGGAGGTGGACGCGCCGGCGGAGGTGGACGCGCCGCCACGTGACCCCGCTGGTTTCGTCGCCTGGGCACGGCCGCACTTGAACGCGATGACCCTGCTGGCCGGTCGCCTGGCACCCGGCGCGAACCCGGACGTCATCGTGCAGAACGCACTATCCCGAGCCTGCGCAACCCGAAACCGATACAACCCAGCCCGGCACACACCATCAACCTGGCTACTGAAACTCACCGCCACCCAATCCCACAAAACCAAACGCCACAACCGACGCCGAACCATCTCCCCCAAGACCCGAGCCGACAAGTACCCAAACGATGCGTACTTGAACGGCACACACCTGAACGACGCGAGCCTGAACGACGCGACCCTGCACGGGGTGGGCCGGCCTGGCGCGAAACCGAGCGGCGCGAACCTGCACGGCGCGGGCGTGAGTGGCGCGGGCGTGAGTGGCGCGAATCTGAGCGGCGCGGGGGTCGGTGCCGGGGCGGGCCGGGTGCTGCCGGTGCTGGATGCGCGCGGGGACCTGGAGGACGCGCTGCTTTCACTGTCCGTCCGCCAACGCCTGGCGGTCGACTGTTACTACTTCGCGGACCTCACCATCGCGGAAACAGCCGCGGTCATGTCCTGCTCCGAAGGCACCGTCAGATCAACCCTCTCAGCAGCCCGAACCCACCTCCGCACCCTGCTCGAGGTCCTCGAATGACCCCCAACCACCAACCCCTCACCCCTCGCCGCCTACCCACACCTTCGCCCCACCCCACCACCGGCACCCGCCGCACCTGCGCCGGGCCGCCGTGTACCACGAGCGATGCCAGCAGCAGGTGTGCCGAGCTGCTCCGCCGCAGCGTCTCCGGCTGCCGGAACCGCATGCGGCCCGCAGACCGCGCCGTCGGTGGTGCAGCGGGGTTGCCGGTTGAGGTGCAGGGTTGCCCCCTCGAATTTCCAGGGGGCAACCCTGCATTTCAGGGGGCAGCCACTCAACTGGAGGGTTGTGCCGGTTGGCGAGCCAAGGTGCAGTACATGCTGAGGGCTCAGGCCGGCCGGGCCCAGCGCAGCAGGATGTGCGTTCTGACCACGTGGCACCTGCAATACGTGCGGCACCTGACGTTCGTGCGGTACCTGGAGATCGTGTCGCGGCTTCAGTACGCCCGTCGAATCCAGTACGTGCGACGGTTGCAGGTCGTGGCTGGGGGCGTGGAGCAGGGGCAGCGCGGCTGGGGTACGTGCAACGGCTCGGTTGGTTGGGGCGTCCCCGGGGTGATGGGTGGGCGGGGTGGTTGGCGCGTGCGTGGTGAGGGTTGGTTCGGTGGGGATGGGCTTGGGTTTTGGGTGGAGGGTTTGGGATGAAGCCGGTTGATGAGATGGATGAGATGTTGCGGCGGGCGGGTGCGCGGTGGCGGGCTGATCAGCGTGGGCCGGCGGAGCCTGATGTCGCGTTTGTCGTGAGCGGCGGGCGGAAGCGGCGCCGGTGGGTGTCGGCGTTGGCGGCCGCGAGCGTGGCGGTGGTCGCGGCGGGTGTACTGGCTGTCGCGCCGGGCGATGTACCGGCCGCGAACGGCGTTGCAGCATCGGTCGACCAGGGCGAAGCTGGCCCCCGCAACCGACCGGGCATGGCGGGTACGGACCGTGCGCCGAGTGCCGATGGGCCGGGTGCGGGTGTGGGTGGGGTGGCGAATGAGGGGTTGTTGGTGGGGGTGGGGGATTTGGTTCGGGTTAGTGGGCGGGTGATTGGTGTTCCGGGGAAGGTGCCGGTGTACTGCGCGCCGCTTGCGGTTCCGGTTGTTGGGTATGCGAAGGGGCAGGAGCCGGCGCCGAGTTGTCCGGCGGGGTACGCGGTGGCGTTGTACGGGGCCGACCTGGACCGCATCGCCGGTGTCACCACGGTCAAGGGTGTACGCATCGGCGACGCGACTTTCACGGGGATCTGGCGCGGGCGGTCGATCGACGTACGGGAACAGTCCGCGATGGTCGCGCCTAAGCCGGAGGCACTTCCGGAGCTGCCGTGCGCGGCGCCGGAAGGTGGATGGCGGCCTGAGCCGAGCAATGTTTCGTCGCCGGCGGTGAACGCGTTCTTGGCGGCGCATGCCGGGCAGGCGTACGGGCCGGTCATCTACTACCCGTACGGCACGAGTCGTGGCGCGCCGGTCGTCACCATGGTCGGGGTCGCGCATGGCGATCTGGGGGCGTTCCGGGATGCGTTCGAGAAGGTGTACAGCGGGAACTTGTGCGTGGCTCCGGTCTTGATGAGCCGGGCGGATGACGAACGGGTGAGCAACGCGCTGGCGTCGACGGTGAACGCGAAGGGTCTTGGGATTTACGCGTCGTCCGGTGCCGGGATGACGGGCGGCCCGGCGAGCGTGTCGATGATCGCGTATACGGAGCAGGTGAAGTCGGCGCTCACACCCATCGGACTCGGCCTGATCCGGGTTGAGCCCCAGGTCGTACCCGTGCGCTGAGTAGGACCTCCCAACAATCACAACCCCTGGCGCCGCGCTCGGTGACGTCGGTGGCCGCGACTTCCACCGAGCGGCGCATCCCGCCGGTATCCCATGGAATCTCCGGCGGCGTGCCCTTGGGGGATTGGTCGGATGCGGCTGATGCCCGGTGTCGGCGGAGGCGGTTGCAGGCCGATGACCCGCAACGGGCGAAGTTCGTGTGCCCGGCGGCGCCCGGGATGCTGTACCCAGCGGTGGATCGTGGTGGGTTTGGGGGTGCTGTTCCATCAGGGTCGAAACGGGGGACGGGGGTGTGGTTGGCGTGTCATCGTGTGCGCATCCGTTCGCGCACGTGAGGCAGGTGGCGTATGGCGAAGCTGGCGACCGGGGCCGTTGCGGTGTTCTCGTTGGCGATGTCGGCGCTGCTGCCACTCGCTGGCGATCACGTTGAAGGTACGGCGAGAAACGCGACGGCAGCGTACGAAGCTAGGCCTGGTATACCGAAGGCGGATGCCCGTTCGGCGAGGAGCTCGGCGCAAACGGGGTCCGCGGTTGACTCGGCATCGGCGCGGGCGGGGTCGGCTGTTGGCGCGGGGTCGGCGGACCCGCTGCCCGCGCGCCCCAATACGTTGCGGAACCCGATTCGGGAGAACGCCGCCGATCCGTGGATGGTGTTTGCCGAGGGCAACTACAACCTGCTCTACACCCACGGCGACAAACTGGTCGGCGTCTCCGCCCCGTCCGTAGATGGTCTCGCCGCCGCCCCGCAGCAAACGCTCTGGCAGCCGCCTCCAGGTGAAGCGTGCTGCAACCTCTGGGCCCCGGAGATCCACCAGTTCGACGGCAAGTGGTACCTGTACTACACCGCCGACAACGGAACCGACTCCCAGCACCGGATGTTCGTACTCGAAGCCGATCACCCGATGGGACCGTACGTTTTCAAAGCGAAACTCGACACCGGCGACGTACATTCGATCGACGGCAGCGTACTGAAACTGCCCGACGGCCGGCTGTTCCAGATTTGGTCGAGTGGTCGCGCGGACGGCCAGAACCTCTACATAGCGCCGATGAGCAACCCCTGGACCATCAGCGGCCCGCCTGCCCTGCTCGCACGCCCGGATCAAGCCTGGGAACAGAACGGCCGCAAGGTCACCGAAGCGCCGGTCGCCCTGGTGCACGACGGAAAGGTGTTCGTCTACTACTCCGGCAGCGCCTGCGAATCGCCCGACTATTCACTCGGCGTACTCGAACTCGCCGGCGCCGACCCGCTCAATCAAAGTGCCTGGACGAAATCCGGTCCGGTCTTCAAACGCAACGATGCCGCGTGGGTGTTCGGTACCGGGCACAACGGCTTCTTCACGTCACCGGACGGCAAGGAGACCTGGCTGGTATACCACGCCGTCACCAGCTCGAGCGGTTCGCCGGCCGGCAGTTGCAGCGCTGGTCGTACGGTTCGGATCGGCAAGGTCTCGTACGACGCGGCCGGCAGGCCCCAGCTTGGTATACCAAACGCAGCCTGGCGGACCGTCACCCTCCCGTCCGGCGACCCCGGCGCCGACATAGTTGCCGACGGCATCTATGAGATCGCGCCGAAGAACGCGCCGAACAACCGTCTGGAGGTCGACGCCTGCTCGGCCGCCGACGCCGCGACCGTACAGGTTTACACCCGGATCGCCGACAGCAGATGCCAGAAATGGCGACTGAGTTATCTCGGCGACGGATCATACAAATTCCTCAACAATGACAGCGGAAAAGCGCTCGACGTTTCCGGCTGCTCGGGTGCGAACGGTGTCAAGGTCATTCAATGGCCGTACTGGGGCGGTGATTGCCAAGAGTGGTACCTGGACGCCATCGGCGGCGGGTACTACAAGCTGACCTCCAAGGTCGGCGGCCGCGTACTCGACGTCGGCGGATGCAGTACGACACCGGGCGCGGACGTCGACGTTTGGCCGTACTGGCAGGGTGACTGTCAGCAGTGGAAGCTGGAGAAGGTCGGATGAAGCGCTGGATCGCGGCGCTGGCCGCAGTCGCGCTGGTCGCTGTCGGGCAGCACGCGGTGGCGCGGGAGCAAGCGCCACAAGCCTTTCCGGACGTGAAAACGCGTACGAAGGGCATCATCCCGCCGGGCGGAGTGCTCAGTTCGAAGACGGGTGGGAACACCGTCGACGCCGAGCTTCGTGAGGACACGCCGCGTGCCGATGGCCGCCATCACTACGATTCGCGCAAGCTGATCGAGCGGCTCAAGGCGATGCACGTGAACACGTATCTGTTCGGGGTCTGGGAGTCGCCAACTGATTGGGACGACCTGCGCAGCGAGTTCGCGCCGCTGGCCCGCGCGGCCGGGATCGACATCTGGGTCGACCTGGTGCCGCCGACCGAGTGCCAGACGGATCGGCCCGAAGGCGCGTACCTGGAGGGGTACTGCTCGCGGCCGTTCAAGCTGGACTTCATCGCCTGGGCGCGGAACATCGCGACGCTGTCCCTGCAGTACCCGAACATCAAGGCCTGGCAGGTCGACGATTTCCTTGCCGGGGACGTCAACGCGAAACTGTTCACGCCCGAATATCTGAGCAAGATCAAGGCGACGCAGGACGCGATCAACCCGAACCTCGGTCTGCTCACCACGATGTACCGCTGGGACTACAGCGACGAGCATCTCGATCGCTTGGCACCGTACATCGACGGCGCGATCTTCCCGTACCTGGGCGGAGCACAGAGCGCCAGCGACCCGCGCTTCGTTGCCAGCCAACTCGACGAGCTGCGCGCCAAACTCACGCCCAGGCATCTCGACCTGATCGTGCTGCTGTACACCGATCGCTTCCTCGACGCGGCGCTGCCGCCGAGCCCGGAGGCGGTCAGCGAGGCACTGAAGCAGGCGATGCCGTACGCGGCCGACGGCCGGATCGGCGGCATCGTCGCGTACGGTGCCCCGGTCAACTATGATCGCCGGCCGACGGTTGCCTCGAACAACCTTGCCCAGACCGGCGACGGCCGGCTGAGCTTTGCCCAGGGCAACTACACGACGGCGGCCGCGGGCGGGTACGCGGAGGCGTACCAGCAGGTCGCCGTCGATCCGAACGCGGGCAGCTGGAAGCTCGATTTCGCCACCTACGACCAGGTCAGCCGCACCCCGTCGAAGTCCGGGAAGCTGTTCAAGGAGGTGCTGGTCGACGACAAGGTGGTCTGGCGGTCGGATGTGGCCGATGAGTTCGGCTTCACCTGGGCGCCCGCTTCGGTCGATCTGACCGCCGCGCTCAGAGGGAAGACGACCGCCAAGCTGGCGTTGCGACTCGCGGTTGATGGTGCGGCCAACTTCCCGATCGATGTCGGGTTCGACAGTCTGGTGCCCACCGGGTTCACCGTCGCGAACTTCGGCTTCGAGGACGTGAACCCCGCGACGCGCGCGTGGAAGTTCGCGCAGCGCAGCGACAGCGTGTACGGGTCACTCGAAAAGGTGACGCCGCATCAGGCGAAGGATGTGTACGACGTGATCGCCGCCGCGTTCGCCGGTCAGCCCGCGCCCGCCGTACCGACGACGCCGTCCGGTCCGATTCCCACCAACTTGCCGCGGACCGGATTGGTATACCAGCCTGGTGGAGCGAATACGGTCCAGAACAGCGCGATGTACGGCAAAGGGCGGCTGAGTTTGTTCGTACCGGAGCGCACGGCCACCGGGACGAGTACGTGTATCTGGGCCGAACAACGCATGCCGGTCGATCCGAACGCGCCACGGTACGAGATTTCCTGGTGGGATTACGACGGGTACGCGGCCGATCTGTGGGGGTACCACCTGAAACAGGTCTCGATCGTCACGTCGAAAGGCCGGAAACTGCTCAGCAACATCGACGCCGCGAGCGCGCCGAAATTGTGGATGAACGGCCAGGGCGGGTGGGGGCCGATCGACATCAGTCAGTTTGTCCGGGGTGAGAGCTCTGTGGTCATGCAGTTCGCATTGTGCGAGCAGCAAGGCGTGGGCGATTACATGATCGATGTCGGCTACGACGAAATCGAGGCAGTCGGTCTGACCGTGACCAACGGCGGTTTCGAGCAAGGCAGCACCGGTTGGACGATCGTCAGCCCGCATCCCGGCATGCAGGCCAAGGTAGTAACCGCTCCCTAAACTTGACCGACCGCAGGAGGCACCGCCCATGCCATCCCGTCCACTCCTCACACTCGCGGCCGCCCTCGCCGCGCCGCTTCTGATCCTGCTCACCGCCAACGCATCCACACCCCACGCCGCCGCCTCGACCCGCACCTCGGTGACTGCCGGCACGACGACCGCGGCCGCCGGGACCACCGCGGCCGCTGCGACCGAGGCAGCGGCAGTGAGCAAGGGAACCGTTGGGTGGGACACGCTGCGCCGGCTGGACCGGCTGCCGTACCTGGCGCCGGGCACCAGCACGCGGCAGTTCTCCGGTTTTGCCCGTGACGGCAGCAACAATGACGGCTTCAACGGCACCTACTCATGCCTCCGCGAAACCGCCGCCGGCTGCGTGATCGCGGAAGACTCCGGCCCGGGCCAGATCGACTCGATCTGGTTCACCCGGCTGCGCAACGGTGCCCCGGACGTCACCGACACCGGCACGATCGCGATCACCCTAGACGGGTACGACGATCCTGAACCGCTCGCTGAAGGACGTCACGGACGGCCGCGCCGGCGCGCCGTTCGTACACCCATTGGTCGCGAACGCGAGCCAGGCCGGCGGCGGTTTCCAGATCAAGGTCCCGATGCCGTACCGCCAGTCGATGCAGATCGTCGTCCAGCACAACCCGCTCTTCTACCACGTGAACTACCGGCACTTCCCGGACGCGGACGGCATCGCCACCTTCACCCCGACCGACCCCGCGAACGACGTACTCGACAAACTCCGGGCCGCCGGTACGACCGACCCCAAGCCACCCGCGGCCGGTACGACGACCGCCGCGCAAACGCATGCCCTGGGCAACGGACAGGAAGTTGCCTTCGGCACCTTGCAGGGCCCGGGTTCGATCAGCGCGCTCAAACTCCGCTTCGTGATCACTCGGTCCTGCTCAACTGGAACGCCCCGCTCGGCGCCACGTCGTACCGGATCTACTCCGCGACCACCGCCGACGTACCGATCACGCCGGCAAATCTGGTCGGCACGGCACCAGTTCCGGCGTACCTGCACAAGGCCCTCCGCAGCGGTCAGCAGCGGTACTACAAGGTGGTCGCGGTAGACGCGGCCGGCAACGCGAGCGCCCCGACGCCGACGCTCGCCACCGTCGCCAAGCGGTCCACCGTGTCCGACGTCGACGGTGACGGCAAGGACGACGTGGTCACGTTCACTCGCGGCGACCAGGCCGACGTGTACGTCGCCAAGTCCACCGGCCAGCGGTTCGATGGCGACGGACAGCTCTGGCACCCGTCCTTTGCCATTGGCAACGAGATCCCGCAGACCGGCGATTTCAACGGCGACGGCCGCGACGACATCATCACGTTCACCCGCGGTACGAAGCACGAGGTCTGGGTAGCGCTCTCGAACGGCGTGAACGGCTTCCTCCCGGCCACGCGCTGGCACACGTTCTTCGCGCTCGACGGCGAGGTACCGATGGTCGGCGACTTCAACGGCGACGGTCGCGACGACATCGTCACGTTCACCCTCGGCAGCACCCACGACGTGTACGTCTCGCTCTCCGACGGCACCAAGTTCGTCGAGACCAGCTGGCAGTGGCACTCCGACTTCGGCTGGCCCGGTGAGGTGCAGGACGTCGGCGACTTCGACGGCGACGGCCGGGACGACATCGCGACCTTCACCCGTGGCAGCTCGGCCAGCGTGTACGTCGCGCTGTCCGACGGCAAATCATTCCTCGGCACCGGCTGGAAATGGCACGGGCATTTCGCGACCGGCACCGAGACCCCCGACGTCGGCGACTACAACGGCGACGGTCGCGACGACATCGCGACGTTCACCGGCGGCACTGCGGGCGACGTGTACGTGGCGACCTCCACCGGCGGATCGTTTACCGGCGACGGCGACCTCTGGCACGGCTCGTTCGCGTTCAACACCGAAGTACCCGGATCAGGTGACTTCAACGGCGACGGCCTGTCCGACATCGTCACGTTCACTCGGGGCAGTACTGCCGACGTGTACGTGGCTACGTCGAACGGCCACGACTTCGTACCAGACCCGCAGGCTCCGCTCTGGCACAGCCACTTCGCGGAGGGCACCGAGTGGCCGGCGCCGTCAGCGCTCAGGCCGTAGTGAAGCTCTGGTAGTCGTGGAAGAAGTCCACTAGCAGGCGGGCGGTCGCTGCAGGCTGGTCGATGGCAGGGGAGTGGCCGGCATCCGGTACGACCTCCGCCTGTACACCGAGCGCCGCAGCCATCGCCTGCTGAACCGGTAGCGGCCAACCGTCGTCCGCTGCACCGTGCAGTACCTGCGTACGCACACCGGCCTTGGCGAGTTGATCCGTCTTGTCCTCGGCATCCGTCAGCCGCCGGGTGATCTCAGCCAGGCTGGTCGGTACGTTGCCGGTGAACCGCTTCCGCAAGAACTCGGCGACGTCAGCGGCCGGAGCGGCGTACCCAGGGGACTTGCTGTCGTGCTCGAGCTTCATGTCGTACACCTGCTCGATCGGTAGGTTCTCCAGCCCGAACGCCAGCATCTGCAGACTCTGCAGCGTGGCCTCGTCCGTGAACGCAGCTGGACCGGAGCACATCAGCGAGACCGTGGAGAACACCGACGGGTCCGTCAGTACGGCCTCGCGAGCCACCAGCCCACCGAACGAGTGTCCGACCAGCTGGCTGTATCCGCCCAGTGCCTTGCTCATGGCGACCACATCCGCGCCCAGCTCAGCCAGCGAGTACGCGGACTTGTCAGACGGACCCGCGGTCTCGTACTGACCGCGCTGGTCGACTGCCACGGTCCGCCAGCCGTACCGGCACAGGTGGTCGACTAGAGGAGTGAAGTCCTCTTTGCTGCCCGTCCAGCCCGGTACGAGCAGCACGGTGCCCAGCGGCGTCCCGATGTCGGGTACGGCGGTCAGCGTGGCGAACGAGCCACGTTCGGTCTCGAGTGTCTCGGGGTGCACCCCATCGGGCAGCGACAACTTACGTGGCGTACTCACATACCAGAGCGTACCGAGCGGCGGTGCGGCGTGGGTTTCGCGGTGCGGCACAATGGCCGGGTGCCTCGCACTCTCGCCGTCGCCAACCAGAAGGGCGGCGTGGCCAAGACAACCACCGTCGCCACCCTCGGCGCAGCCCTCGCCGAGCTCGGCCAACGGGTACTACTGGTCGATCTGGACCCGCAGGCCTGTCTGACGTTCTCAGTCGGAGTAGATCCAGAGGACCTGGACAAGTCGATCCACCACGTGCTGCTCGGCGGAGTGAAGGCGCGGGACGTGCTGATCGAGTTCGACGATGCTCCGGACCTGCTGCCGGCCACCATCGGGCTGGCGACCGCGGAGGTGCAGCTGGCCCGGGAGAGCGGTCCCGAGGCCGTGCTGCGTACTGCACTGCGCGCGCTGCGGACGTCGTACGACTGGATCATCGTCGACTGCCCTCCAACACTCGGCCTGCTCACGGTGAACGCACTGTCGGCAGCATCCGACGTACTGATCCCCTTGCAGTGCGAGACGTTGGCACATCGTGGCGTAGGGCAACTACTTGACACAGTGCACGACGTACGCCGCCTGACGAACCCCAGTCTGCACCTATTGGGCGTACTCCCGACGCTGTACGACGGGCGCACCACGCACGCCCGCGCCGTGCTGGAGACGATCGCCGACACGTACTCGCTGGATGTGCTGAAGCCGGCGATCCCGAAGTCGATCCGGTTCGCGGAGGCGCCGGCGGTTGGTGAGACCGTACTCAGTACCGCACCGGACTCGCCCGGTGCACAGGCCTACCGGGCGCTGGCAGGCGCTCTACTCTGACCTACTCCTCTGCTTGTTGTGCTGCCGGTTGGGTGAGTGGGCGGCGGCGCCGGAAGCGCCACAGCGGTACGCCGATGATCGCGAGCAGTACCAGGAAGGGCAGTGCGGCACCGACTGCCTTCGCCAGCGCCGAGAACACGGCGGTAAACGCATGCCAGCCACCCTTCAGGCCGGCCACGAACCCCTTGTCCTGCTTGGGTTCGGTCTGGGCCGGGGGCTTGCCCTTCGCGGTCAGGGTCAGCGTGAGCGTCGCTAGCTCGGTCTGCAGCGAGAGGTTCTTCTGCTTCGCCAGCAGGGCCTCCAGATCGGATTCGCGGCGGGTCAGCTCGCTCTCCACCGAAACGATGTCGCCGATCGTGTTCGCCTTCGCCATCAACGCCCGCATCCGATCCAAACTCGCCCGCTGCGACGCGATCCGGCTCCCCACATCCACGACCTGCTCGGTCACATCGGTCGACTCCTGCTGAATCGCCAACCTGGTCCCCAGGCCGGACAGCCGCTGGATCGCGCTCTCGTACGCCTTCCCCGGAACCTTCACCACCAGATTCGCCCGCGTTACCTTCCCGTCCGCGTCGCTCCCGGTGTCCTCGGACGCAACCACCCCGCCCAGCCCTGCAACCACCCCCACCGCTTTCTGCCGCATCCCCGAAACATCATCCCCCTCAACAGTCAACGCCCCCGTCCGAACAATCGCCCGCCCAGCCAACCCCTGCCCTTGCCCACCCTCCCCACCGCTACTGGCCCCTTCCTTACCCGCCCCTTCCTTACCGGCCCCCGACTGCCCCGCCCCGGGCTCCCCAGCTCGCGGCACTCCCGGCGCCTGCGGGTTCGCCACCCCCGATGTCCCCTGCTCACTCCGCGCACTGTCACTGGCCGTCTCACTCCCACCAGCACCACACCCCGCCAGCAACACCCCAACCACGACCGCACCCGCGGCAACCCCACCAATCCGCCCCATCACCCAGCCCTTCTCTAGTGGTTACCGCCCTAGGACGACCCACAACCCCCACCTGTTGCACCCCAACCACCCAAAGACCAACAAACCCCGCAGAACACGACAAACAGCGCAGACGACCGCCTGCAGCCGAACAGTCCAAAAGACCCGCACGGAGAACAGGCGCGGAGACCGCACGGAGGACGGGTGCGGAGAACGGGTGCGGAGGACAGGTATGGGGAGAACGGGTACGGGGAGAACGGGTACGGGGGCGGCTGCGGAGGGCAGGTACGGAGGGCGGGTGCAGGGGGTGCGGAGGACAGGTACGGGGGGCGGGTGCGGGGGGGGCAGGTACGGAGGTCAGGCGCGGGGCAGGCACGGAGAACAGGTACGGGACAGCCGGTGCGGAGGACGGGTGCGGAGGACAGGTACGGAGAGTAGGTACGGAACAACCTGTGCGGAAGGACGGGTAGTGCCCGCCGCGGCAGGCTGTATCCATCCCCGCCCCACGGCTCCTCGTACTGCCCAGTCCCCGACCACTACCCGTCGCTCGGTACCAGCCCGGGCGCCCTTCCCCTCAGCGCAACCGGAGGCGAACCGACCAACGAATCGCTTGGCTTACGTCCCGGGCATGAGCGGCCGCCGCGCGAGGATCGCCGCCCGCGACGACTGCCGCCCGCGACGACCGCCGTCCGCGATGGTCGACCGCGACGACGGTCGAGCCGCGTGGCTTGGCCCGTTACATGACTCACCGGCGCAACCGCTGAGCAGTTACGCCGGTGAGCCGATGGTTCTATTCGCTCCTGGTGCTACTTCTTAGGAGCACTGAACAACGGCGAACCTGCCTTACCCTTCGCCGCCTTCTTCGCAGCGCCTGCAGTTGCCTTCTTGGCTGTGCCCGCGGGTGCTTTCTTGGCTGCTGCTGTGGCGGTCTTCTTCGTCGTGCCTGCGGCTGCCTTCTTGGCCGTGCTTGCAGGTGTCTTCTTGGTCGCCGTTGTAGCGGTCTTCTTGGCTGTGCCCGCGGGTGCTTTCTTGGCTGCTGCTGTGGCGGTCTTCTTCGTCGCGCCTGCAGCTGCCTTCTTGGCCGTGCTTGCGGTTGCCTTCTTGGTGGCCGTTGTAGCCGTCTTCTTGGCTGCGCCCGCGGGTGCCTTCTTGGCCGCAGCTGTGGCGGTCTTCTTGGCCGCGCTTGCGGATGCCTTTTTGGTGGCCGTTGTAGCCGTCTTCTTAGCTGCGCTTGCGGGGGCTTTCTTGGCTGCTGCTGTGGCGCTCTTCTTGGCTGCGCCTGCAGCTGCCTTCTTCGTCGCGCCCGTCGCGGTCTTCTTGGTGGCCGTCTTTGCGGCCGCCTTGCTGCTCCGTGCTTGCTTCGTCGGCTTCTCCGCCGCCTCAGCTGTTGCAGCGCGCTTCTGGGTCCCCGAACGCTTGGCCGCCGTGGCGGTGTCAGCCTTTGCCGGCGCGGCCGCCTTCTTGCCTGCGGCTCGCTTTGCAGGCGCGGCAACCTTCTTAGCCGCCGCCTTCTTTGCGGGCGCGGCGACCTTCTTGGCTGCCGTCTTCTTTGCGGGCTCCGCAGCCTTCTTTGCTGCCGCTCGCTTTGCGGGCTCGGCGGCCTTCTTTGCTGCGGCTTGCTTGACGGGCTCGGCGGTTTTCTTGGTTGCGGCCCGTTTGGTGGGCTTTGCGGTGGGGGCCTCGGCTTCGGCAGGTGTTGTCTTGGCTTCGGCCGCTGGTGTTGAGGTGGCTTCGGCTGTTTTGCGCGTACGGGTCCGCTTGGCGGGCTTCTCGTCCGCTGTCGTGGGCTCCGGAGTGGAAGCAGCCGCAACTGCTTCGGTGACAGGCGCTGTGGCCGTCTTGCGCGTACGGGTCCGCTTCGCGGGCTGCTGGTCCGCGCCGGACTCGGGTGCCGGTGCCGGAGCGGGCGCCGGGGCTTCTGCTGTGCCTGCCTCGGTGGTTGTCAGCTCCGCGGCGTCCGCCGGCTTGCGGTTGCGGTTGCGTTTGCGGGGCTTGCGAGACGTGGAAGCAGCAGAGTCGTCAGGGCCGGCCGAGCCGCTCGTGCTGCCAGAACCAACCGAACCAACCGAACCAACGGAGCCGGCCGACCCGGCTGAACCAACGGAGCCGGCCGAACTGGCCGAGCTGGCTGAACCGGCCGAGTCGGTGGTGTTGGCTGAGGTGGCGGGGTTGGGGGTTTCGGTTGTTGGGGGGACCTCGGTGTTGGTGGTGACGTCGGCGAGTTCCTCGACCGGTTGGCCGGCGCGGGTGCGCTTGCGGGTCCGGTTGCGCTTGCGGGACGACGAACGTCCGGACGATGCGCCCTCGGAGCGACCGTCGCCGGGACGGCCGCGGTCGTCACGAACGTGCTCGCTCCGGCCGTGCGCGTCCACACCATCGCGATCGCGCCCATGCGTGTCGCGGGTGCGGTCGTCGCGGCCGTGCTTGTCCACGCCGTCGCGGTCGCGAGCGTGCGTGTCCTGGGTGCGATCGCGCCCTTGCTCGTCGCGACGGTGGGCATCGCGAGTGCGGTCACCACGCCCACGCTCGGTACGCCCGTGCTCGTCGCGGCTGCGGTCACCGCGCGCGCGGTCGTCGCGCCCACGGTCGCCACGCGAACCACGGCCGTCGCGGTCGGCATGTGAGCCACGCGCGTCGCGGTCAGTACGCGAGCCACGCGAGTCGCGGTCGGCATGTGAGCCACGGTCGCCGCGGGAGCCGCGGGACTCGCGTGTGTCGCGGGGCTCGTGGGGTTCGCGGGCGGTGCGGATTCGGCCCTTGGCTTCGGACGGGATGCCGAGGTCGTGGTACAGCTCCGGCGACGTGGAGTAGATCTCCTGCGGTTCGTCGTACGGGAGGTCGAGCGCCTTGTTGATCACCTTCCACCGGGTCACGTCCGGCCAGTCCACGAAGGTGACGGCGATTCCGCTCGCCCCCGCGCGGCCGGTACGCCCGATCCGGTGGATGTAGGTCTTCTCGTCCTCGGGGCAGGTGTTGTTGATGACGTGCGTGACGCCACCGACGTCGATTCCGCGGGCGGCGACATCGGTACAGACCAGTACGTCGATCTTGTCGCCGCGGAACCGGGTCAGCGCACGTTCGCGGGCCTGCTGGTTCAGGTCGCCGTGGATCGCGGCCGCCTTGAAGCCGCGGTCCTGCAGGTCGTCGGTCAGCCGGGACGCCTCGCGTTTGGTCCGGCAGAAGATCATCACCCGGCCGCGGTCCTCGGCCTGGAGGATTCGCGCGACCACCTCGGGCTTGTCCAGATCATGCGCCCGGTACACGAACTGCGCGGTCGTGGGCACCATCTGGGTGTCCTCGTGCGACTCGGCGCGGATGTTCAGCGGGTGCCGCATGTGCGTCCGGGCCAGCCCGATCACCGCCGACGGCATCGTTGCCGAGAACAACATCGTCTGCCGCAGCTCGGGGGTCTTGCGGAGGATCCGCTCGACGTCGGGCAGGAAGCCCAGGTCGAGCATCTCGTCGGCCTCGTCCAGGACCAGGACCTTGATGTGGCCGAGGTCGAGTACGCCGCGGTTGGCCAGGTCGAGCAGGCGCCCGGGCGTACCGACGACGACGTCGACGCCGCTCTTCAGCGCATCCAGCTGCGGCTCGTACGCGACGCCGCCGTAGATGGTCAGCACGCGGACGGTGCGTACGGTGGACGCGGTGGCCAGGTCCTTGGCGACCTGAATGGTCAGCTCACGGGTCGGGGTGACGACCAGGGCCTGCGGCTTGCCGGGCGCGGCCAGTTCCTCGTAGTCGGCTTCGCCGGGGGAGATGGTGCGCTGCAGCAACGGAATACCGAAGCCGAGCGTCTTGCCGGTGCCGGTCCGGGCCTGACCGATCAGGTCGGTACCCATCAGAGCGACGGGAAGCGTCATCTCCTGGATCGGGAACGGTTCGATGATGTTGACGCGGTCGAGTGCGTCGCAGATCTCGGGGAGCACCCCGAGCTCTCGGAAGGTGGTCAGGCTGATCGCCTCTCACATGCTTGTGCGGACAGTGTGCTCAGTGGCCGGGCGCCTGGGACCGTCTCGGGCCCCGATCGTGAGGCGCGGGGACACTGTGCAAGCACCTCGCACCAGCTTGCCCATCTGGGCGCGTCACCGGCGAATCGCCCACCAGTGTAACCGCAACAGACGTCAAGGCTGCGCCGTGTGGTTTGCGCCACTCGCCGGGACGGGTCTCGCGGGCGGGAGTGTGGTTCATACCACCCGCGCTCACGGGCAGATAAGGTGCCGGGCATGGAGCAGACGGCCTTTGACGATCCCGCCTACCGGGCCGCGGCGGTGGATTTGCTCGGTGTCCTCGCGTACGGGGAGCTGACCGCCTTCGAGCGGATGGCCGAAGACGCCAAACTCGCGCCGACCCTGGACGACAAGGCGGAGCTGGCGGCGCTGGCGACCACCGAGTTCGGGCACTTCCAGCGGCTCCGGGACCGGCTGGTGCAGCTCGGTGTCGATCCGATGGAGGCGATGCGGCCGTTCGTGACGCCGCTGGACGCGTTCCACGACCACACCGCGCCGTCGGACTGGCTGGAAGGGCTGGTCAAGGCGTACGTGGGTGATGGTCTCGCCAACGACTTCTACCGGGAGATCGCGTCGTTCGTGGATGCGGAGACGCGGGCGCTGGTACTGGACGTGTTCGCGGACTCGGGTCAGGCCGAGTTCGTGGTGGACCGGGTCCGGGCGGCGATCGAGGAGGACCCGAAGCTCGGCGGACGGCTTGCGCTCTGGGGCCGGCGCCTCGTCGGCGAAGCGCTCAGCCAGGCGCAGCGGATCGCCGCCGACCGCGACTCGCTGACCGCCCTGCTGGCCGGCAGCGTCGACCGCCCCGGCCTGGACCTGGCAGCGATCGGCCGCATGTTCACCCGCCTCACCGAAGCCCACACCGCCCGCATGACCGCGCTCGGCCTCCAAGCCTGACCCACCCCGAACCCGACACCGGCACACCGGACATCCCCGCCGCGCAACCCTGCGAGTGGTGGGTAATCCCCTGAGGTGGAGGGTTGCCCCCTCGAATAATGAGGGGGCAACCCTGTGCCTTGCGGGGGTGCCCCCTCAACGGCAGGATGCTGCCTGGATCAGGCGGCTTTGGTTCTGCTGTTGCGGGCGGAGATGATGGCCACGACGATCGCGGCGCAGATGATCTGGATCAGGTACTGGATCCAGTCCGGTCCCGGAGTGTCCTTGACTCCGAGGAGCTTCGCGATCAGACCACCGATGAAGGCGCCGATGCCGCCGCCGAGGATGGTCCAGCCGAGGCTGATGTTCTGCTTGCCGGGGAGCACCAGCCGGGCCAGCGGCCCGAAAATGATGCCCGCGATGAGGCTGACGATGAGCATCCAGACCCAGTACACGGTTCCTCCTTGTGGGGGACGACCAACCTGCGCCGGTCCAGTGCCCCGTGACAAACCAGACCAATCACGGCGCAGGTCTTATCGACAATCGTCCTCCCACGGCGGCTCCGCGCAACCGGGACACGCAGCACCGTGTCCAGAACGGGATCAGATCGCGCCGAAGCCCACCTTGCGGGCCGACACCTCGCCGATCTCCACGTACGCGAGCCGGTCGGCCGGGATCAGCACCCGGCGGCCCTTCTCGTCGGTCAGCTGGAGCAGGCCGGTCTTCCCGGCGAGCGCCTCGGCGACCAGCTCCTGGACCTCTTCCGGGCTCTGCTCGCTCTCCAGAACCAACTCACGATTGGCGTGCTGCACGCCGATCTTGACCTCCACGAAACCCTCCGGGCACGCTCCGACCGGCGGCTTTCGCCGGTGACGCTTCGAGCCTATCCGCTCCGGTCGCCGAGCCCGCACCCGTCCGCCGAGAGCAGAACCTCCGAGCGGCCGGAGCGGCACCTCCGAGCGGCGGGAGCGGCACCTCCGAGCGGCCGGAGCAGAGCCCTCCGGGCGTCGGGGAGCAGAACCTTCCAGCGGCGGACGCGGTCGGCGGGAGGGTCAGTTGTCGGTGCGCGGGAAGCCGCGGATGCCCCGCCAGGCGAGGGACGCGACCAGGTCGGCGGCGTGTTCCTGCGGCAGCGACGGATTGCCCTCGCCGAGCCAGTAACGGGCGCTGACCTGCGCCATGCCGACCAGGCTGACGGCCAGTACCATCGACTGCTCGCGGCTCAGCCCGGCGTCCGCGCTGATCACCTCGGACACCGCCTCGGCGCAGGCGTGGGTGACCCGGTCGACCCGCTCCCGGACGGCCGGTTCGTTGGTCAGGTCGGACTCGAAGACCAGCCGGAAGGCGCCCTGCGCGTTCGCCACGTAGTCGTAGAACGCGTGCATGGTCGCCGCGACCCGGAGCTTGTTGTCCTCGGTCGACTTGAGCGCCTCCTGTACGGAAGCGACGATCGCCTCGCAGGAGGTGTCCAGGAGCGCCAGGTACAGCTCCAGTTTGCCGGGGAAGTGCTGGTACAGGACCGGCTTGGAGACGCCGGCGCGGTCGGCGATGTCGTCCATCGCGGCGGCGTGGTACCCGTTCGCGACGAAGACTTCCTGGGCCGCCTCGAGCAGTTGCGCGCGGCGCGCCAGCCGAGGCAGGCGGCTGCCGCGGCGGGGTGCGGTCTCCGGTGTCGTCGACACGTCGGGCTCCTTCGGTGATGCGCTCCGGTGGCCGGCTTCGTCCGTCACCAGGTCGTTCCACGAATCCTACCCAGCAGTCCTCCCGACCAGTAGCTTCCCCACCACCGGATCCGCCGCCGCGCCGGGGCGGGGGCGTTCCAACGTGGCAACGATCACGCCCGTCGCGACTGACGCAGAGCGGTCCCAGGGGGTGCGAGCCCAGCCGGGGGTCGACGGGGAACCACGCAGCGGGGGAGCGGGCGCGGCGGGGACCGGACCGGGGAGCGGGGTCAGCGGTAGTCGTCGTCCTCGGGGCGGCCGATTTCGTGGCGTTGGTCCTCGACGTCGGCTGGGTCTGCCTCGGTCGGTAGGGCGGAGTCCTCGGTTCGGTCGTCCACCACGGTCGACGTCAGCCGCTGCTCGAGCGCGTCGGCCTCGGCGGCGTCGTCGGGCAGGTTCTCATCGCCCAGGCCCTCGTACTCGGTCTCATTGGTCATGCGACTCGCTCTCCTTCCGGACTGCGACGGCTATGACACTTACGACGGTAGCGGCTGCGGATCGTCGTACAGCCCGTCCAGTACGTCGCCGTACGCCTCGATCCGCTCCAGTACGTCGTGTGGCATGAAGCGGAGCTCCTCTGGTGACGTAGCGGACGCCACTTCGTCCCAGTCGATCGGTGTGGACACCCGGGGCTCGTCAGAACCACGCAGGGAGTACGGGGCCAGCGTGGTCTTCGCACTGGCGTTCTGGCTCCAGTCGATGAACACCTTGCCCGGCCGGAGCGCCTTGGTCATGTTCGCGGTGACGCTCTCGGGCAGCGCCTCCGCCAGCTGTTCTGCCAGCTGCTTGGCGAATGCACTGGTCAGTTTGGACGAAGCAGGCTCGATCGGTACGTACAGGTGCATGCCCTTGTTGCCGGAGGTCTTCGGCCAGCCCTCCAGCCCGTAGTGGCTCAACAGTTGCCGTAGCGCCAGTGCGACGTCGCAGCACTCCACGATCGTCGCGCCAGGCCCCGGGTCGAGGTCGAACACGATCAGGTCGGCCTGTGGGTCCTTGCCCTGGTCGGACAGCCCGATCCGCCACTGCGGTACGTGCAGCTCGAGCGCAGCGAGGTTGGCCAGCCACACGACCGTCTGTACGTCATCCGCGACGACAAAGTCGGCCTCGTCGCGCCCGGTGGAGCTGCCAGGTGTAGGCAGGGTCACGGTGCGTACCCAGGTCGGCGTACCGCGTGGAGCGTTCTTCTCGAAGAAGTACGCGGCCTCCGTACCGTCCGGCCAGCGTTTACGGGTCAGCGGCCGGTCACTGAGGTGTGGCAGCAGCAGCGTCGCCACCTGGTGGTAGTAGTCGATCACCTCGGCCTTGGTGAACCCGGTCTGTGGATACAGCACTTTGCCGAGGTTGGTCAGCTTCATGGTCTGCCCGTCAACCTCAGTAGTCAGCTGCTGCTGCGCTCCCGCCATGTGTCCCAGTCTCCACCTGGCAACCGTCCTAACATGGTGACCGTGGATAGTTACGGGTCAGTAACCGGGGACGGGGTGCCGCTGGGGGCGCAGGACTGGCCGGCGCGGCGGGTGCCGGTGGACGGGGTGGAGCTGCTGGTCAGGGACGTACCTGACGCGGCGCCGGACCTGCCACCTGCACTGTTCGTGCATGGTCTGGGCGGGTCCTCGCTCAACTGGACCGCTCTGGGCCTTCTACTGAACGACACGATCCGTGGAGTCGCACCGGACCTGCCAGGCTTCGGGCGTACGCCGCTGGCTGGGGTAGCTGGGATCTCAGAGCAGGCTGCTGTGCTGGTGGCGTTGCTGGAGCGGGAGTTCGACCAGCCGGTCCATGTGTTCGGCAACTCGATGGGCGGAGCCGCTTCAGTCGCTCTGGCTGCCCAGCGCCCCGACCTGGTGGCGTCGCTCACCCTCATCTCACCAGCACTGCCGCATCCGCGCGTGTCCACCAGTGCACTGTGGTTCACCGTGCTGGCCACGCCACGGCTCGGTCCCGCGGTCATGGAGCGTACGCGGCGACTGCCGTTCGACCAGAGGTTCCAGGCGTCGTTGTCGATGGTCTTCGGCGACCCGCGGTCGCTGGCGCCGGAGGTACGCGCGGCGTACGAGCAGGAGCTGCACCGGCGTGACACCGATCCGTGGGGTCAGGAGGCGACCGTCTCTGGTGCGCGCAGCATCCTGCGGTCCTCTCTGGCCAGACCGAGACGGTCGCTCTGGGCGGACGCCGCGAAGGTGGAGTGTCCGGTACTACTTATCTACGGCGGCCGGGACAAGCTGGTGGACGCGCGGATTCGCACCAAGGCCCAGCGCACGTTCCCGAACGCCCGGCTGCTCTATCTGCCGCAGTCCGGTCACGTCGCGCAGATGGAGCATCCGGATCAGGTGGCCGGCGCGTTCCGCCAGTTGATCGAGTCGAATCCGAGCCTGGACTGAGACACGACTGAGCGGCTGATCCGGTCAACTTTCCGCTCGCCGGACGAGTAGTACAGGTGATGTTTGCCTGCTGACAATCGAATGAGAGGACCGCTGTGCGAGTGATCGGCAGAACCGCCCGAAGTCTGTAGTTGGGGATGGTCGCACTACTGGGTGTGGGGACGCTCACCGCGGCCGCGGCGGCACCCGAACCGCCGCCCGCCCAGGAATCGGCGCCCGCCGCCGCAAAAGTTGCGCAAGGCAACCAATGGGACGTGCGCGCGGTCAAAGGTGGGTACCAGCTGACCCTGCGCCTGGACGCGCCGGCACCGATGCGGGCGTCGCTCCCGCTGCTGGTCGTCGACGGCCGTCCGGTGGGCGTGGCGAAGCAGTCCGCGAACCGGAAGACACTGACACTGACAACTGCTGATCCGGCCGTCCTGAAGGCGCGCGACGTACGCCTGGTCTGGTCCGGTGACCTGGGAAAGCAGGCCGCCGGCCAGAGCCGTGCCATCCCTGCCCCAGGACCGACTGACGCGTACTGGTTGAAGGCACGGAGCGCGCCGCTGCTTCCTGCGGACCCAGGCGCGCTGGGCAAGTACAAGGTGGACACGGCCGAGTACAACCTGGGTGACGAGGCAGTGAACCTGCCTGGTCTCGGCCATCGCTCGGAGGTGCGCGGCAAGGTGTACTCGCCGCGTGGTGCGGTCGGCCCGCGGCCACTGGTCATCTTCTTGCACGGTCGACACGAGGCCTGCTACGGCGACCCGACGCATCCGTCCGAGAACGAGAAGCCGTGGCCGTGCCCGGCCGGTATGAAGGCGATCCCGAGCTACCGCGGGTACGACGGTGCGGCGAACGCGCTGGCCAGCAACGGGTACCAGGTGGTGTCGATCAGCGCCAACGCGGTGAACGCGTGGGACAGCGACGCGTACGACGCCGGTGCGCAGGCACGTGCCGAGCTGGTCCTGGACCACCTGGCACTGTGGCGGAAGTGGTCGACAGTCGGCGGCGGACCGTTCGGTACGCGCTTCGTCGGCCGAGTCAACCTGCAGAACGTCGGTCTGATGGGCCACTCACGTGGCGGTGAGGGTGTTGCCCGTGCCGCGGTACTGAACGCGGACCGCGGCGGCCAGTACGGCATCCGCGCCGTCCTGCCACTGGCACCGACCGACTTCGCCCGGACGACTGTGCCGGGAGTAGCCATGAGCGTAGTACTGCCGTACTGCGACGGTGACGTGTCTGATCTGCAGGGGCAGATGTTCTACGACGACACCAGGTACGCCGTAGACGGTGACACCGCTCCGCGGTCGACGGTCACGGTGCTGGGCGCCAACCACAACTTCTTCAACACCGAGTGGACACCGGGGCAGTCCGAAGCGCCGTCAGACGACGACTGGTCCGGTGACGCGAAGCAGGCGCCCTGCGGAGCGAAGTACGCGGGCCGGTTGACTGCGAAGCAGCAGCAGGCTGTGGAAACGGCGTACGTCGCCGGCTTCTTCCGGCTACAGCTGGGCAACGAGAAGCAGTTCGTAGCGCAGTTCGACGGCTCTGACGCGCGGGCTGCCTCTGCTGGCAAGGCTGTTGTTCGGGTGGTGTCACAGGCGCCTCTGGCGTCGCGGCGTGACCTGAACCGCTTCGACACGCCGCTGCCTGCCGGTGCGGTCAGTGGGAAGGCATCGGCGACTGTCTGTGCTGGTGTGACACCGCCGTCCGGATCGGAGCGAGCGGCCACTCCGACCTGCATGAAGACAGACGACTGGGGTAACGCGCCGCACTGGGGTGCTGGGTGGTTCGCCAGCAAGACACCGACGGTTGCAGTCACCAAGCTGGCCTGGACCGGCACCACTGGAGTAGTGCGGGTCGCCGTACCGTCCGGGCAGCGTGACGTACGTCGCTTTGCCGCACTGACCTTCCGCGCGATGCCGGACCCGGCTGGTACGCCCAAGACCGACCTGACCGTTCGAGTCGTCGACAGGCACGGGCGTACGGCCGCCGTGCCGGTGTCTGCCGTCAGTGACGCGCTGGTGCGGATGCCGGGCGCCAACGCGATGGGGCTGCCGAAGAACCTGCTGCGCACCGTGCGGATTCCGGTGGCGTCGCTGAAGGGCGTCGACCTGAGCGACGTACGCGCCGTCGAGCTCCGGACCGACCGCGTGGCGACTGGGTCGGTGTTCGTGAGCGACCTGGGGTTCTCGTCGCCAGGGCTCGGGCTGTCGGCACCTGCGGTGCTGTTGCCGAAGCTGTCCGCGTCGAACGTCACCGTGAAGGAGGGGGACAAGGGCACCAAGCTGATGGACTTCTGGGTCAGCATGTCGCGTCCGAGCCTCCGCCCGGTCAGTGTGTACGCCCAGACGAATGGGGACCTCGGCGAGACCGTCGGGGAGTTTGCACGGCAACTGGTGTTCAAGCCGGGACAGGTACGGCAGAAGGTGTCCTTGCCGGTGACGGGGAACACCAGGGACAGCTACGACCTGAAGTTCGACCTGGTGCTGTCGAAACCGCACAACGGGCTGCTGAACGAATCCTTCGGCCACGGGCTGGTGCAGGACGACGACCCGACGCCGACGCTCACGCTGGGCAACCTGACGACCGTGGAGAAGGCCGGAGTGGTCAACTTCCCGGTCAAGTTGTCGGCGCCGAGTGACAAGTACGTGGGCTTCAGCGGCGTACTGAAGGACGGGACGGCGGTGCTCCGGAAGGACTACACGACGGTGGACGACGACGGCACCGGCACGGTGGACCGGATCGTCACCGGCTCCATCGAGCCCGGTCAGACCACCGGTGACTTCGGGGTGAAGATCCTCGACGGCAAGGTCAAGGAGCCGACGAAGACGTTCAGCCTGGTCATGAAGGAGGTCGACGGCGCCGAACTGAGGCTTCCGCGCACGCTCACCGGCACCATCACCGACAACGACTGAGACGGACAGCCCGGTATGTGGACCAGCGGTGGGGTGGCCGCGGATCTGCGGGAACATGGAGGAGGGTCAGTTGGTTGAAAATCTTCAGACCCGAACCACGTCTTCCTGAGGAGCCGACAACGTGTCACTGCCACCGCTGGTCGAACCGGCCGACGAGCTGACGATTGACGAGGTGC
Source organism: Kribbella solani (assembly GCF_014205295.1). Taxonomy (NCBI): domain Bacteria; kingdom Bacillati; phylum Actinomycetota; class Actinomycetes; order Propionibacteriales; family Kribbellaceae; genus Kribbella; species Kribbella solani. The sequence goes on from NZ_JACHNF010000001.1 coordinate 7,469,216, forward strand.
GGCGGTATTCGCGGCATCTGATCATCCCCGAGGTCGGGATGGCCGGGCAGAAGCGGCTGAAGAACGCCAAGGTGCTGGTGATCGGCGCCGGCGGTCTCGGCAGCCCGGCGCTGCTCTACCTGGCCGCCGCGGGCGTCGGCACGCTCGGCGTGGTCGAGTTCGACACCGTCGACGAGTCGAACCTGCAGCGCCAGGTCATCCACGGGCAGTCCGACGTGGGCAAGTCCAAGGCGCAGTCGGCCAAGGAGTCCATCCTCGAGGTCAACCCGTACACGAACGTCGTCCTGCACGAGACCCGGCTGGACAACGACAACGTGTTCGAGATCTTCGAGCCGTACGACCTGATCGTCGACGGTACCGACAACTTCGCCACCCGCTACCTGGTGAACGACGCGGCGGTGCTGCTCGGCAAGCCGTACGTGTGGGGATCGATCTTCCGGTTCGACGGCCAGGTCAGCGTGTTCTGGGCCGAGCACGGCCCGTGCTACCGCTGCCTGTACCCGGAGCCCCCGCCGCCCGGCATGGTGCCGTCCTGCGCCGAGGGCGGCGTGCTCGGCGTACTCTGCGCGTCCGTCGGCGCGGCCCAGGTCACCGAGGCGATCAAGCTGCTCACCGGGATCGGCGACCCGTCGCTCGGCCGGCTGAACATCTACGAGGCGCTCGACCTGAACTGGCGCGCGCTGAAGGTCCGCAAGGACCCGAACTGCGCCATCTGCGGCGAGAACCCGACCGTCACCGGGCTGATCGACTACGAGAGCTTCTGCGGCGCGCTGACCGAGGAGGCGGCCGACGCGGCGGTCGGATCGACCATCTCGGTGAAGCAGCTGAGCGAGTGGATCAAGCTGAAGGAGAACGGCGAGAAGGACTTCGTCCTGATCGACGTACGGGAGCCGAACGAGTACGAGATCAACAAGATCCCCGGCTCGGTGCTGATCCCGAAGGCGGACTTCCAGACCGGTGTCGCGCTGGAGAAGCTGCCGCAGGACAAGCAGCTGGTGTTCCACTGCAAGTCCGGCGTCCGCTCGGCCGAGGTGCTGGCGATTGCGAAGGGCGCGGGCTTCTCCGACGCGGTACACGTAGGCGGCGGGGTAGTGGCATGGGTCGACCAGATCGACCCGAGTCAGCCGTCGTACTGAGCTAGCACGGGCCGTCGTACTAGAACGGCATTCTGCAGGTAGTGACCGCCTCGGTGGCGGCGGGGTCGCCCGTTACCACCGGGGCGTCGTCGCGTCCGGACAGGGTTCGCAGGTACGACACCGCGTCCACGGAGGCGCGACCTACCGGCTCATCCCTCCCGAGCTGGTAGATCGCACCTCCAGGCCCAGTAAGTTCGAGTTCCACGGCCGGACGGTCCCTCCAGTACGGGCCGTCGATCACGTCGTACATCACCTGCGCGACGAGCTCAGCGGCGTACGGCCCCGCGTCGAACGGACGCCGGAGTGCTTGGCAGACGTCATCGCGGTGCATCCACAGGTCCCGCGCCAGCAGGATGTCCTGGATGTAACCGAGGCTCAGCCGGACGTCGTCGAACCCCTCCATCGTCAACGACACCCGCCGGAACAGCTCCGGGTTCTTGGAGATCTTCCGCGTCGCCTTCGCCCACACCTGGTCGAACAGCGCCCGCAACTCGTCCGGTGGCGTACCGCGGTGCTCATCCGCCTGGACCATCATGTGCGCGTCGATCCGCACTACCTCCGGGTACACCCGCTTCGCCTTCCGGTACCGGCGCGGGAACGACAGCATCCGGTTCACGTCCTCCGCCTGGCCGATCAGATGGCCGGCGATGTCCGCGACGTCCCACTCGTCGCAGACCGTACGGCGCGACCAGTCGTCCCCCTCGATCGACGCGAGCAGCATGTGCCAGGCCGTGAGCTCACTGTCCCGGTGCGTCCGGCACTGCGTCCGATCGGCCCGGCCGATCCCCTCCGCGAGTACTGCGGTCATCTCTTCCCCCTGGTTGGCGCGTAGTGCTGGTGGAACATGTCGAGCACGGTCGGAAGCATCCGGATGAAGCGCCCGTCCTCGAATGACGCGTCCGGCTCGTTAGCGATCTGCTGCGAGAGCAGTCCGGCCGTCAGCGACGTGTACAGCGCGATGCCCTCGTCACTGGCCGCAGCTGGGTGCAGATAGCCCGCCGCTGCTGTCATCAACAGGTGTTCGCGGAGGTCCTGCAGCGTTTCCTGCGCCGGCGCGTACGCCGCGGGGCTCGGCTCGAAGCCCGGAATGGTCCGCCAGAACAGCAGTTGTGTGTAGACGGGGTTGGCCAAGCACCACCTGCAGAACGCGGTCGCGGCGACCAGGTTGAGCTGTAGTAGGTCCTGGGTCGTTGCAGTTGCCAGGGCAGTCCGGTACGCGTCCCGCTGCAACTCACTGCCGCGCTGGAACAGCGCGTCGTAGATCGCCATCTTCGACGGGAAGTACTGGTACAGCGACGGCGGTTGCAGGCCGAGCCGCCGGGCCACCGCGGACAGACTCAGCGCCGCGACGCCGTCTGCCTCCATCAGCTCGATGGCGACGTCGAGGATCTCCCCGATCGTCTCTTGGCGGCGGCGGGTACGGCGGTCCGGCGCGGAAGTGCTCACAGCATGAGGAAAACCTAATACCATTAGGGAAGTCAATACCTCGTAGTTTTCAGCTCTTGTCCCCGGCGGCACGTACTGTCGAGACATGTGCCGAAACATCACCGTGCTGCGCGGACTCGAGCCGTCCGCGACCACTGAGGAGATCCACGCCGCCGCGCTGCAGTACGTGCGAAAGGTGACCGGGGTCGGTTCGCTGAGCGCGACCACCCGCGGCCCGATCGAGCGTGCCGCGGCCGAGGTCGCCAAGATCACCGAGCAGCTGCTCGCAGAGATGCCCGCGCGCCGCACCCCGCCGCAGACCGTGCCGCCGCTACGCCGCCCGGAAGTCCGCGCCCGCCTCGGCCTGGACTAGCCGAAAGTCTTCCCCGCGCCGCCCGGGCGAGCGGTAGTGTTCGGCTGGCGGGAAAGGGCTATGTCGAGGAGGCGCGGGATGCGGTTCGCGATCAAGACCAGGCCGGAGCACACCACCTGGCAACAGCTGCGGGACGTGTGGATCGCGGCGGACCAGTTCGAGCTCTTCGAGTCGGCCTGGCACTGGGACCACTTCTACCCGCTCACCGGCGACATGCAGGGCCCGAACCTGGAAGCGTGGACGACGCTGGGCGCGCTCGCCCAGGCGACCTCACGGATTCGGCTCGGCTGCCAGGTGACCGGCATGATCTACCGGCACCCCGCGGTGCTGGCGAACATGGCGGCGACCACCGACATCATCAGCAACGGCCGGCTAGAGCTCGGCATCGGCGCCGGCTGGAACGAGATGGAGACCGCCGCGTACGGCATCGAGCTGTACCCGTTGAAGGAACGCTTCGACCGGTTCGACGAGGGTACGCAGGCGATCGTCGCGCTGCTCACCGAGAAGGTCGCGAACTTCGACGGCAAGTACGTCAAGCTCACCGACGCGTACTGCAATCCGAAGCCGGTGCAGACGCCGCATCCGCCGATCACGATCGGCGGCAAGGGACCGAAGCGTACGCTCCGCGCGGTCGCCCGGTGGGCGCAGCAGTGGAACGTCATCGTCGCGAACCCGGAAGAGTGGAAGCCGCTCAAGGACGTACTGGTCCAGCGTTGTGAAGAGGTGGGTCGCGACGTCGGCGAGATCACCTGTTCGGTGAATGTCCGGATCGATCCGGACAGTCCGCTCGACAAGGCGGTCGCGGCAGCCGCGGCGTACGGCGAGGCGGGCGTCGACCTGGTCGTGATGAACCTTCCGCTGGACGCGCCACCGTCCGTGCTGGAACCACTCGCGAAGGCACTGGCACCACTCGCCTAGATTGTCCCTGTGGACAGGGAGGAGTACGTCGAGGCGGTGCTGCAAGCCGTGGAGTCGATCCCGGAGGGCAGCGTCGCGACGTACGGGGACATCGCCGAGTACGTCGGGCAGGGCGGGCCGCGGCAGGTCGGCGCGATCATGCGCGAGTACGGCGCGGCCGTCACCTGGTGGCGGGTGATCCGCGCGTCCGGCGTACCTGCTGACGAGGTCGGCGACGAACAGCTGGAATTGCTCCGCGCCGACGGCGTCCGAATCACCAACGGCCGGGTAAACCTCCGCACCGTCCGCTGGACCCCCGAACCCTGACAAACCCCCCAGCCCCGGTCGTGCACAGCCGGTTGTGAGTGAGTTGCGGGTGGTGCTTGAAAGCCTTGTTTTGTGTCCGTTTTCCGGTGATCGCGGGGTCGGGCGGGGTGCCCCGCGCGGATTGTCGGTGGCGTCTGCTGGGATGGGGCGATGGTCAGCAGACAGGGCTCCCGATACCGCTTGGTCCGGGCAGCAGGGCGCAGCGCGGAGGCCCCTGTCCTGGATGCCGATCAGCAGGCCGTCGTCGATCATCCCGGCGGCCCGCTGCTTGTCCTGGCGGGGCCGGGAACGGGTAAGACGACGACCTTGGTGGAGGCCGTCGTCGACCGCGTCCGGAACCGTGGCCTGAGCCCCGACGAGGTGCTCGTGCTGACGTTCGGGCGCAAGGCGGCGACCGAGCTACGCGACCGCATCACCGGCCGGCTCGGGCGGACGACCCGGGTGATGCCATCCATGACCTTCCATTCCTTTTGTTACGCGTTGCTGCGCCGCTTCACCCCGGCCGACGCGTTCGACGTACCACTGCGTCTGCCCTCCGGCCCCGAGCAGTCGCTGCGGTTGAGCGAGGCACTCTCGGGCAGCCGCGAGGTCGGCGCGGTGCGCTGGCCGACGAGTCTGCATCCGGCGTTGAAGACGCGCGGCTTCACCGACGAGGTCCAGGCGGTGATCGGCAAGGCACGGCAGCTCGGGCTGGACCCGGAGGACCTGTCCGCGATCGGGAGGTCGGCGGAGCGCTCCGAGTGGGTGGCGGTCGGCGACTTCTTCGAGGAGTACCTGCAGGTTCTCGACGCCGAGCAGGTGCTGGACTACTCCGAGCTGATCCACCGTGCGGTGATCCTCGCCCAGCAGCCCCAGGTGCAGGACAAGCTGCGGGCCGAGTTCAAAGCGGTGTTCGTCGACGAGTACCAGGACACCGATCCGGGGCAGACCAAACTTCTCCAGGCGATCGCGGGCGACGGGCGCGACCTGGTGGTCGTCGGCGATCCGGATCAGGCGATCTACACCTTCCGTGGCGCCGACGTACGCGGCCTGCTGCGGTTCACGGAGGAGTTCCCGGCGCGCGGCGGTGGCGAGGCGGCGCAGATCGCGTTGGGTACGACCCGCCGCTTCGGATCCACCTTGCAGCGGGTCTCCCGCAACGTCGTGAACCGCCTCGGCGTGCCGGGCACGCTGGACCGCGACACCTTCGACCGCTTCCGGAACCCGGACGCCTCGAGCTGCGTGTACGGCCCCGGAAAAGTCGAAGCGAACCTGTACTCGACCAGTGGCGCCGAGCTGGAACACATCGCCGACCTGCTCCGGCGCGCGCACGTCCAGGACGGCGTCGGGTGGCACGAGATGGCCGTGCTGGTCCGTTCCGGCAGCCGATCGATCCCACCCCTGCGCCGGGCGCTGGCCGCGGCCGGTATCCCGGTGGATGTCGCGGGCGACGAGTTGCCCCTGTCACGTGAGCCGGCCGTACGCCCGATGTTGCTGGCGTTGCGCGCGGTCGCCGATCCGGAAACGCTGACGGTTGAGGTCGTACGCGCCTTGGCGTTGTCGCCGTTGGGTGCGATGGACGCGGGGCAGCTGCGCCGGCTCGCGCGTGTGCTGCGGCGACGCGATCGGGATGCGGCAGGCGGCCAGCGGTTGCCCCGGTCGTCGGACGAGCTGCTGCGTGAAGCGCTGCTGAATCCCTTGCTCCTCGACGAGGAGGCATCGCCGGCCGAGGCACGGTTCGCCGCGCTCGGCGAACGGTTGCTCAAGGCAAGGAACATCGTGACCGCGGGCGCGGCGCCGGACGAGGTGATGTGGTCGCTCTGGGCGGAGTCGCCGTGGTTGCGGCGGTTGCGCGGCCAGGCGCACTCCGGCGGCGAGCCGGCCCGCGCCGCGAACCGGGACCTCGACTCGTTGTGCGCACTGTTCGACGCGGCCGGGCGGGCCGAGGAGCAGGTCGGGTTCAAGGGCGTGTCGGCGTTCCTGGCCGAGCTGGAGTCGCTGGACATCGCGGCGGACAACCGGTTCGACGGTACGTACCGCGAGGCCGGCGTGCAGCTGATGACCGCGCACCGGTCGAAGGGCCTGCAGTGGCGACTCGTCGTGGTGGCGTCGGTCCAGGAAGGTCAGTGGCCCGACCTGCGGCGCCGCGGTTCACTGCTGGAGCCGGACCGGTTGGGTACGGACGGGCTGATCGATCCGTTGTCGGCCGGCGCGCTACTGGCCGAGGAGAGACGGCTGTTCTACGTCGCGATCACCCGCGCCCGGGAGCGGTTGATCGTGACGGCGGTGCAGGCGCCCGAAGCCGATGGCGACCAACCGTCCCGATTCCTTGCCGAGCTGGACATTCCTTTGAAACTGGTCGCCGGAAGACCGCGACGGCCGTTGTCGCTGCCCGGCCTGGTCGCGGACCTGCGTTGCGTACTCGCGGATCCGGCTTCGTCGCCGGCGTTGAAGCGCGTCGCGGCGGATCGGCTGGCCGCGCTGGCGGATGCGGTCGACGACCGTGACCAGGCGCTGGTGCCGACGGCTGATCCCTCGCGCTGGTGGGGCGTACGGGAACGAACCCAGTCGGTGCGGCCGATCGCGGACCCGGAGCTGCCGGTGCCGTTGTCGGGAAGCGCGCTGACGACGATCGTGGACTGTCCGCTGCGATGGTTCCTGACCAGGCGGGCCGGCGGCGAGACACCGAGTACGTCGGCGATCGGTTTCGGGATGGTGCTGCACACGCTGGCCGACGCGGTCGCGACCGGGACACTGCCGCCGTCGGTCGACGAGCTGAACGGCTGGCTGGACAAGGTGTGGACGCAGCTCGAGTTCGAGTCGGCGTGGATCTCGGACCGGGAGCGTGGCGAGGCGGAGCAGGCGCTGCGGCGGTTCGTCGCCTGGCACCAAGGGCGCCCGGACCGGAAGCTGGTGGGCAGCGAGGTCGACTTCGACGTGCTGCTGCCGGACGAGGAGAATCCCGCGGTCCGGGTCAAGGGCCGGATGGACCGGGTCGAGCAGGACCCGGAAGGGACGATCCGGGTCGTCGACCTGAAGACCGGGCGGACGATCCCGACCAAGCCGGCGCTGGCGCGGCACGTTCAGCTCGCGATCTACCAGCGCGCGATCAACTCCCGTCAGCTGAAGAAGCTCGGCGAGGAGGCGACCGCGGGTGGTGCCGAGCTGGTCCAGCTCCGGCACGACGACAACGGCGGTTTCCCGAAGGTCCAGCACCAAGGCCCGCCGGAGGCCGACGAGGACGGCCGCACCTGGCTGGACGACGCTGTCGACGATGCCGAAACGATGATCCGTACCGAGAACCTCACCGCCCAGCGCAACGACGGCTGCAGTCGTTGCGAAGCGCGTGCGCTCTGCCCCATTCAGCCCGAAGGCCGGGAGATCGTCTGATGCCTGCCGTACAGCTGCGGACGACGGCCGACCTGTGTGACCTGCTCGGCATTCCGTTCAGTGATCAGCAGTTGGCCGCCATCACCGCGCCGCTCGCGCCCGGTGTGATCGTCGCCGGCGCCGGGTCGGGGAAGACGACCGCGATGGCGGCGCGGGTGGTGTGGCTGATCTGCACCGGGCAGGTGAAGCCGGAAGAGGTGCTCGGGCTGACCTTCACGAAGAAGGCGGCGAACGAGCTCGACGTTCGGATCCGCGAAGATCTGACCAAGGCCGGCGTGCTCGGATCGACGCTGCCACCGGACCAGAACCCGATCCTCGCCGCGCACCTGCGCAGCAACATCCCGAACTGGGAGCCCGAAGAACCGGGCGAGCCGGTCGTGTCCACGTACCACGCGTTCGCCGGCACGCTGATCGCCGAACACGGCCTGCGGCTCGGCCTCGAACCGGACTCGCGTGTCCTTGCCGACGCGACCCGGTTCCAGCTCGCCGGGCGGGTGGTCCGACGATCCGCTGGGCCGATCCGATTCGCGTCCCATCACGTACCCACCCTGGTCAACAGTCTGCTGTCACTCGACGGCGAGCTCGCGGACCATCTGCTCCGGCCGGACGATATCCGGGAGCACGATGACGCCGTACGCCAGGAGGTCGCGGCGGCACGCAAACAAACGGTCGAGGTACGCAAGCTCGCCGAGACCGCGCTGAAGCGGGGCGAGATCCTGCAGCTGGTCGAGGAGTACCAGGCGTACAAGGGTGATCGTGGGGTGGTCGACTTCGCTGACCAGATGGCGCTCGGCGCGCGGCTCGCGGAGGAGTGTCCCGAGGTCGCGGGCGTGGAGCGAGCGCGGTACAGGGTCGTGCTGCTCGACGAGTACCAGGACACCTCGGTGTCGCAACGGCGGATGCTGACCGCGCTGTTCGCGGGGCCGGACGTCGCGCACGGTCGCGGGCACCCGGTCACGGCGGTCGGCGATCCCTGCCAGGCGATCTACGGCTGGCGCGGCGCCTCGGTCGCGAACCTGGACGAGTTCCCGGAGCATTTTCCCCAGGCGGACGGGCGGCCGGCGCAGCGGTATGTACTGAGCGTGAACCGGCGTTGCGGCAGCCGAATCCTGGCCGCGGCGAACCAGCACGCGGCCGAGTTGTACGAGCAGCATCCCGGCGTGATTCCGCTGGAGGCGCCGGAGAACGCGCCCGAGGGAGCGATCACGGTCGGGCTGTTCGAGACGCGATCGCAGGAGATCGAGTGGGTCGCCGACGCGATCGTCGCCGCGCACCGCACCCGGAACCGCCGGTGGAAGGACATCGGCATCCTGATGCGTACGAACGTCGACCTCAGCGCGGTGCACGAAGCGCTGATCGCGCGCAAGGTGCCGGTCGAGGTGGTCGGGCTCGGCGGTCTGCTCGCGCTGCCGGAAGTCGTCGACGTGGTCGCGACGCTGCAGGCCGTCAACGACCTGACCGCGAACGCGGCGATGCTGCGTATCCTGACCGGCCCGCGGTACCGGATCGGCCATCGTGACCTCGCGCTGCTGGCGAACCGGGCCCGGCTGCTCGCCGACGCCGGCGCGCGCCCGGCCGCCGACGACCTGGTCGCCGCGCTGGACGCGGCGGTGGCGGGGATGGACTCGACCGAGGTGATTTCGCTCGCCGAAGCCGTCGACGACCCCGGGCCGGGGGAGTACGCGCCGGAGGCACTGGTCCGGTTCAAGGAACTGTCGGTCGAGCTGCGGGAACTGCGCGGGCATGCCAGTGAGCCGCTGCTCGACCTGGTCCGGCGGGTGATCAGCACGATCGGGCTGGACGTCGAGCTGACCGCGACCCCGGACCATGTCGAGGCCGGCCGGCGCGATCATCTCGCCGCGTTCCTCGATGCCGTCGGCAACTTCGTGTCGACCGAGTCGGATGGTTCGCTTGACGGGTTGCTGGCGTATCTGGCTGCCGAGGAGGAGTACGCGGCCGGGCTTGATCTTGCCGTGCCGAGCGAGGCGGACTCGGTGAAGCTGCTCACCACACACCGGTCGAAAGGGCTCGAGTGGCCGGTTGTTTTCGTGCCGACGCTGGTGTCGAAGGTGTTTCCGTCCGATCGGGGGCGGGACAAGTGGACCACCAACGCCAAGGTGCTGCCGTGGCCGCTGCGCGGTGACGCGGACACGTTGCCGGACATTCACGACCTGACGAACGCCGGGCTGAAGGCGTTCGCCGACGAGTGCAAGGACGTGAACGCGCTGGAGGAGCGGCGGCTCGGGTATGTCGCGTTCACCCGGGCGAAGGACCTACTCGTCGCGACCGGGCATTGGTGGGGCCCGACCCAGAAGCGCCCGCGCGGCCCGTCCGCGTACCTGGAGACGTTGAAGAAACACGCCGGTGAGCGGGTCATCGAGTGGGCCGAACAGCCGGAGCTGACCGCGGAGAACCCCGAGCTCGCCGAGCAGACACAGGCGCCGTGGCCGACGCCGTACGACGTCGATTCGTACCGGCGGCGGCTGGAGTCGGCCACGCTCGTGCAGCAGGCGCGGGCCGAGGGGCCGTCGGTCGAGGCGGAGGATTCGCTGCTGCTGGACGAGCAGGCGACGGTCGCGCGGTGGGACTCCGAGCTGGAACGATTGTTGTCTGAGGCAAGGGAAAGCCGGAGCCGGAAGGCGTACGAGGTGGCGCTGCCGGCCGCGCTGTCCGCGACCCAGGTGATGCGGCTGGCGAAGGACCCGGACGGTCTGGCCGCCGAGCTGGCCCGGCCGATGCCGCGCAAACCCAACCGGGCGGCGCGATTCGGGACCCGGTTCCACGCGTGGGTGGAGAGCTACTTCGGTCAGCAGCTGCTGCTCGATCCCGATGATCTGCCCGGCGCCGCGGACGAGGACATCGTCGACGACCGAGACCTGACCGAACTGATGGACGCGTTCCGGGACGGGCCGTTCGGCGAAACGACCCCGTACGAGATCGAGGCGCCGTTCGCGCTGTCCCTGGCCGGCCGGGTGATCCGCGGCCGCATCGACGCCGTGTACCAGGTCGTCCGCCCCGACGGCTCCCGCGGCTACGACGTGATCGACTGGAAAACCACCCGCGGCGAAACCGCCGACCCCCTCCAACTCGCCATCTACCGAGTCGCCTGGTCCGAACTCACCAACATCCCCCTCGAAAACATCACCGCCGCCTTCTACTACGTCCGCACCGGCGAAATCACCCGCCCCCCAAACCTCCCCGCCAAACCAGAACTAACCCAACTACTCAACGGCTGACGGGCCAGCTCGGCCGGCACGACGTCTACCGGACCGGGTGCGACGTCGAGTCGGCTGTCGTGGATTTCGCGATCCGGGTCGACGATCCAGTAGGACAGGACTCTGTGGTGTTCGTAGAGGGCGCGTTTGAGGGTCGTGTGTGGGGTGGGACGGAACGGACGGAGGCCGCCTACCCGCGGCCGCTATCCCAAGTGCAGCGGGTTCTCCAGCGTGCCGACGAACTGGAGCGAACCGGCGACGTCGGTGAGGTCGACCATTTGCTGGTTGTTGCGTAGTTGGAGACGGTTCAGGCAGGACAATGCGAACTCCGGCGCGAAGATGTCGTACTTCGCGAACGCCTCCGCCAGTTCGGGTGTCGCGGTCTGATAGTCGCGGATCGCCGTACTCACCACGTCCCAGAACTGCTCCGGCGTCAACAACCCTTCCTGGTCCAGCAGCGGTGACAGGAACCGGAAGATGCAGTCGAACACATCGGTGAAGATCGAAAGCAGCTTCTCGTCGTCGGGCACCTCGGCGCGTACCCGCTCGGCCTCCGCCGGCAGTGCGGTCGCCGGGCTGAGTACCGCGATCTCCTCGGCCAGGTCCTTCATGATCACGCGGATCGGAATCGCATCCCGCAGTACCAGGATGAGGTTCTCGCCGTGCGGCATGTACACCAGTTCGTACGCGTAGAAGCAGTGCAGCAAGGGGATCAGGTAGGCGTCCACGTACGCCCGCAGCCAATCGGCCGGCGCCAGCCCGGACGCCCGTACCAGCGAAGCCGCCAGCGATGCGCCGTGCCGATCCACGTGCAGCAGCGACGCCATCGTCGCCAGCCGTTCGCCGGACTCCAGTTGCGGTACGGGACTCTCCCGCCACAACGCCGACAGCATCTTCCGGTACGGCGACGTCTTGTCGGTGGCGTTCTCGTAGTACCGGTTGTGGTACCCGGCCGCCGCGATCTCCCGCAGTACGGAGAACCCGTATCGCTTCAGCACCACGTCGTTCTCGACCACCGAGTAGACCCAGTCGTTGATCGCCGGCGTCGCCGCCATGTACGACGGGGACAGCCCGCGCATGAACCCCATGTTCAGCACCGAAAGCGCCGTCTTCACGTAGCAGCGCGCCGGGTCCGACCGGTTGAAGAACGTCCGGATCGACTGCTGCGGCTGGTACTCGTCATCGCTCGAGCCGACCAGAACGATGTGCCGCTGGGCGATGTCCGCGGCGAACGTGATCGACGTCTTGTTCTCCCACTGCCACGGATGCACCGGCAGATACACGTACTCCGCCGGGTCGGCGCCCACGGCAACGATCTCCGCGGCGAACCGCTCCAGCGTCCGAGCGCCGAGCTCCGACCGCAGCAACGATTCATACGTAAGAGTGCTGCTGTGCGAGATCGTGGTCCGGTCCCGCCGGGTCGCGATCCAGGTCAGCCGGACCGCCGCGCCGGTCTCCGGTGCGTACGCCCGGTAGTCCGCGACGCCGAACCCGAGCCGCCCGTTGTTCGCGACGAAGCAGGGATGCCCTTCGGTCATCGCGGCCTCGACGGTCTGGAAGTCCGCCGTGACCAACTCGGCCGCGGTCAGGTCAGGTTTCGACAGTTTGTACGCGGCGGAGGCGAGCGTACTGCTGACCTCCTCCAGGTACACCGGCAGCATCTCGGCGCCGATCCCGAGCTGGTCATGAAACTCGGTGATGAACTCCAGCGCGTCCACCGACGCACCGTCGTCGCGGGTCACGGCGCCGATCTGCCAATGGTTCAACGGATAGCGCCGGGCGTCGAAGCGGTACCGGCCAACCCGATAACCATTGCCATCAGCAACTGGTTCGAGAATGCGCTCGTGGCTGAACTCGGCCAGCGCCTTCCGTACCAGCGCCTGGTTGGCGACCGTCCAGACTTCCGGGTTCAGATGCTCGATCATCAGCCCACCTCGCCCATCCGGGTCGCGTCGGCGTACTGGTCGCGGGTGCAGAAACTCAGCCAGGCCTGCTTGTCCGGCAGGTCCACGATGCTGTGCTTGCGGAATCCCATCCGCTCGTTCAGTGCCTGGATCTTCAGATTGCGGACGTCCGGCTCGACCACGATCCGGTCGGTCAGCGGATCGCCGAACAGGCTGTTCATGATCGTCTCGAAGACGGCTCCGGTGAACCCGGCGATCGGCGTCACCGGTGGTCCGGCCAGTACATGCATGCCGACGTCGCCCGGCGCCACGTCGTACACCTGGCCGACCGCGTCGTACGCCGGGTCGTAGCGCTCCATCAGGAACGCCGGCCGCCCGTTGTGCTCGCCGAGGAAGGCGTGGTGATGCGTACTGCGCTCGATCCGCAGGTACTCCGCGTGCACGTCGGCGACGGTGGCGGTCAGGAGACCCCAGTACCGCGCGTACGGCTGGGTAACCCAGCCGTGCAGCGTGGTCACGTCCGTCGTCAGATCGAACGGCCGCAGGCCGAGGGTGCCGATTCCGGGGGCGAACCACCGGTACGTCGGCTCGGGCAGTGCTCTGGTCATGGCTGCTCTGCTTTCGAGGTGGGCGAACCTGTCAGGTAAGGCTAACCTAACTAAATCCGGAGCCGGTACTCGGTCCACGACTGGAGACGGAGGCGGGAGATCGTCCGCGCGGCGGATGTGACGGGTGCCGGGTTCTGCCTACGTTGGGTACATGCTGATCGCCGAGGACCTCCTGCTGCTTCTGTACGACGACGAGACGGGCAAGCCGGTCACAGGGTCGCCTGGTCTCGACTACGCGCTCGCCGGCGCCGTACTGATCGAGCTGACGGTGCAGCGGAAGCTGGACATCACCACTGCCGGCAGTGGTGAGAAGCCGGGACGCCTGAAGGTGCTGGACGGCTCGCCCACCGGTGATCCGATCCTGGACGAGCGGTTGTCGCTGATCGTCAACAAGCCCGGCAAGAAGCCGAAGGACCAGATCGGTCAGCTCTCCAAGCGCCTGCGTGACCAGTTGCTCGTACGGCTCGCGGAGCGCGGCGTGCTGGAGCAGGACCAAGGCAAGGTACTTGGACTGTTCCCGGTGACCCGCTGGCCGGCCAAGGACGCGCGGCACGAGCTGGAGGTGCGGGCGCAACTGGAGAACGTGCTGAAGGTCGGTACGACGCCGGACGAGCGTACTGGTGCACTGATCGCGCTCCTGAGTGCACTGAACGTTGTGCCGAAGGTTATTACCGGAGCGGTGGACAAGAAGGCGCTGAAGCGGCGTGCGAAGGAGATCGCGGAGTCGGACTGGGCTGCCGAAGCAGTCAAGAAGGCAGTGACCGAGATGCAGGCCGCTGTCACCGCGGCCATTATGGTGTCGACAACGGCCGCCGCAACCTCAGCCAGCACCTAGCGGCGGCCGCGACGTCAGCAACAGCTAGCGGCGGCTGCAACGTCAGCCGGCAGCTGACGGCGGCTGCAACGAGCCGTAGTGAGATCAAGGCAGAGCAGCAAGTCGGGCCTTGATCTCCGGCTTGACCACCTTGCCGACCTTGGACCGTGGCAGATCGGGCCAGACGAGCACCTCCTTGGGCGCCTTCACACTGCCGAGCCGTGCCTTGGTGAACGCGATCAGCTCGTCCGGCTCGACCACACTGCCCGGCTGCAGCTGCACTACCGCGACGACTCGCTCGCCCCACTTGTCGTCCGGCTGACCGACCACCGCACAGTCCCGTACGGCCTCGTGGGCCATCAGCGCCTGCTCCACCTCCGTCGAGTACACGTTGAAGCCGCCGGTGATGATCATGTCCTTTGCCCGGTCGACGATGTACAGGTAGTTGTCGTCGTCCAGGTAGCCGATGTCGCCGGTGTGATGCCAGCCGTACGCCGACGCGGCCGCGGTGGCATCCGGATCGCGGTAGTACCCGCGCATCACCAGCGAACCGCGGACGACGATCTCGCCACGTTCGCCGGGCGGGAGCAGTACGCCGTCGGCGCCCATGATCGCCACCGTGACCAGCGGGGACGGGCGTCCGGCGGAGGACAGCCGAGCGGATGCGACGTTGCCACTGGCATCGAAGTGTGCGGCCGGCGGAAGTGCGGAGATCATCATCGGTGCCTCGGTCTGACCGAACAGCTGTGCCATCACCGGTCCGATCCGGTGCAGTGCTTCTTCCAGTCGCGCGACTGACATCGGCGCGGCGCCGTACCAGAAGCACCGCAACGACGACAGGTCAGTGGAGTCCAGCTCGGGCGCTGCCAGCACCATGTAGATCAGCGTGGGCGGTAGGAACGTGTGCGTCACGCCGTGTCGCGGTATGAGCTCCAGGAACGTGTGTACGTCCGGAGAGCGCATGATGACGATCTCTCCGCCGGAGGCGAGGACTGGGAAGCACAGCACGCCTGCCGCGTGAGTCAGCGGCGCCAGTGCCAGGTAGACCGGCCGGGTGCCGAACGGGTACCCCATCAGGGTCAGCGCGGTCATCGTCTCCAGGTTGCTGTTGCTGAGCATCACTCCCTTCGGGCGACCGGTAGTGCCGCCGGTACCGACGATCATCGCCAGGTCGTCCGGGTCGGTCAGGTCAGGTGTCGGCTGGGACGCGCCCCCGCGGAACGCGTCCCAGCCGACGGTTCTCCGGCCAGCAGGGTGGGGGTTGGGGCCGGAGCTACTGGGCTCGCCGTCGAGGCACACGAACGTGTGTACCTTCGGCAGCGAGTCCCGGATGCGGTCCACCAGCGGCGCGAACGCCGCCTGGTAGATCAGTACTTCACAGTCGAACTGGTCGAGCAGTTCACGGTTCTCCGCGGCCTCGTTGCGTGGGTTGATCGGGCACCAGATCGCACCGGCCCGGCTGATGCCGAACACGCAGCTGAACGCCACCGGGTCGTTCGCGGACAGGATCGCGACCTTCCCACCAGGGCGTACGCCGGTTGCTGCCAGCGCACCGGCGATTCGGTACGACAGCTGCTGCACTTCGGCGTACGTCAGCGTCTCGCCGTCCGTCGTCAGACACGCGGCGTCCGGGCCGAGTGATGCACCCTTGTCGAGGTAGTCGACCAGTCGCACGGTGGCTCCTACCGCTGCACGGTCAGCTGTGGCTCGGACACCAGCCCGAAGCCACGCAGTACGCCGAGCAACTCGCGGTGCCCGAACGCCTGGCAACCGCTGGCGAAGCCGACTCGTTTCGGTGGTGTCTGAAGCAGTGAGTACGCCGCGTACGCCTGGAGCAGGCCGGTCTGCTGGTAGTTGCTGTTGCCGTGAATGACACAGTGCGCCCGGCCGAGCGGTCCGGACGCGTGTACCGAGTCCAGCGACTTGTTGACGCGTGGGTTCTCCCGTGGCGGCATCTGGTTCATCACCTGACGTGCTGTCTCGGTCAGAGCCGCGTTGCGCTCGTCGGCGGCCATGTCCTTCGTGGCCTCCAGTGCACCCGCCACGATCTGCGGTACGCCGTGCATGAGCGCTGCATTGAACACACCGCCCTGTGCCTTGCAGTTGGCCACTCGGGGGTCGCGTTTGAACCAGACCGGGTGAGACGTGCCGCCCCAGGGCAGTGACAGTGCCAGCTCATGCTGTCCTGGCACTACCAGTGGCACGAGACCTTGCTCTGGGAACTCCACGTACTCGTTCTGATCCAGGAAGTGCGCTTTGGACGTCGCTGCATTCACCAGGATCGTACGAGTCGAGGCGATGGTCGGACTGCCGCCCCAGAACACCGCAATGTCCAGTGTGTCCAGGCCAGGCTCTTCCAGACACAGCTGCGCCGCGATCTCACCAGTGGTGTACATCTGCGCGATACCAGGCGACAACAGCAACCCAGCCTCCGCGAACTGAGCGCCGTACTTCTCGTCGCAGGTGATCAGCCAGTCCTGCTCACCCGTGGTGTCGGTGTAGTGCGCACCCGCCGCCAGCGCCGCCTCCACCGCCGCCGGCCCAAGCTCGCTGAACGGTCCAACCGTGTTGAGTACGACAGCCGCGCCCGTGAACAACTCGGTCAACGCCGCGACATCATGCTCAACCGCGGTGACCTCGTAGTCAGCCGTCTCAATCCCAGGAACACTCGACTCCATCGAGTCCTTGAGCTTCTCCTCGCTACGCCCAGCAGCAACGAACGGCACGCGATAATGCCGCAAGTACTCACAAACCAAACGCCCGGTATACCCAGAAGCGCCGTACACGACTACTGGCTTTGTGCTCATGTCACATCCCCATTCCGCCGTCGACGGGCAGGCCTATTCCGGTGATGAAGCGGGACTCGTTCGAGGCCAGGAAGACGACTGCGTCGGCCATGTCGGTTACGTCGCCGAGGCGGCCGGCGGGGGTTAGGCCGATGACTGCGGCGACGGCTGCGTCGGGTGACTCGAAGAGGCCTAGCTGGGCTACGTCGTTGGCCAGGCCGGCGCCCATCGCGGTCGGGACCAGGCCGGGGTAGATGCAGTTGACGCGGACGCCGTAGCCGAGCTTGCCGGATTCCATCGCGGCCACGCGGGTGAGGCGGTCGACGGCGGACTTGGTCGCGGAGTACACGGCGATCCCGGGGAAGGCGATGGTGGCCGCGACCGAGGCGACGTTGATGATCGCGCCGCCCTGACCGGCCAGGCCGTCCGGGCGCATCGTCCGCAGGCCCCACTTGACGCCGAGGGTGGTGCCGAGCACGTTCACCTCGAGCATCTTCCGGATCTCGTCGGCGGTGACCTCGGTGAGCAGGCTGGTGATCTCCACCCCCGCGTTGTTCACCAGGATGTCCAGCCCGCCGAGGATGTCGTTGGCGGCGACCACCGCGTTCTCCCAGTCGCCGTCGTCGGTGATGTCGTGGGCGACGAACCCGTTGCCGGCGCCGTACTCCTGGTCGAGCGCGTCGGCGACCGCGGCGCCGGCGTCCTTCTGGATGTCGCTGATCACCACTTTGGCGCCGGCCGCCGCGAGGGCTTTCGCCATGCCCTCGCCGAGCCCCTGCGCGCCGCCGGTGACGAGGGCCTTGCGGCCGGAGAGATCGAGTGAACCCATCTGTAGCTCCTTTGCTGACCGGACCCCCGTGGGGTGTTTCACACTCTGGCCATTCCTTTGACACTCGTCAAGACTTTGTTTGACAGTTGTCAAGAAAACGCCGGACGGCTGGAACATGACGGCCCGCGGCGGGGTACTCTGACGCAACCGGCGATCAGGAAGGTGGGTGCGTGACGGTGGCATCTGCGACCGCGGCCGAACCGGACCGCCCCGCCCGGGTGTCCGGGATCGACAAGATCGAGCGCCGCCGGGTGGCACTGGCCGAGTCGGCGCTGAAGACGCTCGGCGAGCTCGGCTACGCGCGGACCAGCCTGCGCGAGATCGCCAACAACTCCGAGTTCACCCACGGGGTCGTGCACTACTACTTCCGCGACAAGATCGACCTGATCAGCTACTGCGTGCGGTACTACAAGACCAAGTGCGCCCGCCGGTACGACGAGGTGGTCGAGACCGCGGTGTCGGCGGACGAGCTGTCCACCGGGTTCCTGGCGAAGATGACGCAGACGCTGGTCGAGGAAACCCCGATGCACAAGCTCTGGTACGACCTGCGGGCGCAGAGCATGTTCGAGGAGCAGCTCCGCCCGGACGTCGAAATGATCGACAAGCTGCTCGAAGAGATGATCTGGCGGCTACTGACCAGGTACGCGGAGCTGACCGGAAGCACACCGGCCGTCGACGCGCCAACGGCGTACGCATTGGTCGACGGGCTGTTCGAGCAGGCAGTGGTCGGCTACTCGGCGAACCCGGACGCGGTCCCGGGCCGGCTGGCCGACCGGATCACCCAGGTACTGCCCAAGCTGGTCACGGCGTAGCGGCTCCTGAGCACCGGTCGCTGCAGGCCGGCGCTCAGGAGCCTGGAGTCATTCCGCTCCGCAGTTGACCTTGCAGAGCTTGTCGGTGAGCGTGAGGATCGCTCCCGGCTGCTCGGAGTCCACCTCAGTGGAGAACTCGACGGTCCAGTTGCCCGCCGTGGTCGTACCGGACGCCTTGCCCTGTTGCTGCTTCAGCCAGTCGACAATCTGGCCGCGTGGGTTCACATGCGCCAGTTCAAGCGCGTCCGGGGCGAACTCGGTCAGCTTGGTCGTCGCCTCGGCTGCTACGCCGGTTGCCTGCAAGGACAGCACCGCCGGCCGCGGCTGGCTGCCGATCAGTGCCTGCACCGACGTGGTGCCTTGGCTGCACGTCTCGTACGCCTCGTCGGTGCTGCACTTGTAGCTCTTACCGGTGAGTGCGGTGACGACCTGTGCGGTGGTCAGGTCCGGCAGCGTCTCCTCCGGACCGGACGAGCTGCTGCTCGCCTGTGGTGTACCAGCGCTGCTGGAGCTACTGGAGTTGCCGGAGGCCGCCGGCTTGTCGTCGGAGGACTTGCCGGAGCAGGCCGCCGTACCGGTGATGACAGTGGCGCAGATCAGGACGACCGCGCCGTACCGGCGGTTCAGACCGGCACCTCGATCGCGGCGTCCAGAGCGATGGTGATCATCTCGGAGAAGGTGGTCTGACGCTCCTCGGCGCTGGTCTCCTCCTTGGTGATCAGGTGGTCCGACACCGTCATGATGCCGAGCGCCCGGCGGCCGAACTTCGCGGCCAGCGTGTAGATCGCCGCCGCCTCCATCTCGATCCCCAGCACGCCGTACTCGGCAGTCCGGGAGACCAGGTCGGCCCGGTCGTTGTAGAACAGGTCACCGGAGAACACCTGGCCGACGTGTACGTTCAGCCCGGCCGCCTCGGCCGCGTCCACGGCCGCGCGGAGCAGCTTGTAGTCGGCGGTCGGCGCGTAGTCGATGCCGTGGAAGCGCAGCTGGTTCATCTGCGAGTCGGTGCTCGCGGACATCGCCACGATCACGTCCCGGACCCGGACCGCCTCGGTCAGCGCGCCACAGGTTCCGACCCGGATCAGGGTCTGGACGTCGTACTCCGCGAACAGCTCGTTCGCGTAGATGGACGCGGACGGCTGACCCATGCCGGAGCCCTGCACGGAGATCCGTTCACCCTTGTAGGTGCCGGTGAAACCGAACATGTTCCGGATCTCGGTATAGCAGATCACGTCGGACAGGTACGTCTCCGCGATCCACTTGGCCCGCAGCGGGTCACCGGGGAACAGTACGCGCGGTGCGATCTGCCCCTTCTCGGCGGCGATGTGAATACTCATGCCGGGATGCTCTCACGGAGGCGGGATATGTTGAGGCACGTGGCCTACTCCATCGCACCTGGTTCGCTAGCGCTGTCCCGGCCCGTACTGGACCGGGCGGGTGACCGTAGACGTGACGACGACTGGCTGGACAAGGCCTGGGCCGCGTCAGACACGCAGGTGGTCCTGGTAGCCGGTGACCAGGTGCAGGTGGTCGACGACCGCACCACACTGCGGTTCCTGCCGCCTGCTGAGGCGCCGGACGGCATGCGGGTCTTCCTGGGCATCGACCGGGAGTCCGGTGCCGGCATGACTGCTGACGGCCGGGCCGTGTTCGCCGTCCTGGTCGATGGCGAGGCTGATGAGTCGTACGGCGGCCTGCGCGAGCTAGGCGCCGTACTGGACGACAGAGAGGCCGGTATCGCGGCCCATGTGGTCGGACTGGCCAACTGGCACGCGGTACACACCCACTGTGCGAACTGCGGTGAGCACACCGAGGTAGTGGACGCCGGGCACGTACGGCGATGCCCCGCGTGCGGGGTGTCGCACTTCCCGCGCAGTGATCCGGCGATCATCGTGCTTGTCACCGACGACCAGGACCGGGCACTGCTGGGGCGCAACGCGGCGTGGCCGGAGGGCCGGTACTCCACGCTGGCCGGCTTCGTCGAGCCGGGCGAGTCGCTGGAGGCCACCGTCCGCCGGGAGGTGCTGGAGGAGACCGGGGTGATCGTCGGCGCGGACATCGAGTACGCGGGCAGCCAGCCGTGGCCACTGCCCGCGAGCCTGATGCTCGGCTTCTACGCGAAGGCGACCGGCTTCGACATCGAGGTGGACGAGGACGAGATCTCCGAGGCGAAGTGGTTCACCCGGGAGGACCTCCGTGTGCTGGTCGAAGCCGGCACGATGGCGCTCCCGGGTGCGATCTCCATTTCCCGCTGTCTGATCGAGGGCTGGTACGGCGACAGCCTCACCGGCAGCTGGTGATCACCTGCCCACGTTCGATCGGGCCGCGGCGACTCTGATCAGTACGCCCTCCCAGCGTTCCACCGAGCCAGCAGATTCGAGCTGCCGGAGCTTGCGGTCTACTGCGACCACATAGGCGCCGTGGCTCGGCCAGTCCGCCTTCGCGTCCGGTAGTACGTCGGTCAGTGTGCAGCCGTAGCTCAGGAAGCGGTTCGAGACATGGCTGTCGATGTTGCCCGTCCAGACCGTCGTGCGGACATCAGACTGCGGACATGGGTCGACCGGTGCCGTGTACGAGGCCAGATTGGTCGGGTTCACGTAACCGTCCGGGCGGAGCAGCATGTAGTACGTACCGTCCGGTGTCTGAGTGAGCCGGTTGAGACCGCGGCTCCTCAGTACGGTGGTGTGGCCGCTGAGGCTGTCCACAACGAACAGCCGCCCACCGGCCACTCCGTACAGGTAGCCGTCGCGCCAGGACAGTGCACCGTCCTGCGCGCCGGTGGCTCCGCTGAACACGGGCAGCAGGCGTAGTACGTCGCCTGTCGCCGGGTCGGCCACGAAGACGATGCCGTCGGCCAGACCCCAGATGTTGCCGTCCGGTCCGGTGGTCAACTCGTTGATACTGGCCGCACCAGGAACTGGTACTACGTCGGTGAGGACCTGGCCGGTGGATGGGTCCACGTTGATCAGGTGTGCCTCAGTGGCCTTCGGATCGGTGCCCTGACCACCTTCGATGCTGGACCCGGCCCAGACCGTGTTGCCAGTCGGCAAGACGGACGCGATGGTCTGGTCAGTCACCAGGTTGCGGTACACTGTGTGGCTGCCCGTCGGTACGTCGTACACGGTCAGTGCGCCGCCGTACTCGCCGTACGACGGGGTAGTGCCGACGTAGACGCGATTACCTGCGGGGACTACCGCGACCGGCCTGTTCTGGTGGTCACTGTCGACCAGACTGAACAGTTCCTTCGGGTTGATCGGGCTCTCCGGAGCTTTCGGATCCCAGAGCGACAGCCTGCCGTACGGATAGATGCCGACGTACATCTTGCCCGTACCGTCCCACGCCCAGCCCTCCACCTGTCCTTGCCGGGTGGTTGTGGTGCTCTTGCCAGTAGCAGGGTCGTAGATTGCCGTTGTGCCGTTCAGGTAGACGTTGACGAACACCTTGCCGGTACTGGGATCAGCCAGTGCATGCATCAGCGGCGACGGCACGTACTGGAACGGTGAACTCCACTGGGCGAGGGTCCCGTCCTGTGGGTTGTACCGGAACGTGCCACCGGAGTAGTTGCCCGCTAGGCCGTACAGCACGGGTACGCCATTCTCTGTCACCCAGCCGTAGCCGATGGATGCGCCACGGGACAGCGTGCGTGGCGGTGAGACCGGGCCGACCGTGTTGGTTGCCAGGTCGTAGTGAATGAGGGCCAGGGTGTTGTTGGTGAAGTACACGCCACCGGGACCGGCCGCGGAGACACCGCGCGCGGCGATCGGGTAGTCCATCACCTGCTGGCCGGTCGTGGCATCGGTGTACTTGATCTGCTCACCGGTGACTGCATCGACAACCACCAGTCGGCTACTGGCGTTCGCGAACACCTTGCCGCCCGCGTAGTCCAGGTCGATGAAGTCCTTGGCCGTCGTACCCGGAGGAGTGATGTCTTCGACCACTTTGGTGTCCACGTCGATCCGGAGCAGCCGGGCGTTCGGAGTGGAGACTCCGACGAACAGCTTGCGGTGATCGGGGTCGTAGACGGTGGAGCGCGCGTACTGCTGCACCGGGTCCAGTGAGCCGTAGTCGGTGACCTGTCCGTTCGACGTGTCGTACTTGAACGCGTGGGCGTTCGGATACGTCCCGGCGTACACGTTGCCGTCCGGGTCGGCCGTCAGGCCGTAGATGACCGACTGGCCGGGGATCGGCTGGCCCAGGTCGGTCAGCGTGCCGGTGCCCGGGCTGTAGCGGTACAGGTGCGCGTTGGAGTACGTGCCGAGGTACACGTCGCCGTTCGGCACGACGACGATCGCCCATGCACCGGCGGCGCCTGGCAGTGCGACTGTGTTGAGCAGTTGCCGGCTGTGCAGGTCTACAACGTTCAAACGGGCGTTCTCGCCGGCCGGCACGGCGTACACGACGTCGCGGCCGTCCGGCGTACGCCCGACCGCGCCCTCCATGATGGTCAGCGAGCTGACCGGTGAGCCGAGGTCCTTGATGACCTCGTCGGCCGGGCCGAGCGGCCGGGCCGGTGGACCGAGCGGCCAGTTCTCGGAAGGGAACGGATCCGGCCGCTCGTGGCCGGGAGGATTCGGTGGACCGGCGCTGGGCGGAGCGGCGCCGGCGGATGGCCCACCCGTCGCGAGCAGGCCGGCCGCGACGGCGAACGTGATCAGGAAACGACGGAAAGAACGGCGCGAGAACATGGCGGACTCCCTGCGACGTAAGTTTCATCGCAAGGTATAACGGTCATGACCGTAAGTCCATAACTCAGGTCGCATGACCTGAGCCGGGTAGTTACGCCGCGAGCTTCTCCGCGACCTGCGCCAGCGACGGGTTGGTCATCGCGGTGCCGTCCGGGAAGACCACCGTCGGCACCGTCTGGTTGCCGTTGTTGATCTTCTCGACCAGCGTGGCCGCGTCCGGAACCTGCTCGATGTCGATCTCGGTGAACTCGATGCCGGCCCGCTTGAGCTGGCCCTTGAGGCGGTGGCAGTAGCCGCACCACGGGGTCGAGTACATGGTGAAAGCTGACATCGGCGGACTCCTGGGGGAGTGGGAGGGGAAAACTGTCGGGCGTCCCGTCTAGGGTTGCCCTCGACGTATTCGAACCATGATGCAGGTGGTGCTGTTCCCGCATGTCCCAGCCCGTGAGCGAGTTCACACGATCCGCCTCCGCGGAGGAGCTCCTGGATGCCCTCGACCCGGAGCAGCGGGAGGTCGCGACCACCTTGCAGGGCGCGGTCGCGGTGCTGGCCGGAGCGGGCACCGGGAAGACCCGGGCGATCACCCACCGGATCGCGTACGGCGTGCGGATCGGGACGTTCGACCCGGTCCGGGTGCTCGCGGTGACGTTCACCCAGCGGGCGGCCGGCGAGATGCGCGGGCGGCTGGCCCAGCTCGGCGTCCAGGGCGTGCAGGCACGGACGTTCCACTCGGCCGCGCTGCGCCAGGCCCGCTTCTTCTGGCCGAAGGTGTACGGCGGGGAGCTGCCGCCGATCGTGGACCGGAAGTTCCCGCTGCTCACCGAGGCGGCCTCGCGCTGCCGGGTCCGGGTGGACACCCCCGCCCTGCGCGACCTCGCCGGTGAGGTCGAGTGGGCGAAGGTGAGCAACGTCCGGCCGGACGACTACGCCCGGCTGGCGCCGAAGGCGGGCCGTACGCTCGCGGCCTTCGACCCGGCCACGATCGCCCGGATCTTCGCCGCCTACGAGGACGTGAAGCTGGAGCGCGGGCGGATCGACCTGGAGGACGTGCTGCTCTGCGCTGTCGCGCTGCTGGCCGAGGACGAGCGGGTCGCCGCGGAGATCCGCCGGCAGTACCGGACCTTCGTCGTGGACGAGTACCAGGACGTCTCGCCGCTGCAGCAGAGCCTGCTCGACCTGTGGCTGGGCGGCCGCGAGGACGTCTGCGTGGTCGGCGATCCGGCGCAGACCATCTACTCCTGGGCCGGCGCCGAGCCGGAGAACCTGGTCCGGTTCGCCGCCCGGCACCCGTCCGCCAGCGTGATCAAACTGGTCCGCGACTACCGGTCGACGCCCCAGATCGTCGAGGTCGCGAACAAGATCCTCGACGCGGCCGGCCCGAACGGTCTGCCTGGGCGCGTCACCTTGCGCTCGCAGAAGGAGGCCGGCCCGGCGCCGGTCTATCGCGAGTACTCCGATGAGGTCGCGGAAGCGGACGCGGTGGCGCGGGCGGTGGTGAAGTTGCAGGACGAGGGCGTTGCCCTACGCGACATCGCCGTACTGTTCCGGACCAACGCCCAGTCGGAGAACTTCGAGCAGGCGCTCGCCGAGCGGAAGATCCCGACCGTACTGAAGGGCGCGGAGCGCTTTTTCGAGCGGGCCGAGATCCGGCAGGCAGCCCTGCTGCTCCGTGGCCAGGCGAAGGCCGGTGACCTCTCGGACGAGCTCGTCACCACCGTCACCGGAGTGCTCGGTGGAGCTGGGTGGACGCCGGAGCCGCCGACCGGGACCGGTGCGGTCCGGGACCGCTGGGAGTCGTTGAGCGCGCTCGTGACCATGACTGGCGATTTCGCCGCGGAGCACCCGTCGGCCGGCCTGGCCGAGCTGATGACCGAGCTGGACCGGCGTGCGTCGATCCAGCACGCGCCGTTGGCCGAGGGGGTCACGCTGGCGACACTGCACGCCGCCAAGGGGCTGGAGTGGGAGTGCGTCTTCATTGTCGGCGCCCACGAGGGCACGCTGCCGATCAGCTACGCCCAGACCCCGTCGCAGGTGGAGGAGGAGCGACGGCTGTTCTATGTGGGCGTGACGCGGGCGAAGCAGCAACTGTTCGTCAGCTGGTCCACCTCGCGTTCACCGGGAGGGCGTGGCCAGCGTGGACCTACCCGGTTCCTGGATCCGATCGGCGTCCGTACCGCACGCTCCGAGTGGAAACCGTCGGCCCCGGTGAACTGGGAGCGCCCGGCGAGCTCGAGCCGGTCCGGCCGGCCGATCCCGAAGTGCCGGGTCTGCGGCCGCGGCCTGCTGGACCCGGGCGCGCGCAAGCTCGGCCGGTGCGAGAGCTGCCCCTCGACGATCGACCAGAAGCTGTACGAGGCGCTGATCGAGTGGCGGACCGAGCAGGCGGAGTCGGAGCGGATGCCGGCGTTCGTGATCCTGACCGACGCGACGCTGACCGCGATCGCCGAGACCCGGCCGAGTGATCCGCAGGCGCTCCGGCAGATCCCGGGGATCGGGCACACCAAGCTGGCCAAGTACGGCGAGCACATCCTGAACCTCTGTACCCGCTGACCTTTCACGTCCGGGCGCCGGCCGGCCGTGCCGCGGCGGAATTGCCTTGCCAGGCACGTACTCCGCGGCGCACCCTTGAGGACAGGCCGTGTTCTGCTGCTGGCAGACGTGGCAGTTAGGTGACACAGGCAACGATCCCGGAGCGTGCGGATGGCGTCCCGGAGCGTGCCGGAGACGTCCACGATGTGATGCGAACGGGTCGCAACAGCGAGATCCGGCCGCGGTGGCGGCAACTTCCGGCCAACTTCGCGAACTGGCGTTAAATAGTTTGCGGGCTCCGGCGCGGACAGCGTACTGTTCTTTCTGCGGTCGAATCCTGGCCGAAAACTTCAAACCACCATAGCGATCGAGCTTACCGCCCGCTTCGCCACAACGAGAGGAGGTGCCTTGGAAATGATCACCAACACGGTTAAGAAGCCGTTCAGCGACGCTGCCGCGCTGCCGTGCGCCCAGATTCAGGGTGCCTCGCCGCGCCTGCACGTCGCGACCGTTGTGCTCATGGCTTCCGGCGCTGTCCAGATCAAGGGCGGAGCTGTCGGCGATGTGAAGTACGGCGGTTCGGGTTCTCGAGCATGGAGTCCACCGGTCTGACAAGCGTCAGAGCCGGCACCTCCAAGGCCGCGGAACCCGAATAGGGTCCGCGGCCCTTTTTGTTTGATCAGCGCGGCGTTTGATCAGCGCAGTTTTGTCAGCACAGTTTTGGCGGCTACCAGCCGGTAGTCGTCGAGGACGACAAGAGATCAGCACACAACAGTCACTGGGAGGTGACCGGAATGAGCGTGAGCTTCCTCGATGTCTTCACCGAGGTGGCCTCGTCGCAGGACCTGCCCTGTCGGTCCTACGCGCCAGAACTCTTCTTCGCCGAATCGCCGGCGGACGTCGAGTACGCGAAGTCGCTTTGCACGACCTGCCCGCTGAAGGCGGAATGCCTGGCCGGAGCGCTCGAGCGTTCCGAGCCGTGGGGAGTGTGGGGTGGCGAGCTGTTCGTCCAAGGTGTGGTGGTTCCGCGCAAGCGGCCCCGTGGGCGTCCCCGCAAGAGCGACACCGTTACCGCAGCCTGACGACAACCCCTACGAAAACGAGTCCCGACGATGACAACCCAGACTTACACCAGGAGCACTGAAATGCATTTACTTCATGAAGATCTCGCCCGTGCTCATTGTCGTACTTCACTGAAGGACGCAGAGCAGAACCGGCGCTTCCGCCTCGCTCACCAGATCGAGCGGGCAGAGAAGCAGGCCGAGCGGGCCAACCGGCGGGCCGCGAGGGCCAGCGCGCGTGCGCGCCTCGCACTCGCCCGCCTGGTCTGATCCACCCAGTAACACCAGCCTGACCAGCTGAAACACAGTCTGAGGGGCGGCTCCCAACGGGGGAGCCGCCCCTCAGGCGCGTTCCTGGAGCAGCAGTTGCTGCAGACCGATCAGGGTGATCCCGCTGACGATCTCGTGCCGGGCGATCATCGCCGGTACGTCGGCCAGCGGAATCCACTCGATCCGGTCCGACTCGTTCAGCTCGGTCGGTTCGCCGATCCGTACCGCGCGCTCCGCCCGGTACACGAAATGCCGCGAGTCCATGATCCCGGCGGCCGGCTCCGAACGGATCAGCTCGGTCAGGCCGTCCGCCCGCCAGCCGGTCTCCTCCTCCAGCTCCCGCGCCGCCGCGGCCTCCGGACTCTCCCCGGCCTCGATGATCCCCATCGGGATCTCCCACGCCCAGGTGTCGGTCAGGAACCGGTGCCGCCACATCAGCAGCACGTGCTGGTCGCGGGTGACGACCGCGGCCGCGATGTTCCGCATCCGGACCGCGTGGTAGTCGAACCGCTCGCCGTCCGGCTGCTCGACGTCCAGGCGCCGTACGCTCAGCCAGCGGTTGGCCCAGACTTCACCCTCATTGTGAACAATCCATCGCACCGATGCAGACTAGTGCCATGGCATTGGCTACTTGTGCACTGTGCGGTCAGCAGGCGGAGTCGGAGGACGCGCCGCTGACCTGGATGACGTCGTTCGAGAACGGCCGCAAGCTGGTGTACTGCGACCGCTGCGCCCGCGAGAACGTCCGCGGCATCGAAGGCAAGCTCGACCCGGTCTACTGGTAGCTCACGAGCTGTACTGATCCGGAGCCCGCAACCCCGGTCCACCGACCTGGAGTCCGAGCGCCTCGGCCCGGCCCTTCGGCTCCTCCCACGCCTCCTGCCGCCCGAGCACGGTCAGGTCGAGGTACCGGTAGCAGTTGTGGAAGTCCTCCAGACCGCGCCCGAAGGTGGAGTAGGTGTGGAAAACCTCCTCCCCGGCCCGTACGAACGTGCTGATCCCGGGCATCTCCTCGCCGTTCATGTCAGCCGTCCACGGGCCGTCCGTCCAGGGCGTACCTTTCTGGTTGGCCAGCTCCTCCCGTGTACGGAAATGCAGCAGCACCGGGGCGATCCGGTCGTCGAGCGTGGCGTGGAAGTCGTAGTTGAAGTCGCCCGGGTACGACGAGTACCAGGGGAACTTCCAGCCCATCCGCTCCCGGTACGCGGCCAGTTTCGGGTACGGCGCCCGCGACACGGCGGCCAATGACGTGTTGCGGGCGTGCAGCTGCCGCAGGTTGCCGATCTCGTCGGCGGCGGACGAGCAGCTCGAACACGCCTCGTCCCAGTCCGGCCCGAACATGAAGTGGTGGATCACCAGCTGATCGCGGCCCTCGAACAGGTCGAGCAGCCGCACCGGCCCGTCCGGACCCTCGAAACTGTACGGCTTCGTGATCCGCACCATCGGCAGCCGCCGCCGCTCCGCGTTCACCCGGTCCCGGGCGCGGGTCATTTCCTTCTCCAGCCGCAGCAGTTCGCGACGTGCCGCCAGCCACTCCTCGGGTGAAACGGCTTCGGGAAGATTACCGATCGTCATCGTGGCTCCACTCGTCCTGGCGAAACAGCCCTTTGCAATCTATGTCGATCCTGAGGGCGCCCGCTCGACGCAGGGGTACAGCGCAACCTCGTGCTGGCCCTCCTGGAAGGACCTGATGATGACCATCACCCGTGCGACCGACGCGGTGGCGAGCGGCAGGCGGCAGTGGATCGCGCTGGGCGTACTGTGCCTGGCGGCCCTCCTGGTGTCGCTCGACCTGTTCGTGATGCTGCTGGCGGTGCCGGCCATCACCGAGGCGCTCGGCGCCACCAGCAACCAGCAGCTGTGGATTCTGGATGTGTACGGCTTCATGGTGGCCGGCCTGATGATCACCATGGGCAACCTCGGTGACCGGCTCGGCCGCCGCCGGTTGCTGCTGATCGCCGCGGCCGTGTTCGGCGTCGCGTCGGTCGTCGCCGCGTACTCCGTGAACCCGGCCATGCTGATCGGTGCCCGCGCCGCGCTGGGCATCGCCGGTGCGGCCATAGCGCCATGCACCCTGTCGCTGATCTCCACGTTGTTCCCGGACGAACGGCAGCGTGCCACCGCGCTGGGTGTGTGGGGCGGCTGCTTCACGGTCGGTGCGATCATCGGACCGATCGTCGGCGGCGTACTGCTCGATCACTTCTGGTGGGGGTCGGCGTTCCTGATCGGCGTACCGGCCATGGTGGTGCTGCTCGCGCTAGGCCCGGTGCTGTTGCCGGAGTACCGCAATGAGCGTGCCGGGCGGATCGACGTACCTAGCGTGGTGCTGTCGTTGGCGGCGATCCTGCCGGCGATCCACGGCCTGAAGCACCTGGCGACGCACGGCGTCGGCGCCCAGTCCGTTGGCGCATTGCTGGTCGGCGCGGCGTTCGGGTGGTTCTTCGTACGCCGGCAGCGTCGGCTGAGCGATCCGCTTGTGGACGTACGGCTGTTCACCAGGCCGATCTTCAGCGTCACGTTGGGCAGCATGACGGCGTACTCGATGCTGTCCGGTGGGGTGATGGTGTTTGTCGCCCAGTACTTCCAGCTGGTGAAGGGGATGACTCCTTTGGAGGCGGGGCTGGCACTGGTTCCGGGCATGATCACGTCGACGATCAGCTTCCAGCTGGCGCCCCGGCTGGCGCAGTACATCCGCCCGGGCGTACTGATCCCGGCTGGTATCGCCTTCACCGTCGCAGGCATGGCCGTAGTCAGTCTGACCACATCCACCACCATGCTGGTGATTGCGTTCGCGGTGCAGTGCATCGGCCCGGGCGCACTGGTCACGCTGGGTACGAACCTGGTGATCGGCTCGGTCCCGCCGGAGAAGGCTGGTTCCGCAGGGGCGCTGACCCAGACCGGCAACGAGTTCGGTTACTCACTGGGTATCGCTGTCCTGGGCAGCGTGGTCGCAGCGGTCTACCGCAGCCGCATGGACGGGCAGGGCGGCAAGTCACTGGGCGAAGCAGTCGGCCAGCGCGTACCTGGTGACGTACTGGACCAGGCTCGGGACGCCTTCACCTCTGGCCTGCACCTGGCAGCGGGGATCACTACAGTGGCACTGGTAGCGATGGCGGTGCTGCTGGCCGTCACCCTGCGGTCGCTGCCGGTCCTCAGCCGTCGGTGAAGCCCGGCAGCAGTTCCTCCAGCACAGGCCGGAACGGCGCCTCCGCCTCGAGCTGGGAGAGTACTGCGATGCCACCGATCCACACCCGGTGGATCAGCATGTAGGAGGGCGGCAGGTTGAGCCGCAGCGCCAGCGAGGCGTTCGGCGAGCGGAAGTCGCCGGTCCGGTTTGCCTGAGCCCGCATCCAGGCCCGGCTGAACTGGAACGTCGGCTCCCGCGCCGGGTCCGCGAACGGCGCCAGGTAGTCCATCAACTGCTCCGGGTCGATGTCCATCCGCGGCTTGATGAAGCCCTCGGCCCGCAGCCCGTCCCGGACCGCCTCGCCGTCACCGTTGAGCGAGATCCGCAGCAGCCGCCCGATCGCCGGCGGCAGGCCGTCCGGGAGCCGGGCGCAGAGGCCGAAGTCGACCACGCCGAGCCGGCCGTCGGCCATCACCCGGAAGTTCCCCGGATGCGGGTCCGAGTGCAGCAACCCGGCGTACTTGGGCCCGCTGAACATGAACCGGACGTACTTCAGCCCGATCGCGTCCCGCTCCTCCTTGCTGCCTTCGGTGATGTACGAGGACAACGGCCGGCCCTCGATCCACTCCGAAACGATCACCGTGGGGGAGTGCTTCACCACCCGCGGTACGACGAACTCGGGATGATCCTTGAACGCATCCGCGTACTGCTGCTGGGCCTGCGCCTCGCGGTCGTAGTCGAGTTCCTCGCCGATCCGCTCCTGCAACTCGGCGACCAGCGGCTTCACCTCCAGCCCGGGAACCAGGGTGCCCAGGGTCCGGGCGAACCGGCCGAGCTGGCGCAGGTCGCTGCGCAGCGCGTCCGCGGCGCCGGGGTACTGCAGTTTGACCGCGACCTCGCGGCCGTCCTTGAGCCGGCCGCGGTGCACCTGGCCGATCGACGCGGCCGCCGCGGGTACGTCGTCGAACTCGTCGAAGCGGTCCCGCCAGCGTTTGCCCAGCTCCCGGGACAGGATCGTGTGCACGGTCGAGGCCGGCATCGGCGGGGCGGAGTCCTGCAGCTTGGTCAGGGTGGCCCGGTAGGGCGCCGCGAGCTCCTCCGGCATCGCGGACTCCATCAGGCTGAGCATCTGCCCGAACTTCATCGCGCCGCCCTTGAGCTCGCCGAGGACGGCGAACAACTGCTCGGCGGTGCGGCGCTGGAACTCGGCCAGCACGGCCTCGGCGGGTGCGCCACCGATCCGCTTGCCCAGGCCGACCGTCGCCCGCCCGGCGGCGCCGAGCGGCAGGCTGGCGAGTTTCGCGGTCCGGCTCAGCGCCTTGCGGGGGAGGTCAGACACGCCTCCCATTCTGTCCGGTCACCCAAGCCCAGCCGCTCCTGGGTGCCGTGTGTCGCGCCACATCTCGGACCGGCGCCCGCCGGTCTGCCCCGGTCGGTGTCCTGGTCCAGGTCCTGGCCGGTCCTGGCCGGTCGTGGCCGGTCGTGGCCGGTCGTGGTGGCCGTGGTGGCCGGGACGACGAGAGGCGGCGCCCGGCACGCGCAACGTGCCGGCCACCGCCTCTACGACTTGGTGCGTCAGGCCTTGCCGAGGATCCGGTTCAGGTTCGTACCGCACTCGGGGCACTTGGCCTTGGCCATGCGCGTGCCCTTGTCGTTGACCTTGACCTCGCCGTCGGCGGTGCGCTTGGCCTTGCACTTGACGCAGTAGAACTCGCCGCTCCAGGTCTCTGCCATGAGGGCCCTCTCCTTGCTCTGAATTCCAGCCCGGGGGTGTGGCCCCGGGCAGTCGTTGGATGCTAACGGCAGAGGTTCCTGCCGTAGGCCGTTCGGCCCAGTCGGGATTCACCCTACGACAGCCTGACGCCGGCTCAAGCCCACCTCCCGGTCCAGGACCCGCCGGAATCCCGCGAGGAAAGCCCTTACCGAAACTTTCGCCCGGACGGAACAGGCTCCCGGTGAGCCGCCTCCGGAACAGCTCGGCTTCCCCTCCGAGCGGCCCCGGAAGCGGTCCGGGAGCCTGTTGACACCGACGCTATGAGGCCCGGGCCGAACCGGCAAGCCCAGGTTGTCCACCCCTGTGGATAACTCTGTGCGCAACCTGTGGGACGCGCCGCCGGGGGTTGTGGACCAGCGGGGGAACACGGTGTGAACAACGGCCGGCGGCAGGTTCAAAATCAGGCGCCTGACCTGCGAAAACATCGATGCACAGGATGTGGACCGAAGAAAGTTGTCCGATTCGGAGGGTACATTTTTGAGCCATGGCCGACTCTCCACCGCGCCCGATCCCGCCGTACGTGGACATCCGTCGCAGCAAGCGCCGCAAGCGCACGGTCAGCGCGTACCGCGACGGTGAGCGGGTGGTCGTGCTGATGCCCGACCGGCTGTCCGCCGCCGAGGAAGCGCGCTGGGTGGAGACCATGCTGGCGCGGCTGGAGAAGCAGCGCGGCCGATCCCGCGTGTCGGACGAAAAATTGTTGGCCAGAGCACACGAACTCGCGTGTCGCCACCTCCCAGAAGTGCCCGAACCTGCGTCGGTGAGGTGGGTTTCGAACCAAAACAGACGCTGGGGATCGTGTACTCCGGCGGATCGCTCGATCCGGTTGTCGACCCGGTTGCAGTCGATGCCGGCCTGGGTCGTGGACTACGTACTGGTGCACGAGCTGGCGCACCTGATCGAGCCGACCCACAACGCCAGCTTCTGGGCCCTGGTCCACCGCTACCCCAAGGCCGAGCGCGCCGAGGGCTACCTGGAAGGCGTCTCCGCCGCCTCCTCCCTGAACCTCGAAGACTTCTGACCCGCCCGGCTCCACCCCGGCAACTCCGGTCCCGTACGGCGTACGGAAAAGGGTGGGGTGGGGATTTCCCCAGGGTGCGGCCGGGGGCTTCCTGCATGGCCGGGGACGGGGTCCGGCGGCGAGGCTTTTGGCCGTAGCCAGCGCCACGCCAGGTGCGCTGGGTGGGGCGCCGGTCCGGCGCGGAGGGGCAGGAACGTTATGGCCAGGGGACAGATCACGGTCCGGGCGGCGCGCTGGAGCGCCACCCATCCGTGGCGGGCGATCGCGATGTGGGTGGTCGTGGTGATCGCCTGCTTCGCGCTCGGTTCGGTGACCGGGACGAAGCAGTCGAAGAACGAGGGGGACATCGGCGAGGTCACCCGGGCGGACACCATCGTCAAGTCCGGCAACTTCGACGACCCGGACGTGGAGAGCGTGCTGATCACGGCACCGTCCGGGCAGCTCGACCAGACGCAGGCGACCAAGGCGGCCGGCGTGGTCGTGCAGCGGATGCGCGCCCTCGGTGGGGTCGCGGAGGTCGCGCCGCCGATGCCGTCGCCGAAGCACGACGCGGTGATCGTCAGGGTGACCCTGAAGGACGCCGCCGAGGGTACGAAGGCGGATGCCCGGGTGCAGCCGCTGCTCGACACCACCGCGCAGGTCCAGCAGCAGTACCCGAATCTCCGGATCGAGGAGGTCGGTGGCGTCTCGATCGACAAGGCGCTGACCGAGACACTGGGCAAGGACTTCAAGCGCGCCGAGATGTTCAGCCTGCCGGTGACGCTGGCTATTCTGCTGATCGCGTTCGGTGCGCTGATCGCCGCGTCGGTGCCGCTGCTGCTCGCGCTGTCCGCGGTCGCCGCCGCGATCGGTCTCGCCGCCGCGGCGTCCCAGCTGGTGCCCGCGGTCGACGCGGTCAACAGCGTGATCCTGCTGATCGGGATGGCGGTCGGCGTCGACTACTCGCTGTTCTACCTCCGTCGTGAACGTGAGGAACGCGCCAAGGGTCGCGGCCACGTCGACGCGGTCGAGATCGCCGCGGCGACCTCCGGTCACGCCGTGGTCGTCTCCGGTACGGCGGTGATCATCTCGATGGCCGGGCTCTTCCTGGCCCGGGACGCGGTCTTCTCGTCCTTCGCGGTCGGCTCGATCCTCGTGGTCGCGGTGGCGGTCGTCGGTTCGCTGACGGTGCTCCCCGCCGTGCTCGCCAAGCTCGGGCGCTGGGTCGACAAGCCGCGGATTCCGCTGGTGTGGCGCCTGACCGCAAGCAAGGGCAAGCCCCGGTTCTGGCCGGCCGTGCTGAAGCCGGCCCTGAAGCACCCGGTCGCCACGCTGCTCGTCGCGGTCACCGCGCTGCTCGCGATCGCTTCGCCCGCGCTTGGCATGACGCTGAAGTTCCCCGGAACCGAGGATCTGCCGCGGACCACGTCGGTGATGAAGGCGTACGACCGGTTGACGGCGGCCTTCCCAAGTACAGGCACGAGCCACCAGGTTGCCGTACGAGCTCCGGCGAACCAGCAGCCCGCGGTGAAGGCGGCGCTGGCCGAGCTGATGCAGCGCACCAAGGGCGACAAGCTGTTCGCGGCGGATGGTCTGGAGGAGCCACGGTTCTCCAAGGACGACACCGTTGCGACGATGGAGGTCGCGACTCCGTACGAGGGTGGCAGTCAGCAGGCCCGCGACTCGTTGGTCAAGCTGCGCAAGGATCTGATGCCGGAAACGGTCGGCAAGGTGCCCGGCGTCGAGTACGCGGTCGGTGGGTTCGTGGCCGCGGACGTGGACTACGCGGCGCATACGAAGTCGAAGTTGCCACTGGTGATCGGGTTCGTACTGCTGCTGACGATGATCGTGATGATGGTGACGTTCCGCTCGGTGGTGGTCGCGATCACCGCGATCGCGCTGAACCTGCTGAGCGCGGGCGCGGCGTACGGTGTCGTGACCGCGGTCTTCCAGAACACCTGGGCCGAAGGGCTGCTGCACTTCCGGTCGAACGGTGCGGTGGTGAGTTGGCTGCCACTGTTCCTGTTCGTGGTGCTGTTCGGCCTGTCGATGGACTACCACGTGTTCGTGGTCAGCCGGATTCGTGAAGCGGTGCTGCGCGGCGTACCGACCAAGCAGGCGGTGGCCGAGGGAATCACCGGTTCGGCCGGCGTGGTCACGAGCGCGGCGGCCGTGATGGTCGGGGTGTTCGCGGTCTTCGCGACACTGAGCACCCTGGACATGAAGCAGCTCGGCGTCGGCCTCGCGGTCGCGATCCTGATCGACGCGACGATCATCCGCGCGGTCGTGCTCCCGAGCGCGATGATCCTGCTCGGCGAGGCGAACTGGTGGGCCCCCAAGTGGCTCCGCCGCAACCCCGCCAAGCACGCGGCCCCAGTCCCAACAGAAGAAGAACGCGAACTGACCCCCGTCGGCTAACCACCCCGTCAGGCGCTCCACCTCCCCAAGGTGGAGCGCCTGCCGCGCCACGCTCTGACCTCTTGACCCGCCTGCTGTCGAGCCGACTTCTTGACCGGCCTGCCGCCGCGCGGCTAGTTCTCACCCGCCTGCTGTCGGGCGCGGTGGGCGGCGGCTTTTACCCGGCTCTGGCATTGCGGTGAGCAGAACCTGCGCTGCCCGTTCTTGGACACGTCCACGAAGACTCGATCGCACTGCGGCGCCGCGCACACCCCGAGCCGCCCGCCCAGGTCACTGCCGACCGCGAGAGCCAGACCGGCCGCGCATCCGGCCGCCCAACCGTTGGCGAGCTGCTCGTCAGGCCCGTGAAAATGCAGACTCCACGGCCGATCCTGGCCGCGGTCGAGCTGCGGGCGCGCGTTCGTTTCCACCAGCAACGCGTTGATCTCGACGGCGGCCGAGTCCAGGTCGCCGGAACTCGCGGCCTCGAAGACGGTCCGCATCCGTCCCGCCAGCTGTACCAGCCGCCGCGCGTCGTCCGCCGGCACCGATTCGGCCGAGTACCCGAGTGCGGTGAGCGCGCCGGCGACGGCCGCGGTGACTGCCTCGGGTTCGTCCGCGGGTGCGTCGTACGCGACCCCGCCGGAGTACCCGGGCGTCAGCCGGTTCACGTACTCCACCGACGCGGCCAGCACCACCCGGGCATGACTATCAAAAGACACTTGACCAGTCATGCATAGCCTCCTTAGGCTCTCTCGTGACCGATCATATCCATTTAGATAGTCACGGAGAAGTTCGATGAGTGCTGTGTCCACCCCGATGGCGCCCTGGCGCGGCCTTTCTCCGGCGGTCTGGATTCTGGTGCTGGCCCGGGCGGTCAACAAGATCGGCGCGTTCACCCTGCCATTCCTCGGCGTGGTGCTCACGGTCGAGTTCGGCGCGTCGCTGGGTCAGACCGGGGTGATCCTCGCGGTCTTCGGCGCCGCGACGATCCCGTCCCGGTTGCTCGGCGGTCAGCTTGCCGACCGCCTCGGCCGCCGCCGTACGATCGTCCTCGGTCTGACCGGTTGCGCGGTCGCCCAGCTCTGGATCGCGTTCAGCCACGCCCTCTGGTCGGCGGTGCTCGCCACGATCCTGCTCGGCTTCGCGTTCGAGATCTACGAACCACCGAGCCAGGCGATGATCGCGGACGTCACCGATCCGGAAGACCGGCCCGCCGCGTACGGCCTGTACAGCGCGGCCCTCGCCGCCGCCGGCGTACTGGCCGGGCTGCTCGCCGCCGCGATCAGCCACTGGGACCTCCGCTGGCTGTTCGCCGCCGATGCGATCACCTGCCTGGCCTGTTCCGTACTGGTCGCGCTGACCCTCCCGAACGAGGCACGCGAGCCGAAGGAACCAACCCCCACCGTGCCGGTATGGCGCGATCGCCGCCTGATGCTGCTGCTCGCGGGCGGCACCGTGTTCGCGACGATCTACATGCAACTCGTCATCGGCGTACCGCTGACTCTCCTCGAGCAGGGCCTGCCGAAGTCGGGTACGGGCATCATCCTCGCGGTGTCGGCCGTGACCCTGATCGCCGCCCAGCGCCTGCTCCGAGTGCAGCATCTGGACGACTTCCGCGCGATCGCCACCGGCTACGTACTGGTCGCGGTCGGCCTGGTCGTCGTCGCACTCGCGCACAGTCTCGCGATCTTTCTCGTCGCCGCGGTCCTCTGGAGTCTCGGCGAGCTCTTCCTACTGGCCCGCTACCTCACCCAGGCTTCCGGCCTCGCGCCCGAGCAGGCCCGCGGCCGGTACCTGGCGGTGTTCGGTCTGAGCTGGGGGATCGCCACCACGATCGCCCCGCTCACCGTCACCCAGCTTCTCGCATCGGCAGGTCCGGCCGGCCTCTGGCTCACGACCGCCGCGGTGGCCGCCGTGCTCGCCGTACTGCAGCCGTGGTTCAGGAAGCGGCTGGCTCCAGCCTGACCGTCAGGCCCTTCGCGACCGGAGTATTGCTGCCCTTCGCCAGATCATCGGCCGACATCAGCACGTTCGTCTCCGGGTAGTACGCCGCGACACATCCGCGTGCCGTCGGGTACGCGACCAGGCGGAAATGCGATGCCCGTCGCTCGACGCCCTGGAATTCGCTGACGATGTCGACGTACGCGCCGTCCTGCAACCCGAGCTCCGCCAGATCATCGGGATTCACGAAGACGACCTCGCGGGTGCCGTGCACGCCGCGGTACCGGTCCTCGAGCCCGTAGATCGTGGTGTTGAACTGGTCGTGGCTGCGCAGTGTCTGGAGCAGCAGCCGGCCTGGCTCGGTCGGCAGCCAGGTGAGCTCGTTCGCGGTGAACTGCGCCCGGGAGTCGGACGTCTTGAACTCGCGCTTGTCCCGCGCCGCGTGCGCGAGCAGGAATCCGCCGTCGCCCGCCCGCAGCCGGTCCTCGTAGTTCTCGTACCCGTCCGCGACCCGCCCGATCCGCTGCCGGATCAGGCTGTAATCGTCGGCGAAGTCCGCCCACGGAATCTGCCCGACGTCCGGCACGACCGCTTGCGCCAGCCCGCACACGATCCCGATCTCCGACTTCAGCTCCGGCGCCGGAGGCATCAGGTTCCCCTTCGACAGGTGTACGGCGCCCTGAGAATCCTCCACCGAGACGGACTGCGGCCCGGCCGCGGTGTGATCGTGATCCGTCCGCCCCAGCGTCGGCAGGATCAGCGCTTCCCTGCCCGTGACCGTGTGCGAACGGTTCAGCTTCGTCGACACGTGCACGGTCAGGTCGCACGCGCGCAACCCGCGATGTACGACCTCGGTGTCCGGCGTCGCGGAGGCGAAGTTCCCGCCCATCGCGAAGAACACCCGGACGTCAGCGTCCCGCAGCCGCTTCACGGTCGCGGCCGCGTCGATGCCGTGCTCCCGCGGCGACGTGAACGCGAACTCGCGATCGAGCTTGTCCAGGAACGCGTCCGGCATCTTCTCCCAGATCCCCATGCTGCGGTCGCCCTGGACGTTCGAGTGGCCGCGCACCGGGCACGGACCGGCGCCGGGTTTGCCGATGTTGCCCTGCAGCAGCAGCACGTTGACAATCTCGCTGATCGTCGCCACCGCCTCCCGATGCTGGGTCAGACCCATCGCCCAGCAGATCACCGTCGCCTTCGACTTGACGAAGCGGTCCGCGAGCTCCTCGATCTCGGCCCGGCGCAGCCCGGTGGCCAGCTCGACGGCGTCCCAGTCCAGCTCGGCGTTGTGCTTGGCGTACAACTCGAATCCGCTGGTGTGCGACTCGACGAACGTCTTGTCCAGTACGGTTCCCGGGTTCGCCGCCTCGGCCTCGAGCAGAAGGTGGCCGAGGGCAAGGAAAAGCGCCTGGTCGCCGCCGATCCGGATGCGCAGATGCTGGTCGGCGAGCTGCGTACCCTTGCCGACCAGGCCGCGTGGTTTCTGCGGGTTCATGAACCGCATCAGACCGGGCTCAGGCAGCGGATTGACCGCGACGATCGAACCGCCGTTGCGCTTGGCGACCTCGAGATGGCTGAGCATCCGGGGTGCGTTGGTCCCGGGGTTCTGCCCGACGATCACGATCAGCTCGGACTCTTCGAGCATCTTCAGCGTGACCGCGCCCTTGCCGCTGCCGATCACCCGGGACAGTGCGGTGCCCGACGACTCGTGACACATGTTGGAGCAGTCCGGCAGGTTGTTCGTACCGTAGGCGCGGACGAACAGCTGGTACAGGAACGCGGCCTCGTTGCTGGTCCGGCCGGAGGTGTAGAAGACGGCGTCGTTCGGGTCGGCGAGCGCCTTCAGGTGCCGGGCGACGACCTGGAACGCCTCGTCCCAGCCGACCGGCTCGTAGTGGGTGGCGCCGGCCCGGAGCAGCATCGGCTCGGTGATCCGGCCGAACTTACCCAGGTCGAACTCGGAGATCCGGTCCAGCTCCGTCACCGAGTGGGTCGCGAAGAACTCCCGCGGCACCCGTTTCCGGGTCGCCTCCCAGGCCACCGCCTTCGCGCCGTTCTCGCAGAACTCGGCCGTGTGTTTGTGCTCCGGGTCCGGCCAGGCGCAGGACGGGCAGTCGAACCCGCGATCCTGATTCATCTTCAGGAAAGCGCGGCCGCTGCGGACCGTACCCATCTCGCGGAGACCGAACTTGAACGACGACAGCACGGCCGGTACGCCCGCTGCCTTCTGCTTCGGCTGCTCGATGTCGACCATGTTTCAACCATAGATCCATCTATCGTGGAGCGCGGCCTTGATAGCCAGGACTGTGGACAACCTCTCGGCCGGGGGAGTGGATACTGGGCCGGAACCGCGCAGGGTGATGGGAGACCGGTGTCGATGAGTGACTGGTACGGGGACCAAGCGCCCGTGGACAGGCGAGTCGTCGTACTCGTCGCGCCGGCCCGCGGGACCTGGGCGCCGCCGGGACGTGATTCCGAGGCATGGCGGCTGGCGCTCGCCGAGGACACGTACGAGGTGCTCGCCGCGCTGGACCAGGTCGACGTTGCCGTCGCGGTGTCCGGTGGCGACGACAACGCGGTTGCCGAACTCAGCGCACTGACCTGGCCGGGCACCCCCGCGTACGCCGTCGATGCCGAACGACCTGTGCTGCACGCGGTGGAGCTCGCTGGTCCGGCCGCGGCCGTGGTTGCCGTGTCTCATGACGTACCTGACCTTCCGGGGCTGCTGATCGGCAAGCTCTTCCGCGCTTTGAGCCACGCCGACATCGCCGTCACGCCCGCCGAGGACGGCTCGCTCGCGGCGATCGGCGTCAAGCTTCCCGTCGCCGGTTGGCTCACCGATCTCGCGCCGACGTTCGACACCCCGCTGGCCGTGCTGGAGTCGCGCAAACCGCGCCGCCACGCCGTCGCCACCGGCCCCGGCTGGCACCGGCTGCGGTCGAACGCCGACCTGGCCCGACTCGACCCCGGCCTCGAAGGCTGGGACGCGACCCGCTCCATCCTCCGCCGCGCCTGACCTGTCACCTGGCCTGCTATCTGGCCCGTTGTCTGTCTTGGCAGTTGCTACGTCACTTTCTGGGCCGCGGCTCGTTCTCCATGCAGCGGGGACTACGGGGAACCAGCGGGGAACTTCCAGCTGATCGCCGATGCCGTTCAGGGGCGGTACCCGACGTCAGCGACCCCGGCCGGCCGCATCGCGAAGATGCGGCCAGCCAGGCGGTCACGTTTGGTAGCCGGCGCGCTGTGATCTGAGTCATACGTCGGCAATCCGCCCGGCCCAGCCGGACATCTCGCTTGTATGGAGCTGAGTGTTCGCACCCGCGTACCGGCGGGCCGTCCCGACCTTTCCCGGTCCACCGTCGACGCGCGTACCCGAGTGGGTGGTCAGCTTCCGTCGTTGACCGGCATGCGGTGGATCGCCGCGTTCGCGGTGTTCGTCTACCACGTCCGCAACTTCGGCTACTTCGGCCCGGGCCACGGCGGTCGCCTGGTGAACTGGGCGTTCGGCGCCGGCGCGGCAGGCGTCTCGTTCTTCTTCATCCTGTCCGGCTTCGTACTGGCCTGGTCGGCCCGCCCCACGGACCAGGCCCGCCGCTTCTGGCGCCGCCGGCTGGCCCGCGTATACCCAGTTCACCTGGTCACTGCAGTCATCGCCGCGGTGCTCGCGTACACACTGGTCCCCGGTCTGCGACCCGGCAGCCTGAACGAGGCCGCCGCGAACCTGCTGCTCGTCAGCTCCTGGAAAGCCGAGTGGTGGCAGGCGCTGAACCCAGTCAGCTGGTCGCTGGTCTGCGAGGCGTTCTTCTACGCCACCTTCCCACTTCTGTACGCCGGCCTGCGCCGCCTGCCTGCCCGTGCCCTGTTCGCGATCGCCCTGGCCAGCGGTGCGCTCGTCATGTTCCTGCCGTGGGCGAACACGCACTACGCACTCGGCTGGACGCTGTATTCGTCCCCGCCCGCCCGGCTACCGGAGTTCGTCCTCGGCGTCGCACTCGGCCTGCTGGTCAAGGCCGGCGCGTGGCGCGGACCCGGACTGGACGTATCCCTGGCGATCACCCTGATCGGCTACTTCCTGACCGCCCAGGTGGCGCCCGAGTACGGCTACGCCGCCTGCACGGTCATCGGCCTGTCTCTACTCATCCCAGCCGCGGCCACCACCGACCTCGCCGGCACACCGACGTTCTGGCGTCACCCCACCCTGGTACGGCTCGGCGAATGGTCCTTCGCCTTTTACATGATCCACCTCTTGGTCATGGCCACCACCGAGGCCGTACTGGGCACCCACCCGAACTACGCCACCGCTCCCGCCCTAGTCGCCACAGCCGCAACCTTCACCATCTCCCTCACCCTCGCCTGGGCCCTACACACCCACCTGGAAACCCCCGCCCGCCACCTACTTCTCCGCCCCTGGCACACCCACGGTCTGTTACGCGGCGTACGCCTCGCAACGCCCCGCCGCTCAACCCGCCTGGGCTCGGTCATGCCGCACGTCGACCACCCCGGAAGGCGCTGACATGACCACCACGACCCGGCTCCGAGCCGCAGGAGTCCTCAGCGCCCTCGTCCTGGCGTCAACGGCCCTGACCGCCTGCACCAGCCAATCCACACCCCAGGCCCGCACCTCAGCCGCCCACCCACAACCCTCAAGCCGAAAAGCTGCTGCGGGGGTGGTGGTTGTCATCGGGGCGTCTGTCTCCGGCGGTTACAACGCCTCGCCCGGCGCGGCTTGGCCCACCGAACTGGCCAACCGCCTACACCATTCCGATCCCTCGTACCAACTGGTGAACGCCAGCATCAGCGCCACCCGCCTGCTCACCGACAGCGGACCCACCATGCCCAGCTCCCTGACCCGCGAAGACAAGGACGCCCTCGCGGTACCCGGAGTACGCACCGTCATCCTCACCGACCTGATCAACGACATCCAGCAACCCCCGCACCAGTACGACCCAGCGGTGATCATCGCTGGCCTCAAGTCCTTCATCACCCGAGCCCACGCGAAACAGGTGAGAGTCGTCGGCACCACCATCCCGCCGTACGGCGGCTTCGAACGCTACGAACCAGCCGGCGAACGCTGCCGCCAAGCCGTCAACACCGCCATCCGCGCCGGCCGTCTCTTCGACGCCTTCATCGACTTCGACGCCACCCTCAAAGACCCCACCACCCCCACCCGCCTCCGCCCCACCTACGACTCCGGCGACCACCTACACCCCAATACCCCAGGCCACCAAGCCATCTCCCAATCCATCAACCCCACCCTGCTGACCCAATAACCCACCCCACCACTCACCGGCAGAACGAGCTTCAGGTTCTGTACGACCCGGGGCCTGGTGTTTGGGTCAGGGCTTTGGGTGTGAAAGGGCCAGCCGGGCTCGGGTGGTCAGCTGCTTCACGGAGGCGTCCAGGTCGCCGGGGAGCGCACTGAACGGGAACCACGCAAGATCGTCGGATTCGTCGCTGATGGTGTGCTCGGTGTCCGCCGTCGCGGTGATCAGGAACTGAACGTCCAAGTGATACGCCCCCGCGCACCCACCACCTTCGAGCAAGTGGCGAGACAGCTGGAGAGGCTGCGGCGAGACCGTAAGATCGCTCAGCCCCGACTCTTCAGTCGCTTCCCGGAGAGCCGCACCGGCGAGCGTACGGTCGCCCGGCTCGCAGTGCCCGCCCAGTTGCAGCCAGCGCCCGACGGTCTTGTGAAGGGTGAGCAACGTCCGCGTACCCGACCCGTCAACCACGAGCGCACTGGCGGTGAGGTGCTCCGGCCGGCAGCTCCTCCACATCCCATCCGAATGCTCGGCGAGGTGCCGCAGATAGTGCACCCGCAGCCCCTCCTGCTCACCATCAGGCGCCCGCCACCCCCGCAAAACCCCAACCGCATCCTCAAGAAGCACCCACCAAGTCTCCCCGCCCCCCACCACCAAAACCCACCCGGGTCCCCCTCACCCACCCCCCCGCCGCCACGGCCCTGCCCTGCACCCGCATCCACTC
Source organism: Kribbella solani (assembly GCF_014205295.1). NCBI lineage: Bacteria > Bacillati > Actinomycetota > Actinomycetes > Propionibacteriales > Kribbellaceae > Kribbella > Kribbella solani. The sequence continues at coordinate 7,512,483 of NZ_JACHNF010000001.1, forward strand.
ATCCCGCTCAACCACGCGCACGTGGGTAGCCCTCACCCGGCCCGCCCCCGCCGCCACAGTCCTGCCCTTCACCCGAACCCACTCATCCCGCTCAACCACACCCACCCAGGCCTCCCACTCACCCGCCCGGCGGTCACGCGCCCGCACGTCGTCGCCACCCGCCTCACCACCGGAGTCTGGGCGTCACGCGCTCGTACGTCGTCGCCACTCGCCTCACCACCGGAGTCTGGGCGTCACGCGCTCGTACGTCGTCGCCACTCGCCTCACCACCGGAGTCTGGGCGTCACGCGCTCGTACGTCGTCGCCACTCGCCTCACCACCGGAGTCCCGGCGCCACGCGCGCCACGGGCTCGTACGTCGTGGCCACCCGCCTCACCACCCGAGCCCCGGCGCCACGCGCTCGTACGTCGGTTCCCGCCTCACACGTGCTCGCCCGACCGCACCCGCCAAGGACTCTCAGTCGCCCAGGTCCGTGTCACGCGGTTCTGGCTCGTACGTACCCGCCTCGGGTGTTTGCCTCAGGCAGGTGCAGGGTGTCCTGCGTCCGACGTGATTCTGGCCCGTATTACTCGGTGGGGGGTTTGCCGGTGTCGTCCTTGGGGTCGTCGGTGGGTTTGGGGTCGAGGAAGTCGGTGATGTCGATGTCGGCGAGTTCGCCGGCGTGCTGCGCGAAGCCGATCGGGTCGTCCAGGTCCGAGGTGCTGGGCATCAGGTCGGGGTGCGACCAGAGCGTGTCGCGGCCTTCGGTGCCGCGGGAGTCGCGGACGGCTGCCCACAGGTTCGCGGCGTCGCGGAGGCGGCGGGGCCGGAGCTGCAGACCCACCAAAGTGGCGAACGTCTGCTCGGCAGGACCACCGGCCGCCCGCCGGCGCCGGACCGTTTCGGCCAGCTGTACGGCGGCCGGCATTCTGTCCTTGGTCGCCTGGCGTACGACGTCGTCGACCCAGCCTTCGACCAGGGCCAGCGTGGTTTCGAGGCGTACGAGCGCCGCCTTCTGCTGTGCGGAATCCTCAGGCTCGAACAGGCCACCGGCGAGCGCTTCCTGCATGGCTTCCGGGTTCTGCGGGTCGATGTCGGCCATCGCGCGCTCGATCTTGCCGGTGTCGACCTCGATCCCGGCCGCGTAGTCGGCAACCGCGGCGAGCAGGTGCTGCCGCAACCACGGCACCCCGGCGTACAGCCGCTGATGCGCCACCTCGCGCAGCGCCAAGTACAGCCGGACGTCCTCGTCGGTCAGCCCGAGCCCTTCGGCGAACTTCGCGATGTTGTCCGGCAGCAGGATCGCCTGGCCGGTCGGCCCGAGCGGCAGTCCGATGTCGGACGAACTCACGACCTCGCCGGCCAGCTCACCGAGCGCTTGGCCGACCTGCGCCCCGAAGACGGAGCCGCCCAGCTGCCGCAACATCCCGGCCATCGGCCCGGCGAACTGCTGCGCCTCGGCCGGCAGCGCGTTGCCCATCGCGCCCGCGACATGCTCGGCCACCGGGTCGACGATCGTCTGCCACACCGGCAGCGTGTTCTCGACCCACTCCGCCCGGCTCCAGGCCGCGGACGTCGCGGACACCTCGGGCAGCGTGGTCGCCTGGTCCAGCCAGTGCTCCGCGAGTCGCACCGCGTCCGCGACCCGATCGCTGTCGGTCTGGGTCATCGACCGGTCGCCCGCGGTCGAGACGGTCTTGCGGGCGATGTCCTTCGCCAGATCCCAGTTCACCGGCTTGCCGTCGGTGGAACCGCTCAGCAACTGCTGGACCTGCGCGAAGATCGCGTTCAGGTCCGGGGTGCCGCCCGCGCCGGCCGCACCGGAGAACTGCTGGAACATGGCCTCGAACGGCGTTCCCTTGAACGGGTTGTCCGGTTCGTCGCTCATCGGAGGACCTTCCTGTGCGGGTGGGGCGTACAACTCCAACGTACTGGTTCCGCCGATCAGTTCCGCCCCCGGCGAACGCATCAATGGTTCCTGTTCGCCGCGGGCTGAGTGCGGTACGGCGCCGGCCGGTAGGTGGCGAAGGCAACAGTCTCTCCCGGTACACGCGGCAGCACGCACCGCAGCGGTCGCCGGAAGACCGGTCGACGCGTACCCCGAACCGCTCGGCCGGAACGGTACTTGGGAGGCATCAGCGCACCTCCGGGAAACCGCCACCGGAGCCGGTAAAGAGGAGGGGATGTGGGGTGCCGGGTGTGGGAGAGGGAGAATTGGACGATCGGGGATGCGAAGGTGGGCACGTGACTGCGGGGGTCCGGCGGGAATGAGGGACGGATGAGCGACGCGATCAGGCTGCTGGACATTCGAGACGGTGTCCTGTCCAGCGACGAGGTGCTGGCTGCCGTCTCCGACCCTGCCGCGGGCGGGACCGCGCTTTTCATCGGAACCGTGCGCGATCACGATCAGGACAAGCCCGTCGACCGGCTCGGGTACGAGGCGCACCCGGACGCGCTGGAGCACCTGCGGAAGGTCGCGCAGCGGATCTGCGACGACCCTGCGGTGACCGCGCTGGCGGCGGTACACCGGACCGGGGACCTGGAAATCGGGGACGCGGCGGTAATCGTGGCGGTGGCCGCGGCACACCGGGATGTCGCCTTCGCGGCCTGCCGGCAGTTGATCGACGAGCTCAAGGCCGAGGTCCCGATTTGGAAACACCAGCACTTCACCGACGGTGGCAGCGAGTGGGTCGGCGCGCACTGACCCGTACGCTGGGCGCATGAAGGTGGCCGGATGAAGGTTTTGGCGTGGCTGGCGTTCCCGCTGGCCGCCACGCTGCTGGCGATGTGCTGGGCGGCGTGGCGTGGGTGGCGCAACCGTGAACCGCGCCGGTCCGGTGGTCCCTTCGCGTCGGTCGACGAGTTCCGCCGGTTCAACGCGGCACTGGCCGCGCCGGGTCCGAGTGCCACGCCGGAACGCCGCCGCGGGTTCGGTCGTCGTGTTCATCAGCAGGCTCCCGCGGACGCGCGTACCCAGCAGACTGCCGGCGGCGGGTTCAGCACCGAGATCCGCGGTCCGCAGGTCACGACCGGCAGCAAGCAGGCAAGCAAGCAGGATGGCAAGCAGCCGGGTAACCAGCCGCTCGCCGCTGAGGCCGCCGCGCGGGCCGTCGCGGGCGAGCCGGTACTTCCGACCGAGGTCCGTGGCTCCGGCTCGGGCACCACCGAGATCGCAGGGCAGGGTTCGTGACACGTCGTACCGCCACTTTGGTCACCTCGATCGTCGTACTGGTCGCCTCGCTCGGGCTGGTCACCGCGTTCCCGGTGCCGTTCGTGTCGTTCAGCCCAGGACCGGTGAAGGACACGCTGGGATCGGCGAAGGGCAAGCCGGTGATCGAGGTCACCGGGCACGAGACCTTCCCGACGTCGGGCCAGCTCGACCTGACCACCGTTTCGGTCACCTCGCCGAACCGCGAACTGACCCTGCCGCAGGCGATGCGCAACTGGCTGGACCCGCACCACGACCTGTTCCCGCGGGACATCATCTATCCGCCGAGCCAGAGCGCTGACCAGGTCGAGCAGCAGAACACCGCCGAAATGACCGGTTCGCAGGACAGCGCGGTCGCGGCCGCGCTGCAGGCGGCGAAGGTTCCGTTCCACACCAAGGTGTCGACGGTCGCGGACAAGACGCCCGCGGAGGGCAAGCTCAAGCCCGGCGACATCGTGCTCGCGGTCGACGGTCACCCGGTGACACAGGTCCCGCAGGTCGGTGAGCTGGTCCGCAAGCACAAGGTCGGGCAGAACGTCGTCTTCCTGATCCGGCGCGGCACCGCCGAGCAGACCGTGGTGCTGAAGACCGCTGCCACCCCAGGCGACGAGACCCGCCCGATGGTCGGGATCACGATCGGCGTCGAGTCGCAGGTGAAGGTCACGGTCAATCTCGGCCAGGACATCGGCGGCCCGAGCGCGGGCACCGCGTTCGCGCTGGCCATCTACGACAAGCTGACCCCGGGCGCCCTGCTCGGCGGAAAGCACGTGGCCGGTACCGGCACCATCGACGCGCTCGGGCAGGTCGGCGCGATCGGTGGCATCCAGCAGAAGATCGCCGGCGCCAGGAACGACGGCGCCACGGTGTTCCTGGTCCCGGCGCCGAACTGTGAAGCCGCGCTGCACGCCGGCGTGAGTGGCATCCAGCTGGTGAAGATCACCACGCTGACCGAGGCGATCAGCGCCTTGCAGGCCCTCGTCAGCGGCAAGGGAGTCGTCCCGTCGTGCAACCCATGAGTCACCCGTACGCACCGGCCCGCCGAAGGGAAGATCTGCCGGCATGGATTCCGTAGCCACGCTGCCGCCCGACGCGCTCAGTCGCGCGGTGATCGAGATCGAGAAGCACGTGAGCGGTGCGGGCTGGGACCAGCCGGCGCAGCTGTTCGCGCTGGTCCCCACCGAAGAACTGCTCCGCGCCGAACCACAGCTGGCCGCCGAGCTGGGAGCGGAAGACGCCTCCCAGCCGCTGACCCCGGTCGCCCAGGGTGAGCTTCCCGGTGGCCTCGAGGACGACAACCTGGCCGATGCACTCGGCCGGATCGAGTGGCCGGACGGAGTGGCCGGCTGCGCGCTGGCGATCGAACGGATCGTCCTGCCGGCCGCGTCCGAGGCCGGCCTGTCGAACGCCGAGTCCGGCTCCGAGCTGGCCCGGCTGGCCGGCAGCGATCCGCGCCGGCACGAGGTCCGGATGGTCGCCGCGGTGCTGCGCGAGGGCGCCCGCTTCGGCGCCGTCCGGTTGCGCGAACACGACGAGGACAGCGCCGTGCTCAGCGGCGCCGACTTGGTCCCCACGCTGTGCCAAGTACTGTCATTGACATTCGAACCCTCGGTCGGCAGCCGGCCGGCCGCGGGTTCGGGGGTCGACGGCATCAGCGACGATGAGGAGAAGCGACCATGAGCGACGGCGTCTACGACATGCCGGAGGAGCCGCCCCGCCGGGCGCGGCGAACGGGCGGCCGTCCACGGGCGCTGCTGCCGACGATCGCCACGCTGATCGTCCTGCTCATCCTCTTCAGCGTTTTCACCGATGTCTGGACTCAGCGGCTCTGGTACCGCTCGGTTGACCTCGGCTCGGTGTTCAGCACCGTGCTCGGCACCCGGGTGCTGCTGTTCGCCGTCGTCGGACTGGTGATGGCGGCAGCCGTCGTCGCGAACATCATCGTCGCGTTCCGCACCCGGCCGCGGGTCGCGCTCGCGCCGTCGCCCAGCCCAGGGTTCGAGCGGTACGGCGATCTGCTGCAGCAGCACGGGAAGATCGCGGTCGGCGTGATCGCCACCCTGATGCTGGTCTTCGGCGGTTCGGCCGCGTCGGGGGAGTGGAAGGTCTTCCTGGCCTGGCGCAACCGGACCCCGTTCGGTGTCACCGACAAGCACTTCAACAAGGACATCTCGTTCTTCGTCTTCGACTACCCGTGGCTGCGGGTGCTGCTCGGCTTCGGCTACTCGATCGTCCTCCTGTCGCTGGTCGCGGCGATCATCACCCACTACTTGTACGGGGGATTCCGCCCGTCCGCGAAGGGGCAGAAGGCCTCCGGCGCCGCGCAGGTGCAGTTCTCCGTGCTGCTGGGCCTGCTCGTACTGCTGAAGGCCTTCAGCTACTGGCTGGACCGTTTCGGACTCACCACTTCCGACGGCAGACTCTTCACCGGTATCTCCTACACGGGTGACAACGCGATCCTGCCCAGCAAGGAGATCCTGGCGGTCATCGCGGTCCTGTGTGCTGTCCTGTTCTTCGCCAATGTGGTCCGCCGGACCTGGCTGCTGCCCGGTGTCGGCACGGTGGTGCTGATCCTGTCGGCGATCCTCCTCGGCGCGCTCTGGCCGGCGGCACTCCAGCAGTTGCGCGTACGGCCGAGCGAGCCGGTGCGTGAAGGCCCGTACATCACGAAGAACATCGAGGCGACGCGGCAGGCGTACGGACTCGAACAGGCCGATGTCACCGACTATCAGGCCAAGACGACCGCGACTCCGGCCGAGCTGTTGCAGGACACCGAGGTGCTGCCCGGTATCCGGCTGATCGACCCGAGCGTGGTCGGCCCGACCTTCGAGCAGCTTCAGCAGGTCCGCGGGTTCTACTCGTTCCCGACCGATCTGGACGTCGACCGGTACAGGATCAACGGCAAGGTCAACGACACGGTCATCGCCGTCCGTGAGGTGCAGGTCGACCGGCTGCCGGCCGGTCAGCGCAACTGGAACAACGACCACACCGTCTACACCCACGGTTACGGCGTGGTGGCCGCGAACGGCAACCAGCGCGCCGCCGACGGTACGCCGGTCTGGACCGAGAAGGACCTGCCACCGACCGGGCAGCTCGGCAAGTACGAACCGCGGATCTACTTCGGCGAGCAGTCCCCGGACTACTCGATCGTCGGCGCTCCGAAGGGTGCACAGCCGGTCGAGCTCGACACTCCGGAGGGCAAGTCCGGCGGCGACCCGACGCTGAACACCTACGAGGGCAAGGGCGGCGTGCCGGTCGGGTCGTTCTTCAACCGGTTGCTCTACGCCACCAAGTTCCGCGACGCGAACCTGCTGCTCTCCAGCCGGGTCAACCCGGACTCGAAGATCCTCTACGACCGTACCCCGCGCGAGCGGGTCGAGAAGGCGGCGCCGTGGCTGACGCCGGACGGTGACCCGTACCCGGCGATCGTCGACGGTCAGGTGGTCTGGATCGTCGACGGCTACACCACCTCGGACAACTACCCGTACTCCGAAAAGGTCGCGCTGGACGTCAGCACCCGGGACACCACCACGGGCCGCGGCACGATCGCCCAGCAGCCGAGCGAGAAAATCAACTACATCCGCAACTCGGTCAAGGCCGTCGTGAACGCGTACGACGGTTCGGTCCAGCTGTACGCGTGGGACGACTCCGACCCGGTGCTGAAGACCTGGATGAAGGCCTTCCCCGGAACCGTCAAGCCGAAGTCGGACATCTCGCCGGACCTGATGGCGCACCTCCGCTACCCGGAGGACATGTTCAAGGTGCAGCGCGACATGCTCGCCAAGTACCACGTCCAGGACTCGGACACCTGGTACCAGAACAGCGATCTGTGGCGTGTTCCGGACGACCCGACCGCGGTCTCCTCCGGTGACTCCTCGACGCATATCCCGCAGCCTCCCTTCTATCTCTCGTTGCGGATGCCGGGTCAGTCCGACCCGAAGTTCTCGTTGACGTCCGTCTACGTACCGAACGGTGAACGGGAGAACCTCACTGCGTTCATGGCAGTGGATTCCGAGGCCACGTCACCGGATTACGGCAAGTTCCGGATTCTGCGATTGCCGGGCAACCTGCAGATACCTGGTCCGGGGCAGGTCTACAACAAGTTCCAGACCGACGAAGGCATCAGACAGGCGTTGCTGCCGATCAACCAGCCGAACAGCGGCGCAAGAGCCCAGTTCGGGAACTTGCTGACGCTGCCGCTCGGTGGAGGTCTGCTCTACGTCCAGCCGGTGTACTCGGTGCGGACCAGTGGACCGGGTAGTTATCCCGTCCTCCGGTACGTCCTGGTGTCCTTCGGTGATCGGGTCGCCTACGGGTCCTCGCTGCAGGAAGCCCTGACCAAGGTCTTCAACACCAGCGTCGACACCGGCGAACAACCACCGGGAACCAAGACGCCGCCGGCGCAGCAGGCGAACCAGACCGTGAAGCAGGCGCTGGCCGAGGCCGAAGCCGCGTACACGGCGGCGCAGACCGCCCTGAAGAACGGCAACCTCGCCGAGTACCAGGCGCAGGTGGACAAGATGAAGCAGGCGATCGACAGGGCCGCCGCTGCCGGTGCCGCGGTCACTCCGACTCCGACACCTGCGAAGCCATCCGCGACAACGACGCCGAATCCGTCGAGTCCGCCGAGCTCACCGACCGGCTGACCCACGCGGCTTCCCGGGGCGGCGACACCGACAACAGTCGGCGTCGCCGCCCCGTTCCGTTGCCTACGGCATCAGGGCTCCGTTGCCTACGGCATCAGGTTTTCGACTCCGGGCGGAACTCGGCCGCGGTGTCCAACACGTCCTCGTCCGTGAAGCGTTCGGGGTCGACTGTCACCTCGGCGGCGACACCCGGCTCGATGAAGTAGAACACCTCGTCGCCGGCGAACAGACCGTCGTACCCACCGACCTTGACCGGCGTCAACTGCCAACTGCCCGGCTCCTTCTCCTCATACTCGATCAGGAACTTGTTCAGCGCCTCGAGATCGGTCAGCCGCTCGCCGCGCAGCGTCTTCACGGTCAGGTCGACCTTGTACGCGCCTTCCGCGTCCGGACCGGTCTCCCAGACCCGGCTGTGGAATGAAACGTCGCCCCACTCGTACTCGAAGTCGCTCGGTCTGCCGATGCCTTCGGGTAGGTGCCCGATCACGAAGCCGTCCAAGGTGTCAGCCCTTTGCTCGGTCGATGGAGGTGCCGCCGCGTAGGCCGACGCTGCCGTGACCTCGTGCGCCGACGCGGGGACGGCCGCCGACAGACCTAGCGAGGCGAGGACGACCGTGCTTCCGGTCACGATACGACGAGCAGACGGCACGACTCGGGAACGAAGCGATGAACACGACATGGCTGCCTCCTGGGAACCGCGGCGCCCCGCCTGCTGCGAGACACCTTCCTGCCCAAGAAGATGCAGCGATCACCCCACCCGCGGACGGACGATTCCGAAACCTGTGGACAACCCGCTCCTCGAAGCGCGATCACCCGGTCCCGGGAGCCGATTTGGTTGCTCAGCCCAAATCCTCTAAGCTAAAGACACAACGACGCGGGGTGGAGCAGCTCGGTAGCTCGCTGGGCTCATAACCCAGAGGTCGCAGGTTCAAATCCTGCCCCCGCTACCAGGAAAAGCCCACTGACTTGGCGAAATGCCAGTCAGTGGGCTTTCGCCATTCACCACGGGATCAAGTCGTTCGGCACTTGCATTCGGTACTCGGGTACGGGCTCAGCGTCGGGGATGAGTGCGAATGAAGACTGGGTGTCGTCCGCTTGTACGTTGCCGACGGTTGAGTGGCCGTTGCGGGTTGCTGAGTTTGACCAGTTGTTCGCGACTGCGCTGCGTGCGGTTGAGTGGCGGGATGCAATGAGGTTGTTGCTGGTACTGGATGCCGGCGCGCAGGCGGCCGCGCGTGAGCTGACGGATCGGGAGACGGGTTGCTGCTCGTTCTTCAGCTTCACCTTCGCGCCGGCCGGGGACGGCACGGTCCACCTTAAGGTCGGCGTACCGCCGGCTCACAGCGCGGTGCTGGGAGCGCCGGCGGCCCGCGCCGGGGAAGTGGCGAATTCATCTCGGATTTCGGAGATAGATCTTTCATCCTGAAGAGAGACTATGCTGGCGCCAACGGAACTTCGGCGAGTGCGGAAGGGCGTGGCAGATGACCGCCGTCAGCGTCATCGGGCTCGGGACCATGGGGCAAGGGATCGCGGTCGCCGCCGCCGCGGCCGGGCATGTGGTCGCGGTCTTCGATCAGCCGGAGCGGCTCGAGGGTTGCGTACGCGCCCTGAGCGATCGTTTCGCGCGATACACCGCCAACGGTGAGCTGAAGATCACCGCGTACGGAGTGCTCGGTGATGCTGTCCGCGGCGCCGAGATCGTGATCGAGGCGGTTCCGGAGGATCTCGGCGTCAAGCATGAACTCTTCAAGGACCTCAACGCGCATCTCGACCCGGCTGCGGTCCTCGCGACCAACACCTCGTCATTACCGCTCGACCAGCTGGCCGGGCCGGTCGCGGCGCCCGAACGTTTCCTGGCCGCGCACTTCTTCAATCCCGCCGAGCTGATCCCCGGCGTCGAGGTCGCCGCCACCCCGCGGACGGCCCAGGAATCGATCGACCGCCTGACCACCTTCCTGCACTCGTGCGGCAAGGAGCCGATCCTGGTCGCGCCCCGCGCCGGCTTCGTCGCGAACCGCCTGCAGCTCGCCCTCTTCCTCGAGGCGCTGGCGTGCGTCGAGGACGGCACCGCGACGGCGGAGGAGGTCGACGCGGTCATCCGGCGGACGGTTGGTTTCCGGCTGCCGGCGTACGGTCCGTTCACGATCGCCGACATGGCAGGTCTCGATGTCTACCACGCGATCCTCGGGGTTCTGCAAACGGAGTACGGCCCCCGCTTCGCCGTACCCGAGCGCCTGCAAGAGCTGATCGATGCAGGCCGGCTGGGTGTGAAGGCCGGCGCCGGGTTCCGCGAGTACTCCCGCAGCGACGCGGCGGACCTGGTCGGACGCCGAGATGCGCTCTACCGCCGGCTGGCCGAGGCCCTGGCATGAAAGCAGTCATGAAAGCAGCCGGGAAAGCGGTAGTGACCGGCGCCGGGCGGGGCATCGGCCGAGCGATCGCGGTACGGCTCGCCGCCGATGGTGCCGAGGTCGTACTGGGCGGCCGCGACACCGATGCATTGAAGGAAACCGCGAGACTCTTGGACGGCGAGGTCATGTCGTCGCGGTGGATGTGTCGGACGAGCAGTCGGTACGGCGGTTCGGCCGCGAGACTCGGGAGCGGTTCGGCGTACCCGATGTGGTGGTGTGCAACAGCGGAGTCGGCGGTCCTTCGGGATTACTGTGGGAGTTGGAGCTTGCGGACTGGGAGCAGACGTTCGACGTCAATGTGACCGGGACGTTCCTGACCCTGCGCGAGTTCATGCCAGGCATGATCGAGCGTGGCAGCGGCAGCGCCGTGCTGATCGGCTCGATGACCGGGAAGCGGCCGCTGGCCGGGCGTACTCCGTGCGCGGCATCCAAGCTCGCACTCGTCGGCCTTGCCCGCACCCTCGCACTCGAAGCCGGACCGGACGGCGTCAGAGTCAACGTCGTTCCCCGGGTTTCGTCGCCGGCCCGCGCCTGGACTGGGTCATCGATGCCCAGGCCGAAACCCTCGCCGAAGACCCGACGGTCCTCCGCGCCAAACTGACCGCCGACATTCCCCTCCGCCGCTTCGTTCCACCCGAAGACGTCGCCGCCGCCGTCGCGTACCTCGCCTCCCCGGCCGCCGCCTCAATCACCGGCACCGACCTCAACGTCACCGCCGGCCTGGAGATGCACTGAGGGGCGAGTTGGTTGCTCAGGGGTGATCATCTACACTCGTTCTCGTACGAAAGCGGCGCGGGGTGGAGCAGCTCGGTAGCTCGCTGGGCTCATAACCCAGAGGTCGCAGGTTCAAATCCTGCCCCCGCTACTTGGAAGGCCCTCTGATCAGGCGAACTGGTCAGAGGGCCTTCATTTGTGCTCCGGAAGGAGCCGGACGGTCCGGGCAGGGGGTTGCTGCCGCGGTCAGGTTCTCGCTTCCCGACAGGCGGACCGTGGAAGGCCGTGAGCGCTGTCCGTCAGTAGGCTGGCGGGCGTGGCTGGTTCGGTGGCGGGCCAGGGCGTTCGGCGTGGGAGAGATGATTGGACAGCAAGCCTGAGCTTTCGGGGATTCTTGGTGGGGGACGGCGGACGCGGTTGTTGTTCTACGGGATGACGCCGCCGCGGCAGTCGATGGAAGCGGCGGCGCGTGATCGGTTCGTCGAGGTGACCAGGGGGCGGCTCGAAACGCTCGACGTGGATGCGTTGATCCTCTACGACATCGACGAAGAGGCCGAGCGGACTCCGGACGAGCGGCCGTTTCCGTTCAGCCCGACGATGGATCCGGCGGACTTCCTGACTGACCATCTGAGCTGGTGGGACCGTCCGGCGATCGTGTACCGGTCTGTCGGCAAGTACGCGCCGGCTGAGCTGGACTCGTGGGTACGACGGCCGTCCGACCGGCTCGGGACGGTGCTAGTCGGTGCGGCCACCAGCACCGCGCCCGTCAAGACCACACTGCCGGACGCGTACGACCTGTGGCGGCGCGGCGAATCCACGCTGCCGCTCGGAGGCGTCACGATCCCGGAGCGGCACGCGTCCCGGCAGGACGAACATCACCGTTTGCTCCGTAAGCAGCAGAGTGGCTGCTCGTTCTTCGTCACCCAGGTCGTGTACGACGTCGGCGCCGCGATGGATCTCGCTTCGGACTATCTCTACCTGTGCCGCGAGCAGGGCCTCGAACCAGTGCCGATGGTGTTCACGCTGTCGATCTGCGGTTCGGTGAAGACGCTGGAATTCCTTGCCTGGCTGGGCGTACGGGTTCCACGCTGGCTGCGCAACGAGCTGGTGCACTCCGCTGATCCGGTCGCCGACTCGTACGCCCATTGTGTCGCGATCGCCCGTACCTTGTCGGCGTACTGCCACGACCACGGTGTCCCGTTCGGCTTCAACGTCGAAAGCGTCTCCACCCGCCGGGTCGAGAACGACGCGAGCATCGCGCTCGTCAAGGAACTACGCACCTTCGTCGGCTGAACGGAGTGCGGCCCGATCGCCGGGAAGTCGGCGAATTTCGGTTGACGGCTACCTTTCGAAGGTTTCTTACGTAAGAATGCGGCGCAACTCGTCGATCGAACGGAGAGCGCCCGTGACCGCACCCCCACCGCCAGAACTCGATCGGCGGCGATTTCTGCAGCTCAGTGGTCTGACCGCCGCGACGGTCTCGCTCGGTGTTGCCGCGCCGGCCAGCGCGGTCACCGAACCCCGGCGTCCGATCCCGGCCGGCGTGTTCGCGCTGGGCGTGGCCTCCGGTGAGCCGATGCCGGACGGATTCGTGCTCTGGACCCGGCTCGCACCGGACCCGGGCGCGCTCGACGGACACGGCGGGATGGGCAAAGAAGACGTGCCGGTCACCTACCAAGTGGCGACGGACCGGCGGTTCACCCGGGTAGTGCGCGCCGGCGTGGCGATCGCGTCGCCGGAGCTTGGGCACTCGGTACACCCCGAGGTCCGCGGCCTGCAGCCCGGCCGCGAGTACTTCTACCGGTTCCGGGCCGGCGCCCAGGTCAGCCCGATCGGCCGGGCCAAGACGTTCCCGGCGCCAGGGCAGCAGGGGACGACGTTCTCCTTCGCGACCGCGTCGTGCCAGGCCTGGTACCACGGCTACTTCTCGGCGTACAAGCACCTGGCCGCGCGTACCGACCTGGATGCAGTGTTCTTCCTCGGCGACTACATCTACGAGTACGGAATCGTTGCCGGCGGCAATCTCTGGAAACAGGGTGTCACGGTCGGCCCGGAGCACGCGGTCGAGATCGAGACCCTGGAGCAGTACCGGTTGCGCTACGGCTTGTTCAAGTCCGATCCCGATCTGCAGGCGGCTCATGCGGCCGCGCCCTGGCTGCTCACCTGGGACGACCACGAGGTGCAGAACAACTACGGCAACAACACCTCGTACTACGGCATCCCGCCCGAGCTCTTCCCGTACCGCCGCGCCGTCGCGTACCGGGCCTTCTACGAGAACCTGCCGATCTCACTGAACAGTCTGCCGGAAGGCCCCGATCTGCAGCTCTACCGGCGGCTCGACGTCGGCACACTGGCCCGGATCAACATGCTCGACGGCCGCCAGTACCGGGATCCGGTGCCGACCAGTGAAGCCGACCGGCTCAGTGAGTCGCGCACCATCCTCGGCGCGGCGCAGGAGCAATGGCTGTACGACGGGCTGAAGGGCTCCCCGGCTACCTGGAACATCCTGGCCAACGGCGTCGTGTTCACCGCTGTCACCGACGACCGGACCGAGCAGTGGGACGGTTATCCCGCCAACCGCAAGCGGCTGCTGGCCGCGATGGGGGAGACCTCGAACACGGTCGTCCTGACCGGTGACGTGCACCGGGCCATCGCCTCCGAGCTGAAGGCCGACTTCGCGGACCCGGCCTCGAAGACCATCGGTGTCGAGTTGATCTGCTCCTCGATCGCCTCCGACGGGGATGGTGCCGAGACCGACGGCTACGCCAAGGACTGGATGGCTCATCCGTACATGAAGTTCTACAACGCCCGTCGCGGTTATGTGTACGCGCGAATCACCGAGACGGAGATGATCTCGGAGTTCGTCAAGGTGCCGTACGTCCAGGCCGACGCGAATGCCGTCGCGACCGTCGCGGCACGATTCCGGACACCGGCCGGCGCGCCCCGATTGGAGGCTCTGTGATGACGGAGAACACCGCGGCGGGGCGAGGCAGGCCCAACCCGCCTACCATCACGGGGCTCGGCGGCACCGGCGACATCGGCACCGCCACGCTCAGCTGGACTCCGGTGCCCTGGGCAACAGTCGTCGACCACTACGCCGTCCAGGTCTCGACCGCGGGCTCGCCCTGGGCGCCGCTGGCCAAGACGGTGTACCCGCATTTCGTACATCGGGGTCTTGGGTTCACCGGCGTCACCAGGTCGTACCGGATCGTCACGGTGGATGCCGCAGGCAATGTTTCGGCACCTTCCGCGGCAGCCGACGTGGCCAACAAGACCTCGGTCACAGTGTCTGGTACGCCGATCGCGTGGGTCGGAAGCTTCGACGGGAAGGGCGAGTTCGCGCTGACGCCGAACAAGAGCGCGCAGTACCCGGTGAAGTTCCCGAACGACGTCGACTACACGTACCCGACGTCGGTGCCCACCGAGGACTGGTGCTACCTGATGCCGGGGCCGGCCGACAAGTGGGCCGGCTCCAAGAACCACCAGGTGCTGTTCCGCTTCGACCTGCCCGAGGCGCCGGCGAAGGACCTGGATCTCGCGCTCTGGCTGATCGACAGCCACGCGAAGATCCCCGGCTCGGCCGTACTGTCCGTCAACGGCACCACGGTCGACCGGCTCACCTTCTTGCCCGGTGCGACGAAGGGCTCGACGATCAGCGACAGTACGCTGCCGAACTCGCCGCTGAAGCCGTCGTACCTCGAACGCCCGCTGCCCAAGGACCTGTTCAAGCCCGGCCAGAACGTGATCCAGCTCCTCAAGGACAACGGCTCCTGGATCGCCTTCGACGCCTTCGGCATCTACGGCCGGCCCTGATCGGCAAGGCCGAGTGCCCGATCTCCTCTCAGCAAGCTGAGAAGTGCATGACCGGCTGATGATGGTTTTGTCATCAATGGATGGAATTCCCGTGTGGTAAGAGGTTGTGGGGTTTGTTGGTGCCCTCCCTGGGTTCCGCGCGTCGCGATTGAGGCCTAGCGTGCGGATTGGTTGCTGCATCCAGGGAGGGGAATGTCATGCGACGAAAACTTGCTGTGCTGGCCGCCGTACCGGCCGTGGTGTTCGGGTCACTCGCCGCCGTGCCGGCGCAGGCGTCCGGTGCCACGATCACGGTGCATCCGGGTCAGTCGATCCAGGCGGCCGTCGATCGGGCCGCGCCGGGGACGACGATCGTTCTCGCCGCCGGAACGTACCGGCAGAGCGTGCTGATCCGGAAGGACCGGCTCACCATCCGCGGCGAGGGGAACCGCACCGTCCTGATGCCGCCGGCGAAGTTGCCGAAGAACGTTTGCACGACGGACTTCCTCGGCGGTCACGGCGCCGCGTTCTGCGTGTTCGCGAAGAAGCTGGACGCGGCGCAGAACGTGGTCACCCGGGTGTTCGATACGAAGATCTCGGATCTGCAGGTGCGCGGTTTCGACGGGATGGGGATTGTGGCGTTCGGCGGTTCGGGGTTTGTCGTCCACGACGTGACCGCGATCCACGACGGTGATTACGGGATCGCCCGGTTCAACACGGTCGGCGGAGCGGTGTACGACAACGTGGTACGGAACAACAACGAGGCCGGTATCTACGTCGGCGATACCGCGATGGCGAACGCGATCGTCCGCGACAACGATGCGACCGGGAACGAACTCGGCCTGTTCGTCCGGCACTCCCGGTACGTGAAGGTGTTCGGCAACAGGTCCTGGGGCAATTGCCAGGGTCTGCTGATCCTCGACGACGGGCAAGCCGGCGGTGCCGGGAACGTGGCCGCCTGGGACAACGATCTGAACCGGAACAACAACTTCTGCGCCGCGAACGCCGAGCACCCGCCGCTGCAAGGCGGTGGCCTGCTGGTTCTGGGCGGCACCAAGAACGTCCTGCGTGACAACACGGTGCTTGGGAACGTCGGCAAGCAGTTCAACTCCGGCGGAATCGTGCTGGTGTCAGCCGGCATGTTCCACGGTGCCAATGCGGCCTGGAACACCGTCGCCGACAACGAGGCGTTCGGCAACAGCCCGGCCGACCTCCGTTGGGACGGCCTCGGCGCGGGAAACCGTTTCCTCGACAACAACTGCCGCACGTCGATGCCCGCAGGGCTGTGCAACTGACCTGAACGACCGGCACTGAGTGCCGACCGAGGAAGTGCGCCACCACCGAGCCTCACACAAGGCGCGGTGGTGGCGTTTCATGGGAGGAACAGCCGTTCGGAGCGTGTGAAGGGATGAAGCGCGACCATGGAATCCCTGGACAGTCCGCTGCTGCGGATGCGGATCGGCGCTCCGGAGACGATCACTCTGGACGCGGCGGGTGACGGCGTGGAGCTGTCCGGCGACGGCCGGGAGTCGGCGGGCGTGGTTCGGGAGTCGGCGGCGCTTGTGGAGCTGGCGCGTGGTCGGCAGGCGAGAACGATTGCGATCGGGTTCGGGCGTGACGCCGGGGTCCGCGATACCGTCAGGGTCTTGGCGGATGGCTGGGAGGCGCAGGGAGGCGAGGCCGTGCTGGAGTTGTCTTGGCCGGAGGTGGCGGCGTCTTGGCTTCGGCAGGCTACTAGGTTTGCGGCGGCTGATCCTGATCTGTGGATCATGTTCGGTCCGCCGCTGGGGTGGGCGCAGATGACTCGGCGGCTGCTGTGGTCGACGCCGTGGGATCCCGCCCGAACACTGCTCTCCGGTGCGCTTTCCGATCGTCGCGTACTCGACCTCGTTGGACTGCACAACCTGTCGGGGATTGCGGGCGTCACCCGCGACGGGAGCCGGTGGGAGCTCGGCGGAGGACGAGGCTTTGGGCTGTGACGTTGTTTCCGATGGATGACGAGCCCAGCCGGCTTGGGGATGGGGCTGTTCTGGTTCCGGGGTGGCTCGGGATCGAGGAGCAGGTGTGGATTGTCGGTGAGTTCAGGAACTGGGTCGCCGGGCCGGTGCCGATTCGGGCTGCGAAGGTGCGTGGGCATGAGATGTCCGTACGCACGGTGTGCCTGGGCTGGCACTGGCAGCCGTACAAGTACACACGGGCCGCCACCGACGTCAACGGTGCCCGGGTGCTGCCTTTTCCGGATTGGATGGTTCGCCTCGGTCAGCGTGCGCTCCGCGAGACCGGGCACTCCGGCGCGGAGGTTGACGCGTACGCCCCCGACACCGCGCTGGTGAACTACTACGACGACGCCGCGCGGATGGGGATGCACCAGGACAAGGACGAGCGTTCGCTCGCGCCGGTGGTGTCACTGTCCATCGGGGACGACTGCACGTTCCGTTTCGGCAATACCGAGAACCGCGGCAGGCCGTACACCGACGTCAGGTTGCGGTCGGGTGACCTCTTCGTCTTCGGTGGAGCATCGCGTCTCGCGTACCACGGCGTCACCCGCGTCCACTCGCGCACCGCCCCCGAGGGCTGCGGCCTGACGACCGGACGGATCAACATCACCATGCGCATGACCGGCCTGACGGACTGAGGGCAACAAAAGCACCCACAAAGCAAAAGCACGGCTGGGGTGTCGTGGCGAGACGACACCCCAGCCGCGCGCCCAGCTACTTCAGCAGGAACGCATTCACGATCGTCTGGTCAACTTTGTTGCCTTCAGCATCGGATGCGGTCGCCTTGAGCGAGACGGACTTGGCGCCGGCCGGGTGCTTGATCAGCGCCAATGTCCTGCCTCCCACCGAGTAGACCTTGACCGGCTGCCAGGTCGCGCCGCCGTCGTGGGAGACGGCCAGCGAGTCGACCTTGCCCTGCTTGCCGGCGTTGTGGTCGACGGTGATCGGGAGCAGCGTCGGGACCTTCGCCGAAGCGTTCGCCGGTGGGGCGAAGCGGACCGCCAGCAACGGCAGCGGCGCCGGCTTGTCACCGGTGACGCTGTCGGAGCGGAAGGTCCAGTCCGCGACGATCCGCGACGACAACGGGTTGTTCCGGGTACCGACGATGTGCAACTGGTACGTGCCCGCGCCGGCCGGAACCCTGACCCTCTCAAGGTAGCCCGGGAACGTCTCGGTCGCGATCACTTGACCGTCCTTGGAGAGGACGGTGGTTCCCTCGGTGATCGCGAACCCGGCGCCGCCGGCCCGCGAGTCGGTGTGCAACGGGATGTCGAAGTGCAGGTCGTCGCCGATCCGCCCGGCGCTGTCATAACTCCGCCTGTACGAAGGCAGGGCCGGGCCGAACACCGGGAATCCCCAGCGGGTGGTCGTTGTCCGGCCGAGCTGGTATGTGACTGGCGCGGCCGTCACCTGCATCGCGAGCCCGCGGACGTCGTCCGGCTTCTCGGACTCGACGAACGCCGGGTACCACGCCTTGCCCGGGGTGTAGAGCTCGTCCAGCGTGAACGGCAGCGCCCGCGTGACACCTTCCCGGATCCCGTACGTACCGGGCTTGCTGCCGGCATGTTGCGCCTTCACCCGAGCCAGTGACCTGTCCCGTACCCGGCTCACGAGCTTGGCCGGGACCCGGCCGAGGTCGTCCCGCGCCAGGTGGTACTGGTAGCTCGAGTTGGCCGGCGCCGCCAGCTCCGCCCCCTTCAGGAACCGGAACGCGTCCGGCGCCGCGCTGGTCCGGCTCGGAATCACGGTCGATCCCTCGAAGGTGCTGTTGAGATAGATGGCCCCGGTCGACTCGTCGCCACCCCAGACGGTGTCCCGCGCCATCCCGAACACTGCCGTCGAGGTGACGGCGTCCGGTTTGTCGACCTGGAAGCCGACCGGCACCCCGGTGCGCGCGTCGACGGTCACCTCGCCGGGCCCGTCGACCGTGAACGACGGTTCGGCGGCGTACGCCGCCTTGCCGAGCTTTTCGTCGTCGACATAGGCCTCGAAGTAGTGCTGACCCTTGATCAGCCGGGACGTCGTCGTACTCCCGCTCTCCTCCGCCGGCAGCACGGCGGTGGGATGCTCGATGCTCACGAACCGGTACCCATAGTTCGTGGTGGGCTTCCCGTCGAATCCGACGAAGTTCACCTTGACGTCGTAGCTCTCCACCTCGCGGTCGACCGTGATCGGCGTCCGGAGCTCACCAGCGGCGATCACCCCGGTGTAGATGCCGTCGGTGCCCTCCACGGCGGTGTTGGTGGTGACCGTCGCGGTCGCCTTCCCGCCGGCCGGGATGGTCAGCGAGGCAGGGGAGACCGAGAACATCTCCGCCGGCGCCGGCTTGCCGTCCGGGTCGTTCACCTGGGCGGCCAGGTTCAGCGTGACCGGAGCCGAGCCGAAGTTGGAGTAGGTGACCTCGCGACTGATCGGCTTGTCGTCCTGGTGCGGCCAGCGGACGATGCCGTTGCTGATACTGCCGACCGAGGCGCGCACCGTCGATTTCGTCACCGCGGCCACGTCGACCCGGCCGGCGCCCTGCTCGAACACGGACAGTTTCGGGTTGGGTTTCGCCGTACCCATCAAGGTGGCCTTGAGCTCGCCGGCCTTCCAGTCCTTGTGTTCCTGGGCCAGAATCGCCGCGGCACCGGCGACGTGCGGAGCGGCCATCGACGTACCGGACAGCTCCAGGTGGTCCTTGCCGACGTTCGGGGCCTGCTGGCCGAGGACACTGTCCTTTGCCTTCGCCGCGACGATGCCGACGCCTGGCGCGGTGATGTCGGGTTTGATCGCGTTGTCCAGGTACCGCGGGCCGCGACTGGAGAAGTCGGCCAGGTTCTCGTCGTGGTCGACCGCGCCGACGGTCAGCGCCGAATCGGCGGCGGCCGGGCTGCCCGGCATGCCACCACTGTTGCCGGAAGCAACGACAAACAGGGCGCCGGTCTCGCTGGTCAGCCGGTTGACGGCCAGTGACATGACGTCCGTGCCGTCACTGGGCCAATCGGAGCCCAGGCTCATGTTGACGACCTCGGCGCCGGCCTTCGCGGCCCATTCCATCCCGGCGATGATGCCCGCTTCGGAACCGAACCCGTTGTCGTCGAGCACCTTGCCGTTGAGCAGCTTCGCGTCCGGCGCCACGCCACGATAGACGGCGTTCTCGCCGGTCACGATCGACGCCACATGCGTACCGTGACCGAACTTGTCGATGGTCCCGCTGCTCGAATCGGTGAAGTCCTTGGCTGCCGCGACCGCGTCCTTCAGGTCGGGATGCGTGGTGTCGATTCCGGTGTCCAGTACGGCGACCTGGATGCCCTTGCCGGTGAAACCATTCTTCCAGGCCTCGGGCGCGCCGATCTGCGGAACGCTCTTGTCCAGAAAGGCGCGGACCGGTCCGTCCAGGCGAATCCACTGCTTGGACTTGGACTTCGTCCGCAGCGCGTTGCGGGCGCCCGTCCAGTACGGCGCGTTCTTGCCGATGCGGATCGCCGTACCGCCGATGCTCGGCAGGCTGACGGACTTGCCGGCGCCGGATCGCAGCGCGACCGGACCGCTCACGATCAACGGAATGTCGGACCGCGACCGGTCGTCGAACCCGTGCTTGATCAGCTGCGTGACGTTGAACAGACGCGGATCCAGCTCACCGGAGCGTACGGCGGCGTCCGCGTCCATCGGCACCACGGTCAGGTCGCCGTTGACCTCCTTGCGCTCGATGAACGTGACCTTCTCGCGGCCCTTGGCCGGTCGGATCTTGGCCGGCTGGTCACCGCGCAGGCTGACTCGATCGCCGGTGATCAGCGTGACGTCACCGGTGACTTTGCTATCGGCAACTGTACGGGCGGGCACCTTGCCACCGGCCGGCTGTTCCGCCGACGGCTTGGGTCCGTTGAGTTGTGCGCCGCTTGCCGCCGCGGCTCCGCCGAGTATGCAGCTCCCGGCAACCAGCGTGGCCACGACGGCCACGACGGGACGACGTCGTCCCTTCCTCATAACACCTCCACATAGGCCTCACGGATGGGTGGATATCAGCCTTATGTCCGGAAAGCGCCAAGCGTTTCGGCCGCTGATCGGCTGTAATGGAGTTGCAACAATTTAACTGAAATCAATTCAGTTTGGACAAATAGTTACTATTAATCCGTCCTTGATTCCGAAGGAAACGGATTGGTGACTCAGGATGGAATGGCGGCCGAGCCGGCGCGCGCTGCTGGCGTCAGTGGGGATCGCGGGGGTTGGCGGCGGCGCCGGTCTGTGGTGGGCGCTCGACGACCAGTGCACCTGTGCGGACTCGGCGACCGCGCCGATGTCAGCCGAGGCCAAGGCCGCCTTGGCCCGCGTTGCGCCTACTGGACTGCGCCGTCCTTCGGCGGTGATCACGCGAGAGAACCGCCGGACCGGTTCGAACGGCTGGAACCTCCGCAGCGGCCGGACCAGTGACGACAAGCGTCGCCAGATCCAGGGGTACGCCTCGGCCACCAGCGTGCAGGCCGGCGAAGAGCTGCACTTCCACCTCAGCTGCGACTCGCCCCAGCAGGTGCGCATCGACCTGTATCGCCTGGGCTTCTACGGCGGCAAGGGCGGTCGGCTGGTGCTGAGCAGCCCGCCGCTGGGCGTTGGGACCCAACAGCCGCCGAGTACTGACCCCAGCACGCACCTGGTGTGGTGCCAGTGGACCCGTACCTGGACGGTGCGCATCCAGGCCGACTGGCTGTCCGGCTACTACCAGGCCGTCTTCACCAGGGCTGACGGTGTACGGGCGGGGACCGTCTTCGTAGTACGCGACGATGCGCCGACCAGCGAGGTAATGGTGGTACTGCCCTTCACCACCTATGCCGCGTACAACTGGTGGCCCCGTGACGGGCAGACAGGGTCCAGCCTGTACGGGATCGAGGGCGCCAAGGGTAAAGCGAAGCAGGTGACCTTCGACCGCCCGTACCACGAACACGGACTGCCCAGCCGCCACGAGCTGGATCACCGGCTGATCTGGTGGCTGGAACAGCAAGGCTTCGACTGCCAGTACGCCACCAGCATCGACCTGCACGAAGGCCGGATCGACCCGGGCCGGCATCGGCTACTGGTCTCCAGTGGGCACGACGAGTACTACTCGGACGAGATGCGTTCAGTGGTCGTCAAGGCCCGCTCGGGTGGGACGAACCTCGCCTTCTTCGGCGCCAACGCCATGTACTGGCGAATCCGGCTGGAAGCCGGCCGAACGGGCGGCGCGAACCGGATCGTCACCTGTTACAAGTCGAAGGACGACCCCGAGCGCTCCGCCCCAACCCGTCAGTGGCGGCAGGTGGACTTGCCCGAGCAAGCCCTGATGGGCAGCCAGTACACGTCCCGCATGAAGCAGCCGCACCCACTGGTGGTGAGCTCGCCCGAACACTGGATGTGGGCCGGGACCGGGGTTCAGCAGGGAACTCAGTTCCCGCGGATCGTGGCAGTGGAAGCGGACCGGGTGATGGACAAGTTCGAACTGGCACCCGGCTCAGAGCACGCGACGCTCACCAGTTCGCCGTTCTGCAACGCTGCCGGGGACGAGGATCTCCAACAGACCGTGTTACACCGCGCCCCGGCCGGCGGGTACGTGTGGAACGCCGGCACCTTCCACTGGTCGTTCGGCCTGAGCCACCCCAAGCTACAAGATCCCCGGCTGGAGCGAGCCACCTTCAACCTGCTGACGCGAATGCTGGGTCACGACTGAATCAGAAGAACTCGTCGAGGAGGATGTAGTACGCCAGCTTCGCCGGAGCTGGTGAGGTGCCGTACTGGGCCAGGAACTGCTCGGCGTGGCCGGGCTGGAACGGGTCGTCGCTGAGCTCCCGGTGCAGGATCGCGAGATCCAGCCAGCGGTCGGCGATCCCGAGTTTGCCGACGTCGATGAACCCGGCCAGTTCGCCGGTGCCGGGGACGAGCAGGACGTTCTCGGGCGTCAGGTCGCCGTGGCAAACGACCAGATCCTCGGCGGGTGGCCGGTTTCGTTCGAGTTCGCCGAGCAGTTGGTCGCCCGTCCACCCGGCGTACTCGTCCTCAAGGTTGTCCAGGTCCACGAGACCGGCTTGCACCTGCGCTGTGGCCAGCCGGGTCGTGACGTCCACCTCGCGATGAAATGGGCAGCTGCCGGTCGGGAGCTCGTGCAGCATCCTGGCGATGTCCGCTAGCGAACGGACAACCGTGCCGAGGTCGTCGCCCGGCCAGTCGGCGGCGGGGATTCCAGGCACCGACTCGGTGATCAGCCAACCTGCCCGGCCGTCCTGCCCGTGGCCGACGACCTTCGCGGTGGCGACACCTTGCCCGGCCAGCCACTCCAGTCGCTCGGCCTCCGCGGTGATTGCCGTGACATCCTCGTCCACCTTCAGGAACATGCCTGCCGATCGATACACCTCGGCACCCGACTCGCCGGTTTCCACCAGGCTCCACGAATCGCTTCCGTAGCGAGCGATCAAGCGTTTCGCAGTCTCCATCACCCTCGCGACCGTAGCCGCTCCCGCGCCCGGCGCGCGACCTCAATTCAGCCGGCGCGTACGGAACCGCGGTGGTTCAGCGCGGCCGGTGGTAGTACGTCTCGCCGTTCTTGGTGGCCCGGCCGAACTCGACGATGGTCGCGCCCTTCAGATTCCGCGCGATCTCGAGGCCGGACTGGCAGCCTGGGTCCGCGGCGGTGAGGGTACCGGAGCATTTCTCACCCGGTTCGAGGACCCGGATCTTGCCGGCCTCATTTTGGGGTACGGAGTAGCCGGCGAACTGAGCAATCGCGGTCGGGCTGAGTGGGATCACCGTCACCGTCACCGGCAACCCCATGGCCCGGAACTCGGCGTTGTAGCGGGCCGGGTCGGCGTCGGGGTCGATGACGCGGACGATCACGGAATCGCCTTCCCGGGTGAAGGACAACGCGCGGGCCTGAGTTTGCCCGGGGCCGGTGACGACGCTGGCCGCGACCACGCCGGCAATCAGCAAGCTGAACGCGCTGGCGAGCGCGAGCCGCTGTTTCCCGGAGCCAGCCAGCTGGAAGCCGCGCCACCCGGACGCCGTGGTCGGGCGGGGCTCTTCCTCGGGGCTGAGCATGGTGATGTCGCGGGACAGCTGGGTCCAGGCGGCGGCGCCGACCTCGGTGCCGGTGGTGCTGGGCTTGAGAGCGCGGATCGCCGCGTCGATGTCAGACGTCTTCATGCGAGATCTCTCCGTTCACGGCAGTATTCGAGGGGACAGCATTCGAGGAGACAGCATTCGAAGGGGCAGCATTCGAACGGTCAGCGACCAGCTCGGTGAACCGTCGCCGGGCCCGGAACAACCGGATCCGCACCGCGTTCCGGGAACAGCCCAGAACGGTCGCGATCTGTGCGGTGCTCAGGTCTTCCCACGCGACCAGCGTGAGCAGCTCGCGATCCGGTTCGGGCAGTGCGCGGAAGGCCCGTGCCATCGTCGAGTCGGCGTCGCTGAGTTCGGGTCCTGGCACGGAGGTGTCCGTGAGCTCGTCCCGGAGCTTGTACGTGAGCGCCGTCCGCCGTACCTCGCCGCGCCGGTGGTTGGCGAGTACCCGCCGGGCGACGCCGAACAGCCAGGGCCTGGTCTGGTCACCGGACGGCACCTCCTCAAGGCGTCGCCAGGCGATCACGAACGTGTCGGACAGCAGGTCGGCGGCGTCGTGGCTGGAGCCGGTGCGTCGCAGCAGGTATCCGAGCACCGCCTCCCGATGGGTGCCGAACACCTCCTCGAACCGCTGTCGACGGTCGTCGAGCGGCGGATCGTGCACGGCGTCCTCACTCACCGGCCCGAGCCGGGGCCTGATCGGTGTCTCGGTCATACCCCCTATCTGTCCGGCATCCTGCCAAACCATTTCAGCCGCGGACCCCGGCGAACCTCGTCAGTTACCGATTCGACGCGGGGAGATTGTCAGGCCGAGCGCCGCCTCGATTGCCCGGAGTGAAGCGTGGCTCTCCGCCGCGTACGTTTCTTCGGGTACGTGGATGTGGCGGTTGATCCGTTCGGTGAGCCAGGTGGCGTCACGGGGAGCGTGGTCGGCGCTTTCGTCCATCGTGGTGTCGCGGGACAGGTTGGACGAGAAGATCCCGGCCGCCGAACGGGGCAGAAAGTCCTCGTAGACGATCGGCCGAAGGATCACGGATCCGTCGTCGAGGAGCCGATCGAGCTCCGCCGGAGCCGCGCCGGACCCGGCGTGCCCGCCTCGACCGGTGCGGGTTCGAGGCGGCGCCCACCCCGAACCAGCGAGGTGGTACGAGAAGTAGGCCAGGCCTTGGCGTTCGAGCTCCCGTTCGGTACTCGGCATGCCGACGGACCAGATGCCGGCCGCGAGCTCCTGCCGAGGCCGCCCCGGATCGCCGGCGACGGCTTCCTCGACCTTCAGCATCAGCTCGTCGTACCGCGCGCGGCCGAGCGGGGTGAGCGCGATCCCGCGGGCCTCGACCTCGCCGAAGCGGACCCGGAGGGTTCCGTCGGTCAACGTGCCGTCCGGGTCACGAAAGCGCCGTGGCTCGGCCAGCGCGCGGAACGAGGTTTGCCGGAGCAGTACCTCCGGACCGTCCCAGGCGGGCGGACCCTGAATGGCGTCGATCATCTCGATGCCGCGCTCGGTCATCGATCGATAGAGGTCGTCGATGTCGAGTACACGCGGCGTGAGGTGGTTGATATGCGTCGTGGTGACGCCGCCGATGTCGGCCGCGACGCCGGAGATCGCCTCGAGCTCCGCGTACCAGGCTCGATCCACCGGCTCCGCGGACAGCGCGAAGGACGCGGTGGCCAGGTCGAGGAACCGGTCCGCGTCGTCGGCGCCAAGGCCGTCGCCGGCCTCGGAGCGGTCGGCCAGTTCGAGCAGTTCCGCGGGGAACAGCGTGCGCGCTTCGAGGAACCTCGTCAGTCGGGCCTCGAGGTCGGCATCGAAGAACCGCCGGTCCTGCGGTACCAGCATCGACGTGAAGACGCGGAACGGGTTGGCCGCGAGTTCGTCCCGGTCGAGCGGACGAAAGGCGGTCGAAATGACCGGAATCGGCTGTGGATGCGCGTCCCGCAGGTCGTAGAACCCGACCGGGTACATGCCGACGGCACCGAAGATCCGGGCGAGCTGCGACAACTCGGCCGGCGTACCGACGCGTACCGCACCATGCCGTTCCGCCGTGACGCGCTCCAGGCTGCCGAAACGCTCCGCGGTTGACCCGTTGGCCGCGAGCACCCGCTCGTTGACCTCCTGCGCCACCTCGACCAGGGTCCGGTACGCAGGCACCTCGCGGCCGTACAACTCCGACAACCGGACGGCGAGACGCGCCCGCAAGCTGGTCCTGTCCACGAAGGTCATCGCTGCCTCTCCATAGGCGCACCACGCAGCCTCATCGCCTCGCGGACCCGTTCCTGCGCCAGGGCGTACGCGGCCTGGTGCGGCGGGATGTCGCGCTGCCGGCTCTCCTCGATGACCCGGTCGGTGTTGGCCCGGAGCTTCGCCGAGATCATCGTGAAGACGGCACCGGGCTCGACCGGGAACGGCGACTGCCGCGCGTCCATCGAGTGCGCCGCGGCGACGATGCCGCCGGCGTTCGCGATGAAGTCGGGTACGACCGTGATCCCGCGCTCGTGCAGGAGTTCCCGCGCGGCCGGCGTGGTCGGCAGGTTGGCGCCTTCGACGATCAGGGCCGCGGTCGTCGTCTTCGCCACGTCGACGTCGATGACGTCCTCACGGGCGGCAGGGACGAGGATGTCGGCGTCGACGGACAGCGCGGCCGCGGGCGGCTGGGCCGGACCGTACTCGGTGACACATCGGTCGCCGTGTTCGCGGCGGAGCTCGATCAGTCGCTGGATATCGATGCCATCGGCATCGATCACCGCGCCTTCCGCGGTCGACACGGCGACGATGACCGCGCCCAGTTCGGCATAGCGGCGGACGGCGGCCTGGCCGACCGCGCCGAAGCCCTGGACCGCGATCCGGGCGCCCTTCAGATCGAGCGCGAGCCGGGCGGCGGCCGCATCGGTGGCTTCGGCGACCCCGAATCCGGTCACGCCGAGTTCGTCGTACGGCAGGCCGCCGAGCGCGGCCGGGAGGCCGACCGCCGCGCCACGATCGCCCAGCTCGTCGGCGAAGATCGCGGCGTCCGCCTCAGTGAGACCCATGTCCAGACCGAACACGTACTCCCGGGGTACTTCGTTCGCCAATGCCCGCGCGAACGCGCGCAGGATCCTTTCCTTGTCCGCGCCCCGGGGATCGCCCTGGATGCCGGCCTTGGCGCCGCCGTGGAACAGGTCGGTCGCGGCCCATTTCCAGGTCATCGTCCGGGCCAGCCGGGCGACCTCGGCGACGCTGAGGTCGGGGCTCATCCTGGTCCCGCCCTTGCCGATCCCGCGCGCGGTGTTGTCGATGACGAGCACACCACGCATCCCGGTCCGGCGGTCGGAGACGCAGACGATCTTCTCCGGTCCCCATTCGTCGATCAGGTCGAAGGTGTCAGCAGTCATTGGTTCGAAGGTCCTTCGGGTCGTGCCCGGACTTCTCACCGCGACGGCCGGACCGGCCGTTCTGACCGAGGTGGCCGGCGAGGAGCTGGGCGAGGTGGAGGCCGCGCTGTTCGGTGAGGTCGGCCAGTTGGGTCCGGCAGGAGAATCCGTCGGCGAGGACGGCGTCGTAGGTGGCGTCGGCGACGGCAGGCAGGAGTTGTTGTTCGGCCACGGCGACCGACACGTTGTAGTGACCGGATTCGGCACCGAAGTTTCCGGCCAACCCACAACAACCACCGAGCCGCTGCACCGATGCACCCGAGCTCACGAGGAGCCGTTCGTCGGTGTCCCAGCCCATCACCGCATGGTGATGGCAGTGCGGCTGTGCGACGACGCGGACGCCGTCGAGTCGTGGCGGCGTCCAGTCCGTGTGCTCGGTCAGCAGCTCACCAAGTGTCTTGACGCTCGCGGCGACAGCACGCGCTTCCTCGGAGTCGAGCAGTTCGACAGCGTCGTGCCGCAGTACGGCTGTGCATGAGGGCTCGATGCCGACGATCGGGATGCCCTTCCGAGCCGCCGCGGCGAGGGTGCCGACGGAGCGGCCTAGGATGCGTTTGGCAGCGTCGAGTTGCCCGGTCGAGATCCAGGGCAGGCCGCAGCAAACTGTCGGTGCGGTGATCGTCGGCGTGAAGCCGGCCTGTTCGAGAACCCGGATCAGGTCCTTGCCGACTTCCGGGGTGAAGTGATCGGTGAAGCTGTCGACGAACACGACGACCGGCTTCCCGCCCGGCCGTACCTCGGCTTTGCCGAACCACGCACGCAGAGTCTGCTCCGCGAAGCGCGGAATGGATCGGCGCCGATCGACGCCCGCCAGCCAGAGTGCCAGCGGGCGTACGCCTCGGAGCGACGTCAACCGGTTGGCCAACCGCGGAACATGGCTCGCCAGCCGGGCCCAACGGGGAAGCCATCCGAGCGAGTAGTGCGTCCGCGGCCGGAGACGCCGGCGGTACGTCTGGTGGAGCACCTCCGACTTGTACGACGCCATGTCGATCCCGGTCGGACAGTCGGAAGCACAGCCCTTGCAGGAGAGGCACAGATCGAGCGCGTCGTGCAGTGCGGGGTCTGCCCAACCGTTGACGAGTTCGCTGTTGACAAGCTCTTGCAGCAACCGCGCGCGGCCTCTGGTCGAGTCCTTCTCATTGCGCGTCGCGGCGTACGAAGGACACATCACAACGCCCGCGCCCTGAGCGACCGAACGGCATTTGCCCACCCCGGTACACCGGTGCACGACCCGCGAAAAGTCGCCGTTGTCGTTCGCGTACGCCAATGCCAACTGTGTTCGAGGTGCTTTGGCCGAAGGGACCCGGAGCGATGCGTCGATCTTGTCCGGTTGCACAAGCACGCCAGGGTTCAACAGCCCGTCGGGGTCGAAGATCTGCTTCACAGCGGCGAACAGCTCGATCAGTCGCGCGCTGTAGAGGTGGGGGAGCAGCTCACTGCGTGCACGTCCGTCCCCGTGTTCACCCGACAAGGAGCCGCCGTGCCGCGCGACCAGCGCCGCTGCCTGTTCGAGGAAGTCCCTGAACACGTGCGTGCCGCCCTCGGCCGCGAGCGGGAAGTCGAGGCGTACGTGAACGCACCCCTCGCCGAAGTGACCGAACGGCATCGAGGTGAACCCGAAGTCGTCCACCAACTCGTCGAACTCGCGGAGGTAGGACGCGAGCCGCGCGGGCGGAACCGCGGCATCCTCCCAGCCCGCCCAGGCCGGTTCGCCGGAAGGCGCGCGGCCCGCGAGCCCGGCGCCGTCCTCCCGAATCCGCCACAGGACGGAGATCTCGCCTGGTGCGGTGACGATCCGGGCGTCGATGGCAGCGACGTCCTTGATCAGCCGCCGCGCCCGCTCCACGGAGTCCTCACCGCAGAGTTCGACGAAGAGCCAGGCCTTGCCTTGGGGGAGATCCGGTACGGCGGATGCTCCGCGACGCTCACGCAATACGTCGACAATGCGTGAGTCCAGACCTTCGCAGGCGGTCGGGCCGTGCTGCAGCACCGGCGGCGTGTCAGCGGCGGCGTCGACGATGTTTTCGTAGCCGAGGGCAACCAAGACGCGATGGTCCGGTGCCCGGACGAGCCGGACGGTCGCCTCGGTGACGATGCCGAGCGTGCCCTCGCTGCCGACCAGGACCCGGCTCAGGTCGAACCCGTTCTCCGGCAGAGCGTGCTGCAGTGCGTACCCGGAGATCTGCCGGCCGAAGGTACCCAGCTCGGTGCGAATCGCGGCCAGGTTTCGATCGATCAGTCCGCGCAGCCGCGTACGCCCGGAGTCGAAGCCCTCGGCGCCGTCCGTCCAGGTACGGAGCAACTGCCCCGTACCTGTGAGGAGTTCGAGTCCTGGCACGTTGTCCGACGTTCGCCCGTACCCCAGTGAGCGGGAGCCGCACGCGTCGTTCCCGATCATCCCGCCGATGGTGCACCGCGTCGACGTCGACGGGTCCGGTCCGAACCGCAGTCCGTACGGCGCCACCGCGGCCTGAAGCTGGGCCTGTACGACGCCGGGCTGTACTTTGGCCAGCCGCCGCTCGGGATCGATCTCCAGTACGCGGTTCAGGTGCCGGCTGAAATCCAGCACGATGCCCGGCCCGACCGCGTTGCCCGCCACGGACGTACCAGCACCGCGAGCGGTGATAGGTACGCCCGTCGCGCCGGCGACCGTGAGAGTCGCGATCACGTCATCGAGCGAGCGCGGCATCACCACGGCCCGCGGTACGACCCGGTAGAGCGACGCGTCGGACGAGTACGCGGCCCGGGAACCCTTGTCGATGTGTACGTCGGCGACGCCCGCGCGGTTGAGTTGACGACGGAGGCCGTCCAGTTGGTTCATGACCGATCAGGCAAACTCGACGCCCTGCGCGAGCGGAAGCTCGGCCGAGTAGTTCACCGTGTTCGTCGTCCGGCGCATGTAGTTCTTCCAGGCGTCCGAACCGGACTCGCGGCCGCCGCCGGTGTCCTTCTCGCCGCCGAACGCGCCGCCGATCTCGGCCCCGGACGGCCCGATGTTGACGTTGGCGATGCCGCAGTCGGACCCGGTCGCGGACAGGAACAGCTCGGCCTCGCGCGCATCCAGCGTGAAGATCGAGGACGACAACCCCTGGGAAACATCGTTGTGCAGGGCAATGGCTTCGTCGAGGTCGCGACAGGTCAGCAGGTAGAGCAGCGGAGCGAACGTCTCCGCCTTCACGATGTCGGTCTGGGACGGCATGGCGATGATCGCCGGATGGACGTAGTAGCCGTCGGCAACCTCGGCGCGTTGTCCGCCGGTGACCAAGGTCCCACCGTCGGCCTGTGCCTGGTCGACAGCGGCACCGAAGGCCTCGTAGGCCTGCTGGTCGATCAATGGTCCGACCAACGTACCTGGTTCGAGCGGGGAACCGATCGGCAGCGTTTCGTAAGCGCTCGCGAGTCGCGCCAGCAGGTCGTCGTGGATGGACTCGTGGACGATCACGCGCCGCAGCGAAGTGCATCGCTGTCCCGCCGTACCGACCGCGGAGAAGACGATGCCCCGGACCGCGAGATCCAGATCGGCGCTCGGGGCAACGATCGCGGCGTTGTTGCCGCCGAGCTCGAGCAGCGATCGGCCGAGCCGGGCCGCGACGCGCGGAGCGACCTCCTTGCCCATCCGCGTCGATCCGGTCGCGGAGACGAGCGGAACTCTCGCGTCGTCGACGAGCGCCGCGCCGACGGTGTGGTCCCCGATCAGGATCGACGTGATCGCGGCCGGTGCGCCGACTCGCCGCGCTGCCTCGGCAGCGAGCGATTGACAGGCGAGGGCGGTCAGCAACGTCTTCTCGGACGGCTTCCACACCACGGCGTCACCGGCGACGAACGCGAGCGCCGCGTTCCATGACCACACCGCGGCCGGGAAGTTGAACGCCGAGATCACGCCGACGACGCCGAGCGGATGCCATTGCTCCATCATCCGGTGCCCGGGCCGCTCGGTGGCGATGGTCAGGCCGTGCAACTGCCGGGACAGCCCGACGGCGAGGTCGCAGATGTCGATCATCTCTTGCACCTCGCCGAGGCTCTCCGACGTGATCTTGCCCGCCTCGATCGAGATCAGGGTCGCAAGCTCGGCCTTGTGCTCGCGCAACAGTTCGCCCAGCTCACGGACGAGTCGTCCGCGTACGGGCGCTGGTACGGCACGCCAGTCGAGGAAGGCGGCGTGGGCCGCACCAATGATCGTGGCCACGTCCTGCACGGTGTTCCCGCGGAGCCGGCCGAGTTCGCTGCCGTCGATCGGCGAGTGACAGCTGAGTTCACCGGCAGGGTCGAACGGATCCTTCACACCGAGCCGGTCGAGAGCATCCAGTGCCTGGGCGGTGAGATCGGTCATCACGCGTCCTTCGTCCAGAACAGGTCACGGGCATTCGCGCCGAGCAGCCGTTCCAGTACTGGCGTTTCGAGGCCGATCTCCTGCCACTCATGGAGGACCCGGTCGATCGGCATCACCGGCCAGTCGGTTCCGAACAGCACCTGGTCGACGAGTACGCGCGGCAGGAAGCTCATCAACACGTCCCAGCCGGAGCCGGGGCGCCCGACGTACTTCGGCGACAGTCCACCGAACTCGAGGTAGACCGTCGGGTGGCGGCGCGCCACCGCGCAGTACTCCGCGACCCAGGGCCATCCGCCGTGGCAGGCCATCAGGCGCAGTTGAGGAAAGTCACACGCGACCTGGTCGAGCAGTTCGGCCCGCTCGTGCCGGATCGGATGCATCCGCGAGTAGTTGATCCCGGTGTGCAGCGCGACCACGAGCCCGAGTTCCTCGGCACGCGCGTACGCCGGGTACAGCCGGCGGTCGTCGATGTCCATGCCGAAGAAGGCCGGCTGGATGTTGACACCGGCCAGGCCCAGCGCGGCGATGGCGTCGACCTGACGCGCGGCCGCTCCCGGCGAGGCCGGAGGGAGCATGATGGTGCCGACGCCGGCGAAGCGATCCGGGTGCTGGGCGACGAGCCCGGCGACGGCGTCGTTCAGCTGCGCCGCGTCGGCGTCGTCCTCGTACTCCGCGTGAATCACCGCCCGCGCGATGCCGGTGTCGTCGAGCTCGCCGAACATCGCGGCCAGCGTGCCGGCCTCGGACTTGGCGCTCAGATCGAGGATGCGGTCGTACTGCTCGTGCAGCAGGGCGGGGGAGCTGCCGCGGACCTTCGCGCGCAGCTCGAAGGGCAGCCGGACGCGTGCGTCGATCAGTTCCATCGTGGTCGCCTACTCCTCGGGTCGGTCGGTGTCAGCCCTTCGATTAAAATTGATCGATCGCTCAAATGTCAATCCCGAACAGGGCGGTCCGGTGGTCTCAAGGACTGTCATTTTTGTCCAATCGTTCGATAGACTCCGGGGATGCGTAACGGCGTACCCAGTCCAGGTCCGGTGATTCGTACCGTGCTCGGCGACATCGAACCGGCGCGCGCCGGGCACACCCAGCCGCACGAGCACGTGCTCTCCGACATGTCCGCGATCATCAAGCCCTGGGGCGTCGGGCACGTATCGGCGGCGCACGCGGTGGCCGATGCGCCGGGCGGCGGGGTCGAACCCGAGCTGTCGGTCACGGCGCGCCGGTTGGCCGAGCAGCCGGTCGAGCTCGCGAACTACGACGCGATCCGGCGGGAGGTCCTCAACCTCGACAACCTGCGGCTGACCTCGGAGGACGACGCGATCGCCGAGCTGGAGCTGTACCGGCGGGCCGGTGGCGGGTGCGTCGTCGACTCGTCACCGATCGGGATGGGCCGGGACCCGATCGGGCTCGCGCGGGTCTCGCGGTCGACCGGCGTGCACATCGTGATGGGTAGCGGGTACTACTCGCGCCAGTACCATCCCACCGGCCTGGATCAGGTTTCCGAAGCGGCCATCAGCGCGGAGATCGTGTCTGACCTGACCGAAGGCGCCGGATCGACCGAGGTCCGCGCGGGCATCATCGGCGAGATCGGGCTGAGCTGGCCGCCGCATCCGACGGAGTTGAAGGTACTCCGGGCCGCGTGCCAGGCCCAGGTCGCGACCGGCGCCGCGCTGCAGATTCATCCCGGGCGTGATCCGCGGGCACCGATCGAGGCGATGGCCGTGGTCGAGAAGTACGGCGCCGATCCAGGCCGTACCATCATGTCCCACGTCGACCGTACTTTGTGGGCCCCGGAGGACCTGACGGCCCTTGCGGAGACCGGCTGCTACCTGGAACTCGACCTCTTCGGGCAGGAGTCCAGCTACTACGCCTTCAACCCCGACGCGCGCCGGCCGAACGACCGTACCCGGATCGAATGGCTGGCGACGCTGACGGACCAGGGATTCGGCGCCAAGCTCTTGGTGTCGCAGGACATCTGCCAGAAGGTCTACCTGCGTAAGTATGGTGGGCCAGGCTACGGGCACGTCCTGGCGAACGTCATCCCGCTGATGCGGCGGATGGGGTTCACCGCGACGGACGTGCGACGGCTGACGGTCGAGAACCCGGCCGCGGCCCTGTCCCTCGAGAGGATGAACAGATGAGCCCTGTCGCATCGCGCCGCAACCTGCCGGCGCGGTCGCGGACACCGTCCGCCCAGCAAACGAAGTCCGAGCAGACCGAGCTCAAGCTCCTGCAGACCGCCACCTGGCTGTTCTCCGAGCGTGGCTTTCACGGCACCAGCATCCGGGACATCGCGGACGCGGCGGAGGTCGCCGTCTCGGCGCTGTACTACTACACCAACTCGAAGGACCGGCTGCTCGAGGAGATCATGCGCCGCTCGCTCGGCGTGCTGACGTCGAGCGCGGAGGCGGCCGTCGACGGTTTCGGCGAGCCGGCCGAGCGACTCGCCCTGCTGGTCGGATCGCATGCCGTCTTCCATGCGCGCAACCCGCGCAGCGCGGCGGTCACCGATCATGAGTTCACCGCCCTGAGCGGCAAGGTACGGCGCGAGATCCTCGGCCTTCGGGACAACTACGAGGCGCTGTGGAAGTCGGTCTGTGAGGCCGGGGTCCGGGACGGCACGTTCGCCGAGCGGGGCTCGGTGGCGCGGCTCGCGCTGCTCCAGATGACCACCGGCATCGCGCACTGGTACCGGGCCCGCGGCGAGCTCGGCGTGCCGGAGCTCTGGGAGCAGTTCGCCACCATGAGCCTCTCGCTGATGGGCGCCGAGCGGGACGGCGAGCGGCTGACCTTCGCGTCGCTCGAGCTGCCCGCCGCGGAGCTGCTGATCGACCGGGCCCACCTCCCGATCGAGCCGCGCCGCAAGCCGAGCGGGATCTGACTCCGGCGGAAGCCGGGCCGCGCTCGCGGTCCGAGTAGAAATTTGATCGAACGATTGACAAATTTGGAGCCTTCGTGACATCCAGTGGCGAGTTGTGGTCCACGGTCGGGGACGAGCTGGCGGCGCAGATCGCCGGCCGGCACTTCGGTATCAGCGGGACGGTCCGGCGGCTCGACGGCGAGCGCGACCTCAACTACCGGGTCAGTACGGACGACGGCAGCAGGTATGTACTGAAGCTGCACCACCCGGACAGCGACCCGCGGGAACTCGACCTCCAGAACGAGGTCCTGCGGCATCTCGCCCGGTCGTCCGTCGACCTGGCGCCGCGCGTCGTCAGCACGGCGAGCGGCCAGTCGATCGCCCAGGTCGAGTGGGTGGACGGCATCCGGTACGCGCGGCTGCTCTCCTGGCTGGACGGCGTGCCGTGGGCAGATTCACCAGCGACGCCGGAGCGGATGACCGATCTCGGCCGCCGGCTGGCCGAGATCGACGTCGCCCTGGCGGACTTCGCGCATCCCGCCGACCGGCGGCCGGAGCTGGCCTGGCGGATCACGGCGGCGCCGCAAATCGCGGCGCAGGCCATGACGATGGCCGGCGCGATCGACGAGTCGCTGCGACCGGTCGTCGCGCGCGTCGTCGATCGGTACACCCAGCACACCCGCCCGGCCTTGCGCGGGCTGCCCGAGCAGGTCGTCCACCACGACGCGAACGAGCACAACATCCTGCTCGACGCGTCCGGGTCCGTGGCGGGCATCATCGACTTCGGCGATGTCGTCCGGGTGCCACGGATCACCGAACTGGCGGTTGCCTGCGCGTACGCGATGCAAGGTCACGACGATCCGATCGGCGCGATCCTGCCGCTGGTGAGTGGGTACGACGCGATCGCGCCGCTCGGCGTGGCCGAGCTCGACGTGCTGGTCGACCTGATCGCGGTCCGGCTGGCGATGAGCGTGTGCATGTCGGCCCGGCAGCTCGCCGACGATCCCGCGAACACATACCTCGGCATCAGCCAGGCCGGCGTCAGGTCCGCACTGATCACGCTCGACGGTCTGGATCGCGAGCTGGGTACTTTCCGGCTCCGCGATCACGTCGGGTTCGAAGCGAATCCGGCGGCGCGGAGCGTGCGGCAGTACTTCGAATCGGGACGGGCCGAACCTGCACCGATCGTGGCTGCCGGCACCCGGCCGGATGTGACGACAACGCATTACGGCGAACAGGTCACCGAAGGCATCAGCCTGCTTCGAGAGGTTGCGGCCGTCCCGGATTCGCCGGTGTACGTCCCGCTGGACGGCGTGGTGTTCGAGGTAGGTGATGACCGCGTCGCGACCACGCACCGTACGCCGGACGGCACCGAGTTCTGGACCGTCATCCACGGCATCGTGCCGGGGCTGGAGCCTGGAACCGCTGTCGAGCGGTCGCAATCGATCGGCCGGACCGGGCCGGCCGGACGCGTCGGCGTTCAGTTGGCCACGCATCGATCCGGGCTGACCACGCCGGTACGCGACGGTGATGCCGATCTGTGGCGGAGTATCTGCCCCGACCCCAATCTGTTGATCGGAGATCCCGACCCAGGCTCCGTACGCCCGCGCCGTCACTCCGAAGACCTGGCTCGATTGCGAACGGTGAACTTCAGCCGGGCGATGGACATCTCGTACCGGCAGCCGCTGCACATCGTCCGCGGCGAAGGTGCGTATCTGTTCGACCGCGACGGCAATCGGTGGCTAGATCTGGTGAACAACGTCTGCCATGTCGGGCACGCGCACCCGCGCGTCACCGCGGCGGCGCACCGGCAGGCGACCGTCCTGAACACCAACACCCGGTACCTGCACGAGTCGATCGTCGAGTACGCGCGCCGGATCGTGGAGTTGATGCCCGACCCGTTGCGGGTGTGCTTCTTCGTCAACTCGGGCTCGGAGGCCAACGACCTCGCGCTCCGGCTCGCCGCGGCGCATACCGGCTCCCGGGACGTACTGGTGCTGGATCACGCCTATCACGGCAACCTGTCGTCGCTGATCGGCCTGAGTCCGTACAAGTTCGCCCGCTCCGGGGGAGAGGGCCCGCCGGGTACGACGTGGGTCTGCGAGCTTCCCGATGTGTACCGCGGCCGGCTGCGCGCGGGTCGCGATCAGGACCTCGCGAAGGGGTACGCCGTTTCGGTGGACGACCGCCTGTCGGAACTCCATGCAGCAGGCCGATCACCGGCGGCGTTCTTCGTCGAGTCCTTGCAGAGTTGCGGCGGCCAGATCGTGCTTCCCGACGGGTACCTGCGGCAGACCTTCGCCGCGGTCCGGGCGGCGGGCGGAATCTGTGTGGCCGACGAGGTGCAAGTCGGGCTGGGCCGGGTCGGTTCGCACCTGTGGGGCTTCGAGATGCAGGGCGCCGTTCCGGACATCGTCACGCTCGGCAAGCCGCTCGGCAACGGTCATCCGCTCGCGGCGGTGATCACGACGCCGGAGGTCGCGCGGTCGTTCGAGACCGGGATGGAGTGGTTCAACACCTTCGGTGGTAACCCGGTGTCGGCCGAGGTGGGACTGAGCGTGCTCGATGTACTGCGGGACGAGGGATTACAGGCGAATGCCGCCGCGGTCGGGGACCGGATGCTCTCTGGCTTGCGGGAGCTGGCGGCGCGGCATTCGCTGATCGGTGACGTTCGCGGCGCGGGTCTGTTCATCGGTATCGAACTCAGCCACGACGACCGCCGGCCGGCCGCCGCCGAGGCGGCCGCGGTCAAGGAGGCGGCCAAGCGTCGTGGCGTGCTGCTGTCGACCGACGGGCCGGACGGGAACGTGCTGAAGATCAAGCCACCTCTCGTCCTGAGCGCGGCCGGCTGCGACCATTTCCTGGAGGTCTTCGACGCCGCTCTCGGCGCGGGCGAATTCACTCCGGCGAGTCCTTGACCGGACCGCAAAATTGAGCGATCGTTCGATCTATCAGGAGCTCCGGATCCGTTTCGGGACTCGGGCCGACGAATGGAAGACAGCGATGAGAACTGAGCGCGCGAGGCGACCGGCCGCGGTGGCCGTGGTCCTGCTGCTGACGGCAAGCTGTGGGTTCCGGAGCGCGGACGCTCCGGCCGGCTCGGCCGTCGCGACCCAGCAGCTGGTGACGACCACGGCGGCCGGAACGGAAGCCGTCGACTCGATCACCTGGGCGCTGTACCGGGATCCGACGTCGATCGATCCGATCACCACCGGGGACTACCCCGAGCTGACCGTCACGAGCCTACTCTGCGAGTCACTGTTCCGTCAGCAACCTGATGGCTCGCTGGGCCCGGGACTTGCCACCAAGATCGACTACCCGGACCCGCTGAAGGCCGTGATCACGCTGCGCCAGGGCGTGACCTTCTCGGACGGTACGCCGATGACGGCGGCGGATGTTGTCTTCAGCATCGGCCGGAACCGGGATCCGAAGGCCGGTGGCTACTGGGCGCCGGTGTTCGCGCGGGTGAAGTCAGTGGTCGCGACCGACGACCACACCGTGCAGCTGACGCTGACCGAGCCCGACTACTGGCTGCAGTCCGCCCTCTCGTTCGCGGCCGGCGACATCGTCTCGAAAGCGGCGGTCACCCGGGCCGGCAAGACGTACGGAACGCCCAAGGGCGGCGCGGTGTGTACGGGACCGTACAAGCTGAAGAAATGGCAGCCCGGCGATGCGCTCACGGTCGAGCGCAACGACAGGTACTGGAACGCTGACGTAAGGCCACGGGTCCGCGAGATCAAGTTCAAGGGCATTCCGGACGAGTCGACGCTGGCCTCCGGTCTCCAGACCGGCGAGGTCGACGGCGCGTACCTCGAACTGCCGGTGTCTTCACTCGATCAGCTCAAGAAGAGCGAGGCGGTACGGATCTATCGTGGACCGTCCTTCCTGGTCGACGCCTTCATCGTCGCCGACACGGACCGGGGCATTCTGAAGGACCCGCGCGTCCGGCAGGCACTCTCGCTGGCCTTCGACCGGGACAGCTACATCACCTCCCTGTACCGCGGGACCGCGCAGCCGTCGCGCGCGCTCGGCAGCCCGGGGACCTGGGGTGCGCAGAAGGCGACCTTCGAGGCCGCCTGGCAGCGACTGCCCGAGCCCACTGTCGACATCGCCAAGGCCAAGTCGCTGATCGAGGCGGCCGGAGTGTCCGGTCAGACCATCACGATCGGGATGAGCAGCGAGATCAACAAGCTGGTGACCGAGGCCAACGCGTTCAAGTCCGCGGCCGAGAAGATCGGCCTGAAGGTCAAGCTGACCTCGTTCTCGGCGAACGCGTACGGCTCGCTGTTCCTTGATCAGAAGGCCCGGGCGCAGGTCGACGGGTTCTTCACCACCAACTTCCCGAACTGGGCCGATCCGGCCCGGCTGTACGCGACGCTGGCGGTTCCGGGCGCGGAGCAGGACTACGGCGCGTACCGGAACCCCGAGGTGGCGGGTCTGCTGCAGAAGGCGCGCGGTTCGGCGGACCCGGCGACGCGCGCCGACCTGACCGTGCAGGCGCAGGACATCCTGGTCAAGGAGCTGCCCTGGATCCCGATCGTGGCACCGGACACCGTTCTGGTCCTGAACAAGAAGTTGTCTGGGGCAACGGTCTCGTCCCAGCACTTCTCCGCCCCGTGGGCGACCGGCCTGGGCGGCGTGAAATAGATGGCGCGCTACCTGGTCCGGCGGGCGGTGATGCTCGTCGTGACCCTTGTGGTGTCGAGCTTCGTCGTCTTCTCCGGCGCCTCGCTGGCGCCGGGCAACCCGCTGTCCGCGCTGGCCGGTGGCCGATCGCTTCCGCCCGAGACGATTGCCGTCCTCGAGGAGCGGTACCGGCTGGGTGATCCGTTCCTGGTCCGGTACTTCGCCTGGGTCGGAGACGCGCTGCACGGCAATCTCGGGATGTCGATCGCCCTCCGGCAGGACGTTTCGTCGCTGATCGCGGCCCGGGCGGGTACGACCGCCGAGCTGGTCCTGTACGCGACCGTCATCATGATCGTGGTCGGTGTCGGGCTCGGACTGATCGCGGCACTCCGGCCCGGAAAGGTCGACTCGGCCGTCGTCGTACTGACGGCCGTCGTCGTCGCCGTCCCGCCGTTCGTGGCCGCGATCGTGCTGATCGTTTTCCTGTCCGTCGGTCTCGGGTGGTTTCCCGCGTTCGGCGGCGGCAGCGG
The DNA here is from genome assembly GCF_014205295.1 of Kribbella solani. Classification (NCBI taxonomy): domain Bacteria; kingdom Bacillati; phylum Actinomycetota; class Actinomycetes; order Propionibacteriales; family Kribbellaceae; genus Kribbella; species Kribbella solani. The sequence goes on from NZ_JACHNF010000001.1 coordinate 7,552,046, forward strand.
CGTACTCGGCACGATCCACCACCTGACCCTGCCCGCGATCGCGCTGGCGGCTGCCGCGACGGCGTCGGTCGCCCGGATCACCCGGACGACGGTCAAGGACCAGCTGTCGCGCGAACACGTCCAGACCGCGATCAGTCGCGGCCTGCCGTACGGAACGGTCGTCCGTCGGCACGCCTTGCGGAACGCGCTGGTGCCGATCGTGACGCTGACCGGGATCACCACGGCGTCGATGATCGCGCTGGCGGCAGTGGTCGAACGGGCCTTCAGCCTGAACGGGCTCGGCGCCTATCTGGTCGAGGCAACGCTGTCGAAGGATCTCGCGGTGGTGCAGGGCATTTGTCTGGTTCTGGTGACTACGTTCGTCGTGGTCAACACCCTGGTCGACGTACTCGCCGCCGCTCTGGATCCGCGGATCAACCTGGGAGCTGGTCAATGAGTGTGCTGCGAAGTGGCGCGCCGGTCGTGATACGGCTCCGGCGCGGCGGCGGATCCCGCTGGGGCGTACTCGGCTGGATCTCGTTCTTGGTGATCGGACTGGCGTTGGTCGCGGCCGTGGCCGGGCCGGCGCTCACGTCCCAGGACCCGAACGACAGCGACCTGGCGCGGGCGTTCACGGCTCCGGCGCCGGGGCATCCGCTCGGGTTCGACAGTCAGGGCCGTGACTTGCTTGCGCGCTTGCTGGTGGGTGCGCGCAGCTCCCTGCTCGGGCCGCTGGGCGTCGTCGCGCTCAGTATGGCGGTCGCGATCGTGGTCGCCATCTCCTGCGCCTGGTTCGGTGGATGGTTCGACTCGATCGTTTCGGCCGCCCTCGAAGTGATGTTCTCCTTCCCCGGGATCCTGCTCGCCGTTCTCGCGGCGGCGGTGTTCGGCGCGGGTCTGGGAACCGCGGTGCTCGCGTTGTCGGTCGCGTACGTGCCGTACGCGTCGAGGTTGTTGCGGAGCGCGGCGTTGTCGGAGCGGCGCAAACCGTACATTCAGGCGCTCGAGATCCAGGGTGCTCCGGCGACAACTATTTGCCTACGGCATCTGGTGCCGAACCTGCTCCCGCTGATCGCGGCGCAGTCGACCCTGTTCTTCGGGTACGCGATGGTGGACCTGGCGATCCTGTCGTACTTCGGTCTGGGCGTGCAGTTCCCGGACGCGGACTGGGGAGTCATGGTCGGGACCGGACAGACCGGCGTACTGCAGGGTTACCCGGCGGAGTCGCTCACCGCCGGTTGCCTGATCGTCGCGCTCGTTGTCTCGTTCAACGTCCTCGGCGAGCGGATGTCGCAGCGCGGACCACAGCGGCGTACGCGGCGTCTTCCGGGACTCCTGCTGCCGAGACGGGACGTGTGACATGACGGAGCTGCTGGAAGTTTCCGGACTGAATGTCGCGCTGGAGGTCGACGGGGAATCCCGGCCGGTACTGCGCGACGTCTCGTTCCGGATCGGCAAGGGTGAAACGGTCGGGCTGGTCGGCGAATCAGGTTCGGGCAAGTCGATGACTGCCCGGGCGGTGGCGCGGCTGCTTCCCGCGGGCGCCGAGGTACGCGGCTCGATCCGCTTCGGGGGACTGTCGGTCGCGGAGCTGACCGGGTCCGACCTGCGCAGGTACCGGTCGCGGGTCGGGATGGTGTTCCAGGACCCGCGGGCGCACATCAACCCGGTCCGTACGGTCGGCGACTTCCTGACCGAGGCGTTGCGGCTGAACCGGAAGGTCAGGCGTTCCGATGCCGAGGAACGCGCCGTGCGGATGCTCGGTGAGGTCGGTATCGCGGACGGTGCGCGGCGGTTGCGCCAGTACCCGCATGAGCTTTCCGGTGGCCTGTTGCAGCGGGTGATGATCGCTTCGGTGCTGCTCAGCGAGCCCGAACTCGTCCTCGCCGACGAGCCGACGACCGCGCTCGACGTCACCACCCAGTCCGAGGTGATGGCGATCCTGCAGGAGCTCAGTGACGAGCTGGGACTGGCGATGCTCTTCATCACCCACGACCTGGAGCTGGCCGCGGCGGTCTGCGACCGCACGGTCGTCATGTACGCCGGGCAGGTGATGGAGACGCAGACGTCGGAATGCTTGCAGAATCGCCCGCTGCATCCCTACACGTCGGCGCTGATGGCCTCCCGGCCGAGCCTGACCGGTCCGCGGGAACGACCACATGCCGTACCCGGACGACCGTTGTCCGCGTTCGAGGTCGACCTGGGCTGCCCGTTCGCGCCGAGGTGTACGCACGCCGACGAACTGTGCTTGGCGGAGGCACCCGGTATCCGCTCGATCGACGACGGCGAGGTGGCGTGTCATCACGTCGACGAACTGAGGAAGACGAGCCGATGACCGAACCGATCTTGGAAGTTGCCGAGCTGCACAAGCAGTTCGGCGCGGTGACGGCGGTGAACCACGTCAGCTTCGCGCTGGCGCCGGGTGAATCGCTCGCCATCGTGGGCGAATCCGGGTCCGGAAAGACGACGGTCGCGAAGCTGGTGGTCGGCCTGGAGGCGGCGACCTCGGGAAGAATCGTTGCCTGCGGCAGCGATCGGTCCACGCCGGCCCGGTCGGCCAAGGAGCGCCGGCGGCGGGGCCGGAACGTCCAGATGGTGTTCCAGGACCCGTACCTGAGCCTGGACCCGCGACAGACCCCGGCCGCGGCGATCGACGAGGTGCTCCGGCTGCACACCACGTACGACACCAGCACCCGCGGACGCCGTACGCAAGAGCTCGCCGGCCTCGTCGGCCTCGACGACCGGCAGCTGCACGCGCTGCCGGCCCGGCTGTCCGGTGGTCAGCGCCAGCGGGTCGCGATCGCCCGGGCGCTGGCCGCCGAACCCCAGGTGCTCATCCTGGACGAGGCGGTGGCGGCACTCGACGTTTCGATCCAGGCGCAGGTCCTCGGTCTGCTGGCCGACATCCGGGCACAGACCGGTGTCGCGTACCTCTTCATCAGCCACGACCTCGCCGTGGTCCGGCAGGTGTCCGACCGGATCGCGGTGATGAAGGGCGGCGAGATCGTCGAGGCCGGCGAGACGCTCGGCACCTTGGACCACCCGCGCCATCCGTACACCCGATTGTTGCGTGACAGCGTTCCCGGACCTGGCTGGAAGCCCAGCCGCCGTCCGGTCGACCTGCCTGAGGAGGCACGATGACTGTCAATACCACCCCTGCTCCGCCGGCCCCGCTTGGGATGGCGGAGCACGGATGGCCGTCGGCGACCGAGCTGGCCGACCAGATCCGGACCGGCCGGCTGGCGTCGGTCGCGGTGACCCGCCGCTACCTGGACCGCATCGAGGCCATCAACCCGGAGTTGAACGCCTTCTGCCGGGTCGAGGCCGCCGCTGCCCTGCAGGCGGCCGCCGAGGTCGACGAGGCCGTTGCCCGAGGCGACGAACTGCCACCGTTCGCCGGGGTGCCGATCGCGATCAAGGACCTGCATCCGGTTCGCGGCTGGGAGCTGTGCAGCGCCTCGAACGCCGTCGGCAACGTGGTGATGGACGATGACGCGGTCGCGGTACGGGCGCTGCGGAACGCCGGCTTCGTCTTCGTCGGCGCGACCACCTCGCCCGAGTTCGGTACCGTCTCGGTGACCGAGTCGGCCCGGCATGGCGTCACCCGCAGCCCCTGGGACGTGAAGCGCAGCCCGGGTGGTTCGAGCGGAGGCACCGCGGCGGCCGTTGCCTCAGGCATGCTTCCGCTCGGGCACGGGTCGGACGGCGCCGGCTCGATCCGGGAACCGGCCAGTTTCTGCGGTCTGGTCGGCATGAAGCCGAGCCGCGGTCTCGTGCCGGGGGACGCGATGTTCATGGAAGGCTTCGCCACCGAAGGGGTGCTGACGCGTACGGTCGAGGACACGGCGGCGTTGCTGGACGTGTTCGCGGCCGAGCCGGGCGTCGGTTGGTACCGGCATCCGGCGCAGCCCGTTCCGTACCGGCAACGCGCCGCTGAGGACCCGGGCCGGTTGCGGATCGCGTTCAGTACCCGGCCGGCCTTCCCGACCTGGGTCGACCCGGCCGCCGTGGCCCGCGGCCGGCAGGCGGCCGAGCTGGTCGCCGCGCTCGGCCACGACGTCGTCGAGCGTGACATTCCCGGGCTCGACCAGGACTGGTTCCAGGCCCACTTCGACATCATCTACGCGACCGGTTCCGCCGAGGTCGAGATCGAGGACGAGTCGGCGGTCGAGCCGTTGAACCGTACGTTGCGCGAAGCGGGGCGGCGGACCGACTCGATCGACTACGTCCGGGCCGTGATCGAGCTGCAGCTGGCGGCCCGGCAGATGTACACGTTGTGGGACGACGTGGACATCCTGCTGACCCCGACCAATCCGGTGCTCGCGCCGGGGGAGGGGGCATTGTGGCAAGGGCAGGGTGCCGATCCGTGGTTGCCGCTGCGGCGGGCCGAGGAGACGGCGGCGCTGACGGTGATCGCGAACGTGCTCGGCCTGCCGGCGATCTCGATCCCGTTGGTGGAAGCCCGCGACGGGATGCCGCTCGGGACCCAGCTGATCGGTGGCCGCAACGACGACGGCACCGTGCTGGCGCTGGCCGGTCAGCTCGAGCGTGCGTACCCCTGGCGGCACCGCTACCCGGCCGGCGTGACGCTGTGAACCGGCGAAGATCCGGCCGAGGAGGAGACGACCGATCATGACCATCCCCGTGCTGCCCCGGATCTCCGACTACGTGGGGCATTGGGCCGGCATCCACCCCGAGCGGGAGGCGCTGGTCGGTGACAGCGTGCGCTGGACGTACCGCGAACTCCAGGCCGAGGTCGATGCCATCGCCGCCGCACTCGTGGGGCAAGGCGTCGGCCGGGGCGATCGGGTCGCCCTGCTCGGCCGTACGCGACCGGAATGCTTCGCGCACTTCCTCGCGACCGCGAGCATCGGAGCGATCTGGGTCGGGCTCAACCCGCGGTACACACTGGACGAGATCACCGCGATCCTGGCCGACAGCCGGCCACGCCTGGTGTTCTCGATGATCGAGCCGAGCGAGACCGGGTTCGCCGAGCTGCTGGGTGGCATCAGCGAGCAGACCGGCCCGTCGGTTCCGCTGATCACCCGCGGGGACGCGGGACCCGGGATCTCCACCGGATGGGCCGCCTTCCTGGCGGCAGGGACCGACCGCAGCTCGCTGGACGTGGCTCGGAAGGCCGTCGAACCTCACGACGCCGCGGCCATGATCTACACCTCCGGAACCACGGGGAAGTCGAAGGGCGCACTGGTACCGCACGTCGGCCTGTCGAGCTGCGGCGTGATTCAGACGTCCCGCTGGTACGGCGATGCGCCGCGGAAACTGTGCGACCTGCCGCTGAACCACATCGGTGGTCTCGGTGACATCTGTACGTCGATCCTCACGGCCGGCGGCACCGTCGTCTTCATGGCGAAGTTCGACGCCGCGGGTGCGCTGCGGATGGTGGAGCGCGAGCGCCTCACGCACCTGTACTACATACCCACGCAGTTGCTGGCCGCTGTCGAAACCCCGGAGTGGGAGACCTGCGACCTCTCGTCTCTCGAATGGATTCTCTGGGGTGGTGCCGCCGCTCCGCTCGGTCTGCTCGAGCGGCTCGCCCAGAAAGGCGCGAAGCTCGGTACGAGTTACAGCCTGACCGAGTCGACGGGTTCGGTCACGTACACGGAACCCGACGATCCGCTGGACGTACTGGCCTGGAGCGTCGGTCGCATCGATCCACGGTACGAGGTGACGATCCGGCGCGCCGACGGCAGTACGGCGAACGACGGCGAAGAGGGCGAGATCCTGATCCGCGGCGAGCACATCACCCTCGGGTACTTCGGCCGGCCGGAGGCGACCCGGGAGGCGATCGACGCCGACGGCTGGCTGCACACCGGCGACCTGGCCCGGATCGAGCCCAACGGGCACGTCCGCCTGGCCGGTCGCCTGAAGGAGATGTACAAGTCCGGCGGCTACAACGTGTATCCGCGCGAGATCGAGTCCGTACTCGAGCAGCATCCGGGGGTGTCGCTGGCCTCTGTCGTTGGCGTACCCGACGATCGCTGGGGCGAGGTGGGGCATGCCTTCGTCGTCGCCGGTGACGTGTCGGCCGATGAACTGGAGACGTTCCTGGCCGAGCGGCTGGCCAACTACAAACGCCCGAAGCGGTTGTGGCTGGAGCAGAGCCTGCCCCGGCTGCCGATCGGAAAGGTCGACAAGGCCGCGCTCCGGCGCCGGATCGCCGCTGAGCCGAAACCCACGAGCAGGGAGAACCGATAATCATGAGCTGGACTCTGTCCGCGCCCGTCCTCGCGTTCCTGGACGGTGGCCCGAAAGGCCTGTTCCTCGACAACGGCTTCGTCGACGCGATCGATCCGGACATCATCAAGGTGATCAACCCGGCCACCGGCGAGGTGATCACCTCGGTGCAAGGTGGCGGAGCGCGCGATGTCGACCGCGCCGTCACCAGCGCCGAGCGGGCGTTCAACGGCAGCTGGTCGCGGACCAGTGCCGCTGAGCGGGCGAAGCTGCTGTGGCGCCTGGCCGACCTGATCGACAAGCACGCCGAGGAACTGGCCGTACTCGAGACGCTGAACAACGGCAAGCCGCTGTCCCTGGCTCTCGGCGACGATCTGCCCGAGACCTCCAACGTCTTCCGGTACTTCGCCGGGTACGCCACCAAGAACTCCGGGCAGACCATCGACGTGGCCGACGTCGACGCGCATGTCTACACGCTGCACGAGCCGATCGGGGTGACGGCCGGAATCATTCCCTGGAACTACCCGCTCGCGATCGCCGCGTGGAAACTCGCGCCCGCGCTGGCGGCCGGCAACGTGATGATCCTCAAACCCGCCGAGCAGACGCCGCTGTCGGTACTGCGGCTGGCCGAACTCAGCGCGGAGGCCGGGTTCCCGCCGGGCGTGATCTCGATCGTGAACGGGTACGGCGAGACGGCCGGCGAGGCGATCACCACGCATCCGCGGATCGAGAAGGTGTCGTTCACCGGTGAGAAGCGGACCGGGCAGCGGATCGTCGAGGCGTCGGTCGGCAACCTGAAACGCGTGACCCTGGAACTCGGCGGCAAGTCGCCGAACGTGGTGTTCGCCGACGCCGACCCGGCACAGGTCCGGGACGGCGCGCTCTGGGGCATCTTCTACAACATGGGCCAGGACTGCTCGGCCGGATCGCGGTTGTTCGTCCACCACCGTCGCTATGACGACGTCGTCGCGGAGCTGGTCTCGGACGCGCAGGCGCTGCGCGTCGGCCCGGGACTCGACGAGGCCAGCCAGCTCGGCGCGCTGGTCACGGCCGAGCACACCGCGCGGGTCGTCGAGTACCTCGATCTCGCGCGGGACGAGGGTGTCGTCCAGGCCGGCGGTGGCCGTGTACTGGACGGAGAACTTGCCAACGGCAACTTCATCCGGCCGACCGTGATCACCGACACCACTGACGACGCGCGGGTCGCCGCCGAGGAGATCTTCGGGCCGGCGGTGGTGGTGCTGCCGTTCCGGGACGAGGACGAGCTGATCCGTAAGGCCAACGACACCGTGTTCGGGCTCGCGGCCGGGGTCTGGACCCGTGATGTCGGTCGCGCGCACCGCGTCGCTCGCCGATTGAAGGCGGGCACCGTCTGGGTGAACACCTATGGCGACGCGGACGCTGCCGTACCGTTCGGCGGGATGCGGATGAGCGGCTACGGGCGGGACAAGGGCTCGTACGCGATGGAGGCTTACACCGCTGTCAAGACGGTGTGGGTCAACACGCAGTACGCGGGGGCGGACGCACGCTGACGTACGCCCCCGCTGTTGCCGAGGTTCAGTCGGTTTTGGCCGACTGAACCTCGGCCCATGAGGGGCCGTAGTGTTCCTTGAACACTCCACGCACCATCTCGGCCACTGCCTGCGGCGCCTTCGCCATCGAGCCCGCGTCGTACGGCGGCTGCGGGTCGTACTCGATCGCGAGCTGGACGCCCTGGGCGTACTCGGCGCCTTCCAGCAGATCGACCAGCCGGAGCGCCATGTCGATACCGGACGACACCCCGGCCGAGGTGATGACCCGGTCGTGCACGACGACGCGCTCGGACACCGGTTCGGCGCCGAACACCCGCAGGCTTTCGAGTTCGCACCAGTGCGAGGTCGCCCGGCCGCCGGTGAGCAGGCCGGCCGCGCCGAGGAGCAGGGACCCGGTGCAGACCGAGGTTGTCCATCGGGCCGACTCGTGCGCGGTCCGCAGCCAGTCGAGGATGGTCTCGTTCTCCAGGTACTGCTGCGTCGTGCTCCCGCCGGCCACGACGACCAGATCGGGCCTGGTCACCTCGCTCAGCGGCACCGAGGGCAGTACGAAGTTGGGTTGGTCAGCCTCGATCGGGCCGCCGCCGGCGGACACGAAGCGGGCGTCCGCGGCCGGCAGGCGACTGAGCACCTCGAACGGCCCGACGGCGTCGAGGGAGGTGAATCCTGGGTAGATCAAGAGGGCGATCTGCACGGTATGCCTCGTCTTCGGTGCGTGAAGTCTCGGATCGATGCACTACTCGACTGATTGAGTTTTGATCGATTGATCGATTAACTTTAGCCCATGATCCCGACTCTGACGATGGTTTCGGATGTGGTGGTGATCGGCGCTGGCACGGCCGGCTGTCTGGTCGCCCGGAAGCTGGCGCGAGGGACGACGGCGAGCGTCCTGCTGATCGAGGCCGGGCCGGACTACGGGCCGCTGGCCGACGAGCTGTGGCCACCCGAGCTGCTCGACAGCTCGACGTTGCCGACCAGCCACGACTGGGGGTACACGGGTCCCGGCGCGGAAGGGCAGACCGGCTGGGCGTTCGAGCGGGCCAAGGTCGTCGGTGGTTGCTCCGCCCACAACGGATGCTCGCAGACCGTCGGCTTCGGCGCCGACTACGAGCAGTGGGGCCTGGACTGGACCCGGAGCGAGATCGAAGCACGGCTCACGTCGCTGAATCGCGCGCTCCAGGTCCGCCAGTACGCCGACGACGAACTGACGCCGTTCCAGCAAGGTGTGATGGAAGCCATGGTGCAGCGCGGCCTGCCGCGGACCGATGATCTCGACGTACTCGACGGTGGCGTGGGTTGCGGACCGTCACCGGTCAACAATCCCCGCGGCGTGCGCTGGAACTCGGGGTTCGCGTTCCTCGACGAGGCGCGATCCGAGCGTACGCTCCGGGTTCTCGGTCGCGCTCTGGTCGAGCGGTTGGAGGTCGAGGACGGCGTCGTACGACGTGCCGTCGTCCGCGCCGATGGGCAGCTGATAGTTGTCGAGGCGCGGCACTTCGTGCTCTGTGCCGGCGCGTACGGTTCGCCGGAGCTCCTGCTGCGTAGTGGAATCGGGCCGGCGGCGGAGCTCGCGGCGGTCGGGATTTCGGCGGCCGTGGACCTGCCGGGTGTCGGACGCAACCTGCACGACCACCCGACGCTCGAGCTGAGGTTCGCGCCGAGCGAACTGTTGCTCCGGCAGACCGCGGACTTCGCCCGTACCCGACCAGCTCCGGATGAGCAGGTCATCGCGAAGGCCGATTCATTGCTGGGCGACGGCCCCTACGACCTGCATCTGTTTCCGTGGACCGATCCGCCGTCGACCGGCCTGGAATGCGTCCTGCCGGCTGCCTGTCTGACGCCGAGATCGCGTGGCGCGGTGGTTCTTCGTACGGCGGATCCGACGGTGCCCGCATCGATCGACCACGCGTATCTGCGTGATGCCGACGGGCATGACCGAGCCGTACTGATCCGAGGGCGTGAGCTCTGGAAGGAGATCAGTAGCGCGCCAGGGTTGAGCCCGCTACTTGGCGATCGGATCCCGGACGCGATCTCGGGTCGCGGTTATCGGTTCGCGCACTACTGGCATCCGGTCGGCACCTGCGCGATCGGTGCCTCGCCGGACAGCGGAGCCGTCGCCGACGCGGACGGACGCGTTTTCGGTGTCGAGAACCTGCGCGTACTGGATGCGGCCGCGATTCCGGTGGTGCCACGAGCCACGACGAACTTGCCCGTGTTGTTGCTGGCCGACCATCTGGCGGACCGGCTTGTCGCCGCACTGGGTGCGGCCTGATCTCGGAGTACGACTTGATGACAGCCCTCACGCTGATTCGCCATGCCACGATCCTGCTGGAGCTCGCCGGGCAGACCTTCCTGGTCGACCCGATGCTGGACGACGCGCGGAGCCACGATGCGGTCGAAGGAACGTCCAACCCGACCCGCTGGCCATTGGTCGGCCTACCGACCGGCGCGGCCGAGGTCGTCGCCTCGGCGACGGCGGTGCTGATCACGCACACCCACGTCGACCACCTCGACGACACCGCGATCGCGTTCCTGCGGGACCGTTCGGTGCCCGTCTTCTGTCAGCCCTTCGACGTCGCCGAGCTGACCGAGCGCGGCCTCCCGGATGTCCGGCCGGTCGACGAAGTGACGCACTGGCGCGGAGTCGCGATCCGGCGAACCGGCGGGCAGCATGGAACCGGCGCGCAGGCCGACCTGATGGGACCGGTCTCCGGCTGGCTGCTCACCCACGGCGGTCAGCAGGTCTACGTCGCCGGTGACACCGTGTGGTGTGACGAGGTCGCCGCCGTCCTGGACGTCAACCAGCCGCAGGTCGTCGTCGTCAACGCGGGCGAGGCACGGATGGTCACCGGAGACCCGATCACGATGGGCGCGGACGATGTCTTCGCGACCTGCCGGTACCCCGGCCGGCGCCAGGTGATCGCGGTCCATCTGGAGGCGCTGAACCACTGTGGGCTGACCCGCGCGGAGCTGGCGTGCGATGCGGCCGCGGCCGGTCTGGAGGTCACGATTCCGCGCGACGGGGAGCGAGTTTCCTTGTTCCAGGGCTGATCTCTTGACTCGTCAGGTACTGCTCTCTACCTTCCTGCTATCGAACGTTCGATCAGAAAGTAGCCACCTGACCCCCAGGAAGCAGACCGCTGATGATGCCGAAGCCCTACCTGCGATTGCTGACCGCCCTGGCCGCGGTGCTTGCTCTTTCCAGTTGCTCGGCAGGTAATGCCGCCGAATCGTCCGGACCCGCGTCCGCCCCGGTCCGCGGTGGTGAGCTCACCGTCCTGCGGGCCGCAGACGTCGACTCGTGGGACCCTGACAAGGCGCTGATGCCGAGCACCTTCGAGACGCTCCCACAGGTGATGGAAGGGCTGGTCCGGCCGAGCGCGGACGGTGCCACGGTCGTGCCCGGGCTGGCCCAGAAGTGGGTGTTCGACGCGGGGCACCGGACGCTCACCTTCACCCTCCGGCCGAACCTCCGGTTCAGCAACGGGGCGACGCTGACGTCGGCGGACGTGGCCTTCTCGGTCAAGTTGTGGCAGCAGAGCGTGTCGTACGGGACGCTCTACTCCGCGATCCAGAGCGCCTCGACTCCGAACGCGACGACGGTCGTACTGAAGCTGCACCGGCCCAGTACGTTCCTGCTGTCCTGGCTCGGCAACGGTACGGCGGTGGTGGTACCGAAAGGCTTCGGGGGAAAGTCCCGGGCGGACTTCTTCCGGAAGCCGATCGGCGCGGGTCCGTTCGTGATCGACTCGTACACGCCAGGTCAAACCCTCCGGCTGGCCCGGAACAGCCACTACTACGGCGAAGGACGGCCGTACCTGGACGCGATCACGTACAAGGTCGTGTCCGATCCGAACCAGCAGCTCCTGCAGTACCAGAGTGGTCAGGCGGACATGCTGGAGTCGGTTCCGCTCGATGTGTCGGCACAGTTGCCCGCAGCGGATCGGCATCTGGTCAAGCCGTCGTCGACCATCCACGCCGCCTTCGTCAACACCACGAAGGGACCGGGTACGGATCTGCACTTCCGGCGCGCGATCTCCTATGCCATCGATCGGGACAGCTACATCAAGTCCGTCTTCAGTGGCTTGGCGACGCCGGCCAAGGGCGGCCTGCCGATCGGCGTACAGGGCTCGTCAGCGTGTGATTGCACGTACCGCTACGACCAAGCGGCCGCCAAGGCGGAGCTCAGCCGATCCGGGTACGACGGTTCGCCGGTCGTGCTGCTGGTGGACGCGTCGTCGCCGATCTCTACCCGCGGCGGTGAGGTGGCGGCGCAGATGCTCAGGGCCGTCGGGATCAAGGTCGACCTGCAGCCGGAGGAGGGGCAGGTGATGTTCGACCGTTATTCCAAAGGGGATTACGGGATCGAGCTGGCCGAGGTCGCGAGCGTGTCACCGAGCGTCGGGGACATCTTCGGGCTGGTGTCGTACATGGTCACCGGGAGCGATCCGGGCAAGGTGATCAGCGGCGCGTTCGACAAGCTGGACGTGGCGCGAACGGAGCCCGAGCGCCAGCACGCCACCAAGCTCGCGGAGAACTGGATCGGCGAGCACCTGCCGTACGTTCCGATCGCCTATCCCGATCGCGTCCTCGCGGCCGCTCCGAAACTGCACGGGCTGCAGGTCACGCCGTACCTGAACTATCCGGCCGACCAGCTCTGGATCGGCTGACATGAACAGCTCCAGGATGCAGCTACTGGCCGCCAGGCTGCTGCAGGTCGTGCCGGTACTGGGGTTGTTGCTGGTCGTGGTCTTCGCGCTGCAGGCCTTGCTCCCGGGCGATCCGGCCCGCGCGATCGCCGGGCCGCGAGCGACCGAGCAGCAGGTCCAGGTGGTACGTGCCGAGCTGGGCCTCGACCGGCCGCTCCCACAACGGTTCGTCCGGTACGCCGAGTCGCTCGGTCACTTGGATCTGGGTCGATCGAACCGGAGCAACCTCCCCGTCAGTACGATCGTCGAGCAACGTGCTGGTGTCACGATCGCCCTTCTTCTTGGCGGGATGGCGATGAGCATCGCGCTGTCCGGCCCGGCCGCCTTCCTACTGGCGCTGCGTCCTTCGTCGTGGCCGGCGCGGCTGGTCGAGCGTGGTCTTGCCGTGGTGCTGAACTGCCCGTCGTTCTGGGTGGGGCTGATGCTGGCCACCGTGGTCGGTCTGAAACTGCGCCTGCTGCCGGTCGGTGGACTCCAGCCAGGCGTTTCCGGGCAGGTACGTTCGCTGATCCTGCCGTCGATCACGATCGGCTTGGCGATCATGCCGTTCCTGGCGCGGAGCGCGGCTACCAGCCTGCGTGAAGTGGTCGCGTCGGACTATCTGATGACGGCTCGATCCGTCGGCGGTCGCGGGTGGTTCCTGATCCGCCGGCACATGCTTCGGAACGCACTGCCACCGGTCGTTACGCTGCTGGGCTTCCAAGCCGGCGCGCTGTTGTTCGGCGCCGTCGTGGTCGAGCAGACGTTCGGCCTGCCGGGACTGGGCGCGGAGATGATCACGGCGGCCGCGCAGCGCGACTTTCCGGTCGTCCAAGGCCTGACCCTGCTGTTCGGGTTCGGCATCGTGCTGTGCAATCTGCTGGCCGACGTCGCGGTCGCCTGTCTGGATCCGAGGACCCAATGGAGCTGACCGCAGGGCGGCGAATCCTCCCGCCGCGAATGCATCAGGTGTCGATCGCCATCCTGGCCCTGCTCGTGCTGGCGGCCTTGTTCGCGCCGATCGTCGCGCGCTACGACCCCGCGCAACAATCGCTTCAGCAACTCGCGCCGCCCGGTGGCGGGCATTGGCTGGGTACCGACGCGCTGGGTCGCGACATCTTCTCCCGGCTGCTGTACGCGCTGCGTACCGACCTGATCCTGATCGTCCCCGCCGCCGCGTTGCCGATGCTGCTCGGCACCGCGATCGGCGGCATCGCGGGACATTTCGGTGGCGTACTGGACACGGCGGTGCGCTGGATCGCCGACGTGTTCCAAGGGCTTCCGGTCTACGTGTTCCTGATCGCGTTGGTCGCGGTACTCGGGCGTGGGGTCACTTCGTTGCTGACGGCATTCACCGCGCTCGGCTGGATCGTGTACGCGCGGCTGATCCGGACCGAGGTGCGGCGGGTCAAGGAAGCGAACTTCGTTGCCGCCGGCTACCTTCTCGGACATTCCTGGACCGGGGTGCTGTGGCGGCACGTGCTGCCCAACGCGAACCGCCAGACGGCCGCTTACTTCGTCTTCGACCTCGGCATGGCGCTGCAAGGCATCGCGGTGCTGTCCTTCTTCAATCTCGGCGTGCCCGCCGGTACGCCGGAGCTCGGCGCGATGGTGGCGGAAGCACAGATCTATCTGCGCAGCCATGCGTGGCTGGCTGCCGTTCCAGGCGCGACGATCGTTCTGCTCGGTCTCTGTATCGCCTCGTTGGGCGACTACGTCCGGGCTCGTTCCGGAGGCGAAAGCTGATGGCTACTGAGGTGCTGAAGGTCGAAGGGCTCCGGGTCGACGTCCAGAGTCGCGGGCGCTCCGCGTCGGTGCTCGACGGGCTGTCGTTCGCCGTCGGGGCGCGGCAATGTGTCGGCGTCGTGGGGGAATCCGGGTCCGGGAAGTCGATCGCGCTGCGGGCGGTGATGGGATCGCTGCCGGCCGGGGCTGAGGTTCGGGCCGGAACGGTCGCGGTGCATGGAGGTGCTCGGCAGCCGGCCGGCGAGCATCCACCTGGTGTCGCGATGGTGTTCCAGGATTCGTTCGCCGCCCTCGATCCGACCATGCGCATCGGCACGTACCTCGCGGAGACCGTCCGGCGGCATCGCCGGATCTCCCGCCGGGCCGCGTGGCCCGCGATGCTCGAACTGCTCGGCGCGGTCGGAATCCCCGATCCGGCCCATCGGGCGCGCGCCTACCCGCACGAGCTGAGCGGCGGGCTGCGGCAGCGAACCGCGATCGCGCTCGCCCTGGCCACCGACCCGGAGGTGCTCCTGTGCGACGAGCCGACGACGGCACTCGACGTCACGCTGCAGGCGAAGATCCTGATGCTGCTGCGCCGCAAGCAGCAGGAGAGCGGACTGGGGCTGGTGTTCGTGAGCCATGACATCGCGGTGATCCGCCAGATCGCCGATGTGGTCGCGGTCATGTACGCGGGCCGGATCGTCGAGATCGGTCCGTCCGCCGATGTGATCGGTTCGCCGCGGCATCCGTACACGCGGGCGCTGGTGGCGGCCGTTCCGGACCTCGACCATCCCGAACCACGGTTCGCTTCGATCGCCGGCGCGCCGCCTGACCCGTTCGAGTACGCGCCGGGCTGCCGGTTCATGAGTAGGTGCTCGGTCGCCGGGGACGGCTGCTCGACGCCGACACGAGGCCTTGACGGTACGGAGAGCAAGCATCGATCGGACTGCGTGCACGACACGATCACGCTCGGACCACGCCGATGATCGCGTTGCTGGAGTTGCGGAAGGTCGGTGTCGAGTACGCCGCGCGGACCGGCTTCCGGAACCAGCGGCTCCGGGTCGTGGATGACGTCGACCTGGCGATCGGGCGTGGCGAGATCGTCGGGCTGGTCGGCGAGAGCGGCTGCGGAAAGTCGACCCTGGCCCGGACCATGGTCGGACTCGTACGACCGGCGACCGGCCAGGTGCTCCTCGACGGCGAACCACTCCCGGACAAGCGGCCGGCCGCGACCCGGCGCCGGATCCAGATGGTCTTCCAGGACCCCGGCTCGTCACTGGATCCGCGGCACACCGTCGAACGGATCCTCCGCGTACCGCTACGCCTGCACCACCTGGCCGATCGTGGCCGGGAAGCCGCCCGGATCCTCGAACTCCTGGACCTGGTCGGCCTGCCGAAGCGGGTGCTCTCATCCAGATCGGGTGCCCTGTCCGGGGGCCAGCGGCAACGGGTCGCGATCGCCCGTGCGGTCGCCACGGCCCCCGACCTCATCGTCGCGGACGAGGCCGTCGCGGCACTCGACGCATCGGTCACCGGCGCCGTACTGAACGTGCTCGCCGATCTCCGCAAGGAGCTCGGGCTCACTGTCGTGTTCATCTCGCACGACCTGTCAGTGGTCCGCGGGCTCTGCGATCGGGTCGCCGTGATGTACCTCGGCAAGGTGGTCGAGGAGGCGTCCGCGGAGTCACTCTTCACGGCACCCGCGCACCCGTACACCCGGGCTCTGCTGAACGCGGTGCCGCGCGTGGACGTACCGCTCGCGGCGCCGGCGCTGCTCGGTGACGAACCGCCCAGCCTGCTGGCGCCGCCTTCCGGTTGCCGATTTCACCCGCGCTGCCCGGCCGCGTACGCGCCGTGCTCGACCACGTCGCCGCCGATCGAGCGGCAGGGCGGGCGGAGTGTCCAATGCCACTTGGGGTTCGATTTCGGTTCGGTGATGCAACCTGATGGGGTTGCCGGGACTTGTGCAGGGAAAGGGGCCGAATCTGGGGAGTGGTGATGGCTGACGGCGACACGGTGCGGGAGCTGTACGAGGGGTGTTACCGGCGGCTGGTCGGGCAGTTGTTCGCGATCTGCGGGAATCGGGGCGAGGCCGAGGACGCCGTGCAGGAGGCGTTCGTCCGGGCGGTCGAGAAACCCGGCCGGTTCGCGCGGCTCGAGAACCCGGAGGGCTGGCTGCGTACCGTCGCGCTGAACTCCGTCCGCCAGCGCTACCGCCGCGCGCTCCGCTTCCACGGGTTGATGTCCCGCGCGGGTGTCCCCGAGACCACGACCGCCGGGCTGTCGGCGGACCGGGTCGCGCTGGTCGAGGCCCTGCGGCACCTCCCGTACGAGCAGCGGGAGGCGATCGTGCTGCACCACATCGTCGATCTGCCGGTACGGGAGATCGCGACCCAGCTCCGGGTCGCGGAGGGGACGGTCAAGGCCCGGCTCTCCCGGGGCAGATCCCGGCTGGCTCCGCTCGTCCACGAGTTCGCCGATGACGCTTTAGCCGATGACGCCGACGAGGCTGAGGAGGTCGACCATGTCTGAGCTGAAAGAACTGTCCTGGGAGATCCAGGAGACCGTCCAGCCGGTGCCCTTCGAGGTGCTGGAGCGGCGTGGCATCCGCCGCCGGCACCGTCGGCAGGCGCTGACCGGCGCGGGCGTCGTCGTGGCGGTGGCGATCGCGGTGCTGGCCGCCGTACTGCCGCTCCGGAACGTGATCGGCTCCGAGAAGCCACCGGCCGGTCCGCCGGCCTCGATCCAGGTCGACCCGACGGCCGAGAAGCTGATCGGCGGCAAGAAGTCGGGCGCTGCCGGGATCGTGTACGCCACGCCGACGCGTTGGGCCGCGGTGTGGGTGTCGCCCGGGCCGAAGTACACGTCGCTCTCCGCCGCGGTGCTGGTCCGGGACGGTGTACGTGCCACCGCGCCGGTGCGCCAGAACGGGTACGGCGTCGTCCGGGTCGGTGACGAGGTGCTGGCAATGTCGAGCCCGACGAGCATGAAGGGAACCGATCCGACCTGGGCCCAGTCCGTGCTGGTCCGCCTGACGGCTCAGGGCCGGACCGAGAAGAGGATGCGCTGGGCTCCACCGACGACCGAGTTTGACGCCGGCGACGTACTGGTGGCGTCCAGTACGCTCCGGGCGCTGAATCCGGAGACCGGTGTGCTGCGGGAGGTGAAGGTGCCCGGGATCGACACCGTCTACCAGGTCGACCGTGACAACACTGGACGGGTCTGGCTGGTCGGCGGCAAGAGCAGCGGGGTCGGCAACATCTACTGGACCGATGACCAAGGCAAGACCTGGAACCATTCAGTCATCAGCCCGGGCCGGATCAGCGGCAAGCTGGCGGTCAGCCCGGACGGCAAGACGTTGCTTGCGGTCCCGGGCTGGAAGCCGAGCGCGGGGCCCCGCGAACCGGTGCCGATTCGACTGTCCACCGACGGGGGCGAGCACTGGACCACGGTGGCCAACCGCGACAACACCTACGTGTCGGCCCTCGTTGCCTTCGACAACGGCACGGGGCTTGTGCTCTACCAAGGCAAGAAGCGCGAACTGCTCCGGCCTGGCGCCGGTACGCCACTGACGCCGCCGACCGACCTGGGTGACCTCCAATCGCTGGGCGAGTTCGTGTACGGGATGCAGTACAACGGCGACAACGTGATCACCAGCACCGATCAGGGCAGGACCTGGAAGTACTTCGTACCTCAGTAGTGCTACTTCGCGAGGTAGCGCAGGCCGAGGATGAAGGGGAGGCCGTTGGGGGTGCCGATGCCGGTGGTGGTGTCGTAACCCTTGACGGTCGTCTGGTCGGTGTCGGTCGGATTGTGGGAGTCGAAGACGTCGATGGTCGCGCTGTCGGTAGCGGTGGCCGGGGTGTAGGCGGCACGGTTCTGCTGTGGCATCGCCTTGTTGATCGGCAGTACGTCGTTGATCGCGCGGGTGCCATGCAGCCGGTACAGGAGCGGGTTGATGAAACCGAACGGTGTCCGCCGCCCTTGCTGGGCACCGGCGATCAAGCCGGCGACCAGCGGGGCGGACAGGCTGGTGCCCGCGTTGACCATCGTCCGGTACGTGGGTTTGCCCTTGTCGTCCAGCGTCGTGTAGCCGGTCAGCATGCCGGTGTCGAGGTCGGCGACGGCCGCGAGGTCGGGTACGGCTCGGTTGACGACTGTTCTCCCACCGACGCGTACGTGTGACATCGACGCTGGTACGACGCCCTTCTGGTACGCCGGCTGCGCGTAGACCAGGCTGGTTCCGCCGCCCGCGCCGGTGATGCCGAGCTCGCTCCACTTGCGGTCCTCGAACATCGCCGAACCGTTCGACCAGCCGGTCTCGAACACTCGGTTGCTCCGGGCATCGAGTCCCAGCGTCGTACCACCGACCGCTGTCACGAGCGGGTCCGATGCGGTCATGGTCAGGCCCGGGGTGTCGCCGGACGACAGGTACAGGCCGACACCTTCGGCAGCCGCCCGGAGCGTGATCGCGTGCCAGGTCTTCGGGGAGACATCGCCGATCGGGATCTGCCACGAGTTGGAGACGATCGACGCGCTCGGCCGATGACCGTCGCCCGTCAGCACGGCCAGTACGGCGTTGAGCAGCGCCTGGTCTTCGTCGCAGCCGCTTCCGACCACCATCAGCTGATTCGCCGCGGGCGCCATCGCGTACACGGCCTCGGAATCCATCTCCGCTTCGTCGTTGTACTGCTGCGCGCTGCGGGTGCGCTGAGTTTTGGTACCGCACGAGCCGACGTGGATCTCGCGGAACTGGTTGGGTTTGGGGGCCGGCAGGTGGTTGCGTCGCGCGTACTCCCGCAGCGTCTGCGCCATGTTGGTCGGCGCCTCGCTCTCGGTCAGTGCGACGGTCTGGCCGCGGCCGGTCGCCGCCCAGGACGCACCGTACGCCGCGCGCAACTGCTGGGCGGAGTAACCGCACACCGGCAGCGAGGCTTTCGCGAATCCGCGGTACGAGGGGCTGACGGTCCGCACGTGCTGAGCCCAGTACGCGGAGCAGGTCGGCTGTCGGCGTGCGACCGATGCCGACCGCGGCGCGGCCTCGTTGCCCAGACCGGTCACGGACATGATGTTCGGCGCGAGCGATGGTGGTACGGATTGCAGTTTGGACACCGGGCCGGACGCCGAAATGTAGTCGCGGCCGCTGCTGACCTGTACGTCGGTCATGCCGCGGTGGCGCAACCAGTCCGAGACCGCGTTCGCCGTCGCGGCGGACGGTCCGAAGCGGGCCGTGTACGCGTTCGGGCTGAGGTAGTGGTGGAAGTCAGGACTGCCCGGGGTGGAGACCGCCGTGGCGAACCGTGCGGCGCCGGCCAGGTCTGAGGTCAGCCAGATCTGAACGGTCACGTTCTGCTCGCCTGTTTGTGCTTCTCCCGGCGCGGCGTGCGCCACTCCGGCGATCGCCAGCGCCGCGGCGCCGGTCAGTGCGACGACAGTCCTGATCAAAGTTCTCCCCGTTCAGCGCGTCGATCGGTAGCCAATCGATTACCTTACGCGCACAGAAGTCATACCTTGGGCTGACAGGCAGTCAGGGACGGTTGGGGCGAAAACCCCGATGCGCGCCCGGTGGGGCATCGGTAACTTTCGGTTCGTGAAGACGTACGAGTTGAGGATTCAGGGGTTCTCCGGCACCGGCGAGGCGCTGGCGATGCAGGAACCGGTGGCGCGGGTGCTCTGCCCGGTCGAGGCCCACAACGGCCCGTGCGACGTGCCCTGGGGGTTCACGCTCGCCGACGACACCGACGACCTGCTGCTGGGCATCTACGCGACCCCGGAGAAGGCCGCCGAGGTGGCCGACCAGGTCCGCGCCGTCGTCGGCGGCCGCACCGTGTCGCTGGCCGAAGGCGCGCCCGGCCGCTTCGAGGAACTGATCGAGCAGTACCAGATCGAGCACCCCGAGGACTGAGGTCAGGCAGCTTGCGGGACGCGATTCTGGGCGGCCCAGACAGCGCGGCGGAGCTTGGTTTTGTCCGGGTAACCGGCGGCATGGCCGATGGTGTAGACGTCGTGGCTGCGCATGTTGACCATGCCCGCGACGTACCAGACCGGGCTCCCCTCGGCCAGCATGGTGATGATCATGTTCCGGACGTCGGCGCTGATGTTCATTCTGACCCTCTCCCTTGGTCGCTCTCACTGATACGTCGAACCAGGAGCGGCGAAAACGACAGGCCCGGGAAAACAAAGCGCCCCGATCGATGATCGGGGCGCTTGTCCGTGTGGGTCCCGGGGGGATGGGACCACCACACGAGGGGGGACCTTGACGTTAACTCGATGAAGGGGTCACAGCGGGTGGTTTCGGTAGCGATTTCTTCACCGGCTGGTGCGTCTCCGATACAGAGCGGTTGCCAGCAGCACGGAGAACAGGAGTAGACCACAACACCACGCGAGCGCCAGTCGGCCGTTGTTTCCCATCGGCGTGCCGGTCAGCAGACTGCGAACCGCCTCGATCACCGGAGTGATCGGCTGATGCTCACTGATCGGCTGCAGCCACTTCGGCATCGAGTCCGGCGGTACGAACGCACTGCTCAGGTACGGCAGGAACAGCATGAAGAAGCTGAGCGTACTGGCCGACTCGACCGTCTTGGCGATCACACCGAGTCCAGCGGCCAACCAGGACAGTGCCACGACGTAGAGCAGCAGTAGACCGATAGCCGCGAGCCAGTCGATCACTCCACCGCCAGGACGGAACCCCATCGCCAACGACGCGAGGATGACGATCGCAGTGGATGCCGCGTTACGCGCCACACTCGCGACCACATGCCCGGTCAGTACCGCGAAGCTCCGGATCGGCAGTGAACGCAGCCGGTCGATCATCCCCGTATTCATGTCATCGGCAACCACCATCGCGGTCGACGCCGCCCCGTACCCAGTAGTGAGCAGCAGGATGCCCGGTACGACGTAGTTGACGTACTGAGTACCTGTGTTGATCGCGCCGCCGAACACGTACAGCGCCATCATCAGCAGCGGCAACAGGATCGAGGCGAACAACGTGTCGACGTTGCGCCGCGCCAGCCGCACGCTCCGGTCGATCATGGTCGCCACATCCGAGCAGGCGGCGACAACTCCTTGGTGTGACATCAGCAACCTCTCAGGCGGTCAGGGCGAGGAACACGTCGTCCAGCGTGGGCCGGTGGGATGACACCCGCTCCGGCTCCAGTCCGTTGTCGCGTAGCAGGTCGAGTACGTGGTGCAGGTGCGCCGCCGTACCGTCGGAGGGCACGTTCAGTACGAGCTGGTTCGCCACACCGTCCAGTACGCCGGTCGCCTTCTCTACCTGTGCCTCCTCGGCGAACCGCAGTTCGATGCGTTCACCACCGATCTGCGTCTTGAGCGCGTCGGCAGTCCCACTCGCGACGATGCGACCCTGGTTGAGCAGTACTACCCGGTCGGCGAGCCGGTCCGCTTCCTCCAGGTACTGAGTGGTGAGCAGGATGGTCGTACCGTCCCGGACCAGGTCGACGATCGCGTCCCACATGGCCGAACGGCTGGCTGGGTCCAGTCCGGTCGTCGGCTCGTCCAGGAAGATCACCCGCGGCCGGGCGATCAGGCTCATCGCCAGATCGAGCTTCCGGCGCATACCGCCCGAGTAGGTCTTCACCCGCCGGTCCATCGCCGCGGTCAGGCCGAACTGTTCCAGCAACTCGTGCGTACGCAGCTGTGCGCTCCGCCGGCCAAGATGCATCAGCCGGCCGACCATCACCAGGTTCTCCCGGCCGGTCTGGTTCTCGTCGACTGCCGCGTACTGGCCGGTCAGGCTGATCACGCCACGGACCCGGCCCGGTTCACGGAGCACGTCGTACCCGGCGATGGTCGCGGTACCGGCGTCCGGCCGGGTCAGCGTGGTCAGGATGCGCACGACCGTGGTCTTGCCCGCGCCGTTCGGACCGAGTAACGCGAGCACCGACCCCGCCTCGACGCTCAGGTCGACACCGGTCAGGACCTCGGTCGCGCCGTACGACTTCCGTAGCCCGGCTGCCTCGATGATCATCGTCCCCTCCTTACTGCGTATCGAATACGCTAAATAGCGTAGCAGGTACGCAGTAAGGCTTGGCAAGCCCTAGACTGACCGCGTGGACGACAACGAGCTGCCGGCTGACGTGGCGCTGATGTGGCGGGTGCGGGCGGCGCCGCGGCGCGGGCCGAAGCCGGCGCTGACGCTCGACGACATCGTCGCGGCGGCGGTCGCGATCGCGGACGAGGAAGGCGACCTCGGCGCGGTCTCGATGGCACGGGTCGCGGAGCGGCTCGGCAACTCGACGATGGCGCTCTACCGGCACGTGAAGAGCAAGGACGACCTGCTCGTGCTGATGTCGGACGCCGCCGTCGAACGGCCCGATCCGCTGCCGGCGGGGATCGGCTGGCGGACCGGTCTGACCTTCTGGGCGGACGGCGTGATGACCGCGATCCGCAAGCACAAGTGGTACGCGAACGTGCCGATCTCAGGTCCGCCGGCCGGCCCGAACAACCTCGCCTGGTTCGACCTGGCGCTCGGCGCGCTGCAGGGCACCGGCCTGCCGGAGGAGGCGAAGGTCGGCGTCGTGATGGGCCTGATCACCTACGTGCAGGGGCAGATCCGGGTCTCGTTCGACCTGACCGCGGGCTTCGACGACGACCCGGCCGCGTTCGAGCACTACGGCGCGACGCTCGCGCGGGTCGTCGATCCACGCGTGTACCCGGCGGTGGCGAAGGTCCTCGCAGCGGGCGTCTTCGCGGCCGGCGTCGGTTTCGAGGAGAGCAACGACGCCGATTTCGACTTCGGGCTGCAGCTCTATCTGGACGGTGTGGCCGCGTTCATCGAACGGGTAACCGGATGAGCGCGTCCGCGGCCGGGGCGGTCGCCGCGATCAGGTGAGCATTTCGCTCGTCCGATCCGTACGTACGCTCACGTGCTTCCTGGGCTGACCTGCCGAAGTGGCGATGGCGTGCTTCGAGGCGGGCGTGCCGTAGTGCATCGGGCACTTCGACGTACCAGCACTGGTCGAGGAGCGCGCGGACGGCCGACCAGGGCGGCTGATCGAGCAGCAGGTAGTTGCCTTCGGTGATGACCAGCGTGACCTCGGGCGCGACGCCGATGCTCGCGGCGATCGAATCCTCGATACCGCGGTCGAAGCGTGGCGCCCAGAGCTGCTCGTCCGGCCGCTCCTTCAACCGGCGCAGCAGCGCCACGAAGCCGAAACCGTCGAACGTGTGCGGCGCGCCCTTCACGTCCGCGAGACCCAGCTCGTCCAGGACCGATTGGGCGAGGTGAAAGCCGTCCATCGGTACCAGCGCGACCTGGTGCCCGTCGGCGGTCAGCTTCGCGGCGAGCTGCTCGGCGTACGTCGACTTGCCGGCCGCTGGTGCTCCGGTGATGCCGAGAAGTTGTCGCCTGCCGCACGTCGCGAGCCCGGCCGCGCGCTCGTACGCGTCGGCCGAGTCGAGTGTTCGCACGTCAGTCCTCGGGTGGCGCCTCGGCGCCTTCGCGTTCGTCGCGCTCGGCCCACTCCATCAGGGTGGCGAGCGAGTACACGTCGTCGTCGATCGAGGCGTGCAGGTCGCCCAGCTCGGCGTACCGTTGCGGCACCGTGCGGATGGTGAAGTCCTTCGGGTTCACGTCGTCGACCTCGTCCCAGTGGATCGGCGTCGAGACCGTACCGTCCGCGTTGCCACGGACCGAGTACGCGGACGCGATCGTGTGGTCGCGGGCGTTCTGGTTGTAGTCCACGAACAGCTTCTTCGGGTCGCGGTCCTTGCGCCACCACGTCGTCGTCACGTCCTCCGGCGCGCGCCGCTCGACCTCCCGGGCGAACGCCAGCGCGGCACGGCGTACGTCGGAGAACCCGTACTCCGGCCGCACCCGGACGTACACGTGGATGCCGCTGCCGCCGGAAGTCTTCGGGTAGCCGACCGCGCCGAGCTCGTCGAGCACCTCGTGGACGACGCCCGCGACCCGGCGGACCCGGTCGAACGGACAGTCCGGCATCGGGTCGAGGTCGATCCGCCACTCGTCTGGCTTCTCGGTGTCGGCGCGGCGCGAGTTCCACGGATGGAACTCCACGGTCGACATCTGCACCGCCCAGGCGACGTGCGCGATCTCGGTGACGCACAGCTCGTCGGCGGTCCGGTTGTACCGCGGGAACTTCACCTGGACGGTCTCCATCCACGGCGGTGCTCCGTGCGGCAGCCGCTTCTGATGCACCTTCTCCCCGGCGACCCCGTCCGGGAAGCGGTGCAGCATGCACGGCCGCTCCCGGAGCGCGTTCACTATCCCGTCGCTGACGGACAGGTAGTACTTGACCAGGTCGAGTTTGGTCTCGCCGTGCGCCGGAAAGTACACCCGGTCCGGGTTCGAGACCCGCACCGTACGCCCACCGACCTCCAGCTCAACCGCGGGGCTCTTCGCCTTCCCTGCCATGCCCACAACCTAACCGCCCCCGGGGACAACCGGCACTAGGCGAGTCTGGTCAGCCAGCCACGCGTGTCGGGGGTGCGGCCGTACTGGAGGTCCAGGAGCGCGGAGCGGATCTTCGCGGTCACCGGGCCGACGCCGTAGTCGACCGTGTGATCGCCGATGGTGAGATCGCCCTCCGGCCAGGCGACCCGGCCGATCGGAGTGATCACGGCGGCCGTTCCGGAGGCGAACACCTCGGTGATCTCGCCGGAGCGGACACCGTCCTTCCACTCGTCCGCGGAGATCCGGCGCTCCTCGACCGGATGGCCCAGGTCCGCGGCCAGCTCCAGGACGGACGCCCGGGTGACCCCTTCGAGGATCGATCCGGACAGCTCAGGCGTCGCGATCCGGCCATCCGCGTACACGAAGAACATGTTCATGCTGCCGATCTCCTCGAGCCACTTGTGCTCGACCGCATCGACGAACGCGACCTGCTCACAGCCGTTCGCCACCGCCTCGGCCAGGCCGGCCAGGCTGGAGGCGTAGTTGCCACCGCACTTCGCCGCGCCGGTGCCGCCGGGCGTCGCGCGGATCGAGGAGGTGGTCAACCAGATGGAGACCGGCTTCGGACCGGTGTTGAAGTACGGGCCGGCCGGGGACGCGATGACGCCGAACAGCACCTCATGTGACGGCCGTACGCTCAGGACCGCCTCGGTGGCGATCATGTACGGCCGGAGGTACAGGCTGGTCTCGCCGTCATCGGCAGACGGCACCCACGACTCGTCAACGGTCACCAGCGCACGCAGCGCCGCGACGAACTGCTCCTCCGGCACGTGCGGCAACGCCAGCCGCTCAGCGCTCGCCGTGAACCGCGCTGCGTTCCGATCCGGCCGGAAGGCCCACACCGACCCGTCCGCGTGCCGGTACGCCTTGAGGCCCTCGAAGATCTCCTGCGAGTAATGGAACACAGCAGCCGCCGGGCTGAGCGACAACGGCGCGTACGCCGTCACCTTCGCATCACGCCACCCGTGCTCGACCGACCAGTTGGCAATCACCATGTGATCCGTAAACGACTGCCCGAACACCGGCTCCGCCAACACCGCCGCCCGAGCCTCCGCACTGGCCGGATCACTCCGCAACTCAACCGCAAAGTCCCAAGCACCTGCCACTACCGCGCCCCGCTGTTCACCTGTCACTCCCCGCACGCTACCCCGCCCCCACCCCACCCCTCGACCCCGCGCCCATACTCCGGCCACTCCGGCACGTCAGCCGCGCCAGCAAGCGCCGCAGCTCCGTCAGTTCGCGCCTAGCAGGCTCCTTCTTCTCCACAGCCTGAAGAACCCTGCGCGCGGCATCCGCCACCCACAGGCTGTGCCACTCATCAGGCAGCTCGACCAGCACCCGCAAGGCCAGCGCCAGCCCAGCAGGCACCTCATCAGCCGCCACCAAACACTCAGCCAGCCCCAACTCAAGCCCCGCCCGCTCACCGTGCCAGCCCTCAGCACAGAGCTCCCTGGCTCGCGCCAGCAGGACACACCCCGCGATGCCGTACCCGAGCCGCGCACTGACCAGCCCCTCGACCCAATGCAGTTGGTACGGCAAGGGACCAAGCAACCGCGCGCCGCCCTGCCGGGCCGCCTCACGACCCACAACATCAGCTCTCCGGCCACACGTGTCGCCGACCACAAGCGTGTCGCTGACCAGCAGTTTGTCGCCGGCACCAACCAGCTCCCGCAACGCCTGACCCGCGTCCTCACTCACTCCGAGCTCAGCCAGCACCAGCGCACGAGCCGCCAATGGCAGGAACCCCGCCGCGTCCGGCGCCCGCCGATCCATCGCGACCGTCTCATCCGCCAACCGCAGCAACCCAGCCAAAGACTGCCGTTCACCCAGCCCACTGATCACCGCCCGCGCCCGTACCAGCGCGGCCAACCCCACTGCACCGGCACTGCCCACTCCACCGGAACCGCCCGCACTGTTTGTTGCAACGGCACTGTCCGCAGCCGCCTGTGCGGCCCACCACCAGCGTCGTGCGGTCGCGCACTCGCCAAGCCCAGCGAGGGTCTCGGCGATCAGTACACTCAGCTCAACTGCCTGTGGGTCTCCGTTGTCGCAGGCCTGCAGAACACTGACCAGCTCCGGCAGCAGTACAGCGGGCGGTACGGAACGGATGTCGCCGAGCACGTCACCCGGACCACCGTGCGCGCCAACCGCCACGACCAGCCCACGCCACGCCGATTCCAGCGAATCACCACCGCCCGGCCGATCCACCCACCGCGGTGCCGCGGATCTTTGCTCGAAGCCGGTGATCAGTCTGCCGCCGGCACCGAGCTCCTGGTCGCAGCGTCGGGCCAGGTCGGCCGAGCCTGGACGCTGCCCGCGCTCCACCTGTGACAGATAGCTGTGGTCGTACCCGGCGCGTGCTGCCAGTTGCCGCAAGCTCAGCCCGGCCGCCTGCCGGTACTGCCGCAACCGTTCCCCGAATCCCACCGCCTGGGTGGCAGCGGCCGTACGTGCGTCAGGGGCCTGGTTGGTGGGTGGGCCGATGAGTTGGCCGGTCTGGTTGGTGTTGGTCGGTGTGGTGGCCAGTGTCTTCGTCACAGGATCACCCGTTCGTGCTTGGAGCTCATGTGGTGCGTGTTGCCGAAGCTACAAGGGCGCACCGACAGAAACCTCGTAAAAGAAGGGGTGTGGGCTGTGGGCTGTTCTTGCAGCCCACAGCAAACACCTGTTCGTCGCGGCACCTCTGGGCCAGTCTGAAGGGGTGAACACACTGCAGCGACAGGCTCGACTCTTCCGTCTGGTGCGGCACACCACACCTACTGCGATCCTTGCCGAGGGAGTGGAGTGGTCCGATGGCGCGACCACTGTTCGCTGGCGTGGACGCTGGCCCGGGACGTCCACCTGGGACGCAGGTGTCCCTGCCCTGCTGGCCGCCCACGGCACCAACGGCCGTACACAAGTCCACTGGTTCACACCCATGACGCCCGGCGTGTCCGTCGGGCCGGAACCCACGGACACCGTTGCTCCACCCCTACCGGGCGCGGCGGGCCGGGTTGGGCACGCGAACCCCGTTTGGCTGCCGGCGCCGGCCCCCGACGGGCGTTGCGCGCGGTGTGGCCGGGAGTGGCCCTGCTTCACCTGCGGTCCTTGACGGCGCGAAGCCACCCAGAGGTACCCGCAGCAGTACGGAACAACGTGTGAAAGTCGATCGCGTCGTTCAGCGCGAACAAGATCGTCACGATCAGCTGAAGCGGTACGCCTGTGGATAACGGATGACCGTTTGTGGGCTGCCGCTGGTATGAAGGAGGCATGACAGCGGCAGCTACTCGTGCGGTGATTCTTACCGTGGATGACGACCCGGGGGTTTCCCGGTCGATTGCTCGGGACCTCCGGCGGCGGTATGGCGAGCAGAACCGGATCGTCCGGGCGGAGAGCCCGGGGCAGGCGCTGGACGCGCTGAAGGAGCTGAAGCTGCGGGGGGAGCCGGTGGCGCTGCTGCTGGCGGACTACCGGATGCCGCAGATGTCGGGGATCGAGTTCCTCGAAGCGGCGATGGACCTGTTCCCGCTGGCGCGCCGCGTGCTGCTGACGGCGTACGCCGACACGGATGCGGCGATCCAGGCGATCAACGTCGTCGATCTGGACCACTACCTGCTGAAACCGTGGAATCCGCCGGAGGAGAAGCTGTACCCGGTGGTCGACGCGATGCTCGACCTGTGGCGGACGACGCCGGAGCCGTCCGGTGACGAAACGCGCGTGATCGGTCACCGTTGGTCGGCGCCGTCGTTCGCGGCCCGCGACTTCCTGGCCCGGAACGCGGTGCCGTACCGCTGGCTGAACGTCGACGACGAGGAGGCCAAACGGCTGCTCGACGCCGCGGAGGTGGACGGATCGGCGCTCCCGGTCGTCATCACGCCCGACGCGAGTGTGATGGTCGCGCCGTCCGAGGCGGAGCTGGCGGAGAAGGTCGGCCTGACCACCGCGCCGACGCAGGACTTCTACGACCTGGTTGTGGTCGGTGGCGGCCCGGCCGGGCTCGGTGCGGCGGTGTACGGCGCCAGCGAGGGCCTGCGGACCGTGCTGGTCGAGCAACTGGCGACCGGCGGCCAAGCCGGCCAGTCCAGCCGGATCGAGAACTACCTCGGCTTTCCGGACGGGGTGTCCGGCGCGCAGCTGACAGACCGGGCGCGGCGGCAGGCGGTGCGCTTCGGGGCCGAGCTGCTGACCACCCGGCAGGTGGTGGGGCTGGAGACGCTCGGGAACGCGCGGCGCCTGCGGTTCGCGGACGGCAGCGAGATCTCGGCGCACTCGGTGATCCTGGCGACGGGCGTGGCGTACCGGACGCTGCAGGCGCCTGGGGTGGACGATCTGTGCGGCCGGGGCATCTACTACGGCTCGGCGACCACCGAAGGGCCGGCCTGCGCGGGCGCCGAGGTGTACATCATCGGTGGAGCGAACTCTGCCGGTCAGGCGGCGGTGTACTTCTCCAGGCATGCGAAACGCGTGCATATGCTGGTCAGAGGACCATCACTGACCGCGACGATGTCGTCGTACCTGATCGACCAGATCGACGCGATCGACAACATCGACGTACACACCTGTACACAGGTCGTTTCCTGTGTGGGCTCGGAGCACCTGGAACATCTCACCCTGCTGAACAGCGAGACCGGGGAGAAGCGCGAGGTGGACACGGAGTGGATGTTCGTGTTCATCGGCGCGGCGCCGCGGACGGACTGGTTGCCCGGTGACCTGCTCCGCGACGAGCGTGGCTTCGTGCTCACCGGCCCGGACCTGCACGGCAGACCGCCGGGCTGGGTGCTGGAGCGGGAGCCGTACCACCTGGAGACGAGCATGCCGGGCGTGTTCGCGGCCGGCGACGTGCGGGCCGAGTCGGTGAAGCGGGTCGCCTCGGCGGTCGGCGACGGAGCGATGGCCGTGACACTGGTGCACCGATACCTGGAGATGCTCTGATGACCGAGAACACCGTTGAGCCGCGGCGGCTGAGCCCGGACGAGCTGCGCACGCTGTTCCTGTTCGAGAGCCTCACCGACGAGCAGCTCGGCTGGCTGTCCGAGGCCGGGTACGTCGAGGAGGTACGCGACGGCGTCGTCTTCAACGAAGGCGACGAGGCGACCTGCTGCTACGTGCTGCTGTCCGGCGAGATCCGGCTGTGCAAGCTGTCCCACGGTGAGCTGGTCGAGATCAACCGCACCGGCCAGCGCGGCGTGTACTCGGGCGCGTTCAACGCGTTCTTCGGCGCCAACGACCACAAGTCGTACACGGCGACCATGCAGGTGACGCGGCCGTCGGAGTTCTTCGTGATCAGCGCCGACACGATGGCGACGATGATGAACACCTGGTTCCCGATGGCGGTGCACCTGATCGAGGGCTTCGTGATGGGGATGCGGCGGACCAACGAGACGCTGGGGGAGCGCGAGCGGCTGCTGGCGCTCGGCTCGCTGTCCGCCGGTCTGACCCACGAGCTGAACAACCCGGCCGCGGCGGCAGTCCGGGCCGCGGCGACGCTGCGGCAGCGGGTCTCCGGGATGCGGTCGAAGCTGGCGATGCTCGCGGACGGCACGCTGGACGCGACCAAGCTGCACCAGATCGTCGCGCTGCAGGACGATGCGGTCGAGCGGCTGGAGAAGAACAAGGACAAGGACATCCCACCGATGGAGCTGTCCGACCGCGAGGACACGCTCATCGACTGGCTCGAAGATCACGATGTCCAGGCGAGCTGGGACGTCGCGCCGGTGCTGGCGTCGGCCGGGCTGGACGTGGAGTGGATGGAGGAGGTGCTGACGGCGGTCGGGCCGAAGTACCTTGAGGGCGCGGTGCGCTGGTTGATGTACACGATCGACACCGAGTCGCTGATGAACGAGATCGACGACTCGGTCACCCGGATCTCCACCCTCGTTGGTGCCGCCAAGCAGTACTCGCAGATCGACCGGGCGCCGTACCAGACCGTCGATCTGCGCGAGTTGCTCAAGTCGACGCTGGTGATGATGTCGGGCAAGCTTCAGGGATACCAGCTGGTCAAGGAGTTCGATCCCGACGTGCCGGCGATTCCGGCGTACGCGGCGGAGCTCAACCAGGTCTGGACGAACATCATCGACAACGCGGTCAGCGCGATGGGCGGCGCCGGGACGCTGACGATCCGGACCCGGCGGGACGGCGCGTACGCGGTGGTCGAGATCGGTGACACCGGGCCGGGGATTCCGGAAGAGATCCGGCGACGGATCTTCGAACCGTTCTTCACCACCAAGCCGATCGGCGAGGGCACCGGGCTGGGGCTGGACATCTCCTGGCGGATCGTGGTGAAGAAGCACCACGGTGACCTGCGAGTGGAGTCCGAGCCGGGGCGTACGGTGTTCAAGATCGTGCTTCCGCTCGACCCCGAACGGGAACTGGAATCCGATCCGGCGCTGCTCGACTGACCACCACGACGAGCTCGATCCGGCTGCGCTGGTTTCCCGTGTGATTGCTTAGGGCAACCAGTTGAGGATGGTGGTGATCACCTCCGGGTCGACGTGGCCTTCGGCCTGGTAGTCGGCCGGCGTGGACGGGCCGGTGCCGGGGAAGAACAGGTGGTTGTCGGCGTCCAGTACGGTGACGGTCGCGTTCGGTACGCCCGTACGCCAGGCAGGTAGGTCGTCGGCGACGGTGACCTGGTAGTCGCGTCCGCCTTGCAGGACGAGGATCGGTACGTCGAGCTTGGCGGCGGTGGCGACCGGGTCGTATGTGCGGAGGTCGAGCCAGAAGGACGCGGGCAGGCCGAACGGGAGATCGGTCGTCTCGGGTGACAGGTCCGGGCTGTCGACGGCGGCTGCTTGGCGTTCGAAGAGTTCGATGGTTCCCGGCGGGACGGCTTCCGGGCTGGTCTCGGCGAGGTAGCGCATCACGCGGACGGCGGCGTGGTGCATCGGCTGAGTGTCGCCGGCCATGATCACCACGCCGGCAACGAGCGGTTCCTCGGCGGCGATCTTCGGAGCGATCTTCCCGCCCATACTGTGGCCGATCAGTACGATCCGGTCGGCGTACTCGGCGAGGGTGCGGACTGCCGCGGTGCCGTGCGGGACGTATTCCGCGGTCATCGTGTAGCCGGGTTCGAGCATCGCTTCGGGGCGGTTCGCGGTTGGCTTGTCGTACCGGAGGACCGCGATGCCCTGCGTGGCGAGGCCCCAGGCGAGGTCCTTCAGCGGTTTGTTCGGGCCGCTGGTTCCGTCGCGATCGAAGGGGCCGGCGCCGGGGAGCAGTACGACACCGGTCCGGGAGCCGGGATGGGTCGGGAGGGTGAGCGTGCCGGGGACGGTACGGGCGGCCGCGTCCAGGGTGAGGTCGCGCTCGGTGAAGGTGGCCGGGTCGGCGTACGCCGGGGGAGTCCAAGGAGACATCAGCATTACCTTTCTCGTTCTTTGCGAAAGGTAGCACGATGTGAGATTGTCTGCCTATGGGTCCGTTGGAACTGCTGGGGCATCCGGTGCGGTTGCGGATCGTGCATGCGCTGCGCGGCGGGCGTGAGCTGACCACCGGCGAGCTCGGAGAACGGATCACGGACGTTTCGAAGGCAACGCTGTACCGGCACGTCGAGCTGCTCGCCGAAGGCGGAATCCTCGAGGTCGCGGCCGAGCAGCGGGTTCGCGGCGCGGTCGAGCGGCGCTTCCGGTTGCAGGCCGAGCGCGCGTCGATCACGCCGGAGCAGTTGGCGGAGCTCACCGTGGAGGATCACCGGCGGGGGTTCGCGGTCGCGATGGCGGCGCTCGTGGCCGAGTTCAACGCGTACGCCGATGGCGAAGGCGCCGATCCGGTCGCCGACCTGGTCGGCTACCGCCAGCACGGCATCTGGCTCACCGAACCCGAGCTCCACCAACTGATCGCCGCCCTCCGCGCCGCGATCCTCCCGGTCCTCACGAACGAGGCCACCCCCGACCGCGCCCGGTACCTCCTCAGCCCCATCCTCTTCCCAACCGCCGACAACTGACGGGCCGGCGCCGCTCCCGCTTGAGCTTCTCCACTCTTGTTGTGGGTTCTCCACTCGTATACCGGTGGAGAACCCACAACACGGGTGGATATCCACGCGTGTTGCGGGCGGCGGAAGGGGAACCGAGGTGTTTGGGGGACCGCTACCTGTTCTTCGGGTCGCTGGTTAGCGGAGGGCGGTGCCTTGGGTGTGGGTGAGGAGGGAGAGGTCCTGACGGGTGGGGAGGGATTCCCAGTCGCCGAAGGCGGTGACGCAGAAGGCGCCGGAGGTGGTGGCGCGGTGCAGGCGGGCTTCGGGGGCGAGGTCGTCGAGGGTGGCGGAGAGGTAACCGGAGACGAAGGCGTCACCGGCGCCGATGCTGTCGACCACCGTGACGGAGAGCGCGGGCTGGTGGATCGTGTGTACGCCGGATGACGCGCCAACGGGATCGGGGTGTACGCCGGATGCTGCGGCGATGGCGTCGGGGTGTACGCCGGATGCTGCGCCGGTGGGGTCGGTGCGCTTGTCGGCCGGGACGGTGGGATCGGTGGGCTGGTGGGTCGGGGATGCGGCGGGGGCGGTGTGTGGCTGCGCGGGGGAGGGGGTGCGGGTGTGGAGCCAGGCGCCTTTGTGGCCGGCGGTTACTACTAGCTGGGTGGCGTGTTCGAGGAGGGGTGGGACGGGGTTGGGGGCATCGGTGAGGAGGTCGAGTTCGTCGTCGGAGGCGAAGATCGTGTGCACGTACGGGAGGAGTTCGCGGATGGTCGCGGCGGCTTCGGGGCGGGACCAGAGGCGGGCGCGGTAGTTCACGTCGAGGGAGACCTGGGTGCCGGCGGCGGAGGCGGCGCGTACGGCGGCGAGGGTGGCGGCGCGTGTTGCCGGCGAGAGGGCGGGGGTGATGCCGGTGACGTGCAGGAGGGTCGGTTTCGTCGCCTGGATCGCGGCGGTGGCTTCTTCCGGGGTGAGGGTGGAGGCGGCCGAACCGCGGCGGTGGTAGCTGACCCGGGTGATGTCGTGCGACGGCTGGTCGAAGGCGATGAAACCGGTGAAGGAGTCGTCGGCGAAGCGGATCTGGCTGGTGTCGACGTTCTCGGCGCGGAGGGTGCGCTGGATCAGGCGGCCGGGTTCGTCGTTGCCCAGGGCACCTAACCAGGTGGTGTGGTGGCCGAGCCGGGCGACGCCGATCGCGACGTTGCTTTCGGAGCCGGCGATGGACAGATGCGCGTCCCCGCCGAGCCGCATCGGCCGAGCGGTCCGCACCGAGACCATCGTCTCGCCAAGAGTCAGCAGGTCAGTCATCAACAGGCTCCGAAGTAGGGAAAGACAGCTGGGCTGTCGCGCGGTGGGACGAGCGGGGGGCGGGGGAGTGCGGTCGGGGTGTGGAGGGGGTGGGGGAGTGTGGTCGGGGTGCGGAGGTGGTGGGGCGGGGGGAGTGCGGTTGGCGTGCGGAGGTGGTGGGGGCGGGGGACGAACAGTGCGGAAGGTTGGGCTTGGGGTGGGTTAGAGGTTCAGGGCGGTGCGGAAGAGGGTGGCTCGGATTGACAGTTCGGAGAGGGGGCCGCCGGCGGCGGCGTCGCCGAGCAGGGGGGAGCCGACGCCTACCGCCAGGGCGCCGGCGGTGAGGTACGCGGGGGCGGACTGGGCGTCGACGCCGCCGACGGCGATCAACGGGACGTCGGGCAGCGGTGCGCGGAGTTCGCGCAGGTAGCCGGGGCCGTGGACCTTGGCGGGGAAGATCTTGACCGCGGTGGCGCCGAGGTCGACGGCGGCGACTACCTCGGTGGGGGTGAGGGCGCCGCAGAGCAGCGGCAGACCGAGCTCTACCGAGCGGTGCGCGCCGCGGGTGATCGCCGGGGTGACCGCGAAGCTGGCCCGGGCGGCCGCGACCTGGTCGGCCTGCGCCGCGGTGACCACGGTGCCGGCGCCGATCAGGATGCTCGGGTCGTACTGGTCGCGCGCCGCGGCGATCGCCTCGACCGCGCCGGGCGTGGTGAGGGAGATCTCCAGGGTGTTGACGCCGGCCTCGACCAGCGTCTGAACGCAGGCCAGGGCGGTTTCGGCCCCGTCGGCGCGAATGATCGCGAGCAGTTTCCGGCTGCGGAGTTCGGCAAGCAGGTCCATGATCTCCAACTTATGTGATCGGATAAGACATAGGACGTCCCATGAGCTCTGGCGTGGACGCCTGATCTGTGGCTGAATTACACAGTGAACAACCGCCCCGTTGTTTACTTAGTGGAGGCATCCGCTCATGCCCAGGCTCAAGATCCTGGCCGCGCTGGCTCTGACCGCGGCCACCCTCACCCTGCCGACGCCCACCCAAGCAACCTCCCGAGCAACCACCCAGGCAACCGTCCAAGCCGTCACCCAGACCGTGCTGTTCAACAAGGGGGACGCGGGCTTCGGCTGTTACCGCATTCCCGCGATCGTGCGTACGAAGTCCGGCGCGCTGCTCGCGTTCGCCGAGGCCCGCCGGGCCTGGTGCGCCGACTCCCAGGAGATCGACCTCGTCCTCCGCCGTTCCGACGACGACGGCCGGACCTGGTCGGCCACCCAAACCGTGCTTTCCGGCACCGACACCGACCCGGACGCGGTCGCCACCCGCGGCAACCCGACTCCGATCGTCGATTACGAGACCGGCCGGATCGTGCTCCTGTCCACGATGGATCCGGGTACGACGAGCCGCCCGCGAACCCCGTACGTCCAGGTCAGTGACGACGACGGCAGGACCTGGAGCAAGGCGAAGAACATCGGTTCGCAGATCGACGACCCGGTCTGGGGCTGGTATGCGACCGGCCCTGTCCACGGCATCCAACTCACTCGTGGCGCGCACGCCGGCCGGCTGGTCGCGGGCACCAACTACGACAACGGCGCCCAGAAGAACGCCGGCCAGTTCGTATACAGCGATGACCACGGCGTGACCTGGCACAAGGGCGCGACCGACCTCCGCGCGGACGCGACGCCGCAGGAGATCAGCGTGGTCGAGAAGGTCGACGGCGGGGTGTACGCCGGTGCGCGCAACAACGCCGGCACTTCGGGCGCGAGCCGGATGGGCGCGGTCAGCAATGACGGCGGCGAGACGTTCGCGGCTCCGTTCGCGACGATCGACGGCCTGACAACGCCGGTGGTCCAGGGCTCGCTGCAACGCCTTCGCGCGGTCGACCAGGGCGACAAGTACAACCGCATCCTGTTCGCCGCACCGGCCGACCCGGACCGGCGGCGGTACATGACGATCCGGTCCAGCTTCGACGAAGGCAGGACCTGGCAGTCGGTCGACGAAGGTACGCGGATCACCAGCGACTGGTCCGGGTACTCCGATCTGGCGATCCTCGACACCGGCGAGATCGGCCTGCTGTACGAGGGCGGAACGGTGGACGCCCGTGACCAGATCCGGTTCGCGCGGTTCGCCGAAAGCGACATCGGCTTCCCGGATGCGCCGCGGACGGCAACCACGCCGGACGTCTCCGGACAGGGCAACCACAGCTACCTGCGCGGTGCTCCGACGGCGGTGGCCGGGAAGTTCGGGCAGGCGCGGGACTTCGATGGCGTGGATGACGCGCTCCAGCTCCCGTACGCCGAGTCGCTGGCGGTCGGTGCGGGCGATTTCACCGCGATGGCCTGGATCAAGTACGGCGCGAGTACGGCGAACCAGGCGATCTTCTGGGGGTACGGGATCAACGAGTTCTCCCAGTTCTGGCTGCGCGCCGAACCGGCGGACGGCCGGATTCGCGGTCTGATCACCACCGGCGGAAATACTGCCTCGGTGCAGACGGCGCAGGCGTACAACGACACCACCTGGCACCACGTCGCCCTGCAACGTAAGGCCGGCACGCTCTCGATCTGGGTCGACGGCGCTCAGTCGGCGAGTGTGGCCGCGCCGAGTGGATCGGTCAGTCCGGGACGCCCATTCAAGATGTACGTCGGCCAGCGCCTGGATGGCGTGCATCATTTCGACGGATCGATGGATGAGGTACGGCTGTACAAGCGGGCGCTGTCCGCTGACGAACTCAACAGCATTCGCACCACCAACAGCACCTCGGTGCCGAACGCCGTACTCGACTTGCCCCTCGGGTGACATCAGACTGGCCTGGCGGTCAGCGTGAGCCGCCAGGTCAGTTCGCCGCTCGCGGGCACCACCGCCGCGTCGGACGGGCCTGCGGTGGCGAGGTCGAACACCCGGCCGAGCATCGGCTCGACGCCGAGGCTCCGGTACGGCGCGTCGGCGGGGAAGCCACCAAGGTTCCGCCAGAGCGCGGTGGAGACTGGTTGTCCTGGGCAACTCAACGTCATGGTGAGTTCGGCGGCGCGGTCGCGAACGGACACCGTTGGGCAGTCCACCAGTACCGCGCCGGCCGCGCTGCCGTCGCTCGGGCCGTAGGTGTTCAGGTCGAGCGGGGTCGGCCAGGCCGCGGTCACCCATGGCGCGTCGCCGGGCCAACTCCACGGCAGCCACGGCGCTGCCTCGGGGTAGATCCGGCATTCCGTTGCCGGAGGCGCGGAGATGGTTGCTCCTGGCATACAGTCCAAGAGTGCGTGCGCCGCCCAGACGAAACGGTAGCCGGGTGGGGCCTGCAGATGGTAGTCGACGGCAACGGTATCGGCCCCGAAGGTGAAGACCCGGGTCAGCACCGCGTCCCCGTACACGACGTAGCCGTCCCACGGCTGGTTCCACAGGCCGCCGTGGTCGGGCGTACCGCGGACGGTCGGGAAGCATTCGTCGACACCGCCCGCGTCGATGAAGGTGGCGAGACCGGCCCGCGACCCGGAGATCAGGCCGGGCCCGGCCCACAGCCATTCGCGACCGGCAAGCTGTAGGGACGTCCAACGACCGCCGTCGCCGGCATCAACCGCGACAACGGTCACCAGGACCTCACCACTCCGCGAACGAGCCGTCAGCGTGCGTCCACACCGGGTTGCGCCAGGCGTGACCGGTGCGGTCCGCGGCGCGTACGGCCGTCTCGTCGACCGTGATGCCCAGCCCGGGACGCGGATTCCAGACCGCATGACCGTCGACCCAGGTGAACGGACCAGGATCGACAACGTACGAGGTCAGGTCGCTGTTCACGTTGTAGTGAATGCCCCGGCTCTGCTCCTGGATCAGCAGGTTCGGGGTCGCGAACGACACTTGCAACGATGCCGCCAGCGAGATCGGACCGAGTGGGCAGTGCGGTGCAAGTAGCGCGCCGTGAGCGTCCGCGAGTACGGCGATCCGCCGCAGCTCCGAAATCCCGCCGGCGTGCGAGACATCGGGTTGTACGACCGCGACGCCGGCGTTCAACGGGGCAAGGAATTCCGAACGGTGAAAGAGCCGTTCGCCGAGCGCGACCGGAACGGACGAGGTGGCAACGACCTCGGCCAGATGCGCCAGCTGCTCCGGCAGCACGGGTTCCTCGACGAACAGCGGGTGCAAGTCCTCGACCGCATGCAGAATCCGTCGCGCCGCGGCCACGCCGACGCGTCCGTGCAGGTCGATCGCGACATCGCGATCATCGCCGAGCACCGCCCGGGCGGCGGCGAGCCGGGACACGATGTCGTTGATCTCGGCAACGGATGGCGAGGGCCGGACCTTCCCGCTGGCGTTCATCTTCACGGCCGTCATCCCGGCCTCCACCTGCGCGGCGACGGCCTCACTGATCGCGGACGGTTCGTCGCCACCGACCCACGCGTACACGCGGACGCGATCGCGGACCCGGCCGCCGAGGAGCGCGGCGACCGGCGCGCCGTACACCTGGCCGGCGAGGTCCCACAGGGCCTGGTCGAGACCGGCGACCGCGCTGCTCAGCACCGGGCCGCCGCGGTAGAAGCCGCCTTTCGTCAACACCTGCCAGTGCCGCTCGATCTGCAACGGGTCCTGGCCGATCAGGTACTCCGCGAGTACGTCGACGGCGGCGCGGACGACCTCGGCGCGGCCTTCGACCACCGGTTCGCCCCAGCCGACCACGCCGTCGCTTGTCTCGACCCGGCAGAACAGCCAGCGCGGCGGAACCAGGAACGTCTCGATCCGCTCGATCTTCACCGCTGCCTCCGCTTCGAGCTGCGTACTTCGGTCAGGTCGTCGGCCGATCTCGCCAGCAGCTCCCGCATCGCGAGCTCGGCTCCGTCCGGATCGTGCGCGCGGATCGCGTCGACCACGCGGCGGTGGCTCGGCACCGGATCGGCCGCCGGTTTCGCCTTGTGGACAAGGCGATCGCGGTCCGCGAGTCCCGATTCCATGATCACTTCCAGTTTGGTCAGCAGCTCGTTTCCAGTTGCCGCGAGCAACGTTCGGTGGAACGCCAGGTCCGCGGCGGCCGCGGCGTGATGGTCGCGCGCCGAGTCCATCGCCGCGAGGGCCTCGTCCAGCGCGGCCAGGTGCGTCGCCTCGCCACGCAGCGCGGCCAGTCGCGCCGCGGCGGGTTCCACGATGCCGCGTACCTCATGCAGGTCCTCGAGCAGGCCGGGACGGGTATCGGCGTCGGTGACGCGCCAGCGGATCACGTCCGGGTCGAGCAGATTCCAGTCCGCGCGCGGCCGGACGTACGTGCCGCGCTTCTGCCGCGCATCGACCAGACCCTTGGCGGTCAGTACTTTCAGCGCCTCGCGGACCGCGGTCAGGCTGACGCCGAGCTCGGACTGCAGCTCGGCGATGTTGATCGTCGCACCTTCCGGCACCTGCCCGGACAGAATCCGGCGCGCCAGTTCCTCCACGATCTGCCCGTGCAGGCCGCGCGCCACCACCCGATTCGTCACGCGGAGTCCTTCATCGCGGACCATCCGCCGTCGACGACCAGGCTGGCGGCGGTCACGTACGACGCTTCCGCCGACAGCAGGAACGTCACCGCCCTGGCGACCTCGTCCGGTTCGCCGAGCCGGCCGATCGCGGTCGCCTGCGCGCTGCGCTTCAGGTCCTCCGGCCCGTACCGGTCCCAGGCGGCGGTCAGGATCGGGCCGGGCAGAACGGAGTTCACCCGGATCTGCCCGCCGTACTCGACCCCGAGCTGGCGGGCGAGCGCGACCAAAGCACCCTTGCTTGCCGCGTACGCCGCGTGGCCGGGGATGCCCGCCAACGCGTGCACCGACGAGATGAGTACGACCGAGCCGTCGCCGGCCGCGAGATCGTCGTGCAAGGTACGGAACCCGAGGAACGCGGCCGACAGGTTCACATCGAGCTGCCGCTGCCAGGACGCCGGCGTCATCTCATGCGCCGGCCGAACGTCGGAGATGTACGCATTGCTGACGAGCCCGTTGATCCGCCCGAGCTCATCGCGCCCGCGGGACAGTACTTCCGCCCAGGTGTCCGGCGCCGAGACGTCGCCGACGACAGCGATCGTCTGCCCCGGCACCTCCGGACACGGATGAACGTCGACCTGCACCACCCGCGCACCCTCGGCGACTGCCTGGGCGACGCAAGCCGCCCCGATCCCCGACGCGGCCCCGGTCACCACGATCACCCGCTCACCCAGCCGCACCAGCGCCTCCTGTACTCATAATTTAGGAATTAATATGCCAGCCCTTCAACCACCACCGCAAGCTGCCGATCACTGCCAGGGGATCTCGGTTGAGTGGTGCCAGGTCCAGGTGCGGTGGCGCCAGGTGGGGGATTGCTGGGCCAGGCGCGTGGCGTACGCCGGCCAGTCGGTTGGGGTGTGGTGGGACCAGGCCTTTTCGGCGGCGCCGGGGAGGCGGGGGAGGAGCATCAGCTCCAGGTCCTCTGAGCTGAGGATGGTTTCGCACCAGATCGCCGCCTCGACGCCGACGAGTTGGTCGGTCGAGGTGACACCTGGTGTGTTCTCGACCGGGTCCCAGGAGATGCCGTCGCGAAGGGTGGCGGGTCCGTAGAACTCCAGGCCCAGTCGCTTGCGGGCTTCCTCCTGCGCCGGGTCGGACGACGGGTCGCCGTGCGGGCGGTCGAAGTACACCCACGTGGTCGGCGAGGCGATCAGGCGCGTACCGGCCGCGAGTGCTTTCGGCGCGTCCAACTTCGCCTTCTGGAAGTGCTCCAGCAGCATCGGCAGCACGTTCTCCGGAAGGCGTGGCGCGTTGCCGGTGTCCATCGCGTCGACGTCGATGCTGATCCAGTACTGCGCCACGTCGTCCGGGCCGGTCGCGCCGCGGGCGATCTCCTGCCAGCCGACAACCTTCTTCCCACGGGCGCGGACGAGCGCGGCGGCTCGCTCGACAAAGGCCGCGTGATCCTCGTCGGGCATCCCCCAGGTCTCGTCGCCGCCGATGTGTACGTACGCGCTCTGCGGGAACTGCGGGATGACAGCATCCAGTACGTCCTCGACGAACGCCCAGGTCTCGGCGCGATCCGGTTGGAGCGCGTTCAGCGGGACGGAGTTTCCGTCGCCGAAGTCGATGCTGCGCAGCTCGGTCGGCGCCAGTTCCGGGTACGCGGCGAACACGGCCGTGGTGTGGCCGGGCATGTCGATCTCGGGTACGACGGTCACGTACCGCTCGGCCGCGTACTGTACGAGCTCGGCCAGCTCCGCCTGGCTGTAGTACCCACCGGGGCGATCGCCGAGCGCGCCGCGGGCGCCGACCTCGGTCAAAGCGGGACGGGACGGTACTTCGACGCGCCAGCCCTGGTCGTCGGTCAGGTGCAAGTGGAGGACGTTCAGCTTGTACAGGGCGAGCATGTCGATGACCCGGCGTACCTCGTCAGGTCCGTGGAACGTCCGGACCACGTCGAACGACAGCCCGCGCCACGCGAAGCGCGGTCCGTCGGCGATGCGGGTCGCGGGTAGTACCGCGCTGCCGTCCTGCAGGTGCGCGGAGATGAGTTGGCGCAGCGAGGTCAGGCCGCGGTGGACCGCTTCGGGGGTCGGGCCCCAGACGCGGATGCCTTCGCCGGTGATCTCCAGGCCGTGCCGCTCGTCCACGGATTCGCCGTCGGCGCGCAGCCCGGCGACCGGGTCAACCTCGTCGACCGGCTCGATCGCGAGGGTGATGCCCGCGGTGCCGGTGAGTTCCAGCCCGGTGTCCAGTGCCACGTCCTGGATGAAGCGGGTCGCGGGTCCGGCGAGTTCGGGAGTGGTGACGGTGATGCCGGTCGTGGCGGTCAGGGTGTACGTGCCGTCGGCGGCTGTGGTCTGCGCGGGCGCGGGGATCACGGGAAGGCTCATCCGACGAGTTTGCGGCAAGACCACGAGGCGGGACAGGCCTCGGAGCAGGCTCGGCAGATTCTTTCCGGGTTAACCGACTCGCCGTTCGATGGTGACATGACGGCCATCATGGTGCAGTCTCCTTCTGTCGGATCATGCTTGTTTCTATCGCCAAGGAGACAATTATGCGCAGAACCGCCGCCGTGCTGTCGGCTGCGCTGATCGCCGGCCTCGTGCCTGCGGCAGCGCACGCCGCGCCCCCACCGGTTCCCGTGCAACTGGTGTCCATCACCGACTTCCACGGTTACCTGCGGCCGCCGACGCCCGCCGACGGCGGCACCATCGCCGGCCCGGACGGCGCCACCCAGGTCGTCGGCGGTGCCGCGTACCTGGCCACGCACCTGAACGAGATCCGCGCCGGCAAGAAGAACTCGATCTTCTTCACCGACGGCGACAACTTCTCCGGCTGGCCGTTCGAGGTGGACGTGCACGCCGACGAACCGACGATC
Organism: Kribbella solani; assembly: GCF_014205295.1. Lineage (NCBI taxonomy): Bacteria > Bacillati > Actinomycetota > Actinomycetes > Propionibacteriales > Kribbellaceae > Kribbella > Kribbella solani. The sequence goes on from NZ_JACHNF010000001.1 coordinate 7,594,089, forward strand.
GAGGTACTGAACGCGCTCGGCGTCGAGTTCTCCAGCGTCGGCAACCACGAGCTGGACGTGTCGAGGAGCTTCCTGGTCGACCACATGGAGAAGGGCAAGTGCTTCGGCAAGGTCGGGGTGGACAGCTGCTTCACCGACTCGACCGGCCGGCGGTTCCACGGTGCCGACTTCGACTTCCAGTCGGCGAACATCGTCGACGCCAAGGGCAAGACCATCGTCGCGCCGTACACGATCCGGATGGTGAAGGACCGCGGCCGGACGTACCCGATCGGCTTCATCGGCCTGACCGTTCCGGACACACCGGTCGGCTCCACGTCGTACCAGCCGGATCTGAAGGCGCTGGACCAGGTCGAGTCCGCGAACCGGGCGGCCGCCGAGCTGACCAAGCGCGGTGTGAAGGCGATCGTGCTGAACATGCACGACGGCGGTACGGACGCGTCGGCGACGTACGACAACTGCGTGAACCCGACCGGACCGGCGTTCGACGTGGCGCGGCAGGTGACGCCCGACATCGACGCGATCGTCACCGGGCACTGGCATGCCGCGTTCAACTGCAGCATCCCCGACCCGGCCGGGAACCCGCGCCCGGTCGTCGAGGCGGCGAACCACGGGCGGCTGATCAGCGAGATCAACCTGCAGCTCGACCCGCGCAGCGGTGAGGTGCTGCGGGACAAGACCACGTCGGTGAACCACGCGGTCACCCGTGACGTCACGCCGGACCCGAAGATCCAGAAGATCGTCGACTACTGGGCCGCGGCGGGCGACCGGAAGTACGCCGAGCCGGTCGCGACGATCACCGGAGACTTCACGCGTACGCCGAACGCTGTCGGTGAGAGCACGATGGCCGACCTCGGGGCGGACGTGCACCTCTGGACCGCTCGGCAGAACGGGCCGGCTGACCTCGGGGTGATCGCCGCCAAGCCGGCCACCGGGTCGACGGCGGTCCGTGGCGACCTGCTGGTTGCCGCGAGCAACAAGCCGGGCGACGCCAACGGCCGGGTGCTGCTGGGCGAGTCGTGGGACGCGTACGGGTACGGCAACCCGGTGCTGACGGTCAGCCTGACCGGCGCGCAGCTGGATGCGGTCCTCGAACAGCAGTGGCAGCCGCAGGCGAACGGCACGGTGAAGTTCGCGCCGCTCGCGCTGTCGTCCAACGTCAAGTACGCGTTCGACGCGAGCCGTCCGGTCGGTGACCGGATCGATCCGGCCGATGTGAAGCTCGACGGCGTCGCGCTGGACCCGGTGAAGACGTACCGGGTCGCGGCGCTCGCCTACACGGTGATCGGCGCTGACGGGTACTCGGCGTTCAAGGCGTACACGAACCCGGTCCGCAACAACACGGACCACGAAACGTTCGCCTCGTACCTCCGTACCCACAAGACGCTGACCCCGGCGCCGCTGGACCGGGTGACGCAGAAGGGCTAGCCGCCAAATCCGGCAGGTCGACAGGAGCAGTCGACCTGCCGGATTTCGGCTACTACGTGGTGACGCGGACGTAGTCGACGGTCATGGTTTGGGGCAGTTGGGTGGTGCCGTCCGGGTAGCCGGGCCAGTAGCCGCCGACTGCCAGGTTCAGGATCATGAAGAACGGGTGGTTGAAGACCCAGGTGTTGCCGTTCAGATCCGCGGGCGTACGGCGCTGGTACTGCACGCCGTCCACGTACCAGGTGATCGAGTCCGGCGCCCAGTCCACCGCGAAGGTGTGGAAATCGTCCGCGAAGGACCAGCCGTTCGGATGGTTGTACGCGGCACCGATCCCGCCCGCGCCCGAATAGCCGGGCCCGTGAATGGTGCCGTGGACGGTGGCCGGCTCCCGGCCGATGTTCTCCATGATGTCGATCTCGCCGTCGTTCGGCCAGTTGCCGCCGCCGAGCATCCAGAAGGCCGGCCAGATCCCTTGCCCGCGCGGAATCTTGATCCGCGCCTCGAACCGGCCGTATGTGTGGGTGAAGGTCTGTGCGGTCAGCAGCCGCGCCGACGTGTACTGGCACGGGCCGTAGTGGCACTGATAGCCACCGTTCTCCTGGCGCGCGGTGATGACCAGATTGCCGTTGCCGTCGAGCGCCGAGTTGCGGGTGCTGTTGGTGTAGTACTCCATCTCGTTGTTGCCCCAGCCGTTGCCGCCGATGTCGTACCGCCACTTGGCGGGATCGGGGGCCTGACCGGCCGGGCCGTCGAAGTTGTCCTCCCAGACCGTCGCGGTCTGGGCCGCGGCAGCCTGCTGATGGCCGGTCGCGGCCGGCTGGAGGAGGGCGGTGCCGACTGCGACGGCACCGATCGCGACGAATGCGAGCACGCGGGAACGCTGCATGACTACCTCATTTCCGGGGGCGTCTGAATGAGGATGCTGCTTGCGCGGCAGCGTGTCATGAGAACGCTCTCATCGCAACCCCGAAGCGGAATTTGACCCTCCGGTTACCGGAGGGTGGAAGCTTGTCGCATGACGGCGACGGTGACGGTGGGGGAGTTCTCGCGACTCACCCACCTGAGTGTGAAGACCCTGCACCACTACCACGAGATCGGCCTGCTCGCGCCGGTTTCGGTCGATGCCTCCTCCGGCTACCGGCGGTACGGCACCGGCCAGGTGGAGACCGCGCTGCTGATCCGCCGGCTGCGGTTGTTGCGGATGCCGCTGCCGGATGTACGCGCCGTGGTCGAAGCGGGTGAAGGTACCGCCCGGGAGGAGACCCTCCGTACGCACCTGGAACGGATGGAACGAGAGCTTGCCCAGACACGTGACGTGGTGGCGTCGCTGCGCGAACTGCTGACGCCGGGGCGGCCGGTGCTCGACGTCGAGTACCGCTTCATTCCGCCGTTCCGGGCGTACGGCGTCCGTGGTCAGGTGCCGCGTGACGGCATCGGCCCGTGGTGCGAGTACGCCTTCGGGCGGCTCGGCGCGGTCACCGGTGACATCTTCGCGACCTCGGGCGCGACGTACAGCGATGAGTTCTTCACCGACGACGAGGGTGAGGTGCTGGCGTTCCATCCGGTGCCGCTGGACCAGCCCCCGGCCGACGGCGTCGAGCTCGTCGACCTGTCCGGCGGATACTTCGCGATCGCCGTGCACAGCGGGCCGATGACCGATTTCGACCGTACGTACGGCGCGCTCGGCAGCCACGTCGCGGAGTACTGCGAGGTGGCGCCGGGACCGATCCGTGAGCTGTACCCGATCGGGCCGGGTGATGCACCAGACCCGGCCGATTACCGAACCGAAGTCTGCTGGCCGATCCAGCGGATTCCTGTACTGAAAGGCTGAGAAATGTCCGTGACATTGGAGAACATCGCCGTCGACTGTACTGACGCGCAGACCCTGGCCACCTTCTGGGCGGCCGTCTTCTCCACCGAAGTAGATGCTGATGGCAACCAGTTCTTCGCGACCGTGAACCGGGCCGCGGCCGGGCCGACGATGATGTTCCTGCAGGTGCCCGAGCCGCGGAACGGGAAGAACCGGCTGCACCTCGACCTGGTCGCCAGTGACTGGGCCGCCGAGGTCGACCGGCTGGTCGGGCTGGGCGCGAAGCGGCTGGACGAGCACAACGAGTACGGCACGCACTGGATCACGCTGACCGACCCCGAGGGCAACGTGTTCGACGTCGCGGAACAGCACGGCTGAGCCGCAGGGCTTGATCGCGTGCCGCGGTCGCGCGTGCGGCGTGGCGAGGCGTACCTCAGTCCATTCGGTCGAGGTGCGCCTCGAGCGCGTCCAGCCGGCCGCGCCACAGGTCGCGGTACGGCTCCAGCCAGGCGTCGAGCTCGGCCAGCGGCGCCGGCCGCAGCTTGTACCAGCGGCGTTGCGCGTCGTGGCGTACTTCGACCAGGCCGGCGTCGCGCAGTACCTTCAGGTGCTTGGACACGGCGGGCTGACTGAGCGAGAGCGCGTCGACGAGTTCGCCGACCGGACGTTCGCCGGTGCGCAACAGGTCGAGGATCTCCCGCCGCCGCGGCTCCGCCAGCACCTCGAACGTAGTTGCCATACCAGGAATATAACCCGGCCCGGCGGGTCTAGGGAGTGTGGCCGAAAGCCGCGGTGAACGCCTCGCGGAAGAGGGTCGGCAGGTCGGGGTCGCTGTCGTCGGACGCCCAGCGGAGCAAGGCGGTGTGGGCCGCTCCGAGGCAGGCGCTCGCGGCGGCCCGGGCGGCGTACTCGAGGGTGGGATCGTCAGCGCAGATTGCAGTCACGAACGCCTCCTGCAGGCGGAACTGGCTGTCCAGATGCCGGGCCTGCAGCGCGGGCGTCGAGATCATCAGTTGCAGTCGCGTACGGAGCAGGTCGTGGTCGTTGGTGACCGCCAGGTCAAGCGTGGCGAGCACGGTACGCCCGATCCGGTCGGCGAGTGAGCCGGTCGCGGGCAGTTGGGTGATCTTCGCCGCGGCCAGTTGGTCGAAGTCGTCGTACAGCACCAGGTCTTCCTTGGTGGGGAAGTTCCGGTAGACCGTCATCGCGGAGACGCCGGCCGCGGCGGCGACGTCGTTCACCGTGGTCGCGTCGTACCCGCGGTCCGCGAACAGGCGGAGCGCCTGGCGCTGGACGCGTTGCCGGGTGTCCGCGCGCTGGCGGTCCCTGAGGTTCATGTGGTAGATACTAACATCATGATAGTTTCTAACATGAATGATCAGGTGGCGTTGGTGACCGGGGCATCCCGCGGCATCGGGCGGGCGATCGCGGAGCGGCTGGCCGCGGCCGGTGCCGAGATCGCGGTGCACTACAACCGGGACCAGGCCGGCGCCGAGGAGACGCTGGCACGGATCGGCGGGCGCGGGTTCGTGCTCGGCGCGGAGCTCGGCGTACCGGGCGATGCCGACGAGGTACTCCGGCAACTGCAGACAGGTTTGGCGGGGAGGCCGCTTGGCGTACTGGTGAACAACGCCGCCGCGCCGCCGAACGGACCGATCGACGCGGACACCGAGGCCGGGTTCGACCGGTTGATGGCGGTGAACGTACGGGCGCCGTACTTTCTCATCCAGCGGTTGCTGCCCGTACTCGCCGACGGCGCGCGGATCGTCTCGCTGTCCTCGGTCGCGACCCGGATGGCCAATCCGGGGCAGACCTCGTTCGCGATGACCAAGGGCGCGGTCGAGACGATGACGCGTACGCTCGCGCAGGAGCTCGGGCGGCGCGGCATCACGGTGAACGCCGTCGCCCCGGGCGCGACCCGGACCGAGGCGAACGGCGCGGTCTTCGAAGCGCCCGGTCTGACCGAGCTGATCGTCGGCCAGACCGCGCTCGGCCGATTGGGCAGCGGTGAAGATGTCGCCGAGGTGGTCGCGTTCCTCGCCTCGCCGGGGGCGCGGTGGATCACCGGTCAGGTCGTCGACGCGTCCGGTGGGCTGCACCTCGGGGTGGGGTGATCAGGGCGTCGATTCGGAGTCCAGGAAGAGCTGGACGTTGGGGTGGGTGCGCAGTGCGGTACCGGGGTGGTTGGGGCCGATCGGCTGGTTGAGGGTGTCGCGTACGGCTTGCAGCTTGACCGCGCCGGGGACGGATCCGATCAGTGCATGGGCGTTCAGCAGGCGGGGGATCGTGACGGTGATCGCGTGCGTGGGTACGTCGTCCAGCGTCGGGAAGTTGCCCTCGTCGACCTGTTGGCGGCGGCTGGTGCCGTCCAGCGCGACCAGCTTCGTCGCCTGCGGGTCGGCGAAGTCGGCGGGCGGGTCGTTGAAAGCCAGGTGGCCGTTGACGCCGAGGCCGAACAGGACGAGGTCGAACGGCTCGGTGCCCATCAGATCCGCGTAGTGCTCCGCGCCGGCCTCCGGTGCGAGCGGGTGGAAAGTTGCCTGCGGCACCTTGTCCAGGAAGCTCCGGTGCAGCCAGTTCCGGAACGCCTGCGGGGCGTCGGCGGCCAGGCCGACGTACTCGTCCATGTGGAAGAACTCGATCAGCTTCCAATCGATCCCCGGCGCGTTGGCGAGTGCGGTCAGGGTCGCGGCCTGGCTGGGCGCCGCGGCCAGCATCACACGGGCCTGTCCACCAGTCGCGGTCGCCTGGCGGAGCAGCTCGGCGGCGGCCGTCGCGGCGGCGCGGCCGAGGTCCGCGCGGGTCGGGAGGGTACTGATCCGCGGCGCGTGCTCGACGGTCATGAAGACTCCTTCGGGGAGACATGTGGTGCGCACAGGCTTACACAACCGGGGCTTCCCCCGATCGGATCGGGGGTTTTCCCCCGGTCGGTACGGTGGGTGGCCCGAGGCGGAACCGTGGGCTGGCTCCAGTGTTTGTGGGGAGCCGGCTCACTAACTTCGTCTGCATGGTGACGACGACAAGTCAGGCACTGATGACCACGCTGCAGACAACGACCGCGGAGCCGACCGGCGGAGTGGCCGGGTGGGCGATCGATTTGATGGAGCGGCTCGGTCCCGCCGGTGCCGGGCTCGCGGTCGCGCTGGAGAACCTGTTTCCACCACTGCCGAGCGAGGTGATCCTGCCACTGGCGGGGTTCGCGGCCAACCGGGGTGATTTCGGGTTGATCAACGCGATCGTCTTCACCACGCTCGGCTCCGTGATCGGGGCACTCGCCCTGTACGGGGTGGGCGCGGTGCTCGGCCGGGATCGGACCAGGGCGCTGGCGTCGAAACTGCCACTGGTCAAGGTGCGGGACGTGGACAAGGCCGAGGAGTGGTTCGTTCGGCACGGTTCGAAGGCGGTGCTGATCGGGCGGGTGGTGCCGGTCGTTCGGAGCCTGATCTCAGTGCCGGCCGGGGTGGAGCGGATGCGGCTCGCGGTGTTCCTGCCGCTGACCGCACTGGGCAGCCTGGTGTGGAACTCCTTGCTCATCCTCGCCGGGTACCAGTTGGGCGAGCGGTGGCATGTGGTCGAGTCATCGGTCGGGGTGTTCCAGAAGCTCGTGATCGTCGGCGCGGTGGCGGCGGTCGCTTGGTTCGTGGTTGTCAAGCTCAGGGCCAAACGTTCGACATCTGAGAAAGTCAAGTAGGGCGCTCGACTTTCACTACGCTCAAGGCATCACAACCAATGCCTCAGGAGTTGGGTCAGATGCCATCAGCCGCATTCGAGTCGCAGGCCGCACCAGAGCCGCAGAACGCCCTGGCGCCGCAGACCGTACCGGAGCCGCTGGTTTGGCCGCAGTCGGTGGTGACGGTGGTCGGCAACCCACGACCAGGCTCGCGGACAGCCGCCGCGGCCGCGTCCGTCGCGGAGTTGCTCGCCTCCGAGCTCGGCACGCCGTACCGAATCGACGAGCTCATTGATCTGGTCACGTTCGCACCAGCGATCTTCCGCGGCGACCAGTCCAGCAAGGCAGAACGGACCGGCGAGGCAGAACAGACCGGGGAAGCACAACGGGCAGCCGAGGTAGAACGGGCCGCGCTGGAGAACGCCGTCGACCTGGTGTCATCCGCCTCAGTGATCGTCATCGCCACACCGGTCTACAAAGGCAGCTACACCGGCCTGGTCAAGAGCTTCCTGGACATCCTTCGCCCCCAGGCCCTAGCCGGCGCGGTCGTGATCCCAGTGACGGTCTCCGCCGCCCCCAGCCACAAACTCCTGGCCGACCAACACCTCCGCCCAATCCTCGCCGAGCTGGGCGCCACCACCCCCGTCCCCGGCGTCATCCTCGAAGAACACGACCTCGAAGACCTCCAAGTAGTCCTCGCCACCTGGATCCGCACCAACGCGACCATCATCCAATCCACCACCATCGCCCTCCAACCAGTCCCCGAACCCACCCCAACCCACTAACCCCCACTCCCACCCCCCGGGCCCGCCCACTCGGCTTGGGGGTTCTCCGCTCGTGTACCAGTCGAGAACCCCCAACACAGGTGGATATCCACTAGCGCCTGGTCGTAGTCGTGGGGTGTAGGGACGGTTGCGGGCGTTCATCTCTGAGGTGGCCGCGGCGTGGGAGTTGGTCCATCACAAGTGCCTTCCAGCCCGTACGCACACGCCCCTGCGCGTACTCGGCCCGCGCGGGGTACGTACGCACACGGGCCTTGGCACTTACGCGCGGCCCGCGCGAGGTTGGCCGGTGCAAGCGGCCCGGCGCTTTCAGCAGTTGATGACTGATGCTGCACGCTGGCGGGAGGTTGCCTGCTTGAGTGGAGGTTGCCCCCTGGAAATTCGAGGGGGCAACCCCGTTTGAACTGGTCCCCGAAAGTTGGACTGGCTGGGTAGGGAGCCTATGCCGTGAGGGTCTGGGTGCGGTATTGCACTGGGCTCAGGCCCTTGAGTGTTGTTGAGGTGCGGTGGTTGTTGTACCAGTGGATGTAGTCGGCGAGTGCGGTGGTGAACGCGTCGGCGCTGGTGAAGGTGGTGTGGTGGAAGAGTTCTTCTTTGAGGTGTCCGAAGAAGTTCTCGATGATGGCGTTGTCGTAGCAGTTGGCTTTGCGGGACATCGACTGGGTCGCGCGGGCGGTGGTGAGTAGGGCCTGCCAGGAGTGGTGCTGGTATTGGAAGCCTTGGTCGGAGTGGACCAGCAGGCCGGGGCTGGGGCGCTGGGTGGTGAGTGCTTGTTGCAGGCTGGAGTTGGTGAGTTGCAGGTTAGGTGAGTCGCTGGTTGTGTAGGCGATGATCTGGCGGTCGAACAGGTCCATGACCGGCGACAGGTAGAGCTTGCGGCCGGCGATGGCGAACTCGGTCACATCGGTGACCCACTTGCGGTTCGGAGCGGTGGCGGTGAAGTCACGGGCCAGCAGGTTCGGTGCGGTCTTGCCAGTCGCGCCGGTCGTGCTGGTCTGGCCTTTGAACGAGTTGTAGCGGCGGCGGCGCCGGACCAGGCAGACCAGCCCGAGGCGCCGCATCAGCGCCAGGACGGTCTTCTTCGCGACCCGCCAGCCGGCGGTCACCAGTTCGCGGTGGACGCGACGATGCCCGTAACGGCCTTTGTTGTTCTCGAACACTTCCCGGATGGCGGTCTTCAGGGCGGCGCGTGGGTCCGGCGAGGCGAGGCGGGCCTGGTGGTAGAAGAACGTCGACCGGGCCAGACCAGCAACCTCCAGCAATACCTCGAGGCGGTGGTCAGCCTTGAGAGCGGTGACGGCCTGGGCCTTCAGCGTCGTTGCTGGGCTCTCAAGGCACGCAATTTTCCCAGGTAGGCGTTTTCGGCCCGCAGCCGCTCGTTCTCGCGACGCAACCGCTCCAACTCACTCACCTCACCCAATTCACCCGCAGACCGGCCACGATCACCACCACCGGCACCCGGTGGGCGGCCCGGACGTTTCGGGCGCAACCCGTCATCACCCTCGTCGCGGTACTTACGGGCCCAGTTCTCGATCAATTTCGGCGACGACAACTCGAACTCCCGCGCGAGCGCGACCTTCGTCTCGCCCGCGAGAAACCGCCGGACCACCTCGCGCTTGACCTCGAACGAGAAGACCCGTTTCCCCGGCATCGCCACCAACGCTCCCGTACCTCGAACACGCCACCGGTCGTACAACCGGTTCACCGCTGAAGCACTCCCACTCAGCCGCACCGCGACCGCCTGCCGGCCCCAGCCAGCCTCGAACAACGCTACCGCCTCACACCGCTGCTCCTCAGACAACGAACTACCACCACGCATACAACCACTCCCCAGAATCAGAACTGAATTTCTCAGTCCAACTTCTGGGGAGCAGTTCAGTTTGAGGGGGCTGCCCCTCATACGGCAGCAAGCTCAGGGGTTGGCCGGTGAGGTTGTCCGTTCGCTGGTCGTATCCGGGGAATCGACGCTTGTATCCGAGGTCGGCGATGGGGGCTGCGAGCGGAGTGGTGTCCGGGACGGTGCTTTCGGGTACGCCGGATGATGGACGCTCGTGACTCGAGCGCGACGTTGGTGTGCCTCGTTCAGCTGAAGGCGGTGCGTCGACTCGATCCCCCGGCTCTCGGGGCGCCGGGGGATACCTGACCGATGTACGGTCCGGCGGGCAGCCGGTCGTGTTTGACCGGCTGCCGGTTGAGCGACTGGCTGACTAGCTGATCCGTTGGGTGGTTGGGGTGGGTGGGGATTGGGTGGTTGGGATGGGTGGGGTTAGTCGTGGTTGGGGCTGGTGGGGGTGTGGCGGAGGGTGGTTAGGGCGGGGAGGAGGGTGGAGGTGAAGGTTAGGACGGCGGCGGTGGCGGCGATGGTTAGGTAGATGGAGATGGGGCCGGTGGGGAGGGCGCTGGTGGAGATGGTTGCGGAGAAGGGGATCAGGCAGGCGAGGGCGACCGCGGTGCCTAGCGTGATACCGGCCAGGGTGATGAGGGTGCTTTCGGTGGTGAGCATTCGGAGGACCTGGAAGCGGGTGGAGCCGGTCAGACGCTGGAGGGCGAATTCGCGGCGCCGGCGCAGTGTCGTCGAGACCAGGGTGTTGACCACCGAGACCGCCGTGTACGCGATCAGCATGCCGACGAGCATGTAGTTCACCCACGCCTGCGTCTGCAGATCGGCCGCGTTCTCGGTGACCAATGTGCTGCGATCAGCGACGTGTACGCCGGGATGCGCTGCCGCGACCTTCGCCAACGCCGGGCCAACGTCCGTGCCAGGCGCGGTGCGTACGAGCACCTGCTTTGTCAGGCCATCAGTCGTGTGAGCGGCGACCAACGACGCGGGCAGGATGAGCGTTTCGTACCCACGTTCCGCCGCGAACGTCGCGACCACCCGCAACTTGACGGGCGTACCGTCGCCCATCGTCAGCTCGATCTCCGAGCCGACACCACGCCCGGTCTTCGACGCCATGTACTCCGGAATCGCCGCCGTCGATCCGGTCAGTCCGGTCAGCGAACCGGCGGTCAACCGCACCGGCGCCGTACCGTCCTTACCTTGCGCGTCGACGCCGATCACCGGTGCGCCGTCCTCGTCGAACGGAGCGTTGCGTGGCTCGTCGATCGCCGCGGTACTGCGGACGAATGCCGACGCCGAAGTCACGCCAGGAACCGCGCGTACCTGCTTGAGCACCGTCGACGACATCCCCGCATCCGAAGCCAGTACAGCGTCCGCCCGCAGGTCACGAGTGAATGCCTCCGAGGCCGCATGTACCTGCGTGGTCTGCATGTAGAGGTTCGCGGTCGAGATGCCGACGGCAAGCATCACCGGCATCACCGCGGCCGACATCGCCACGGATCGTGCCGACAGGTTGCGGATCGCGAGCCGACCGTTGACCCGGGTGAGTGCCTGCACCGGCCAGCGCCAGAACGCCAGCACCAGATTTGTCCAGAACGGCCCGAGCAGCGCGACCCCGATCGCCCAGCAGAGTACCGACGGTCCCGCCGTCGCGCCGGCCAGCGGGCCGGTCATGACTGCCGCGGTGACGATCAGCAGCGCGAGTCCGCCACCAAGGAAGGCCAGGCCGAAGAACAGGCGTACCCAGCCGAACCACTTCCGCTGCAGCGATGCTTCGACGAGCGCCTCGACCGGGCGGATCTTGGCCGACTTCCTTGCCGCGATCAGCGCCGCGCCGATGGCCGCGAGTACTGCCGCGCCGGCGCCGGCCGCGAACGGAATCCAGCCCTGTGAGAACTCGACCACCGGCGACGCGACGCCGTGCGAACCGAGCTGCTCGAACAAGAACCGGCCGAGGAAGATGCCCGGTACGCACCCGAGCGCGACCGCCGGCAGCGCGACCATCAATGCCTCGCCGAGGATCATCTTCCGGACCTGACCCGGGGTCGTGCCGATGCCGCGGAGCAGGGCGAACTCGCGTTCCCGGTGCTGGGCGGAGAGCGCCAGCGTGGACGCGACCACGAACATCATCGTCATCACCGCGATCCCGCCGAACGAGCCCGCGATCGAGATCAGCGCGGTCCGGTGCGACTCGGCGTCCGGGTGCTCGGCCAGGCCGCGGTCGACGCCGGACCGGACGGTCAGGTTGCCGTCGATCGTCTCCAGGCGCTTCTGGACGGCGTCAAGATCGGTGCCTTGGGCAACTTGTACGCCGACGTCCGCGAACCGGTCCGGGTTGCGTACGAGCTGGGCGGCGTCCTGGTCGGAGAAGAACGCATGACCGGACGGACCACTCGCGACGCCGCTGATCGTGAACGTCTTCGGGGTGCCGTCGATCATGAACACGGCCCGGCCACCGACCGTGCCGGACGGGACCACGACCTCACCGGAGCGCGGCGCGCGACCAGCCGTCAGGGTGTACGGCGCGAGCGACGCGCTGGACCAGTTGTGCCCCTCGGCCACCGACGAGGCCACCGAGGTGCTGATAGCAGGAAAGGTGTAATCGCCAGTAGCGGACGAAACCCCTTCAGCAGAACGGATCTTGCCGAGCAGCTCGACCGGTACGCCGACCCGCTCCGGCAGGGGAGTGGCGTCCTCGCTGCCGGGCCGCAGATGTGATTGCTTGCCGGTGACAACGAGTGAGGCGGCGGCCAGGCGCTCCGGCTGGACGTTCGACCGGATGCCGGTTTCCATCAGACCGCCACAGGCCATCACGATCGCCGTACCGAAGATGACGGCGACGAAGGTGGCGATGAATCCGCTCTTGCGGAAGCGCAGGGTACGGACGGCCAGGCGCATCATCCGGCCACGACCTGGAGGTTCGAGCGGGCGCCGAGGTGCGTCATCCGGTCCGCGACCTGCTCGGCCGTCGGCGCGGTCAGGCTGCCGGCCAGTACGCCGTCGGCGAGGAACACGACCTGGTCGGCGTACGACGCCGCGACCGGATCGTGCGTGACCATCACCACGGTCTGACCTTGCGAGCGCACCGGCTCCCGGAGCAGTTCGAGTACGTCGGCCGCCGTCTGCGTGTCGAGCGCGCCGGTCGGTTCGTCGGCGAAGATCACCGCCGGCCGGGAGACCAGCGCACGGGCGATCGCGACGCGCTGCTGCTGACCGCCGGACAGTTCGCCCGGACGGTGCTTGTGCCGCTCGGCGAGACCGACCCGGTCGAGTACCTGGCGGACCGCTTCCTTGTTCACGCGGCGGCCGTCGAGTTCCTGCGGCAGGCAGACGTTCTGCCAGACGGTCAGCGCGGGCAGCAGGTTGAAGGACTGGAAGACGAACCCGATCCGCTCCCGGCGCAGCTCGGTCAGCTTGCGCTCGCTGAGCCCGGCCAGCGGCTGGCCGTCGATCAGCACACTGCCCGAGGTCGGCCGGTCGAGTCCGGCGGCGCAGTGCAGAAAGGTGCTCTTGCCCGATCCGGACGGACCCATCACCGCGGTGAAGGTACCGGGGGCGAACTTCATCGAGATCCCGTTCAGAGCGGTGACCGTGTTACCACCGCGTCCGTAGACTCGGCGTACGTCGTCGAGGACGACCGAGTACCCGGTCCCGTCGATGGGTTCCTGCGTGCGCTTTCTCATGCCGACGACGCTACGGAGCGGCGACCATCACTTCGATGGTGCTCAGCCGCCTGCCCGGGTGGACAAAAGTCCACCTTCTGTCTGCTCTCCGAAACCTCCCCGCGAGCCGGCGCCGTTCTGGCGCCGAAACGGGTTAGGAGCGGAGCAGGGCGCGCAGGCCGGCCTGGTAGCTGGCCGGGGTGACGTCGCCGATGATCAGCCGCTGCAGGATGAACCCGGGAATCATCCCGAACATCACCTGCGCGACGCACTCCGGATCGACGTCCGGGTCGAGCGTGCCGTCGGCCTGCGCGCGCCGGGCGATCTCGAGGAAGTGGCCGCGCAGCCGGACGTACTTGCCCTTGGCGACCGCGCGGATCGCCTCGTTCCGGAGTGACTCGGACCAGGCCTGGATCCCGACCCGGGTGACGTCGCCGCCGGGTGCCTCGGCGATCGTGACCACGTGCTCGATCGTCGCCTCCATCGCGGCCAGCGGGGTCAGTGGCGCGCCGGTGTCGAGGATGTGGTCGAACAGTTCGTCGACCGTACTCAGCGCGTCTTCGGCGATCGCGGCGACGATCTCTTCCTTGCTCTTGAAGTAGCCGTAGACGGCGCCCGCGGACAGGCCGGAGGCCCGGATCACGTCGGCCATCGTGGTCTTGTGGAAGCCGTCCTCGATCACGCAGGTCCGGGCCGCGGCGACGATCTGGGCGCGGCGGGCCAGGCGGTGTTCTTCGGTGACCTTCGGCACCTTCGCAACTTAAAACGAATGTCCGTTCTTGACAAGTCGGAGCCTCCCGCGCCAGGCTCGACGGTATAAAGAACGGTTATTCGGTTTATTAGGGAGAGCAGCTCATGACCACTGAGGCGCACGCGGCCCCACGCCGGCCGCCCTTGCTTGCTGTCGTCACCCTGCTGACCGCGGTCCTCACCGTGCTCCTGATCGCGTTCGCCTGGCCGTCGGCCCGCTCCGAACCGCGGGACGTACCGCTCGCCGTGGCCGGTCCGGCGCCGGCGGTCGCGCAGGTCAAGGCCGCGCTCGACCAGGCGATGCCGGGTGGGTTCGAGCTCACCGCCGTACCCGACCGGGCGGCCGCGGTGCAGCGGATCAAAGACCGGGACGCGTACGGGGCGATCGTGCTGGACGCCGCGCAACCCGAGGTACTGACCGCGTCGGCGGGTGGTCCGGCCGTCGCGCAGGTCCTCACCCAGCTGGCCGGCCGGATGCAGACGCCGGCGAAGGTGACCGATCTGGTGCCGTTGCCGAAGGACGACCCGCGCGGCGCCGGACTCGCCGCGGGCGCGCTGCCGCTCGTACTGGGCGGGATTCTGGCCGCTGCCGCGCTGACGAAGCTGGTGCGGTCCGGACCGAAGCGGATGATCGGCGCGATCACGTTCGCGGTCACCGGTGGGCTCGCGCTGGCGGCCGTACTGCAGTACTGGCTCGGCTCGTTCGAAGGCAGCTACCTCGGCAACGCGGGCGTGATCGCGATGTCGATCGCGGCCATCAGTCTGACCTTGCTCGGTCTCGAATGGCTGCTCGGTACGCCGGGGCTCGCGCTCGGCGGCGCGGTGATGATGCTGCTCGGCAACCCGCTCTCGGGGATGACGAGCGCGCCGGAGATGCTGCCGAGCGGCTGGGGTGCGCTCGGACAGTTGCTGCCGCCCGGAGCCGCCGGTACGGCGTTGCGCTCGGTCAGCTTCTTCGACGGCGCCGGCGCCGGCCGCCCGCTCGTCGTACTGACCTGCTGGCTGCTGGTCGGCCTGCTCTGCTGCGGCCTCGGCGCACTGCGCTCGCGCGGACGCGCCGTACCCGCTGGTCAAGAGGCGAATCCGGTCCCGGCCTGACAAAGTACGAGGGTGCCGGCCTGACAAAGTACGGGTATGGCAACGCGGTGACCGGATCGTTACGTCCGGCTCGCCGCGTTGGCACGTAACTGCCGCGACAACGTTGTCTGTCAAGCATTGACTTCGGCCGGTGAGCGCTCCTACGGTCACGGGAAAGCCCGCAGGGTTTGGGTAGTGGTACCGCATGACAACGATTGCCCGAAGGTGGACCTGATGCTGACCAGGAAACGTTTCAAAGCAGGCCTCGGAATCAAGGCGGCAGCCGCCGTGAGCGCACTTCTGCTCGCGGTCACGGCCTGCAGTCAGGGCTCGACGACGAAGCAGCCGGACTCCGGCGGTTCGCAGAGCGCCGGTCCCGCGCACATCAAGATCGCGTACCAGCAGTGGGGCCCGGGCACGGTGATGAAGCAGTTCCTCACCGGCGTGAAGTCCGAGTACGAGTCCGCGCACCCCGGCTCGCAGGTCGAGATCGTGCCGATCGTTGCCAGCGAGAACGACTACTACACCAAGCTGCAGCTGATGATGCGCTCGCCGAACACGGCGCCGGACATCGTGTACGAGGACACCTTCCTGATCAACTCCGACATCACCGCGGGGTACCTGAAGCCGCTCGACGACTACATCAAGGGCTGGGAGGACTGGAACCAGTTCGAGGAGACCGCGAAGGGCGCCGCGAAGGGCGCCGACGGCAAGACGTACGGCATTCCGGACGGCACCGACACGCGTGCGCTCTGGTACAACAAGCAGATCTTCGCCAAGGCGGGTCTGCCCGCCGACTGGCAGCCGAAGAACTGGGACGACGTCCTCGCGGCCGCGCGCACGATCAAGCAGAAGGTGCCCGGCGTGACGCCGTTCAACATCTACTCGGGCAAGCCGATGGGTGAGGCCTCGGCCATGCAGGGCTTCGAGATGCTGCTCTACGGCACCAAGGACACGCTCTACAACTACGACCAGAAGAAGTGGGTAGTAGGCAGCCAGGGCTTCAAGGACGCGCTGAACTTCATCAAGACCGTCTACACCGAAGGCATCGGCCCGTCGCCGAAGGAAGCCCTCGACCCGAACATGGGCTCCCGGGTCGGCAGCGAACTGCTGCCGGGCGGCAAGCTGGGGATCGCGCTGGACGGTTCGTGGCTGTACAACAACTGGCTGAAGACCGGCCCGAAGCCGTGGCCGGCGTGGAGCGAGACGCTCGGCCAGACCGCGATGCCGACCCAGGACGGTGGCGGCAAGGGCAAGATCAGCCTTTCGGGTGGCTGGACCTGGGCGATCCCGGCCAAGTCGAAGTCGCCGGACGCCGCCTGGGACTTCATCAAGACCCTGCAGACGCAGAAGAACGCGACCAAGTACGCCACCGACGGCGCGCAGATCGCGGTCCGCAAGGACGTCGCGTCGGACACCTCGTACAAGGAGTCCTCGAAGAGCACGCAGTTCTTCACCGATCTCGTCTCGGTGACCGTGTACCGGCCGGCGCTGCCGGAGTACCCGAAGGTGTCGAACGAGATCATCACCGCGATGGAGGCGGTGATGACCGGCCAGTCGTCGCCGGACGACGCCGCGAAGAACTACGACCAGGCGGTCGAGGGCATCGTCGGCGGCAAGGACAAGACGACGACCCAGAGCACCGGACAGTAGTCCCGGCTCGAAGGGATCCCCGCTGTGACGACGACTGTCGCGCCGTCCGCGGCTGCCCCCGCTCCGAAACGGAGCGGGCGGCCGCGCGGCGCCAAACTGGTAAAGATGCTGCCGCTGACGCCGGCCATCGGGCTGATGCTGGTCTTCCTGGCCGGCCCGATCCTGTACTGCGTGTACGCCGCGTTCACGAACATGGCGCTGACCGGTACCGGCGCGGCGAACGTGCAGTTCGTCGGCCTGGAGAACTTCCGGAAGGCCTTCGGCAGCAACGCGTTCACGAACGCGATCTGGATGACGCTGGTGTTCACGCTGATCTCCGCGATCATCGGCCAGAACACCCTCGGACTCGGCCTCGCGCTGCTGATGCGCCGATCCACCAAGGTGGTGCGGAACTTCGTCGGTACCGCGGTGATCGGCGCCTGGGTCCTGCCTGAGGTGGTCGCGGCGTACCTGTTGAGCGCTTTCTTCAACGACAACGGCACGCTGAACGTGATGCTGCACGCGGTCGGTCTGCCCGGTCAGGACTGGTTGTACGCGGCACCGATCATCGCCGTGTCGCTGGCCAACATCTGGCGCGGTACGGCGTTCTCGATGCTGGTGTACTCGGCGGCGCTGAGCGAAGTACCCAAGGAGATCGAGGAGTCGGCCGAGATGGACGGCGCGGCCGGGTTCCGCCGGCTGGTGTTCGTCACGCTGCCGATGATCAGCCGGGCGATCATGACCAACCTGATGCTGATCACGCTGCAGACGCTCAGCGTGTTCGGCCTGATCTACGCGATGACCCGCGGCGGCCCGGGGACGAAGAGCCAGACGTTGCCGCTGTACATGTACGAGCAGGCGTTCAGCTTCTCCCAGATCGGGTACGGCACCGCGATCGCCCTGGTGATGCTGGCGATCGGTGCGGTCTTCTCGCTGATCTACCTGCGTGGACTCAACTCGGAGGCAGCGTGATCGCGCGCGATCGGATGAGCAAGCTCGCGTCGAACCTGGTCCTGCTGGCGATCGGCGTGCTGTTCGTACTGCCCTTGCTGTGGGTGCTGTTCGCGTCGATCAACCGGACGGCCGGGCTGCGGGTGGAGTTCCCGACGCATCCGACACTCAACAACTTCAAGGCCGTACTGAACACCGACACGACGTACCGCCCGGTGCTGAACGGTCTGGTGCTGTGCGGTGGGTCCGCGTTGCTGACGATGGTCTGCGCAGTGCTGGCGGCGTACCCGCTGTCGCGCTTCAAGACCAGGTTCAACCGGCCGTTCCTGCTCACCGTGCTGTTCTGCACCGGGCTGCCGATCACCGCGGTGATGGTCCCGGTGTACGGGCTGTTCGTGCAGCTGAACCTGGTCGACACCATTGGTGGCACCATCATGTTCATGGCGACCAGTTCGTTGCCGTTCGCGATCTGGCTGACCAAGACGTTCATGGACGGCGTACCGATCTCGCTGGAGGAAGCGGCCTGGGTCGACGGCGCCGGCAACATGCGCGCGCTGCGGG
Organism: Kribbella solani; assembly: GCF_014205295.1. Lineage (NCBI taxonomy): Bacteria > Bacillati > Actinomycetota > Actinomycetes > Propionibacteriales > Kribbellaceae > Kribbella > Kribbella solani. The sequence goes on from NZ_JACHNF010000001.1 coordinate 7,612,249, forward strand.
CGATCGTGCTGCCGCTGATGTGGCCGGGGATCGCGGTGGTGCTGATCTTCACCTTCATCGGCATGTGGGGCAACTTCTTCGTACCGTTCATGCTCTTGCTCTCCCCGGAGCGGTTGCCGGCGTCGGTCAGCATCTTCACCTTCTTCAGCCAGTACGGCGAACCGAACTACGGGCAGCTCGCGGCGTACTCGATCATCTACACGATGCCGGTGCTGCTGCTGTACCTGCTGCTCAGCAAGAAACTCGGTGGCGCTTTCGCGCTGGGCGGCGCGATCAAGGGCTGAGCAAGGCGTTCAGCGCGCCGGGTTCCAGGTCGACGGCGCGTTTGATCGCGTCCAGCGGCAGGTCGATCCACAGCGCCTCGGCCAGGCGGCGGCGGACGTGGCCGGCAGCGCCCTTGTCGGCCAGGTGCAGGTAGACGAGCGCCTGGCCGAACGGCGCGCGGATACTCGACGCACAGGCATCGGCAGCACTGCTCTCGCCGAGTTTGTCGGTGACCTCGGAGATGATGCGGTACGCGTACAGCCGTCGTTCGTCCCAAGGCACTTGACCGAGCAGCGCGACCGCGCGGTCGCGATAGACCTGGGCCTGCTCCAGATCCCGGTTGTGTACGGCAGCGAGCGCCAGCTGGGCGTAGATCTCGGTCAGATGTTCGTCCTCGGAACGGCTTGCCAGCGTCGCTTCGGCGGCCGGGTAGTCGCGGGCGGTCGCCAGGGCCTGAGCCACTGAGAAGGTGAGCTCAGCGAATCTGGCTGCTGATGCGACGGATCGGACGTACTCGACCATCGCGTGCGCGTCGCGGGGAGTACAGGTGGCGGCTTCGAGGACGAGGTACAGGTCGTAGTCCCGGCGGGAGCCCGACAGCAGGGCGAACACTTCTCGCGCCAGCTCGGCCGCGGCGGTCGGGTGGCGCGGGCGGAGGGACTGCGCGAGGTCCAGCAGAGCGGCCGCGCGATCGGTCGCCGTCGGTAGCCCGTGAATCATCGACCGGAGCGTCGCGAGGTCACCGGCACTCGCGAAGGCGACCAGGATCGGCTGCACTCTGGAGTAGTGATCAGGATAGACGGCGAGGAAAGTACGACGGGCCAGCTCGACGTCACCGGTCAGCAACGCCGCTGGGAACGCCTCCTCGTACGCGGTCCTGCGGTTGATCAGCGAATCGGACGAATCCGTCCAGGACAGCAACGTGGGCGCTACGTTCTGCAGCACCGCGGTCGCCGCGGTGAGTTCGTGCTGCCGGGCCAGCGCATGGGCGAGAGCGCAGCGCCGGATGATCCGTACCTCGGGATCGCTCGTCGAGCTGACGACGGATCTGGCCCGGTCGAGCTGCCCAGCGGCGACGGCGAGCAGGATCAGCTCGATCGGGCCGATCCGGTCCAGCGGCGCCGAACGATCGGCTGAGGCCATGATCCGGCGGCTCTCGGCGACGAAGCGGCGGGCTTGTTCGCGCTCGCCGGCGAGCGCCGCGTGCTTGGCGACCACGGCGTAGGCCTCGGCGTGGTGGCCCTTCGGGCCTCGGCAGTACTCCTCCCAACGGCAGCATTCTTCGGCGTGGCGATAGTTGCCCTTGGCAGCAAACGCCACTGCCAGCTCCTGCTTGCACGTCACACTCCCGCCGGAGTACTCCGCCAGCAGTTCGTCCTCGGACATCGATCGAAAGTCGTGCGGCCAGACCGGTCGATACCCGCGGATCGAGCGGTACAAGGACTCCGCACGGCGCCGATCGCCGCGCCCGGCCGCCGCCTGTGCACGCGCCAGCACGACGCTGTTCCGGCTGACCGGGTACAGGTCCATCTGCTCGGTGTACTCGTCGGCGCGCGCGTAGTCGCCCGCCCCCTCGGCGGCGGCTGCCAAGTGCGCACAGATCGATACGCGTACGTCGTAGTCGTCGACCGTCTTTGCCAAGGCCGACGCCTGTCGGTGGTCGCCGGCCCGGTCCGACAGCCAGGCCATCGCGGCGATTCGCTCCGCGTTGTCGCGGACGTGCCGTACGAGCGACCAGGCGCGGGCAAGGTCGGAGTCGGCGACGACCTGAGCCAACTCGACCAATGCCCGCGGCCGGGAGTCGGTCACCGAGTACGCCAATGCCTCGGCAAGAGTGGGTTCGCCCAGTAGCTCGAGTACCGAAGGAAGACAGGCGGGCATACCGGCGTATTGGGCAGCGAGGTCGGCACGTCGTACGGCGAGCCGCATCGCCACCGTCAAGTCAGGGAGTGGCTGCATCGTGTTGAGGCGGTGTGCCAGGAACAGCTCGGACAGGGCGAGCTGATCTGCACCGGTCCAGGCCCGTAGCCGGTCTTGGCGCTCGTTGTCATCGGCGCACCAGAGCAGACCGTCCAGGTCACCGACCGCGGCGAGTAGGTGTGGATAGGCGCGCAGCAGGTAGTCCGGTGTGCCCTCTGGCCAATGCCGCTGCTGATAGGTCTCCGCCCAGGCGCGCAACTCGCGGCGTCGTTGGGCAACTTCGGCGCCAAGTTGTTCTTCCGCGGTGGCGCGGAGGGCGTCGTGGCTGAATACATAGCCGGCTTCGGTCAGCCGTACGCTACGTCCGAGTACCCCGGCGAGCTGCTCGGCGAGGTCGAAACGCGATCGTCCGGTCAGCTCGGCCAGATCGTCTTTGCTCAGGCCACCTCCGGAGGCCGCGAGCAGGCCGATCACCGGGCGATCGGGGCCGCGCAGTACGCGAACGAGCTCGTTTGTTGCCTCCCGCTCCAGGTCGACGGCGTGCGGCGAGGGCGACAGGCGGCGTAGCTGGTAGGTCCGGAGCGGATGGTCTGTGCGGACGTCTACCGGAATTGACAGACCGGTCCGGCTGGTCAGGATGATGCGCAGATTCGGCGGGACCCGGCGGGGGAGCAGGGAGGCGATACTCGGTCTGCTCAAGTCCGATCCGGTGTCTTCGTCGAGGCCGTCCACGACGAGTACAAGGCGTTGTCCCACTTCGGCGGCGCGGGCGGCCGCGGACTCGTACGCCGATGCCAGCGCCTGGAAGCGGTCCGGCTCGTCGGAACCGGGCAGCAGCTGCGGGAGGATCGCTGACAGGTAGGCGTCGGAGTCCGACTGGCCGGGGAGGCGGCGGGTGACGAAGAACGAAACGACCTCCACGCCGGGCGGCGGATGGAGGACGAACCAGGACAGCAACGCGGATTTGCCGGCCCAAGGCTCGGCTTGCCACCACAGACAGAGCTCGTCGCTTGCACAGAAGGCGGCCAGCTCAGCGAGTTCTTCGGTGCGATCGAGCAGCTGGTCCGGGGCGATCGTGTTCGAGAGCGTGAGCAGTCGGGCGTGCCGGGTTCGCTCGTGCGGACTTCGAAGGACGTCCGGGGCCGCGGGGTGGACGCCGAGGAGGCTGGCCAGCTCGGTCAGGGTCCGCTCGTCGAAACGTACTGCGGAGAGGCGGCCGAGGCCTTCGGAGCGGTGATGTTCGGCGAGTACGCCGATGATCCGGTCGCCGGAGAACAGGGCGGCGCCGGACATGCCGTCCCAGGGTGAGCGGCGCGGATCGGGGTCCGCGGCCGGCGGGCTGACGGTCACCTCGAGAGTGCCTTCGCGGCGATTCGACAGTGTCGCGAGCGTACCGTCGGCCTGGTGCGTGTCGCGGTAGCTGGCGTGGTCGCTCTCGGTCCGCAGCTTGAACCACGGGAAGCCGACCGCGCGTACGTGAAGACTCGCGGCCCGGTCGCCGATGCCGCCGAACCGCGCGATCGGGACCGGGTCACCGGCGGGGGTGATCGCGAGTACCGCGAGGTCGCCGGCCGACCAGACGACTTCGCCCGATGCGGACCATTCGCCGGGTATGTGGTCGGCGTCGAAGCGTACGCGGATGGATCGCGCGGCGGCGATCACGTGCGTCGCGGTCAGTACCAGACCCTGCCGAATCAGGTAGCCCGAGCCACGACGCTCGACCCCACCGGCCATCGTCACGATAACCTCGGCAACCCGATGCCCGTCGACCTCCGTCATACCGGCCCGACCGTTGGCGACCGCTTCTCTTGCGGGTTCACCGTCAGCGTTCGCCGGGTGCGGGGTCGCCGGCGATCCACGGGCGTTCGCCGGGGCTCTTCGCCAGCCGGGGTTCGAGCGTGAGCTTGATCCGCTGGGTGGACTCGGTGCTGAACCGCGCGTCGGCGCCGGCATCGACCACCCAGAACCTGACCTTCGCCGTCGGCCCGGCCTCCTTGCCGACGACGACGTTCAGCTCCAGCTCGATCGGTCCCAGCTCGAACCGCAGGTCCTCGTCCGCGCCGTCCGCCAGCGCCGCCGACAACTCGGCGCGAAGCTGCGAGACCACCGTCGCCAACTCGATCTTCACGAACCCTCCATCAGTCCTGGACCGACACCCTAAGCGCGGGCCGGTTCGCGATCAGTCGTCGAGCGTACGGTGGATGTCCTGCCAGGAGGTGAGTTTGCGGTCGAAGGGCCAGTCCCGCTGGGCGTCCGGGATCGCGTTGGCGTAGCGGTCCAGCGCGATCGGCGCCAGCACGCCGCCTGCCGCGGGGGATCGGTCGAGTACGAGCGCGAGCCGGATCGTGAACGTGGTCAGCCTGGTCAGCCGACCGTGATCCGGCGCAGTCTCAAGGTCCTTCAACTGACCGCGGAGCTGCTTGAGCGTACGCGCGGCCGCGCGGCGGGCGGATCGGCCTGTCGCCTGCTCGTCCGATGGGATGCCCAGGAGCTCAGCGACGGTTGCGAGACTCGCCTCCGGCGGATCGGACTTGCGGGCGGCCTGGATCGCGTCGGCGATCTGATCGAGGAGCGCGCCGAGCTGACGGACCAGGTCGGGTACGGTCCGGTCCGCGGTCTTCCGCCGGTTCGTCGCGAGGGCCTCGACCCGCGCGTACTCGGTCTCCACCGTCGTACGCAGCGTGTCCGGCCAGTCGTCGAGCCCGGTCAGGTCCTCGTGCTGCGGCGCGGACGGGTTGAGATCACTGGCGTTCAGCGGCTTCGCGCCGGCCCGCGCCGCCGTGATCTCCTCTTCGAGCTTCTTCCGAGGTCCAGGAACAATTGAGCTCACGCGTCCAGCCTACGCAAGTTCCACACTGACGGTACGACGAGTGTGATCACGGTGATCAGTACGAAGAGCCCGGCGCCGTACAGCTCGACGGCTTTCGCGCTGATCGCGGCCGCGAGGTAGCCGACGGTCAGCTGACCCAGCGGGCCCGCGATGAACGAGCCCAGCATGTCGTACGAGGCAACCCGCGAAAGCTTGTCGATCGGTACCTGCTGGCCGAGCGCGGTCTCCCAGCTGATCCCGAAGATGCCGAAACCGACGCCGAGCAGGAACGCCGACACCGCCATCACCGGGGTCTTCGGGTACAGGGCGAGTGCCAGCAGCACCGGGACGGTCAGGAGCATGCCCAGCATGCCGATCCGGAGCGGGCGGCGCGGCCGGAGGCGGAGCATCAGCACGCCGCTCGTCACCAGACCGGCGCCGAAACACGCGCTCACCAGACCCCAGCCGGCGCGGCCGAACGTACGGTCCGCGATGACCGGGCCGAGGGTTTGGTAGCAGGCGGTGAAGATCAGGTTCAGGAGTCCGAAGGCGAGGACGATCACCCAGACCCACTGCCGCGACACGAACTCGCTCCAGCCCTCGCGCAGGTCGGTCAGTACGGAGCCGGCGGTCCGCGCGATCCGTGGAATCGTCAACCTGGACAGCAAGAACGCGCCGATCAGGAAGGAGAGCCCGTCGACCGCGAGGCCGATCCCCGGACCGGTCAGTCCGACGATCACGCCCGCGACCGCGCCGCCGCCGATCATCGCCGCCGACCGTGCGAAGCCCGCGATCGCGTTCGCCTGCGGCAGTTCGGCGCGATCCACGATCGACGGCAGGATGCCCGTCATCGCCGGCATCACGAACGCGGCCGCGGTCCCGTTCACCGCCTCGATCGCCGCCAGCTGCCAGATCGTCGCGTGCCCGCTGAGCACCAGCGCCGCCGCCAGTCCCTGGGTGAGTCCGCTGACCGTGTTGGCCACCACCAGCACCAGATGCCGCGGCAGGCGGTCCGCGATCACGCCACCGATCAGCATGAACACGATGTTCGGAATGCTCCGCGCCGCCAGCACGATCCCGACCGCACTCGCCGAATCCGAAACATCCAGCACCGCGAACACCAACGCCACCGGCGCGATCGTCGACCCGAGAATCGAAACGAACCGAGCCGAAACGAACACCCGCACATCCCGGCGCCGCAAAACCGCCAGATCCCGCCGGAACCCCACCCTCCAACCCCCTCCCCAAAACCCGCCCGATCCTAACCACCCCCTCCACACGGCCTCCGCCTCCACCCCAGTTCGCCAGGCGAATCCGCCGCCACCGCTATCGCCGCCACCGGTCGAACCCTGTGTTTGACGGGGCATCCCCGGAGCTGCAGGGTTGCCCCCTCGAAATTCCAGGGGGCAACCCTGCATCCGAGCGGGCAAGCTCTCCGGCCAAACGGGGGCTGAGAGTCCAGTGGGGAAGTGGTATGGGCGGTTGTCTGTCGTTGTCACTGGGGGTGATGGGGGGAATGCGGGTAGGTTGAGGTATTGGTCCCTCGAAATGCAGGAGGCTCCGTGAAGATCAATGACGTGCTGCGTGGTAAGGGTAGTCAGGTCGTCACCATCTCCCCAGAAGCCACTGTCACCGAACTGCTCGCCCTGCTGGCCGAACACAACATCGGCGCGGTGGTGGTGAGCGCGGACGGGGCGTCGGTTGCCGGGATTGTTTCCGAGCGTGACGTGGTCCGGTTGTGGAACGGTACGCCGGATGCCGGTGAAGTCCGGGTGAGCGCGATCATGACCGCCGAGGTGCACACGTGTACGCCGGATGACCTGATCGACAACCTGATGCGGATGATGACGGATCGGCGGATCCGGCACGTGCCGGTCGTTGTCGACGGCAATCTTGCCGGGCTGGTGAGTATCGGGGACGTGGTCAAGTCCCGGATCGGTGAGCTCGAGTTCGAGAAGGAGCAACTCTCCAACTACATCAGCAGCTGATCAGATGGTGACGACGAAGACCATCGTCACCAGTACGAACAGCAGCCCGGCGCCGAGCAGGACCGTGCCGATCAGGCCGCAGATCTGCCCGGCCTGAGCCATGCCCCGGTTGTTGTACACGCCTGGCGTCGCGTCGATCTCCCGTACAGCCTGCCGGCCGAGCCACCACGCGATCGGTGACAGGAACAGCAACCCGGTGCAGAAGGCAACGACCCCGAGCACGAGCGCGACCGTCGCCTGCGAGTGGTCGCGCGGTACGCCGTACGCGGGCAGGTCCTGGTAGCCGGGCTGCAGTTGGTACCGGGTCAGCTCGGGGGACTGGGTCAGCTCGGGGGGCTGGGTCGGCTCGCGGTACTGGGCTGGCTCGCGGTACTGGGTCGGCTCGGGGTAGGTCATCGCGGTTCCTCCGCTCAGCGGCTGAGCGGAGGAACCTTGCGTTCCGTCAGCCCAGCTCGATCAGGTCGCCGAGGTCGAGGCCCGCGAGCTGCGGGCGTACGTCCTTCGCTTCCCCTACGACGACGACCAGTAGCCCATCGGTTCCGACGTATCGCCGGTAGGCCTCGGTGGCGTCGGCCGCGGTGGTGGCGGCGATCTGCGCGAGGTACGTGTCGGCGAAGTCCACCGGTACGCCGTTGGCGATGTTGCTGCCGACCTGCTGCGCCACCGAGTCGGCCTGCTCGTACCGGAGGGGGGCGGTCCGGATCAGGCTGTCCTTCGCCTCCTGGACCTCCTGCTCGGTCAGCCCGTCGCGGGCCGCGCGCAGGATCCGCAGCGCGTCACCGATCGCGGCGCCGGTCACCTCGGTGCGTACGGCGCCACCGAGGCTGAACGTCCCGCCCTTGCGCGGCGCGGCGAAGCTGGTCCGCGTCCCGTACGTGTACCCCTTCTCCTCCCGCAGCACCGTGTCGACGCGCGAGGTGATCGTCCCGCCGACGACATGGTTCGCGACCGCGGCCGAGCCCCACGCGGGGTCGCGCCGGTCCGGTCCCGCGCAGCCGATCAGCAGCTGGCTCTGCACCGAGCCGGGCCGGTCGACCAGTACGACGCGGTTGCCCGGCAGGTAGATCGGCTCTTGCGACTCCAGCGCGGGTCCGGCCGAGGACGTCCAGCTACCGAAGGCGGAATCGATGATCCCGGCAACATCCACCCCGGTCGCGTCACCGGCGAACAGGATCTCCGCACGCTCCGGCCCGATGTTGTTCCGGTAGAAGTCCGCGACCTGGACGTTGGTCAGCGGCCGGATCGTGTCCGGCGTACCCGCGGTCGGCCGGGAGCGTCGCGTCGACGGGCCGAACAGATGCGCCGCGAACGCTTCCCTGGCCCGGTACCCGGCGTTGGCGCGCTCCTGGTTGATCTCACCGAGCCGGATCGTCACGTGCCGCCCGACATCGGCCTGGTTGAACGCCGGCCGGGTGATCGCCTCGGCCAGCAACTGCACGGCCGGCTCGAGGTGCGACACCGGCACCGAGATCTCCACGTGTAGTGCATCCGAGCTGACATCGACCCCGTACGCGGCGCCGTGCCGCTCCAGTGCGGCGGCGAACTCGTTCGCGGAGTGCAGCTCGGTACCTTCGTCGAGGGTCCGCGACATGATCGTCGCGACGCCTTCGAGCTCACGTGGTTCGGCGATCAGCGGCATCGCGATCGTGACCCGGACGGTCGCCACGTACTGCCCCGGCCGGTCGAAGACGTGCACCGGCGTACCGACCGCGGTCCGGGTGGTGACCGACTCCGGGAACTTCCACGGACCCGGCGCGCCGACAGCCGGCGGCGTGGTCAGAACCTGGCTCATTCCTGCTCTCCCGACTCTTCTGCAGCTTCGGCGGCCTCGGCGGCGGCTTCACCGCGACGGTAGCTGACCTGCACTCGGCCGGCCGCGCGAATCCATTGGGCGGCGGCCGCCTGGACCTGCTCGACGGTCACGGCCTGCACCTGGTCGATCCGGGTGTTGATCCGGTTCGCGTCACCGAACAGCAGGGCGTGGTGCGAGATCTCGTCCGCGCGGCCGGCGCACGTCGCCAACTGCTCGAGCCAGTCGCGCTCGGCCTGCGCCTGTACGGTCGCCAGCTCGTCCTCGGTGACGCCGTCGGCGGCGAGTTTCTCGATCTCCTCGAGCAGCGCGTCCTCGACCTTCCGCAGGTCGATCCCGTCGGACGCGATCCCCGTCAGCGTCCCGAACGAGACGCCGCCGATCAGCGGCAGCGCGCCGCCCGACACCGACTGGGCGATCTGCTCGTCGCGGACCAGCCGCCGGTTCAGCCGGCCGCTCTGGCCGGCCGCGAGAATGTCGAGCGCGAGCCCGGCCGCGTCCAGCTCCGGCGTGCCGTCGACCGGCAACCGGAACATCATCGTGACCAGGTCGGACGGTACGTCGGACTCCACGTCGTCACGGCGCACGTCCGTCATCGGGCCGATCGTCCCGTCCGGCGCGGGCGGCGGCGCCGGAATCGCGGGCAGGTGCCCGAAGTACCGCTTCGCCGCGTCGAACGCGTCTTCCTCGGACACGTCGCCGACGATCGTCAGGACCGCGTTGTTCGGGCCGTAGTACTTGCGGAAGAACGCGTGCACGTCCTCCAGCGACGCGGCGTCGAGATCGGCCATCGAGCCGATCGTCATGTGCGCGTACGGATGGTCCGCGGGGAAGGCGAGCTTCACCAGGCGCTCGTACGAGTCACCGTACGGCCGGTTGTCGTAGCTTTGCCGCTTCTCCTCCTTGACCACGTCCCGCTGGTTGTCCAGGTTCTCCTGGTTGACCGCGTCCAGCAGGTACCCCATCCGGTCCGCCTCGAGCCAAAGCGCGAGGTCCAGGCCGCCGCTGGGCAGTGACTCGAAGTAGTTCGTGCGGTCGAAGAAGGTGCTCGCGTTCAGGCTCGCGCCGGCCGTCTCCAGCAGGCTGAAGTGCTGACCGGAGGCCACGTTGCGAGATCCCTGGAACATCAGGTGCTCGAACAGGTGCGCGAACCCGGTCAGGCCCGGCGGTTCGTGGCGCGACCCGACGTCGTACCAGAGGTTGACGGCGACGATCGGGACCGCGCGGTCCGAGCTGACGACGACCCGCAGGCCGTTGTCGAGCGTCTGCTCCGCGATGGGGTACGTCAAGGGCATACCGGCCACCTTACGTGGTCACGGAACTCGTTACCGGTGGGTTGTCGATTTCGGGTCCGGTCGCGCATCGGGATGGTGAATGCTGGAATCAGGAGCGATTGGAGAGGTGAGTCACGGTGGGCAAGTACCTGGTGATGATCTACGACGACGAGGCGAAGTGGGACGCGGCCGATCCGTCGGTGATGGCGCGCAACGACGTGAACCATCGGGCCTTCGTGGCCGCTAACGGGGCCGCGATCCGGGGTGCCGGGCAACTCGACGGGAGCACGACCGCCACGTCGATCCGCTCGGACGGGAACGGCGGGCACGTGGTCACGGACGGCGTTTTCGCCGAGACCAAGGAGGTGATGGGCGGGTACTACCTGATCGAGGCAGCCGACCTGGACGAGGCACTCGCGATCGCCAAACAGGTCCCGTCCCCCATGGGCGGCGTAGAGGTCAGACCGCTGGTCAACGGTGACTGAATCACCCACGCCGGCGATGGTGCCGACGGGTGTCCCGATGGTTTCGTCAAGCGGTTGCTGCTGCGATGTTGGGCTCCCCAAACCGGTTTGGGGAGGGTGGGTGCGTGGTGCGGGGAGTGTTGTACTCCGGGAATGGGCTGCTGGGCGCCCCAAACCGGTTTGGGGCGGCGGCGTGGCGGAAGCGGTGGGGGTGGCGGAATCGGTGGGGCGGGGTGGCGGACGCGGTGATGGTGGTGGAAGTGGAGGGGTGACTGACGCGGTGATGGTGGTGGAGGTGGAGGGGTGACTGACGCGGTGGGGGCGGCGGTGGCGGAGGCGCATGTGCGGGAGTGGGCGTTCGTTCTTGCCGCGACGGCGCGGGTGGCGGCCGATCTGGATCTGGCCGAGGACTGTGTGCAGGACGCGTACGCGAAGGCGCTGGTGCATTGGCGGGAAACCGGTGTGCCGCGGCGGCCGGGCGCGTGGCTGACGACGGTCGCGACCCGCCGGGCGCTGGAACTGCACCGCCGGGCCGACGTGGCCCGCCGGAAACTGCCACTGCTGATCGACCGCGCGGACGGCGCGGTCGGAGGGGATGCGCTCGACGGGGGAGTGCGTGGCGGGGGAGCGCCCGACCATGGAGCGCGCGGTGGGCGAGCGCTCGGTGGGGATGCAGGGGGCGGGGATGCGCTCGGTGGGTATGTGTGGAGTGGGGTTGATGCGTATCCGGATGATCGGTTGCGGTTGGTGTTTACGTGTTGTCATCCGGCGTTGGCGGAGGAGGCGCGGGTTGCGTTGACGCTGCGGTTGGTGTGTGGGTTGACGTCGGCGGAGATCGCGAAAGCGTTCCTGGTGAAGGAAGCGACCATGCAGGCGCGGATCACGCGGGCGAAGCAGAAGATCTCGCGGTCTGGGATTCCGTACCGGATTCCGCGGGTGGCGGAGTTGCCGGAGCGGATCGGTGCGGTGCTGGATGTGGTGCACCTGGTGTACGCGGCTGGGCACACTGCTGGTGATGGTGACGAGCTGACGCGACCGGAGCTGGCGGACCGCGGGTTGGATCTGGCCCGGATGATGCGGATGCTGCTGCCGGAGGATGCTGAGGTTGCTGGTCTGCTTGCGCTACTACTGCTTACTGAGGCACGACAACCCGCCCGGGTAGATGAGACCGGTCAGCTGGTGCTGATGGAGAACCAGAACCGCGCCCTGTGGGATCAACAGTTGATCGCCGAGGGACTGCAGCTGGTGCCAGAGGCACTTGCCGGGGGAGCAGGCGGGTGCGGCACGGTGGGCGGCGTCACGGGCGGTGCGGCTGGCGGGGGAGTCGGTGGGGGCGGTGGGGTGGGGGTTGGGCGGTTTGGGGTTATGGCGGCGGTGGCGGCTGTGCATGGTGAGGCGGGGCGGTGGGAGGACACTGACTGGGGGGAGATTCTTGGGCTGTACGACGTGCTGTTCCGTCGCTGGCCCTCTCCGGTGGTAACGCTCAACCGGATCGTGGCGTTGAGCTACGTCGCCGGCCCAGCCGCTGCACTGCGAGAACTGGAGGAACTCAGCAACGACCCAGCGCTGGCCACCTACCCGTACCTCGCCTCCACCCGCGCTGAGCTCCTACGTCGTACCGGACGGTCAGCCGAAGCACGTGCCGCGTACGAGGAAGCGCTGGCGTTCACCAGCAACTCGGTCGAGGCGGACTTCCTGCAGCGCCGGATCACGCCAGACGCTTGAGTACCTCATCGTGCAGCCGCCCGTTGGTGCCGACAGCGTTCGGCCCGTTCGGACCGGGTACTCCGTCGACCGACGTGAACTTCCCGCCCGCCTCCTCGACGATGATCGCCAGCGCGGCCATGTCGTACAGGTTGAGCTCCGGCTCCGCGGCGATGTCCACCGCGCCTTCGGCAACCAGCATGTACGACCAGAAGTCGCCGTACGCGCGGGTCCGCCAGCAGGCGTCCATCAGCTCGGACCACTGGTTCTTCTTGCCGATCTTCTCCCAGCCCTTGAGCGAGGCGTACGACAGCGAGGCGTCGTCGATCGTGCTCACGTCACTGACCCGGCACGGTTGCGACGAGTGCAGCGCGCGACCGGTCCAGGCCCCGTCGCCGTACGACGCCCACCAGCGTTTCCCGAGGGCCGGCGCGGACACCACGCCGACGACCACCTGGTCCTCGATCATCAGACTGATCAGCGTCGCCCAGACCGGTACGCCGCGGATGTAGTTCTTGGTGCCGTCGATCGGGTCGACCACCCAGCGGCGTACGCCCCACCCGGACGTACCGTCCTCTTCGCCGACGAACGCGTCCCGCGGCCGGGCCCGGGCGAGCGTCTTGCGCATCACGTCCTCGACCTTCTGGTCGGACTCGCTCACCGGCGTCAGGTCCGGTTTGGTCGCGACGTGCAGGTCCAGCGCCTTGTAGCGGTCCATCGTGGTGGAGTCCGCGTCGTCGGCCAGGATGTGGGCGAGCCGCAGGTCATCCGTGTGCGAAGGCATGCCGGAAGGCTAGCTTGCCGGGCGACCAGCCAGAAGTGGGGACCGCGGACGGGGCAGATTGAACCGAATCCGGCGGTCGGCCGTGCTATAGGTGCTTGCACACGGCCTACGACTGCCGGGAGGCGTCCATGTTCGAGCGGTTCGGGGACCTGCCACTGCACGTGCTGGTGATCCACCTGGCCGTGGTGGTGCTGCCGGTGAGCACGCTGACGGCGATCGCGTTCGTGGCGGTGCCGAAGTGGCGCCGGCTGCTGCGCTGGCCCGCGCTGGTTCTCGGCGTCGGGGCGCTGGTGTGCGCGTTCGTGGCGAAGAAGAGCGGTGACGCGTTCGTGACGGCGCTGCCGCAGCTGCTGCCGCTGGTCCAGCTGCACCGGTCTCGTGGCAACCTACTGCTCTGGTTCGTGCTGGCGTTCGCAGTACTGGTGGTGGCCGCCTTCCTGCTGCTCGGCAGGCCAAGCGCACCGGCCGGTGCCAGGGATGGCAGGGCAACCATCAGCCGCCCACTGGAGCTACTGGTGATCGGGGCGGTCGTCGTGATGGCTGTCGTGGTCATCTACCAGACCATCCTGACCGGTGACGCCGGCGCGCGGGCGGTCTGGGGCAACATCCTGCCGAAGAAGTAGTCAGCTGGTGGTGGCGCGGCTGGCGAGCAGCCGACGGAACGAGGCCACCCGGTCGGCGTCGGCCTCACCTGCTGCCACAGCCTCGTCGAGCGCACAGTCCGGCGCGTCCGCGGCGTGCGTGCACCCACGCGGGCAGTCCTGGGCGAGGTCAGCCAAGTCAGGGAACGCATGGATCAGCTTGTCCGGGTCGACGTGCGCCAGGCCGAACGAGCGGATGCCGGGGGTGTCGATCAACCAGCCGCCGCCAGGCAGCCGCAGTACGACGGTGCTCGTCGACGTGTGGCGTCCGCGCCCGGTGACCTCGTTGACGATGCCGATCGCCCGGTCCGCGCCCGGGATGATCGCGTTGACCAGTGTGGACTTGCCAACGCCGGAGTGACCGACCAGCACGCTGGTGCGGTCCTGCAACTGCTCACGAAGCGCCGTCAGGTCCCCGCCCTGCCGCGTAGCGACCGACTCGACGCCAAGCGGTCTGTAGATGGACAGCAGCGGGTCAGGGTCGGCCAGGTCGGTTTTGGTCAGACAGAGCAGCGGTCGCATGCCGGCGTCGTACGCGGCGACCAGGAAGCGGTCTATCAGACCAGTGCGAGGCTCTGGGTTCGCTACGGCGACCACGATGACCAGTTGGTCCGCATTGGCAACCAGTGGGCGCTCGACCGGGTCGTCGTCATCCGCTGAGCGGCGCAGCAGCGTCGTACGCGGAACGACTTCGACGATCCGGGCCAGTGTGCCCTCGTCGCCGCTCGCGTCACCGTCCAGCTTGACCCGGTCGCCGACGATGACGCCCTTGCGGCCGAGCTGGCGTGCCTTCATCGCGGTCACCTGGCGGTCGCCGACCCAGCAGGTGTACCGGCCGCGGTCGCGGGTGGTGACGAAGCCTTCGGCGGCGTCGTCGTACGAGGGGCGGTCCTTGGTCCGCGGCCGGGTGCGGCGCTTGGGCCGGTCGTACCGGGCCTCCTCGTCGTACCGCGACATCAGCTGACGAGCTCCGACCACAGCTCGGGAAACTCTGGCAGGGTCTTCGCGGTGGTGCCGATGTTCTCGATCAGCAGCCCGTCCACGAGCAGGCCGAGGACGGCGGCGGCGTGCGCCATCCGGTGGTCGGCGTAGGTGTGGAAAAGCCCGCCACGCAACGGCTTCGGCCGGATCTCCAGGCCGTCGGCGGTCTGGGTGACGTCACCGCCGAGCGCGTTGAACTCGGTTTCGAGCGCGGCCAGCCGGTCCGTCTCGTGGCCGCGCAGGTGCGCGATCCCGCGCAGGTACGACGGTCCGTCCGCGAACGCGGCCACCGCCGCGATCACCGGTGACAGCTCGCCGACCTCGCTCAGGTCCAGGTCACAGCCGACGATCCGGCCGGTACCTCGTACGGTCAGGCCGGCTTCGGTCTGGGTCACGTCGGCGCCGAAGCGGGTGAAGATGTCGCGCAGGTGGTCGCCGGGCTGCGTGGTCTCGGCCGGCCAGCCGGTCACGGTGACCTCGCCGCCGGTCAGCACGGCCGCGGCCAGGAACGGCGCGGCGTTGGACAGGTCGGGCTCGATCGCGGTGTCCAGCGCGCGGATGGGGCCGGGAGCAACGACCCAGCGGTTCGGCTCGGCGTCGTCGACCTGGACGCCACGCTCCCGCAGCATCGCCACCGACATGTCCAGATGCGGCTGCGACGGTACCGGCTTGCCGTCGTGACGGATGTCGACACCGGCGTCGTACCGGGCGCCGGCCAGCAGCAGCGCGGACACGAACTGGCTGGACCCGGACGCGTCCAGCGTCACGGTGCCACCGCGCACCGAACCGGTCCCGGACACCGTGTACGGCATCCGCCCGGTGCCGCCGTCGTCGATCCGTACGCCGAGAGCACGCAACGCGTCGAGGATCACGCCCATCGGCCGCTCGCGCGCGTACGCGTCACCGTCGAACGCGACCATGCCGTCGGCGAGCGCGGCCACCGGCGGTACGAACCGCATCACGGTGCCGGCCAGCCCGCAGTCGACACTGGCCGGGCCCTTCAGCGAACCAGGGGTGACGGTGACGGTCGAGCCGCTCTCGCTGATGCCCACGCCGAGCGCGACCAGCGCGGACCGCATCAGCGAGGTGTCCCGGGCGGCCAGCAGGCCGGTCAGGTGCGACGGGCCGTCCGCGAGCGCGGCGAGGATAAGGGCCCGGTTGCTGATCGACTTCGACCCGGGCACGGTGACCCGTCCGCTGACCGCACCCGTGGCCGACGGTGCCGGCCACCCCTGATCCACGCTCATGCCACTCCCTAAGCTCATCGTTGCTCTCACGATGAGCCTAGGGCACGCGGGCTACTGGAGCTTCCAGCCCTGCGGTAGGACCATCGACAGCGTCTGCGGCGAGTTGTTGAAGACCGGTACCGGCAGCGTCTTCGGGTACGCGTAGTTGGCCACCTGTACGCCCGGTCCGGACGTCGCCCCCGACGGCGGGTTGATGCCCTTCTGGAAGCCCGCCACCGGGAGCAGGGTCTTGGTGTCCAGGTAGTAGACGGCGTGTACGCCCGTGCTCAGCGGCCACGGGCTCGCCCACGGCCAGCTGACCGGGTCGTTGCCGGACTCCTTGAACGCCCACATCGAGATCGCCGAGCCGCCGTCCTCGTCGTTCGCCAGCTTGACCGGCTTGAAGTCGACCACCTGGCGTACGTACGTGTGGCCGCTCGCGGACAGCAGCGTCGGCTTCTCCGGATTCATGTACCCGGTGTACGTACGCAGCGTGGCCAGCACCTTGTCGGCCTGAGCAGCCGTCAGCCCGCTGGAGAACAGACCGTCCCCGGCGTACGTGTACGGCTTCTTCCGGCACTCGGGGGAGTCGAACGGAACGACCTGCCACTTCTTGGCGTAATTGCCCCAGCTGTAGTTCTTGCCGTCCTTGCAGATCGCGTTGGTCGGCTCGTCGTCGGTCGCGCCGTGCCGCGCCGTGGTGGCGAGGTAGAACTTGTCACTCTTGTGGTCGATCGCCGAGTCGGTCGTCAGCCACAGGTCGCCGCGGCTGAGGAACTTCTGCTGATCCGGGAAGTACGCCACCTTCAGCCGCGCCAGCGGCTGACTCATCTGCCGCTTGGCCACGCCCTCGAAGAACGTCGCCGGGTCGACCTCGGCCAGCGACGCCGCGGTCACCGGCTGACCCGGATCGATGGTCTTGCCGTGCGGTGCGGCGGCCGCGTCGCCGCCGCCGCTCAGCTTGTTGTAGCCGAGGATTCCGACCGGGATGCCGATGATCAGCACCAGCGCGGCGATCAGCACCCAGAGCACCGTCCGCCGCCGCTTCTTCGGCTGCTGGGGACCCCCAGGCCACGGTTGCTGCTGGGGATACGGCTGTTGCTGGGGGTACGGCTGTTGTGGGTATTGCGGACCGTAGTTCGACACTGTGCAAGGGTAGAACTGATTCAGCTCAATTCGGCTTTGAGCTCCGCCTTGGCGAGTCGCGCGGCCCGCTTCGCCTCACGGGCCAGCTGCTTCGTCTCCCGCTTGGCCACCTTGGCGCCGCGCTTGGTCTCCCGCTTCGCCGCCTTCGCGCCGTGGGTGGCCCGCCAGGCGACGCCCGGCTTGCCCTCGGTGTCGACCGCGGCCAGCAGCAGGCCGCCGAGCAGCCCCAGGTTCTTCATGAACTGGATGCGCTGCTGGTTCCGGACCGCCTTGTCCTTCTCCAGCCAGAACGAGTGCCCGGCCAGCGTGGTCGGTACCAGCGAGGCCGCCAGCAGCGACGCGCCGAGCCGGCGGCCCTTGCCGGACGCCAGCGCCAGCCCGCCGACCACCTGGGCGGCACCGTTCAGCCGGACCAGGTTGGCGGTCGTGTCGGGAATCCGGTCGCTCACCTGTGGCGGCGCGACCTTCTTCACCATCGGCACAAACCGGTCCGTCACCGGCTGCGCCTTGGGCACCAGCGGCTCGGGATTGCGGATCGAGTTCGCGCCTTGCACGACGAAAATGACGGACAGCAACGGCCTGGCCAGTGCGCGCACGACAGTCATGCCTCCTTCATACACCACGTTTCGTACGACTCCCGGTACCCACCGCTGATGCTCCGGCCCCGGAGCGGCTCAGATCGGGCAGCCGTCCGGCCCGCAGGCAGCGTCACCGTCAGTGGTGGCGCCCGGTGCGGTGATCAGGGTCACCGGCTTCCGGTCGGCGTTCGCCCGGCGCAGTGCCTCCTGGAACACCTCCACCGGCTGCGCGCCGCTGACGCCGTACTTCTCGTCGATGACGAAGAACGGCACGCCGTTGGCTCCGTACGCGACGGCTTGGGCTTGATCGGCGGCGACGTCATCG
Organism: Kribbella solani; assembly: GCF_014205295.1. Lineage (NCBI taxonomy): Bacteria > Bacillati > Actinomycetota > Actinomycetes > Propionibacteriales > Kribbellaceae > Kribbella > Kribbella solani. The sequence goes on from NZ_JACHNF010000001.1 coordinate 7,630,163, forward strand.
GCGTACTCCGTACCGTCCAGCACCGCACGTGCTTTCTCGGCCGGGATGCCTGCCTCAGTGGCCAGCTCGAGCAGGGTGGCGTGGTCACCGACCGGGAGGCCGTCGGTGAAGTACGCCTTGAGCAGCCGCTCTTTCAGTCGGCCCTGGGTGTCAGCCGGGACCTCACCGGCCTCAGCCAGGTGCAGCGCGAGGTGCAGCAGCCGGTGTGCGTCCACTGTGTTCACCGGCTTCGCCTGGTCGAGGTGGTACTCCAGACCGTCCTCTGCTGCCACCTCGGTGACCTGGGCGTTCGCCTGCAGGCCCCACTCGCGGCCGCGGCCGTACTTCTCGCCGAGCCGGGTGGCCAGGTCGCGCGGGTCGTCGTTGGTGGACGACGGATCGAGCTGGAAGCTGTGCCAGACGACCGTCGCGGTGTCACCGCTCTCGGCGAGCGCCGCTTCGAGCCGGCGCTTGCCGATGTAGCACCAGGGGCAGACGACGTCGGACCACACATCAATGCGCATGTCAGTCGCCAACTGACCGGTCCGTGGACCTATTCCCAACTGGACTCCGGTGTGACGCGTCTGACGCACCATGGACGACGAACTGGTGCGGACCCTGTTGAAAGAGCAGTTCCCCGATCTGGTCGAGCTGGAGCTGCGGGAGGTCGACGGTGGCTGGGGCAACCAGATGTGGCGGCTCGGCGATGACCTGGCGATCCGGATGCCTCGTCACGAGGACGCGCCTGACCTGCTGACCAGGGAGCACCGCTGGGTTCCTGAGTTGGCCGCCCGGCTGCCGCTGCCGGTTCCGACCCCACTGCGCCTGGCCGAACCGTCGGACCGCTTCCCCTGTCCGTGGCTGATTACCACCTGGGTACCAGGCGAAGCGGCTGACCGGAGTCCGATCAGTACGGCGCGGTCGGCCGACGTACTGGCTGGATTCCTCCAGGCCCTGCACACCGAGGCACCAGCTGATGCGCCAGTCAGTGTCCGCAGCAGCCTGCCGCGCAGTCTGCCCTGGGGCTTCGACAACCTGCCCGAGTACGTGGACCACGCGGACGACATCCGTGCGGTAGTACAGGACGCGCTGGCGGCGCCGCCGTGGGACGGCGTACCGCTCTGGCTGCACGGCGACCTGCACCCTGCGAACGTGGTAGTTGCCGACGGCACGCTTGCCGGCGTGATCGACCTGGAGGAGGTGTGCGCGGGCGACCCGGCGAACGACCTGGCGGCCGCTTGGATTCTGCTCCCGGACGGTGCCGCCGATCGGTTCTTCCAACTGTACGAAACCGACCAGGCGACGGTACGGCGAGCGCGCGGCTGGGCGGTGCACCGCGCGATGTTCCTGGTCGCGATGGGGATCAACGGCGACCAGGGGCTACCCGGTGGGAAGGCGCACTGGGGACCGATCGGGCGTGCTGCCCTGGCGCGGCTGACAGCCGCGTAGGCGCCGCCTGACACCAATCCCTCGCCGTGTCAGCGCCCCCTGACACCAGTCTCTTGTCGTGTCAGCTCGGTGGCGGCCTGATGTCAGGGCCGTCGCCGAATCTGGTTCCAGACCCCAACCGGAGTCTTCAACCAGAAAGGCACCACGATGAACACCTTCGACACCCCGCAGCCGATCTCCGCGTTCCTGGACCTCCCGGCCGGACGCGTACGGCTCGTCGCCACCGACCGGACCGACACCATCGTCGAGGTCCGGCCGGCCGACCCCTCGAAGAGCCGCGACGTGAAGGTGGCCGAGCAGGTCAAGGTCGAGTACGGCGACGGCGTCCTGCGGATCGAGTCCACCGCGAAGAACCAGTACTTCGGTCCGTCCGGCTCTCTCGCGGTGACGGTCCAGCTGCCCGCCGGTTCGCAGGCCGAGGTACGGGCCGCGAGCGTCGAGCTGACGACGGTGGGACGGTTCGGCGACCTGACCGTGAACAGCGCTCACGGCGCGATCGACATCGAGGACGTCGCGAGCGCCAAGCTCACCACCAGCGCCGGCGACGTTTCCGTCGGCCGGCTGAACGGCCCGGCGGAGATCCGTACCAGCGCGGGCGACATTCGGGTAGCGGAAGCCGTGCGCGGCGAGGTCGTCCTGCGGACCGAAGCCGGTGCGGTGGAGATCGGCGCCGCCCCGGGCGTCTCGGCCTCCCTGGACGCCGGTACCGCGAGCGGCCGGATCAGCAACTCCCTGCACAACACCGAAGGTCCCGCCCCGGAGCTCACCATCAAGGCGACCACCTCCATGGGTGACATCCGCGCCTACAGCCTCTGACCTCCGCCGATCGAAAGGAGCACAGCCTGATGTCAAACGGGTTCAGCGAAGCCGGACTGTCCAAGGTGCACGACGTACTGGCCCGGCACGTCGATTCCGGGAAGATCCCCGGGGTGGTCGCGCTCGTCAGCAAGGGTGACCACACCCACGTCGAGACGATCGGGACGATGCGTCACGACGGCGGTCCGGCGATGAGCCGGGACACGATCTTCCGGATGGCGTCGACGTCCAAGCCGGTCTCGATGGCGGCCGCGATGGTGCTGCTCGACGAGTGCCGGCTGCGGCTGGACGACACGGTCGACGAGTGGCTGCCCGAGCTCGCCGGCCGGAAGGTGCTGAAGCGCATCGACAGCGAGATCGACGACACCGTTCCGGCACGCCGGCCGATCACCGTACGCGACCTGCTGTCGTCCACGTTCGGCCTCGGTATGGACATGACGATCATCGGTACGCCGATCATGGCGGAACTGTTCGCGCTGGGCATCACGCCCAATGCGCCGGTGCCGATGCCCGAACCGGACGAGTGGATGCGCCGCCTCGGCACGCTGCCGCTGATGTACCAGCCGGGCGAGCGCTGGCAGTACCAGATGAGCAACGACGTACTCGGCGTGCTGGTCGCCCGGGTCACCGGCCGGCCGTACGACGAGTTCCTGCGGGAGCGGATCTTCGAGCCGCTCGGGATGAAGGACACCGGCTTCTGGGTGCCGGCCGGCGACATCCACCGGCTGCCACCGCTGTACGCGCCGGACCCGGCGACGGGGGAGTTCCAGGTGTGGGACGAGGCGGAGGGCGGACGGCACAGCGCGCCGCCGGCGTTCCCGAGCGGTGGCGGCGGCCTGAACTCGACCGCCGACGACTACCACGCGTACTTCCGGATGCTGCTGAACCACGGCATGCACGACGGCAAGCGGATCCTGTCCCGCCCGGCCGTCGAGCTGATGACCAGCAACAGCCTCACCGCCGAGCAGTTGGCCGCACGCGAGGCGCTCGCCCGCGACAACGTACACATCTCGTTCGGGCAGGGGCAGCAGGGCGGTTGGGGGTACGGGATGGCGGTCCGGACGTACCGGGGTGACTATGCGCCGATCGGTCAGTTCGGTTGGGACGGCGGCGCCGGCACCTCGACGTACGCGGACCCGGCGAACCAGGTCATCGGCATCCTGCTCACTCAGGTCGGCACCACCGTGCCTTGGTCCGTACAGCTGATGAACGACTTCTGGACCACGCTGTATCAGGCGATCGACTGACCACAGCGCCGGACCGCCAGCAGGGCGTACGCGCGCGCTGCCTGCAGGACGTCGGCGAGCACGACATGCTCGTCGGCGGCATGCGCGTACCGGACATCGCCTGGGCCGTACTGCAGGGTCGGGATGCCGGCCGCGGCGTACTGGCGCAGGTCCGAACCGTAGGGCGCGCCCTGGACGGCGGGAGCCGGACTGCCAGTGTCGGCGACCGCCTGGAGGGTGTCCGCGAGCAGCGGGTCGCCCTCCGGAAGCAGACCGGACGCGAACTCGCCGCCCGGCCAGGTGACCTTGACCGGGTGGTCGCGGAGCCAGTCGTCCTTCGCGCAGGCCTCGGCGATGGCGGTCTCGAAAGCGGCGCGGGCGTCGGCGAGCGGCTCACCCAGGCGTACGCCGTATCTGCCCTCCGCGACCAGGTGATCCGGGACCGTACTCGCCCAGTCGCCGGCCGCGATCGTACCGACGGAGAGCGGGTTCGCGAGGTCGAGATGCGCGAGGAGCGGATGCGGGGCGAGGTTGCGAGCGGCCTCGAGGTCCTGCAGCGCGGACTGGAGCACGGTGAACTTCTCGATCGCGTTCACGCCCCGGGTGCGGGTCGAGCCGTGGGTCGCGAGGCCCGGCACCTCCAGGCGGAAGGTCAGTGAGCCGGCATTCGCGGGGATGACGGCCCCGGCGGTCGGCTCGGCGATCAGGCAGGCCTCGCCGCCATGGCCGCGACGTAAGGTCGCGAACGCGCCGGCACCGCCGTCCTCCTCGCCGATCACCGTGTGTACGGCCAGTGGTTTACGCAGTTGGATGCCGGAAGCAACGATCGCCGCGACCGCGCCGAAGATGGCGGCGACCCCGCCCTTCATGTCACAGGTGCCGCGCCCCCACATCACCCCGTCCTCTATCACTGCCCCGAACGCGGTCCCCGGCACCACGTCCACATGCCCATTGAGCACCAGCCCCGGCACCGCACCTGTTCCCAGCGCCGCAGCTCCTCCCGGTACCGCACTGCCACCCAGGACGCCGACGCAGCCCCAAGCGCTCGTGCGCTCGACCTCCATCCCCGGGAACTCCGGGTCGGCTGCCAACGCGTCGAGATCCAGCTCCCAGTGATCGACGGCCAGCCCCAACTCGCTCAGCCGCCGCGCACACCAAGCCTGAACGTCAACCTCGGCCGCCGTCCCGTCCACACTCGGGATCCGCACCAACTCGCGCAGCTCATCCACGATCCGCGCATCATCCACCGCCGCCAGTACAGCCCGCTCGTCAGCACTCACCATGCGCACATCATGCCGCGTACCTAAGGACAGGAGGTACTAGAGTTTCAGCTAGTACACCTGAGCGTGGTCAGGCCTTCCGCGTACGGTGTACGCCGGTGTACTACCTGTCCTTAGGTACAGCATTCAGGGCGTCAAGCGGTGCAGGTCACGGGGGAAGAGGGTTACCTCGCGGATGTTCTCGGCGCCGGTCAGGCGGCTGACGAAACGTTCCAGGCCGATGGCGAAGCCGCCGTGGGGTGGCATGCCGTGTTTGAAGGCCTGCAGGTACGACGTGTACGCGGGCGCGTCGGGTGACTCGCCGCGTGCCGTCAGCGCGGCCGCGTAGTCGGAGTAGCGGTGCAGGCGCTGGCCGCCGGTCACCAGCTCGACCCCGCGGAACAGCAGGTCGAACGAGTTGGACCACCGCAGGTCCGACGGTTGCGGATGCGTGTAGAACGGGCGCTTCGCCATCGGGTACCCCTCGACCGCGACGAAGTCGCTGCCGTGCTCCGACAGCGCCCACGCACCGATCGCGCGTTCGTCGGCCGGTGCCAGGTCCGGTTCGTCCGGGTTCGCGCCGGCGATCTTCAGCGCCTCGGTGAAGTGCAGCACCGGGACGTCGACCGGGATCTCCGGCAGCGCGACGCCGAGCCGTTCCAGCGCACCGCCGGCGCGCTCACCAACCGCTTCGAGCATCCCGGCGATCGCCGCCCGGAGCATCGCCAGTACGTCGCGGTGGTCCGTGATGAAACCGAACTCCGCGTCCAGCGACACGTACTCGGCCAGGTGCCGGACCGTGTCGTGCGGCTCCGCCCGGAACACCGGACCGACCTCGAAGACCCGCTCGAACACGCCGACCATCGTCTGCTTGTAGAACTGCGGTGACTGCGCCAGGTACGCCGGGCCGCCGAAGTAGTCGAGCGCGAACACGTTGGCACCGGATTCAGTGGCCGTACCAACGATCTTCGGGGTCTGGATCTCGGTGAAGCCCTGACCGCCGAGCGTCGACCGGAACCCGTACATCGCGGCCGCGGCGATCTCCGCGCCGGCCCGGATCACCGGGTGCCGGAGCGCGACCGGCGCGTTGTCCAGTACGACCGGCAGCCCGGCGCCGACGGACGGCCGCCAGAGCTCGATCGGCGGCGTCGCGGCCGGCTCCGTGAGCGGCTCGATCACCGGGTCGACCAGCTCGGCACCACCGGGCGCCTGCGGGTTGGCGGCGACCGTGCCGGTCACCTGGACCACTGTTTCCTCGGTGAGTTCGTCCAGTTGCTCCGGTGATTCCTTCACGACGATCTGCGCCAGGCCGGACCGGTCGCGCAGGATCAGGAAGCTGACCGCGGCGAGCCGTCGTCTTCGGTGCACCCAGCCGGCCACCGTGACGGACTGGCCTACTGCTGAGGGGATCTCATGACTGAGAATGCGCATTGCTGTTTCACCTCCAGGTTTGTCTCGAACCCCGGAGGTGTGGGCGAAGGGGAATCTCGCGGTGCCACCACACCTTCACCGGACCAGGAGCTGCGGCCCCTTGTCCGGCCTCTTGCACGGCATTCGCTCGGGAGTGTCTTCACGACCGCTCCACGTGCCGCCTTCACAGCTACCGGCGACTCTCTCGAACGTGGCGTACGGCGCTACTCGGTTCCGTCAACGCGAACAGAACAAGAGTAAACGACAAAGCAACCGTATTTCACCACCCCGCTGCTGGGCTCCCCAAACCGGTTTGGGGAGCCCAGCAGCCCGTTTTGGGTGGGCATTCCGCCCCAAACCGGTTTGGGGCGGCGGGGGTAGGAGGGCGATCTGGCTGGCGTGTTCAGCGGCGGGGGGTGTTCGGGGGGATCTGGACCGCGTCGGTGTCCTCGCGGCCGCCGACGCGGGCGTGCACGGTCAGGGTGTTGGTGGCACCGGTCCCCGGCCAGGCGCTCCACTCCGAGTTGAACGGCTTCCGGTAGTCGTTCGTCGTACAGGTCGCGCGCCGGATGTCACTCGACCGCTCACAGGTCCACCCGGCGTTGCTCGACCAAAGGAAGAACAGGTTGCGGCCCCAGGAGATGTCCAGGGTCACCCGCTTCCCCTGCGCCCCGTTCACCTTCAGGAATCGGTTGTAGGCGTACGGATTCGGGTCGTCCTGCGGTTTCGGCGTGATGATCTGCAGTAGTGAGTCGTCCTGCCGGATCGCCGGTAGCACTTCGCTGTCGGTATCGCTGACCAGATCCGCCTGCGCGGTCACCGTGAACGTACGCGCCTTCGCCGGGGAGTCGTCCGGTACGTCGAAATCGGCCCGCAGCGGAGCGGGTCTGTCCGGGTTCAGTGCCGTGCAGGTCTTGGCCGAGACCGAGCACTTCCAGCCGGCCGGGTTCGCCGCGATCGGCCACTCCAGCGCCGCGCCGTAGCCGAGCTTCAACGTCACCTTGGCCCGGCCGGCGCGCGGGGCAACGGCCAGGATCAGGTGGTGTACGTCCGGGTCGGCGGCGCCGTCGAGGATCTTCAGCAGGTTCTCGTCGGTGCTTGCCTTCGGCTCCAAAGTCCGGGACGCGTAGTCGTACAGCCGGCCGGTCTTCGCGTTCACCGTGAAGGTCCGGTCGGTGACCGATCCGCCGGTCGGCGCGTCGAAGCTGACCGGGATCGGCCGCGGCGCGGTCGTGCTCGCCGCCGTACACGTTCCGGCCGCCTTGTCACAGGTCCAGCCGGCCGGGTTCCCACGGAACGGCCACTCCAGCTCGGCCCCGTACTTGAGCGAGATCACCACCGGATTCGTGTTCCCCGCCGGCGGCGTAATCGTCACCATGAACCGCAACGCAACCGCCGCCTGCCCACCGGCTCCAGCGGCCGTGCCGCCACCCGCCGCACTGCCATCAGCCGGCGGCACCGCCGCGCCAACGCCGCTCGCGGGCACCGCGGCACCGGGGTTGCCCGCAGGCACCGCCGCGCCGGCTCCCGGCCCGAACGCCGTGCCGCCCGGCGGCACCACACCACTACTGCCCGGCGGAAGTGCTGCACTTCCGCCGCCTGGCGGGATGCTGATTGTCACCATCCCCGGGTAGCGGATGGAGGTGGTCGGGGTCGGCTTCGGTGGGGTCGGCTTGGTCGGGACCGGTGTGGTCTGGGTCGCCGTCGGTTGCGTCGGCGCGGTGGTTGGTGCCGTTGTCGGCGCGCTGGTCGGCGCCGACGTCGGCTGGGTTGCCGGGGGCTTCACCGGCGGCTTGACCGGTGGTTTGACCGGCGGCGGCACCGAGGGCTTGCTCGGCGGCACCGGCGGTTTGCCCGGTGGTTGGGTCGGCTGCTGCGTCGGCGGCTTCGGCTGGTCGATCGCCGCCGGGGGAGTGTCCTTGCCGGTCAGCGCCATCGCGGCCAGCGCCGCCGCGACCGCGACAACGACCACGGTCCCGGCGCCGACAGCGGTCCGCGTGCTGTTCTCGGTGACCTTGCGCCACCCGGTGACGAAGAATCCGACCAGCCCGACCTTCGCGCCACCAGCCGCGGCCAGGTAGCCAAGACCCGCCGTGCCCAGCAGCGCCGGGGCAAGCAGCGCCGGCAGCGCACTGTTGACCTCGACGAGTTCCAGGTACACCGCGGTGCACTTGGCGCAGTCGTCCATGTGCTCCCGGACGTTGCGGTTCTCCCGCTTGGTCAGCCCACCGCGTACGTACGCGCCGAGCCGCTCGGTCGTCCAGCGGCAGCGGTCCCCGGCAACGTCGGCCAGGTGCTGCTGCAGGTACGCCTGCCGAAGCCCTTCCCGCGCCCGGTACGCCAGCGCGGAGACGCCGTTCGCGGTCAGGCCGAGCATCGGCGCGATCGCGGCCGGCTTCTCACCTTCGACCTCGGTGTGCCACAGCACCGCCTGCCAGCGTTCCGGCAGGCTGGCGAACGCCTTCGCCGCCGCGCCGCTCTCGAAGCCGGTGACGGTCGGATCGTCGAAACCTTCCGGCTCCCGCTCGTACGCGGCGATGTCGTCGGTGGTCTGCACCTTCATGCCGGACCGGATCCGGTCGACGTGCACCCGCCGGACCGTGGTCAGTAGATAGGCCCGGAACGAGATGTCGGGACCACCGCCGGCCCGGAGCGCGTCCAGCACCTTCGCGAACGCGTCGCTGGCCAGGTCGTCGGCGTCGTTGGCCGGGACCAGTTGACGGGCCATCCGCTCGGCCGCGTGATGGTGCCGCGCGTACAGCTCCCCGTACGCCTCCAGGTCGCCGTTGCGGACGCGCGCGATCAGCTCCGCGTCGCCCGGTACGTCCGGCCGGCCTTCCGGCGTCTCCATCCATCTCCCCCGTGGGTCTGTGACAACTCTCTGTGCGGCGACGTGACAGTCCGTCACTTCCTGCCGGAGACAAGGCTCCCACGTGCGACCGCGGAACGCATCTTTCCTGACGCGGAACTGTGCCTCTTTCCTGACGAGAACACCAGGCCCGAAGTTACGCCTGAAAAAAGTCCGGAAAAAGTTCCGCGAATCCGCGTCATGAACTTCGCGGCGGTCTGTCTCATCGGCGTACGACGCTTCCGGCCGACCGGTCGGGAGACTGACGGGACAACTGAGGAGGGCCATGTCGCTGTTCGCGGACATCCGCCGACGGTTCGACCTACGGCCCGGCAAATCGTCCCTGAACCTGGCGGGGTCGCCCGCCCGGATCGCGCCGGCGGCGTCGTACCCGGAACAACCGTGCGGGCGGAGGGAGCCGCACGGCACAGCTGGCACCGACCACAGCGCCTATCTCGCGATCGCCGAGGCGCTACGGGACGGAGCCGATGTCGTGCCTGCGTCGGACGAGGTCGGGCGCCGCTTGGCGGCCGACGGAGTCTCGCTGATGGAGGCACTTGATGGGCTGAGTGCGTTGTACCGCTCGATCGCCGGGGGCGAGCCGGCTTTCGCGGCGGTACGCGCACTCAGTTCCAGCTGGGCCGAGGCATCCCTCGTCTATCTGCACTCGCTGTCCTGCGAGGACCCGCTGACCGGGCTGTCCAGCCTGGCGCACCTGCGGTCCCGGCTGGGCGAGCTCTACCGAGAGGCGGAATTCCGTGGAACTTCCGTACCGCAAACCCATGCACTGGTGGTTGTCGAGCCGCTCAATCCGGCGGGCACCTCGCCGTTCGATCGCGAACTCCGGCTGGTCGACGTCGCGGAATGCCTGCGGATCGTCTTCTACGGGGGTGACGTACTGGGCCGCGTCGGCTCACACCGCGCGGCGGCGCTCGTCGGCCGCGAGCCGAACCTGCCGGAGCAGGTCGCGACGGTACGAGCCCTGATCACGCAGTGGCGGATCGACACCGACGTACCGCAGCTGGCCCGGATCTGGATCGAGGGCCTGCCCGGTAGCGACGCGATGGCCGGGAACCTGCTCGACGAGCTGACCAGGCCCTGAGAACTTGCGTCCGGACGCCTACAGGGGGGCGCCCGGGCGCATCAGTCCGGCGGCGGATCGCCTAACACGGGGTGGGCGATCCGCCGCCGCTTGATCTCACGGCACCACGACGACGACCGGGGCGTCCTTGCGGCAGGTCAGGCGGTGGCCGAGGGAGCCGGTCAGGCGGTGCCGGCGTTTCGCGGACCGGCCGACCACCACCAGGTGCGCGTCGACGTCGCGCGCGACCTCGGCCAGCGTGCCGATCGCGTCGCCGTACGCACTGACGAAACTGAACGGGATGCCGAGCTCGTCCGCCCGGATCAGCGCCTCGGTCTCGATCTCGCCGGCCATTTCCTGTCTGGTCGCCTGCGCGGCGGCATAGTCGTACGGAACACCGAGCGCGGCGGTCGGCTCGGCGAACGGCATCACGTACACGGCGACCAGCCGCCCGTGCGTCCGCCGGGCCTCGCCGGCTGCCCAGGCGAACGCGTCCCAACTGGTCGCGGAACCGTCCAGCCCGACCACGATCGCCGGCACCCCGGTGTTCTGGTGGTTGGGTACGCGGGTCCGCCGCGCTTCGGCGTCGTAGCTCATCTGGTCACCTCTTCGGCGGCGTACGGCCGTCCTGGCTCTCGTCGGCGAGCTCCATCAACCGGAGCAGCGCCGGCAGCGCGGCGTCGAGCGCCGCCGTGTCGTGGTCGTCGAGTTTGTCGATCAGCTCGGTCACCGTCAACGCTCCCGAGGCGCGCATCTCGCGTAACTGACGGCTGCCCGCGTCGGTGCCGGCCACCAGTACGACCCGGGCGTCGGCCGGATCGCGGCGGCGCTCGGCCAGGCCGAGATCCACCAGTTGGGTCACCAGCGCGGTCATCGACGGCTGGGTGACCTCCTCGCTGACGGCCAGGTCGGTCAGCCGCCGCGGGCCGGTGCGCTCCAGCGTGGACAGCACGGAGATGGCCGTCAGGCTCAGCGTCCGCGGCCGTCGCCGGATCGCCACGGCGGCCAGCCCGAAGAGGGCCTCGCCGACCGCGGCAGTACGAGTGCTCATGCGGCAAGTATAGGCCGATCTATATAGATTTGGTTATGCAAACCGCCACAACTGTCCGTGCGGGTGTCTAGGGTGGCTGTATGTGCGGTAGATATGCCTCCAGCCGGGCTCCGTCCGACCTCGTCGCCGAGTTCGAGATCGAGGCCGGGAACGTCCGCGAGTCGGTGGAAGAGCTCGGCGAGAACTACAACGTCGCGCCGACCAACCAGGTGATCGCGGTGGTCGAGCGGAAGAACCGCGAGCAGCCGGACACCACGGTCCGGAAGCTGACCACGGTCAAGTGGGGTCTGGTGCCCTCCTGGGCCAAGGACACCTCGATCGGGAATCGGCTGATCAACGCCCGGATGGAAACGGTCGCGGAGAAGCCCGCGTTCAAGAAGGCGTTCGCGACCAGGCGCTGCATCCTGCCCGCGGACGGGTACTACGAGTGGTACACGGCCGAGGAGAAGGTGAACGGCAAGCCGGTCAAACAGCCGTACTTCATCCATCCGCCGGACGGCAGCGTCCTGGCGATGGCCGGCCTGTACGAGATCTGGCGCGACAAGTCGGTCGAGGACCCGGACCGTGACGACGCCTGGCTGTGGACCTGCACCGTGCTCACCACCTCGTCCACCGACGACCTGGGCCGGATTCACGACCGGATGCCGCTCCTGGTCGAGCGCGAGCGGTACGACGCGTGGCTCGACCCGCTGTCCTCCGACCCGGACGACCTGCTCGAGTTGCTGGTCCCGGCCGCCCCGGGCCGCCTGGAGGCGTACGCGGTGTCGAAGGCGGTCAGTTCGGTGAAGAACAACGGGCCGCACCTGCTCGATCCGCTGCCGCCGGACGGCGAATCCGCGCCGGACGACGCGACCACCTTGTTCTGAACAGTTCGTTCGTGAGTTTCGTGCCCGGCGCTTCACCGGTGGTGATGACAGGATGGGGCGGGTGACGGACGAACGGATGGTGCGGACCCCGCACGGTGAGGCCCGGATCGTGGCGTACCGCGCGCGGCGCCCGGTGGCGACGCTGGCGCTCGGTCATGGGGCCGGCGCCGGGATCGAGTCCGGCGACCTCGCCGCCCTGGCCGCGCGGCTGCCGAAACAGGACATCAACGTGTTCCTGATCGAGCAGCCCTGGCGGCGGGCCGGCAAGAAACTCGCTCCGGCACCGAAGGTGCTCGACGAAGCCTGGATCGCCATCATCGGGCAGCTCCGGGTGCGTACGCCGCTGGTCCTCGGTGGCCGCAGCGCCGGCGCCCGGGTGGCCTGCCGGACCGCGAGCGGGCTGGGCGCGTCCGGCGTACTCGCGCTGTCCTTTCCGCTGCACGCGCCGGGGAAGCCGGAGAAGTCGCGGGTGTCCGAGCTGCAGAGCGCCGGGCTGCCGACGCTGGTGGTGCAGGGGGAGCGCGACCCGTTCGGTACGCCGGAGGAGTTCCCGCCGCTGACCGAGATGGCGGTCGTGCCGGACGCCGACCATTCCTTCAAGGTCCCGAAGCGGGCCGAGCTGGACCAGCAGGAGACGTACGACCTGCTGGTCGAAGCCGTGTTCGAATGGGTGGTCCGGGAAGTGTCCGGATAACGGCCGGGGCCGCCGGGAATGCCCCCGTGGCCGGGCGTGTTGTGACGAACATGATGGCGACGAGACAGGCTCCGGAGCGGGTTACCGGCAAGACCCCGGTATTCTCGATCCCGATGCCGACTCCCACCACGACCGAGACACCCGAGCAGCGCACCGCGCGGTTCGAGCGCGAAGCCCTGCCGTTCCTGGACCAGATGTACGCGGCGGCGATGCGGATGACCCGCAATCCGGCCGACGCCGAGGACTTGGTGCAGGACACCTTCGCGAAGGCGTACAGCTCGTTCCACCAGTTCACGCCGGGTACCAACCTGAAGGCGTGGCTGTACCGGATCCTGACGAACACCTTCATCAACGGGTACCGGAAACGGCAGCGGCAGCCCACCCAGTCGCCGACCGAGGAGATCGAGGACTGGCAGCTGACCGCCGCCGAGTCGCACACTCCCGGCGGACTGAAGTCGGCCGAGGCAGTCGCCCTCGAGCATCTACCTGATTCGGACGTGAAGAGCGCCCTGCAGGCCATCCCGGAGGACTTCCGGCTGGCCGTGTACCTCGCCGACGTCGAAGGTTTCGCGTACAAGGAGATCGCCGAGATCATGGGTACGCCGGTCGGCACCGTGATGTCCCGGTTGCACCGGGGCCGCCGCCAGTTGCGCGACCTGCTCGGCGACTACGCCCGGGACCGCGGCCTGATCCCGGCAACAGACGAAAGCACGGACGCGGCAGCGCCGGCCCCGGCCACGGCCGGCACCGACGGCGCCGCGGAGAAGGAGGAGTCGTGAGCTGCGGCGAGCCCCACGACACCGACTGCGGAGAGATCCTGCAGCGGGTCTACGTCTTCATCGACAACGAACTCGAGGACGCCAGCACCGAAGACATCCGCCGGCACCTCGAAGAGTGCGCCCCCTGCCTGGACGAATACGACCTGGAACGCTGCGTCAAAAAACTCGTCCACCGCTCCTGCGGCTCCGACCACGCCCCCGACGCCCTCCGCCAAAAAATCCTCCTCCGCCTAACCCAAATCCAAATAGACACCACAACCACCCGAACCGATTGACGGTGTTCGGACCGATTCAGATCGGGTTCGTGGCAAGGGTGTAGGTGTACGTTTCGCCGCGCTCGAGGAGCGTGGCGAGTTCGTCGGCAAAGCTCGCGTGAATAGGCGAACGGCCGGCCAGTAATGTCGCCGCCGTTCTGGCCTGATCGATCGCGTCCGAACGAGCTCCGGCCGCCGCGCTGATTCTCGCCAATTCGAGCAGCGCCCGGCCTTCGCGCGCGATGTCCTTGTCCCGCCGCGCGACCTCGACGCCCGCGGCGGCATGGCGGAGCCCGGTTTCGAAGTCGCCGCGGACGCCGAACGCGGAGGCAAGAGTCTGATGTGCCTCGCTCAGTCCGATCTGGTTCTGCGACCGCGCGGCCACCTCGAGACCACGCTGCGTCAGCCCGATCGCCTCCTCGAACCGGCCCGAGACCAGGTGCGAGAAGCCCGCGTTCACCAGGCGCTTGAACAGTGATCGCTGGTCCCCGGACTCTTCGCCGAGCCGGATGCCGCGATCGAAGGCCCGGTCCGCGCGCTGATGATCGCCGACCTGGTTGTACAGGCTGCCGACCGCGATGTAGGCAACGCCTTCCAAGGTGGTGTCGCCGAGCTCGTGACCCAGCTGCAGCGATCGGTTGCCGAACGCAAGGGCTTCGTCCAGTCGCCCGAGCTGGCTGAGAACGTAGGTAAGGGACGAACAGCAGCGGGACTGTCCGGAGAGATCCTGCTGTGCCTCGAACATGCTCAAGGCCCTGGAAAGCAAGGGAACCGCCGCCTCGAGGTCGCCGTTCTCGACCTCTGGGATAGCGGCGTCGTGCTGCAGCCAGGCAGCAGTCTCTGGCAGTCCCAGCTGCTCGGCACGGACGACCGCGTCGCGACCGAGCTCGTGCATCTCGAGCCAGCGACGCCGCGGCTCGTGATAGCCGAACATAGCCAGCGCGAGCTCGGGAAGCAGCGCCGTCAGGCGCAGCGAGGTGTCCAGCGCCTGCGCGGCCCGGTCCATCAGGTTGCGATGCTCACCGTCGAACCAGCGCATCGCCGACGCGCTGTCGGTGAACGAAGGCTTCGCGGTGGCCGGAGGACTGGCAAGCTTCAACCGGGGACTTGCCGGGTGGGTCAGTGCCTGGCAGGCCCAGCCGGCCGCGATGTAGAACCGCAGCACCCTTTCCAGGGCTCGTTCGCGCTCGGCCCGCGGGATGGTTTGCTCGGCGAGCTCCCGGCTGAACGCCCGGATCAGATCGTGGAAGCGGTACCGCTCCGGGGCGACGGACTCCAGCAGGTTCAGGTCGACAAGGCGTTCGAGGATCACGCCGGCCCGGCGGACCGGAATCTCCAGCAGCGCGGCGGTGACGTCCACGATCAGATCGGAGCCGTCCGGCACGGCGAGCAGTGGGAGCGCGCCGGCCGCCTGCCGGTCGAGCTCTCGATCGCTGGTCTCCAGGAAGCGTAAGGAACTGGCGATGCTTGCCCGCACGCTGGTCTCGTCGGAACCGAGGCCGTCGAGCCGGCTGGCCTCGTCCTCGAGCGCGTCGACGAGGTGCTGGATCGGCCAGGCCGGCCGGGACGCGAGCCGGCCGCCGACCAGACGGATGGCCAGCGGAAGCCGCCCGGAATAGGCCGCGAGCGTCCTGGCGGCGTCCGGCTCGGCGGCCACCCGGGCCGGGCCGACGACACCGGACAGGAGCTCGACGGACTCGGACTCCGACAAGGCGTCCAGCAGGATGTGCCGCGCACCCGGCAGGTTCACCAGCGAATCGCGGCTGGTGATGATCGCTGCCGAGCCCGCGCTGCCTGGAAGCAGCGGCAGGACTTGCGCGACGTCGCCGGCATTGTCCAGCAGGACGAGAACCCGGCGGCCGGCCAGCTGGGATCGCAGCAGGGCGGCGGCTTCCTCGATGTCGTCGGGAATCGACGCGACGGCGGAACCCAGCGAGCGCAGCAAATGCCGTTGGGCATCGGCCGTGGTCATCGGCGCGCCCGGGCCGTAGCCGCGCAGGTTGAGATAGAGATGGCCGTCCGGGTAACTGTCGGCCAACTTGTGCGCGGCCTGAACCGCCAGCGTGGTCTTGCCGATTCCGCCCATCCCGCTGACCGTGACCAGACCCACCGAGGTGCTGCCCACCCCGGCCGGAACGCGCAGCACCGAAAGGATCGCGTCGATCTGGGCCGCTCGACCGGTGAAGTCGCGCGTGGCCGGAGGTAGTTGCCACGGCGTCGGAACCGGATCACCCGCGGGCGCGGAGTCCTTGGTCGCCGCCGGCCGCGGCCGGCCACCCTTGCCGCGGGCAACGGACAGGAAGTCCTCGGCTTCGGTGCTGGTCAGGGCGAGGGCCTTGGTGAGGGAGCGGACGGTGTCCAGCCGGGGGCGGCTGCGGGTGCCGCGTTCGAGCACGCTGATCGCCTGCTCGCTCAGCCCGGCCTTCTCGGCAAGGGCCGCCTGGGTCAGACCGGCCCGGGTGCGGAACGCGCGCAACAGCTCGCTCAGGCTCACCGTGCTCAGCAGTCTCGCCTCCCCATGCATCGGAACCAGGCCGGATTCGGTCAGTGCCGGAAACCTCCGGGCCTAACTCTAGGGGGATCGACCGACAGCCGCCGGTAGTTATCCACAACGCCGCCGAACCACGCCACCGAATGGCCAACGATCGTTTGAAAGATAGCATTCAGTACGCGCGTGGAAACTCTCCGGATACAAGACCTCTGGAAAGCTGGTCTGCTGTAAAGCTGTGACCAAATCGCAAAGACCCCGGATTTCTCCGAGGTCCTCGCTGTCTGTAGCCGCCTGAGTCAGGCGTTGGGGCGCTTGCCGTGGTTCGCGCCCTTCTTCTTGCGTGCACGGCGCTTGCGGCCGGTCTTTCCCATTTCTAAGCCTCCTTGAAACAACTGCAAAGAGTCACAGTCTCTCATATTCGGTCCGACTTCGCCTGTCCAACGGCAGGTCACGGTCTGCCTTACAGTGTTTCGGCGCGGCTGGTCTGCGCAAAAATACTGAAGAGTCAGCGAGTGCTGTCTGCCCCCCTACGCCCTGTCGATCTACGGGGCGTAAGACTGTGAGCGCTGGACGGAGGTGCGACATGTTCGCCAACGGCTGGGACTGGTAGTCGGATCATGAACCTGCGGATCTGGAAATCCTGACCCTGCGATTGTTGGACGGAGGTAACACCATGCTTGATGGCGGTTGGGACTGGTAGTCCGATGACGCCCGTACAGGTAGCGTTGCGCACGTGAGCCGGCGGGTACTGCTTCAGATTGTAGTGGTCGTGACGTCGACCACCGCTCTGGTGATTCTGGGGTTCGCCGTCGCCTCCGCGCGAATCGATGCCCCCACTGTCTGCCTCGGTCTCCTGATGCTGGCCGGATCCGTGCTCCGGCCGCGCGTCGGGCAGATTTACCGGACCTCTCTCGATTATGTAGTGGTCATCGCGCTCTATCTCTTGTCCGGTGTGAGTTCGGCGATCCTGGTCTGCGCGGTCGGTGCGCTGGGTCAGGACCGGCGGCATCCGTTGCAGAAGAAGGTCTTCAACGGCGCGCAGTCGGTGATCTGTGCCGCGGCGGGTGGAGCGGTGTTCCACTTCGCGAACGGGCCGATCGGCGCCGACGTGTTGCTGCACCCGTGGTCCGCGATCTGGAGCACGACCGCGGCGAACGCCACCTGGCTGGTGGTGAATGCTTTGCTTCTGTGCGTCGTGCTCTCCGTCGAGCCCGGTGATCCGACCCCGATCGCGTTCCTGCGCAAGGTGGCGCTGCCGACGTCGCCTTCGCTGCTCGGCTACGGCCTCCTCGGCCTGCTGCTCGCGGTCGCCTGGCTGTCCGGCCTGAACTTCCTGTCCATTCTGCTGATCTTCATCCCGTTGTACGTCAGTCGCTGGGCGCTGTCCCAGTACGAGGCCGAGCGCCGCGCGCAGGCAGCGACGATGCGCGCCTTCATCCAGGTGATCGAGACCAAGGATCTCTACACCCGCGGCCACTCGGAGCGGGTGAGCGAAGGCGTCGGCATGCTCGGCCGGCACCTCCATCTTCCGGAGGACCGGCAGCAGGCACTCGAGCATGCCGGGCTGCTGCACGATGTCGGGAAGGTCGGGGTGCCGACCAGCATCATTCGTAAGCCGGGGCGGCTGGACGATTCGGAGATGGACGCGATCCGGTTGCACCCGGCGCGTGGGGTCGAGCTGATCGGGAACATCCCGTTCCTCGAAGAAGTGAAGTCGGCGGTGCTTCATCACCACGAGAAGTACGACGGCAGCGGGTACCCGGCCGGCTTGAGTGGGACCAACATCCCGTACTTCGCGCGGATCATCGGGATCGTCGATGCGTTCGACTCGCTGACGTCAACGCGGTCGTACCGGCCGGCCCGTGGAGTCGACGAGACGCTGGCCATTCTGCTGCACGACCGGAACACCCACTTCGACCCCGAGTTGGTGGATTCCTTCGTCGAGGTCATCCGGAACCGTGGCTGGAAGAGCGCGACCGATCAGCCCGCGCCCGACGGCTCCGTCGCCGCCCCGATCGACCACGACGACCTCAGCCTCGGCAGTGGCGGTGGCGCGTCCGGGTCAGCGGCAGGACCAGGCTGATGGCCGGCGGCGTGATGACCGAAGGGCTTGAGCTCCGCCGGATGGGCAGTGGCGTGGTCATCCTCGTGGCCGGGGTCGTGGTGGCCGTGATCGCGATCGCGATGACCGCCCGCCACGGAGTCACCGAATGGCCGTACGCGCTGTCCTTCGGAGTGCTGATCGCGGGTGGCGAGATGGTGCAGTTCCGGGTCGACCGAACCCGGAACCGGGCGCCGATCGCAACCAGCGCGGCGCTGGCCTACGCCGTGCTGCGCGGCCCGTCGCTCGAGTTCCCTCCGGACGTCGCGCAGGTCATCGCGGTCACCGCGGTCGCGACCGGTGCCGGGATTCTGCCCCGGGCCATCGCCGGGCTCTGGTGGGACGCCGTCGTGTCCTGCCGGCGTGGTATCTCGGTGGCGTGCGCCGCGGTGGTGTTCGCGGCACTGACCTCGCGGGACCTGCTCTGGACCGGGCGTTGGCAGGAAGGGATCTGGATCGCCGGCGCGATGCTGGCGGCGGTGCTGGCGGCCGGTATCACCGACGCCCTGATCGGCGCCGGGCAGGCGACCGAGCGGTACAACCGGCCGTTCCCCGCCGCGATGCGGGACGAGCTCGTGGTGCTGACCCGGATCGGCCTGGCGATGGGCATCACCGGCATGCTGCTGGCCGCCGCCACCTCGCTGATCGGTCTCTGGGGACCGCCGGTGGTGCTGGTGCCGTTGTTGCTTACGCAGTTTGCGTTTCGGCGGTATGCGTCGGCGCAGCGGACTTATCGGACTACGGTTCGGTCGATGGCTCGGAGTACGGAGATTGCCGGGTTCAGTAGTCCGGGGCAGAACGCGCGGACGGCGGCGCTGGCGGTGGCTGTGGGCAACGATCTGGGGTTGACGCCGGCGCGGATGGAGGCGCTGGAGTACGCGGCGTTGTTGTCGGGGGTCGGGCAGTTGGCGTTGGCGGATCCGAGTCCGGGTGGGGCGTCGTTGTTGCGTACGCGGGCGGAGCGGCAACGGGCGGCGGAGATCGGGGCGGCGGTGATCGAGCGGTCGGGGGTGCTGGATCATGTTGCGGAGATCGTGCGGCACTCCAACGATCCGTACCGGCAGGGGCGGGCGAACAATGCGGACATTCCGTTGGAGAGCGGGATCGTGAACGTCGCGCTGGCGTACGAGCAGTTGGTGGGGGAAGGGTCGGGGCAGTCGCCGGAGAAGGCGATGGAGTCGATCGGGCTGGGGATCGGGGCCGAGTACGACCCAGTGGTGGTCGAGTCACTACGCCGAATCGTCGGCCGCGGCTTCCGCTTCTGAACCCAGGCCAGAGCTTGTTGAACCCGGCAGTGCAGCTGGCGACGACAGGCCGGGTGACTGCTGTTCAGCACCGTCCACCGCTGGCCGTCGGCTGTGCCGACCAGCACGATCGCCCGAAGGGGTGGGGTCGTCGGGGTCGGCCGGGCGGTTGTCCGGGCCGGCTGAAGGGCGGTGGTCGGCCGGGGTGCTGGCGGTGCGGGGGTTGCCGTTGTTGGGCTGCTGGCCGGTGGTTAGTTGGCGGGTGGCTTGGGGGGAGAGGTGGAGGAGGGCGGGGGTGCCGGCGCAGGGTTCCAGGTGGGGCCAGGTGGGGGCGGTGGTGGTTGGTACGCGGCCGGAGGCGCCCATGCCCGTGTACAGGAGGAGGCCGGCGCCGGCGGCGATCAGTACGTCGCCGGGGCTGACGGCTTGGCCGACGTGGGGGAGCGCTACCGGGACCACGTCGCCCAGCCACGGGAGGATGGTTGCCGCGTGGGTGAGCTCGTGGCGGGGATCGGTGATCGCGGCGTTGCCGACGCCGGCGCGTTGCAGCGCGGCCAGTGAAACCGGCATCGCGCCGTTCAGCGCGACCACCAGGGCGTTCGCGAAGAAGCCGACGGCCAGCAGCCCGACGCCGGGGTGCCGGAGGTTGAGGCGGAGGAAGACCGCGATGCAGACCGCCGACCCGATCAGCCCGACCGGGTACGCGTTTCCGCCGAGGAGTGAACCGAGCAACTGGCCGATCGCCGCGGCGGCGAGCCAGTGCACGCCGGTCAGGGAATTGCTGCCGAGCTGTCCGAACCGGCCGCCGGTCGCGAGCGCCACCCCGGCGGCGAGCACCATGACGAGGAGGACCAGCAGCACGGTGTGATTCTGCCGAATCAGGAGCCCGAAACCGGGCAAGCTGCTGTCGCAGCGTGTCGACGCAGCCGCAAAAAGTCACCCACCCGCCGCCCTGCCGCCCGTCCATGTCAGCGGTGAACCACTGAAACCGCCGGCGTCGCCGCCCGTCCATCTCAGCGGTGAACCACTGAAACCGCCGCCCTGCCGCCCGTCCCATTTCAGGGGTTAACCATTGAGGTTGCCCGTTCACCCCGCGCATGCGGGAGGTGAACGGGCCGTTTGAGAGGTGAACCTCTCAAACGGCCCGCGGGGGGCAGGGTCAGGGTTTGGCGGGGGCGGGGCCTTCGGTGATGACGTCGGCCACGCCGGGGTCGCCGCGGTCGGCGGTGTAGTCGGACGGGTGGGTGGTGTCCTGCCCGTCCGGTACCTTCAGCGCCCGGAAGACGATCGTCAGCACGATCACCACCAGCAGGTTCAGTACGAAAGCGGTCAGCGCGATGTACGCCTGCGTGTCGGTGAACGGAATCTTCGCCAGCGATCCGCCGAAGTGTTTCCCGGTCGCCGGGTTCACCACGTTGTACGCGGACAGGGTGCCGAACAGCATCGCCACCGCCCAGCCGGCCAGCAACGCGTACCGGTGGAACCAGCGGGTGTACAACCCGACCACGATCGCCGGGAACGTCTGCAGAATCCAGATCCCGCCGAGCAACTGCAGGTTCAGCGCGATCGTCTTGTCCATCCCCAGTACGAACACCAGCGCGCCGACCTTCACCAGCAGCGACGCGAGCTTGGAGACCTTCGCCTCCTGCGCCGGGGTCGCCGACGGCTTGATGAACGCGCGGTAGATGTTGCGGGTGAACAGGTTGGCGGCGGCGATCGACATGATCGCCGCCGGGACCAGCGCGCCGACCGCGATCGCCGCGAACGCGATCCCGGCGAACCAGGACGGGAACTCCTGATCGAACAGCCGCGGGATCGCCAGCTGCGGATTCGCCAGCCCGTCCAGGCCCTTCACGTTCACGTTCGCCTTGATCGCCATGAAGCCGAGCAGCGCAAGCAGACCGAGCAGCAGCGAGTACGCGGGCAGGATCGCCGCGTTCCGGCGAACCACGTTGCGCGTCTTCGTCGACAGTACGGCGGTCACCGAGTGCGGGTACATGAACAGCGCCATCGCGGAGCCCAGCCCCAGTGTCCAGTACGAAACGTAGCCCGCGTCGCCCGGGATGAACGAACCGGTGGGCTTCCCGGTCGCCGGGTTCGGCTTGCTCATCTTCTCCTGGGCCGCGCTGAAGATGCCGTCCCAGCCGCCGAGCACGTGCGGCAGGTAGAAGATCGCGACCAGGATGACCACGTAGATCAGGAAGTCCTTGACGAACGCGATCATCGCGGGCGCGCGTAACCCCGAGGAGTACGTGTACGCGGCGAGCACGGCGAACGCGATCAGCAGCGGCAGGTCCTTGGCGAGCGTGTTGTTGCCGCCGAGCCCCATCGTCTCGAAGACCGCCTGCATACCGACCAGCTGCAGCGCGATGTACGGCATCAGGGCCAGGATGCCCGTGACCGCGACCGCCAGCGAGAGCAGCTTGCTCCCGTACCGCCCGCTGACGAAGTCCGCCGGCGTCACGTACCCGTGCCGGTGCGAGACCGACCACAGCCGGGCCATGAAGATGAAGACGATCGGGTACGCCACGATCGTGTACGGCACCGCGAAGAAGCCGCTGATCGCACCGGTCGCGTACATCGCCGCCGGTACCGCGATGAACGTGTACGCCGTGTACAGGTCGCCACCGAGCAGGAACCAGGTGATGAACGTACCGAACCCGCGCCCGCCCAGACCCCACTCGTCCAGGTTGTCGAGGTGGCCGTTGCTGCGCCAGCGCGCGGCCAGGAAGCCCATCACGGTGACGGCGGCGAAGATCACCACCACGATGGTCAGCTGGATCCAGTCGACCTTGGTGTTCACTGGCCGTCCTCCTTCTCGGCGTCGCCGAGGCCCTGCGCCGCCCGGCGCTTACGCTCCTCGGCGCGGACCAGCCGGTAGCTGATGCTGACCAGGATCGCGGACAGGAACACCCAGAGCAGCTGGTACCAGTAGAAGAACGGGAAGCCCCACAGATGCGGGTCCTTCTTGGCGTACGTCGGCACCAGCAGCGGCACGACGACAGCCGCCGTCAGTAGTACACCGGAGATCCAGTACGCGGGTTTGATCGCGGACAATCGGGACACTGCAAACCTCCTCTGGACAACAGGCGCAACCGAGCACAGTACCGTTCGACCGGACTGTCCTCCAGACCATCAGGTTGGTGCATGGATAACGAAAAGGCATGGTTCGTACGGCGCGTCGTGCTGTCCGTGCTGTTCCTGGTCGCGGTCGCCGTGCCGCTGTACCCGGAGCTGTTCGGTCTGGATGAGGTGACCCCGTTCCCGCAACTCGTGGCGTACCGTCCGCAGGGCCTGGTCGTACTGCTGGTGCTGGCGTTGCTGATGCTCGTACGCCGTGGTTGGCGGATCGCCGCGGCACTGGCAGCCGTACTGGCCCTGGTAGGTGGTGCACTGGTCGCGCCACGGCACTTCTCGCATGCACGGCAAGCACCGGCCGATGCACGGCAACTGACCATCATGGTTGCCAACGTGCTCGGCGGTGGCGCGAATGCTGCTGACGTAGCGCAACTGATCCGGGACCGGAAGCCGGATCTGGTTTCGTTGCCGGAGGCACAGGTCGACGTACGCGAGCAGATCAACGCACTGCTGCAGGACCAGCAGTACAAGGGCTACACCGCGCAGCCGGGCTCTGCGGTCGAGAGCGCGACCAGTGTGCTCGTGGCACCGTCACTCGGCCCGGTCACCTTCGCCTCTGATCCGGGTACGACGCTGGGGAATGTTGTAGTGACCGGTGGGACGCTCGCTGGTGTCAGGCTGATCGCGTACCACGGGTACCCGCCGCTGACTGACGGCGTGATGACCTGGAAGCACGATCTGCAAGCCGTACGGCACTGGTGTTCCGAGGACCCGGCGACGATCGTTGCTGGTGATTTCAACGCGACGGTTGACCACGCCGACTTCCGGCAAGCGCTGGGTGGCTACTGCCGCAGTGTGGGTCCAACAGTTGGCGGTGGCCTGCAGGGGACCTGGCCGGCCGACCAGCCGGCCGTACTGCGCACCCAGATCGACCACGTGGTCGTGACGAGGCAGCTCCAGCCAGAACGGTTCACCACGTACCCGATCCGGGGTACTGACCACCGGGCGGTTGTCGCGACGGTCGCCGTTCTTCGTTAAGCCTGCGGATGCGCCGGCCGGTAGATGTACGGCTGGGAGGACTGCACTGCCTCGGTGAGCATCAGCAGGAGGTCGGCGCGGGCCTCGATCGGGCGGCCGAACAACTCGTCGTCACCGGGGATCGGGAAGCCCTTCACACCGATCGCCAGCTGGCTCAGCAGCACGTGCAGGACACCGCGGGCGTTGAACACGTTCGGGGTCGGCCACTCCGGCAGGGTCTCGTGCATCAGCGGCTGCTGGCCCGCGGTGGCGGCGACCGGCTTCAGCCAGCGTTCCAGCTCGTCGCTGGTCAGCATGTTGCGGTGCAGGATGGTCATCACCGCGTGCGCGACCCGGTCGTGCTCCTCGTGCACCCAGCGGTACGGGGTGTCCTTGACGATCCGGTCGGCGAGCACGTCGAGCAGCGCGCGCAGTACACCGGCGTCGCAGTGCCGGGACCGCGCCAGCGCGCCGATCGCGTCGGCGCCGTGGGCAACGGCATGCGCCCAGCCGCAGTCCGCGACGTACCCGCGCAGGTCGCGCTCGCGCAGCAGCCAGGTGGCCAGCCGGTCGCCCCAGCGCATCACCACCTCGTCGTGGACGAGGAACTCGGCGTTGTCGCGGTGGATCACCTCCGCCAGCGTCAGCGCGGTGAACGAGCGCCGGAAGACCGAATCGGTGCCGTCCTCCCCCAGGCCGTAGTTCAGTCCGGCGCACAGGCCGTCGCCGAAACCGGGCAGCAGGTCGTCGTACACGCCGCGTTCCAGCCAGGTGGCCAGGGTCGGGTAGGCCAGCGCGTCCCGCACCCGCGGGTCGGTACTGGCCAGGTCGCGGACCAGCTCCTCGGTGAGTTCGGTCAGCGTACGGTCGTGCGGTACCGCGTAGTCCGCGGCCATCACGTCCTGCCAGTACGTCGACTCCACCCGAGCATCCTTTCACTTGTGCCTGACCAATCAACACCCACACACACCCCGTTGTCGAGCGAACCACTCGGAGTGCTGGTATAAGGCTCTAGATACCATCAGGGCGTGCCGTCTTTGACCGATGTGGCGCGCAACCACACCACGCTCGACCAAGCCGATCTCGACCGCCTGCAGCTGCTGGTGTCCGACTGGCAGATGCTCGCCGACCTGTCCTTCGCGGACCTGGTGCTCTGGCTGCCGGACACCGAAGGGCTGGGGTTCTGGGCCGGTGCGCAGATGCGCCCGACGACCGGGCCGACGGCGTACCTGGACGACATCGTCGGCAGTTTCATCCCGCGCGGGCGCCGGCACCTGCTGGACCAGGCGTACGACGGCGGGCGGATCTGCCGTGAGGGCGATCCGGAGTGGCGCGACGACGTACCGGTCCGGGTCGAGACGATTCCGGTCCGGCGCGGTTCCCGGGTGATCGCGGTGATCGCGCGGAACACCAACCTGCTCGGCGTCCGGACCCCGTCCCGGCTGGAGATCGCGTACCTGCAGAGCGCGACGGACCTGGCCCGGATGATCACCGACGGCATCTTCCCGTACGGCGGCGAACGGCTGTTGTCCACCACCCCACGGGTCGGTGACGGCTGCATCCGGGTCGATCGGCACGCAATGGTGACGTTCGCCAGCCCCAATGCGTTGTCCGCATACCGGCGAATGGGTCTGGTCACCGATCTCGTCGGCAGCCGGCTGAAAGACGTCACCGCCGAGCTGCTGCACTCCGGCCGCAAGGTCGACGACGTCCTCGCCTCGGTGCTGACCGGACGAGCCGCCCAGGAGATCGAGATCGAGAACCCGCAGGCGACGCTGTTCCTGCGGGCGATCCCGCTCCGCGCGGACGGCGCGCACACCGGCGCGCTGATCCTGCTCCGGGACGTGACGGAGCTGCGCAGCCGGGAGCGGGAGCTGGTCACCAAGGAGGCGACCATCCGGGAGATTCATCATCGCGTCAAGAACAACTTGCAGACGGTCGCCGCGTTACTCCGGATGCAGGCCCGGCGGATCACGGTGCCGGAAGGACAGGTGGCGCTGGCCGAGGCGGTCCGCCGGGTCGGGTCGATCGCGATCGTGCACGAGACGCTGTCCGAGTCGTTCGACGAGCACGTCGACTTCGACGACGTCGCGGACCGGGTCGCGGCGATGGTCGCGGACGTGTCGACGGTCGCGACCACGGTGGAGACGCGGCGCGGCGGTACGTTCGGCGTACTCGACTCCGAAGTGGCGACTCCGCTGGCGATGGTCCTGACCGAACTGATGCAGAACTCGGTCGAGCACGCGTTCGGTGCCCGCGACGGCGGCGAGGCGACCGGGACGATCGAGCTGACCGCGGAACGCTCGGTCGGGCGGCTGCGGGTCACGGTGATCGACGACGGGCTGGGCCTGCCGGCGAACTTCGACTCGGAGCTGTCCGGGAACCTGGGGCTGTCGATCGTCCGCACGCTGGTGATCGGCGAACTCGACGGCACCCTCAGCTTCGGCAACCGGCACGACGGCCGGCCCGGCACCCAGGTCACCCTGGACATCCCGGTCAAGGAGTAACGGCCGGGTGGGGGAAGGGTGCGGAAACACAAAGGCCCCGCGGTTCGCTCCGCGGGGCCTCGAAGAGGTTTGTCAGGCGGTGCGGATGCGCTGACGGGCGTTGCGGCGCTTGAGAGCGCGGCGCTCGTCCTCGCTCAGGCCGCCCCAGACACCGTGGTCCTGGCCGGCTTCGAGTGCCCAGGCCAGGCACTGCTCACGCACGTCGCAGCGTCGGCACACCTGCTTGGCTTCCTCGATCTGCATGATCGCGGGTCCGGTGTTGCCGATGGGGAAGAACAGTTCCGGGTCCTCGTCGAGGCATACGGCCCGGTGGCGCCAATCCATGGCGGATCCCATCTCTCTCAGTAGTTGACGTATGCTGTTCGGACAGGTCTGTACCCGAACGGCGATGCTGTACTCGTGGTCCGTTTCGCACGGCGGTGGGTGCTGGCGTGCGATCTGCTGCTCTCAACACAACTTCTGCCTTGTGTTGTGAACGCGTTCACGAACGACACCATGTTCCCAATCTCAGCTATGTGAAACAAGGGGTCTGGAGTTGTCGATCCGATCACAACACTTCCTTAACACTCCGAACCGGCACATAACGGCGTTCCCCATCCGGTAATCGGACGGAGCGGCTTTTCCGCATGCACCCGTTCACTGCAGGTAACCGTTCCAACTTCGTTTTGGTTACGCACAACCCTCGGAAACCTTGGCACTAAGCTGGCGCGGTGCCGACCGATTCCCCAGCAGCCACCGTTCCGAGACCGCTCAAGCTAGCCGCGGCAGTGGTCGCTGTGGAAGGGCTTGTGCTCTTCGTCCTCGGAATTGCCGAAGCCTTCACGATTCAGAGTGCCCGGCTGGTCCTCGGCCTGACCACCAGCGCCTTCTTCATCGTGTACGGGCTCGGGCTCGGGCTGGTCGCGTTCCTCGGGTTGTGGCGGGCGGCGCGCTGGAGCCGCGGGCCGACGGTTTTCACCCAGCTGATCCAGCTGCTGGTCGCGTACAGCTTCTGGGGCGGTGGTACGAAAGTGGTCGCGGTGGCACTCGCGGTGCTCTCCCTCACCGTACTGATCTGCATCTTCCAGAAGACGTCCACCGACGCCTTGGCCGGCGGCGACAACGACCACCCGGTGCTGTAACCGCAGCTACTCCTTCAGCAGACCTGTCCGGAGTTCGGTGAGGGTACGGGCCAGCAGCCGGGAGACGTGCATCTGGGAGATGCCGATCTCCTCGGCGATCTGGGACTGGGTCATGCCGCGGAAGAACCGCAAGGTCAGGATGCGCTTCTCGCGGGTGTCGAGCTGCGCCAGCAGCGGTTTCAGCGACTCCCGGTACTCGACGCTCTCCAGCGCCTCGTCCTCGCCACCGAGGCCGTCCAGGACCGTGGTGGCGTCCGTCTCGTTCTGATCGGGAGCGTCCAGGGACAAGGTGTTGTACGCGTTCGCGGACTCCAGGCCCTCGATCACCAGATCCGGCGACAGGCCGAGCCGTTCGGACAGCTCCGCCACCGTCGGCGCCCGGCCGAGCTCCTGGGTCAGCTCGGCGGTCGCGGCGGTCAGCGACAACCGCAGCTCCTGCAGCCGGCGCGGTACCCGGATCGCCCAGCCCTTGTCCCGGAAGTACCGCTTGATCTCACCGAGGATGGTCGGCGTCGCGTACGTGGAGAACTCGACGCCCCGGTCGGAGTCGAAACGGTCGATCGCTTTGATCAGACCGATGGTTGCCACCTGCACCAGGTCGTCGTACGGCTCGCCCCGGTTGCGGAACCGGCGGGCCAGGTGCTCCACCAAGGGCATGTGCAGCGCGACCAGGCCGTCCCGCGCGGCGGCGTGCGCGGGGTCCTTCGGGCCGTCCGCGGCCGCCATCGCCTGGAACAGCCCGGCGGTCCGGGACCGCAGGTCTGAGTAGTCCTGGCCTTCGACGGCCGGGGTTTCGGCGTCGGTCACAGGCTCTCCGTGGCGGTGGCGGTTGCCGTCACGGTGATGGTGAGCCGGCCGTCGATCGTCTCGGCGGCGGCCGATTCGACCAGCGCGGTCAGTACGGTCCAGCCGAACGAGTCGGTGTCCGGGGTCCAGCCGTTCGGAACGATCGCGCTGACGCGGACCAGCAGCTTCGGCGGCTCGATCAGGAACACGCAGTCCAGTACGCCGTCGGCGGCCTCCGGCAGCAGCAGCGCGCAGGCCTCGTCGACGGCGATCCGCAGGTCGTCGATCGCGTCCAGGGTGAAGTCGTTGCGGGCCGCGAGATTCCCGACCACCGAGCGCGGTACGGCGATGTACGCGCCATCCGCCGGAATGCTCAGCCGCACCTCGTCGACTCGTCCCATACTCACTTCAACTCCCGCGCGGTTGGCTGGTTTCGGTCCGACCGTACCCGAATTCAGAGGTGTTCGTGCTCCGAGCGGAGACGGGCGAGGAACGCCTGGGTACGCGGGTGCCGTGGGTTGCCGATCACGTCCTTGGGCGGACCGGACTCGACCACAACGCCGGCGTCCATGAAGACGACGGTGTCCGCGACATCGCGGGCGAACGACATCTCGTGGGTGACCACGATCATCGTCATCCCGTCCAGCGCCAGCTCGCGCATCACCGCGAGTACTTCGCCGACCAGCTCCGGGTCGAGCGCGGACGTCGGTTCGTCGAACAGCATCAGCTTCGGCTGCATCGCCAGCGCCCGCGCGATCGCGACCCGCTGCTGCTGCCCGCCGGACAGTTGCGCCGGGTACGCGTCGCAGCGATCCGCGAGGCCGACCCGGTCGAGCAGCTTCATCGCCCGTTCCCGCGCGGCCTTCTTCGCCTCCCGGCGGACCTGCAGCGGCGCCTCGACGATGTTCTCCAGCGCGGTCATGTGCGGGAACAGGTTGAACCGCTGGAAGACCATCCCGATCTCGCGCCGCTGGGCCGCGATCTCCTTGTTCTTCAGGCGGTACAGCTTCCCGTTCCGTTCGGTGTACCCCATCAGCTGGTCGTCGACCCAGATCCGGCCGCCGTCGATCGACTCGAGCTGGTTGATGCAGCGCAGGAAGGTGGTCTTACCCGAACCGGACGGTCCGAGCAGACACACCACCTGTCCACGCTCGACGTCGAGGTCGATGCCCTTCAGTACCTCGTTGTGGTGGAACGACTTGGTCACGTTGACCGCATGCACCAACGGCATCAGGCACCTCCTGCACCGGCCGGGCGGGCCGCGCGGGGACCACGCGGCGCCTTGGTCCCGAAGCCGCGGCCGAAGTGCCGCTCCAGGAAGTACTGGCCGATCATCAGCACGCTGGTGGCGGCCAGGTAGTACAACGTGGCGGCGACCGCGATCGGGAACGTTTTGTAGTACGTCGTACCGATCGACTGCAACTGGTAGAACAGCTCACCGATCACCGGTACGGCCACCAGCAGCGAGGTGTCCTTCAGCATCGCGATGGTCTCGTTGCCGGTCGGTGGCACGATCACCCGCATCGCCTGCGGCAGTACCACCCGGCGCATCACCTTGCCGCTGCTCATCCCCAGTGCCTGCGCGGCTTCCGCCTGGCCCTTGTCCACGCTCAGCATGCCGGCGCGGGCGATCTCAGCCATGTACGCGGCCTCGGAGAGACCCAGTCCGATCACACCGGCGACCAGGCCGGTGAACACCTGGTTGGCGTCCAGGTTCAGGAACCGTAGGTCACCCGACAGCCCGAACCACTCCATCAGCTTCCAGTCGAACGGGACACCGAACGAAAGGCCCTGCGGGAACAGGATGCCCAGTGTGCCCATGCTGAACAGCAGGATGTACCTGGGGATGCTCCGGAAGAACCAGGTGAACACCCAGGAGACACCGGACAGGATGGGGTTGTCGGACAACCGCATCACCGCCAGCAGTACGCCACCACCGACGCCGACCACCATGGACAGCGCGGTGACCAGCAGCGTGCCCTTGAGGAAGCCGGCGATCACCGGCTGCTGGTTCATCGCCTGGAACACGAAGCTCCAGTCGAAGGCCTTGTTCGTCACCAGCAGGTGGACCAGCATCGCCACCAGTACGGCGATCACGGCGATAGCCACCCACCGGCCGGGATGCCGGACCGGTACCGCGTCGATCCGGCCCGGACGGCCGGCCACCTGGTCCTGTGGCCGGCTCTGCGCATCGGCACTCATGCTTCAGCTCACGGGTTGACGGCGTAGTCGGTGATCGCCCCGGAGTCGTTGTTCCACTTCTGCAGGATCGACTTGTAGGTGCCGTCGGCGTTCAGCTCCTGCAGCGCCTTCGTCACCGCCTGCGCGAACTGGGTGTTCGCCTTCGGGATCACATAGCCGTACGGCGCCGCGTCGTAGATGTCACCGAGCTGCTCGAGCTGACCGTTGGTCTGCTTGATCGCGTCCAGTACGACCGGGGAGTCGGCCAGCATCGCGTCGGACTTGCCGGACACCAGGTCCGCGGTCGCCTGGTCCTGCTTGTCCCGCGGCAGCTCCTTGATCGGCGGCTGGCCGGCGTCCTTGCACTTCTTCTGCCGGATCGGCAGATCGTCCAGCTGCTGCGTGGTACCGGTCTGGACGCTGACGGTCTTGCCGCAGGCCTGGTCGGCCTTGACGCCCTTCGGGTTGCCCTTCGCGGTCGCCCACAACGTACCGGCGCTGAAGTAGCTGACCATGTTGACCTGTTTCTTGCGCTCGGCGTTGATCGTGAACGACGAGACGCCGACGTCGTACTTGCCGCCCTGGACGCCGGTGATGATGGTGTTGAAGGTGGCCGGCTGCCACTCGACCGTGACGCCGAACTTCCGCGCGACCGCGTTGAACAGGTCGACGTCCATCCCGACGACGGTCTTGCCGCCCTGCAGGAACTCGTTCGGCCGGTAGGTCGCGTCGGTGCCGACGACGATCTTCCCGGCGGTCTTGATCTTGGCCGGCAACGCGGCGGCCAGCTCGGCGTCCGTGCTCGCCGGGGCACTCGACGGAGCGCTGGACGGGCCGCTCGACGGGGACGTGGTGGACCCGCCACCCTCGAGGGAGTTCGAACCGCACCCGGCGGCCGCGAGAACCAGGACACCGGACAGCGCCAGCGTCCTCCGCAGGACAGACATCCAGTCCTCCAAACCCGGGCGCCGGCCGTCCCGGCGCCATGTGTCCGCATCTTGACACAGCACCCTGCCCGGGGCGCATGCATTGGCGCGTAATGGAGACCGATTCGTAGTGTGACGGCGCGAACGCTGCGTAGCGTCGATCGCCGGGCACGGAGCGTGACGTCAGACCACCTGGATCGCCGCGGGCCCGGATTCGACCAGCTCGCCGATCACCGGATGGCCGGGGATCTCGCCGGCGATCAGCAGGCCGCCGGAGGTCTGCGCGTCCGCGAGCAGCAAGAGCTCGGCCTCATCGACCTGATAGTCCACCGAGTCCCGGACCCATTCGAGATTGCGCCGGCTGCCGCCAGGTACGTAGCCGGCGGCGAGCGAGGCGCGTACGTCCTCCAGGTACGGCACGGCGGATGCCTCGATGATCGCGGACACGCCGCTCGCGCGGACGAGCTTGAGCAGATGGCCGAGCAGCCCGAAGCCGGTGACGTCGGTCGCACAGACCGAGCCCGCGGCCAGCGCCGCGCGTGACGCGTCGCGGTTCAGCGTGGTCATCGCCTGAACTGCCTGTGGGAACACCTGACCGGTGGCCTTGTGCCGATTGTTGAGTACGCCGAGACCGAGCGGTTTCGTCAAGGTCAACGGGACGCCCGGGCGGCCGGCATCGTTGCGGAGCAGGCGATCCGGATCGGCGATGCCGGTGACGGCCAGCCCGTACTTGGGTTCCGGATCGTCGATGCTGTGCCCGCCGGCCAGATGTGTGTCCGCGGCCGAGCACACGTCGGCGCCACCGCGCATCACCTCCGCGGCCAGCTCGAACGGGATCTTGTCCCGCGGCCACGCCAGCAGGTTGACCGCGACGACCGGATCGCCACCCATCGCGTACACGTCGGAGAGCGCGTTGGTGGCCGCGATCCGGCCCCAGTCGTACGCGTCGTCGACGACCGGCGTGAAGAAGTCGGCGGTCGCGATCATCGCCCGGGTCCCGTCGATCCGGACCGCGGCCGCGTCGTCGCCGTTCTCCACGCCGACGAGCAAGGCGCCACCCGCGCGGGCGGTCCCGGTGCCGGCGAGCACTCGTTCCAGTTCGCCCGGCGGGACCTTGCAGGCGCAACCGCCACCGGCGGCGTACTGGGTGAGCCGGGGCGGCGCGGCGCTGACCATGAATTCACGGTAGGGCACCGCGCGTCACCACCCGGCGACACGCCGAACCCGTACGCCGCGCCGGCCGCGCTCTTGAGAGGGTGTTGCGCGGAGGCGTACCTCGTCTGGTGACGGGCGCGGTCTTCAACACCGACGTGGCCGAGCATCTCGGCCAGGCGGGTTCGATTCCCGTCCGCCTCCGCCAAACCGCACTGCTCCATCTGACTGAGCTGGAGGTGGTTGGTGGACGATCCGCGACGCGTCACGCCGCGTACTGACGTGGTGCTGGCCGATCCTGACGTGCAGGCCGCGGTGGCTCGGCTCGGCAAGCGCATCGTGAAGCAGGCCGTTGACGACGTACTCGATAGGTGCCGGCGGGGTGAGGTCGATCCGTCTCACGTCGCTGCGGCCGTGGTCGCTGCACTGCCTGCGCGGGCGACCTCGTTGCGGGCGGTGCTGAACGCGACCGGAGTCGTGGTGCATACGAACCTGGGCCGGGCGCCGCTGTCGGCGGCTGCTGTCGATGCGTTGCAGGTTGCCGCTGGGGCGACTGATGTCGAGCTCGATCTGGTCAGTGGGCGCCGGGGCCGGCGTGGGCGGGCCACGCTGGCGGCGTTGCAGGCGGCAGTACCGGACGCGGGTGGCGTACACGTGGTGAACAACGGTGCCGCGGCGCTCGCGTTGGTGACGTGTGTGCTGGCGAGTGGCAAGAACGTGGTGATCGCGCGTGGTGAGTTGGTCGAGATCGGCGATGGGTTCCGTATCCCGGAGTTGCTGGAGTCGGTGGGTGCGACGCTGCGCGAGGTGGGGACGACCAACCGGGTCAAGCTGAGCGACTACGCCGGGGCGATCGACGCCGAGACCGCGTTCGTGCTCAAGGTGCATCCGTCGAACTTCCGGGTCGAGGGGTTCACGGCCGCGGTGCCGGTTCGGGAGTTGTCCGGGCTGTCGGTGCCGGTTGTGGTGGACATCGGGTCCGGTTTGCTGGCGGCGCATCCGCGGTTGCCTGATGAGCCGAGTGCTGGTGCGGTACTGCGGGCTGGTGCTCGGTTGGTCACTGCATCTGGGGACAAGCTGCTCGGGGGACCGCAGTGTGGCTTGTTGCTGGGGGAGCGGGAGCTGGTCGAGCGGTTGCGGACGCATCCGTTCGCACGGGCGTTGCGGGTCGACAAGCTGGCACTCGCCGCGCTGGAGGCGACCCTGTCTGGGCCGCCGACGCCGGTTGCGGTCGCGTTGGCGTCACGGCCGGAGGAGTTGCGGAGGCGCGCGGAGAGGATCGCTTCTGAGCTGGCTGCCTATGGTGCTGTTGCGGTGGAGTCGACTGCTGCGGTTGGTGGTGGCGGTGCGCCGGGTGTCGAGTTGGAGAGTGCGGCTGTCTCGCTGCCTGCTGAACTGAACGACCGCCTCAGGACAGGAACTCCAGCAGTAGTCGGTTACCTTCACGGCGGCCGTTTGCTACTCGACCTGATCGCTCTCCCGGCAATACACGATCCCCACCTTGTCGACGCGGTGCACAAGGCGGAGAAGGGGGAGGGGTGATGTGGGTTGTTGCTACGGCGGGGCATGTTGATCATGGGAAGTCTTCGTTGGTTTGGGCGTTGACTGGTAGTGATCCGGATCGGCTGGCGGAAGAGCGGCGGCGGGGGCTGACGATCGAGCTTGGTTACTGCTGGACCGACCTGCCGGGCGCGGGACAGATTGCGTTCGTGGATGTGCCAGGGCATGAGCGGTTCATTCAAACCACGCTCGCGGGGGTAGGCCCAGTGCCCGCCGTTCTCTTCGTGGTAGCGGCCGACGACGACTGGATGCCGCAGGCAACCGAACACCTGGCCGCGTTGGATGCCTTCGGCGTACGCCATGCGGTCCTGGCCGTGACCCGATCCGACCTGGCAGATCCACGGCCGGCCACCGAACGCGCCATCGCCCACCTGAATCGAACCTCACTGCGCGGCGCCCGGACAGTTGCCGTGAGCACCCGTACCGGCATCGGTCTGGACGAACTCCGCGATGCCCTTGCAGAGCTGGTGAATTCGCTACCACGACCAGCGCCGACCGCCGACGTACGCCTCTGGGTGGACCGCTGCTTCACCATCCGCGGCGCCGGCACCATCGTCACCGGAACCCTGCCCGCCGGCACCATCACCGTCGGCGACCAGCTGTCCCTCGGCGCGGACACCGTGCGCGTGCGCGGCATCGAAACCCTCGGACAGCCAGCTACGACGATCAGCGGCACGGCCCGCGTCGCCCTGAACCTTGGCAGCAAGACCCCGTTCACCCTAGGCCGGAGCAGCGTCCTCACCACCCCGTACGCCTGGCATCACACCACCACCGCCGATCTTCGCGTCCCGGGCCTCGGTGACGTACGCCGTCCGGACCGGATGACGTTGCACGTCGGCGCGGTCGCCGAAGCCGTGCACGTACGCCCGCTGGACGCCGCACTGGCCAGGATCGTGTTGCCAAGGGCCCTGCCGCTCCGAGTCGGCGATCGCGCGATCCTCCGCGATCCAGGAAACCGAACCATCCTGGCCGCCGTCGTCGTCGATCCGGCGCCGCCGCCGCTCGGTCGGCGCGGTGCCGCGGCCCGGCGAGCGGCCGAGCTGGCGACTGCCGACGGCACAGTCGATCCAACCAAGGAGGTATGGCGCCGGCGCCTCGTCGCTGCATCCTTGCTTCGGCAGATCGGCGTCGATCCCGCGGCCGCTTCCGCCGTACGCGCCGGTGACTGGGTGCTGAGCCGCGAGCACGCCGCAACCCTTCGAGACAAGGCGATCGCGCTGATCCGGACCGAAGCCGATGCGCCGGAGCTGGGCCTGCCGCTCGCGGTTGTCGCCCGGCACCTCGACCTGCCCGAACCGGATCTGGTCCGTCCGTTGGTCCAGCCACCATTGCGGCTGGCGGGCGGCGCGGTGGTGATCGACCTCGACGCACCGAGTCCCGCGATGGCCGCGTTGCGGCGACTGATCGCGGAGCTGACCGAAAGTCCGTTCGCCGCACCGGACGCGAGCCGGCTGCGTACGCTCGGGCTGGACGAGAAGGTGATCGCCGCCGCCGTACGCGCTG
Organism: Kribbella solani; assembly: GCF_014205295.1. Classification (NCBI taxonomy): domain Bacteria; kingdom Bacillati; phylum Actinomycetota; class Actinomycetes; order Propionibacteriales; family Kribbellaceae; genus Kribbella; species Kribbella solani. The sequence continues at coordinate 7,665,542 of NZ_JACHNF010000001.1, forward strand.
GGCGGTTGGTGCGGCTGGACGGCTCGGTGCTGCTGTTGCCTGGCGCGGACCAGCTCGCGGCGCGGTTGCTGAGTGAGCTGCCGCAGCCGTTCACCGTCAGCCAGGCAAGAGAGTGCTTGGGCGTACCCCGGCGAATCGTGGTTCCGATCCTCGAACAACTCGACCGGACCGGCCGCACCCGCAGGCTGCCCGACAACCGTCACACCAGCCGCGACGAGCACGATTCTGGTCAATCAGTTGCCCATTATGGGCGCGGCCCCGCGAACCATTGACACGGTTCATGCACTGCCGTTCCATTCTCGCGTAATGGAGTGAGCGCGGACAGTCACCACGTGAGACGACCTGGGGGCAGCCATGCACGGCCTGGATGGCATCGCATTGATCGGATGGGTCGCCCAGACGATTCCCGCGTGCCTGCTGCTGTTTGCCGGCCTCGCCAAGCTCCGTCGGCCCGGAACGCCGGCCCAGGTGATCGCCCGGCTGGGTGCGCCCAGCCGCACCGCGCGTCAGGTCGCCTGGATCGTCATCACCGCCGAGCTGACCTTCGGCACTGGCCTGCTGGTCGCCGCCGGCGCGGCCTGGCCGCGGGTCGGCGCCGCGCTGCTCGCGATCGGCTTCGCACTCGCCGGACTGCGCGCGCTGACGGCGAAGCTGCACGTTCGCTGCGCCTGTTTCGGCGACGGGCAGGGGACCTTGGGCAAGCGCCAGCTGCTGGCCCTGCCGGGCTGGTTGATCGCCCTCGCGGTAGCGCAGCTCGTTGATGTGAACGGAAACGTACAAGGCGGTCTGGGTGTGCTGGCCGGAGCATTGACCGCCGGCTTCGCCGTCCGGCTGCTGCGCAACCTTGCCTTCTTACGCGACGTACGAGCCGATCGGGTCGCACTGACCTGACGAACACGATAGGGGGATCGGATGGTCACCGTACTGCTGATCGTCGTCTGCCTGCTGATCGCGATGGCGTTCGTCCTGCTGGGCGCCCAGATCGAACTGTTCGAGCAGGTCAAGCAACTGCGGAAGTTCCTTGATCTGGAGGACAAAGTCACCGATCTCGAGCTGGCGGCCGCGGGTGCCAGGCCCAGCGAGGTCGGGCTGCCGAAGGAGCTGGACCACGTCGAGACCGGCGCGGTCCTGTTGCTGTCCAACAAATGCGCGACCTGTCAGACGCTCGCCGCCACCCTGCGCGGCGGGCGGCTGCCGGACGGGATCTGGCTGCTCGTCGTCCCGGTCACCGGGGACGCGCGGGAGTTCGTCGATCACTACGAGCTGCGCGGCGACCGGATCAGCGTCGACCTCGGCGAGCTGACCACGAACCGGCTCGGGCTCGACGTGACCCCGTCCGCCGTGTTCGTCGAGGACGGCCGGCTCACCACCGCGCAGACGGTGCCGTCGGTACGCCACCTCCGCACGCTGCCGCCTCGCCGGGCGGCGAAATCCATCAGTTGAGGAGAACGGTATGAAACCAGCAAGAGGTGTCCGCCGGACATCAGCCGACGGAACGACACGGCGCGGATTTCTCGGCGGGGTGAGCAAGGTCGGCATGGCCGTCGTGGCCGGAGCGGCCGGCCTGGTCGAAACCGGCCAGAAGGCAATGGCCTCCCCACAGGCGACCTGGCGGTGCTGCAACCTGTACTTCGGTCAGCCGAACTGCCCGATCAACTCGTCCGGCTCGTACTACTGCACCCGCGGCACGATGCGGCAATGGTGCTGCTGCAGCGGCTCGCGTACGTACGCGTGTGGCGAATGCACGGGTGGCAGCAGCTGTGGCCAAGGCCCGTTCTACTGCTCGGCCGGCTGGACGACGGCGCCGAACACCTGCGTGTCCGGTTGCGCCAGCGGCGTCGCCACCGCCGATGCCGCGGAGCTGGCCACCTGGAACAACGGCACCTATCCGTCCGCGCCGGCACCGGACTACGTCGACGCCCACCCCGAAGTGTTCGCGGTCCGCCATCGGTGAACATGCATCCGCTGTTCGTCCTCGGCATGTTCGGCCTGCCGGTACTGGCCGGATTCGCCCAGCTGTTCAGTCTTTGAGGCATGTCGTTCGTCGGTTACCTCCGGCCGGTGGCCCAGTCGGAGTCCGACGACCGGCCAGCCGGGCGCTGGTCGATAGCTACCTTGGCCGTCGGCTTCCTGTCGTCGGCACTGCTGATGACGGCGGTCGTGTTCCTGCTCGGTCACGTCCTGACCACGGTGCTCGGTCTTGGGCAGCCGGCCCGCGCGGGCGTGGCAGCCGTACTGCTGACCGCGTGCTTCGTGGTGAACGGTGACCTGTTCAGGTTCAAACCGCCGATGCTGCAACGGCAGACTCCACAGCGGGTGTTCTACCTGTTCGGGCCGGTTCGGGGCGCGTTGATCTGGGGCCTGGACACCGGGCTGATGGTCACCACGTTCCGGATCAGCGCCGCGACCTGGGCGACGTTGGGCCTGGTGGCGCTGGGACTGCTGCCGTGGTGGGCCGGCGCGGCGTACGCGTTCGGGTTCGTCGTACCGGTGGCGATCGCGGTCCTGGGCGTACCGCCCCGGGAAGGGCCGGAGGACACCTCGATCGAGCCAGGCTGGTTGCTTGAGGCAATCACCCGGTTCGTCAAGCCGGTGTACCGGGTGGCGTCGATCCTGCTGGCGCTGAACGTGGTCACACTGGTCCTGATCGCGGTGGGTTGAGCGCCATGGGTCGAGCGGTGGCACCGTCCGGTGCCACCGCTCGGATTTCAGCTGGTCTGTTCCACGTGGGTCGGATCGAGGACGCGGCGCAGGAACGTCCGGGTGCGTTCCTCCTTCGGGTCGCCGATCACCGCCGCGGGCGGGCCCTGCTCGACGATCACGCCGCCGTCCATGAACACGACCCGGTCCGCCACCTCGCGGGCGAAGGCCATCTCGTGCGTGACCACGAGCATCGTCATCCCGTCCAGGGCGAGCTTGCGCATCACCGTCAGTACGTCGCCGACGAGCTCCGGGTCGAGCGCGGAGGTCGGCTCGTCGAACAGCATCAGCGCCGGGTCCATCGACAGCGCGCGGGCGATCGCCACCCGCTGCTGCTGGCCACCGGACAGCTGGGCCGGGAACGCGTCGATCTTGTCGCTCAGCCCGACACGTTCCAGGTTGGCCCGGGCGACCCGTTCCGCCTCGTCGGCGGTGCGCTTCAGGACGGTGCGCTGGGCAACCGTGCAGTTCCCGAGTACGGACAGATGCGGGAACAGGTTGAACTGCTGGAAGACGATCCCGATCTGTTGCCGGGCCGCGTCCAGGTGACAGTCCGGGTGGGTGATCTCCTCGCCGCGGACGAACACCTGACCCTGCTGCGGCTGCTCCAGCAGGTTCACGCACCGCAGCAGCGTCGACTTGCCCGATCCGGACGGGCCGATCACGCAGACCACCTCGCCCTGCTCGACGGTGAAGTCGATACCGCGCAGGACGTGGTTGTTACCGAACGACTTGTGCAGGTCCTTGATTTCTACCGACTGGGGTGGTGGGGCGGGGGAGGTATTCAGGTTGGCCATTTATCGGGTCCTCGCTGTCCGGGCTTCGAGCCGGCGGGCCAGGATGCCCAGCGGCAGGGTGATCACCAGGTAGCAGAAGCCGCAGACCACGATCGGGGTCAGGTTCGAGTCCGTGTTCGCCAGGTCCCGGCCGAAGCCGGTCAGCTCGTACCCGTCCGCGGCGACGCCGATCATGAACACCAGCGACGAGTCCTTCACCAGCAGGATCAGGTCGTTGGTCAGCGGCGGCAGCACGATCCGGAACGCCTGCGGCAGCACGATCTTCCGCATCGCCAGCCCGGCCGGCATCCCGAGCGACCGGGCCGCCTCGACCTGTCCCTTCGGCACCGCCTGGATCCCGGCCCGGATCACCTCGGCCATGTACGCCGACGCGACGATCCCGAGCGCCAGCCAGACCACGCCGTACGGATCCCACGGAATCGTCATCCCCGGGAACGCCAGCGGCAGCAGGCTGAACGCGATGAAGACCACGATCGCGGGCAGGCCACGGAAGAACTCGATGTACGCGGTCGCGATCCACCGGTACGGACCGACCTGGCTGAGTTTCATCAACGCCAGCAGCGTGCCGCCGGCCAGCCCGATCACGAACGCGCCGGCGGTGTACTCGAGCGTTTTCACCAGCGCGTTCAGGACGCCGTCGGTGAAGGTGGACTTGATGAACTCCGGCTTGAAGAACACGCTGCCGATCTGGCCCCAGTTCGCACTGAAGGCAGCGGCCAGGACCAGTACGATCAGGATCGCGTACTGAATCCAGCGGGAGCGCCGGGCCCGCTGCCGCGGGCTCAGCCCCTTCCGCTCAACGGTGGTTCCGGTCGAGGTACTCACTTCTTCGGCTCAACCCCGAACCACAACTTGTAGATCTCGTTGTACTTCCCGTCCGACTTGGCCTTGGTCAGCAGCTCGTTGAACTTGGCCACCAGTTTCGGGCCGCTGCCGTCCTTCAGCGCGCCGAACCCGTACTGCTCGCCGGTGTGGAACTCGGCCACCACCGCCATGTCGTCGTTCGCCTTGACGAAGTCGTAGAGCACGCCGTTGTCGTTGATCGCGGCGTCCACCCGGCCGGACTTGACGTTGTTCTCCTGCAGCGCCAGGTCGTTGAACGGGATCACCGTGTACCCGTTCGCGGCCGCGTTCGCGTCCGCGTACTTCTTGCCGGTGGTGTCCGCCTGGGCGCCGAGCTTCTTGCCCTTCAGGTCGGCCAGCGACTTGATCCCCGAGTCCTTCTTCGTCATCAGCACCTGGGTCGCGTCCATGTACGGGTCGGTGATGCTGATCGCGGCCTGGCGCTCCGGCGTGATCGTCATCGCGCCCATGCCCATGTCGCACTTCTTCGCCTGGAACGCGGCGCCCGAGGTGACCTGGGACCACTCGATGTTCACCACGTCCTGTTCGACGCCGAGGTCCTTGGCGACCAGATCGAGCAGGTCGACGTCGAAGCCGACGACCTTGGTGCCGTCCTTGTACTGGAACGGCTTGTACGGCAAATGCGTACAGATCGTCAGTTTTCCGGGCTTGACCAGCGTGATGCCGGCCGCTTTCGCCTTGTCCTCGGAGCCACTGCTGCTGCCCGAACCGCCACCGCACGCGGTGAGCGTGAGCGCGAGGACAGCGGCCGAGGCGGTGAGTGCCCGTGCTCGGCGGGTACGGAGAGAGGGGACGATGTTCATCGCGGATTCTCCTCGACAGGGGTTGTGAATCCGAGAATCCTGGCACACCTCGGTGCCTGTGTGACCCATCACAACAGACCAGTCGGCTCTGTGGTTTACTCGTACGGACGGGTGACCCCCTGGCAACGGCGCGTTCGACGCACCCTCATCGAACGCCCACCACCGCAACCTCCGCTCGATTTTCCCTCGAAGGGTCCCCGTATGGTCGCCCAAGCTGTTGAATCAGTCGTTCCCACCGATGCGTACGCCGGTGACGCGGTTTTCGAACTGCATCGCGGCGGCAAGATCGAGGTCAGCTCGTCGATCCACGTCCAGGACGCCGACGACCTGTCCAAGGCGTACACCCCGGGCGTGGCGCGGGTCTGCACCGCGATCGCCGCCGAACCGGCGCTGGCCCGCCGCTACACCTGGACCTCGAACGTGGTCGCGGTCGTCACCGACGGCACCGCGGTGCTCGGCCTCGGCGACATCGGCCCGGTCGCGTCGCTGCCGGTGATGGAGGGCAAGGCCCTGCTGTTCAAGGAGTTCGGCGGCGTCGACTCGGTACCGATCGCGCTGGACTGCACCGACGTGGACGAGTTCGTCGAGACGGTCGCCCGGATGGCGCCGTCGTTCGGCGGGATCAACCTGGAGGACATCTCCGCGCCGCGCTGCTTCGAGATCGAGCGCCGGCTGAAGGAGCGGCTGGACATCCCGGTCTTCCACGACGACCAGCACGGTACGGCGGTGGTGGTCCTGGCCGCGCTGCGGAACGCGCTCCGGGTGACCGGCAAGGAGATCGAGGACATCCGGGTGGTCATCTCCGGTGCCGGCGCGGCCGGGGTCGCGTGCGCGCGCATCCTGCTGCAGGCGGGCGTCGGCGACCTGGCCGTTGTCGACAGCAAGGGTGTACTGCACGAGGACCGTCCCGACCTGAACCCGGTCAAGCTGTCGCTGGCCCGCGACACCAACACCGGCGGTCTGTCCGGCCGGCTGGCCGACGCGCTGGCCGGAGCGGACCTGTTCCTCGGTGTCTCCGGCGGCACGGTCCCGGAGGAGGCCGTTGCTTCGATGGCCGACGACGCGATCATCTTCGCGCTCGCCAACCCGAACCCCGAGGTACACCCCGACCTCGCCCACCGGCACGCTGCCGTGGTCGCGACCGGCCGCTCCGACTTCCCGAACCAGATCAACAACGTGCTGGCCTTCCCCGGCATCTTCCGGGGCGCCTTCGACGCAAGCGCCACCCGGATCACCGAAGGCATGAAACTCGCCGCCGCCGATGCCCTGGCCGGCCTGATCAGCCCCGCGGACCTGCGCGCCGACTACATCATCCCGTCTCCCTTCGACCCCCGCGTCGCCCCGGCCGTCGCGGACGCGGTCGCCGCCGCGGCAGCTGCCGAAGGCGTCACCCGGGACTGATCGTCGAGGAAGCCCCGGATCAGCCGAATCCACTCGTCCGGGGCCTCCACGAACGGCAGATGCCCGGACGCCAGCTCGGCGTACGCCGCGGATTCGATGCCGTCCGCTACTTCGCGGTGGTGGTACGGCGTGACCATGTTGTCGTGGCTGGTCGAGATGACCAGCGTGGGTACGGTGATCCGGGCCAGGTCGGCGCGGACATCGACCGTGTCGATCAGATCGAGGTGGTCAGCGGTTCCGGGCGGCGAGCCGCCGTTCGCCAAGGACGCGGCCAGTTCCGGCTCGGTCAAGCGGTCGAGGAACGGCGTACCGGCGGCGAGCAGATGACCGAAAGCGGCGAGCTGCTCCGGATTGCCGAGCAGCTCGCGCCAGAGCCGTACGAGCAAGGTGAACCGTGCGGTGGGCTTGGCGAACGGCGCTGTCAGTACGAGTGCGCTGACCCGGTCCGGGTGCCGGACGGCGGCGCGGATCGCGAGCGCGGAACCCAGTGAGTACCCCACGATCGCGAACCGGTCGTGCCCGGCGCCGGCCGCGACCAGTTCGTCGGCGAGCCCGTCGACCGTCAACGGCTCGGACCGGCGTGCTGCCGTACCGGTTCCTGGCAGGTCCAGCCCGATGACGGTGTGATCGGGTGACAGGTTCTCGATCAGCGCCGCGTAGTTGGCCTGGATGCCGCCGCCCGCACCGTGGGCCAGAAGAATCGTCGTCATGAACCGAGGCTAAACTCCGACATTGGTGTCAGAGTCAAGTCGCGGAGGTCGGCAAGGTGCGCATGCAGGCGATGGTGGCCCGGACCGGAGTGAGCGAGCGCCTGCTCCGGTACTACGAAGAGCAGGGCTTGCTCCGCCCGGAGCGCCTGCCCAGCGGGTACCGCGAGTACGCCGAGACCGACGTGGAGCTGGTGGTCCGGATCCGGGCCTTGCTCGCGGCCGGGCTCTCCACGGCGACGATCGCGCGGGTACTGCCGTGTGTGACGGCGGAACTCGCGCCGACCTGCCCGATGGTCCTCGCCGAGCTGAACCAGGAACGGAACCGGATCAGCGCCTCCATCGACGTGCTGGAGGAGTCACGGCGGCTGCTCGACAGCGTGCTCGCCAAGCCGGTGGTGAGTTCGGTAACTGAAAGCCTGCTGACCGCGCTCTAAGGTGGTCTGCATGCTTGCTGCTTATGCCGCCAAGTTCGATGCCGACGACCCCATCGCCGCGCTGGAGGTGGGGGAGCGGCCGGAGCCCGAGGCGCCGGACGGGTGGGTGACGATCGACGTCCGGGCGACCGCGCTGAACCATCACGACCTTTGGTCCCTGAAGGGCGTCGGGCTGGCCGAGCAGAGTCTGCCGATGATCCTCGGGTGTGACGCGGCGGGGGTGGACCCGGACGGCAACGAGGTGGTCGTGCACGCGGTGATCTCCGACCCGGCCTGGAAGGGCGACGAGACGCTCGACCCGAAGCGCTCGTTGCTGAGTGAGCGGTACCAGGGGACGCTCGCCCAGAAGGTCGCGGTACCGGCGCGGAACGTCGTACCGAAGCCGGCCGGGCTGAGTTTCGAGCAGGCCGCGTGTCTGCCGACGGCGTGGCTGACGGCGTACCGGATGCTGTTCACCCAGTCGGGGCTCAAGCCGGGCGACACCGTACTCGTCCAGGGCGCGGGTGGTGGGGTCGCGACCGCGCTGATCACGCTGGCGCGCGCCGCCGGGATTCGGGTCTGGGCGACGAGCCGTGACGAGGCGAAGCGGGCCAAGGCGCTGGAGATCGGTGCGCACGACTCGTTCGAGTCCGGCGCGCGGTTGCCGGAGCGGGTCGACGCGGTGATGGAGACGGTCGGGCAAGCGACCTGGTCGCACTCGCTGAAGTCGCTGAAGCAGGGCGGCACGCTGGTGATCTCCGGCGCGACCAGCGGCCAGGCGCCGATGTCGGCCGAGCTGAACCGGATCTTCTTCCTGCAGTTGCGGGTGCAGGGTTCGACGATGGGTACCCGCGCCGAGCTCGCGGAGCTGGTCCAGTTCATGGCGAACGCGGGCATCGCGCCGCACATCGACACGGTCCTGCCACTCGCCGACGCCCGGGACGGCTTTGCCCGGATGAACGCCGGTGACGTCTTCGGCAAGATCGTCTTTACTGTCTGAGTGCAACCCGAGATCCGCCCGTTCACCCCCACCGACGCGGAAGCCGGAGCCTGGTGCCACCTCCTCTCCTGGCGCGAGGCATACGCGGGCCTCGCGCCGGACGACCTGCTGCTCGAGCGGACCTCTGACATCGCGCGCCGGATCGAGCGCTGGTCGATCCCGCTCGGCGCCGGGCGTACGCGCTGGATCGCACTGAACCCGGACCCCGACGCGCCGATCGAGGACCAGGTCGCGGGGTTCGTCGGGATCGGACCAGGGCGGGACGAAGACTCGCCGGTGCCGTTCGAGCTGGAGGCGATCTACACCCGGCGGGCGTTCTGGAAGACCGGGCTGGGCGGGCGGCTGCTGGAGGTTGCTGTTGGTGAGCGGGCCGCGTATTTGTGGGTGTTCGAAGGGAACGAGCGGGCGCTGGGGTTCTACCGCCGGCATGGTTTCGTGCCGGATGGGGCGACCCATCACGACGACTACTTCGACCTGGGCGAGATCCGGCTGGTCCGGAGTTGACGTTTCACGGCTGAAACATGGGCGTCGCGGCGGGGCAACGCGCCGGGTACACGCTGTACTCACCGATCCGCCCGATCGATGAGGAGATGAGCCCATGAGGCCTGTTTTGACGGTGATCGTTGACCCGGCCGACCGCTGGATGACGAAGGCCGCGTGCATCGGACAGGCGCCGTCGTACGACGAGACGGCGAGTACCTGGGAGCAGCGCAAGGCGCAGGCGACCTGCCTGACCTCCTGCCCGGTGATCGACCAGTGCCGCGAATGGGCCCGCCGAACCAAGTTCACCGGCACCGCCGCGGGCGAGAAGTTCCTCTCCGGCCGCCGCCGCGGCCGCCCCGGCCCGCAGGAACGCCGCGCCCGCCCACCGATCGACGAACAGCAGGCAAGCTAGCCGACCCCGCCGGTCTGATAAGTTGCGCGCCGAAATACCGTAAATTCGTGTGAGGAGCGCAGTGACCGACGAGAGCAGCAGTACCAGCCCGGAGCCGGAAGAGGCAGCAGCGCGGCTGGCCAAGGAACTGTCGGAAGGGGCTGCCAAGACCCCGCCGCTGCCGACCAACGCGGACGGCACCCGCAGGTACCCGAACAGCCCTGATGAGAACAGCACCGGGCAGACCAAGGGCTTGCGGTCGTACTCGGGCTGGACGAAGGGCCCCACGGTCGGGCGCTGACCCCTGCTCTTCGGAACAAATCCGGCGACAGTTTGCCGGATTTGTTCCGAAGATCAGACCTTGACCGGCTCTTCGGCCGGGGCGGTGACCGGTTGGGGCGTACGCCGGAAAGGTGCCGTGATCGTCGGGATCAACTGTTTGCGGTTGTGGATCGCGGCACCGATCGCCAGCAGCAGGTAGATCACGCTGATCACGTACCGCCCGGTCTGACTCGGTACGGCGAACTGGACCGCGAACAGGCCGAGCAACGTCCACGCCGCCCAGCGCGGGAAGCGCAGGTTCAGCAGGATCGCGATACCGAGCAGGGTCTGCGTGGCGGTCAGCAGGAACTCTTCGATCTGCCGGCCGTCCAGGTGCAGTGCCGGGCCGCCACCACCGATGCCGTACGCGATCGGGAGGCTGCCGATCAGCAGCGTCCACTGGTTCACCTTCGCCGAGATCAGCAGGCCGAGTGCCGCCGCGCCCTTGCCGCGCCAGGCGAACAGGATCGCGACGATGAACTCCGGCGCCTCCGAGGCCAGCGGCGCCAGCCACTGGACCAGCAGGAACTGGTCGATCCCGAGCGCCTGACCGCCCTGCACGAGCGAGTCGGCGAACGGCTCCGCGGCCGCGAGAATCACCCCGGCCGAAACCAGGAACATCGCGGTCACGGTGATCCGGCGCCGCAGTTTCGGCAACGCGCCGATGGTCGCCGCCGGCCCGATCAGGTCGGGCTCGTCGTCGTGGTCCGAGGTGGCCGCGCGGAACAGGTAGTACGCGAAGAAGGCGAGCAGCAGGACGCCGAGCGCCAGGTGGATCTCGCCGGCCACCGGGATCACGAACGCGACCACGCCGGCGACCGCGAGGAAGCCCAGCTCGCGGCGGTAGCCCGACTCGAGCACGAGCGCCTTGACCGTACGCCCGCTGCGCCGGGAGGCGATGTACAGGCTGATCAGGACCACGCTGGACCAGCCGAGGCCGAGGAGCAACCGGTTCGACCCGGTCATGTTGGCGGCCGCGTACTGGACATAGTCCGGGTTCGAGCCCGCGGTGTGCGCGAAGTACAGATCCACCGCGTACTCCGGCAGGACCGCGATCACCGCCAGCAGCGCGATCGCCAGCCCGCCGGAGATGTCCATCTCGGCCGCCTCCGCGGCCCAGGCGAGCACGAACGACGCGGCGACCACGGCCAGGCCGAAGATCGCGATCGAGGCCAGCGCCGGCGGGTGGGTGCCGGTGAGCCGGAGGGCGACCGCGGGGATCGCCGCCAGCAGCAGCAACAGCACGGGGCGGAGGGCTCGGAACATGTCTCCAGCGTGCCACCGTTTTGATACTTTCGCAATTGCGAAAGTGTGAGACCGTGCTCACCACGGCCCGGCGCGCTGTCCGGAGACCGCTCCACCGGTCACAATGACTGCGCGATGACCAACCCTGAACCGACGAAGGCGCAGCTCGACTCCGCCGCGGGCACCTTCGCCATGCTCTCCGCTCCGGTCCGGCTGCACCTGGTGTCACTGGCCGCACAGGGCGAGTACGACGTCGGAACCCTGGCGGAACGCGTCGGCGTGAGTATCGCCACCGCCAGCCAGCACCTCGGCAAACTCCGCCTGGCCGGCATCATCACCGCCCGCCGCGAAGGCCGCCGGCACATCTACACCGTCGACGACCCCCACGTACTCAACCTGGTCGACCAGATCTTCGAACACATCGCCCCCGACGGCTCCCTCGCCCCGGACCCACCCCGCCGTACGCGGCCACCACACACGGACTAGAGCACGTGCCGCAGGTACCGCCCCGGCGCCTGAAGGTACGCCCGCCAGTTCCGCACCAGCTCCAGCTCATCCCACGTGGTGCGAACCTCGACGACGGCGAGGCTGCTGGAACGTGACGCCGGGGTCGAGGTCCAGGCCGTCGGTCAGCAGTTGGTGGACGGCGGGGATGTTGTACGGCCAGTCGCCGGACAAGCGAATGCCCTTCGCGGCGGCGACCCGGCGTACGGGGTGCGTGGCGAAGGGCATTCGTTCAGCGTACTCAGACGGTGTGCTACTCGTCCTCGTCGTCCAACCGGGCCAGCCAGGTGGCGAAGCGCTCGATCGGGGTCTCGAACTCGGGGTTCAGGTCGACGAACTCGCGGAGGCGCTCGGCGAGGAAGGAGACGGTGATCTCCTCCTCGCCACGGCGCTTCTCGAGCTCCTCGATACCTCGGTCGGTGAAGTACACGTCAGCTGAACGCCTGCTTCAGCAGCGTCGCCTGCTCGGCGCCGTGGACGCCGTGCGAGCCGACCGCCGGGGCGGACATGGCCGGCCGGGACACCCGGTAGAACGGCTTGCCGCCCAGGTGCTCGGTCAGGTTCAGCGCCATGAACGGCCACGGACCCTGGTTCGCCGGCTCGTCCTGCACCCAGCGGACCTCGGTCGCGTTGCCGTACTTGGCCAGCTCGGCGACGATCTCCTCGTGCGGCAGCGGGTACAGCTGCTCGACCCGCAGGATCGCGGTGCTGATCTTGTCCGGCTCGACCTTCTTCCGCTCCGCGAGCAGGTCGTACACGATCCGGCCCGAGGCCAGGATCACCCGCTCGACGGTGCCCGGGTTCGCCTCCGCCTCGGCGTCGCCGATCACCGGCCGGAAGGTGCCGTGGGTCAGCTCCTCCGGCTGCGACACCGCCTCCTTGCGCCGGAGCAGCTGCTTCGGCGTGAAGACGATCATCGGCACGTGCTCCTCGCCGAGCGTGTGCCGGCGGAGCAGGTGGAAGTACGACGCCGGGGTGGACGGCTGCGCGACCGTCATCGCGTCCTCGGCGCACAGCTGCAGGAACCGCTCGATCCGGGCCGACGTGTGGTCCGGGCCCTGGCCCTCGTAGCCGTGCGGCAGCAGCAGTACGACGCCGGACTTCTGGCCCCACTTCGCCTCACCGGACGAGATGTACTCGTCGATGACCGACTGAGCACCGTTGACGAAGTCGCCGAACTGCGCCTCCCACAGGGTCAGCGCGTCCGGCCGCGCCACCGAGTACCCGTACTCGAAGCCGAGCGCGGCGTACTCGCTGAGCAGCGAGTCGTACACGTAGAAGTTGCCCTGGTTCTCCTCGTCCAGGTGCTGCAGCGGGACGTAGTCCTGCCCGTTGACCCGGTCGATGACGGCGGCGAACCGCTGCACGAACGTACCCCGGCGGCTGTCCTGACCGGCCAGCCGGACCGGCCGCCCGTCGAGCAGCAGCGAACCGAACGCGGTGATCTCCGCGCTGGCCCAGTCCAGCGGGCCTTCGGTGATCGCGTGCGCCCGGCGCTGCAGCTGCGGCTGCACCTTCGGGTGCACGGTGAAGCCTTCCGGCAGCGTGGTGTACGCGTCGGCGATCTTCTTCAGCACCTCGCGGCTGATCGCGGTCGCGTCCGGGCCTTCGGGCTTGTTCGGGTACTCCGGCGCCGTCACGTACGGCGGCGGGGTGTCCGGCTCGTTCTTGGCGTCCCGGACCTCGGCGAACACCCGCTCGAGGCGCTGCTGGAAGTCCTGCATCGCCTGCTCGGCCTCTTCGATCGTGATGTCGCCACGACCGATCAGCGCCTCGGTGTACAGCTTCCGGACCGAGCGCTTCTGCTCGATCAGGTCGTACATCAGCGGCTGGGTGAAGCTCGGGTCGTCGCCCTCGTTGTGACCGCGGCGGCGGTAGCAGACCAGGTCGATGACGACGTCCTTGTTGAACGCCTGCCGGTACTCGAAGGCCAGGTCCGCGACCCGGATGCAGGCCTCGGGGTCGTCACCGTTGACGTGGAAGATCGGTGCCTGCACCATCCGCGCGACGTCGGTGGAGTACATGGACGAGCGGGACGAGGCCGGCGAGGTGGTGAAGCCGACCTGGTTGTTCACGATCACGTGGATCGTGCCGCCGGTCCGGTACCCGCGCAGCTGCGAGAGGTTCAGCGTTTCCGCGACCACGCCCTGACCGGCGAACGCGGCGTCGCCGTGGACCAGCACCGGCAGCACCGGGAACGCGGCGCCGCGGTCCAGGATGTCCTGCTTGGCCCGGACGATGCCCTCGAGCACCGGGTCGACGGTCTCCAGGTGGGACGGGTTCGCCGCCACCGACACCTTGATCTTGTCGCCGAACTCGGAGACGAACTCGCCCTCCGCGCCCAGGTGGTACTTGACGTCACCGGAGCCCTGCACGGTCCGCGGGTCGATGTTGCCCTCGAACTCGCGGAAGATCTGGCCGTACGACTTGCCGACGATGTTCGCCAGCACGTTCAGCCGGCCGCGGTGCGCCATCCCGATCGCGACCTCGTCCAGCCCGGCGCCGGCCGCCTCCTCGCAGAGCTCGTCGAGCAGCGGGATGGTGGTCTCCGCGCCCTCCAGCGAGAACCGGCGCTGACCGACGTACTTGGTCTGCAGGAAGGTCTCGAACGCCTCGGCCTCGTTCAGCTTGGCCAGGATCCGCAGCTGCTCCTCGCGCGGCGGCTTGGTGTGCGGCCGCTCGATCCGCTCCTGCAGCCACTTGCGCTGCTCCGGGTCCTGGATGTGCATGTACTCGATACCGGTGGTCCGGCAGTACGAGTCGCGCAGGATGCCGAGGATCTCGCGCAGCTTCATGAACCGCCGGTCGCCGCCGCCGAACGAGCCGGTGGCGAACTCGCGGTCCAGGTCCCAGAGCGTCAGGCCGTGGGTGGCGACGTCCAGGTCCGGGTGGCTGCGCTGTTTGTACTCCAGCGGGTCGGTGTCGGCCATGATGTGGCCGCGGACCCGGAAGGCGTGGATCAGCTCCAGGATCCGGGCCTGCTTGCTGATGTCCTCCTCGTGGCTGTGCGGGAGGTCGGCGGCCCAGCGGATCGGCTCGTACGGGATCCGCAGGCTCTGGAAGATCTCGTCGTAGAACCCGTCGCCGCCGAGCAGTAGCTGGTGGATCCGGCGCAGGAACTCACCCGACTGGGCGCCCTGGATGATCCGGTGGTCGTACGTCGAGGTCAGCGTCATCACCTTGCTGACCGCGAGCTTGGCCATCGTCTCGTCGGCCGCGCCCTGGTACTCCGGCGGGTACTCCATCGCGCCGACGCCGATGATGCAGCCCTGGCCGGTCATCAGCCGCGGCACCGAGTGCTGGGTGCCGATCGTGCCCGGGTTGGTCAGGCTGATCGTGGTGCCCTGGAAGTCCGGCAGCGCCAGCTTGTTGTCCCGGGCCCGGCGGACGATGTCCTCGTACGCCATCCAGAAGTCCGCGAAGGACATGTCCTCGGCGGCCTTGATCGACGGCACCAGCAGCTGCCGCGTACCGTCCGGCTTCTGCATGTCGATGGCCAGACCGAGGTTGATGTGCGCCGGGTGCACCAGCGTCGGCTTGCCGTCGGTCTCGTCGTACGACGCGTTCATGTCCGGCAGCGTCTTCAGCGCCCGGACCAGCGCCCAGCCGATCAGGTGCGTGAAGGAGATCTTGCCGCCGCGGGCACGCTTCAGGTGGTTGTTGATGACGATGCGGTTGTCGATCAGCAGCTTCACCGGCACCTGGCGGACGCTGGTCGCGGTCGGGACCGTGAGGCTGGTCGCCATGTTCTGCGCGGTCCGGGCCGGGGCACCGCGCAGGATCAGCCGCTCGCCGGCCGGGTCCGCGGCGGCCGGAGCGGCGGCGGGCTTGGGCGTGGCGCTGGGCGGCTGGTTCACCGTGCCTCCGGTCGGGGCCGCCGGCTTGGCCGCGGGGGCCGGCGGCTGCTTGGCGGGAGCCTGCGTCGCCGGGGCCGGCGTCGCGGCGGCCGGGGCGTTCGGGGCGGGCACGGACGGCGCGCTGCCGCGGCTCGGCGCCTCGGGGGTCTTGTTGTCGGACACCGCGTCCGGCCGGGGCGCGTCGGCCGGGGAGCTGTCACCTGGGGCCGCGTCACCAGGCTTGTACGTCTTGAAGAAGTCCAACCACGCCGGATCCACCGATTTCGGGTCCTGCAGGTACTTCTCGTACAGCTCGTCGACCAGCCATTCGTTCGCACCGAAGGCTGCTAGGGGATTGGTGTCTGATGGCTCGGTGGCCACTTGGCAGTTCGCCTCTTCCGATTTCGGTCCGGTAGCACGTGGGTAATTCAGATGTTATGGGTGGTGCCCCAAGCAAAGGCTAATAGCAGGCGGACCACTTCCACAGCTCGGGACCACCGGACCAGTGTGTCGGGTGGTCAGGCCTCGGCGCGAGGGCGCATCCGCGGCTGAAACACTGCTGGCAAAGGTGTTTCAGGCCACATCCGGTCCGCTCCCGAAAGGTAGGTGCGGAGCGCAACGGCGTACGCTCCGGGACGCCTTGCAGGGGTGGCTTTCCGGCTGCTCCGGCCCGCTCTCCGGTCATACCGCCTGAGCGTAACCGCCCACCGTCCGCACCCGCACCTTCGCACACCGTGACGTCACCCTCCACCCCAAGGTGTGGCCAACGTCACGCCAGCGGATCAGTCCACTCGACGCCGATTGGCCTTCACCGGTTCGCGAGCCGGCGGACGCGTCGCGCGGCATACTGGCGGGATGGCGTTGACGGATGAGGCGATCGTCAAGATCAAGGGGATGATCACCTCGGGTGAGTTGGGGCCGGGGGATCGGTTGCCGAAGGAGGCGGATCTCGCGGCGCGGCTGGGTCTGTCGCGGAACTCGCTGCGCGAGGCGGTGAAGGCGCTGACGCTGGTGAACGTGCTGGACGTCCGCCACGGCGACGGCACGTACGTGACCAGCCTCGACTCGGCGCACTTGCTGGACGCGCTGAACTTCATGGTCGATCTGCACCGGGACGACTCGATCCTGCAGTTCTTCGAAGTACGCCGGCTGCTCGAACCCGGCGTCGCCGCGCTGGCCGCGACCCGGATCGGCCCGGAACAGATCACCGCGCTGCGGGTGCTGACCAGCGACCTGGCACCGGACGCGACGGTCGAGGAACTCGTCGCGAACGACCTGCGGTTCCACCACGGGATCGCCGCGGCGACCGGCAACCAGGTCGTCTGCTCGCTCCTGGACGGCATCTCCGGCGCGACCCAGCGGGCCCGGATCTGGCGCGGCGTCACCCAGGCCGGCGCGGTCGAGCGCACCCTCGCCGAGCACGCGGCGATCCTGGACGCGATCGAGGCCCGCGACGCCGAGGCGGCCCGGGCCTGGATGACCGCGCACATCGCCGGCGTCGAAACCTGGCTGCGCAAAGCGCCCTAGGGGTACGGCACGGGTACAAGGGAGGTATGGCGAACCAGCCACCTCCACCGCGGAGCGCGCTGACGTTGCGGATCGTGCTCGCGTCCTTCGGCCTGTGCCTGTGGATCGCGGCCGCGATCCTGGCCGCCGTGCTCGAGCTGCCCGGCGGCTGGGTGATCGCGTTCGGCGTACTGGCGGCGGTGGCCCTGGTCGACCTGGTGGTCGTTGCCCGCCGCAAGCTCGCCGAAAAGTAGTTGAAGGCGTCCACCACGGACCGTATTCTGGGCGGCGTCCCATTCCCGGCGTCAGGGGTCCACGTTGTAGCTCCGAGGTCTTTCTTCAGTCGATCGATCGCCACCGATCCGGTGCGCGGTCTCGTTTGAGACCTCGTTGGGAGTTCAACGCTGATGAGTTTTTCCCTGTCCTGTACCGACCTCTCCTTCGCCTGGCCGGACGGCGAGGTGCTGTTCGACGGGCTGACGTTCGTCGCGGGCCCGGTCCGGTCCGGACTGGTCGGCCGCAACGGCGCCGGCAAGTCCACGCTGCTCCGGCTGATCGCCGGCCGGCTCACTCCACAGCGCGGTGCGATCCGGGTCGCCGGTGAGCTCGGGTACCTGCCGCAGGACCTGACCCTCGACACCTCGTTGCGGGTCGACCAGGCGCTCGGCATCGAGGCGGTCCGGCGGGCGATCACCGCGATCGAGTCCGGCGACGCCTCGGAGCACAACTTCGGCATCGTCGGCGACGACTGGGACGTCGACGAACGCGCCGAGGCGCTGCTCGGCAAGCTCGGTCTGGGCGCGATCGCCCTGGATCGCAGCGTCGGCGAGCTGTCCGGCGGCGAAACCATCCTGCTCGGGCTGGCGGCCGAGCTGCTGCGGCGCCCGGACGTGCTGCTGCTCGACGAGCCGACCAACAACCTCGACCTGCGGGCCCGGCGGCACCTGTACGACGCCGTCGACCAGTTCCGTGGCGCGTTGCTGATCGTCAGCCACGACCGCGACCTGCTGGACCGCGTCGACCAGATCGGCGACCTGCGCAAGGGCGACGTCACCTGGTACGGCGGCAACCTGTCGGCGTACGAGGAGGCGGTCGCGGTCGAGCAGGAGGCGGCCGAGCGGATGCTGCGCGCGGCGGAGGCGGACGTACGCAAACAGAAGAAGGACCTGGTCGAGGCGCGGATGAAGATGGATCAGCGCCGGGCTCGCGGGCAACGTGCCTTCGAGCAGGGCGGGATTCCGAAGATCGTCGCGGGCGGGCTGAAACGGTCGGCGCAGGTGTCGGCCGGTAAGCACCTCGGGATGCAGTCGGAGCGGCTCGACTCGGCGCAGGAAGCACTTGCCGACGCCGAGGAGAAGGTCCACGACGACGACACCATTCGGGTCGATCTGCCGAAGACCGCGGTGCCGACCGGGCGGGTGGTGCTGCGGTTGGAGGATCACGTCCTTCGTACCGGAGCGCGCGTCGACCTGGAGATCCGCGGGCCGGAACGGATCGCGCTGACCGGGCCGAACGGTGCCGGAAAGACGACGTTGCTGCAGTCGATCGTGGCGGGGGAACTGCCGGCGGTGCCGTTCCGGTATCTGCCGCAGCGGCTCGATCTGCTCCGCGACGAGCTCTCGGTCGTCGACAACCTCGCCTTGCTCGCGCCGGGTACGGAGAATCAGGAACGGCGGTCGCGGCTGGCCCGGTTCCTGTTCCGGGGGCGGGCGGCGGATCAGTTGGTGAGTACGTTGTCCGGTGGTGAACGGTTCCGGGCGACGCTCGCCGCGTTGCTGCTGGCCGAGCCGCCACCGCAGTTGCTGATGCTGGACGAACCGACGAACAACCTGGATCTGTCCAGCGTGGCGCAGTTGAAGGACGCGCTCGCTTCGTACAGCGGCGCGCTGGTCATCGCCAGCCATGATCTGCCGTTCTTGCGGGAGATCGGCATCACCCGGTGGGTGGAGCTGACGCCCGGCTCGCTGGGCACGATCGACCCGCTGTAACCACTCGGCCGAAGCACGCCTGGTACGTCCCGCGCCGCGGGGGTACCGGGCGTGTTCTGGTCGTGGGCTTGAATTAGATACCCCTAGGGGGTATGTTTCAGGGCATGAACGAGCACGAGGGGCATCAGCACGCCGCCGCGCAACACGAGCACGGCGCGGCCAGTGGGCATGAGGGGCACGCCGGTCACGGCGCGGGTCATGGCGGTCACGGTGGGCATGGGGACCATGCGGCGCAGTTCAAGGACCGGTTCTGGATCAGCTTGGTGCTGACGGTGCCGGTGGTGTTCTTCAGCGAGATGTTCGCGCATCTGCTCGGGTACATGCCGCCGGAGTTCCCGGGGTCCGGGCTGATCGCGCCGGTGCTCGGTACGGCGATCTTCCTGTACGGCGGGCAGCCGTTCCTGACCGGTGGCTGGAGTGAGCTGAAGTCCCGCCGGCCCGGGATGATGCTGCTGATCTCGATGGCGATCACGGTCGCGTTCGTGGCGTCCTGGGTGACCACGCTGAAGCTGGGCGGGTTCGACCTGGACTTCTGGTGGGAGCTCGCGCTGCTGATCGTGATCATGCTGCTCGGGCATTGGCTGGAGATGCGCGCGCTCGGCGCCGCGTCCGGTGCGCTCGACGCGCTTGCCGCGCTGCTGCCCGACTCCGCCGAGAAGGTGACCGACGACGGCGTGGTCGAGGTGTCACTGCACGAGCTGCGCGCGGGTGATGTCGTACTCGTGCGCTCCGGCGGCCGCGTACCCGCCGACGGAACCGTGGTGGACGGGCAGGCCGAGGTCGACGAGTCGATGATCACCGGCGAATCGCGCCCGGTGTCGCGTGCGGTCGGCGACTCGGTCGTGGCCGGAACCGTTGCCACCGACAACGCGTTGCGGGTCGAGATCACCGCGGTCGGGGACGACACCGCGCTGGCCGGGATTCAGCGGCTGGTCGCGGAGGCGCAGGCGTCGTCGTCCCGGGCACAGGCCCTGGCGGACCGGGCGGCCGCGTTCCTGTTCTACTTCGCTTCGATCTCGGGCCTGATCACCTTCGCGGTCTGGGCCGTGCTCGGCAAACTGGACGAGGCCGTCACGCGTACGGTGACCGTGCTCGTGATCGCCTGCCCGCACGCGTTGGGACTCGCGATTCCGCTGGTGATCGCGATCTCGACGGAGCGCGCGGCGAAGGCCGGCGTACTGGTGAAGAACCGGCTGGCGCTGGAGCGGATGCGGACCATCGACGCGGTGCTGTTCGACAAGACCGGCACGCTGACCAAGGGTGAGCCGGCCGTCACCGGGGTGGCCACGGTCGAGGCGATCTCGCCGGACGAGTTGCTGGCACTGGCCGCGGCGGTCGAGGCGGACAGCGAACACCCGCTGGCCAAGGCGATCGTCCGGGCGCAGGCGGCCGAGACCGTCGGTGCGCGGGTCGGGGCCGGGGAAGGTGCCGGTGGCAAGCTTGTCGCCTCCGAGTTCCGGTCGCTGACCGGTCGGGGCGTGCAGGCGGTCGTGAACGGCGCGGAGGTCGCGGTCGGCGGACCGGCGTACCTGCGGGAGAACGGTCTGACCGAGCCGGCCGCGCTAGCGGCCGGCGTCACCGAATGGAAGGCGCGTGGCGCCGCTGTACTGCACGTGGTCCGCGACGGTCAGGTGCTCGGCGCGGTCGCGCTGGAGGACGAGGTACGGGAGGAATCCCGGCAGGCGGTGAAGGCGCTGCACGAGCGGGGCGTGAAGGTCGCGATGATCACCGGTGACGCGCATCAGGTCGCCGACGCGGTCGCCAAGGAGCTCGGGATCGACGAGGTGTTCGCGGAGGTGCTGCCGCAGGACAAGGACGCCAAGGTGGCGGAGCTGCAGGCGCGGGGCCTGAAGGTCGCGATGGTCGGCGACGGCGTGAACGACGCGCCGGCACTGGCCCGGGCCGAGGTCGGGATCGCGATCGGCGCCGGTACCGATGTGGCGATCGAGTCCGCCGGGGTGGTGCTCGCCGCCGACGACCCGCGGGCCGTGCTGTCGGTGATCGACCTGTCCCGGGCGAGCTACCGGAAGATGTGGCAGAACCTGGTCTGGGCGACCGGGTACAACGTGATCACCGTCCCGCTCGCGGCCGGCGTCCTGGCCTTCGCCGGGGTGGTCGTCTCCCCGGCCGCCGGCGCGCTGCTGATGTCGATCTCCACCATCGTGGTGGCGCTCAACGCCCAGCTGCTCCGCCGCCTCAACCTCGCACCGGACCGGCTGGTCAAGTAGTGGGATGACCGGCAGCTCGACAGGTAGTGCACCAGCGAGACACCGTACGCGCGGACAAATCCACGCTCAGGTGCACTAGCAGGCGCCAGACACCTCCTGTCGAGCTGCCGGTTTCATCAGGCCGCGGGCAGGCGGCCGAGTAGGCGTTGCATAGTGGTGATTTCAGTGGTTTGAGCTGTTTGGATCTGCTTGGCCAGGGTGATTGCGGCGGTGTCCTTGCCCGCTGTCTGCTCGGTCTTGGCCATCGTGATCGCGCCCTGGTGGTGCTTGATCATCATCTCGGTCCACATCCGGTCGAACATGGTGCCGGAGGCTTTCGACAGGTCCTGCATCTCCTGCTCGGTCATCATCCCGGTCATCGCATGCCCGCTGTGCATCCCGGGCGTCGGCACCGGCTGACCCCAGTTCTTGAGCCAGCCCGACAACTGCTCGATCTCCGGTGCCTGCGCGGCCTTGATCGCGGTCGCGAGCTTCTTCACGTCAGCGGTCGTTGCCTTCCGCAACGCCTGGTCGGCCATCTCGACGGCCTGCTGGTGATGCGGAATCATCTGGGTCGCGAACGCGACATCCGCGGTGTTGAACGCGGCCGCCGCGGAGGGTGATCCGGTGGCCGATGGGCTTGGGCTCGCGTGGTTCATCCCCGGCATCGGGTCCGAGCCACCACATCCGGCCAGGCCGAGTACCGCGGTCAGAACGGCAGCCGAAACCGCGGTCGTACGAAAGACGTGCGTCATCACATTCCTTGGGTTGTCGTGTGGATACAGCGGAAGAAGGCGCACGTCGGCCTATATCCGCAGTACTCCCAACGACGACAACATCCGCCCCGACGGCGGCGATCGCTCACCCAATACGCGGGGCAGCCGGCGGACCGGTGCACCGATCACCCGCCAGACCAGCAGGCTGCGCAGACCGAGGAGCAGCGCGAGTACCAGGGCCAGCCCGGTCAGTACGGCCATGCAGGCGCCGCCCATGCCGTCCATCTCGTCGGCGGGCACGATCTGTACGACGGACGGCCGGGTGTGCTCCATCGGCATCACCATCGGCGCGCCTGGTACCGCCATCGCGGCGTCGTGGTGCGAGGTCAGCCCGTGCATGCCGAAGACACCGGCGACCACGAGGAGTACGCCGAGTAGCCGAAGCAGTCGCGCTCCGCATCCATGCAGCAAACCGGCCATCCCGACAAGAGTACCGAGCTGGGCGGGTTGCACAGTCAGTACCCGAAGAGTGTGCACACTGGACGGTGAGGCCGGGGCGCGACCGTCGTACGTTCGGTGAAATCCCAGGGCTGGAGGTTTCCCATGGCCGGTTCATCTGTTGGTGCGGACGACTACGCGCTCGCCCGGGTGCCCGACTCGGCGCGGTACTCGTGGTGGTCGGTGGCGACCCAGCGGTTCGGGCAGATCTCGGCGCTCAGTCAGTTCCTGCTCGGCGCGACGCTCGGGTTCGGGATGAGTTTCTGGAGCGCGTTCTGGGCGCTCACGTTCGGCGCGGTGATCCTCGAACTGGTCGCGATCCTGATCGGCGTCATCGGCGCCCGCGAGGGTCTGCAGACCTCGGTGATCGCGCGCTGGACCGGGTTCGGTCAGGCCGGGTCGTCGCTGATCGGGCTGGCGATCGGGATCAGCCTGATCGGCTGGTTCGGGATTCAGTCGGCGGTGTCGGCGGCCGGTCTGAGCCAGCTGATCGGCGTCCTGCCGACCTGGGGCTGGTCGCTCGTCTTCGGCCTCGCGGTGACGCTGGTCGTGCTGCGCGGTTTCCACTCGATGGCCTGGGTCGCGTACGTGACCGTACCGGCCTTCCTGCTGCTGGTCGGCTGGTCGATCATCAAGGAACTCGGCAACCACAGCCTCGGCACGCTGGTGAACGCGGCCCCGGCCGGCCCGCACCTGAGCCTGCTGGCGGGTACGACGCTGGTGGCCGGCGGGTTCATCGTCGGTGCCGTGATCACGCCGGACATGACCCGCTTCAACCGCTCGGTCGGTGACGTGGTCAAGCAGACCCTGCTCGGCATCACGCTCGGCGAGTACGTGATCGGCCTGGTCGGCGTACTGCTCGCGCACGCCATCGGTTCGGCCAACGTGATCACCATCGTCACCTCGTCGGTGGGCTGGGTCGGCACGCTGGTGATCATCCTCGGCACGATCAAGATCAACGACTGGAACCTCTACAGCTCCGGGCTCGGCGTGGTGAACTTCATCGGCACCGTTTTCGGCCGCCGGGTCAACCGGGCCGTCGTGACGCTGGTGGTCGGCGTCCTCGGCAGCGTGCTCGCGGCCGGCGGCATCCTCGACAAGTTCACCGAGTTCCTGACCGTACTGGGCGTCGCTTTCCCGCCGATCGCCGGAATCATGGTCGCCGAGTACTTCGTGGTGAAGCGCTGGCGCCCCGAGCTGGACGCGACCCGGGCGGCCGGCGCGCTGCCCGCGACCGCGCCGACCTGGGTACCGGCCACGATCGTGATCTGGATCGGCGCGGCCCTGATCGGCAAGTACGTGACCTGGGGTCTGCCGAGTATCAACTCGCTCGTCGTCGGCTTCCTCGCGTACGTGGTGGCCGGCAAGCTCGGGCTGATCCGCGGGATCGGCACCAGCCGGACGATGGAGAGCGAGACCCCTGACGTGAACGCCGTACCCGCGACCAGCTGAGAGGACCATCCCATGCGAATCGGCATCGATGTCGGTGGCACCAACACCGACGCCGTGCTGCTCGACGGCGCCGGCACCGAGGTACGGGTGCTGGCCGCGAACAAGTCGGCGACCAGCGCGGACGTGACCGCCGGGATCATCGACACCCTGGACCGGCTGCAGGCGGAGCGATCCTTCGACCCCGCGCAGGTGCAGGCAGTGATGATCGGCACCACGCACTTCATCAACGCGCTGGTCGAGGCCCGGCGGCTGGCGCCGACGGCCGCGCTCCGGCTCGGCCTGCCCGCGACGGCTTCGCTGCCGCCGCTGGTGGACTGGCCGGAGCGGCTGGTCGGCGCGATCAGCGGCCGCAGCTACCTGGCGCACGGCGGCCACGAGTTCGACGGCCGGCACATCGCCGAGTTGGACGAGGACGAGCTGCGCCGGCACGCCGCCGACATGGTCGCGCACGGCGTCCGGTCGGTCGCGATCTCGTCGGTGTTCTCGCCGGTCAGCAACGAGTTCGAGCTCCGGGCGGCCGAGATCCTGCGCGCCGAGCTCGGCGACGAGGTGGCGATCTCGCTGTCGCACGAGATCGGCCGGATCGGGTTGCTGGAGCGGGAGAACGCGACGATCATCAATGCCGCGCTCCGTGAGCTGGCCGCGAGCATCGTGGACGGCCTGTCCGGCGCGGTGGCCGGTCACGGCATCTCCGCGCCGCTGTACCTGAGCCAGAACGACGGCACCTTGATGGACGTGGATTTCGCCCGGCGGTACCCGGTCGCGACGTTCGCTTCCGGCCCGACGAACTCGATGCGCGGGGCGGCGCTGCTGTCCGGTCTCGACACGTGCGCGGTGGTCGATGTCGGCGGTACGACCAGCGATGTCGGCGTACTCACGCATGGTTTTCCGCGGGAGGCGACGACCGAGGTGGACGTGGCCGGCGTACGCACCAACTTCCGGATGCCCGATGTGCTCAGTATCGGTATCGGTGGTGGAAGTTTGGTGGCCTCGGACAATGATCTGGTGACGGTCGGGCCGCGGTCGGTGGGGTACCGGCTGACCGAGGAGGCGCTGGTTTTCGGCGGGAAGACCTTGACGGCAACGGATATCGCGGTGGCCGCCGGCCGGGCTGAGATCGGTTCGGCGGAAGCCGTGGCCGAGCTCGATCCGACGTTGGTGAAGGCGGCGCTGGCCCGGGTCGCGGCGGACATCGCGGACGCGGTGGAGCGGATGCGGACGTCGCCGGACCCGCTGCCGGTGGTGGCGGTCGGTGGTGGGTCGATCCTGCTGCCGGACGATCTGCCGGGCAGTCTCGCGGTGCACCGGCCGGACAACTTCGCGGTCGCGAACGCGATCGGTGCCGCGATCGCGCAGGTCGGCGGCGAGGTCGACCGGGTGTACGCGATCGACCCGGGCCGGCGCGACGCGGTCGTGGACGAGGCGCGGCAGGAGGCCGTGGACCGCGCGATCGCGGCCGGCGCGGACCCGGCGGCGGTCCGGATCGTCGACTTCGATGAGGTCCCGATCCCGTACCTCCCCGGCAACGCGACCCGAATCCGCTGCAAGGCAGTCGGCGACCTACGACTGGGGGAGGCGTGATGGACGCGGACCTGCAGACCATAGCTGCCGGAGTGGAGTGGACGTGATGAAGCTTCGGGCGGAGGACCTGGGCGCGCTTGCTCGTGGGGCTGCTGTGCTGGGTACCGGTGGGGGTGGTGACCCGCACATCGGCAGACTGCTTGCACAGCAGGCGTTGAAGGAACACGGGCCGGTCGAGGTGGTTGCTGTCGGCGACCTTCCGGACGACGCCTGTGTGTTGCCGGTGGCAATGATGGGTGCGCCAACGGTGATGGTGGAGAAGCTGCCCTCGGCCGATCAGATCTCGATCGCGGTGCAGACCCTCGCGAAGTACGTCGGAAAGACGCCGACCCACCTGGCCTGTATAGAAGCCGGTGGGGTGAACTCGACCGTGCCCGTGATCGCCGCGGCGCAACTCGGTCTGCCGCTGGTGGACGGCGACGGGATGGGCCGCGCGTTCCCCGAACTGCAGATGGTGCTGCCGACGCTCGCCGGGATCGAGGCGACGCCGATGGCGATCGTCGACGAGAAGGGCAATCGCGGCGTCTTCGACACGGTCACCAACGAATGGGCCGAACGGCTGGCTCGCTCGGCGACGGTCGACATGGGTTGTTCGGCGATCGTTTCGCTGTACGCGATGACCGGCGCCGAGGTACGCGAGTCCTTCGTGGCCGGGACGCTCAGCAAGTGCGTGTCGATCGGCGAGGCGATCGACCGGGCGCAGCAACTGCACGGCGATCCGGTCGCGGCCGTGGTCGACGAGCTCGGCGGACGGCTGCTGCACGTCGGCAAGGTCGTGGACGTTCAGCGGCGTACGACGACCGGGTTCGCCCGTGGTGACGCGGCGGTGGACGGGCTGGACGGTTCGCAGGGCCGGTTGCTGGTGCTGCGGTTCCAGAACGAGCACCTGGTCGCGGAGCTCGACGGGACGGCGATCGCGACCACCCCGGATCTGATCATCGTGCTCGACACCGAGTCGGGTGAGCCGATCACGACCGAGTCGCTGCGGTACGGCCACCGGGTCAGCGTGCTGGCCGCGCCGGCCGACGAACGCTGGCACTCCCCGGCCGGCATCGAGCTGGTCGGCCCGCGTTACTTCGGCTACGACCTGGACCCGATCCGCGCCCTGGAGACGGTATGAGCAAGGGCAGCGAGGCCCGCGGCGACGAGCTGGGTGCGATGGGAGGCCGGGCATGAGTTGGCAGTTGGGAATCGAGCATTTGCGGGACCTTGCCCGCGGCGCGGCGATTCTCGGTACCGGTGGTGGTGGCGATCCGTTGATCGGGCGGTTGCTGGTCGAGCAGGCGATCCGGGAGTACGGGCCGATCACCGTGCTCGACCCCGGCGAACTGGACGACGACGCGTTCGTGGTCCCGACCGCGCAGATGGGCGCGCCGACCGTGATCGTGGAGAAGATCCCGCGCGGCAGCGAGCCGGTCGGTGCACTGCGCGCGCTGGAGAAGCACCTCGGCCGCAAGGCGGACGCGACGATGCCGATCGAGTGCGGCGGGATCAACTCGATGATCCCGCTGCTGGTCGCGGCGCGGACCGGCTTGCCGGTGGTGGACGCGGACGGGATGGGGCGTGCGTTTCCCGAACTGCAGATGGAGACCTTCTCGGTGTACGGCGTGCCGGGGTCGCCGATGGCGATCGCGGGCGAGCACGACGAGACCGTGGTGATCGACACCGGCGTGGACAACAAGCAGATGGAGTGGCTGGCGCGCGGGATCACGATCCGGCTCGGCGGAGTGGCGCACATCGCGGAGTACTCGATGACGGGCGCCGAGGTGAAGCGCACCGCCGTACCCAGGACGTTGTCGCTCGGCCTGTCGATCGGCCGGGCGGTACGCGAGGCGCGGGAAGCGCATGCGGACCCGGTCGAGGCGATCCGTACCGCGCTGGCGCCGACGTTGTACAACGAGTTGCGGGTGCTGTTCCGCGGCAAGGTGGTCGACGTCGAGCGCCGTACGGTCGAGGGGTTCGCTCGCGGGCGAGCCCGGTTCACCTCGTACGACGGCACGTCCGAGCTCGAACTGCGCTTCCAGAACGAGAACCTGCTGGCGATCGCCGACGGCCAGGTCGTGTGCACGGTGCCGGATCTGATCTGCGTACTGGAAGGTGACACGGCCGAGCCGATCACCACGGAGAGCCTGCGGTACGGCCAGCGGGTGACGGTCGTGGGCATCTCGACACCCGACCTGATGCGTACGCCGGAGGCGCTGGCGGTGTTCGGGCCGGCGTGCTTCGGCCTGGATGTCGAGTTCACCCCGGTCGAACTCCGCCCCGACAACCTCCTCGCCGTCCCCTGAACCATGCCCTGAGCCACCCCCGCTGAGCCATCCCCTGCCCCCGGCCCGCCGTGCTGACCCCTCCGCGGCGGGCCGGGGTTCCACCCGGGCGGACCTGCACCACTCACCAACCGCGCGCAACGCCGGCCCGGCACGCTCAGGAGGTGACCGACCGCGCCGGTTTGGCGCGGTTGATGAGTGCCGCAGGTCCGCGGTGGCAGGATCGGGGTATGAGCACGGTCGTCCGGGAGCAGGACCTGGAGGCGCTGGTGGTCGGTGTCACGCTGCTCGGCTCCGGTGGTGGCGGCGACACGGGCGCGTTCGGACGGATGCTGCGCCGCCGCCTCGGCGCCGGCGAACTGCTGCTGCAGGACGCGGTCGACGTACCTGATGTGTCGGTGAGTCCGATCGGCGTCGTCGGAGCGACCAGCGTGCTGATGGAGAAGCTGCCCAGCGGCAATGAGTTCGAGACAGCCGTACATGCGGTCAGCCGCTGGACCGGGCAAGCTGTCACCGGTCTGATGTCGCTGGAAGCCGGCGGGCTGAACGGGCTGACCGCGTTGATCGCCGCACTCGACCTAGGACTGCCGATGGTGGACGCCGACCTGATGGGCCGGGCGCTGCCGCGACTCGACCAGTTCTCTTGGGCAGTGGCCGGCCGTTCGCTGACTCCCTGTGCGCTCAGTGAGCCGAGTGGTCAAGTGATTGTGGTGGACAACGTCGACGCAACCGGACTGGAGCGGGCCGTGCGTAGTTTTGTGGCCCAGACAGGCGGCTGGGCAGTTCTGGCGCTGGCACCCACTCCGGTGCAGGCCGCGATAGCGGATTCCGTACCGGGCAGTCTGACGCGGGCACTCGCGCTGGGACGAGCGCATGCCGCGCTGGCACCGGCTGCCACTCCAGCTGTTGTCGCGGCCGACATGGGCGGTCGGTTGCTCGGGAGCGGGCGAGTCGAGGAGGTGGCTCGGCACCTGATCACGGATGGCGGAGCGGCGTTCGGCCGGGGCAGCGTCTGCGTAGTTGACTCCAGCAACCGTTCGGTCATCCGGATCGAGACCGAGAACGAGTACCTGCTCGCACTCGTCGACGGCGATCCTGTTGTCACCACACCGGATCTACTATGCGTCCTGGACCGCCGTACGCTGCAACCGATCGCCGTGGACACAGTGCGTACGGGTGACGAGGTGGTCGTGCTCGCATTGCCCGGTCCGACTTGGTGGCGACGTCCGGACCGCATCGAACACGTCGCCCCACAAGCCTTTGGCCTGCCGTACCCGCCGCAGCTCTTGGAAGCATCGTGACGACGCTGGCGGCCATGCTCAGCTCACCCGGCTGGCAGAGCGTGACCGTACTGGCGAGCGTTGATGCCGAGGTCAACCTGACTGGGTCGCAGGTACTGCTGGACGTGGCCTCGCATCCGGATGTGATGGCCGGCGAGTTGCTGGTCGTGTTGCTGGCTGCGGATCACACCGACTGGCGGATCGATGCTCTGATCAGTAGGGCATCGGCTGCTGGTGCATGTGGTTTGCTGCTCGCCGGAGTGGAGCCACTGAGTCGGGGCGCGCAACTCCTGGCTGAGCGGCTGCAACTGCCCGTACTGGGTTGTCCCGATCCGTTGGCGGCGCATGAGCACCTGCGCCGGGTCACCGCGGAGCCAGAGGTGGTTCGGTCTGACCTGGTACTGCGGGCGGTGTCCGCGCTCCGCCGAGCCAACGGCGACCTCGCGGCGGTACTACGGACCACGTCCCTTGTGCTGGAGCGACCTGTCACGTTGGCAGGCGCTGACGGCGGGACGCTGGCAGGTGACCCGCTGGAGCCTGGTGAACGGGCAGCGCTGGTGCAGGTGCTTCCGAGAGTCCCAGTGGCATGGGCAGCGCCGTACCGAGTGGACCTACCGAGTGGTGTGGTGCTGATCGCGGTGGCAGTACTAGGTGCTGGGCCGGTGTGCTGGCTGGTGGCGCGGCTGCCCGGTGTCGTGCCTGCAGAGGTGGCGGCCGTACCTGCGGTGCTCAGCGTGGTCGCACCAGCGGTGGGGGAGCAGTTGGCACTGCGGCGGCTGGAGTTGGAGCGGGACGCCAGGCAACGTACGTCGCTGCTCGGCGAACTGTTGCATGGTGAACCGTCCGAGGCGACCCGGCGGCGGGCGGTGGATCTGGGCTGGCAGCTCGACGGGTGGCACACCGGGATTCGGATCGGTGCCGACGGGCAGGTGGATGTCGCTGGTCGGCAGACAGACGTGGTGGAGGCGTTCGACGCCGAAGGTCTGCGGGCAGTGGTGGTCGAGCAGGGCGACGGCTGGTCGGCCTGGATCACCGCCGTAGGCGAGCCGACCGCTACCGAAGTACAACAACAGGCAGCCGCCATCCGTCGCGTGCAGCGGCGTCTGGCACAAACAGTCGACGCGTACGTTGGCGTGGGCCGCGTACAACCGGGTCCGAGTGGGATCGCCGTCACCCTCGCTGAAGCAGGTGATGCAGCTGGACTGGCCCGTGGTCGTGCCGAAACGGGCCGCTTCCTGCACGTGGACCGGTTGGGTCTGGCGCAACTACTACTGGCCTGGACTCGCACCGACACGTTCCAGCCGGCAGCCAAGGCACTCCTGGCACCCATCAAAGACCAGCCCGGCGACCTGGTGACCACACTGGCCGTCTACCTCGACACAGAGTCCTCACTGGCCGAAACAGCAGCAGTACTAGGGATCCACCGCAACACCGCAGCCGCCCGCATCACTAAGATCCAGCACCTACTAGGCGTAGACCTCACCAACCCGGACGAACGCCTGGCACTGCACTTGGCCTCGCGGACCACTGCTACGGAGTAGGAGCGTCCGCCCGCAGTAGCCCAGCCGACTTCAGATCCGCCCAAAGAGCAGCCGGGATCTCAGTACGGGCCAGTGCCGCGTTCGTACGCACCTCTTCCGGCGTACGGCAGCCAACCGCAATGCCCGCGACCGCCGGATGCGCCAACGGAAACGCCAGCGCGGCAGCAGGCAACGTGGTGTGGTGTGACTCGCACACGTCGGCCAACTTGTTCGCCTTGTCCAGCAGGGACTGAGCAGCAGGCTCGTAGTTGAACGTGGCGTCCGCGGCCGGACGTGGCTGGGACATCAGCCCGGAGTTGAACACGCCGACGGCAACCACCTGTACGTCGTTCGCCAGGCAGGCCGGTAGTACGTCGTCCAGTCCATCCGGATCGATCAGCGTGTACCGGCCGGCCAGCATGATCACGTCGATGTCGATCTCCCGCACGAACCGGGTCAGCATCGCCGACTGGTTCATCCCGGACCCGATCGCACCGATCACACCCTGCTCACGCAGCTCGATCAACGCCGGGAACGCGGTCGCCACCGCCTCCTCGTAGTGGTCGTCCGGGTCGTGTACGAACACCACGTCCAACCGGTCGGTACCGATCCGGCGCAGCGAGTCCTCGATGCTCCGCAGTACGCCGTCCCGGCTGAAGTCCCACCGGCGCCGACGGGTGGTGTCGACCGCGAATCCCTCGTCATCGGTAGCGGCATAGGGGGCGTCGTAGATGATCCGTCCGACCTTGCTGGACAGCACGTACTCGTTGCGCGGCTTGCCCCGGAGCCCGGCGCCAAGGCGTTCTTCGGCCAGCCCGAGTCCGTAGTGCGGTGCGGTGTCGAAGTACCGCCAGCCTTCGGACCAGGCCGCCTCCACGGTCGCGGCGGCCTCGGCGTCACTCACCGCGCCGAGCAGATTCCCCAGCGGCGCACCGCCGAGCCCTACTCGCTGTCCTTCCGGAAAGAGCCTCATCAGCGCGCCGCCGGAAGCCGCAGGTTCTGCATCCCGCCGTCGACGGCCAGCGCCGTGCCGGTGGTCGAGCCCGACAACGGACTGGCCAGGTACGCGATCGCCTGTGCGACCTCGTCGGCCGAGACCAGCCGGCCCATCGGCTGCCGCGCTTCGAGCGCGGCGCGTTCCGCGGCCGGGTCCGCCGCGACGTCGAGCAGCCGCCCGACCCACGGCGTGTCCGCGGTGCCCGGGTTCACGCAGTTCACCCGGATGCCTTCGCGTACGTGGTCAGCGGCCATCGCCATCGTCAGTGCAAGCACGGCGCCCTTGCTGGCCGAGTACAGCGCCCGGTTCGGCAGGCCCGCGGTGGCGGCGATCGAGCAGGTGTTGACGATCACGGCGGATCCCGACTTGCGCAGATGCGGCAGCGCGGCGCGGGTGACTCGAGCGATCCCGACCACGTTCACGTCCAGTACGCGATGCCACTCGTCGTCGTCGTTCGCGGCGACCGTGCCCTGGGCGCCGATGCCGGCGTTGTTCACCACGATGTCGATCCCGCCGAGCTGCAGGGCGGCCGCGGCGACCGCATCCCGGACCGAGCCGTCGTCGGTGACGTCCGCGGCGATCCCGGTCAACGGTTCGCCGGCCTCGGGCTTCAGGTCGAACACCACCACCTGGGCGCCGCGGGCAGCGAGCAGTCGCGCCGCCGCCAGTCCGATCCCCGAGGCGCCACCGGTCACCACGGCCCGCAGGCCGGCGAAATCCGTCACTTCTTGCCCTCCGTCAGGTCCGTCCAGATCTTGCCACCCGGGAACCGGAAGCCGGTCAAGGTCTCGGCGTCCATCTCGGCGCCGAACCCGGCCCGCACCGGCGTCACGTAGTGCCCGTCCCGGATCACCACCGGGTCCAGGAAGTGCTCGTGCAGGTGGTCGACGTACTCGATCACCCGGTCGTCCATCGATCCACTCACCGCGACGTAGTCGAACATCGACAGGTGCTGGACCAGCTCACACAGTCCTACCCCACCAGCGTGCGGGCACACCGGTACGCCGAACTTGGCCGCCAGCAGCAGGATCGCCACGTTCTCGTTGACGCCCGCGACCCGGGCCGAGTCGAGCTGCAGCACGGACAGCGCTTCGGCCTGCAAAAGCTGCTTGAACACCACCCGGTTCTGTACGTGCTCACCGGTCGCGACGCGAATCGGTGCGATGGCGCGCGCGATCGCCGCGTGCCCGAGGATGTCGTCCGGGCTGGTCGGTTCCTCCACCCACCACACGCCGTACGGCGCCAGCGCCTCGACCCAGCGGATCGCGTCCGCGACGTCCCAGCGCTGGTTGGCGTCGACGGCGATCCGGATCTCCGGCCCGACCGCCTCACGGGCCAGCCGCATCCGGCGGATGTCGTCGTCCAGGTCGGCGCCGACCTTCAGCTTGATCTGGGTGAATCCCTCCGCGACCGCCTCGTGACAGAGCCGGACCAGTTTCGCGTCGTCGTACCCGAGCCAGCCGGGCGTCGTCGTGTACGCCGGGTAACCGCGCTCCCGGAGCGTGGCCTCCCGCCCGGCGCGACCCGCCTTCGCCGCCCGCAGGATCTCCAGCGCCTCGTCCGGCGTCAGCGCGTCGGTCAGGTACCGGAAGTCGACCAGGTCGACGATCTGCTCCGGGGTCAGGTCCGACAGCAGCTTCCACAGCGGTACGCCGGCGCGCTTGGCGGCCAGGTCCCAGACCGCGTTCA
Source organism: Kribbella solani (assembly GCF_014205295.1). Classification (NCBI taxonomy): domain Bacteria; kingdom Bacillati; phylum Actinomycetota; class Actinomycetes; order Propionibacteriales; family Kribbellaceae; genus Kribbella; species Kribbella solani. The sequence goes on from NZ_JACHNF010000001.1 coordinate 7,698,711, forward strand.
CGACCGCGCCGATGGCCATGTGCATGACGCCCTTCTCGGGGCCGAGCCAGCGCAGCTGCGAGTCGTGCACGAGCGACTTCCAGAACCCGCCGAGATCGTTCAGGGTGGCGTCCACGTCCAGCCCGATCACATGGTCACGGAGCGCTTCGATCGCCGCGGTCTGGACGTCGTTGCCGCGACCGATGGTGAACGCGAAACCGTGCCCTTCCAGCCCGTCACCGGCGTCGGTGCGCAGGATCAGGTACGCGGCCGAGTAGTCCGGATCGGTGTTCATCGCGTCGGAGCCGTCCAGGTCCAGGGAGGTGGGGAACCGGACGTCGTACGTCTCGAACTCGGTGAATCGTGGCATCGAGGACCCGATCTGCTGCGGTGGACGGGAGTGTCGCTGGGAATCCTATAGGATATGTGGCGATGCGGCATCTGGTCCCGCGGATCCGCCCGCTACAGTCGGTCGCGTGAACGAGCATGACGGAGCCCTCCGCCTCGGCAACCGGTCGTTCCGGCCGGGGGAGTTCGCGCTGATGGCGATCATCAACCGGACGCCGGACTCGTTCTTCGACCGGGGCGCGACCTACGCGACCGACGCGGCGTACGCGGCGATCGGCAAGGCGGTCGAGGACGGCGCCGACCTGGTCGACATCGGCGGCGTGAAGGCCGGCTACGGCGAACCGGTCAGCGAGGCCGAGGAACTGCGCCGGACGGTCGACTTCGTGGCCGGCATCCGGGCGCGGTACCCGGACCTGGTGATCAGCGTGGACACGTACCGCAGCGGCGTCGCCCGGCAGGTCGCCGAGGCCGGCGCGGACCTGATCAACGACACCTGGGCCGGCGCCGATCCGGACCTGGTGCACGCCGCCGCCGAGGCGGGTACGGGCCTGGTCTGCAGTCACGTCGGCGGCCTTTCGCCGCGCACCGACCCGCACCGGATGGCGTACGACGATGTGGTCGCGGACGTGATCCGGACGACCACCGCGCTCGCCGAGCGGGCCCTCGCGGCCGGGGTCCGGCGGGACGGCATCCTGATCGATCCGACCCACGACTTCGGCAAGAACACGCTGCAGTCGCTAGAGCTGACCCGCCGCCTCGACGAGCTGGCCGCGACCGGCTGGCCGGTGCTGGTCGCGGTGTCCAACAAGGACTTCATCGGCGAAACGCTCGAGTTGCCGCCGGGGCAGCGCGGCAACGGGACCCTGGCCGCGTTGAGCGTGTCTGCGTGGCTCGGCGCGCGCGTGTTCCGCGTCCACGACGTGCCGGCCGCTCGGCAGGCGCTCGATTTCATCGCCGTACTGCGTGGCACCGCGCGGCCGGCCGGAACCCGAAGGAGCCTGGCCTGATGCGCCGACTCGAGGATCTGTCCGACGACGAGCTGATCGCGGCGTACCAGGTCGCCGATCGTTCCGAACCGCACCTGCGGGCGAACTTCGTCAGCAGTCTGGACGGCGCGGTCGAGATCGACGGCAAGTCGAAGGCGCTGACGAGCGAGTCGGACAGTCGCGTGTTCAGCGTGATCCGGCGGCTGGCGGATGTCGTGCTGGTCGGTGCCGGCACGATCCGCGACGAGGGCTACAACCCGCTCCGGCTGTCCAAGTCCGCCCGCGCCTGGCGGACCGCGGCCGGCCTGGCCGAGAACCCGACGCTCGCGATGGTGTCGTCACGGCTCGAACTGAGCCCGGTGAACCCGGTCTTCCAGTCCGCGGTGCGGCCGATCATCGTCACCCACGCCGCCTCGCCGCCGGACCGGCGCGCGGCGCTCGCGGAGGTCGCGGAAGTCCTGGTTCTCGGTGAAGCCGAGGTGGATCTGCGGGCGGCGGCCGACGAGTTCGCGGCGCGTGGGATGACCCAGATCCTGTCCGAGGGCGGGCCGCACCTGCTCGGTGCCTTGACCGACGCGGACCTGGTCCACGAGCTGTGTCTGGCGCTCGCGCCGCTCCTGGCCGGGCCGGGCGCGGGGCGGATCACGGCCGGCCTGCCGACCACGCTGACCCGGCGGATGCGTCTGGAGTCGGCGCTGGCGGCCGGGGACGACTACCTGTTCTTCCGCTACCTCAGGGAGGCCTGAGTGCCTGTTGTCGCCGCCGCGGTCTGTCCACATCCGCCGCTGATCGTGCCGGAGGTCGCGTCCGGCGCCGCTTCCGAGCTCGACGACCTCCGCGCGGCTTGCCTGGCCGCCATCGACGCGCTGGCGACGGCGTCCTCGATCCTGGTCGTCGGCTCCGGGTCCACCGGCGCGTACGACGCCACGGCCGGCGGATCGTTCGGTGCGTACGGCGCGCCCGGTGTGCGGGTCGGAGCAGGCCCCGCCGTACTGCCGTTGTCGCTTGCCGTCGGTGCCTGGCTGCTCGACCAGACCAAGGCCGCGCGGCTGCCGCGTACGTACCGGGCCGTGCCGAGTGACACTGCTCCGGCCGACTGCGTTGCGCTTGGCCAGGAGATTGCCGAGAGCAATGAACGGGTTGGTCTGCTGGTCATGGGTGACGGTTCGGCGCGGCGCAGTGAGCATTCGCCCGTACACCTGCATCCGCGGGCGGAGTTGTTCGACACCACGGTCGCGGACGCGCTGCGGCGGGGTGATGTGGCCGTACTCAAGGCGCTTGATCCTGAGCTGGCCACTGAGTTGCAGGCCGCCGGCCGGGCGCCGTGGCAGGTGCTGGCGGGTGCTCTTGGTGCTACTACGTTGTCCAGTGGGGTGACGTACGAGGCTGCGCCGTACGGCGTGGGCTATCTGGTTGCCAGCTTCACCTAGTACACCGGAACCGGCAGCCAGCGGGAGGACGTGTCTGCCAGGTCGGTACGGCCCGCGCTGCGGAGCTGGTCGGCCAGTTCGGTACGTGCGGTGTGTACGACGGCGACCGTCTCGTCAGACGTGGCGTACGGACCGGACCAGTTGCACACCGCGTCTCCGGCGTACCAGTCGCCTGATCCTGCTCGTCGTACATGCGCTGTCGCGAGGCGCGCGGCCGGAAGCGGTACGCCGGCCAGCTGCACTACCGCGTCTACCGCGATGACCTCGGCGGTCAGATCGAGTAGCGGCTGCAACTCCACTGCATCCGTCAGCACGAACTCGTACCCGGCTGGTGCGCGCTCGCCCAACCAGGCGAGCGCCTCCTGCGCCGTCTCGTGCAGGTGTTTTGCGTTGTCCGGATCGGCCAGCGTGTGCACACCGCACATCCGCGTGTGGGTGGGCCGGAGCTCGTTCTGCCACAGGCGTACCTGCAGCTCGTCGCGGCCGGACAGCCGCCGGCCGAGAATCCGCGCCAGCCCGATGACGTCGAAGTTCAACTCGTCGACGGTCCGCTTCCGGCCCGGCGCCGCGTCCTCACCAGGTCGCGCCCCTCGGGTCGTCCACGGACCGACATGCCACCGTGCGAGCGCCGTCATACCGGCACCCTAACGCGGCGCCCTGACCCGGCACTTACTCCGGCTTGACCGGTGCCGGGACGTCGAAGGTCTTGGCCAGGTCGCCGAGGATGGACCAGGCGCCCTGCAGGCCGACCGCGGTCATCCAGGTCAGGTCGGGTACGTCGTGCACCTTCGGCGCGAGCGGCTTCCAGAGCGGGTTCGCCTTGAACTGGGCGGCGGTCTTCGCGCTCTGGCCCTTCTCGTCGGCGTAGGTGGTGACGAAGATCGCGTCCGCGTCGGCGTCCTTGATCCGCTCCGGGCTGATCTCGAGCGCGAAACCGGCGACGTCCTGCGACTTCGGCCGTTTCAGGCCGGCGTCCTTCAGCACGATGCCGGAGAAGCTGGCGTTCTGGTACAGCCGGGTCGGCCCGTCCACGAACCGGACCACCGAGACGGTCGGGTTGTTCGCCTTCGCGTTGATCGCGGTACCGACCGTCTTGGCCGCCTGCTCGTACGCGGAGATCTCCTTCTCGGCCAGGTCCTCGGCGCCGAGGGCCTTCGCCTCCATCCGGATGTTCTCCTTCCAGGTCGCCCCGGTGGTCTCGGACATGATCGTCGGCGCGATCGCGGACAGCTGGTCGTACAGCTTTTCGTGCCGGACCTTCGCGGTCACGATCAGGTCCGGGTTCAGCTCGGCGATCTTCTCCAGGTTCGGCTCGGCCAGGGTGCCGACCGACTTCGCCTCGGCGCCGTACTTGGTCCGGTCGTCGCCGAGGTAGTCCGGCAGCCGGCCGTTGATGGTGCGGTAGTCGGTGTACCCGACCACCGGCGTGTCCAGGATCAGCGTGGCGTCCACGAAGCTGGTGTCGAGCGCGACCACCCGCTTCGGCTTGGTCTTGATCTCGGTCTTGCCCATCGCGTGCTCGACCGTCCGCGGGAACCCGGCGGCCGCGGCGTCGCCGCCGCCCGGCTTGTCGTCGGTGCCGGACGAGCCACACGCCGACAGCGTGGTCGCGGCGAGGGCCGCGGCGGCGAGCAGGGGGATGATGCGGGGCAGGCGCACGGGTGTCTCCAGGGGACGCTCGGGATAAGGTGACTCACGACCACAGCAAAGTAAGGCAAACCTAACCATATGTCCTCCGCCACCCCACCCGCACCGCCCGATCCGCCGGCTGAACCAGGGAGCACCGGCGCGACCGATGCGCTCCACCACCCCGCCGCCCCGCGTGAAGCCGATGTGCCGCGCCAGTCCGGTGTCCCGCGTCAGCGCGGTGCGTTGCGTCCGGCCGGTGCGCCTCTTTCGGTTCGGCGGGTAGTGATGTTGGTCGCACTTGTTCTGGTGCTGTTGCTGGCGTTCGCGGCCAGCCTGGCGCTTGGTTCGCGCTGGCTCGGGCCGGGTGCGCTCTGGCACGCGCTGACCGCGAACAACGGGTCGGACCCGGACGTGATCATCCGCGGCCTGCGGTTCCCGCGGACGGTCGTCGCGGTGCTGATCGGCCTGTGCCTCGGCATCGCCGGCACCCTGATGCAGGGCCACACCCGCAACGCGCTGGCCGAGCCCGGCATCTTCGGAGTCAGCTCCGGCGCCGCGTTCGCGGTCGTGCTCGGCCTGCAACTAGGACTGGTCGACACGGTCTCGTCAACAGTCTGGGTCGCACTCCTCGGTGCACTGATCGCCACCTTCGCCGTCCAACACCTGGCGTCGAGAGGAAGCGGCGCCTCACCAGTCGGCCTAGCGCTGACAGGAGCAGCCGTCGCCGCCCTACTAGGCGCGCTGACAACCGCCATCGTGCTACTGGACGCGAACACACTGGACAGCTACCGCTTCTGGGCAGTCGGTTCAGTGGCCGGTCGCGGCCTGGACGTAGCCGGACAGGTCCTGCCGTTCGCAGCTCTCGGCTTGGTACTGGCAGCAGTGAACGCCCGTGACCTCGACCTGCTTGCGCTCGGCGACGATGTGGCCGCCGGACTCGGGCTGTCCATCCGCCGAGCACGACTGGTCGGTCTGGGCGCGATCGGTCTCCTGACCGCCGCTGGAGTCGCGGCCTGCGGACCGATCGGCTTCCTCGGCCTACTGTCCGGTCATGTCGCTCGCCGGATGTTCGGCGCGCGCAACACCTGGCTGATCCCGGCGGCCGGCGTCATCGGCGCCACCTGCCTGGTACTCGCGGACCTGGTCGGCCGACTGGTCGGTGGCGCCGGGGAAGTACAGGCAGGTGTCGTACTCGGCGTCGTCGGCGCTCCGCTGTTCGTGCTGGTCGTACGCCGCCGGGCGGTGGCACTGTGAGATCACGGACCGTCGTCCTGAGCATCCTGTTCGCCGCCCTCGCGATCGTGATCGCCCTGGTGTCACTCAGTGTCGGTACGGCTCGGCTGCCGCTCACCGACGTGGTCGAAGTACTACTCGGTGGCGGCCGTCGCGGTACGCGGCTCGTGGTGCTCGAACTGCGCCTCCCGCGGATCGCCACCGGTCTGCTGGTCGGAATCGCCTTCGCGGTGTCCGGCGCACTGCTGCAGACCCTGTCGCGGAACGCACTGGCCAGTCCGGACATCGTCGGAGTGAACTCGGGTGCGTCCGCCGGCGCGGTCGCCGTGATCGTGCTGGCAGGCACTGGTGGTGGGAACATCTCCGGCTTCGCAGCAAAGGTCGGTATCCCAGCCGCTGCCGTACTGGGCGGACTGCTCGCGACACTGATCGTCGGTGCGCTGTCGATCCAGCGTGGCGTGGTCGACGCCGGCAAGGTGGTACTGATCGGTGTCGGTATCGCTGCCGCGGCCAACTCACTGGTGGCGTGGATGCTCGTGATCGGTGACGTAAACGACGCTGGGCGTGCAGCTGCTTGGCTGGCCGGGTCACTGAACTCCAGAGCCTGGAGCGACGCGATCCCAGTACTGATCGCGGTCGTACTGCTGTTGCCGGTGGCCATGATGTTCAACCGCGACCTGTCCGCACTGGTGCTCGGTGACGACGTCGCGTCGTCACTGGGCGTACGGGTGGCTGGGATTCGGCTGGCGCTGCTGGTGATTGCGACTGTGCTGGCGGCGATGGCGACTGCCGGCGCCGGTCCGATCGCCTTTGTCGCACTGGTTGCGCCGCAGGTCGCGCAGCGGCTCACCCGGATGGAGCGGCCGCCGCTAGTGACTACAGCCACGCTTGGCGCGCTGTTCGTCGTACTGGCTGATTTCGTGGCACGTAACGGGTTGCAGTGGGCGCAGGTCGGTCCGTACGAGTTGCCGGTCGGCGTGGTCACGGCTGCCTGCGGAGCGCCGTACTTGCTTCACCTCATCGGTCGTCAGCAGAAGGGACGCTGAACGGTGCACGTCGAGAATCTGACTCTTGCGTACGACGTGAGTACGCCGGTAGTGGATGCACTGACGCTGGAGGTGCCGTCCGGTCAGTTGACTGCGATCGTCGGGCCGAACGGCTCCGGCAAGTCCACGCTGTTGCGTGGGATGAGCAGACTGCTCACTCCACAGACCGGTCGGGTCTTGCTGGACGGCAAGGACATCCACCAACTGCCGGCACGTGAGTTGGCCCGGAAGCTCGGTGTGCTGCCGCAGGGACCGGTCACGCCGGAGGGGATCAGCGTGGCCGAGCTGGTGTCGCGGGGACGGCATCCGCATCGTGGTCTGTTCGGACGGCTCACCTCTGCTGACGACGCCGCGATCGACGAAGCTCTCCAGGCGGTTGAGCTCACGGAGCTTCGGGACCGGCCGGTGGAGCAGTTATCAGGTGGTCAGCGGCAACGGGTGTGGATCGCGATGGTCTTGGCCCAGGGGACTCAGCACCTACTACTGGACGAGCCGACGACGTACTTGGACCTGGCGCACGCGGTGGACGTGATGAACGTGGTCCACGCGTCCGCGTTGACGGGCCGTACGGTGGTGGCCGTGCTGCACGATCTGACGTTGGCGGCGCAGTACGCGGATCACCTGGTGGTGATGGGGAACGGGCAAATCGCCGCACAGGGCAGTCCGGTCGACGTACTGACAGCGCCGTTGCTGGACGACGTGTTCGGCTTGAAGGCGACTGTGGTGGAAGTTGGTGGCGCGCCGGTTGTCGTACCGGACCGTAGGCTGGCCGGGTGACGTACACCGTGAACCGGCTGGCGGAGGTGCTGGCTGATTCGGTCAGCTGGATCTCCGTGCGTACGGCGGATGCGGTGCCCGGACCGGACTGGGTCTCGTGTGCCGACCTGATCGCGGAGCAGCAAGCCGGCGGCGATCCGACGTACGGCTGGCGGTCCGCGGCAGCGGCCGACTATGCCCGCGACTATGCGATCGAGCCACCGATTCAGGTCGCGGCCATGTTCACACTGATGTGGTACGTCCAGGTGCCCGCGGTGGTGGCCGGAGTGAGCGCCGCGGCCACTGGCGTATCACCTGATGTCTCACCTGCCGCCCTGGCGTTCAAACGGCACCCGACGGCGCACTACCCGGCCGAGATCGCACTGCTGTCCGATGCGGTGGTACCGATGGAAACTGCGGCGGAGCAGCTCAAGAACCACACGCGGGCGTTTCTGGACGGCTACCAGCCCGGTGTGAAGCTCGGGTCGTTGCAGCGGCTTGGTGCGGTGGACGACGAGGTACGGGCCGCGGTGCGGTTGCCGGAAGCGGCCCCGTACGCCGATCAGGCAGCGGCGGCGTTCGGTGTGTCACTGGAGCAGAAGCCGCGTACGTCCTGCTGCTACTTCTACGTGCTGCCCAATGTGACAGCCTGCACCACCTGCCCGCGTTTCCGTTGATTGGTCTATGTGGGCTGGATCGAAAGGATTGCCGGGCCCGCTGCCGCGGCCGAGGCTTGGCGCCATGCGCTGGACACGAGTAGTGGTGGCGAGTGGACTGATGGTGACGATGACCGGCTTGGCGCCAGTGGCGCACGCGGCCGGCGCGACACCGGGGATGTGGACCGAGACGTCGTACGGCTCGGTCTTCAAGGACAGCGGGCGGTCCGCGGACGCCCGCGACGACATCCGGCTGGACACGGCCAAGAACGACTACGAGGCGGCACAGATCGTGCTGCGTGGTCCGGCGGCGTTCACCGTGAGCGGTGTGGACTTCACTGCCCTGACCGGGCCGTCGGACGCGATTCCGGCGAGTGAACTGAGCTACAACCCAGTGGGGTACGAGTACCTCAACCACAACTCGGTGTTCGGCGGGAACCAGCCCGTCTACCCGACCACGCGGACCGCGCCGGGCGACTTCCCGGACCGGCTGCTCAACCAGCCGAGTATCGACGTACCGGCGAACCAGACACAGTCGCTGTGGGTCCGGGTGCACGTCCCCGCGACGGCCAAGGGCGGTGTCTACACCGGTCGGGTGACGGTGCGTACGACGAACGGCAACCTGAGCGTCCCGATCCGGGTGAACGCCCGCAATGTGGTGATCCCACCGGCGAACCAGAGCGAGTTCACCAACGTGATCTGGACGAACTTCCTCGGCCTGACCTCGTACGACCCAGGTGCGGGTGACACGGTCAAGCTGTTCTACGGGCACGACCGGTACTCGCCGGAGTGGTGGCAGCTGATCGACAACTGGGCCGACACGATGAAGCGGTACCGGCAGAACAACCTGCAGCTGCCGCTGATCAACCTACTCACCGACGGTGGTAGCAAGGTCGATGCTGCCGGCAACTACTCGTTCGACTTCAGCCGCTTCGACCAGGTCGTGCAGCGGTTCCTGGACAAGGGCGTGGTGAACCGGCTCGAAGGCTTCACCGGCGCCGGTCCGCAGAACAAGGAGCACAACAGCCAGTGGCCGCGGTACCTCGTGGAGGTGACGCCGAAGCAGACCGGGCGGCAGGTGCCGGACTACGTCTGGTGGGACACCCCGGAGGCGGACAACTGGTACAAGCAGTTCTATCCGGCGTTGCGGCAGCACCTGTCGGACAAGGGCTGGTCGAGCATGTTCTGGATGCACGTCGGCGACGAGCCAGGAGCCGGTGGTGACCCGGGCTGGTTCGGTGTCGCGAACAAGCTGCGGCAGTACTGGCCGGACGTGAAGATCGGTGACGCGGTGGTGAACGACCTGGCCCCGCGGGTGGCGCAGGCCGAGGACATCGTCATTCCGAACCTGCACACCTACACCTACAACCCGGCGCCGTTCGATGCAGAGCGGGCCAAGGGCAAGCCGTTGTGGTTCTACAACTGCAACATCCCGGTCGGCAACCACCTGAACAGGTTCATCGACCAGCCGGAATGGAGTCAGCGGCAGACGATGTGGCTCGCGTACGGACGTGGTGCCACCGGCTACCTGCACTGGGCGTACAACAACTGGCAGTACGCGATGAACGACCAGGACGTGAAGGGCGACGGGTACATCGTCCGACCGGACAAGCCACACAACACAGTCGAGACGTCGCCGCGGTACGAGTCGTTGCGGGACGGCATGGAGGACTGGGAGGTCCTCAACCAGCTCGGCAAGACCAATCCGGGTCTGGCACATGACCTGGCGACCAGCGTGGTGCAGCGAAGCGACAAGTACTCGCCGGACGTCAATTACATGCAGCGCATCCGTGCGATCGCACTGGACGCGGCCGCCGGGCTCCCGGTGGTGGCCAAGGACCTGGCGCGAGCTGCTACCGCCTCCAGCGGTGACGCCACAAGGGCAATCGACCGCAACAGCTCCACCGGTTGGTCGCCTGACAGTGGCACCGGGACCAACTGGGTGCAGGTCGACCTGGGTCGCCAAGCGCAAGTGGACGGCGTACGGCTGCGCTGGGGCAGCACGTACGCGGACAAGTACCGCGTACTGATCTCCTACAACGGTACGAAGTGGGCAGAGATCGGACCGGGTACGGGCGATGGTGGCGACGACTTCATCGGGCTGAACGCGAAGACCCGGTACATCCGGGTTGAAGCGACCAGTTCCAGCGGCGGTGCGACGCCGTACCAGCTGCTCGACTTCGAAGTGGCTGGACACCTGCTACTGCAACAGAACATCGCCGGTGGGAAGCCGTACGACCGGACCGAGCCGTCCAGCCGGTTCCCGGACGCTACGAAGACCGAGGCGACCGATGGCGTACTCGGTGACGACTGGAGCGACGGCAAGAGCTTCGGGTACGAGCTGGCGAACGTCGGCGACAGTGTGCGCCCGACGGTGAACATCGACCTCGGCTGGGCGCAGGCGGTCGGTACGGTCCGCGTCCACGCGTACGAGGAGTACCCGGACTACCGGCCGGACCTGATCACCGTCTCGACTAGTACCGATGGAACGAACTACAGCGAACGGGCCCGGCTCAGTTTCGTGAACGGTTCGTCGAACATCTGGTACGACCTGGGGTTCGCGCCGGCGACCGCACGGTGGATCCGAGTGACGTTCGACAAGAAGCGCACCAACGACCGCAACACCGGCATGTTCTTGGACGAGATCGAGGCGTACGGCGCTGGTCAGCCCGGGGATGTGGTGCCAGGAGCGACGGCGTACCAGTGGAACGACGCTGGTGGTGCCGGACATGAGGTGATCTACGCACCGACCGCTACCGGCTCAATGGGACGCTGGGACTGGAGTGGCGCCGCTGGGCTGAAGCGGGACGACCTGGGCGGCGGCCTGATCGCCGGGAAGACCACTGGGTACGCCTGGTACAACCAGCAGCACGCAGTGGCCCGCGGTACGACCGGCACGCTGCTGCACTGGTGGTGGATCGAAGGCGAGCCATCAGCGCACTACGCGGACTGGGGTGGAGACGCTGCCGGCGATCCCGCCGCGGTGGTGTGGTCCGGTCAGCAGCACATCTTCGCGCGCTCGTCGTCCGGTGACCTCTCGCACTGGTGGTGGGACCCGGCGGACGGAGAACTACGCCTCGACAAGTGGAGCGGTGCGCCCGGTCCGATCGTCGGTACGCCGTCCACGTACGTCTGGGGTAACCAGTTGCACGTAGTGGCTCGTGGCGCGGACAACCACCTCTACCACTGGTGGTGGGTACTCGGTGAGTTCGAACCGCACTTCGCGGACTGGGGCGGCCAGGCGTACTCCGACCCGACCACCTTCGTGTGGAACGGGCAGCAGCACGTGTACACCCAGTCAGCGAACGGACAGCTGTACCACTGGTACTGGGACGCCGGTGACGGTCTGCACCAGGTCGAATGGGGCGGTGCGCCCGGGAAGTTCGTCGGAGCTCCGTCTGCCTTCAAGACCGCCACCCAGCAGCACGTGGTCGCTCGTGGACCCGGTAACACGCTTTACCACTGGTGGTGGGACCAGGGCACCGCGAAGGTCACCTGGGAGGACCTGGGCGGCGAGGTGTACGCCGATCCGGTCGCCTTCGCGTTCGCTGACCAGCATCAATATTTCGCTCAGAGCAGAACCGGGACGCTGTTCCACTGGTGGTGGACACCGCAGGACGGGTGGCACCGGAACGACTGGGGCGGCTCGGTGAAATACCCGGTCTGACCTGCGAATCCGGCCGGCGACCGGCGCTGTCCCAGAACTGTCGGTGGCGTCGGGAAGCATGTCCGGCATGAGTCGACACGCTTCCCAGACGTCACCGACGGGTAATTCCGGGTCGGTTGTCCAGGCCTGGGTCCGGAGCTAGGTTCGCTGACGTGACCTCGCCCGGTGGTTTTCCGGCGACGACTCCGATCGGCTCCCGGGCCGAGGCGGAGGGTTATGTCGCGATGGTCTGTTTCAAGCACGGTCCACCTCGGTTGCACGGCGTCGAGCTCGAGTGGACAGTGCATCACGCGGAGGATCCGCACCGGCCCCTCGACGCCGGCCGGCTACGCGAAGCCCTGGGCGATCACGCCCCCGCGACCCTGGTCCGTGGCAGCCCGCAGCTGCCGCTGAGCCGGGGCGCCCTGGTCACCGTCGAGCCGGGTGGCCAGGTGGAGATTTCTGTACCCGCGTCGGAGTCGATCCCCCGGTTGATCGACGACACGGCCGCCGACGCCGCCGAGCTGACCGCTCTGCTGCTGGCCGCGGACCTGGTCCCCGGTGCCTACGGCCTGGACCCCTTCCGCGCACCTCGCCGCATTCTCACCGTCCCGCGTTACGCGGCGATGGAACACGCCTTCCAGCGCCTCGGCCCGCACGGCCCGCGGATGATGTGTTCCACCGCCGGGCTGCAGATCTGCCTCGACGCCGGGGAACAGGACCAGACCGCACACCGGTGGCGCGCGCTGCACGACCTCGGTCCGGCGCTGGTCGGGCTGTTCGCCAACTCCCGCCGTCGCGCCGGTTCCGACACCGGTTGGGCATCTGCCCGGACCGAGGCGACCTTCGGGACCTGTGCCCCGTTCACCGAGCCGCCGCCGCTCGACGGCGACCCGGCCGCTGCCTGGGCGCGGAAGGCGATGGAGGCGCCGGTGCTCTGCTGGCGGCGCGGTGACAGCTGGGACGCACCTACCGGGCTGACCTTCGGCGCCTGGGCAGACGGACAGCTGCCCGGTGACACACCGACGTACGACGACCTGGAGTACCACCTGTCCACCCTGTTCCCACCGGTCCGACCCCGTGGGTACCTGGAGGTTCGCTACCTCGACGCACAGCCGGGTGACGGCTGGATCGCGCCCACGCTGCTACTCACCGCACTCATGTCGGCTCCGCTCGATCAGGTGCTTGCCGCCGCCGAGCCGGCCGCGGGCCGTTGGTTCCCAGCAGCCCGCGAAGGCCTCAAAGACCCCCTGGTGCTACGCGCCGCCCGCAACGTCGTCGCACTGGGCACCGAAGCACTGCACCACACCGGTGCAGCCCCCGAACTCACAGCTGCAGTCGCAACCCGGCTGCACCGCATCGTCGACACCACCCAAAGAAGGCGAGCATCGTGAATCACCAACTCTCAGCTCTCTCGCCTGAGGAGCTGCGGACATATGTGGCGGAGCAGTTGGAGCGGTCGCGGGCCCGGACCGTGCAGCTGACTGACGCCGTGGACACGGATGACCTGGTCAAGCAGCACTCCAAGCTGATGTCCCCGCTGGTGTGGGACTACGCGCACATCGCCAACCAGGAGGAGCTCTGGCTGGTACGCGACGTCGGTGGACGCGAGCCGTTGCGGCAGGACATCGACGAGCTGTACGACGCGTTCCAGCATGCCCGTGCGGATCGGCCGGCGTTGCCGTTGCTCGGTCCGTCCGAGACCCGCGCGTACGTGACCGAGGTCCGCGACAAGGTGCTCGACGTGCTGGACCACGTCACGTTCGACCCCGGGCGCGAGCTGGTGGACAACGCGTTCGCGTTCGGCATGATCGCGCAGCACGAGCAGCAGCACGACGAGACGATGCTGGCGACCCACCAGCTGCGCGCCGGTGCGCCAGTACTCGATGCGCCGGCTCCGCCCGCTGGACGGCAGTTGCCGGCGGAGGTGTTCATACCAGGTGGGGTGTTCGAGATGGGTACATCGATCGAGCCGTGGGCGTTGGACAACGAGCGTCCCGCGCATCCGGTGCAGGTCGCGCCGTACGTGATCGACACGGCCCCGGTGACGAACGGGGACTACCTGCGGTTCGTGCTCGCCGGTGGGTACGACGACCCGCGGTGGTGGTCCGAGGCGGGCTGGGCACACGTACGCAAGGCATCGTTGGTCGCGCCAAGGTTCTGGTCGGAGGCCGATGGGCAGTGGTGGCGGTTGCGGTTCGGTCATCAGGAGCAGCTGCCGCTGGACGAGCCGGTCATGCACGTCTGCTTCTACGAGGCCGAGGCGTACGCGAAGTGGGCCGGGAAGCGGCTGCCGACCGAGGCGGAGTGGGAGTTCGCGGCGCGGTTCGATCCGGTCAGTGGCCGGACCAGGCGGTTCCCGTGGGGTGACGATTCGCCGGGACCCCAGCACGCGAACCTCGGGCAGCGGCACCTGCGCCCGGCCCCGGCCGGGGCGTACCCTGCGGGCGCGTCGCCGCTCGGTGTCGAGCAGTTGATCGGCGACGTGTGGGAGTGGACGTCGAGCGATTTCCGCCCGTACCCGGGGTTCCGCGCCTGGCCGTACGACGAGTACTCGCTGGTGTTCTTCGGGCCGGACTACAAGGTCCTCCGCGGCGGCTCGTTCGGTACCGACGAGGTGATTGCCCGAGGCACCTTCCGGAACTGGGACTACCCGATCCGGAGGCAGATCTTCGCCGGCTTCCGCTGCGCCCGCGACCCGCGTCCCGAGGAGTTACCAGGCGCGGGTTCCACCGGCGGGCTCGCCTGATGTGCCGCCACCTGGCTTACCTGGGCCCACCCATCACCCTCGCCGACCTCGTCCTCACCCCACCCCACTCCCTCTACGAACAAAGCTGGACCCCCACCGACATGCGCAACGGCGGCACCGTAAACGCCGACGGCTACGGCCTCGGCTGGTACACGGACGGTCAGGTTGTGAGGTACCGGCGGAATGTGCCGATTTGGGCTGATCCGAATCTGCCTGAGCTGGCTGGATCGATCCGGTCCGGTGCTGTGGTGGCGGCGGTGCGGAACGGGACAACGGGGATGCCGTACGGCGAAGGTGCGGTGGCTCCGTTTCGTTCGGGGGAGTGGTTGTTCAGCCACAACGGTCGCGTACCGGGCTGGCCCGACTCGATGGTGAAGCTGGCCGAGCAACTCCCGACGGCCGACCTGCTCGGACTCGACGCATCGGTGGACTCGGCTCTTGTCTTCGCGCTCATCAGACACCGAATGGCCGGCCACACCGACCCTGAAGACGCGGTTGTGTCGGTCGTCCAGGACGTGGAAGCGGCGGCACCCGGTTCCCGCCTGAACCTCCTGCTCACAAACGGCACCCACCTGATCGCAACCACCTGGACGCATTCCCTGCATGTCCACCGCACCGACAAGTCCATCACCGTCGCTTCGGAACCGTTCGGAGCGGAGACAGGCTGGACCGAGGTGCCGGACCGAACACTTCTGGTCGCGACTGCCACGACGCTGCAACTCACTCCGATGGAAGGACCAGCGTGACCCGCATCGACATCCAGCTGACCCCGGACTACGCCGCCCGCGCCCTCCGCGACGACGTCCGCGCCGGCCTCTCCGCGGCCCCCAAATGGCTCCCGCCCAAGTGGTTCTACGACGCGCGCGGCAGCGAACTCTTCGAAGAGATCACCCGCCTCCCCGAGTACTACCCGACCCGCGCCGAGCGCGAGATCCTGCGCGCCCGCGCCGCCGAGATCGCCACCCTGACCGGCGCCCACACCCTGGTCGAGCTGGGTTCCGGTTCATCCGAGAAGACCCGTCTCCTGCTCGATGGACTGCACGACCACGGCACGCTCACCAGCTTCGTACCCCTGGACGTCTCCGAGTCAGCACTAAGGGAAGCAGCCGACGCGATCAACGCCGACTACCCGACTCTCGACGTCCACGGCGTGGTCGGCGACTTCACCGCGCACCTCGACAAACTCCCCGGCGACCCGCCGCGCCTGGTCGCGTTCCTCGGCGGCACGATCGGCAACCTGATCCCGGCCGAGCGCGAGGCGTTCTTCCACTCGATCCGCGACGTTCTCGAGCCGGGGGAGTGGTTGCTGCTCGGCACCGACCTGGTCAAGGACCCGGCCACGCTGGTCGCGGCGTACGACGACGCGGCGGGCGTGACCGCCGAGTTCAACAAGAACGTGCTTCGGGTGATCAACCGCCAGCTCGGCGCGGATTTCGACGTGGACGCGTTCGAACACGTCGCGGTCTGGGACGATGAGAATGAGTGGATCGAGATGCACCTGCGCGCCACCCGTGCGATGCAGGTACTGGTCCCCGAGATCCACCTGGACGTCACGCTCGCGGCGGGGGAGGAGATCAGTACGGAGATCTCCGCGAAGTTCCACCGCTCCGGCGTCGAGGCGGAGCTGGACAAAGCGGGCTTCACCGCGGCCGCGTGGCGGACCGACAGCGAAACCCGCTTCGCCTTGTCACTCTGGAAAGCCGTGTGAAGTGCTGTGTGAAGGGTGGGTGAGGATCAGCCGCCCTGCTTGATCAGCCCGTTGATCTTGTCGACGTACCCTGACAGCTCGCTGACCGGCTTCTTGCCAAGGAGAATCGGCTGATAGTCGGCCGTGGTCAGGTCACCGACCTGCTGCGCCCAGGTGGTGGTGAAGCGGACCCCGACCGTCTTCTCCGCGCCGAGGTCGGCCTTGACCGTGTCCACGACCGTCGGCTGCTGCGCCTTGGTGAGCGCGTCGAAGTAGCTCGCCTGCGCCGGCGTGTACGCGGGCGGCGCGACCGGCGACGCGGGCAGTACCGCGTCCCACACCTTCGTGTTGAGGTACTCGAGCACCTTGAACGTCGCGTCCTGGTCCTTGGTGTACTGCGGCGTGCAGATGCCGACCGAGTCGTACAGCGTGGTCGGCGTCTGCACCTGCGGGAAGGGCGCGAACCCGTACTTGATCTTCGGCTTGTCGGTCTGGAACCCGGCGGCCAGCCACTGCCCGCCGAACGTCATCGGCACCTTGCCGGCCGCGAACAGCGACTGCACGTTCGCCGCGTCGTACCCGGGCGGTGCGACCGAGCCGTTCTTGATCGCGGTGACCAGCTTCTGGACGCCTTCCTGGTACTTGTCGTCCATCTCGGCCTTGGTCGGGTGGTTCACGTTGTCGGTGAACGGTGCGCCGCCGGCCGACACCGAGTACATGCTCATCGTGAACGGTCCGTCCGGCGAGGTGAGCTGGTCAGCGACCAGTCCGTACTTCGCACCGTTCTTGTTGGCCAGTTTGGCGGCAGCGGCGTACATGTCGTCCCAGGTCCAGCCGGCCTTCGGCAGCGGGACACCGGCCGCGGTGAACGCATCCGCGTTGTACCAGACGCCGTACGTGTTCATCAGCGACGGCAGACCGCCCATCTGACCGTCGGCGGTCTTCCAGTTGTCCATCGCGGACGGGACGAACTTGTCCGCCTTGAAGTCGCCGTTGCCGTTCTTGATCTTGTCGGCCCAGTCGACCAGCAGCCCCTGCGACGTGTACTGCTGCTCGGTGTCGTTACCGCACCAGAACAGGTCGGGCAGCTTCTTCGCCTGAGTCAGCGACGCGAGCTTGTCACCGTACTGACCGCTCGGGGTGTCGAGCAGCTCGACCTTGATGTTGTCGTCCTTGAAGTCGGCCAGTGCCTTCTTGATCGCCGCGTTGGTGTCCGCCGACTCCCACGTCATCACCGTGACCGTGACCGGCCCGCCGCCGGAGCCGCCCGAGCTGCCGGAGTCCGATCCGCCACACGCGGTTGCCACCAGCAACCCCGCGCAGACCAGCGCGGTGACGCCCAAAGTCCTCTTCACAACGGATCTCCTCTATTTCTGGTTCGTGCTGCCGAGAGCGCCGAGGCCCTGGATGAAGTAGCGCTGCGCGGCGAAGAAGATGATCAGCGGCGGCAGCATGTACAGCAGGTTGGTGGCCATGTAGTAGCTCCAGTCCGGCGTCTTCCCGGCGAACGGGGAGATGAACGCGGCCATTCCGACCGACAGCGGCCACTTGCCGGACGAGTACAGGTAGACCAGCGGGTTCAGGTAGTCGTTCCAGGACGCCTGGAAGGCGAGGATCGCCATCGTCAGCCAGGCCGGCCTGGTCAGCGGCAGCATCACCTGGGTGAAGATCCGGAAGTGCCCGGCGCCGTCGAGCTTGGCCGCTTCGTCGATCGAGTACGGGATGGCCAGGAAGTACTGCCGGGCCAGGAAGATGAACAACGGATTCCCACCGAGGAACGCCGGCACGATCAGCGGCAGCCAGGTGTCGTACCAGCCGATGCTCTTGTACAGCTGGAACAACGGGATCAGACCGACCACGCCGGGCAACAGCATGCTGCCCACGAACAGGTAGAACCACAGCTTCCGGCCGGGAAAGCGCATCCGGGCCAGCGCGTACCCGGCCATCATCGCGGTCATCACTCCACCGATCACGCTCAGACCGGTGATCAGGAACGAGTTCAGCAGCAGCCGGGGGAAGTGGATAGCCTTCGGGCCGTTGACGAAGTTGCTCCACTTCCACTCGCGGGGCAACAGCTTCGGTGGGATGTCGAACACCGCGGTGCCGCTCTTCAGGCCGATCGTGATCATCCACAGCAGTGGGACGATCATCACGGCACCGACGAAGAGCGCGACCACGTACCAGGCGGTGGTCCCGATCACGCGCGGCTTCTTCTTCGCGGGACGCACGGCCTGGCTCGCGGGCGCCACCGGAGGAGCTTCAGTCGGAAGTGCTGTCACTGTACGTCCAGAGCGAGGAGAACTTCGCGGTCAGGGCAATCACGGCGATGATGATCACGAACAGCACCCACACCTGCGCCGACGCGTACCCGAGCTGCGGGATCTTGCCGAGGGTGGGGAAGCCGTTGTTGTAGATCCCGAGCATCAGCACGTTCGTACTGAAGCCAGGTCCGCCGCCTCCGCCCGGGCTCAGGATCTTCGGCTGGTTGAACGTCTGCAGCGCGGCGGTGGTCTGCAGGATCACCTGCAGCAGCATGATCGGGCTGATCATCGGCAACGTGATCCGGAAGAACACCGCGAACGGTCCGGCGCCGTCCACCTTGGCGGCCTCGTACAGTTCGGTCGGGACCGCCTGCAGCCCGGCCAGGAAGATGATCATCGTGCTGCCGACACCCCACAGCATCACCAGGACGATGGACGGCATCGCCATCTTCGGGCTCTGCAACCACAGGCTGGTGGGTAGTCCGAGCCGGTCCAGGACCGTGTTCAGCAGGCCGACCTGCGGGTCCAGGATGAACTTCCAGAGCGTGATGGTGGCGACCGCCGGAAGCACGACCGGCAGGTACGCGAGCGTGCGGACGAGGCGTACGCCCGCGAAGCGCTGGTTGCAGAACATCGCCAGGGCGAGACCGAGGACCAACGACAACGGGACGTAGAGCACTACCAGGTACCCGGTCGCGCGCAGCGCCGGCCAGAACGAGGGATCGGTCGTGAACAGGCGGCGGAAGTTGCCGAGGCCAACGAAAACCGGGTCGGTCAGCCCGTTGTACTTGGTCAGCGAAAGATAGAACGACCGGATCAGCGGGTAGCCGACGAAGACGAAGAAGCCGATCATCGCGGGCGCGATGAACAGATACGCCGCTTTGACGTCGGAGCCGGCGTTCCGGCTCATCCCACCGCGTCCGTGACTTCCCCGGCGGCGCGCCCGGGGAGCGGATCGGCCCGCTCGGACAGTGCTCATCGGCGGCTCGGGCAGATACTCATCCGGCCTCCTGGACGGTAACGTTTCCAACGTTTTACTGTTGGGTGACGATGCCGTGTCCCGAAAAGGAAGTCAACCCCGTGTCCGAAACGTTTCCAAGCAAGGCCGCCGAGCATCCCCGGCCGACGATGATCGATGTCGCTCGCCGGGCCGGCGTCGGGCTCGGCACGGTGTCGCGGGTGGTGAACGGCGGGCACGGCGTCCGGGACGAGACCGCGCGGCGGGTCCGGGCGGCGATCGACGAGCTCGGGTTCCAGCGCAACGAGGTGGCCCGGGCGCTCCGGCCGGGGAAGAAGTCGACCAGCCTGGCGCTGGTGCTCGGCGACCTGACCAACCCGTTCTACGCTAGCATCGCGAAGGCGTCGCTCGAGGTGGCCGGCCAGTCCGGGTACGCGGTTGTGCTCGGCAGCGTCGACGAGGACCCGGAGGGTGAGAAGCGCGCCATCCAGGAGCTCGTCAGCCGGCAGGTGGCCGGGTTGATGATCGTGCCCGACCAAGGCGATCACGCGTTCCTGCAGGGCGCCGGTGTGCCGGTGGTGTTCGTCGACCGGCCGGCGACCGGGATCGACGCGGACATCGTGATGATCGACAACGAAGGCGGCGGCCGGATCGCCGCGGAGCATCTGCTGGCGCAGGGGCATCGGCGGATCGCGATCCTGCTCGCGCCGTCGTACTACACGATCGGCCGCCGGTTGCGTGGGTTCCGGCGCGCGCACCGGGCCGCGGGGGTCGAGGTGGACGAGACGCTGGTCGTGCAGTTGCCCGAGGGCAACGCGGAGGCGGCCGAGAAGGCGACCCGTGAGGTGATGCTGCGGGCCGACGCGCCGACCGCGATCTTCGCCTCGACCAACTTCCTCGCCGAGGGGGTGCTGCGGGCCCTGGGTGTACTGCGGGCGCTGGGCGAGCTCGGTCAGGAGCCGGCCGTGGTCGGGTTCGACGACTTCCGGCTGGCCGACATGCTGCCGACGCCGGTCACGGTGGTTGCCTCCGACACCGCAGAGCTCGGCCGCAGCGCGGCCCGGCTACTGCTCGACCGTGCTTCCGGCACGGACACCCGCCCACCACAGCGAATCGTGCTCCCATGCGCACTCATCGAGCGCGGCTCCGGCGAACGCCCACCGGGTTCTGCTGCCGACAGAACAACTGGCTGACGAGCGGCGACTGCCGGGTTCTGCTGCCGACAGAACTGGTGGATTACGTGTGGGTGGGGTGACTAGGTTCGCCTTGTGTACTACGAATCCTTCGGTAGCGGCAGTCCGATCTTCTTCTTGCCTGGCTGGGGCGGCGACGCGGGTGAGGGTCGCGACCTGCACGAACCGTTCTTCGGGCAACGGCCCGGCTGGCGGCGGGTCTATGTCGACCCGCCCGGCACCGGCAAGTCCCCGGCGATCCCGTCGATCACCGACCAGGACGGCATGCTCGCGTCGATCATCGAGCTGATCGACGAGCTGGCAGGCGACGAGCCGTTCACCCTCGCCGGTACATCGGCCGGCGCCCTGCACGCCCGCGGGATCGTCCGGCGTGACCCGGACCGGGTCCGCGGACTGTTGCTCCGGGTCCCCGGCATCATCGTGGACCGAACCCGGCGCACGCTGCCGAAGGAAGGTCCGGCCGAGACCGAAGCATTGCGCGCCAAACAACACGCGTACTACGACGTCGCCGAGGCACGGGCCGACCTCGATTTCCTCGGCCGCATCCAGGCCGACGTGACGAAGTACGCGCTGCGGGACGACCCCGCGATCCACTTCGAACGGCCGACTCTGATCGTGACCGGTCGCCGCGACCACATTGCCGGGTACGCCGATGCGTGGCCGCTCCTGGACGACTACCCGCGGGCGACGTACGCGGCGCTGGACAGCGAAGGCCATGAGCTTCCGGTGCGGTCGACCGCGTTGTACCGGGCCCTGGTGACGGACTGGCTGGACCGGGTCGAGCACCCGGACGCGTGAGGGGCGGACGCGCGTCCGGGTGCTCGCATTCAGGTGGGGTCAGAAATTCGGCCAGGCCCAGCCGCGGTAGTTGGAGAAGTACGGGAGCTTGGCGAGGCCGATCTTGCCGTTGACGCTGGTGGCCCAGAAGTACCCGTCACCGCGGGCCACGCCGACATGGCCGTACGGTGCCGCGAGGTCCCAGAAGACCAGAGCGCCCTTGGGTGGGTTCAGGTCGCCGACATGCGCGACGCCGCGGGCGACGGCATCGTTCCAGTCCGCGGTCGCGGAGGCCCAGATCGCGGTCTTGCCGTACGAGTTCTCGGCGGCCATCTCGCAGTACCCCTGGTACGCGGTCGAGCCGTTGCGCGCGGCGTACCAGTTGATGGCGGCGTCGGCGCGTGGGTTGTTGGTGCAGAGCGGCGCGATCAGGCCGGAACTACCGGTGTTGACGTACGAGTCGGTGATGAAGCCCTTGCCTGGGATGTGGTCCCAGATCAGGCTCCGGCCGTACTTGCCGGTGACCGGTTCGCCGTAGATCTGACAGTCGATTTCGACCGGTCCGTTCGGCTGGTTGCCGACCGTGGCGAAGCTGGTCGCGTTACCGGATCGGATCGCGACGCCGGTACCGCTGTCGGTGACGACGGTTCCGGTGGCGGCACTGGCCGGGAGGACGCCGGTCCCGAGAACGGCGGTTCCTCCGAGCAGTGCGGTGAGGGTGAGACGGGCGGTGATGCGCATGAGGGCGGTACGCATGGTTGTGCTCCCCTTCTGGAGTTGTCCTCGCAGGGAACCAGAAAGTGAAACTGTTGTCGCAGTACGCAACGGGCGGCGCCCGGTGGCCGGCCGGGCGCCGCTCGCGGCTCAGAAGTTCGGCTGCGCCCAGCCGAGGTAGTTGCTGAACCACGGCAGCCGCTGCTTGCCGATCGCGCCGTTGACGCTGGTGGCCCAGAAGTAGCCGTCACCGGTGGCGATGCCGACGTGGCCGTACGAGCTGATGTTCCAGAACACCAGCGCGCCGCGCGGCGGGTTCAGGTCGCCGCGGTGGGCGGCGCCCCGGTTGACGGCGTCGTTCCAGTTGGCGATGGCCGACGCGTAGATGCCGGTCGTGCCGTAGGCGTTCTCGACGGCCTTCTCGCAGTACCCCTGGTACGCGGTGGAGCCGTTGCGGTTGGCGAACCAGGCGATCGCGTTGTCGGCGCGCGACTGCGTGCCGTACACGCTGCTGCTGGTCGAGGCCGGCGCCGGGGCGGGCGCGGCTTGGGCGGAGCTGGTGGTCAGGGCGGCGCCACCGAGCGCCAGCGCGCCGAGGGCGGCGGTGGCGGTCAGGCGGGCCAGCGACCGGGAAAGGGAGGGCATCATTTTGTTGCCTTTCGCTCTCAACTGCAGTGGGCGACGGCTGCTCTCTTGGAGAAGCAGCCCTGTGTGAAGAGAATCAGAGAGTGATTGCCTTGTCGCAGTGGGCAACGGAAGATGATCACTGCGATTTGGTATTTTGTGTAGATAAGTGACGGCAGACTGGAGAGTGCCGTGCGCCCAGCCCAGGCCCGGTACGTGATTGGTGCCCGCATGCGGGAGCTGCGTGAGGCAGCCGGTGTGCCGCTGACCCGCGCGGCCGCCGAGTCCGGCTGGGACAAGGGACACCTGTCCCGGGTCGAGCGCGGGCATACCAAACCCAGCCGCGAGCTGACCGAGTGGTACGACAACTCGTTCGGCGCCGGCAAGTCGCTGGTGAACCAGCTGATGGAGCTGGACGCGGCCGTCCGGGCCGGACGGGACGTCTCGCAGCGGGACATCCGGCGGCACGTACAGCCGGTGCTGCTCGGTGGGTCGGTGCCGATCGACCACCATCCCGAGGATCGCGCGGAGCTGGTCGGCGAGACGGTTCCGGACGGTACGCGGTTGTGCCGGGACGAGCAGTTCGACAAGGCGTGGGAGATCCTGAACAGCGGCGAACGGCCGTGGCGCGACCGCTGGCTGACCCGCCAGGGCGCCGCCGGCATTCCTGGCTGGCTACGCTCGCCGGTCCGCGAACGCGTGCCGGACGCCGCGCCCGGGGAGACCGTCACGGTGACCATGCGCCTGCAGGCGCCGCCCCAGGTGGGCGCCTCGACCGCGTACTTCAAGATCACCGACGACGTCGGGCGGCTGTACTACCCGGGCCTGGAGTCCCCGCCGATCTACTGCACGATCTTCACCGTCGACAGCCCCTGAGCTACTGGCCGCTGAACTTGGCGTCCAGCTCGGCGTCGAGCTCGGCCTTGCGTTTGATCCAGCGCTCGCTCAGGCCCTTCACCTCTTCGGCGATGAAGTCGATGAAACCGAGCGAGACGTGGATCCGGCGCCAGGCCTCGGTGCCTTCGCCGGCGGCGTCCAGTACCTTGCGCAGGGACACGGACCAGCGGCCGAGGGACGCGTCCTCGGTCATCATCGTCTGGTACCACGCGTCGTCCTGGACCACGTACACATCGCGGCGGCTGCCGGGCTCGCGCTCGCGGGTGGCGAGCCGGAGCTGGAGCAGGTAGTTCACCGCGCCGGACACCGCGGCCGGACTGGCCTGCAACTGGTCGGACAACTCGGCGGACGTCATCCGGCCGCCTTCGCTGGAGAGGATCGCGGCGAACACCCGCCCCGCCATCCGCGGCCAGCCCGTCTCCGCCAGCAGGTTGCCGAACTGCTCGGTGTACCGCTTGACGGCGTCGTCGTCTCGATGTGCACTCACCGCCCCATCATCCCCTCTGCGTCGCTCGATTGCCCGACTCGTGAGAAACGTGTTAGCAAGATTCACAAACTTCTGAATGAAGTGTACGTTATGAAACATGACATCAGCCATCGTGGTCTCTGGACTGCACAAGTCGTACGGGAGTACGCACGCCCTCGACGGTCTCGACCTGGAAGTCGCGACCGGTGAGGTGCACGGCTTCCTCGGGCCGAACGGCGCCGGGAAGTCCACCACCATCAGGGTCCTGCTCGGACTGCTGCGCGGTGACGCCGGCGATGTCTCGTTGCTGGGCGGCGACCCCTGGCACGACGCGGCCAAGCTGCACCGGC
The DNA here is from genome assembly GCF_014205295.1 of Kribbella solani. Lineage (NCBI taxonomy): Bacteria > Bacillati > Actinomycetota > Actinomycetes > Propionibacteriales > Kribbellaceae > Kribbella > Kribbella solani. Next base: position 7,723,096 of record NZ_JACHNF010000001.1, read on the forward strand.
GGCTCGCCTACGTACCCGGTGACGTCAACCTGTGGCCGAACCTGACCGGCGGCGAGGTGATCGACCTGCTCGGCCGGTTGCGCGGCGGTCTGGACGAGAAGAAGCGCGACGAACTGCTGCGCCGGTTCGACCTCGACCCGACCAAGAAGGGCCGAACCTACTCGAAGGGCAACCGGCAGAAGGTCGCGCTGGTCGCGGCACTCGCATCGGACGTGGAGCTGTTGATCCTGGACGAGCCGACCTCCGGTCTGGACCCGCTGATGGAGGAGGTGTTCCGGCAGTGCATCGAGGAGGAGCACCAGCGCGACCGTACGGTGCTGCTGTCCAGCCACATCCTGTCCGAGGTCGAGGCCCTGTGTGACCGGGTCAGCATCATCCGGAAGGGCAAGGTCGTCGAAACCGGCACCCTGGCCGAGCTGCGGCACCTCACCCGTACGTCGATCCACGCCGAGCTGGCCGGTTCGCCGAACGGGCTGGCGCAGCTGCCGGGCATCCACGACCTGGATGTCGAAGGCAACCGGGTCCGCTGCGAGGTGGACACCGCACAGCTCGACGCGGTGATGCGGCAGCTGTCCGCGAGTGGCATCAGGAGCCTCGTCGCGCAGCCGCCGACGCTGGAAGAGCTGTTCCTGCGTCACTACGAGGAAGACGTACCGGCTGAGCCTGAGGCGGCCGTGCGATGAACGACTTTGTCGGTACCGGAACCCTGGTGCGGCTCGCGCTGCGCCGGGACCGGCTCCTGATCCCGATCTGGATCCTCGTCTTCGTCATGTCGGCGGCCGGCTCGGCGAAGGCGTCCATCAACCTGTACTCCGACCCGAAGGCGCTGGCCGAAGCAGCACACACGTCCAATGCATCACCTGCACTCGTTTCGATGTACGGGCGCATCTTCGACGAGAACTCACTCGGTGAGGTCTCACTGTTCAAGATGACTGCATTCGGTGCGTTGCTGGTCGGCTTGCTGGCCGGGATTCTGGTCGTACGGCACACCCGTACCGAAGAGGAGAACGGTCGGCTTGAGCTGCTGAGCGCCGGAGTACTCGGCCGGTACGCCGCACTGGCTGCCGCACTGATCGTGTCGTCGGCGACTGTCATCGTCCTCGGTCTGGTCACCGCACTGTCGTTGATGGGGAGCGGACTAGACACCAAGGGATCGTTCGCGTTCGGTCTGATGTGGGCTGCAGCCGGACTGGCCTTCGCCGGCGTCGGTGCGGTGACTGCACAGGTCACAGAGAGCGCCCGCGCCGCGAATGGGCTCACTGCGGTCGTGCTGGGTATCGCGTACGTGCTGCGGGCTGTAGGAGATTCCGCGGCGGACGGTAGTACCCAGTGGGTGTCCTGGCTTTCACCGATCGGCTGGGCACAGCAGGTCCGCGCGTACTCGGGGGACCGGTTCGTCGTACTACTGATGCCGCTGGCGTTCCTGGGCCTACTGATCGTCGCTGCGACTGCACTGATCCGGAAGCGTGACGTCGGTGCCGGTCTGGTTCGGCCACGACCCGGGCCGCCGCGGGCTGCCGCGTCGCTGCGATCGCCGCTGGCACTGGCCTGGCGCTTGCAGAAGGGCGCCTTGTACGGCTGGGGTTTCGCGTTCCTGCTGCTCGGTCTGCTGGTGGGGAACATCGCCAGCAACGTCGACGGGTTCGCCAACAGCGCCAGTGCGCGCGAGATGATCCAGAAGATGGGTGGTGTCGAAGGGCTGACAGACGCCTTCCTGTCAACGGAGCTGGGCATGATGGGGTTGCTGGCGTCCGCGTTCGGTATTCAGGCGGCGCTGCGGCTCCGGTCCGAAGAGACAGCGCTGCGTGCGGAGCCTCTGCTGGCGACCGGGGTGACTCGGGCGCAGTGGCTGGCCAGCCACGTACTGATGGCCCTGTTCGGTACTGGCGTGCTGATCCTGATCGCGGGTCTCGGCTCCGGTATCTCCAGTGGTGCATCGCTGGGGAGCGTGGGTCACCAGATCCCACGGATGCTGGCCGGGGCTGCTGTGCAACTACCCGCTATCTGGTTGGTCACTGCACTGGTCGTCGTCCTGTTCGGTGTGGCGCCGAAGCTGGTGAGCGGGGGATGGGTGCTGTACGGCCTGTTCCTGCTGATCGGGCAGTTCGGTGAGCTGTTCAACCTGCCGCACTGGATGATCAACCTGAGCCCGTACGGTCACACGCCGCGACTGCCTGGTGGTGACTTCTCGGTGACCCCGGTGCTGTGGCTGACCGCGATCGCCGCCGCGCTGACGCTCGCCGGCTTCGCCACCTTCCGCCGCCGCGACATCGGCTGACCGGCGTTCCTTGGACCGCGCTGGTCTGAGGGGTCCAGCGCTCCGCCCCGCCCGGCACCACGCCGGGCGGGGCGGCTTGTCTACGATCGCTGCGTGTTTACTGACCAGCTGGCCGCGTTCTGGAGCGAGCGGCATCTCTGCGTGCTGAGCACGGTCCGGGCCGACGGGACCGTACATGCCACTCCGGTCGGAGCGACCCTGGACGTCGACGCTGGTCTCGTCCGGGTGATCTGCTCCGGGACGTCGTACAAGGCGAGGACGATCCGGCGCCTCGGGGAGGCGGCAGTAGCAGTCACCCAAGTGGACGGCCGCCGCTGGAGCACACTGGAGGGCCGCGCTGTCGTCACCGCCGACCCGTCACGCGTCCACCTGGCCGAACGCCTGTACGCCAAGCGCTACAAAGAGCCCCGGATCAACCCCGAACGCGTCGTAATCGAAATCACCATTACAAAGGCTCTCGGCAATGCCAGCTGACCAAATCACCGTAGTAGGCGTCGGCGCCAACGGCTGGCCCGGCCTGACCCCCGAAGCCCAAACTGCCATCCACAAAGCCGAAGTCCTCATGGGCAGCACCCGCCAACTGGCGCTGATCCCCACAGCTGCAGTACGTGTTGCGTGGCCTTCGCCTTTGTCCGAGGCGCTTCCCCGGTTGCTGAAGGAGTACTCGGGCAAGCAGATCTGCGTACTGGCAAGCGGCGACCCCACGTACCACGGCATCGGCACCACTCTGGTCCGCCTCCTCGGCCCCGACGCCGTCCACGTCATCCCGCACCCGTCGAGCGTCTCCCTCGCCTGCGCCCGCTTGGGCTGGCCCCAGGACCAGATCCAGGTAGTCAGCCTCGTCAAGAACCCGGTCGAGCACCTCCACCCCCACCTGACCCCCGACCGCCGCCTCCTCGTCCTCAGCCGCAACGCCCAAACCCCCGCCGAGGTAGCCCACCTCCTGACAGCCCGCGGCTACGGCGCCAGCCAACTCACCATCCTCGAACAACTGGCCGCCCCCACCGAACGCATCCGCACCACCCCCGCCACCAACTGGCCCACCACACTCGCCGGCCTCTCCGCCGACCGCGCCACTCCCGCGACCCCCGCCACCTCCGCGCTGCCTCTTGGCTGGTCGGACCCGATCGACCCGCTGAACGTCATCGCCATCCACACCCCAGCCGACGCCCCGGTGCTTTCCACTTCACCCGGTCTGCCCGACGACGTGTACGAAAACGACGGCCAGCTCACAAAGCGCGAGGTACGCGCGGTAACCCTCTCCCGCCTGGCCCCGGTCCCCGGCCAACTGCTCTGGGACATCGGCGGCGGCGCCGGCAGCATCGCGATCGAATGGTCGCGGCACCACCCGTCCTGCCGCGCGATCGCCATCGAACGCGATCCCGCCCGCGCCGACCGCCTCGCCCGCAACGCCACCAACCTCGGCGTACCAGTCACCACCGTCGCCGGCGCCGCGCCCACCGCCCTCGCCGATCTCGAACCGCCACACGCCATCTTCATCGGCGGCGGCGCGACCGCCGCCGGCATGATCGAGGCCTGCTGGACCGCCCTCCGCCCCGGCGGCCGCCTTGTCACCAACAGCGTCACCCTGGAGACCGACGCGCTGATCACCCAGTGGCACACCCGGTACGGCGGCGACCTGATCCGCCTCGAAGTCCACCGGGCCGCCCCACTCGGCACCATGACCGCCTGGCGCCCCAGCCTCCCCGTAACCATCTGGAGCGTGACCAAGTGACCGTTCACTTCATCGGTGCTGGTCCGGGCGCCGCCGATCTGATCACCGTACGCGGGCGTGACCTGATCGCCGCTGCACCCGTCTGCCTGTACGCCGGCGCGCTCGTACCCACCGAACTGCTCGACCACTGCCCACCCGGCGCCCGCAAGGTCGACACCGCCGCGCTCACCCTCGACGAGATCATCGCCGAACTCGCCGCCGCCCACACCGCCGGCCAGGACGTCGCCCGCCTGCACTCCGGCGACCCGTCCGTCTTCAGCGCGATGGCCGAGCAACTGCGCCGCCTCGACGCGCTCGGCATTCCGTACGACGTGACCCCCGGCGTACCCGCGTACGCCGCGGCCGCCGCCACGCTCAACCGCGAACTCACCGTTCCGGAAGTCGGCCAAACCGTCATCCTGACCCGGATCAGCGGCAGCGCCAGCGCGATGCCGGCCGGTGAGGACCTGGCTACCCTCGGCGCCGCGAAGGCAACGATCGTCCTGCACCTGGCCGTGCAGCAGATCGACCGGGTCGTCGAAGAACTCCGCCCGCACTACGGCCCCACCTGCCCGGTTGCCGTCGTAGCCCGAGCCTCCCGCCCCGACGAACAGATCCTCCGCGGCACCCTCGCCGACATAGCCGACCAGGTGAAAACAGCCGAGATCCGCCGCACCGCGGTAATCATCATCGGCCAAACCCTCACCGCCAAGACCTTCCGAGACAGCCACCTCTACTCCGCAACCCGCAGCCGATGATCCCCATCGCAGCCCTCGCCCCCACCCGCCATGCGATGCCGTCCACCACCCGCCATGCGATGCCGTCCACCACCCACCTCGCGGTGCGTTCCTCCGCCCGCTGCGTGGTGCTGTCCGCCGGCGACCTCGCGGGGTACCTGAGGCGGCACCTGCTGGTGGAGTCCGATCAGGTGGAGGGGGAATGGTGATGCGGGTTCTGTTGCTCGGTGGTACGGGTGAGGGCCGCGCGTTGGCTCAACTGTTAGTTGCCGGCGGCATCGACGTGATCTCGTCACTGGCCGGCCGCACCACCGACGCGCGCCTACCGGTTGGCACCGTCCGCACCGGTGGCTTTGGTGGTGCCGACGGACTGACTGACTGGCTGCGTACCAACCCGGTGGACGCGATCATCGACGCCACCCACCCGTTCGCCACCTCGATCACTGCCAACGCAACCGAGGCCGCCGCCGCAACTGGCACCAGGCACCTCATCCTTCGCCGCCCCGGCTGGACCCCCACCACTGGCGACACCTGGCACTGGGCCGAAACCCACAACCAAGCCGCCACCCTCCTCCCAACCCTCGGCACCCGCCCCTTCCTCACCATCGGCCGCCAAAACCTCCCCGCCTTCGCTCCGACCACCCACGCCACCCCGGTTACTGCTCAGCCGTGGGTTCTTGCCAGGTGTGTTGATCCACCGGAACCGCCACCGACCTGGTGCACCCTGCTGCTCGCCCGCGGTCCGTTCACGCATGCCGACGAGCTGGCGATCCTTCGCGAACATCGCATCGACCTCCTCGTCACCAAGGACAGCGGCGGCCCAGCCACAGCACCCAAACTGAAAGCCGCCCGGCAGCTCCGTATCCCGGTCCTGATCATCCGCCGCCCACCCCTGCCGCGTGACGCACAAAGCGTCCCGTCCCCCGAAGCCGCCCTCGCCTGGACGCTACGCACTTAGTCCACCCACCCCCGCCGACATCCACCCCCGCCGACGTCTGCCCGGCCGACGTCCGCCCGGCTGGCTCCGGCAGGTCGTTTGGGTGGTGAACCCCTGATCTTGCGTGTTCACCACCCGCATGAGGGCTGTGAACGGCCAACTTCAGACGTTCACCACTCAAATGACCGGCCGGTGCGTGGAGGTCGGCTGGTGTGTGGAGGTTGGTTGGTGTGTGGAGGTTGGTTGGGGACCGCGTGGGGTGGGGTGGGTGGTGGCTCGATAGATTGTCCGTATGGGGATTCAGATTGCGCCGAGCATCCTGTCGGCTGATTTCGCTCGGCTGGCTGAGGAAGCGGCGGCGGTGTCGAACGCGGACTGGCTGCATGTCGACGTGATGGACAACCACTTCGTGCCGAATCTGACCCTCGGGATGCCGGTGGTCGAGTCGCTGGCGAAGGCTGCCGACACTCCGCTCGACTGTCACCTGATGATCGAGGACCCGGACCGCTGGGCGCCCGGGTACGTCGAGGCGGGCGCGTCCAGTGTCACGTTCCACGTCGAGGCCTGCCGCGCGCCGATCCGTACCGCCCGGGAGATCCGCGCCAAGGGCGCCCGCGCCGCGATGGCGCTGCGACCTGCCACCCCGATCGAGCCGTACGAGGATCTGCTGCCCGAGCTCGACATGATCCTGATCATGACCGTCGAGCCGGGTTTCGGCGGCCAGAAGTTCCTCGACGTCTGCGTGCCGAAGATCCGGCGTACGCGGCAGCTGCTCGACAAGCACGGGCTGGATCTGTGGATCGAGATCGACGGCGGCATCTCGGCGGACACGATCGAGCAGTGTGCCGAGGCCGGCGCCGACGTGTTCGTGGCCGGCTCTGCCGTGTACGCGGCCGACGACCCGAACGCGATGGTCGACCGGCTACGCGGTCTCGCCGAGAAGGTCACCGACCGCTGAGAGGGTGTTTGGGAGCTCTACGCCTACTGCGGGGCACTCGGCACGGCACCTCGCGCCGAGCACCTCCTCGCTACGGCGCAGAGTTCCAAGACACCCTCTGGCTCCGGCGCGGGCGCCTGCTCCGGCGGTACCCGCACCAGCAGTACGGTCGACACGGCCGCGAGTACAGCGGCGAGCAACCACACGTACCGTACGCCGAACGCATCGATCAGCGCGCCGGACGCCGCGGCACCGATCGCCGAACCGACGGTCGCCATGCTCGACATCCAGCCGAACATCTCGGTCCGGGCGTTGTCCGGCGTCAACGCGCCCAGCCGCCCGTACAGCGCACCGATAGCCGGCGCCAACGTCAGCCCGGACATCGCCAGCGCGATGCCGAGCGACAGCGACGACCAGGTCGCGAACACACACAGCAGCATCCCGGCAGTGACCAGCGCGGCCCGGCGCCACAGGTACGACGGACGCCGTCCGGGCAAGGCGCCGGCGATCGCGCCACCGACCAGACTGCCGAACGCCCAAACGGCCTCGAGGACGCCCGCGATCAAGCGCTGACCGTGCCCGTCGGCGTACGCGACGATGGCCAGCGAGATCCCGCTGAACGACATGATCCACAGGCCGAACGCGAGGATCAGCGGTAACCGATGCCGATGCCAGAGCAACTGCCTCGCACTCAACCGTGCGGCGGTGTGGCTGCCGTGGGGGAGCGGCTTGGGTTGTCGAAGCGCATACCACCAGATGAAGACAGCCGACATCGCCGCCGCGAGCAGCACCCCGAGCCGTGGGCTGGCGACGCTGACCGCCGTCGCGCCGAGCATCGGCCCGGCCATGAACAACAACTCCTGCGCGGTCGCGTCGACCGAGTACGCCGTCCGGAGCGCGGGACCGGCCATGACCCGCGGCCAGGCAGCGCGCAACGTCTGCGACACCGGCGGCACGAACGCACCGGCCAGCACCGCGAGCACGGGTAGCAGCCGGAACAGTGCGCCTGGCAGGAGCGCGATCCCGAGCAGCATCACGCTCCACGCGATCCCGGTCACCAGCAGTACGCCGCGAGGTCCGCGACGGTCGGCTGTCCGTGACCAGAGCGGCCCGGCGAGCGCCGTACCGACCGCATAAGAGCCCGCGACGACGCCGGCCCAGCGGAACGAGCCGCTCGCATCCTTCGCCAGGAACGCGATCGGCACCGTCGTCGCCAGCATCGGCAGGCGCGCGAGCAACGACGACACCAGGAGTGTCGTCACGCCCTGTGTCCGCCACAACGCACGGTAGCCGGCCAGTTCCATGACCGCAGTCTTCCCGATGGCACCGACAATTTACGATGGGTTATGTGACCGAGCCCAAACCGGTGGAGAGCTGGTTGACGGATATGGACGGCGTGCTGGTGCACGAGGAGCGCGCCATCACCGGAGCGAGCGAGTTCATCGCCGCGCTGGAGTCGTCCGGCCGGAAGTTCCTGGTGCTGACCAACAACTCGATCTTCACCCCGCGCGACCTCCGGGCCCGGCTGCTGGCCACCGGGATCGACATCCCGGAGACGGCGATCTGGACCAGTGCGCTCGCGACCGCGCAGTTCCTCGACGACCAGCGTCCCGGCGGCACGGCGTACGTGATCGGCGAGGCCGGTCTGACCACGGCGCTGCACGAGGTCGGGTACGTGCTGACCGAGCGCGATCCCGACTACGTCGTCCTCGGCGAGACCCGGACGTACTCGTTCGAGGCGATCACCAAGGCGATCCGGCTGATCTCCGACGGGGCCCGGTTCATCGCCACGAACCCGGACCCGACCGGCCCGTCCACCGAGGGACCACTGCCCGCGACCGGCTCGGTGGCCGCCCTGATCACCCGCGCGACCGGGGTCGCGCCGTACTTCGTCGGCAAACCGAACCCACTGATGATGCGCAGCGCGCTGAACCAGATCGAGGCGCACTCCGAGACCACGGTGATGATCGGCGACCGGATGGACACCGACATCATCAGCGGTCTGGAAGCCGGCCTGCGGACCATCCTCGTGCTGTCCGGTTCGACCGGAGGGCACGAGGTGGAGCGCTTCCCGTACCGGCCGACCAGGGTGGTCGAGTCGATCGCCGACGTCGTACCGCTGGTCAGCGCGCTGTCCTAGCCGCTCAGCTCTTGCAGCTCAGCGTTCGGAACCCGTAGCCCTGCGCCTTCAGGCTCTTCAGGATGGCCGGCAGTGCTGCCACGGTCTGGTTACGGTTGCCGCCGCCGTCGTGCATCAGGATCACCGACCCGTTGTGTACGTTCTTCAGCACCCGCTGCACGATCGCCGTCGCACCCGGTTTGGTCCAGTCCCGCGAGTCGACGGTCCACACCACCAGGTCCTTGCCCATCGCCTTGGCACGCTGGCGTACGGCCGCGCTGACGCCTCCGTAGGGCGGTCGCAAACACGCCGGCGTACTCCCGGTCTGGGCCTGGATCGCCTGGTCGGTCGACCCGACCTGCTGCTGGAACCCGGCCGGGCTGAGCTTGCGCAGATCGGCGTGCGACCAGGTGTGGTTCTGCACGCTGTGACCGGCCTGGTGGACCTTCTTGGTGAGTTCAGGGTGCTTGCGGACGTTCTCACCGACCTCGAAGAACGTCGCCTTCGCCTCGTACGCGGCCAGGATTCCGAGCACCTTCGGGGTGTACTCGGCGTCCGGACCGTCGTCGAAGGTCAGCACCACGTACTTCGCCGGCAGCGGCGTCGTACTGGGCGTCACCGCGGCCGGCGCTTTCGGGTCCGCGGCCGCGCCGGGCGCGTTCGGACCGGCCGGCGACTTCGCGGCAGCGACGACGACGATGCCGATCACGGTGCTCACCACCAGCATCATCGCCAGGCCGACCATCCGGTTCCCGGCACGCGTCAAACGTACGTCCATGGTCCCCCCAGGGCGGTGGGTGGTTCACATCCTCACGGGTCAACCCTGGGGCAGCCGGCGCCGAAAGCCAGCGCCCACGCCGCTGCCGCGGCCACGAGTCACGGATACCGGACGCGCTACGTACACGACATCGTGGTGAACCCGAACCCTCTGGCCTTCAATGTCCGGAGGATGGTGGGAAGCGCGGCCACGGTCTGACTGCGGTTACCGCCGCCGTCGTGCATCAGGATCACGGAGCCGTTGTGTACGTTCGCCAGCGCCCGACGGACGATCACCGACGTACCGGGCCGGGACCAGTCGCGGGTGTCGATGGTCCACAACCGGATCTTCTTGCCTAGCGCGGCGGCCCGCCGGGTGACCTGCTTGTTGGTGCTGCCGTCCGGCGGCCGGAGACAGCTCGGCGTGTAGCCCAGCTGGGCCCGGATGTACCGATCGGTTTTCTGCACCTGGGACCTGAACACGGCAGCGGAGACGTGCCGGAGATCCGGATGCGACCACGTGTGGTTCTGCACGCTGTTGGCCTGCTGGTACACCTGGCGGGTCAGGTACGGGTAGCGGGCGACGTTCTGCCCGATCTCGAAGAACGTGGCCCGCGCCCCGTACGCGCGCAGGATCTTCAGCACCTGCGGCGTGTACGTGCTGGGGCCGTCGTCGAAGGTGAGATAGACGTACTTGCGGGCAGCCTGCGCCGCCGCGACCGAACTGACGGGTTTGCTGGTCGCCGCGGCGGTCTTGCCGCGCGGCGTGGCCGCCAGCGCGAGACCGGCCGCGACCAACCCGATCGCGACGACGCCGATGATGAACCGGCGGGACCACAGCGCGCTTGCCAGTGCTCGGCGGTCCACAGACATCGCTACCCCCAGGTGTAGCCGGCTCTGGAACTGGGTCCCTTCCATCGTGCGCCTCGCCGAGCGCCGGCGCCAGGGGGTCGGCGAACCTGCGCGCTCAGCGAACTTGGCCGCGCAGAGACCTGGCGCTCAGCGAACCTGGCGCTCAGAGGACCTGGGCGAGGAACTGGCGCAGCCGCGGTGACTCGGCGTCGGTGAAGACCTGCTCGGGCGCCCCGGACTCGACCACGACGCCGTGGTCCATGAACGCGACCTGATCCGCGACCTCGCGCGCGAACCCCATCTCGTGCGTGACCACGACCATCGTCATCCCGGCCTGCGCCAGGTCGGCCATCAACGCCAGCACGCCCTTGACCAGCTCGGGGTCGAGCGCGGACGTCGCCTCGTCGAACAGCATCACCTCGGGCTTCATCGCCAGCGCCCGCGCGATCGCCACCCGTTGCTGCTGACCACCGGACAGGTTCCCGGGGCGCGATCCGGCCTTGTGCGCGAGGCCGACCAGCTCCAGCTGGGTCCGCGCCGCGGCCTGCGCCGCCTCGGCGTCGAGCTTCTTGATCTTGCGCAGCGGCAGCGTGATGTTGTCGAGCACGCTCTTGTGCGGGAACAGGTTGAAGTGCTGGAACACCATCCCGATCCGGCGCCGGAGCGCGTCGGGGTCGCTCGTCAGCACCGATTCACCGCCGAGCCGGATGTCGCCCGCGGCCGGCTCGAGCAGCCGGTTGATCGCGCGCAGCAAGGTGGACTTCCCGGACCCGGACGGACCGATCACGCAGGCGGTCTGCCCGGCCGGTACGGCGAGATCCACGCCGCGCAGGACCTGGTTGCTGCCGAACGCGAGCTCGACGCCGGTCACTTCCAGGCTTGCGCCCTCAACGGTTTGCATGCGCGAGCTCCTCCAGCGCCGGGTCGCCCGGCCCGTTGTCCGGACCGTTGCCAGGACCGTTGCCCGAGCCGTCGGCCGCGGCCGGGCGGCCTTCCCGCAGCCGCTTGTCGAAGTAGTTGACCAGGTGCGTCAGCGGAACCGTGATCACCAGGTAGAAGATCCCGGCCAGCAGCAGCGGCGACAGGTTGCCGTCGGTCGCGGCCGCGTCCTGGCCGATCCGGAACAGTTCCCGCTGGCTGGCGAGCAGGCCGAGGAAGTACACCAGGCTCGACTCCTTCACCAGCGCGATGAACTGGTTCACGAGCGCCGGCAGTACGCGCCGTACGCCCTGCGGGATGACGACCAGCCGCATGCCCGACGTGTAACCGAAGCCGAGCGCGCGGGCCGCCTCGAGCTGGCCCTTCTCGACGCTCTGGATGCCGGAGCGGAAGATCTCGCCGATGTACGCGGCGGCGATCAGCGAGAGCGCGAGGATGCCGAGCGGGTACGGGTTGGGGCCCCACCAGTGCCGGGTGATGGGCGACAGGCCCTGGCCGATCAGCAGGATGGTCAGGATCGCCGGCAGGCCACGGAAGATGTCGGTGTAGATCTTCGCCGGCCAGCGCAGCCAGCGTTTCGTGGACAGGGCGAGGACCGCCACGATCATGCCGAGCACGGTGCCCAGCACGACCGAGGCGGCCGCCAGAATCAGGGTGTTGACCAGTCCCACCTTCAGCATTTCGGGCAGGACTGCCTTCATCGCCTCCCCGTCGAGGAAGGTGTCGCGCAGGGTGGACCAGATGTCCATCAGGCTTTGGGAGCCGTGAACTTGACCGAACCGCTGCCCGGCTTGAAGTTCGCCGGCACGGCGCGGCCCGGGTAGTACTTCTCGACCAGCTTGGTCCACGTACCGTCGGCGATCACCTCGTCGAGCGCCTTGTTCACCGCTTCGCGGAGCTTGTCGTTGCTCTTCGCCACCGCGAACGCCATCGGCGCGGCACTGAGCTCCTTGGCGGCCAGGATCACCGTGCCGCCGCCCTGCTCCTTGGCCATCTTCTCGCCGATCTCGGCCGGTGAGACCCAGGCGTCCGCCGTGCCGGCCTTGAGCTGGCCGAGCGCCGCGTTGTAGTTGGGTACGCGGACCGGGTTGAGGTTCTTGCCGGTGGCGTAGTCGTCCTGGACGGTGCCCTGCACGACCACGACGCGCTTGCCCGGCAGCTGGTCGAACGACGTGATGCCGGAGCTCTTGGTGGTGTTCAGCCCGAGGTAGCCGAAGTCGTACCCATTGCTGAAGGCAACTGTCTTCTTGCGGGCCTCGGTGATCGTGATCGACGAGCTGCCGAGGTCGTACTGACCGCCGTTGACCTGGGAGAGCAGCGCGGAGAAGTCGGTGCCGACGAACTCCGGCTTCAGGTTCAGCTTCGCCGCGACCGCGCTGATCAGGTCGTTGTCGAACCCGGTGAACTTGCCGTCCTGGACGTACACGTTCGGCGGCGCGTCGGTCAGGGTCCCGATCCGCAACGTGCCGGACTTGAGCAGCCCGAGGTCCGGGCCGCTCCCGGCGTCCTTCTGATCGCTGCCACAGGCAACCATCGATACCGCCAGCGTGACCGCTCCCGCCACCGCGACAACCCGCTGAAAAGCGCCGAACGCGCGCACAACCGTCTCCTCACACACTCAACGAACGCAGGACGATCCGCCCCACCGCCGCAAGCCAACACCACTCCCAGCGGCACAATTCCCCACCGACAAAGGATGAGACGGCCCTGAATGTCTACTTGCCTCGTGTTATATCGCCACGTTGTCCTGTGGTATGTCCGCCCGTCGAGCCGGCCGGTTGGTGACCGGCTGAGGCAGCGGGATCGGCAGCGGGTGACTTCCGCCGGGTCAGCCGTGATGTTGCTCATAGTGGGCCAGGGCGTCCGCGGTTCTCCCGGTGCCGTACGCCAGCAGCAACTCGGCCAGCCCAGGCGATTCATCTTCCACCGCCAGTGCCGCCCGCTGGATCTCGTCCGCCGACGCGACCTCGCGGAGGAGATCCTGGATCGCCCGCACCACGGCCCGGGCCGTCGCCCCGTCGTCGGCCCGCACCCCCACGGCGGCGGGCCAGGCGGTATGCATGCCCGGCGCGACATTCGCCCCGGCTCCACCCGGCACCTGCCCGGGCGCTCCGGGCAACTGCCCGTCCAGCCCGGCCGGCCCCGCGGCCTCCGCCGCCCCCAGCGCGCCTCCAGCTCCGGCGGCCCCTGCTCCAGCGGCCCCGGCCCCCGTCGCCCGTCCAAGCCGAGAAGTCGGGCCGGCGGTTGTCAGTCCGCCGGTGGTCTCTCTGATCCGGTCCAGCGAGAACGCGACATCGATCTCGCTGACCTCGCTCGCGATCGCCAGATCCGCCAGCTCCGTTGCTGCCCGCAACCGCGACACGACCGCCGGATTCCCGATCTTCACCCGCTGCGCGCTGACCAGCTGGGACAGCATCGGCGCGGACATCCCGATCACCTGCGCCAGCCCGCCCTGCGTCAGCCCGAGCGGACCGAGGACCCGCCGCACCGTGTCGCCGAGCGGCTCACCGTACAGCTCGATCTGCTGCTGGATGTTGTGCGCTGTCTGATCCATCGCTCCGGCTTCCTTCCCCGGCCGCCCGCGGCGGCCCTGCCGGTCATCTTTGCACTTGCGAACGCAAATTTCCAGTCGCGAATATTTGCTTCCTGCATCGCGCGGTGACGCCTCGCGGTCGTGTTTCACGCTCGGGAACAAGGCATTTGACATTTGCAATCGCAAACTGAGAGGGTTTGCGGCAGCGAATCCCACTCGGAGGAAACGATGACGACCCACCACAGGTACCGCCGCCCAGCGGTGCTGGCGCTTCTCGCCGTCACCCTGACCGCGCTATTGGCCGGCCTGGCCGCACCGACCGCGATGGCCGACCCCGAGCCCGGCGCCGAAGCCGGCAAGATGGTCCTCGTGCTGGACTCGTCCGGCTCGATGAAGGAGCCGGCCGGCGACGGCAAGACCAAGATCGTCGCCGCCCGCACGGCGTTGACCCAGGTGGTGAGCAAACTTCCCGAAGGCGCGCAGGTCGGCCTGCGGGTGTATGGCGCGACCGTGTTCAAGCGCACCGATCCCGGTGCCTGTACGGACACCCAGCTGACCGTCCCGATCGGGACGAGCAACCGGCCGCAGCTGCAGGCCGCGATCGCGAAGTACAAGCCGTTCGGCGAGACCCCGATCGGGTACTCGCTGCAGGAGGCCGCGAAGGATCTCGGCCCGAGCGGCCAGCGCTCGATCGTGCTCGTCTCCGACGGTGAGTCGACCTGCGCGCCCAACCCGTGCGTGGTCGCCAAGAACATCGCCAAGCAGGGCATCGATCTGAAGATCGACGTCGTCGGCTTCCGGGTGCAGGGCAAGGCCCGGAGCGACCTGCAGTGCATCGCCCGGGAGGGTCGCGGCGACTACTACGACGCGGACTCCACGATCGACCTCGAGGCCGGGCTGGGCAAACTCTCCACCCGTGCGTTCCGCCCGTTCCGCATCTCCGGGACACCGGTGCAGGGCACGGCGACGCCGGAGGATGCCCCGACCGTCGCGCCGGGGCTGTACTCGGACGACTTCGATCTGCTGGACCAGCCGAAGCACTTCGTGATCAAGCGGACGATGACGGGCTCGACCCTGCGCGCCGGGCTCAGCTTCCGCCGGCCTGTCGGTGCGACCAGCCTGGTCATCCAGACCGAGCTCCGGCTCGCGACGCCGGACGGTAAGGACTGCGGTCGCAGCTTCCCCCGGGTCCAGGAAGGCGATCAGGGCTTCGCCACCGGCACCGCGTCGAGCTGGTCGAAGTTCGACAAGATCAACAAGGAGTGCTCCGAGGCCGAGCAGCTGGTGCTGACGGTCGACCCGGGCAAGGACTTCCGCGAGATCAAGGAGGTCCCGTTCGAGCTGCGGATCGACGAGGAGCCGCCGGTCGAGGAGACCAAGACGCTGCCGGCCAAGGCAGACGACCCGACCTGGTCGCCGATGAACGTCACCGCCCCGCGCGAGATCGTGCCCGGGTCGAGCTTCCCGGACGCGCCGCTGCTGACGCCGGGCACGTACAAGACCACGCTGCTGCCCGGCGAGCTGCAGATCTACAAGATCAAGGCCGACTGGGGCCAGCGGATTCAGGCGCAGGCCACGGTGTCGCAGCAGTCCAGGGCGATGGGTGACCTCATCGGTCTGCGTTACCTCGACACCGCGGTGATCTCGCCGGCCGGTGAGGAAGCCTTCGCGGTCTTCCCCAAGAACGTCCCGGGCAGCCCCGGCGGCAAGCGCGGCGTGCTGACCGGCAAGGGCGTCACCCAGGCGATCACCACCAAGGAGATCCGCTACCTGAACCGTGACGGTGCCAACAACTCCGACAGCGGCACCTCGACACCCGGCGTGTACTACATCGTCGTCTCGATGACCCGAAAGGCCGAAGACCGGTCCTTTACGGTTCCGATGACCTTGACGGTCGGCGTGCCGGGCACTGCCGGCGCCGGCAAACCGCAGTACGTCGACGGCGCCACTCCGGTCTCCGGCGACTCGGTCACCCCGACGCCGACCGAGACCCCGACCGAGTCTCCGTCGACCTCGGCCGGCTCGGGCGACAAGACCGAGGCAGGCCCCCCGGTCCAGGGGACGAACAACAGCAACACCGACGGCGGCACCCCTGTAGCCCTGATAGCCGGCTTGGGCGGCGGCGGTGTGCTGCTCCTCCTGCTGGGCGCCCTCGCAGTCCTCCGCCTCCGCAAGAAGCCAACTTCCACCTACCCCGGCGCCCCCGCCCCCTACCAGGGTGCCCCCGGCCAGCACCCCGGCGCCCCGCACAACCCGAACCAGTACCCGCCCAACAACCCCAACCAGAACGGCCCTCACCCCCCACGCTGACACCTAGTGGGGTGACCACCAACGATCACCGGGTTGGTCACCCCGCTCGTCCACCGGCCGCGACTGACCCGCTGGCTGCGATGTCAGGCCCGATCTGAGGTTCGCCGTGTTCGCAGTGCCGCCTTCCGCTCATGCCAGCGACGCATCATCGCGCGGGTCTCGTCCCTGAGGAACTGGATGAGTTCGAGCGTCTCGGTCAGCCGGTCGGCCGCGGGTGAGTCGCCCAGGATGGCGATGCCTTCTCGCAGGTCGGCCTCGCCTCGTTCGAGGAACGGATTCGCCGTGACGGTGGACTCGTACCACGAGCTGTCGACGACGTAGGCGAGGCGGCGCGTTCCTGGGTCCCGTTCTGTGCGGATGAGGCGGACCTGGACGAGGTAGCGGACGGCGCCCGAGACTCTGCCGGTGCTGGCGTGCAGCCGTTCCGCGAGTTCGGCCACGGTCATCCGCCCGCTCTCGCTGACCAGGAGCGTCGCGAAGACGCGGGCGGCGAGACGGGGAAAGCCACTGTCAGCGAGGGTGGCGGCGAAGCGCTCGATGAATCTGCCGATCTCGTCCGTCTCGTCTTCGCGCACGGAACTCCCTTCAGTCACCTCGCCAGAAGGTTACCGCAGTAGCACTAACTTTCAGCAATTACTGAAAGTTAGTGCTAGGTTGTGGCTGGCCGGCGGATGCGGGATGCCGCTGGGTGGCAGGCGGGCCCGAGGCGAGCGGCAGCGGGCCGGCACGGTGCATGAGGCGATGGGAGACGCGTATGGCCAAGCATGTGTTGTGGTGCGGAGGAGGGAGATGAACCAACGAGCCAAGGAGCGGACGCTCGGGCAACGGCTCGTCGACCTGCTGTGGACGAAGTACGCTCGGCTTCCCGCCGCGACGCGCGACTACGCCGTGATCCGCAACGTGCGAGTCCCGATGAGAGACGGCGTCGAGTTGCTCGCGGATCTCTACGAGCCGAAAGAGCCGGCGTTGGGAACAATTCTCGTTACCTCGCCCTACGGCTGGAATTTGGTTGGCGCGGCCATGACGGGTGGAATGTTTGCCTGCCGTGGTTATCGGGTCGTGCTGGTCCGGTGCCGGGGAACGTTCGGATCGGGTGGGACGTTCGAGCCGTTCATGCGGGACGTCGACGATGGGGCGGACATCGTCGCGTGGATGCGCGAGCAGCCGTGGTTCGACGGGCGCTTTGCCACGCACGGCTATTCCTATCTCGGCTTCACCCAGTGGGCGTTGCTGATGGATCCGCCGCCAGAGCTGGTCACCGCGGTCATTGCGTGCGCGCCGCACGACTTCGGCGGATTCGTCTACACCGGAAGGGCGTTTCTGCTCAGCACGCTGTTCGAATGGTCGTTCGTCACGACCAAGCAGGAGCAGCCCATCCTGCCTCGCATCTTCGCGGTTCTCTCCGCCCGGGGCCGTATCAAAGAGGCCCTGGCAGCTGTTCCACTGGCCGACGCCGCGGACGAGTTGATGGGCGAGAAAGCGCCCTGGTACCGCGAGTGGATCAGCCGGCGGGACCTGGGCGACCTATGGTGGAACGGCGCCAACCTGACTGCGGCGCTGGATCAGGTGCATGTCCCCGTGTTGCTTCAGGGCGGCTGGCAGGACGGTTTTATTCAACAGACGCTGGCGGGGTATGCGCGGCTGGCCGATCAGGGCGTCGATGTCGGACTCACCATGGGTCCCTGGACGCATGCTCAGGGAGGCGCCGCGGGTACCCGCGTCCTGCTTCCCGACGCCCTCGCGTGGTTCGACGAGCACCTGGCCGGATCCGGCGTCCGGCGCCGTGCCATGCCGGTCAAGGTGTTCGTCAGCGGTCGGGACGACGGGTGGCGCGACCTTCCGGCCTGGCCGCCGGCAACGGTGCAGCAGATCCTGTATCCCCGCTCCGGCAACCTCCTGGGCACTCAACCGGCCGACCCGGGAGACGTGCGCGAGTTCACCTATGACCCAGCCCAGCCGACCCCCACCTACGGCGGCGCGTTCGTCACGCAAGTTTCCCCGGGACTGACCGCGGGCTACACGGATGACGGCGCGCTCGCCGCGCGTTCCGACGTGCTGGCCTTCACCTCAGACCCGTTGACCACGGACCTGGAGGTCCTCGGCAGCCCAGTCGTGGAAATAGGTCACAGTTCCGACAACCCCTTCGCCGACCTGTTCATTCGCGTGTCGGAAGTGGACGCCAACGGCCGCTCACGCAACGTCAGCGACGGGTTCGTCCGGCTCGACGCTTCGGCGCCCCCGGACGTGGTTCGTGTGGAACTCGACGCGGTCGCGCACCGGTTCGTGCGGGGCAACCGGATTCGGCTGATCGTTGCGGGTGGGGCGCATCCGCGCTGGGAGCGCAATCTGGGGACAGGCGACGACCCGGCTACCTCAACGAGGATGCTGCCGTCACATCGAACGATCGACCTGTCGATCTCACGGGTCGTGGTTCCGGTCACCCCACCGCCCGATGCATGAAAGCACCCCTGCCAAAGGCTACGACTTCGTGCCGTCCCGACGCCGAGGCGATGATGATCAGTACACGGCGGACCCGGATCGACTCGTGGTTACCCCGGCGGACCAGGCGTAACGGGTACTGGCCCTCGTCGGGGTGCAGGCGACAGGCCCGGACAGGTTCGGACGTGACACACCTCGTTCCATCCCGGGAACAAGATCGAGTGTGCGCCTGTGCACGGTCCGGTCCGAGTCACGCATCTGGGACGGCATGTCGCCGGCCAACCCGGTGATCGTGCTGCTCGGGGGTGAGGACCGCCCCACCGGCGGCGCCGTTCGCTACGTATCCGAGCACGTTCTCGGCGTTGCGCGCCCAGGACGTCTGGGTGGCGGCGCGGATGTGGGCTTCGGGCAGGGTGCGGGCCGTGAGGTCAGTTGCTGAGGAGGAGCCAGATGGCGCTGCCGATCAGGCCGGTGGCGGACAGGAAGCTCAACCAGGCGAGCCCGATCAGAAGCTGCTTGCCGCGGTGCCTGCCCTGAGTGCTGTGCGTGGTGGAGTGCGTGGTGGAGTGCGTGGTGGGGTGCGCCGTCTTCGCAGGTGGTTCCGCGGCGGCTGGACTCTCGGCTGCCCGGTCCGCTGCCGAACGCTCGGGTGCCGGGTGCTCCGCGACTGGGCTCGAGGTGGCTGGGCCCGGGGCGGCTGGGCCCGGGGCGGCTGGGCTCGAGGCGGCTGGGACTGGGATGACCGGGTTGGTGGGGGTGGTGGGGACTACGCGCGTGGGGGTTGGGTGTGCGGGGGCAGGGCCGGTGGGGGTCCAGGTGTGGGGGAGGGGTGGGAGTTGGTCGAACACTTCGGGGGAGTCGGGGCGGGTGGACCAGGAGGTCTGGCCGGTGGGTGGGAGGACGCCGGTTTCGGCCAGTAGCCGCGCCGCGTCCCGCGCGGAGGCGGGCCGATCGGCCGGGTCGGGGGCGGAGCACCGGCGAATGAACTCCGCCAACGCCGACGCCTGGTCGGCGCTGGAGAGCGCGGAGGTGCTGTCCGAGGCGCGGTGGGAGCTGGGGAGAGAAGCAGCGAGGGGGGTGTCCGGACCGGTCGCGGACGGGTTGGCGCCTGGGACCGACGAGACGGGGGGTGCGGAGGGGGCGGAAGAGGCTGGGCGGGTGCCGGTGAGGAGTTCGGTGGCTATGGTGCCGAGGGCGTAGAGGTCTTGGCGGGGGTCTGGGTCGGCGCCGGAGAGTTGTTCGGGGGCCAGGTAGCCGGGGGTGCCGAGGATGGTGCTGGTGCGGGTCATGCGGGGTTCGTCGATCAGGCCGGCGACGCCGAAGTCGGACAGGCGCAGGTGCGGACTTCCGGTGCCGGTGACGTCCAGGAGCAGGTTGGCGGGTTTCAGGTCACGGTGTACGACGCCCGCCGCATGCACCGCCGACAACCCCTGCAGCAACTGGTCGAGCAGTACCGCAACGTACGCCGGTGGCAGCGGACCGTGGTCGCCGAGCAGGGTCGCGACCGAGCCGCCGCGGACCAGGTCCATCGCGAAGACCACCTTGTCGTCGTCGGCGGCCCAGCCGTGCGGGGCGACGACGTGCGGGTGCTCGATCCGTACGGACTGCTCGCGGACGAAGCGCAGCAGCGTACCGGCGTCGTGCTGGCCGAGGACCTTGGCTGCCACGTACGCGGAGCGGCGCAGGTCCCAGGCGCGCCAGACCGAACCCATGCCGCCGGTTCCGATCAGGTCGATCAGCCGATACCGCCCCGCAAACGCCTCCACCGGCACGAAGGTACAGGGTCAGCGGCGCGGACCAGGCGACCGCGATCGGCTCCACCGCCACGAAAGTACGGGGTCAGCGGCGCGGCGCCGGGGACCACGATGTGACCTGGGTCGTGGTGGGGGTTGGCGCAGAGGGCATACTTGAGGCAACGAGTGAACCCACTCGCGTGCTCCGGGGTCGGTGTAATTCCGAGCCGGCGGTGACAGTCCGCGACCCGGTCGCTGTGGTTCGGCGATCGGTTGACCTGGTGGAATTCCGGGACCGACGGTGAAAGTCCGGATGGGAGGCGCACGCGGCCGGCGGGTGTGCTCTGGTGCCTGACGGCGCGGAGCGTAGGCGGCAGGACGCCTGCGGTAACGCGGCGGCGGTGCTCCGGCCAACGGAGCGCGGTGGCGGGATCGGTCCCGCCGAAGGTGGCGGAGCGCGAGTTGGGCCGGCTGAAAGCCCCGGAGTGCGTCAGGACGACGACGAGGGGCACAGTGACAGGCCCAATGACCGGCCCAGTGAGAGGCTCAGCGGCAGGCCCGGTGACACGCGCAGCGACAGGCGCGGCCGGCGCGGCTTCGCCGATCGATGTCGCGTGGATGCGGCGAGCGGTCGAGCTGGCCGCGAAAGGTGTCGGCGGCACCCATCCGAATCCGGTGGTCGGCTGTGTCGTCACTGGCGCGGACGGGCATCCGGTCGGTGAGGGCTTCCATGCCGGTGCCGGCGGCCCGCATGCCGAGGTCGAGGCGCTGCGGATGGCCGGGGAGCGGGCCCGGGGCGGCACGGCGTACGTGACGCTCGAGCCGTGCAACCACACCGGGCGTACGGGTCCGTGCGCGGATGCGCTGATCGCGGCGGGGGTGACGCGGGTCGTGTACGCGGTGCCGGACCCGAATCGGGCCGCGGCCGGTGGGGCCGAGAAGCTGGCGAGCAAGAACATCCAGGTCGTCGAGGGCGTACTGCGGTCCGAGGCCGAGGCCGGCAACTACGTCTGGTTGCACAGCGTACGGGCCGGGCGCCCCTTCGTGACCTGGAAGTTCGCGACCACGCTGGACGGCCGGTCGGCGGCGCCGGATCGCAGCAGCAGGTGGATCACCGGGCCGATCGCGCGCGCCGACGTGCATCGGCTGCGGGCCGAGTGCGACGCGATCGCGGTCGGTACGCAGACCGTGCTCGACGACGATCCCGAGTTGACGGTCCGCGACGAGAGCGACCTGCCGGCGGCGCGGCAGCCGCTGCGCGTGGTCGTCGGCGACCGCGAGATCCCACCCGGCGCGCGCGTACGCAACGACCGCGCCGAGACCTTGTTGCTGCCGACCCACGATCCGGCCGAGGTACTTCGGCAGCTGGACGATCGGCAGATCCGGCACCTCTGGCTCGAAGGCGGCCCGACGCTGGCGGCCGCGTTCCTACGGGCCGGGCTGGTCGATCAGATCGTCGCGTACGTCGCGCCGGCGGTGCTCGGATCGGGCTTCGCCGCGGTCGGTGATCTGGGCGCGGAATCGATCGACCACCTACGGCGGTTCAAGTTAGCGGACGTCACCCGGCTGGGCGACGACGTCCGGTTGACCCTGGTTCCTCTGGGAGGCAAGTAGATGTTCACCGGCATCATCGAAGAGCTCGGCACGGTCGAGTCGCTGGACCTGCTGGATGGACCTGACCGGGGTGGTGGGGTGGGGAAGGAAGTCGGCACGGCGGCGCGGCTCACCATTCGCGGGCCGAAAGTGACCGAGGACGCCGGGCACGGCGACTCGATCGCGGTCAACGGCTGCTGCCTGACGGTGGTCGAGTACGGCGACGGTCTGTTCACCGCGGACGTGATGCGCGAGTCGTTGCAGCGGACGAGTCTCGGCGGTCTGGAGAAGGGTTCGCCGGTCAACCTGGAACGCGCGGTCGCGGCGCACGCGCGGCTCGGCGGGCACATCGTCCAGGGGCACGTCGACGGCACCGGCACGATCGCGAGCCGGACGCCGGGCGAGCACTGGGAGGACGTCCGGGTCGCGACCACGCCGGAGATTCTCAAGTACGTCGCGGAGAAGGGCTCGATCGCGATCGACGGCGTTTCGCTGACCGTGACCGACGTCGACGACGCGTCCGGGACGTTCGGGGTCAGCCTGATCCCGACCACGCTGGAGCTGACCGTGCTCGGCCGGAACCAGGTCGGTGACACCGTCAACCTGGAGGTCGACGTGATCGCCAAGTACGTGGAGCGGTTGCTTGCCGGAGGCACCAAGTGAACCCGATCGACTGGCTGCTGACCTCGCAGGTCACGATCGCCGGGTCGCCGGTGCTGATCCGGGAGATCGTCGGCAACGTGTTCGGCCTCGGCAGTGCGCTGTTCGGCATGCGCCGGCTGGTCGCTGCCTGGCCGGTCGGCATCGTCGGGAACGTGCTGCTGTTCACGGTCTTCGTCGGCGGCATCTTCGACACGCCGCAGGACAAGGACCTCTGGGGTCAGGCCGGCCGGCAGGTCTTCTTCGCGCTGGTCAGCGTCTACGGCTGGTACCGCTGGTACCAGACCCGCCACCGGGGCGCGGGCAGTGCCGTGCAGCCGCGGTGGGCGACCGGCCGGGAGCGCCTGGAGCTCGCCGGTATCGCGGTCGTGCTGTACGCGGTCGCGTACTTCGTACTGCGTGAGCTCGGTTCGTGGGGACCGCAGTGGGACGCGTGGATCCTGACCGGGTCGATCCTGGCGACGTACGGGATGGCGCGTGGTTTCGTCGAGTTCTGGATGATCTGGGTGGCTGTCGACGTAGTCGGCGTACCGCTGCTGGTGCAGGCGAAGTTCTACCCGTCGGCGGCGATGTACGTGGTGTACGGACTGTTCTGTGTGCTCGGTTTCGCGTCCTGGTGGAAGATCCAGAACACCGAACGCGCCGCCGCGCCCGAACCTGTGGTGGTGGGCTGAGATGGGTGACGTACTGAAACTGGACACGATCGAGCACGCGATCGACGAGATCCGGGCCGGGCGGCCGGTGATCGTGGTCGACGACGAGGACCGGGAGAACGAGGGCGACCTGATCTTCGCCGCGTCGAAGGCGACGCCGGAGCTGCTCGCGTTCCTGATCCGGTACAGCTCGGGCGTGGTCTGCGTACCGATGGAGGGCGCCGAGCTGGACCGGCTCGGCATCCCGTTGATGACGCCGCACAACCGGGAGCGGATGCGGACCGCGTACACGATCTCGGTAGACGCGCGGGACGGGATCAGTACTGGGATCTCGGCCGCCGACCGGGCCCGGACGATCCGGGTGCTGACCGATTCGGCCTCGGAGCCGTACGACCTGGTGCAGCCGGGGCACGTGTTCCCGCTGCGCGGCCGGGAGGGCGGCGTACTGGTCCGGCCGGGGCACACCGAGGCGTCGATCGACCTGGCCCGGATGGCCGGACTGACTCCGGCCGCGGTGATTTCGGAGCTGGTGAACGACGACGGCACGATGAAGCGCGGTACGCAGCTGCGCACGTTCGCCGACGAGCACGGGCTGGTGCTGGTCTCGATCGACGACCTGATCCGGTACCGGCGGCTGACCGAGTCGCAGATCAAACGGGTCGCGACGACGACGCTGCCGACCCAGTACGGCGATTTCGTCGCGCACGGGTACCGGAACACGGTCGACGGGTCGGAGCAGTTGGCGCTGGTGCGCGGTGAGATCGGCGACGGGCCGACGCTCGTACGCCTGCACTCCGAGTGCTTGACCGGTGATGTGTTCGGCTCGCTGCGCTGTGACTGCGGCCCGCAGCTCGACGAGGCGATGCGCGAGGTCGCGGCCGAGGGCGGCGTGGTCGTGTACCTGCGTGGCCATGAAGGACGCGGGATCGGTCTGCTGCACAAGCTGCAGGCGTACGAACTGCAGGACGCCGGCCGCGACACCGTCGACGCGAACCTGGACCTGGGTCTGCCGGCGGACGCCCGCGACTACGGGACCGGCGCCCAGATCCTGGCTGATCTCGGGGTGAAGTCGGTGCGGATGATGACCAACAACCCGGACAAGCTGACCGGTGTGCAGGGCTACGGCATCGAGGTGGTCGAGCGCCGCGGCATCTCGATCGACCCCACTGAGCACAACCTCCGGTACCTGCGTACCAAACGCGACCGTATGGGTCACCACCTTCCCGGTGGCCTCCGCGCCGAAGAGAACGGAGCCGGCTGATGTCGGGTAGTGGAGCACCCACCATCGAGGTACCGCGCGTCGAGAACGCCCGAGTGGCAGTCGTGGCCGCGCAGTGGCACCCGAAGGTCACCGATGGCCTGCTGACCGGTGCACTGCGCGCGCTGGCCGACTCTGGTGTCACCGAGCACACCGTCGTCCGCGTACCTGGCTCGTTCGAGCTCCCGGTGGCAGCACTACATGCGGCCAAGTCCGGGTATGACGCGGTGGTCGCGCTGGGCGTAGTGATCCGTGGTGACACCCCGCACTTCGAGTACGTCTGCCAGGCGACAACAGAGGGACTCATGCAAGTGGGTGTCACCACTGGCGTACCGGTCGGCTTCGGCGTACTCACCTGTGACAACGACCCGCAGGCACTGGATCGCGCCGGACTGCCGGACAGCCGCGAGGACAAGGGCTACGAGGCCACGCAGGCTGCTCTGTCTACTCTGGCGGCTATCCGCGGTCTCTAGATCCTGGTGTGCTCCATGAACCAGTTGGTGGTCCAGGTCTTGCCCTGGTCCGTGGAGAACGCCTGTTCCCAGGCGGCTTTGTCAGTGCCTGCTGTCCAGTGGAAACGGACGTCGATGGGCTGACCGTCCCAGGTGTCAGGCCCTTCGAACACACCGGTGCCGTCCGCGTTCCACTTGCCGACAACAGGTGGCTCCAACCGGCCGTTCTTGCTGTTGCTCCAGTAGATGGACCACTCGCGGGACACCGGGTCGTACAGCCGGAAGGTGGCACCACGGAAGCCCTCGCTGGGGAACCAGCCTTCGTCGAAGCTGACGGCGCCGTCGAAGTAGGTGGTGGCCTGCAGGGTGGCGTCGTGCTCGTACCACTCGTGCGGCTCGCCCAGTACGGGCCGGCGGCGACGGTTGTGGAATGACCAGCTGCCGACGAGGAAGTCGAACTCGTCAGTGACCTTCGGCACGTCCAGTGCGGGCGGCGGGGTGTCGCGGCGGGTGAAGTCCATCGTCCAGTTGGTCTCCCAGCTCGCACCGCCGTCGCCGGAGTACGCCTGTTCCCAGTGCGCTGTCGTCTCGGTGATGTCCGACCAGACGAAGCGGCACAGCACCGGACGGCCGTCGTGCTCGTCATCGCCGATCAGAGTGCAGGTGGTGCCGTCGGCCGACCAGCTGCCATGCACCGGCGGGTAGAGCTTCATGCTGGTGCTGCTGACCCACCAGATGCTCCACTGCTTTGCCACCGGGTCGAACAGCCGCAGCGACAGGCCGTACGTGCCCTGCTGGGGGAAGTGCGTCTCGTCGATGCTGATCTGGCCGTCGAAGTACGTGTGCGCGGTGGTCGTACCGTCGAACTCCTCCCACTCGCTGCTGTCGGTGAGGGGGTGCTTCAGCCGGCGGTGCCGTACGTCGAAGTGTCCGCTGAAGAAGTCGAAATCGCCGGTCACCTTGGTCCAAGTCGTCATGCGACCAGCCTGCTCGTGAAACCTGACAATCCGTGACAGTGTTTCGGGCTAACCTCGGAGCATGCGTTCGAGCCGGCTGTTGTCGATCCTGCTGTTGCTGCAGACGCGGCGGCAGCTGACCGCGCGGGAGCTTGCCGACGAGCTGGAGGTGTCGCTGCGGACCATCTACCGGGACGTGGAGGCCCTGGCGGCGGCTGGCGTTCCGGTGTACGCGGACCAGGGCCGCGCTGGCGGCTACCGGTTGGTAGACGGGTACCGGACTCGTTTGACCGGGCTCACCGAGCAGGAGGCGGCCGCACTGTTTCTGGTGGGTATGCCGGGTGCGGCCGCGGCGCTCGGGCTCACTGCCGAGACAAGCGCGGCCGAGCTGAAGCTACTGGCCGCACTGGCGCCGGACCAGCGGGATCGCGCTGGGCGGTTGAAGAACCGATTCCACCTGGACCTGCCTGCCTGGTACCAGGACGCGGAGGTGTCACCGCACCTGTCTGCCGTGGCAGATGCCGTGCTGCACGACCGGCGGATCAAGGTGCGCTACCGGCGGTGGGAGGAGCCGCGTGAAGTAGAGCGGGTGCTGGAGCCGCACGGGCTCGTGCTGAAGAACGGCAGCTGGTACGTGGTCGCCGCGGCTGCCAGTGGGTTGCGTACGTACCGGGTGTCCAACATCCTCGAACTGACCGTGACCGACGAGGAGTTCGAACGGGACGCGGACTTCGACCTCGCTGCGTTCTGGCAGGAGCACCTGGAGGGGTTCGATCGGGTCCGGTACACGGCGCAGGCTGTTGTCCGAGTGTCCGCGCGGTTGGCGACGAGGATGTACGACGTGTCCTACCCGGCACTTGTCAACGCGGTCGCGGCGGCCGAACCGGAGCCCGACGGCAGTGTGGTGGTGACGATCCCGATCGAGTCAGTGGCCAACGCCGCCACGTCACTCAGTCGGTTCGGTCCCGCGCTGGAGGCTCTGGAGCCACCGGAGCTTCGTACCGCGCTGGCCGACCTGGGGCGGTCGCTACTCGAGTTGTACGAGTGAGGTCACGTGAAAGGTGCGAGCGCCGGAAGCCGCGAGTGAACAGCCAGCGGAGGTCGGCCTGCGTGTCATACATGAGCTGCACATGGAAGTAGTTGATGTGCTCGAGTACACCGGCCAGTGCGAACAGCAGGCCGACGACGGTTCCGGAGCCGGGGTTTTGGGCTACGGACCAGGCTGTGTAGACCAGTCCGCCGGTTAGCAGGACCACGTTGCACCAGCGGAGCTGCCTGAAGAAGCCGACGCCGGTGCGGTGGAGCTTCAGCCACCAGTACAGGGCGCCTTCCAGTAGCAGGAGGGCGAAGAGCGCGAAGCCGGTCAGGTTCGGGGTGGTGGTGGGGAGGTTGAGGAGGTGGAACCACACGACGTACTGCAGGGGGATGTTGAGCAGCTCCAGGGCGGCCAGGGTGCGCAGGCGGTGGGTGACCCAGGCGCGGGAGCGGTGGTTCATCCGGGTGACTATGTCAGGTTTTGGATTCGGTTGTGGGGTACGGCGTGGGCGGTGTGGTTCTGGTGGCCGGTGGTGGTTTGGGCCATGGTGAGGGAGTTGAGCAGTGCCTCTTCTACCGACTCCGTTACTGCTTGGAACGGGGTGCGGAGGTCTCGGTCGGCGTACGTGGGGTTGCGGGTGGTGGTGAAGGCGATCGCGTAGTCGCCGCTGCCCGGGGCGTAGTCGGAGCCGACGCGGGACATCGCGAAGATCGCCCGGCGGGCCAGCCGGCCGAGCTGGCGGGAGTCGAGCGGGAGGTCAGTGGCGACGACGATCATGCAGGAGTTCCCATCCTGGTCGATCGGTTCCGCAGGTACCTGTCGCCCGAGCACGGTAAGTACCCCGGAGAAGTTCGCCTGCACCAGAACCCCCACGGTTCCCTGGTGAAGTAAGCGGGAGGAGGTGCCAATGCCTGCCTTGAAGCCCAGCGCGCAGGTGCCGGTTCCGGCGCCCGCGCAGCCTTCTGCGGGGAGGGCAGGGGTGGCGGAGTTCAGGGCGGCGTGGACGTGGGCGGGGGTGATGGGGCGGCGGCGGATGTCGGAGAGGTGGCCGTCGTTGGTTTCGCCGACGATGGGGTTCAGGCTGGTCGCGGCCGGATCGCGCTCCAGCAGCCAGGTCAGAAAAGCATCGGCCACCCGGAACGTACTCAGCGTCCCGGTCAGCAGGATCGGCGTTTCGATCACCCCGAGCTCGTCGACCTGCGTACTCCCGACCAGCTTCCCGTACCCGTTGCCGACCGCGATCGCGGCCGGGAGCATACCCGCGTAGCCGTCCGGAACGATCGCCGTCACGCCGGTGTTCACCCCGTCCCCGGTGAGCGTGGTCTGCCCGACCCGGACCCCGGGCACGTCGGTGATCGCGTTCAGCGGACCGGTGGGCAGGGTACCGACGGTGATGCCGAGCTCACGGACCCGGCGCGGAGTATGCATACCGACCATGGTCGGCGAGGCAGTCCGGGGAGCGGACCTGGGGGTGGCGGCTGGGAACGGGCCCCGTAGGCTGGGCGCGCGATGAAGAGTTTCGAGGAGTTGTTCGCCGAGCTGGCCGAGAAGGCACGGACGCGCCCGGAGGGTTCCGGGACCGTGGCCGAGCTGGATGCCGGCGTGCACACGATCGGCAAGAAGCTGGTCGAGGAGGCCGCCGAGTCCTGGATGGCCGCCGAGCACGAGGGCAAGGACCGGGCCGCGGAAGAGCTGTCCCAGCTGCTGTACCACGCCCAGGTGATGATGCATGCCCTCGGCCTGGACCTCGAAGACGTGTACCGACATCTGTAGGAGCCACCACCCCACAGCCACCGGTTCACATCAGTCGAGGAAGCAGAGGAAGCCACTGCCATGCTGCGCGTCGCCGTACCGAACAAGGGTTCGCTGAGCGAGTCCGCCATCGAAATGCTCACCGAGGCCGGCTACAAACAGCGCCGGTCGACCAAGGATCTGACCCTCACCGACGCCGCCAACGAGGTCGAGTTCTACTACCTCCGGCCGCGGGACATCGCCGTGTACGTGGGCGAGGGCACGCTCGACGTCGGGATCTCCGGCCGCGATCTGGTGCTCGACTCGCACGCCGACGCGGACGTGGTGATGGGCCTCGGTTTCGGCTCCTCCACGTTCCGGTTCGCCGGGCGCCCCGGGGTGGCCGACTCGGTGAAGGACCTGACCGGGAAGCGCATCGCCACCTCGTACGCGGGGGTGCTGCAGGACCACCTGGCGGAGAACGGCGTCGAAGCGTCGGTGGTCCGCCTGGACGGTGCCGTCGAGTCGGCGGTCCAGCTCGGCGTCGCGGACGTGATCGCGGACGTGGTCGAGACCGGTACGACCCTGCGCCAGGCCGGGCTGGAGGTGTTCGGCGACCCGATCCTGCGGTCCGAGGCGGTGCTGATCAAGCGGCACGGCGCCGAGATCCAGCCGAACGGTCAGCACCAGCTGATCCGCCGGCTGGAGGGTGTGCTGATCGCGCGCAACTACGTGATGATGGATTACGACATCCGGGCCGAGGACGTGGACGCGGCAACTTCGGTCGCGCCGGGTCTGGAGTCGCCGACGATCTCGCCGCTGCACCGGCAGGGCTGGGTCGCCGTACGGGTGATGGTCCAGCGGGCCGAGGCACAGCGCCTGATGGACCAGCTCTGGGAGGTCGGCGCCCGCGCCATCCTGACCACCGACATCCACGCTTGCCGAATCTGAGACTCGAAGAGCAAAGAAGAGCCAAGAGCAAAAGAGTGGTGTTGAGGGGCAGGATCTGAATCGACATGGCCGACAGCAGTGAGCGGTTGTTCAGCTTCCATCCGCGGATCATCGCGGGGATGGCAGCCGGCATGGGCCTGTCGCTGATCGCGGTGTTCGGAGTGATCTGGTTCCGGTTGTCGCCCGAGGACCGCGCCTTGTTCGACTGGTTCCAGCGGTTGACGCTGCTCGCGTTCTTCGGCGCGGTGCTCTGGATTCTGTACCGGATGACCACGTTGCGCGTGGTCGCGTACCCGGATCGGCTGCGGGTGCGGAACGTGTTCAAGACGTACACGTTGCGCTGGCCGGAGGTGCGCGCGTTGCGGTTCCGGCCGGGTGACGCGTGGTTGCAGCTGTTCGATGCCGACGACAACCGGATCGGCATCCTCGCGGTGCAGGCCGCGGAGGGTGCACGGGCCAGCCGGGCCGCCAAACAGCTGGCGGCGGTGGCCCGTGACCAGGGCGCCGGTCCTAAGCGGACACCGCAAAGCTAGTCGTGTGGGACTCGCCGGGCTTCAGGACGACCAGGTCCTGACCGCTCGCGAACGCGTCCGGCGGACAGGTCATCGGCTCGACCGCGAGCGCCGTACGCCCTAGCGCTTCGCCGGTGTACAACTGCATCCACGGCGTGTCACTCGTCAGCACCGACCGCGTACCCGTCGCCGGATCGGTCAGCGAAACCGACCAGGAACCGCCGCCCAACCCGGTGAACGCGTTGTCGATCTGGAGGGAACCCACCGGGCGCCCGGCACGGAACTCGTACGGCGAACCGTCCACCGGCCTCAGCCCGACCGGCGTCAGCCGCTCCGGCGACACCTCGAGCCACTCGGTCGCGCCGAACTCCAGCACGCACTCGTCGATCGGCCGGCCAACCGTGAGGTACGGATGCGCGCCGTACCCGTACGGCGCGTCGGTGCGGCCGATGTTGGTGGCCGTCGCGGTCACGCTCAGCCCATCGGCCAATCGGTAGTCCAGGCGAAAGTCGAGCTGATGCGGGTACCCGGGCCGGCCGTGCAGCCGGTGACCGATCACCAGCGCCGCCGGGTCGGAGCCGTCGTCGACGCGCAGCCAGTTCGCCCAGCGGGTCAGTCCGTGGATCGCGTTCCGCCGGTCCGGTTCGGTCAGGGCGAGCTGTTGCTCGGTACCCGCGAAGGTGTACTTGCCGTCGGTGACCCGGTTCGGCCACGGGAACAGGTGCTGCCCCATCCCCGCGTGGGCCGGCTCGTCCTCGGCGTACCCGAGCAGCACCGGGCGGCCGTCGTACGTGAGCTCGCGCAGGCCACCGCCGACGCTCACCACGGTCGCCGCATAATCCCCGGCCCGCAAAACCCACTGTTCTCCCGAAGGCAGGACGCTCATGGATCTCATCCTAAGAACAGGAGGTGGTTCTTTGGTAAGCGTTCTCACGGGGTGGGAAAGCGCTGGAATTCTTTACCACTACCTGTCCTTCGGTACGGATCCCGTTCGTAGTCATGCTGTAGACACGCACACAGGAGGTACGACGTGAAGTACATGCTGCTGATCAACGCCGGTGAGCTGGACCTGCAGGACGCGCCGGTCGGCTGCGAGCCGGAGGACTGGATGCGGTTCGACAAGGAGATCACCGACGCCGGTGTGGTGGTCGCGTCCGAGTCGCTGGCCGATCTGGTCACCGCGACCCGCGTGGAGGTCGCCAACGACGGGAAGCGCACGGTTACCGACGGGCCGTTCGCGGAGACTCGGGAGGTACTCGGCGGGTTCTACGTGATCGACGTACCGGACCTGGACGTCGCGCTGGACTGGGCCGCGAAGTGCCCGGGGTCGCGCGGTGGTGGCTCGGTCATCGTCCGGCCGATCGCCGACTTCTGAGCGACTGAGTACAGGACAGGGGAGCTGATGGATCAGGTCGAGGCGGTTTTCCGGGAGGAGCGGGGGCGGTTGCTGGCCGCGCTGGCCCGCCGGTTCGGTGACCTCGACCTGGCCGAGGAGGTCACGTCGGAGGCGATCGAGACCGCGCTGCTCCGCTGGCCGGTCGACGGCGTCCCGGCGAACCCGGGCGGCTGGCTGATGACCACGGCCCGCCGCCGCGCGGTCGACCGGCTCCGCCGGGACCAGGTGTACGCCGCGAAGCTGGCGATCCTCCAGATCGAAGCCGAGCGCCCGGCGCCGCAAGCGGCCGGTGACGAACTGCCGGACGAGCGGCTGCAACTGTTCTTCACCTGCGCGCACCCGGCCCTCGCGCCGGAGGACCGCGGCGCGCTGACGCTCCGCTGCCTGGCCGGGTTGACCACGCCGGAGGTGGCGCGGGCGTTCCTGGTCCCGACCGCGACGATGGCGAAGCGGATCGTCCGGGCGAAGAAGAAGATCCGGGAGGCGCGGATCCCGTTCCGCGTACCGGACGCGGCTGAACTACCGGAGCGGCTGCCGGGCGTATTGCAGGTGATCTACTCGGTCTTCACCGAGGGGTACGCGGCCAGCGCCGGACCGTACCTGCAGCGCCTGGACCTGGCCGAGGACGCGGTCCGGCTGGCCCGGATCCTGCACCGGTTGCTGCCCGCGGAGCGCGAGGTCACCGGGCTGCTCGCGCTGATGCTGCTGATCCACGCGCGCCGCGACGCGCGCAGCGGCCCGGACGGCGGCATCGTCCTGCTCGAGGATCAGGACCGTGGGCACTGGGACGATGAGCTGATCGCCGAGGGCCGCGACCTGGTCGTCCGGGCGCTGACCGGCGGCGTGGCCGGACCGTACGCCGTCCAGGCCGCGATCAACGCCGTACACGACGAGGCGGCCGACTTCGCCGGTACCGACTGGCCGCAGATCGTCGCGCTGTACGACGTCCTGCTCGAACTCGACCCGTCGCCGGTGGTCGCGCTGAACCGCGCCGCCGCGGTCGCGATGCGGGACGGCGCCGAGGCCGGCCTGGCGTTGCTGGACACCCTCGCCGACGACCCGCGGCTGCGCGACTACCACCCGTACGCGCTGGCCCGGGCCGATCTGCTGGAGCGGCTCGGACGCTTGCCGGAGGCAACCGAGGCGTACGAGCGCGCGCTCGCCCTGGCCGGGTCCGAACCGGAGCGCGCGCAGGCCCGTGACCGGCTGGCCCGGATGCGCGCATACTGACCCGAATGGAGACCGTTTACGAAGCAGCGGGCGGGTCCGCGGGTCTGCTCCGCTTGGCGGCAGCCTGGCACGAGCTGGTGATGGCCGACCCACTCGTCAGCCACGCGTTCCACGGCGGGGCAAAACCCGACCACACGGAGCGACTGGCCGCGTACTGGGGCGAGGCGCTGGGCGGACCACCCGAGTACACGACAACCTACGGCGACGAGGCGTCGGTCGAGCGATTGCACAGCGGGAACGGCGAGCACGACGAGATGAACCGCCGCGCGATCGAGTGCTTCGACGAGGCCCTGACCAACAGCGGTCTGACCGAGCCGCGCCTCCAGCAGGTACTGCACGACTACTTCGCCTGGGCAACCGTCGTCCCGATGTACCAGCACCGAGGCGACGACATCACCGACGGCGTACCGATGCCACGCTGGTCCTGGGACGGTCTACAGACCTGACCGGCTCAGGAGGCGGCTGAGTCGTGGGGCGGGAGAGCGACTGACTTCGTGACGAGCTCCAGCGCCGGGTCGTGCGGTACGGACGGAGCGCCGTCGACGATGACGTGGGCCCGGGCACGGGTGTTCTGTTCGGCGAAGTGGTCGCGCTCCCAGCGCATCCAGTCGAGCCAGTGGTCGCGGAGGGCCTCGCCGTCGCGTTCGATGCCACGGTCGAGCCGGATCTCGTTCGTCGTCTCGACCCAGAGCCGCAGCGACTGCCAGTGCGCCGCGTCCCGGTCACACGCGGTGACGCCTTCCACGATCAGCAGCTCCACCGTGTTCGGTACGACGTGCAGCTCCGCGTACGCGCCGGCGTACCAGTCGTAGCGCCGGTACCGTCCTTCGCGGCCGTCGGACAGGCGCTGCAGGACGTGATCGCGGAGCAGCGCGAATCCACGCTCGGCACCGGACCAGCCGTCGTACAGATCGTCCATGTGGATGAGGTAGGTGTTCAGGTCGCGAGCTTCGGCGCGAGCCTGCAGCAGCGCGGCGACGGTGGTCTTGCCGGAACCGGCAGGTCCGTCGACGCCGATCAGCCTGGTCCGGCCCAAGCGCGCTGGTCCGGTCTGGACGCTGTCCAGGAGCGAGTCGATGGTCAGGGAGGAGCCGTGGTCAGCGGCAGTGCTGGGTACCTTCCCCGCCCCACCGCCCCGGTCAGGATCAGTTGATTCCATGGCGCTTCAGGATGTCCTCGATCTCGTCGAACTCCGACGAATCCTGCTGCTTCGCCTTCCCCTTTTGCGGCTTGGCAGCTTTGGCAGTCGCGGCCGAGGCGGGCGCGGGGCCCGTCGCGGTCAGCTCACCCGCCGGCGTGGCAGGTTTGTTCGGTGCCTTCTCCCGGGGCTTCCCGGCAGCCTTCGGCGCGTCGCCGCGCCGGCTCCGGGCCACCCCGGAGACGACGTACAGCACCACCGAGACGCCGAACAGCGCGACCCCGGCCCAGACGGTCGGCGAGAAGATCAGGTGCGTGACCCAGCTCACCGCGGAGCGAACCACGTCCCAGACCAGCTCCAGCAGCCCGGTCAGGTACAGCGAGACCGGCAGCAAGGACCAGGCCACGCCGCGGGTGCCGGCCGCCACCCCGCGCCGCCGCCAGGCGAACCACGAGCCGATCAGACCGAGCAGCGTAAGGCCTACGCAGAACGGCAGCAGCGTCAAATCGTTGAAGTTGGGCACATACCCAGGCTCGCACAGTCAGCCGTGGAACCAAGAGGGGAAAGGCCCTGACCTACCCCTGAAACCGTCCCCGGCGACAATATGTCCGTGCAACCACCTGAGCGGCGACTGGCTTTCACCGGGTTCGACAACGACGACGGCACGGCGGACCCCGCGCTGGCGGCGGCGCTGGCCGCGGGGGACGACGGGGCGGTACTGGCGGCGCTGACGCGCGCCCGGCTGCTCGTACCGGTGGTGGCCATGCTCGGCGAGGTGGAGTACGACGCGAACGGGCTGGCGCATGACAAGACGTCCGACATGGCTGTCGCGCTGCTGCAGGGCCAGGACGGTCGGAACGCGCTGCTGGCGTTCACCAGCACCGAGAGCCTGGCCCGGTGGAGCCCGGAGGCCCGCCCGATGCCGGCGCAGGCCCAGCTGGTCGCGACCGCGGCGGTCCAGGAGGGCGCGGCCGCGATCGTGCTGGACGTCGCCGGCCCGGTCACCGGCGTGATCGAGACCGACGACGTACGCCGCTTGGCCGCCGGCTTCCAGGTCGTGCACCTGGAAGACGGCGGCTACGCGTGGATCGAGTCAGCCCACGGGGGTGCTTAGGGCGTCCATCGGCTTGGCGCGCATGGCGATCCGGCCGGTGATCGCGGTGGTGGGCAGGACGAGCAGTAGTACGACAGCCACCCAGATCAGCAAGATCCAGATCGGGCCGGACGGGATCGGGAGCCCACGGGTCGCCAGCGCGATCGGAAGTACGGTGAACGCGGCGGTGATCAGCCCGGTGACCAGTCCGATCGCGGCGATCAGCAGCGCCTCCAGCCTGAGCATCCGGGACACCTCTCGCCGGGTCGATCCGGTCAGGCGCTGCAGCCCGAACTCGCGGCGCCGGTCCAGTACGGAGACCGCGATGGTGTTGACGGAGGCGATTGCCGTGTACGCGACCGCGATCGCCGCGAGTAGGTAGCTGATCCACGCGTCGACACCGAGCCCGGTGTCCAGGCCATCGCCCAGTACGTCACGGCTGCCCATGGTCGTACCCGGCCACTTGGACAGGTCGGCCTTGAGCGCCGCCTTCTTGTTGCTGGTCTTCAGGACGAGCTGGCTCGGCAGGCCGGTGGTCGTGTGCGCGGCCAGTAGTTTCGCGGGCAGTAGCAGTGACTCGTACCCGGTCGGTCCCTCGACGAGGGCTACCACCTTGACCTTGACCAGGGCGTTGTCGCCGAGGCGTACGCCGAGATCCGAGCCGACGTCGACCTTCAGCTTCTTCGCCGCACCCGGCGGGAGCGCGATGGTTTCACCGGTCAGATCGTCCAGCGAACCCTTCGTCACCTTGCCCTTGGAGATCGGTCCGCTCAGGCCGAGCAGCGGCCACGCGTCGCTGGTGTGCGACTTGTCGTACGGTTCCTCGATCCAGCCCTTGCTCTGGACCAGCTCCGACACCGCGGTCACGCCCGGCATCGAGCCGGCCGCTTCGGTCAGTGACGCGGGTACGCCGCCGGTGGTGGACGTGATGACCACGTCGCCGGACAGGTTGCCGGTGAACGCCTCGACGGCCGCCTTCTGCTGGGTGGTCTGCGAGTAGATGTTGCCGACGGCAATCGCGGTGGCGATCGTGATCGGGATCAGGATCGCGCCGAACTGGACGGCGCGGACCCGCAGATTGATCACCGCGAGCGTACCGGCGGTGCCGCGCTTCTCGATCCAGCCGGTCACGCGGGGGATCAGCACCCGCTGGATCACCAGCGGCGCGAGGATCGCGACGGCGATCGATCCGGTCAGGCCGGCCGGTCCACCGATCGCCGCGGCGTTGGTCGGACCCATGAACGGGGTGGAGGAGGCGATCGCCACCGTAGCGCCGGCGAAGACCAGGCCGATGATGACGCGGACCCGGCTGAGGGCGACCGGCGGTACGGCCGCTTCCGCCAGTGCCTGGATCGGGCGGATCCGGGCGGCTCGGCCGGCCGCGAATCCGACGGTCACCCGGAGTACGGCGAAGGTCAGGAGCGCGGCGCCGGCGAAGGGCAGGATGCCCTGGTCGAAACGCAGCTGGGCCGGCACGATGCCGCCGTCGGTGAGCATCCCGAAGATCCAGTTGCCGGCGAACCGGCCGCAGAGCAGCCCGAGGACCAGGCCGAGTACGCCGACCACCATGGTCTCGGCGACGACCATCTTGCCGACCTGGCTCGGGGTCGCGCCGCTGGCCCGGAGCAGCGCCAGCTCGCGGCGGCGCTGGCGGACCGACAGGCCGATCGTGGCGGAGACCACGAGCGCCATCACCACGGCCACCATCCCACCGAAGACGCCGGACATGATGATCAGCGGGAGACCGGTCGCGATCCCGGTGAACTCGGCGGCGCCACGGTCGTCACCGGTGTACGCCTTGACCCCGGCGGGCAGGTCGAGGTGCTTCGCCAGGTCCTTCGTGGAGGTCCCGTCCGTCGGAAACACCCCGATCGCGTCCACACCTGCGGCACCGCTGGCATCACGGATGCCGTCGGGGCCTGACGGGCTGCCGGTGCCCAAGGGGCCGTTCACCCCGGCGGCGACGTCGGCGTCGGCAAAGAAGATGGCCGGGTTGTCGAGCTGGTGCTTGGCGACCGCGAGCCCGGCCAGTGTGTACTTGCGGGGCTCGCCGCTGACGGCGACGGTGACCTGATCACCCGGCTTCGCGGACCCGGCCAGCCGCTGGTCCAGCACGATCTGCCCGGAGCGTGGCGCGTGCCCGGCGGTCAGCTCGTACGGAGTGAGCACCGCCGACGCCCAACCGTGTCCGGCGAGCGCCGTACCATACGGTTTAGTATGGTCGCCGCCGCTGCCCGAGGGGGCGCCGGCGGGTGGGCTGCCGTTCGGGGAAGCAGCGAGTGCGGTGACGACGGCTGGGAAGGTGCGGTCGGGGATGGCGTGGGCGACGCCGGGGGTGCCGGCGAGCTTGGTGGCCAGGGCCGCGTCGACTCGGTGGCGTTCCGGGAAGGCGGCGGCGCCGTTGCCGTTCGGTGGGTGGTAGGCCGGGTCGCCGGTGACGACGATCGGGGCCGCGGCCAGGCGTTGGGGTGGGGCGTTCAGGCGGAGGCCGGTTTCGAGCAGGCCGCCGGCGGCGCTGAGCAGCGCCCCGCCGAGCAGGACCGCGACGAAGATCGCGAGAAAGGCGGCGGTCCGGTACCGCAGCGTGGTGACGGCGAGGCGAAACATGAGTCGGAGCTCCTGTAGTGAGACGAGGTCGAGGGGGTCGCGTCGGCGGGCCGCGAGTGGTGCTGAGGAGGTGCCGCGGCCGGTGGGCGGTCAGTTGGGGGTGGGGGTGCGGCGAGTGGTGCTGAGGTGGGCCAGTTCGGCGGCGACGGTTTCCGGGCTGGGGCGGGTGGATTCGGAGACGATCTGGCCGTCGACCAGGAAGACGACGCGGTCGGCGTACGACGCGGCTACCGGGTCGTGGGTGACCATCACGATGGTCTGCCCGAGTACGCGGGACTGGTCGCGCAGCAATGTCAGTACTTCGAGCGCGGTGGTCGTATCGAGTGCACCGGTCGGCTCGTCCGCGAACGTGATCGCCGTACGCCCAGCCAGCGCCCGTGCGATCGCCACCCGCTGTTGCTGACCACCGGACAGTTCGCTCGGCCGGTGCTTCGTACGCTCACCCAGACCGACCCGCTGGATCACTTCACTCACCCAGGCGTTGTCCGGCTGCTTCCCGGCCAACGTCATCGGGAGTACCACGTTCTGCCGAACCGTCAGTGCGGGCATCAGGTTGAACGACTGGAAGACGAACGCGACCTGCTCCCGGCGCAGCTCGGTCAATGCGGTCTCGTCCAGGCCCCGCAGCGACTGCCCAGCCAGCTGGACGTCACCGGCAGTCGGCGTGTCCAGTCCGGCCGCGCAGTGCAGCAGGGTGCTCTTGCCGGAGCCGGACGGTCCCATCACCGCGGTGAAGGAGCCGGCGTCGAAGCCGTACGTCACACCGGCCAGCGCGTCGACCGCTCCCGGCCCGGCGCCGTAGACCTTGCGTACGTCGGTCAGCCGCACCTGCGCGCTCACTGTGGTGTTCACCATGTTGTTCACTGAGTTGTTCACTGCGCCACCAGCACGTCGGACTTGCGGTGGTACGACTCGTTGGTCCACCACAGAATGGCGACGACCGCGCCGAGGCCGAGGTCCGACCAGAGCCACCACGGCCCGTCGAAGTGACCGAACAGAGCCAGTGCGATCCAGACCACGAACTGCACAACGCAGGCGACCAGCCACACGCCGGTGACCGCGCGCAGTGCCATCGTCAGGCCGCGCGGCGGCGCGGCGTTGGCGACGCCGGACAGGACGTTCCGCAGCTCGCCGCGGGTCCGGGCGGCGAACACCTGGTCCTGCCGGTCGCTGGCCTGTGCCGGGGTGAGGGCGGCCTGCCGGACGGCGCTGTGCAGCTTGTTCACCGCGGCGCGGCGGTCGGCGTCGGTCAACCGGACCTGGTCGGGGACCAGCAGGGGGTCGAGGATCGTGCTCATCGGACTGTCCTTTCGGAGGGGTTCATCAGGTGCTGACGAGAAAAAGCGTAGGGGCTGAACAGTTTCCCCTGCGCGGTACTCAGGACCCGTTTCGGGGTGGTGCTAACACCCCTCTTGGCGGCGGATCGCCGCTGACCGCTCGGCCGGACGCCCGGCGTACGTCAGGATGGGTGCCATGACCGAGGACCGTGGGGAGCTGCCGCCGGGGCTGGCGCTGTCCTGGGGCGTGCTGCCGGTGCAGCGGCGGGGGCCGAAACCGGCGTTCAGCATCGAGCAGATTGTGGCCACCGGCATCGAGTTCGGCGACCGGTACGGGTTCGAGGCGATCTCGTTGCAGCGGATCGCGGCGCACCTCGGCGTCACCACGAACGCGATGTACCGCTACGTACGCTCCAAGGAAGAGCTGATCGTGCTGGTGCACGACAAGGCGATCGGCCTGCCACCCGAGCTGCCGGCGGGCTGGCGGGCGGCGGCGACGGCCTGGATGAAGGCGCAGGTCGACCGGTACGCGGAGCGGCCGTGGTTGCTCGACGTACCGATCCGCGGCGCGCCGATCACGCCGAACCTGCTGCGCTGGATCGAGGTGATGCTCACCGCGCTGGCCGGCACCGGGCTCAGTCAGCACGACAACCTCGGCTGCCTGGTACTGATGGACGGTTTCGCGCGCAACTACGCGAGCCTGGCCCGCCAGCTGGGCGCGAGCGACAGCACCCCGGTGCAGGCGGAGGCGGTCGGCCAGTTCCTGCTGCCGCGGCTGATCGAGGGCGGCTACCCGACGCTCACCTCGCTGTACCTGAACCAGGAGTACGAGGACGAGCTGGACGACGACCTGGAGTTCGGCCTGGCCCGGATCCTGGACGGCATCGAGGTGCTGATCGGCAAGTTGCCCTGAGCACCATCAGGTGTACCGGTTACCTGAATCGGCAACCTCATCGGTAACGCGGAGGAAACGCCGCGGGGAGTTGTATCGCAGTGGTCACAGATCACGTGAGGAGAACTCCCTTGGCACTTCAGAGCAGGCGCTCGTTTCTGCAGCTCACCGGGATAGCTGCCGTACCAGCGGTCGTCGGAGGCGGTTGGCTGATGTCCAGCGCGGCCGCGGACACCAAACAGGCAGCCACTACTCCAGCAGCCGCCACACCGGCAGCATTCCGCGACTTCGATCGGTACGTGCGCGAGCTGGCGGACGCGGACAAGTTCTCCGGCACCGTGCTGGTTAGCCGCAACGGCCGACAGGTGCTGTCGCGCGCCTACGGGTACGCCGACCGGAAGAAGCAGGTACGCAACCAGGCCGGCACCATTTACTGCCTCGCGTCCGTGACGAAGCTGTTCACCGCGGTCGCGGTCGGTCAGCTGGTACAGCGCGGCGCACTGAACTTGCTGGACCCCATCGGCAAGTACCTGACCGGTTTCACCGCTGATGTCGCCGACCACGTCACCGTGCACCAGTTGCTCACGCACACCTCCGGTCTGGGCGATTTCATGCGCGACCCGGGGTACTTCGAGGAGGCGGCCAAATGGACGTCCGGACAGCAGATGATGGACGGCACA
This sequence comes from Kribbella solani, assembly GCF_014205295.1. NCBI lineage: Bacteria > Bacillati > Actinomycetota > Actinomycetes > Propionibacteriales > Kribbellaceae > Kribbella > Kribbella solani. The sequence continues at coordinate 7,763,495 of NZ_JACHNF010000001.1, forward strand.
CTGCAGTTCGCGCGTGGTGAGAAGCTGGCGTTCGTACCAGGATCAGGCAGCCAGTACAGCAACTCCGGGTACCACACGCTCGGCTGCATCGTCGCGAAGGTCGCTGGGAAGACGTACTACGAGTACGTCCGCAATCACATCTTCCGCCCGGCCGGCATGAGTACCGCGGACTTCACCACCATGCCGCAGTGGCGAAGCGGCAGCCAGTACGCGCATCCGTACCCGGCTGATCAGTCCGGGAAGCGGTCCGACGCGCTGGACGGCAACATCTTCGCCTTCATCGGGAACCCGGCCGGCAATGCGATGGCGTCGGCGAACGACATGGTTCGGTTCGCCCAGGCAGTGAACGACGGCACGCTGCTGAACGCGGAGTACAAGGAGATCTTCCTCAGCCCGAAGGTGCCGAAGCCGCCCCGGGCCGGTGCGCAGGAGTCGGCCGCGTTCGCCGCGTACGCGACGGACGACCTGCTGGTGAACGGCAAATGGGTGTACGGGCACCCGGGTGGCGCACCTGGTGTCAGTACGAGCGTCGAGTGGTACCCGGGTACTGGCTGGACGGCGGTGTGCTTGAGCAACTACGACTCGTCGTTGGCTGTCAACCAGCGGCTCCGCGAGATCCTGACCAGTTGACCTCTTACCTGGTTGATCAGGGCAACAAGATTCGTACCGGGCCTTCGGCACGAGCAGCCACCCACCGCAGGTGGAACTCGCTGCCGGGGGCAACTTCCGGTCTACGGTCCGGCTCGGTCCGCAGATTAACCGGTGCGGTCAGTGTGGCCGCGTACGGCTGCTCTGGTACCCCATGCGCTTTGACCTCAGTGATCAGCTCAGCCAGCGCCTGCGCGGCCGGCTTGCGCTGGTGGTCCACAGTGAACAGCCCCAGGTCGTACTCACGGTCCGGGAAGTCCAGTAGCCGCCGGTCGATGTCGTGCGACGACCACCAGGTCACACCGTACAGGGCCGGGTTCGGCAGCACGGCCTCGACCGTACGCCGAGTGAACTCTGCCTGCAGGTCGACGGGGATGTCCGGCCCGGGGACGCCGATCTCCTGCAACCACACCGGGCGTTCCGGATCGAGCGAGGTGGCCTTGGCCAGCTCGATCAGGTAGTCCGCGTGCGTCAGCGTCGCCGGGCCGAGCGGACCGTCCAACTGGGACACCCCGTTGAAGACCCAGGAGTGGACGGTGCTCAGGTCGCCGAGGTCGACGGCCTCGACCGGGTGGAACGGGTGCTCGGCCTGGTACCAGGCGTCGTCGAACATCGAGTGCAGCGCCAGCACGTCCGGCGCGGCCTTCTTCAGCGTGGTCAGCAGGTCCTGCGCCCACGCGGCCGAGACCGCCGGAGTGGTCGGGCTGTCCGGCCAGAGGTTGTTGACCTCGTTGCCGAGGGTGATGGCGAAGACATTCGGCTTCGTCGCCAAAGCACGCGCCACGGTGTCGACGTACGCGGTCAGGCCGTCGCGGACCGTCGTGTCCTCGAACAGGCTGCTCTTGTGCCAGGTGAGCATCCAGGACGGCAGGAAGTCGAAGCTGGACAGATGGCCCTGGATCAGGTCGACCGCCACCGTCAGGCCGTGCTCGGCGGCCGCGTCGACGGTGTCGAGCAGGTCGGCGATCGCGCGCTCCCGGATGATCGCCCGGTTCGGCTGAATCCACGGCCAGACCGGGAACACCCGGAGATGGTCCAGGCCGAGCCCGGCCAGATCCGCGAAGTCCCGCCGGACCGCGTCCCGGTCGTAGTCCAGCCAGCTGTAGAACCAGCCGGCCGAAGGAACGTAGTTCGCGCCGAACCGCGGCCGGCCAACTCCCGAAGACATACCACCGATGCTAAATCGGTTTAGGCCACCACGGCAACCTGCTTCCCCCGCGCCCACTTCAGACGTTCACCTCCGAAGTTGCCCCTTCACCCTCCGGATACGGCCTGCGAAGGGTGCATTTCAGAGGTGAACCTCCGAAATGCAGGCGGGGCGGCGGAGCAGCGGGCCGGCGGCGGGGTGGGGCAGCCGGGCCGGGGCAGCCGGGCCGGCGGCGGGGTGGGGCGGCGGGCCGGGTGGCTGGGTGGGTTAGGCAGGTGGGGCGGCGGCCGGGTGGCTGGGGGGGTTAGGCGGGCGGGTTAGGCGGGCGGGGCGGATGGGTGGGTCAGGTGGGTGGGGCGGTGGATTCGCGGACGGTGAGGATGGGGTCGGGGGTGCGGCGGTTGATCACCTGGGTGGGGTCGGCGATGGTGTCGAGGAGCACCTCGGCGGCCTGGCGGCCGAAGTCGAAGGTGTCGCGGGACAGGGCGGTCAGCGCCGGGTGCATCAGCTGGGTCAGGATCGAGTCGTCGAAGGCGACGATCGACAGCTCGCCGGGGACCGCGACGCCCATCTCCATCGCGACGCCGAGCCCGGCCACCGCCATCACGTCGCTGTCGTAGACGATCGCGGTCGGCCGGTCCGGCTGGGAGAGCAGCTTGCGGGTGATCGCGGCGCCCTCGGCGTCGCTGAAGTCGGTGGTCAGCGACGGCGCGTCGAGCAGCCCGAGCCGGGGCGCGGCGTCCCGGACGGCCTTGATCCGGCGCTGGGTGTGCTGGAAGTTGGGCGTACCCGCCACGTGCGCGATCCGGCGATGCCCGAGCGCGGCCAGGTACTCGACGATGGCCAGCATCGCGTCCCGGTCGTCGGCCCAGACCGAGGCGAGCGCGCCCTTCCCGCCGCGGCCGCCGATCACCACGGCCGGCAGCTCGAGCGCCTTGAGTTCGTCGATCCGCGGGTCCTTGACGGTCAGGTCGACCAGGATCACGCCGTCCACCCGGTGCTCCGACGCCCACCGCCGGTACACCTCGATCTCCGCGGTGGTGTCCTCGACGATCAGCAGTTGCAGCGAGATCGATTCCGCCGACAGGCCGGACTGGACGCCGGAGAGCAGATGCGCGAAGAACGGTTCGACCCCGAGCGTACGGGCGGGTCGCGCGATCACCATGCCGACCGAGTCGACCCGGGACGCGCCGAGGGCCCGGGCCGCGCTGTGCGGCCGCCAGCTCATCTGCTCGGCGATCTTCAGAATCCGCTCCCGGGTCGCGTCACTGACCCCGGGCCGCCCGTTCAGCGCGAACGACACCGCGCCTTTGGACACCCCGGCCCGGGACGCGATGTCCGCGATCGTCGGTCTCGCCACGTCGTACCACCCTCTTCCCTTGACAGCGGATTCTACGGTGTGGATAGTGCAGGAGCTATACCGGTTTATCAAACCCAGGAGATTTCATGCGTAGACGTCGTCTGGCACCGGTGGCAGCTCTTGCCGCCGCGGCTCTCACTCTCGCCGGCTGCGGCCTCGGCTCCACCGATTCGAGCAGCAGCAGCGGCGGCGCCAAGCCGACCGTCGACGCCGGCGCCCAGGTGACCGGCGAGGTCAGCTTCCAGACCTGGGCGCTGAAGCCGAAGTTCACCGCGTACGTCGAGGGCGTGATCAAGGCCTTCGAGGCGAAGTACCCGGGCACGAAGGTGACCTGGCTGGACCAGCCGGGCGACGGCTACGACAAGAAGGTGCTCAGCCAGGCGTCCGCCGGCCAGCTCCCGGACGTGACGAACCTGCCGCCGGACTTCGCGCTCAGCCTGGCCAAGCAGAACATGCTGCTCGACGTCGCGGCCGCCGACCCGAAGCTGAACGAGGAGTACGTCGCGGGCGGTGTCGACGCGTACAAGTACCAGGGCCTGGACGGGACGTTCGGCTACCCGTGGTACCTGAACACCGACATCGACTACTGGAACGCGACCAAGTTCGCCGCGGCCGGCCTGGACGTGAAGAACCCGCCGAAGACCGTCGACGAACTGTTCACCGCCGCCAAGACGATGCACGACAAGACCGGCGGCAAGGAGTACCTGATCAGCCGGCTGCCCGGGATCGGTGACTTCACCAACGCCGGGGTCAAGATCCTGTCCGACGACGGCAAGAAGTTCACCTTCAACACTCCCGAAGCGGCCGCGCTGCTGGACAAGTACCGGGCCGCGTACCAGGCCGGGTACATGCCGCGCGACATCCTGACCAACGAGTACCTGGGCAACTCCAAGCTCTTCACCCAGGGGAAGGTCGCCTGGACCACCGGTGGCGGCAACGCGATCCAGGACTTCGTCAAGGACAACCCGTCACTGAAGGGCAAGGTCGTGCCGTCGCCCGCGCTGGACACCCCGGCGCTGTACGTGCAGGGTCTGTCGGTGTCCGCGAAGACCAAGAACCAGGCGGCCGCGATCGCGCTGGCCCGGTTCGTCACCAACGCCGAGAACCAGGCCGCGTTCGCGAAGATCGTGAACATCTTCCCCTCCACCAAGGCATCGGCCGACGACCCGTACTTCTCGAAGAGCGACGGCACCCCGGAGAGCGAGGCGAAGGTGCTCGCGTTCCAGTCGCTGGCCAAGGCGAAGGTGCTGCAGCCGCCGGTGATCAGTGGCGCCACCAACGACTTCATCGGGCAGCAGATCTCGCTCGCGATCGCCGGCAAGATCTCGTCGCAGGCCGCGCTCGACGCCGCGGTGACGAAGGCCAACCAGCTGCTCACCTCCTGAATGAAGGGCCACGGCTTGCGGTACAACCGCTGGTTCACGCCGTGGGTGCTGGTGATCCCGGCACTCACCTGGTTGCTGGTGTTCAACCTGTGGCCGTCGATCAACACCGTCATCCTGTCGTTCACCAACGCCAGGCCGATCGGCGGCGGCACCTTCGTCGGGCTGAAGAACTTCGAGACCCTGCTGCACGACGAGCAGTTGCGCTGGGCGTTGCTGAACAGCGTCATCTACATGGTGGTGTGCCTGCCGTTCCTGACCGTACTGCCGCTGCTGCTCGCCGTCCTGGTGGAGAAGAAGTTGCCCGGCATCACCTTTTTCCGGACCGCGTTCTACACCCCGGTAGTGGCGTCCGCGGTCGTGGTGGCGCTGATCTGGCAATGGATTCTGGACGATCGCGGTCTGGTCAACGGCCTCGCCGAGAAGCTCGGCGTGATCTCCGGGCCGCTGCCGTTCCTGTCCGACCAGTGGCTGTTGTTGCTCAGCGCAATCAGTCTGACGATCTGGAAGGGGCTCGGGTACTACATGATCATCTACCTGGCCGCCCTCGGGAACGTCGGGCGTGACCTGCACGAAGCGGCCGCCGTCGACGGGGCGGGTCCGCTGCGGCGGTTCGTACACATCACCGTCCCGGGGGTCCGCGGCACGATGATCCTGATCTCGATCCTGATCTCGGTGTCGGCGCTGCGGGTGTTCTCCGAGTTGTTCATCCTCAGCGGCGGCAAGGGCGGTCCGGGCGGGCGGGACAACTCGGTGGTGATGCTGATCCAGCAGTACAGCCAGGGCTTCGAGGGCAACCTCGGGTACGCGTCCGCGCTGTCGATCGTGCTGTTCTTCGTCACCGTCGTCCCGATGCTGATCCTGGCCCGGCTGAACCGGAAGGGGGCCGAAGCATGAGTGTGGTCACCGATCCGGCCCGCCCGGCCGTCGTCGGCGAGCCGGAGGGTCCGAAGCGGCGCCGCCGGACGGGTTCGTTCGGGTTCAACACGATCTCGCCGCGGGAGAAGGTCGCGCGGTACGCGTTGCTGGTGTTCGTGCTGCTGATCACGATCGGGCCGTTCCTCTGGCAGCTGTCGACGTCGCTGAAAGGTTCCGGGGAGGACATCTACACCCGGATCCCGCGGCTGCTGCCGGCGCAGCCGACGTTCGACCACTACAAGGCGGTCACCGACACCATCCCGGTCTGGGACTACGCGCGGAACTCGCTGGTCGTCGCCGTACTGGTTGTCGGCGGCAACATCATCGGCGCGTCGCTGGCCGGGTTCGCGTTGTCGCGGCTGCAGTTCCGGGGCCGGCGGATCGTCCTCGGGCTGTTCCTGGCGACACTCGTGCTGCCGGGCGAGGTCACGATCATCTCGCAGTACGTGACGGTACGGGAGTTCGGGCTGGCGAACACGTTGTTCGGTGTCGCCCTTCCCGGAATGATTGGTGCGCTCAACGTACTGCTGATGTTCAACGCGTTCCGCGCGCTGCCGCTGGAAGTCGATCACGCCGCGATCGTGGACGGCGCGAACGCGTGGCAGCGGTTCCTGTACATCGGCCTGCCGTCCGTTCGCGGAACGATCAGCGTGGTGGCGATCTTCGCGTTCATCGGTGCGTGGGACGATTTCCTCTGGCCGTTGATCGTGCTCACGGATCCGGACAAGTACACGCTGACGGTCGGACTGCAGTACCTGTCCGGTACGTTCGCCAACAACCCGCGCCTGATCGCGGCGGGCACGATGATCGCCTTCGTACCGATCGTGATCGTCTTCGCCACGCTGCAACGCTTCTTCTTCAAGGGCGTCGAGGAAGGCGCGGTCAAGGGCTAGCCGTACCGGCTCCGGCCTCAGCCGGAGCCGGTACCTTGACTACCGCACCAGCACGATCGAGTTGATCGGGGTGAAGTCGTACGACGCGTAGGCGCCGGTTCCGCGGAGAACGACATAGCAGTTCGTCCCGTTGTAGCCCTTGCAGATCTGGAAGCCCGCGCCGCCGGTCTGGTTGTTGATCAGGACTTTGTAGCCGGTGACGTTCTGGAGGTTGTGGGCACCGTAGCTGTACCAGATGTTCTTGCTGAGGATGCTGCCGTTCGGCTCCTGCAGGCAGACGGCCCCCGACGGGCAGGACGCCGCCGTGCCGTTCGCCGCCGCGTTCGCGGTCGGCGCCAGCGCCACCCCGGTGCCGATCACGGCGGCAGCGATCCCAGCGGCGGTCATCGCGATCTTACGCATCTTCTCGTCCCCTCTCGAGCGATGGTCTCCGGTCGAAGACCCACCTCGAAAGTAGGCGCGGACGACGCCGGGAGGGACGCCTTCGCGGTCTTTTCGGTCTGGGCCGAAAAGAGTTGCCTGCGACGTCAGATAATCCGGGATTCGGCGAAGCCGAGCCAGCGCGTGGTGTCGGCCGGGGCGTGGTGCCGGATCGACCAGTCGACCATGCGGAGCGTCATGTGCGCCCAGTACAGCCTGAGTACGCCGGGGGAGAGCACGCTTTCGAGCAGCTCGTCGAACCAGTCGAGGCGTACGTCAGGGAGGCGCGCGTGGGCGTCGAACCGCAGCGTGACGAGGCCGAACCGGCGATCGCCTCGGCCGATCCCGTCCCAGTCGACGATGCCCGTGATCCGCCCGGTGTCATCCACCAGGACATTGCCGGTGTGGAAGTCCAGGTGGACGAGATCGTCCCCGGTCATGGTGCTCGGTTCGTCCCGGCCGACCTCGTGAACCCGGTCCAGTACGCGGCGGGTGCGGTCGTCGTACGCCCGAAGTGACTCGTGCAGACAGAAGCCGGGTCCGCTCTGCAGCAGATGCATGGAAGGCACCGGCAACTCGGGGACCTTCGCGGCGAGGCCGGCGAACCGGTCGGTGATCGCGATCATCGATTCCAGCAACGCCCGGTCGATCCGCGTCGGGGGTTGTCCGGTCATTCGCTCCTGCACGACCCCGATGCCGTCCGGTAGTTCGGCCAGCAGTTCGTACCGGGGCACGGGTAGTCCATGCCGGCGTACTGCGTCCAGCACTTCTGCCGTACGCCGAAGGTCGTCCGGTGAACCGTCGCCTCGGGTCAGTACGCCGGCGCGCCCGTCCGGCCAGCGCACGTACGCCGCCCCGACCTCACCGTTGCCGGCTGACCCGGCGAACGTCAGCCCGGCGCCGCTGGCCCGATTCACCTGATCGACCAACCGCTGACCATCGACCTTCACGACACCTGCCGGAATCCCATCGCCACCCACCTGCCCGACCGTATCGTCAGCGCTGGGAACGCGGGCGGGTGAGAGCTTGACGAGGAAGCCGAGTTTGCGCGGTGGATACTGAGTATGCATACTCGGTATCCATGGCGATCAAACAGGGGCTGGTGTTGCAGGGCCTGACGCGGACGCACGGGGACGGGGAGCAGGCGGTGCACGCGCTGCGTGGCATCGATCTCGTCGTCCAGGAGGGCGAACTGGTCGCGGTGATGGGCCCGTCGGGGTCCGGGAAGTCGACGCTGCTGACCTGCGCGGGCGGCCTGGACCGGCCGACCAGTGGGCAGGTGCTTGTCGATGGCAATGACCTGGCCACGCTCAGCCGGAACGAGGTCGCCGCGCTGCGCCGCCGCCGGATCGGGTACGTGTTCCAGGACTTCAACCTGATCCCCGCGCTGACCGCGGCCGAGAATGTCGCGCTCCCGCTGGAGCTGGACGGCACCCGGGCGCGCGCGGCTCGCAAGCAGGCATTGCTGGCGCTCCAGGAGGTCGGCATCGAGGAGCTCGCCGACCGGTTCCCGGACGACATGTCCGGTGGCCAGCGGCAACGCGTGGCGATCGCCCGCGCGATCGTCGGCGAACGGCGGCTGCTGCTCGCCGACGAACCGACCGGCGCACTCGACTCCGAAACCGGCGAGGCCGTGCTCCAACTGCTCCGCGATCGCTGCGACCAGCACGGGATCGCCGGCGTCCTGGTCACGCACGACGCCCGGCACGCGGCCTGGGCGGATCGCGTCATCTACCTCCGCGACGGTGTCGTCGGCAGCGCGACCCAGTCGCTGCTGGACGCGGATGTCCTGCTGGAGGCTCCGCGGTGAAATTCGTCAACGACTGGGTGCTCGCGTTGCGCCTGGCCCGTCGGTTCGCGCGCCGCACGCTCGGCAAGACGCTGCTGATCGCGGCGATCGTCGGTCTGCCGGTGCTGCTCGGCAGCTGGTTCAGCGTCGTACAGCGCGGGGTGAATCCGACCGGTGAGGTGTACGCGCGGACGGTGATGGGCTCGGCCGACGCCCAGCTGACCGCACCTTCGGGGCGTACGGACGTACGGCGCGCACTGCCCGCGGGATCGCACGTCGCGCGCGCCGTGATGTCGACCGGCAGTATCGAGTTGCGCGGATCGGGCGCCGACCTGACCGCCAACCTCTACGCCGGTGACCTGACGGACCCGATCAACAACGGCACGTACCGGATGGACGAAGGCCGGATGCCGACGAAGCCGGACGAGGTCGCGCTGTCCCCGTCGCTGGCCGATCACCTCGGTCTGCACGTCGGGGGTACGTTGACCACCGCGGCCGGTACGAAGTACCGGATTGTCGGCATGGCCCGCACGATCACGCTGTCGACCAGCCGGGACGTGTTCACCACGACGGCGCTGGCGGATCCAGAGGCGCAGGCCGAGTACCGGCTCGACCTGCCGAACGGCACGGATCTCGCGGCCCTGGCCACCAAGCTCAAGCCGCAGGAGCTGTTCCTGACCACCCGGGCGGAGCTGGTCGATCCGGATATCCCGCGTGGCCCGGTGGGTGCTGACGCCGCCCGGATCCTGATGATCGGTTTCGGCGTCCTGGAGCTGGTGCTGCTGGCCGGTACGGCCTTCGCGGTCATTGCCCGGCGACAAACCCGCGAGCTCGGTCTGGTCACGGCGGCCGGCGGTACGGCAGCCGACGTACGCCGAGTGGTCCTGGCTCAGGGGCTGTTCGCCGGACTGGTCGGCGCCGGCGTCGGACTGGTCGTGGGCGTCTCGGTGGCGCTGGTCGGGAAGTCCTGGTGGGAGAGCGCCTCGGCGACCCTGATCACCCAGTGGCAGATCCCGTGGGTGCGGCTCGTCGTAGTAGTTACAGTGGGACTAGTTGCAGGTGTCGCGGCGGCGTTGGTGCCGGCGATCGGGGCGGGACGACGTCCGCCGATGGCCGCGCTCGCGGGCCGGTTCGCAGGTGTCACCGGCAGCGCTCGGCTGCGGCTGCTGGCGTTCGTGCTCGTGCTGGCCGGCGTGGTCTTGTCGGTGATCGGGAACATCCGGCTGGGCGCCGCGCTCGACGCCGCCCGGGTCGCCCGGCTGGCGAGCGACCCGGGCGAGGTCAGCCGGGTCGCCTCCGCCTCGCCGACCTGGCCGGTCACGCTGGTGGTCGCCGGCATCACGCTGGTCGTCGCCGGTCTGGTCTGGATGCTGCCGGCGCTGGTCGGCCGGGTCGCCGGCCTGGTCCGAGGGATGCCGCTGGGCGTACGCATGGCGATGCGCGACGCTTCCAGGCACCGCCACCGGACCGGTCCGGTCACCGCCGCGATCATGATCGCGGTCGCCGGTACGACGGCCCTCGGGTTCGCCATCGTCAACCAGTCGGCGGCGAAGGAACAGAACTACCGGCCCGTCGGCCTGCCCGGCGAAGCAGTGCTGCAGTTCTACCTGGGCGACGTCCGGTACTCGCCCGAGCTGGTGGACCAGGTCCAGAGCCTGCTGCCAGTGGAGCACCGGTACCAGCAGGGCCTAGTCACCCTGTACGGCACCAAGGAGACCAACGGCTACGTGCCGACTGTCAGCGTCAGCCCGACCGGTGACTCGCTGAAAGCGGTTGATCCGGCGTACGTGGCCCGCTTCGGCGACTGGGGCCGGAAGGCCGCCGCCGCGCTGCGGCAAGGACAGGTCGTCGTGCCGCCGACCACGCCGGTGCGCGACGGCAAAGTGCAGCTCAGCCGTGGCGACCCGTCCGGGCGGAGTACGTTCGCGTACCCGGGTGCGGTCGTCGGGGCGCCGCCGAAGATCAGCTTCCTGGAGCACGCTGCCCTGATCAGTGCGGACGCGGCCAAACGCCTGGGCACGGCCGACGTGGACGAGACGCACTTCATCCTCAGCCGGCCGCCGACCGATCAACAGCTGGCGGCGGTAGCGAAGCTGCTCGGGCACGAGGACGAGCTGAAGGTCGAGCGCGGCTACCAGAGCCCGGTACGCAACGCGTCGATCGGTCTGCTCGCGCTGGGCGCGACCGCCACGCTGCTCGGGGTCGCGATGTCGGTGTCGCTGTCGATGTCGGAGGGTCGCGCGGACTTCGCCACTCTCGCGGCAGTCGGCGCACCGCCGCGGCTGCGACGTGGTCTCGCCGCCGCGCAGGGCTGGTTCCTCGGACAGCTCGGCTGCGTACTCGGTGTGGCCGTCGGTGCGCTGTACGGCTTCACCGCGCACACCGTGGTCGGTTCACCGCACGTGGTGGTGCCGTGGGCGGTCATCGCCGGGATCGCGGTCGCGGTGCCGCTGTTCGCCGCGCTGGTGCCCTATGTCCTTACTCGTTCCAAGCTGGAGATGGTGCGTCGTGTCGACTGAGCGACTGATCGGAAAACGCGGCCGCGTGGTCCGCGTGGCGATCTCCGTGATCGGGATCGTGCTGCTGGTGAACGGATCGGTCCGGGGCAGCGATGACCTCTGGCCGTTCGGTCCGATGTCGCAGTACTCGATGGTCGTCGCGGACGACGAGTCGATCCTGTTCACCCGGATCAGCGCGGTCACGGACGCCGGCACGACGGTCGACGTACCGCTGAACATCGAAGGAGCCGGCGTGGCCCGCGCCGAGATCGAGGCGCGCGCCGGGGAGATCGTGAAGGACCCGTCGCTGCTGCAGCAGGTCGCCGACGGGTGGGCGCGCAAGCACCCGGACAAGCCGAGGTACGTGAGCCTCGAACTCATTCAGGACACCACGACACTCGTCGGCGGCCGGGTCAACGGACCGTCGGTACCGCGAGTCCTGACGACTTGGAAGGTACGTTGATGAGGTGGTTCACGCCGAGTATCGCGCTCGGTCGGGTGGCGTGGCTGCGTACGGTGCTGTACCTGTTCGTCATCCTGGACATGCATGCGTTCGTCCGCGACACCCTGATGAAGGGCCAGCAGCCCGGTCTGTACCAGCCGCTCTTCCTGGCCCGGCTGTTCGACCTGCCGAAGCCGACGATCGCCAACACCACGGCGCTGTACGCCGTCCTGCTGATCGCCTGCCTGGTTGGTGCGTCCAACTACTTCCCCAGACTGGCCGGCTGGATCGTCGCGCCGGCGTTCACCTGGTGGGTACTGATCGGGATGAGCGACGGCAAGGTCGACCACGACCACCTCGCGCTCGTCATCGCACTGTGGGTGATGCCAACGGTCGCGTCGGGGCGGCGGGGACTCGCGGCGTACGGCGACCAGACCCGGTCGGACGCGGCCGGATGGGCGATCCGGTGCATCCAGATCTGTGTCATCGCGACGTACTTCCTGTCCGCGATCGCCAAACTGCGCAGTGGTCACTGGACGCTCGCCTGGCCGGGCAGCGCCGTACTGACCTGGGCGATCGTGCGACGGCCGCATCCGGTCGGGGAGTGGCTGCTGCACCACCCGTGGATGCTGCACGTGCTGCAGTGGGTCGGGATCGTCGCGGAGTTCTGCTCGCCGGTGATCCTCTGGCTGAAAGGGCGGTGGCAGCTGCTCGGCGCCCTGTTCTTCATCGGGTTCCACGCGGCCACCACCGCGATCCTGCTGATCCACTTCCTGCCGACGGTCGTCTGCTGGCTCGCGTTCGCGCCACTGGAGCGGATCGCGCCCTGGTTCCGCGCCCGCCGCGCCCGCCGCAAGCCGGCGGCCGCGACCGAGCCGGCCTACCTCGCGGCGGAGGGGTAGCTGGCCGACCTACTTACTTGGTGGGGGAGGGGTAGACGGCGCCGGTGTACTTCTCGCCCGGGCCCTGACCCGGCTCGTCCTGGATGCTGCTCGCCTCGCGGAAGGCGAGCTGCAGCGAGCGGAGGCCGTCCCGCAGCGGCGCGGCGTGGTGGTGCCCGAGCGACGGCGCCGCCGCGTCGAGCAGACCGGCCAGCGAGTCGATCAGCGACCGGGCCTCGTCCAGGTCCTTGTGCTCGGGCAGGTCGGCGGCCAGGCCGAGGTTCACGGCGGCCGCGCTCATCAGGTGCAGCGCGGCGGTGGAGATGATCTCCACGGCAGGGACCTCGGCGATGTCGCGGGAGGCGGTCGCCAGGGGGTCGGGCCGTGCGGTGTCGTTCAAGTGCGGAGTGGCATCTGCGTCCGTCATGCTGCTACTCTTACATGGCGACCGACCTGGTTCGTCGGTGACCCCTGACCGGAATAGTCGAGGGACACCGGCGGTTCAAGTCTAAGCGGAGGGCCACCTCCCACCCAGTCGATGAACAGTCGGCGGGTCCCGGTCAAACGTACGGCGTACCTCCCCTCGAGGGTTGGGACGTCGTACCGCTGGGAATTGGGCCTTCGTGTGATCGCACGAGGGCCTTCGTGTTTTTCAGGAGGCGCTGGGATCACGAGGTGGCATCCAGTACGAGTTCAACCCAGGAGGACCCATCACCACTGATTTGCGCGTCAACGAGCGCATCCGCGTTCCCGAGGTGCGGCTGGTCGGACCGAACGGTGAGCAGGTAGGCATCGTCCGGATCGAGGACGCACTGCGGCTGGCCCAGGAGGCCGACCTCGACCTGGTCGAGGTCGCGGCGACCGCACGGCCTCCGGTCTGCAAGTTGATGGATTTCGGCAAGTACAAGTACGAGACCGCGCAGAAGGCGCGCGAGTCCCGCCGGAACCAGACCAACACCATCATCAAAGAGATGAAGCTGCGGCCGAAGATCGACCCGCACGACTACGAGACCAAGAAGGGTCACGTGGTGCGGTTCCTGAAGGCCGGGGACAAGGTCAAGATCACCATCATGTTCCGCGGACGTGAGCAGTCCCGGCCCGAGCTCGGGTTCCGGTTGCTGCAGCGGCTGGCCGAAGACGTGACCGAGCTCGGCTTCGTCGAGTCCTCGCCACGGCAGGACGGCCGGAACATGATCATGGTGCTCGGACCGCACAAGAAGAAGTCCGAAGCGCGCGTGGACGTGGAAGCCGAGAAGGCGCAGCGGAAGGCCGAGCGGGAGGCCGAGGAGCAGGCGGAGCGCCAGGAGCGCGCCGAGCAGGCTCAGGCCCACGAGGCCGAGCGCGCCGCCGGTGTCACCAAGAAGCCGAAGGGTCCGGCCGACAACCTCGACCCGGAGTGACGAACCGCTCCGGCCGCGAGCAGCACCACAGTGGCCGGAGCCGTTACACCGACGATCGAGTCAACGAAGAAAACTCAGGAGCACACAGCCATGCCGAAGATGAAGACCCACTCGGGGATGAAGAAGCGGGTCCGGGTCACCGGGTCGGGCAAGATCCGTCGCGAGCAGACCGGTGTCCGGCACCTCGCGGAGGCGAAGACCTCGAAGCGCAAGCGCCGCCTGTCCGGCACCGTCGAGGTCGCCCCGGCGTACGTGAAGAAGGCCAAGAAGCTGCTCGGCATCTGATCTCCCCCACCCGTTCCATCCCCCGTCGCGCGGCCAGCACCGCCGCCGGCGCAGAAATACAAGGAGTAACACCTCATGGCACGCGTGAAGCGGGCAGTCAACGCCCACAAGAAGCGCCGGGTCGTACTCGAGCAGGCCAGCGGCTACCGCGGCCAGCGCTCGCGGCTGTACCGCAAGGCCAAGGAGCAGGTCACCCACTCGCTCGTCTACGCCTACCGTGACCGCAAGGCGCGCAAGGGCGACTTCCGCAAGCTGTGGATTCAGCGCATCAACGCCGCGGTCCGGGCCGAGGACCTGACCTACAACCGGTTCATCCAGGGCCTGCGGCTGGCCGAGGTCGAGGTGGACCGGAAGATCCTGGCCGACCTGGCCGTCAACGACCCGGCCGCGTTCTCCGCGCTCGTGCAGGTGGCCAAGGCCGCCCTGCCGGCGGACGTGAACGCGCCGAAGTCCGACGCCGCGGCCTGAGCCGCGTCGTTGGCACCGAAGCACTCCTCGGTGGCGAGTCCCGGTCTGCTGACCGCGCAGTCCGCGCGGATCAAGCAGGCCCGGCGGCTCGCCACTCGTGCGTTCCGGCGCAAGACCGGCCGGTTCCTGGCCGAAGGCCCGCAGGCGGTCCGGGAAGCCCTCGAGCACCGCGAGCTGGTGATCGAGGTGTACGCCGAACCCGCGGTCGCGTCCCGGCACCGTGATCTGCACGACCTGGCCGCCGCCGCCGGCGTACCGTGGCTCGAGGTCGAGCGCGCCGCCGTCGAGGCGCTCAGCGAGACGGTCACCTCACAGGGTGTCGTCGCGGTCTGTTCGCTGGTGGACGTGCCGCTCCAGCCGGTCGGGAAGCTGATCGCGGCCGGCGTACAGGTCCGCGATCCGGGCAACGTCGGCACCTTGATCCGGACGGCGGACGCGGCCGGCGCGGACGCGGTCGTACTGTCGTCGGAGTCGGTCGACCCGCACAACCCGAAGGCGGTCCGGGCCAGCGTCGGCAGCATCTTCCATGTCCCGATCACGACGGACGTGGACATCGTCGCGGCCGCTCAGGCCTGGCGCGAGCAGGGTCTGCAAGTGCTCGCGGCCGATGGGTACGGCGCGACGGATCTGGACACCTGCATCGACGACGGCACGCTCGCGAAGCCGACCGTGTGGCTGTTCGGCAACGAGGCCCACGGCCTGCCGGACGGCATCAACGCGATCGTCGACCACTCGGTCAAGGTCCCGATCTACGGCCGCGCCGAGTCCCTCAACCTGGCCACCGCGGCCGCTGTCTGCTTGTACGCCTCCGCCCGGGCCCAACGCCGCTGACCGTGCCGCCGTAACTCTCCTCCCGATCGCAGCTGGCCCACACTCCGTGTGGTCCGAAGGCGAGTGCGCCCAGGTGCCGGGTTGTCAGCGGTTGGCGCGGGTGGCCAGGCCGTCGAGGAGGGCGTCGAGGCCGAAGACGAAGTTTTCGGTGAGGCCGGTGTCGAGGCCGACGGTGGTTCGGCGGCGGACGGATTCGAGCATGCCGGGGTAGTCGGTGGCCAGGGCGTCGGCTTGTTCGACGATTTGCTTGACCCAGTCGTCCTCGGAGGTGCCGGAGGCGCGGGCCATTTCGCGGGTCGCCACCTCGGCGCTGACGGTGCCGAGGACGTAGGACATCACGCTGCTCATCGCCAGATCGGTCTCGGGCTTGGAGAAGCCGGCCGCGCCGAACAGGGTCAGGCCGCGGGAGCCGAGCCGCATCGCGTTCGGGCCGATGCTCGGGCGGGTGTACATCACCTCGGGCAGCCAGCGGTGCCGCAGCACGGCCGCGCGGATGCTGTGGCCGAACAGCAGCGCGCCGGCCCGCCAGCCGGCCAGCTCCGGTTCGGGTACGTCGATCTCGCCCCAGACCTCGTCGATGAGCAGGTCGATCAGATCGTCCTTGGTGTCGACGTACCAGTACAGGCTGGTCGCGCCGGCCGCGAGCCGGCCGGCCAGTTTGCGCATGCTCAGCCCAGACAGTCCCTCGGTGTCGAGGATCGTCATCGCGGCGGCGACGATCTGGCCCTGGCTGAGCGTCTCCCGGGACGGCGCGGACCTGCGTTGCCGGGTCCAGATCGAGTCGTTCACGCCACCATCCTACCCAGGACTCGCACACTGTACGAGTTCGTCGTACAGTGTGCGAGTGACTAGTACACCGTTCGAGTCCTCTGAGACTGCCACCGGCACCGGCCATCCCCGGCGCTGGTGGATCCTGATGATCCTGTGCCTGGCCCTGATGGTGCTGGTGGTCGACAACACCGTCCTGAACCTGGCGATCCCGTCGCTGATGCGCGACCTGGACGCGACCCCCGCGGACATCCAGTGGGTGATCGACGCGTACATCCTGGCGTTCGCCGGCCTGCTGCTGACCGCGGGCAGCCTGTCCGACCGGTTCGGCCGGCGGAAGATGCTGCTGCTCGGTCTGGTCGTGTTCGGGCTGGCCTCGATGCTGGCGACCCTCGCCGAGAACCCCTGGCAGCTGATCGCCTGCCGCGGCCTGATGGGCGTCGGCGGCTCGCTGCTGATGCCGAGCACGCTGTCGCTGCTGTTCACCGTCTTCCCGCCGGCCGAGCACCGCAAGGCGATGGCGGCCTGGTCGATGGTCGCGATGGTCGGCGTGGTCGCTGGGCCGACCGTCGGCGGCGTACTGCTGAACCACTTCTGGTGGGGCTCGATCTTCCTGATGAACGTGCCGATCGCGATCCTCGCCATCGTCGGCACGCTGGCGCTGATCCCGGAGTCGAAGGGCCCGGCGCGCAACATCGACGCCGTCGGCGCGATCCTGACCATGGTCGGGATGGCATCGATCGTCTGGGCGATCGTCTCGATCCCACTGCACGGCTGGGGTTCCGGCCGGGTGATCGGGATGCTGGTGCTCGGCGTGGTCTCGCTGACCGCGTTCGCGCTCTGGGAGAAGCGCAGCGCGCATCCGATGGTGCCGCTGGCGCTGTTCAAGGACCGGCGGTTCAGCGGTACGAGCTTCTCGATCGTGCTGTTGTCGTTCACCGCCGGTGGATTGATGCTGGCGCTGACGCAGTACCTGCAGTTCGCGTTGCAGTACTCACCGCTGAAAGCCGGGTTGGCGTTGCTCCCGTACGCGGTGGCGGCGGCGTTGTTCAACGGACTGGGCGCGACGCTCGGCAAGAAGGTGGCCGACCGGACGCTGATCTCGCTCGGGCTGCTGATCATCGCGGGCAGCTTCCTGATCCTGGCGCAGGTGTCCGACACCACCGGGTACGGGCTGCTCATCCTTGGCCTGCTGGTGATGGGTGTCGGCGCCGGGCTGGCCGGTCCGGCGGCGTACACGCTGCTGATGCAGGCAGTCCCGGCCGAACACCGCGGTGTCGGCTCGGCGATGAACGACACCGTCCAGCAGACCGGTGCGGCGTTGTCGGTTGCCGTACTCGGCAGCGTGCTGGCCGCGTCGTACTCGTCGAAGCTGCCGGACGTAGTGCCCGAGCCGGCGCGGAAGTCGATCGCCGACACGCTCGCCTTGGGGCCGGACTTCTTCGAGGCCGCGAAGCACGCGTTCGTCGACGCGATGTCGATCGCGATGATGGTCGGCGCGGCCGGTGCGCTCGCCGGTGCGGTCGTCGCTGTCGTGGTGCTGCCACGTGGCGCCCGCAAGTCCGAAGAGGAGCCTGTACCCACGGTGAACGACCCGGTGCACTGACACGATTGGCCGATGACGAGACGGTGGCTGATCGACCTGCCGACCAGGATTCACTTGTGGACCGCGGAGCAGGAGATTCGTCACCGTACGTCGTCGCATCCGGAGCGGCTGCGCAACCTGGACGTACTGCGCGAGTACCGGAAGAGCCGTGCGTTTCCGCGGAATGACACCAGCCTCGGGCGTACGCCGTACTTCGTCGATCGCGCGGGACGGCACTGTGCGGTCGGTCAGCTGATGCGCGGTTCCGGCGATGAGCAGCTTGTACGCCGGATCGCGGCTGATGCCAACCTGGCCCGGATCGACGACATGGACCCGGTAGTACTGAGCGGCTGGGCGGAGCGGTCCGGGCTGACAAAGCGTGAGCTGGCGCGGATCCAGCCGCAGTACCCGAACGAGACGCAGTGGGTCGTGAACCTGATGCTGTGGACCTCGTTCCTGATGATCCCGTACGCGCTGCTGGCCGCCGCCCTCAACCGGATGCCGCCGGACCGGCGTGAGGCGCGGATGACCGTTCTGGCCGGAACCGTCGCCCTGCTGACCGCATTGACGTTCGTGGCGTGCCCGTACGTGCTGCCGGGCGGGGAACCGGCGGCGCTGGTGACGGTGGCCTGGTTCGTGGCGCTGTTCGGCCCGGCGATCGTGGCCTTTCTGCTGGTGAATCAGGTCCGGCGCGGCCGGGCCGACCCGGTGACACTGCCCGGGACCGCCGGCCTGGTGATGGGAGCGGTCGGGTCCGTACTGGCCGCGGCCTCCGTCGTTCTCGGGCTGCTCTGGACCCCGGAACCGGAGCCGCGACGTGGGTCCGATCCGCTGTGGGTCCCGCCGCCGTCAGGAGGCGCGTCGACCACGCCGGGCTTCCTCGTACCGGCCGGTCTCGTCGGTCTGGTGGCGGGTCTGGTGGTTCTGGTGGGGTTCGTCCGGCTGCGCCGCCGGACGGCCTGATCGGCGGGTTGTGGACAGCCGATTCACGCTCTCGGGGCTCGGCTTCCTAGACTGCAAGTCGCAGAAGTTCCGAATCGAGAGCGAGCCATGTCCGGTCCCAACACTGATTACGACCCGGTCGAAGTGACGCCGCTGCATGCCGAAGAGGTGGAGCGGACCCGCGACGAGGCGCTGACGGCGTTTACCGGGGCGGCCGATCTGGCTGCCCTGCAGGAGGCGAAGCTCGCCCATCTCGGCGACAAGTCGCCGATCGTGCTGGCCAACCGGGAGATCGGCGCGCTGCCGCCGCAGGCCCGCAAGGAGGCCGGGCAGCGGATCGGTGCCGCCCGGAAGGCGATCAACGAGGGCTTCGCGGCGCGGCTCGCGGTGCTCGAGGCCGCGCGCGAGGAGCTGATGCTGGCCACCGAGCGGGTCGACGTCACGCTGCCGTGGCACACCCCGCGGCTCGGCGCGCGGCACCCGCTGTCGCTGATCTCCGAGCAGGTCGCGGATGTCTTCACCGCGCTCGGCTGGGAGGTCGCCGAAGGCCCCGAGGTGGAGGCCGAGTGGCTGAACTTCGACGCCCTGAATTTCCAGCCCGACCACCCGGCGCGGCAGATGCAGGACACGTTCTTCGTCGAGCCGGCCGGCTCCGGCAAGGTGTTGCGTACGCACACCTCGCCCGTCCAGTCGCGCTCGATGCTCTCCCGGAAGCCACCGATCCACGTGATCTGCCCGGGCCGCGTGTTCCGTACCGACGAGCTGGACGCGACCCACACGCCGGTCTTCTACCAGGTCGAGGGCCTGGTGGTGGACGAAGGCATCACGCTGGCGCACCTCAAGGGCACCCTTGACCACTTCGTCGTGTCGATGTTCGGCGAAGGCCTGGAAGCGCGGCTCCGGCCGAACTTCTTCCCGTTCACCGAGCCGTCGGCCGAGGTGGACCTGAAGTGCTTCGTCTGCCGCGGCGCGTCCGTCGGCAACCCGGACCGCCCGTGCCGTACGTGTGGCAGCGAGGGCTGGATCGAGTGGGGCGGCTGCGGCGTGGTGAACCCACGGGTGCTGCGGGCGAACGGCATCGACACCGACCGGTACTCCGGTTTCGCGTTCGGGATGGGCCTGGAGCGGACGCTGATGTTCCGCAACGGGGTCGAGGACATGCGGGACATGGTCGAGGGTGACGTGCGGTTCAGCCGCCAGTTCGGGATGGAGATCTGATGCGAGTCCCACTGTCATGGCTGCGTGAGTACGTCGAGCTCCCGGCCGCGGTCACCGGGCGCGAGGTCGCGGAGCAGCTGATCCGGGCCGGCCTCGAGGTGGAGACCGTCGAGGAGTCGGACCTGACCGGGCCGCTCGTGGTCGGCAAGGTGCTGACGTACGAGAACGAGCCGCAGAAGAACGGCAAGACGATCCGCTGGTGCTCGCTGGACATCGGCGCGGCCGAGCCGCAATGGGTGGTCTGCGGCGCGCACAACTTCGAGGTCGGCGACCTGGTCGTGGTCGTGCTGCCGGGCGCGGTGCTGCCCGGTGGGTTCGCGATCGCGGCCCGGAAGACGTACGGGCACGTCTCCAACGGGATGATCTGCTCCAGCTCCGAGCTCGGGCTGGGCGACGACGGTACGCACGGGATCGTGGTGCTCGAGCCGGGCGAAGGGCAGCCGGGTGACGACGCGATCGAGCTGCTCGCGCTGCGCGACGACGTGCTCGACATCGCGGTGACGCCGGATCGTGGGTACTGCCTGTCGATCCGCGGTGTCGCGCGCGAGGTCGCGACCGCGTACGGGGTGCCGCTGAGCGACCCGGCCGGCCTGACGCCGACCGGCTCCGGGGTGGATGGTTATCCGGTCCGGGTGGATGACGCGGACGCGTGCAGTGTGTTCGTGACGCGGACCGTGACCGGGATCGACCCGGCGGCGACGTCACCGCGGTGGATGCAGAAGCGCCTGCTCGCGTCGGGGATGCGGCCGATCTCGATCGCGGTCGACATCACCAACTACGTGATGCTCGAGCTGGGCAACCCGATCCACGGGTACGACAAGAATCTGCTGTCCGGGGAGATCGTGGTCCGGCGGGCACAGCAGGGCGAGAAGCTGGTCACGCTGGACGACCAGACCCGCGAGCTGGACGCCGAGGACCTGCTGATCACCGACGCTTCCGGTCCGATCGGGCTTGCCGGAGTGATGGGCGGGGCGACCACCGAGCTGTCGGCGACGACGCGGGACGTGGTGATCGAGGCGGCGCACTTCGACGCGATCGTGATCGCGCGGACGTCACGCCGGCACAAGCTGTCCACCGAGGGTTCGAAGCGGTGGGAACGCGAGGTCGACCCGAACCTGCCGAGGTACGCGGCCCAGCGCGTCGCCGACCTCCTCACCGAACACGCCGGCGGCACCACGCTGCCGGACGAGACAGTCATCGACACCCACCCCAAGCCCGCCCCGGTAAACCTCCGAGCCGACCACCCCGCCCGCGTAGCCGGCGCCCCAATCACCATCGAGGAAACCGTTCGGCATCTGGAGTCGGTGGGCTGCACGGTCGAGGCCGCCGCGGCTGACGCGGTCGCGGCTCCGTTGGCTGCCGGTGTACACGCCCCTGCCTTGGTGATCACCGCCGGCGCACCGGCTGACGCCAGAGGTGTTGTAGGTGGTGGAGTGGTTGCTGGTGATGATCTGCTGACTGTGACTCCGCCGTCTTGGCGGCCGGATCTTGTGGATCCGAATGACTTTGCGGAAGAAGTTATTCGGCTGTTCGGGTATGACAACGTGCCTTCGGTGTTGCCGGCCGCTGCGGGTGGGCAGGGGCTGACGATTGCACAGAAGCGGCGCCGGCGGGTGGCGACGGCGCTGGTGGGTGCCGGGCTGACCGAAGTGGTGTCGTACCCGTTCACCGGCCCGGCCGACTTCGACGCGCTCGGGCTTCCGGCCGACGATTCACGGCGTACGACGGTGCAACTGGTCAACCCGATCTCCGACGAAGAACCGTCGATGCAGACCACGCTGCTCGCGACCCTGCTCCGGACCGCCGAGCGGAACGTCGGGCGCGGCGCGAGTGACCTGGCGATCTTCCAGACCGGCCTGGTTTTCCTCCCGAAGGCGGAGACCAAACCCGCCCCGCTCCCGTCGGTCGCCCAGCGGCCGAGCGACGCCGAGATCCAGGCTCTGTACGACGCGCTCCCGGACCAGCCGCTGCACGTCGGCGTGGTGCTGACCGGCGCGCTGACCCCGACTGGTTGGTGGGGCAAGGGCAGTCCGGCCGGCTGGGCGGACGCGGTACAGGTCGCGCGGCTGATCGCGTCCGCGGTGGGCGTCGAGCCGGTCGTACGGAACGCGGAGTACGCGCCGTGGCATCCGGGCCGTTGCGCCGAGTTCTCGATCGACGGCACCGTGATCGGTCACGCGGGTGAGCTGCACCCGAAGGTGTGCCAGGCGTTCGGTCTGCCGGCCCGGTCGAGCGCGGTCGAGCTGAACCTCGGTGCGCTGATCGACGCGGCGCCGGAGTCGATCTCGGCGCGGCCCTTCTCGTCGTACCCGGTGGCCAAGGAAGACGTGGCGCTGATCGTTCCGGCCGAGGTTTCGTCGGCGGAGGTGCAGGCCGCGTTGACCGAGGGCGCGGGTGAGCTGCTGGAGGCGGTCCGGCTGTTCGACGTGTACACGGGTGAGCAGATCGGCGAGGGGAAGAAGTCGCTGGCGTTCGCGCTCCGGTTCCGCGCTCCGGACCGGACCCTGAAGGAGAACGAGGTCGCCGGCGCGCGGCAGGCGGCGGTGCAGGTGGCGGTCGACCGATTCGGCGCCGTCCAGCGGGTCGGCTGACCACCATGAGCACGGGCGCCAGGCGCCGGCACGCGGGGGATACGGGCGCCAGGCGCCGGCGCGCGGGGGATGCGGGCGTGAGGCGCCGGCGCGCCGGGGGTGCGCGATGAGTGGCGGTCACCCCCGGGTGGCGGTGGCGGCGCCTAACTCGGCAGCGGCGGATGCCGGGGTGCGGGTGGCCGCCGAGGGTGGGAACGCGGTGGATGCCGCGATCGCCGCCACGCTGGTCACGATGGTGAACGAGATCGGCGTAGTCTCGCCGGCTTCCGGCGGTTTCGTCACGCTGCAGGTCGCGGGCGGTCCGGCGGTCACGATCGACGGCTGGGTGGAGATGCCCGGCCGCGGTCTGCCGGGTGACCGGTTCGGCCGTGGCGTCTGGGATGTCACCACCGATTACGGCGGCGGCACGACGACCACCGTCGGCCACGGTTCGGTCGCGACTCCGGGCGGGATGAAGGCACTCGCGCTCGCCCACGAGCGGTCCGGCAAGGCGCCGTGGCGTGAGGTGGTCCAGCCCGCGATCGACATCGCCCGGAACGGTTTCGCGCTGAGCCGGACGTCGGGCTACTACCTCGGGTTCACCCACGAGATCATCTTCGGCTGGCATCAACCGAGCCACGGCGTCGTGCACGACGGGGACGGCGAGGTGATCAAGGCCGGTACGACGGTGGTGATCCCGGAGCTGGCCGAGGCGCTGGAGCTGATCGCCCGCGACGGCGCCGAGACGATGTACACGGGTCAGCTCGCCCAGTTGCTGGTGCACGACATGGCCGCGAACGAAGGCATTCTGACGGCCGCGGACCTGGCGGCGTACGAGGCTGTCGTACGCCCGGCGCTCGTGGTCGAGCAGAACGGGTGGCGGTTCGCGACGAATCCACCACCCGCGGTTGGCGGCGTCGCGGTCGCGGCGATGCTCGCCTTGCTCGACGGCGTACCGGCCGACGGGAGCTGGCGGCAGTCGGAGCTGGAGCGACTGGTCGACGTACAGTACGCGGTGCTCGGCCGGCGCCTCGCCGAGTTGGACACCGAGGACGTACGCAAACTGGAGGGGCAGCGGCTGCTCGATCTGGCCGCGGCCGGTGATCTGCGCGCGCTGACCTCGCCGAGTACGGCGACGGTGTCGGTTGTCGACGACGAGGGTGACGCCTGCGCGATCACGGTCTCGTCCGGGTACGGCTCGGGCGTACTGACGCCGGGCACCGGGATCTATCTGAACAACGCGCTCGGCGAGCAGGAGCTGTTGCACGGCGGGCCGCACAGTCTCGCGCCCGGCACGCGCCTGACCTCGAACATGGCGCCGAGCGTCGCCCGCCGGAGCAGTGACGGCGCGGTGCTGGCGCTCAGTTCGCCTGGTTCGGACCGGATTCCGACCGCGCTGGCCCAGGTGTACGCGCTCTACACGCACGGCGGCCTCCCGCTTCGGGAGGCGGTCGAGCACCCGCGCCTGCATGTCCGGGTCCGCGAGGACGTGACCGTCGACTACGAGGACGATCTTCCGGTGTCCGGTTCGACCGCGCTGCCGGCCCGGTCGATGCCGCCGCACTCGATGTACTTCGGCGGGGTCGCGGCCGCGTTCTGGGATCCGGCCGACGGCCTGCTCGCGGTCGGCGACCCGCGCCGCACCGGCGCGGTGGCGATCTCCCCGCCCGGAGACTTGTAAGGTCGAGATCTTCGTAGTGATGGAACCGGAAGGCAGCTGATGCGGGACACCCAGCCCGAGCTCTCCGTCGTCGTACCGATGTACGACGAGGAGGAGGTGCTGCCGATCTTCTTCGAGCGGATGCACCCGCTGCTCGACGGCCTGGGCAGCACGTACGAGCTGCTGGTCGTCGACGACGGCAGCCGGGACCGGACCGCCGCGCTGCTGCTGGACGCGGCGAAGGACTGGCCGCAGCTCCGCGTCGTCCGGCTGCTCCGGAACAGCGGTCATCAGGCCGCCCAGTCGGCCGGTTTCCGCCGGGCACGCGGCCGGTACGTGGTCACGATCGACGCCGATCTGCAGGACCCGCCGGAAGTGATCGCGGAGTTCCTGGCCACGGTCCGCGAGCAGGACGTCGACGTCGTGTACGGCGTCCGCTCCGACCGCTCCAGCGACAGCTGGCCGAAGCGTACGACGGCCCGGCTGTACTACCGGTTGATGTGCCGGCTGGTCGGCAAGCAGATCCCGTTCGACGCGGCCGACTTCCGGCTGGTGACGCGGCGCGTGGTCGACGCGGTGAACGCGCTGCCGGACGACGGCCGGGTGTTCCGGCTGGTGATCCCGTGGCTGGGCTTCCCGAGCACCGAGGTCCGGTACGTCCGGGCCGAGCGCGCCGCCGGTACGACGAAGTACAACCTGTCCAAGATGGTGCGGCTGGCGTTCGACAGCGTGACCGCGTTCTCGGCCGCGCCGCTGCGACTGGCGACCTGGCTGGGTCTGCTCGGTGGCGCGATGTCCGGGCTGTTCGTGGTCGGTGCGCTGGTGATCAAGCTGACCGGCCGGAGCATCCCCGGCTGGACGTCGACCGTGCTGGCGGTCAGCGTGATCGGCGCGATCCAGCTGTTCTGCCTGGGTCTACTAGGTGAGTACGTAGCGCGGCTGTTCCAGTCGAGCCAGCGGCGCCCGCAGTTCCTCGTCGGATACGACAGCCTCGAAGACCACGGTCATCAGGACCCGGTCACCAACAGATGAGGCGGTACGTCCCGTGGCTGCTGCCGATTCTGGTTCTGGCCGCCGGGTTCGCGTCGCTCGGTGATGTCGGTGCCGGTCCACTGGTCAAGTACGCGGCGTACTTCGTGGGCGCGATCGCCCTACCGGGGACGTTGCTGCTGCGCGCGGTCTGGCGTAGTACTGGCAACTGGGCCGAGGACCTCGGGCTCGGGTCGGTCGTCGGCGCGACCTGGCAGCTGATCGGCTGGGCGATCTTCACCGCGCTCGGCTGGCAACGCTGGTTGATCATCTGGCCGGCACTGGTACTGGCCGGCTTCGCGATCGCGGGCCGGAAGTACTGGCGGATCACCGACCCGAAACCACTGCCGGTTCTGTGGACCTGGGGTTTGGCGGTGTCGGCCGCGGTCATGGTCGGCGCGACCACGCTGGGCGTGATGGCGTACCACCCGATGCCGCCGAACGGTGAGGCGTACTACCCGGACCTGCTGTACCACCTGTCGATGGTGCATGAGCTGACTCGGGCACTACCGCCGGAGACGCCACAGGTCGTGGGGGAGCCGCTCGACTACCACTGGTTCGCCAACGCCGACATGGCCGCGGCTGTTGATGTCACCCGGCTGACTCCGATGGTGGTCCTGTTCCGCCTCTGGATTCTGCCCTGGCTGGTCGTCGCACTGCTCGTCTGCGCGACTCTCGCTCGTCAGGTCAGCCGTACGTGGTGGACCGGCGTACTCGCGGCGCTCGCACTAGCCGCCCCGCAACTGTTCCTGCTGGTCGATACGAGCGTGAACTTGGCACCACCGGTCAGTCTGCTCAGTCCATCGCAGACGTTCGGGATGATCGCGGCCGTTGCGGTAGCGGTGTTCCTGATCGACCTGCTGTTCAAGGGCGGCAGCCGGTGGCTCTGGCTGTTGATTGTGCCGATCGCCATCGTCGGTGGTGGCTCCAAACCGACCGTACTGCCGCTGCTGGTCGCCGCTGTTGGTTTGGCTGCGCTCTACTTGCTGGTGACAACCAGGCGGCTGCCCTGGCGGCTGATCGGTACTACCGCAGTACTGCTCCTGGTTGGTGCAGTCACGTTCCTGACGGTCGCCGGAAGTACTAGCGGTTCGCATGTGCAGTTCCTGGCCGTACTGAAGTCGCTACCCGTCTACACCGCCGCGACTGGCGACACCACGCAGCCAGGTGCCGGCGGACTGATCCTGCCGGCGCTCTCGCACGGTGCGGTGCTCGGAACCCTCAGCCTCTTGCTGGGACTGCTGCTGACGCTTCAGGCGATGTCATGGGCAGGTCTGGGCGTCGTCGGCCGCAAGGACGTGGTTGCCTGGTTCCTACTCGGTGCAATGGTCGCCGGCTGGGCCGGGTACCTGCTGGTGGACCACCCGTCCGTCAGCGAGTCGTACTTCGTCTACACGGCCGCACCGTTCAGTCTGGCCGGTGCAGGTTGGTTCGCGGCGACCAGTGCCCGCAAGGCCAGTCGTCCGGTTCCGATAGCGATCGCTGCTTTCGTACTGTCGATCTGCTACGCCGGACTGCTCGTCTGGGTACGCGGCGTGCCTGCTCCGTCGACAGGTCGCCAGCTGTGGTTCAGTACCCAGCTGCTGCTTGCAGTCCTCGGCATCACGCTCGTACTGGTGCTGGCGTGGCGCCTGTTCTTCCGGCAAGCAGGTGGCGGCATGCTCGTCGTACTGGTGTTGCTGTCGACCGCACCGATCAGTTCGTTGCTGCAGAGCGCCGTACGTGGTGACACGGAGAAGGCACCGACGTACCGGGCAGCGCACTGGTGGGTGTACCCGGATGAGGCCGAGGCCGCGTTGTGGCTCGGCCAGAACTCCGCCGCAACGGATGTGGTCGCGACGAACACCTGGTGCCGCCCGGCCGGTCGTCCGGCACCAGGGTGCGATGCTCGCGGCTACCTGGTCAGTGGGATCGCCGGGCGGCGCACGCTGATCGAAGGCTGGGCGTACACGAACCAGGCGATGGCGAAGCAGGGCGAAGGCGGTCTCCGCTACACCCAGCAGCCGTCGCCGTGGCCGGACCGGGTCGCACTGACCGAACAGGCCTTGACCGCGCCGACACCTGAGGTACTGCAACGGCTGCGTGCCCAGTACGGCGTGCGCTGGCTGTACGCCGATGCGCGCAACGGCCCGGTGGCGCCCGCGCTGGATCAGCTTGCCGTGCTGCGACACAGCATCGGCAAGGTCCGGATCTACGACCTCGGAGAGTAGTTCTCCCGTAACATCGGGTCGGCGTACGCCGTTAGCTTGTACGCAGGTCCGCCCGCCCGCGGCCGCAGCAATTGGCAGTGCCGTGACATGCTCGGGAGGGCGGGACAGATGCGGGCAACCCGAGCGGGCCTGGCGATTGTGCTCGCCACCGTTCTCCTCAACGCCGGTACCGCCACCGCGTACCAGGTGCCGACCGCGCCGTTCGCGGCCGGCGACTCCGCGACCACCGTGATGCCGGGTTCCGGTTTGCGGCAGACGATCACGGCAACCGGGCAGACCGAGCTCGGTGACCCGACGACGGTCGCGTTCCGCGGCCTCGGGCCGACTACCTACCAGCCCGCGCTCGCCAAGACGACTCCCGCGCAGGACGTGGTGGTGAACACCGGCGACTGCGCGTCCACCGGCGGTTGTGGCGACCGCGGCACGATCACGATCGCGTTCTCCCAGCCGGTCCGGAACCCGGTCCTGCACCTCGGCGGCATCGGCGGCTCCGTCACCCGGACGGTAAGCAACCGTACGACCGCGCAGTCCGAACTGCACGCGATCCTCAAGCTCAGCACCGCTGGTCTCAGCCTGACGAAGCTAGTGCCCTGCATCGGAGATTCTTTGGTGCTTGCGGCGCCCAGGCACGCACCTCGCGGCAGCGGAGGAACAGCCACGATGGAAAAACATCGAGGCTGCCCCTCCGCCACCACGATGCACGCACCTGGACACCGCAATCACTCAAACAATCTCCGACGCAGGGCACTTGGCCCGGGCAACAACCTCGCGGTCACCAGTGACACGATCACCGCGGCCAACGACGACAGCGGCCCGAACTGCGTGAACACCAAGTCCTCGTCCGGTCTGGACGCCTCGGCGACGGCGGCGTGCGGCTCGGTCCGCGTGAACGGTGTCGTGACCAAGGTGACCTTCGGCGTCACTGCCTTGTTCACCAAGCACCCGAAACTGCCCGCGACGAACAACGGTTCGTCCGGTGACGCGTTCTCGATCGTCGCGTCCACACCGGAGGACTTCGGCGATGCACCCGCGTCGTACGGCACCGCGTCGTCGGTGATCAGCGACGTACACCTCGGGAAGGACGTCACCGAGGACAACGCGGGCGTCGCGAACGGTACGACTGGCCCGGTCACGCCGGACCAGGGCGACGACGGCGTCGTGTTCAAGCCGCTGCGCACCAACCAGACCACGTACGCGGCCGACCTGCGGCTGACCGGCGCGTCGAAGGCCGGGCGGGCTTGTGCGTGGATCGACGTCAACCTGAACGGCAGCTTCGATCCGGGCGAGCGCGCCTGTGCGCCGTTCGCGGCCGGCCAAAGCACGGTGACGTTGCGCTGGACCGAGCTCGCTCCGAAGGCAGGAGCCGCGTACGCGCGAGTGCGGGTCGGCTACAACGACGCGCAGGTCGAGAAACCGACCGGTGCGGCGGACTCCGGCGAGGTCGAGGACTACCCGCTGCCGATCACGCCGCCGCCTCCGCCGGTGCTGACCGACGACACCGCGACCACCGCGTTCGGCACGGCCGTGGTGGTGAAGGTGCTCGCCAACGACAAGCCGGGTGATCCGGGTACGCCGCTGGCGCCCGCGACGCTGTGCCTGATCGACGGGAGCAACTGCGTTCCGATGGTGAACGTGGTCGGCCAGGCGAAGTACGTGGCCAACGCCGACGGGACGATCCGGGTCGAACCGGTGCCGGGGTTCTTCGGCGCGGCCAAGCCGGTCACCTATCGGGTTGCCGACGGCAACGGGACGACCGCTACCGCGAAGCTGACCGTGACCGTCGCGCTGCCGGACCGGCCGGTGGCGAACCCGGACACCATCAGTACGCCGCAGAACGTCAGCGTTTCGGTGAAGCCGCTGGCCAACGACAGCGCGGCCGCGGGCGTCACGCTCGTACCCGGCTCGGTCGTCCTGCGTGATCCGGCGGACGCGACGTTCAAGAAGAAGGTCGTGATCGCGAGCGAGGGCGAGTACGTGGTGAAGCCGGACGGGGGTGTGGATTTCGTTCCGCGGCCACGGTTCACCGGAGTCGGTACGTCGATCGGTTATCGGGTCAGCGACAGTACGAAGCAGACGGCCGAGTCGACGCTGACGGTGACTGTTCGGGTGGTGACTCCGGTTGCCAACGGTGATTCGGTGTCTACCGCGTTCGACACCGAGGTTGTCGTGCCGGTGCTGGAGAACGATCTGCCCGGGTCGCCGGATGCGCCGTTGGTGCCGGCGACCTTGAAGCTGGTTGATCCGGTTGGCGATGAGCTGGTCGACAAGATCACGGTTGCTCGGCAGGGTACGTATCTGGTGGCGGACGGGAAGGTCACGTTCGAGCCGGTGCACGGGTTCAGTGGCGTCGCGACGGCGGTCACGTATCAGGTGCTGGACAAGAACGGTACGGCCGCGCGGGCGGCGCTGACGGTGTCGGTGAACGCGCCGGGGCCGCCGGTGGCGAACCCTGACACGATCACGACGCTCCAGGGCCGATCGGTAGTGGTCGCTGTGCTGGAGAACGACAAATCCGGCCCGACGGGCGCGGCCCTGGTCCCGGCAACCGTCCGCCTGCTCGCCCCGCCGGCGCAGCTGGCCTCATCCCGGCCCGTGACCTCACTCGTGATTGCCGGGCAGGGGAAGTACACCGCGAAGCCGAACGGCAAGGTGCTGTTCGAGCCGCTGCCTACCTTCAGCGGCGCCGCCACCCCGATCGGCTATCAAGTTGCCGACAGCAACGGCGCGATCGGGAGGTCGACCCTGACGGCGCGTGTCACGAAAGTCCAGCCGGATGCAACCGACGACACCGCCACCACGCCGTACGACACGACGGCGACCGTCCCGGTGCTGGCGAACGACGACGCCGGCGACCCGTCCGTACCGCTGGTCCCGAGCAGTGTCCGCCTGATCGACCCGGCCACGAAGGAGCCGAAGGCAACGGTCGTCGTAGCCGGCCAGGCGACGTACACGACCACGCCCGAAGGCAAGATCGTCGTCGACCCGCTGCCGAAGTTCACCGGCCGGGCGACGCCGATCGGCTACCGCGTCTCCGACGTGAACGGCACCATCACCACCGCGACCCTGACGGTCACGGTCGCCAAACCACCCGCGCCGACCGCCGAACCCGACACCGCAACCGGCAAACAGAACCTGCCGCTCCGCGTCATGCCGCTCGCCAACGACACGGCGGGCCGCGGCAGCGGTCTCGATCCGCGCAGCCTGACCCTGCTCGACCCGGCCGACGGCGCGCAGAAGAAGCTGGTGAAGATCCCGGGCCAGGCCGTGTACCAGGTCAATCC
Organism: Kribbella solani; assembly: GCF_014205295.1. Taxonomy (NCBI): domain Bacteria; kingdom Bacillati; phylum Actinomycetota; class Actinomycetes; order Propionibacteriales; family Kribbellaceae; genus Kribbella; species Kribbella solani. The sequence continues at coordinate 7,794,120 of NZ_JACHNF010000001.1, forward strand.
GGACGGCACGGTCACCGCGTATCCGCTCCCGGCCTTCACCGGTACGGCGACCAAGGTGACGTACCGGATCGCTGACTGGTTCGGTCAGGCCGCCCGGTCGACGATCGCGGTGACGATCACGCCGATCATGCCGGTCGCGGTCGATGACGCGGCCCGGACGGCGTACGCCAAGCCGGTCACGATCAACGTGCTGGCGAACGACAAGCCGGGTGACCCGAGCGCGCCGCTGGTCCCGGCGAGTCTGACGCTCCTCGACCCGGCCGACGGATTGCCGAAGGTAACCGTGAGCATCCCGAACGAGGGCGTGTACACGACCACCGGGGGAGCAGTTCGGTTCGTGCCGAGCGCGACGTTCCGCGGACCAGGTACGCCGATCGGCTACCAGGTTGCCGACCGCAACGGAACCAGGACGACGGCCCGGCTGACGGTCACGGTCGGCCGCCCACCGGTAGCGATCGCTGACAGCGCCACCACCCTGCAGAACGTCACCGTCACGGTGAGCGTCCTGGCCAACGACCGCCCGGGGACCAACGCGACGCTCGACCGGAGCACGGTCGGGCTGATTGATCCGGCCGCGCGCACCACCGGGTACGTGCGCAAGGTGACGGTCGCGAACCAGGGCACGTACTCGGTGCTGCCGACGGGAGCGGTCGAGTTCGATCCGCTTCCGGCGTTCCACGGCAAGGCGCTGCCGATCAACTACCGGGTCGCCGACTCGGACGGGAACTACGCGGCCTCGACGCTCAGTGTCACGGTCACGCCGATCTGGCCGGTCACGATCGACGACTCGGCGATCACCCCGTTCGAGCACGCGATCACGGTGAACGTCCTGGCGAACGACAAGCCGGGCGATCCGTCGGCGCCACTGGTTCCGGCGAGTCTGGTGCTGAAGGATCCGACCGGCCGGTACGGCAAGACGATGACGCGCGGCGGCGAGGGCAGCTACCGCGCCGCCAATGACGGGACAGTCACGTTCACGCCCGCGAAGGGCTTCCAGGGCGTGACGACCCCCGTGACGTACCGGATCGCGGACGCGAACGGCACCACCGCGGAAGGCCTGCTGCTGTTGACGGTCGGCAAGGGACCGTCGGCGGTGGCGGATGCGGTCACCACCAAGCAGAACGTGACGGTCACCGTCGATCCGCTGGCGAACGACGATCCGGGTACGGGCGCCGAGCTCGACCGGACCAGCGTGCAACTGTACGCCGGTGACTGGGACCGCAAGGCCGTGATTCCCGGACAGGGTGTGTTCACGGTGAACACCGCCTCCGGAAAGATCACGTTCGACCCGGAACCGGCGTACCGCGGCGTCGTGTCGATCCCGTACCGGGTCACCGACTCCACCGGCAACACCACGAGTGCGGCCGTCTCGGTCACGGTCTCGCCGGTCGTACCGATCGCCACGGACGATGCGGCCAGCACGGCGTACGAGACGCCGCTGAGCGTGAACGTGCTCGCGAACGACAAGCCCGGGGACGCGAGCGCGCCGCTCGTTCCGGCCGGTGTCCGCGTGATCGATCCGGTCACCGGCGAACCGCTGCCGGCGCTGGTCGTACCCGGCGAAGGAACCTTCACCGTGCAGCCGAACGGGTCGATCCGTTTCGCGCCGGTCGATGGGTTCGCCGGCGCGACGGTCCCGGTCGGGTACGAGGTCGCGGATCGCAACGGGACCATCGGCGCCGCCACGCTGACGGTGACCGTGCAGGCGCGGCCGGTCGCGATGCCCGACGCCGCGCGGACCAAGCAGCACGTTGCGGTGACGATCGACCCACTCGCCAACGACAAGCCAGGTCCGGACGCGAAGCTCGATCCGGACTCGCTGCTGCTGGTCGGGCCCGACGGTGCGCTGGTCGATGACGTGACGGTGGCCGGCCAAGGTACGTACGTGGTTGCCAACGGCAAGGTCACGTTCAGCCCGACGGCGACCTTCACGGGCACCGCGCGACCGGTCGCGTACGAGGTGAAGGACAGCAACCGGAACTCGGCCCGCGCGACCATCACCGTCACGGTCGTTCCGGTCCGGCCGGTGGTCGTCGACGACAGCGCGGACACTGCCTTCGGTACGGCGGTCGAGGTGAACGTCCTCGGCAACGACAAGGCCGGCGACCCGTCCGCACCGCTCCGGCCGGAGTCGGTCGTGCTGCGTGATCCGGTGGACGGCAAGGAGAAGAAGACCGTGACGGTGCCGAAGGAAGGTGCCTTCGCCGTCGGCGTGGGCGGCACCATCACGTACACGCCGGTGAAGGGTTTTGTCGGTACGACGCGATCGATCGCCTACCGGGTCACCGACGCGAACGGGACGTCCGACACCGCGCTGCTCGACGTGACGGTCTCCGGACCGCTGCTCGCGCGAGCGGCGCCGGACGCGGCCACCGGTACGCCGGGCAACGCGGTCGCGGTGAATCCGCTGCTCAACGACAGCGGCGAGATCCAGCCGAGCTCGGTCTGTCTCCGCACGGCGACAGGCACGTGTACGAAGCACGTGACCGACGGCGCGGGCACGTGGTCGGTCGCCGGGGACGGCACGGTCACGCTCAAACCCGCCGCCGCGTTCACCGGCACCGCGAAGGTCACGTATCAGCGCACCGACGACACCGGCGAGACGGTCACCGCACCGGTGAAGTTCACGGTCGGCGCGGACGCCGACGACTTCGGCACGTACGCCCCGGCCGCCTTCCCGCTCACCGGTGGGATCCCGCCGATCGTCCTCACCCTCGGCGTCCTGCTCGCCGCCCTCGGCGCGACCCTGATCCTGATGGCCCGCACCCGCAAGTGACTACAGGTCCAGCACCAGCATGACCTCGTCGCGGTAGTCGTCCGGGGCGACCCGAACGGCGCGCGGGTGGGCGCCGACGACGCGGTAGCCGAGTGGGCCGTAGAAGTTCTCCAGCCCGAGCCCGCCGCGGACGGTCAGCTGCAGTTGCTCCAGGCCGAGATCGACCGCGGAGCCGCGCAGACCCTCCATCAGCATCCGGCCGGCGCCGTTGCCCTGGTACTCCGGATGAACCATCACGCGCAGCACGGTCCGCCAGTGCGCGTTCAGTGCGCTGCCGCGACTCACCAGCATGCCCATTCCGGCGTACCGCTCACCCGTGTGCAGTACGCCGAGTAGATCCGTACCGCTGGCGATCCGGCCGAGAGCGCCGTCGAGGTTCTCGGCGATCTGCTCGACCGGCGCCGGCGGTGTGTACCCGACCGCGCCGCCGGCGTTGGTCGCCGCCACCCAGGTGTCCAGCAGGTCCGCCCGCACGCCCGGGTCGAGCGCGTCGTCCGGATCGAGTTCCAGGTACTTCACTACACCTCCAGCTGCGACTGAGTTGCAGATAGTCTACGGCTCGAGGGTGCTCCGGGGCGGTACGTCCCCGAGCTTGTCCGGGTTCCGCAGCAGGTACAGCTCGGTGATCAGGCCGTCGGTGCACTTCAGGAAGGTGACCGTGTCCGGCTGGTCGCCGTAGTACGCGATGAAGGCCTGCTCGTCGTTCAGCGTGGCCATCCGGATCTCGAAACCGGGATTGCCCGCGATCACGCCGAACAACCACCGGGCGATCTTCTCCGCGCCCTGGATCGGGCGCAGCGCGGCCTGCTTCTTGCCACCGCCGTCGCTGATCAGTACCGCATCCGGCGCGAGCAGCGCGACCACCTGATCGAAGTCGCCCGAACCGGCCGCCTGCATGAACCGCAACGTCACCTCGTCATGGCTGGCCTTGTCGACGTGATGCCGCGGCTGCCGGGCGTGGACGTGCCCGCGGGCCCGGTGTGCGAGCTGCCGGACCGCGGCTTCCGATCGGCCGAGCGTTTCCGCGATCTCGTCGTACGGGAGATCGAACACCTCGCGCAGTACGAACGTGGCCCGCTCCAGCGGCGACAGCGTCTCCAGTACGACGAGCATCGCCATGCTGACCGAGTCCGCCAGCTCGACCGCGGCCGCCGGATCGTCCGGCGATTCCAGCGCACTGATCGGCTCCGGCAGCCACGGTCCGACGTACTGCTCCCGCCTCGCCTTCTGTTCACGCAGCCGGTTCAGCGCCAGGCGGGTGGTGATCCGGATCAGGTACGCCCGTGGGTCGCGGATGTCGTCATGTTCGATCGCGGACCAACGCAGCCAGGCTTCCTGGACCACGTCCTCCGCGTCACTGACACTCCCGACCACCCGGTACGCCGCCCCGACCAGTACCGGCCGGTGCTCGGCGAACTCGTGGGCGAGCTGTTCTTCAGTCACTTGGCCGGCCTCAGTTCGCAGTACTCCTTGAAGCCCTGGCTGGTGAGGCCGACGGCGGCGTTGACGCGGGAGCGGAAGTTCTCCAGCGCGACCATCGCGGTCAGCTCGACGAACTCCTTCTCGCTGAGGTCCCGCCGCAGCCGCTCGACCTGCTCGTCGGTCACCTCCGGCGGCGTCGCCGTCATCGCCTCGGTGTAGTCCATCACCGCGCGCTCCAGATCCGTGTAGACGTCGCTGTCCCGCCACCTTGGCACATCGCGCAGTTTGACCGGGTCCACGCCCTGGTGATGGAACTCCCAATATCCGAAGTCCATGCACCAGCTGCACCCGATCTGGGCCGACGCGACCATCACGCTGAGCGCCTTCAGCCCCGGGTCGAGCGCCTTCCAGTTGCCGGCCGTACCTTCCAGCAGGGCGGTCGAGAGCAGTACCGGCCGGTGGTGCAGCGCTACTTTCACCGGGTCCGGGACTTTCCGGAACCTCCGCCGGCTGATCCATTCCACGAGCCGTACGCTCGCCGTCCGCCGGTGCTCGAGCCCGATCCGCGCCATCTCATCCTCCAGAAGTCCGTCGTCGACACCTGGACACGCGCCAGCTGGCCGGCTGTGACATGAACTGGGTCACAATCGGCGGTTCGACAGGAGGTGTCGGTCGTCGGCGCGCCCATCGCGGACCTCACAGGCGTGAATGACGATGTACGTACACGGGTACGTCCTGTCGAGCTGCCGTCGGGCTGGGGATTGGATATTCATCCGGATCATGGCATACTCATTCATATGAGCGTGACGGTGGCGGTGGCCGGGGCCAGTGGATATGCCGGGGGTGAGCTGCTCCGGTTGCTGAGCGGTCACCCGGACGTGGAGATCGGCGCCGTGACCGCCGGCGGGAACGCCGGTACGGCGCTCGGCGCGCACCACCCGCACCTCGTGCCGCTGGCCGGGCGCATCCTCGTCGAGACCACGGCGGAAACGCTCGCCGGTCACGACGTGGTCTTCCTCGCGCTGCCGCACGGACAGTCCGCCGTCATCGCCGAGCAACTCGGCAACGACGTCACCGTGATCGACTGCGGCGCGGACTTCCGGTTGCTCGAGGCCGACGCGTGGGTGGAGTTCTACGGGGGAGTGCATGCAGGCGCCTGGCCGTACGGACTGCCGGAGCTGCCCGGGCAACGGGACAAGCTCCGCGGTGCGCATCGGGTCGCCGTACCGGGGTGTTATCCGACCGTATCCACGCTGGCCCTGCTGCCCGCGGTACAGGCCGGACTGGTTGACGCGAGTCAGTTGGTCGTCGTCGCGGTCAGCGGTACGTCCGGCGCGGGCAAGGCGCCGAAGGCACATCTGCTCGGTGCGGAGGTGATGGGTTCTGCCTCGGCGTACGGGGTCGGCGGCGTACACCGGCACACTCCGGAGATCGAGCAGAACCTCGCGCCGTACTCGGATCAGCCGGTGAGCGTTTCGTTCACGCCGGTCCTCGTACCGATGGCCCGCGGCATTCTCGCCACGTGCAGCGCACCGATGGCCGATTCCGCCGACTACGAGACGCTGCGGAAGGCGTACGAGGTCGCATACGCGGATGAGCCTTTCGTACACCTGCTGCCCGAAGGGCAATGGCCGCAGACACAGGCCACGCTCGGCGCGAACACCGTGCAGTTGCAGGTCGCACTCGACCAGCGCACCGGCCGCGCCGTGATCGTGGCCGCCATGGACAACCTCACCAAGGGCACCGCCGGCGCCGCCGTGCAGTGCATGAACCTGGCCAAGGGTCTGACCGAGACCACGGCCCTGCCCCTCGTAGGAGTAGCCCCGTGACCGTCGATATCACCCCGGACACCGCGCTGGATCCAGGAGTCGATCGGAGCGCCGGGGTCACCGCGCCGGCCGGCTTCCGCGCGGCCGGAGTGATCGCCGGGATCAAACCGGCCGGTACGCCGGACCTGACCGTTGTCGTGAACGACGGCCCGCACGACGTCGCCGCCGGCGTCTTCACCACCAACAAGGTGAAGGCCGCGCCGGTGCTCTGGTCGCAGCAGGTCCTGACCGCCGGCGTACTGAAGGCCGTCGTCCTGAACTCCGGCGGCGCGAACGCCTGCACCGGGCCGGAAGGTTTTCAGGACACCCACAAGACCGCCGAAGAGCTGGCATCGCTGCTGGGTGTGGGCGCCGCCGAGGTCGGCGTCTGCTCGACCGGCCTGATCGGCGAACGCCTTCCGATGGCGGCTCTGATCCCGGGACTTTCGCTGGCCGTGGATGCGTTGGGCAACGGTCCCGAGCACGGTCTGGCCGCGGCCACCGCGGTGATGACGACCGACAACGTGCCGAAGCAGGCCGCGCTGAAGCACCCGGGCGGCTGGAGCATCGGTGGGTTCGCGAAGGGCGCCGGGATGTGCGCGCCGAACATGGCGACGATGCTGAGCGTCATCACCACCGACGCCGTGCTGGACCAGCCGCACCTCGACCACGCGCTCCGGAACGCGGTCGGCAAGACCTTCAACCGGCTCGACGTCGACGGTGGTACGTCGACCAACGACACCGTGTTGCTGCTCAGCTCGGGCGCGTCCGGCGTGACCGTGACGCCCGAGGAGTTCGAGGCCGCGCTGACCGTACTGGCTGCTGACCTGGTGCAGCAGTTGCAGGCCGACGCCGAGGGTGTCACCAAGCACGTCAGCATCACCGTCCAGGGCGCGGCGTCCGAGGCGGAGGCGCTGGCCGCCGCCAAGGTCGTTGCCGAGGACAACCTGTGCAAGACCGCGTTCTTCGCCTCCGACCCGAACTGGGGCCGGATCGCGATGGCGGTCGGCAACGCGCCCACCGCCTTCGACCCGGCGCTGCTCGACATCACCCTGAACGGTGCCGCCATCTGCGTCGCCGGCGGCAAGGGCGTCGACCGTTCCGAGGCCGACCTCAGCGGTCTGGAGATCGACGTGGTGATCGACCTGCACGCCGGCTCCGCGTCGGCGACCGTACTCACCACCGACCTGTCCCACGCCTACGTCGAAGAGAACTCGGCCTACTCCTCATGATTCCAGCGGATCCGATCGAAAAGGCAGCGGTACTCACCGAGGCGCTGCCCTGGCTGAAGGAGTTCCACGGCAAGACCGTGGTGGTGAAGTACGGCGGTAACGCGATGGTCGACGAGAAGCTCAAGCGGGCGTTCGCCGAGGACATCGTGTTCCTGCGGTACTCAGGAGTGCGCGTGGTCGTCGTACACGGTGGTGGTCCGCAGATCAGCGACATGCTCGGCCGGCTCGGGATCGACAGCGAGTTCCGCGGCGGGTTGCGGGTGACCACGCCGGAGGCGATGGATGTCGTCGGCATGGTGCTGGTCGGCAAGGTCGGCCGGGAGCTGGTCGGGCTGCTGAACGCGCACGGTCCGTTCGCGGTCGGCATGTCCGGCGAGGACGCCGGCCTGTTCACGGCGGAGCGGCGTACGGCGCTGGTGGACGGTGAACAGGTCGACATCGGCCTGGTGGGCGACGTGGTCGACGTCCGCCCGGAGGCGGTGATCGACCTGATCGACGCCGGCCGGATTCCGGTGGTGTCGACGATCGCGCCGGACGAGGACGGCCTCGCGCACAACGTGAACGCGGACACCGCGGCCGCCGCGCTGGCTTCGGCCCTCGGCGCGGAGAAGCTCGTCGTACTTACTGACGTGGCAGGCCTGTACCGCAATTGGCCCGACAGCGACGAGATCATCACCCAGATCGACACCGCCGAGCTGGCCGAACTGCTCCCGTCGCTCGCCTCCGGCATGGTCCCGAAAATGGAGGCCTGCCTGCGCGCGGTCGAGTCCGGCGTGTCCCGGGCCACCGTGATCGACGGCCGCGTACCGCACTCGTTGCTCCTCGAAATCTTCACCGACGCCGGAATCGGAACCCAGGTGATCCCGTCATGACCGAACTGCTCACCGTCGATGGCACCCAGGCCGCGCTGACGTCGCGGTACTCCGGCGCGCTGATGAACACCTTCGGCGCACCGAAGCGCGTGCTGGTGCGCGGCGAGGGCGCGTACCTGTGGGACGCGGACGGCAACAAGTACCTCGACCTGCTCGGTGGGCTGGCGGTGAACTGCCTCGGCCACGCGCACCCGTTCGTGGTGTCCGCGGTGACATCACAGCTCGCCACCCTGGGGCATGTCTCGAACTTCTTCGCCTCCGCGCCGCAGATCGCGCTGGCCGAGAAACTGCTCGGTCTCTTCGACGTACCGGGCAAGGTGTTCTTCACCAACTCCGGCACCGAGGCGAACGAGGCCGCCTTCAAGATCACGCGGCGCACCGGCCGTACCAAGATCGTCTCCACCATCGGGGCGTTCCACGGGCGGTCGATGGGCGCGCTCGCGCTGACCTGGAAGCCGGCGTACCGGGAGGCGTTCGCGCCGCTGCCCGGTGACGTCGAGTTCGTGCCGTACGGCGACGCGGACGCGCTCGCCGCCGCGGTCGACGACCGGACCGCGGCCGTCGTCCTGGAGCCGATCCAGGGCGAGAACGGCGTGATCGTGCCGCCGGACGGCTACCTGCGGGCCGCGCGGCGGATCACCTCCGAGCACGGCGCGCTGCTGTGGCTCGACGAGATCCAGACCGGCATCGGCCGGACCGGAACCTGGTTCGGGTACGAGGCCGAGGGGATCGTGCCGGATCTGGTCACCGTCGCGAAGGGCCTCGGCGCCGGCATCCCGATCGGTGCCTGCATCGGTCTCGGCGCGGCCGCGGACCTGCTGCAGCCGGGGAACCACGGGACCACGTTCGGCGGCAACCCGGTCGCGGCGATCGCCGGGCTGGCGGTGCTGACCGTGATCGAGCGGGACGGCCTGCTCGGCCAGGTGAATGCCATCGGCAACCACCTCGCGTCCTCGATCAGCGCGCTCGACCACCCGAAGATCGCCGGCGTCCGCGGCCGCGGGCTGCTGCGCGCGATCCAGCTGACCGAGCCGGTGTCCGACCAGGTCGCCGCGCTGGCGCTGGAAGCCGGTTTCGTGGTGAACAATCCGGTCCCGGACGCGTTGCGGCTGGCCCCGCCGTACATCCTGAGCAAGGCTGACGTGGACAGTTTCGTCGCGGCCCTTCCCGGGCTGCTCGATCAGACGGAGGCGAACTGATGGTACGGCACTTCCTGCGGGACGACGATCTGTCGCCGGTCGAGCAGGACGAGGTACTGACGCTGGCCGCGCAGCTGGCGGGGGACCGGCACGGGCATCAGCCGCTGACCGGGCCGAAGACGGTCGCGGTGATCTTCGACAAGACCTCGACCCGGACCCGGATCTCGTTCTCGGTCGGGATCGCCGAGCTCGGCGGCGTACCGCTGGTGATCGACGCGAAGACCTCGCAAATGGGCCGGGGTGAGCCGATCGCGGACACCGCGCGCGTACTGGACCGGCAGGTCGCGGCGATCGTCTGGCGGACCGCCGGTCAAGAGCGGATCGACGAGATGGCGGCGGCGTCGCGGGTGCCGGTGATCAATGCGCTCACCGACGAGTTCCATCCTTGTCAGATCCTCGCCGACCTGCAGACCGTACGCCAGCACAAGGGTTCGACGGCCGGGCTGAAGCTGGTGTACCTGGGCGACGGCGCGAACAACATGGCGCACTCGTACCTGCTCGGCGGCGCGACCGCTGGGATGCACGTCGTGATCGGCTCACCGGAGGCGTACCAACCGGATCCTGAGGTGCTGGTGCGGGCGGCCACGATCGCGGAGCAGACCGGCGGCTCGGTGGCGTGGTCCGGCGATCCGGTCGCCGCGGTCGACGGCGCCGACGTGGTTGCCACCGACACCTGGGTGTCGATGGGTCAGGAAGCCGAGGCGGCCGACCGGGAAGCGCCGTTCGTTCCGTACGCGGTGACCGAGCAACTACTCGCCAAGGCGAAGCCGGACGCGATCGTGCTGCACTGCCTGCCCGCGTACCGTGGCAAGGAGATCGACGCGGCCGTGATCGACGGACCACAATCGGTCGTCTGGGACGAGGCCGAGAACCGGCTGCACGCGCAGAAGGCGCTGCTGTCGTGGCTGTTGGCGAGGAGCTTCGAGGCATGAGCATTGCGGCCGTACCGACCACCAAGACTGCTAGGCAACAGCGGATTGTCGAGCTGCTCGGGCGGCAGCCGGTGCGGTCGCAGACCGAGCTGGCCGATCTGCTGGCCGACTCCGGCCTGGTGGTCGGTCAGGCGACGCTGTCCCGCGACCTGGTCGAGATCGGCGCGGTGAAGGTCCGCGACGGAGCCGGTCAGCTTGTGTACGCGGTGCCCGGCGAAGGTGGTGACCGTACGCCACGCGCCGGTGAAGCGGCCGCCTTCGAGGCGCGGCTCGCCCGGGTCGCGTCCGAGCTGCTGGTCAGCGCGGAGGGCAGCGCCAACCTGGTAATCCTCCGAACCCCGCCGGGGGCGGCCCAGTACTTCGCGTCGGCGATCGACCACGTGGGCCTGGACGACGTCCTCGGCACCATCGCGGGCGACGACACCGTCATGGTCGTCTCCCGCAACCCCACCGGCGGCGATGCCCTGGCCGCCCGCTTCCTGTCCTTAGCCGCACGCGAACCGAAGTAAGGAAACCAATGAGTTCTGGAGAAAGCGCCGCTCTGTGGGGTGGGCGGTTCGCGGGTGGTCCGGCCGACGCGCTGGCCGCGTTGAGCAAGTCCACGCAGTTCGACTGGCGGCTGGCGCCGTACGACATCGCCGGGTCGAAGGCGCACGCGAAGGTACTGCACCGCGCGGGACTGCTCACCGACGAGGACCTGACCGCGATGCTGGCCGGCCTCGACGCGCTGCTCGCGGACGTGCTCGCCGGCAAGTTCCTCCCGGCCGAAGCCGATGAGGACGTACACACCGCGCTGGAACACGGGCTGCTGGAGCGGCTCGGCGCCGAGCTGGGCGGCCGGCTCCGCGCCGGGCGCTCGCGGAACGACCAGGTCGCGACGCTGTTCAAGGCGTACCTGCGGGAGCACGGCCGGATCATCGGACGACTCGTACTCGATCAGGTGAACACGCTGGCCGAGCAGGCCGCGAAGCACCTGGGCGTCGCGATGCCGGGGCGTACGCATCTGCAGCACGCGCAACCGGTCCTGCTCTCGCACCACCTGCTTGCCCACGCCTGGCCGCTGATCCGGGACCTGGATCGGCTGGCCGACTGGGACGCTCGCGTCGCGGCCGATTCGCCGTACGGGTCGGGTGCGCTGGCCGGAAGTTCGCTGGGTCTCGACCCGGTGTTCGTCGCCCGCGAGCTCGGCTTCACGAACTCGTCGGCGAACTCGATCGACGGTACGTCCGCGCGGGACTTCGTCGCGGAGTTCGCGTTCGTCACCGCGCAGATCGGGATCGACCTGTCCCGGCAGGCCGAAGAGGTGATCATCTGGGCGACGAAGGAGTTCGGGTTCGTCGAGCTGGACGACGCGTACTCGACCGGGTCCAGCATCATGCCGCAGAAGAAGAACCCCGACATCGCCGAACTCGCCCGCGGCAAGGCCGGCCGGCTGATCGGGAACCTGAGCGGCCTGCTGGCGACGCTCAAGGCGCAGCCGCTGGCGTACAACCGGGACCTGCAGGAGGACAAGGAGCCGGTCTTCGACTCCATCGACACCCTCGAGGTACTGCTGCCGGCGTTCACCGGGATGATCCGCACCCTGCGCTTCAACGCCGACCGCCTGGCTGAGCTCGCCCCCCAGGGTTTCTCCCTCGCCACCGACATCGCCGAGTGGCTGGTCCGGCAGAAGGTTCCGTTCCGAGTGGCCCACGAGCTGGCCGGCGCCTGCGTCCAGGCTTGCGAGAAGCGCGGCATCGAACTCTGGGACCTCACCGACGACGACCTCGCCGCCATCTCCCCGCACCTGACTCCCGAAGTCCGCACCGTCCTGACCGTCGAAGGCTCCCTCACCTCCCGCAACACCCGAGGCGGCACCTCCCAAACCCAGGTAACAGCCCAACTAACCGAACTCCACTCCCGCGCCCAGGCCCACGCAACCCGGCTCGGCTGAGGCTCCTTTAGGGTGCTGCGCATGCGCCGTTCTTTGCTTGCCGGTCCGGTTCTGGACGTGGCTCCGAAGTTGCTTGGCATGGTTCTGCGCAGCACCACCCAGGAAGGAACCGTCGCGGTCCGCCTCACCGAGGTCGAGGCGTACGACGGCGCGAACGACCCGGGCTCCCACGCGTACCGCGGCCCCACCGCCCGGACCGAGGTGATGTTCGGCCCACCCGGCTTCCTGTATGTGTACTTCACCTACGGCATGCACTTCTGCATGAACGTCGTCGCCGGCCCGGACGGGAAACCGTCAGCCGTCCTGCTCCGCGCCGGCGAGGTGATCGAAGGCCTCGACCTGGCCCGCACCCGCCGCGGCCACCTCACCGAACAGCGGACCGCCTTCAGCCAGACCTCGCCCGGCACCGGCAAGCAAACCCCTGGCATCCGCGGGGACGTGCAGGGTATTCGCGGGGGAGCACCCGGCGCGGAAGGTGCAACGCCCGCCGTACGCAAGGGACCGGTCGTCAAACGCCCGAAGCCGAGCCCTGACCGGGACCTGGCCCGCGGCCCGGCTCGCCTGTGTGTTGCCCTGGGCATCGGCCGGTCCGGCAACGGCATCGACCTGCTGGCGAAACATTCACCGATCCAGCTCCTCCCAGGCCCCGGCTACGACGGCGAACCATCCACCGGCCCCCGAGTCGGCCTCCGCGACGCCGCCGACCGCCCGTGGCGCTTCTGGATCCCGAACGACCCAACCGTCTCCCCGTACCGCCCGCACGTCCCCAAGCGCCGCTGACCAGCACCACCGACTGACCAGCACCACCGGCCGACCAGCTGACCAGCGACTAGCGGTTGGTCAGTTCAAGTACGTAGTCCAGCTGCGGCAGCCCGTGCTCCACCTCCGGATCCGGGAACAGCCCGACGTGATCCACCCCAGCCGCCTCCAGCGTCTCCAGATGCGCGGCCGCGTCCTCAACCGTCCCGATGGCCCCGATCTGCGTCCACCAGTCCCGCGGCATCCCCACCAGCCCGGCCTCCCCGGACTCCGCATACAACTTCTGCATCTCGTCAAAGAACGGCAACGCAGTCAGCTGCGGCGGCTTGTTACCAAGGTGCCCTCCGAGCCACGGCGCCGTGAACTCGTACGCCGCCTTCCGATCCCCGCGTACACACATCGCCGCGAACACCGCGACCACGAACCCGTCCGGCGATCCCGCGTACTCGACCGACTGCCGCACGTACGCCGCTGTCGCCGGCTCGGCCAGCACCACCCCACCGGCGACCCGCCCGGCCAGTGCCATCGACTTCGGCCCCTGCACGCCGAGCAGAATCGGCGGCGCCTGCACCGGCGGCGCATCCAGCTTCACCTTGTCGAGGAAGACCGCCTTGCCGTCGAAGCTGACCTCCTCACCGGCCAGCAATCGCGTGACGCTCGTGGTGACCTCCTCCAGCGTCGTCAACGGCGACTTGGGGCGTACGCCCATCTGTCCCATCCACGACTGCACACCGTGGCCGATACCGGGCAGGAACCGCCCCGGCCCGAGCGCCTCGAGCGTCGCGAACTCCATCGCCGTCACCGCCGCCGTCCGCGCGACCGCCGGCACGATGCCGAGCCCGACCGTCAGCCGCTCGGTCGACGCCAGCGCCGCCGACACCAGCGCCGGGCCGGACGTGTAGAAGCAGTCCTCGATGATCCACAGCTCATCCGCCCCACCGGCATCGAGCCGCCGCGCCACGTCGGTAACCAGAGCAGCGGGATAGGTCCTGGGGAAGCACATTCCGAGAGCGGTCATGGAGCCACGGTAGGAGATGGCTCGGACAGTTCTTGAAGGACAGGTCAAAGGACCGCGAGGCAGGGCGACTAGGGGACCGTGCTGCGGGTAGGTTTCTGGTATGGCCCGTCCGCACTACGCGTCCCGTCTCGAGGACTGGTTCAACGTCGGGGTGCAGGCGGTGTTGCGGCGGCGTGGCTGGCAGGAGCGGATCATCCCGCAGGTCGGGTACGGCAACACCGAGTTCGTCCGGGTGCTGGCCCGGGTGGTGCTCGGCCGCGACCCGCGCAACCAGCCGCGGTTCGACGAGGACCAGGTGGTGCGTGGCTGGCGTGCGTTCGTCACGGCGCCGGCCGTCAAGGTGACGGTGACGGTGACTGTCAGCGGGCAGACCTTCGAAGCGGTGACCGACCGTGGCGGATTCGTCGACCTGACCGTGCCGGTAGTACTTCCGCCGGGCTGGCATGAGATCAACCTGGGTGTACATGGCGACCGGCAAGCTCGCGCGCGCATCTTCGTACCGGATCCGGATGCCAAGTTCGGGCTGGTCAGCGACATCGACGACACGGTCATCCTGACGATGCTGCCGAGGCCGTTGATCGCCGCGTGGAACACGTTCGTACGCGACGAGCAGGCGCGCCGCGTCGTACCAGGAATGGCAGGGCTGTACGAGGAGCTGCTGGCGGACCACCCTGGTGCGCCGATGTTCTACCTGTCCACGGGGGCCTGGAACACCGCTCCGACACTGACTCGGTTCTTCGCACGGCACGGGTACCCACCGGGGCCGTTGCTGATGACGGACTGGGGACCTACGAACACAGGCTGGTTCCGTAGCGGCCAGGAGCACAAGCGAACTGCGCTACGGCGACTGGCTCGGGAGTTCCCGAAGGTCCAGTGGGTGCTGATCGGTGACGACGGACAGCACGACCCCCAGTTGTACGGTGACTTCGCTCAGAGCCATCCGGACCACGTACTCGCCATTGGCATCCGCCAGCTCACTCCGGCTGAGCAGGTCCTGTCACACGGTCTGCCCGTACCCAACCAGGACCCAGGTGCCCACGACCCGCACCGGCCAACAGCTGTCACTGTCCAGGGACCGGACGGACATGCGCTCCGCCCGCAACTGCGGTCTGTCCTGACCCGTCCAGAGTCCACCTGACCGTTTACGGGACACTAGTACTGACCGACGTACTCGAGGAGAGAACTAGTGACCGAACGCCGCACTCAGGTGCTTGACGACCTGGAGAGCCGTGGCCTGATCGCCCACTCCACCGACCCGGACGCACTGCGCGCGTCGATGGCGGCTGGACCGATCACCTCCTATGTCGGTTTCGACCCCACCGCGCCCAGCCTGCACATGGGGAACCTGCTGCAGCTGCTGACACTGAGACGACTGCAGCTGGCCGGCCACAACCCGATCGGACTGGTCGGTGGCGCCACCGGGTTGATCGGTGACCCCAAGGAGACGTCTGAGCGGGTGCTGAACCCGAAGGACGTCGTGCACGAGTGGGTCGAGAAGGTGCGCGCCCAGGTGGAGAAGTTCGTCGACTTCGATCCAGCGCTGCCGAACCCGGCGCGGATGGTCAACAACTACGACTGGACCAAGGACCTCAACACCCTGGACTTCCTGCGTGACATCGGGAAGCACTTCCCGGTGAACCGGATGCTCGGCCGCGAAGTGGTGAAGGCGCGGTTGGAGCAGGGGATCAGCTACACCGAGTTCAGCTACGTACTGCTGCAGTCTCTCGACTTCTTGGAGCTGTACCGCCGGCACAACTGCACGCTGCAGACCGGCGGCAGCGACCAGTGGGGGAACCTGACGGCCGGTGTGGAACTCATCCGCCGTACTGATGCGGGCAAGGCGCACGCACTGGCGACACCGCTCGTAACGAAGGCGGACGGTACGAAGTTCGGCAAGACCGAGTCCGGCACTGTGTGGTTGGACCGGGAGCTGACAACGCCGTACGCGTTCTACCAGTTCTGGTTCAACAGCGACGACCGGGACGTACTGCAGTTGGTGCGGTACTACACGTTCCGTACGGCCGAGGAGATCGCTGCGCTGGAGCAAGCAACCGCGGAGCGACCACAGGCACGCGAAGCACAGCGAGTGCTGGCTGAGGACGTGACCACGCTCGTACACGGTGCTGAGGAGACGCGGCGCGTACAGGAGGCGTCGAATGCGCTGTTCGGCCAGGGGGAGCTGGGGTCGTTGGACGGCGCCACCCTCGTTGCTGCGTTGCAGGAGGCGCCGCACGTGGAGCTGGGTGCCGGCGAGCCGATGCCAACGTACGGCGACCTGCTGGTGAAGTCCGGTCTGGTCGCCAGTAAGTCGGCTGCTCGGCGGACCGTGGCCGAGGGCGGCGCGTACCTGAACAACGAGAAGGTGAAGGACGCGGAGTACGTGCCGGGCACGGACGATCTGTTGCCGGGCGGCGTACTGGTGCTGCGGCGTGGGAAGCGTTCTTTCGCAGGTGTTCTGGCGACACCGGCGCAGGGCTGACGACAGCGAGGTGGGAGTGGTCTCCACTCCCACATCCGGGCCGCCGGCGGCAAATTGCAAGCCTGTGATCCTGCCCACCGGGGGCCGATTTGACCCGTCACCTGCCAGCCACGTAC